>NZ_JBFUGF010000001.1:0-3671130 GCF_056403055.1 Polaromonas sp. P3_A5
AAGGACGAAGGCGGCCGCCACACGCCATTCTTCAACAACTATCGCCCCCAGTTCTACTTCCGCACGACGGACGTGACCGGTGCGATCGAGTTGCCAGAAGGCAAGGAAATGGTCATGCCAGGCGATAACGTGTCGATCACCGTCAAGCTGATCAACCCGATCGCCATGGAAGAAGGCCTGCGCTTTGCCATCCGCGAAGGCGGCAAGACCGTCGGCGCCGGCGTCGTTGCCAAAATCATTGCGTAATTTCCGCAAACCATAAGGAATTACCATGGCCACCAAGCAAAAAATCCGCATTCGCCTGAAGGCGTTTGATTACAAGCTGATCGACCAGTCGGCAGCTGAAATCGTTGACACTGCCAAGCGCACCGGTGCGATTGTCAAGGGCCCCGTGCCCCTGCCAACGCGCATGAAGCGTTTTGACATCCTGCGTTCGCCCCACGTCAACAAGACGAGCCGCGACCAGCTGGAAATCCGCACGCACCAGCGTCTGATGGACATCGTGGACCCTACGGACAAAACCGTGGATGCCCTGATGAAGCTCGACTTGCCGGCTGGCGTGGACGTCGAAATCAAGCTGCAGTAAGCAAAAAATCGGGGTTTCGGCCACAAGCTGGCCCCCAAATCGACAGGTTTTAGCCCAGGTTTGCCATTTTTGGCCGCCTGGGCTATACTCTTGGGCTGTCCTTTGCATATTGGCTCCTTGCTTCTATGGATTGGGCGGTTTTATTAACAGTCTTTCACATCAAAACGTCTGTGGCCAATTGAAGTCGCAGCGGTGAAAGTTACGAAAGAACACATCATGAGTCTGAGCAACTCCCTCGGGTTGCTGGGCCGCAAAGTTGGCATGATGCGTCTGTTCACGGATGATGGGGACACAGTTCCTGTTACCGTGGTGGATGTATCGAACAACCGCGTGACCCAGGTTAAAACCGAAGCAAATGACGGCTACGATGCCCTTCAAGTGGCATTTGGCGCACGCAAAGCATCGCGCGTGACCAAGCCGGCCGCTGGCCACCTTGCGAAAGCAGGCGTTGAGGCTGGTGAAATCCTGAAAGAATTCCGCGTGACGGCTGACGTCGCAGGCAAATACGCTGCCGGTACTGTTGTGCCCGCAGCCGACGTGTTTGCCGTGGGCCAGCTGGTGGACGTGCAGGGCACCTCCATTGGTAAAGGCTACGCCGGCACCATCAAGCGCCACAACATGAGCTCGCAGCGCGCGTCGCACGGTAACAGCCGTTCGCACAACGTTCCCGGCTCCATCGGTATGGCGCAGGACCCCGGCCGTGTGTTTCCTGGTAAACGCATGACGGGCCACCTGGGTGACGTCACCGTGACCACGCAAAACCTGAACATTGTGCGCATTGACGAAGCCCGTCAGCTGCTGATGATTCGCGGCGCTGTGCCTGGTTCCAAAGGCGGTTTTGTCACGGTTCGCGCCGCGATCAAGGCCAAGCCCACCACCGCTGCTAAAGGAGCGAACTGATGCAGGTCGAACTCCTGAATGACCAAGGTCTGGCTTCGTCCAAAGTGGACGTGCCTGATACCGTATTTGGTCGCGAATACAACGAAAGCCTGATTCACCAGGTGGTCGTGGCCTTCCAGGCCAACGCCCGCCAGGGTACCCGGGCCCAGAAGGACCGTGAGCAGGTTCGTCACTCGACCAAGAAGCCGTTTAAACAAAAGGGCACCGGTCGTGCACGTGCTGGTATGACGTCTTCGCCACTGTGGCGCGGCGGCGGTCGTATCTTCCCGAACATGCCTGATGAAAACTTCACGCAGAAGATCAACAAGAAGATGTATCGCGCCGGCATGGCGTCCATCTTCTCGCAACTGGCGCGCGAAGGCCGCCTGGCTGTGGTTGATTCGCTGGCTGTGGATTCACCCAAGACGAAAGTCCTGGCTGACAAGTTCAAGGCCATGAACCTCAACTCGGTGCTGGTCATCGCTGATGTGGTTGATGAAAACCTGTACCTGGCTTCCCGCAATCTGGTGAACATCCTCGTGGTTGAGCCCCGTTACGCCGATCCGGTGTCGCTGGTTCACTACAAGAAGGTTCTGGTCACCAAGGCCGCCATGGACCAACTCAAGGAGATGTTCGCATGAGCGCCCGTAACCCATCTTCTCCAAAACTGAAATTCGACGAAGGCCGCCTGATGCAGGTTCTGGTCGCTCCCATCGTGTCTGAAAAGGCGACGATGATTGCGGACAAGACCAATGCCGTGACCTTTAAGGTGCTGCAGGACGCTACCAAATTTGAGATCAAGGCTGCTGTGCAGCTGATGTTCAAGGTGGACGTTCAGTCGGTTGCCGTCCTCAACATCAAAGGCAAGACCAAGCGCTTTGGCAAATCCGTGGGCCGCCGCGACAACATTCGCAAGGCCTACGTGACGCTCAAGCCAGGTCAAGAGCTCAACCTCGGTGGGGAGTCTGCGTAATGGCTGTCATTAAAATGAAACCCACCTCTCCCGGCATGCGCGGGATGGTGAAGATCTCCCGGGATCACCTGCACAAGGGTGAGCCTTACGCGCCGCTGCTGGAGCCACAATTCCAGAAGTCCGGCCGTAACAACAACGGGCACATCACGGTTCGCCACAAAGGCGGTGGTCACAAGCACCACTACCGCGTGGTCGACTTCAAGCGCAACAAGGACGCCATTCCGGCCAAGGTCGAACGTATCGAGTACGACCCCAACCGCACGGCCCACATTGCTCTGCTCTGCTACGCCGACGGCGAGCGCACCTACATCATCGCCCCCCGCGGCCTTGAAGTCGGCGCCACGCTGATCAGCGGTTCGGAAGCGCCGATTCGCGTCGGCAACACCCTGCCGATCCGCAATATTCCTGTCGGTTCGACGATCCACTGCATCGAGATGCAAATCGGCAAGGGCGCGCAAATCGCCCGCTCTGCCGGCACCTCTGCAACCTTGTTGGCCCGCGAAGGTACCTACGCCCAGGTGCGTATGCGCTCCGGTGAAGTTCGCAAGATCCACATCGAATGCCGCGCCACCATTGGTGAAGTCGCCAACGAAGAACACAGCCTGCGCCGTCTCGGCAAGGCCGGTGTGAAGCGCTGGATGGGTATTCGCCCGACCGTTCGCGGTGTGGTGATGAACCCCGTTGACCACCCGCACGGCGGTGGCGAAGGCAAGACCGGCGAAGGCCGTCATCCTGTCGATCCATGGGGTAACCTGACCAAGGGCTACCGCACCCGCAACAACAAGCGCACGCAAGTGATGATTGTTTCGCGTCGCAAGAAGTAAGGCTAACCCATGACACGTTCACTCAAAAAAGGTCCGTTTGTCGACCATCATTTGGTAGCCAAAGCCGACAAGGCCGTTACCAACAAGGACAAAAAGCCGATCAAGACCTGGTCGCGTCGCTCCATGATCCTGCCCGAGTTCATCGGCCTGACCATCGCCGTTCACAACGGCAAGCAGCACGTACCTGTCTACATCACCGATCAAATGGTTGGCCACAAGCTGGGCGAGTTCGCACTCACCCGGACTTTCAAAGGTCATCCGGCTGATAAAAAAGTTGTGAGAAAGTAAGGAAAAGACCATGGAAACACGTGCAACCCTCCGGGGCGTTCGTCTGTCGGTCGACAAGGGCCGTCTGGTCGCTGACCTGATCCGCGGCAAGAAAGTGGATCAAGCCCTCAACATCCTGAATTTCACGCAGAAAAAAGCTGCTGGAATCATCAAGAAGGTTGTGGAGTCCGCCATCGCCAACGCTGAACACAACGATGGCGCCGACATCGACGAGCTGAAGGTGAAAACCATCTACGTCGAACAAGGTGCC
Organism: Polaromonas sp. P3_A5; assembly: GCF_056403055.1. Lineage (NCBI taxonomy): Bacteria > Pseudomonadati > Pseudomonadota > Betaproteobacteria > Burkholderiales > Comamonadaceae > Polaromonas > Polaromonas sp. P3_A5. The sequence goes on from NZ_JBFUGF010000001.1 coordinate 3,801, forward strand.
ACGCTCAAGCGTTTCTCCGCGCGCGCAAAAGGCCGCGGCAACAGCATCAGCAAGCCCACGTGCCATGTGTACGTGGTCGTTGGCAACTAAAGGCAGCAGGATATGGGACAAAAAATCAACCCAACCGGGTTTCGCCTTGCAGTTAGCCGCAACTGGTCTAGCCGCTGGTACGCAAGCAACCGTGATTTCGCCGGCATGCTGGCTGAAGACATCAAGGTTCGCGAGTATCTGAAGGCCAAGCTCAAGAACGCTGCGGTTTCGCGCGTTCTGATCGAGCGCCCCGCCAAGAATGCCCGCATCACGATTTTCTCGGCACGTCCGGGCGTCGTGATCGGCAAAAAAGGTGAGGACATCGAGAACCTCAAGAAAGAACTGAGCCGCCAGCTGGGCGTGCCGGTCGCCGTGAACATCGAAGAAGTTCGCAAGCCTGAAATTGATGCCAAGCTCATCGCTGACAGCATCACCCAGCAGCTTGAAAAACGCATCATGTTCCGCCGTGCGATGAAGCGCGCCATGCAAAATGCCATGCGTCTGGGTGCCCTGGGCATCAAGATCATGTCGTCCGGCCGCCTCAACGGCATTGAAATCGCTCGTTGCGAGTGGTACCGCGAAGGTCGCGTGCCCCTTCACACCCTGCGCGCCGACATCGACTACGGCACCTCCGAAGCCAAGACCACCTATGGTGTGATCGGCGTCAAGGTCTGGGTCTACAAGGGCGACACGCTGGGCCGCAACGATGCGCCAGGCGCCAAGATGGTGGAAACACCGGCCGACGAAGAACGCAAGCCGCGCGGCCCACGCCGTGATGCCCGTCCTGGCGATCGCCCTGGTTCCGACCGTCCTGCTCCACGCGGTGCCCGTGCACCACGCGGTGCGACCAACACCGCTCCGGTAGATGGAAGCGACAAGCCGGCTGAAGCTACTCCTGGTAGCGAAGCCCCGAAAACCACCGTTAAGCGCGTCCGTAAAGCCGCGCCAGCTGCAGCAGCTGACGGTGCCAAGACCGAGTAATCGGTCTATTAACGGAGAATCAAAATGCTGCAACCCGCTCGCAGAAAATACCGCAAAGAGCAAAAAGGCCGTAACACCGGCATCGCAACCCGGGGTTCCTCGGTTGCGTTCGGTGACTTCGGTCTTAAATGCACTGACCGTGGCCGTCTGACGGCCCGTCAAATTGAAGCCGCACGCCGTGCGATTTCCCGTCACGTCAAACGTGGCGGCCGTATCTGGATCCGTGTCTTCCCGGACAAGCCGATTTCCCAAAAGCCTGCTGAAGTGCGTATGGGTAACGGTAAAGGTAACCCAGAGTACTACGTGGCTGAAATCCAGCCCGGCAAGATCGTCTTTGAAATCGTTGGTGTGCCTGAAGAGCTGGCCCGCGAAGCGTTCCGCCTGGCATCCGCCAAGCTGCCGCTGCGCACCACCTTCGTCAGCCGCATGATCGGCCAGTAAGGGGAAATGACAATGACCAAATCTACTGAACTGCGCCAAAAAGACGTTGCCGGCCTGAAAACCGAAGTCAAAGAGCTGCAAAAAGCCCACTTTGGCCTGCGCATGCAAAAAGCCACGCAGCAACTGACCAACCTTTCCACGCTGCGTTCCACGCGTCGCAGCATCGCTCGCGCCAAGACTATCCTGGCCGAAACCATCGTCAAGCAAGGAGCCAAAAAATGACGGAAGCTAAAAAATCCCTCAAGCGCACCTTGATCGGCAAGGTGGTCAGCGACAAGCGCGCCAAGACTGTCACGGTTCTGGTTGAGCGTCGTGTGAAACATGAGCTGTACGGCAAGATCGTATCGCTGTCCAGCAAGTACCACGCCCATGACGAAAAAGGCGAGTACCACACGGGTGACGTGATCGAGATCACCGAAAGCCGCCCGATCTCCAAGACCAAGAACTGGGTTGTGACCCGTCTGGTTGAAAAGGCTGCGGTCGTTTAAGTCTTGAGTTCAACTTAAGGCTGACTCCGGTCACGCTCAAAAAAACGGCTCACTTCGGTGGGCCGTTTTTGTTTGTGCTTTCTGCGATGCCGCTGGTGTGCCGCCGTCCCTCCGGGCTTTCGAAGTATGACCTTCACGTGCGCGCCGCCTTTTGCACAGTGAGCACACGCTTGCTGCCGCCGCACTACACTTCGGGGTTGATTTCCCCACTTCATTCACAACCCATCCATTCTTGAGGAGCACACCATGATCAAAGTAGGCGACACCCTTCCGGCCACCACGCTGATGGAATTTTCTGAAGTTGAAGGCAACGGCTGCAGCATTGGCCCCAATCCGGTCGACGTGGCCAAGGCCACCGCCGGCAAGACCATCGCCTTGTTCGCGCTTCCCGGTGCGTTCACGCCCACCTGTTCGGCCAAGCATGTGCCCGGCTACGTAGAGAAGTTCGCTGAACTGAAGGCCGCAGGTGTTGACGAGATCTGGTGCCTGAGCGTGAACGATGCGTTTGTCATGGGCGCCTGGGCACGCGACCAGAAGACCGGCGACAAGGTGCGCATGCTGGCCGATGGCAGTGCAGAGTTCGCCAAGGCCACGGGCCTGACGCTGGACCTGACGGCGCGCGGCATGGGCCTGCGCAGCAACCGCTACTCCATGCTGGTCAAGGATGGAAAGGTCGCCAGCCTGAATGTTGAAGGCCCAGGCAAGTTTGAAGTCAGTGATGCCGCCACGTTGCTGGCGCAAGCCAAAGGCTGATCACGCTGCCCCCCCGGCCCTTACGGGTCTGTCAAAGCCGCTGCCTCTTTGTCAGCGGCTTTTTTATTGTGCTCTGCTGGTGATGGCGGATTGACGTCGGCTAGTTAATTGCTATCAATAACATAGCTGCTTGCGCAAAGCCCCATTGGCCTGCAGCATGTTTTTCCTACAAATCGACCTTGAGATAGTGCGCGCCCGGGATCGGGTTGTGATAGTAGGGCGGTATCTCGGAGAATCCCAGCTCGGCATACAGGGCGCGCGCCGATTCCATGTCGTCCAGCGTGTCCAGCAGCACCGAGGAATAGCCCGCCACGCGCGCAGCATCCAAAGTCGCCTCCGCCAGCTGCCGGCCCAGACCGAGACGGCGAAACGGCAGGCGTACATACAGCCGCTTCATTTCCCCGGCATTCGGGTAGTCGACCGAGTCCAGTGCACGCAGCGCGCAACAGCCGGCGATTTCGCCGTCGACCAGAGCCAGCAGCAGCGCACCCTCAGGGTCATCGTACTCACCGGGCAGCTCGGCCAGTTCGGCCTCAAAGTTCTGGAAGCACAGGTCAATGCCGAGCTGCTCCGCATATTCGCGAAAAATCAGCCGCGTGGCAGCCAGCTGCGCCGGCGTGTCGGGCGTGATGAACTGGATGGAGGGGCGTTGCACGGATCGGCAGGAAGAAGTCGACAACCAGTTTACCGTGATTTGCAACTGGAGAGCAGGCCCGGGACGCCCCGGCCGGAGGCATCAAAATGCAGCAGGCGCGGCCAGTGTAGACACCCAGTAAGCCACGCCACCGCAGATCGCCAGGATCAGCGCTGCAGCCAGGCGCGAGACCGTGTCGTCCCGCGATGGCGGAGCCGGCACCACCAGCTCCTTGTCACCGTGCAGCATGGCGCCGACCAGGTTGTGCTTGCGGGTCAGGTAATAAACGATGGCCGCGATGTGCAATACCACCAGGGCCAAAAGCACCCATTTGCCAATGTTCTTGTGGTAGTTGGTTGTCAGGCTGACGGTGGCGTTGGAGACGAAACGTGTCAGGGGGCCGGCAAAGGCAATTTCGTCGTCGCTCAGCAGGCCCGTGCCGACCTGGGCCACCAGAAATCCCAGCATGGCGAACACCGAACCCGCACCTATCGGGCTGTGGCCGACACCGTGTTCGGGCTTGCCCTGGCCTTTGAGGTAGTTGATGACGCTTTGGGGCGCATAGATGAACGCCCCAAAACGAGACCAGCGCCCACCCACCAGGCCCCAGACAACGCGAAACAGCAGCAGGGCCAGCACGGTATAGCCAAACCGGAAATGCCAGACCATGGCGTTGCCACCGATGGTGCCGGTAATGGCCAGCCCAAGCACACAAGCCACCAGCGCCCAGTGAAAAAATCGCGTGGGGAAATCCCAGACGCGCACCTTGTGAAGATTTTTATTGGTGTACATGCTCACTCCTCGTTTTGTGATTGTTCTATGCAACGGTGCTCTTTATACGGCCTCGCTGCCACTTGGTGCTTTCCCGTAGCGCATAAGTTCCTGCGGAACTTATCTGGTCTGGCTAAACTCAGCCCTATGGCAACAGGCAAAGTGTGTTGCCATTGCCCCATCTTAAGAAAAAACCTACGAGGAAACCCATGAAAGCTTTTGCCTGTATCGCCGCAGCCGCCACATTGATGGCCATGGCTGCTCCGGCCTCCGCGCAGTTTGCCAAACCCGAAGATGCCATCAAATACCGCCAGAGCGCGTTGTTTGTCATGGGCCAGCACTTCGGGCGTGTCGGTGCCATGGCCAACGGCCGTGTTCCCTTCGACGCCAAGGTTGCAGCGGACAACGCAGAAATTGTGGCCGAGATGGCCAAGCTCCCGTGGGCCGCCTTTGGCCCCGGCACCGACAAGGGCGGCAACACCAAGGCCAAGCCTGAAATCTGGGCTGAACAGGCCAAGTTCAAGGAAGGCCATGAAAAGCTGGTCGCAGAGACCGCCAAGCTGGCCGCCGCGGCCAAGACCGGCAACCTTGATAACCTGAAGACCGCTTTCACGGCGACGGCTGGCAGTTGCAAGGCTTGCCACGACGCATTCAGAAATCAGTAACACCCCCGTCCAGGCTCACTGCGTGTAGCCTGTTCCCCCCTCGAGGGGGCGGCGCCTGGGGCCGGCGAAGCCGGACCCTCGGCCCCCGCTTGAATGGAGACATCTCCGCCCCGGGGTTGGGCAACAAAAAAGCCGGTTCGTTTGAACCGGCTTTTCTTTTGGGGGAGCGAAACGCTTCAGGTCTCTTTGAGAAGCTTTTCGATCAGCTGGTGCAGCGCTGCAAAGTCGGGCTCACCCACGTACTGCTTGACGATCTCGCCGCGCTTGTTGACGAGGTAAGTGGTGGGTGTGAGCTGCACATCGCCCCATGCTTTGGCCACTGCGCCGGTGTTGTCGATGGCCACCTTGAAAGGTAGTTGGCGCGTCTGCGTGTAATTGACGACATAGCTGGGTGGGTCGTAGCTCATGGCCACGGCCAGCGTGTCGTAGCCTTGGGATTGGTATTTGTTGTAGGTCGAAATGACCTTCGGCATTTCTGCCACACAGGTCACGCAGCTGGTGGCCCAGAAATTGACGAGGGTGACCTTGCCTTTGAGGTCTGCGGTGGTTTTTTTGCTGCCGTCCAGCAACACAAAGGTCGACTCCGGCGCGGCCTCGGCGCCGCCACATCCCGGCAGGCAAGCAAGGGCCGCCACAGCCAAAATACCGGCCAGTGCCGTGCGGCATACTGTCAGGCGGGATGTCAATTTCATTGGAAGGACCTCATCATGCAACGTCGCAATTTTAACCAGGCCGGCGTCAGCGCGTTGGGCGCACTGATATTGGCCACCTACCACCAGGCCCACGCACTCTCGCTCGGGGACTTGTCGGGCATCAGCAATGCCGACGCCAGCGCCGGCCTGAAAACAGCCCTCGAAAAAGGTGCTGTCGCCGCCGTCGCCCTGCTGGGCAAGACAGATGGATTCCTCGGCAACCCAAAAGTTCGCATTCCCTTGCCCGGATATCTCGAAGATGCTTCGAAATTGCTAAAAAACTTCGGCCAGGGCAAGCGGATCGATGAACTGGTGACGTCCATCAACCGGGCCGCCGAAGCTGCCGTGCCCATGGGAAAGGACCTGCTGGTCAATGCGGTACGCACCATGAACGTGAATGACGCGAAAAACATCCTGACCGGCGGCGAAACCTCGGTGACCACTTTCTTCGCTGAAAAAACCCGCGCTCCGCTGGGCGTGAAGTTTCTGCCCGTGGTGACCAAGGCGACCGAAAAAGTCGGCCTGGCCAACAAGTACAACGAATTCGCCGGCCGGGCCGCCGGCTTTGGCCTGGTCAAGAAAGAAGACGCCAACATCCAGCAGTACGTGACCGGCAAATCGCTGGACGGCCTGTACCTGATCATCGGTGAGGAAGAAAAGAAGATCCGGCAAGACCCGGTAGGCACCGGCAGCGCCATCCTCAAGAAGGTCTTCGGATCCATGAAATAACGGTTTTGCTGAAATGTCGCACCGGAAATCGGTTTTCAGCCCATATAGCGCGGGCGCAAGCAGCTATCAAAAAGTGAGCGACATAGAGGGCAGGGCGGCGGGATCTGGTTGAGGAACAGAGACGGCGTTCTCATGCGCCGGGCGGCTCCGAAAAAAACGCATTTGCTTACATGCGGTTGGTAAATATGACCACGCGGGAAATGCCTTAACAGCCCCGCCGATAAACGTGCTCTGATCAGGTTGCAGCGAACGGTCTGGAGCGGCTGCGGATACCGCGGATCACCGACGGTATGTAAAGAATGCCGCTCAAGCCGCCAAGCTGGGTTATGCAGGCTTCGTCCCGTGGCTGGGGGGCAACGGATGGACGCCGGCATGAAGCGCCGCCACGTCAGCAAATCCGGACAATTGCCGAAACATGGATTTATCATCAAGAAGGACAGCCATCGCTTCTCAGTGGGTGGCAACCTTGCGGTTCACGCTTCGGGGTTGCGTCCGGTTCGGATTCGCGCTTCGCACTCCCGCACGAAACCCACGAGGTGAGCCATGAACGAGCACCCCGATCCATGCTCCAGGGGCGCCAGCCCAGACCCTTCTGCCGCCACGGTTTCGGCGGTCACGGGATTGGGTGAGCGGCTGAAGCTGCTGCTGGCTGTGCTGACGTTCGCCTCCCATGCCGCCATCGCGGCCCCCTTGCTCAATGAGCCCATCCAGCCAATCCCCCTCACACTGAAGCAGGACCCGGCCCGTGTCGAAATCGGGCGGCAGCTGTTTCACGATCCACGCCTGTCCGGAAACGGGCGCGTGTCCTGTTTCAGCTGCCATGATTTGAGCAAGGGCGGCGGTGACGGCCGTGACCGCTCCGTCGGGCTTAACGGTGGGCTGACCGGTGTCAATGCCCCGACGGTGTTCAATGCGGCGCTCAATTTCAGGCAATTCTGGAACGGCCGCGCCGAATCGCTGGAGTCCCAGGTAGACCATGTCATGCTGAACCCGATCGAGATGGGGGCGAAGTGGGAAGATGTGGTTCGCAAGATAGCGGACGACGCGAAATACAAAAGCGCGTTTGGTGCGGCCTACAAAGACGGCGTGACCAAAGCCAATATCCAGAACGCCATCGCGACATTCGAACGGACGCTGATCACACCCAACTCACGCTTCGACAAATATTTGCGCGGTGACACCAACGCCATTACAGACGCGGAGAAGGTCGGCTACGCCAAGTTCAAGCAGTACGGGTGCGTCGCCTGCCACCAGGGCGTCAATGTGGGCGGCAACATGTTCCAGAAATTCGGCGTCATGGGCGACTATTTCGCCAGACGCGGCAACCCGACGGAAGCCGATCTTGGCCGGTACCTCGTCACGAAGGTGGAAAGCGACAAGCACGTCTTCAAGGTGCCAAGCCTGCGCAACATCGCGCTGACGGCGCCTTATTTTCACGATGCCTCGGCCAAGACACTGGAAGATGCCGTCGATGTCATGTTCAGGTACCAGCTCGGACGCGTTGCCTCCAGGGAAGACAAGGAATCCATCGTCAAGTTCCTCAATACGCTCACCGGCGAACGGGACTTCAAACCGTGAAAAAAAAGAATCAACTTGCCCTGGCGCCTATGGCGGTAATCACCGCCGTGCTGCTGTCCATCCTGGTGTTCCTGTATAGCAAAACCCAAAGCTTCGACGAGTCGCACTACTTTGAGGATATGGCTGTGCTGCGCCACCTGAAGCAGCTGGACGCGCAATGGGAGCTGGATGTGCTGAAGTCCAGGATCGGGATCAACACGCACTACGATGCGCTGGCCGATAACCAGGGCGGGATGGCCCGGCTCATGGAACAACTCGAGTCGGGCACCCACGCCCACAAGCACGATGCATCGGGGCAGGTGGACAAGCTCGCGGCGCTGGAACGCGCCGTGCAGGACAAAGCCGCCCTGATCGAGCAATTCAAGTCGCACAACTCTGTGCTGCGAAACTCGCTGGCCTTTCTTCCCACCGCGGCGGAAGATGTCCAGCAGTCGCTCGGGCCCGGCCGCGGCGCCACAGAGCCGGCGCTCCGGCAGATTTCGTCTGGCGTTAGCAGGCTGCTGCTCGCGAGCATGCTGTACAGCCAGAGCCCGACCGACGAAAAGGGTGCCGAGATAGAAGAGGAACTGGGCCGGCTTGACGGCAAGCTGCGCCATACTCCGCCGGGCATTGCCGACAGGCTGGGGATCTTCCGCGCGCATGTCCAGACCATCTTGCGCGAACAAAAAACAGTCAATGAACTTCTCGCGGGTATTTCCTCGGCACCGACCGCCAAGTTGCTCGATGCGGCCAACGATGCATCAACGATCGAGCAGCAGCGCGCGGGGGTGGAGGGCGAGCGCTACGGCCGCTACCTGCTAATTTTCTCGGCCGTGCTGGTGGCTCTGCTGCTGTATGCAGCCCTTCACGTGTTTCGCAGCCATGCCGTGATCCGGCGCGTCAACACGGAACTCCAGGCGGCCAATGAGCACCTTGAACAGCGCGTGCAGGAACGGACGAAGGAGCTGCGCCAGGCGCAAAGCGAGCTGATGACCACTGCGCGCCAGGCGGGCATGGCCGAGATTGCCACCAATGTGCTGCACAACGTGGGCAACATCCTCAACAGCGTCAACGTCTCGGCCGACCTCATCGGCAGCACCTTGCACAAATCCAGGGTGCAGGGGCTTTCCCGGGGCATGCAGCTGATGAACGAGCACGCCGCAGACCTGGCCCATTTTCTGGTTCACGACGAGAAGGGCAAGATACTGCCCGGCTATTTGAATGGGATCTCCCAGACCCTGGTGCAGGAGCAGCAGGGCATGCTCAAGGAGCTGGAACTTCTCACCAGAAGCATCGACCACATCAAGGACGTCGTCGCCACGCAGCAATCGTACGCAGGCGGCGGCAGCATCGTTGAGCCGGTGCAGATCAGCGACCTGGTGGAGGACGCGCTGCGGATGAACGGTGTCTCACTGGCGCGCCACGGAGTCACTGTGGTGAAGGAGTTCGCGCAGGTGCCAGAAGCACTGCTGGACCGCTCACGGGTCCTGCAGATTCTCGTGAACCTGATCAGCAACGCCAAAAATGCCATGGCGGGTATGCCGGCCGCATCGCACCAGATCACATTGCGGGTGGAGCCTGTTGGCGAGTCGACCTTGCGGGTCTCTGTCATGGATAAGGGAGAGGGGATACCGGCGGAAAACCTCACGCTGATTTTCTCGCACGGATTTACGACGCGCAAAACAGGCCACGGCTTTGGTTTGCACAGTTGCGCGCTGGCAGTCAGCCAGATGGGCGGGACACTTTCCGCTCACAGCGACGGGCCGGGTCTGGGGGCCACCTTCACACTGGAGCTGCCAATGGATATCGCGCAGACCAAATCATGACGCAGCTACAGAACCAGCGCATCCTGCTGATCGACGACATGCTGTCGATCCATGAGGACTTTCGCAAAATCCTCGCTGCGAAACCGGTGGCGCGTGATCTGGACGTTGCCGAAACCGAGTTGTTTGGTGAGGTCACGCAGATTTCCTACGGTGATTTTGAACTGGACTCCGCTTATCAGGGCGCCGAAGGTGTGGCCAAGGTGGAGGAATCCATCCGGGCCGGGCGGCCCTATGCCATGGCTTTTGTGGACATGCGCATGCCGCCGGGCTGGGACGGGGTGGAGACCATCGAGCGGCTTTGGGGTGTTGATCCGCATGTGCAGATCGTGATCTGCACAGCCTACTCCGACCATCCCTGGGAAAATGTGCTGGCGCGGCTGGACGTGCAGGACCGCCTGCTGGTGCTCAAAAAGCCATTCGACATGATCGAAGTCAGCCAGCTCGCGAGAACACTGACCGCCAAATGGGAGCTGGCGCGGCGCGCGGCAGCACAGGTGAGCAGCCTGGAAGATACCGTGCAGGATCTCAGGGCAACCGAAGCGGCTTTGCGCCAGTCCAACAAGGAACTCGAAGCCTTCTCGTATTCGCTCGCGCATGACTTGCGCTCTCCCCTGAACTCGATTGACGGCTTCAGCCACTTGCTGCAAAAGGCGGTCAGCGGTGATGCGGCGGAACGCGCGAGGCATTACCTGAGCCGGATACGCGAGGGAGTCAGGCAAATGGGTGAGCTCACGGATGGCCTTCTGCTGCTGGCCCAGGTGTCCCGTACCAACCTGAAGATCGAGACAGTCGACCTCACGGCAATAGCCGAGCGCGTGCGCGGTGACTGCCAGAAACGCAATACCGCGCGAGATGTGAAAGTCCACATAACGCCCAACCTTACCGCTGTGGGTGACTCCGCGTTGCTGTGCCAGGTAATGGAAAACCTTATTTCCAACGCATGGAAGTTCACCGTCCATGCCACTGCCCCCGAGATCTGGGTTGGGGCGCAGCACCCCGACAACGAAAGTACGGTCTATTTTGTCCGTGATAACGGCGTCGGGTTTGACATGACGTACGCGGACAAATTGTTCGGTACCTTCCAGCGCCTGCATTCACCGGGTGAGTTTGCAGGGATGGGAATCGGGCTGGCAAGCGCTCACCGGATCATTTCCCGTCACGGCGGTCGTATCTGGGCCGAAGGGGCGGTGGGGCAAGGTGCCACATTTTTCTTCACCATTCCATCGCCTGTGCGGCAACACTCGCCCGATGAAAGCCCGGCTGATGCGAAAAAACACAGGAGCCAGCCATGACTCAACTGCAGAACCGGCGCATTTTGCTGATCGACGACATGCCGTCCATCCACGAAGACTTCCGGAAAATTCTTGCGTCCAGGCCGGTTGCGCATGACCTGGACGATGCCGAAGCCCTGTTGTTTGGCGACGCCGCACCGGTATCCGATGATGGCTTTGAGCTGGACTCGGCCTACCAGGGACGTGAGGGTCTGGACAAGGTCGAGGTCTCCGTTCGGGCCGGGCGGCCCTATGCCATGGCCTTTGTGGACATGCGCATGCCGCCGGGCTGGGATGGTGTGGAGACCATCGAACGGCTCTGGCGCGTTGATCCAAAGGTACAGATCGTCATCTGCACCGCCTACTCCGACCATGCCTGGGAAGATGTGTTCGCGCGGCTGGAAGCCCGGGATCGTCTCCTGATTCTGAAAAAACCGTTTGATCCGGTTGAAGTCAGCCAGCTGGCAAGAATGCTGACCACAAAATGGGAGCTGGCGCAGCAGGCGGCAGCGCAGGTGAGCGGCCTGGAGGAAGCCGTGCAGGAGCGCACCCGCGCCTTGCATGACAGCGAATCACAACTGCGCCAGATCACGGACAGTGTGCCCGCCTTGATTGCCTATATCGACGCCGAACAGCGCTTTCAGTTCCATAACCTTGCCTACGAAGAAGTTCTTGGCCTGAAGCACGGCCAGATCCACGGCAAGACCATGCGCGAACTGATGGGCGACGAGCTCCACGAAAAAGAGCGGGGCAAGATTGAAGAAGCGCTCGCCGGTTACGCGGCGCAATACGATCGCACGCAGGTCACGTCAGATGGCCAGCTGCGCGACTACGTCATGCAGTACTTTCCACGCTACGGCGAAAACGAGGACGAAGGCAAGGTGGTCGGCTTTTTCTCGCTGGGCACCGACGTGACCGAACTCAAGCGCATTGACCGCATGAAGAGTGAGTTCGTCTCTACCGTCAGTCATGAGTTGCGCACCCCGCTGACCTCCATTCGCGGCTCCCTGGGCCTGATCGCCGGCGGCGTGGCCGGGGAGCTGCCGGCCATGGCCAAAAACCTGGTCGGCATCGCCACCAACAATTGCGAACGGCTCATCAGGTTGATCAACGACATTCTGGACAGCGAAAAAATTGAATCCGGAAAAATGCGTTTTGACTTCCAGCAGATGGAACTGCAGCCTCTGCTGACGCAAGCCCTGACGGCCAACGAAGGCTTCGCAGGCCAGCACAACGTCAAGCTGGTTCTGGACGCACCGGCAGAAGCGGTAAGGGTCAGCGTCGACAGCGACAGGCTGACCCAGGTCATTACCAACCTGTTGTCCAACGCCGTGAAATTCGCGCCGGCCCAGTCCTGCGTGGAAGTCCGGCTGCTGTGCAAGAACGGCAGGGTCCGGGTGGAAGTCGCCGACAGCGGCCCCGGCATTCCCGAAGAGTTCCGAAAGCGCATCTTTCAGAAATTCTCGCAAGCCGACACATCGGACACCCGAAAAATGGGTGGTACGGGCCTGGGCCTGAACATCTCGCGCGCCATCGTGGAGCGGATGGGCGGCCAAATCGGGTTCACGACGGAAACCGGCGTCGGAACTGTTTTCTTCTTTGAGCTGCCCGAGGCGGTGCCGGCGCCGATTCAAACCAGCATCAGGTCCGGGGCAGCGACCAGGCCGCTCATCCTGGTCTGCGAAGACGATCCCGACATTGCCCGCCTGATCAACCTGATGCTTGATAAAGGCGGCTTTGACTCGGACATGGTGCACAGCGCAGGGCAGGCGCTGGAGCAAGTCATGCTGATGCCCTACGCTGCCATGACGGTCGACCTGAACCTGCCCGACCAGGACGGCATCAGCCTGATTCGTGCACTGCGCCGCGAAGAGGCGACGAAAGACCTGCCGATCGTGGTGGTCTCGGCCAATGCTGAAGAAGGCGAGCTCGAGTTCAATACCCAGCCCCTGGCGGTTTCAACATGGCTGGAAAAACCCATCGATGAGAACCTCCTGATCCTCAGTTTGCACCGTGCCATCGGTAACATGGCCGAAGGCCGGCCGCGCATTTTGCACGTCGAGGACGACCTCGATATCCAGCGCATTGCCGCGGCCATTGCCCAGGACTTTGCCACCTTTGAATTTGCCGCCACGCTGCGCGAGGCACGCGACCAGCTGGCGCGCCGCCGCTATGACCTGGTGCTGCTTGACCTGACGTTGAAAGACGGCTCGGGCTGGGGACTGCTGGACACCATTGAAGCGCTCGACATCGTGCCGCCAGTGGTCGTGTTTTCCGCGCACGATGTGGAGCCGAAGCAAAGCCAGCGTGCGGAGGCGGTGCTGGTGAAAGCACACACTTCCAACGAGCAGCTGATTCGGACCCTGCAGCGGGTGCTCGATGAAAGCCTCTGGGGAACGGTTCACCCACCTTTGAGTGCCTGAAATAGACTCACCCCCGTCCAGGCTCACTGCGTGTAGCCTGTTCCCCCCTTCCAGGGGGCGGCGCCTGCGGTCTGGCAAAGCCAGTCCCGCGGCCCCTGCTGGTGAAATACCTCCATCACTGGCGTACTCACAGAATCTTCAGGCCAGCTCGAGCCGTGGAACCGGCTTTGCCGGGCCACAGGCGGGCGGCCCCCTCGGGGGGCAGGGAGCTACACGAAGTGAGCGACCGTGGGGGCTCTACTTCTTTTGACTGGCGCGGTAGACCTGCATCACCGTCGCGAAGTCGCGATCAAAGTTGATGGGCAGGAAGGTGTCGTTGCCGGGCAGCTGCTTTTTCAGTGTGGGTGAGAAGCTGTAGCTGAACGAGCATTTCTTCACGCGTGCCTGCAGTTCGGGCGAAACGTCCTTGCTCATGGTCCAGGTTTCCGTCATGAAGGGCGGGCTTTCCCAGAGCGTGCGGATGCTCGAGCCTTTGACGTCGCCCTTGACGACCATGCGCTGGTACAAATCGCTGGCCACGGCTGCGGCCGGATAAAAACCATGCATCACGCCCGTGACGGAGCGCTCGTGGCCGTTGGAGAACACGACTTCGTAGTCCTTGTCCGGCGTCAGGCCCAGCGCCGGGAACAGCGCGCGCGGCGCGAGGTTGCCCGAGTTCGAGGTTGGCGTGGTGTGCGCGATTTTCTTGCCGATCAGGTCCTTCGGTTCCCTGTACGGGCTGTCGATGCGGGTGATCAGAATCAGTTTGTAGGAGTTGCGCAGGCCCGTGGCCTTGTTGCCCGGAACGCCAAACGGCGCCGGCTGGCCGGCGGTGACCAACTGCGCAGCCAGGCCGGGGTTGACCTGTGCCAGCTGGACCTTGCCGGCCGAGATACCTTCAATCAGCTCTTTTTCACCGAGGATGTCGATGTTGCTGGTCTTGTCCATCGATTCGCCTTGCGCGTTTTGCAGGTCGATGTTTCCGCAGCGTGACAGGTGGCTGAAGTAGTCGCCCCACAAGGCCATGGTTTCGCTCTTGCCATAGGTCTTGGGCATGGCCACGACCATTTTTTCGCGAGGGCCGGAATATTTTTCGGGCGCGGGCGCGGGGGTGGCGGCCGCTGCTTTTGCCTTGCGTGCAGGCTTCGCCTCGTCGGTCTGGGCTGTTGCCGAACCCAGGGCGCAGGCGGCGCTGGCCAATATTGCTGCATGGCGCAGATAAAACTTCATGTTGATCACTCCAGTTGTCTATGAAAAAACCGATACGCAGGAATGCAGGTTTGTATGCCGCTGGCTATACACAAACCGCGCTCCCAACCCAATCAGTGTGCATGACGGCGCGTCAAAACGAACTTTTTGTTACATTCGAATGAATACCTTCGTGACATAAATCAGCGTATCTGCTTCAGAGGCTGTTGTTTTTTCATTGAAAAGACGGCCCTGGCAACCTGTAAGCGCCTGGGAGGCGGCCAATACTGCGCCTCAGGATGCCCGTGCTGTGCGACAGGGGGGTGAAGGCCTCAAGCGGCGAGGGAGGCGTCGATTTTCCCGAGCAGCCATTGCAGACCGGCCAGGTGTTGCTGGTCATGGCTGCACAGGTAATGCACCAGGCTGCGCAACGTGAGGGCGCCGTAACCTTCGAATTCCGCCGTGCGGCCCAGTTGTTCGGGCGTGATGCCCGACAGCATGGCCATCGTCCGGGTGCGTGCTGCCCGAAACGCCGCGAAGACTTCCTGCGCATCAGCAGCCGCGTAGTCGCGTTCCTTTTCCAGTACATAGCCGTCCAGTGATTCCAGCACGGGATTGGTTTCCGACAAGGTGCGCTGAAATCGCACGTGGTAGCCGTCGATCTCGATGTCCCGCACGTGGCAGATCTGCGCGAGGGCCGTGAAGTGTTCGCTCGGAATGCCTTCCCACGACGGCGGCGTCCAACCCTTGTGGCTTTCAGGAATCGCATCGTAAAACTGTTCCAGATGGCGCGGAAAATCCGCCATGGCCTGGAGCGTTGCGGGGTTCAGGGGCAGGGCACTGCTCATCAGCCGGCCTTGCGCAGCGAAGGCCACAGCACCGCCTGCGCCACGATCACGTTCTCGCCATTAAAGGTCGCCGCCGGCGAGCCGTAAAGCTCGTAACCCAGCGCCAGCGCCTCGCTCACGCGGCGGCAAAAGCTCGCGTCATCAGGGCCGGTAAGGAGCCTGTAGGTGGGAAGACCGTCGGGGGGCGTGGTGGCGGGTGATGTCATGGCGGCAAGCGGCTGATGAACGGAGGGCGATATTACCGTTTCCGCCCACCTGCTGCAGGACGCCGTGCTTCAGACCCCCTTTTCAGGCCTTGCTCAGGCCTTCGCCATCCCCGGCAATGCCATCACACGCCCCGGTGCCGGCATCCCGGTAAACGCAAAGTCGACTTCCGGCACGCGCCCGCTCACGATGTCCGCAATCGCCGCGCCCGAGCCGCAGGCATGCGTCCAGCCCAGTGTGCCGTGGCCCGTGTTGAGAAAGACATTGGAGGCCTTGCTTTTGCCGATGTAAGGCACATTGCTCGGCGTGGCCGGCCGCAGGCCTGTCCAGAACTGCGCGCCCTCGCCGTCCGTCATGTCGGGAAAGAGCTGCTTCACACGGCGCACGATGGCGTTGCAGCGCACCAGGTTCAGCTCGGTGTTGTAGCCGTTGAGCTCGGCCGTGCCGGCAATGCGCAAGCGGTTGCCAAAACGCGAGAACACCAGCTTGTACTCGTCATCCGTCAGGCTGACCTGGTACGACGCCGCCTCGTTGATCACGGGCAGTGTGACCGAATAACCCTTGGCCGGGTAGATGCGCAGGCTTTGCCCCAGCACCTTGGCCCACTGCGCGCTGAAGGCGCCCAGGCACATCACATACGCGTCGGCTTTCAGCATCTCGACCTTGCCGCCGGCCTCGCCGCTGCCCATCGCCACCTGCACGCCGTTCAGCTGCCCCTCTGCAGCGTCCAGGCCCAGCACCGTGGTGTTGTACAAAAATTTCACACCGGCCTGCTCGCAGCGCGCCGCCAGCGCGGCGGTAAACGCGCGGGCGTCACCCGATTCATCGCTGGGTGTCATGCTGCCGCCCACGATGCTGCCGCGGCATTGCGCCAGCGCGGGCTCAATCGCCACACACTCGTCGGCCGTCTTCATGTCGAGTTCGCAGCCGTGCTCGCGCATGATGCGCGCGGGCTCCTGCGCCGCATCGTACTCGGCCTGGCTGGTGTAGAAGTGCAGGATGCCCTTGGTCTGCGCGTTGTACAGCAGGCCCAGCTCGGCGCGCAGTTTTTGCAGCGCGCCGCGGCTGTACATGCCCAGGTTCACGATCTGCTTGATGTTTTGTGCCGTGCGCGCGGGCGTGCAGTTGCGCAAAAACTCCAGCCCCCACAGCCACTGGTTCACATCGGCGCGCAGCCTGAAGAGCAGCGGTGCGTCTTCACGCGCCAGCCATTGCAGCACTTTCAGCGGCGCGCCCGGGTTGGCCCAGGGCTCCGCGTGGCTCACCGATATTTGCCCGCCGTTGGCAAAGCTGGTTTCCATCGCGGCCGCGTTGCGGCGCTCCACCACCGTGACTTCATGGCCGCGTTGCGCCAAATACCAGGCCGTGGTGATCCCCGTGACACCCGCACCCAAAACCATGACTTTCATGGCGATTCCTTTTCATTCAAGCAGAACATTGCAGTAGCGCAAGCGCCGTGCCAGGGGTTGCTGTTGAATCGGAAGAATCGTGGCAACCGCCAAGCCATCACATGCTTGCGGCCGCTTCCACTGTCCTTGTTACCTGAGAGATTCAGCCGTTGCTTGGGGCTTCGGCTTTGCTCCTTCGGTGCGCTGCACCTTGCGTGCGGCGTCTCTCCAGACGGCTGTGTGTTCCGGGCAGTACGGGACCTGAGCGATTATGGAAGTTTGCGCCTTCGGTGGCTGCCTTTGGGGCAGCGCTCTCCTGCTTGAACGGGTTTGAATTTACCACCGAAGCCTGTTTTGCCAAGCGTGAATGCGGCGTTCAGTACAGGTCTAGCGGGTTGATTCAGCGGCTTAATAGTAGGAAGCAGGGAGGCTCAGCCTTCGCTGGCCGCCTGCACAAACGCGGCTTTGGCATCGGTATAGGCCTCGCGGTCACCCGGGTGCCTGGCCGCCAGTTCCGCCTTGAGCGCGGCATAGCGCGCCGCCAGCGCCGGGTCCGAACGCAGGGCGTCGCGAAAACGCAGGCGCTGCGCCCACACCTCGCCGCCGTGAACCACCAGGTGCAGATGATGCGTGCGCCGCCCTTCTGTCCAGCGCATCAGCCATTTACGGTCGGTCAGCGAGGCATTGAATTCAGCGGAGGTCGTGTAACCGTTGGCGCACAGCGGCGCCAGAAGCGCCTCGGCCGCCGCCATGGATTCCACACCGGCCAGCATGTCGATCACCGGTTTGGCCGCCAGGCCGGGCACGGCTGTGCTGCCGATGTGCTGGATGTCGATCAGGCGGGCCGGCAGCTGAGGGGAGAGCGCAAGCAGGCGGTCCCGCTCAGCCACAAACTGCTGGGGCCAGGCTGGGTTGTAGGCCTGCAAGACCACTTCCTCGTGGATAGCGGCAAGCAGCGATTCCTGGTCAGTCATGCGCGTGACGGCTGGCAGGTTGTTGTGCAGGGGCAAAAAACGCTGTGCGACACGCCAGAATCCTTTGCGGGGCTATTTTTGGGGCGGTTTTAAGCATGAAAAAGGCCATTTGCCCAATCAGTGATTGCGCGAGCAGCTATCAAAACAATAGCAACCAGAAATCCCCACGGCTGCGAATGGGGCGGTCTGCATTTCATTTACCTGAGCGCCAGCACAGCTTTGCGCGCCTGCGTCAGCCGCTCTTCCAGGTAGGCGCCATAAAAGTCGACAGACGCCAGGCCAACCAGCCGTTCCGCCAGGTCTTGCCCGGCCGGGCCCAGAAACAGCACCGTGGGGGTGAAACCGGCTTTCCATGCCGCGACTTGCGCGGCGGCTGTCGTCACCTGGCCGTCAAAGCCGGTCAGCGGTGTCGTGCGGTCGCTGATGTTGAGCTGCCAGGCGTGCAGGCTGCCGTCTCGTTGCCCTGGCAGCAGGTAGTTGCGCCGTACCAGCTCGCAGAATGGGCAGCCGGGCAGGCTGACCAGCAGCACCAGCGGCTCATTTTTAAGGGCGGCGATTCCAGCGGCAGCCGGCAAAGAGGCCGGCACAGGCAAGGCCGTGTCTTTGGCCAGCGCAAGCTGGGGCACGGCCAGCCCGGCTGCCAGCGCGGCTGTGAACTGGCGGCGGGCCACCTGGCTCATTCAGCGCTTTCCAGCAAAATCTTCGTCAGCGCAGCCGGTTCGCTGATCATGGGGTCATGGCCGGTTTTGATTTCGACCACGCGCGAATTCGGCAGCCATGCACCGTCCCAGAACTTTGCGTCCTTCACGCGCAGCCGGCTGGGTTCAATCGTGGCCAATGCGGGCTCGGTGCAATTCACAAAAGTGCGCGGCACGGCGGCTACGCGCTGCATATCAAAGTGCAGCGGTGCCTGGTAGGTGTTGCCGGGGTGCGGCGTCTGCCGGCGCTTGACCCATTCGCGGTCGGCATCGTGCAGGCCGAACACCTCCGGGTCGGGCGCCGGAAAGCTGAAGCTGGGTGAAGCCTGCGCCGCCGCCATGCGCTGCTGCTGCGTGGCGCTGGCCTGCGTGCTGCTCCAGCTCTCGCCGGGCTTGGGCACCACCGCATCCACATACACCAGGTGCTTGATGCGGTCGGGCATGCGGTCAGTGACAGCCGTGCCGATCATGCCGGCATAGGAATGCACCGCGAGCGTCACCTCGTGCAACTCTTCCGCCTCAATCAGGTTGATCACGTCGTTGATGTGCGTGTCGAGGTTGATCGTGGGTGAAAGCAAATGGGCGCGTTCGCCCAGGCCGGTCAGTGTCGGCGTGAACACCTTGTGGTGGTCCAGCTGCAGCGCCTGCGCCACCCGCCGCCAGCACCAGCCGCCGTGCCAGGCGCCGTGCACCAGAACAAAATTGTGTTTCATCGCTTTACCTCCGTGTGTTTCTTCAGGCAAATTCTTCGCCAAACAGCAGCGACCAGGCATTGCGGTACGCGACCTGATGCCGGACATTCTCCGGCAGCTGCTGCAGGAAATAGCGGTGCTTCTGGTCATAGGACACCATGCGGTCCATCCGGTCTCCGCCCAGATCTAGCGCCGACAGAAAGCGTTTCGGATGGGCGACTATCAAGTCGCGCCATTCACGGGCCAGCCCGCCGTCGCTGCCCCAGACGCGCGCATGCCGCTGGTTGCTCAGGGGATAGATTGAAGCGGAGTCGCCGAAAGCCGTGTCGAAATGCAGGTTGGCGAAGCGCCGTATCAGGCCGTCCACATACGCCGCGTTGTAACGCGTGGCCCGCTCGATGTAGCGGATTTGCGCCAGATGGCACCAGACCACTTTGGCCCTGGGGTACTGCGCCAGCATGGCCTCCAGCGGCGTCAGCAAGTCGTCCTCGATTTCATAGTGGATCTGGAAAGCGACGCCGGTTCTTTCGCTCAGCGCGAAGACGCGGTGGCCTACGGGGCCGTCAATGGGGATCTGGACATCGCGGTCGTCCCCCATGCCGTGTTTGACCTGCCGTGGCGACGGGTAGTGGCGAAACTCATACTCGCCCAGGCACATGATTTGCCGTTTCTCGATGGCCGCCTCCTGGCCGTCCATGAATTCGGTGGGCGCCTCCGTCAGCGCCGGCGGCTGGCCGCCGTTCCCCACGGGGATAAAACGGTCCGGATAGGCTGAAACCAGTTTCTCCGACAGGGCGTTGAAGCGCACGCCCTTTTTAAACTCGCCCTGGCCTATGTCCGCCGACAGAGCCATCAGGCCAATGTTGAGCCCGTCCATGTTCTTCGCCACGAAATCGATGTCCAGCTTGCCGGGGTTGCAGGAGCTCTCGATGTCCACATAAGGCAGCTCGCCTGCCGCAAGGATTTTCTTCAGGCGCTGCGCATACCCGGCTTTCAGCACCCCGAAGTCGGCCATGGCCTGGGCATGACCCAGCCCGGGCAAGGCGGCGCCAAGGGGCAGGCCCAGCATGGTGGTGATCATGCGGCGTCGAATCATCATGCGAAGCGTTCTCCTGTGTGGGTGAATGCCGGGCAGGCTTGCCCGCCGGTCAAATCGTCTTGCCGTCCTTCAACTCGGACAGTTTCGTTTCGGAATAGTTCAGCAGCTCGCGCAGCACTTCATCCGTGTGCTGACCCAGCAGCGGCGGCGGTAAATCGGTCCGCACCGGTGTTGCGCTCATGCGGATGGGGCTGGAGACCAGTTTCAAATCATCCTTCACCGGGTGCTTCCACTCCGTCACCATCTTGCGCGCCTCAATCTGCGGGTCGGCAAACACCTCTGCCAGGCTGTTGATCGCACCGCACGGCACTTTTGCCGCCTCCAGCGCTCCCAGCCAGTCGGCCTTGCTGCGCGTCTTCATCACGGCTTCCAGGATCGGCACCAGCTGGCCGCGGTTCTGCACGCGGTCGCGGTTCTTCGCAAAAAGCTGGTTGGTCGCCAGCTCCGGAATGTTGGCCACCGCACAGAACTTCGCATACTGCGAGTCATTGCCCACCGCGAGGATTAAGTGATCTTTGCTGCCATCCGCGGCCGGGGCCACTTCAAACACCTGGTAAGGCACGATGTTCTGGTGCGCATTGCCCGCCCGGCCCGGCGCCTTGCCGCTCACCAGATAGTTTGCGCCCAGGTTGGCCAGCATGGCCACCTGCGTATCCAGCAGCGCCATGTCCACCTGCTGGCCCTCGCCGGTTTTCTCGGCATGGCGCAGCGCGGCGAGTATTGCCACCGTCGCATACATGCCCGTCATCAAATCCGCCACCGCCACTCCCACCTTCTGCGGCCCGCCCCCCAGGTCGTCACGCTCGCCGGTCACGCTCATCAACCCGCCCATGCCCTGGATCGCATAGTCATACCCCGCGCGGTCGGCATAAGGCCCGTTCTGGCCAAAGCCCGTGACCGAGCAGTACACGAGGCGCGGGTTAATGGCCTTCAGCGACGCATAGTCCAGCCCATAACGCGCCATGTCCCCAACCTTGAAGTTCTCCACAAACACATCGCAATGCGCAGCCAGCTCACGCACCAGCGCCTGGCCCGCAGGCTGTGCGATGTCGCAGGTGACGGAGCGCTTGTTACGGTTGGTCCCCAGGTAATAAGCCGCCTCGGTGTCCGCACCCTGCGCATCCTTCAAAAACGGCGGCCCCCAGGTGCGGGTGTCGTCACCCGTGCCGGGGCGTTCAATCTTGATGACGTCGGCCCCCAGGTCGGCGAGTGTCTGCGTACACCAGGGGCCCGCGAGTACGCGGGAGAGGTCGAGGATGCGGATGCCGGATAGGGAGTTCATGTCGCCATTTTGCACTTTGCTTGGGGCTACGCTGATCGCAGGACGCCGGGATATGAGCAGCTTTTCAATGCCGTAAAGCCCTCCGATTGGAGGATGGGCCGAACTGCTTGCCTAGGCTAAGCTGCCATAGTCAAACTGCCAACGGCTCGCTAGAAGAAGCGCGCGCGGCCACAACTCAGGAGTTGCCATGAAAAGAAACTGGGAAACTATTCGCGAGCTTCTATCCAAAGTAGAGGAGTGCAGTCTCCCTACGGAAATGGTTCAGCTTTCCCAATTCCCGGAAGAACGTGCGTCAGAAATCTCATACCACATGAGCCTTCTTATAGAAGCGGGTCTTGTTAACGGCCAGATGGTGAAAACGATGGGCCCAGAAGTGAAAGACTTTTTTGGTCAGAGGCTTACCTGGGAAGGGCATGAGTTTCTGGATTCGATTAGAAGTGACACAGTGTGGGCAAAGACGAAAAAGCTGTTTACGGAGCAAGGTGTGTCCATGACATTTGAACTCGTGAAGTCCGTGGCGAAAGATGCAGCCGCAGCGCTGATGAAAGGTGCACTCGGGGGCTGATGGCTGCGTACCGAAAATATGCAACGCCACGTTTGTATTTCGGTCGATTTAGGCATTAAAAATCATATGTGTATTGGAGTGAATCGATGGCACTCGTTTTTCAGTATGGCTCGAACATGTGTAGCGCTCGCCTTAATAGCCCGGATAGATTAGCTGGTGACGCGAAAGTAATCTGTATTGCTCAGTCCGTAGATCTTTTCGAGTTTGCATTCACTGTATTCAGCAAAACAAATAATTGCGCGGCCGCTGACATTGCTTCAAGCGAGAGCGGCCAATGCATATTTGGCGTGCTCTATGAGATTCCTGATTTTCTTATCTCCCGAGAGTCTGCGAAGACGCTCAACAGGCGATCAATGGATGCAATAGAAGGCGAGGGTACCAACTACATTCGTCAGGCAATCCAGCTGCAAAAAGTTGATGGATCGAAGGTCGAGGCGTTGACTTACGTTGTCAAAGACCGTAAGTCCGATATAAAAACCTCAAGGAAATACGTCCAGCACATCTTAGAGGGCATGAAGGAACACAACATTCCAGAAGAGTACCGCAGATACGTGGTGTCCCAGGTAATTGCAAACAATCCAGATTTAGCTCAAGAGTTTTGAATCGCAGCCGTAGACCTAGGAGTTACCAATGGCTCAAGCCGAAGAAAAACTTACAGCGATCGTCGACCAACTAAAGAGAGGCGTAGCGCCGCCCAAAGAGTCGGTGCGGGCTTTCTTACTTTGGTTTGGTGCGGAGCGGCGCGGATATCGCGTCGTCCGTCTTATTCGCAACGCTCTTAGGCGGCATGGCCTGACAACATCGCCGGACTTTGAATGGGCCTATATCGACGGCCAGGTGGCGTTTGTGAAGGCACCTCTCGAGGTTCAAGGTCCACAGGGAGTAGCAGACGACTCCGCATCAGATCCTACTTACAGGATTCGCAGTCTGGCGTCAGCAAACCGGGCTCCGATCAGTGTTACGCCTGATTCCTCAGTGCAGCAGATAACGACGTTGATGATGACTAATGACTTCTCGCAGCTTCCTGTGATGACTGGACCACGAGATGTCAAGGGCGTGGTCAGTTGGAAGACGATTGGGATGAGGTTAGCGCTTAAGAAGCCCATCGCCACTGCTAAGGATTGCATGGAAGAGCCTAGGATACTTAGCGCGGCTGAGCCATTGTTTTCTGCGATATATGTCGTGGCTGCGAACGATTACGTTCTTGTTCAAGCTCACGATAAGACTATCTGCGGAATCGTTACAGCGAGCGATTTGAATGAGCAGTTTCGCCTGCTCGCCGAGCCCTTCTTGCTTGTAGGTGAGATCGAGAACGGAGTTCGACGATTGCTGCATGGCAAATTTACGCAGGTTGAGCTTATAGCTGCTAAAGCACCAGGTGACGATGGCCGTCAAATTGATACTCCAGCAGATCTGACATTTGGCGAATATATCCGGCTTGTTGAGAGCGATAAAAATTGGAAAAAACTCAAAATCGAAATTGACAGAGTAACTTTCGTCGCGCACCTCAATCGCGTGAGAGACATTAGGAATGACGTCATGCACTTTGATCCTGATGGCTTAGAAGACGACGATCTGAGGTTTCTACGCGAGTTCGCTCACTTCTTAAAGCGCTTAAGAGATGTTGGCGTTACTTAATGGGAGGATCACTTGTTCAATCTACAAGCACGGCCTAGGACTTGCCATGATGAAGAAGACTCTTCCAGCCGCTAGCCCTGATGCATATGTGACTGCCCTGTCCGGCTGGCAGCGTGCCACCGTCGAGCAACTACGGGCCGCCGTCCTGGGCGGCGTCGCGCTGGATGAAGTCATCAAGTGGGGCCACCTGGTCTATTTGTCGAACGGGCCGGTGCTGTTGATCCGCGCTGAAGAAACCCGCGTGCTGTTCGGCTTCTGGCGGGGTCAACGCCTTCGCGAGATAGACCCGTTGTTAAAACCCGGCGGCAAGTACGAAATGGCGACGAGAGAGTTTCATGAGGGTGAGGAGGTCAACGTCACCTTGTCGGGCCGTCTTGTCAAAGAAGCGGTACGGCTTAACAAGATGCTCGGCGACCCCACCAAGCTCTAATAACGCTCTGGACTCCAAGAATGCAACCACGCTACGAAGAGAAGACTTTCGAGAGTTACTTCAATAACGAGCTTGACCGGAGGGCGGTGGTTTACTTCCCATTTGGTCAGGTTCAAGAGGGCGGAATGGGTGCAGACGCTTCAGGTTTCTCTCGAAATCGATGGCTTTGGCGGCGCCTGGGGCACCCGTTCTTCTTTCGTCCGCCGTTTGGAGGTGTGGACCTACGCGACATCGCCGACGAAATGGAGCATCACCTGGGGCAAGAGATTCGGAACATCCCTCGTATCAAGGCAAACCTCCTATTTCAGTACAAGAGACCGGAGCTAATTACTACTAAGCTTGGTTCTGAATGGAGTCACTGGAATCAGAAATATTTCAGGTACGACGTTTACAAAGAGCAGCAGGCCTTGCTTGAGCACATCGATGCAAAGTTCGGTTCCCAAGCACTCATTCTCTATGCTTCGCCGGCATTGGTGGACGTCAACGATCTGGTTGATGCCAAGATTAACGGATGTCTTATTGAAAACACGAATTTCAGAAAAGCCTCAGAGCTGACTGGACATCACAGAAACACATATACCAAGGCCGGAACTCATTCAATCGCGTGTAGTGAGCCAGAACGACTTGAGTCGTTTGATTTGCTGAAGAATCTGGAACAACTCGAAGATCTGCAAGCCTCGAAAAACGAAGAGTTTATGGTTCGATTTGCAAAAAGTGTCCGAGTCGCTGCCGGGGAGAGCGCCTTCCTTGGAGGCGCATACAGGCGCGAGCTTCAAAACTATGTAGAGCTAGATACGGAAAGATATCGATTGTTTTTCTCTCTGATTTCAATGAGTATCTTTAGGGACCTCAGTGGCGTCCAATGGGTGTTGGCTGTAAACGATCGATGACATACCTCTACGCGTAACGCTACTGAAAGCTGCCACCCCGCGGCGTTAGCAGCGCATGGCTCAACTCCAATATTGGGAAGCAAAGTGGAACATGTATGCGTTTTGCTTTGCCCGGTTCCCGGCAAGAGACCCCTAGGCCTCACCAGCAACGTCAATACGTCTTGTACGGCAAAAACTTCCCCGATAACACCACATTCACCCGGTCCCCTTTGGGATCCGGCTGCCTCACGATGTCCATGCTGAAGTCAATCGCGCTCATGATGCCGTCGCCGAATTCTTCGTGGATCAGTTCCTTGATCGTGGTGCCGTAGACGCTCACGATTTCGTACCAGCGGTAGATCAGCGGGTCGGTGGGTACGGGTGTTGTTAGTGAGCCTTTGTACGGCACGACTTGTAGCCATTTTTGTTCTTCGGTTGTCAGGCCAAAAATCTTGCCAATCACTTTGGCCTGTTTGGCGTCAAAGGTCATCTGGCCCAGGCAGCCGGCGGTAACCCATTCCTTGCTGAGGCCGACCTTCTTCGCGACGGACTCCCAGGTGATGCCTTTGCTGACTTTGACGGTGATGATTTTTTCGGTGATGTCGTTGCGGTTCATGGTTTGCTCCTGTATGTGAGATGGGTGAAGTGAAAAGCGGGAATGGTCAATGCGCCTTGGCGCGGGTGACGAGGAAATCGACGATGTGGTTGCGCAGGTCGTAGTAACCGGGCAGGTGGTGCAGGCCGGCGCGGGTGCGTTCCCGGGGCAATGGGTTGATGACTTCTTCGGCGATGCGGCCGGGTGCGTAGACGCCGTCGTTGTCGGTGCCGTTGCTCATCAAGAGGATGCGGTCTGCCAGCAGGATGGCTTCGTCTACATCGTGGGTGATCATGAAAACCGTTTGCTGTGTCTCGCGCACGATGGCCATGAGTTCGTCCTGGATGGTGCCGCGTGTCAGGGCATCGAGTGCGCCGAAGGGCTCGTCGAGCAGCAGCATCTTGGGCTGGATGGCAAAGGCGCGGGCGATGCCTACGCGTTGCTTCATGCCGCCTGAGAGCTGCGACGGTTTTTTGTCGATGGCGGGTGTGAGGCCTACCATGGCGACGAACTTTTCCACATGCGCATTGACTTGTGCCGATGTCCAGTCGGCCCAGCGTGACACCACCGCAAACGCGATGTTCTTGCGCACGGTGAGCCAGGGCATGAGGGCGTGGCTCTGGAACACCACGCCGCGCTCCAGGCTGGGGCCGCCGATCTCGCGGTTTTCCATGAAGATGTGGCCGGCGGTGGCGCTGTCGAGTCCGGCCAGCACATTGAGGATGGTGGTCTTGCCGCAGCCTGAGTGGCCGATGATGCAGACGAACTCGCCCTTGCTGATGCTAAAAGACACATCGGCAAATACCGGCCGGGCGGGCGTAAAGGCTTTGCTCAGGCCTTCGATCTTGAGGAATCCCTGCTGCATGTTGTGTTCTTTCATTGGCGTGGCGACAGGGGCGCGCGCAATAGGCTCACTCCACATAAGTGACGACCTTCTGTAGTTGAGCGAAGGCCAGGTCCAGCAGCATGCCGACGATACCGATGACCAGGATGGCGAAGATCACGTTGGTGAGTGAGAGGTTGTTCCACTCGTTCCAGACGAAGTAGCCGATGCCGGTGCCGCCCACCAGCATTTCGGCCGCCACGATCACCAGCCAGGCGATGCCCATGGAGATGCGCATGCCGGTCAGGATGGTGGGCGCCGCCGCCGGCAGGATGACCTGGAAGGCCTTGCGCAGGGGGCTCACTTCGAGCGTGCTGGCCACGTTGAGCCATTCACGTTTGACTGAAGCCACACCGAAGGCGGTGTTGATCAGCATGGGCCATACCGAGCAGATGAAGATCACAAAGATGCCCGAGATCGATGAGTCCTTGATGGTGTAGAGCGCCAGCGGCATCCACGCCAGCGGCGAGATGGGTTTGAGCACCTGGATGAAAGGGTCAAACGCCCGGCGCAGCAGCGGCGACATGCCGATCACAAAACCCAGTGGCACGGCCACCGCACACGCCAACAGAAAGCCCAGGCCCACGCGCGCCAGCGAATGGCCGAGCTGGATCAGGATGCCCTTGTCGTTGGGGCCGTTGTCATACAGCGGGTTGGACACCTGCTTCCAGATGGCCGTACCCATCTGGCCCAGCGTCGGGAAGCCGGTGGTCTTGGTGCTGCCTGGGTCTTTGCCCATCATCTTCTGGTACTCGATCTGCTCGGCGCTCAGGCCCGCCGTGCTGGCTGCCGGCGTACCGGATGCGGGCAGCGTGGCCACGTACCAAATGCCCAGAAAGGCGAAAAAGATAAGCAGCGAGACCAGGCCCGCCTTCAAATTTAAGGATTTCATGGCGCAGCAGGAAGTGAGTGAGCATGGAGCTCCAAGGAAAACCAAGCAGGGGCCGCGGAACCGGCTTTGCCGGGCCGCAGGCGCAGCGGCCCCCTCGGGGGGCAGGGAACTACACGAAGTGAGTGACCGTGGGGGCTCATAGCTTGTTGATGCTGAAGCTTTTTACGTACTCATCCGGCTTGGCAGGGTCAAACTCCTTGCCCATCACCTTGAATTTTTTGTAAGCGCCTTCAGGCGGCTTGAATCCCGCCAGTGCCATCTGCTTTTTGGCATCCGTGAGCATGAAAACTTTCTCAG
The DNA here is from genome assembly GCF_056403055.1 of Polaromonas sp. P3_A5. Lineage (NCBI taxonomy): Bacteria > Pseudomonadati > Pseudomonadota > Betaproteobacteria > Burkholderiales > Comamonadaceae > Polaromonas > Polaromonas sp. P3_A5. Next base: position 31,583 of record NZ_JBFUGF010000001.1, read on the forward strand.
CGATCTGTTTGTAATTGACTTCACCCTTCACATAGCCCCAGCGCTTCATCTGCGTGAGCATCCATACCGCCATGCTCTGCCACGGCACAGGGTCAAAGTTGGCGCGGTCCGGCACGTTGCGGATATTGCCCAGACCGTCGGCGAACTTGCCTGTGAGCACCTGCTGCAGCACGGCCTCGGGCTGGTTGAGGTATTGCGTAGGCGCGATCACCTTGGCGATCAGGTCGCGGTCTTTCGGCTGGCTGGCCATGAAGGATGCGCCCAGCACGGCGCGGTACAGCGCGGCAAAGGTGTTGGGGTTCTGCTTGATGAACTCGTCGCTGACGCCAAAAGCGCAGCAGGGGTGGCCGTCCCAGATTTCCTTGGAGAGGATGTGGATGAAACCGACCTCGTCGTACACCGCGCGCTGGTTGAAAGGATCCGGGCCGAGGAAGCCGTCGATGTTGCCGGCGCGCAGGTTGGCCACCATCTCGGGCGGCGGCACAACCCGCAGCTGTACGTCGGTGTCGGGGTTCAGGCCGTTCTCCGCGAGGTAGTAGCGCAACAGGAAGTTGTGCATGCTGTACTCGAAGGGGATGGCGAACTTGAAGCCCTTCCAGTTCTTCGGGTCGCGGTTGTTCTTGTGCTTCACATGCAGCGTGATGGCCTGGCCATTGGTGTTCTGGATGCTGGCCACATTCATGTTGACCTGGTTGGAACCGAGGCCCATGGTCATTGCCAGCGGCATGGGTGACAGGAAGTGGGAGGCGTCATGCTCCTTGTTGATCATCTTGTCGCGTATCAGCGCCCAGCCGGCGGTTTTGTTGAGCTGGACGTTCAGGCCTTCTTTTTTGTAAAAGCCCAGCGGGTCGGCCATGATCAGCGGGCTGGCGCAGGTGATGGCGATGAAGCCGATCTTCAGATCCTTCTTTTCCAGGGGCACGCGGTCTTGCGCCATGGCCTCCAGCGCACCGAGCGGTAGCACCGAGGCAATCGCAGCGCGCGCCGTGTTGGCGCCCACCGCGCGCAGGAAGTGGCGGCGCACGCTGTCAACCGGGAACAGCGCCTTCACCAGGCTGGCTTCCATGAAGCTGTGCGAGAGCGCTTGCGGGCTGGCGGCAGACGCATTGGCGGCCTGGTGATCGGCCGCGCTGTGGTCCCTGCCGCAGCTGCATTTGAGCATCAGGGGCTGGTCGGCGTCGTAGGGAGAAAAGAGGTCAGACATGGCGCGCACCTTTCTTTGGAAGATGCGGCTGTCTTGCAAGCAGCGGGCCAATTTTGGCCAATTGGGGCGAAAGCGCGGCAGGTGCCGCATTTCGCTGTGGATGCCATGACAGGGTGTAGGGCACTCACTACAAAAACCGGCGCAGCGGAGTCGGCATGCTGCCTTTTCGTGCGCCGGCGCAGGCGTTTAATGGTTTTTTTGAACCTTCAGCAGCTTCGCGCCTGCGCACAGCGGCGCGGCGGTGCCGTCACCGCACCAAATCCGCGCAGGGCACCGCCCGGCACCCTGCGGTGGGGGCGATCACGCCGGTGAGGAGATTTCGCCCAGCGACTGGCCAACGTCTTCTTCGTCCTGCCCCTTGACCGCGATGTCGCCAATCGAAATGATGCCGACCAGGCCATCCGAGGCATCAAGCACCGGCAGGCGGCGTATCTGGCTGGTAGCCATCTCGGCGAGCACCGTGTCCAGGTCGTCGCTTTCGCGGGCGGTGCGCACGTCGGTGCTCATCACCTTGCTCAGCGGCGTGTCACCGTCCAGGCCCTGCGCCACGGCGCGCACGACGATGTCGCGGTCGGTCACGACGCCCAGCAGTTTGTCGCCCTCGCACACGGGAATCACGCCCACGTCGAGTTCGTCCATCGCTTTCGCGGCCGAAGCCACCGTGTCAGTGGAGGCCAGGGTTCGCACATTGCGGGTCATCACGTCGGTGACGGTTGTCATTGAAATACTCCTTGGGTTGAGCCGGCGGCGCCGTCTGCAACCAGCATGCAGCGCTGGTGGGTGCTTTTTAATCAGCGGGCACCCAAGCGGCCGTAGGACAAGGCCGCGCCAATTGCGCCGTCAGGAGCTGGCAGATGTTTTTGCGTGGCGTTCGGCGTACAGCGCCAGTTCCACGTCATTTTTGGCGCCGGTTTTTTCCAGGATGCGCAGCCGGTAGGTGCTGACGGTGTTGGACGCCAGGCCCAGTTGCGTGCCGATCTCGCCCACGGACTTGCCGGCCGTGAGCAGGCGGAAGACCTGGTGTTCGCGGTGCGACAGGGCTTCAGCGCCGCTGCGCCCGCCGTTGCCACCGACTGCGCTGGCCAGCGCTTCGGCCGTGGCGGCTGAAACGTACATGCCACCAGCCGCCACCTTGCGCACCGCGGCAATCATGTCGTCGGGATTCGCGCTTTTGTTGAGGTAACCGGCCGCACCCAGCTTGATGCAGCGCACCGCGTATTGCTTTTCGGGGTAGGTGCTGAGCATCAGCACCGGCAGGCGCGGCCAGCTTTTTTTCAGGGCCTGCAGCACATCCAGGCCATCGCGCTCGGGCAGGGCAATGTCCAGCAGCACGGCGCTCAAGCCTTTGTCTCCACCCAACGCGTCGACGCGCTGCAGGATGTCGGGGCCGGTCTCCGCTTCGGCCACCACTTCAATTTCGGGCGCGTCGGCCAGCACCTGCTTCAGGCCTTCACGCACGATGCGGTGGTCGTCGCCGATCAGGATTTTGAGGGTGTTCATAACTGGATCCGAAGGTTAAAGAGGGAGCCGTGGCCGACCTGGCTGGTGATCTCCAGGCTGCCGCCCAGGTGGCGCGCGCGCTCCCGCATGCCCATCACGCCGTAAGCATTGGCCGCTTCAAAGGCGGCGGCTTCGGCGCCGCGGCCGTTGTCCTGCACGGCGATGCTGATGTCACTGGCCGTGGCGCGTATGGTGATGGCCACGCGGCTGGCGGCCGCATGCCGGCCTACGTTGCTGAGCATTTCCTGGAAGATGCGAAAGATGGCAATCGCTGAAGGCTCGGGCAGCGGTGCCGCATTGGCCACGTCCATTTGCCAGTCCAGCGCCAGTTCGGCCGACTGCACGAACTCATGCGCCTGCCAGTCCAGCGCCGCCCACAGGCCCTGGTGGTCCAGGATGCTGGGGCGCAGGTCGGTGATGATGCGGCCCACGTTGTCGACCGCGCTTTCAATCAGCCGCCCCATGTTCTGGCATTTGCTGCGCATGGTGTCGCGCATGGCCTGCGCGTCGCCGGGTTCGCGCTGCTGCTGTTCGCCCAGGCGTTTGTCGAGCCAGCCCACGTCCATCTTCAGCGCCACCAGCAGGCTGCCCAGCTCGTCATGTACCTCGCGCGCGATGCGCGTGCGTTCTTCCTCGCGCACAGTGTGGGTGTAGGCGGTGAGCTCGCGCAGGTGCTGCAGCGCTTCAGACAAGGCCTGGGTGCGTTCGCTGACGCGCTGCTCCAGCACCGCATGCGCCTGGCGCAGTGCGTCTTCAGCCTGGCGGCGCGCCGAGATGTCGACGAAGGTGACCACCGCGCCCTGCACCACGCCGCCTTCGACGATGGGGTGCGATGAGTATTCAACGGCAAACGCGCTGCCGTCCTTGCGCCAGAACAGCTCCGTGTCGATGCGGCAAGGCAGCGCCTTGCGAAAGGCGTTGAAGATGGGGCAAAGGTGCTCGGGGTAGTGCGCGCCGCCCGCGTGGGAGTGGTGCGCCAGCTCGTGCATGTTGTGGCCCAGCACGTCGGCGGGGGCGTAGCCCAGCTGCTCGGCGCCGGCACGGTTGATGAATGTGCAGCGGCCGTCCATGTCGATGCCGAAAATGCCTTCACCGGTGGACTCGAGCAGCTGCGACAGCTTGTCGCGCCAGACAGGCTGGTTGGCGCCGGGAAGGTGGGCGGGTGCGGGCATGGCGTAGTTCGGTTAACCGCCGTAATCCGTAAATTCGGTAAACATCTTGTCAGGGCAACGCCCGCCTGAGGCGTTGCGCTCGTAGTAGTTCCAGCGATACGCCATTTCGGTGTTGTCCTGGCAAGCCACACCCTTGTAGAGCTTGCCGTAAGTGGCTCTGGCGCCCGAAGATGATCGAAAGCTGTCAAGGCTTTCAACGACCAGCACACCATCTTTGGGATAAACCTTCAGCACGCCAAAAGACGCATTGCTCGGTATGTCGTAATCAACATAGAGTTCGGTCCGCTCGGGATTCGGGCGCGCTTTCTCTACCAATATAAAAACCGCCTGTTGCTGCTCCACCAGCTCTTGCTGCGTCAGGTGGGTAAATGACTGGGACTGCATTTTTTTGCCGAATTTCAGCGCCGGGCCCAGCACCAGAAAAGGTTTTCGCTCGTCCGTAGAGGCAGGGTTGAACCGGTGTTGAAGCGGTTTTTTAAACCGGTTAACGACAGCCGAGAAAATTTCGTCGTCGCTAAAGTTTTGATTCTGCAGCTCCAAAGCCCAGACAGGGCTTGCAGCACATAGCAGCAGCGCAGCCAGTAATCGTGTTTTGAAATCCATCATCATTGAACGGTAGTGATTGTTGGACCGCATCATGGCATGGCAAAGCCTGAGTTCTTTCCATACTGCACATGCGGGCATGAGCAAACATCGTGCCCAGCTTGGTGCGTGGCCGGGACTGTATCAACCCAAAATTGGTACTGAAGCGGGCTGGACGGAGCGGCCTGCCCCAGCTTCGCCCCAAAACGGGCTGCTTTTTTTGATTCCCTGTAAAGTCCAAGGCATGCTTACGATTTCTGGAGGCGCAGCGCACCTCTCGCCGCGGCCGGTCGCCGCCTTTGCCCTGTCAGTGATGATCTTGCTCGTGGCCTGTAGCCCCACGCTGAACTGGCGCGAAGTGCGGCCTGAGGGCACGCGCCTGGCGCTGCTTTTGCCCTGCAAGCCCGACAAAGCCGAAAAGGTGGTTCCACTGGGTGGCCCGGCAACTACCTTGCGCATGCTGGGTTGTGATGCCGGCGGCGCCACTTTTGCTGTGGCGGTGGCCGACCTCGGTGACGCGTCAAAAGCGGCGCCCGTGCTCGCACAGTGGCAAAGCCTCACGCTGGCCAACATGAAGGCCGGGCCTGCGCCGCAGGTGTCGCCACTCAAGTTGCCCGGCGCCGCCGCCTTGCCACCGGCCTCGCTGGTCAAGGCCGAGGGGCAGGGCCCCGACGGCAAACCGGTAAGCGGGCAGGCCGCCTACTTTGTGCAAGGCCCGCAGGTGTTCCAGGTGGTGCTGTATGCCCCGCGCATCGCGCCCGAGGTGGCCGAGACATTTTTCTCCAGCCTCAAGTTTGAATAAAGTGGCTTGCCTTTCATGACCAGCGCAGAAGCTTCCTTGCCGACCTCCCCGAATACCGCTGCGCCGGCTGCCAGTTCGCACCCGGGCCGGCTGGATGCAAAAACCGGCGCTATTGTTTTCCTGGCGTTTGCCGCCGCGTATTTCTGCTCGGCGCTGGTACGGGCCATCACCGCCACGCTGGCGCCTGTGCTCACGCAGGAGTTTTCGCTGCATGCGCGCGACCTCGGCCTGCTGGCGGGCGGCTATTTCCTGGGCTTTGCCGCCACGCAGCTGCCGCTGGGCACCTGGCTGGACCGCCACGGCCCCAAGCGCGTGATCCTGTGCTTTCTGGCGCTGTCGGTGCTGGGCTGCCTGGCCTTTTCGTTGAGCACCAGCTTTGCCTGGTTGCTGGCGTCGCGTGTGCTGGTGGGCATGGGCGTCAGCGCCTGCCTGATGGCACCGCTCACGGGTTACCGCCGCTGGTATGAGCCGGCCACGGTGCTGCGCGCCAATTCGTGGATGCTGATGACTGGTTCGCTCGGCATGCTGGCGTCTACCCTGCCGGTGCAGTGGCTGATGCCCTTGACGGGCTGGCGGCCCCTCTTCTGGATACTGGCCGCGATGATCTTGCTGTCGATGGCCGCGCTCGCCTGGGTTGTACCTACATGGCAGCTCAACAGAAAGCATGAAGGCCCAGAAGCCGCCGCACCGGCGGTGCCGGCCGAAGTCGGCTACGCGCCGATCTGGCGCAGCCGCTACTTCCGCAAGATGACGCCGCTGGCATTCTTCAATTACGGCGGGCTGGTGGCGGTGCAGACCCTGTGGGCCGGCCCCTGGATGATCAGGGTCGCGGGCTATACGCCGCTGGAGGCGGCGACCGGCCTCTTCTATATCAACGCCTGCATGCTGGTGACCTTCTGGAGCTGGGGCATGGTGAACCCCTGGCTGTCGCGGCACGGCTGGGGCGCTACCCGCTTGATCACCTGGGGTGTGCCCTTCAGCCTCACGGTGCTGGCGGTCAATATCGCGGCCGGCACCTCCACCGGATGGCTGGGCTGGGCGCTGTTTTGCATGGGTTGCAGCGTCATGGGCCTGGCGCAGCCCGCGGTGGGCATGGCGTTCAAGGCCTCGCTCGCCGGCCGGGCGCTCTCGGCCTACAACCTCATGATTTTTGCCGGCGTGTTCACCGTGCAGTGGGGAATCGGCTTGCTGATCGACGTGTTTGCCGCCATGGGCCTGGCACGGGTGGCGAGCTTTCAGGCGGCGATGTCCGTGTTTTTGTGTTGTTGTATCGCCTCATATGGGTATTTCCTCAGTGTGAAAGCTGATAATTCACCGCAATGAACGGCATTTTCATCATCGCTCACGCTCCTTTGGCCTCTGCCCTGCGCCAATGCGTGTTGCATGTGTTTCCGGACAACGCAGCGGGTATTTCCGCGCTGGACGTGCAGCCCAACATGCCGCCCGAAGAAACCCTGGCCCAGGCGCGCATCATGCTGACGCAGCTCGGCACCTCGCATGCCTTGGTGCTGGTTGACGTGTTCGGCGCCACGCCCTGCAATGTGGCGCAAAAGCTGGTGGACGGCGTTCATTCCAAACTCATCACCGGCATCAACCTGCCCATGCTGCTGCGCACCGTGTCTTACCGTCACGAGTCGCTCGATGCGCTGGTAGCGCGCGCGCTGATCGGCGCCACGCAGGGCGTGATGCAGGTGGCCATCACCGCACCGCAAAATCAGGTACGCCGAAATCATGATAAAGACCAGCACGAGCATCAACAATAAGCTGGGCCTGCATGCCCGCGCCTCCGCCAAGCTCACCAAACTCGCCGGCAGCTTTGGCTGCGAGGTCTGGATGAGCAAGGGCGAGCGCCGCGTCAACGCCAAAAGCATCATGGGCGTGATGATGCTGGCCGCCGGCATGGGCAGCACCGTGGAGGTCGAGACCAACGGCAACGACGAGCAGGCCGCGATGGAGGCCATCCTCGCTTTGATCGCCGACAAGTTCGGCGAAGGGGAATGACCGATGCCCAAGCGGATTTCAAAGGCGGGCCAGGCGTTTCGCGCCAATGAACGGGGAATCCAGCTTCACGACGAAGGCGAGGATGACCGTGCCCTGGCCTGCTACCGCGAGGCCCTGAGCTTCAGGCCCGACTGGGCCACGCCCTGGTACAACATCGGCCTGCTGCACAAGTACCGGTGCGAATGGCGTGAATCCCTGGAAGCGAACCTGGAGGCCATCCGCCTGGACCCGTCCAGCCAGGGGGCCATCTGGAATGCCGGCATTGCCGCTACCGCCCTGGGCGAGTGGGCCCGTGCACGCAGCGCCTGGAAGCAATACGGCATCGACATCGGCGAGGGCGATGGGCCGGTCGATTACCCCATAGGCGCGACACCTGTTAGGGTGGCCGTCGACGGTGAGCCCGAAGTGATCTGGACCCGGCGTATCGATCCGGCCCGGGCCGTGATTGAAAGCGTACCCCTGGCGGCCTCGGGACGGCGTTACGGCGATTTGCTGCTGCATGACGGCGCGCCCAACGGTTACCGAAAAATCGGCGACCTGGAGAAGGCTGTCTTTGACGAACTGCAGGTGCTCAAGGCCTCTGTCTATTCGACATTCGAAGTTGTTGTTGAAGATGCAACAAGCGCTGATCTGGATGACTTGTACGCGCGCTTTAAATCGGACAGTGTCGTCATGGAAAACTGGACGGAGACGCTTCACACCCTGTGCAAGGCCTGCTCTGAAGGCCGGCCATTTGCAGAGGGTGGTCACAATCATGATGAGCCGGCCCGCGATGACGGCTCATGGCGGCTAGGCATCGCGGCGCTGGAAGCCGGGCAGGCCCGGCGCGCGCTTGATGCGTGGCTGGTCGCGAAGCCGGGTGTGAAACTCTCGGGCTTCGAATGCGTCCTGGATGCAAGCACTGCGCAACACCATGGGAGCGCTGCATGACTTTTTCCGTCCACGGCCTCGCCGTCTCTCGCGGGATCGCGATCGGCCGTGCCGTGCTGGTGGCCTCCAGCCGCGCCGACGTGGCGCACTATTTCGTGGACGACGCCAAGACGGCAGACGAGATCACGCGGGTCAGGGTGTCGCGCAATGCGGTGATGGAGGAAATCACGCGCCTGCAGCAGGACCTGCCCAAGGACGCGCCGCACGAGCTGGCCGCGCTGCTCGATGTGCACCTGATGCTGCTGCAGGACGAGCAGCTGATCAGCGGCGTGAAGCACTGGATCGTCGACCGCCATTACAACGCCGAGTGGGCGTTGACCACGCAGTACGAAATCATTGCGCGCCAGTTCGACGACATGGAGGACGAGTACCTGCGCGAGCGCAAGGCCGACCTGGAGCAGGTGGTCGAGCGCATCCTGCGCCACATGAAGGGCGTGGCCTCGCCGGTGCAGCCCGCGGCCCAGGCCGGCGCCAGCCGCAAGCAGTCGCAGCAGGACCTGTTGCTGGACGACACCACCGACGTGCCGCTGGTGCTGATCGCGCATGACATTTCCCCGGCCGACATGCTGCAGTTCAAGCAGAGCCTCTTTGCCGGCTTTGCCACCGATGTGGGCGGCAAGACCTCGCACACCGCCATCGTGGCGCGCAGCATGGACATCCCGGCGGTGGTCGGGGCGCGCAGCGCCAGCCAGCTGATCAAGCAGGACGACTGGGTCATCATCGACGGCGAGGCCGGGGTGTTGATCGTCGACCCGTCGCCCATCATCCTGGCCGAATACGGCTTCAAGCAGCGCCAGGGCGAGCTGGAACGCCAGCGCCTGAACCGGCTCAAGCACACGGCGGCGCTGACCATCGACGGGCAGAAAGTCGATCTGCTGGCCAATATTGAAATGCCCGAAGACACGGTGGGTGCGGTGGCTGCCGGCGCCGTCGGCGTCGGGCTGTTTCGCAGTGAATTCCTTTTCATGGGCCGCAGCGGCAAACTGCCCGACGAGGAAGAGCAATACCAGGCCTACCGCAAGGCGATTGAAGGCATGCACGGCCTGCCCGTCACCATCCGCACCGTGGACATCGGCTCCGACAAGCAACTGGATCGCCACAAGGCGCAGGACACCCACCTCAACCCGGCGCTGGGCCTGCGCGCGATTCGCTGGAGCCTGGCCGACCCGCCGATGTTTTTGACGCAGCTGCGCGCCATTTTGCGTGCGGCCGCCCATGGCAAGGTCAACCTGCTGGTGCCCATGCTGGCGCATGGCAGTGAAATCCGCCAGACCATGGCACTGATCGACCGTGCGCGCGCGTTGCTCGACAACAAGGGCGTTCCGTACGGGCCGGTGCGGCTGGGCGCGATGATCGAAATCCCGGCCGCGGCGCTGACGCTCAAGCTCTTCCTGAAGTACTTCGATTTCCTGTCCATCGGTACCAACGACCTGATCCAGTACACGCTGGCCATCGACCGCGCCGACGAGGCGGTGTCTCACCTGTACAACCCCTGCCATCCGGCCGTGTTGCGGCTGATCGCCGACACCATCAACGAATGCAACGCGCAGGGCAAGGGTGTCAGCGTTTGCGGCGAGATGGCCGGTGACGTCACCATGACGCGGTTGTTGCTGGGCATGGGCCTGCGCAGCTTTTCCATGCACCCGTCGCAGATCCTGGCGGTGAAGCAGCAAATCCTGCGCGCCGATGCCGCCAAGCTGCAGCCCTGGGCTGAACAGGTGCTGGCCTGCGAAGAGCCGGCGACGATGCTGCAAGGCTGACGGCTGTCAGGCTGCCATTGCTATTAAAAACATAGCTGCTCGCGCACATCCTGATTGGGCTGGAGCCCGAAAACGTTGCTAAATCTTGCCCATCTGCCCATTCAGGGCGGCTGAAACAAAGCGAAACACGCCGCAACCGCGCTGCAAACCGCCCAGGGCCCCCCGCGGGCACCATGAGGAACCTTCACTTCTTCTTTGAGGCTCCTCATGAAACATCGCGTTAAAAAAATCCTGCTCGGCCTTTTCGGCGGGGCGCTCATCGTCGGCAGCCTGGGTGCGTGCTCGCACGGCGGCCACGGCTGGCACGGCGACGCCGGCTCCCCTGAGGCGCGCGCCCGCATGGTCGAAAAAATCGGCTCGCGCCTGGACCTGGACGCTGCGCAAAAGCAAAAACTCGCCGTGCTGGCCGACAAGCTGCAGGCACAGCGCGCGGCCCTGCGCGGCAGCAGTGAGCCACGGGAAGCCGTTCGCGGCCTCTTTGCCGGCAACAAGCTGGACCAGGCCGGCGCCAAAAAGCTGATCGAGGAAAAAACCGCCGCGATTCAGTCCGGCAGCCCGGAAGTGATCGCCGCAGCGGCGGACTTCTTTGACAACCTCAAACCTGAGCAACAGCAAAAAGTGCGCGACTTCATGGAGCGCGGCCGCCGCTGGGGTTACCGTGGCTGAGGCACTTTTCTTCCCGGCAGGCCGAACGGCGGCAACCGCTGTGCGCCGCATCGCCAAGGTGGCTGCCCCGGGCAGCGCCAACGGCGGCGTACGCCTGCTGCTGCGTGCCGAAGGGCTGGTGGTGGTGGCCGCCGCTGCGGCGGCCTACGCCCAGTTCGGCGCGGGGTGGGGCTGGTTTGCGGCGCTATTTCTGGTGCCCGACCTCTCTTTTCTGGCCTACCTGGCCGGGCCGCGTGTGGGGGCTGCTGCCTATAACGCCATGCATTCCTACCTGGGCGCCGTCGGCCTGCTGGCGGCTGGCGTTTTGGGCGCTGCACCCATGCTGGTGGCGGCTGGGTTGGTCTGGTGCGCGCATATCGGCTTTGACCGCCTGCTGGGTTACGGGCTCAAGTACGGTGCGGGGTTCGGGCACACCCATCTGGGGCGCATCGGGCCCAAAGATCCGTGGTGAATAGCGCCTTTCTCCGCTTCAAAGGAGCCCGATGTTGAAATCGCTAACTTGCAGCATGCTCGTTGCTTTGGCGTCGATCGCCGGCTTGGTGGACGCCACTGAACCTTCCGGCGGAGCCGGCTTTCGTCTGATTCAGCTTCCCGATCCTGTCACGCAGCAACCGATGCAGGCGGCGGTGTTCTATCCGGCAGCGCCCACGTCTGAAACAACCAGGATGGGGGCTGTCGTTGTGTCTGCCGTGAAGGATGCGGCGCCGATAGGTGCGCGCCATCCTATGGTGCTGCTCTCGCATGGCAATGGTGCCGGCCGGTTCAGTCACCACGATACAGCGACATTCCTCGCGCGTCATGGCTACGTGGTGGCCGCAATCGAGCATCCGGGCGACAATTTTCGCGACAGCAGCGGGGTCGGCACCGATCGGGTGCTGATTGGAAGGGCGCTGCAACTGTCCGCACTGCTGGATTTCCTGTTGCAGGCTCCGGCCTCTGCGGGCCTGATCGATTCCCGGCGGGTGGGCGTTGCGGGTTTTTCGGCAGGCGGCTATTCGGCCCTCTTGCTGATGGGCGCCAAACCGAAGTTCGAGCTGCTCAGTGCCTATTGCAAAGCCTTGCCGACAAGTGTTCTATGTGCCGGTGGCGCAAAGGTTTCCCTGTCGTCGCCCCCGCTGATCGCGAAGACCGACGACCGCATCCGCGCCGCGTTCGTCATGAGCCCGCCGGGAGTCTTCTTTGACCGCGAAAGCCTGTCGCAGGTCTCGAGGCCGGTGCATTTGTACGCGGCCGGCGCCGATTCCGTGCTCCCGGCCAAGGAGAATGCGATCAAAGTGAAGGAACTGCTCCCCTCATTGGCCCGATACACCGAGATCCCCGCTGCCGACCACTTCGTGTTTCTCGCGCCGTGCACGTCGGAGATGCGCGGCGTCGCACCCGCTCTGTGTACGGATCCACAAGGCGTCAATCGGGCTGCTGTGCATGACAATGTGAACCGCGATGCCTTGATGTTTTTTCAGGAGCAACTCCAGGTCGATGCGAGTTTTCTGAAGCGAATGTAGCCAATCCTATGCCCCATATCCTGCTGATCGACGACGACGAACACCTGGCTGCGCCGCTGGCCGCTTACTTTGCCCGCTTTGACTTTGTGCTCGAAAGCGCGCTGCGCCCCGGCGAAGGCCTGGCCATGCTGCGCGCCGGCGCGTATGACGCAGCCATCCTGGACGTCATGCTGCCCGAGATGGACGGCTTTGCGCTGTGCCGCGAGATCCGCAAGGAAAGCGACATCCCCATCGTGATGCTGACGGCCCGCGGCGACGTGATGGACCGCGTGGTCGGGCTGGAGCTGGGCGCCGACGACTACCTGCCCAAGCCTTTTGAGCCGCGCGAGCTGGTGGCGCGCCTGCAGACCATTTTGCGGCGCCAGCGCAGCGCACCGGCTGCGGCCACCCAGCGCCATGTGTTCCAGGGGCTGGTGATCGACGTTGAAACGCGCGAGGTGCTGCGCCTGGGCGAAAAGGTCGAGCTGACCGGCACCGAGTTTGAATTGCTGGCCCTGCTGGCGGCCGAGCCCGGCAAGGTGTTCAATCGCGACGACATCCTCAATCGCCTGCGCGGCCACGAGGCCGAGCTGTACACGCGCGCCGTCGACATTGTGGTGAGCCGGCTGCGTAAAAAACTGGAGCCGCTGGACTGCATCAAGACCTTGCGCAACGCGGGCTATGCCCTTGCCGCCGGCAAAGTGGGTGTGCCATGAGGCGCTGGAAAACGCGCCGGGACTGCCGGGCCCGCGAGCGCTCACGCCCCGAGCGCTGGCGCCACCGCTGGAAGCATTCGCTGCGGCTGCGGCTGATTACCGTATTCCTGCTGCTGGCGCTGGCCATGGGCGCGGTGTTCATGAGCGGCATGCAGCGGGCGTTTTCAACCGGTTGGCGCGACGCAGCCAAGCCGCTGATCAGCGACTACATGGACCGGCTGGTGGCCGACCTGGGTTCGCCACCCGACGTGGGCCGCGCCCAGGCGCTGGCCGCGCGGCTGCCGATTTCCATCCGCATCGAGGGGCCGCAGGTCAACTGGCAGTCGCACCCCGACAGGCCAGACCGCAAAGTATTCGACGCCCGCGCCAAAGACTGGCTGAGCCGCACCACGGCCGACGGCCATCGCGTGATTTTTGGCCCCGGCACCGCGCCCTGGCAGACGGCGCCACATGGGGTGTTTGGCTGGATCACGCTTGCGCTGCTGTTGGGCTTGCTCGTGGGCGCCTATGCCTATGTGCGGCGCCTGCTGCGCCCGCTGGACGACATCCGCGCAGGCGCCGAGCGCTTTGGCCGCGGCGAGTTCGCAACGCCAATTCCCCTGCGCCGCCGCGACGAACTCGGCGACCTGGCCGGGCGCATCAACACCATGGCGCACGATATTGAAGGCATGCTGAACGCCAAACGCGCCTTGCTGCTGGCGCTGAGCCATGAGCTCCGTTCCCCGCTCACACGTGCGCGGCTCAATGCCGAGCTGTTGCCCACCACGCCCGAAGGCACCGGAGCCGGCGAACGCGAGCGCGAGGCGCTGCTGCGCGACCTGGGCGAAATGCGCGACCTGATCAGCGACCTGCTCGAAAGCGAGCGCCTGGCCAGCCCGCACGCCGCGCTGCAGCGCGAACCGGTGGACCTGGCGGCGCTGGTGCGCGAAACAGCCACCGAGGTGCCGGGGGCATCAGAGATGGTGCTGGACCTGGCGACAGGCCTGGCACCGCTGGCGCTGGACCGCATGCGCGTGCGCCTGCTGGTGCGCAACCTGATGGACAACGCGCTGCGTTACAGCAGCGGCGCCGGGAGGCCGCCGCAGGTGTCGCTGCAGCCGGCGGGCGGCGGCGTGATGCTGGAAGTACGCGACTTCGGCCCGGGCGTGGACGCCGCGCAACTGGCACATTTGACCGAGCCCTTTTACCGCACCGACGGCGCACGCCAGCGCGCAACGGGCGGTGTGGGACTGGGCATGTACTTGTGCCGGCTGGTGGCCGAGGCGCATGGCGCCGAACTGCAGGTGCGCAATGCGGAGCCGGGCCTGGCCGTGTGTGTGCTGTGGCCTGCTATTGAATCAGGAGCTGCTCGCGCCCGTTCTTAAAGGGCTGCGGGCCTATTTGGCTCTTGTTCCCAGCAGCGCAGCGCCGATGATCATCACCGCCGCCAGGGCGATGCTCCAGCTCAGCGCGCGGCCGCTCACCCCCATCAGCAGCGCAGTCGAGCCCAGCGGCGTGAGGTAGCTGAGGATGCCGATCTGCTGCGCGTCGCCCAGCTTCAGGGCCTTGTCCCAGAGAAAGAACGCCGCGCCCAGCGGCCCTGCGCCCAGCACCGCCAGCAATAGCCAGTCTTGCACCGACAGCGTGGCGGCAGGCTCCAGCGCCCAATGGCACAGCAGCGAGAGCACGCCTGAGACCAGGCCGAAGAGGCCGATGGCTGCGGTAGGAAAGGCCGGCACCCGTTTTGTCAGCAGCGAGTAGCTGGCCCAGATAAAGGCCGAGGCGAGCGCCGGGAGATAGCCCCATGACCAGCCGCCGGAGGAAGATCCGTCGGCCCCTGTGCCCAGAATGGCGATGGCCGCGCCAGAAAAGCCCAGCAGGCCTGCGACTACATGCACGGTGCGTAACTGCACCCCAGGCAGAAACAGCGGCGCCAGCACCACCATGAAGAGTGGCCAGAGATAGTTCACCAGGTTGGCCTCTACCGCCGGCGCATACCGCAGCGCGATGAAAAGCAGGAAGTGATAGCCGAAGAGGCCATACACGCCGAGCGCCAGCGTGGCGGTGGGAATCTTCCATTGCGTGCGGTCACGCAGCACAAAAGGCAGGGCCAGCAGGCTGCCGGTCAGCAGCGCAACGCCGGTGAGCAGAAAGGGCGGAACGTGTTTGAGCGAGACCCCGAGCGAGGCAAGCAGGGTCCAGAGGGCGATGGCGCCCAGTGCGTACAGATTGGCTGGCATGGCGGCAAGCATAGGGGGCCGCACCGGGCGCGTCGTTGCAGGGCAACGCTTTGTTGTCGTGCAACGACGGTTCTAGGGGCTATGTCCTACGCGCAGACCAACATCCGGTAACGAGCTTCACGTGCGAGGGGCGCCGCAGACACCTTGCCCGTACGGACTTCAGTTGCAATGGCATGGCAGATTTCTCCGAAATCGCATGAAACCCAAGGAGACTCACCATGAAAAAGCTTTCCATCCTCTTGCTGGCGCTGGCCGGCATGGCCGCCCTGTCGGGTTGCGTGGCTTACCCGGTAGCCTATGACAACGGACCGCAATACCGTGTCGTGCCCGCCCCCGCGCCAGGTTATGGCCCTGGCTATGGCCGGGGTGACCGCGATGGCGACGGTGTGCGCAACCGCTACGACCGCCGGCCGAACGACCCGAGCCGCTATTGAAAATCCGTAAAGGTCAGGCGCTGCCCGGCCCGGCGCGCCGCATCGCGGCCGTCAGGGCTGAGGGCGACTGGTAGCCGCAGTGCAGCGCGGTGTCGGCCACGCTCATGCCGCGGCCGCGCAGCTGCACGGCCAGTGCCAGGCGTTGCCGGCGCAGCCACTGCATCACGCTGAGGCCGGTCTCGCGCCGGCAGCGCGCGGCAAACTGCGTCGGGCTTAAAAATACTTGCGCGGCCAGTTGCGCGACGCTCAGGGGCTCATGCAGGCGCTGCTGTGTCCAGGTGGCCAGCTGTTCCCAGTGGATGGGCCGCGCATAGCGCAAGGGCGTTGATGCGGGTGTTGTGGGTTGCCAGGCTTCCAGCAACAGCGCCGGGCCATGGTGTTGGGCAAGGCCACCGGCTTGCTGCAGTGCTTCGGCCAGGTAATGGGCCAGCGCCAACGCTTGCCCGGTTTTGGCGGGGTCCGCTGCGCAGCGGGCCCAATCAGGTTGTGCGGTGTCCAGCACCAGGCAGCGGCTGCCGTCACGTGATTCGAAGTCATGCCGGTCGCCGGGTGTGATCACGCAGCCCTGGCCGGCCGCGATGCGCCGCCCGCGGCCGCGCACCTCCAGTTCCAGCACACCGCTCAGACCCAGCAGTACCTGGAAGTGGTCATGCGCATGGCTGCCGTGCGACGCGCCGTAGTGGCGCAGCGACAGGGAGCCTTGCGGCAGGGTCATGTTGCGGGAATTAAAGAGCAGCGATGGCCGCGTCGGCCTTGTCGGCCACACCCGCGGCATGGGCCTGCTGGTCGGCGTGGTAGCTGCTGCGCACCATGGCGCCCACGGCGGCGTGGGTAAAGCCCATTTTGTAGGCTTCTTCTTCAAACATCTTGAAGGTGTCGGGGTGCACATAGCGGCGCACCGGCAGATGGCTGGTGGAGGGCGCCAGATACTGGCCGATGGTCAGCATGTCGATGTTGTGCGCGCGCATGTCGCGCATCACCTGCAAAATTTCTTCGTCGGTCTCGCCCAAGCCCACCATGATGCCGCTCTTGGTCGGCACATCGGGGTGCAAGGCCTTGAACTTCTTGAGCAGGTTCAGGCTGAAGTTGTAGTCGCTGCCGGGGCGCGCTTCTTTATAAAGGCGCGGCGCGGTTTCGAGGTTGTGGTTCATCACGTCGGGCGGTGCGGCCTTCAGGATCTCGAGCGCGCGGTCGTCGCGGCCGCGGAAGTCGGGCACCAAAATTTCAATGGTGGTGGCGGGCGAGAGCTCGCGGATCTTCTGGATGCATTCCACAAAGTGGCCGCTACCGCCGTCGCGCAGGTCGTCGCGGTCCACGCTGGTGATCACCACGTATTTGAGCTTGAGCGCCGCGATGGTTTTCGCCAGATTCAGCGGCTCGCTCACGTCCAGTGGATCCGGTCGGCCGTGGCCGACGTCGCAAAACGGGCAGCGGCGCGTGCACTTGTCGCCCATGATCATGAAAGTGGCCGTGCCCTTGCCGAAGCATTCGCCGATGTTGGGGCAGCTGGCTTCTTCGCACACCGTGTTGAGCTTGTTCTCGCGCAGGATCTGCTTGATCTCGTAAAAGCGCGTGGTCGGGCTGCCGGCCTTGACGCGGATCCAGTCGGGCTTCTTGAGCATTTCGCCCTGCACCACCTTGACGGGGATGCGCGACAGCTTGGCCGCGGCCTTTTGCTTGGCCAGCGGGTTGTAGCCTTCCACGGTCTGGACGTCGCGGACCACGGGGTTGGCCGTGGCTTGGAGGGGGTCAGGTGTGCTCATGAATTGGTGTTTCGTGTTGGCGGCAGGTGGTTTTGCACTTCAGGGAGCTTCAAGGCGCCAGGTAGGTGACGAGCTTGCGGCCCAGCACATCCGCGGCTTCCTGCCAGCTTGCCGATACCCCGATTGTAGAAAGGTCTGTGGTTTTGAGCCCCACATACCCGCAGGGGTTGATCCGGGAGAAGGGTTCCAGGTCCATCGCCACATTGAGCGCGACCCCGTGGTAGGTGCAATTCCGGCTGACTTTGATGCCCAGGGCGGCGATCTTCCCAAGGCCGCGAAAAGGGTCCATCGGGTTCACCGGGCCGGTCAGGGCCGCGTGGGAAGCCGGGTCGTCCAGCCGCACATAAATGCCGGGCGAACCCGTTACGCGGTGCCCGGTCACGCCGAAATGCGCCAGGGTCTTGATGACGGATTCCTCGATGCGGTAGACGTATTCCTTGACGTAGTAGCCGGCGCGCTTCAAATCGATGAGCGGGTAGGCCACCACCTGGCCGGGGCCGTGGTAAGTCACCTGGCCGCCACGATTGGTCTGCACCACCGGGATGCTGCCGGGGTTCAGCACATGGTCGCTTTTACCCGCCAGCCCCTGGGTGTAGACCGGCGGGTGCTCACAAATCCATAGCTGGTCGCGCTCATCCTGATTGGGTTTCAGGCCATTCCCACTTGAAATTCCGGCGCTGCGCGCCGCCGTGAAGGCCTGCATGGCTTCGTAGGTGGACAGGTAATCAACCCGACCTAGTGTGCGTGTTTCGGCCTGCATGTGCGGCGGCTTTCCCGTTGGGTCGTGACTACAACACGACCTTGACCATCGGATGCGTCGACAGCGTGCGGTAAAGCTCGTCGAGCTGCTCGCGGCTGGTGGCGGTGACAGTGATGGTGACGCCCAGGTATTTGCCGCCCTTGCTTTCGCGCAGCTCGATGGTGGAGGCGTCGAAGGCCGGGTCGAACTGGTGCGCGATGGACGTGATGGCCGCCACCATGCCGTCGACCTTTTCACCCATCACCTTGATCGGGAACTGCGAGGGATATTCGATCAGCGATTCCTGGCGCGAGGGCTCCGTTCCGGGAACTCCGATGATTTTGGGGATGCTGGGGGAAGTCGTCATGGCAATGGGTCCTTTCAGGCCACTTTGGCACGCTGGTATTGAGCGTACAGCTTTGCATAAATGGGGCCAGGTTTGCCTTTTTCCACTCCGTGGCCGACCGCCTGGCCGTCCAGCAGGGTGATGGGCAGAACCTCCTTGGTGGCCGACGAAAGCAGCAGCTCGTCCGCTGCCAGCACTTCGGCGCGGGTGATGCGGCGCAGCTCAAAAGGAATGCCCGCCGCGCGGCACATCTCTTCGATCAGGCCAAAGCGGATGCCTTCAAGGACCAGGTTGTCCCTGGGCGGCCCCGAGACTTTGCCGTCCTTGACGATCCAGACGTTGCTGGAAGCGGCTTCGCTCAGGTAGTCGCCGCGGAACATCACGGTTTCGACCGCGCCGGCGTCGACGCTGATCTGGCGCGAAAACACCGCGCCCAGCAGGCTGGTGCTTTTGATGTGGGCCTTTTCCCAGCGGAAGTCGTCGGCGGTGACGCAGGCCACACCTTTTTCGCGTGCCTGGTCGCTGGGCAGCTTCATCGGGTTGCACATCACAAAGACGGTGGGTGTCAGGCCCGGCAGCATGGGATGGTCGCGCATGGCCACGCCGCGGGTGATCTGGATGTACACCAGTTGATTGCCTTTTTCGGCTGGGGCGCCCGTGGATTGTGCGCAAGCAGCTATCAATTTAAGAGCAATATCCAGCCACCCGGTACGGGTCAGCGGGTTGGTGATGCGCAGCTCGGTGAGGCTGCGTTCCAGCCGCGCCATGTGCTGCTCAAAACGAAACGGCTTGCCTGCATACGCCGGCACCACTTCATAAATACCGTCGCCGAAGATGAAGCCACGGTCCATCACGCTGATCTTGGCGTCTTTGAGCGGGGTGAATTCGCCGTTGAGGTAGCAGGGGGTGTCGGGAAGGGGGCTGGCGGGAAGCGTGGTCATGGGTCTGTTTGAAAAGGAAATGAAAGTGCGTCGGAATGGCTGCTGGTGGACGGCCTGTACCGGATTGTCTAACGTCTGGCCGTTTGCCGGCGGCGGCGTTTGAACCAGATGCGAACGCGCCAGCCCAGCTTGACCAGCAGATAGCCGGTAATCGAGCCCAGCACGGCAAAGATGCCCATGCCCAGGATGGCAGGCCCGCCGAAGGAGGCTGCCCACGCCACGATGCCTGCGCCTTCCGAGATGCGGATGGGCGGCGGCGCGTCCAGCAGCAGATCGCCCACCTGATAGGCCAGCCAGAGCCAGAAGCCCACGGTGAAAGGGTTGGTAATGAAGGTGATGCCGGCGGCCACCGGAATATTGGCGCGCCACCAGACGCTGTGGGCGGCGGCCGCCACGGTTTGTGCAAATGGCAGGGCAAAGGCCCAGAATATGCCGATGGCCACACCGCGCGCCACGGCCTCGTGCTGCAGCCGCCACAGCTGGGGATCCAGCAGGCGGTGGGCCACCGGTTTGAGCCACCGGTTTTGCGCCAGGACTTCACGTGTCGGCACGGATGCTTTCAGCCGGTCCGTCCAGTGCCGGTGTTGCGGCGCCTTCCTTTTAGGGGCGCTCATGGCAGGCGGTTTTCAAGATGGCCGGTTTGCTCCGGCATCAGGCAACAAAGATCACGGCGGCGATCGCCAGCGCGCCCAGCACCAGGTTGACCATGGCCAGGGTGGCGATTTGCCCGACACGGCGTCCGCCTTCAGGCCAGTCGGATGCGCTGACAGCGAGCTTCAGGCGCCGGAAAGGGCCGAAATACAGATGCCCGAACAGCGCGAACATCAAGAGGCCGACGCCGAACATCAGGTGCCAGCCCAGGGGGGCGGTTTTCATGCCCGCGGCCAGCAGCATGGCCAGGCCTGTCACCAGCAGGACGCCGATGGTGCCCCAGACCAGAGCGAAAAATCGCTGCATGACCTTTGCGATGAGCGGTAGGCGTTGGGGTGGCGCCAGCTGTTCGGCGACGGCAGGCCGCAAGGCGAACAGCATGAATACCACCCCGCCCAGCCAGGCAATGGCGGCGGCAATGTGCAGGAATTTCATCAGGGCGGGCATGGCTTCTTTCGGTGGGTGGAAGGTGATGGATGCGGGGCTTGGGCCATCGTGGAGCATCACGTGCAACTACGTAGGAGGGTCGGCGCGCCGCAGTCGCCGGACAATTGTGAACCACCCGCTGCGAGCCGCACCCAAATGATGCGAATCGCCCCTAATTCATATTCAGGCCGGGGGTTTTGTCGGATACGCAGGGGTTTCTACGTATAATCAAGGGCTTTGCTGATAACGGCCCTGTAACTTTTCCGTAATTTGTGACGACCAAAATGGCAAATTCGGCAAAGTCAGCGACAAACCCGGGAAATCCGGGTGCGACAGGGCGTAGTGTCACGGAAGAGATGGAGACTGGCGATGAGGGTTTCAAGCCCTTGACGCGTGAAGAGGCCCAAAAGCTTCGTGAAGCGGACCCCTCGGTTTCCCCTTGGGTGGTATTGGCAGGGCAAAGTGTGGTGGGTCTTGTGGTGGCGCTGGCCGCCTGGGGATTGACCGGAAGGCAAAGTGCAGGCTGGTCCGCCCTTTATGGTGCGCTGGCGGTGGTCATCCCGGGTGCGTTGTTTGCGCGCGGCCTGACCAGCAAAATGTCTTCAATGAATCCGGGCGCTGCGGTGGCTGGATTTTTTTTGTGGGAAATGGTCAAGATTGGCCTGACGGTAGCGATGTTGTTCGCTGCTCCCCGAATGGTTTCGGATTTGAGCTGGCCGGCAATGCTGGTTGGCCTTGTAGTGACAATGAAGGTGGTCTGGCTGGTGCTTTGGTTCCAGTCCCGGCCGAAAAAGTTGGCGTAATCCATTTTCAAGAGTTGAAAAGAGTTCGTAAATGGCTGAATCTTCCGGAAACGCTTTGACCGCTGGTGAGTACATTGGTCACCACCTGGTCCATCTGCAAAACCACAAACAGACTGGCATCGTCGACTTTTCCGTTGTCAATTTCGACACGATTTTCTGGGCCATCACCCTGGGTGTGATCGGTATGTTCGTGATGTGGCGTGTGGCCAAAAGCGTGCACGCCGGCGTTCCCGGCCGCCTGCAGGCGGCTGTTGAAATCCTGCTCGAAATGGTGGACAGCCAAGCCAAGGGCATCGTTAAAAACGCCGAATCGCGCAAGGCCGTCGGCCCACTGGCGCTCACCGTATTCATCTGGATTTTCCTGATGAACTCCATGGACTTCCTGCCTGTCGACCTGTTCCACACAATTTTTGCTGTGACCGGCCTCGATCACAGCATTCACAACTTCCGCGTGGTTCCCACGGCCGACCTCTCGGCCACGCTGGGCATGTCCTGCGGCGTGCTGCTGGTTTGCCTGTACTACAACGTCAAGATCAAGGGTTTTGGCGGCTGGGTGCATGAGCTGTTCTCGGCCCCGTTCGGCGACAAATGGTTTTTGTATCCCGTCAACTTCCTGATGCAGATGATCGAATTTGCCGCCAAGACCGTATCTCACGGCCTCCGGCTTTTCGGCAACATGTACGCGGGCGAACTGCTGTTCATGCTGATCGCGCTGATGGGTGCAGTGGGCTTCGGCTCTGCGACCGGTGTATTCCTCTTCATCGGCCATGTGCTCGCGGGCACGGGCTGGGCAATCTTCCACATCCTGATCGTTGCGCTGCAGGCGTTTATTTTCATGATGTTGACGCTGGTCTATGTGGGGCAGGCCCACGACCATCACTGATTCTCACGAATCAGTTTCCCCTGGTTTTCTGGTTTCCGCTTTCTTTTTTTTATTTTTGTTAGTTAGTTAAATCCATAGGAGCATTAAATGGAACACGTACTCGGTTTTGTCGCTTTGGCCGCTGGCCTGATCATTGGCCTGGGCGCTGTCGGCGCATGTATCGGCATCGGCATCATGGGTAGCAAATACCTCGAAGCCGCTGCACGCCAGCCAGAGCTGATGAACGAACTGCAGACCAAGATGTTCCTGCTGGCCGGTCTGATCGATGCCGCTTTCCTGATCGGCGTGGGTATTGCCATGCTGTTCGCATTTGCCAACCCGTTTGTGTTGAAGTAAATCGCACGCCTTTCTAGACAACCTACAGAGGTGCCGCTGTGAGTATTAACTCCACATTCTTTGCGCAGCTCGTCGTGTTTGCGATTCTGGTGCTGTTCACGATGAAATTCGTGTGGCCACCGATTGCAGCTGCGCTCGACGAACGCGCCCGGAAGATCGCCGACGGCCTTGCCGCTGCCGATAAAGCCAAGTCTGAACTTTCCGTTGCCAACAAGCGCGTGGAAGAAGAACTGGCCAAATCGCGCAACGAATCGGCAGTGCGCCTGGCGGAAGCCGAGCGCCGCGCCCAGGCCCTGATTGAAGAGGCTAAGGCCCGCGCAACCGAAGAAGGCAGCAAGATCATTGCCGCCGCCAAGGTTGAGGCCGAGCAGCAAACCGTCAAGGCCCGCGAGACCCTGCGTGAGCAGGTCGCCGCACTGGCCGTCAAGGGTGCAGAGCAGATTCTGCGCAAGGAAGTCAATGCCGGTGTGCATGCTGACTTGCTGGGTCGCCTGAAGACCGAACTTTAAGCGAGCGTAAAACATGGCCGAACTAGCCACCATTGCCCGTCCCTACGCTGAAGCGTTGTTCAAGGCCTCTGGTTCCGACCTGGGCGGTACTGCCGTCTGGCTCGATGAGCTTGCAGCCATTGCCGCCAACGTGCAGTTGCAGCAATTTGCGGGCAACCCCAGCGTGACGGTAAACCAGACGTTTGACGTAGTTTCCGGGGTGGCCAAAACGAAGCTGCCGGAAGCCGCCAAGAACTTCCTGCGGACCGTGATCGAGAACGGCCGCATCAGCGTCCTGCCGGAAATCGCCGCACAGTTTCGCGCACTGAAAAATGCGCAAAGTGGTTCTTCGGATGCCACCGTTTACAGCGCATTCCCGCTGGAAGGCGCTGCGCTGGCCGATTTGGCAACAACGCTGGAAAAGCGGTTTGGCCGCAAGCTCAACCTTTCGGTCGAGCTTGAGCCGGCGCTGATCGGTGGCGTACGTGTCGTGGTGGGTGACGAGGTGTTGGACACCTCGGTCAAAGCCCGTTTAGAGCAAATGAAAGTGGCGCTGATTTCCTGAGCTTGCGCTCAGGCGCGCCCCGGTTTTTAGCCAACAACATAGAAAGAAGGAAAGAGTCATGCAACTCAATCCCGCAGAAATTTCTGAACTGATCAAGAGCCGCATCGAAGGCCTGACAGCCAGTGCCGATGTGCGCAACCAGGGCACCGTGGTGTCCGTGACCGACGGTATCGTCCGCATCCACGGCCTGTCCGACGTGATGCAAGGCGAAATGCTGGAGTTCCCCGCAACCGCCGACGGCACGCCTACTTATGGCCTGGCGCTGAATCTGGAGCGCGACTCTGTCGGCTCCGTGATTCTGGGCGAGTACGAGCACATCGCCGAAGGCGACACCGTGAAGTGCACGGGCCGTATTCTGGAAGTGCCTGTGGGTCCTGAGCTGCTTGGCCGTGTGGTCAACGCACTGGGCCAGCCGATTGACGGCAAAGGCCCGATCAATGCCAAACTCACCGACGTGATTGAAAAGGTTGCGCCCGGCGTGATCGCCCGTAAATCCGTTGACCAGCCCCTGCAGACCGGCCTGAAGTCCATTGACTCCATGGTGCCCGTCGGCCGCGGCCAGCGCGAACTGATCATCGGTGACCGCCAGACCGGCAAGACCGCTGTGGCCATCGACGCCATCATCAACCAGAAGGGCAAGGGCGTTTCCTGCGTCTACGTCGCCATCGGCCAGAAGGCCTCGTCGATCAAGAACGTGGTGCGCTCGCTCGAGCAAGCCGGCGCGATGGAATACACCATCGTCGTGGCAGCTTCGGCTTCCGAATCCGCCGCCATGCAATATGTGAGCGCCTACTCTGGCTGCACCATGGGCGAATACTTCCGCGACCGCGGCGAAGACGCGCTGATCGTGTATGACGATTTGTCCAAGCAGGCCGTGGCTTACCGCCAGGTCTCGTTGCTGCTGCGCCGTCCACCAGGACGCGAAGCCTATCCCGGCGACGTGTTCTATCTGCACAGCCGCCTGCTCGAGCGCGCAGCACGCGTGAACGAAAAGTACGTTGAAGACTTCACCAAGGGTGCCGTCAAGGGCAAGACTGGTTCGCTGACCGCGCTGCCGATCATCGAAACGCAGGCCGGCGACGTGTCCGCTTTCGTGCCAACCAACGTGATCTCGATCACCGACGGCCAGATCTTCCTGGAAACCAGCCTGTTCAATGCCGGTATTCGTCCCGCCATTAACGCCGGTATCTCGGTGTCCCGCGTCGGCGGCGCTGCCCAGACCAAGCTGATCAAGAACCTGTCCGGCGGTATCCGTACCGACCTGGCCCAGTACCGTGAACTGGCTGCCTTCGCGCAGTTTGCTTCCGATCTGGACGAAGCCACCCGCAAACAGCTGGACCGCGGTGCCCGCGTGACCGAACTGCTCAAGCAAGCCCAGTACTCGCCTTTGTCCATCTCCAACATGGCCGCCACGCTGTTCGCAGTGAACAAGGGCTTCATGGACGACATCGAAGTCAAGAAGGTCCTGGCTTTCGAACACGGCCTGCACGCCTTCCTGAAGGACAAGAACGCGGCCCTGATGGCCAAGCTCGAAGCCAACAAGGCCATGGACAAGGATGCTGAGGCTGAACTGAACGCGGCTGTGGCCGAGTTCAAGAAGTCGTTTGCCTGATCTCGCCTGACGCATCGTCAAGCAAGTAATTAAGCAACCCTCAGGAACCCCTTAGGAATCCATATGGCAGCAGGCAAGGAAATACGCGGCAAGATCAAATCGGTGGAAAACACCAAGAAGATCACCAAGGCCATGGAGATGGTGGCCGCCTCCAAGATGCGCAAGGCGCAGGAGCGGATGCGCGCTGCCCGTCCTTACAGCGACAAGATCCGCAACATCACGGCCAACCTGAGTCAGGCCAACCCCGAATACACCCATGCGTTCATGGAGTCCAACGACGCCAAGGCCACCGGGTTCATCGTGGTGACGACTGACAAGGGCTTGTGCGGCGGCATGAACACCAACGTGCTGCGCGCCGTGACCTCAAAGCTCAAGGAAGTGCAGGCCGCCGGCCATGATGCGAAGGCTGTGGCCATCGGCAACAAGGGCCTTGGTTTTCTGAACCGGGTCGGCGCCAAGGTGGTGTCGCACGCGACGCAGCTCGGCGACAAGCCTCACCTGGAAAAGCTGATCGGCCCCGTCAAGGTGCTGCTCGACGCGTACAGCGAAGGCAAGATCAACTCGGTGTACCTGTGCTACACCAAGTTCATCAATACCATGCGCCAGGAACCGGTGGTCGAGCAGCTGCTGCCTTTGACGGCAGCACACCTGCAGGCCGATAAAGACCAGCACGGCTGGGACTACATCTACGAACCCGATGCGCAGACCGTGATCGACGATTTGCTGATCCGCTATGTGGAAGCGCTGGTGTACCAGGCAGTTGCCGAGAACATGGCGTCCGAGCAGTCTGCCCGCATGGTGGCCATGAAGGCCGCCACCGACAACGCCGGCAGCGTGATCGGCGAACTCAAGCTGGTGTACAACAAAACGCGTCAAGCGGCGATCACGAAAGAACTTTCGGAAATCGTTGCCGGTGCTGCAGCGGTCTGATAGTGGTTTAGGCCGCCACACCCGATTTAAAGATTTAAAGAAACGAAAGAGGATTCAATCATGGCTCAAGCTCAAGGCAAGATTGTTCAGTGTATTGGTGCGGTGGTTGACGTGGAATTCGCGCGCGACCAGATGCCCAAGATCTATGACGCGTTGAAAATGGAAGGCTCCGCGCTGACGCTGGAAGTCCAGCAGCAGCTGGGCGACGGCATCGTGCGTACCATCGCGCTGGGCACGTCCGACGGCCTGCGCCGCGGCAACATGGTGTACAACACCGGCGCCAACATCACGGTTCCCGTGGGCAAAGCCACGCTGGGCCGCATCATGGACGTGCTGGGCGCGCCCATCGACGAGCGCGGCCCGGTCGACCAGACGCTGACCGCCCCCATCCATCGCAAGGCGCCTGCCTACGACGAACTGTCGCCATCGCAGGAACTGCTGGAAACCGGCATCAAGGTGATCGACCTGGTTTGCCCGTTCGCCAAGGGCGGCAAGGTGGGCCTGTTCGGCGGCGCCGGCGTCGGCAAGACCGTGAACATGATGGAACTCATCAACAACATCGCCAAGGCGCACTCGGGTCTGTCCGTGTTTGCCGGTGTGGGTGAACGTACCCGCGAAGGCAATGACTTCTACCACGAGATGGCCGACTCCGGCGTCGTGAACCTCGAGAACCTCGGCGAATCCAAAGTGGCCATGGTCTACGGCCAGATGAACGAGCCCCCAGGAAACCGTCTGCGCGTGGCGTTGACCGGCCTGACAATCGCCGAATCCTTCCGTGACGAAGGCCGCGACGTGCTGTTCTTCGTGGACAACATCTACCGCTACACGCTGGCCGGTACCGAAGTGTCCGCACTGCTGGGCCGTATGCCTTCCGCCGTGGGTTACCAGCCTACGCTGGCCGAAGAAATGGGCCGCCTGCAAGAGCGTATTACCTCCACCAAGGTTGGCTCCATCACTTCCATCCAGGCCGTTTACGTTCCTGCCGATGACTTGACCGACCCGTCGCCTGCCACGACCTTTGCCCACCTGGACTCCACCGTGGTGCTTTCGCGTGACATCGCTTCGCTGGGTATCTACCCTGCGGTTGACCCGCTCGACTCGACCAGCCGTCAGCTGGATCCGAACGTCGTGGGCGAAGACCACTACGCCACGGCCCGCGCCGTGCAGGGCACGCTGCAGCGCTACAAGGAACTGCGCGACATCATTGCAATTCTGGGCATGGACGAACTGGCTCCCGAAGACAAGCTGGCCGTAGCCCGCGCCCGCAAGATCCAGCGTTTCCTGTCGCAGCCTTTCCACGTGGCTGAAGTGTTTACCGGCTCCCCCGGCAAGTACGTCAGCCTGGCTGAAACCATTCGCGGCTTCAAGATGATTGTGGCCGGCGAGTGCGATCACCTGCCCGAGCAAGCGTTCTACATGGTCGGCACGATTGACGAAGCGTTCGAAAAGGCCAAGAAGGTTTAAGGGCTCAGGCCCTGCAACTTTTTTCCATTAAGGAGCGTTTATGTCAACCACCATTCACGTCGACGTGGTCTCCGCGGAAGAGTCCATCTTCTCCGGTGAAGCGCACTTTGTCG
This sequence comes from Polaromonas sp. P3_A5, assembly GCF_056403055.1. Taxonomy (NCBI): domain Bacteria; kingdom Pseudomonadati; phylum Pseudomonadota; class Betaproteobacteria; order Burkholderiales; family Comamonadaceae; genus Polaromonas; species Polaromonas sp. P3_A5. The sequence continues at coordinate 59,110 of NZ_JBFUGF010000001.1, forward strand.
CTTTGCCCGGCGAGGCCGGCGAGCTGGGCATTTACCCGCGCCACACCCCGCTGATCACCCGCATCAAGCCGGGCGCCGTGCGCATCGAAAAGGCTGACGGCAGCGAAGAATTCGTGTTCGTGGCCGGCGGCTTGCTTGAAGTGCAACCGAACTGTGTCACCGTGCTGTCCGACACCGCCATTCGCGGCAAGGACCTGGACGAAGCCAAGGCGCTGGAAGCCAAGGCAGCTGCTGAAGAAGCGTTGAAAAACGCAAAAAGCGATATCGATATTGCCATGGCCCAGTCCGAGCTCGCCGTCATGGCCGCCCAGATTGCCGCTTTGCGCAAATACCGCCAGAAAAAGTAATAAGCCTCCATGCTTCAGGAAAAACCGGCCAAAGGGCCGGTTTTTTATGGGCGCTTCGATCTGGAGAAATTCGAATCAATTTGCCCGCTCATGCAGTTGGCGAAGCGCTCACAGTCATTCCTGAAAATGACGAAGATGGTTGTTTTGTGCTCCCTCTGCGTAGCGGGCCAACTGGCTGGCCACCCGAGTCCTTCATTGGAACCTTTGCGAATGTCTACCTTGGGGCGGCCGATATCCGCACGCGTACGCCGGGCGAACGGCTGATCCGCTAGACGCCGACCATCCGTGGGTCGAGGACGGAGGGCGCGGCGTTTGTTTTATCGAGAAGGTAGTGCAATCGGCGCGCAGCGAGCAGAAGCGGACGTCGATGAAGTAGCTTCCCGCAGCCATGAGTGGCTGCGGCGCGACGTTCCCATTGCACCATGCGGAAACCGGGCGTGCTTCCGCTATTTGAGCGAAAAAAGGCCTCCAGCCCATACAGGGTGAGCGCAAGCAGCTATCAAATAGGGAGCGTTTTCCGAAAAAACGCTTGGGCTGAGCCAGCAAGGTAACAACTGGACACGCTAAATGACAGCCATGGCCCGGGCTGCTCCCTTATCGTTGTGACGGGTTCAAGCCAGCAACGAGGTGCGAAATGGACAGTCTTTTAGACAGCCTGATATGGGGAGAAGAAGCGTCGCCGGAGCGTCGGGCCAGACGCGCGCGCAAAGCCTGGCTGACGCGGGTTGTGCTCGCGGCAGTCGCCCTCTTTGTGTTGGTCGTGGTTCTGGCGCCCTGACGCGACGCTATCGGCGACAGGCCTGCGGTACCTGCCAACCGGCTATTGCAGCCAGGGTGCGTCGGGCAGTTCGTTGGGATTGTCGGGTGCGTCGCCCTGCGTGCCATCGATGGCGAAGTGCGCCATCAGCAGCGCCGAGGTTTCTTCCAGTGCCTGCGTCAATCCGTCCTCGTACCGGTTCTCCCTGAATGCCTGGGCCATGCGCACCACCATGGCCTGCCACTGCGCCTGATTCACATGGCGCGCCACGCCGCGGTCCGCCACGATTTCAATGGCGTGCTCGGCCAGCAGCAAATAAATCAGCACGCCGTTGTTGTGTTCGGTGTCCCATACCCGCAGCTTGCCGAACATCGTGAGGGCGCGCTGGCGCGTCAGCCGTGCGATGGTGTTTTCCTTGTTCATCCGCCACAGATAGCTGATGGGCAACGAAGCCTCCACGCATATCCGTATTTCGCCGCTGTGCCGCCGCTCGCTGGCCGCCACCCGGCTGGCCAGCTGGTTGAGCATGTCGGGTGCAATCGCGCGCTGGGCATCGGAGGCGTCCAGCCAGAGGTGCTTGAGGATGGTCTTGAGTTTATTGGGCATGTGCCTACCAGTCGCCTGATGCGCCGCCGCCGCCGAAATCACCGCCACCGCCGCTGCTGAACCCGCCGCCACTGCTGCTGCCTCCGCCCCAGCTCCCTCCGCTGCTGCCGCCGCCAAAGCCGCCGGTGTTCCATCCACCCGAAGAGCGGCCGCCCCGGCCCAGGGCACCCAGGCTGGTCACCAGCGCGAACACCATACCCGCCACAGTCGCCAGGCCGGCCACAATCAGGCTGCTGGTGAACACCCAGGCCAGTACGCCGACGGCACCGCCGGTGGCGATGGAGCCCAGCTTGCGCCCCAAGACGCCGGCGGCCAGGCGCCCGCCAATCGGCACGGCAAAGAACAGGAACACCGCGAGGTCGGTCCACTCGAAGCCGCTGTCAGCCATGCCCGAAGCACTTTTCTGCTCAGGCGCCGGGAGGTTTTCGCCGCTGATCAGCGCCATGATCTGGTCGGCCGCGGCATTCAGCCCACCGGCAAAGTCACCCTGTTTGAAGCGCGGGGTGATGGCGGTGTCTATCACCTGGCGCGCCGCGAGGTCCGGAATGGCGCCTTCCAGCGCCTTGGTGGTCTCGATACGGACCTTGCGATCATTCTTGGCCACAACCAGCAACAGCCCATCGCCTACGCTCTTGCGCCCGATCTTCCAGGTGTCGCCCACACGCTGGGCATAAGCGGCGATGTCCTCGGGTTGGGTGCTGGGCACGATGAGCACCACCACTTGTGCGCCGCGGCTTTGTTCGAACGCAGCGAGTTTGGCTTCCAGTGCCGCGCGCTGCGTAGCGTCCAGCGTACCGGTGCTATCCATGACGTGCGCCGTGAGGGCCGGCACCGGCTGCACGCCTTGCGCCCAGGCCGCAAGGGGCAGCCACACGGCCAGCAACAAGCCCGCCATCCAGCGTAGGTTGCGGCCCGATGTCCAACCCGCTAGTTGCTGCACGGCAAGTTTCGCAAAGACTTATTTCTTGGTGAAGTCCACCACAGGAGGCGCGGAAATCTGCGCCTCGTTGGTCACGGTGAAGTTCGGCTTGACGTTGTAGCTGAAGACCATGGCCGTCAGGTTGCTCGGGAAGCTGCGTGCCAGCACGTTGTATTCCTGGACCGCCTGGATATAACGGTTGCGCGCTACGGTGATGCGGTTCTCGGTGCCTTCCAGCTGCACGCGCAGGTCGCGAAAGCCCTGGTTGGCCTTGAGGTCGGGGTAACGTTCACTGACCACCATCAGGCGGCTCAGCGCACTGCCGAGTTCGCCCTGCGCCGCCTGGAATTTCTTGAAGGCTGCCGGATCGTTCAGGGTTTCCGGTGTCACCTGGATGGAGGTGGCCTTGGCGCGTGCTTCAATCACCTTGGTCAGGGTGTCCTGTTCAAAAGCGGCTTCGCCCTTGACCGTGGCCACAATGTTGGGCACCAGGTCGGCACGGCGCTGGTACTGGTTCAGCACTTCAGACCAAGCCGATTTGGTTTGTTCGTCGAGGCGCTGAAAGTCGTTGTAGCCGCAACCCGTGAGGAGCAGGCCCAGCATGCTGACAAGGAACAGGTTTAAAAAGCGGGATTTCATGGCGATGTCTTTCGAAAATGCAAGCTGCAACACTAACATAGTCGAATGTCGATGAGGCCTCATTCCCCCGTGTCCGTACAGGCATTGCAAGCTCTGCAGGCCAACCTGCGCCCCTTGGCGGCGGCAGCCCCGAAACCGCGTCTGATGATTGCCGGCGCGACCGGCGTGCTGGGCAATGAAGTGTTGCGCCGCCTTGTCGGCAGCGGCCGTTATGCACACACCGAGGTGCTGGCTACTGAAACCATGACCACCGGGATGGCCGGCGTGGGGATTGTGCTGGCAGGTGATGCTTCAGCGATCGACGCGTGGCCCGCGCGGCCTCAGCTTGTTCATACCGGCCTGGTCATGTTTGAGCCGCCACGGCTTTTTTATGGGCGTGAGCGCACACTGTGGACGCCCGTGCCGGGACAACTACCGGTGCTGGCCCGCTGGTTGAAACGCTGTGGCGCACAGACACTGGTTGTGGTGGTGCCCCACGCTTCGGGGCGTTTACCCGATGCCCTCAAGCGCGGACTGGCCGACCTCGATGAGCAAGCCGTGGCTTCGCTGGGTTTTGAACGCGTGTTGTTGGTGCGCTCGGCGCGCAAGACCGAAGGTATTGCGGGCGCCAATTTTTTCGAGAAGACGGCGTCATGGATGCTGTCAACCCTCAAGTTCATGATTCCCGCAGCCGAGCAGCCGGTGCGTCCTGCCAAGCTGGCAGAATTTATCGACGCCGCGCTGCAGGTTTTGCCGCCGGGCACCCATGTGGCCGCTCCTGAACTGCTTTGGCAGGCTAACCAGAGCGGTGGAAACGGCCGGCGCGCCGGGCCGCAAGACAACAGCATGCAAGGTGTCGTACGCTCGTGGCTTGCTGCAAGGCTCAATCCCGAGCAGAATTCACCACCCAACGCCAAGCCGGACTGACGCCTTCCCATGCCCAAACCCAAAGTCCCGCCCGCCAGCAGCGGCAACGCCGATGACATCGAGGCGGCTTTCTATGAGGCGCTGCAAAGCGGCGACATCGAAAAGCTCATGGCCTGCTGGGGCGATGACGACGACATCGTCTGTGTGCACCCGGGTGGCGCCCGGCTGGTGGGCCCGGCGGCCATACGCGCCACTTTCGACGCCATGTTTGCCAATGGCACCATCAATGCCCAGGCCATCAAGGTGCGAAAGGTCGAGACCATGAGCGCCTGCGTGCACAGCGTGCTGGAACGCATCGAAGTGCTGACCGATGAAGGGCCGCGGCATGCTTACGTGATTGCCACCAATGTGTATCACAAGGGTGCGCAAGGCTGGCGCATGGTGGCCCACCATGCCAGTCCCGGCACGCCGCGAGAAATGCAGGAAGTGTCGGAAACACCGACCGTCCTGCACTGAAGGGCCTGCGATGAAATACGCAGCACCCTGGTGGCTGCCGGGCGGCAATTTGCAAACCATCTGGGCTGCGCTGCGGTCACGCCGCTACCTGGGCCCGCCGCCCGTGTTTCGCCGGGAGCGCTGGGATACCCCTGACAACGATTTTGTCGACGTTGACTGGATGCTCGATGGAAATGAGCCTTCGTCGGGGCTTCCGGAGATTTCTCCGGCGGGAAGCGAATCCATCGAGGTGAGACGCAAGGACGCGCGCAAGGAAGTGCCACTCCTGGTGGTATTTCATGGGCTTGAGGGGTCATCTGCCAGCCACTACGCCGAAGCGCTTGCCGATGTGGCCCGCGAGCGCGGCTGGGGCTGCGCCATTCCACACTTCCGGGGGTGTTCCGGTGAATTGAACCTGGCGCCGCGGGCCTATCACTCAGGAGATTTTGCAGAGATCGACTGGATACTGCGGCGTTTTGCGCAGGCCCATCCCGGGCCGGTCGTTGCCGTGGGCATTTCATTGGGCGGCAATGCGTTGATGCGCTGGGCCGGCGAGCTCGGCGCAGAGGCCCGCCAGGTGGTTAGCGGCATTGCGTCCGTCTGTTCGCCGCTGGACCTGACGGCCAGTGGCTGGGCCATTGGCCGAGGGTTCAACCGGCAGGTCTACACCCGCATGTTCCTGAGAACCATGGTGCCGAAGGCGCTGAAAAAACTGGAGCAGCACCCAGGCCTTTTTGACCGCGACCGATTACTGGCCGCGCGCGACTTGTACGCTTTCGACAATGTATTCACTGCGCCTGTCCATGGGTTCAAGGATGCGGATGACTACTGGCTGCGTGCATCTGCCAAGCCGCATTTGCGCAGCATTGCCGTGCCGGCGCTGGCCCTGAACGCGTTGAACGATCCCTTTGTGCCGGCCGGCAGCCTGCCGCAAGCCGCAGAGGCCGGCAGCCATGTCACGCTTTGGCAGCCGGCACAGGGCGGTCATGTTGGATTTCCTTCTCCGCCATTTCCCGGCCATGTGCGTGCCATGCCGGAAGCGGTCACCGGTTTCCTGGCTGCACATCTCTAATGCTTACCCATAACCCTGCCCGCATCGCACCTGCCGTGTGCAGCGCAAAATAGCGGCATGGATGACATCGTCAGGCAGGCCATTGCCAAATGGCCCAATGTTCCCGACTGCTACGGCTGGCTGGGACTGGACGCACGCGGTAACTGGTACATGCGTGATGAGAGGGCCCAGGCTGCCGGGCCTTTTGGCGGCGCGCCTGGCCTGGATGCCGCGCGCCATGCGGCCAGCAAGGGCTCGCTGCTCAAGCATGACAAGCTGATCGATTTCATTCAGCGGAATTATGAAAGCGATGCTGCTGGCCAGTGGTTCTTCCAGAATGGGCCGCAGCGCGTGTATGTGGAGCTCGAAGCGACGCCGCTGATCTGGCGTGTCGCCCCCGCGCCTATGTTTGAGGTCACGGCCCATTCCGGTCAAACGGCGCGGCCGCAGCGCTGCATCGTGGACGGATCCGGCAGGGTCTACCTGGAAACCGACTTGGGGTTTGGCCTCGTTCATACCCAGGACATGACGCATGCGGCTGACGCGATAGAGCAGGGCCTGTGGGTGCCCGAGGAGGTCCTGGCCAGCGATTTGTCGCGCCGGTTCGGCTATGTGCGAAGCCCGCAGTTGCTACAAAAAAAGTAGCTGCTTGCGCCCGTCATGCTTGGGCTCCAACCCATTTTCCTTTGAATTTCTCATCAAGATTCCATTAAAAAAGCCGGTCATTGACCGGCTTTTTTTGGGCTGGATTTCCTTGCTGTGTTTACTTGGACGCATTGACCATGTACTGCACCACGGCCTTGATTTCGCCATCGGGGGCAGCCGAGCCGCCCTTGGGTGGCATGGCACCCTTGCCTTTGACAACGCTGGCCGTCAGAGCCTCGACACCTGCGGAAATCCGGGGAGCCCATGCGGCCTTGTCGCCCAGCTTGGGTGCATTGGCAACGCCGGCCACGTGGCAGGCCGCACAGACCTGGCCATACAGCGCGGGTGCGGCGCCACCGGCAGCAGCCGGCGTTGCACCGGCGGCCGGCGCTGCCGTCTTGTTGGCTGCAGCGAGTGCGGCGACCACATCTGCCGACGGTGCGGCGGCGGCTGCTGCTGCGGGTGCCGTAGCGGCAGCAGCAGCCGGGGCGGCTGGCTCTGCAAACTTGCCGCCTGCGGCAGCCGTCATGTAAACCACTGCACGGCCAATTTCGACGTCTTCAAAATCACCGCCGCCTTGGGCGCCCATGGCACCCTTGCCCTTCAGGGCGGAGTGCCAGAGCGCGTCAAAACCGGTCTTGATACGGGCTGCCCAGGCACCCGTATCGCCAAACTTCGGCGCACCGGCTGCGCCAGTGCCATGGCAAGCGACGCACTGTGCTTTGTAGACTTCTTCGCCCGATTTGAGGGGGCGGTTGGCATCACGGATTTCAACCGCACCGATCTTCTGGATGCGCTGCGCAACCGCCTTGGCGCCTTCGTCCGCACCCGCAGCTGGCTTGTTGGCCGAAGCGACGTAATACACCAGGCCGATGATGGCGAAAACAGGAACGACAAAAGAGAAAAAAACCGCGGCCAGCAGTTGCTGGGGGGTCTTGATGGGGCCAGTATGGGCTTCTTCGTGGGCCGTGGTGTGGTCGTTTGCGCTCATGGCGTCCTCAAAAAACTAAGAATCGGGGGGCTATCGCGTGGTGATATGGCGCTCTTGGGCAGCGCTTGCTCAGCAACCTCACATTATAACTGGGGGCTTGCAGAGGCCGGGGAGCGCCGTGGCCGGCTGGTAGAATCGCAGGCGTTGCGCGGCGTGAATCGCCCGCACAGTGCAAATTGCCCTGATTTCGCGCCCCTCGGCCGCAATCCGGCGCAAACCGTTTCCAGCGTTGCGGCTGTAGCTCAGTGGATAGAGTATTGGCCTCCGAAGCCAAGGGTCGTGGGTTCGATCCCCGCCAGCCGCACCAATCATGGTTTTTCTTGTCTGCCGTTGTCGCGCAGGCACGCCGCAGCGTTTCAAAGCCCAACTTCACTGAAATTCGTCACGGTGAAGCGACTGGCGGGTTTTACTATTCTAGGCAGCCGAAGCAAGTGATGCGATCAATTCCCTGAGCCATTGCTGCACCTGATGTGCATCGTTCCGTCGATGCCAGATGAGGTCGAAGACAACTTCTGGCAGCGCAACAGGCGGCGGAAACAAGACCAGCTTGCGCAGAGCCGGGGAATTGAGGGCCACGCGCTTCATTACCGTCGCCGTGGTATCTGTCTGGGCCACCACCGCGGGCGCGGCAAACATCTGCGGAAGCGTCAGTGCGAGGGTGCGGCGTTTTCCCAGCCTGGCCAGCGCCTCGTCAACCAGGCCGTGGCGATCACCCTCCGGTGACACGAGTACATGAGGCAGCGCAAGAAATGCCTTCAGACCCATGCTTCGCTTCACTGCCGGGTTGTCGCGGCGAACGATGGTCACGAACTCGTCTCTCAGAACAGGCCGTGTCAATATCCGGCTCTCTGCATGGGTCGGCGGGACGCCAACTGCCGCATCAATCGTTCCTGCGTCCAGCATGTCGACCGCACTATCCCGATTGTTAATCGCGTGCACGCTCAGCGATATTCCCGGCGCCGCGCGCGCCAGCTCCCTGACAAGGGCGGGCAGCAGTACGAAAGCCGGATAGTCGGACAGCCCAAGGTTGAATACCAGAGATGCCTGCTCGGGCTCGAAGCCCGGTTCTTGCACGAGAGCTGTCTTGATTTGCCGCAGTGCTTGCGACACGGGCCCCACGATTTCCCTGGCACGCGCTGTCGGCAGAAGTCCTTCTGCGCTGCGCAGGAACAGCGGGTCGCCAAACAACGTTCGCAGACGTGACAGCGCGGCACTCATGGCAGGTTGGCTCACGCCTACCCGCGCGGCTGCGCGGGTCACATTGCACTCGTCCATCAGCGCGTCAAACGCCACGAGCAGATTCAGATCAATGCCATGAAAATCCATGAATCAAATATAACTGTATATGAGTCATTTGTTGGACGGATTTTCATCGGCCGACCAGAATCGACCTTCTTCCACTTCAACCACCGAAAGCCGGACAAATGACCGACACCACACAAATGATGGCTGAGCGCCGCGCCGTCGAAACCTTGTATCGCGCATTCAACGACAAGAACCCTGACCTGCTGGACAGCGCTGTGACTGCCGACTGGGATGACATTCCGCTGGCGCCCGGGCAAGGCCCGGGACCCGAGGGTTTGAAACCGATCATCCGCAGCTTCATCGGAGCCCTGCCGGACGTTCATATTGCCATTCACGACTTGATTCAGGTACCCGGGCGTATCGGTGTACGGGCTGAGATAACGGGTACCCATCTGGGGCCACTCTTCGGCATTGCGGCAACCGGAAAAAAGGTCAGCATCCGCATCCACGAGTTCCACGAATTCCATGAGACGCGTATCCAGCGAACCTGGCACCTGGAAGACTGGTTTGGCGTTTTCCTGCAACTTGGAAGCTTCCCTCCACTCGGCGATTAACGGGGAAAGTATTTGATGAAAGCACTTCGCATCCACGCATTCGGCGGCGCCAGCCGGGCGGATATTGAACACGCCGTCCTGGGCACACCGGGTGACGGTCAGGCCCTGGTTCGCGTCGAGGCGGCGAGCGTGAACCCGCTGGATCTGAAAATCCTTGGCGGGTCCATGCAGCCTGTCTTTCCTGTCACTTTGCCCTATACGTTAGGTACTGACCTCGCCGGTGTGATTGAAGCCGCGGGTCCAAAGGTTGGCCGGTTCAAGCCTGGTGACCGCGTCGTGGGGAGGCTCGCGCCGACGGCGGGGGGTGCCTTCGCACAGTCTGCCCTGCTGTCTGCAAGCGCGTTGTGCCTGGTTCCTGCAGAGATGAGCTACGAGCAGGCCGCAGCGTTGCCGACGGCAGCAGGTACGGCCTGGCTGGCACTGTTTGGGGCTGGAAAGTTAAGGGCGGGGCAGCGCGTGCTGATTCACGCGGCAGCCGGTGGCGTGGGCAGCTTCGCCGTCCAGTTCGCAAGGCAGGCAGGTGCGCACGTCTTAGCCACGGCTTCTGCAAAGAACCACACACTGGTCAAAGAATTGGGTGCGGACGAAGTCATCGATTACCGCCGTGATGACTTTGCAGAGCGTTGGCGAGACCTGGACCTGGTCATCGACACGATTGGTGGGGAGACCCTCGAGCGGTCGTGGCGAGCGACAAGGCCGGGCGGGACGGTGGTGTCGATCGTCGATCACACGATACAGCCGCGTGGAGATATCCACGGCGTCTTCGCATTCTTCAGCGGGGATGCTGCGGCATTGACGCTGATTCTCAAGCGCTTCGACGACAAACGGCTCCAGGTGATCCTCGACACAATCCATCCGCTGGATGACGCCCGCGCGGCGCTTGAGCAGGTGGCCGGCGGTCATGCGCGCGGCAAGGTCATCATCCGCACGTCGCGCTGATCCGCGAGGCAATGGCGCCTTGGGACCTTCCGTCAAAAACGCACGCTCAGCGGCTAACCCCTTAGAGCGCACGGGGTTAGCGCCAGACCGCATTCCAGCAGTGGAGTCGAGATACGTCCACGCCGAATTTGCGTGGAACCGATGCCTACCCGGTATCAATCCAGTGGCCAACGTCCATTACGTGTCGCGCTGATCCTCGCTGCTGGATTCTTGCTCATAAGATACTTTTAAAGTATCGATGTACCAGAATCAAGATATTTTACAGGTAGCGGTTGTCTTCCTAGAATCGCCAACAACACCGTAAGTTGCAAGTTATTACAACTGATCTTTCCGGTGGATCTCCTAAAAAAGGCCGTGAAGGGAAACGCTGGATTTGTGATCCATTTGTAGTGCGTACGCCGGGAGCGCCCGGCATTCGAGCACAACGCGTCAAGCCTTTCGATGTCTGCATTTTTGACAAAGCGAGATACAGGTATGACACGTGCTCGAAACAGGTGGTTACAACTGGTGGTGGCAATGGGCTTGGCTTTCTTTGGCGCGCGTCTTTTCGCTGCAGCTGATAAAGCCGCCGGCGAACCGCCCAGGGAGCAGGTAATTGACCTGGAAGCCGCGGGCACCGCTTATCCCTTTGCGGTCTATTCCAACATTGACTTGCGCCAGCCGGACGCCGGGATCAAGCGTGCGGTCATTTTTGTACATGGCGTGCAGCGCGATGCCGACCGTTATTTTGGCGTGGGCCTGGGCTTGCTGGAAGCCGCGCGGCTGGACGCATCAAGCACGTTGCTGCTGGTGCCCCACTTCCTGACGGCATCAGACACCTCGCCTGACGGCAATATCCCGCTTTGGCGCGGTGGCAACTGGATGCAGTGCCAGCCCTCCCGGGGCAAGGAGGCTATCAATTCCTGCGGCGTGCTGGACGATATCGCCCGCTACCTGAGCGCGGGCAAGCGTTTTCCCGTACTTAAGGAAATCGTTTTCATCGGCCACTCGGCCGGTGGGCAGCTAATGCAGCGCTATGCCGTGCTCAACAACAGCGAGGAGGGGTTGCGCAAGTCGGGCATCCGCGTGCGGTATGTGGTCTCCAGCCCGTCTTCCTATTTGTACCTGGATGACAGCCGTCCGGAGGGTGGGAGCTTCAAGCCTGTGAACAGCATCCTCTGCCCCGGTTACAACAACTTCCGCTACGGCCTGGGCAACATGGTTCCCTATGGGCAGGGCTTGGACGGCGAACAGTTGTTCAAGCGCTATGCGGCGCGCGAGGTCCTCTACCTGGTGGGCGCGCAGGACAACGACCCAGCCTACGAGTCACTCGACAAATCCTGCGGGGCCGCCATGCAGGGCACGGACCGGCTGAATCGGCACAGGAATTACATGCGCTACGAACAGTTTTTAGCCCAGAAATGGCAGACACCCGTGACGCGTGCGGTCATGGTGGTGCCGGACGCGGGCCACGAAGCGGCCGAAATTTTTGAGTCCCGCGATGTTGCTGCAAAAATTTTCCATGCCGCCGGCAACTAGCGAATAGCCGGGACAAACAGAGACAAGCCGAACGAGCACAACAAGAAAAAAGAAGAAGCACAGAGACGCGCGGATACAACACCAAGACAGAAGACGAAAACCATGATGGAACCCTCACGCCTTGCCGCACCACGGCGAAAAATCCTCGCATCGCAGATCTGCGCAATGCTGGCCGCCGCACCTTTTGCCGTCCATGCACAGACGCCGCCCAGCGCCGGTACTCTTTTCGACGCGAACCGGCAACAGCTCTCGCCGACGGAAAATGCCGGCCCGCCGGCGGCAGTGCAGCGTCCTGCGCGCATCGAAAAAGAGGTGGAAGGCAGTGATGAGGGCCAGAGCCCCCCCGCCGGTGGGACGGGCATACAGGTCACGGTTTTTGTACTGAGCGGCAACCGGTCTCTGCCGGCATCCGAGCTGCAAGCCCAACTGCAGGAGTTTGTCGGCCGCGAGCTGGACTTCGCCGGACTGGGCAAAGCCGCCGCCAAAATCACGGCCTACTATCGCACCCGGGGCTACCTGGTAGCGCGCGCCTACCTCCCCGCACAGGAAATACAAGGCGGTGTGGTTGCCCTCGGCATCCGTGAAGGCGTCATCGGCCGGGTGGTGGCCGAGCCCGATGCCAACGTGCGCCTGGACCCGGACCTGATAGGCCGACATCTCGCGGGACTACAGCCGGGCGAGGTGATCCAGGAAAGCGACCTCGAAAACACGCTGCTGCGGCTCTCTGACATCGCCGGTGTGACGGTCAAGGCGGTGTTGCGGCCTTCGGCAGAACCGGGCGCCACCGACATCATCGTCAAGGTCAGCGAGATGGGGGCGATCACCTCGCGCGTGAGCATCGACAACGGTGGCAGCTATTACACCGGTGCCAATCGCCTGTCCGCCAACCTGAGCCTCAACGACGCACTGGGCATGGGCGAAAGCTTCAGCCTGAATACGCAGCAAACTTTTGAAGGCCTGCGCATTGCAGGCGTTGGTTATGTGCAGCCCCTCGGCACGACAGGGCTGTCGGTAGGCGCGAACTTTGCGGGTCTGCAATACAACATTGGCAAAAACCTCAAGGAAGTAGAGGCCAGAGGTGAAGCCCGCGTGAGCACGCTGTTTCTCAACGCGGCGTTGCTGCGCAGCCGGCGCGCCAACATGAATCTGTCGCTGGCGACGGAATACCGGCATTTCCAGGACACGACTGGCGGCACGACCGTCGAAAAGTCTGCCAACCTGATGAGTGCGGGCCTGTCTGGCGACTGGCGTGACGACTGGACAGGCGCGTCGGCGAACAACAGCTGGAACGCGCGTTTGGGTATGGGTTATCTGAAAAAAGAAACGCCCAACGACGCAGCACTGGACCGTTTCACGGCCAATGCGGCAGGCGACTACAAAAAGCTCAACCTGTCGTTCAGCCGCCTGCAGCAGCTTGGCGGCGGCTACTCTCTGCTGGGCTCGGTCACCGCGCAGTACGCCGACAAGAACCTGGACGCGTCAGAGAAAATGAGCCTGGGCGGATCCGGCGGCGTGCGCGCGTACCCTGCCGGCGAAGCCGCGGGCGACCAGGGCATGCTGGCGCGTCTGGAACTGCGCAAGACCCTGGGTGTTGTCGGCAACTCCGTCGTGGAAGGTGCGCTGTTCGCCGATGCGGGGCGCGTGACCATTAACAAGAAGCCGTGGGACAACAGCGAAAACCGCGCGAGCCGCTACGGCTATGGCGTGGGCCTGAACGTCTACAACAAGGACCTGGTGTTCAATGCCAGCATCGCGGTGTCGCCCGGCGTCAATCCAGTCAGCGAACCAAAAAGCGCGCGTCGCCTGTGGCTATCGGTGTCGGGTTCACCCCAGGCCTTCACGGGCCTGGCCTCCAGCAGCGGCAGCCGGGGCGAGGATTTCGAGGAGGCGGAAGACGGCATGCGGCTGTACGGCTCACTGGGCATCATCCCCGAATACGTGAGCCGCTCAGGCGCGACGCCTGCGGCGCCCGCCGACCAGAGCAAGCTGGCCACGCCCAATGGGCGCAACATGTCGGGCTTCTGGCGTGCGCGCGACAATGTGTCGTATGTGGGCGCGCGTGGCGGCATCCCCATTTATGAACAGTGGAAGGCGCTGTGGCAGCTGGAGCTGGGCCTGTCGCTGAGCGCGGGCGCGGCCGGAGACGACGCGACCCCGAACTGGACACACAGGCAAGAGCTGCGTAATACCGGCGTGGCTGTCGCCCATCCAGACGCTGGCACCGCGATGTACGGCAACTGGGACATGCCGCTCAAGGAAAGCACCTCTTCCTTCGACCCCTTCGGGGCGACCACCAGTGCGGCGCACTACAACATCATCGGGTCACCGGGCTTCGCCACCAGCATCACTAAAAACTCCGGCCCGGTGGGCACGGCGGCGGTGGAAAACAACGACGATGCCGCTTTCAACCGCCGCCAGGCCGGCGTGTTCGGCTACTGGACGCCCAAGATGGGCGGCTTCCAGCTCAAGCTGGCTTATTCGAACAACGGCATGAAGGCCGCGCCGGACGTTGATACAGGCTACCTCTACGGCGGCAGCCTGTCGTATGAGAACGGCGGATTCTCTGCTGTGGTTGCGGCTGAGCAGCATGTGAATTATTTCGGCATAGCCAGCCTGGGCCGCAACGCGCGCGGGGTAGGTACCAATACCCACGTCACGCAAGGCACTTCGTCCAATGACTACAGCGTGCGCTACGGCGTGGCCTACGATTTTGGCGATACCAAGGTTTCGCTGATCGCCGACGAACTGAGCTATGCCGAGTCCGGTGTCATCAACACCAGCGTCACTTCAAGCGACCTCGCCAGCTACCGCCGCCGCGCCTACATGGTCGGCGTCTCACACAAGATAGGTGCCTGGCAGTTGCGCGCCAGCCATGCCAAAGCCTTCGCAGGCGACTGCGCCATGATTTCCGGCAATGGCGTGAACTGTTCGACGGAAGGTATGGGTGCGACCTCCCAGGCCATCGGTTTCTCCTATGCCTGGAGCAAGCAGCTCAGGATTTTCGGGCAGTACGTGCTGCTGCGCAACCAACCGCTGGCCAATTACAACTACGCCGTTGCCGGCGTGTTCGGCAGTGCAGGCGCAGGCACCACGATCCGCGCGATCGGTTTCGGTATCAACTACACGTTCTGAGGGGCTCGCATGACATACCACTCTTCCCCGGTTTCCCCACGTAAAAGCCGCCCGACGCTGACACCGCTGAGTGCAGCCATGCTGTCAGCGCTTTGCGCCATTTACCCGGTACGGGGATATGCGCTGGACGCCAGCGCCTTACCTACCAATGGTCAGGTCACAGCTGGCAGCGGCAGCATCAGCCAGAGCGGCAACGTCATGAACGTGGTACAGGGCAGCGACCGGATGGTCGCTACCTGGAACACTTTCAACATCGGTAGCGCGGCCAAAGTCAATTTCGCGCAGCCCTCGGCCTCGTCGGTGGCCCTCAACCGCGTCACATCCAGCGATGCCTCGCAGATCATGGGCCAGCTCAATGCCAACGGGCAGGTCTACCTGATCAATCCCTCGGGCATCCTGTTCGGCCAGGGTTCAGCTGTCAATGTCGGCGGCCTGGTGGCCAGCTCACTGAACATCTCGGACGGCAACTTCATGGCCGGCAACAATCGGTTTGAAGCCGGCAGCGCGGGCGGCGCCGTGATCAATGAGGGCAGCATCGTGGCGGCTGACGGCGGGTACGTGGCGCTGCTGGGTGCGCAGGTGCGCAATGTGGGCAGCATCACTGCCCGTCTGGGCAGCGTGATGCTGGGCGCCGGCAAGAATATCACGTTGGACTTCAACGGTGACGGCCTGATTAATATGCAGGTGAGTGACCCTTCGCTGGGCGCCAGTGTGGTGAACCAGGGGCTGCTCAAGGCCAACGGTGGCCTGGTCGTCATGTCGGCCCGCTCCGGCGACGCGCTGATGTCCAATGTGGTCAACAACGAAGGCGTGATCGAGGCGACCAGCCTGCAGCGCCGAAACGGCACGGTCCTGCTTGACGGCGGGGAGGCAGGCATTGTCGCCTTGAGCGGCCGTGTCGACGTCTCCGGCCGCGATGCCGGTGAAACCGGCGGCAGTTTCAAGGCTTTGGGCCAGTACGTCGGTGTGTTCGACGGCGCCCGAATCGATGCTTCCGGCGATGCCGGTGGCGGCACGGTACTGGTCGGCGGCAACTACCAGGGCAGTGGTACCGAGCGCCAGGCCGTCGGAACCTATATGGGGGAGGGCGCCCGCATTCACGCTGACGCGCTCAACAGCGGCGACGGCGGCAAAGTCATCCTGTGGTCCACCGACAGCACGCAGTTTCACGGCGGCATCACGGTGCTGGGCGGCGGGCAGACCGGCAGCGGCGGCCTGGTCGAGACCTCTGGCCACCACCTGGATGCAACGGGTTCGGTGAATATCAGTGCGGCCTCCGGCAAGGGCGGCACCTGGCTGATCGACCCCTACAACATCAACATCACGAGCGCGGCAAGCTCCGGCGCGACCGGGAGCTCGCCCTTCACCTCGAGCGGTGCAGCCAATTCCACCCTGAATTCGGGCGTACTCAACGCTTCGCTGTCCGAAGGCGCCAACGTGATAGTCCAAACCTCTGCCGCCGGCGGCACCGCGGGCGACATCAATGTGCTGGACAACGTCAAGGGTGTGGGCAATGCCTCGCTGACCCTGCAGGCGCACCGCAACATCATCATCGGCAGCGGCCGCGTCATTTCCAACGGCACCGGCAAAAGCCTCAATGTCTCGCTGGTCTCCAACTACGGCGACACCGGCAACGGCTCGGTGGCATTGACCGGCAGCACCATCACCACCAACGGCGGGGCCATCACCATCAGCGGCGGCAGCAATCCGCTGACCGGCTATGCCGCCACTAACCAGAGCGGCGCCTCGGGCGTGGCACTGAATGGCGCTTCGCTGAGCACCAGCGGCGGCAACATCACGATACGCGGCGCCTCCACCTCGACAAGCGCCACCACCAGTGCGGTGAATATATCCGGCGCCTCCACGCTCAATGCCGGTGGCGGCAACATCTCCATCCTGGCCAATGTCGCCAGCGCCAGTGCGACCGGCGACGCCTTTGTGCTCACCGGCGGCAGCAACGTGCTCACCAGCGGCGCCGGTTCCATCACGGTGGAAAGCATCAACCTGGGCAGCGGCAATGGCACGCGCATCTTCAGCACCAACAACACCCTGGCCGCCAGCGGCTCGGGCAATCTGACGATCAGCGGCAATGCCAGCTCGGGCTTCGGTGTGCTGATCTGCTCGACGGCCAGCACCTCCACGCAAAAACTCAGCGTGGGCAGCGGCAACCTGACCATCCAGGCCAATGCCAACGGCTTTGCCGGTGCCGGCCGCGGCGTTTACCTCGCGGCCTCCGGCAACGGCGCCGTGGTGCTCAATGCCACGGCGGGCGGCGCCATCACGCTGGGCGGCAGCAGCACCGGCAGCTACGGCACGGTGCTCAACTCGACGGGTTCCGGCTCTTCCATCAGCATCTTCTCCGACGGCAACATCACGGTGGCCGGCAACACCTCGGGCGGCACCACGCCGGCGCTGGGCCTGCTGAGCTCGGGCAGCGGCACCAGCGCGGCCACCGCCTCGCAGGTCAACATCAACAGCACGGCCGGCGCGCTCAAGCTGCTGGCCAACAACAGCGTGGTCAACCCCACCACCGGTTCTTTCAAGGCCGTGTCGCTGGACGCCAGCGGCGCCTACGCCAGCATCAACCTGGGCACGCAGTCGGGTGCGCTGACGCTGGACGGCACCAGTTATTCGGGGCGCGGCGTAGACATCGCGCCTTCCGGCGCCAACGCGGCGATCAACATCAGCACCGGCAGCGGCGCCATTGCCGTCAACGGCAACAGCACCAGCAGCTTCGGCGGCTACGGCATCTTCCTGAACTCCACCGGCAATTCGAACGGCGTCAACGTCAGCACCGTGAGCGGCAACATCACGCTGCGCGGCGACTCCATAGGCACCTCGGACGCCATCGCCCTGGGCGGCAGCGCCACCAGCACCAACTCGGTCAACAACATCGCCTCGCAGGGCGGCAACATCACGCTGGTCGGCAACTTCCACTCGCCCAACGTCGGCGAACTCGACCACGGCATCGCCATCCAGAACGTCGCCAACCGCATCCAGACCACGGGCGCGGGCAATGTGACGCTGGTCGGCAACGCCGCCGACCAGGGCAACGGGGTCAGCATCTACGGCGGAGGAAAGGCCCTGGTCAGCGTCGAGAACGGTGCGCTCGCAATCACCGGGAGCAGCGTTTACGGTGACGGGGTAGGCGTGCTGACCGGCAACAACGTCATACGCGCCACTGGCAGCGGTTCGGTGAGCGTGGCCGGCAGTTCCACTTATGGCAGCGGCGTCGCCATTTACCCGTCGACGGCGACCAGTTCCGCCGCCATTTCCACGGTGTCGGGCAAACTCTCGATCACGGGCAACAGCAGCGCGGCGTCTGCGGCGCCGGCAGTTCTCCTGCGCACTGCGGCCTCGGGCGCCGCCAACGGCATCAGCATCACATCGGGCAGCGGCGACATCGACATCCAGGCGACGACCGCCGGCTCCGGCGAGGGCCTCTCTATCGTCGGCAGCAGCGCCAATGCCTTCAATACCGTCAGTACGGGTGGTAACGGAAATCTTCGCGTATCGGGCTCCGGCGGCAGCTATGGTGTGCGCATAGACGGCGGCACCAACAAGCTGCAGGTGGAAAACGGCGTCTTGCTCATTAGCGCCAGTGCGCCGAGTGGGCAGCCCTTCAGCCAGTCTTCGGACGCCACGACGATCACCGCCACCGGATCCGGTGTCGTGCTGCGTAATCTCGGCGGCAAGATGAGCAACAGCCTGACCAGCGCCGATTCGGCCGCCGCGACCGCCGCGCTGCAGTCGGATATGGCCGGTAGCGACTGGATGGCGCCCCTTGTCGGCGATACTGCATCCCCATCCTCCAGCGGCGGAGCGGACAGGCTCACTATTTCCGTGGTGTCGTCCAATGCCAATCTCAATGCATCCGCCGCAGGCAAAGAAGATGCAACGCCTTGAACCTGCGTCCGCCGCGGCGTTCACTGGCTCCATAATGCCGCGCCGCGCCGGGCGGCTGGTTCTGCTGTTGCTGGTATCGCTGTCCGCTGTGGCTGTCGCCGCAGACAAGAAAACCGGGCAAGCCGAGCACGACAACTTCCATTTCCTCGGCGAGATGAACAAGGCCTCAACCGTGATGGTGGTCGAGACAAAAATCGTCCCGCCTGAGCTTGGGAAAAAAATCGCGCGGGCTGTTGAACAAGTGATCAGGGAAGGCAACCAGTCGGGTGCCAAGCGCCCGGGTGACTATTTGCAGTATGAGCCGTTGATCCTGGCGTTGGCCGGCCCCGACGGTTCGCGCATGCATTCAGGCCGTAGCCGCCAGGACATCCTGTCCACCACGCGGCGCCTGATCCAGCGCGAGCGTGCGCTAGTTCTAATGGACGCGATGATCCAATCGAAAGCGCAACTACTGGCTGTGGCCGAGAAGAACCTGGACACCATCGTGCCGGCCTATACCAACGGCGTGCAGGCCCAGCCCACTACTTACGCGCACTACCTGCTGGCCTTCGCCTCGGTCTTCGGGCGCGACAGCGCGCGACTGAAGGAGGCTTATGCGCGCCTCAATATGAGCCCGCTGGGCGCGGGCGCGCTCGGTACCTCGAGTTTTCCGGTCAACCGCCAGCGCTTGGCGGAGCTGCTGGGTTTTGACGGCGTGGTGGAAAACTCCTACGACGCGGCCCAGCTCGGCGCGCTCGACCAGGGCGTGGAATTGGTGGGCCTGTGCAGCAACGCGGCGCTGATGATAGGCCTGCTGGCGCAGGATATGCACACCCAGTACCACCAGACCGCTCCCTGGATCACCATCCAGGAGGGGCGGCTCACCGGCACGAGCAGCATCATGCCGCAAAAGCGCAATCCTTATGCCCTCAACGTGCTGCGGCTGCAGGCCAGCGAGGTGGTGGGCGGCGCCTTCACCTACCAACTGGAGGCGCACAACGTCACGCCCGGCATGCCCGACTACAAGCGCGACCAGGTCGACAAAACCCTGGACCTCACGGCCAATGCCTTCGTGAAGCTGGCTGACCTGATGAACCACCTCGTCATCGATCGCAACCGCGCGCTGCAGGAAGTTGACGCCGATTACTCCACCACCACCGAGCTGGCCGACATCCTGCAGCGCGACGCCGACGTTCCCTTCCGGGTCGGCCACCATTTCGCCTCGGACCTGGTCAACTACGGCCGCGCCAACAAGCTCAAGCCCGCCGAGATTCCCTTCGACGTCGCCAGGCAGTTGTATGCAGAGGCGGTGAAGGCCTTTGATTTCCCACGGGCGGAATTTCCGCTGACGCAGGAGCGCTTCCGTACGTCGCTGACCGCGCAGAACATGCTGGCCTCCAGCAAGGGCCTGGGCGGTCCGCAGCGCACGGAGACCGTCAGGATGCTGGCGGCCGAGAAGAGCCGGTTAGAGCAGGACGCCGCCTGGCTCAAGGCGCAGCAGGACAAGCTCGCGCGTGCCCAGTACAACCTGGACCGCACCTTTTCCGGGCTGGTCCAGTGAGTTTCACGGCGGTAGCGGCGATACTGGCGCTGTCGGCCTGACGGGGCCATCGACAAGGGCACCATGGCTGACGATATTTTTTCGCTGGAGAACTTCGAATACCTGTGCTACTCCCGCCAGCAGGAGCCGGCTGCGCGAGAGCTGGTCAAGCTGCTACTGCTCATAGACAGGAACTACGGCAACCTGGACGGCAACTTCGCGCTCAGCCTGTCGGCCGCCATAGGTGCGCAGGAGCGTGACGCGCACGGCCTGACCCGCCTCACCAGCGCCATCTCGGCCCTGTTTTCCGACCCGACCTTCCATGTCTCGCCCGGCGGCTTCGGCCAGCTCATCAACTTCCAGCGCTGGTTGTCGGCGCTGTTTGCCGCCAGCGCCTTTGTCCATTGCGACCATATCCTGAGGTCGCTCAATTTCCTGGGCTCCGGCGCACCGGAGTTCCACGTGAGCGAACGGGATCTCGTGAAGTTCTGCATCCTGTATTCCCCCGAATCGGAAATCCCGCTGGACGTGGAATTGCTGTGGCGGCAGAACAAAAAGCTGGCCGCCGCGCTGTTCACGGCCCTGCTGTCGCCGCGCTTTCTCGGCTCGCCAGCTGCGCATTCCAAGCGCGAGGCGCTGCTCGCCTGGCTCCCCGCCCACCTCGAGGAAATCGAAAGCCTGGACATCCTGCCGGTAGGCATCCTGCACGACGTGTACATGCACTGCAGCTACGCCGACCTACCCGACCGCCACGAGATCAAGCGCCCCATCAACCGGCTGGTTCGCAAGAAGCTCGAGGCGCTGGGCCTGGGGCGCGTTGCGCCCGCGCTCGCCGCGCAAAGTGCGGACAAGCCCATCATGCTGGTACTGCTCGAGTGGTTCTCCGGTGGGCATTCGATTTACCGCACGCATTCCAGGACTTTGGAGGCCGCTCGCCGGCATTTTCGCCTGGTGGCCATTGCTTACCCCGGCAACATCGACGAACTGGGCCGGGCGGTGTTTGATGAGGTGATTGATTTCGCCGCGCCCAATGACATGATCGCCTGCCTGCGCCAGCTGCACGCGCTGGCCGGCTCCCTCAGGCCCGCCGTGTTTTACATGCCCAGCGTCGGCATGTTTCCCATCACCATGTTCGCGGCCAATCAGCGCCTGGCACCCGTGCAGGTGGCAGCGCTGGGCCATCCCGCCACCACGCATTCCGACCGTATCGATTACATCAGCGTGGAAGACGATTTTGTCGGCGATCCCGCCTGCTTCAGCGAAACCCTGCTGCGTCTGCCGAAAGACGGGCAGCCCTACCGCCCGTCCGCCATCGAAGTCTCGCTGGCACGGCCGCAGCGGCAGGACTCGGCGGTCGTCAACATCGCCGTGGCCGCGACCACCATGAAGATCAATCCGAAATTCCTGGTGACCTGCCAGAAAATACGCGCGGGCTCACGCAAGCAGATACGGTTTCATTTCCTGATTGGACAGGCAACCGGCCTGATCTATCCGCAAGTGCGAAGGGTGATACGCCGCTATCTGCCGGACGCGGAAATCTACGCGCACCAGCCCTACCCGGACTACCTGGCTATCTTCAGCCGCTGCGACATGTTCCTGAGCCCCTTTCCCTTCGGCAACACCAATGGCATTACCGATGCCGTGACGGTCGGTTTGCCCGGCGTGTGCAAGACAGGGCCGGAAGTGTTTGAACACATCGACGAAGGGCTGTTCCGCCGGCTGGGCCTGCCGGACTGGGCCATCGCCGACAGCGTGGAGGGCTACATTGCCGCCGCCGTTCGCATGGCTGACAACTACCCGGAACGGGCTGCACTGTACCGGCAGCTGGAGCGGCCCGAGTGCCTGAATACCTTGTTCGAAGGCCGTGCGGAATGCCTGGGCGAACGCCTGTATCAGATCTGGTCGGCGACGGCGGACGAGGAGGAGGCCTTGCCCGACAGGGCCTGATGCATCGCTTGGCGGTCCAGGGCTTTTTCCCAGGCGCACACGACGACGCAGGCCACGCAGTTGCCGAGCATGTTGGTGAGGGAGCGGCATTTCATCAACCGCTCTATGCTCAGCAACAGGACAATGCCCGCGATCGGTATGAGGTTCTGGCTGGCCAACGTCGCGGTCAGGGCCACAAAGGCCGAACCGGCGACGCTGGCGGCGCTCTTGGATGTCAGCATCGCGATGCCCAGCAGTGACAGCAGTGACCAGAAACCCAGCTCGACATGCGCCACCTGCGCCAGGAAGATCGCCGCCATGGCGATATAGATGTTGCTGCCGTTCAGGTTGAAACTAAAACCGGTCGGCAGCATCAAGCGCGCCACCGGTTTGGCGCAGCCCATTTTTTCCATTTTTCCGACCAGACTCGGCAAGGCGGCTATTGACGAAGTGGTGAAGAAGACCAGCAGCAGCTCTTCTTTGACATAGGCGACCAGGCGGAAGATGTTGCAACCGGCGGCGCGCGCGAGAAGGCCCATCACCACGAAGACAAACAGGATGCTGACGAGATAAATCGCGGCGAGAAAATGCAGCAGTGGCAACACCGAGGACATCCCGTAACGGCCAATCATGAAGGCGACTGCACCGAATGCAGCCAGTGGGGCCAGCTTCAGGACCATGCCGACCATGCCGAGCCATACTTGCTGCACCGCTTCGATGAGCTCCAGCAGCTTGTGCCCGCGTTCACCCGCGCGCGCCAGTGCAATGCCCGACAGCAGCGCCAGCAGCAGGATCTGCAGGTTGTTGTTGCCGGTGAAGGCGCTGGCAAATGTCGGGGGGATGATGTTGAGCAAAAAGTCGGTTGTGCTTTCCGCGGCCTTTGCAGGCGCAGCGCGCTGTGCGACGTCAGCCGCAAAATCTGGCGCGAAACCCTTGCCGGGCGTCAGCAACAAGGCGCCCAACATGCCCGCCAGCAGCGAGATCAAGGTCATGGCCTCGAAGTAGATGATGGCCTTGACACCCACCTTTGTGGCCTGCAGCCGGTTGCGCATGCTGGCGATACCGGACACCACCAGGCAAAAGATCAGCACGCCGATCAGCATGCTGATCAGGCGCAGAAAGCCGTCGCTGAGGGGTTTCATCATCGCGCCGACTGAGGGAAAAAAATTCCCCAGCAGGATGCCGGCGGCAAAGGCGAGAGCCATTTGCGCAATGGGATGGCAAAGCGTTCTTCTGATTTTGATCATCGATCACCCAGTCTACGGGCGGCTTGGCCGCCACGGCGCGGGGGCCGCGCCATACGGTTGTTTTTTGCGGATGGACGGCGAGTATCAAGACGCGAAGGTGTCACGCATCGTCGCGGGCATATACATAAAATCCGAAAATACGATCCCCGATACCTAAAAAAGATGGGCTGACACCATGGAGCTGAGACATCTGCGCTACTTCCTGATGGTTGCCGAGGAGCAGCATTTCACGCGCGCCGCCGAGCGGTTGAATATGCAGCAGCCGCCCTTGAGCCACCAGATCCGGCTGCTGGAAGAGGAGCTGGGCTTCGAATTGTTCCGCCGCCACCCCAAAGGCGCGGCGCTGACGGCCGGTGGCGCGGTGTTTTTGCAGGAAGCCCAGGCCATCCTGCGCGGCGTCGAGCAGGGCGCGGCACGCGCCGCGCGCGCCGCACAGGGCTTTGAAGGCACGCTGGCCATAGGCTTTACCAGCTCTGCCGCGGCTCATCCTTTGATTCCGGGGATCATCCGGGCCTATCGCGGCGCCTATCCCGATGTGCACCTGGACCTCAGGGAAGCCAATGCGGCGGAATTAACCGAGGGCATAGACAGGGGCAAGGTCAATATCGCGATTCTGCGTACGCCCGTCAGCCATCCGCGCGGTGTGAGTTTTTTTTCCTTGCTCGAAGAAGAGATGCTGCTGATTCTGCCGGTGGGCCATGCGCTGGTGGCGGGCGCCGCCAAGGGCAAGATGCCGGTCATTGATCTGAAATCCCTGGCTGATGAGCAGTTCATTCTGGTGCGCAGACACGGCGCACCAGGCATGTATTCGGATCTGATCGAAGCCTGTGAACAGGCGGGCTTCACGCTCAGGATCGCCTCGGAGGTGGAGCGCATGCTGACCAATATCAGCCTGGTCGCGGCGGGCGCGGGCGTTTCCGTGGTTCCCGCATCCATGAAGGATTTTCACCGTGAGAGCGTGGTGTACTGCCGTATCACCAATGCCAGGCCCGCGCTGGTGGCGCCTATCACGCTGGTGAGCCGGGAAGACAGCAACTCGCCGGCCGAAAAGAATTTCCTGGATCTGGCCAAAATATTTGCGCGGCAGCACAAAGCCTGAGTGCGTGCGGGTACATGGACACCAAACATCTCGGCCCCCAGGCGGGCTCAGTACAAAATGAGTCGGCGAGTTTGCTTGGGGCCTAGTCCAATCCGTTGAATCCCGGCTTCGAGCCGTTGCCCTGCACCATGGATACCAGAAACAATGACAGCGGCAGTCCGGGCGTCCTCAGTGGGTGCGGCATGATGCAACAATCCGTGATTCGGCCCGCGTAGTGACGATCAGTTGGGCACAACTTTAAAGCAGAGGCCACGGTGCCACACACGGGGAACATTCTGGCCGGGATGGAGTCCCAAGTCTTGTGATCAATTCAATTTCAGGCAGGAGTAACCGTGAGGGTATTTAAATTAGTTTCCGGTCTTGTTGTCGCGGCGCTGTGTGCCGCCGGCTGCGCGTTGACAGCGATAAAGCCCGGCATGACCCGTGAGAACGTCATCGCGCTTCGCGGAACGCCGTCCCGGGTGGTGCCGCTGGATGCGGGAACCCGGCTGCAGTATTCGGGCCAGCCGCTTGGTCAGTTCGCCACGATGGTAGATCTGGATGCCGCCGGCAGGGTCATCGGCGTCCGCGAGGTTCTGACGCCAGCAGAGTTCTCAAGAGTCCAGCCGGGCAAGTGGACGCGCTCGGATATGGAACGCGAATTTGGCCGGCCGGCAAAGATTGACCGTGTAGCGTCATGGTCCGGCGACATCATGACTTACCGCTGGCGAGACAGCGATCAACCCATGTTTTTCTGGGCTTACCTGGACGGCAACAACGTGGTGCAGCGCATCGGGCAAGGCATGGAATTTCCCATGCGAGTCAATGATCGCTGATGGGCGTATTGCACGCTAGTCGGGTGTTGCGGAGCGGCCGATATCCGGCCACCGGTGATGCAGATACACCCAGGCAACCAACCCGATGCACATCATCCCGAGCGAGACTGCCGCCAATGCCCGGGTGGAGTGCATTGCGAGCGGGGCGATGACACCGGCAACAATGCCGTTGGCGGTTGAGCCCACGAAGGCCTGAAGGGAAGAAGCCATGCCGCGCCGTTCAGGATAAAGGTCCAGCACCAGCAGCGTGACGACCGGCACCATCAGCGCCCAGCCGAATGCAAACACTGCGATCGGAAAGAGGGACCACGAAGCATGCGGGGCGAACAGCATGTTGGCAATCAGGTTAAGCACCGAGGTGACCAGCATGATGACAAAGCCGTGCCGTATTTGCTGCTTGGGGGCAATCTTTCCTGCCAGGCGGCCGCTCAGCCACGCGCCGGACATGATGCCGGAGATTGTCAGGATGAAAAACCAGAAAAATTCGGTAGGCTGCAGTGCCAGGTGTTCCCCCAAAAAAGCGGGCGCTGACAGTACATACAAAAACATGCCGTTGAATGGCACGCCGCTGGCCAGCGCCAGCAATAAAAAGCGGGGACTGGAACCCAACTGCCAGTAGCCCCGCATCAGGTGCCTGACTTCAAACGGCTGGCGTTCCAGCGGTGGAAGTGTCTCGGGCAAGAACCGGAAGTTGGTAGCCCACAGGATCACACCCACTCCCGTCAGAAACCAGAAGATGCTGTGCCAGCCCAGATGCACAAAAAGCCAGCCACCGACAATGGGCGCCAGGGCTGGGGCCACTCCGAAATAGATGGTGACCTGGCTCATGACCTGTTGGGCCTGAGCCGGCGGGTACATGTCGCGTATGACGGCGCGCGACACCACAATGCCCGCACCTGTCGACAAGCCCTGCATGGCCCGGAAAAAAACCAGTTGCCCGATGCTTTGCGACAGCGCGCAACCGGCCGACGCCAGAGTGAATAGCGCGATTCCCCACAACACCACCGGCCTGCGGCCAAAACTGTCGGCCAGCGCGCCGTGAAACAGGTTCATGAAAGCAAAACCGAACAGGTAGGCCGACAGCGTCTGCTGCATTTCTACCGGTGATGCTCCCAGCGACTGCGCCATGCCGGAAAAGGCGGGAATGTAGGTGTCGATGGAAAACGGCCCGAGCATCCCGAGCACAGCCAACAAGGCGGCAAGCGTCCAGCGTGGGGCGCGCCAGAGTTCGTCGGCGTTGGGGTTCATTCTTTTTTCAGCTTGAGTGCGGTGTCATAGAGCTCGTTGCGCCCCACGCCGGTGATTTCTGCCGCGACTTTTACAGCAGTCTTGAGCGGCAACTCCGCCAGCAACAACTGCAACACCCGTGTGCCATCCTCAGGGCTGTCGGCAGCGGCGCAAGGATGCAGTACCAGTGCAAATTCACCGCGCGTACGCTGGGCGCCAGCAGCCAGCCAGCCGGAAAAATCCTGCGCCGGCACGGTCGCAATTTCCTCGAATTGCTTGGTCAGCTCACGGCCAACGGTGACCAGGCGGGCTTGCAGCACCGCCAGTGCTTTCGCAAGCGCCTCGATGCGGTGCGGCGCTTCCAGAATCACGATGGCCCGGGTATCGGTTTGCAGCTGCTGGATGGCCTGGTCGCGTTCACCGGCCTTGCTCGGCAGAAAACCGGCGAATACGAACCCGGTGTCACCGCCCGGGCTGCTCAGCCCGGCCACGCTGAGCACCGCGGTGACGCTGCTGGCACCCGGCAGGGGCATGATGGCCAGGCCAGCGGCACGAACGGCGGCGACCAGGCGGGCGCCGGGATCGCTCACGGCCGGCGTGCCGGCGTCGCTGATATAGGCCACGCGCTCACCCCGCTGCAGGCGTTCGATCACCAGGCCTGCGGCCTCTGCTTCATTGTGTTCGTGCACCGCCAGCAGGGGCTTGTCGATGCCGTACTGCCGTAGCAGGGGCTGCGAATGCCGCTTGTCCTCGCAGGCTATGGCGTCTACCAGTTGCAGTACTTGCAGGGCGCGCAGGCTGATATCGGCCAGGTTCCCGATCGGGGTCGCCACCACATAGAGCGCACTTTCCGGATAATGCTGCATGCCTGCTGCGGCGCGTGCCGCATTCAGTGCCAGGTCGAAGGAAGCGTTCAATGTGGTTTTCCAGAAAACAGGTTGCCGGGACGGCGTCAAAAGCGACGGCCCTTCAGGCCCCAGCCTCGCCCGGGCAGGTTACCACCAAGTCGAGGGGTGATGCTGCGGAAGCTGCCGCGCGCGCCTACCTTGCCAAGGCCGGACTGGTGTTGGTCGATACCAATTATCGGACGCCGGGCCGCGGTGGCGGCGAGATCGACCTGGTCATGCGCGCACCCGACGGTACCTTGGTGTTTGTGGAAGTGCGCCAGCGCACCGGCGTCTCACACGGCGGCGCCGGCGCCAGCATCAGCCCCGCCAAGCAACAGCGAATCATCTTTGCCGCGAGGCACTATCTCATGCGTTTCGGCAGCCCACCGCCTTGTCGATTCGACGTGGTCCTGGTCAACGGGCCGCAGGATGACGGGGCGGCTCCTGACATTGAATGGCTGCCCGGAGCTTTCGACGCGTCCTGAGCGCCGGGAATGGATGGCGGAATTTGTAACCATCCATTGCCAGCCTGCGCAAACCCCTCCGGGGCCGGCGGCGCAGTCCGACCCGCTATCATTGACCCCATGCTTGAACAACGTATCGAACAGCAGTTCATTGACAGCGCCGACCTGAAATACCAGGCGGCACAGGTCCTGTCCAAACCGATTGCGGCCGCAGTGCAGGCCATCCTGGCCAGCGTCACCAGTGGCGGCAAAGTCCTGGCCTGCGGCAATGGTGGCTCGGCAGCGGATGCCCAGCACTTCGCTGCGGAGTTTGTGGGGCGCTATGAGCGCGAGCGGCCCGAGTTGGGTGCGATTGCGCTGACGACCGACAGCTCCATCCTCACCGCCATTGCCAACGACTACGACTTCACGGTCATCTTCTCGAAGCAGGTGCGTGCCCTGGGCGGCGCCGGCGACGTATTGCTGGCCATCAGCACCAGCGGCAATTCGGCCAATGTGCTGGCCGCCATCGAAGCCGCCCATGAGCGCGAGATGACCGTGGTGGCGCTGACGGGGCGCGGGGGCGGCAAGATGACCCATGCCCTGCGCGAAACCGATGTGCATATCTGCGTGCCGCATGAGCGGACCGCGCGTATCCAGGAAGTGCACCTTCTTGTCCTCCATTGCATTTGCGATGGTGTGGACACCCAGTTACTTGGCGATCAGGAGACCTCTGTATGACATATGCCCCGTTGAAACGACTCGCTCTGGCCATTGGTACGTCGGTATTGCTTGGCAGTGCCCTGACAGCCTGCTTTCCTCTGGTGGTAGGCGGCATGGCCGGGGGGGCGCTTGTTGCCACCGACCGCCGCACGTCGGGTGCGCAGCTGGAAGACGAGGGCATTGAATTGCGGGCGGCCAGCCGGATTCGCAGCAACGTGGGCGACCGTGTGCATGTCAACTTGACCAGCTACAACCGCCAGGTGTTGCTGACGGGTGAAGTGCCCAGCGCGCAAGACAAGCAGCTGGTCGAGCAGATCGTTTCGCGTGTGGAGAATGTGACCTCGGTGGTCAATGAACTGGCCGTGATGGGCAACGCCACCCTGACACAGCGCTCGTCCGACACCCTCGTCACCGGCCGTGTCAAGGCGATGCTGGTGGATGCCCGTGACTTGTCGTTGAACGCCTTCAAGGTGGTGACCGAGCGCGGTACGACCTACCTGATGGGACGTGTGACACAGCGCGAAGCGGATCGCGCCACCGAAGTGGTCCGTTCCACCCCGGGCGTGCAAAAAGTCATCCGCATGTTTGAAATCATCAGCGAGGAAGAGCTGGCACGCATGCTGCCGTCAAAACCCGTAGAGCCGCCCGCCGGCGCCAAACCCGCCGGGAGTTGAAGTTAGGGGCTGGCAGTGCTGGCCTCGCCAGCACTATCGTTCTGCTTTTCGTCCGCTTTTGTCGGGTTCGGCCCAGTCTTTATTTCAGGCGCTTGATCAGGCTCGATGTGTCCCAGCGCTGGCCGCCCATGGCCTGCACGTCGGCATAAAACTGGTCGACCAGGGCCGTCACGGGCAGGCGCGCACCATTGCGCTTGGCTTCGTCCAGTACCAGGCCCAGATCCTTGCGCATCCAGTCCACGGCAAACCCGAAGTCAAACTTGTCGGCCACCATGGTTTTGCCGCGGTTGTCGAGCTGCCAGCTTTGCGCTGCGCCTTTGCCAATCACGTCCAGGACCTGGTTCACATCCAGACCGGCCTTCTGGCCAAACGCCACCGCTTCGCTCAGGCCCTGTACCAGGCCGGCAATGCAAATCTGGTTGACCATCTTGGTAAGTTGCCCCGCGCCGCTTGGGCCCATCAGCGTGAAGGCTTTTGAAAAAGCCATGCCCACTGGTTTCGCGGCATCAAATGCTGCGGTGTCTCCGCCGCACATCACTGTAAGCGCGCCATTTTGCGCACCTGCCTGGCCACCCGAGACGGGCGCATCTATGAAGTGCAAGCCGATCTTGGAGGCCGCCGCGGAGAGTTCACGCGCCACATCGGCCGAGGCCGTGGTGTGGTCCACGAAGATGGCGCCCGGTTTCATGCCGGCCAGCGCTCCATCGTTACCCAGTACCACGCTGCGCAGGTCGGCATCGTTGCCCACGCAACAGAAAATGACGTCTGCACCTGCAGCCGCCTCGCGCGGCGTGGCGGCTGCACGGCCCTTGAACTCGCTCGTCCAGGAGGCAGCCTTGGCGGCGCTGCGGTTGTAGACCGTGACGTCATGGCCCGCCAGCGCCAGGTGCCCGGCCATCGGGAAGCCCATGACACCGAGGCCCAGGAAGGCGACAGTACGTGAATCGGAAGTTTCGTAGGTTTTGGGGTGAATTGATGACACAGTTAAATCTCTTGAGGCCCGTCGGGCAAGGGGGTTTGGGTAGCAATGATTATGGCTTGATTGCGCGCTTTGCCCCGTGAACCTCCCTGTTTTCCCATGAAGGAGCAGCTTCACATTCATGACGCATCTCAGCGCGTTGGGGGGGTATGCAAAACAGACTGTCCTGCCCCATTTATTAACTGAATTGCATCATGCCGTTTCCAAAAGACCAGTTCTCACGCGACGTCTCAACCAGATTGATGATGACGTCGGCCGCACTAAAGCTGCAATTCGACGAGATTTGTTTTCCGATTTCCCAGAAGAGCGCCTTCTTCATGTCCGGCGATCGACCGGGGGCACAAAATATTTGAATAAAAACCACGTGGGCGGAGTGCGTGACCCCAAGGAATTCTTCGGAGCAAATGAGTTGGCGCGGTGTATGACGCGTGAGCGTCTGGAAGCGATCCGGCTCCGGCACATTGAACGTGTCTACCAGGGCTTGGTGCACAAGGCTCGACACGGCCGAAAGCTCTTCGTCCGGCGTGGTGTCAGGAAGGTCAATTCGTACGAGAGGCATGAAGTTTCCTTTTGGATTAATCGGTTGGTGCGCTGTGCGGGCGACGGAGGTGAATGTGGGCAGTGGTCAGTTCCCGCGCTTGCCTAGCCTGCGGCAGCTCCAATGGCCATTCCCAGGTCGGCGTTGGTATAGGCTTTGCCGGCAATTCCCCAAGCACCCTCCACCGCATAGGTCACGTTGACAAAGGTGCGCTCTCTCGGGTGTTTTCCCGCCTTGAGTTCGTCAATGATGTCTGTTGCCGCCTTGACGAAGTTGTCTTTCACCGACTGATCGGGGAAGGTGACAGAAGGGACCTTAACCTCTATGACCGCAAGCGACTGGGGTTTGCCGCCGGCATAGCTGTGCTCTTCAGGGTAAATGTCGACATGCCCGATGACTGCGGGAGTCATGAAGGTGTTTCCGCTGAGGCCGTGTACCTGCAGCAAGGCGTCTGCAACTCTGGAGAAAACCTCGCGCTCGCCGGCCGGCGTTAAAAGTCCCTGCGATAGCTGGATGGAGATGGGCATAAAAATCCTTTGAAGAGCGACGGCACAACATGTCCGCGCGAAGTGAACTGTGCCCATGACGGCGCCCGCTGGAAATCCCCCCGAATGCATAATGCTTGTGTCAAATCTGCACAAGCATGAAAAACCTCAGCCTTGACGACTTCTCGCTGTTTGCGCAGCTTGCATCTGCCCAGTCGCTCTCGACAGTAGCGAGGGAACGCAACGTTGCGGCCAGCCATATGTCGCGGGCGCTCGCGCGCATGGAGGCTCAATGCGGCCTGCGGCTGATGCACCGGACCACTCACAGCCTCTCTCTCACTGACGAAGGTGAGGTCTTCCTTGAATACGCCCAGCGCATCCTTGCCGAACACAGGCAATTGCAAAACAGCTTCGCCAGCCGAAGCCGCTCAGTGGTGGGAACGGTCCGTTTGAGCATCAGCCAGATTCTTGCTGAATATGTACTGATTCCCCGGCTGGGCAAGCTGCGGGCCTTGCACCCGGAATTGAAGCTGGACCTGCATCTGGATGATCGCCTTGTCAGCATGGCCGATGAGGCGATGGATATCGTCGTGAGGGCGGGTGTTGCACCTGCGCAGACGGCCATTGCCCGTAATCTTGGAAGCCATGGGCGTGCTTTGTACGCCTCACCTGTGTATCTCAAGAAGCATGGCGTTCCGCGTGCGCCGGCAGATCTTCAATTGCACAGCCTGATATCAAATACCACTTCGATTACCCACAATCAATGGACCTTCGAAGAAAACGCGGTCGTCACCCCGCTCACGGTGCAGGGGCAGTTGCGCGTCAATAGCAGCGCTGCGGTGGTTTCACTTGCCTTGGCGGGAGCCGGCATTGCCCGGATCAACGACGTTATCGGCCGCGAGCTGGTGGCGCAAGGCCGGTTAAAGCCGGTGCTGGCCCGGCACACGGTGAGCGATGTCTATTCTATTGATGCGGTGATTCTGGCCGAACGCCATCGGGCTCCCAAAATCCGGGCCACTATCGATTACCTTCAGGTCTGCTTCGCGGCCTTTAGCCCTTCGAACTCAGCCCTTGGCCGGAACGACGCCGGCAGTTCAGCGGCTTAGACGATAGCGAAGTTTTCCGTGCCTGCAGCCAGGTCGACGGACTTGGCACGCTGCGAGTTGAGCTTGATCTGCAAGCGCAGGTCGTTCACCGAGTCGGCGTTGCGCAAGGCGTCTTCGTAGGTGATGAAGTGGCTCTCGAAGGCGTCGTACAGCGCCTGGTCGAAAGTCTGCATGCCCAGGTTGCGGCTCTTTTTCATGATCTCCTTGATTTCGGAGACTTCGCCCTTGAAGATCAGATCGGAGATCAGCGGCGAGTTGAGCATGACCTCCACCGCCGCAAAACGACCCTTGCCGTCCTGCTTGGGCACCAGCCGCTGTGAAATCATGGCCTTCAGGTTGAGCGAGAGGTCCATCAGCAACTGGGTGCGGCGCTCTTCGGGGAAAAAGTTGATCACGCGGTCCAGCGCCTGGTTGGCGCTGTTGGCATGCAGGGTGGCCAGGCACAGGTGGCCGGTTTCCGCGAACGCGATGGCGTGTTCCATGGTTTCGCGATCGCGGATCTCGCCCATCAGGATCACGTCGGGCGCCTGGCGCAGCGTGTTTTTCAGGGCCGCTTCCCAGCTGTCGGTGTCCAGGCCCACTTCACGTTGCGTGATCACGCAGTTCTTGTGCGCATGGACAAATTCCACCGGGTCTTCAATCGTGATGATGTGGCCGAACGACTGTTCGTTGCGCCAGTCGACCATGGCCGCCAGCGTGGTGGATTTACCCGAACCGGTAGAGCCCACCAAAATGGTCAGGCCGCGCTTGCTCATCACCACTTCCTTGAGCACCTGGGGCACACCCAGCCCGTCGATGGTGGGCAGCACGGCGGGAATCGTCCGCATTACCATGCCGACCTTGCCCTGCTGGATGAAAGCATTGACGCGAAAGCGCCCCACGCCGGGCGGCGAGATGGCGAAATTGCATTCCTTGGTGCGTTCGAATTCGGCGGCCTGCTTGTCGTTCATGATGGAACGGGCAAGGGCGAGCGTGTGGCCGGCGTTCAGCGGCTGCGGCGACACCTTGGTCACCTTGCCGTCGACTTTCATGGCCGGTGGGAAGTCGCCTGTGATGAACAGGTCACTGCCATTACGGCTGACCATGAGTTTCAGCAGATCATTGATGAATTTACTGGCCTGGTCGCGTTCCATTTGCGACTCCTTTCAAACAAACTCTGTCGTTGCCGGAAACTCGGCAGGATCGGTGACGGTGGTTCTCTCTTCAATCAAGCAGGGGCCGCGGAACCGGCTTTGCCGGGCCGCAGGCGCAGCGGCCCCGTACGTAAGGAAAGGGGCAGCGCGCCGTAGGCTCGAAGTGACAAGCGTGGGGGCCATAGCTTCTAGCCGGGGAAGTTTTCCGGGATTTTTGCCTTGCCGCGGGCTTCGGCAGCAGAAATCACATTGCGCTTCACCAGTTCGGTCAGGTTCTGGTCGAGCGTCTGCATGCCCACACTGTTGCCGGTCTGGATGGATGAATACATCTGGGCGACCTTGGCCTCGCGGATCAAATTGCGGATGGCGCTGGTGCCCAGCATGATTTCGTGTGCAGCCACGCGGCCCGCACCGTCTTTGGTTTTGCACAACGTTTGCGAGATCACGGCCTGCAATGACTCGGACAGCATGGAGCGGATCATTTCCTTTTCCTCGGCCGGAAACACGTCGATGATCCGGTCAATGGTTTTCGCGGCGCTGGAAGTATGCAGCGTGCCGAAGACCAGGTGGCCCGTTTCTGCGGCCGACATAGCCAGCCGGATGGTTTCCAGGTCACGCATTTCACCCACCAGGATGGCGTCCGGA
This sequence comes from Polaromonas sp. P3_A5, assembly GCF_056403055.1. Taxonomy (NCBI): domain Bacteria; kingdom Pseudomonadati; phylum Pseudomonadota; class Betaproteobacteria; order Burkholderiales; family Comamonadaceae; genus Polaromonas; species Polaromonas sp. P3_A5. Next base: position 93,206 of record NZ_JBFUGF010000001.1, read on the forward strand.
TCTTCCCGCAGGGCCGACTTCAGCGCGGCGTTAAAGCTCAGGGTGTGTGGGCCAACCTCACGCTGGTTGATCAGGCATTTTTTGGATTCGTGCACGAATTCGATCGGGTCTTCCACCGTCAGGATGTGGCCGTACTCGTTTTCGTTCAGGTAGTTGACCATGGCGGCCAGTGTGGTCGATTTGCCCGAGCCGGTGGGGCCGGTGACCAGCACCATGCCCCGCGGTTTCATGGCCAGGTCGCCAAAAATCTTGGGGGCGTTGAGCTGTTCCAGTGTCAGGATTTTGGATGGAATGGTCCGCAGCACCGCACCGGCGCCGCGATTCTGGTTGAAGGCATTGACGCGAAAGCGCGCCAGTCCGTCGATTTCGAACGAGAAGTCGACCTCCAGGAACTCTTCGTAGGTTTTGCGCTGGGTGTCGTTCATGATGTCATACACCATGGAATGCACCTGCTTGTGGTCCAGCGGATCGATGTTGATGCGCCGCACGTCGCCGTGAACCCGGATCATGGGCGGCAAGCCTGCCGACAAATGCAAGTCAGACGCCTTGTTCTTGACGCTAAAAGCCAGCAACTGCGTGATATCCATCCCGGGACCCTTTGAAAATGGTTTTCAAACTAAGTTTACAGTTCGATTATGACCACGATTGTGCGCAATCTCCAGCTTGTCCGTGACCGGATAACCACGGCCTGCGTAGCTGCCGGGCGCAATCCGGCGAGCGTACGGCTGCTGGCGGTCTCCAAAACCTTCGGTGCGGACGCCGTGATCGACGCCGCGTCGGATGGGCAGCGCGCCTTCGGCGAGAACTACATCACCGAGGGCGTGGAGAAAATTGTCGCCCTCCGCGCCTGGCAAGGCGCTGAGGCTCAGGGCGCTGCGATTGCGCTGGAGTGGCATTGCATCGGCCCGGTTCAGAGCAACAAGACCCGTCTCGTGGCTGAGCATTTTGACTGGGTGCAGTCGGTCGATCGCCTAAAAATCGCCCAGCGGCTGAGCGAGCAGCGGCCGCCCGGTTTGCCGCCGCTCCAGATCTGCCTGCAGGTCAACGTGGATGACGGCGCCAACAAGTCGGGCGTGGCGCCTGAGGATGTCCTGGCGCTGGCGCAGGCGGTTGTGCAGCTGCCGAACCTCACCTTGCGCGGCTTGATGGCAATACCGGAGCCTGCTATCGATTTTGTAGCTGCTTGCGCTGTCCACGCGCGGACAAAAGCCATTTTTGACGAAATCAATGCTTCAGGTGCGTTGCCTGCACCCATGGATACGCTGTCAATGGGCATGACCGCCGACCTGGAGGCGGCGATCCATTCGGGCAGCACCATGGTGCGCGTAGGCACTGCGATCTTCGGCAAGAGATAGGCCCCCACGGTCGCTCACTTCGTGTAGCTCCCTGCCCCCCGAGGGGGCCGCTGCGCCTGAGGCCCGGCAAAGCCGGTTCCTCGGCCCCTGCTGGTGAAGAGATCTCCCTCGGTTATTTCTTCGGTGGAGTGATCGGCTTGATCGTGCCGCAATCAGCCGACAGCCATTTGCCTGCAGCATCCATGGTCATCTTCTCGGGCTTGCCTTTGACGGTGGTCGTGGTGTTCATCTTCATGGTGTAGGCGGTGTCGCCGTTGAAGGTCATCACACCTTCGCCGCTGGAGGGCGGTTGGGTGCACACATAAGAAATCTTGATGGTGTTGCCGCTGCGCGGCGACTGGGTGGTTTTGCAGTCGCCTTGCTGCTGCTGGGGCATTTCGTTGCGCTCGGCCATTTCCTTGGTGATGCACATCTTCATGCTCATGCCACCGCCGGCGCCGGGCCCCATGGACATGCCCTGTTTGCCCATCATGTCCTGCATCTGCTTGCGCTGCTCGGGCGACATGCTGGCCAGCTGCTTTTCCATGTTGGCCATGGCTTTTTCCATCTCGCCGGAGCTTGATTGCATCTTGCTCGTCATTTCCCACAGGCCTGGTTTGGTGGTCTGCGCAGAAACCCCGGCGGACAGGGCCAGCGTGACAACAGCAAGGGCGGCTGGAAAGGGGGTAGAAAGCTTCATGGGTGTTCCTGGTGAATGGCAAACAGGGGATGAGCCCGCATTATTGCCAGCATGGGCCGTTTTGCAAGCTCGGGTGCCGTCAGCGCATGAATTTTCCGCCGCGCCCGATGATGGTGAGGTCGGTGAAGCGGGAGCCCTCGTGATTTTGGGGGCCGTAATTCACGGTGAAGCCACCCATGTTGTAGTCCCGCATGGACTCCAGCGCCGTCACCAGGCTCTCACGGGTCAGGTTCTTGCCGGCGGCCCGGCGCAAGCCCTCGGTAAAAACCTTGGCCACCAGAAAGCCTTCCATGCTGGAGAAGTCAAAGTCCTTGTGGCCACCCTCTGCCATGCGTTGCTGGTATTCACGCACGATGGCCGATGAGGGTGTGTAAGGGAAGGGCATCACCTGCGAAATCGTCACGCCCGCCCCGGTGTCGCCCAACTCTTCAGCGAGCGCCTTCGAGCCGACAAAACTCACGTTGAAAAACTGGCCGCCGTAGGCCTTGGCCCGTGCCTGCCGGATCAGCGCGGCGCAGGACCTATAGGCGCTGATCTGGATCACGGCCTCGGGCGTGACCTTGAGTATTTCTGCCAGCGGTGCGGCAACATCCACGCTGTTGCGCTCAACCGTGACGCTGGCAGCCGGCTTGAGGTTGCGCCGGGTCAGCGCCCGCATCACGCCTTCCAGCCCGGCCTTGCCGTAAGAGTCGTTCTGGTAGAAGACCGCGATTTTGGTGATGCCGACGGTGCTCAGGTGCTGCACGATGCGCTCGGTCTCGTCAAAGTAACTGGCGCGCACGTGGAACAGGTTCCGGTTGAAAGGCTCGCGCAGGCCCTGCGCGCCGGTGAACGGCCCCACCAGCGGGATGCCTGCCGCATTGATGGCCGGCACCGCAGCCAGGGTGGTGGGTGTGCCGACCGAACCGATCAGCGCGAACACCTTGTCTTCTTCGATCAGGGCCTTGACCGCGGCAGCGGCCTTTTCAGGTTCATAACCGTCGTCCCGCGAAACCAGTTTGAGGGTGCGGCCGTTGATGCCGCCGGCGGCGTTGACGGCATTGAAGTGCGCCAATATGCCCAGTTGCATGCGCTTGCCCAGCTCGGCGGCGGGGCCGGTCTGGGCGGCGAATTGCCCGACGCGTATTTCGGTATCCGTCACGCCGATTTCCGCCGACTGCGCCGCTGCGGCGACAAGCACCCCCACCAACACGCCCAAACGCCACCATGGCTTGTTTTTCATCAGGGTCCTCCGTTTTTTTCGTGGTGATGGTTTTTTCACCATCTGCATATGCAACTTCTTGCATATGTGCACTGCAAGGTAGTCCAATGCGCACGGCTTGGCAACGCGGTTAGTCCGGGTGCGGCTGGATTTGAGCGGGAATCCGTGAGAAAAGTGCCGCTAACGCGGCCTTTTCAGGCGGGCAGCAGATGCCCGGCCTAGACCCCCAGCGCCAGCCGGGTGGTATTTTTCACCTCTTCCATCACCGCGTAAGTGCGGGTTTCGCGCACACCCGGCAGCTGCCACAGCACGGTGCCGGCAAAAGAGCGGTAGGCCACCATGTCGGCCATGCGGGTTTTGAGCAGGTAGTCAAAGCCGCCGGCCACCATGTGGCATTCGGAAATTTCAGGGTGAACCTGCACCGCCGCCTTGAAGGCTTCAAACACATTGGGCGTGGTGCGGTCCAGCAGCACTTCGACAAACACCATCATGCCGGCGCCCAGCTTGAGGGGGTTGAGCAGGGCTTCGTAACCCAGGATGTAGCCGTCCCGGCTCAAACGCTGCACGCGGGCCAGCACGGCCGTGGGCGACAGAGCCACGCTCTCGGCGAGCTTGAGGTTGGAAATCCGGCCGTCCTGCTGCAGGACATTCAGGATTTTCAGGTCAATGCGGTCAATTTCGGGTGAGGCTTCAAACATGCGTAGTGAATTATTCGGTGAAATTCGTAAATTTAGCGGGAAATTCAGCAACATTCAACAGAACATCATCGTATTGACTGAATAACCGCCATTTACCGTGAAAACCTCCATGAATCACTTGAAACCTGCATCTCCGCGCCTGCCCTTCCCGTACCGCCCCGAAGCCGACATCGTGGCCGCGCACCTGCAGCGCCTGGCCGGGGCGCTCGACTGGGCGGCGGCGGCGCACTCCGCCCAGCCCTGGGTGCAAGCCGTGCGTGACAACCCGCCGCCGTTCTGGGCCATGGAAAGCCTGCTCAAGGAATACCCGATCTCCAGCGCGGAGGGCTTGGCCCTGATGCGGCTGGCCGAAGCTTTGCTGCGTGTGCCGGACGCCGAAACCGCGATTGCCCTGACGGCTGACCAGCTCGGCCGCGCTGATTTCGACAGCGCTGGCGATGGAGTGATGGCACGGCTGTCGGCCTCGGCCATCGCCATGTCCAAGAAATTCCTGCCGGAAGGCGGCCAACCCCACATCATGAGCAAGCTGGGCGCGCGCACGGTGGTGGCGGCGACCTTGCGTGCCGTGCAACTGCTCGGCCGGCAGTTTGTGCTCGGGCAAACCATTGCCGATGCGATGGCCGAGGCCGATGACAGCCGCAAAAAAATTCCCAACCTGCGTTTCAGCTACGACATGCTGGGCGAGGGTGCGCGTACCGATGCCGACGCGTTGCGCTATCTCGCCAGTTACACGGGCGCTATCAAATCAATAGCTGCTGGCGCTCGTCCGGTGGGCGCTACCGAGCAAAACGACGGTATATCCATCAAGCTCAGCGCGCTGCACCCGCGCTACGAAGATGCCCAGCGCGAACGCGTGATGGCCGAGCTGGTGCCGCGCGTCTGGGGGCTGTGCGAGCTGTCAGCCCGGGCCAATATCAACCTCACCATCGACGCCGAAGAGGTCGACAGGCTGGAGCTGTCGCTGGATGTGTTTGAGGCTTTGGCCGCGCTGGTGGCCCAGCACCACCCTCAGTGGCAGGGCTTTGGCCTGGCCATGCAGGCCTACCAGACCCGCGCTCTGGAGCTGATCGAGCACATCGCTGCCATTGCCCGCAAATACCGGCTGCGCCTGATGTGCCGGCTGGTTAAAGGAGCCTACTGGGATTCGGAAATCAAGCGCGCACAGGAGATGGGCCTGCCGCACTACCCGGTGTTCACGCACAAGCACCACACCGATGTGTCGTACCTCGCCTGCGCGCAGGCCCTGCTGGCCGCGCCGGATGCGATCTACCCGCAGTTTGCCGGCCACAACGCGGCGACTATCGCGGCGATTTTGCAGATGGCATCCCGCAACGCAGTTCCCTTCGAGCTGCAGCGTCTGCACGGCATGGGTGAGGGCGTGTTCCGCGAGGTGCTGAAGAACCCGCTGATCAGCTGCCGCGTGTACGCGCCCGTGGGCGCCCACCGCGACCTGCTGGCTTACCTGGTGCGCCGCCTGCTGGAGAACGGCGCCAACTCGTCCTTTGTGCACCAGCTGGCCGACGAGTCGGTCGGCATGGGCGAGCTGCTGACCTCACCGATGCGGCTGGAGCCCGAATCGTCGCTGTCGCTGCCACCCGCGCTGTACGGCCGGGGCCGACCCAACAGCCTGGGGCTGGACCTCACGGTCGAGAGCATGCGCGCACCGCTGCTGGCCGCGTTGGCCACCACGCCGGTGCCCGTCGTGCCAGAGTTTGATGTCAAATCGGCCACCAGGGCAATAGTGACGGGCGCAAGCAGCTATCAAAAATGGAGCAAAGTGCCCGTTGCCGAGCGTGCCGCCATCCTGCGCCGTGCCGCCGCCGCGATGGAGCAGCAGATGCCGAAGTTCTGCGCATTGCTGGTGAAAGAGGCTTTCAAGACCTGGGGCGATGCGGTGTCTGAAGTGCGCGAGGCGGTGGACTTCCTGCGCTACTACGCCAATGAGGCCGAGCGCATCATGCAGCCAGTCGCGCTGCCTGGCCCCACCGGTGAAACCAACGAGCTGCGCCTGTCGGCACGAGGCGTCTGGGTCTGCATCAGCCCCTGGAATTTCCCCCTGGCCATCTTCACCGGCCAGGTCGCGGCAGCGCTGGCCACCGGCAACGCCGTGATGGCCAAACCCGCCGAGCAAACGCCCGGCGTGGCCTGGGAGGCGGTGAAGTTGCTGCACCAGGCCGGCGTGCCCGAAGGGGCGCTGCAACTGGCGCACGGCGCCGGCGAAACCGTGGGCGCAGCGCTGGTGGCGGCACCGCAGGTGGCCGGCGTGGTGTTCACCGGCTCCACCCAGGTTGCCAAGATCATCAACCGTGCGCTGGCTGCCAAAGACGGCCCCATCGTCCCGCTGATCGCCGAGACCGGCGGCATCAACGCCATGCTGGTGGACAGCACGGCCCTGCCCGAGCAGGTGGCCGACGCGGTGGTGCAGAGCGCGTTCCGCTCTGCCGGCCAGCGTTGCTCGGCGCTGCGCCTGCTGTGCGTGCATGAAGGCATCGCCGACCACGTGATCGAGATGATCAAGGGCGCCGCGCAGGAGCTTGTCGTGGGCGAGACGGCTGACCTGGCAACGGACGTCGGTCCGGTGATTGACCGCGAAGCCTTTGACAACATCCAGAAGCATCTTCAGCGCCTGGGTTCAACGTCAAAAGTGCTTGTAAGCCATAAGAGACGGGCGCAAGCAGCTCCTGATTCGATAGCAAATGTCATTCCCCCCGCAGCCTTTGAGGTGCGCAGCCTGGCCGAAGTGAAAGACGAAATCTTCGGCCCCGTACTGCAGATCGTGCGCTGGGGCAGTGGCGAGCTGGCCACGCCGGAGGCCGTGATCGAGCAGATCAACGCGCTGGGCTACGGTCTCACACTCGGTATCCAGACCCGCATCGACTCGCGCGCACAGGCACTCGCGGCCAGCGCCCACGTCGGCAATATTTATGTGAACCGCAACATGATCGGTGCGGTGGTCGGGGTGCAACCCTTTGGTGGTGAAGGTCTGTCCGGCACGGGTCCCAAAGCGGGTGGACCGCATTACCTGTATCGCTTTTGTGCTGAGCAGGCTGTGACGGTGAATACGACGGCGGCGGGAGGGAATGCGGCGCTCCTGGCTGGAGGGGCTTGACGGCGGGTCGCTGTTTGTTCCGACGGGGGAGGTTCTTTGCTGAGGGTGGTTGGCCGGGGTCGCCCGGCAGGCGACTCACTTTTCTTTGCTTCGCCAAAGAAAAGTAAGCAAAAGAAAGGCGACCCTGGTTCCTGCGTCCCTTCGCTTCGCTGCGGGCAACCTGCGGTGCTCGGTCCAGCCGGGGTCAAAAACAACTCGCTTCGCTCAAACAAGTTTTTGCCCTGATCCGTCTGGACCTCCGCTCCTCGGCGCATACACAAGGGGGTGGGAGAGGAATACCGAACACCTGAAGAAACAAGGACACGCCATGGCGTGTCCTTGTTGGTATTGGAGTTGGTATTTGTCTTCAGTCCCCGCTCCCGATTGCCCCTTCTGTCTGCGCCGAGGAGCGCAGGGTCAGGCGGATCAGGGATCGCGATTGTCTGAGCGAAGTGCAACGTAGCGAGTTCGAGCGAGACCCCGCCTGAACCGAGCACCGCAGGTTGCCCCGGAGCGCAGCGCAGGGGACGCAGACAGCAGGGTCGCCTTTTCTTTGGTGACTTTCTTTTGGCGAAGCAAAAGAAAGTTACTTGCATGCCGGGCAACCCCCGGCCAGCAACACTCAGCAAAGGGCTCGGCCACAACATCACCAACGCTCGATCAGGCGAGGGGCCGCCCCGCACAAACCTCCCGAACACAACCCCGCAGCCACCGATGCCCCGGATCCGCATCCAGCCGCGGATGCCAGAGCAACGACACCGTGATCTCCGGCGTGGAGACCGGCAGCGCAAAACTGTGCATTCCGGCGCGCAGGTTTCCGGTGTGCCGTTCAGGAACCGTGGCGATCAGGTCGGAAGCCCGGGCCAGTGCCAGTGCCGCCGCAAAACCACCGACGATGGTAGCGATTTCCCTTTCGAGCCCGAACGGGTGCAAGGCTTCATCCACCGGCCCCTTGCCCTGGCCCCGCCGCGAGACGTCGATATGCCTGCCGGCGGCGTAGCGGGCGGGCGTGACCTCGCCCTCGCCCAGCGGGTGTCCCATTCGTACGACGCCGATGAACCGGTCCCGGAACAAGGCCTGCACGCGCAGCTCCGGTGCCGCCGTCTTTCCCACAACGCCTGTTTCCAGGTCGACGGTCCCGTCGCGAAGCGGCGTGCTGTCCTTGTCGAGCTTCTGTACGAAGCACAGCCGCACGCCGGGTGCTTCATCCGCAACGCGTGCAATAAGCTCCGGCCCGAAGTTCTCCACAAAACCTTCGCGAGTGCGCAGCGTGAACGTGCGGACCAGCTGTTTGAGCTTGAGTTTTTTGGCGGGGCGCAGCACCGCTTCTGCGTCTTGCACAAGCTGGCTGACGCGCTCACGGAGTTCGACGGCCCGCGGCGTGGGAACAAGACCGCGCCCAGCCCTGACCAGCAGCGGGTCGCCGGTCGTTTCGCGCAATCGGGCCAGCGCCCGGCTCATCGCTGACGGGCTCAGCCGCAGGCGCCGGGCTGCGCCCGCCACGCTGCCTTCCGCGAGCAGCACATCCAGGGTGACAAGAAGGTTGAAATCGGGCGCAGCCATGCATCGACCATAGCGCAATTTGGCCATGACATGGCGTTAAACGCACTCATAAAGTGCAAATGGTGCGTCTTCCGCCATGCCAGGTAAAAAACTACGCTCCCGGAGAGCTCCATTTCGGGGAGCCACAACCCCTTTACCGCTTGCCCACTGGACTACCTTGACCACTCCCCTTGCACCCACCCGCCCATCAACAAACGCCAACGCGGAACCGGCGCCGTCTGTCCGATGGGTACTGGCCAGTCTTTCGCTGTCCATGCTGCTGTCCTCGCTCGGCACCAGCATCGCCAACGTGGGTTTGCCGGCGCTGGCTCAGGCGTTCAACGCCTCTTTTCAGGAAGTGCAATGGGTGGTCCTGGCTTACCTGCTGTCCATCACCGCCCTGATCGTCAGTGCCGGACGGCTGGGGGACCTGATGGGCCGAAGGCGCTTGCTGCTGGCCGGCATCTTCCTGTTCTCGCTGGCCTCGGTCCTGTGCGGTGTCGCGCCCACGCTCTGGCTGCTGGTTGCCGCCCGGGCGGTGCAAGGCCTGGGGGCGGCAGTGATGATGGCGCTCACCATGGCGTTTGTCGGCGAGGCGGTTCCGAAGGCCAGAACCGGCAGTGCCATGGGGTTGCTCGGCACCATGTCCGCGGTCGGCACCGCGCTGGGTCCATCGCTGGGCGGTGTCCTGATTGCTGTATCGGGCTGGCAGGCCCTATTCTTCATCAACGTACCGTTGGGCATCCTGACTTTTTTCCTGGCGCGTCGCTACTTGCCTGCTGACCGCAAGGAAGGGAAGAAGGAGCGCCCCCATTTTGATCACCTGGGCACACTGCTGCTGGCCCTGACGCTCGCAGCCTACGCCTTGGCCATGACAACGGGGCGCGGTCATTTCGGTCCGCTCAACATGGCGCTGCTGCTGGCGGCTGTTATCGGCGTCGGCTTTTTCGTGCTCGTCGAGTCGGAAGCGAAATCCCCTCTGGTCCGGCTCACGACGTTCCGCGCTCCAGGCTTGAGTGCAAGCCTCGGCATGAACGCGCTCGTTGCGACCGTGATGATGGCGACGCTTGTCATTGGCCCGTTTTACCTGTCCCGTGCCCTCGGCCTCAACGCCGCGCTGGTCGGCATCGTCATGTCGATAGGCCCCGTCATTTCCGCATTGAGCGGCGTTCCGGCTGGCCGCATGGTGGACCGCCTGGGGGCGCCGTTCATGGCCATCATCGGACTCATCGCCGTGGCTACCGGCGCAGCGGCGCTGGCCGCGCTTCCGGCGATGTTCGGTGTCGCGGGCTACGTGGCCGCCATCTTCATCCTGACCCCGGGATATCAGCTGTTCCAGGCCGCCAACAACACAGCGGTCATGACGGACATTCCTGCGGACCAGCGGGGTGTCATTTCCGGCATGCTCAACCTGTCGCGCAATCTGGGCCTCATGACCGGTGCCTCCGCGATGGGGACCGTGTTCGCGTTTGCCTCGGCGGCGGACATCACCACCGCGGGTGCCGGGGCTGTTGCCACCGGAATGCAGGTCACGTTCGCGGTTGCAACGGTGCTGGTTGTCATCGCAATCGCCATCGCTGTCGGGGGCCGCTCGCGCGTAAAACCCAGGCTCAGCCGGTAACTTTCTCTTCCTTCGTCACCAGCCAGATTCCATAACAAACCAGCAACAAGGCCAGGCCGTTTTTCCACTCCAGGAAGCGCTCATCCAGAAACACCGCCGACAGCAGTGTCCCAAAAATCGGTATCATGAAATTGAACACGGTGATCATGCTGACCCGGTTGTACTTCAGCAAAATCGTCCACAGCGAAAACGCGGCCGACGACAGCACCACCAGATACACCATCAGGAAAGTGGACTTGAGCGTGAAGCCCGACAGCGTTCCGCCGGTGGCAACACCGATCAGCAGCAGGGCCAGGCCGCCTATGGCCAGTTGCCAGCCCGTCAGCACCACCGAATCCACGCGCTGCGACACCTTCTTGCCGTAAATGCTGGCGGCCGACAGCACAAAGGCGGCGATCACCACAAAGCCTTCACCGAGCAGCGTGAAATCGAAGGCCAGCAGGCCTTCGCTGAAGTTCACCACCATCACGCCGGCGAAGCCCACCACACAACCCAGCACCTTGTTGAAGCTGAGACGGTCATTCTTGTAGATGTAATGCGCCAGCAGCACGCTGAAGAAGGTGCCCGTTGCATTCATGATCGAGCTCTTCACGCCGGTGGCGTACGCCAGGCCGATGTAGAAGAACACATATTGCAGGCTGGTCTGCGTGAGTCCCACCACCGTCACCTGGCCGAAGGTGCGGCGGCCCAGCTGAAACACCGGCTTTTTGCTGAGGGCCGCGAACACCAGCAGCACCAGGCCGGCAAAAATAAAGCGCCAGCCCGCAAACACCAGCTTGGAGGGAATGTCGTTGGCCGCAATATGAAACAGCGCATAGCCGTTCTTGATGGCCGGGTAGGCGCTGCCCCAGAGCAGGCAGCACAGTGAGGCCAGGAGAAAAACCACTTTGCGCCGGGTGAAAAAGGTGGAGCTGTTCAAACCGGGATCCCGTGAAAAGAAGGCCGCGTCCGGGCGCGGCAGGCACCCGGACGTGGCAGGGAAACTCAGAGCAGGCGCGCCAGGTACCGTCCGGTATGGCTGGCCGCATTGGCAGCGATGTCCTCCGGTGTGCCGACACCCACCACCGTGCCGCCGCCGGCACCACCCTCCGGTCCCATGTCGATCAGCCAGTCGGCCGTCTTGATGACGTCCAGGTTGTGTTCGATCACCACAATCGTGTTGCCCGCATCGCGCAGCTGGTGCAGCACCTTGAGCAGCAGGTCGATGTCGGCAAAGTGCAGGCCGGTCGTCGGTTCATCGAGGATGTACAGCGTGCGGCCGGTGTCGCGTTTGCTCAATTCCAGCGCGAGCTTCACGCGCTGCGCCTCGCCGCCTGAGAGCGTGGTCGCGGCCTGGCCCAGCTTGATGTAGGAAAGGCCCACGTCGAGCAGGGTGTGCAGTTTGCGCGCAATGGTGGGCACGGCCTTGAAGAACTCGGCGGCCACCTCGACGGTCAGGTCCAGGATCTGTGCGATGTTCTTGCCCTTGTACTGCACTTCCAGTGTTTCGCGGTTGTAGCGCATGCCTTTGCAGACATCGCAGGGCACATACACGTCGGGCAGGAAGTGCATTTCGACCTTCACCACGCCGTCACCCTGGCAAGCTTCGCAGCGGCCGCCGGCCACGTTGAAGCTGAACCTTCCGGCGCCGTAGCCGCGTTCGCGCGCCGTGTTCATCTCGGCCATCAGCTCGCGGATCGGCGTGAAAAGGCCGGTGTAGGTGGCCGGGTTGCTGCGCGGCGTGCGGCCAATGGGCGACTGGTCAACGTTGATGACCTTGTCGAAATGCTCGATGCCTTCAATGGCTTCGTGCGGCGCAGGCTCTTCATGGGCTCGGTACAGCGTGCGCGCCACGGCGGCATACAGCGTGTCGTTGACCAGCGTCGATTTGCCCGACCCCGATACGCCGGTCACGCAGGTGAGCAGGCCCACCGGGAATTCGACGCTCACGCCTTTGAGGTTGTGGCCGGTGGCGTTGATGACGCGCAAGGCCTGCATGTCGCCCAGCGTGGCCTGGTGCACGGCCTCGCGCGCTGCGCGGCGTTCGGCGGCCGGACTTTGCGGAAAGCGCGAGGCTTTCTTTTTCTCTGCAGCTTCTACAGCTTTGACCGTCGGCAGCCAGGGTGTGCGGCGTTTGGGCACCGCGATCTTCAGCGTTTGCGCCAGGTACTGGCCCGTGAGCGAGTCGGGGTTATTCTTGACTTCGTCAAATGTGCCTTGCGCCATCACGCGCCCGCCGTGGATGCCGGCGCCCGGTCCCATGTCGATCACATGGTCGGCCGCGCGGATCATGTCTTCGTCGTGCTCGACCACCAGCACGCTGTTGCCGATGTCGCGCAAATGCTTGAGCGTGCCGATCAGGCGGTCGTTGTCGCGCTGGTGCAGGCCGATGCTGGGTTCGTCGAGCACATACATCACGCCGGTCAGGCCCGAACCGATCTGCGAGGCCAGGCGTATGCGCTGGGACTCGCCACCCGACAGTGTCTCGGCGCTGCGGTCCAGGCTGAGGTAATTGAGCCCCACGTCGTTGAGGAACTTCAGGCGCAGGCCGATCTCGCGCACTACCTTGGCCGCAATTTCGGCCTTGGCACCCTGCATCTTCAGCGCGTTGAAATACTCGAAACTCTCGCGCAACGTTGAGTGGCTGATTTCATAGATCGCCTTGCGCCCAGGCTTGCTGCCATCGGGCACCGATGCGTCAACGCCGTCTTCAGGCGCGCTCACCAGGTACACGTGGCGCGCCTCGGTACGCAGGCGCGTGCCTTCGCAGTCAGGGCAGGGCTGCACGCTGCGATAGCGGGACAGTTCTTCGCGCACGGCGGCGGAATCGGTTTCGCGGTAACGACGCTCGAAGTTGGTGATGACGCCTTCGAAGGGATGCTTCTTGGCGATCTTCTTGCCGGCAAAGTTGCCCGAATCCATCACATAGCTGAACTTGATTTCTTCCTCGCCCGAGCCATACAGGACAACCTGCCGCACGGTGTCGGGCAGGTTCTCAAAGGCAGCGTCGATGTCGAATTTGTAGTGCTTTGCCAGGCTTTCCAGCATCGAGAAGTAGTAGCCATTGCGCCGGTCCCAGCCCTTGACGGCGCCGCTGGCCAGGCTCAGCGACGGGAAGGCCACCACGCGTGCCGGGTCGAAAAATTCCATATGACCCAGGCCGTCACAGGTGGGGCAGGCGCCGACGGGCGAGTTGAAAGAGAAGAGCCGCGGCTCCATTTCGCTCAGTGAATAGTCGCAGACAGGGCAGGAAAACTTCGCGCTGAAGAGGTGCTCTTTGCCGGTGTCCATTTCCATGGCAATCGCTTTGCCGTCGGCCAGGCGCAGTGCGGCCTCAAAGCTTTCGGCCAGGCGTTGCTGCAGGTCTGCGCGCACCTTGATGCGGTCAATCACCACATCGATGTTGTGTTTTTCGGTTTTCTTGAGCTTGGGCAGGTCGTCAAGCTCATAGGCCGTGCCGTCGACGCGAAAGCGCACATAGCCTTGCGACTGCATCTCGGCAAATACGTCCACAAATTCGCCCTTGCGGTCGCGCGCCACCGGCGCCAGGATCATCAGCTTGGTGTCTTCGGGCAGCGCCAGCACCGTGTCGACCATTTCGCTGACGCTTTGGGCCTGCAGCGGCAGGTCATGGTTAGGGCAATAGGGCGTGCCGGCCCGCGCAAACAGCAGGCGCAGGTAATCGTGAATTTCAGTCACCGTACCCACGGTGGAGCGCGGGTTGTGCGAGGTGGCTTTCTGCTCGATGGAGATCGCGGGCGACAGGCCTTCGATCATGTCTACGTCGGGCTTGTCCATGAGCTGCAGGAACTGCCGCGCATAGGTGGAGAGGCTCTCAACGTAGCGGCGCTGGCCTTCGGCGTACAGCGTGTCAAAGGCGAGAGACGACTTGCCCGAACCGCTCAAGCCGGTAATCACCACCAGCTGGTTGCGCGGAATGTCGAGATCGATATTTTTAAGGTTGTGCGTGCGCGCGCCGCGGATGCTGATCCGCTGGGCCGCGAGCACTTTGGCAAGGTATTTGCTGTCGTCAGGAGAGTTCAAGATGTGGCAGCCGCAAAACTCTCCATCATAGACCGAAGCACCGTTTCAAGCACAATAGCCGGTTGGGCAAGCCACGGGCTGCCGTGGGCTTGCCGCTCCCAGTCGGTCAATCCCGGGTTATTGCCCCGTTTTGGAGCTTTTCTAGCTATTTTTTGGCCGCTTTTGCCCTTTTAATCCCCTTGACTGCGCCTACAGCCCCCATGTCGTTTCCCATGACCGCTACCGAGCGGCGCGCCAGCGTTTCGCTGGCTTCGATCTTTGCGCTTCGCATGCTCGGCCTCTTTTTGGTGCTGCCGGTGTTTGCGCTGGAGGCGGCCAAATACCCGGGGGGCGATGACCCGGCCCGGATTGGCCTGGCCATGGGTATTTACGGCCTGACGCAGGGCATCCTGCAAATTCCTTTTGGGATCGCTTCGGACTGGTGGGGGCGCAAGCGTGTCATCGTTTCCGGCCTGGTCATTTTTGCGCTGGGCAGCCTGATCGCCGCCTGGGCGCCCGACCTGAACTGGCTGATCGCCGGCCGGTCGTTGCAGGGGGCGGGTGCCATTTCGGCTGCCGTTACGGCGCTGCTGGCCGATTCCACCCGCGACGAAGTGCGTACCAAGGCCATGGCGCTGGTGGGCGGCAGCATTGCCCTGATGTTTGCGCTTTCGCTGTTGGCCGCGCCTCTGCTCGCCGGCGCTATCGGCCTGCACGGGCTGTTTGCCCTGACTGGCGCACTGGCACTGGGCGGCATTGCCGTGGTCGTCTGGTGGGTGCCACCCGAACCGGTGGAGCACGTCAATCGGCCGCGCGGCAGCGTGGTGGAGGTGCTAAAGGACACCGCGCTGCTGCGGCTGAATTTCGGCGTGTTCGTGCTGCATGCCGTGCAGCTGGCCATGTGGGTGGCGATTCCGGCTTTGCTGGTGAATGCCGGGCTCGACAAGGCCGCGCATTGGCAGGTCTACCTGCCGGCGGTGCTGGCCTCTTTTGGGGTGATGGGGGCTACGCTGTTTCCGCTGGAAAAACGGGGCTACCTGCGCGCCGTGTTCCTGGGGGCTGTCGGCCTGGTCCTGCTGGTTCAGCTGGGCTTGCTCTGGGTGGCGTCGTCTACCTCGGCGCCGGCCAGCCTGGGCATTCTGGCCGTGCTGCTGTTCCTGTTTTTTTGCGGCTTCAACGTCCTGGAAGCCACCCAGCCCAGCCTGGCCTCCCGGGTGGCGCCAGCCCATGCCCGCGGCGCGGCGCTGGGGGTGTACAACACCTTGCAGTCGCTCGGTTTTTTTGCCGGCGGCGCGGTGGGCGGCTGGATCACCAAGGTGCACGGTGCCCAGGGGCTTTTTCTGTTGTGCGGCGGCCTGATGCTGGCCTGGCTGCTGGTGGCCTGGCCCATGCGGGCGCCCGGCCGGCACGGGGCCGCGGCTGTTACAGACGGCCATGGCACCGCATCGGGCCAGCCAGTTAAACTCTAAGTTAGATCAGGAGAACACCCCATGGCATCCGTCAATAAAGTTATCGTCGTCGGCAATCTGGGCCGGGACCCCGAAATGCGCAGCTTCCCCAGCGGTGACCAGGTCGCCAACGTCACCATTGCCACCACTGACAAGTGGAAGGACAAGCAGACGGGTGAAATGAAGGAGGCCACCGAATGGCACCGCGTGGTGTTCAACGGCCGTCTTGCTGAAATCGTCGGCCAGTACCTGCGCAAAGGCTCGCAGGTCTATGTCGAAGGCAGCCTGCGCACGCGCAAGTGGACCGACAAGGACGGCCAGGAAAAGTACACCACCGAAATCCGTGCCGACCAGATGCAGATGCTCGGCAGCCGTCAGGGCATGGGCGGCCCCGGCGGTGATGACGGTGGCGGTTATGAAGCGCCGCGCCAGTCCGCACCTGCTGCACGCCCGCCGGCCGCCGCACCGCGGCCAGCTCCGGCAGCCAAGGCCGCCAGCGGCTTTGACGACATGGACGACGATATCCCGTTCTAAATACAAACAGTCTTTGTCGATGGAGGCCCACTGTTCGAGAGGAGAGTGGGCTTTTTGTTTGCAGGTGCCCGGATGATCAGCTCATCGCCTGACGGACAAGCAGCGTGTCTGTGAATTGCTCAAAGGCCACGACCTTCCCGCCCCGCAGGTGCCAGACATGGGCCACACGGGCCTGCATGTCCTTTCCCGTGGCGCGGTAAGTGCCGTGGTAGCTTCCCACCCCGAGGATGTGGTCACCACCGTCGACGAGGCTTTGCAGTTCGAAGCGATAACCGATCCAGTCCCTGCCCAGCACGGCAAAGACGTTGTCGACAACCGCTTGCGGCCCGACCCAGGTGCCCGCGCAAGGAAAGCCCGCCATCTCGGTCCAGCGTACCTGGGGCGAGACATGGGCCATCATCTCGCCGATGTTTCCCTGGGCCGAGGCCGCGTAGTGGGCACGGACGATGTCGATGTTCGACATCATGGCTTCAACCCCACTTCATCTCGCCCTTGGCGACTTTGGCACCGATTTGCAGCGCCACGCCCATGCCGGCGTTCGGGTAGCGCCGGGTCATGGCCGCGATGAGGGCGCCGCTGTCGGCTGACTTGGCCAGCACTTCCTCGAAAGCCACGAGGTAGTCGCGGGTGTATTGGATCGCGCTTGCGTCCACCGCCGCCGTGACCGCCATGTGGCCGGGGACCACCACGGCGGGTTTGCGCGCAGCCATGGCATCAAGCGTCTTCACCCAAGCCGCACGGGCCTCGGCGCCCTGCGTGTCGGCGGTCCACACGTGAACACCGGAGAACAGCAGCACGCCGCCGAAGATGGCGTTCAGCGAAGGCACCCAGATGTAGCGGCGGTTGGCCAAGCCATCCGCATCGACGATTTCAATGGCATGGCCTTCCAGGGTGAGGCTGCGGCCGTCGAAGGCCTGGGGCATCACGATGTCCGCCAGCGCCTGTGGGCCGTTTTCCTTGAGTTGGGGGCCCCAGGTTGCCAGTTTCTTTTCCACGTTGCCCTTGATGGCCGCGATCGTGGCCGGTGCCGCGATCACCTTGGCGTCGGGAAACGCCGCCTTGATAGGCGCCAGGCTGAAGTAGTAGTCGGGATCGCTCTGGCTGATGTAGATGGTCGTGAGCTTTTTGCCGGTGGCCTTGATGGCCTCGGCCAATGCCTTGCCGTCTGGAAGCGTAAAGCCCCCGTCGATGAGGACAGCCTCGCGTTCGCCGGAGATCAGTACCGGGGCACGGAAGAATCCGTGTTCGCCGGCGGGAAAGTGTTTCCAGGTCAGGTTGGTATTTGCAGCCATAGCGCTTTTCACTCCTAAGATGGCCGTCGCGACAGCCGCGCCGGCTACAGTTTTGATTGCTTCTCTTCGTGTTGTCATGGTTTTTCTTTCTTCTTGAACAGTTAACTGAAATGGGTTGCGGGGGTGGAGGCGGTGCCGGGCTCAAGCAGCCTCGAGCTCGCCTGCCAGCGCGCGCGGGTTGGAATAAAAATCGGCGTTATTCAAGACCCAGCGCTGCGCGCCGGATTCGGCTACCAGCGTAGGCACGCCGTGTGCGCCGAACTCCCGCATCAAGGCCTGTGCGCGATCCATGCGGGCTCGGTTGGCCGAGAGAAGATCTTCATCAGGCTTGTCCACCATTGCGGCAGCCTGCTCAAGCCCCAGCCCTTGCAGAAGGCCGGCCAGCGTTTCCAGTGAGGTCGTGTCCTTGCCATCCACGTAGCGCGCATTCTGGATCGCCTTGAGGGCTTCCAGTTCCCGATCCGGCGCCGTCAATGACACGGCCGTCAGCGCCACCGTGGCGGGGCCGCTGTCAAACAGCCGCTGGCGGTCACCGAGAACCCGCTCGCGATACAGCTCGGTGAAGCGCTGCCCCGTCAGGCGCTCAATGCGCTGGTCGTTGGACCAGGCATAGGCGGCGAATTCAGCATTCATGGGCCTGGCGCCCTGGCCGGAGAACAGCCCGGTCGGCAGCAATTCGATGCTGACAGCTGGAACTTCGCTCAAGGCCGAGAGCGCCGGCATGGCGCCGTAGCACCAGCCGCACAGCGGGTCGAACAGGTAATGGAGGGTCTTGGTCATGGGTTCTTTGCTCACTGGCTGTGATCGTAGGTACTATCCATTGACTGTTAAAGACATCTCTGATAAACACAATGTATGTTTAAAGCAAACAATCAAGATGAAGGTGGCCTCGGCGCGCTGGGAAACCTGAGGCGCCTGGCCTACTTCGCGGCTGTGGTGGAAACCGGCTCCTTCACCGCGGCTGCGGATCGCCTGGGGATCACCAAGGCGGTGGTCAGCCAGCAGGTTGCGCGGCTGGAGCGCGAATTCCGCACGTCGCTCCTTGTGCGCACCACACGCAAGGTGCAGCCCACCGAACTGGGGCAAGCCTTCTACCTGCGTTGCGCGCTGATCCTGCGCGAGGCCGGGGATGCCTTCGACGACCTGGCCGAAACCTCAGCGGAGCCGTCCGGCATGCTGCGGCTGACCGCCCCCTTCGACTATGGTGTCGGCGTGGTGGTGCCGGCTATCGCCGCCTTTACCCGGCGCTACCCCGCGTGCAAGGTCGATGCCGTCCTCACCGACCAGACGCTGGACCTCATGTCGGGCAACATCGAACTGGCGATACGTGTCGGTTGGCTTGCTGAAACCAGCCTGCAGGCGCGAAAAATCGGTTCTTTCCGGCAACTGCTCGTGGCGTCGCCGGCCATGACGCTGCAAGTGGCGCGGCTTACCGCCCCGCAAGACATCGCCGGCCTGCCTTTCATCGCCAACACCGCTCTTCGCGACCACCTGACATGGAATTTCTCGCTCAACGAGGGTGAGCGCCAGACCGTTAGCGTGCAGGCCTCGATTTTTCTCGACGCCACGCTTGCCGTGCGCGAAGCCGTGTTCCAGGGCGCGGGGCTTTCGGTGCTGCCGGACTATGCGGTAGCGGGTGATCTTGCGGCCGGCCGTCTCATCCAGGTCCTGCCGCAGTGGCATCTGCCTTCCGGCGGTATCCATGCCGTGTTTCCGGCCGCGCGCTTTCGTCCCGCGAAGGTCCGTGCCTTTGTCGAATTGCTGGCAGACAGAGAACAACAACGGCAGGCCGTCAGCGCGTCAAATGGAAGCTGACGCCCAGCCTGGCGCTTGGTCGACATGGTGACGATATTCCGCTCCGAGGATTGCTATTATTTTGATAGCTACTCGCGCACACTTGTTGTGCCCTGCAGCTATGTTTCGTTTAAGCCTGCGCTGAAGGCGCGTCGCGGACGACCAGGACGGGCACCGGCGCCAGCCTCAGGATCTGCTCGGCGCCACTGCCCAGCAGCACCCGTCCCAGGCCGCGCCGGCCGTGGGAGCCGACCACGATGAGATCGGCATTCCAGAGCCTGGCCGCCTCGGCCACCGACTCTCCCAGGCGTTTGCCCGGTTCATCGCAAAGCAACTGGCTTGCAGTGACTCCGGCCGACCCGGCGATGGCCGTCGCATCCGTCAGGACTTTGGCGCCGCTTTCGCGCATCATGCCGACCAGATCGGCCGACCAGGTGCCATAGGGGTCGACTCCACCCAGGTAAGCCGCCTCATTGAAGGCGTGCAGCAGCCGTACGCTGGCGCTGGTTTCCCGCGCCATCGCCAGGCCGGCGACAAGGGCCTTGTTGGAGGTGTCGCTGCCGTCCACGGGAATCAGGATTCGCTTGAACATGGTGAATGCCTCATGTGAGTTGAAACGTTATCCATGGTGGCGATTTTGGGGAGCAGCATGTTGATGCGGATCAAATGTGGACAGATTCGCGACGGACGGAAGGGCTTCCGGGCGCAGGTCAATCGATTTGCTGCGTTTCACGCATTGGCCGTAATAACCGGGTCTTGGCCCGTGGTGTCCCCGTGGGGGCTGACCTCTGTACCGGCACGGCCCGCCAGCATCTCCTCGATCTGGGCCAGCGAGCCTATCAAAGCCTTCTTGCCGGTCTTGAGCACAAAGCCGGTGGCAGCCTGTACCTTAGGGCCCATGGAGCCTGCGGGGAAGCTATGGCCCAGCAATTCCTGTGGCCTGATCTTGCCGATGGCGTGCTGTGCGGGCGTTCCCCAGCCCAGGTAGACGGCATCCACGTCGGTGGCGATCACCAGGCAGTCGGCCTCCAGTTCCCGCGCGAGCAGGGCGCCCGTCAGGTCCTTATCGATCACGGCATCGATGCCTTGAAGAGAATGCCCGCCGGCGGTGCGCACCACCGGGATGCCGCCACCCCCCGCGGCGATCACCACTGCCTCATGCTGCAGCAGCCAGCTGATCGGGTCCATGCCCAGCACACGCGTAGGGAGAGGCGAAGCCACGACGCGCCTGAAGCCTGCACCGTCCGGCGCGACATGCCAGTGCA
Organism: Polaromonas sp. P3_A5; assembly: GCF_056403055.1. Taxonomy (NCBI): domain Bacteria; kingdom Pseudomonadati; phylum Pseudomonadota; class Betaproteobacteria; order Burkholderiales; family Comamonadaceae; genus Polaromonas; species Polaromonas sp. P3_A5. Next base: position 113,725 of record NZ_JBFUGF010000001.1, read on the forward strand.
TGGCTTGCGCAAGCCGTTCGGCTTCCTCCTTCGTGTAAACAGGTCCTATAGGTTTGGTGGGCTTCCCGAAAGCCGGATCGGCGGGGTCGACTTCCACACGCGTAAGCAGGGTGACCACGGGGCGGCCGGGTGGAAGGTGGTTGGCAAGTTCCTGCTCCAGCAGGTAACCGATCATGCCTTCGGTTTGCGCACCCAATACGTCAAGCGGATAGGGCGCCACTGCCGCGTAGGCCGAGTTCTGCAGCGCCAGCAGGCCTATCTGGGGCCCGTTGCCGTGAGTCACCACCAACTCATGACGAAGCGCGACGCGGGCCAGTTGGGCCGCCACGCTCCGGATGTTTTCCAGCAGGTTCTGCGCGCTGAGCGACTGGCCCCGGCGCAGCAAGGCATTGCCGCCCAGCGCAATCACCAGCTTCATGCGAGCGTGGCCACAAGCACGGCCTTGATGGTGTGCATGCGGTTTTCCGCCTGCGTGAACACGATGGATGCATCGGACTCGAAGACCTCGTCGGTCACCTCTATTTCGCTGAGGCCGTAGCGTTCGTGGATCTGGCGCCCTACCTCGGTGTCCAGGTTGTGGAAAGCCGGCAGGCAATGCATGAAGCGGGTTCGCGGCTTGCCGGTAGCCTTCATCAAGGCGCTGTTGACCTGGAAGGGCAGCAACTGCTCAATCCTGAGCTTCCAGGTGTCGTCGGGCTCACCCATGGACACCCAGACGTCGGTGTAGAGAAAGTCAGCGTCCTTGACAGCCTCGGCCGGATCGTTGCTGAGGGTGATGCGCGCGCCTGTTGTCCTGGCCAGCTCGCGCATTTCGCTCACCAGCCCGGGCGGTGGCATCAGCGCGGCGGGTGCGGCGATGCGCACGTCCATGCCCATCTGCGTGCCGCCCACCAGCAGCGAGCAGCCCATGTTGAAGCGGGCGTCGCCCAGGTAGCAAAAAGACAGTTCATGCAGCGGCTTTTCGCCGAACTCCTGCATGGTCAGCAGGTCGGCCAGCACCTGGGTCGGGTGCGACTCATCTGTGAGCCCGTTCCAGACCGGGACGTGCGAGAAGCGCGCGATTTCTTCCACCACCGTCTGGTGAAAGCCGCGGTACTCGATGCCGTCGTACAGCCGCCCCAGCACCCGCGCCGTGTCCTTGAGAGACTCCTTGTGCCCCAGCTGTGAGCTGACCGGGTCGATGTAGGTCACGTGGCCGCCCTGGTCGTGCACCGCGACTTCGAAGGCGCAACGCGTTCGGGTGGAAGCTTTCTCGAAAATCAGCGCGATGTTTTTGCCCTTGAGGCGCGCGAGCTCATTGCCCGCGTATTTCGAGCGCTTGAGCTCGGCGGCCAGGTCCAGCAGGAAGCGGATGTCCCGCGGGGAAAAATCCTTGAGGTCCAGAAGACTGCGGTTGTGAAGGTTGAAGCTCATGGGTAGCCGTCTTTCGTGGATGCCTCAATGGCGGGTCAGGCAGCGTCACGCTCAATCGGACAGGACATGCAGTGGCTGCCGCCGCGGCCCCGGCCCAGCTCCCCGCTGGGGATTGTGATGACCTCGACACCGGCCTTGCGCAGAAGGGTGTTGGTGTGGGTGTTGCGGTTGTAGGCCATGACAACGCCGGGCGACAGTGCCAGCACGTTGTTGCCGTCGTCCCACTGTTCGCGCTCGGCTTCATAGGCATTGCCGCCGGTGGCGACAACGCGCAGCTTTGCAATACCCAGCGCCTGGGCGAGCACGTCAAGAAAGGGGCCGGTTTCTGCCCTGACATCCAGCGCGCCGGCTTCGTTGCCGGGTCTGAGGCTGAACACGCGTATGGCCTGCACGATCTCGGGAAACACCGTCACCAGGTCGCGGTCGCAAAAAGTCAGCACCGTGTCCAGGTGCATGGCCCCGCGCGACTTGGGCAGCTGGGCGGCCAGCACCCGGGTCGCGGCGCCGCGGGCAAACAGGCTGCGCGCCAGCTGGCTCACGGCCTGCGGCGAGGTCCGCTCGCCCATGCCGATCAGCACCAGGCCCTGGCCCAGAGGCATGATATCGCCGCCTTCGAGCGAGGCCTGCGCGTGCGGCTGGCCCGGATCACCCCACCACTCGGCGACCTTGCCGGCAAACGCAGGGTGAAAACGGTAGACGGCCGCCATGAGCAGGGTTTCCTGCCGGCGTGCGGGCCAGTACATGGCGCCCAGCACCACACCGTCGCCTATCCAGCAACTGCTGTCGCGCGTGAAGAGGGTATTGGGAAGGGCGGGCAATAACAGGTCGGAGGCGCTCGCGCACGCGGCCGTAAGACCCGGCAACTTGAAGGGCAGGTCCACCGGCGTCAGCCCGCCAATCAGGAACTCGGCCAGGCGGGCCGGCGGCAGTTCTTGCAGCCAGGGTCGCAGCACGGCGGCGGCTTCCAGGTCGATGCCGGTCAGCTTGCGGTCCAGCAGCCAGTCGCGCACCGCTGGGTCGCTGACTGTGACTGCGAGAAGGTCGTGCAATTCCAGCACTTCCACGCCTTGCTCCGTCATGGCGCTGGTGAACGCGTAATGGTCGTTTTTTGCCTGCGCGACCCACATCACATCGTCGAACAGCATGCTTTGGCAGTTCGCGGGCGTCAGGCGCATATGCGCCAGGCCCGGCCTGCAGACCAGTACCTTGCGCAGCCGGCCCGTCTCTGAATGAACGCCGGCCATCACAGGCTCAACTGACCGGTGGCGAGCATCCAGCCGGCCACCGCTGCGAGCGCGAGCACGGCTGCGAGCATGGCTTTCTCGCCAGCGGTAAAGGGCTGTTTGTTGCCCTGCCGTTTGGCGATGAAATACAGGGCCGCGCCGGGGGCGTAGAGCAGAGCGCTCAGCAGGAGGTATTTGGCGCCGGCGGCATACAGCAGCCACAGGCAGTACACCGACGCGAGCGCGGCCACCGGCAGGTCCAGCGACCCGCCGGCGGTGCCTTCCCTCGTTGGGCCCTCACCGCGCAGCAGCACCTTCAGGCCGTAAAGCGCGCTGAACAGGTAGGGCAGCAAAATCATCGCGGTCGACAGCGAGATCAGGGCCAGGTAGGAAGCCTTGGAGACCAGCGTGACGATGAGGAAGATCTGAACCATGGCGCTGCTCAGCCACAGGGCATTGGCCGGCACGCCCTTGCTGCTTTGGCGGCCCAGCCATTCGGGCATCACGCCGCTGTTGGCCGGTGTGAAAAGCGACTCCGCAGCGAGCAATGTCCAGGCCAGGAAGCCACCGCCGACGGAAACGATGAGGCCGACATAAATCAGCACAGCGCCCCAGGTGCCCACGGCTTTCTCAAGCACGCTGGCCATGGAGGGATTCTTCAATCCGGCAAGTTCGGGCTGCGTGAAGATGCCCAGGGACAGCAACGAGACGGCCATCAACAGTGCCAGGCAGATCAGAAAACCAATCACCGTGGCCTTGCCGACGTCCTTGCGCTGCCGCGCGCGCGCCGAATAGACACTGGCGCCTTCGATGCCGATGAACACCCACACCGTCACCAGCATGGTGCTCTTGACCTGGTCAAGTACGGAGCCGAGTTTGGCGCTGCCCCAGAAGTCCAGGCTGAAGGTGGGCGCCTGGAAAGCGGCGGCGGCCAGCACAATGAACAGCAGCAACGGAATGACTTTGGCGACTGTGACAATCGCATTGACCCAGGCAGCGGTGTTGATGCCGCGCAGCACCAGCGCGTGCACGATCCACAGGACTATCGACGCTCCGGCCACGGCCGCGGGCGTGTTGCCTTCGCCGAAAGCTGGAAAGAAATAACCGAGCGCACCGAAGGCGGCCACCAGGTAGCCGACGTTGCCGATCCAGGCGCTGATCCAGTACCCCCAGGCGGAGTTAAAGCCGATGTACTCGCCTGACAGCGCGCGGGCATAGGCATAGACGCCGTTGTCCAGTTCGGGCTTGCGCAGGGCCAGCATCTGGTAGACGCGCGCCAGCACCAGCATGCCCACGCCCGTGACCAGCCAGCCGATCAGGATGGCACCCGCGCCGGCGCCCGCCGCCATGTTTTGCGGCAGGCCGAAAATGCCGCTGCCGATGATGGAGCCCGTCACCAGCGCGACCAGCAGCCCCAGGCCCAAACCGCCCTGCGCCTGGCGTGTGGTGGGAATAGCCCGCGGCGGCGACACGGGGGAGCGGGTATTTGACAGTGTGTTCATGGCAGGCCTTCCGTAAAAGATGATCGGCTACTTGACCAGCAGCACCGGCACGTCAACGTCCGCCACTACCCGCTGGGCAACGCTGCCGAGCAGGGCGCGGCCCAGCAAACCATGGCCATGGGTGCCCATGACCAGCATGTGTACCTTTTCACGTTTCACCGCCTGCGCGATTTGTGTGGCCGGTGTGCCGGCGACCCAGGAGGCCCGGAAAGTGATGTCATGGCGTTTGAGAAAGCGTTCTATAGGCTCCAGCACTTTCTGGGCTTCGTCGCGGTGGTAGGCATGTACCGTGGCGGCGCCCACCATGGACTTGACGCGTGGAGGAACAGCGATCTGTACATTGAGCACGATCAACTCCGCGTCGGGCCCCATCAGGGTTTCGTGCGTGACCAGAAAGGCGAGGGCTTTTTTTGTGAACTTGCTGCCGTCAACGGCCAGAAGGACTTTCATGGTTGTCTCCGGAAAATGGAAAAAAATGAGACGGCGCGCGCTCAGCGCAGGACAAGGACGGGGATGCTGCTGTGCGTGAGCACCTGCTGGGTCTCGCTTCCGAGCAGGATGCGAGAGAGGCCCTTGCGGCCGTGCGAGGCCATGACGATGAGGTCGCACTTGTTCTTTTTGGCTGCGGCCAGGATGGCGGTGGCTACGAGGTCGGACTTGGCGATCACGGATTTGGCCTGGACGCCCGCAGCCTCGGCGGCCTTTTGCGCCGCGTCGGCAATGGCCTGACCCTTGCCGGTCCATTCCTTTTCAATGCGCCCGACTTCCTGCGGCGAAATTGTGGCGCCGCCCTCAAAGTAGCTCATGGGATAGCGCGGCACGACGTTGAGCGCCACGAGTCCGGCATCCAAAGACACGGCAAGGGCGATGGCGTCCTTGACCGCTTTTCTGGAAAGCGTCGAACCGTCGGTGGCAACAAGAATGCGCTTGTACATGGTGGGTTCTCCTGTGTTGATTCGTTTGCAGTCTAGGAGCGCCGCGGCGGCCCGGTCTTGATTCATGTCAAGGGCGCGGCAGATGACGTCGGCCCTCCACTGTGGCGCTTCCGGTGAGATCTTTCGATGTGCGCAAAACCGCATCGGCCGGGAAGCTATCCGAAGCAGCTTCAGGGCGCGGCGGAAATCCTCTGCGGCGGCCCGGGCAAGACGAGTCCGACGGGAGCGGTGCGCGGATACCGGTAAATCGTGTCATTCAGGTAGCCTGCCACTTCCACGATATCCGCCTCGTCCCATTGCAGCCCGGTGTTGCCTTGCCAGAGGCGAACCTGCACTTTCAGGCTCTCCCAGTCATGGGCGCGCCGGTTGTTGCGCCAGTGCATCTCCGAGGTGTGGCAAGCAATGCAGTGCGTCGTGTACAACAACTCCCCGCGGGTTTGTACGGGCATCGTCTGGCCATGCGCCGACAGGCCGGCGAACCCGATGGCGGCCAGCACAAGATACCGGCCGGGAAATGCTTTGGTGGAGGGTGATGGCATGGGGTGACTGTGCGCGCAGTATCGGGTGCCGTCTGTTCGCCAGCAGACTTAGACCACGGCCCCAAACAGCGCGCCCACACCCGCGGTAATGCCCATGGCCAGCGCACCCCAGAAAGTCACGCGCCATGCGCCGGGCAGGATCCCCGCGCCGCCCGCGTGGGCGGCCATCGCGCCCAGAAAGGCCAAAAATGCCAGGGAGGTTCCCGACACCCACCAGATCAGTGTGGCGCCGGGCGCCATCGCGGTAACGACCAACGGCAAAAGGGCGCCACATGCAAAGCTGGCCGCCGACGCGAGCGCGGCCTGTATGGGCCGGGCGGCCATGCTGTCGTGAATTCCCAACTCGTCGCGCGCGTGTGAACCCAGGGCGTCATGAGCCATGAGCTGCTCCGCAACCTGCCGCGCAAGCGCATCGTCCAGCCCGCGCGCGATGTAGATGGCGGTCAGTTCGCGGTGTTCGGCCACGGGGTCTTTTTCAAGTTCGGCCCGCTCCCGGGCCAGGTCGGCCTTCTCGGTATCGGACTGCGAGTGCACCGACACGTATTCGCCCGCGGCCATCGACATCGCGCCGGCCACCAGGGCTGCCACGCCCGTCATCAGCACATTGCCGTGTGTGGCGCTGGCGGCGGCCACTCCCACTATCAGGCTGGCGGTCGATACGATGCCGTCATTGGCACCCAGAACGGCAGCGCGAAGCCATCCGATGCGTGAAGTCCTGTGCCATTCAATATGTCTCATGCACTCATCCTTCGTTTAGGGGGTAGTTTGAATCAGCGGCGGCCGGGAAGCATGCGAGCCAGCGTGTTGTCACGCAGCCGGTAGTGGTGATACAAGGCCGCCAATGCATGCAAGCCCACCAGGAAATACCCCGCTGTCGCTCCCGCTTCGTGGACTTCCTTGATCCAGCCCGCCGCATCTTTGCTCTCGGCCATCAGCGCGGGCAGTTGCAGCCCAAAAAAAGGAATGGGCTGACCACGGGCGCTGAGTATCAGCCATCCCGCCAGGGGCATCCCTATCATGAGCAGATAAAGCCCCGCCTGCACCAGCCAGGCCAGGCGGCTTTGCCACAGCGGCGGTGCCGGGGCTACGGGTGGGGCGCGATGCCGGAGATTGACCGCCAGGCGAAGCCAGGCCAGCACAAAGACGGACAGGCCCAGCATGTAGTGCCAGGCCCTCAGCCCGTTGCGCATGTCGCTGCCCTTGGGAAAGGCGTCACTGAGCTCCATGCAGAGGTAGACCGCCGCCAGCAAGACAAGCATGAACCAGTGCAAGCCGATGGAGAGCGCACCGTAGCGGTTTTCCGGGTGGGGTTTTGACATCATGGTGTTTCTCCGGCGTCGTCAGGGTGAAGTCTTCACTGCGGGCCGCCGGCCGCGGCGGTTCGCGTTTGCGCATGTCTGCGCCATGCCCGGCTGGCCAGTTTGCGCAATTCGGCGTGCCACAGGACCGTGCTGGCCATGGCGGCGCACAGCAGCCATTGTTCAAACGTAAGGGGCACCGTGCCGAAAGCGTAGTTCAGAAACTCCAGGTTGACCACCGCGATCTGCAGGCCCAACGACAAGCCCAGCGCGGCCCATAGCCATGGGTTGGAGAAAAGGCCGCGAAACGCGGAGGCGGATTCCGAGCGCGCGTTGAAGGCATTGAACAGGTGCGCCAGCACCAGCACGGTGAAGCCGGCGGTGCGGGCGACGGCCAGGTCCTGGTTGCCCTCGATCAGCCCGCCAGGCAACAACATGTCCATGGTCAGGAGCGTCACCACCGCGATGACGGCGCCGGTCTGCAATATCCCCGACCACATGCGGCCATCGATCACGCGCTCATCGCGGGTGCGGGGCTTTCGCGCCATGACGTCGCCGACCGCGGGGTCTATGCCCATGGCCAGCGCCGGCCAGGAGTCGGTGATGAGGTTGAGCCAGAGGATCTGTGTGGCCAGCAGGGGCAGTACCACCGCAACGCCGGGGGCTTGAAGCCCGATGACGCCGGCACCCACCACACCCAGGAACACCGTCAACACCTCCCCCATGTTGGAGGACAGCAGGTAGCGCAGGAATTTCCGGATGTTGTCAAAAATGCCGCGCCCTTCGCGCACCGCCTCCACGATGGTGGCGAAGTTGTCGTCGGCCAGGATCATCCGGGCGGCCTGCCGTGTCACTTCGGTGCCGGTCAGGCCCATCGCGATGCCGATGTCCGCGGACTTCAATGCGGGGGCATCGTTCACGCCGTCGCCTGTCATGGCCACCACCTGGCCGTCGGCCTGCAGCGCATCCACGATGCGCTGCTTGTGCGCCGGCGCGACACGCGCATACACCGACGTCTGGCGAACCGCGGCGGCAAATTCCGCATCCTCCAGACTGTCCATCTCAATGCCGGTCAGCGCGGGCGATTGCGCGCCGCGGATTCCGAGGTCCGCGGCAATGCGCAGCGCCGTGCGCGGGTGGTCGCCCGTGATCATGATGACGCGGATGCCGGCACGCTGGGCCTGGCGTATCGCCACGGCCGCTTCCTCGCGCGGCGGATCCATCAGGCCGGCCGTGCCGACGTAGACCAAGTCTTCTTCCAGTGATGTGGATGCCGGGTCTTCACCGGCGTGCAGTGGACGGAAGGCAACGGCCAGTGTGCGCAAGGCCGCGTCCGAGAGGGTGTCGACGTTGCGGAGCAGGGCGGCCTTGCGGGCGGCATCCATCATCACGGTTGCCGCGCCCACCTTCACATGGGTGCAGCGCTCGATCAGCACGTCCGGCGCGCCTTTGCTGATGAGCATGGCGGCGCCACCTTGGTCATGGTCACGCTCAATCACCGACATCATTTTCCGGTCCGACGTGAACGGAATCTCCCTGATGCGGTCATAGCGGCCGGCGCGTGCCTGGAGTGAAGGGTCGAGCTTGCGCGCGGCGACCAGGAAAGCCGCCTCCGTGGCATCGCCCTGAATCCGCCAGATGCCGGCGGAGTCCTGCCGCAGGCCGGCATTGCCCGCCAGGCTGCCGCCCAGCAGCGCAAACGCCACCTCTTCCCGCAGCGGCCCGGCGGCGAGTTCGCCGCCGGCCTGCTCGACGCGGCCCTCAGGTACATAGCCCACGCCCGTCACCTCCACCATGCCGGATGCCGTTGCAATGCGCGTCAGGGTCATTTCCGCGCGCGTCAGTGTGCCTGTCTTGTCCGTGCAAATGACGGAGGCGCAGCCCAGTGTTTCCACGGACGACAGGTTTTTGATGATCGCCTTGTGCCTGGCCATGCGCTGCACCCCCATGGCCAGCACCACCGACAGGATGGCGGGCAGGCCTTCCGGAACCGCCGCCACCGCCAGCGCCACGCCGAGAAGCAGCACAGCGATGACGTCGCCGGCCGTGCGCAGTTCTGACAGCATCAGGATGGTGGCCACCACCACGGTGGCAATAATGAGCACCGCGATGCCGAGCATCCGGCCCAGCCGGCTTACTTCCCGCGTCAAAGGGGTAGGCGCTTGCGACGTCGCCTCGAGCATGGCGGCAATGGCGCCCATTTCGGTGTTCATGCCGGTAGCCGTGACTACCGCGCGGCCCGTGCCCTGGGTGATGGCCGTGCCCCTGAAGACCATGTTCACGCGGTCGCCCAGCGCGGCCGGGGCCCGCAACGAAGCGGTGCTTTTCAGCACGGCGAAGCTTTCCCCGGTCAGCGAGGCCTCGTGGACACGCAGGGCGGTGGCGGCCGCCAGCCGCGCGTCGGCGCCCACCACGTCCCCCTCATTCAGGACCAGCAGGTCGCCCCGCACCAGCGACGCCAGCGCCACTTTTTGCACGCGGCCGTCCCTCATCAGCGAAGAACTCGCCTGCGTGAGTTTGGCCAGGGCCACCACCGCGCCGCGCGCCTTGGCCTGCTGAACGTAGCCCAGCGCGGCATTGAGCAGGACGACGACGGCAATCACCAGCGCGTCAATCGGCCAGCCTTGCCGCCCGTCCATGGCCCATGCGAGCAGCGAAATGGCAATGGCCGCTAGCAGTAAATAGATCAGGGGGTCCTGGAACTGCGAGAGAATGCGCCGCCACGCACTCACGGGCGGCGCGGCGTTGAGGGTATTGGGCCCTTGCGCGCCAAGCCGCCGTGACGCCTCGCCGGAAGAAAGGCCGCGCAGCAGGTCCGCGCCCGTGCTCGCGGCGACGTCCTCGATCTCGCGCACCGACGGGTCGCAGGGTGTTTCGGGCTGCGGGCTTTCTTCAGCGGCGCGGGGAATTTTCATCGTTGTCTTTTTTTATCCGGTTTTGCCCAGGCGGCGGCAAACGGCAAGCCAGCCTGGAGGCTGCACTCGGCAGGTGCCAGTCTGGCGGCTGCGGAAGGTCCGCCGCTTGTCCTGGATCAAGGCGATGCCACTTCGGCAAACCCTGCATTGCTGTTATCGCAAACATCCGCCTATCGGACTGTTCGATAACGTACAGAGAGGCGCCGCACCCGCCCAGGCTTGATCCATATCAAGGGCGCGGCATGCCGTGCCGGCTACCCTTGCGTCATGCAAACCGCCATCGCCCCGGCTTCCGCCGGTCTCTTGCCGCCCGCCGCCGCATGGGCCGTGCTCGACGAGTCGGCCGAATGGGAGGGCTTTAGCCGGCCGGTCGCGGGGCGCGAGGGCTGGTGGGAGTCGTACCTGGCGCTGGAGGGCATGCACTGCGCGGCCTGTGCGCTCACGGTCGAGGAGGTTTTGCGCAAGCTGCCCGGCGTGGATACGGTCCAGGTCAACGGCGTGACTGCCACGGCGCGGCTTCAGTGGCATCCGCAGACCACGCAGCCTTCTTATTGGATTGCGGCATTGCACCAGGCCGGTTACGGCGCCTTGCCGGCAGGCGACCTGCTGCTGGCCGGCCGCAGGGTGCAGGCTCAGCGGGTGATGTTGTGGCGCTGGCTGGTGGCGGGTTTTTGCATGATGCAGGTCATGATGTACGCGGCACCGGCCTATCTGGCGCCGGCGGGCGAGATCACGCCCGACATCCAGGCGCTGCTGGGCTGGGCCTCCTGGGTGCTGACCCTGCCGGTGCTGCTGTTTTCCTGCTGGCCGTTTTTTGCGGCGGCGCTGCGCGATGTGCGCAACCTGCGCATCGGCATGGACGTGCCGGTGGCGCTGGGCGTGCTGATCGCCTTCGGTGCCAGCACGGCCGCGACCTTTGACCCGGCGGGCCCCTGGGGTGACCATGCCTCGTACGACTCGGTGCCCATGTTCGTTTTTTTTCTGCTGTCGGGCCGACTGCTGGAGCAGCGCCTGCGCGACCGCACCGCCGGTGCGCTGGAGGCGCTGATGCGGCGCCTTCCGGACAGCGTGGAGCGGCGGGAAGCCGATGGCAGTTTCCGCGCGGTGGCCGTGCGCCGCCTTGTCGCCGGCGACTTGATTCGGGTGCTGCCTGGTCAGGCTTTCCCCGCTGATGGGGCCGTTGAGGGCGGTGAGAGCCGGGTCGACCAGTCGCTGCTCACCGGCGAATCCAAACCCCTGCTGCGGCGGGTGGGCGATGGTGTCATTGCCGGCAGCCACAACCTCACGGGTGTGCTGCAGGTGCGCGTGCTGCGCGTCGGGCCGGAAACCCGGTACGCCGAAATCGTGGCCCTGATGGAGCAGGCCTCAGTCGAAAAGCCAGGCCTGGTGCAACTGGTGGACCGCGTCGCCAGTCCCTTCCTGGTGGCCGTGCTGCTGGCGAGCGCCGCCGCAGCCGTGTGGTGGTGGCCTTTTGGTCAGGCGCATGCGCTGGCGGTCGCGGTCGCGGTGCTCATCGTGACCTGCCCTTGCGCCTTGTCGCTGGCCACGCCGGCGGCCATGCTGGCCGGCGCGGGCGCACTGGCCCGGCGCGGCGTGCTGGTGCGCAAATTGCAGGCGCTGGAAAGCTGCGCTGCCATCGACACCGTGATCTTCGACAAGACCGGCACGTTGACAGAAGACCGCATGCAAGTCGTGATGGCCCATACGCCTGCCGGTGTGAACCGCGACGAGGCGTGTGACTGGGCGGGGGCGCTGGCCAGGCACTCGCTGCATCCGGTCTCGCGCGCCATCGCCGCCAGCTTTCCCGCAGCGGACTGGGTGGCCAGCGAAGTGGAGGAGGTTACCGGACGGGGCCTGCGCGGCAAGGTGGCCCGGTTGGACGGCAGTGAGCCGCATTACCTCAACCTGGGGGCGGCCTTTTTTTGCGGCGTGCCTGTGCCGGGCCGCGATGTGCCGGTGTTGCAGGCCCATCTGTCCGATGGCGAGCACTACCTCGCGGGTTTCGAGCTTGACGAAGCGATGCGGCCAGACGCGGCCCAGGCCGTGGACGCGTTGCTCAAGCTCGGTGTCCGCGTGCAGCTGCTTTCGGGCGATACGGGCCAGGCTGTCGCCCACCTGGCGCGCCGGGCAGGCATTGAGTGGTGCTTTGGCGAATGTACGCCTGAGGTCAAACTGGAACATGTGCGCCGCCTTCAGCGCGAGGGCCATCGCGTCATGATGGTGGGTGACGGCATGAACGACGGGCCGGTACTGGCCGTGGCTGATGCGTCCATGGCCATGGGTCAGGCCGTGCCGGTGGCTCAGGCAAGGTCGGATTTCATCATGACCGGCAACCGGCTGCTCACGGTGCCAGCCCTTGTCGCGCAGGCGCGGCGCACCCGGGCGGTCGTGCGCCAGAACCTGTTGTGGGCAGCGGTTTACAACGCGACCTGCGTACCGCTGGCGGTTTTTGGCTATATGCCCACATGGCTGGCCGGCTTCGGCATGGCGGCCAGCTCGCTGCTGGTGGTGGCCAACTCGGCCAGGCTGGCGCGCACCCCGCCGGAGAACTAGATGGATATCCTGTTCCTCTTGATCCCACTCTCAGTCGTGCTGGCCTTGCTGATCATCGGCGCACTGGGCTGGGCGGTATGGCGAGGTCAGTTCGAGGCGCTTGAGCAGGAAGCCGAGCGCATTCTGCACACTGATTGACCTGCATCAAATGGCGCGACCCGTGCCGCATCGACACTTTGAAGCATCAAGACAAAAGGTGCTTCATGAACGAAGAAACGACACGAGGGATCGCCTATCACGACAAGGTGGTTCGCCAGTTTTCACTGGCAGCTGTGCTCTGGGGTGTGGTCGGCATGGCTGTGGGCCTTTTCATCGCCGCGCAGCTGGCATGGCCTGAACTGAACTTCGGCATTCCCTGGCTGAGCTACGGCCGGCTCAGGCCGCTGCACACCAATGCGGTCATCTTCGCCTTCGGCGGCTGCGCATTGATCGGCAGCAGCTACTACGTGGTCCAGCGCACCAGCAGCGTGCCGCTGTTTGCACCGCGGCTGGCAGCCTTTACCTTCTGGGGCTGGCAACTGGTCATCCTGGGCGCCGCGATCAGCCTGCCGCTGGGTTACACCACCGGCAAGGAGTACGCCGAACTCGAATGGCCCATCGACATCCTGATCACCCTGGTCTGGGTGTCCTATGCCATCGTCTTTTTCGGCACGCTGGGAATCCGCAAGGTCCGGCACATCTACGTGGCCAACTGGTTCTACGGCGCCTTCATTCTTGCGGTGGCGGTGCTGCATGTGGTCAACAGCGCGGAGATTCCGGCCGGCTGGATGAAATCCTATTCCGCTTATGCGGGTGTGCAGGACGCGATGGTGCAGTGGTGGTACGGCCACAACGCCGTGGGTTTCTTCCTCACCGCGGGCTTCCTGGGCATGATGTATTACTTCATCCCCAAGCAGGCGGAGCGGCCGGTCTACAGCTACCGCCTGTCCATCGTCCACTTCTGGGCGCTGATCTTCACCTATATGTGGGCGGGTCCGCACCACCTGCACTACACGGCCTTGCCCGACTGGACGCAGTCAGTGGGTATGGTGTTTTCGCTGATCCTGCTGGCGCCCAGTTGGGGCGGGATGATCAACGGCGTGATGACCCTGTCGGGCGCCTGGCACAAGCTGCGCGAAGACCCCATCCTGCGCTTTTTGATCGTGTCGTTGTCGTTCTATGGCATGAGCACCTTCGAGGGCCCGCTGATGTCCATCAAGACCGTCAATGCGCTGTCGCACTACACGGATTGGACCGTGGGCCACGTGCATTCGGGTGCCCTGGGCTGGGTGGGCCTGATTTCCATGGGCACGCTGTATTACATGATTCCCCGCCTGTTCGGGCAAAAGCAGATGTATTCGGTGCGCGCCATCGAGGTGCATTTCTGGACGGCCACCGTGGGCATCGTGCTCTACATCGCCGCCATGTGGATCGCCGGCGTGATGCAGGGTCTGATGTGGCGCGCCATCAACGCCGACGGAACCCTGACCTACACCTTCGTCGAATCGGTGAAGGCCACCTATCCCTTCTACGTGGTGCGTTTCTTTGGCGGGCTTTTGTACCTTGGCGGCATGGTACTGATGGCCTGGAACGTCTGCATGACGGTGGCCAAGGGCCGCCCCGTCCGGGTGCCGGTGCCGGCGCTGGCTCACGCATAACAAGAGAAGAAAGCACATCCCATGAAAGACGAAACCCCCTCTGCGGCCGGCTTCTCGCACGAGAAGATCGAAACCAACAACTTCCTGATGATCATCCTGATCCTGCTGGTGATCGCCGTGGGCGGCCTGGTGGAAATCGTGCCGCTGTTCTTCCAGAAGTCGACCACCGCACCGCTTGAAGGCGTGAAGCCTTATGGTGCGTTGCAGCTGGCCGGCCGCGACATCTACCTGCGCGAGGGTTGCTACAACTGCCACTCGCAGATGATCCGACCGTTTCGCGCGGAGACGTTGCGCTACGGGCACTACTCGGTGGCCGGCGAATTTGTCTACGACCATCCCTTCCAGTGGGGCAGCAAGCGCACGGGTCCCGACCTGCACCGCGTAGGTGGCAAATACACCGACGAATGGCACCGTATCCACCTGAACAATCCGCGCGACCTGGTCCCTGAATCCAACATGCCGGCCTATAGCTGGCTGGAGAAGAAGCCCGTCGACCCCGCCGACATGGCGCCCCGCATGACAGCACTGCGCAGGGTGGGGGTGCCTTACACCGACGCCGAAATCGCCGAGGCCGCTGGTGTGGTGAAGGGCAAGACGGAAATGGATGCCCTGGTGGCCTATCTGCAAGTTATGGGCAAGGCCCTGAAGTAAAGGAGAGCGACATGGACGTCAACACGCTGCGCATCATCGCTACCCTGCTGTGTTTTGCCACCTTCGTCGGTCTGCTGGTGTGGGCCTATTCCAGCCGTAACCGCACGCGGTTTGAAGAGGACGCAAAGATCCCCTTCCTGCAGGACTAGGGGGTAGCGCCATGCAAGACCTCTTCACCGGTTTTTTATTCACTGCACAACACATCGGGTGTGAGCCATGAGCGATTTCACAGACAACTTCTGGTCCTGGTATGTGGCCGCGCTGACCTTGATCGGCATCCTCGGTGCCCTGGTCCTGCTGTGGGCGACGGCCCGCAAAAAAATACCCCAGAACAGCGACAACACGACGGGCCACGTCTGGGATGAAGACCTGCGCGAGTCCAACAACCCGATGCCGCGCTGGTGGATGTGGCTGTTCGTGATCAGCGTGATCTATTCCTTGCTCTACCTGGTCGCTTACCCGGGCCTTGGTGCTTACCCGGGCGAAATGGGCTGGAGCACGCGTGGCGAATACAACACCGCGATGGACAACGCAGACAAGGAGCTTGCACCGCTGTACGCCGGCTTCACCGCCAAAAGCGCGGACGAGCTCGCCGGCGACGCCAATGCCATGGCGGTGGGCGAGCGCCTCTTCATGAACAACTGCGCCCAGTGCCACGGCTCGGACGCGCGCGGCAGCAAGGGCTTTCCCAACCTCGCCGACACCGACTGGCTGCACGGCGGCTCAACCGAAAAAATCAGGGAGACCCTGACCGTGGGCCGCAAGGGCCAGATGCCGCCCATGGCAGCCGCTGTCGGTACAGCGGATGATGTCAAGAACGTGGCGAATTACGTCCTTAGCCTGTCCGGTGGTCCCCACGATTCACTGCGCGCGCAGCTCGGCAAATCCAAATTCACCGCCTGCGCGGCCTGCCACGGCATGGACGGCAAGGGCAATACCGCGATAGGCGCGCCCAACCTGGCCGACGACATCTGGCTGCACGGCTGGGGAGAGCAGGCCATCGTCGACATTGTGAACAAAGGCAAAACCAACGAAATGCCTGCGCAGGCCGGCAAGCTCACGGAAGCGCAGATCCATGTGTTGACAGCTTACATCTGGGGGCTCTCCAACAAAGCCGCTGCGGCAAAACTTTGAGGCGACAGTGACCCAGCTGCCTTTGCGAAAAATCATTCCCATCGTGCCAGCGGCAGAGCCGGCAGGGGAGTCGCTGTACGAGGCGCAAAAGAAAATCTACCCGCGTTCCGTGAGCGGGCTGTTTGCGCGCTGGCGCTGGGCATTCGTCATCTTGACGCAGCTGTTTTTCTACGGCTTGCCGTGGCTGCAGTGGGGGCAGCGCCAGGCGGTGCTGTTCGACCTGGAGGCGCGGCGCTTTTATCTCTTCGGTTATGTGCTGTACCCGCAGGACTTCATCTACCTGACCGGCCTGCTGGTCGCCAGCGCTTTGTCGCTGTTCCTGTTCACGGCGGTTGCGGGCCGGCTTTGGTGCGGCTTTGCCTGCCCGCAGACGGTGTACACCGAAATCTTCCTCTGGATAGAGCGCAAGGTGGAGGGCGACCGCACGGCCAGGTTGCGGCTGGACGGCGCCCCGTTCTCGCTGGAAAAACTGGTCAAGAAGTGGTTCAAGCACATCCTCTGGATAGGTGTGGCGATGTGGACCGGCTTTACCTTTGTCGCTTATTTCGTGCCGGCCCGCGAGCTGATCCTGCAGTTCTTGCAGACCAAAATGGGCGGCTGGGAAATCTTCTGGGTCTTGTTCTACGGTTTCGCCACTTACGGCAATGCCGGCTTCCTGCGTGAGCAGGTGTGCAAATACATGTGCCCCTATGCGCGCTTCCAGAGCGCGATGTTTGACAAAGACACGTTGATTGTGAGTTACGACCCCGCGCGGGGTGAACCGCGCGGCGCCAGGTCGCGCCATGCCGACGCCGCGGCATTGTCCCTGGGCGCCTGTGTCGATTGCACCCTGTGCGTGCAGGTTTGCCCGACAGGCATAGACATCCGCGAGGGCCTGCAGTATGAGTGCATAGGCTGCGCGGCATGCGTGGATGTGTGTGATGGTGTGATGGACAAAATGGGTTATACGCGGGGTCTGATCCGCTTCACCACCCAGAACGCGCTCGCCGGAAAATGGGGTGCTTCACGCATGCTGCGGCAGGTGCTGCGCCCGCGCGTGCTGGTCTATACGGCGCTGCTCGGCGTACTGTGCCTGACACTTCTCTGGAGCCTGGTGGCGCGCATGCCATTGAAGGTCGACGTCGTGCGGGACCGTGCCGCGCTTTCGCGCATCGTGGCGGGCGGGCGGCTGGAAAATGTTTACCGGCTGCAGATCATGAACGCCACCGAGCAGCCGCAGCGCTACACGATTGCGGCCGCCGGACTGGAGAGCCTGACGGTCGCCTCTGAGGCTGAAGTCAGCGTGGGCCCCACCGAATCCCGCTGGGTCGCGGTGCGGCTGCAGATTCCCTACGGCTCGGCGTCGGCCGGCTCGCACGCCATCGTGTTCCGTGTCGGCGATGAAAGCGGGCGTGCCCACGTCGAAGAAAAATCCGTGTTCCTTGTTCCGCGATGAATCGCGATGAAAGGCCCCTCATGAATTCCATTCCCACCCAAGCCACTCCATGGTGGAAGCACGGCCATGTCTGGCTGGTGATTTCCGGGCCCGCCGCAGTGGTCGTGGCAGGCGTGGTGACAGCCTTCCTGGCCGTCAAGTATCCGGATGCCGTGATAGGCGGACAGGAGCCGGCGCGGGCCTCGCGCACCAATGCGCTGCATCAACCCAGGGCACTGGCGCCGGCCCTGGAGGGGCGCAATCACGCGGCCACACCCGACAAAACGGCTCGTCCCTGATCGCCTGCAACGCAAAGAGGAGACCCCATGATTTCAGCCAACAAGATACTGGGCATCGCCTGGCCGGCCTTTCTGTCGGCCTGCCTGCTGGAACTGCTGCTCTTCGGACTGTTCGACCCTGAGGAAATGCTGCGTTACGGGCAACCCGCGGGGCTGTCCCGGCTGGCACTGCAGACCGCCGCCTTTTTTGTGTTCTGGCTTGCCTGCGCGGCCTCCAGCGCCTTGACGGTGCTGCTGATGGGGCCTGTGCCGGCTTCCGCAGAAAGGGCCGGGCGGTAAGATCGGGTTCCACTCCCGAAGCTGCCCCATGTCCCTGTTCCCCCACGTCGGTGACGCGGTGCCCAAGCGCCGGCGCTCCATGGCCATCGCACTGGCCGTGATGGCAACCCTGACGCTGCTGGCCGCCGTCCATCTGGCGTCCAGCCCACAATCGCTGCCGGGCCTGCCGCTGGTTGCAGCGCTGGCCGCCGCCACATGCGGCATTGCCTGGCTGCTGGCCGGGCGTGACGCGGCGCGAGACCGTATCGGCAAGCAAGCGCTGGAGGGCGCGGACGCGAGGCTGGCCGGTCTGCTGGATTCGGCCATGGACGCCATCATCACTGTGGACAGCAAGCAGAACGTGCTCTTGTACAACAAGGCGGCCGAGAAGATATTCGGCTGGCCCACGCGCGAGATGCTGGGCCAGCCGCTCACACGGTTGATTCCACAGCGGCACCAGGGGGCACACGGCGAGCAGGTTCGGCGTTTCGGTCAGACCGGCACAACCTCCAGGCGCATGGGAGATGGCACGGTGCTGTATGGGCGGAGGTCCAGCGGCGAGGAGTTTCCGCTGGAAGCTTCCATCTCGCAGCTCGATACCGCGCATGGCAAGCTTTACACCGTGATCCTGCGCGACGTGACTGAGCGGGTCCGCGCGAGCGAGGAACTGAGCGCCTTCGCCTCGGCGGCCCACGCCATCCGTGAAAGCGAAAAAACACGGATCGCGCGCGAGCTGCACGACGAACTCGCGCAGTCATTGACGGCGATCAAGATGGACGCCACCTGGATTCGGGAAGCCTTGCCCCCGGATGCAGGTGCCGTGCGGGCCAAACTGGACGACATGCTCGGCTTGCTGGACACCACGGTGGCCGCCACGCGCCGCATCGCGTCAGATTTGCGGCCGTTGCTGCTGGACGACCTGGGCCTGGTGCCGGCCATCCAGTGGCTCACCCATAATTTCACCCAGCGTCACGGCGTGGTGTGCAAGCTGTCGCTGGACGAGGAGGTTGAGCTGGCCGAACCGTATGCCACGGCGGTGTTCCGCATTGTGCAAGAGTCGCTCGTGAACGTGGCAAAGCACGCGAGTGCGTCGCAAGTCGATGTACGCATAGCGAGGACTGATGCGGCCGTGATCCTCGACGTGAGCGATGACGGTGCCGGGTTCGCGCCGGACGCCCCGCGCAAGCCCAATTCGCTGGGTCTGATGGGCCTGCGCGAACGGGCCCGCCTGCTGCAGGGGACGGTGGACATAGACACCGCGCCGGGCCAGGGAACCCGCATACGGGTCAGCATTCCGGTGCCCGAAACAGGAGACATCACGTGATCAAAATTGTGATTGCCGACGACCATTCCATCGTGCGGGAGGGGCTCAAGCGCATCGTGTCCTCCATCGATGACATGGAGGTCGCCGGCGAGGCCGGCAACGGGACAGAAGTCATGCAGCGCGTGCGCGAGCTGGCCTTCGACGTGCTGGTGCTGGACCTCTCCATGCCGGGGCGCAGCGGCATGGAGCTCATCAAGCTGATTCGCGGCGAAAAGCCGCAGCTGCGCATCCTGGTCCTGAGCATGCACCAGGAGCTGCAGTACGCCGTGCGCGCCATCAAGAACGGCGCCAGCGGCTACCTGACCAAAGAGAGCGCGCCGGACCAGCTGGAGCAGGCCATACGCAAGGTGGCTTCAGGCGGCGCCTTCATCAGCGCCGAAGTGGCCGAGCAACTCGCGCTGGGTGCGATGCCCGGCAGCCAGGCAGTGCCGCATGAAAGCCTTTCGAATCGCGAGTTTGAAGTGCTGCAATTGCTGGTGGCCGGCGTTTCCCTGACGGACATCGGGACGAAGCTGAACCTGTCGGTCAAGACCGTCAGTACCCACAAGACCAACCTCATGCAGAAAATGGGCTTGCAAAACCAGAGCGAGTTGATCCGTTATGCGCTCAAGCATGGACTGACCGAGCCACTGGACCCCTGAGGCCCACCGGTCTGCTGCGGAAAGCGGCCTTGTGTTGACAACGATCAATACAGCCTCGGGCGCCTCTCCCTACAGTCAGGGTATCCAAACTCTGCACCGGAGGTGTTCCATGAGCAATGAACTCAAACAACTGCTGGTCCATGCCGACGCCTCGCCGCAATTCGCGCAACGCCTTGAATTTTCCTGCCGGCTTGCCGCGCAGTACGGCGCCGGCATCACGGCGCTTTATGCCTCGCCTTCGGCCTCCGAGGCGCTTCCCGTTGCCTCCGGCATGGGGACCGGCCTGGCCGTGAGGCGGGAGAACGTACAGGACACCGAACTGGCGCGGGCGCGCTCGGTGTTCGAACAGATCCGGCCTGCGGGGCTGCCCGCCGCATGGGCTGAAGTCCATGAATTTCCGCTGCTATCGGCCTTTGCCGGGCAGGCGCTCTATGCCGACCTGCTGGTGCTGGGCCAGCACGGCCCGGGCGAGGGTTGGTCCACGCTGATGCCGGCGGATTTTCCGGAGGCTGTGATTGCCCTGAGCGGGCGGCCGGCACTGGTGCTGCCCTACACGTCGGCAAAACCGGGTTTGCCGGGCAATGTGGTGATCGCCTGGAAGCCCACCCGCGGAGCCGCACGCGCGGTGACCGCGGCCCTCCCCATCCTGCGCAACGCAAACTCGGTGCATATCCTGAGCTGGGGCGTTGATGCCGTGGCGGCTACGGGCGCAGGTCCGAATATCGTCTCTTACCTGAAGGTCCACGGTGTCCAGGCCAGCTGGCACCGGGAAAATGTGGAAGGCGCGGAACCCGGGAACCTGGGCGACCTGCTGCTGTCGCGCGCATTCGATCTGCAGGCGGACTTGCTGGTGATGGGCTGCTATGGCCGCGCCCGCGCCTATGAATGGGTATTGGGCGGCGCATCCCGGACCGTGCTTAAAAGCATGACGCTACCCGTGTTGATGGCGCATTAAGCGGGCGCGCTGGTCGGTACAGGCTCGGAAATTTCCGAGTCTGGATCGGAGCGCCGGTGCCGGCGAACCAGCCTTATCCGAGCCGGCCTTTCAGCAAAAGACGATGTCCCTGCCGCGCCGCCTGCGCGACAGTAAGGGCATGCAACACACCGCTTCACCCACCCGGGTCTTTCTGGCCGACGACTCCGCGCTGAGCCGCCGCAGCGTTGCCGAAATGCTTACCGCCCGGGGCGTGGTGGTCGCGGGCCAGGCCGATACGCCGGAGTCTGCGGTCTCGGGCATCCTGGCGACGCAGCCCGATGTGGTGGTGCTTGACGTGCAATTCGAGAAGGGCACGGGCATGCAGGTGCTGCAGTCCATCCTCAAAACCACGCAAGACATTCCTTTCATCATCCTCAGCAACCATGCCGAGGCCGCCTACCGTGCGCGCTACCTGGCTGCGGGCGCTGCCTGTTTTCTCGATAAACACGCCGAGTTTTACCAACTCGGGGACACCGTGGCAATGCTTGCGCAGCCGCGGCGTGTGGATCAGTCCGTTTCTTCCTCCCAATCCAAGGAGTCATCATGCCCTTAGCCTGTTCATCCGCCAGCGGCACTTCATCCGTCAGCGGCATTTCATCCGCCGCTATCCTGCCACTGAAGACTCACTGCTCGAACTGCAACCTGCGCGACCTCTGCCTGCCCTGCGGCATGAAGCCCGCCGATGTGGATGGACTGGACGATCTCCACTTCAGCCGGACGAAGGTCAAGGCGGGGCAGACGCTCTACCACGAGGGCCAGGCTTTCCGCAACATTTATGCGGTGCGTATCGGCACCTTCAAATCCAGCCTGACGCTGGCAGATGGCCGTGAGCAGGTCAGCGGCTTCCAGATGGCCGGTGAACTGATGGGCCTGGACGGTATTGCCAACGGCGCGTATGCCAGCAACTCCACTGCACTCGAAGACACTGAAGTCTGCACCATTCCCTACGACCAGATCAGCGGCCTGGCTGCGACCAGTGCCGACATGCAGCAGGCCGTCAGCCGGCTGATGAGCCGGGAAATCGTCAAGGAGCACAGCCTGATGATGCTGTTGGGCAGCATGAACGCCGAAGAGCGGCTGGCTGCCTTCCTGCTCAACCTGTCACAGCGGCTCAAGTTGCGTGGCTACTCAGCCAGCGAATTCCACTTGCGCATGTCGCGCGCCGAAATCGGCAGCTACCTGGGCATGAAGCTGGAGACCGTGAGCCGCACCTTTTCCGCCTTCCTGCAGCAGGGCATCCTGGAAGTCGACAAACGCCACATCCGCATCCTCGACCACGCGGCCCTCAAACACGTCTTCGATACCCGGGTTCACTGAACGACCATCGACTGGGTGGCCGGGGTACCGGAAAAATCCGTCCATTGCCGCCGCTCGAAGTCATAAAGCTTGCAGCGGCGCGCTGTATCGAAGTACCAGTGCCAGGAAAAAGGCTGTACGACGATGTGGCCAGGCAGCTTGGCCTCCAGCATGGCCTGCGCCTGTTTCAGGCGGTACAGCGGCACGCCCATGTCTACGTGATGGGCCGTGTGCTCCATGATGTGGTGCAGCGCCGCGCCGAAAAACGAGTTGAAGGTCAGGTGCACGGTGGTGGAGACAAAGGGGTTGGCGTCCGACCAGCTTTTTTTGTTGTCATACCAGGCGATCTGGGTGTGCGTGTGGTGCACGTAGACCACAAAACCTATCAGGCCGTTCCACACTAACAGCGGCAGGAAAAAGCCAACGGCCAAAAGCCAGAGCGCCGACTGACCGGTAGACCCTGCCGCGATCACAAGGCCTGCGATCCAGGCTGCGGCAGCGGCAGTGACCAGCAAGCTGTCCGCGACAAAAATGCCGCGCCGCGTAGGCATCACGGCTTTGGACGGGAAGTAAAGCCGCTTCCACCAGATTTCCACGAGGTAGTAGAGCCAGGGCGCCCAGCCGCTGCGGTAGGCGCGCTCCAGCCACTGTTTCCAGACGGGCATGCTTTCATAGGCCTCAAGGGTCGCGGGCTGCCATACGAAATCAAAGCCGCTGAGGTTGGTGTAGCCGTGGTGCACGATGTTGTGCCCGACATCCCACAGGCTGTAGGGCGTGAGCGAGGGCAAAAAAAGCAGGCGGCCCAGCCAGCGGTTGAGTTTGCGGTGTGGGGTGAAGCTCTGGTGGCACGCGTCGTGGCCGAGGATAAACAGCCTCGCGATCATGAAGCCGGCCAAGAGGGCCATGAGCACCTGGAGGGCAGGGTGGCCCGCGAGCACTGCCCCGGCCATGCATGCAGCGAACAGGGCAAAGTCCATCAGGGCCAGCGCCAACGCGAGGCCGGTGTTTTTGGTCGAGACAGGAAGAAGCCAGGAACGCAGGACTTTTCGGTGCGGAAGGACGGTGGCTTGGTTTTCTTGGATTGCTTGTGAGAGGGACATGAGATGAAGGGTTGGCAGCCGGGGCCGTTGACCCAAGGCAATGGGGAAGCCGCCAGCTTACGGCGCGCCCTTCGCGGCGATTTGACGCAGGTCAAGGACGGGGCAAACGCGTCCGGCGGCCGCACCTTGCGCCCTCGTTGATCCACATCAACGCAGCCGGGGCGGAGAGGCGGCACAGTGGAGGCCTCACATTCCTGAACCATCCCATGCCCGCTGTTCTACCCCAGGCCCTTCGCCAGTTCGACATCTCCGGCCCGCGCTACACGTCCTTTCCGACGGCGGACCGTTTTGTCGAGGCCTTTACCGCCGTCGATCACGGCCGCGCGCTGGACGACAGGCGCGCGCGGGCCGAGACCTCGGCGGCACCGCTATCGCTGTATGTGCACATCCCCTTTTGCGAATCGCTGTGCTACTACTGCGCCTGCAACAAGATCATCACCAAGCAGCACAGCCGTGCCACCGCCTACCTGGGCTATCTTGAGCGCGAAGTGGCCCTGTACACGGCGCGCCTGGGGCAGGGACAGCCTGTCAGCCAGCTGCACCTGGGTGGGGGCACGCCGACTTTTTTGTCCGACGCGGAACTCGCACAGCTCATGGACATGCTCAGACGCAACTTCGACATCGCGGCCGGTGCGGAAATGGCCATCGAGGTAGACCCACGCACCGTGGACAACACGCGCCTGGCCGCGCTGGCGGCCCTGGGCTTTAACCGCCTGAGTTTCGGCGTGCAGGATTTCGATGCCGACGTGCAAAAAGCCGTGCACCGCGTCCAGCCCGCCGAACAGGTGTTCGCGCTGGTTGCGCAGGCGCGCGTGCTCGGGTTTGAATCCATCAATGTGGACCTGATCTACGGCCTGCCGCGGCAGACGCAGACGTCTTTCGCGCGCACCATACGCCAGGTCGAGGAACTCAGGCCGGACCGCATTGCCCTCTATGCCTATGCCCATTTGCCGGAGCGCTTCAAGCCGCAGCGGCACATCCCGCCGGCGCTGCTGCCCGCGGCCGAGGACAAGGCCGCCATGCTGGCCGAAGCGATGCAGCGTTTGCAGGGCGCGGGTTACCGCTACATCGGCATGGACCACTTCGCGCTTGAGAACGATGCGCTGGCCGTGGCCAGCCGCGAGGGCCGGCTGCACCGCAACTTCCAGGGCTACAGCACCCAGCCCGACCGCGACCTGGTGGGCCTGGGCGTATCGGCCATTGGCGCGGTCGGCGCCACCTACAGCCAGAATGCCAAAACCCTGGAGGAATACTGCGACTTGCTTGACCAGGGGCGCTTCCCGGTCACGCGCGGCCTGGCACTGAGCCGGGACGACCTGGCGCGCCGCGCGGTGATCATGGCCATCATGTGCCAGGGCCAGGTGTGGTTCGAATCGATAGAGCTCGCCTGGATGCTGGATTTCAAGACCTACTTTGCGGCGGAACTGGAGCGCTTGCGCGAACTGGAGGATGCCGGGCTTGTGCTGCTTTCCAGCACCGGCATCGAGGTGACGGCCGAAGGCCGGTTCGTGTTGCGCGCGGTCGCCATGGTGTTTGACCGCTACCTGCAGTCCGACCTCAACCGCAGTCGTTTCTCGCGCATTATTTGATCGCAGCGCTGCCCATGTCTTACGCCCTCGCCACGACGGCCCTGCTGATGGGCCTTGCCGGAGGACCTCATTGCGCTGTGATGTGCGGCGCGGCCTGTGGCGGCCTGCGGCGCGTGGGCCCGCAGCGGCAGGCGCATTCACCGCTGGTCTTTCAGGCCGGGCGGCTTGTCGGCTATTCAAGTGCGGGCGCGGCGGCAGCGATGGCAGTGCAAAGTTTTGCGTGGATGACAGAACAGGCCGCCGTGGTCAAGCCGCTCTGGGTGCTGTTCCATCTGGCCGTGCTGGGTTGGGGAATGATGCTGATGGTGAAGGCCAGCCAGCCGGCCTGGGCCGACCGCGCAGGCCGCTCCGCGTGGTCCAGGGTGGGTGCCGTGGCCGCATCACGGGGCGGGATGTTCTCGGTGGGCGCGTTATGGGCCTTTATGCCCTGCAGCCTGCTTTATTCGGCGCTGCTGGTGGCGTCCCTGAGTGGCGGGCCGTTGCAAGGCGCGCTGGCCATGGCGGCTTTTGCCGTGGGCAGTGGCGTCTCCCTGCTGCTGGCGCCGCAACTACTGGCCGGGCTGCGGCGCGCCGGCAACGGCCTGGGCGGTCAACTGGGTGTGCGTCTGGCCGGGGGGGTGCTGATGCTGGCCGCGGTGTTCGGCTTGTGGAGCGACATGACGCATCGCATCGCGCAGTGGTGCGGCCTGGCCTGAGGCTGTCCTTGCCGCTGGCTTGTGAATTGCATCAGGTGAGAGAGACCGACTCCAGGTAACAGGGCAGGTGGCATGGCCAGTGCAGTTCGCGTTCGATGCGCTGGCGCATGGCATCGGCTGCGGCCGGCTCGCCGTGGGTGATGAAAGTCTGCTTCGGTACCGACTTGAAGCCGCGCAGCCAACCCATGATTTCGGCGGCATCCGAATGGGCCGACAGGTCGTCCAGCATCGCCACTTCGGCGCGCACCGGCACGTCCTGGCCGTGGATACGCACGGTAGGCGCGCCGCCGGAGATGAGTGCGCCGCGCGTGCCGCCGGGCTGGAAGCCGGCAAACACGATGGTGTTGCGCTTGTCGGGCGCGAAGGCTTTGAGATGGTGGACCACACGTCCGCCGGTAGCCATGCCGCTGGCGGCAATGATGACCATGGGGCCGTGCCTGGCATTGAGCAGGCGCGACTCCTCCGGCGACTCGACGATGTGGGCGGTATGCGCCATGGCCTCGCACTCCGCGGGTGTTAGCCGCAGCTCGGCCTTGTGTTTCAGGTACACCTGCGTGGCATTGGCCGCCATGGGACTGTTGAGGTAGATCGGCAGGTTGCGTTGTATGACACCTTGCGCCTTGAGCACCTGAACGCAGTGCAGCAGGCTTTGCGCGCGCCCCACCGCAAAAGCCGGGATCACCACCACCCCGCCGCGCGCGGCTGTGCGGTTGATTACCTGGCCCAGCGCCGATAGGGGGTCAGAGTCCTTGTGCAGGCGGTCGCCGTAGGTGGACTCCACCACCAGATAATCGGCGCCGTCCATCCGTGTAGGCGGCTTGAGCACCAGGTCGTTGGGGCGGCCTATGTCCCCGGAAAACAGGATGGAGCGCGAGCCGTTGTCCAGTTGCACGAACGACGAGCCCACCATGTGGCCGGAAGGAGTCAGGCTGGCGTTCAGGCTCGGTGCCGGGTGCCAGTTTTTTCCGCTGGGTACCGGGTGCAGCAGCTTGATGCAGCGTAGCGCATCCTCGCGTGTGTACAGCGGCAGCGCCGGTGCGTGCTTCGAAAAGCCGTGGCGATTGGCGTATTCGGCTTCTTCTTCCTGCAGGTGGCCAGCGTCGGGCAGCAGGATGCGGCACAGGTCGGCCGTGGCCGGGGTGCAGAACACCTTGCCCTTGAAGCCCTGGCGCGCCAGCAGTGGCAGGTAGCCGCTATGGTCAATGTGGGCGTGCGTCAGGATCACGGCGTCAATGGAGGCCGGGGCCACAGGTAGCGCGGACCAGTTGCGCAGGCGCAATTGCTTGTAGCCCTGGAACAGCCCGCAGTCGACCAGCACCGTGGACTCCCCGTACCGGATCAGGTATTTGGAACCTGTCACGGTATCTGTGGCACCGAGGAATTGAATCTTCATGCCAGCAGCTTAGATAAAAATGGTGTGCGGGTGTTTGATGTAGCGCAATAGCCTGCACGCTGCAATGCATCGGGAAACCCGGGTCGATGCCGGCTGATGCGAACTCATTTGCTATGGATTTAATAGCTGCTTGCGCTCATCCAGTAATGATTTGAGGCTGTTTTTCTTCCAGAAGGGACGGCCTGACTCCTGCGCCCCGCTGCCTTCGAGTGTGACGAATACAGCACGGCGGTCGCAGGTCTCGCCCTGGCCGCGCGCGCGTCTTGCGCTCGCCGCGGCGCTGAGCGCCAGCGCCGCGAAGCCGCGGGCGGCCACAAAGGCCAGGAAGGCCGTGCCGCCAAGAGGCCGGGCGAGCAAGGCGCTGATGAGGCCCGGGCGGCAGGGCTCCCAGTGCAGCGTCACGCCCTGCGCGGTTCCTGCGGGCTCAATCACCGCGTTCTCATCGGCGCCTAGGCGCACGCGCTGGCCGGCCTCAATGAAATGATCGCCGGAATCATTGTGGCGCGTCAGCCAGAGCCGGCCCCGCAGCACTGTCAATTCACCGCCGCGCCGGGGCAGGCGCAGCGCTTGTCCCGGCGCCAGGCGCCGGGTTCCACCGTGAAATACGGCGCCGTTGGATGTCGCATTCATCATCGACCTCTTGAGGTGTTGCCGCGCCGTCGCCGGGTTCAGAGCCCGGCAAGGGCGTGCAGCGCGGGGTTGTCGATCTGGCCGGCAAGCAGCTTCGCCGCCGCCGCGCTCGCGCCGTCGCCGAGCGCCGCGCGGTGCAGGCAGGCGTGCACCGTCAGTTCGCGCATGCCGCTACGCGCAGCGAGGTCCTGCATTTCGTTGATCCAGGCCGAGGCCTGGGGCATGGCTTGTGCCACAGCGACATCACACAGCGCGTCGAGGGCATATGCCTTGGCCCACAGGTAGGCGTCAGGAAGGCGTACGCAGCGCGTCAGTGCGTCAGCAAGTATTTCAACGGCGCGCTGCGGTTCCCCGCGCGCCATCGCCACACGCCCCAGGCCCCGGCCGGCAATGCCTTCCCAGCACGGGTCACCGAGCTGGCAACCGAGGGCGAAGGCATGCTCGAATCGGCTCGCGGCGGCATCCACGTCGCCGCGCAGCAGGTCGATTTCGGCCCGCAGCGATTGCGGCCACGGCACAAAGGCGGTCCAGCCTTGCCGGGCCAGTGCCACCGAGCGGTCCAGGGCGTCGGCGGCCGCCTCGGGTTCGCCGTGCAGCAGTAGCGCGCGGCCCAGCATGGACAGCGCGTAGGCAAGTTGCCGGCTGTCGCCGACGGCCGCAGCCAGCGCCTCAGCTTCGCGCAGCTGGCTGATGGCGGCCGTGTAATGCGCAGTGTCGCTGAGCGCAGCGCCGTACACGGTGGCGATGCGCGCCTGCTCCGCGTGGTCGCCGGCTGCCAGCGGCGTCGCGCGTTGCAGCCAGGCGAGCGTGCGTTCATAGCGGCCGCGCAGGAATTCGACGTAGCCGAGTTCGCGGCACGCGGCGGCGGCGAGTGCCGGCGAAGCCTCGTGGCCGACCTCCAGTGCTTCGTGAAGCGCAGTGGCGCCTTCTTCGTCGCGTCCGCGGGCGGCATGCACCAGCGCACCGCCCAGGGCCACGCGGGCGCGCGCACGCAGTGCCGCGTCGCCGGTGGCATCGGCTTCCACGATCGCGCGGCGCAGGCATTGCAGGCCGGCATCGAGCGCGCCGGCGCTGATCGCCGCCTCCCCGGCTTCCAGCTGGGCCAGCGCCGCGGCGCGCCCGGTGGCGGGCCGCGCGGTGGGCGCTGCGGTGAGCGTGCGCAGGGCCGCGTCCAGCGTGGCGCCGGGTTGCACGCCGAGTACGCGCTGGAACAATTCGCGGCAGGCTGCGGCCTGGCGCGCCGCACCCACGCCGTCGCCCGCGGCCGCGAGGCTGCGCACCAGCAAAGCCTGGTAGTTCTCGTCAAGCGGGTTGTGCCGTACCAGCCGGCCGGCCAGTGTGGCTGCTTCTGTCATGGCGCCCGCGGCCATGCGAGCCAGTGCGGCTTCGCGCAGCACGGCTTCGGCGGCGGCCTGCAGATGGCGCCGCTCCGTGGCGAGCCAGACCTCGAAGGCCGGGCTGCCTGAAAAATTCATGCCTTCCAGCAACTCGTGATCCAGGCCGGGCACGCACAGGGCTTGCGCCCAGCTGCCCGACAGCACGGCGCTGAGGTCGACGTAGGTGGCAGGCTCCAGCAAAAGTGCCAGCAGATCGCCGCGCAACTCTGCGGTGCCGAGCAGGCGCCGCAGCTCACTGAGGTTCCAGCGCAGGGCGGCCAGCGGGTCTTCTGCGTCTTCGAACAGCAAGCCCGCCAGATGTTTGCGGCTGACCGGTGCATCACTGCGGACCAGGTAGGCAAGCAGGCCCCAGACCTTGTGCCCGCGCGGCGCCGGCACAGGGCTGCCGCCTCGCTCTATGCGCGGCGGACCAAGCAGGTAGATGGCAAGCCCCGGAGACGGCGGATTGTCGGGGGCTTGCGGATTCACCGGCAGACCTCAGGCTTCAGCGGTGGTGGGGTCGATGACCGTGGTGATCTGCGCGACGGAGTTCGCCGGGAAACCGCCGCGGCGCGCATGTTCCCTCACGAGCTCCTCATTGGCCGCGCGGTAGATGCAGTACATCTTGCCGCCTGTCACATAGCTTTGCACCCACTGCACATCAGGCCCCAGTTCCTGCAGCACACCGCAGGATTTCTGGGAGATGGATTGCAGCTCGGCGGGCTTCAGGGCCCCGAGTCCGGGGATGACACGTTCGATCACGAATTTGGGCATAACAGGCTCCGTTAAGTTGGTGGAGACCCGAAGATAGGCAGTGTACGTGTGAGCCAGCGTGTGAGGAAATCGCCGGGAAAGGATGTCGGCCTAGTCCATATGTGCCTGTTTGCTTACAAGTTGGGCGGCTCAGGCGGTGCCATTCGTGGATAGCATCGGAGTGTCCGCCGCGCTCTTGGCTTCTGTCCGGCTGCGGCGGCCCGTTCAGGTAGCTTCACACAAAAAACCAATGATGAACCACTCGTCCTCGCCACGCAGCCTCTTTCTGGCGTCTACCCTTTTTTTGGGCGGCCTGTGCGCCATGTCGCCGGCCCTGGCGGGCGGCAACACCGAACCACTGACCGACATCCTTTCTTCGCCCGGCAGCGCGGGCCTGGGCCTGGTGACGCGCATTGAACGTTCGCCCTACAAGGATGCAGGCACACGTTACGACCTGCTGCCGCTTTACCTGTATGAGGGCGAGCGGCTTTTCCTGCATGCCAACCGGGGCGGCATCAAGCTGCTCAACGGCACCGAGCGGCGGCTGGACCTTTTTGTGGAGCAGCGCCTGGAGGGCTTCCCGACCGAGCGCCTGCCCGCCAGCCTGGCCGGCATGTCGCCGCGCGACTCGGGCCTGGACCTGGGCCTGGCCTACCGCTGGCGCCAGCCCTGGGGAACGCTGCAGGCCGAGCTGGTGCATGACATCAGCAACACCTACAAGGGCAATGAGTTCCGCCTGGGCTACACCTACGACTGGCGCTCGGGCCCCTGGATGCTGCGGCCCAGCCTGACCGTGGGGGTGCGCGACGCCAGGCTCAACAACTATTACTATGGCGTGCAGGCCAGTGAGGCAACGGCCGGGCGGCCTGCTTATGCGCCGGGCTCGGGCGTGCAGACCTCGATTGGCCTCTACGGCTCTTATGACCTCACCGAGCGCTGGCGCCTGCTGGCCGGTGTGTCGGCCACCTTGCTGGACAACAAGACAAAGAACAGCCCCATTGTGCAAAAGAGCGTGCTGCCTGCCGTGTATATCGGCGCGGCCTATGACTTTGGCGGCCACAAGCGTGAGTGGGCAGAAGACGGCTCGCCCACCTACTTCAAGCTGCTGTACGGCAAGTCAACCGAAGATGGCTGCCATCTGGCCAAGATCATCACGGCGCAGTGCCTGTCGACGGCGAAGGTCAATTCGACCAGCATTACCGGCATCCAGGTCGGCAAGCCCTTCCTGAACAACGTGAACGGCTGGCCGCTCGACTTCATCGGCTATGTGGGCCTCACGCACCACAACGAGCGGGGCCTGCAGGCCAATGGCGTGCAACTGGACCTGTTCATGAAGGCCGTCTACTCGGGCTTCCCATGGAGCGACCGGGTCAAGACGCGGCTCGGTCTGGGCGTGGGCGTGTCCATGGCACAGCGGGCTCCCTACATTGAGTCCTCCAGCCTGGCGGCCAACGGCAAGTCGGCTTCCCGCATGCTCAATTACCTGGATCCGACCATCGACGTGAGCCTGGGCGACCTGATCGGCTACCGGCCGCTCAAGGACACCTTTATAGGCTTTGGTGTGTCGCACCGCTCCGGCATTTTTGGCTCGTCGCGCCTGCTGGGCAATGTCAACGGCGGCTCCAACTACATCTACACCTACGTTGAAACCGCGCTTTGAGTCGTATTTGCTATTGATTTAATAGCTGCTTGCGCAAGTCCATAAAGGCTTGCGGCCTGATTTGAATGAAAATCAGGCGTAGGCTGCCCGGACCGGCACAGCCGGCTGGTTCTGCACATTGCTGGCAGCAATCACGCCGCCACCCAGGCAGACATCGCCCTGGTAGAGCACAGCCGACTGGCCCGGCGTCACCGCCCACTGGGCATCGGCAAACACCAGTTCGCAGGCCGCGCCGGTAGCGCTGCGCAGTTTGCAGGGTGCGTCGGCCTGCCGGTAGCGTGTCTTGGCCGCCATGACACCGGGCGTCGGTGCATGTCCCGCCACCCAGCTGCAGTCCTGTGCCTGGAGCACCGTGGATTGCAGCCAGTGGTGATCATGGCCCTGAACCACCCATAGCGTGTTCGTTTCAAGGTCCTTGCGTGCCACAAACCAGGGTTCGTGCTCGCCCACGCCGCGCAACCCGCGTGCCTGCACGGCCTTGAGCTCGGCTCCCTTGGCCTTCACGCCGCCTATGCCCAGGCCCTGACGCTGTCCCAATGTATAGAAGGACAGGCCCACATGCTCGCCGAGCACGCGGCCCTTGTCGTTCTTGATGGGGCCTGGCTCTTTGGCGATGTAGCGATTCAAGAATTCGCGGAAAGGCCTCTCGCCGATAAAACAGATGCCAGTGGAGTCTTTTTTCTTCGCGTTGGGCAGGCCGATCTCGTCGGCAATGCGCCGGACTTCGGTCTTGCGCAACTCACCCACCGGGAACAGCGTTTTGGAGAGCTGTGCCTGGTTGAGCCGGTGCAAAAAATAGCTTTGGTCTTTGGCTGGATCAAGGCCCTTGAGCAGTTCGTGCAGGCCGGTGGCTTCGTTGTGGCGAACCCTGGCGTAATGCCCGGTCGCGATTTTTTCGGCGCCCAGGCGCATGGCATGGTCCAGAAATGCCTTGAACTTGATTTCGGCGTTGCACAGGATGTCGGGGTTGGGCGTGCGGCCGGCCTGGTATTCGCGCAGGAACTCGGCGAAGACGCGGTCCTTGTAGTCGGCTGCGAAGTTGACGTGCTCGATCTCGATGCCGATCACGTCGGCCACGGCGGCGGCGTCGACAAAATCAATGTTGGACGAGCAGAACTCGCTGTCGTCGTCATCTTCCCAGTTCTTCATGAAGATGCCGATAACCTCGTGGCCCTGCTGTTTGAGCAGGTGCGCCGTCACCGCGGAGTCCACGCCTCCGCTCAGGCCGACGACGATCCGTTTCCGCTTGCCGTCGTGGCTGTATGTGTTGATTTGCGGGTTGCCCATGGCTCTATTGTAAAAAGATGAAAGCGTTTGCGCCTGTCTGGGCTTTTCGGCCCTGTTGGCCGTGCGGCCGGCGGCACAATGGAATGCCCTTTCTTGCAGGAGCTGCCACTTTGCAACGACGTCAATTTCTTTCCCGCACCGGGCAGGCCGTCACGGCCGCCGGCATCGCCACCGGGCTGCCATGGCTTTCGTCACTGGCCCAGGCCGCGGGCCTCAAACCCGTGGGCAAGGCCCAAGCCTTCGACTACGCGATGCTCAAGGGCCAGGCGCGCGACCTGGCCGCCAAACCTTACCGGCCCCGGTCGACGACGTTGCCGTCCGGCATTTCGGACTTGAACTGGGACCAGCACCAGGCCATACGCTTTCGGGACGACCATGCCTTGTGGGGCGATGACAAGCTGCGCTTCGTGGCGAAGTTTTTCCACCTCGGCCTGTACTTCAAGACGCCGGTGCGCATGCACGAAGTGAGCAATGGCCAGGCGCAGGAGCTGGCCTATGACCCGGCCATGTTTGATTATGGGAAAAGCGGCGTGCGGGGCGACAAGCTTCCCGCCGATCTCGGTTTTGCCGGCTTCCGGCTGAATTTCCACACCGATCCGGTGCGTGACGTGGCGGCCTTCCTTGGCGCAAGCTACTTTCGCGCGGTGGGCGGCGAATGGCAGTACGGCCAGTCGGCGCGGGGCCTGGCCATCGACACGGCGCAAACTTTCCCGGAAGAGTTTCCGGATTTCATCGGTTACTGGCTCGAAAAGCCGGACCCGAAAGCGGCCTCGCTGACCGTCTACGCCCTGCTGGACTCGCCGAGCGTCAGCGGCGCCTACCGCTTTGTGATCACGCCGGGCGACACGCAGGTCATGGACCTGGACGTGGCGCTGTATCCGCGCAAAACCATTGACCGCATGGGCATCGCGCCGTGCACCAGCATGTTCCAGACCGGCGAAAACGACAAACGCATGGGCTGGGACTGGCGCGGCGAAATCCACGACACCGACGGCCTGGCCATGCACAGCGGCACGGGCGAATGGCTGTGGCGTCCACTGACCAATCCGGCGCAATTGCAGTTCAACGCCTTTCAGGACGACAACCCGCGCGGTTTTGGCC
The DNA here is from genome assembly GCF_056403055.1 of Polaromonas sp. P3_A5. Taxonomy (NCBI): domain Bacteria; kingdom Pseudomonadati; phylum Pseudomonadota; class Betaproteobacteria; order Burkholderiales; family Comamonadaceae; genus Polaromonas; species Polaromonas sp. P3_A5. The sequence continues at coordinate 147,317 of NZ_JBFUGF010000001.1, forward strand.
TGATGCAGCGCGATCGCAACTTTGACCACTACCAGGACGACGGCGTGTTCTATGAAAAACGCCCGAGCCTGTGGGTTGAGCCCAAGGCGGGCTGGGGTGCGGGCGCGATACAGCTGGTGGAAATTCCGACCGCGGACGAAACCTTTGACAACATCGTGGCCTTCTGGAACCCCAGGGACAAGCCGCAGGCAGGGCAGGAGTTGCTGTTTTCCTACCGGCTGCACTGGGGGGGCGAACCGCCCGCCGCGCAAGGGCCGCTGGCGCGCTGTGTGGCCACACGTACCGGCCTCGGCGGCGTGGTCGGGCAAAAGCGCACCGCCTACACGCGGCGTTTTGCCGTCGATTTTGCGGGCGGCGACTTTGCCTTGCTGAACCGCGGGGCCCAGGTCAAAGCCGTGATCACCGCTTCGCGCGGCACGATTGAATTGACGTCGGCCCGGCCGCTGGACGCCATCAAGGGGTGGCGTGCCATGTTCGACCTGCGCCCCGATGGCGACAGCACGGCACCCATCAACCTGCGCATGCATTTGCAGGTCGACGGCCAGTCATTGACGGAGACCTGGTTGTACCAGTGGACGCCGCCGCCGGTGGCGCAACGAATTCTTTATTGAGGATTGCGCTGGCTGTCAGCGGGAAAGCGTTCCCGTTGGCGCCGCCAAATCGTGCATGGCTCGCGGCGCTTCCTACTTCTGGCTCAGCGGTGCATGCACGCTGGCATCCGTGGTCACCAGATCAAGCGGGAAGCGCCTGCCTGCCAGGTAATCTTCCATGCAGGTCAACAAGAGGGGGCTTCGGTGCATGTGAGCGCTCGCTCTTATTTCGTCGGCCGTCAGCCAGACCGTGCGCACAATGCCTTCATCCAGCGCTTGGCCTGCCACGTGCTCGCCCAGTTCGCCGCAGAACGCAAAGCGCAGGTAGGTGATGTCTTCGGATTCTTCCTGCCCGATGAGGGCCCGCTCAAAGCGGGAGAGATAGACCCCCACAATGGCAGTGGGCGTGAAATGGAAGGCGGTTTCTTCCAGTGTTTCGCGCACACAACCCTCAAAGGGACTTTCACCGGGATCCAGGTGGCCGGCGGGGTTGTTGAGCTTCAGGCCGTCCCGCGTTTCCTCTTCGACCAGCAGGAACCTGGAGACACCGTCGATCTTTTTTTCAATCACCGCAGCGACCGTGACGCTGGGTTTCCATCGTTTAATCATGCGCCGGATTATCCGTGGCCTTGATGACCGGGGTCCTGACCGGCCGGCCAGGTGTGTTTGCTAGCCGAAAATCCGGCAGCGAAACTCTCGCGCAAATGTGCCACAAGGCATTGCACCGCCTTGGGCACTTGCTGCGACCAGGGCCTGAGGGCGTAAATGCGCTCGCCGAAAAATCCCTGCACCTGCCACTCAGGCAGCACCTGCACGAGCGGCGATGGCGCCGCGCTGCCACCCGCGGGTGCACTGAAATCCGGCAGCAGGCCGATGCCCAGGCCCGCCACCAGCGCTTCGCGCAGCACTTCGCTGTTGTTGGCCTTCAGTGTGCCCGTGATGTTCACGCCAACCTGCTCGCGGGATTTGCGCTTGCCGCTGCGCACGAAGGTCCAGCTGGCGGTGTTGTGGTTGCCCAGGTAAAGCAGGCAATCGTGCGCGGCCAGGTCTGACGGCTGCGCAGGCACGCCGCGGCGCGCCAGGTAGTCGGGGCTGGCCAGCAGGATGGAGCGCGTTTCGCACAACACCCAGGCCACATGGGTGTCGGGCGGCGCATTCGTGTGTCGTATCGCCAGGTCGAAGCCTTCATTGGCAAGGTTGACAAAGCGGTCGGTGAGTTCCAGTTCGATATGGATCTCGGGATAGCGCTTGAGGAAGGCCGCAACGCAGGGCGCCAGGTGCTGACGCCCCAGAGCGACCGGCGCTGTCACACGGATCAGCCCGCGCGGGGTTTCGACCAGGTCCTTGACGGCGGAATAGCTTTCGCTGATGCGGTTAAACGCCGGCTGCATGTCGTTCACCAATTGCTGGCCGGCCTCCGTCAGGCCTACGGAGCGCGTGGTGCGCCGCACCAGCGTCACGCCGGCGGCGCGCTCCAGCTCACTGATGCGCATGCTGGCCGAGGCCTTGGACATCCCGAGGCGGCGCGCCGCTTCGGTAAAGCTGCGTGTAGCCGCCAGGATGGTCAGCAGGTGAAGATCGGCGACAAGGGGCGATAGCTGGTCGGAAGACATGGAGGTCGAGAGGCCTATTGTTCAAAAATATGAACAATGTAATCACAAAACGGGGCATTATCAATTCGGCTGCGCAGCCCTAGACTGCGGTGAACCCCCAACGGCCAGTCCGGTGCCGCCACCTTTCAAGGATTGCAAAATGTCTTTATCCCCTGCTGCCTCCGCTTCACAAGCCACTATCGGCCACTACTTGAATGGCCGTGTGGCCGCGCCGTCTTCCGGGCGTAGCCAGGAAGTCTTCAACCCTGCAACGGGCGCGGTGTCGGGTCATGTCGCGCTTGCCAGCGGAACGGAGGTCGATGCGGCCGTGGCGTCAGCCCAGGCCGCCTTTCCCGCCTGGGCCGACACGCCGCCACTGCGCCGCGCGCGCGTGCTGTTCAAGTTCCTGGAACTGCTCAACCTGAACAAGGACAAGCTGGCCCACATGATCACCGCCGAGCACGGCAAGGTGTTCACCGACGCCCAAGGCGAGGTCTCGCGCGGCATCGACATTGTTGAATTCGCCTGCGGCATTCCGCAGCTGCTCAAGGGCGACTTCACCGACCAGGTTTCCACCGGCATCGACAACTGGACGCTGCGCCAGCCGCTGGGTGTGGTGGCCGGCATCACGCCCTTCAATTTTCCGGTGATGGTGCCGATGTGGATGTTCCCGGTGGCGATTGCCGCCGGCAACTGCTTTGTGCTCAAGCCCAGTCCCATCGACCCCAGCCCCAGCCTTTTCATGGCCGACCTGCTCAAGCAAGCCGGCTTGCCCGACGGCGTCTTCAACGTGGTGCAGGGCGATAAAGAGGCGGTCGACGCCCTGCTGGTGCACCCGGACGTGAAGGCCGTGTCCTTTGTTGGCTCCACACCGATCGCGAACTACATCTACGAAACCGGCGCACGCCACGGCAAGCGCGTGCAGGCACTGGGCGGCGCGAAGAACCACATGGTGGTCATGCCCGACGCCGACCTGGAGCAGGCGGTGGACGCATTGATCGGCGCGGGCTACGGCTCGGCCGGCGAACGCTGCATGGCGATCTCTGTGGCTGTGCTGGTGGGCAATGTGGCCGAAAAACTCATTCCCATGCTGGAAGCGCGCGCCAAAACACTGGTGATCAAAAACGGTGTGGAGCTTGACGCTGAAATGGGCCCCATCGTCACATCGGCCGCGCACCAGCGCATTACCGGCTACATCGAGACGGGCGTGAAAGAAGGCGCCAAGCTGCTGGTGGACGGCCGCACCTTCACGGGCGCCAAGGCCGGCCCGGGCTGCGGCAAGGGCTTCTGGATGGGTGGCACGCTGTTTGACCATGTCACGCCCGACATGCGCATCTATAAAGAAGAGATTTTTGGCCCGGTGCTGGGCTGCGTGCGCGTGAAGGACTTCGCCGAAGCGGTGAACCTGATCAATGCCCATGAATTCGGCAACGGCGTGAGCTGCTTCACCCGGGACGGCCACGTGGCCCGCGAATTCAGCCGCCGCATCCAGGTCGGCATGGTCGGCATCAACGTGCCGATCCCGGTGCCCATGGCCTGGCATGGCTTTGGCGGCTGGAAAAAAAGCCTCTTCGGCGACATGCACGCCTATGGCGAAGAGGGCGTACGTTTCTATACCAAACAAAAGTCCATCATGCAGCGCTGGCCAGAGAGCATCGGCAAGGGCGCCGAATTCGTGATGCCGACAGCCAAATAGAAATAGCACGCCAGCCATCAAGGCAAACCGGCCCCAACCGCCATGTATTGGCAGGCGGGGCTTTTTTTATTGCGTGGCTTGACTCGGGTCAAAAACTGTAGACTGCCCTGACAAAAAATTGCAGAAATCTCATGTAAGCTTCATGACAGGTACAAAAGCGGATACGCAGACAAAGACACCGAGACAGATCGCGCGCAAGCTCGCCTGCGGGCTGACGTCAATCAAACCAACACCAACGTACTGAGGAGAGACCCATGCTCATTGGGGTACCCGCCGAAATCACGGCCGGAGAAACACGCGTCGCCATCACGCCCGAAACGGCCAAAAAGCTCAAGGCACAAGGGCACACCGTCCGTGTGCAGTCCGGCGCCGGGGTGGCCGCCAGCGTTCCCGATGAGGCCTACACGGCGGTCGGCGCGGAGATCACCGACGCGGCGGGCGCTTACGGCGCTGATATCGTGCTCAAGGTCCGCTGCCCGCTGGACAGCGAAATGCCGCTGGCCAAAGCCGGCGGTGTGCTGGTCGGCATGCTCAATCCTTTTGATGCCACTGGGCTGCAGCGCCTGGCTGCGGCCAAGCTGACGTCCTTCGCGCTGGAGGCCGCGCCGCGCACCAGCCGCGCGCAAAGCATGGACGTGCTCTCGTCGCAAGCCAACATCGCCGGCTACAAGGCCGTGATGATGGCCGCTGCCGAATACCAGCGCTTCTTTCCCATGCTGATGACGGCGGCCGGCACGGTCAAGGCCGCCCGCGTGGTGATTCTGGGTGTCGGCGTAGCCGGCCTTCAGGCCATTGCCACCGCCAAGCGCCTGGGCGCGGTGATCGAAGCCAGCGACGTGCGCCCGAGTGTCAAAGAGCAGGTCGAATCGTTGGGCGGTAAATTCATCGATGTGCCCTACGAGACTGACGAAGAGCGCGAAGCCGCAGTCGGTGTGGGCGGCTATGCCAAGCCCATGCCGCCGAGCTGGCTCGAGCGGCAAAAAGCCGAAGTCGCCAAGCGCGTGGCGCAGGCCGACGTGGTCATCACCACAGCCTTGATCCCGGGCCGCCCTGCGCCCGTGCTGGTCACCGAAGACATGGTCAAGGCCATGAAACCCGGCAGCGTGATCGTCGACCTGGCTGCACCACAAGGCGGCAACTGCCCGCTGACCGAGCCCGGCAAAACGGTCGTCAAGCACGGCGTGACGCTGATCGGCCAGACCAATGTGCCGGCCCTCGTCGCCGCCGACGCCAGCGCACTCTACGCACGCAACCTGCTCGACTTCCTCAAGCTCATCATCACCAAGGAAGGCACGCTCAATGTCGACCTGGAAGATGACATCGTCGCCGCCTGCCTGATGACGCAGGGCGGCGAGGTCAAGAAGAAGTAACCCATTCGGGACCCATCGGATCAATTGGATTTAATCGGCCAGCCGGGTTCAAGCCGGCGCGGCCCTCACGGAGAAGACCATGGATGCAGTGTCACCCACCATCATCAACCTGATTATTTTTGTACTGGCCATCTACGTGGGTTACCACGTGGTGTGGACTGTCACGCCGGCCCTGCACACGCCGCTGATGGCGGTGACCAATGCGATTTCGGCCATCGTGATCGTGGGCGCCATGCTCGCGGCCGCGCTGACCGAAACGCCGCTGGGCAAAACCATGGGCGTGCTGGCCGTGGCGCTGGCGGCCGTCAACATCTTCGGCGGCTTTCTGGTGACGCGCCGGATGCTGGAGATGTTCCGCAAGAAAGAAAAGAAAGTAGCCGCGCCCGCTGAAGGAGCCGCCAAATGAGCATGAATCTCGTCACGCTGCTGTACCTGGTGGCCTCCGTCTGCTTTATTCAGGCGCTCAAGGGCCTGTCACACCCCACCAGCTCGATCCGCGGCAATCTGTTCGGCATGGTCGGCATGGCCATTGCCATGCTGACGACAGCTGCGCTCATCGTTGAAATTTCAGGCGGCAAAGCCCTGGGCATGGGTTACGTTCTGTTGGGTCTGGTGGTCGGCGGGGGCTATGGTGCCTGGCGCGCCAAGACGGTCGAAATGACCAAGATGCCCGAGCTGGTGGCCTTCTTCCACAGCATGATCGGTTTGGCTGCGGTCTTTATCGCCGTGGCCGCCGTGGCCGAGCCCTACGCTTTCGGCATCGCGCCCAAAGGCAGCCCCATCCCCACCGGCAACCGGCTGGAGCTGTTCCTCGGTGCGGCCATTGGCGCCATCACCTTCAGCGGCTCGGTGATCGCCTTCGGCAAGTTGTCGGGCACCTACAAGTTCCGCCTGTTCCAGGGCGCACCGGTGCAGTTTGCCGGCCAGCACAAGCTGAACCTGCTGCTGGGCCTCATTACCATCGGCCTGGGGCTGGTATTCATGTTCACGGGCAGCTGGCCAGCGTTTTTCGCGATGCTGGCGCTGAGCTTCGTTATGGGCGTGCTGATCATCATCCCTATCGGCGGCGCCGACATGCCGGTCGTGGTGTCCATGCTCAATAGCTACTCGGGCTGGGCGGCGGCCGGTATCGGTTTTTCGCTCAACAACTCCATGCTGATCATTGCCGGCTCGCTGGTCGGCTCGTCGGGCGCCATCCTTTCGTACATCATGTGCAAGGCGATGAACCGCTCCTTCTTCAACGTGATTTTGGGCGGCTTCGGCGGTGAGGCCGGCACGGCCGCCACCGGCGCCAAAGAGCAGCGCCCCGTCAAGTCGGGCTCTGCCGACGACGCTGCCTTCATCCTGGGCAATGCAGAGACCGTGATCATCGTGCCGGGCTACGGCCTGGCCGTGGCGCGCGCTCAGCACTCGGTCAAAGAGCTGGCGCAAAAGCTCATCGACAGGGGCGTCAACGTCAAGTACGCGATTCACCCCGTGGCGGGCCGCATGCCCGGCCACATGAACGTCTTGCTGGCCGAGGCCGAAGTGCCTTATGACCAGGTACATGAAATGGAAGACATCAACGCCGAGTTCGGCCAGGCCGACGTCGCCATCATCCTGGGCGCCAACGACGTGGTGAACCCTGCAGCGCACGTCAAGGGCAGCGCCATCTACGGCATGCCCATCCTGGAGGCCTACAAGGCCAAGACGGTCATTGTCAACAAGCGCTCCATGGCGGCTGGCTACGCGGGCCTGGACAACGAACTCTTCTACATGGACAAGACCATGATGGTGTTCGGAGACGCCAAAAAGGTGATCGAAGATATGGGCAAGGCCATCGAGTGATCGCGGGCTGCCGGGTTTTCCCGCGGCGGCGAGCCGCGGGCGCACCCCGATTTAGAGAGGCTTCCCTCCTTATTTCCCGGGCTTCCTAGGGAAAACGCAATAGCCACGAAGAGGGCACGCCATGAGAATCCATGGCAGTAAGCAATACGTAATGGAGAAGACAAACATGAATGCAGCGACCCTTGACCGCCCATGGCTCAAAGCCTATCCGCCGGGCGTTCCTACCGATATCGACGCGTCCCAGTACCCGTCGCTGGTCGCATTGATGGAGGAAAGCTTCAAGAAACACGGCAGCCGCGTCGCCTACAGCTTCATGGGCAAGGACGTGACCTTCGGCCAGACCGACAGCCTGTCGCTCGCCTTCGGTGCCTACCTGCAAAGCCTGGGCCTGGCCAAAGGCGACCGCATTGCCATCATGATGCCCAACGTGCCGCAGTATCCGGTAGCCGTGGCGGCCATCCTGCGCGCCGGCTATGTGGTGGTCAATGTGAACCCGCTGTACACGCCGCGCGAACTGGAGCATCAGCTCAAGGACTCCGGTTCGAAGGCGATTGTCATCATCGAAAACTTCGCCAACACGCTCGAGCAGTGCATTGCCGCCACGCCCGTCAAGCACGTGGTGTTGTGCGCCATGGGCGACCAGCTGGGCATGCTCAAGGGCGCACTCGTCAACTATGTGGTGCGCAACGTCAAGAAGATGGTGCCGGCCTTCAACCTGCCCGGCGCCGTGCGTTTTAACGACGCTGTGGCGCGGGGCACGCGCCTGACGCTCAAGCGGCCCGACATCAAACCCGACGACGTGGCCGTACTGCAATACACCGGCGGCACCACCGGTGTTTCCAAAGGCGCCGTGCTGCTGCACCGCAACGTGATCGCCAATGTGCTGCAGTCCGAAGCCTGGAACAGCCCGGCCATGGCGGCCCTGCCGGCCGGCGAGCAGCTCACGTATGTCTGCGCGCTACCGCTGTACCACATCTTCGCATTCACCGTGAACATGATGCTGGGCATGCGTACCGGAAGCAAAAACATCCTGATCCCCAATCCGCGTGACCTGACGGCTGTGCTTAAAGAGCTCTCCAGGCACAAGATCAACAGCTTCCCAGCGGTCAACACGCTCTTCAACGGCCTGGCCAACCACCCGGACTTCAACACGGTTGACTGGTCGCACCTGAAGATTTCGCTGGGCGGCGGCATGGCGGTCACGGGTGCGGTCGCCAAACTGTGGCTTGAAAAAACCGGCTGCCCGGTCTGCGAAGGTTACGGCCTGTCCGAGACATCACCCTCGGCTAGCTGCAATCCGACCAACAGCAAAGCCTTCACCGGCACCATCGGCGTGCCGATTCCCGGTACTTATTTCAAACTCCTTGATGACGACGGCAACGAAGTGCCACCCGGCCAGCCCGGTGAAATCGCTATCAAGGGGCCGCAGGTCATGGCCGGCTACTGGCAACGCCCCGATGAAACCGCCAAGGTCATGACGCCCGACGGCTACTTCAAGTCCGGCGACATTGGAGTCCTTGATGAAAACGGCTTCTTCAAGATTGTCGACCGCAAGAAAGACATGATTCTGGTGAGCGGCTTCAACGTCTACCCGAACGAGATTGAAGACGTGGTCTCCAAGCTCGACGGTGTGATGGAATGCGCCTGTGTGGGCGTTGCCGACGAAAAATCCGGCGAAGCTGTGAAGCTGGTCATTGTCAAAAAGAACCCCGACCTGACAGAAGCGCAAGTGCGCGAATATTGCAAAACCAACCTGACCGGCTATAAACAGCCCAAGGTGGTGGAGTTCCGCACCGACCTGCCCAAGACGCCGGTCGGCAAGATACTGCGCCGCGAACTGCGCGACAAGAAATAAACGGCAAGTTTCAGAGCTCGCCGCGCTTGCGCGGCAGGTTTTCTAGAGGGCGGCGCAAGCTGCCCTTTTTTCTGCGTCCCCGGTGTTGAAAGCGCGGGCAAAATCAGGCCATGACTTCCGCTGACACCTTCCCCCGCGCACCCACCGCCATCCTCAGCGCCCTTGCTGAAGAGCAGTCCGGCCTGATTGACCTGCTGGAAAACGCGCGGCAGGTGAAGCGCGCTGGCCGTGAGTTCTGGCTTGGTGCCCTGCACGGCCACCCGGTCGTGCTGGTGCTCGCGCGTATCGGCAAAGTGGCGGCTACCACCACGGCGGTGGCGCTGATCGAGCACTTCAAGGCCGGCCGCATTGTTTTCACCGGTGTAGCCGGTGGGCTGGGCGAAAGCGTGAATGTGGGCGATGTGGTGGTGGCCGACAGTTTTGTGCAGCATGACATGGACGCCTCACCGCTGTTTCCCCGCTATGAGGTGCCGCTGTACGGCAAGACGGTTTTTGAAAGCAACGCGGCTTTGACGTCGTTATTGCACGCGGCGGCGCTGGCTGCCGGTACGGTGCCGGCGTATCCGTCTGCGCGCGTCCACCGCGGGCTGATGATCAGCGGCGACCGTTTTGTCTGCAGCGCGCAGGAAGCTGCCGGTATCCGTGCGGCGCTGATTGCAGCAGGCCACACGCCGCTGGCGGTCGAGATGGAGGGTGCGGCCGTGGCACAGGTCTGCCATGACTACGGCGTGGCGTTTGCGTCGGTGAGAACGATTTCCGACCGCGCCGACGACACCGCGCACGTGGACTTTCCGGCATTTGTGGCGGAAGTGGCCAGCGTCTACGCGCGCGCCATTGTTGAAAAGTTGCTGCCGACGATTTCTGCCTGAGCGATTGCTATCTATTTAATAGCTGCTCGCGCTCGTATTTATTGGGTTACAGGCCGATTTGATGCAAAATTCAGCGCCCAAAACGATCCAGAACGCGGCAGACGACCTTATTGCAGCCAACCACGCTTCCTGAAGTACCACATGGGCACCACCGCGCTGGCAATCATCAGTCCCAGTGCATATGGGTAGCCATATGCCCATTCCAGTTCGGGGAAGTAGCCCTTGAAGTTCATGCCGTACACGCTGGCGATCAGCGTGGGCGGCAGCAGGGCGACGCTGGCCACCGAGAAGATCTTGATGATCTTGTTCTGGTTGATGTTGATGAAGCCGACCGTGGCATCCATCAGGAAGTTGATCTTGTCGAAGAGGAAAGCGGTGTGTGAATCGAGCGAGTCGATGTCGCGCAAAATCTGCCGCGCTTCCTCGAACTGCTCGGCGTTGAGCATCTTGCTGCGCATCATGAAACTGACAGCGCGGCGCGTGTCCATCATGTTGCGGCGAATGCGGCCGTTCAGGTCTTCGTGGCGGGCAATGGCGCCCAGCACTTCGCCGGCCAGGGCGTCGGTCACGTCGCCCGACAACACCTGCGCGCTAACTTTTTCGAGCTCGACATAAACGCCTTCCAGCGTGTCGGCGGAATACTCGGCGTCGGCGTCAAACAGCTTGAGCAGCACCTCCTTGGCATCCTCGATCAGCCCCGGGGCGCGGCGCGCGCGCATCCGCAGCAGGCGAAACACCGGCACGTCTTCGTCGTGGATGGAAAACAGCACACCCTTGCTCTTGAGGTCGTCGTTGACCAGGTTCAGGATGAAAGCCACCCGCACGGTGCGCGGTTCTTCGTCGTCGGCAATCAGGAAGTCGGAGCGGATGTGCAGCTCGCCGTTGTCTTCCTCGTAGAAGCGCGCGGACTCTTCAATGTCCTCGTCCATCGCGTCTTCCGGAATGGACAACCCGTAGTACTGCTTGATCCAGCGTTTTTCTTCGAGGGTGGGAGACTCCAGATCCACCCAGATGGGCTGGAATTTGGAGAGTTCTTCCAGGGATTCGATTTCTTCCTGGAAAAGCCGGCCGTTGGCCAGCGTGAAAATATTGAGCATGACTGACTGCCTATCGGTTCAGGGGCCGGCACAAGGCGAACGCTCAGGCCTTGCGCGAAAGCGCGGTAAAAGGGCGGTGGGATATGGCATCGCTTTCAACCCCCCTTTTCAACGTGAGCCTTTGCAAGCCTGGCGTCAGTCTGCGGTGTTGAAAGCTAGCAACTAGGACTGCTTTCCAAGGATTTCTCCGTAATGAATAAGCGGCGATTATGGCATTTCACACCTGGTTTATCCACCGCTTGCGCTACATAAAAAACTCGATGAGCTCGCTCTTTCGCGCGTAAGCGTCCTGTTCGCCCAGCGCCATCAGCGCCTTGACAAACCCCGGTTCGAAAAGCAGGTAGCTGGCCAGTGCGGCGCCTCCCGGACTGCCTTTGGCGCCCAGCGCACCCAGGCCAGCCAGCGCGTTGTAGGTTCCCCGCGGTAATTCGCCGGCGTGGGCTTGTGCCAGTGCGTCGAGCGACTGTGACGGTGCAATCGCCAACACGTCGACGGGCCGGTAGGGCATGACAGCCGCGATTTCGCGCGGCATCTGCCGCACGGTTTTGCTCACGCGCTGAGCCTGCTCCACGTCGGCCTGCAGCGTGTCCTGAAACACACTGGCCATGGCATGGCCGGCAATGGCGCCCAGCGTGGGCCGGCCGCTCACGTTCGGCCCGTTGCTGCCGACGAAACCGGCGCGCTCGGGTTGCCCCACGCCGATCACCAGCACCTTGCTGGCCCCAAGGTGCAAGGCGGGTGAGAGCGGGGAGCTCTGGCGCATGGAACCATCGCCAAAGAACTCGCGGTGGCCGTCCACCCAGAGCGGTGTGGAGGGGAACAGGAAGGGAATGGCGCTGGAAGCCATCAGATGTTCGATGGTGACGGGCTGGAACTCTGCGCGCCGCCCTGGCCGGCTCCAGAGATCGGCGTGGCGGCCGGCAGCCATCTGGCAGAACGTCCAGTGCACGCCGCTGCTGTAGCTGGAGGCCGTGATGGCCAGCGCGTGAAGGGTTTTATCCTGCAGCGCCTGCTCGATATGGCCCAGCGAAATGGCATGGTGCAAGGTGTCGACCAGCGGCGTGTTGTCCAGCAGGGATTGTTGCGCCCGCACCTGCTGCGACAAAAACAGCGCCGCCGCAATGCGGCTTGAGCGGATCCACGCGGGAACCTTGAGCTGGTAAACCTGCGATGAGCGCAATGTGGTCCAGAAATTGGCCAATCGGCCGAACGCCTGCAAGCCTTCACCCGCATGGCTTGCCAGGAAGGCCGCGTTCAACGCACCGGCTGACGTGCCCACCAGGATTTTGAACGGGAATTTCGGGTCAGCCGCACCGCCCTGCACGCTGAGCATGGTTGACAGGGCGTGAAGCACTCCCGCCTGGTAGGCCGTGCGTGCGCCGCCGCCCATGAGGACAAGGGCATTTTGCGCCTCGTCAGGGCGGGTTAACGCAGAAGAAATGATGGTCTCAAGCGACATGGCCGGGCCGGGTATGCGGCGGACGTGGTGAAAGCAGGCGGGGCATGAGCTTGATCGGCTGGTGTTATGGTTTTTTCGCCATGGGGCGCTGTTTCAGTCTTTGCCATTGCCTCATTGATGGGGCCGGGCCGGCTGCGGGCAATTGTGTCAGCATGATGCCGCCGCGAAAGACTTCCTGCAAGTCCGCTGGCTTGACCGCTACACGGTTTGACTTGGTAAAAATCCAGAAGAATCAAAGGCCTTCAGGCGCTGTCAGGGCGGCACGCCAGCACGCAGCGCATGCAGTGAAATGGGGTCAAGGAGTTTTTCATAAGGTTTCATTATTTATTGCGGCGCAAGGTTGCAATTGCGGGGCATCGGGCGCATAGTGAATCCAAGAGAGTGTCCCCGTCCGCTGCCTCGCCTTCATGGGCCCGGCAGTGTTTTCAACCCAGCTCCAACCTTGGAAAAAGGAGTCTCTTTATGAACTTGACGATCAGCGGCCACCATCTTGAAGTTACCCCCGCGCTACGCGGTTATGTGACAAGCAAGCTGGATCGGATTACCCGGCATTTCGACCAGGTAGTAGACGTAAAAGTCCTGTTGACAGTGGACAACATGAAAGAAAAGGAAAGACGCCAGCGGGCCGAATGCAATGTGCATGTCAAGGGCCGCGACCTGTTTGCCGAGAGCTCCCACGCTGATCTTTACGCCGCAGTTGATGAATTGACAGACAAGCTGGACCGTCAGGTTGGGCGTTACAAAACCAGAACCCAGGATCACCACCACGTTGCTGCCAAGCGCCAGGCCTGAAGGTCTTTTCGGGCTGTCCCTTTTTCAGGGTGTGCGGCTTCTCCCGAAGGGCCGCATGTCACCGATGGCGTGCAGGCGGAAAACCTGCATCGCACGTTTTCTGTCGCGGCGAATCTGCAGGGCATCTGCAGGCGCGCCAAACCAGACGCCGAAGCCGCTTGTGGCGCCAAGCGGCTTTTTAATGCCTTTTTTGCGGTCAACCCGCTGCAAAGTGCATAATTCGGCGACTAAAAGATTGTTATGAACCGTCTTTCGCAAATTTTGCCCCCCTCCCAGGTTCTGGTCAGCGTTGAAGCAACCAGCAAGAAACGCGCTTTCGAGGAAGCCGGTCTGCTGTTTGAAAACCAACATGGCCTGAACCGCGCATTGATCACGGACAGCCTGTTCGCCCGCGAACGCCTGGGCTCCACCGGGCTCGGCCACGGCGTGGCGATTCCGCACGGCCGGATCAAGGGCCTCAAGGCCCCCATGGCGGCCGTTTTCCTGCTACAGGCGCCTATTGGCTTCGATGCGCCGGACGAACAGGCCGTGGCCCTGCTGATTTTTCTGCTGGTTCCCGAGGCAGCCACTCAAAAACACCTCGAAATTCTTTCGGAAATTGCCGAATTGCTCAGCGACAGCTCCCTGCGCGAGCAACTCAAGACCAGCACCGATGCCGCTGCGCTGCACAACCTGATCGCTTCCTGGCACTCCGTCCACGAAGTCAGTTCTTAGATGTGGTGTTGCACGGTTGCACGCTGTCCGGCCCGGCAGGGTCTTGAACAGGAAAAGTACAAGGCCGCATGAAGCCCACCGTTGTCAGCGCTGACGTTTTATTTGAAGACCACCGCGCCGCCCTGAAATGGGAATGGGTCGCCGGCCTCGGGGCCTCCGAGCGGCGTTTCGACGAAGTCGCCGTGCGGGCTGCACGCTCCGGCGCCGATCTGGTCGGATACCTCAACTACATTCATCCCTACCGCGTGCAGATCCTGGGCGAACGCGAGGTTGCTTACCTCACGAATGCCAGCCCAGAGGACTGCGCCCGGCGCATTTCCCGCATCATCACGCTGGAACCACCGGTGCTGATCGTTGCCGACGGCCAGACCGCGCCGGACACGCTGCTGTCCATGTGCGAACGCGCCCAGTTGCCGATGTTCGCCACACCCGAATCGGCGGCTTTCGTGATTGACGTGCTCAGGGCCTACCTGTCCAAGCATTTTGCCGACCGCACTTCCATGCATGGCGTGTTCATGGACATCCTGGGCCTGGGCGTCATGATCACCGGTGAATCCGGCCTGGGCAAAAGCGAACTGGGGCTGGAACTGATTTCGCGCGGACACGGCCTGGTGGCCGACGATGCGGTAGACCTGTACCGGATCAACCAGACCACGATTGAAGGACGCTGCCCGGAACTGCTGCAGAACCTGCTGGAAGTACGCGGCATCGGCCTGCTCGACATCAAGGCCATTTTTGGGGAGACGGCGGTGCGCCGCAAGATGCGCCTGAAAATGATCGTGCACCTGGTGCGCCGCGAGACGCTGGAGCGCGATTACGAACGCATTCCGTATGAGCCGCTGACGCAGGACGTGCTGGGCATCCCGGTGCGCAAGGTCATCATCCAGGTGGAAGCCGGCCGTAATATCGCCGTGCTGGTCGAGGCCGCCGTGCGCAATGCGATCCTGCAGCTGCGCGGCATCAATACCTACCAGGATTTCGTGGAGCGGCACCGCCGCGCCATGGAACAGGATGACTAGGGCCCCCACGGTCGCTCACTGCGTGTAGCTCCCTGCCCCCCGAGGGGGCCGCTGCGCCTGCGGCCCGGCAAAGCCGGTTCCGCGGCCCCTGCTGGAACAGAATCCTCGCGACCTCGGACCGCTCGCTACGGTTTCTTCACACCTTCTACGCGGTGGATTTCTAGATTGCTATCAAATTAGTAGCTGCTTGCGCAAGTGAGCAAAGGGTTTCAGGCCCTTTTTTCTCAAAACTCAGGCGTGATGATGCCGTACCGGCGCGCCGTTGCGGTTGGGGCACTTGTCCTTGGTGCAGTTGGCGTAGATCGACAGCGAATGGTCGGCGATGGTGAAGCCTTTGGCTTTGGCGACGGCATTCTGGCGTTTTTCGATCTCGGCGTCGTAAAACTCCTCGACCTTGCCGCAATCGAGGCAGACCAGGTGGTCATGGTGCTGGCCTTCGTTGATCTCGTAGACCGCTTTGCCCGATTCGAAATTGCTGCGGTTCAGCAGTCCGGCCTGCTCGAACTGGGTCAGTACCCGGTAGACCGTGGCCAGGCCGATGTCCGACCGGTCTTCCAGCAGCACCCGGAACACATCTTCGGCTGTCATGTGGCGCTGTTTGCCCGCCTGGAAGATCTCCAGGATTTTCAGGCGTGGCAGGGTTGCCTTGAGGCCGGTGTTTTTCAGTTCGTCGATGTTGCTCATGGGAAAACTCTCTGGGTGAAACCGCTGTGTAAAGCGGTGGTGCGACCCTTCTGGGCAGGTGCCGGCCGGGGGTCCCCAGCCGCTACAATGAACGATCATATCGCTACACCCCCTCACTATGTCAGCCATGCCTGCAAATCATCGTTACAGCGCCAAAACCGCTTTCCTGCTCCTGGCCTGCACGGTGCTGGCGTCCTGCAGCAGCCTGAGCAACATGAGCAGCAGTTCGATCAACCCGGTCAACTGGGTCACGCCCTATAAGGTGGACGTCATTCAGGGCAATTTTGTCTCCAGGGAGCAGGTTGAGCTGCTTCGCCCCGGCATGACGCGTGAACAGGTCAAGGCCATCATGGGAACGCCCCTGATGGCCAGCCTGTTTCATGGCGACCGCTGGGACTACGTCTTTACGCTGAAGCGCCAGGGCGTGGAGCCCCAGTCGTACAAATACACCGTGTTTTTCAAGGGTGACCAGCTGGAGCGCTTTGAAGGCGACGCCATGCCGAGCGAAACTGAATTCATTGCCAAACTGGGCAACCGACGCAAACTGGGCGATGTGCCCGTGCTGGAAGCCACCGAAGAGCAGCTCACCAAGGCTTCCACAAAGGTCAAAGCCAATCCGGCGGCAGCCACTTCGGCGCCCACCAGTACGCCGGCGGGCTCTCCGTCTGCCTCCTATCCGCCGCTCGAAAGCCCGAAACAGTGAGCGGGGCCGGCTCAATCCAGGCGACCCAGGCCAGACGGCACCGGGTCGCGGTGGCGGGCGCCAGCGGCCGCATGGGCCAGATGCTGATTGAGGCCGTCGGCGCCAGTGCCGACTGCCAGCTGACCGGTGCGCTTGATGTGGCTTCCAGTCCCGCCATCGGCAGCGATGCCGCCGCCTTTTCGGGACGCATGAGCGGCGTCCTGATCAATGCCGATCTTCGGCAGGGCCTGAAAGATTCCGGCGTGCTGATTGATTTCACGCGTCCCGAAGGCACGCTGGCCCATCTGGCGGCTTGCCGCGAGCTGGGTGTCAAGCTGGTGATCGGCACCACCGGTTTTTCCGATGCGCAGAAAACCGAAATAGCCTCGGCGGCCAAAGACATCGCCATCGTCATGGCTCCGAACATGAGCGTAGGCGTCAACGTCACGCTCAAGCTGCTCGAGATGGCTGCTCAGGCCCTGTCTACCGGCTATGACATCGAAATCGTCGAGGCGCACCACCGCCACAAGGTGGATGCCCCATCCGGCACCGCACTCAAGATGGGTGAAGTGATTGCCGGTGCGCTGGGTCGCGACCTCAAGGATTGCGCCGTCTATGCCCGCGAAGGCGTGACGGGCGAGCGCGACCCGTCGACCATCGGTTTTGCGGCCGTGCGTGGCGGCGACGTGGTGGGTGACCACACCGTGATGTTTTTGGGCACCGGCGAGCGTATCGAAATTTCCCACAAGTCATCCAGCAGGGCCAACTATGCCCAGGGCAGCTTGCGTGCCGCGCGCTTCCTCGATTCGCACGCCACCGGCCTTTTTGACATGTTTGACGTACTGGGCCTGAAAAAATGAATGCGGTGCCGGCCACGGCAGTTTCGGAGGTTTTAACCTGATGGACTTCTTCAGCCTGATGACCCAGGGCGGCATCGTCAGCCAGCTGGTGGCGGCCTTGTTGCTGGCCATGTCGGTCGCGAGTTGGGTCGTGATCCTGTGGAAGGCCTGGCTGCTTCAGCGTGCCGCCAAAGACGTGGCACGCAGTACCGCTGCTTTCTGGCAGTCGACCTCTGTAGAACAAGCCCGGGAGAAAGTTGCCGCCTTCGACCGCGAGGCGCTGGTGTTGCCTCTCATTGTTGCCACGGACATCCAGGCCGGCGGTACGCTGGCGTCGGCGGGCGACAAGTCCCAGCAACTCACCCGCGTGTTGCGCGACGCCCTTCATGACATCCTGGACAAGCTGCAGTTCGGTCAGGTGCTGCTGGCTACCGTCGGTTCTACGGCTCCCTTTGTGGGGCTGCTGGGTACGGTCTGGGGCATCTACCACGCACTTGTCGGCATCGCTTCAGCCGGCCAGATCACCATCGACAAAGTCTCCGGCCCCGTCGGCGAAGCGCTCATCATGACGGCGGCAGGCCTGGCGGTAGCGATTCCAGCCGTGCTGGCGTACAACATTTTCGGCCGTCGCGTCGGCCGTATCGAGGCCGACCTCGAAGGCTTTGCACGCGATTTGCGCGAACTGTTTTTATCAACAGCGTCATCAAAATGAAAAGCACATTTTTTCGACGGGCCGCCCCTGGAAAAAATGGCCCCAAAATTTGGGGAAAGGGGCAGCGTACCGCCGCAGGCCCACGAAGTGAAAAGCGTGGGGGCTCATGAGTTTCGGCCGCCTCGAACGTACCCAGGGCCCGCAGCCCATGAGTGACATCAACGTCACGCCGCTGGTCGACGTGATGCTGGTGCTGGTGGTCATTTTCATCATTACAGCTCCGCTGCTGGCCAGCACCATCCGGCTCGACCTGCCAAAAACCGAGGCGGCCAAGCCGGCAGATGCGCCGAAATTCGTCACGCTGGTGGTCGACAGGGCCGGCCAGGCTTTCCTGAATGACAAGCCCTTGGGCCTGGATGAACTTGCCCGCCGGTTGGCGGAAACTGCCGGCCAGAATCCCGACACCGAAGTGCAGTTGCGCGCGGACGAAGCCGTGCCTTACGGGAAAGTCGTGGAAGTCATGGGCGTGGCGCAAAAAGCCGGGCTCAACCGCATCGGCTTTGTGGCAGATCCTGTTCCGTCCGCGGCTGCCAGCCCTGCGGCGGCCCGGTAACCTGCGCAGAGCCGCCCAGCATCTAAAATCGGGGATCGCCCTTTGGCCGCGTGGCCCCGTATGGCGGGGCCGGAGCCTTTCACGGCCTCCATTTTGTTATCCCGTTTTCGCCTTTCCGGTTCTCCATGCAAGACAAATACAACCACCTCGACGTTGAGCGCGACGCTCAAGCCCACTGGACCGCAGCCGACGCCTACCGCGTGACGGAAGACGCCAGCCGCAAGAAGTACTACGCCTGCTCCATGCTGCCCTACCCCAGCGGCAAGCTGCACATGGGCCACGTGCGCAACTACACCATCAACGACATGCTCACGCGCCACCTGCGCATGAAGGGCTACAACGTATTGATGCCCATGGGCTGGGACGCCTTCGGCCTGCCGGCCGAAAACGCCGCCATGAAGAACGGCGTGCCGCCGGCGCAGTGGACCTACGACAACATCGCCTACATGAAAAAGCAGATGCAGGCGATGGGGCTGGCCATCGACTGGAGCCGCGAAGTTGCCACCTGCGACGCGAGCTACTACAAGTGGAACCAGTGGCTCTTTCTGAAGATGTTGGAAAAAGGCATTGCCTACCGCAAGACCCAGGTCGTGAACTGGGACCCGGTCGACCAGACTGTGCTGGCCAATGAGCAGGTGATCGACGGCAAGGGCTGGCGCACCGGCGCCGTGGTGGAAAAGCGCGAGATCCCGGGCTACTACCTCAAGATCACCCAGTACGCCGACGAACTGCTCGACAGCGTCAGCAACAAATTGCCCGGCTGGCCCGAGCGCGTCAAGCTGATGCAGGAAAACTGGATCGGCAAGAGCGAAGGCGTGCGCTTTGCGTTCACGCACGACATCCAGGACGCCTTCGGCAAGCTGATCGGCGAGGGGAAGATGTATGTCTTCACCACGCGCGCCGACACCATCATGGGCGTGACCTTCTGCGCCGTGGCGCCGGAGCACCCGCTGGCGCAGCACGCCGCCGTGTCCAATCCAAAAATCGCCGCCTTCATTGAAGAATGCAAGGCCGGCGGCACGACCGAAGCCGAGCTGGCCACGCAAGAGAAAAAAGGCGCGCCCACCGGCCTCTTCGTCACGCATCCGCTCACTGGCGACAAGGTGGAAGTCTGGGTCGGCAACTACGTGCTCATGAGCTACGGCGACGGCGCCGTGATGGGCGTGCCCGCACATGACGAGCGCGATTTCGAGTTCGCCAAAAAATACAAACTGCCGATCAAGCAGGTGGTCGACGTCAAGGGCCAGGCCTACAGCCTGGACGCCTGGGCCGACTGGTATGGCGACAAGCAGCTGGGCGTGACCATCAATTCCGGCAAATACGACGGACTCCATTTCAAAGCTGCGGTAGACGCCGTGGCCGCCGACCTGGCGGCCAAAGGCCTGGGCGAGAAGAAAACCACCTGGCGCCTGCGCGACTGGGGCGTGAGCCGCCAGCGCTATTGGGGCACGCCCATTCCCATCATCCACTGCGAAGAGCACGGCGCCGTGCCGGTGCCTGAAAAAGACCTGCCCGTGGTCTTGCCGCAAGACTGCGTGCCCGACGGCTCGGGCAACCCACTGCACAAGCACGCGGGCTTTCATGCCGGCGTGGTCTGCCCCGTCTGCGGCAAGCCCGGCCGCCGCGAGACCGACACCATGGACACCTTTGTCGACTCGTCCTGGTACTTCATGCGCTACTGCGACCCGAAGAACGGCGACAAGATGGTGGCCGAAGGCGCCAACTACTGGATGCCGATGGACCAGTACATCGGCGGTATCGAGCACGCCATCCTGCATTTGCTTTACGCCCGCTTCTGGACCAAGGTGATGCGTGACCTGGGCCTGGTGAAGGTCGACGAGCCTTTCACCAAGCTGCTCACGCAGGGCATGGTGCTCAACGAGGCCTTCTCGCGCGTGACCACCGGCAAGCAGTATTTCTGGGCGCACGAGCTCGATATCGTGCGCGACGAGCACGCCAAGGTGATCTCCGCCACTTCCAGGGCCGACGGCTTGCCGGTGCCTTACGAGGGCTGGACCACGATGTCCAAGTCCAAGAACAACGGCGTCGACCCGCAGGACCTGATCGAAAAGTACGGCGCGGACACCGCCCGGCTCTACACCATGTTCACCGCGCCGCCCGACACCACGCTGGAGTGGAACGATGCGGCGCTCGAAGGCTCCTACCGCTTCCTGCGCCGTGTCTGGAACTTCGGCGTCAAGCTCCATGCTATGAATTCAGGAGCTGAGGGCGCAGAGCCATCGGGTGCTACAGCCTCTTTTGACAAGGAAACCAAAGCGCTGCGCCTGGAAATTCACACAGTGCTCAAACAGATTGACTACGACTACCAGCGCATGCAGTACAACACGGTAGTGTCGGGCAACATGAAGTTGCTGAACGCGATGGAGGACTTTAAAGGTGCCTCGTCTGCAGGTGCAAACGCTGCGCTGCGCGAAGGCTTCAGCATCCTGCTGCGCTGCCTCTACCCGGCCACGCCGCATCTGGCGCATGCGCTCTGGTCACAGCTCGGCTACGCGGCGCGGCACGGTGAACTGCTCGACGCCCCCTGGCCCGAAGTCGACGCAGTCGCGCTGCAGCAGGATGAGATCGAGCTGGTGTTGCAGATCAACGGCAAGCTGCGCGGTTCTGTCACCGTTCCCGCCGGTGCCGACAAGGCTGCGATTGAAGCGGCTGCGCTGGCATCCGAGGCATTCGTCAAACAGGCCGCAGGTGCGCCCGCCAAGAAGGTGATCGTGGTGCCAGGCCGGCTGGTCAACATCGTCATCTGAGTCATTTGAGACCGCATCAACCCAAAGAAGGCAGCCCATGCAGCGTCGCACATTCTTTTCCCTGTCGGCTTCTGTTGCCGCCCTGAGCCTGAGCGGATGCGGCTTCGCGCTGCGCAAGGCCCCCACCTTTGCCTTCACCACACTCTATTCGGGCCTGGCTGAAACCTCACCGCTGGGCGTGGAACTCAGGCGTTCGCTGCAGGCGACCCGCAAAGTGGAGGTGATCACGGATGGCCGCAGGATCAATGAGGCGCAAGTCGTCCTCGATGCACTGGGCGATCAGCGCGAAAAAGTTATCCTGAGCCGCAATGCTTCGGGCCAGGTACGCGAGTTTCAGCTGCGCCTGCGTTTTCGCTTCAAGCTGCGTACCCTGGCGGGCAAGGAACTCATCCCCGACACTGAAATCATGCAGCAGCGCGACATCAGCTTCAATGAGTCCGCGGTATTGGCAAAGGAGGCCGAAGAAGCCCTGCTGTACCGCGATATGCAGAGCGATGTCGTCCAGCAGATCATGCGCCGCCTGGCGGCGGTGACGGAACTCTGAAACCTCTATCCTGTCAAGCCCGCATCAGCGTGCTCTTGCCAAATAAACTCTCAATGAGATCCACAGCCACCTCGGCCGTGCCGTTGCGCACATCCAGCGCCGGGTTGAGCTCCATCACGTCGAGTGAGCCGAGCAGGCCTGTGTCGGCAATCATTTCCATGCAGAGCTGCGCCTCCCGGTAGGTGGGGCCGCCTTTGATGGCGGTGTCCACACCTGGTGCGATCGACGGGTCGAGGAAGTCCACGTCAAAGCTCACATGCAGGTGGGTGTTGGCGTCCATGCCCGAGAGCGCTTTTTCCATGGTGTGGCGCATGCCCATCTCGTCGATGTAGCGCATGTCGAACACCTCCAGGCCCTCTTGCCGCACAAAGCGCTTTTCGCCCTCGTCCACGCTGCGGATGCCGATTTGCCGTATCGCCTTGGCGCTCATGGCAGGCACCGAGCCGCCGATGCTGGTGAGCTCGGCCGGGCCGTGTCCGCAGAGCACCGCCACCGGCATACCGTGCACATTGCCGGTGGGTGTGAGCGCGTTGGTGTTGAAGTCGGTGTGTGCGTCCAGCCAGAGCACGCGCAAGGTCTTGCCGGTATCGCGGCAGTGGCGCGCCACCGCGCTGATCGAGCCAATCCCCAGGCAGTGGTCGCCGCCCAGCAAGATGGGCAGGTGGCCGTCCGCCAGGCTTTGGTACATCGCTTCGTGCACCGCCTTGTTCCAGGCGACCACCTCGTCCAGGTGCCGGTAGCCCTCCTCGGGCGGCAGCCATGGGTTGGTGGGGCCGGCCAGGTTGCCGGTGTCGAACACTTCCAGCCCGCGGCCGTGCAGCGCTTCGCGGATGCCCGCCACGCGCAAGGCTTCAGGGCCCATCGAGGCGCCGCGGCTGCCCGCGCCGATGTCGGTGGGAGCGCCAATCAGGTCAACAGACTTGGTCATCAACGTGCCATTTCAGGGATGGGGGAAATGCGGGGCGCCTTGACGGTCGGCGCTGTGGCAGATGCCAGCAGGCCGAACAGGTTTTTGGGGTCGTCAAGATGAGGCACCAGGTCGATCTGGCGGCGGTTGGCGGCGTCGGCCAGTTGCAGCTTGTGCAGATAGCGCAGGGCGGAATAGTCTTCCAGCGCAAAACCGACCGAATCAAAAATGGTGACTTCTTCCGGCGACGCGCGGCCTTGGGCAGTGCCCTTGAGCACATCGGCAAATTCCGCCACCTTGAAGTCTTCCGGCATTTGCTGGATCTCACCCTCAATGCGCGACTGAGGTTCAAATTCGACCACCACACGCGCATCTTTGCGCAGCAGGATGTCGGCGTGCAGCTCGGTCTTGCCCGGGCAGTCACCGCCCACGGCGTTCAGGTGCATGCCGGGCCGGATCATCTCCGGCGTCAGGATGACGGCGTTGCGTTTGTCGGCAGTGATGGTGGTCACGATGTCGGCTCCTTGCACGGCTTGGTCGGCGGACTGGCAAATCGTCACGCTCAGGCCCTGCAGCCCCATCGCATGCAGGTTACGGGCCAGTTTATCGCTGGCGGCCGCGTCAATGTCAAACAGGCGCATCTCGCGTATACCCAGCATGTGGTGAAAGGCGATCGCCTGGAAGTCGCTTTGCGCGCCGTTGCCGATGATCGCCATCACGCGGCTCCCGGGCCGGGCCATCCACTTGGCGGCCAGTGCCGACATGGCTGCCGTGCGCAATGCGGTGGTGATGGTGAGCTCTGACAGCAGCAAGGGGTAGCCGGTGTCCACATCAGCCAGTACGCCGAAGGCGGTCACAGTCAGCAAACCCAGTTCGGTGTTTTTGGGATGGCCGTTGACGTATTTGAAGGAGTACTGGTGCCCGTCGCTGGTGGGCATGAGCTCAATCACACCGTCGGGGGAGTGGATGGCGTGGCGCGCCGACTTGTCAAAGTCGTTCCAGCGCCGGTAGTCGTGCTCTATTTCGCCGGCCAGGCCTTCAATAAAGGCGGCGGCGCCGCGCTGGCGCACGATTTTCTGAATGCTTTCAATGCCAATGTAGTCAACCATCATGGGGCTCCCGGTCTTGTGTTGTTTTCCATTGTCCGCAGGGGCTGTGCCAAATAAAAGTCAGTAAGTTGATCAAATTAATGGCTTAGTTGAGCAAATCAACAGACTAAATTGGCGATTCGACAATAAAATGACGCCATGGACGACACCGACCGCCAACTCCTTTCCCTGTTGCGGGACGACGCCCGAGCCTCGGTCGCCTCCATCGCCAAGGTTTTGCGCGTCTCGCGCGGCACGGTGCAAAACCGGCTGGCCAAATTGGAGGCCGACGGCACCATCACCGGCTACACCGTCCGCCTCAAACCCC
Source organism: Polaromonas sp. P3_A5 (assembly GCF_056403055.1). NCBI lineage: Bacteria > Pseudomonadati > Pseudomonadota > Betaproteobacteria > Burkholderiales > Comamonadaceae > Polaromonas > Polaromonas sp. P3_A5. The sequence goes on from NZ_JBFUGF010000001.1 coordinate 171,302, forward strand.
AGGCCGAGGGCCACCGCATCCGCGCCTTCATGACCGTGGCCGTCGAAGGCAACCGCACGGACGCGGTGCTGGCCGCCCTGCGCGGCGATCCGGCCGTGAGCGCCCTGCACACCACCAACGGCCGCTGGGACATGGTGGCCGAGTTGCAGGCCGACACCCTGGAGGCCTTTGACCGAGTGCTGAGCCGTATCCGCCTGCTCGAAGGCATTGCCAACACCGAGACCAGCCTGCTACTGTCGACCACCAAGCTTTAAACTCCCCTCATGAATCTGGCCCCCGCCCAACTCCAGGAACACCTCAAGCGCGGTTTGAAAAGCCTGTATACCCTGCACGGCGACGAGCCGCTGCTGGTGCAGGAGTTTGCCGACGCGCTGCGCGGTGCGGCGCGCGAACAGGGCTACACCGAGCGCACGGTGCACACCGTGGCCGGCGCGCATTTCGACTGGAGCGAGGTGCTGGCCAGCGGCGGTTCGCTCAGCCTTTTCGCCGACAAGCAGGTCGTCGAGATCCGCATCCCCAGCGGCAAACCCGGCAAAGATGGCTCCGTCGCGTTGCAGCAAATCGCCGAACGCGCACAGGGCGACGACTCCACCCTCACCCTCGTCATGCTGCCGCGGCTGGACAGCATGACGGCCAAGGGCGCGTGGTTCGGCGCGCTCGAAAGCTTCGGCGTCACCGTCAAATTCGACCCGATAGACCGGCGCAGCCTGCCGCAGTGGATTGCCCAGCGCCTGCAACAGCAGGGCCAGCGCGTGGCCGCCGGCGAAGAAGGCCAGCGCACGCTGCAGTTCTTTGCCGATCGGGTGGAAGGCAACCTGCTGGCCGCGCACCAGGAAATCCAGAAGCTGGGACTGCTGTACCCGGCCCAACCCGACAGCGCCCTGAGCTTTGAGCAGGTGGAAAACGCCGTGCTCAATGTGGCGCGCTACGACGTGTTCAAGCTCTCCGAGGCCGTGCTGGGCGGCCAGTCCGTACGTGTGGCGCGCATGCTCGACGGCCTGCAGTCCGAGGGGGAGTCCGAAGTGCTGGTGCACTGGGCGCTCAGCGAAGACATTCGCAGCATGAAGCGCGTGAAAGACGCTATTCAAGCAGGGCGCCCCATGCCGATGGCGCTGCGCGAAAACCGCGTCTGGGGCGTCAAGGAAAAGTTGTTTGAACGCGTGCTGCCGCAGATCGGCGACACCACGTTGTCAAATCTGCTGCACGCTGCACACAAGGTTGACGGCATTGTCAAAGGTCTGAAGCAGCCCGACTGGCCAGCCGATGGCTGGCAGGCGCTGCACCGGCTGGCCGGTATGGTGTGTGAGCAATGCGCCATGCAGGGGCAGGGCCGCCCCAGGCAGGCATAGTCCCCGCGCACCCAGGCGCGCGTTGAGAAGCCTAAAATGGTGCGATGAACGCGCCTGACTCCCACAAAGCCCTTTCTTCTTCCAGCGACCTCGCCGGCGATGTCCCTGGTCTGATGGAAGCGCTCGGATCCAAGGCAAAAGTGGCTTCAGCCCAGGTAGCACGCGCGCAAGCAGCTATAAAAAACAGAGCACTCCTGAATCTGGCCGCCCTGCTGCGTCAGAACCTGGCGGCGCTGGAAGCCGCCAACCAGCGCGATATCGAGCGCGCCACGGCCTCTGGCCTGGCCGGGCCCATGCTGGACCGCCTCAAGCTCACCCCCAAAATCATCGAGACCGTGGCGGTTGGCTGCGAGCAATTGGCTGTGATGCCCGACGTGATTGGCGACATCGTCGGCATGAAGGAGCAGCCCAGCGGGATTCGCGTGGGGCAGATGCGCGTACCGATTGGCGTGTTCGGCATGATTTACGAGAGCCGTCCCAATGTGACGATTGAAGCCGCGTCACTGGCGATCAAGAGCGGCAACGCCTGTATTTTGCGCGGCGGCTCCGAAGCGATTGAATCGAACAAGGCGCTGGCTGCGCTGGTGCAGCAGGCGCTGGTGGCCGCCGGCCTGCCCGCCGATGCCGTGCAGCTGGTGCCCACCACTGACCGCGAAGCCGTGGGCCATTTGATCGCCATGCCGCAGTATGTGGACGTGATCATCCCGCGCGGCGGCAAAGGTTTGATCGAGCGCATCAGCCGCGATGCCAAGGTGCCGGTCATCAAGCATCTGGACGGCAACTGCCATGTGTATGTCGACGACCCTTGCGACATCGAGATGGCGGTGAAAGTGGCCGACAACGCCAAAACCCAAAAATACAGCCCCTGCAATGCCAGCGAAGGTTTGCTGGTCGCGCGCGGCGTGGCGGCGCAGTTTCTGCCCAAAATCGGCGCCATCTACGCCGCCAAGGGCGTTGAAATGCGCTGCGATGCCGAATCGCAGGCCATTCTGGCTAGCATTAAAGGCGCCAACCTCAAAGCTGCCACTGAGCAGGACTGGTACGAGGAGTACCTCGCGCCCATCATCAGCATCAAGGTGGTGGCGGGCATTGATGAAGCAATCGCCCACATCAACCAGTACTCCAGCCACCACACCGACGCTATTCTCACGCGCGACCACATCAATGCCCAGCGCTTTTTGCGCGAGGTGGATTCGGCCAGCGTCATGGTGAATGCGAGCACCCGCTTCGCCGATGGATTCGAGTTTGGGCTGGGTGCCGAAATTGGCATCAGCACCGACAAATTCCATGCGCGCGGGCCGGTCGGGATTGAGGGGCTCACTTCCCTTAAGTACGTGGTACTGGGGCAGGGCGAAGTCAGGACCTGATTCGTTAACCTGACAAATAGGAATCTGTATTCATGATACTTACGCGCCGCCCATTGCCGTTTGTACTGGCAGCGTCTCACCACGGGATGATGATCGTCAATCGCAATGATTACCAGGATACCCCTGAAGGCAGGTACGGTGTCGGCCACCAGGTGCTTGAATATGCCTCCTTTGATCCTGCTGAAGTTGATGACGTGCTTCAGTTGCTGGACATGCGACACGAATTCTTCGGGGATGGTCTCGTAGCGATCGATGGGGGAGCCAATATTGGCGTGCACACCCTCGAATGGGCCCGGCACATGCAGGGATGGGGCAAAGTAGTTGCATTCGAAGCGCAGGAGCGGGTGTTTTATGCACTCGCCGGAAATATCGCCCTGAACAACTGCTTTAACGCCAACGCCCATTACGCGGCTTTAGGATCGCAGGAAGGCAGCATCACTGTGCCTATGCTGGATTACAGCCAGCCTTCCAGTTTTGGGTCACTTGAACTTCGCAAGAAGAGCCAGAACGAGTTCATCGGCCAGGACATAGATTATTCCGAAGCTGCTGGCAAAAAAGTACGGATGATGACTATTGACGGCCTTGATTTGCCACGCCTTGACTTCATCAAGCTTGACATTGAAGGCATGGAGATCGAAGCGTTGACGGGGGCACTGCAGGCCTTGCAAAAGCACAAACCCATGATGGTGATCGAAGTCATCAAGACCAATCGCTCGGACTTGACGCAACTTCTGGAGCGTTATGGCTACACGACCCGCCCTATGGGCGTCAACATCATCGCGCTCCATTTGACAGATCCCGCCTTGGCCCGTCTGGATTCGACCTCCTGACCTGGGTGGATTTTTCTGTTTTGAAGGTTCCAGTCACGCCTTGTAACCCGCCGGCCCGTCCCAATATCCCTAGAATCCGGTCAGATATAACCGAACACGGGCCTGCCGGGTTCAGGTCTTAAAAGCGAAAATCGACCCTTGGCGAGGACAATTTTTGACGATTTTGCAGGCCCATCTCTGCACATGGGTCAAGAAAGCGGCGAAAAAAATACCGCTGCAGCTGATTTGCAGACGACGACTTTTGAGCCCCGGCAGACTATTGACAACAACATCCCGCAGCAGAAAGTGGCCGCATGGTTCCGCACCTCATCACCGCCCTGAACGGCCCTATCAACGAACTCGAACAACGGGTCCTGGACTCCACGCCGGCGATTGAGCGCTGGTTCCGGCTGGAGTGGATGGAGCACACGCCGCCGTTTTACAGCTCGGTCGACATCCGCAACGCCGGCTTCAAGCTCGCCCCGGTTGACACCAACCTCTACCCCGGCGGCTGGAACAACCTGACGCCCGAAATGCTGCCGCTGGCGGTGCAGGCCGCCATGGCCGCGATCGAAAAAATCTGCCCCGAGGCGCGCAACCTGCTGGTCGTGCCCGAGAACCACACGCGCAACAGCTTTTACCTGTCCAACGTGCTGCAGCTCAAGCGCATTTTTCACCAGGCCGGCCTCAATGTGCGTTTCGGCTCGCTGAGCTCCGACATCAAGGAGCCCACCACGCTGAACCTGCCGACCGGAGAGACCATCACGATCGAGCCGCTGATCCGGACCGACCGCCGCTTGGGCCTGAAAGACTTCGACCCCTGCACCATTTTGCTGAACAATGACCTGTCGGCCGGCATCCCCGGCATCCTGGAAGACCTCAACGAGCAGTACCTGTTGCCGCCGCTGCATGCCGGCTGGTCGGTGCGCCGCAAGTCGCGGCACTTCAAGGCCTACGAAGAAGTTTCCAAGCGTTTCGGCAAGCTGCTGGGCATAGACCCCTGGCTTATCAACCCCATGTACGCCCAGTGCGGTGAAGTCAACTTTGCCGAAGAAACCGGCATGGACTGCCTGACCACCAACGTCGATGCGCTGCTCACCAAAATCAAGCGCAAGTACAAGGAATACGGCATCAACGAAAAGCCTTTTGTCGTCGTCAAGGCGGACAACGGCACCTACGGCATGGGCATCATGACGGTGCGCGACGTGAAAGACCTGGACGCGCTGAACCGCAAGACGAAAAACAAGATGAGCACGACAAAAGACGGCCAGCCGCTGTCCGAAGTGATCATCCAGGAAGGCGTGCTGACCAACGAGCGCGTCAACGACGCCGTGGCCGAGCCCGTGGTCTACATGATGGACCGCTACGTGGTGGGCGGCTTTTACCGCGTGCATGCGGAGCGCGGTGTGGACGAAAACCTCAATGCGCCCGGCGCCAGCTTTGTGCCGCTGGCCTTTGCCGACAGCGGCCGCCTGCCGCAGCCCGGCGAGAAGCCCGGCTCCAGCAGCCCCAACCGCTTCTATATGTATGGCGTGATCGCCCGACTGGCGATGCTTGCTGCGAGTTATGAACTCGAAGCCACCGACCCGGACGCCGAGGTTTACGACTAACACCCCTATCGTTCTCACTTCGCTACGCTTTGTGTAGTGCCGTTTCCCCTTGCAGGGGACGCCGCAAGGCATCCGGCAAAGCCGGCCTGCCCGCGGCCGCTTTCGAAAGTCAGGGAGCTTATGTGTCCGCGGCGGCTCGAATTAGGAGTCTTTTAGGCGTCTGGCCCAAGCAGGCCGTGCGCAAGCAGCTATTAAAAAAGTAGCGCCCAGAATTCACCTGCCTGCGCTGGCTTCCCCGGCATCGGCGGGGCCGGTTTGTTACAAGTTGTTGCGGTGCAACAAAATCGGGATTAGTTGGATTTAGGGGTGTTCGCCGACTTGCAAGCAGGGCACCCGGGCGCAAAATAGCGTTCCCAAAGGTAACCATTCCCGCCGCTTTGGACCCGCTTGAACGGGCCGAGTGCAAAGACGGGAAGTTTTTGTGTCCAGTAAAAAATCATCACTCGCGGCGCTCACCCTGGGCGCCATTGGTGTCGTCTACGGCGACATCGGAACCAGCGTCCTGTATGCCGTCAAGGAAGTTTTCGGTTCCGGGCATGTTCCCTTTACCCCAGACAACGTCTACGGCATCCTGTCCATCTTCTTCTGGACGCTGACCGTCATTGTCTCGATCAAGTATGTGGCGCTGGTGCTGCGCGCCGACAACAACGGCGAAGGCGGCCTGATCGCCATGCTGGCGCTGGCCTCCACCGCGGTGAAAGACAAGCCCCAGCTGCGCAAGACCTTGCTGATCGTTGGCATCTTCGGCACTTCCCTGTTTTATGGCGATGGCGTCATCACGCCGGCGATTTCGGTGCTGTCGGCCGTCGAAGGCCTGGAAGTCGTCTCGCCTGCCTTCAAGCAGGGCGTGATCCCTATCACCCTGGTCATTTTGTTTGCCCTTTTTGCGGTGCAAAAGCACGGCACGGCGGGCATAGGCAAATTTTTCGGCCCCATCACGCTGATCTGGTTTGCCGTGCTGGCGTTGCTGGGCATTTCGCAGATCGTGACCCATCCCGAAATCCTGGTGGCAGTCAGCCCGCACTACGCGGTGATGTTCATGTGGGCCAACCCCGGTACCACCTTCATCATTCTGGGCGCCGTCGTGCTGTGCGTAACCGGCGCCGAGGCGCTTTACGCCGACCTTGGCCACTTCGGCAAAAAACCGATTCGCCTGGCGTGGTTTTCCGTGGTCATGCCTTCGCTGGTGCTCAATTACTTCGGCCAGGGCGCGCTGCTCATCGGCAACCCTGCCGCAGTGAAGAACCCGTTTTTCCTGATGGCGCCCGAGTGGGCGCTGCTGCCGCTGGTGGGCCTGGCCACCATGGCCACCGTCATTGCCTCGCAGGCGCTGATCACCGGCGCCTTCAGCGTGACCAAGCAGGCCATCCAGATGGGCTACCTGCCGCGCCTCAATATCCAGCACACCAGCGTGCGCGACACCGGCCAGATCTACATGCCCTTCGTCAACTGGGGCCTCTTCATCACCATCGTGCTCGCGGTGGTGATGTTTCGCTCGTCCAGCAACCTGGCGGCCGCGTACGGCATTGCGGTATGCACCGACATGCTGATCACCACCATCCTGACTTTCTACGTGATCCGCTACGGCTGGAAGTACCCACTGAGTTTGTGCATTGCGGCGACCGGTGTCTTCTTTGTCGTCGACTTCGCGTTCTTCGCCTCCAACCTCATGAAACTGTTCGCCGGCGGCTGGTTCCCGCTGGTGATTGGGGGTGCGGTCTTCACGCTGATGATTACCTGGAAGGAAGGCCGCCACCTGCTCAATGAAAAGCTGCGAGCCGATGCGATCGATTTACCGAGCTTCCTGGACGCCGTCTTCGTCAGCCCGCCGGCCCGTGTCGAAGGCACCGCCGTATTCCTGACAGCCGAGCCTGGCAGTGTGCCCAACGCGCTGCTGCACAACCTCAAGCACAACAAGGTGCTGCATGAGCAGAATCTGTTCGTGACGGTGCGCAACCATGAGATCCCCTGGATCGGCATGAACAAGCGCCTGGAGATCGAATCACTGGGTCACGACTGCTGGCAGGTCAACGTGCACTACGGCTTCAAGAACGACCTGGACCTGCCCAAGGCCCTGCAGCAGATCAAGGGCCGGGGCTGCGAGCTGGAGTCGATGACGACCAGCTATTTCCTCTCGCGCGACACGGTGATCCCGACCATCGGCAGCGGCATGGCACCCTGGCGCGAGAAACTGTTTGCTCAGATGCACCACAACGCCAGCGGTGCGGCAGACTTCCTGAACCTGCCAAACAACTCGGTGGTGGAACTGGGCAGCAAGATCGAGATCTGAGGGTTTCTGGCCGCTCCGGCTTTGCCAGAGGACTCGTTTTAAATATCTGGCACGCGTATTCCTGCCTGCGTTGAATTGTTGATGCCAATCCATAGCTGCTCGCGCCTGGCCGTATGGGCAAGCCGCATAAAGCATGCTGGTGAAATTGTTAGAGCTTCATGCGCGGAGCTACGTGCCCTTGCCGCGCATGATGGCAGCGGATACATCCGGGGTTGTTTCGGCATAGCGCCTGAACTCCATGGTGTAGGTAGCCCGGCCCTGCGTGAGTGAGCGCAAGGTGGTCGAGTAGCCGAACATTTCCGACAGCGGCACCTCGGCGCGCACCAGCTTGCCGCCGCCGCCCGCAATGTCTTCCATGCCCTGCACCATGCCGCGCCGCGATGAGAGGTCGCCCATCACATTGCCCATGAAGTCTTCGGGCATTTCAACCTCGACCGCCATCACGGGCTCCAGCAGCACCGGCTTGGCACGGCGCATGGCTTCCTTGAAGGCGAGCGAACCGGCCATGCGAAACGCGTTCTCGTTCGAATCGACATCATGGTAGGAGCCAAACACCAGCGTGGCCTTCACATCGACCACCGGGTAGCCCGCAAGCACGCCGGCCTTGAGTGTTTCCACAATGCCCTTGTTGACCGCCGGAATGTATTCACGTGGAATTACGCCGCCCTTGATGGCATCGACGAACTCAAAGCCCTTGCCAGAAGGCTGCGGCTCCAGGTTGAGTACCGCGTGTCCGTACTGCCCGCGACCGCCCGACTGCTTGATGAACTTGCCTTCAACATCGTTCACCGCCTGCCGGATCGTTTCACGGTAGGCCACCTGCGGTTTGCCCACATTGGCCTCTACGCTGAACTCGCGCTTCATGCGGTCGACCAATATCTCCAGGTGCAATTCCCCCATGCCCGAGATGATGGTCTGGCCCGACTCTTCGTCGGTGTGTACACGAAACGAAGGGTCCTCCTGCGCCAAGCGGTGCAGCGCAATACCCATTTTTTCCTGGTCCGCCTGGGTCTTGGGTTCAACGGCCTGTGAAATCACAGGCTCGGGGAAGACCATCTTTTCCAGGATGATGACGTGGGCCGGGTCGCACAGCGTGTCGCCGGTGGTTGCTTCTTTCAGGCCCACGGCGGCGGCGATGTCGCCGGCGTACACCTCCTTGACCTCGTTGCGCTCATTGGCATGCATCTGCAAAATGCGGCCCAGGCGCTCGCGCTTGCCCTTGACGGGGTTGTAGACCGTGTCTCCGGCTTTGACCACACCGGAGTACACACGAAAGAAAATCAGCTGCCCGACATAGGGGTCGGTCATGATTTTGAAAGCCAGCGCCGAGAAGGGTTCATCGTCTTTCGGGTGGCGTTCCGCTTCCCCGTCGTCTTCGGTGTGACCCAGGATGGCCGGCACGTCCACCGGCGAAGGCAGGTAGTCGATCACCGCGTCCAGCATCGCCTGCACGCCCTTGTTCTTGAAGGCGCTACCGCAGAGCATGGGCACGATCTCGTTGGCCACTGTGCGCTGGCGCAGCCCCTGTTTGATCTCGTCTTCGCTCAACGGCTCGCCCGCGAGGTACTTGTTGAGCAACTCGTCATTGGCTTCAGCGGCCGCCTCAATCATCTTGGTGCGCCACTCGTTGGCGGTCTCCACCAGGTCTGCCGGAATGTCGCCATACTCGAAATGCAGGCCCTGGCTGGTGTCGTCCCAGATGATGGCCTTCATCTTGACGAGGTCTACCACGCCTTGAAAATGGTCTTCCGCGCCCACCGGAATCTGCACCGGCACAGCCACGCCTTTGAGACGCTCGCTGATCTGGCGTTGCACGCGAAAAAAATCGGCACCGACCCGGTCCATCTTGTTGACGAATGCCAGGCGCGGCACCTTGTATTTGTTGGCCTGGCGCCAGACGGTTTCTGACTGCGGCTGCACGCCGCCCACGGCGTCATATACCATCACCGCGCCGTCGAGCACACGCATGGAGCGCTCCACCTCGATGGTGAAGTCCACGTGGCCGGGCGTGTCGATGATGTTGATGCGGTGCTCGGGGTAGTTGCCGGCCATGCCTTTCCAGAAGGCGGTGGTCGCTGCCGAGGTGATGGTGATGCCGCGCTCCTGCTCCTGCTCCATCCAGTCCATGGTGGCCGTACCTTCATGGACTTCGCCGATCTTGTAGTTCACACCTGTGTAGAACAGGATGCGTTCGGTCGTGGTGGTCTTGCCGGCATCGATGTGCGCGCTGATGCCAATGTTGCGATAACGCTCGATAGGGGTGTGGCGGGGCATGGCGAACTCCTTTTTTGCCGGTCCGCGCTTGTTGGATTTGTTTGCACGGCCAGTTCACCAGTTTGCGCCAAAGCGCCGGTCTTTGCTCGGTTTTCCCCGAGCACCCACGTCGGGTGTGGGCCCTGGCGTCAGGCCGCTTGCAGCATTTCGGCCATGAAGGCAGGCAGAGGCCTGCCGTCCGACAACAGGTATTTCGCCATGGGGATCACCGCGCTCTGCACCGAAGGCCGCGCACTCATCCTGTCGCGCCATGCCAGCAGCAACGGCGTAGCCGGTGTAAGGGGCGCGCCCAGGCGTTCGCCAAACAGCATCGCCATGTACAGCGCGATATCGGCAAACGAGAAGCTCTCCATCACGAACTCCCGCCCTTGCAGGAGATTTTCAAGCCGCGTGTAGAAGGCCCGCGCACCATCAATTGCGGCTACCGCTTGCGGATCGTCCAGGCTGTGCTGCAGGCCCATGAGCCGGATGATGTGAGGAAAGTAAACCTCGTCCGACATGTGCTCCATCTGGCGGGCGCGGGCGCGGGCGGCGATGCCGGCCGGCCACAGCGCGGGCTGGGGCTGCAGGTCTTCAAGGTATTCCAGGATCTGCGTCGAGTCAAACAGCTCCAGGTCGCCGTTGATCAGTACGGGCACCTGTTTTTTCGGGTTGATTCGCACGACCTCCGGATGCTTGGGTGAGTAGCCCTCGGTCTGCGAGAAGGGCACCATGACGATATTGAGCGGTATGCCTTTTTCAAACGCGGCGATCTGCACCTTGGCGCCGAACATGCTGAGGCGGGCTGAATAGAGACGAATTGCGGGCGTTTTGTCTGTAAAGGTGTGCGGCATGGGTGGGTGAGTTTCGTAGTGATGGGCGTTTGTTCAATGACTATGACGTGGAGGGCGGCGGCTCACGGTCAAACAAGCCGGGCGCGCCGCCGATTTCCGCGCCTTCAATCAGCAGCATGCGCAACTTGGTCGAGACGCCACCCGGCGCTGAGAAGCCGCCCGACTGCGCGCCTGCGGCCAGCACGCGGTGGCAAGGCACGATGATGGGAAACGGGTTATGCCCCAACGCCTGACCCACGGCACGCGCCGAGCCGGGTTCGCCAAGCTCGGTGGCGATATCGCCGTATGTGCATGTTTTGCCCGGAAGGACTTCCTGTGCAATCGCATAAACCCGGCGGTGAAACGGGGGAATGCGGCGCAGATCCAGTATGCAGAACCGCAAATCGCGGGCGTCACCTGCCAGCAGGGCTGTCATGGCGTCTATGGCCAGCTGCATGTCCTGTGGTGGCGTGGCGGGCGCGAGCGGCGCAAACTCTCCCCGCAGACGGGACAACATGCGGCGCTCCGATGTTTCGGGCAAGCGCACGGCTGCAATGCCGTGTGCGTTCCATACCAGCGCGCACTGCCCAACAGCAGTGTCAAAAAGCGCGAATGTGTGGAGTTCATTGTCAGCGGCCATGGTGCCCGACATGCTACACGCGACCGGTATCCGAGGTTTGAGGCATTTCGACATTGGAAGATCGGCGCTGCCACTGCGTCAAAAAAATCCATCGCATGTACCGAAACGAAGTGAGCGAATCTCCAGCGCCAATTGGATGGAGTTTTCCTCATGTGTTGCTGGCCGGACGTAGGCGCACGTAAGGTCTGTTGTTCTTGCCGCATCGTCAATGCAAACTGGTGAATGTAAGAATTAATTTCGTTACCTATCTTGCACACCACTGAAGCTTTTAATTTTCTGCAGACGTACCATGCGTTCTTTTTGAAGGAACTCACAATGGCAACACCGTTCTTTGGCAAGCGAGAAAACGAGACACCAACGGGCTTGCGTCATGGCCCGGGAAATGGTTATGGGACCACGGGCACGTCCAGTGCTTCCGGCGCGCTGCAGTCGGGTGCATCGTCTTCAAATGTGAACCAGCAAAACACCGCCAAGGCGGTCAATGAAGCGCCTGCGAGCACGGGAAAAGAAGGCGGCAGCAAGTTGACGGTCGGCCCCAATATCAAACTGAAGGGCGTGGAGATCACGGACTGCGATACGCTGGTGGTCGAAGGCCTGGTGGAAGCCACCATGGATTCGCGAGTGATCCAGATTGCCGAGCAGGGTGCGTTCAAGGGCTCCGCAGAAATCGACGTGGCGGAAATCCGTGGGGAATTCAACGGCAACCTTACAGTGCGGCAGAAACTGGTGATTTACTCGACCGGGAAAGTCACGGGCATCATCCGCTACGGCAAGCTGGTGATTGAAGAAGGCGGCCAGCTCTCAGGCGAGATCCTGTTCGGTGCGCTGGCTGCGGCCAAGCCGGCGAGTGCGGTCAAACCAGGTTTGCAGGCGGTGTAGGAGACTTAAAGCAAAAACAGGGCGCGTTTCTAACGCGCCACCGAAACCTCCACATCACTTTCCTGCTGCTCGCGGCAGGAAAGTGATGCGGGGTTTTCGTGTTCGCCGTTCTGGCTACTGCCACCGGAACGCCAGCGGTACCAGCGCGGACGCCAGAACCACCTGCAGGCCCAGCGCCAACCCGGCGGAGCGCCCGCGTCGGCATTGACCTGCAAGGCCCGCGCGGCGCCCAGCCCGTGAGATGCCGTGCCCAGCGCAAAACCACGCGGCCCAGCCTGCAGCGTCAACGGGAATTCGCAAGGCGTCAAACAGGTATTTGCCGCTGAGCGCACCCACGAGGCCAGTAACCACGGCAAACATAGCCGCCAGCGCAGGGATTCCGCCGATCTTTTCCGCAATACCCATGGCGACTGGTGCGGTGACAGATTTGGGCGCAAGCGACAGGGTAACTTCGACGGGCAAGCCTGCGGCCCATCCCTGCAACAATGCCGATCCGCTGGCCGCAGCACCACCGGCTACGGCCGCAAGCAGCAGCCGACCCCGGCGCAGTTCTTCGCGCCGCAACCATAGTGGCCATGCCAGTGCCACCACCGCAGGGCCGAGCAGGAAATGGATGAACTGGGCGCCCGCAAAATAGGTGGGGTAAGGCACGCCGGTGGCCAGCAGGGCACCGGCCAGGCAGACGACCGTCCAGGTGCAGCATCAGCACGGTCACGAGCAAACCCGCCGAAGTGGACGCCACCACGACCAGCAGCATGCGTGCGCCGTACTGGCTGACCAGTGACGGACGGGTCATCATCCCGACGTCGACGGGTACAAAGAGTAACGAAAGGTGCGAGAGCAAGAAGTCTGCGCACACTGCCACAGGGCTGCGCACCGTGTCTGACTGGAGGCCCGGCAGAAGCAAAACCACGCCAATCGCAGGGCCCGAAAACGGCAGGGAAAACCGCGGGAAAGAAGTTCCCCTGCGGACTGAAAAACGAGTAACCAGGCCAAATTCCGCGATGCTGTCATGACATGATTTCCACGGCAGGTGGGTGCACTCTCGATGCGAGGGCATCGCCGGGAATTGCTGGGATGGTCATGGCAATACCCATCTGGAAAGTTTAAGGGCTGGAAAAAAGATCTCCTTGCGGCCACTCCCGCACCGCATTCGCCGCGCCCCACAGTGCCTGGTCGATGTCTTTGAAGAATGCGCGGCGCCCGGATGGGTCCGGCCTGGAATTGAAGGCTACCACCCATGCATAGCCTTGCCGGGTCCGAAGTGCCAGGGTCTGCAGGCCCGGCTGGCTGCCCGTGTGCCACCAGTTATCACCTTTGTCACTCCTGACGACGTGGATGCCTGCCGCATAAAAGCTGCGCGGATTGCCATCTTTTTCCAGCATCGGCTCGCTGCGCATGGTTTGCAACGATTCCTCATTCAGAAGCCGTTTCCCCCGTGCGCCGTCGATCGCCAGGAAAAACTTCAGCACATCTGTTGGCGTTGCAATCCAGGCGCCCAGCGCGTCCATGTTTTCGACGGAGTAGGAGCCGTAAGGGCTGGGCACATTCGCGTTCGTAACACCCGGTGCGCCGCGCTGCAGCGGCTCTCCGGGATACGCGTAGTACTTCGTCTCGCCCTGCCGGCTCTCGGTGCTGCTTGCGGCCTGAAAGCCTTTGCCGGTGGACGGCATCAGAAACTTCCGGCTGCTGAAGGTACGGTAGGACTCGCCGGTGACGACTTCCACAACCCTTCCGAGCATGCAGTAGCCGGTATTGGAATAGGCGAAGCGCTCGCCGGGCGCGAAATCCAGCTTGTCCTGAAGGGAATCCCGGATGATCGCATCGCAGCTGACGGGTGCCACGCCTTGCCGGCGGGCAACGGCTCCGAGCCGGGGCTGAAAAAACGGATCACCAGAGCGCTCCCGATCGAATCCGCCTGAATGCTGAAGCAGGTGCCGGATGCTGATGTCCTTGACGCGCGGGTCGGCGGGGGAGGAGGGTGCTATTCCGGCTTTTTCGAAAAGGGGCAGCACCGGGTCGTCCAGCTTCAGCTTTCCGTCCTCCGCCAGCTTGAGCACCATGACTGCTGTCAAGGTCTTGTTGATGCTTCCCATGCGGAACAGGGTTTGCGGCGTCATGGCTTCCTGCTTGTCCCTGTCGGCATAGCCGTAACCTTTGGCAAGGAGCAGCTTGCCGTCCTTGGCCACGACCAGGCTGGCGCCCGGGACATCGTATTTCTTCATGACTTCCAGCATGGCCTTGTCGAAGGGCTCGAGGTGGGGCAGTGACTGCCCCACCTCGAGGCACCAGCCCCACGGCGAAACGAACGCCAGCAAGGCGCCTGCCAGGCCACGGGAGACCTGGCGGCGCATGGTGGAAAAACCGATGGACAGCGTCGTATGCATTTTTTGGGCCGTGGGTTGCCCGCGCAGTCTATGAGGTTTTCATGCGGCTGCGTCTTTCGCCTAAAAGCGCGGTAAATCGGGGTGCTTGATCTGCCCGCCCCGTACCAGCATTTTTCCGTATTCGGCGCAGCGGTTCAGCGTCGGGATCACCTTGCCCGGGTTGAGCAGGCCTTTGCTGTCGAACGCGCGTTTGACACCGAACATCTGCTCGTTTTCCTCGGCGGAGAACTGCACGCACATGGAGTTGAGCTTTTCCACGCCCACGCCGTGTTCGCCCGTCACGGTGCCGCCCATCGCGACACTGGTTTCCAGGATGTCTGCGCCGAAGAGTTCACAGCGGTGCAATTGGTCGGGATCATTGGCATCAAACAAAATCAGCGGGTGCAGATTCCCGTCGCCCGCGTGGAACACATTGGCGCAGCGCAGCTGGTATTTCTTTTCCATCTCGGCGATAGCCAGCAGGATGTCGGCCAGGCGCTTGCGCGGGATGGTGGAGTCCATGCACATGTAGTCGGGGCTGATGCGTCCCGATGCGGGGAAGGCGTTTTTGCGGCCACTCCAGAAGCGCAGGCGTTCAGCCTCGTCCTGGCTCACCGCAATGGCCGTGGCGCCACAGCGGCGCAGCACGTCGGTCATGCGGCCGATTTCTTCTTCAACTTCCTCCGGCGTGCCGTCGCTTTCGCACAGCAAGATGGCTTCGGCGGTGAGGTCGTAGCCGGCGTGCACAAAGTCTTCCACTGCGGCCGTCATCGGCTTGTCCATCATCTCAAGGCCGGCGGGAATGATGCCCGCCGCAATTACGGCGGCTACGGCATCGCCGGCTTTGCGCAGGTCGTCAAAGCTGGCCATGATGCAACGCGCCAGCTGAGGCCTGGGTATCAGTTTCACCGTCACCTCTGTGGTCACGGCCAGCATGCCTTCGCTTCCGATGATGACGCTCAGCAGGTCATAGCCTGCTCCATCGAGTGCATCACTGCCGAATTCAACTTCCTCTCCTTCAATGGTGAAGCCTCTGACCTTGAGCACGTTGTGTACCGTCAGCCCGTACTTGAGGCAATGCACGCCACCCGAGTTCTCGGCCACGTTGCCGCCTATGGTGCAGGCTATTTGGCTGGAAGGGTCGGGCGCGTAATAAAGGCCCAGCGGCGCGGCCGCTTCGGAAATGGCGAGGTTGCGCACGCCGCCCTGCACCACGGCCGTGCGGCTGATGGCGTCGAGTTTGAGAATCTTGTTGAACTTGGCCAGCGATAGCGTGACGCCCAGCTTGTGCGGCATGGCGCCGCCGGAAAGCCCGGTGCCGGCGCCACGCGCGACCACCGGCACTTCCAGCGCATGGCAGCTCTTGAGCACGGCCTGCACCTGGTCATAGGTCTCGGGCAAAGCCACAACCAGCGGCCGCTGGCGGTAGGCGGTCAGGCCGTCGCACTCGTAAGGTGTGGTGTCTTCGTTGTTCCACAGCAGGGCATGAGCCGGCAACACCGCCCGCAGCGCTCGCACGACCTGCGACTGCCGTTCCGAGCGTTCAAGCTGGCTTTGCTGTTTGAGCGAGGCGGGGGCGTTCATGGTCTGTCTGGCTCCGGGGTTGAAACCAGACTGTAGGGCAAGCGGCGGCGGCCGGGTTGAAGAAATTTAATGCCGGGTGTGAAATGCCGGCCGCCAGAATCCGCTCAAAACGGGAAGAGCTTCAAGACTTCGTTCCCGGAGCCTTGCCGGCGCCGGGCGTGTCGTAAAACTTGACCTTGCCGGTCTTCACGTCGTACATGGCCCCCACGATCAGGATTTCTCCCTTTTGCTCCATCTCGCGCAGGATGGGGCTCTTCTCGCGAATCGTTTCCACTGTGAGATGCACATTGCTCTCCGCCACCATCTCGACAAAGGCATAGTTCTTGGACGTGCGATCCTTGATGTCGGCGGACACCAGGTTCGCGGCTGGCTTGATCTTGCCGATGAGTCCCGTCAGGTTGCCCAATTGGGCGTCGTCGCAAGCACCCTTGATGGCACCGCAGCTGGTGTGACCCATCACCACCAGCAGTTTGGCGCCCATGACTTTGTGTGCGAATTCCAGGCTACCCAGGATGTCTTCGTTGACGATGTTGCCTGCCACGCGTGCGTTGAAAAGGTCACCTATGCCCTGGTCAAACACAATCTCGGCCGGTGCGCGCGAATCAATGCACGACACTATGCTGGCCAGTGGGAACTGGCCGTCCGCGGTGGCCTTCACTTCCTTGAGGTAGTTTTGGTGGCGCGGCTTGCCGGAAACGAAACGCGTATTGCCGGCCTTGAAGCGCGACAGGATTTGCACGGGCGTCACAGCGGCCTGGCACTCCTTGGCGTCCTGGATGGGACAGAAGGTGCCGGGCTTGACGGCCTTGGCCGCGGCCGCCTTACCCTCGGCATGAACCGCAGGCGACAGGGCGAGCATGGAGAGCAGGACGCCGGCCACGCCGACGGCCAATTGATTTTTCCTCATAAGATTTTCCCTCGTTGAACGGGTTGGTTTTTTTGGCTATGTGCAGCCGGCCGGGCCCTCCCCCGGTGTCACGGCCAGCCCATCATAAGCATGAGCCGGTACGGACGCAAAACCACTTATCGGACGGCGTCAGGACCTGTTAGTGCTATTTGTTTACGCAGGATGCGCTGCATGTCAAAGGCCTTGAGCAAGGCACAAAACTCAGGGGCCCCGTCAAGGCTTTGCAACGCCGAGCGGCGGCCTTCTCATTAACAGGCCTTGGGGCCCTAACCCAGGCTTTTGCGCAGCCAGTCGGCAAAAGCCGCGCATTCCCAGCGGTCCATGGTGCCGGTGCGCCAGCACAGGTAATGTGCGTGCGGGCTGGGAATATTACCGGCGAACACTTCGTTGCTGCCCAGCCGCACCAGCGAGCCGTTTTCCAGCCAGGGCGCGCCCAGCTTGAGACGTATCAACGCGATGCCCATGCCGGCCGCGGCGGCATCGCACATCAGGCCGATGTCGTTGAACTGGGAGCCGTCGGTGGGTTCGGGCCAATCAAGTTTGTGGGCGGCAAACCACGTGCGCCATGGCTCCAGCGGCGAGCGCAACAGGCTTTCGCCTTCGAGATCTTCAGCCGCCTCAAAGGGGCCGTGTTCGCGCACAAAAGCCGGTGAGGCGAGCGGCGCGACTTCGTCCTTGCTGAGGCAGACGTGCTCCAGGTCCGCATAGCGGCCGGTGCCGAAGCGCACGATGAGGTCGGCATCCTCGGCCACCACGTCCAGCAGGGGGATGGACACCTGCAGCGTCAGGTCGATTTCAGGATAGGCATCGGTGAACTGGCGCAGGCGTGGAATCAGGATGGAGCGTGCGAACGTGGGCGTGACCGCCAGCCGTAACTTGCGCTTGCCGGGGGCGGCGCTTTGCCCGGCAGCGCCGGGAAATTTCTGCAGTGTGGCCAGGCCTTCGCGCACATGCGCCAGGTATTCGCTGCCTTCGGTGGTCAATGAAAAATCGGCACGGCCAAACAGCTTGGTGCCGATGATCTGCTCCAGCTGCTTGACGCGGTGGCTGACCGCACTGGGCGTGACGCAGAGTTCTTCGGCCGCCTGGGTCACGCTACGCAGCCGCGCCAGCGCCTCAAAGGTCAGCAGGCATTGAATGGGTGGGATTCGGGCAGGAGTAGCCATGTCTACTAGTGAACGCTACGCGTCGTTTGCGACGCTTCTTTGCAAGCAGGAGCCGCGGAACCGGCTTTGCCGGGCCGCAGGCGCAGCGGCCCCCGAGGGGGGCAGGAAGCTACACGCAGTGAGCGACCGTGGGGGCTCATGGCTATTTAAAGATGACAGTCTTGTGGCCGTTCAAAAGCACACGATGTTCACTGTGCCACTTGACGGCGCGTGCAAGTACCCGGCTTTCGGTGTCCTTGCCGCGGGCGGTCAGGTGTTCGACTGTGTCCTTGTGATCAACCCGGGTCACATCCTGTTCGATGATCGGGCCTTCATCAAGGTCTGCCGTAACGTAATGCGCCGTCGCGCCTATCACCTTCACACCGCGTTCATGTGCCTGGTAATACGGTCTGGCGCCCTTGAAGCTCGGAAGCATGCTGTGGTGGATATTGATGGCACGTCCCGAGAGCGAGTTGCACATGTCGTTGCTGAGCACTTGCATGTAGCGCGCCAGCACGACCAGTTCGGCACCCTCTGCCTCGATGATTTCAAGTTGCTTTGCTTCGACCTGCGCCTTGGTGGCCGCCGTCACCGGGATGTGGTGGAAAGGAACGTTGTAGCTTGCCGCCAGCTGGTAAAAATCGCGGTGGTTGCTGATGATGGCGCGCACATCCAGCGGCACCATGCCGGACTTCCAGCGAAACAGCAGGTCGTTGAGGCAATGGCCGTCGCGGCTGACCATGATCACGGTACGCATGGCAGCTTCTGTCGAGTGAAGCTTCCACTTCATGCTGAAAGGTGAGGCGAATGCTTCGAGCTGCACCTTCAGTTCTTCCTGGGTCAGCTGGTCGCAGGCAAACTGAACCCGCATGAAGAAGAGTCCGGTGTCGTGGTCGTTGTACTGCGCAGCTTCCTCAATATTGCCGCCGTTCTGCAACAGGAAGCCAGAGACCGCGTGAACAATGCCCATACGGTCCGGGCAGGACAGGGTAAGGATATAAGCGTGATTCATAGGGGGTGAATTGTCGCAGGTGAAGACTGTGTCTGCCCGGCCGGCGGGCAATTGACGGTGCAGGGCGGCGGCAAGAGTGCCAGAATGCAAGATCAAGCGCTGCTATCCCAGCTTCACTCCTTTCGACGCAGGAAAGAAATCACCATGGCCTACCAGAATTTCAACATGGAGCACCAGTGGCTCCCGTTCACGCCCAACCGCAGCTTCAAAAAAGACCCGCGCGTGTTTGTGGCCGCAGACGGCATGCATTTCACGACGCACGACGGGCGCCAGGTGATCGACGGTATTTCCAGCCTGTGGTGCGTGGGCGCCGGCCACAATCGCAAGCCCATCAACGACGCCATAAAGAAGCAGCTCGATACGCTGGACTACGCGACCGCTTTCCAGGCCAGCAACGACCAGGCCTTCAAGGCCGCCGAGATCATCGCAGGCATGGCGCCCGGCGACCTCAACAAGGTGCTGTTTTGCAATTCGGGCTCAGAAGCCGCGGACACGTCGTTGAAGGTCGCGCTGGCTTACCACCGTGCGCGGGGCGAAGGCCACCGTAATGTATTCATCGGCCGTGAAAAGGGCTACCACGGCGTTGGTTTCGGCGGCATGAGCGTGGGCGGCATTCCGGCCAATCGCAAGGTGTATGGCGCCGCGTTGCTGCCTCGCGTGGACCACATGCGTTTCATCCATGACCCGGTCAACCACGCCTACATCAACGGTACTGAGCCCGTATGGCAGGAAGACCTGCTGCTGGAGCTGGAAAATCGCATCCTGCCGCTGCACGACCCGAGCAACGTGGCTGCCGTCATCGTCGAGCCGGTATCAGGAAGCGCCGGATGGTACCTGCCGCCCAAGGGCTACCTGAAACGCCTGCGCGAAATTTGCGACAAGCACGGCATCCTGCTGATTTTTGATGAAGTTATCACGGGTTTCGGCCGCCTGGGCACCGGTTTCGGGGCGGACTATTACGGTGTGGTGCCCGACATGCTAAATTTCGCCAAATGCGTGACCAACGGTGTCATCCCGCTGGGCGGTGTGATCTGCTCCGACCGCATCTATGACGGCATGATGAATGCCAATGCCGGTGCGCCCGAGCATGCCGTGGAGTTCTTTCACGGCTATACCTACTCCGGCCACCCGGTCGCTTGCGCGGCCGCAATCGCGACGCTGGAGCTGTTCAAGGAAGAACAGTTGTATGAACGTGCCGGCCAGATGGGCAAGGTATTGGGCGACGCGATGCACAGCGGCCTGAAGGGCCTGCCCAATGTGATCGGTATTCGCAGCCTGGGGCTGGCCGGCGCGGTCGAGCTGGCGCCGGTGGCGGGTGTGCCGGGCAAGCGTGCCTATGACATCTTCATGGACTGCTTCCACAACGGTGTGCTGGTGAGGCCGGCGGCTGACAACGTCGTGGTCTGCCCACCCTACATCGTCGAAAAAGAACATATCGACCGCATCGTCAATGTGGTTGCCGACGCCATCCGCAAAAACGCTTGATTCACCGATGGAGGAGCCTCAAAAGGCTCTTCAGGGTTTGGGTACCAGCTGCTTCTGCAGGCCCGCGCAATAGTCGGTCTCCGGGAGCGGGGCCGTTGCCCACACCGCATCGAAAGCGTCTGCCCTCTCGGCATTCGCAGGGTTCCCGGCAAGCAGGCGCACTACTTTGGCTTTTATGTCCGTCGGCAGATGCAGCGGTACGCCCAATTGCCGGTTCGCATGGCCGCTTCCGGCCAGCAGCAGCACTGTCTTGCCGGGCAGCACGGCCTGCCCCAGGGTGTTGGCCATGGTGATGTCCTTGGCAATCTGGATACGTGTCATGGGCGTGATCTGGCTCTCGGGCAACAGGTTGCAGTGGCCGAGACGGATCAACTGCTGTTGGGCTTTGAGGGCGGGGCCTGGCAAGCGGGCGTCAAGCCGGCTGTCAGCCATGCTGTCTGGCATCTGCACCCGGGGCAGATTGGCGCCCATCACGGGGACACCGGCGCGCACCGCGGTCATCACGGCAGGACCGTAGGCTGTCCAGGGCCAGCCCTTGTCGTTCCAGTTGAGCGCATTGCGGGCCTGCTGCTCGGTGGCACTGGGCCTGAGCGCGGAAGTGCTTGCACCCGTGTCGGCCATCTCAAGGGCTACGGCAGCCAGCACCCCTTTGGCCGCCAGGGCGGCGACCACCTGTTGTTCGATTGTCTGGTGCTCAACGGCATCGTGCTGCTCCCCGAGGATCAGGACGTCGGCAGGGAGCAGCGCCTCCAGCCGGGTGGATGTTTGTGCGGCTTCGCTGCCCTGCGCCTGCAGAATGGGTGCTTCAGGCCGGCCCGCGCAACCGCCCGCCAAAGCCATCGTGGCAGTGCAGACAAGGCATGCCAAAGCACGAGGGGTGAAGAAATGGCGCATCGGTGGATACTACCGCTTCCAGCGGCTTCTGTTCCGCGCCGTTACGCTCTGCCATGCCTTCCTTGCCCCACCGCGCCGCCCAGTCCCCGCCCGTGCGTGTCGTCCTGACCTTGTTGCTGGCCTGGGGTGCCGCTTCTTTGTGTATTGCGCTGCGCACGCCTTTGCCCTGGATGATCGGCCCCTTGCTGGTGACGGCGGTGGTCTCCATGCTGGGCGGACCCACGGCCAGCTGGACGCCGCTGCGCAACGTCGGGCAATGGATCATCGGTTGTGCATTGGGGTTGTACTTCACGCCGCAGGTGGTGGCGTTGCTGGGGGGCCTGTGGTGGGCGATTGCGCTGAACATTGTGTGGGCACTGGCACTGGGCCTTGTTTTTGGGGCATGGCTCTACCGTGTGCATCACGGCCCGGGTCGCCTGCATGTTGCTGGCCTGTCACGCATCACCACCTATTTCGCGGCGCCTATCGGTGCCGCATCGGAAATGACGCTGATGGCAGAGCGCCACGGTGCGCAAACCGATCTGGTGGCGTCGGCGCACAGCCTGCGGGTGTTGCTGGTCACATTGGTCATTCCTTTCGGATTTCAATGGGCGGGGCTGCATGGGTTGGACGCTACTTTGCCGGGTGCGCGCGTGGTTCAACTGCCGGGCCTTGTCCTGCTGGCCTTGTTGACGGGTGCCGGTTGTTGGGTCATGCTGAAACTCGATCGCACCAACCCCTGGTTTATCGGTGCGCTACTGGTGTCGCTGCTGCTCACGGCCTGCGGCGTCACGCTGTCGGCCTTGCCGCAAGGCATGACCAATGCAGCGCAGCTGGTCATCGGCATCAGCCTGGGCGTGCGGTTCACCCGCAGGTTTGTGCACGTGGCGCCGCGCTGGCTGGGTTCGGTGGCGCTGGCGACGGTGGGAATGATTGGGTTGTGCGCCGCTTTTGCATGGGGGCTGGCTCAGTTTGCCGATCTTCACTGGGCCACCTTGCTGTTGGGCACCTCACCCGGCGGTATCGCCGAGATGGCCATTACGGCCAAAGTGCTGCAACTGGGTGTGCCAGTGGTCACGGCATTTCATGTCACCAGGCTGGCCGCCGTGCTGGTGCTGGCCGAGCCTATGTACCGTTGGTTTTACCAAGCCGAGTCATAAGCTCGCCCCGTCCAGGCTCACTGCGTGTAGCCCGTTCCCCCTTCCAGGGGCGGCGCCTGCGGTCTGGCAAAGCCAGTCCCGCAGCACCCACTGGTCGTTCTTGCAGAGTTCTTTAAGCCAGAAGTGAGCGACTGCGGGGCTTAATGAAGTGAAATTGGGGTGTTGGCCAGCCCGCTGTAGCCTTCCAGCGTGTCTTCGATTTCTTCTTGCGTGGGGGTGTTTTGCGCCCAGGCGCTCAAGCGCTGCTGGAACATTTCAGCCCAGGATCCATCCAGATAGACCTCTTTGCCCGAACGTTTGTCGACGATTTCGAAGCCATGCCGGGCCAGTTGCGGAACGGCCGGGACAGGCGCGGATTCTTCCGGCGCATTGGCGTGAATCTGCATGACAGCAAAAGATTCCGAGTCGTAAAGCATTTGCATGGTGTAGGTCCTTTAGCTTCAGATAGCAACGATGAGGCCAAGTTCAAGGGCTCGGGGGGTTAAGTGCGAAAGCATGCGGTAAAGGCGCGTAGTGCGTGTAAAACCGCACATAAAACGGGCACCTCCGTGCGGCATAACAACGCCGGTTGGTTGAACTCAGCTCTTGGTGATCGCGCTGAGCTGCTGGTCAATGAAATCCCCGTTCTGCTGGGTGATCCTGCTGCGAACGGGAAGATACCCCAGTGACGGGGCATACCATAGTTCCACTTTCTGATCGAACTCACGCCGGGGCTGACGAGTGAGTTTGAGCGTATTCAGCTCGCCATAGGGAAGTGCCATTTTCTCTTCGCCTTCCACCCGGAAAGTCCAGGTGTCTGCATCCCGCGGTCCCACGGTGTAAATCGAAATGGTGGAGCCCGCCGGAAAGCCGGTGGGGTTGCCCGCGAGCATGGCAGCCAGCTGGATGAAGACGCTGACCCGGTCCTGCGCACCCTTGATCCAGGGGGCCGCCGGCGTATTGGCGCTGAAGATGATCTGCCCCTTGTCTGCTTCAAAATGCGCGGCCACTTCGCTTCTTGATTTGTCCGAAAAACGGGTCGGCGCCAGGCCTTCCGGACCCACCTGCCCGGTGCTTGCCATGCTGCGTGAGCCCAGAAACAGTGCGCTGACGCGCATGGAGGCGCTGTAGTTGTTGCCTGAATAGCGCCATCCCAGTTCTGCGTCTGCGTGGTAGTTCAGGCCTTTTGCGCTGCCGGTCATTTTGTATTCCAGTCGCGCGCTTTCCGGCAAGACCACCGCCGTCACCGCCGACTGGCCTGGTTCGGCTATCGCGGGGGCGCTGGCAGCCGCAATTGTGGGCGTCGCCTGCGCGGGCAGGCTTTCCGGATTTTTTGCCTCGGGTGCGCTGGATGTCATCACCTCGGAAGAGGGCGTTGCTATTAAATCAGTAGCAGGTTGCGCTGGATTTTCCTGGGCTTCAACGGGTTTCTTCCTAAAAATCCTGGGTTTTGGAGGCGGCGTGGAGGGCGCGGGTGCCAGCGCTGTCGGTGCAGGAGACGGTGCGATGCTGCGCGTTGCGAAGGCCGGGCTGCGAGGGGAGGTGGCAGTTTGCTCGGGGCCGAATCGTACCGGCGACGACTTCAGCATCAGCGTGTGGACAGCCAGCACCCCTGCAGCCAGCGCTGCAAGCACACGCCAGCGAGGCGCCGAAGGATAGCGGTCGGTGGACGTGGTCACGCCTGTGTGAATCCAAGATCACCGGAAAGTTGCCGGGCGGCGGCGGCCAGCGGCCGTGCCACCGCGCCGTCCCAGTCCGGATCAAACGTTGCAAGCGAACCCAGCGCCACAATGCCGAGCGCGAGGTGGCCGTCGGCATCGAACACCGGCGCACAGAAGCCGGCTACGCCGGGCAGCAGGGTATTGACTGCCCGCGCCATGCCGCGGCGGCGGATATCTTCCAGCAAGGCATTCAGCTCGGCCATGGTGGCGGGAACATCTTTTCGCGCCAGCTTCTGGTTGCGTGTCAGTTCAGCCCTGACCAGCAGCGCCAGCCGCCCCTGTGGTTTGGCTTTAGCCTTGGGCCGGCTGGAAGACAAAAATGCGGCAAAGCACAAGCCCGTGGCGGACGACAGCAGCGGCATGACATCGCCCAGCCGCAGATTAACCGTCACAGACTGCGGCGATTCTTCCCAGTGGACGAGGGTCGGTCCCTGGTTGCCCCAGACCGCCAGTGCCAGGGTCTGGCCGGTTTGCACCATCAGGCGCGGCATGAGCTGGCGGGCCAGCTTCACGCTGTCCAATCTCGAAAGGGCAGCGAGTCCTAACTTGAGCGCAGCCGGGCCGAGGTCGTATCGGGCGGTTGCCTCGTCCTGGACGACCAGTGCCAGCCGCTGAAAACTGACGAGATAACGGTGCGCCTTGGCCGCGCTCATGCCCGCTGCGGCTGCCAGGTCGCGAAGCATCAGCGGGCCGGGTGAGGTAGAGAGTGCCTCCAGTAAGCTGAAGCCAACCTCGACCGACTGGATACCCGCGCGTTGCGGCGGCAGGCTGCTGCGTGCTGTGGCGGGTGTGCCTGGGCTTGCTTTCATGGCTTGTCTAGAATTTCGGGTTAGCCGTCGGTCAATGAATGCAGGGATCGTAACGCGAGGGGGCGCAATGTCGGCCGGTCGCCAGCCACGGCACAATTGACCCTTCGGTAACACCGACAGCCACCAATCAGGATATTGATGAAACTTGCCACTTACAAAGACTCTTCACGCGACGGCCAGCTGGTCGTGGTGTCGCGCGATCTTTCAACAGCCCATTATGCGACGGGCATCGCGGGCAAATTGCAGCAGGTGCTGGACGACTGGAACTTCATGTCGCCGCAGTTGCAGGACTTGTACGAAGCATTGAACCAAGGCAAGGCACGGCACGCTTTCCCGTTTGAGCCGTCGCGCTGCATGGCGCCATTACCGCGCGCCTACCAGTGGGCAGACGGCTCGGCCTACATCAACCATGTGGAACTGGTGCGCAAGGCGCGCAACGCCGAAGTGCCGGAAAGTTTTTACACCAACCCGCTGATGTACCAGGGCGGCAGCGACGATTTCATTGGGCCCTGCGACGATGTGGTGGTGGCGAGCGAGGAGTTCGGCATTGACTTCGAGGCCGAGATCGCCGTGATCACCGGCGATGTGCCCATGCGCGCCACCCCCGAGCAGGCGCTGGAAGGCGTGCGCCTGCTGATGCTGGC
This sequence comes from Polaromonas sp. P3_A5, assembly GCF_056403055.1. Taxonomy (NCBI): domain Bacteria; kingdom Pseudomonadati; phylum Pseudomonadota; class Betaproteobacteria; order Burkholderiales; family Comamonadaceae; genus Polaromonas; species Polaromonas sp. P3_A5. The sequence goes on from NZ_JBFUGF010000001.1 coordinate 197,017, forward strand.
CAACGACGTGTCCTTGCGCAACCTGATTCCCGATGAGCTGGCCAAGGGCTTCGGTTTCTTCCAGAGCAAACCGGCAACCGCTTTCAGCCCGGTTGCCGTTACGCTGGACGAAGTCGGCGACGCCTGGGACAAGGGCCGCCTGCACATGACGCTGCAAAGCACCTGGAACGGCCGCAAGGTCGGTATGTGCGAAGCCGGCCCCGAGATGACATTCAGTTTCGGCCAGCTGATTGCCCATATCTGCAAGACCCGCAACGTCCGTGCCGGCAGCATCATCGGTTCAGGCACCGTCAGCAACAAGGACTGGAGCCACGGCTACAGCTGCATCGCCGAAAAGCGCGCGATCGAAACCATCGAGGATGGCAAGCCCAAAACCGAGTTCATGAAATTCGGCGACACCATTCGCATTGAAGCCAAAGGCAAAGACGGGCAATCGGTGTTTGGCGCGATTGACCAGAAGGTTGTAGCCTTGGTCTGAGCTGCGCAAAGGGGCCTTCCCTGCCAGCATGAGCCGCGGAACCGGCTTTGCCGGGCCGCAGGCGGGCGGCCCCCTCGGGGAGCGTGGGGGCTCTATTTTTTTATCTGGAATACGCTTTTCTTGAGCCGTCTTCAAAGACGGCATCGTCGCGCAGCAGCTTGCCGTCATCGTCCCAGGCCTTTTCGCGCGTGATGCGGCCGCGCTCGTCGTAGCTCGATTCGGCTACCAGCCTGCCGGCTTCGTTAAAACGCTGATGCGTACCCTGGGGCAGTTGCCGGTAGCGGTTGGAGGCTGTGTAGCGGCCGGTGGCGGCGATTTTTCCGCTGTCGAAGAAGTCGGTAGTCTGCAGCCAGGCGGTGTCGCCTTCACCACCGTACTCGGTTTTGCTGCGCGGCTGGCCGTTCAGGTAGTAAGTCTGGTCGCTGACCGGCTTGCCGGCCGACCAGCGCCTGTCGCGCGTCAGCGCGCCGCTGTCGGCGAACTCCTGCTCGCGTTCCTTGAACGAGGTTTTTGACGGGTTGGCTTCCAGCAGCCACTGGACTTCGCGGCGTTTCACGCCGGCATTGTTGAAATAGCGTTCAGTGCGAATGTTGCCCGATACTTCATCCAGGTAATCTGGTTTTCCACCGTCACCCAGCGTTTCATGGCGAATTCGTTTACCGGCCAGGTAACTGCTGCTGCCGTTCAATATCCCCTTGCCGCTGAACAGTTCGACCTTCGAGGTACCCCCCGAAAAACCGCACCAGCGGGCATCGTCTGCCGCCGGCGCGAGCAATGGCTTGTCGCCGCAACGCAAAGCCTGCAACTGGCCGCGGTCATTAAATTCGGCATACGCCTGCTCTACGCTACCGCCTGCGCGTGGCCCGTAAAACACGATGCGCCGCAATTGTCCATTGGTGTGAAAGCTGCGCGCCAGGCCGGCCTCGGTGCCGTTTTCGTAGACGGAGTCGCGCAGCACCTGGCCGTCCGGTGCGAATTCGCGCGCGCGGCCATGGCGGTTGCCACGCTCGTTTTCGCTGTATTCCCGCTGCAGTTTGCCGTTCTGGTAGTAGCGCATCAAGCCCATGAACTTGCCGCCCTGCAGCTCCTGCTCGCGCACCAGCTGTCCGGAGTCGCGGTCCTTGCAGCGCATGATGCCGGTCTTGCCGGCGGTGGTGCCGCCGTGGTTTGGGTTGACGCTTTCGCCGCTGACTTCACAATCCTGCACGGCATGCACCGAGGCTGAGGCCAGCGCGCAGGCACAAAGAAGGGCCAGGCGCTGCGCGGCGTTCTTCATGACGTGGCTCCGGTCTGGGTGATGAACAGCCGTATACCGCGCAGGAACATTTCAACTGAAATGGCCACAAGGATCAGGCCCATCAGGCGCTCGAAAGCCATCATGACGCGGTCGCCCGCCACCCGCTGGATCCGCTCGGACAGCACCAGCACCACGGCGCACACCGCCATGGTCACGCACAGCGCCGCGATCCATTCGAGCCGCCGTGCCGGCGCCTGGGACACCAGCAGCATGACCGTGGCCAGCGCCGAAGGGCCGGCCAGTGCGGGAATCGCCAGCGGCACAATCAGCGGCTCGCCCTGCAGCGGCGCGGCCTCGGGCTGGTCCGACGGGAAAATCATGCGCAGCGCGATCAGGAACATGACCACCGCGCCGGCAATCTGCAGCGACAAATCGCTGAGGTTCATCAGGCGCAGGAAGCCGTCGCCGACAAACATGAAGGCCAGCAGCAGCAAAAACGCGATCAGCACCTCACGCAGGATGACGCGCATGCGCCGCTCCGGCGCCACACCCTTCAGGGCATTGACAAAAATCGGAATGTTGCCGAACGGATCGGTGATCAGCAGGAGCAGCACCGTGGCGGAAGCAAAGGTATAGGCCATATATATCTCAGGCCGGGTTGGCCGAGTAAAGGGCTTCAAGTGATTGGAAACCCTTGATCTCGATGGGGTTGCCGAAGGGGTCGCAGAAAAACATGGTCCATTGCTCGCCGGCTTCGCCGGCAAAGCGCACTTGCGGCTCCAGCACAAACTCCATGCGGGCCGCCTGCAGGCGCTGCGCCAGGGCCTGCCAGTCGGCCAGGGCAAGCACCAGGCCGAAATGCGGCATGGGAACGAGCTTGTCGCCGACATGGCCGGTGCGCTCCGTCTTGAACGGTTCGCCCAGGTGGAGCGACAGCTGGTGGCCGAAAAAGTCGTAGTCGACCCAGGTAGGGGCCGAGCGGCCTTCCGCGCATCCCAGGATCCCGCCATAAAACTGGCGGGCCACGTTGAGGTCTCTGACATTGAAGGCAAAGTGAAAGAGGCTTTTCATGGTGCAAGCTTATCAGGGCATTGTCCGAAAGAGACGCTTTTGCAGCCTGGCCGGCAACAGGCATGGCGCCAGGTCTGCCGATGAATGCTATGAAATAGATAGCTGCTTGCGCTTGTCAATAAAGGTCTGTGGGTGTTTTTTGCTTGAATCCGTATCGAGACCGGTTCGACCCTGGTGTTTGCCTGGTGAAAACACAAAAAGCGGTTGACGCGCTGCTGCGGCGTTGCACAATGAAGGCGTGCGCTGGATCATCCAGCCGCCCGATGCAAATCGTGCACAACCTGCCAGGAGACATTCATGAGTGACGCGGACAACCCTTCTTTCCCCGGTTTCGGCAAGCTGGTGCCCGGCTTTGACTTTTTGCAGAACCTGGCCAAACAGGCGGCAGGCAGCGCCACACAAAGCATTCCGCAGCTGCCCAATCTGGGCAACTGGGTAGCGCCCACGCTGAATGTCGAAGAGCTCGACAAGCGCATCGATGAACTCAAGGCCGTCCAGTTCTGGCTCGACCAGAACGCCACAGCGCTCAAGGCGACCATCCAGGCGCTGGAGGTGCAGAAAATGACGCTGGCTACCCTCAAAGGCATGAACTTCAACATGGGCGACGTGGCCAATGCCTTCAAGCTCAAGGTGGCCGACAGCGTGGCCGGTGGCGTGCAGCGTGTGGCCGACAAGGCCCGCACGTTTTCGGGGCTGGAGGTTCCGCCAACGAGCTTTGGCGCAGACAAGCCGGCCGCAAAATCCAAGCCACCCGCCGCGGCCAAGGCCGGCGCGCAGCCGGCCGGCGTGGTGGACCCGATGCAGTGGTGGGGCGCGCTGACCCAGCAGTTCCAGACGATTGCGGCAGATGCCATGAAGGATGCCGCCAAAAAAACGGCCATGGACACCACCAAAAGCCTGGCGACCGGCCTTGCCAAGGACGCGATGAAGACCGCCACCGGCATGGCAACGGGCATGGCCCGCAACATGGCGGAGTCCGCCGGTAAAACCGTGGCGGGCGGCGCACGCGCGGCCATGAACACGGCCCTGCGCAGCAGCCAGGCCTGGCCTACACCGGCCGCCGGCAAAACTGCCGCCAAAACGAAACCCAAGGCCAAGGCGCCAGCGCGCAAGGCTGCAACCAAAACCGCACGCAAAACCACGCGTTGATACAGGCTGACTTTTCACTGAATTTCACCAGGACCCCATGAAGCTTTTCCCCTACGGCCACGCCACCCATCCGCAATGGCAGATGGCGGCAGGCCTTGTGCTGGCGCAACTGCGCGCCTACCTCGCATTGCCCGGCTACGCCAAATCGCCCACGCTGGCGCTGCTCTACATCACCGATCACTATGCGGCACATGCGCAGGACATTCTTGACCACCTGAGCGCCGAATTGCCCGACATCACCGACTGGAGCGGCACGGTGGGTGTGGGTATCGCCTCCAACAACGTCGAGTACTTTGACGAGCCGGCGCTCACCGTCATGCTCTGCGAGCTTCCGCACGACCAGTACCGTGTGTTCTCCGGGGTGTCGCCCTTGCCCCCGGCCAGCCAGGGAAGGTTCAAGGCGCATACGGCGCTGGTGCATGCGGACGCCGGAACGCCCGACGTTGCCGAACTGATCGACGAAATGGCACAGCGCACCGGCAGCGGCTATGTGTTTGGCGGCCTGGCCTCCAGCCGCTCCAGTACGGTGCAGTTTGCCCTTAGCGGGCATGGCAATGTCAAGGGGCAGGGCGCGGCCGGCGGTGTCTTCACCGGGGGGCTCAGCGGTGTGGCTTTTGGCCAGGGCGCGGCACTGATGTCGCGCATTACCCAAGGGTGCCGGCCCGTGTCTGCGCATCATGAAATCACGGCCTGCGAGTCCAATGTGGTGACGGAGCTCGATGGCCAGCCGGCACTGGAGGTGATGCTGGCGGACCTGGACGTGTCGCTTGATGAGCCGCGGGAGGCCCTGGCCAAAGTGCGGACCACGCTGGTCGGCCTGAGCCGCCCGGCAGACGTTCCCCATGACGGCGCCGGCCGGCACGGCCAGTTTGGCGCAGAGGTACTGGTACGCCACCTGATCGGGCTGGATCCGGCGCGCAAGGGTATTGCCATTGCGGAGGTGCCCGTCGTGGGCATGAAGCTGGCTTTCTGCGAACGCAACATGGAAGCCGCGCGCGCCGACCTGGTGCGTGTGTGCGCCGAGATTCGTGAAGAGCTGGAACCGGAAGAAGTTACGCTGGAAGTTGCCAGCGCCTTGAGTGCGTCAGAGGCCGAATCCGCGCCGCACGCGGCCCGGCGCATAGCCGGCGCGGTGTATGTCAGTTGCTCCGGCCGTGGCGGCCCGCACTTTGGTGCGCCCAGTGCCGAACTGCAGATCGTGCGGCGGGCCCTGGGCGATGTGCCGCTGGTTGGCTTTTTCGCCGGCGGCGAGATCGCCCGGCACCACCTTTACGGCTACACCGGTGTGCTGACGGTGTTTACGTCGCCTGCCTAGGTTTACCCCTATCGGACGCTCACTGCGTGTAGCGCCTTTTCCCCTTCCAGGGGACGGGCTCCTTGCGGCCGGCAAAGCCGGACCGCGGCCCCCGCTTGCTCGACGGTAAGGGACTTACGAAACCTGGGCTTCAAGCAGCTCCACCGGATCGCCGTAACGCGCCGCCAGTGCCACCACCGACGGGTCGCGCAGCGCGCACAAGAAGCCGTCCTTGATCAGGGTGCGGTCCCCTGCAGTCACGGTGCCGTCCAGCGTGATCAGGTCCATGTGCACCGGCGGCTCTTCCCAGTCAGGCATGACGCGGCGTATGTAGTCGCTGGGTTGTGCCAGGTCGATGCCGAAGTGCAGCGCGCCGGGCGCGTTCGAGCCGGCTGGGTACACCGTGTGGCGCGGTGCCTTGGGGTTGAAACCGCAGCCGCCGCCTTCGATCATTCGGCCGCCGACCAGCATCTCGCGCAGGATCACCGCTTCTTCTGAAATTCCATCGACCGAGGAAATCGTGTCGCCTTCAAAATGCACGGCGATTTTTTCCTCAAACGGTTTGGCAAAACCGACCGCCCATTGCGGGTAAAGCACGCCCGCCATGGGCACCACGGCCTTGAAATCATTTTTGACCGAGTTGTGATCCCACAGATTGGGGCCGTGTGTCGGCAGGTAGTGCACATAACAGCCGTCTTCCTCGGCTGTCATCTGGCCGCGCCAGCGGTTGGTGGCCAGCTGGCTGGCGCGCATCGCCTGCGTGAAGCTGATGCGGAAGTCGCTGCCGCGAGAGTCGGTGAAGCGCAAGTCGAAATCGCCTTCGATCGGGTAACGGCTGGCCGTTTGGCGGATGATCTCGCCGATGAGGTCGACCGGAAAGCGCGCCTGCGGCGTGTGCAGCAGGTCCAGGTTGCGAAAGTAGGTGATCTTGACCCAGCGCTGGCCGGCGCGGCGCAGGTTGATGCACAAAGGGTCGAGGATGGAGCAGAACCAGGTAGACACCACAAAAGTGGCCTTCTTCAGCATGGCGTGCACTTCTTCAGGTACGGCGGTCACTTGCGTGCTCGGCTCCATATAAACGCGCGCCTCGGCGCCGCGCGATTTGGCAATACCGATCACGGCGTCGATCACACGCGGGTCCAGCAGAGGGTCGGCCAGCATCAGGACCCGGTCCCCGGGGCGTATCGCCATCACGCGCGAGAAGTTGTCCAGCGCCTGGAAGAAGTATTTGGTGTCGGTCAGATTTGCAGCGACCGGGATGGGCAGGCCAACGTAGGTGGAGGTGGGGTTCATCGTGCTTCTGATGGAAATTGCATGCATAAATCAGTCTTGCAGGTTGCAATTCGCTGAATATTATCAGTAAACTCCGAATTTTCTTAGTCAACTAATATAATTGCGTGCAATAGGCCGCGGGCGACGATCTGAACTGAATACCAGCAGGCCCCGCGGAACCGGCTTTGCCGGGCCGCGGGGGGGGCGCCCCTTTGAGGGGGGGGACGGGCTACACGAAGTGAGTCCCGGACGGGGGTGTTCGTCGTAAATTAGCGAAGGCCTCGAACTCCCAGCTCCGCATGGCCAGCAGCAAGGTGAATCCTTCGCGGTCCTTGTCGCCCAGCTTCTGGTCGGTCTGGTGCTGTTGGGCAAAGTCCTGCGCCACCCGCTGCATGCGCTCAAGGAACGAAGGCGCCAGGCCGCGGCTGATGGAGCCGTGCACCAGCAACAGGCCTTCGCCGTTGCCGTCAAATCCACCGGAAAAATAGTCAAGCAGGGCGTTTTCGCGGAAGTAGTCCATGACCGGCCCGTGTGGTCGCCAACGGAAGGTCTTGGCGAGCTTGAGCCGGTAGCGGTTCAGCGGCTTGAGCTCGATGATGCCGATACGGTCCAGTTGCGCAAGGTATTTGATGCACTCGGCTTCGGTCAGCCGGTAACTGGTGGTGATTTGCTCCAGCGTCCATTGCGACAGCACACAGATGGCGGCCAGCAACAGCTTCTTGTCGGCCACCACGGCTTTTTCCTGTGCTTCGGTCAGCTCCGCCAGCAGCGGCTGGGTGTCGGCGATGCGCCTGGCCAGGTCGGCAAAGTCCAGCTTGAGCGCGCGGCAGATCGCGTCGATACGCGAGAGGGGCATATCGCCCCTGGCCAGCATGCGCTTGACGCTTGACTCGGCCATGCCAAGTTTGACGGCCAGGTCGGCGTACGTCATGCGCGCAGCCTTGAGCTCTTTTTTGAGGACGGTGACAAGATCTGCGGTAGTGCTCATGAGTATCGATTATCGGTACTTTAAGGTTGAACGGTGAGAACTGGTTCTAATTTCGGTGCTTTTTTCGGGACATGGCCTGCACAGTGCGGCTTCATTCACACAGGAGCTGCCCCATGCCAATCAGCCTAAAAACCGCCCACCGCCGTGTTGTGCCACCGCCTTCCTGGTTCGCACAGATGAAGGTATCGGGCTGGAACGCACCGGCCTGCCGCCGCGAATCCGCGCTCGCCGGCGTGTTGCTTGCGATGCTGGCGGCGGCATTGCTGGGGCCGTCGGTGGCGCAGCCTTTGCACTATCACGACTTCGCCGACCAACGAGCCTGGGGATGGTTGCCGCATGCGATGGACGTCCTCAGCAACCTGCCGTTCGTGCTGTGGGGCATGGCGGGTGCCTGGGCCCTTGTGCGTGCCGTGAAGGCGCGGGCTGTCAGCGCCGCAGCCGCAGGTTTCGCAGGGCTGTTCTTTTCCGGCTTGGCCCTCACCTCCGTGGTTTCTGCGGCCTACCATCTGCAGCCGGGAGATGCCGGGCTGGTCTGGGATCGCGGCGGCATGGTGTTTGCCTTCGCCGGCCTGCTCGGGCTTGGCACCATGCAGGCCGTCAGCACCCGTGCCGGTATGGCGGTTGCTGCAATGGTCCTCGTTCTCGGACCGTTGTCCGTGCACCTGTGGTCGCAGACGGGCAATGTGCTGCCCTGGGCCGTTTTGCAACTCGGTGGCATGTTGCTGATTGTCGGCGTCGCCTGTTTGCGGCCCACGCTGGCAGGGCGGGTGTTGCCCATCCGCTGGATGCTGGTGGTGGCCATTTATGCGCTGGCCAAGCTGCTCGAGCTGGGTGACCACGCGGTGTTCGAATGGACGGGTCAGCTGGTTTCGGGCCACACCCTGAAGCACGTGGTGGCCAGTTGTGCTGCCTGGCCCGTCGTTGCGGCGCTTCTGGACGCCCGGAAATTCAAGGCAGAATCCACAGCAGCATTCAAAAACAGAGCAGGCAGGCCATCTCGCCACAGCTTGCCGCACAACAACTGAAAAGAGGAGTCAAGCATGCCTGTTGATATGGCCGCCGCGGTGTCGCCACCCCCCGTTCACGAGCATCCGAACCAGTTCGCGCTCCTCAAGCAGCGCCGCTTCGCCCCTTTCTTCTGGACGCAGTTTTCAGGCGCGGCCAACGACAACCTTTTCAAGTTTGCCTTCACCGTGATGGTGACCTACCAGCTCAGCGTGAGCTGGCTGCCTCCCGCGCTGGCGGGGCTGGCCATTGGAGCTTTGTTCATCCTGCCGTTTCTGCTGTTCTCGGCCACCAGCGGGCAGCTCACGGACAAGTTCGAGAAGACGCGCGTGATCCGTTTTGTCAAAAACCTGGAAGTGGTGATCATGCTGATCGCTGCGGTCGGCTTCATGAGCAGCAACGCCAATGTCCAGGTGCCCGTGCTTTTGGGGTGCACGTTTTTGATGGGGCTGCATTCCACGATATTCGGCCCGGTCAAATTTGCCTATCTGCCGCAGGCGCTCAACGAGCGCGAGCTGACCGGCGGCAACGGCATGGTTGAGATGGGCACCTTTGTGGCCATTTTGCTGGGCCAGGTGGTGGGTGGGCTGATGGTGGCCGTACCCCAGGTCGGGCCGGACTATGTGGCCATTGCATGCATCGGCCTCGCACTGGTTGGCCGGCTTGTCTCGCAGTTCATTCCGCTGACGCCTGCGACTGACCCGGGCCTGAAAATCAACTGGAACCCGGTGACAGAAACCTGGCGCAACCTCAAGCTTGCCAACGGCAACCTGGTGGTGTTCCGCTCCATGCTGGGTATCAGCTGGATGTGGTTTTTTGGTGCGGTATTTCTGAGCCAGTTTCCGAGTTTTGCCAAAGAGGTGCTGCACGGCAATGAACAGGTGGCGTCTTTGCTGCTGGTCGTTTTCTCCATCGGCATCGCGACCGGATCGCTGCTCTGTGAGGTGCTCAGCAAACGCCACGTCGAGATAGGGCTGGTTCCTGTGGGAGCCATCGGCATGAGCGTGTTTGCGGTTGACCTTTACTTCGCCTCGCGCGGCTTGCCGTCAGCGCCCGTCATGACCTTGGGCGCCTTCATGTCGCAGCCTGCGCATTGGCGCGTAATGATCGACCTGGCCTTGCTCAGCCTCTTTGCCGGCCTTTACAGCGTGCCGATGTACGCGCTGATCCAGTTGCGCAGCCAGTCCACGCACCGGGCGCGCATCATCGCGGCCAACAACATTCTCAATGCGCTGTTCATGATCGTCAGCGCCATCCTGGCCGGCGCCCTGCTCAAGGCCGGGTTCAGCATTCCGCAAATATTCCTGTTCGTTGGACTGGCCAATGCAGTGGTGGCGTTCTACATTTTCATGCTGGTGCCCGAGTACCTGCTGCGTTTTATCGCACTGATTGCTTCGCGCCTGGTCTACCGCTTCAAGATCACCGGTGACGACAACATCCCTGCCGCCGGCGCCGCCGTGCTGACCTGCAACCACGTCAGCTTTGTCGACCCGGTGCTGCTGATGGCCGCCAGCCCGCGCCCCATCTACTTTGTGATGGACCACCGCATCTTCAAAATGCCGGTTCTGGGCTGGCTGTTCCGGCTGGCCAAGGCGATCCCGATTGCACCGCGGACGGAAGACCCGGCGTTGTACGAGGCGGCTTTCGAAGCCGCCGCCAAGGTGCTGCGTGACGGCGATTTGCTCGCAATATTTCCCGAGGGCGGTATTACAAAAAATGGCGAACTGCAGGAGTTCAAAGGCGGCGTCATGAAGATTCTGGAGAATGCCCGGCGTGATGGTGTGCAGGTCAATGTGGTGCCGATGGCGCTGACCGACTTATGGGGTTCATTTTTCAGCCGCGCCGAAAAAGGAGTCGCCATGACCAGACCCTTTCGGCGCGGGCTCTTCAACCGGGTGGGCCTGAATGTAGGCATGCCAATTGCTGCGGACAAAGTGGAGCCTTCGGATCTGAGGGCGAAGGTGGAACAACTTCTGGGACAGGACAAGACATGACTGCGCTTCAATTTTTTAAAGCTGGCGGCAGGATTTCTCGCGGTGGCTTCTGGCTGCATGGCCTCATCGCGTGGGCGGTTTTGTACCTGGCCTGGGCAGCCGCAGGGCCGGCCCCTTCGGTGGTGCTGGCCTGGCTCATCAATGGTCCGGTACTGGCGGCGCTGATATTGCTCTGCATCCGGCGCCTGCATGACCGTAATCGTTCGGGCTGGTGGCTGCTGCTGGTCCTGGTGCCGGTGGCCGGTGCGTTGTGGCTGGCGTGGCAACTGGCCTTCAGGCGCGGCCTGCCGCAAGACAATCGCTGGGGCCCCGACCCGTTGGCGCCGCGCGGCGACTATCTGGTGGTGCGGTAGAGGATGACGCGGGACCACAACATGCACAACAACACTTTGATCGTGAACGATGTGACCGGCCTCAACCCGGTTGCCGTCTGGGCCATCAGCAAACCCAAAACCGTGGAAGAGGTGTGCGATGCCGTGCGCCGTACCGATGGCCCGCTGTCGGTGGGCGGTGGGCATTTCAGCATGGGCGGGCAGACTGCCAGCCCCGGCAGCCTGCACCTGGACATGCGTGAACTCAACCAGATCATCCGCTTTTCGCCGATGGAGAAAACCATACGCGTGCAGGCTGGCATTCGCTGGTGCGACATCCAGCGCTTTGTCGATCCGCACGACCTTGCTGTGAAAATCATGCAGACCTATGCCAATTTCACGGTAGGTGGCGCACTCAGTGTGAACTGCCATGGCCGCTACATGGGCCTGGGTGCAGTGGTGATGTCGGTGCGGGAGATCCGGGTGGTGCTGGCCGACGGTAGCGTGCAGGATGCTTCGCCTTCCGTCAATGCGGAACTCTTTTACGCTGTGATCGGCGGCTATGGCGGTGTGGCCGTGATCGTTGAGGCCGAACTGGACCTGGCGGACAACACCAAGGTCAAGCGGCTGGCCCGCAAGATGAGCGCGGCCGAATACATCAGCCACTTCAAGGCCAAGGTCAGGTATTTCCAGGACGCGGTCTTTCACAATGCCGACCTGTACCCGCCGCATTACCGCAAGGTGCGCTCCGTCACCTGGGCGCGCACTGACGAAGCCACCACCGAGCCAAGACGTTTGCAGCAAGGCGGCGAAACCTACTCTGTGAACCGCTACTTTGTATGGGCCGTGACCGAGACCCCCCTGGGTAAATGGCGGCGCGAATACCTGATCGACCCCCTCCTTTATTTTTTCCGCAAGGTGCACTGGCGCAACTTCGAGGCGGGTTACGACGTGGCGGAGCTTGAGCCGGCTTCGCGCAAGTACACGACCTATGTGCTGCAGGAATACTTCATTCCGGTGGAGCGGTTTGACAACTTCGTGCCGATCATGGCGGAAATCCTGCAGCGCTATCGCGTCAATGCGCTTAACGTGTCGGTGCGGCATGCGCGCCCCGACCCCGGCACCCTGCTGGCATGGGCCCGGGGTGAGACCTTTGCGTTTGTCCTCTATTACAAGCAGCGCACCCGGGACAACGCCATCAACCGCGTGTCGGTCTGGACGCGCGAGCTGATTGATGCGGCCATCAGTGTCGGCGGCAGCTACTACCTGCCCTACCAGCCGCATGCAACGCCGGAGCAGTTCCACGCCGCCTATCCGCGGGCCAAAGAGCTGTTCGCCCTGAAACGCAAGCTCGATCCGCAGTTCCGCTTGCGCAATGTGCTCTGGGACAAATACTACGCCCCCACATTGAACCCCACGCTGAACGATTCCAACACCTGAACGACAGGACCTGCCATGACCACCACCTCACCCGTCTCGGAATTTCGCGCCGTTTTCAGCGTCACCCGCTGGCACGACGGCTTTTACAAGTTCCTGCAGAACATCTACCGCCTTTATCCCGAGGACCGCTTTCACACACTGATAAAGAACACCTCGGCCGAGCTTGACAACGATGAAGCCATTTACCGCAGGCTCCAGCGTGAGCTGCCGAAGATCAAGCCCTTTATGGCGGACCTGACCCTGGCCTTGCCGGCGCTCTTCAAGCAGAAGAAGGAAATGGCCGACCAGACCCAGCGGCTCCTGGGCGACAAAAAGCAGATTGACGGTTATGTCGAGATCGGCTCCACCGGCCGCTATATCAGCGAGCTGAAAAAGCGCATCAAGGTGACGGGCCCCGTCACCCTGGTGAATGATGTGGCGCCCACTAACTCGCCGGTGGATATCGCAGAGCGCGGCGGCCTGTTCAAGATCGGCGGCTTTGTGCCCATGAACGACTATGACCCGCTGCCAGCGAGTCTTCCCGATGCCAGCGTGGACCTGGTGACCTGCTACATCGGCCTGCACCACTGCCCGCTGGACAAGCTCGATGCCTTTGTGGCTTCCGTCGTGCGCGTGCTCAAGCCGGGCGGCATGTTCATCCTGCGCGACCATGACGTCACGACACCCGAGATGTTCACGTTTGTCTCACTGGTGCACACCGTCTTCAATGCCGGTCTGAACGGCGCATGGGAAACCAATCAGCGAGAGCTGCGCTACTTCCGGCCTGTCGCCGAGTGGGTGGCTTACCTTGGCGAACGTGGACTGAAAGACAGCGGCAAGCGCGAGCTGCAGGCGCACGATCCCTCCGACAACGTGCTGCTGGCGTTCACAAAATCCGGCGAGGCTGCCGCGTGATGCGCTGGCTGCGCAATCTCACAGTTGCGGGCGCCTTCGCCGCGCTTGTCGGAATGGCGCCGGCCGCCGGCCCTGCGCCGGTGGCGGGGTCCGAGCATGTGCGCGGCGTCGAGCAGACGCTGCTGACTTATCCCGAGTGGTTCCTGGTATTCAGCCCCTATGAGTACGGCGAGTTCATAGGTGCCAGTGCGCCCAGCCGCTTTCCTTTTTATGGCCACATCGGCCAGTTCTGGGAAAGCTACAAAGCCGTCTTTGACGAGACGAGCCGCCGCGGGCTCGACCTCAACCCCGGCTATCACCTGATGATCATGGTGATAGGCACCAGCACGACGGTGGAATATGCGCTCAAGTCGGCCTATGAGACGCTCGTCGGACGGCTCGCCGAATCACTGGCCGGCCGGCCCACGCCCGAGGACAGGCATGCGGCCAGCGTTGCGCAGGACTATGTGCGGTTTATCCGCGTAGAGCCCTGGTACCTGTATGACTTCGACAAGGCGCTGGCAGGCCTTTGGCGCGATGTGCCTCTCACCGGGCCGGACATGGTCCGCAAGTGGGAACGCCGTTTTGCCCTCACGACCGAATACCTGGTCAAGGCGGGTTATGCCCGGCTGATCAAGTTGGGTACGCAGACGATCTACGATGCGCCCTTGCCGGTCACTGCCGTGGTGGCAAAGCCTGTGCCGCGGGCCGACGCCGCGCTGCCGGAACTCAAAGTGCTCTCACCGAAGCCCGACGGTTCGGCCCTGGTCACCATCCCCCGCTATGAGGCATTCATGCGCTATGCCCAGGCATTGGCGGTGCAAGGCGTCAATTTCAGCGAGATCGCAGGCAATGATTCATTCATCCTGGTCAGCGTACTGGCGCCAGGCACCTGGGAGCCCACCAGCCCCGCCACGCCACTGCTGAGGCAACCCATCCTCACCCGGCCCGGCATCCAGCGGGTGGTGTTGACGGTGCCCGTCAAACACCTGGCCGAGTCGTTGCGCCAGTGGCAAGCCGGCAATCTGCAGGTGGAGCACATTTTTGACTATTAAGCGGCGAGAGCAGAAGCCAGGGCGCACCTGGCTTATTTACCCGTGGCGCGTACTCATGGCGCTGGTGGCCTGCCTGTTGCTGGTCGTGGTTTTTTCCTGGGCCCGCATGCTGTGGGTTGAGGACCACAGCCCGCGTGAGGCGGCACCCAGGGAAGGGCGCTGGCTGCATGCGCATGACGTGGACCTGTATGTGCAGGAATTCGGCGACCCGGCCGCGCCGCCCCTGGTACTGACCCACGGCACCGGCGCATGGAGCGGCACCTGGGACCAGAACGTGAAGGCCATGGCGGCCGCCGGCTATCGCGTCATTGCGGTGGACCTGCCGCCCTTCGGCTTCAGCACGCGGCCTGCTGCGCGCGACTACAGTCGCAACGCACAGGCGCGCCGCATCATCGGCTTGATTGATGCGCTGAAGCTTGGCCCGGTGACACTGCTGGGCCACTCCTATGGCGGCGGGCCCGCGGCCGAAGCCGCCATGCTGCAACCCGACCGCGTGCGCCATCTCATCCTGGTCGACGCGGCAATCGGCCTGATGGAATATCCCGCACCAGCGAAAAGCGGTGGCGTGGCGGCGAGCCTCTTTGGCATTCGCCCGCTGCGCACGGCACTGATTGCCACGGTGGGCACTCAGCCCTTGTTCAGCGAATTCTGGTTGCGCCAGTTCGTGGCTCGCAAGGAGGTCGTCACGCCTTCGCGCACGGCAATTTATCGGCAGCCTTTCGTGCTGGACGGCTTCACCGCCAGCCTGGGCGACTGGGCCGCGCAATTTGCCGGCGAGAGCGGCAAGTCCTTGAGCGAGAAACCTGAAGGTTTCCGCGAGCTGCCCATGCCGCTGACCTTGGTCTGGGGGCAAGAGGACACGATCACGCCGCTGTCCCAGGCCGAAACCCTGCAGCGCCTGGTCGCCGGATCAAGACTGCTGGTATTGACTGGCGTCGGTCATATTCCGCAAATTGAGGATCCGGCCTTGTTCAATATGCGCATGACCGAGGCGCTAAGACATCCTTGAACCGGTTCCTTGGATAAGTATCAAAATTCGATACTCTTCGATCATTGCTGAGGATCTGTATCGTTACTCGCGTGATTTTGCAGCGTTGGCCCGCACAGTAGCGGCACCTCAACAACCGCAAGGTTTTTATGCAGACGCTGATACACCGTGACTCCAAACCCTGGCAGGTTCAGGTGTGGGCCTCGTTCGTGATTGCAGTTTTCCTTTGCGCTGTGGGCTTGTCCTGGCTGCCCGGCAAGGACCTGGACCGCGCTTTCATGATCATGGGGTATTTCTTCTGCCTGTCGGCCGCTTTCGTGCTGGCCAAGTATGTGCGTGACCAGGAGCAAAGCCGGGCCGAAGGCCGGCTGACGGACACCCCGATGTTCAAGCTGGTGGTGTGGGGTGGCTTCTTCCTGGCGATGTCGCTGACGGGCTGGGGTTTGTGGCGCATGGAGATCAATGAAACCTACAAGGCTTTCCTGGGCGTGAGCTGGCTCTACCTGATCACCTGCAGCTTTACCCTGGCCAAAACCCTGCGCGACCGGCACGAAGCCGACTTGAGCGAAGCCCGTATGGGCCGCGGGCCCCGCGGTCACGCGGCCAGCGACTAAGTAACAACACCTCTGCTTCTGGAACGCATCATGAAAAAGTCATTTGCTACATATTTAATAGCTGTTTGCGCAATATTGGCGGGTGCTACGGCATCTTTTAATGCGCAAGCCCAATCGGAGGCTTCCGCTCTCAGTGCCGTCTCGGCACTGCCGGTAGCCTCCGTCGTAGTCACGGCCAGCGCCGCGGTGGGTGCAGTCGTCGCTGTGCCTGTGGTTTTGTCTACGGCCGGTACGGTGCTGGTGGTCAAAACGGTGGAGAGCACGGCAAGGGGAACGGTGTACGTGCTGGAGCGCGCCTCCGACGGTGCCCGCGCCAGCATCGAGGTGGTCGGCCGGGGCGTTGCCGGCGTTTCCATGGTCGTCGGCACCGCCGTGGTGGTCAGTGTGGTAAGCGCCGGGGTGGTGCTGTCGGCGGCCGGAGAGGCCATTGCCTTTATTCCCAATGCGCTAGGCCGCGCGTTGCTGCACAACGAGCGGTTGACCCAATAAGGCGGAGTACCCCATGAAAATCACTCGAGTCTTCCTGCCGTTGTTGCTGGCGGCTTTTTTCCTGGGCGCCACCCCAACTGTCCATGCCGGGCGTTCCTGCGAAGCGCGCAAGACCAACCCTCAGACCGTTGAGCGCGGCATGACACTGGCCGAGAAGACGCTGGCGTCGCTCAATGCCAGCGGCGAGAAGGTGGTGGTGCTGGCGCGGGCAGGCCAAGACCTGGGCAAGTACGGCATTCGCTATTCGCATCTGGGCCTGGCCTATCAGCTGCCCGACGGTCAGGGCGGCATAACCTGGCGGGTGGTGCACAAGCTCAACACCTGCGGCACCGGCGACTCAGCGGTGTATCGCCAGGGACTGGGCGAGTTTTTCCTGGACGACCCGTGGCGTTACGAAGCCGCCTGGGTGGCGCCTGCGCCGGAAGTCCAGGCACGCCTCCTGGCGCTGCTGCAAGACCCGGGCCGGTTGACAGCCATGCACCACAAGCCTTACAGCATCGTGAGCTACGTGTGGGGCCGCAAGTACCAGCAGTCCAACCAATGGGCGATTGAAACCGTGGCCGCCGCGATGGAACCCGGGGTGACCACACGTGAGAAGGCTCAGGCCTGGCTGCAATTCAAGGGCTACGAGCCCACCACGCTCAAGCTGGGCCCTTTGACCCGCCTGGGCGGGCGCGTGACCGCGGCGAATATCGCGTTTGACGACCATCCCAACGACAAACGGTTTTCTGACCGCATTGAGACCGTCACGGTGGATTCGGTGTTTGACTGGCTGCAACGCGCACAAATGACGGTGCCCGGCAAGCCCGTGACGGTCATCAAACTGTGAAAACCTGTTTTCCAGAAAACGGAGATAACCATGGCCAACACTTTGCGATTGACGGAAAAATGGATGCACCGCGGCCTCTGGCTGGTGGCTTTGGTGTTTGCCGGTTTCCTGATCGGTTTGGGTGGCACGGTGGTCGGCGATTTGCCGAAAGTCGAGAAGCAGCTCTCGGTCGACGACTACATGGACGCCACGGCCAGCAATGCGCTGCGCGGCACCATCAAAACGGCCGAGCGGGCCGAGCGTGACGCGCAAACCGCGCTGGAGCAAGCCCAGCTTAAACGCCGGGCAGCCCAGGCGGATTCGGCCGCAGCGCGTGAAACCTTCGACAACTGGCTGTCTACACGGCGTGCCACGCAACTGGCTGAACAGGACACCGAGTTGCTGTCGCGTACGCGGGCGCTGGACGGGCTGAAAGACCGTGAACGCGCGGCGGGCGTCGCTGTAGAAGCTCAGCAGCAGGCGGCACTGGATGCCCGGCAGGGTGCGACGCGCGAACGCCGCAAGCTGGCGGAGATGGAAGAGGCTGCCCAGGTGCAACTCAACGCCGAATACCGGCGTGTGGAACTGCGCGTCTTTCTGTATCGCCTGGCCCTGACTCTCCCGTTGCTGGTGGCGGCCGGCTGGCTGTTTGCGAAAAAGCGCGAGACGACTTACTGGCCCTTTGTGTGGGGGTTTATCTTCTTTGCTGTGTTTGCCTTCTTCGTCGAGCTGGTGCCTTACCTGCCTAGCTACGGTGGTTATGTGCGTTATATCGTGGGCATTGTCGTCACGGCGCTGGTGGGCCGGCAGGCCATTGTTTCGCTGAACCGATACCTGGAAAAGCAGAAGCTGATCGAGCAGCTGCCGAACGTGCAACGCCGCGAGGAACTGAGCTACGACACGGCGCTGACAAGGCTTTCCAAAGGCGTGTGTCCGGGCTGTGAGCGGGTGGTGGATCTGAAAAATCCGGTGATTGACTTCTGTCCGCACTGCGGCATTGGCCTGTTCGACCATTGTGCGAAGTGCTCCACGCGCAAGAGCGCGTTCGCCAGGTTCTGCCATTCCTGCGGTGCCAGCTAATGCGCTTTGACCCATCGCGCAGGAGGGCGCTATCGGCAATCGCGGGTGGTGCTGCGCTGACGCAACTGAATGCCGAGGCGAAATGCCCGGTCGATCCGTTGAGTGTGTGCAATGTCACGCATCTGAGTTCTGTGACGGTGGCCGGGATCGCGGAAATTCGTGGGTCCGATGATGTCCGGCAGGCTTTAAAAAAATGGCAAGGCCGCGTGAGTGTCGGCGGCGGCAGATTCAGCATGGGTGGACAAACCGCAATTCAAGGCGGACTGCAACTGGATATGCGCTCCATGAATGCAGTGGTGAAATTCGACCCTGCCAAACGAACCGCCAGAGTCCAGGCCGGTATGCGGTGGCGCGACTTGCAAACAATCATCGACCCGCAGGGGCTGGCGGTCCAGACCATGCAGAGCTACGCCAGTTTCACGGTGGGAGGTTCGGTGTCGGTGAATTGCCATGGGCGTTATGTCGGGCACGGGCCTGTGAGCCGTTCCGTCAGGGCCCTGCAGATCGTTTTGCCTGACGGTGAGGTGGTTGAAGCCAGCAGGCAAATCAATTCAGAACTTTTTCATGCCGCCATGGGCGGATATGGAGGGGTTGGCGTCGTCACGGAGATTGAACTCAATCTCGATGAAAACTTTCGCATAGAAAGATCAACGAACCGCATTTCCATTGAAGACTATCCGGGCTGGTTCCGCGAGAAGATCCAGTCTGACCCGAACGTGTTGTTGCACAACGCCGATTTATTCCCGGACCGGTTTGGCTATCCGCATTGCGTCACGTGGTCACGCACCGACAAGCCCTTGACCATCCAGGAGCGGCTGACGCCGCCGGGTCGCCCCTACACGAAAGAGAAATTTTTCTTCTGGGCCATGACGGAGTTGCCTGGCGGAGCTTTGCTCCGGGGAAAAGCCGCTACTTCCATCGAAGATACCCCGGCCGTGGTGTGGCGCAATTATGAAGCCAGCCTTGACGTTGCGCAGCTGGAGCCAGCGAGCCGGGATTTTTCCACTTATGTTTTGCAAGAGTATTTTGTTCCGGAGCGCCACTTCACGAGCTTCGCGCGAAAGATGGCAGACATCTTGCAAACGATTCCTACGGGAACGGTGAATGTTTCAATACGCCACTCGCCGCCTGATCATGCGGTACTGATGGCTTGGGCGCGGCAAGATGTATTTTCTTTCGTGATTTACTATAAGCAGGGCATGTCGGTCTATGCGCAGCGACACGCTGCGCAATGGACTCGCTCAATGATCGATCTGGCCTTGGCACATGAAGGTACCTACTACCTGCCGTATCAGCTGCACGCGACAAAGGAACAATTTCTTCGTGCTTACCCTCAGGCGCCAAGGTTCAGCAAGTTGCGTGAGCATATTGGCGCGTCGCGGTTCACGAATGCTTTGTGGTCGCAGTACCAGATCTGATGTGAAGCCGTTCCCGAAAGGCCGACAGAAGCCGCAGGTTCCTCGACTCAGGCCATCGGCCGCCCAAAAAATGGGTAACCCGGGTCGTTGTAGCCGTGGCTGGACGCGTGGCCGGGCACGACCAGATCATCAATAAAGGTTTCGTCGTCCTTGTCCAGCACAAGTTCCACCGCACCATACACATCCTCCAGGTGCGACAGGGTGCGCGGGCCGACGATGACCGAACTGATCAGTGGATTGGCCAGCACCCAGGCTGCGGCGAACTGGCCGGGCACTTGTCCCCGGGCTTCGCAGCGCGCCTTGATCTTCTGCGCGATAACGAGTGACTCTTCGCGGAATTCGGTCTCAAGGATGCGCTTGTCGCCGCTGCCCGCGCGCGTGCCTTCGGCCGGCGGCTGGCCTGGCGGGTACTTGCCGGTCAGCACGCCGCGCGCCAGCGGGCTGTAAGGCACCACTCCCATGCCGTAGTGGCCGCAGGCCGGCAGGATTTCAACCTCCGGGCCGCGGTTGAGCAGGTTGTAGTACGGCTGGCACACCACGGGTTGCGGCACGCCCAGCGCTTTGCACAGGTGCACCACCTCGGCAATGCGCCATCCCCTGAAATTGGACAGGCCGAAGCTGCGGATCTTGCCCACGCGGATCAGGTCGCCCAGCGCACGCACCGCCTCCTCCAGGTTGGCGTCATGGTAGTCACGATGCAGGTAAAGAATGTCCAGGTAGTCGGTTTGCAACCTGGCCAGGATGGCCTCCGTTTCCTGCACCAGCCAGCGGCGGGAGTAGTGGCCTTCATTGATGGCCTCACTGACAGGGTTGCCCAGCTTGCTGGCCAACACCCAGTGGTTCCGCTGGCCCGCGAGCAGCTTGCCCAGGTCTTTTTCGGACTGGCCCTGGTTGTAGACATCGGCCGTGTCGATGAAGTTGAGCCCGTGCTCGCGCGCCGACGCCACGATGCGGCCTGCTTCTTCAAACGGCGTCTGCTTGCCGAACATCATGGTGCCCAGGCACAGGACGGAGACTTTGAGGTTGCTGTTTCCAAGGCGGCGGTATTGCATGGTCATCTTTGCAAAAAAAGTGGGCAGGATCGCTGATGGTGCCTGAGCCTGAATCTTTGCGCTGCACGTCGGCTATTTGGTGACTGCGGCCCCCGCCATGAAGACCTGCTGTTTATATGTCGGTTTTCGGTGAGGTATCCTTATTTGATGCTAATCGTACTAATTTAATGATCTTGTATCTTTAAACGAAACTTTTAGGGCATTCCGCTCCACACTGCCTCTACAAGCATGTGCTTGGGCCTTCGGGTTATTTATGAAGATCGATTCCTCCCTGTTCTCCCTGTCACGCCTGACGCGTCGCACGGCTTTGGCCGCTGCGGTGTTGGGTGCCACTGCCCTGACGGGCTGCTACGTCGTGCCGGTCCAACCCGGCCATCCGCCGGTTTCCTCCACGGTGTATGTCACACCGGCCATGCCGGCAAGCACGACCTTTGCGGCGCGGCTGTACCCGGCGAACGACACCGCCCAGGCCTACGGCATGGTGGGCGCGGTGGTGACCAATGACATGAACGGGCGCGGCACCTTCACCACCAACATCAACGGTGAAAGCTTTAACGGGGAAGCTACGCGCATCGCAGGCTCTTCAACGCGCGAAGGGGTGGCCAACGGCTCCGGCAGCCGGGGCAGCTATATCAGTTGCCGCTACCAGATGAACTCGTCAACGATGGGGACGGGGCAGTGCAAGCTCTCCAACGGCGCGCAGTTCACGATGCACATCGGCGGTTGAATCAACTGAAATGGCCGTCGCCATAACGACCGCAACAGCGGCGCCGGTTACTGCTGCATCTGCTCGACGGCGACGATCTGGGGCGCCGCCTTGAGGTGCCCCACGTACCTCAGCGGCTTGTGAATCATGATGGAGGGCACATCGCCCTCCCGCATGTGCAGCAGGTCGCCGGGGTTGATCAGCCGGGGGTCGGCGTCGGTCAGCGGCAGGCCGGCGCTGCGGTAGGCCTCCAGGATGAATTGCGAACAGAAGAACTGGTCATTGCGACCCAGCCCCAGCTGCACGGCTGCGATGCCGCGAATACAGAAGTCGCGCACCATGGAAGGTACCAGCGGCAGCTCGCACATGCGGCGCTCCAGCGCGAAAGGCGCCTGCAGCATCACGCCGACATAGTTGTATTTCTTGCCTTCATGGCTGGCAGCGAAGGTGTTGATCTTGATGGCCTGTTCGGCGGTGAGGTCGGGATGGCGAAACGCCACCACCGTCGCCTCATCATTGAGCAGCGCGTCCACGCTGCGCACGCGAATACCTGAGCCCACGGCTTCAGCGATCTGCCGGTTGCCCATATATATCGCAGCATGGCTGACCGGCGATAGCGTGATCAGGCGAATGCCCACCGAGTTGATGCCGTTTTCAGCGGTGAGGATGATGTCGCCCGGTAGCAGGACGTCGGGCCTGATCAGCTCTCCACCATTGCCCGGGTTCAGGGCCATGTTCTGAAAACCCAGCATAGGCGCACCCGTCTCCGCATGCGGCTTGATGGCCGTGGCGCAGCCGCCAAGCGCAAGGAGCAAGCTGCCCAGGACAGTCACCAGGGACAGCAGTCGGGCCATCGTGGCCTGCGGTGAGGTTTTCGGCATGCGCAGGGCTCCAGTCAAATACGGGGTTGGAATGAACAAAACAAGCAGCGGGCGCTCAGGGCGCGGCGCGCTCGACCAGGTATTCTCGGGCGTACCAGAAGGTTTCGGGCGACTTGAACGCGCCCAGCGTGCCTTCTTTTTCGTCCTGCCGTGAGCGCAGGTCCCAGCGCTGGTCGATGATGCGGCAACCGTCGCAGGGCTTTTGCCCGGCACGGCGCTGCACCAGGGCGTAGCGCGTGTTCTTGAACAGGGCATTCACGTCCTCGTAGTCCACCGGTTGCGCGGCAAAGTAGGGAACGATTTTGGCACCCGGAATGATGAACTCGTAGCGCTCAAAGTGCCCGTTGAAGTTGCTCGGCACCGACACGGACTGGCCTTTGAGCAATGCGTCGGTCTCGGGTCGGAAGTGGCCCATGTCGCCATTGAAGGGCAGGGTCACCCATGCCAGCGCAAAGAGTACGGCGAAGCTGCTCAGCGCAGCGACCGGGCGCGTCAGCTCACGTCTGATCATGCCCGCAATACAGGCCACGGCCAGAGCCCCAATAAAGAGCCAGTAGAGCGATGAGTACAGTCCGGCATTCTGTGTAGCCCGCACCCCGCCAAAGCCGATCAGTCCCATGGCCAGCGCGCCGCCCAGGCAGATCAGCAAGGTCAGGCTGAACCAGATACGCGAGATGCGCTCCCAGTACAACGCGATCAGTACGGCCAGCGCGGGCATGGCGGGGATCAGGTAGCGGGTGGAGCGCTGGGTGGGCACCATGAACACCAGCGCAAAGGCCAGCATCCAGAGCCACATGGTTTTTTCTGCATCGCTGATGGTCTTGCCAGTGCCCTTGCGCTGCCGCCAGGCGCGCCACGCCGCCACAAAGCAGCCCACGGCGACGGGTAGCAGGAAAAGGGCGTTGGAGAAGTAACCCGTCAATATCGTCAACACGCCGCTGCTGCCGCTGAACGCGATGGCGAAGTAGCCCTTGGACGAGTTCATCTTGCCGGCGTTTTCGCCGACGACGAACTCGCGCCAGACTTCTCCTGGTTGCGGGTCGATGGCAAACCACAATCCGAAGATTGCAAGTGCCAGCACGCAGATGGCTGTGACCTTGATGCCGTCGGCGACGATGCCGGGCCGGGAAATTGCCCAAGGGGCTTTTTGCGCACCCAGCATCTGGTAACACAAGGCCAGGCCGAACCCGACCGGCACCACCATGACAAACGATTTGTAGAGGCAGCCTATGCCGACGGCTAAGCCGGCGAGCAATGGAAATTTCCAGCGAGAGGCCAGCAACTTTGCCGGCGCCCAGGCAACGGCAAACAACACGCCAAACAGCCAAAAAGTTTCGGGTGCACTGGTGAGGTAGGGCCTGCCATAGCGGTAGGTGCTGAAGAACGACAGGTACACGATGGTCGCGATGGCGCCCATCGTCAGGGCATGGCGGCTGCTATCGGTTGAAGCGGCATGGCTGACCGACTCTTCAGCGACAGTGCCGGTAGCCGTGTTGCGAACGATCTTCCAGGTCAGCAGCCCGACCATGAGCGAAATTGCCCACGTATAGACCACACTCGGCAGGCGCAGGTTGAGCAGCGTCCAGTGCCCGCCCCATCCGCCGGCGACCATCGCCTGCCAAAACAGCACGGGTGGCTTGGTGTTGCGCATGAAATCGTAGGAGCTGACCAGCGGAAGCCACTTGCCGGTCGCAGCCGTCAGCCGGGCGATATGGGCATAGACCAGCTCATCGCCATTTCGCGGAATGTGGTCACCGGCAAGGCCAAACAGGTAAGCCAGCGCGACCAGCAGCGCCAGCGCTATCCAGATGCGGTGGGCCGGGACGCGGTTTTTCAGGGACTCAAGACTTGTCATGGATATCGGTGGATGGCGGCGCAGCGCCATCGGCATCAGGGGCCACGATTTTCGCGCGCCGGCGGCGAAATGTCATGCGGTCATTGGCCACAAAATTACACACGCTGGACAAGACAATCGCCAGCACATTGGCCAGCAGATAGTGCATGTACAGCGCCAGCCATTTGGTCAGTAGAGACTGCAGCACGATGGCCAGGCCAGCCGCCATCACGTACTTTGAAAAAAGGAAAAGTGCCGAGTGGTGCACCTCATGCTTGCGGTCGCGCCAGGTCAGCCGCCGGTTCCAGTAAAAGTTGCTGATGGTGGCGACCGTGATGGCCAGCGCGATGGAGTAGTTCAGCCGTGAATGGAAGTCGGCAATGTGGCTGAACAGGAATTCCTGGGCAACATACAGCACGGCGACATTCACCACCGTGCCGCTGGCGCCCACCACGCCGAACTTGATGAAGCGCCAGCGCGCCATGGGTTGCAGGCGCTCAGGCAGGCGGCTGACAAGAGCCTCTGCTATGGATCGGAGTGTTGTCATCGGAATGAGGTCAGGGCGTTGCCAGGCACTCGCGCGCCTTGGCCAGTACGGCTTCGGGCGCAATGACCTTGAGGCACTGGTTGTCGCCGTCGCAATAGGACGAGCGGTGGTTATAGGCAGTGAGGCAAGGCGAACACGGCCACCGGCTGTAAAAGGAATGGCACTGCGGTGTAAGCGGCGCATACAGGCCCGGGGTCTCGGGGCCAAACAGCATCAGTGTCCAGATGGGCGTGAGCGCCGCGAACTGCCCAGGCCCGCCGTCGTTGGTGACCAACAGGCTTGCCACATGAAAGAGCGCCAGCAGTTCGGAAATGGATCGCGTATAGCCAGTCAGGTCAATCACGGGGCTGCCCGGGAAGGCAGCCTGCACATTGGCCACCAGCTGCTGCGCCAGTGCCTGGTCGTCTTTCAGGCCGATCACGGCCACGGCGCAGCCGTCGGCCACCAGGCCTTCACACAAGGCGGTGTAGGAAGCCAATGGCCAGGCGCGTATCGGCAAGATGCCCCCGCCCGGGTAGACCAGCACGAGAGGCTTGCCGGCAATCGCGGGAAAGTCCTGAGCCAATCGCGTCCGGATGCCTGGCACCAGCGCCGCATCCAGCTGTACGTGCGGCGGTGGTTTTCCGGTGCCTGCCGCGGCCAGATTCGCGGGCAGTTTGGACTTGGGAACGGCCGTGGAATCAATCGCGCGCGCCAGCGTCAGAAACTGCGCGCTGATGTGCTGGTAGGGGTTGTAGGGAACGGGTCGGTTGATGTGCGAACCGCGGTACAGGCCTTCCTGCGTGTGGCGGTGAAAGCCCACGCGGATGCGCGCGCCGCTGGCATACGACAGCAGGCTGCTGATCCGCGAGAACAGCTCGCAGTCAATCGCCACGTCAACATTCGCGCGCCGCAGCTCGCCAATCGCCTTCCACAGGCTGGACAGCAGGCCGCCCAGCGACTTGTCGTCCACCGTGTGCACGTTGGCCGGGTCCACCACCTGCATGAGGTCGAGGATTTCGCGGTTCTTGCCGAAGAGCAGGGCATGCAGCGGCGCGTCGGGATACCGCTGCTTCAGGCGTGCGAACATGTCGTGGGCC
The DNA here is from genome assembly GCF_056403055.1 of Polaromonas sp. P3_A5. Lineage (NCBI taxonomy): Bacteria > Pseudomonadati > Pseudomonadota > Betaproteobacteria > Burkholderiales > Comamonadaceae > Polaromonas > Polaromonas sp. P3_A5. Next base: position 222,680 of record NZ_JBFUGF010000001.1, read on the forward strand.
AACACCAGGCTGCCCATCTCCGACAGCAAAATGACCACGATGGCGCGCGGCGCGGGGTCGGCGCCGGAGCGGAATTGCCGCAGTACGGCATCGACGCCCGATACCGCTGCGCACAGCGGTATGCCAACCCAGCGGTCAATCCAGCGTTGCAGGTCGATGTTCATCGTTTAAACGCCACGCTGCCTGTCGGCGTGGAACTGCGCGGTGAATTCACCAAAACGGCCGGCGTCCAGTGCGTCGCGGACTTCCTGCATCAGGTTCAGGTAGTAATGCAGATTGTGGATGCTCGACAGCATGGGGCCCAGCATCTCGCCGCAGCGGTCCAGGTGGTGCATATAGGCACGCGAGAAGTTCTTGCAGGTGTAGCAGCCGCAGGTCGCGTCGACCGGCTGGTCTTCGGTCTTGTAGCGCGCATTGCGGATCTTCAGGTCACCGAAACGCGTGAACATGTGGCCGTTGCGCGCATTGCGGGTCGGCATGACGCAGTCGAACATATCGACGCCGGCGGCCACGCCCTCGACCAGGTCTTCAGGCGTGCCCACGCCCATCAGGTAGCGCGGTTTGTTCGTCGGCAGGCGATGCGGCGTGTGCGCCATGATGCGCTGCATTTCTTCCTTGGGTTCGCCCACACTCACGCCGCCTATGGCGTAACCGGGCAGATCCAGCTCGACCAGGGCATCGAGCGATTCCTGGCGCAGGTTTTCAAACATGCCGCCCTGCACGATGCCGAAGAGTGCGTTGGGGTTCTCCAGTTTTTTGAATTCGGCAATGCAGCGGCCGGCCCAGCGCAGGCTCAGCTCCATCGAGCTGCGCGCTTCGCTTTCGGTGGTGATGTGGCCCTTGGTGTCGTAAGGCGTGCATTCGTCGAATTGCATCACGATGTCGCTGTTAAGCACCGTCTGGATCTGCATCGAGATCTCGGGGGTCAAAAACAGCTTGTCGCCGTTCACGGGCGAGGCGAACTTCACACCTTCCTCGGAAATCTTGCGCATCTCGCCCAGCGACCAGACCTGGAAGCCGCCGCTGTCGGTCAGGATGGGCTTGTTCCAGCTTTCAAACTTGTGCAGGCCGCCGAACTGCTGCATCACGTCCAGGCCGGGCCGCATCCAGAGATGGAAGGTGTTGCCCAGGATGATTTGCGCGCCCATGTCGTGCAGCGACTGCGGCATCACGCCCTTGACCGTGCCATAGGTGCCGACCGGCATGAAGATGGGGGTTTGCACCACACCGTGGTTGAGCGTCAGTTTGCCGCGCCGGGCGTAGGAGCCGAGGTAGGCGCCGGCCCCTTCGCCGGCCGGGGCGTCGGTCTTCAGAACTTCAAATTCGAGCATCTTGGGATTGTCGCAGGTGTATAGGGGTGTATCAGGCGCCTGCCAGAGGGGTTTTACGGGCCAGCAGCATGGCATCGCCATAGCTGAAAAAGCGGTATCGCCCGGCAATCGCATGCCGGTACAGCGCCATGATGTGTTCGTAGCCCGAAAACGCGCTGACCAGCATCATCAGCGTGCTTTTGGGCAGGTGAAAGTTGGTCAGCAGCAGGTCAACCACGGCAAATTCAAAGCCCGGGGTGATGAAGATGTTGGTGTCGTTGCAGTCGGGGCCGAATTTGGCGTGCGACTCCAGCGCCCGGACAGTGGTGGTGCCCACGGCCACCACGCGGCCACCACGCGCCTTGCACGCGGCAATGGCTTGCTGCGTGGCCAAAGGGACCTCAAAACGCTCGAAATGCATGGTGTGGTCTGCAATGTTTTCGGCCTTGACGGGCTGGAAGGTGCCGGCACCCACATGCAGCGTCACGCTCGCGCGCTGGATGCCGCGCGCTTCGAGCTGCGCCAATATGGCTTCATCGAAGTGCAGTGCCGCGGTGGGCGCGGCCACGGCGCCCGGGTTTTTGGCAAACACCGTCTGGTAGCGCTGCTCGTCGTCCGCGGAGTCGGTATGGGTAATGTAGGGCGGCAGCGGTACGTGGCCATGCTGCGCCATCAGCGCATAGGGGTCACTGCTCAGGCGGAAACGATACAGAGGTCCGCTTTCCTCGGGCCAGCGGCCCAGCAGCGTGGCGGTGAAGCCACCGTCCATTTGCAGCACCGCGCCCGGCAGGGGTTTTTTGCTGACCTTCATGTGGGCGGCGACTTCATGGCCGGCATCCGCATGGGGCGACAGCACGCGTTCGATCAGTAGTTCCAGTTTGCCGCCGCTGGCTTTCTGGCCGAAGAGGCGGGCTTTGACGACTTTGGTGTCGTTGAACACCAGCAGGTCGCCCGGCAGCAACAGGCCGGGGAGTTCGGTGAACCGCCGGTCCACTGGCAGGTCTTCACGCCCGTCAAGCAGGCGCGAGCCGCTGCGCTGGGCGGCAGGGTGTTGGGCAATGAGTTCTTCGGGCAGCGTGAAATCAAAATCGCTGAGGGTGAAATGGGGCTTCATAAACCTAGAAACCGCAGTTGGATGCGCCCGAGTGTGCCGCCCGCGCTGCGCCAGGCAAGGCGCGACAACGCTGTGGGCTGTTGCCCACAAGGCGGAGCAACGCCGCATGGTGCTGTGCGGGTGGCGCAATCGGGTGCATAGCGTTGTTATGCACAAGCTGAGTGCCAGCGAAGGGAGGGGTGACGGTATTCAAGCGGATTCTGAGAGGTTTGCAAGAGGTCAACTGCGGTTGCTAGGTTGACGGCACAATTGTCCCATGTCGCCTCCTGGTGCCTCCGTCCGAAAAACTGTCCCGCCTGAGACTGCAGTCGGGGACAACGCTGTGCTCCGCCCGCAGGTTGAGAAAGCCCCGCCCAAATCCCCTGCGCAAAAAGCCCTGGAGAAGCTGGGCCTGCGCCGCGACATCGATCTGGCCTTGCACCTGCCCCTGCGCTACGAGGATGAAACCCGCATCGTGCGGCTGGCGGACGCGCGGGACGGCGATCTGGTGCAAATCGAAGGCCAGGTGACGCACAGCGAGATCGCCTTTCGCCCGCGCCGACAGCTGCGGGTGACGGTAGACGACGGCAGCGGCACCTGCGTGCTGCGCTTCATCAATTTTTACCCGGCTCACCAGAAAACGCTGAGCACAGGCGCCCATGTTCGGGTGCGGGGTGAAATCCGCGGCGGCTTCCTCAGCCGTGAAATGATCCACCCCAGCTTCAGACTGGCCGGCGGTGAGCTGCCCGGCGCACTGACGCCGGTGTATCCCACCGTGGCCGGACTGCCGCAAACCTACCTGCGAAAAGCCGTGCTCAGCGGCCTGGCGCGGGCTGATCTCCGCGAGACCTTTCCGCCTGAGGTTTTAGGTGAAAACAGGCTGCAGCCCTTATGGAATCTGCGCGAGGCGCTACAGTTTTTGCATCACCCCACGCCAGATGTCTCGCTGGCCACGCTGGAAGACCGCAGCCACCCGGCCTGGCAGCGGCTCAAGGCCGAAGAGCTGCTGGCCCAGCAGCTGTCGCAGCTGCAGGCCAGGCGCATACGCGCAGCCATGCGCGCACCTTCGCTGGTGGGCCCGCCCATGCGCGGCACGCAGTGCACGCTGCATGACCAATTGCTGGAGCGCCTGCCTTTCCGGTTGACCGCCGCCCAGCAGCGCGTGTGCAACGAGATTGAAGCGGACCTGAAAAAAAACATCCCCATGCACCGCCTGTTACAGGGCGACGTGGGCGCCGGCAAAACGGTGGTGGCGGCGCTGGCTGCGGCACGCTGCATGGATGCGGGCTGGCAATGCGCGCTGATGGCGCCTACGGAAATCCTGGCCGAGCAGCACTTCAGCAAGCTGATCGGCTGGCTGGAGCCGCTGGGCATCAAGACCGCCTGGTTGACCGGCAGCCAGAAAACAAAAGAGCGGCGCGAGATGCTGGCGCTGATCGAGAGCGGGGAGGCCGGTCTGGTCATAGGCACACACGCTGTGATCCAGGACAAGGTGAAGTTCAAAAACCTGGCGCTCGCCATCATTGACGAGCAGCACCGCTTTGGCGTGGCGCAGCGGCTGGCCCTGCGCAGCAAAATGACTGAAGGCGGGCAGGAACCCCATCTTTTGATGATGACCGCCACGCCGATTCCGCGCACGCTGGCGATGAGTTATTACGCTGACCTTGACGTCTCCACCATCGACGAGCTGCCGCCCGGCCGCACGCCCATCGTGACCAAGGTGGTGAGCGACGCGCGGCGCGACGAAGTGATCACGCGCATACGCGGGCAGCTGGCGGAAGGGCGGCAGATTTACTGGGTCTGCCCACTGATCGAGGAAAGCGAGTCCATCGACCTGGTCAATGCCACGCAAACGCATGAAGCGTTGAGCGCGGCCTTGCCAGGCGTCAGCGTGGGGCTGCTGCATTCGCGTATGCCGGTTGCAGAAAAGAAGGCCGTAATGAGCCAGTTCACCGCCGGGAAAATGGGCGTGCTGGTGAGTACGACGGTGATCGAGGTGGGCGTTGACGTGCCCAATGCTTCGCTGATGGTGATCGAGCATGCCGAGCGCTTTGGCCTGAGCCAGTTGCACCAGCTGCGCGGCCGTGTCGGGCGCGGCGCGGCAGCGTCGGCATGCGTGCTGCTGTATTCGACCGGCGAAGCGTCCCGGCTCGGCGAGATGGCGCGCGAACGCCTCAAAGCCATGGCGCAAACCAATGACGGCTTCGAAATCGCCCGGCGCGACCTCGAAATCCGTGGGCCGGGGGAGTTCCTGGGAGCGCGGCAGTCGGGGGCGCCGCTGTTGCGCTTTGCCGACCTGGAAACCGATGCCGCGCTGCTGGCCTGGGCGCGCGAGCGGGCTCCGCTCGTGCTGGACCGGCATGCGGAGCTGGCCCACCGGCACATCCTGCGCTGGCTGGGCGGCAAAGCCGATTACCTGAAGGCCTAAGCAACATCTGGCGATGCAGCGATTGAGAAAAGCAGCACAATAAGCCCATGACGCTGACCGAACTCAAATACATCGTCGCTGTGGCCCGGGAAAAGCATTTCGGCAAGGGCGCAGACGCCTGTCACGTCTCGCAGCCCACCCTCAGTGTGGCCATCAAGAAGCTGGAAGAAGAGCTGCAGGTCAAGCTCTTTGAGCGTAACGCCAACGAAATCACCGTGACGCCTCTGGGCGAAGAAATCGTGCGCCAGGCCCAGAGCGTGCTGGAGCAAGCCGACAACATCCGGGAAATTGCCAAGCGCGGCAAAGACCCGCTGGCCGGTGCGCTGCGGCTGGGCGTGATCTATACGATTGGCCCCTACCTGTTGCCCGACCTGGTGCGCCAGGCGATTGCGCATACGCCGCAGATGCCGCTGATGCTGCAGGAAAACTTCACCGTCAAGTTGCTGGAAGAGTTGCGTACCGGTGAAATTGACTGCGCCATCCTGGCCGAGCCCTTTCCCGACACCAACCTGGCCATTGCGCCGTTGTATGACGAGCCTTTCATGGCGGCGGTGCCCAGCGCCCATGCGCTGGCGTCCCGCAAAAGCGTGACGGCCGAGGAGCTCAAGAAGGAAACCATGCTGCTGCTGGGGACCGGCCATTGCTTTCGCGACCACGTGCTCGAGGTTTGCCCCGAATTTGCACGCTTTTCCAGCAGCGCCGAAGGCATCAGCAAAAGCTTCGAAGGTTCGTCGCTGGAAACCATCAAGCACATGGTGGCGGCGGGCATGGGCATCACGCTGGTGCCCCGACTGGGCGTGCCCAAGGAGGCTCTGGCCGAGCAGGCCGCAGCTGCCGGGAAGCCCGCCAAGGGAAAACCCGCCGCAAGCCGCAGCAAGGTGGCAGCAGAGCAACCTTCGTTCATCAAATACCTGCCGTTTGACGGCGATGTGCCGAGCCGGCGCGTGGTGCTGGCCTGGCGTCGCAGCTTCACGCGATACGAGGCCATTGCCGCGCTGCGCAACGCCATCTACGCCTGCGAACTGCCCGGCGTCATCCGCCTGTCTTGAATCCCGTCTATGACCGGCATTGACGGCGGCTGTTGCGGCCGTCGTCCTGATTTCGTTAAAGTTATCCCTGAATTTTAAAAAAGGAAACACCATGGCCAAGTCTTCTGCCAAACCAGCCGGCAAAACCACCGGCAAGCCCGCACCTTCCATCAACATTGGCATCAATGAAAAAGACCGCGCAGCGATCGCCAAGGGCCTGAGCCGCCTGCTGGCCGACACCTACACGTTGTACTTGACCACCCATAACTTCCACTGGAATGTGACGGGGCCGATGTTCAACACGCTGCACCTGATGTTCATGACGCAGTACACCGAACTGTGGGCCGCGGTTGACCCGGTGGCCGAGCGTATCCGCTCGCTGGGCCATCCCGCACCGGGCTCTTACGCTCAGTTCGGCAAGCTGGCGTCGATTCCCGATGTACCTGTGGTGCCGCCCAAGGCGCTGGAGATGGTGCGTATCCTGGTGCAGGGCCATGAAGCCGTCGCACGCACGGCACGCGAATTATTTCCACTGGCCGACAAGGCCAGTGACGAGCCGACCGCGGACTTGCTGACGCAGCGCCTGACGGTGCACGAGCAGACGGCCTGGATGCTGCGCTCCTTGCTCGAAGAGTAAGTCTTGCATGCGCGTTTCAGACGAGGCTGATAACGGCAAATCAGCACCGCTGCAGGCAAACAGCGCGAGGGACGCTTCTTCGCCAGCAGGGGCCGCGGAACCGGCTTTGCCGGGCCGCAGGCGCAGCGCCCCCTCGGGGGGCAGCGCATTACACGAAGTGAAAAGCGTGGGGGCCAATTATTTGCAACTGATCCGCTGGAATCGCCCGGCGGGCTGGTTGCTGCTGCTGTGGCCGACCCTGTCGGCGCTGTGGGTAGCTTCGCACGGCTTTCCGGGCTGGCATCTGCTGGCCGTGTTTACCTTGGGCACCTTCCTGATGCGCAGCGCGGGTTGTTGCGTCAACGATGTGGCCGACCGCGATTTTGACCGCCACGTCAAACGCACGGCGCAGCGGCCCGTGACCAGCGGCGCCGTCTCCGTCAGGGAGGCGCTGTTGCTGGGAGCCGTGCTGGCCCTGCTGGCTTTTGGCCTGGTACTCACCACCAATACCGTCACCATCGCCTGGTCATTCGCCGCGCTGGCTGTAACGCTGGTCTATCCGTATGCCAAGCGTTATGTCTCCATGCCGCAGGCGGTGCTGGGGGTCGCTTTCAGCTTTGGCATTCCGATGGCTTTTGCCGCCGTACAGTCGCGCATTCCGCTGCTGGCCTGGGTGCTATTGCTGGGCAACCTGTTCTGGGTGATTGCCTACGACACGGAATACGCCATGGTCGACCGTGACGACGACTTGAAGATCGGCATGAAAACGTCGGCCATCACACTGGGGCGGTTCGATGTGGCGGGCGTCATGCTCAGCTACCTGATTTTTCTGTTAATTTGGGCTGTAGCCCTTATGGATATTGCGCAACCAGCTATTTATTTAATAGCAATTGCGATGGCGCTCGGGCAGGCGCTGTGGCACGGCTGGCTGATCCGCAAGCGCGAGCGCGATGACTGTTTCAAGGCGTTTCGGCTCAACCATTGGCTGGGCTTTACGGTATTTGCGGGAATTGCGCTGTCGTACCTGGGCCGTTGAGCCTGCGCCGAAACAGACGGCCATAAAAAAGCCCGCATCTGCGGGCTTTTTCAATTCCTGCCGCCTGATCAAGGGCTCAGCGGAACTTCATCCGCAAATTACACCGATTTTTTGGCTTTTGCCTTGGCCTTGTGCTTGACCTTGTGTTTGGCTTTTGCCTTGGCTTTTGTGGGCGCGGCGGCTTTTTCGGCAGGTGCGGCGGCAGGGGCTGCTGCGGGTGCGGCGGCCTGGGCCGCTGCTGGCGTGGAGATCACGGCCAGGGGCATGGCGAGGACGGCTGCGCTGATGAGGGTGGACAGTAATTTGTTCATGGGGAAGCTCCGGATGTTGGAAAAGTTATGGTGCGGGTGTTGCCGGGTGAACTGTCCACGAAGGACCAGGGCAGCCGTGACAGACGCTCTTCTTCAACGTCTTCCCTCGCAGGGCGGTTGACTTGCCCGGCCGCGGTCATCCGCAAATCCCATGGCCACGTGCTGCCACGACAAAAGAATCATATTGCTATTAATTCAGGGGCTTAAGAGGCAAAGTTCATCACCAGAAGACACCTGCGGGTCAACCGCGGCAACAATGAGTTTGCCCGGGGCTCAGTTCACGTCAACGGTATCGAGAGCTTCTGGCGCTATGCCAAGCGACGTCTGGTGCAGTTCAGCGGTGCACTCAGGCACACCTTCTAACTGCACTTGAAGGAAACCGGGTTCAGGTTCAACCACCGCCACTGCAGCCTGTACAAGTCGCTGCTATCCTTGCCGGGAAACAATCCTCTTTAACGGGATTTTTGCTTCTTAAGCCCCTGATTGATGGCGATCGGTGCGCTTTCACGCTCGGTTGAGCCGCCAGAGCCTGGGGATTTGCCCGCTCGCCAGAACTGTTTCGATTCGCCACCAGCCAGAAGTCCCCAGCCCCCGGCATCGCCAGATAGCTCAAAATACCCTCCATGACCTTCGATGCAGCCAACCCACCCCGTTTCTGGCCCGACCTGAAAAGCCCTGACTTTTCGCGCCTGGACTTGGCCCGCTGTATTGCGGTGCTGCCGGTGGCCGCGGTGGAGCAGCACGGCCCGCACCTGCCGCTTAATGTGGATGCGACGTTGGTGGAAGGTGTGATTGCAGCCGCTTTGCCGCATTTACCCCCAACGCAGCCGGTGCTGTTTTTGCCCACGCAGGCGGTGGGCTTTAGCCCCGAGCACGATCGCTTTGCCGGCACGCTCACGCTAAAAGCCGAGACCGTGATCCGGCTCTGGACCGAGCTGGCCGAATCCGTTGCGCAAACGGGGGTCAAGAAATTGGTGCTGCTCAATTCGCACGGCGGCCAGGTTGGCCTGCTGGACGTGGTGGCGCGCGACCTGCGGGCCCGGCTGGGCATGCTGGTCTACAGCGTGAACTGGTTCAACCTGCCGCTCACAGGTGAGGATGGCAAGTCCGTGAATGATTTGTTCAGTGCCGAAGAGCACCGCTTCGGCATCCACGCCGGCGAGATCGAAACCTCCATGATGCTGGCGCTCAAGCCGGGTCAGGTCGACATGGCCAAGGCGCAGAACTTTCACTCCACTTCACAGGACAGGGCTGCGAAGTTCAGCATCCTGGGTGACGGCCGCAGCGCCAAGCTGGCCTGGCAGATGCAGGACTACAACCCGCAGGGTGCGGTGGGCAATGCGGCTGCCGCTACAGCAGACAAAGGCCGCGCCCTGCTGAATGCAGCGGGGCGCAGCCTGGCGCGGCTTCTGTCGGAGATCGACCAACTGCCGGCTGATACGCTGAGCGATAAAACCGCGTTCTAGGCTGTTGCGGGGCGGGTATTTAGCGCAGGATCACGGTCTGGCGCTTCCACGCGGCGTCCTGCGAACGGGCGAAGGCCGCCAGCGTTCCCGGGTCACCGGCCTGCTTCTCGGCCGTCAAGCTGTCCATGCGCGCCACCTCGAAACTGCGGCGCAGGCGCCCGGCAATGCGGGTCTCGCGGGCCAGCAGCATGTGAGGCGTGCCGCGCACCCAGCCGGCAAATTCCACATAGCCCAACTCGGGGCCATTGCTGGCGGGCGGCAGCACCTCAATCGTCCATTGCCCGGATCTTTTGCGAAACACCCACAGCTCGCGCCAGGCGTCCAGCGGCTGCACCGCGAGCGCCAGGGCCTGGCCATCCGGGTGGGCGCTGGCGGACGCGGTCCACACGATGCCGTAGGTGCAGCGCCTGGCCACGGCCTCCTTGCCGGGTTTGCCGTCGGCCTTGTTTTCGTACAGCGCCACGCAGGTTTCGCCGGCCTGGCCCGTCTCGGTGGCTACCGTCAGTTTGGCGAAGCGGGGTAGCGCGGTTTCAGCGCCCCATCGTGAGGCGCCCACTCGAATCGCCGCGTCGTTGTAGTCCTGCCTGTCGTTGTCCGTCAGCTCCAGCTTGTTCACCGCCGCGAGTTCCGCCAGGGCGCGCTGGGCGGCTGCCGTGGGTGCTTCGGCCCGGCGCGCCTGCTCAAACGCCAGGCTGGCGTGCACGCCGGCACGGCGCAGGCGCAAACGGTTTTTGCTGACTTCAGGCAACTGGGCGAACTGCGCGGCGCTGACCTTGTCCAGCACTTCGGCGCGCCACTGGTCTTGCGTGAAGCGGTCCTGCGGATGCAGGTCGGGGCTCATGCAGTCGGGGCGGGTCACGGCCAGCGCGGCGCGTGCGCGTTGCTCGGCGTCGGATGGCAGCGCCAGCACACGGCGAAAGGCCTCGCCGTTGTAGCAAAGCTGCATGCTTCCGTTCTGCTCATAACCCTTAAAGTTCACGCCATAAAAGGTGGCCACTTCCATGTGCGCAGAGATCACGTCACTCGTGGCCTTGCCGTGCTTCATGGAGGCGCGGCGCGCCAGGCGTTCGGCCATGGTGCCCAACGCATCAAAGGCTTCCGCGCCTATGGCGTCTGCCGGCGCGGCCTTGAGGTAAGCGGCCGTGTACGCAATGCCCAGGGCTTCGGCGCCCGGGCTTTCGCGCAGGAAGCGCACCACCGAGAGGAGCTGCGGCGCGTCCTCGGGCTGCAGCGAGACCGTGCGAACCTGACTCACGTGGATGAAGCCCGCGCGTTCACGCCTGTGGTCGTAGACCTGCAGGTAATCCATGCGCTGGCCGCGGATCTCGAGCGCGTCGCCTTGCCACAGGGCCGCCTGCTGTGCGGCCGAATCACGCGGCGCGGCGCGCAGGGTGGCCTGGTCCTGCGTCACGATGGCGAGGGTAAGAAGTGCGGTGGTGATCATTATTCGGCCTCTTCTTTGTCGTTGTTGTCTTGCGTGCCGGCGTCGCGCGGCGCTTGCGCCACGGTGCGGCCGGCCTTGGGCGCGCCGCCCAGCAGGCCCGCGCCCACAAAGCCGCCGCTGGTGGAGGGCGGGGCGATGATCACGGTGATCTTGTCGCTGAGCTTGTCGGCCATGGTCTTCTGGATCAGCAGCGGGTGGCGCGTGATCAGCACGCCTTCACGTGCCATCTGCTCGCTGTTGATCTTGCCCACGCGGTCCAGCCGGTAGGCTTCGGCATCCGCCAGTTTCTGGCGCGAATCGGCTTCGCCCGATGCCTCGATGCGCCGCGCCTGGGCGCTGCCCTCCGCCGTGCGTATGCGTGACTGCTTGTCGGCTTCGGCTTCGAGCTGGCGCTGCTCGATCTGCTTTTGCTTGAAGGGCAGGACATGTTTCATGGCTTCTTCCTGCGCTTTGGCTGCAATTACCTGTTCACTGGCGGCGGCCTGCGCATTGGTTTCACGGCGTATTTTTTCGGCCATCGCGTCCAGCTCGGTTTCCTTGACGCGCTTTTCCTTCAGGGCCAACGTGTAGCGCATCTTTTCCGTGGCCAGCTCTTCGGCCAGCAGCTTGTCCATGCCCTGGCGGTAGTCGGCGGGCAAGTCGACCTTGCCCATCTGCACCGTGCGCAGCAGGATGCCGTCGGCCGCGAGCTTGGGTTTGAGTTCGGCTTCGATGAGCTGCTGGATCTCGGCACGCTTGCTTGAGAAGATCTCCCGTACGGTGTAGCGGGTGAAGGTCTTGTAGATCACGCCTTGCACGGCGGGCTGTACGATCTGGCCGGCAATGTCGTCAGGCAGGTTTTTCGACAGTGCGTTCACCTTGGTGGGGTCCAGTGCATAACGCACCGTGATGTCCACACCCAGCGACATGCCTTCAATCGACTGGAAGGGCGAGGGGCCGTCGGCACGGCTGCTGCCTTCAGGGCGGTAGACCTGGTCGCGCAGCGAGAAGGTACGCACCTCGTGCAGGCCGGGCAGCAGCAGCAGGGAACCTTCGCGGAATTCGTCGACGCCGCCGGTCAGCTGGTTGGTGCGAATCGCCACGTCGCCGCGCGCCACCGATTCCATGGGAGGGTGCACCCACAGCAGGTAGCCGACCGCGCCCGCCGCGGCGGTGGCGATCATCAGGCCGCTGGCGCTGGCGGCGCGCTGCACCCCTGTGGCAGCGATACGGCGGGTGCCGCGCACCCCCCTGGAAAAGATGGCGCGGATGCGCAGGGAAATACGGCTAAGGCGTGGGTTCATGATGGGCTCCTCCGGTTGGTTTGGCGAGAGGCGCGGGTTGCGCTTTCTCTGGCCTCCATTGTTCGAATCGGGCCCGGAGCATTCAATGCGCCTGCGCGGTGTCTTTGCACGGTTTGGCGGCGGCAACCCTCCGCCAACGGAAGAAACACTCACACGGCCTGGCGCAGGCCACACCCATAATGGCGACACCCCATCCTCTTGAGGCCTCATGACCAAAATTGCCGTGATCGAAGACGACCTGCCCATGAGCAACCAGCTCAAGGGCTGGATTGAATCGGCCCGTCCGGGCATCCAGGTCGACCAGTGGTTCAACCGCGACGATGCCGAGGCCGCCGTTGCCCGCGAAGGCTATGACGCCGTGGTGCTGGACATCGAACTGGGGCGCGAACGCCATGCCGGCGTGGCCATCATCAACGCCATCAACAAGCAGCGGCAGGGTACGCCCGTGCTGGTGGTGTCCGCCATGCCGGCCGCCATCTACCGCAGCATCATGAAAGCTCTGGACGCCTGGGACTATCTGCAAAAAACCACGTTTGAGGAGGCCGACTTCATCGAGACCTTCCTGGACATCCTGCGGACCGCCAAGGCCAAACCCGCAGGCAGGGCGCCAGCCGGCGACAGCCAGGAACTGCAGCTGGACCCGCTGCGACAGAACACCGCCATCTGGCGCGGGCAGCGCGTGAATCTGCCGCTGACGGCGCAACGCATCCTGGCAGCGCTGCACGCGCGCCGCGGCGAGGTCGTGAGTTACGACGACCTCTACCAGGTGGTCAAGAGCGGCCGCAACCGCGACAACATCCGCAAGCACGTCAGCACGATTCGCGACGCGTTCAAGGAAATCGATGCGGCCTTTGACGGCATTGAAAACATCCCGATGCGAGGCTTTCGCTGGGCTGAGGCGCCGGAGCCCCCGCGCGGCAGAGGCAAGGCGTGAAGCTGCCCACCCGCCTGGATGTCGAGCGCCTGCTGCCGGCGCGCGTACCCTTCGGCCTGCGCGTATTTTTTCGCGGCGCTTTTTTTCTGCTGGCATTGGCCACCGTCGCCCTGGCCATCGCCGTGTTGCAAGACGAAAAGGAGCGCAGCTACCGCAATTACCAGGACGGCTTTCGCAAGAACCAGGCGCAGATCGCCGCCAAGCTGCGCCATCCCACGGGCCAGCTGGTGCTGCTCAACCCCACGGCCTACGAGCATGAGGTGACGCCGCTGCGCCCGTTGGTGCTGCCTTTTTCGGCCCTCGATTTCGACGATCGCAACAAGGCCCAGCAGGCAGTGGAGATGGCCGGCTGCCTGGTGCAATACCCCGACGCGGCGTCGATGTGCGTGGCCGTCGGCAACAACCCCTTTGCCGGCGGTTTTCTTTATGCCGTCGGCAGCTTCAACAGCGGGCCCCTGGTGTCGCACATCTCCGGAACGCTGGACTTAAGCCAGGCGCACCGCGCCCGCATCACGGTCGACATGCGCGGGCAGCGCTCCCGCTGGATCGCACCTTTCCAGGCCATGCAGGCCATGGACGAGGGGCGCAACGCCTCGCCTCTTGCCAATGCCAGAGGCCGGCTGGTCGGCTTTGCCGATGAGGGCCCGATCACGCCGGCCAGCCGGCCCGTGCGCGACTTCCGCGGCTGGCTTTGGCAAGACAGCCGCTGCGTGGACGGCACGCTGGCGGCAGACCCTGATTGTGCCCGGCGTGCCTTTGTCAGCGTGCGCCTGCCGGTGGAGCTTTTTCGCGAAGCCCTGTTTACCAAAGGGCCTGCGGGCATCGTCTGGCCGCCGGCTGACCTGGACCAGATCAAGGTGCAGGTGGAAATGCTGGCCCCCGGCGAGGGCAAGCCGTTGTTTGACAGCAATGCCGCAGGCGCCACGGCGCCATTCTCATGGGCTGAGCTCACCCCCTTGCTGTTGCCCGGCGAAAAGCTGCGCATCCGCAAGCTGGGCGCCGCCGGCGCCAGCACTGACATCGTGGCGCTGTCCGGCGCAGAGGCGACAGAGCGCTCCTCCCCCCTGATCGCTTACCTGATACGCCGGCTGCAAGTCGATGGCTACGACGCACCCATCACCAGCACCGACATCATCAGCACGCCGCTGGGGCGCTATGAGCTCACGCTGACCGGCGACATCCGCACCGTCAACAAGGCCCTGACGGCTGTGGCCACCCGTGTGTCCTGGTTTGTGGGGGCCATGCTGCTGGCCATCTTTGTGACCTGGCTGGCCATTGAGCTGCGCATCATCCGCCGCATCACCGAACTCACCCGCCGCGCCGCTACCGTGTCCAAGGGCGTGCGCGCCAGCGACAACCTGGCGACGGTTGACCTGGCCGACCTGCGCGGCGGCGACGAGCTGGGTGTGCTGGCCGGCGGCCTGCAAGACCTGCTGCAGCGCGTCAATGAAGACGTGCGCCGCGAACAGATCCGCGTCGCCCAGGAAAAAGACACCTGGCACGCGGTAGGCCACGAAATCATGTCGCCCCTGCAATCGCTCATGGTGCTGCACGGAAGTGCCGACGACCCGGCGCACCGCTACATCAGCCGCATGCAGCAGGCCGTGCGCGTGCTCTACGGCAGTGCGTCGCCCAGCGAAGCCTTTGAATCCACCGCGCTCAATCTGCAGACGCTGGATGCCAATGAATTCCTGAGCCATGTGGCGCGCAACGCTGAGGCCGCGGGCATTCCCGGTGTGGCTTTTGATCCGCTGGCCCAGCCGGTCAGAGTGCGTGCCGACGAGTATTCGCTGGAAGATGTCGTGTCACATGTGCTGCGCAACGCTGATCGCTACCGTTTGCCCGGCAGCCTGATTCGCATCACGCTGTCGCGGCAGGCACAGGAAGGCACAGCGCCCGAGGCAGTGATCAGCATCAGCAACCAGGGCCCGCAGATCGAGGCCGGCCTGTTGGACAAGATTTTCGAGTACGGCGTGTCTGACCAGCCAGATACCGGCGTGGCGGGACAGCGCGGGCAGGGCCTGTTTGTCGCCAAAACCTATATGGCCAAGATGGGCGGCACCATCACCGCGTACAACCGGGATAGCGGTGTTTGCCTGGAGTTGCGCCTGCAGTGCGCTGTCGGCTGATCCCTGATTCCATTGCTAATTCGCTGCGAGAGTAGGCGCGCCGCCGCAGACAGTGCTTAGGGCCTGCCAATGCCATTTATGCAGATGCGTTGCGAGTCAAAAAGGCCTTGAGCAAGGCGCAAAACGCAGGCGGGGTAGACCCCGTCAAGGCTTTGCAACGCCGCGCAAGGCCTTTTTGATCGCAACCCGGAGGGAATGGGGTGAAAACGGCGCCACTCGGCGTTGCGCTTCTAGCCAGACAAAAGTCTGGGCGTCGTCGCGCGCCTTGATTGGCACCGTTTTCACCCCATTCGCATTTGCATAAATGGCATTGGCAGGCCCTGGCACGGCAAGGCGGCGTAACGACCTATCGCAGCGAATTAGCAATGGAATAAAAATCAAAGCCCCCAGTGAGCGGTAACTCGCTGGAGGCCTTGTCTTGCCAGACGGACCGGTAAGTCCGCTGCCATGGAAGAAAGTATCTCCCGGGAGTGGCCGAATAATTTGCCTGATTTGCTGCTGAATTTCCCATAAACAGATAAAAAATCTGTAAAACAGAAAATTTCAGATAAATTACCTGAATGGATACTTTAGACCGGAAAATCCTTCAGGTTTTGCAGGCTGACGCGCGCACCAGCCTGCAAGACATCGGTCAGGCCGTGGGCCTGAGCCCCTCGCCCTGCTGGGGCCGCATCAAGAAGATGGAGGAAGCCGGCGTGATCGAGGGCTACACGGTGCGCCTCAATGCGCAGGCGCTGGGCCTGGGCGACACGGTGATGGTGCAGGTCACGCTGGACAGCCATTCCGACAACACGTTGGAGAAATTCGGCGAGACGCTGGCGGCGATCCCCGAGGTGATAGAGGCTTATCTGGTGTCCGGCGAATACGACTACCTGCTGCGCATCGCGGTGCACGACACCAAGGACTACGAGCGCCTGCTGCGCGAGCGGCTCTACAAGATCAAAGGCATACGCCACAGCAAGTCCAGCTTTGTGCTGCGCACCCTCAAGAAGGCTGACCTGCCCCTGCTGACGGGCTGAGCCAGGCGAAGGTCAGCGCTGACAGCGGCCGTTGGGGCCGGCTGACAGCTGCGCGAACCTCACCCGCCCACACTGACGAATGCCCTGCATCATGCAGGGCGCGGGCATTGCCGTCATTTCTTCAGGGGGTTTTATGCGATCGATTGCCTGTCAACGCGTCTGGCATGTTCTGGCGCTGTGCGCGGCATTCGCCTGTACGCTGGCCGCGTGCGGTGACACCGCCCTGTTGCCGCCGGAGGCCGGTATGGGCGCCAATCCAACCCTGCCCAAACCCAACAAGACCTTGTTTCCCACGGTGAACATTGCGCCGGCCAAGGGCTGGCCCGAGGGTGCTATGCCCACGCCCATGGCGGGCCTGGGCGTGACGGCCCTGGCTGGCGGCCTGGACCATCCGCGCTGGGTCTACGTGCTGCCTAACGGCGACGTGCTGGTGGCTGAAAGCAATGCGCCACCCAAGCCGGAAGATGGCAAGGGCATCCGCGGCTGGTTCATGAAAAAGGTGATGGGCCGGGCCGGCGCCGGCGCGCCCACGGCCAACCGCATCACCCTGCTGCGCGACGCCGACGGCGACGGAAAGGCCGAAAGCCGCAGCGTGTTTCTGGAAAACCTCAACTCGCCTTTCGGCATGGTACTGGTGGGCAACGATTTCTACGTGGCCAACACCGATACTGTTGTGCGCTTTCCTTACCAGCCGGGCCAGACCCGCATCACGGCGGCGCCCGTCAAGGTGGTGGACCTGCCGGCCGGCCCCATCAACCACCACTGGACCAAAAATATCATTGCCAGTCCGGACGGCAGCAAGCTGTATGTCACCGTCGGCTCCAACAGCAATGTGGGCGAACGCGGCATGGAGGCCGAAACTGGCCGCGCCGCCATCTGGGAGGTCGATGCCAAAACCGGCAGCCACCGCGTGTTTGCCTCTGGCCTGCGCAATCCGAACGGCATGGGTTGGGCACCCGGCAGCGGCGCACTTTGGACGGTGGTGAACGAGCGCGACGAGATCGGCAGCGACCTCGTACCCGACTACCTGACTTCGGTGCGCGATGGTGTGTTTTACGGCTGGCCCTACAGCTATTACGGCCGGCACGTGGACGACCGCGTCAAGCCGCCGCGTCCGGACTTGGTGGCGCAAGCGGTTTCACCCGACTACGCGCTGGGCTCCCATGTCGCGCCATTGGGCATGGTGTTTTCAGAAGGCAATGCGCTGCCGCCATCACTGGCCATGGGAGTTTTTATCGGTGAACACGGTTCCTGGAACCGCGTGCCGCACAGCGGGTACAAGGTGGTGTTCGTGCCTTTTCGCCAGGGCTTGCCGGCCGGTTTGCCGGTGGATGTGCTCACGGGTTTCCTGAGCCCCGAAGGCCATGCCTACGGCCGGCCGGTGGGCGTGGCGATGGACAAGCGCGGCGCGCTGCTGGTGGCTGACGATGTGGGCAACGTGGTCTGGCGGGTGAGCGCTAGCCAGCCGAAATAGAAGGTTTGGGTTTCTTAAGGGGAAAGTGCCTGAAGCCCTTATTTTATGAGCGCAAGCAGCTATTAATTTAATAGCGACTATGCTGCCTGAAATTGCATCAGGCTGTAGGCAACACCATGTCGGCGGTACCCGGGCAGACCCAGCGGGGATGTTCCCGCGAAGTGTCTATGCACCCGCCCGATGCATACACGCCCTTGGGTTCACGCATGCGCAGCATCAGTTCCAGGATTCGTGCCGTCTCGGCCGGGTCGGTGCTGGAGGCCTTGACGCCGGCTTCCACGATGCTTTCATTGATACGCAACTCGCCGGCTTCGTCGGTGTAGGTGGCATGCCGCCAGTGAAACAGCTCCAGGCATTTGGCCGTCAGGGTGTAGGGCTGCTCGCGTTTCCAGAAGTTGGTGAACTGCCCGTTGCCGATGTAGAACACCCAGGAGCCTTCATAGCCCGAAACGTCCGAAGAGTGTTCATCGGGGTTTCGGAACCATAGCCGGTCGCCGGGCACGTAATACCTGGGCGGCAGGGGTTGTTCCATCGTGCCGTATTCGCGCAGGAACACGTCGTGGAATTTGCCCGACATGATGGCCTGGCGCTCCCAGCGCTGCTGCAGCGCGGCCAGCAACGGCGGGTTGCAGGTTTCGAGTTCCTGCGCGATGGCCAGCAGGATCACGTATTCGGTCGCGCGGTAGCAGGAAAAGGAATACAGCTTGCCCGAGGCCTCGGGTTGGGTGGCTTTTTCCAGGGCGGGAATCAATGCGTGACCGGGCTTGACGGTAAAGCCAGCGTCTTCCGAGTAGACCCAGCAGTCCTCCGGCCGGTTGACTTCGGTGGTGTGAAATTCCAGTGCAGTCTTGCGCGCAGCCAGCACGATGTTGCGGCGTATGCGCACTGCCGATGCCAGCTCCGCATGGCTGGGAAATTCAAACGCGACCGGGCTGAGCAGCATGGCCAGAAGAATCTCTCGTTCCAGGTCTTCGCTGTTGTTCAGCGTATCCAGCTGCAGCCGTTCTGCCAGGCCCAGGGTGTCCAGGCCGGGCGCCCATTGTGCGGCGAGGCCGTCCGGCAGGCAGAAGCTTCTTGCGGCGGTGGAGCCCGGAAAAATCTCCCTGGTTTCCACGGCGTCCTGCAGGCCGAGCTTTTCAAGCTGCACCAGGAAACTGTAAGTGGAAGCTGCCAGCGCGCCGGTTGTTTCACCGTGAAGGCGAATTCCGACAGGACGAAGGCTGGGCATCAGGGCGGCGGTCATATTGCCGCAAAGTATCTTTGCTTGTGGTCGATTCGGCAATGGCGGAAAAACCACGAAGCCGGCTGCTCGCGGGCACGGTCAGGCGTAAGTAATCCAGCTTGCGTGTTCG
Source organism: Polaromonas sp. P3_A5 (assembly GCF_056403055.1). Taxonomy (NCBI): domain Bacteria; kingdom Pseudomonadati; phylum Pseudomonadota; class Betaproteobacteria; order Burkholderiales; family Comamonadaceae; genus Polaromonas; species Polaromonas sp. P3_A5. Next base: position 241,603 of record NZ_JBFUGF010000001.1, read on the forward strand.
GGCGCGTCCAGGTGTGGCAAGGTGTTGTAGGTCACCAGCATGTGCCGCTTGGGCGTAAAGGCAAACTCGGTAAGTGAGCAGTTGCGTATGCGCAGGTTCAGCTCTATCGTGGTTTCAGGGCTGGTGCCCAGCACATGGCCCACAGCGGTCGAGATGGGTCCGCCGCTGGAAACCAGCAGCACATTGCCGTTGTAACTGGCACGAATGTGGTTCAGGACAGAGGTTACACCCTCAACAAACTCGGTGTAGCTTGGCATGCCCTGGGGGCTGACCACGCCGGCCATCCACTGTGCCAGCCCGTCACGCAACAGCCGGAAGTGGCCGCGGTATTCCTCGGGCGTGGTGGGTTTTTCGAGCTTGTGCGGGTGAATGGCGCCGATGACTGCGTGGCTGTCATATTCATTGAGCCCGGGACGCTGTGTGGCTTGCATGGTGATACCCATGCCTTCACAGATCCCGGCAAAGGTATTGATCTGCCGCTGCAGCGTGCCGGTGAAAGCGGCGTCAAAGGTGATGCCCTTGTACTTGAAGTACTCGCCCAGACGCACGCTTTGCTGGCGCCCCATGGGGCTGAGCACGTCGTAGTCGTCTTCGCCAAATGAGGCCTGGCCATGGCGCACGAGGTAGAGGGTTCCCATGGCTGGAATTGTGTCGTGCGTGGCAACTGCGGCCAGTCACGCGTGCGACCGGTGCCGGCACCCAAAGGCCAATCCAGCCGGGGCCGCGGAACCGGCTTTGCCGGGCCGCAGGCGCAGCGCCCCCTCGGGGGGCAGCGCACTACGCGAAGCGAGAAGCGTGGGGGCCGGCAGCTAGCACCTTGGCGACAGTCGCCGTGTCCACATTCCCGCCGCACAAGGTGGTGCCCACCACCAGGCCTTTGAGCCGGCCGCGCTCCTGCATGGCCGCAGCAAAACTTGCCGCACCCGCGCCTTCGGCCACGTTGTGTGTGTCGGCATAAAGGTCGCGCATGGCCTGGGCTACTTCGTCGTCCGTCACCTTCACGACGCGTTCCAGGTGCGGCAGCAAAATATCAAGTGCTGCCTGGTCGGCGACGCGGCAGGCCATGCCGTCGGCCAGGTAGGTAGTCACCGGTGCTTCAATCACGCGCCCCGCGGCCAGCGAGTCGGCGTAGGTGGTGGCGTGCGCGCTGACCACGCCCACGATGCGCAGCTTGCGGCCCAGCGCCAGCTTGGCGGCAACGGCCGAACACGCGCCCGAGCCCTGGCCTATCGGCACATACACCACGTCGAGTTGCGGCACCGCCAGCATGAATTCCCACCAGTAGGTGCTGACGCCGCGCAGCAAATCCGCATGAAAGCTCGGCACCATGTGGGCGCCGCGTTCGGCAGCCAGCCTCTTTGCAAACTCGCGGCTTTCCTGGAAGTCGTTGCCGTGCTCGATCAGTGTGACGCCCAGTGCGCGCATGGCGGCGTTTTTCTCCACCGCATTGCCATGCGGAACCACGATGGTGCAAGGCACGCCGTGCGCGCGGGCGGCCCAGCCTATGCTCTGGCCGTGGTTGCCGCGTGTGGCGCTGATGGCTTCTCGCGGCAGCTCGCCGCGTTGCCTGAGTGCCTCAAAGTAGGTGAGCCCGCCGCGCAGCTTGAACGCGCCCACCGGTGTGTGGTTCTCGTGCTTGATCCAGCAGTCGGCGCCCAGCCGCTGGCTGGACAGGCCCCAGCGGTACTGCGGCGTGGCCTGGAACTCGCGGTAGACGACACGGGCCGCATCTTCAATCTCCTGCAGCGAAGGCAGCATGCTGTTCCCCAGCTCCGGCGCGCGGTCGAGTACCGTGCTCATTGGGTGGCCTCCGCTTTGCGAGCTGCGGCATTCGCCTTGGGAACGGCCCGGCGGCTCATGCGGCCACCCGCTTTTCAGTCAGCAGGCGCAGCGCCAGCAAGCCCAGCACGGTGCCCATCACATAGCGCTGCACGCGCATCCAGCTGATATTGCGGTTGAGGAAACCGGCAATCGCCGCGGCGAAGCAGATCAGCACTGTGTTCACACCCGTGCTGACGCTGATCTGCACGGCGCCCAGCGTCAGGCTTTGCAGCAGCAGGTCGCCGCGTTCTGGGTGCAAAAACTGCGGGAAGAACGAGAGATAAAACATGGCGACCTTGGGGTTGAGCAGGTTGGTCATAAAACCCATGAGGAAGAGAGTGCGCGGCGGGTCGTGCGGCAGCTCGCGCGTTTCAAAAGGCGCCAGGCCCCCGGGCTTGACGGCTTGCCAGGCCATCCAGAGCAAATAGGCCGCGCCCGCCACCTTGATCGCATCAAAGGCCAGCGGCACGGCCAGCAGCAGTGCGGTTAGCCCGAACGACGCGGCCAGCAGATGGACGACAAACCCCAGCGCCACGCCGCTAAGCGATACCAGCCCGGCGCGGGGGCCCTGGCACAGCGTGCGTGAGATGCAGTAAATCATGTTAGGCCCGGGCGTGAGCACCAGCACCAGGGCGGCGAGAGCAAACCAGGCGAGTTCAGTGGACGTCAACATTTCAGGCTCCTTTGGATTCCAGGGTGACGAGGCCGCGCGGCGTCTGCAGCGTGGCGATGAGATTGGGCGGGCCTTGCGAGAGGCCTACACCGGCCAGCCCTATGGCCTCGTAGCCGCCGCGCAATGCGTCGGGGCGCGGGTGGCTGGCGTGCAGCGATTGCAGCGTGACGCCTGAGGGCGCCATGCCATCGGCCGGATGCACGTCGCCCCACTGGATCAGCGTGGGCAGCGCACCGTAAAACAGCCTCTGACCATCTTCACGCACGGTGATTTTCCAGCTGAGCTGGCCTTGCGGCGTCATGCGCGAGACGTCCAGCGCCTCACCGCGATCCAGCCCCAGGCGGGAAAGCGCCCGCACCGCCGCGATCACACGGGGCGTCGAGGCGACAAAGTGCGCGAGCTGCGGGCCGGTCTTGCTCAGCCGCAGCTGCAACTCATGATCATCCAGGTCATACCAGCGTCTGGCCGGTGCCGTACGCGGGGTTTGCTTGTCCGGATTGATTGCAATGATTTCGAAATAGGCGCGTGGAAAGGCCGGCGAGGCCACTGTGAAGAGCCGGTTGTGCGTGCCCATCAGCGGATGCTCGCCGCCCGGCCCGGGCGTGATGCCCAGCACGCGTTCGCACCACTGCACGCCTTCGGCGAGGCCGGCCGCCACCACCACGAGGTGGTCGACCTGTGAGGCCAGCGGCGGGAGTGCGGTGCTGCGTTCCATGGTGAGGGCTGGTTCCTAAAGCGTCACGCTTCCGTCAATGCAGGTGACCGATTCGCCGCCCACCCACACCTGGCCGGCTGCATCGCGCTCGATATGCACCTGACCGGCGCGGCCCAGGCAGACACCTTGCGAGGCGGTATAGCGCTCGGGCGCGTGGCCTTCGGCAATCAGCCACTGGGCCAGGCTGGCATTGAGGCTGCCGGTGACGGGGTCTTCGTCGACGCCGATGGGAGCGGCGAAGGCCCGCACTTCGAAATCAGGGGTTGTTTCAGGTGCGGAGGCTGCGAACGCCTTGGCTTCGCGGTTGGCGCGTGCAATCAACGGCGCGGTTTCCTCACGTGGGTAGCGCGCCACCACGCCGACTTTGGTGCCCAGCTTGGCCAGCGCCTTGTGATCGGGCGCCAGTTGCAGCACGGTCTCCGGGCTGTCCAGCAGCAAGCCCAGCCACATCGGGCCGTTGTCCAGGCACTGGGCGGCGAGGATGCTTGTCGCTTTTAATCCCAGCGCGCCGGCTACCTGTGCCAGCAACGAGGGGCTGGGCGCGGAGCGCTTCAGGGCCGGCGCGGCAAATGCGAGGCGCCTTGTGCCCGTCTCGCGGCGAATCTTCACCAAGCCTACTTTGCACTCCTGCACGATAAAGTCTTTGCTGTGCGGTTGCCCACCGGCTTCCAGCCAGCTGTGGCAGCTGCCCAGCGTGGGGTGGCCGGCAAAAGGCAGTTCGCCGCCGGGTGTGAAGATGCGCACGCTGTAATCAGCCGTGGCGTCTGCGGGTGGCAACAGGAAAGTGGTTTCCGAGAGGTTGGTCCACTTGGCAAAGCGCTGCATGGCGGCGTCATCCAGGCCGCTGCCGTCGATTACCACGGCCAGGGGGTTGCCGAAGTAAGGGGTGGGTGTGAACACGTCGACTTGCTTGAATGCGCGCTGCTTCATGGGGTTTCTCGGTTTTCCAGGATAGGTTTGAAGATTTATGACAAAGGCAGGTCCAGCACGCCGCGCGTGGCGGGCCGTGCCAGGAGGGTTTGGTACCAGCGGTCCAGGTGGGGCCGAATGGGCCGCGGCTGCGGCAAGCCGAACCAGCGGTGCATTTCGCAGCCCAGCGGGATGTCGGCCATGCTGAACTGGTCTCCGCCCATGAACGCATGGTCAGCCAGGTGCGCATCGAGCAGTGCCAGCAGCGCTTCGGTGGCGGCTACGGACTGCGCGATCAGTTCTGCATTGCGCTGCTCCGCAGGCGTGCGAATCCACTGCACGAAAGCCGTGCGTCCGGCCGGGTTGAAGGTGGTCTGCTGCCAGTCCATCCACTGCTCGGCGGCAAAGCGTTGCGGCAGCGCTGTGGGATAAAAATTGCCTGGCGAGTGCTTGGCGCACAGGTAGCGCACGATGACATTGGACTCCCAGATGAGCACTTCACCGTCTTCCATCAGCGGGACCAGCGCATTCGGGTTCTTGCGCCGGTAATCGGCCTCCTTGACGATACCGAACTGGCCCCCGGCGTCGGTTCGCTGCATCGTGAGCCCCAGCTCCTGCGCGGCCCACACGACTTTTCGCACGTTGATGGAGCTGATGCGCCCCCAAAGATGAAGCATGTCAGACCCCTTTCGCGTTCATCATGCTGCCGCGCGCAGTTGAGGCACGCCGGCAGGTAGTTGCTCGCGTATGGCCGCAGCCAGCGCGGCGATGCCGATGTTGATCTGCTCGACGCTGGACGTGACGAACGAGAGGCGCAGCGTGCGGGCGTCGGCATGGTCGGCGTAGAAGGCCCAGCCGGGCACAAAGGCCACGTTGCGCTCCACGGCCTTGGGCAGCAGGTCGATGGCGTTCATGCCTTCAGGCAGGCGCACCCACAAAAACATGCCGCCGGCCGGTGTGTTCCAGCTCACACCTTCGGGCATGCCCTGCTTCATCGCGGCCAGCATCGCGTCGCGCTGCGATTTGTAGAGCGCGCGAATGGTCGGCACGTGGCGGTCCAGGAAGTTGTTCTTCATGGTCTCGACCACCATGCGCTGGTTAAAGCCCGGCGTGTGCAGGTCGGCCGCTTGCTTGGCTTGCAGCAGCTTGGGGTAGAGCGACTTGGGCGCGACCAGAAAGCCCAGGCGCAAACCCGGCGCCAGGATTTTCGAGAACGAGCCCATGTAGACGCAGCCTTCCGGGTTGCGCGCGGTGAGCGGCAGCGGCGGCGGCGTGTCAAACCACAGGTCGCCATAAGGGTTGTCTTCGACGATGGGCAGGCCCAGGCGCGCAGCCTCGGCGCTCAGCGCGGCACGGCGCGTCTCGGTCATGGTGCGGCCGGTCGGGTTCTGGAAGTTGGGCAGCACGTAGAAGAAGCGCGCGCCAGCAGCTTTGCTGGCGAGATCCTTGATGTCGACGCCTTCGTCATCGCTGGCCACGCCGACGATTTCGGGCTCCATCGGTGTGAAGGCCTGCAGCGCGCCCAGGTAGGTGGGCGTTTCCACCAGCACGCGGCTACCGGCGTCGATCAGGATCTTGGCGATCAAATCCAGGCCCTGCTGCGAGCCGGTGGTGATCAACACCTGCGCTGGGTCCACATCCCAAGGCAGCATGGCGGCCACCATCTCGCGCAGCGGGGCGTAGCCTTCGCTGGCCGCGTATTGCAGCGCGGCATGGCCGTCTTCGCGCAGCACCTTGTCGCACGCTTCACGAAAGGCGGCGACCGGAAAGGTCTTGGGCGAGGGCAGTCCGCCGGCAAAACTGATGATGCCGGGCTTCTCCGTGACCTTGAGGATCTCGCGGATCACCGAGGGGTTCATTTTTTTGGCGCGCTGCGCTTGGGTCCATTCCATTTCACTCTCCTCCTGATGGGCTGTCAAAGACAAGCCTGGTCACAAAAACTTCTGCAAGGCATTTAGCTAAAGCGCTGCCGCGACGGCGGCCGGCGGCAGGGTGAGTCAACGCGTTCATTCTGCACCCCTTCCTCGCGCCTGCATGGCGTGAATCAGGCTCACGGCCTGCGGCGCCACGCTTCCCGGAATTCCCCAGTAATCAAAGACGCCGCCGTCGGCCGCGTGGTGCCCGCAGACGACAAACACCCCCGTTCCCAGCTGCTGCTTGAACTCGCTGGCGAGCCAGCCTACAAAGCCGCTGTTGGGAATATCGGGCGCGAAATGCAGGCACACCACGGCGTAGCGGTCCTCGGCTTTGGTGGATGCCGATGCGGGCAGCAGCGCGCTCCAGACCGCATGGTCGCGGACCAAAGCGAGCGCTTCGCTGGCAGGGTTTGCGACCAGATGTACAGGAAACTGCGCCAAGGGAAACTCGGCGAAGGTGTAGTCGCCCGGGAGCATGTCCACACGCGCGTGCGCCATCACGCGCAAAAGCCGTTTGTGTGTTTGTTCGGGGGGTTCCGGCGTCACGTCCATTGGCTTGGTTCCGCTGTTGTCACGATGGCACGCCGGACGTTTCCGGCGTCATGGGCCGCTCCTGCAAATTCGCCTCCAGGTGAGCAAGTCCCCGCGCGACGTATTCTTCCTTTTCACCGACCGGGGCAAAGTAGTGCAGCACCTCACGGGCTTCGTCAATGCCCTTCAGCCGGGCAATCAGCCATGCGGAAATGTATTGCGCGGACATGCAGCCGCCCGCGGTCGCCAGGTTACCCTTCGCAAAGAAGGCCTGGTTCAGGATGCTCACCCCGGCTGCCTGAACCCAGGGCTTGCTGGTCAAGTCCGTGCACGCCGGCATTTGGCCGACAAGCCCCAGCTTGGCGAGCAAAAAGGTCCCGGAGCACTGCGCTGCGATGAGCTGCCTTTGCGGATTGAGCTGCAGTTGGCCGAGGATGGATGCATCGTTGGCGACTTCGCGCGTTTTCATGCCGCTGCCTATCAGCACGGCATCAGCCTGGTTGGCTTCCCTCAGGTTGATATGTGCATCGATGGTGAGGCCGTTCATGGACGTCACCCGCTCGGTGGGACTGGCAATGCTGACTCTCCAGTCGGCATCACCCCGCAGCGAAATGCGGCTCAGCATTCCGTAGGCTATCAAGGAGTCCAGTTCGTTGAAGCCGTCGAAGGTAAGGATGGCGATATGCATGAAAGCTGTCCTGATGCGGGTTGAAATAGCTACTTCACTGAAAGAAGAAAAAAACGTTGTGGTGAATCGGTCTATCGGTACCGGGGGTGGAGACGGTTCGCGACGGGTCAGTCCACGATAAACAGTTTGGCCCCCGAAGGCGAGGTCGACCGGTGGGCCTCGGCGCCGTCTGCCACCTGGTAGCTCATGCCGGGCAACAGCACATGCACACTGCCGTTATCCAGTTCCGTCTGCAACTCGCCTTCCAGGCAAAGCAGGATGTGGCCTTTGCTGCACCAGTGGTCGGAAACATATCCGGGTGTGTACTCCACCATGCGCACGCGCACGTCGCCAAACTTGCGAGTGCGCCAGAAGGCCTTGCCTTCCAGGGCGGAATGTTCGGTGCGCTCCACGTTGGACCAGTCGGTGGTGCCGAAGGGGATTTCGTTGATTTGCATGCTGATTACTCCGTGACCGACACGATGGCTTCGATTTCCACTGCAAATCCGCGCGGCAGGGAGCCCACACCGACTGCCGAGCGCGCATGGCGGCCGGCCTCACCGAATACCTGCACCAGCAGATCTGAGCAGCCGTTGATGACTTCGGTATGACCCATGAAGTCGGGTGTTGCGTTGACCATTCCCAGCAGCTTGACCACGCGCCGCACGCGCGAAAGTTCGCCCAGGGCGGCCTTCATGGTGGCAATCAGGTTCAGTCCGACGTCGTGGGCATGGTCGCGGGCTTCCTCCGCGCTGATCTCGCGCCCGACCTTGGGCACCACGGCCAGGTCTTGCCGCAGCGGCGAGCCCTTGCCCGACAGGTACAGCATGGAACCGTCGAGCACCCAGGCATCGAAATTACCGCGAGGTGTCACGACGGGCGGCATGATCAGGCCGAGTTGCTGCAGGCGTTGTTCGGGAGTCATCGATGGTTCCTTGTTATAGGAGATATCCTGGAAAGAGGTGCAAAAGCGGCGGGCCGCCTCAAGCCCACTTCATGCCCGTTTCCGCTGGTTGGGCGTGATGTGTGCAATGGTGCCGTCGCCGTAAGAGCGCAACACCTGTGAGATGACGATGTGAAAACCTTTGTACCACTGCGTGTACTGGCGTTTGGCTTCCAGGTGCTTGGGGTGTGCTGAAAAAACGCGCAGCGATTCTTCGGTTTCCCAGAAGTAAGTGGCATTGGTCAGCACGCCATCCGGCGAGCGCCAGGACTCCGCGCCCAGGTAGCCAGGCGTGGCCTGGGCGGCTTCTTCGATCAGCGCGTCCAGCGTGTGGAACCGTTCGTCGTAGGTGCCGGGTTCAAAAATAAAGGCGGCTGAGTACATCACAACTTTCTGGTGTTAAGCAAAGAGCCAGGTTCGGCGGCCCGGACGCGAGCGCCTGACTGCACCGGCATTTTTTTTCCGATGAAAACGGTGGCAATCACGGCCAGCCCGAAGCCGACGGTGACGGCGTCCAGGTGCTCGCCAAGCAGCGGCACAGAAAACAACATGGACAAAAACGGCTGCACCAACTGCACCTGGCTGACACGCACCGTACCGCCGAGCGCCAGGCCGCGGTACCAGGCAAAAAATCCCAACCAGGCCGAGAACACCGCCACGTAGGCAAAGCCGGCCCAGGCGCTGACCTTGAGTGGTGCTGTGGGCCAGCTGAAAAGAGACAGGGGCAAAGTCAAGGGCAGCGAGAGCACCAAGGCCCAGCAGATCACGTGCTCGGCGCGCATGTGCTGGGACAGCCGCGCACCGTAGCCGTAACCGACGGCCGCGCACAAACAGGCGGCCAGCAACAAAAGGTCAGCAAAATGGATGGACAGCCCGCCCACACTGTTTGAACGCAGCATGGCGAACAGAACCACCAGCGCGCTGCCCAGTGCCGCACACAGCCAGAAGCCGGCAGACGGACGCTGGCGGTGCAGCAGGGCGCCCACCGCCGCGGTGGCCAGGGGCAGCACGCCGAGAATGACGCTTGCATGCACGGCTTCCACGTAGCGCATGGCGATCGAGGTGAAGAGCGGAAAACCAAACACCACGCCGCCCGCGGTGACGGCCAGCGGCAGCCAGTCCTTTCGCTGCGGCAGCGCTGCGCGGGTGGCCAGCAAAAACACCGCCGACAACACGGCCGCCACCGTGGCCCGCCCGAGCGCGATGAAAACGCCCGACATCTGCGGCGCATCCGGCGTGCCCACGGCCAGGCGTGTCATGGGCAGCGTGACGGCAAAAATCACGATGCCCAGCAAGCCGAGCCATAGCCCTTTGGTTGTGTCGGCAGATGTGGACGTCATATAAAAAGCATCCAGATGGCGGTAGCCACGAGTACCAGCGCCATGGCGCGGTTGAACCACTGGAGCCGACGCCCGCTGCCGGACGGGCCGGTCAGCCACTCGCGCAACAAAGATCCGGCGAGCGCGTAAGTGAGGTTGCTCACAAAAGCGTAGGCCAGCATCACAGGTAATACGATGGCCAGTCGCGCGGCCGGCGCCTCGCGGCCGGCAATCCAGCCGCTCACGATGGCCAGCGCCAGCATCCATGCCTTGATGTTGACAAACTGCAGTGCGGCGCCTTGCCAGAAAGTGACGTTCAGGCGCGCCGCGTCCGCCTCGCTCAACTGGCGCGACTGTGAAATCTTCCAGGCCAGCCACAGCAAGTACGCCACGCCGATGATCTTCACGGCCCAGCTCAGCAAGGGCACGGCCAGCACCAGGGCGCCCAGCCCCAGGGCACACACCAGGAGCAGTACGCCCCAGCCGACCGGCACCGCGCAGACAAAAGGCAGCGCGCGTTTCAACCCATGGTTGGCTCCCAGTGCGGTTGATAGCGTCGTGTTGGGTCCCGGCGAAAAGCTCATCGCCGTTGCCAGCACCAGTAAGGCCGTAAATTCTTGCCAGTTCATGCTTTCAACTTTATAGTTGAAAGCAATACACCACCAGTACAGTTGTTGGTACAAATTCCCAAACTGTATTGGTTAAATTGTCAGCACACATGCCGCCAGCAGGGCGTGCCAAGGCCACACCATGTTGATGAAAACCGCTTCACAGTCCCTGACCGAACAGCTGTCGGCGCGCTTTGCCGAGCGCATCCGTAGCCGGCTGTTGGCCCCTGGTGCTCGCCTGCCTTCTGTGCGGCTGTGCGCCGAGCAGCAAGGTGTAAGTGCCTCCACCGTGGTGGCGGCTTATGACCAGTTGCTGGCGCAAGGTCTGGTGGTGGCGCGCAAGAACCGCGGTTTTTTTGTCCGTGATACTTCGCTTAATGCGGCGCTGGCACAGGCTCCCAAAGCGCCGGTAGCTATAAAAAATATAGCAGACGCAAAAACTGGTACGCCCGCGGGCCACACCCCCCCGGGCGCCTGGAGCACTGCGACCTGGATGGCCACGCGCCAGGCGCCGGTGGATGCGACGGCGCTGATCCGCGGGATGTTCCACAAGGTCAGCAACAAGCCGCAACCCGGCATGGGCGTGTTTCCACCAGACTGGCTCGAAACCACCTTCATGCCGGCCGCCGTCCGCAAAGTCACCAGCGTCAGCGCGTTGCGGGACTTTTCGCTCCAGTACGGTGAACCCATGGGCGACAGCGGCCTGCGCCGCGCGCTTTCGCAGAAGCTCAGTGCACTCAATGTGCACGCCGCGCCCGAGCAGATCATCACCACCGTTGGCGCCACCCATGCGCTCGACATCGTCAGCCGGACGCTGCTGCGTGCCGGGGACTGTGTGATGGTGGAGGAGCCCGGCTGGGCGGTGGAGTTCGCCCGGCTGGACGCTTTAGGCATGCGCATCCTGCCGGTACCGCGCCGCGCCGACGGCCCGGACCTGGCGGTGATGGCCCAATACTGCGAAATCCACCAGCCCAAGCTGTTTGTCAGTGTCAGCGTATTCCACAACCCGACGGGCTACTGCCTCACGCCCGGCAGCGCCCACCGCGTGCTGCAGTTGGCGATGCAACACAACTTCCACATTGTTGAAGACGACACCTACAGCCACCTGGCGCCTGAGCATGCCACGCGGCTATGCGCCCTCGATGGGCTGCAGCGCACGATTTATGTCAGCGGCTTCGCCAAGATCCTGGCACCCGGCTGGCGCGTCGGCTTCATGGCCGCACCCCCCGACCTCATCGAGCGCCTGCTAGACACCAAACTGCTGGCCACGCTAACCACGCCAGCCCTGCTGGAGAAGGCGCTGGCCTGGTGCATAGATCAGGGCCAGTTACGCCGGCATGCCGAGCGTATTCGCACCCGGCTTGACGGCGCGCGTGCACGCAGCGTCAAATTGGCCCTGGCTCACGGCTGCACATTTGCTGCGGAGCCCGCCGGCCTGTTCGGCTGGGTGGACACGGGCGTCGATACCGATGCGTTGTCCCAGCGCATGCTGGACGAGGGCTACCTGATTGCGCCTGGCGGCTTGTTTCACGCGGCGCGCAAACCCAGCACATTGATGCGCATCAACTTTGCAACCACGCAGGAGGCTGCGTTCTGGAAGGTGTTTGCGCGCTTGCGTGATGCCGTGAGGTAACTTTCCTCCTTCTTTCGCGGCTTGCCCTGGCAGAACGGGGCCGGCAGTGAAGAAGCGAGCTTTGAGCGAGCTTAGTGCCGAGTTCGGGCCGCTTGTCTTCGCCACGCTGCCCGCCGGGAACGGTCGCGACTATGCGGGTATGTCTTCCGCCCGCCATGCTCCGCGTTGGAGTTCGCCTGGCTTGTTGCGCCTGGGGCGTTGCTCTTTCCTCCCTTTTCTCCTTGTTTTCCTCATCCTCCGGCTTCCCGTTGGCGCTGCCCGGCTACCTATCCCCTTTCGAAAATGACACTCGGCTTGGCCGGTAATCTGATAGTCGTTTCTATTGGTTACGAGTTAACTCTAATTGATCAGCTGAAGATCCGGCTTTAGTTAATTTCCATTAGTTTCTTCAGAGTTTTTGGTGGATTTCCAATGTTTTAACGTGTAACTTACTGTTTCAATTGATCAAATTGAAGGCTGAAATTCAACTAAATACGGACATTTATGCGATTTTTCTCACGGAATTTTTGTTTTTATTCACATCTGTTGCGTTCATGTGAAGTAATCGAGGCTCTGAAAGTTGATAAGTAACATAAAGTTACGTCTCAAATACATATCGATGCGCATATGTTGCCGGCCCTACATGGATCTGCCTCCGAGCCAGCCATTTGCCGAGAGTCACGAAAGGACGTTACCCATGAAATCTGCCCTGAAACTTTGTATTTTTGCCGTCGGGCTGGTGTTTGGCCAGGCCGTGCTGGCCCAAGCCTCGCCGGTGTCTTCCCAGCTCCTGGCGCAGCGCGTGGAGATGGTGGGCGGCAAGCCCGTGCTCAAGCCTGCCGGCGATGGCAAACCGGGGGATGTCCTGCAGTACAGCGCAACCTACCGCAATACCAGCGCCGCTGCAGCCGGCAAGCTTCTGGCAACCATACCGGTGCCTCCGGGCACCACCTTTATCGCGGCAAGTGCCGAACCTGCACAGGCCCTGGCCTCCACGGATGGAACTGTCTTCGCACCCATGCCACTGACGCGCATGGTCAAGCAGGCCGACGGCAGCGTGCGCAAAGAGCCCGTTCCCCTGGCTGACTATCGCGCCTTGCGCTGGGAAACCGGCACCTTGGCCGCAGGCGCCAGCACCGTGGTCAGTCTGCGTGTGCGTATCGATTCACCTGCGGCCGCACTGGCTGCCAAACCGTGATGACGGCCAGCTTCCTTCGCAGCTGCGCCTCCCGCCATGCGGGCGGCGCATTTCGCCTTTCCGTTCCCCGTTAATTGTTTGTTGATTCACCGTTGTTAAGTAGCCAGGAGAAAAAGCCATGTATGCCAATCCTTCGAGTCCGCAGCCTTTAGGGTTGCAGCACTTCTTCACCCACTGGATTGTGGGATTGTTTGTCGCGCTTGCGCTGGCTCTGGCCGGCCTGGCGGCCCATGCCGCGCCGCCGCCGGCGGGCACGTCCATCAGCAACCAGGCCTCGGCCACGTACTCGGATGCATCCGGCATAACGCGCACGGTCACGTCGAACGTGGTGCAGACCACGGTGCAGCAGATTGCGAGCTTGACCCTGGCGGCCAATGGCGCGCAGAACGCGACACCCGGCAGCGTGGTGTACTACCCGCACACCCTGACCAACACGGGTAACGGCACGGACACGTTCAACCTGACCACCAGCAATACCGGTGGCTTCTCGATGGCCAGCGTCCAGATTTTTGCCGACAACGGCAGCGGCACACCAACGGGCCCGGCGATCACTTCGACGGGCGCACTGGCGGCAGGCGGTCTCTTCAAGTACATCGTGGTCGCCACCTTGCCGGGCACGGCTACGGCGGCACAGACCAACACCATCACGGTGACCGGCACCAGCGTATTTGACCCGACGAAAACCCAGTCGAACACCGACGTGACCACGGCCACGACCAACGCAGTCGTCACGCTGACCAAGTCGGCCAGCGTATCCAGCGGCTCCGCCGGCACGGCCATCACCTACACCCTGACCTACACGAACACCGGTAACAGCACGGCCACCGCCGTGGCGATCACCGACGTTCTGCCGACAGGCCTGACCTATACCGCAGGCTCTGCACGTTGGAGCGTGACGGGCGCCACGGCGCTGAGCGACGCTGGTGCCTCCAGTGGTTCTGCACCCAACACCCTGACTTCGGGCTACACCCTGGGCACCAAGACCTTGCTGGTCACGCTCAACCAGGTAACGGCTGGCCAATCTGGCACCATCAGCTTCGGCGTGACCGTGGCCGGGGGAACTGCACCCGGCGTGCTGAACAACACCGCCACGACGTCCTACAACAACGGCGCTACCACGGTAACGGGCGGCTCCAATACGGTGCCGTTCACGGTGCTGCAGACCGCCGCCGTGACGCTGACCGGCACCACGGTGCCTGGCCCGGCCGCGCCCGGCTCGACGGTAAGCTTCACCAACACGGTGACCAATACCGGTAACGGTTCCGACACCTTCAACATGACGCTGAGCACGGGCAACTTCCCGGCCGGCACGACCTTCCAGCTTTACAAGAGCGACGGCGTCACGCCGTTGGTCGATACGAATAGCGACGGCACGGTTGACACCGGCCCGCTGGCCGCAGGCGCCACCTACAACGTGATCCTCAAGGCCACGCTGCCGCCGAACGCGACCAACACCGGTGCGCCTTTCATCATTGCCAAGACGGCCACCTCGGTGTTTGACCCGACCAAGACGGCCACAACCAACGACCAGTTGACCGCCGTGACTGCCGCGGCAGTTGATGCGACCAACAATCTGCCGACCGCCGTGGGTGTTCCCGGCGTGGGTGTGTTTGCCAACGGTGAAGGTGCCGCGCAGGTCACCAACACGCTGAACCCGGGCGCTTCGACGGTCTTCACCATCGTGGCCAACAACACCGGCCCGTCGCCGGACAGCTACAACCTGGGCGCCAGCACGGTGAACACCTTCGCCAGCGTGACGCTGCCCGCTGGCTGGACGGTCAGCTTCCGCGCCGACGGCGGCGTGGGCAACTGCTCGACCACCGGCGCGACCATCACCAACACCGGCTCCGTGGCCGCCGGCGGCAACGTCGTCGTCTGCGCGGTGGTGGGTGTGCCGGCCGGCTTTGCGGCAGGCACCACGCAGCTGTATTTCCGCACGCTGTCGCCCACGTCGAACGCTTCAGACACGCTGCATGACGCCGTGATCGTGAGCGCTGTCCGCTCGGTCACCCTGACGCCCAATGGCGCCGGCCAGACCTACCCGGGCGGCTCCTACGTCTACAGCCACACCTTGACCAATACCGGCAACGTGCTGGAAGGCAACGGCACAGTCAGCACGCTGACCCTGGCCGGCGCCGACAACCAGGCCGGCTGGACTTCCGCGCTGTACTACGATGCCAACGCCAACGGCGTACTCGACGCGACCGACCCTCAGATCAGCAGCACGCTGCACGCCGCGGGCGTCCTGCCTGCGGGTCTGGCTCCCGGTGCATCGATCACGGTGTTCAACAAGGTGATCGCTCCTAGCGGTGCAACCCCCGGTGCAGTGGACGCCACGACCATCACGGTCACGACCACCAATGGCAGCTACGCGACGACGGTTCCTGCCGTGGCTACTGCGGTTGACAGTACGACCGTGATCGCCGGCAACCTGACGCTGACCAAGGCGCAATCCCTGGACACGGCTTGCGCAGGCGCCAACGGCGGCACGGTCTACGCGGCGGCTACCCTCAGCGCCCGTCCCAACCAGTGCGTGCTGTACCAGATCACCGTGACCAACGTGGGATCCGCGAATGCGACCTCCGTTGTGGTGTCCGACGCGACGCCTAGCTACACCACCCTGAGCAGCGCTGCGGCAAGCACGGTAGGTACCGTGACCGGCCCCTCCGCAGGCGCAGCGGGCACCGTCACCGCGACGATCGGCACCCTGACCCCTGGTCAGTCGGCTGTCGTGACTTTCGGTGTACGCATCAACCCCTAACCCGGGACTGACCTCAAGCGCGGGAAGCGAAAGCTTCCCCGCTTTTCAAAGGGCACGGCCGCGTGCCCTTTGGAAAGCGACGCCCTGTCGAAAACCGAACAACAAGCCCATCAACCATGCTTCCTCGCCCGCTGCGCAAGCTGCTGATCTCCTGCATGTTGCTGCTCTTCTGGGCAGCAGCACAGGCAGCGCCGACCCCGGCGGGGACGGTGATCAGCAACACGGCGACGGCGACTTTTGTGGACACGGCGACGGGCCTGACGGTTCACCTCAACTCCAACACCGTGAACACCACGGTGGCGACGCTTGAAGCGCTCACGCTGGCATCCAGCCAGAACCTGTTGATCGGCGTAGGTTCGTCATTCACGATCAACCATAACCTTGCCAACACCGGCAACAGCACGACGAACTACCTGATCACGGCCAGTGTGTCCGGCGGCAGCGCCTTCACACCGCTCAATGTCCAGGTGGTGCTGGACGTCAATGGCAACGGTCTGGTGGATGCGGGTGAACCCGTGGTTCCTGCCGGAAGTCCCGTGATGGTTGCCGTTGGCGCCAATGCCGGATTGCTGATCACGGGCCAGATCCCGCCGGGCGCGACGCCTGGCCAGACGGCCCAGATTACCCTGAGTGCGTTGAGCCAGGTCCAGGGGGCCAGCGCGACCAACACCGATACGATCAATCTCACCAATGGTGCGGCAATCCAGGTCAGCTATTCAGCCTCGTCGGCCACCGCTACTCAGGGTGGTGCTCTCAGCTTTACCGCAAGGGCCATCAACAACGGAAACATGGCGGCCAGCCCGGCGAATGTGCTTGTCAATGGCGCACCGGTGGCGCTATTTATCCTGCGCGCCCCGGTGCCGGTCAACACGGCCTTTGTCTCGGCCCTGCCGTCTACCAGTCCCGGTGCCCAGACGCTGTATCACCTGCTGGGCGGAGCGACCAACAGCTATGTCACGGCAATACCCGGTGGTGCCACGGTGGATGCCGTTGCCTGGGGCATTGCCGCGTTGCCCCAGGGCGGATTGTTCCAGGGAACATTTAATGTCAGCGTGAACGCCAACGCGTCCGGCAATGTGTCGGGCACGGCCTATGCGGACTGGACTGACGCCGCTGCACCGTTGACCACCACCAGCAATATGGTGGTGCTGCCGTTGCCGGCATACGCGGCAGACATCCTTTTCTACAGCAACGCCTCTTATGCCAACCGGACCGCCCTCGGTACGCCGGGCCATCCACTGTTTGTGCAGGCCAATGCTGCTGTGTGCAATGCTGACTCCACGACAGTAGGTACGGTGCCCATCACGCTGGTGAGCCGGCTTACGGGAGATTCGGAAACCTTTACGGCTGTGGAAACCGGCCCCAACACTGGCATCTTCCGCATCATGCCGAATGTTCCCACAGCCAATGCGGCGACGCACATCGTGGCTTCCGGCGACGGCATACTGGAAGTGCTGCGAAACGACACGGTGACGGCCACGATTTCCTCCTGCGGCGGCATCACCGTCTCGGCGACGACCACGCTGCTGGTGGATCCTTCCGGCATCGTGTTCAATTCATCCACCAACCAGCCTGTTGCCGGCGCCACGGTAGCGCTGATCGACGTCACCGGTGCCGGCAATGGCGGGGTTCCCGGTGGGCCAGCCGTCGTGTTCCAGATAGATGGGGTAACGCCGGCTCCCAGCGTTGTCGTGACAGCTGCCGACGGGTTTTATGAATTTCCGCTGGTGGCCAACAGCACATACCGGCTGGTAATCACCCAACCGGCGGGCTTCACCTTTCCATCGCTGCTTCCTGCCGGGGTACAGCCTGCGGGTCGGCTGATCGATACACCGGGCTCTTACGGGGGCAATTTCGTCGTGGCGGGTGTGCCTGTGCATTTCGACGTACCCCTGGATCCAGGTGCGAATGCGGGTGGCCTGTTTATCCAGAAAACAGCCAACAAGAAGACAGCAGAAGTCGGGGACTTTGTTGACTACTCGATCAAGTTCAACAACGTCAGCGCAGGGGCACTCCCCGGTGTTGTGGTCAGCGACAGCCTGCCTGCCGGCTTTGCCTATGTGCGCGGCACGGCACGGCTCAACGGCGTGCCCCTTTCAGACCCTTCAGGCGGTGCGGGTCCCAGCCTTCAGTTTGCGGTGGGTGCCATCGCCTCCGGCTCGCAGCCGACGCTGACCTACCGCGTGCGCGTCGGCGTGGGCAGCCAGGGCGGCGACGGCATCAATACGGCGCAGGCCGCCAGCGGAGTGGTGCGGTCCAACCGGTCCAGCGTTCGCGTCCAGGTCGTCGGCGGTGTGTTTTCCAACAAAGCCTATGTGATCGGCAAGGTGTTTGCCGATTGCAGCCGTAATGGTGTGCAGGACGCGGGTGAGCCAGGCATTCCGGGCGTTCGGATCTATCTGGAAGACGGCACCTATGCCGTGACGGACGAGGAAGGCAAATACAGTTTCTACGGCCTCGAGCCACGCACCCATATCGCCAAGATCGACAGCATCACATTGCCTGCAGGTGCTTCGCTCCAGGTGCTCAACAACCGGAATGCCCTGGATGCAGCCAGCCGTTTTGTGGACTTGATCAATGGCGAACTCCACAAGGCCGACTTTGCCATCGCCGAATGCACGCCTGCCATTCAGGAGCAGATCGCGCTTCGCCGAAAGGCCTTGGGCAATCCGTCGGAGATCGCCCAGGCTGCAGGCCAGTTGCTGCAGTCCAGCCGTGCAGCCTCGGTGGACAGCCGGACGCTTCCCTCCAGCGGCGTGCTCGGTCTGCCCGGAGCACAGAAAAACAATACTCCCGCAGGTTCGGTGGCACCGCTGCCGGGCACCTTGGGCGCAGTGGGCGATCCGGGCGGACCATACGCGCCTAACGCCCAGGGGTTGCCCAAACCTATTTACACGCCTTTGGAGGTCGCGTCGGAGTCTGTGCCACCTTCCGCGGTTTCCGCTGCCGAATCACTACAGGCAGTCGTTCCACTGGAAGATCTCCTGCCGGAGCTCAATGGTGAAACGGGTTTTGTCGGGCTGGTCAACGAGCAGGTGTTGCCTTCAGCCCAGACCCGCGTCCGGGTGAAAGGCCCGCTAGGCGCCACGTTTGAGGTCACCCTCAATGGGCAACTGGTACCCGCCACACAGGTAGGCAAGAAGAGCAGTCTTGAGAAGAACCGCGTCGTCGCCTGGGAATACATCGGTGTTGACCTCCGGCCCGGCCGCAACACGCTGGGTGTGCGCGCTGTTGACGGTTTTGGCAATGCACGTGGAACGGCGCAAGTCACGATCCTGGTTCCCGGTGCCCTGGCAAAGATCGAAGTTGGCGCGCCTGCGCAGCTGATTGCTGACGGTGCGACTGCCGTCCCTGTCACCATTTCGCTGCGCGATGCGCAAGGGCTGCCGGTGGCCGTGCGAACCCAAGTGACGCTGCAGGCAAGCCTTGGCCAGTGGCAGACTCCCGACCTGGATGCACGCCAGCCCGGCACGCAGGTCTTCGTTGAAGGTGGTGAGGGCCGCTTTTTGTTGTTGCCACCAGCCCAGCCCGGAAAGGCGGAGCTTGGTATTGCCAGCGGCACCGTCAAGTCTGTGGCGGCCATCGAGTTCATGCCCAACCTGCGGCCCATGATTGCGGCCGGTATTGTGGAGGGCACCCTCAACCTGCGCAGCCTCAATCCTTCCGCATTGCAACCCGCGCAAAGCGGCGATGTTTTTGAACGGCAGATCCGGAGCACGTCGCGCAGCTTTGCGGGCGGCAAGGGCGAAGCGGCTGCGCGGACTGCGCTGTTCCTCAAAGGCAAGGTGCTCGGCTCTTCCCTGCTGACGCTGGCCTACGATTCCGACAAGCCTTCCGATACGGCGCTGTTCCGCGATATCCAGCCCAACCAGTTTTACCCGGTGTATGGCGATTCGTCGGCGCGTGGCTTTGACGCCCAGTCCACCGGCAAGCTCTACGTGATGCTGCAAAACGGCACCAACTACGCACTGCTGGGCGACTATTCAACCCAGAGCGACAACGCCGCACGTCAGCTCACGCAATACGCGCGCGCCCTGAACGGTGTCAAGGGCCGTTACCAGGAAGGCGCAGTGACCGTGGAAGGTTTTGCAAGCCGCACGGCGACGACACAGCTGGTGCAGGAATTCCGCGCCAATGGCACTTCCGGGCCGTTCCGGCTCAACATCAACGGCGTGGTTAATAGCCAGCAGGTCGACATCCTCACGCGAAGCCGCAGCCAGGCGTCGGTCATCATCAATGACGCGCCGCTGGCGCAGTTCACCGACTACGAAATCGAACCTTTCAGCGGCCAGCTCCTGCTCAAGACTCCGGTTCCGAGCGTGGACGCCGACCTGAATCCGATCTTCGTGCGGGTCAGCTATTCGGTGGACTCGGGCGGCCCCAAACATACGGTCGCCGGCGCCGATGCGCGCCTGGAAGTCCTTCCGGGTATATCGCTCGGCGCGACGGCGGTGCAGGACACCGACCCCGCCAATCGCCAAAACCTCAGCGGGTTGAACGTGACGGCGAAGCTGGGCGAAAAGACCGTGGCCACCGGTGAAATCGCCCGCAGCAGCACAGATCTGCAGGGCAACGGCTCAGGCCAGCGCGTGGAAGTCCGCCATGATGACCAGGCGCTGCAGGCGCGCGTCTGGGGTGCGCGCACCAGTGCGGGTTTTTACAACCCCAACAGCGTGCAGTCGGCCGGGCAGTCTGAATACGGCGCAAAAATCGGTTACGCGGTGGATGACAAGAACAGGCTTGTCGCTGAAGCGCTGCGCACCGCAAACAGCGTGACAGGCGCGGCACAAACCGGCGCGGACCTGAAGCTCGAACACAGCCTGCCCGGAAATGTGAAGGTGGAAGTTGGCGTGCGCTACAGCAGCGCCAACACCGCCGCTGCGCTTTCCGGTCCGGCCTTGCCTGGCAGTACCGTTCCGGTGACGCCTTCCGCCACGGCGCTGGCTTCAGGCTCGTCCGAGGAGGTGGGTTACACCACGGCGCGGGTCAAGGTGACGGTGCCGGTTCCGGATGTGCCCCAAGCCGACGTCTACGGCCTGGCCGAATACGCGATCGACGGCAGCGGCGGCCGGGAGATCGGCGTCGGCGGCAACTATGCCATTAATTCCACAACGCGTCTGTATGCGCGCCATGACTTCATCAATAGTCTGAAAAGCATTTACACGCTCAATGCGTCGACTTCGCAATACACCACCGTTGCCGGTATCAACACAGAACTGTCGGACAGCACGCAGCTGTTCAATGAATACCGCATGGGCGACAGCATCAACGGCCGCAGCAGTGAAGCAGCTGTTGGCCTGCGCAGGCTCTGGCGCCTGGACAGCGGCGTCGGTCTGACAGCCAGCTTGCAACGCATCAAGCCGTTGTCGGGTGTGACCATTGACGATTCCAGCGCCGTCACCATCGGGGCCGACTACACGGCCGCGGCCACCTGGAAAGCGTCCGGCCAGGTGCAGTGGCAGACATCGACCACTTCGAGCAGCTGGCTGCTGACGGGCGCGCTGGCCAACAAGCTGGACGACAGCTGGACCCTGCTCAATCGCGGCCTCTACAGCGAGCAGACCAACCTCGGCGCCACGGGCGGCAAGCGTGAATTGATTACAGCCCAGTCCGGCGTGGCCTATCGCCCGGTGAGCACTGACGTGTGGAATGCGCTGGGTCGCATCGAATACAAAAAGGATTCGGACAGCACCCTGGGCCCGGGCGTCAGCCGCGATGAGTCCGGGCTGATTCTTTCCACACACCTCAATATTCAGCCCAGCCGCAGCTGGGTGACGAGCGCGCGCTATGCCGCCAAATGGGGCCGCGACAAGTCCAACGGCATCAGCAGCCGCTCCTTTACACAGTTGATCGGCGGCCGCTCCACCTGGGACCTTACCGAGCGCTGGGACGTCAGCCTGCAGGCCTACCGCATGTGGGGTAACGGTGCTGCGGAGACCGCGGTGGGCGTGGAAGTCGGCTACCTGGCCTGGAAAAACATGTGGGTGTCACTGGGCTACAACATCAAGGGTTTCAGGGCCGCTGACCTGGCGGGTGAAGCCTACACCCAGCGCGGTGTCTACCTGCGTGTACGCTTCAAGTTTGACGAGAATGTGTTCGAACCCGCTGGCACGGCTACTGCCTCACCTACCAACACGGCGGGCCCCAAATCATGATGTTCTTTCAGCGTCCAGGCTTCTCCCTCCATGCGCTTCGCCTGCGCCCGCAGTCCCGCAGGGTGGGGCGCATGGCATGGGCCGCTGTCATCATGCTGGTGGCAGCGCCGTGGGCGATGGCTCAGACGACCCTTAATTACACCGGCGCCCTGCAGACCTACACCGTTCCTGCGGGGGCGGGCGGCGTGATCATCCAGGCCAACGGCGCGGGCGGCGGCAGCGGTGGCAATGATTTGAACGGCGACGGCGGCGCTGGCGCCGCGGGTGCGCGGGCCACCGGCACTTACTACATCGCTCCCGGCACCGTGCTCAACGTGGCCGTCGGACAGGGTGGCCGGCCCGGCAACACATCGCAAGGTGCTTTTACCTGCGCCAACGCGGCGGGCGCGGGCGGCCTTGCGGGCGGTGCTCCGGGCTGGGCCGGCGGCTCCGGTGGCCAGGCCGGCTGCAGCGGCTGGTCCGGCGGCGGTGCTGGCGGCGGTGCCGCCAGCGTGGTGGCCACGGCCGCCAATGCCAGGCTGATCATCGCCGGCGGCGGTGGCGGCGGGCAGGGCGGCGCGCTCGACGTGCCGGGCCGCGCCGGCCTGCCGGCAGCGATAACGATCGGCACCTTGCAAGGCGGGGCCGGCACCGCCGGCACGACGCGTGTCGGCGACGGTTCCGGCGGCGGCGGTGGTGGCGGCGGTTGTGCGGCCGGTGTGGGTGGCGCGGAACTGGTGGACAGCAGCGGTGCCAACGCCACCCGCCAGGCCACGGGAGGCGGCTCCTGCCGCGACACGGTGCTGATTTCAGCCTTCACCGCGAGCGCCTCGGCGGGCGGCGCGGGCGGCGCTTCCGTAACCGGCACAGCGCCGGGTACAGGCAACCCCGGCGGCAATGGCTCCGTCACCATCACGCCGATCTACCCCACGCTGACCGTCAGCAAGTCTCAGCCCAGCCCGGCGCTGCAGGTGGGCGCCAACAGTGTCTACACCCTCACGGTGGCAACCACCACCACGACGCCGGCCTTTGTGGCGCGCGTGGTCGACCAGCTCCCTGTCAACATGACCTACGTCAGCAGCAGCGGCACCGGCTGGACCTGCTCGACCGCGGCCAATGCCGGCGGCACGCTGGTGACCTGCGATTTCGTCGGCACCATCGCCGCGAGCGGCGGCACCTCGACCCTGCAAATTACGGCAAGACCGACGAGCAACATCACGGTCACCAATTACACCGCCGTGGATCCGGCCGGCGGCACCAGCCCGCCGACAGCCACCACCTGCACTGCCGCCAACACGCCGAGCGCCGGCTGCGCTGCGCCCGTGGTCAGTACGGTAGCCCTGGGTTTCGGCGGCAACGTTTACAGCGACCCCAACCACAACAGCAACCTGGACGCGGGCGAGGCTGGCATTGGCGGAGCCAGCGCGCTGTGGGTCAAGCTTGCGCCGCGCACGGGCGGCACTTGCACTGGGCCGGCCACCGTGGCTGCATCGGTCAACCTCACCACCGGCGCCTACAGCTTCACCAACATACAGCAGGGCAACTATTGCCTGATCGTGGACGGCAACAACACGCTGAGCGACATCGCGGCTGCGTATCCGGCCGGCTTCATCGGTACGCAGAACCCCACCGGCGTGATTCAGTTCAGCATCGTAGGCGCGCCGCCCCCACCGCAGAACTTTGGTCTGTACAGCGGCAGCACGCTGAGCGGCAACGTGTTTGCCGACAACGGCGCGGGCGGCGGCACTGCCAACAACGGCGTGAAGGCCGGAACGGAGCCCGGCCTGGCCGGCATCACCGTCAACGCCATGCAGGGTGCGACGACGGTGGACACCGAACCCACTGCCAGCGATGGCAGCTTCATTCTGTGGATTCCCGGTGTCACCAGCGGCACCGTGGTCATCACGCCCGTGCTGCCGGCCGGCTACACCGCCACCGGCGGCTCGGCCGGTACCACGGGCGGCAGCTACACCCGGCCCAGCGTCAGCTACACCGCCGGCGCTGGCCTGGCCCGCACCGGCATCAGCTTCGGCATGGTGGCGCCCAACACCCTGAGCCCCAATGGCGCGCAAACCGCCCAGCCCGGCACGGTCGTGTTTTACGCCCACACCTACACCGCCGGCACCGGCGGGCAAGTCACCTTCTCGATGGCCAACACCGCCACGCCGGCCAGCCCTGCGTGGAGCCAGGTGCTGTATCAGGACAGCAATTGCAACGCAGCGCTGGAGGCCAGCGAGGCGCAGGTCACCACAGCTCTCACCGTCACCGCCGGGCAGACCGTCTGCCTCATCGTCAAGCAGTTCGTGCCCGCTGGGGCCGGCCAGGGCGCGCAGAACAGCGTAACCTTGAGCGCGGCCTTCAGCTACACCAACGCCAGCCCGGCGCTCAGCGTCAGCACCCTGCTTGTCACCGATATCACCACCGTCGGCCAGGCTGGCGACCTGTCGCTGGCCAAGCTGGTGAGCAACGTCACCCAGGCTATCGCCTCGGCCACCAGCGTAAACGCCAGCCCTGGCGACACGCTGCAGTACACGTTGACGGCCACCAACAACGGCACACAGGCGCTGTCCACGCTGTTTGTGAGCGACTCGACCCCGGCGTTCACCGGCTTCGTCTCCACCGCCTGCCCAGGCGTGCTGCCCACGGGTATCACGGGCTGCACGGTGACCACGCAACCGGCCGTGAACGCGCAGGGGGCATTGAAGTGGACTTTTACCGGTTCGCTGGCCTCTGGGGCACAAATCGTCGTCACTTACCGTGTCAAGGTTGATCAGTAGGCTTCCCTGGTGCTCACAGAGGCGGAAAACGGCTTTTTTCAGGCTGTTCTGTAGTTTTGGCCATTGACATCGAATATGTGCCTGAGCAGCTATTAAGTTGGGGGCTTGGGAAGCAAAGTTCATCACCAGATGAGCTGAGTTCCTAAGCTCCTAAATAGATAGCTGCTTGCGCTTTCCTACATTGGGTTGCAGGAGGTTTTCTCTTAAACCTCTTCAGCCCGCACCAAACTCATCACCCAATTCACCGGCTCGCTGCCTCGCCGTGTGGATGGCGCGCATGAACAGCATCTTGACGCGGTCCTGCTCCATGGAGGTCAGCGCGGCGTAGGTGGTGCCCCCTTTGGACGTGACCTGGGCGCGCAGGGTCTGGGGCGTCTCGTCGGACGCCTGCAGCAGCGCCGAAGCGCCTACAAAGGTGCCGACGGCAAGCTTGCGCGCCTGTTCCGGCGCAAGGCCCATGTCCGTGCCTGCCTCGATCATGGCTTCCACAAAATAAAAGACGTAGGCCGGGCCGGAGCCCGAAATGGCGGTGACCGCGTCCAGATGGGCTTCCTCGGTGAGCCACAGGAAATCCCCTGTGGGCTTGACCACCTGCTCGACGGCCAGCCTGTCATCGTCTGTCACGGCATCCCGCGCAAACAGCGCCGTCATGCCTTTGCCGACCAGCGCCGGCGTGTTGGGCATGGCGCGCACCACGCGCTCGGTGCCCAGCCAGCGCGCGATGCTGCTGGACCGCACGCCGGCTGCCACGCTCAGGTGCAGGGCGGTTTTGGTGTGAAAGCGTGTTTGCAGGGCTGCATCCTTGAAAGTCTGCGGTTTTACAGCCCAGACCACCAGGCCGGCGCTGGCCAGTGGCGCGCCGGGTTTTTCATGCACCTGCACGCCGAATTGCCGGGTGAGCTTGTTGCGTTGCTCCTCAAAAGGCTCGACCACCTGGATCTGGCTGGCTGGCATGCCCTGTTTAAGCAGGCCGCCAATGATGGCGCTGGCCATGTTGCCGCCGCCTATGAAGGCAATGTGTTCGTTGCTTGTGCGGGAAGTGGAGGTCATGCGTTGTCAATCCAAAAATTCAAAGGCCAGCCACTGGCTGATTTGCCGGGAGCTGAAATTGTCGTCGCTAATGAAGACCAGGCTGCGATTTCCGTTGGGCAGTACCGGGCCCCAGGCCATGCCTTCCGTATTGTCCAGACGTTCCAGCCGGAGGCCGGGCCCCGGGCCGGTGAAGGTGGAAAAGTCGGCGATCAGTGTTTTGTCCACCGCGCGATAGGTGCCAGTCTGCAGGACAGGCGTTGCGAGCGTGTCGGATCCCTGCCGGGTGTCGATAAGGTACAGGCGCAGCGAGTTACCTGCTTGCGGGCCCCAGCCGGCCATATAGGCCCGCTCGAGCACCAGCATGCGGTCGGCATCGAGCATCAGGATTTCCACCACACCGTTGTCGGCATAGGTGGCTGGTGCGACAGGTGCGCGCGGAATGGCGTCGGGCACATACGCGATTTGCCGCAATGCTTTCCCGCTGGCAAGGTCAATTTGGGTGAAGCGGCAGGGCCCGCCCTTCGCTTTCACCGTGGGTACGGGTCCATCTTGACGGAAAGCGTTTTCCATGGCGATCCAGGCTGTCTTGTCATCGGGTGTCAGCGCCAGGCCTTCCAGCGCCAGATTGACGCGCGGCCCCCGGATGAGATGAAACTCAAACATGGGCGGCAGCGTAAATTCGCGAACCATCGTGCCGTCAGCCCGGCTTTCGCGCAGCTCCGGTGCCACGCCCGCCAGGGAGTGCCCCTCACTGGTCCACAGCAGCGTCTGGCTGGTGGGGCGCCAGCGAATCGCCTCCGGGTCGGGAATCTGGATGCCCCGCAATACGGCCGCATACGCGTCGCCATTGCCTTCGCGCAGGGTGGTGACGCTCAGCAATTCCGGCTGGCCCAGGCTGTTCATGTCCAGCGCGATGCGTGCGGTGTAAAACCGCGCGGGGTTGATGTTGGAGGCGTCGTCGCTGATCAGGTAATACAGGTCGCTGGCGGCGTCGTAGTCGATGCCCGAGAGCCCGCCCACCGTGGTGCCCTGGAATTGCAGCCGGTGTGGAATGCGGGATTCACCGATCAGGCGCAGGCGTGTTCGAGGCGGCTGGGTGGCTGCGGCCACCGGTTGCGGCGCTCCGCAACCGGCCAGGCCCAGCACAGCGGCCGCGCCGGCTCCGAGGACCAGCCGGCGCCTGGAGGGTGTTGTGGAGTAAGGGTTCATGCGGCCAAGTCTAGCGGCCGCGCTTGAGGGGAGTGTGACAAGCGCAGGCGCGCAAATCGTGTCGGGCAGGGCCGCGCTTACTGCAGCACGGTCTGCCGCACTGCCTGTTCCCACCGCGCCATCAACTCAGCGGCCCGGTCCGCGCCCAGAGTCGGCAAAAACTTGCGCTCGGCGCGCCACATGCCTGACAACTCGTCGGTGCTGCCGTACACGCCGCTGGAAAGCCCCGCCAGGTAGGCGGCGCCCAGCGCGGTGGTTTCAATCACGGCCGGACGGATCACCGGTATGCCCAGCAGGTCGGCCTGGAATTGCATCAGCAGGTCGTTGACGCAGGCGCCGCCGTCTACACGCAGCTCGGCCACAGGCGCTGCGCCGGCACTGACCGCGTCGCGGCTCATGGCCTGCAACAGCGCTGCGCTTTGGTAGGCGATGCTTTCGAGTGCGGCGCGTGCGATGTGGGCCACCGTGGTGCCGCGCGTGAGGCCGGTGATGGTGCCGCGCGCGTCCGGTTTCCAGTAGGGTGCACCCAGGCCGGTGAAGGCCGGAACCATCATCACGCCGCCTGAATCAGGCACGCTTTCGGCCAGCGCCTGCACTTCGGCGCTGCCTTTGATGGCGTGCAGGCCGTCGCGCAGCCACTGCACCACGGCGCCGCCAACAAACACGCTGCCTTCAGTGGCGAACTGCGTTTGGGTTGTTGCCTGGGCTGCGCTGGTGGTAAGCAGACCGTTGTGTGAGGTTTGAAACTGGCTGCCCGTGTGCATCAACATGAAGCAGCCGGTGCCGTAAGTGTTCTTGGCCATGCCGGCCTTGAAGCAGGCCTGACCGAACAGTGCGCTTTGCTGGTCGCCGGCGACGCCGCCGATGGCAATGGCGTGACCCAGCAGGTCGGGCCGCACGTCACCGTAATGCGCACTCGACGGCAACACCCTGGGCATGAGCGAGGCCGGTATGCCCAGCAGGTCAAGCAACTCATCGTCCCACTGGTTGGTGTGCACATTGAACAGCATGGTGCGTGACGCATTGCTGACATCGGTGGCGTGCAACGCGCCGCCGGTGAGTTGCCACATCAACCAGCTGTCGATGGTGCCGAAGGCCAGTTCGCCGCGCTCGGCCTGCGCGCGTGCGCCGGGCACGTTGTCCAGCAGCCATTTGAGCTTGGTGCCAGAAAAATAGGCATCGATCAGCAGCCCGGTTTTGGACTGGATCAGCTTTTCCTTGCCGCGCTCACGCAACTCGGCGCAGGTGGCTTCCGCGCGCCTGTCCTGCCAGACGATGGCGTGATGAACCGGCAGGCCGGTCTTGCGGTTCCAGAGGGCGGTGGTCTCGCGCTGGTTGGTGATGCCCAGCGCGCGGATGTCACTGGCCTTGATATGGGCCTTGGCCAGCACCTCGCGGGCCGTGGCCAGCTGCGTGCGCCAGATCTCCATCAGGTCGTGCTCGACCCAGCCTGGCCTGGGGTAGATCTGCGGCAACTCCTGCTGGGCCAGGGCCACGATGTGGCCGTGTTCGTCAAACACGATGCTGCGGGAACTGGAGGTTCCCTGGTCGAGTGCGAGAAGGTATGTCATGCGCTGGAGTGTATGAAAGGGTGGCAGGCGCGCACAAGTGCGCGGGGCTCAGGAATGGGCCACTTCACAGTTGACGTCCGCCTCTTCCAGCAAGGTGGGGAATGGCTCGGGCGGAGGCATGTCGGTAAACAGCCGGTCAATCTGGGAAAGCGTGGCCAGCTCCACCATGGCGGGCCGGTTGAACTTGCTGCTGTCTGCCGCCAGCCAGACTTCGCGGGCATGCTCGATGATGGTCTGGGCAACTTTGACTTCGCGGTAGTCGAAGTCGCGCAGGGAGCCGTCAGGCTCGATCCCGGAAATGCCGATGATCGCGATGTCTACCCGGAACTGGCGTATGAAGTCGACTGCCGCTTCGCCCACGATGCCGCGGTCGCGTGAACGCACTACACCACCGGCGACGATGACTTCGCAATCGGTATTGCTGCACAGGATGCCGGCCACGTTCAAATTATTGGTGATGACCCGCAGTCCCTTGTGGTGCAGCAGGGCCTTGGCGATGGCTTCGGTGGTGGTGCCGATATTGAGGATCAATGAGCAGTCGTTCGGAACACGCCGGGCCACCGCGCGCGCGATGCGCGCCTTGCCTTCGGCGTTAAGGCTTTCGCGCTGGCGGTGCGCAATGTTTTCGATGGTGGAGCTGGGCACCCGCACGCCGCCGTGAAAGCGCGTCAGCAAGCCTGCTTCCGCCAGGCGCTGCACATCCCGCCGGACGGTCTGCAGGGTCACGTCCAATTTTTCTGCGAGCTGCTCGACGGAGGCCGAGCCATGGGTTCGCACGACGTCGAGGAGCTTGATTTGCCTGGGATTGGAGTTCACGCGGGTTCAAGTTTGATGGAATCGTGGAGGTCTGGAAACTTTATATCGAAACAAAAGGAAACAGATAAGGGAAAACAATTAGATAAAACAATCACAAAAGAAGAAAAATAGAAAAAAACCGAACTTCGTCCAAGTTTCGCCGGGAGCCCTTCTCTTGTCTACTGCTTCTTTTTGTTTGCCTGCCGCTGCCCCGGCACAGAGGCTCCACCGCCGTTTCGGGTCGCTGCGACGCATTCTCAATGGCCGGTTGCACAGAGGGGGCGCGTGATGCAGCTGTCCCTGGACCACGTCAGCAAAAAAGTCGGCGCCGAACAATGGCTTTATGAAATGAACCTTGCGCCGCGCAGCGGCGAAGTCACTGTGTTGCTGGGCGCGACGCAGGCCGGGAAAACCAGCCTGATGCGCATCATGGCGGGTCTGGATGTCCCCACGCAGGGAAAAGTCCTGGTGAACGACGCCGATGTGACCGGCATGCCGGTTCGCGAGCGGAACGTCGCCATGGTCTACCAGCAGTTCATCAACTACCCGTCGCTACGGGTGGCGGACAACATCGCCTCGCCCCTCAAGTTGCGCGGCGAAAAGAACATTGACCAGACGGTGCGAAAACTGGCCGAACGCCTGCATATCGAGATGTTTCTGGACCGCTACCCTGCGGAGCTGTCGGGCGGGCAACAGCAGCGGGTGGCCCTGGCGCGTGCACTGGCCAAGGGGGCTCCCCTGATGCTGCTGGACGAGCCGTTGGTTAACCTGGACTACAAGCTGCGCGAGGAACTGCGCGAAGAGCTGACCCAGCTTTTTGCCGCCGGCGATTCCACCGTGATCTACGCCACCACCGAGCCTGGCGAAGCCTTGTTATTGGGGGGCTACACCGCCGTGATGGACGGTGGTGAACTGCTGCAGTACGGCCCGACCGCCGAGGTCTTCCACTCGCCACGATCCTTGCGCGTTGCGCGTGCGTTCAGCGATCCGCCCATGAATCTGATAGCGGCCCTGCCCGCAGCGCAAGGCCTGCAGCTGGCGGCAGGGCCTATCCTGGCGCTGGCCTTGCCCGATGCGCCGGCGCAAAACCTGGCCACCCTCACGGCCGGTGTTCGCGGCAGCGCCCTGCGCGTCCAAGAGCGTGAGGGTGATGTGGCGCTGCCGGGAAAGGTCGAGTTGGCTGAAATTTCGGGTTCCGACACTTTTGTCCACGTTGCCACGGCGGTGGGTGAGCTGGTGGCCCAACTGACCGGCGTGCACTACTTCGAGCTGGGTGCGCCCATCACCTTGTTTCTCAGCCCCGCCCAGGTGTATGTCTTTGATGCGACCGGTGCCTTGCTTTTGGCGCCAGAGCGCAAGGGAGGACTTGCATGAAGCACCTTTTTGCAACGACTTCTGTGCTGCGGAGGCCTTATGGCGCGTATTGATCTCGACCTGGCCCACGCCTACCGGCCGAATCCGCGCGAAGACAGCGACTACGCGTTGCTCCCGCTCACCATGAGTTTTCGCGATGGCGGCGCTTATGCGTTGCTGGGCCCGTCGGGCTGCGGCAAGACCACCATGCTCAACATCATGTCGGGCTTGCTTGTGCCGTCGCAGGGCACGGTCAAGTTTGACGGCGTAGATGTGACGCACGCCTCGCCGCAGCAGCGCAATATTGCGCAGGTGTTCCAGTTTCCGGTGATCTACGACACCATGACGGTGGCTGAAAACCTGGCGTTTCCGCTGCGCAACCGCAAGGTGCCGGAAGACCAGATCAAAAAACGCGTTGGTGAAATTGCCGAGATGCTGGACATGAGCGGCCAGCTCAACCACCGCGCGGCTGGGCTTGCGCCAGATGCCAAGCAGAAAATTTCGCTGGGCCGCGGCCTTGTGCGGCCCGATGTGTCTGCTGTGCTGTTTGACGAGCCGCTCACGGTGATCGACCCGCACCTGAAATGGCAACTGCGGCGCAAGCTCAAACAGATTCACCATGAATTGAAGCTCACCCTGATTTATGTGACACACGACCAGGTTGAGGCATTGACCTTTGCCGAAGAAGTGGTGGTGATGACGCGCGGCCGTGCTGTGCAGACGGGCTCGGCCGATGCGCTGTTTGAGCGCCCCCGCCATACGTTTGTAGGCCACTTCATCGGATCGCCCGGCATGAACTTCTTGCCGGCCACCGTCGTCGGTGGCGCGCTACGCGTCGCGGAGCGGCCGTTGGCGCTGCCACCCGAGCGCGCCATGCCCGACGGTGAGCTCAAGCTGGGCGTTCGACCTGAATACGTGGTGAAGACAGCGCCCGGCGATCCGGCCGCATTGCCTTTTACTGTCACGCTGGTGCAGGACATCGGCACGCACTGGATGCTGACGGCGCGGATCGGTGAACACACGATCAAGGCCCGGTTGAACCCTGCTTCCCGCGCGCCGCAAGTTGGCGAGGAGGTCTGGCTGCAGGTGATGGGGCCACACACCTGCCTGTACCTCAATGACGAACTGGTGGATGCATGAGCACGACGACTAAGCCCGTTAATCAGAAGGCCTGGCTGCTGGTGCTGCCCGTCATCATCTGCGTGGCGTTCTCCGCCATTCTGCCGCTGATGACCGTGGTTAACTATTCGGTGCAGGACATCATCTCGCCCGAGCGGCGCGTGTTTGTCGGCACTGAGTGGTTTGTATCCGTCATGCGTGACGAAGAACTGCATGCGGCGCTCTGGCGGCAACTGACGTTCTCGCTGGCCGTGCTGGCGGTCGAAATTCCGCTGGGCATCGCACTCGCGCTGTCCATGCCGGCGCAAGGCTGGAAGGCCTCGTTGGTGCTGGTGCTCGTTTCGCTCTCGCTGCTGATTCCGTGGAACGTGGTGGGCACTATCTGGCAGATCTATGGCCGGGCTGACATTGGCCTTTTGGGCGCGATGCTGCAAAAGATGGGCTTTGACTACAGCTACACCGGCAATGCCACGCACGCCTGGGTGACGGTGCTCATGATGGATGTCTGGCATTGGACGCCGTTGGTGGCGCTGCTGGGCTATGCCGGTTTGCGTTCCATTCCCGACGCTTACTACCAGGCCGCGCGCATCGACGGGGCCAGTAAATTTGCGGTGTTCCGTTATATCCAGCTACCCAAAATGCGCGGTGTGCTGATGATTGCCGTGCTGCTGCGCTTCATGGACAGCTTCATGATTTATACCGAGCCTTTTGTGTTGACGGGCGGCGGGCCGGGCAATGCCACGACATTCCTTTCGCAATATCTCACGCAAAAAGCCGTCGGCCAGTTTGACCTGGGCCCGGCGGCGGCGTTCTCGCTGATTTACTTTTTGATCATCCTGCTGCTGTGCTTCATCCTCTACAACTGGATGCAGCGCGTGGGCACGCAAGAGAAAGAGGGCGTGGAATGAACTCACCTAACGCACCCAGATTCCAGGCGCGCACGCTGTTCCTGATCGCGTACATCCTGTTTGCGCTGCTGCCCATCTACTGGATGGTCAACATGAGCTTCAAGACGAATGCTGAAATTCTGTCGAGCTTCTCGTTTTTCCCCCAGGACTTCACCTGGAACAACTACAAGACCATCTTCACCGACCCGTCCTGGTATTCGGGCTACATCAACAGCCTGATTTATGTGGCCATCAACACCGTGATTTCGGTCACTGTGGCCCTGCCGGCCGCCTATGCGTTTTCGCGGTACAGCTTTTTGGGCGACAAGCATGTGTTCTTCTGGCTGCTGACCAACCGCATGACACCGCCGGCGGTGTTTTTGCTGCCCTTCTTCCAGCTCTACACCACAGTAGGGCTGATGGACACCCACATCGCGGTGGCCCTGGCGCATCTGCTGTTCAACGTGCCGCTGGCGGTGTGGATCCTGGAGGGGTTCATGAGCGGGATCCCGCGCGAGATTGACGAGACCGCGTACATCGACGGCTATTCATTCCCCCGCTTCTTTGTCCGCATCTTCCTGCCGCTCATCAAGGCCGGTGTCGGTGTGGCGGCGTTCTTTTGCTTCATGTTCAGCTGGGTCGAATTGCTCCTGGCGCGCACACTGACCAGCGTCAATGCCAAGCCCATCGTCGCGACCATGACACGGACGGTGTCGGCATCCGGCATGGACTGGGCCACGCTGGCGGCGGCCGGCGTGCTGACCATCGTACCGGGCGCCATCGTGATCTGGTTTGTGCGCAACTACATCGCAAAAGGCTTCGCAATGGGCAGGGTATGACCCCGCGCGAAGGAACAGGAGAGACCCTATGACTATCACTCGGTATATCAAGCGGCCGCCGCGGATCTGGCTTTGCCAGGCCGCTTGCGGCGCCCCCTTGAGGGGGAGCGCCGAAGGCGTTCGGGGGGGAGCCCATGTTTGACTGGATGGCCTGGACGACGCCAGTGGCAATTTTCTTTACGTGCATCGTGCTGATGCTGGTGGGCATGACGGTGTGGGAATTGAAATCTCCGACAACGATACGGCGCGGCTTTTTGCCGCTGGAAACCACCCGCGGTGACCGGCTTTTTATCGGCCTGCTCAGTGCGGCCTACGTCAACCTGATTTTTGTCGGCATCAGCGGCAAGCTGGCCGGGTGGCTGGGTCTGGAGGGTGATCCGTCGATCTGGATCAGTTTTTTGCTGTCGATGGCCCTGCTCGCACTTGTCATGCGCAAGGGATAGAAATCTTGAAAAGGAACCCGGCTCATATTCCCCGGAGCCGAATAAGCCTTCAACCACGGGGAGTGAACCAATGAGGAGACAAATCATGAAGATGCGTTATACGGCCCTGGCAGTGGCCGCAGTGTGTGCCATGGCCAGCCCGGGGTGGGCCGACGAGGCGGCTGCCAAGAAGTGGATTGACAATGAATTCCAGCCCTCTACCCTGAGCAAGGACAAACAGCAGGCGGAAATGAAATGGTTCATTGACGCGGCCAAGAAACTGCAGGCCAAGGGCGTGAAGGAAATCTCGGTCGTGTCCGAGACCATCACCACCCACGAATACGAATCGAAGACGCTGGCCAAGGCCTTCGAGGAAATCACCGGCATCAAGGTCAAGCACGACCTGATCCAGGAAGGCGATGTTGTCGAGAAGCTGCAGACTTCCATGCAGTCCGGCAAGTCGATATACGACGGCTGGATTTCCGACTCGGACCTGATCGGCACCCACTACCGCTATGGCAAGGTGATGAACCTGACCGACTACATGGCGGGCAAGGGCAAGGAATACACCAACCCGGGCCTGGATCTCAAGGACTTCATCGGCACGAAGTTCACCACCGGCCCGGACGGCAAGCTGTACCAGCTGCCTGACCAGCAGTTTGCCAACCTGTACTGGTTCCGCGCCGACCTGTTCGCGCGCAAGGACTTGCAGGACAAGTTCAAGGCCAAATACGGTTACGAGCTGGGCGTGCCGCTGAACTGGAGCGCCTATGAAGACATCGCCGAGTTCTTCACCAACGACGTGAAGACCATCGACGGCAAGCCGATTTACGGCCACATGGACTACGGCAAGAAGGATCCGTCGCTCGGCTGGCGCTTTACCGACGCGTGGCTGTCCATGGCCGGCACGGCCGACATCGGCACGCCCAACGGCCTGCCGATTGACGAATGGGGTATCCGGGTGGCGGCCGACAAGTGCACGCCGGTGGGAGCCTCGGTAGCGCGCGGTGGCGCGACCAATTCACCGGCTGCTGTTTACGCGTTGACCAAGTACGTCGACTGGATGAAGAAATATGCGCCTAAGGAGGCCACCGGTATGACCTTCGGGGAAGCCGGCCCGGTGCCGGCCCAGGGCCAGATCGCCCAGCAGATTTTCTGGTACACGGCCTTCACCGCCGACATGACCAAGAAAGGCCTGCCCGTGGTGAATGCCGACGGTACGCCGAAGTGGCGTATGGCCCCCGGCCCCAACGGCCCCTACTGGAAACAGGGCATGCAAAACGGCTACCAGGACGTGGGCAGCTGGACTTTCTTTGCCGCGCACGACGAGAACAAGACGGCCGCCGCCTGGCTGTACGCGCAGTTCATCACCGCCAAGACCACGTCGCTGAAAAAGACCATTGTTGGCCTCACACCGATCCGCGAGTCGGATATCCAGTCCAAGGCCATGACCGACATGGCGCCCAAGCTGGGCGGCCTGGTCGAGTTCTACCGCAGCCCCGCCCGAGTGGCCTGGTCGCCGACTGGTACCAACGTACCCGACTACCCCAAGCTTGCGCAGCTGTGGTGGAAGAACGTGGCCCAGGCAGTGACCGGCGAGAAGACGCCGCAGGCAGCCATGGACACGCTGGCGGGCGAGATGGACGACGTGATGGGCCGCCTGGAGCGCGCCGGCATGGCCAAGTGCCCGCCCAAGCTCAACCCCAAGGGTGATCCCGCCAAATGGCTGAGCGACAAGTCGGCGCCATGGGCCAAGCTGGCCAATGAAAAACCCAAGGGCGAAACCATCAACTACGACAAGTTGCTGCAGGCCTGGAAAGACGGAAAAGTACGCTGATCGGATGGCCGTGCGGTGCGTGAGCGCTGCACGGCTTTTTTTCTGGATTCAGGTTATTGCAACAAGCGCAGGGTAAGCTCGGCGCACTTTTTACCAATGGGTTTGTATGGAAACGGGAAGCAAAGCCCATGACGACTGAATTAGCGCCTGCGCAAACGCGGCGCCAGGATTTAATGGCCCGGCTTGCCGAGCCGTACCACTACGACATCGCGATCATTGGCGGCGGCGCTACCGGCCTGGGGGTCGCACTGGATGCGGCCGCCCGCGGGTTTTCTGTCGTGCTGGTCGAATCGCACGACTTTGCCAAGGGCACATCGTCCCGCGCCACCAAGCTGGTGCATGGCGGTGTGCGCTACCTCGCGCAGGGCAATATCTCGCTGGTGCGTGAGGCCTTGCACGAACGCACCACGCTGCTGGCCAACGCGCCGCATCTGGCGCAGCCCTTGCCCTTTGTCATGCCTTCCTACAAGTTCTGGGAGGCGCCGTTCTACGGTATCGGGCTCAAGATGTATGACGCGCTGGCTGGCAAGGCGGGTCTGGGCGCCACGGAATTCCTGAACCGGCAAGAAACTCTTGCCTGCCTGCCGACAGTGCAGGCTCAAGATCTCAAGGGCGGCGTCAAGTACTGGGATGGCCAGTTTGACGACGCGCGGCTGGCGTTGGCGCTGGCCCGCACGGCGGCGCGCCAGGGGGCGTTGCTGGTGAATTACTGCGCGGCAACGGGCCTGATTCATGAGGGCGGCAAGCTGGTCGGCCTGCATGCACGGGACCAGGAAACGGGCCGCACATTCGAAATCCGCGCCAACTGCGTGGTGAACGCGGCGGGTGTCTGGGTGGACCAGTTGCGGCTGCAGGATGGGCAGGCCATAGGGCGGGACGCCAAGCCCATGGTGGCACCCAGTCAGGGTGTTCATATTGTGGTGGACCGCTCGTTTTTGCCTGGCGACCACGCCCTGCTGGTGCCCAAGACGGCCGACGGCCGGGTGCTGTTTGCCGTCCCCTGGCTGGGTAAAACCATTTTGGGAACCACGGATACGCCGCGCCACGACCTGGCCCGCGAGCCGCTGCCTTTCCGCGAAGAAGTTGACTTCATCCTGCGCGAATCGGCTCGCTACCTGAGCCGCGCGCCCGGTCCGGCTGACATTAAAAGCATCTGGGTGGGGTTGCGGCCCCTGGTCAAGCCGCCGGATGAGGATGCCGGAAGCACCCAGGCGTTGTCGCGTGAGCACACGGTGCTGGTCAGCAAAAGCGGCCTGGTCACGGTGACCGGCGGCAAGTGGACGACCTATCGGGCGATGGCTGAAGATGTCCTGGCTAAGTGTTTTGGCGCGGCGTTGCTGCCAACACGCGGGGCCGGCGTCACCACAAACTTGAAGTTAGTTGGCGCTCACAATTCGAATCACAAAATTAGCGAGGCACCAGGGTCTCATCTGTATGGCAGCGAGGCGTCCGCCATGGAAAACCTGCCGGGTGCCAGCCGCGAATTAGGCGGTGGGCTGACGGAGGCAATGGTGCGTTTCGCTGCCCGCCATGAATATGCCCGCACCGTTGAAGACGTACTGGCACGGCGTTCCCGTCTGCTGTTTCTCGACGCGGCACTGGCCAGAACCCTGGCGCCGGAAGTGGCCACTCTGCTACAGCAGGAAAACGGCGTGGATCCCCAGCTGGACGAATTCCTGACGCTGTGTGGCCAATACCTCAGCCTGCCAGCCTGAATTGCCGCCAGTTGCCGTCCTGCAAAGGAGGAAGGAGGCGGGCGAAATTGGATGCCCGGGCAGATTTTGCTCTCTTTTTGATAGCTGGTTGCGCGCATCCCTATTGGTCTGAGGCCGGATTTAATGCCGAAAATCCGCCCGTGGCATAAGCGCGAAGCGTGGCCGGTACCCGAGGGCTCCCCGGGCTTCTGGAGGTACCGCCGCTTTATTGTGGGGATATTTTCACAACAAGCGGTTGACAGTGGCTTTTCGCTCAGTCATAATCGTGGGCTTCGCTCTAAAAAGGCGAGGAATTCTGCCTAACGGAAGCATTGCAAGTGGTTTGCAGTGTGGACGACGGGCCCAAGACTGATTGGCTGGTAATCCCAAGGGGTTGCCTTCCGGTGCAAGTTGGGAACACATTTAAATGATTCAAACGCAATCCAAGCTCGATGTTGCTGACAACACGGGTGCCAAGTCCGTGATGTGCATCAAGGTTCTGGGCGGCTCCAAGCGCCGGTACGCCAGCGTTGGTGACGTCATCAAGGTGAGCATCAAAGAAGCCGCTCCGCGTGGCCGCGTCAAAAAAGGCGAGGTTTACAGCGCTGTGGTCGTTCGCACCGCCAAGGGCATTCGCCGTGGCGATGGTTCGCTCGTCAAATTCGACGGCAACGCAGCAGTGTTGCTTAACGCCAAGCTGGAGCCAATCGGCACCCGCATCTTCGGACCAGTGACGCGCGAGCTGCGCACTGAAAAGTTCATGAAGATCGTGTCCCTGGCTCCTGAAGTTCTGTAAGGACTCGCCATGAACAAAATCCGTAAAGGCGACGAGATCATCGTGATCGCTGGTCGCGACAAAGGCAAGCGCGGCAAGATTTCGCTGCGCAAAGATGATAGCTACGTGCTGGTGGATGGGATCAACCTGGTGAAAAAACACACCAAGCCCAACCCCCTCAAGGGCACCACCGGTGGCATCGTCGAAAAAAGCATGCCGATTCACCAGTCGAACGTGGCAATTTTCAATGCCGCTACCGGCAAGGCGGATCGCGTTGGCATCAAGCTCCTGGCAGACGGCAAAAAAGTGCGCGTCTTCAAGTCCAGTGGCGAAGAAATCAAGGTTGCATAACATGGCAAAGACCGCACCTGTACAAGCTGCTTCGCAGGCCCGCCTGCAAGCCCAGTACCGCGAAAAAATCGCCCCCGGCCTGATTGAAAAATTCGGCTATACCTCGCCTATGCAGGTTCCCCGCATCACCAAGATCACGCTCAACATGGGTGTGAGCGAGGCTGTTGCCGACAAGAAGGTCATGGACAACGCCGTCGGCGACATGACCAAGATTGCCGGTCAGAAGCCTGTCGTGACCAAGGCCAAGAAGGCTATCGCCGGCTTCAAGATCCGCGAAGACTTGCCTATCGGCTGCATGGTGACCCTGCGCGGCGTGAAGATGTATGAGTTCCTCGATCGTTTCGTCACTGTGGCCCTGCCGCGTGTGCGTGACTTCCGCGGTATTTCCGGCCGGGCCTTCGATGGCCGCGGAAACTACAACATCGGCGTGAAAGAGCAGATCATTTTCCCTGAGATCGAGTACGACAAGGTTGATGCCTTGCGTGGCCTGAATATCAGCATCACCACAACGGCAAAGACCGATGAAGAGTGCAAGGCACTCCTCACCGCCTTCCGTTTTCCGTTCAAGAACTGAGGCGGGACATGGCAAAACAAGCTTTACTGCAACGTGAACTGAAGCGCGAGAAACTCGCCGCGAAGTTCGCCAAGAAATACGCTGAACTCAAGGCGACGTCCAACGACGCCAAGCGCTCTGACGAAGAGCGTCAGCTGGCTCGCCTCGAGCTGCAAAAACTGCCCCGCAATGCGAACCCGACCCGCCAGCGTAACCGCTGCGCGATCACGGGCCGCCCACGCGGTACTTTCCGCCAGTTCGGCCTGGCTCGCGCCAAGATCCGTGAGTTGGCTTTTGCTGGTGATATCCCTGGTATCACCAAGGCAAGCTGGTAAGCATAGGAGAACCACAAAATGAGCATGAGTGATCCTATCGCCGACATGTTGACCCGCATCCGCAATGCACAGATGGTTGAAAAAGCCGTCGTGCTGGTGCCGTCGTCAAAAGTCAAAGTTGCCATCGCGCAGGTTCTGAAAGATGAGGGCTACATTGATGGCTTCTCCGTCAAGACCGACGAAGGCAAGTCCCAGCTGGAAATCGCCCTGAAGTATTACGCAGGCAAGCCCGTGATTGAGCGCATTGAGCGCGTCAGCCGCCCAGGCCTCCGTGTTTACAAAGGCCATGGCGCCATCCCCCAGGTCATGAATGGCCTTGGTGTGGCAATTGTCACGACCCCGCAAGGCGTCATGACCGATCGTAAAGCCCGCGCTACCGGTATCGGTGGTGAAGTGCTTTGCTACGTGGCCTAACGGCGGCATTGAGGAGAAACTGAAATGTCTCGTGTAGGAAAAATGCCAGTGACCGTGCCTCAGGGTGTGGACGTGGCCATGAAAGCAGACCAGATCAATGTCAAGGGTGCCCTCGGCACCCTGGCGCTGACGCAGAACGCGCTTGTCACCATCAAGAATGATGCGGGCAAGCTGACTTTTGTGCCGGCCAATGATTCGCGTGAAGCCAATGCCATGAGCGGCACGATGCGTCAGCTCGTGAACAACATGGTGACTGGTGTGACCAAGGGCTTCGAAAAGAAGCTCAGCCTGGTCGGCGTGGGCTACAAGGCCCAAGCTCAGGGCGCCAAGCTGAACCTGACCGTGGGGTATTCGCACCCTGTGATCATGGACATGCCTGCTGGCATCACCGTTGCAACGCCGACTCCCACGGAAGTGGTGATCAAGGGTTCCGACCGCCAGCGCGTCGGCCAGATCGCCGCTGAAGTTCGTGCTGTTCGTCCTCCCGAGCCTTACAAGGGCAAGGGCATCCGCTATGTGGATGAGAAGATCACGATCAAAGAAACCAAGAAGAAATAAGGAGCTGCATCATGTTGACCAAAAAAGAGCAGCGCCTTCGTCGTTCACGTCAGACCCGCATTCGCATTGCTACGCAAGGTGTTGCCCGTTTGACCGTGAATCGCACCAATCTGCACATCTATGCCAGCGTTATTTCTGGCGACGGCACCAAGGTCCTGGCTGCTGCTTCCACCGCGGAAGTGGAAGTCCGCAAGGAAATCGGCGCTTCGGGTAAAGGTGGAAACGTTGCTGCTGCGCAAGCCATTGGCAAACGCATTGCCGAAAAGGCAAAAGCAGCAGGTGTTGAAAAAGTGGCGTTTGATCGCGCCGGTTTTGCGTACCACGGCCGCGTCAAAGCGCTGGCTGAGGCGGCTCGCGAAGCTGGTTTGCAGTTCTAAGCAGACTGGAATTAAGTATGGCTAAGTTTCAAGCAAAACAGCAAAACGACGCTCCAGACGATGGTCTGAAGGAAAAAATGATCGCGGTTAACCGCGTGACCAAAGTCGTAAAGGGCGGCCGTATCCTCGGTTTCGCCGCGTTGACCGTCGTGGGTGACGGCGATGGCCGCGTCGGCATGGGCAAAGGCAAGTCGAAAGAAGTGCCGGCAGCCGTGCAAAAAGCGATGGAAGAAGCGCGTCGCAACATGACCAAGGTTTCGTTGAAAAACGGCACCATCCACCACAATGTTTTCGGTCACCACGGTGCAGCCAGCGTCATGATGGCGCCGGCTCCCAAGGGTACCGGCATCATCGCTGGCGGCCCAATGCGCGCCGTTTTCGAAGTCATGGGCATTACCGACATCGTGGCGAAGAGTCATGGTTCGAGCAACCCTTACAACATGGTGCGTGCCACCATGGATGCACTGAACAATTCCACGACCGCTTCTGAAATTGCGGCCAAACGTGGCAAATCGGTCGAAGAGATCTTCGGCTAAGGCGGCATTGAAATGACCAAAGAAACCAAAGTCAAAGTCCAGCTGGTTCGCAGCCCGATTGGCACCAAGGAATCGCATCGCGCCACTGTGCGCGGTCTGGGCCTTCGTGGTGTCAACAGCGTCAGCGAATTGCAGGATACGCCCGCAGTGCGCGGCATGATCAACAAGATCAGCTATCTGGTCAAGATTGTCTGAGCGGAGACTCAAAATGGAATTGAACGGAATCAAGCCTGGCCAAGGTGCCAAACATGCCAAGCGACGCGTCGGTCGTGGCATTGGCTCCGGTCTGGGTAAAACATCTGGACGCGGCCACAAAGGCCAGAAATCACGTGCTGGTGGCTACCACAAGGTCGGCTTCGAAGGCGGTCAAATGCCTATGCAGCGCCGTTTGCCAAAGCGTGGCTTCAAGTCGCATCTGCTCAAGTTCAACGCCGAGGTTACTCTGAGTGCGCTGGAGCAGCTGGGTCTGGCTGAAGTCGATCTGCTGGCACTGAAGACTGCCGGCCTGGTGGGCCAGCTTGCCAAGAACGTCAAGGTCATCAAGTCGGGTGAGCTGTCCAAGGCTGTCAAGCTGAACGGCATCTCCGCCACGGCGGGTGCCAAGGCCATTATTGAAGCCGCCGGCGGCTCTGTCGCTTAAATACCTGACTGGAAAATCAGTGGCAACCAACTCAGCTCAAATTGCGAAAACCGGCAAGTACGGTGATTTGCGTAACCGGCTTGTGTTTTTGCTGCTGGCTCTCGTGGTGTACCGCATTGGCGCGCACATCCCGGTGCCAGGGATTGATCCTGGCCAGCTCAAGGAGTTGTTCAAGGGCCAACAAGGCGGCATATTGAATTTGTTCAATATGTTTTCTGGTGGTGCCCTGTCGCGCTTTACGGTATTCGCCCTGGGCATCATGCCGTACATCTCGGCATCGATCATCATGCAGCTACTGACGTACGTCGTTCCGACGTTCGAGCAGATGAAAAAAGAAGGCGAAAGCGGCAGGCGCAAGATTACGCAGTACACACGTTACGGCACGCTGGCTTTGGCATTGTTCCAGTCCATGGGCATTGCTGTGGCGCTGGAAAGCTCGCCAGGCTTGGTGTTGGCGCCCGGCTTTGGTTTCCGCATGACGGCAGTGTTCAGCCTGACGGCCGGCACGATGTTCCTGATGTGGCTGGGTGAGCAGATTACCGAGCGTGGTTTGGGTAACGGCATTTCGATCCTGATTTTTGCAGGCATTGCGGCAGGTTTGCCGAGCGCAATGGGTGGCTTGCTGGAGCTGGTGCGTACCGGCGCCATGAGCATTCTGGTGGCCATTGTGATCGTCGCGGTGGTTGTGCTGGTGACCTATTTCGTGGTGTTCGTAGAGCGTGGGCAGCGCAAGATTCTTGTGAACTATGCGCGGCGCCAGGTGGGTAACAAGGTTTACGGCGGGCAGTCATCGCACTTGCCGTTGAAGTTGAACATGGCGGGTGTGATCCCCCCGATTTTCGCTTCATCGATCATTTTGCTGCCTGCTACCGTCGTGGGCTGGTTTAGCACCGGTGAAAGCATGCGCTGGCTCAAAGACATCGCCAGCACGCTGACGCCGGGCCAGCCAATCTACGTAATGCTGTATGCCAGTGCGATCGTGTTCTTCTGCTTCTTCTATACGGCGCTGGTGTTCAACAGCCGTGAAACGGCGGACAACCTGAAAAAGAGCGGTGCGTTCATTCCGGGTATTCGGCCGGGCGATCAGACGGCGCGCTACATTGACAAAATCCTGGTGCGTTTGACGCTGGCAGGTGCGGTTTACATCACATTCGTGTGCCTGTTGCCGGAGTTTTTGATTTTGAAATACAACGTGCCGTTTTATTTTGGCGGTACGTCGTTGATGATTATTGTCGTGGTGACCATGGATTTCATGGCCCAGGTACAGAACTACATGATGTCGCAACAGTATGAGTCGTTGCTTAAAAAGGCGAACTTCAAGACGTCACTGGGCGGTTAACTGGGTATTTGATGGGATATGTCTAAAGACGATGTGATCCAGATGCAAGGTGAGGTTGTAGAAAACCTTCCCAATGCGACTTTCAGGGTGAAGCTGGAAAATGGACATGTTGTACTGGGGCACATCTCGGGAAAAATGCGTATGCACTACATCCGCATTCTTCCCGGTGACAAGGTAACGGTTGAGTTAACGCC
The DNA here is from genome assembly GCF_056403055.1 of Polaromonas sp. P3_A5. Lineage (NCBI taxonomy): Bacteria > Pseudomonadati > Pseudomonadota > Betaproteobacteria > Burkholderiales > Comamonadaceae > Polaromonas > Polaromonas sp. P3_A5. The sequence goes on from NZ_JBFUGF010000001.1 coordinate 285,017, forward strand.
TTACGATTTATCGCGCGCGCGAATTGTTTTCCGTGCCAAGTAAGCACAGAGTGAAAGTTTAGGAGTAATAGAAATGAGAGTTTCAGCTTCGGTCAAGAAAATTTGCCGTAACTGCAAAGTTATCCGTCGCAAGGGCGTTGTCCGTGTGATTTGCACGGATCCGCGTCACAAACAGCGTCAAGGCTGATTTCAAGAGTTTTAGAGGACGAACATGGCTCGTATCGCTGGTATCAATATTCCGCCGCAGCAACATGCCGAAATCGGCTTGACTGCTATCTTTGGCATCGGTCGCACGCGCGCTCGCAAAATTTGCGAAGCATGTGACATCGCTTACGCCAAAAAGGTCAAAGATCTGACCGATGGCGACCTGGAAAAAATCCGTGAGCAGATCGCCCTGTTCACCATCGAGGGTGACCTGCGTCGTGAAACCACGATGAACATCAAGCGCCTGATGGACATCGGTTGCTACCGTGGTTTCCGCCACCGTCGCGGCCTGCCCATGCGTGGCCAGCGCACCCGGACCAATGCCCGTACCCGCAAGGGCCCGCGCAAGGCCGCTGCAGCTTTGAAGAAATAATTGAGAGGTCGTCATGGCAAAATCACCAAGCAATAACGCCGCACAACGCGTTCGCAAGAAAGTTCGCAAGAACGTGGCCGATGGTATCGCCCACGTCCACGCTTCTTTCAATAACACGATCATCACTATCACGGATCGCCAGGGCAATGCCTTGTCCTGGGCGTCTTCCGGTGGTCAGGGTTTCAAAGGTTCGCGCAAATCCACCCCTTTCGCAGCGCAGGTCGCTTCCGAAGTGGCTGGTCGCGCCGCCATTGAGCAAGGCATCAAGAATCTTGACGTCGAAATCAAGGGTCCTGGTCCAGGCCGTGAATCATCTGTCCGCGCTTTGGGCGCACTCGGCATCCGGATCAATTCGATTGCCGACGTGACCCCGGTTCCGCATAACGGCTGCCGCCCGCAAAAGCGCCGCCGCATTTAATTCCCCGTGCCCAGGCATCCGGCGGGTTGTTTCAGCCCGTCAGATACCAGGCATTTTTACCAAGCCCACCGCCGCAGGTTACGACCTCCGGCTCCTGCAATTCATTGCAGCAGATGACAAAAGGACACTCAAGTGGCACGTTACCTAGGCCCCAAGGCCAAACTATCCCGCCGTGAAGGCACCGACCTGTTCCTGAAGAGTGCACGCCGCGCCATCAGCGACAAGGCCAAATTCGACTCCAAGCCAGGTCAGCACGGCCGTACCTCTGGTACCCGTACTTCCGACTTCGGCTTGCAATTGCGCGAAAAGCAAAAAGTCAAGCGCATGTATGGTGTGCTCGAAAAGCAGTTTCGCCGTTATTTTGAAGAAGCGGATCGTCGCAAGGGCAACACCGGCGCCAATCTACTGTTCATTCTTGAGTCGCGTCTGGACAACGTTGTGTATCGCATGGGCTTCGGTTCGACCCGTGCTGAAGCGCGCCAGCTGGTTTCGCACAAGGCCATCACGGTCAATGGCGGATCTGTCAACATTCCTTCGTACATGGTCAAGGCCGGCGACATTATTGCCGTGCGTGACAAGTCGAAGAAGCAGACCCGTATCACGGAAGCCCTGGAGCTTGCAAAACAGGTCGGTCTGCCCGCCTGGGTCGATGTGAACGCCGACAAGGGAGAAGGCACCTTCAAGAAGGTACCTGATCGCGACGAGTTTGCCGCCGACGTCAACGAATCGTTGATTGTCGAGTTGTACTCACGCTAATTTTTCGTTCCTGCGATACGGGGCACCGTATCGCCAGGGTGTGCTTCGCCGGCCTTATCGGTGTAACGAACCGAGGGTATTGAGAGGAAGACTGCATGCAGACCAATTTGTTGAAACCAAAAACCATTAATGTTGAGCAGCTCGGCGCCAACCGCGCCAAGGTGACTCTGGAGCCGTTTGAGCGTGGCTACGGCCATACGCTGGGCAACGCGCTGCGCCGCGTACTGTTGTCTTCCATGGTCGGCCACGCCGCCACCGAAGTCACCATCGCGGGCGTCCTGCACGAGTACTCATCCATCGACGGTGTGCAGGAAGACGTCGTCAACATCCTGTTGAACCTCAAGGGTGTGGTGTTCAAGCTCCACAACCGCGACGAAGTCACGCTGAGCCTGCGCAAGGACGGCGAAGGCCCAGTTACTGCCGCCGACATCCAGACTCCGCACGACGTGGAAATCATCAACCCTGAGCACGTGATCGTGAACCTGTCGCACGGTGGCAAGATCGACATGCAGATCAAGGTTGAAAATGGCCGCGGCTATGTGCCGGGCAACCAGCGCCGCTATGGCGATGAGTCGCCAAAATCGATCGGCCGTATTGTGCTGGACGCGTCGTTCTCGCCCGTCAAGCGCGTGAGCTACATCGTTGAAAGCGCCCGCGTTGAGCAGCGCACCGACCTCGACAAGCTCGTGCTGGAAATCGAAACCAACGGCGCGGTGACGGCTGAAGATGCTGTCCGTGCCTCGGCCAAGATCCTGGTGGAGCAGCTGGCCGTGTTCGCACAGCTCGAAGGCAATGAACTGGCCGCGTTTGACGCACCCGTTCAGCGCAGCTCGCAGCAGTTCGATCCGATTCTGCTGCGCCCTGTCGACGAACTCGAACTTACCGTTCGTTCGGCGAACTGCCTCAAAGCGGAAAACATTTACTACATCGGCGATCTGATCCAGCGCACTGAGAATGAGCTGCTGAAGACGCCGAACCTGGGCCGTAAATCGCTCAACGAAATCAAGGAAGTGCTTGCCTCGCGCGGCCTGACTCTTGGTATGCGCCTGGAAAGCTGGCCACCCGCCGGCCTCGACAAGCGTTAATTTGAACCACAAGATCCCGCCGGAAAGGGGATCTCGCACGGGCAGTACCTGATACGGCTGCCTGGATTTTAAAAAAGGAAACACTATGCGCCACGGACACGGATTACGTAAACTCAACCGCACCAGCGAGCACCGCCTCGCCATGTTGCGCAACATGATGAACTCGCTGCTGCAGCACGAAGTCATCAAGACCACCCTGCCCAAGGCCAAGGAATTGCGCCGCGTGGTCGAACCCATGATCACCCTTGGTAAAGAACCTACTCTGGCCAACAAGCGCTTGGCATTTGATCGCCTGCGTGACCGCGATATGGTCGTCAAGCTGTTCGCAGAGATCGGCCCACGCTACAAGGCACGTCCCGGCGGCTACACCCGCATTCTGAAGATGGGCTTCCGCGTTGGTGACAATGCGCCCATGGCACTGGTTGAACTGGTGGATCGTCCTGAAGTGTCAGAAGACACTACAGCTGACACGGCCAAGGCAGAGTAAGCTACAATACATAAATACCGCGCGGTGGAGCAGCCTGGTAGCTCGTTGGGCTCATAACCCAAAGGTCGTAAGTTCAAATCTTGCCCGCGCAACCAACACGTTAGCCTTTCGAGGCCAACAGCAAAACGCCTGCATCAAGCAGGCGTTTTGCTTTCCGGCTTTCATCGGTGTTCAGCGATTCTGCTGCCAGTGACGTCGCCGGCAGTCATTGCTTGCAGCAAGCCTGTATAGCTGTTGCTCAGTCCGGCACAACCGCCGTCACTTCAATTTCCACCTGGGCGCGGTCTTCAACCAGGCCCGCAACCTCGACACATGTCATGGCCGGAAAATTCTTTCCCATGACTTCGCGGTAGACAGCACCCAGTTCCTTGAGCCTGGCCACGTACTCGACACGATCCAACACATACCAGGTCATGCGGACCATATGCTCCGGTCCGGCGCCACCGGCCTTCAGCACGGCCGCAATGTTCAGCAGCGCCTGGCGCGTCTGCGCGATGAAATCGTCGCTCTCGAACTGTTGCTGTGCATTCCAGCCAATCTGGCCTCCCACAAAAAGCAAGGCGCCGCGTGCAAGGATGCCGTTGGCATAACCTTTGGGCTCGGCCCAGCCGGGCGGTTGTAGTTTCTTGATCATGAGCTTCCTGAGGATGTTTTCAAATAAGGTAACAGGGCGCTGCGCATTCGTTCGGGAAGCGGCAGGGGTTTGCCATTGGGGAGCTCTGAATAGACCACCACGCCATGCGCTTTCAGCTTGATGACTTCGGCGCCGTCTGGCGAGGCTGGGCTGCCATGAATCTCGTATTGCATACCCATGCTCGCGTTACCCAGGCGAGTCAGTTCCAGCGTGATTGTCAGCGGGTCGCCATGACGGCACATACCGAGAAATTCGACCTTCAGATCCACAATCGGCACGCCTGTGCCACCGGCAATCAGAACATGTTCGGGAAAGCCGATGTGCGCCAGGAAATCCTCTTGCACCTCATGCAACAGATAGAGAAACTGCGGATAAAAAACGATGCCGGCCGGATCGCAATGGTGAAACCTGACGAGCTTTTGCGCGGTGAATTTCATGATTCGCGCAGCTTGAAGCGTTGCAGCTTGCCGGTTTCGGTGCGCGGCAGTTTGGTAACGAATTCGATCTGACGGGGATATTTGAAAGGCGCAAGCGCCGCCTTGACGTGGTCTTGCAGGGCCTTTGCCATGGCGTCATTTGCTGCCTGGTCAGGCTTGAGCACAACAAAGGCCTTGACGACCATCCCCCGGTCGTCGTCGGGCAAGCCCACAACACCGCATTCAGCCACGGCAGGGTGCTTGAGCAGGGCATCTTCCACCTCAGGGCCCGCCACGTTGTAGCCCGCGGTAATAATCATGTCGTCGGCGCGCGCCTGGTAGAAGAAATAACCGTCGGCGTCCTGCATGAAGGCGTCGCCCGGGTAGTTCCAGCCGTCCTTCACATAGTTGCCCTGGCGCGCATCGTCCAGGTAGCGGCAGCCCGTGGGCCCCACCACCGCCAGCTTGCCGATGGTGCCGCGCGGCACTTCCGCGCCGGTGTCGTCCACCACCCTGGCGGTGTAGCCTGGCACCACCTTGCCGATGGCGCCGCGGCGCACGTCGGCGCCGGCTGCGGAGATAAAGATGTGGAACATCTCGGTCGCGCCTATACCGTCGATCATCTCAATGCCGGTAGCGTCCTTCCATAGCTGCCGCGTGGCGTCAGGCAGGCTCTCGCCGGCACTCACGCACATCCGCAAGCCGGGCACGCCGTGCTGTTTGGCGAACGCAGCCATCTGCCGATAAAACGTCGGTGCCGTGTAGCAGACCGTTGCGCCGACCTGGTTGATCAGCTTGACCATCGCTTCTGGCGTATAGGCAATGGAGGGGTAGTAAACAGAGGCACCGGCCCACATCGGGAAAATCAGCATGCCGCCCAGGCCAAAGGTAAAAGCCAGCGGTGGCGAGCCGATGACGATGTCGTCCGGCTTGGCCTTGAGCACATGGCGCGGCCACGCCTCGCAGGCGGCCAGCACGTCGCGATGCGTGTGCACCGCGGCCTTGGGCTTGCCTGTAGTGCCGGAAGTGAAGGCCATCAAGGCGATGTCGTCGGCGGCCACCGGGCAGGGCGTAAATTTGCCGTCCTTCTGCGCCGACAGCACCGCCAGCGAGCCCGGCGCGTCCATCAGGTTGAAGGGCACGACGGTGGGCAAGGTATCGCTTTGCGCCTTTGCCGCCTGCAGCTCATCCAGCAGCGTTGCATCGCACAATGCCAGCGCGGGCCGGGCCTTTTCAATGATCTCGCTGAGTTCCTTGGCGCGCAGCAGCGGCATGGTCGCCACCGCCACCAGCCCGGCCTGCACCACGCCCAGCCAGGCCAGCGCCATGCCGATCGAGTTGCCGCCGCGCAGCAACACCCGGTTGCCGGGTTGCAGGCCGAAGTCGTCGATCAGCACCTGTGCGATGCGGTTCACGCGCTCCAGCGCGTCGACATAGGTCAGGGTGATCTTGTCCGAGCGCAGCATCGGTTTGTCCGCGCGTCCCTCGCGAAAGGCCTTGTCAAACAAGGCCTGCACCAGATTGGCCTGCGCCGGTATGCGCAGCTCGGGCAGCGCGTACACCATGCGGGGCAGTTGCCCGGGCTGCGGCAGGCGGTCATGCACAAAGCGGTCTGCCTGCGCGGAGGGCGCCGCGGACACTTTTTCTACTGGGTCGGAGACAGAGGTGCTCATGATTGCAGTACGGCCTTTCCAATGATGAGTTGCTGCACTTCGGTCGCGCCTTCGTAAATGCGCAGCGAGCGGATATCGCGGTACAGGCTTTCCACCTTGGTGCCCACTTTCACGCCCAGGCCGCCGTGCATCTGCAGCGCCATGTCGATGACCTTTTGCGCGTTCTCGGTGGCCGTCATCTTGGCCATGGCCGCTTCGGCGGTGATACGCGCACCGCTGCCCAGGCGTTCGCTTTCGTCGCGCATCCAGGCGGCGCGGTAGGTCAGCAGCGCAGCGGCGTCCACCAGTGCCGCCATCTCGCCAAGCTTGGCCTGCGTGAGCTGGAAGTCGGCCAGGGTCTGGCCGAACATCTTGCGTTCCTTCGAGAAATGCACCGCCTCGGCCAGCGCGCGGCGCGCCATGCCCAGTGCGGCGGCGGCCACGGAGGCACGGAAGATGTCCAGCGTCTGCATCGCCAGCTTGAAGCCGCCGTGCAGCGCGCCCAGCTGCGCATCCCTCGGCAGCTTGCAATGCGCGAACTTCAGCGTGGCCAGCGGGTGCGGCGCCATCACGGCGATGTGCTCGCTGCTGTCCAGGCCTTTGTTCGCCGCATCGACGATGAAGGCCGTAATGCCGCGCGTGCCGCCCTGCGGGTCCGTCTTGGCGAAGGTCACGTAGAAATCCGCGATCCCGCCGTTGCTGATCCATGTCTTGCTGCCGTTCAAGGCCCAGCCCTCACCCGTGTCTGTGGCGGAGGTCACCATGGCGCCGGCATCGGAACCGGCGTCGGGCTCGCTCAAGGCGAAGGCCGCGATCTTCTTGCCGCTGGCCACCTGCGGCAGGTAGGCAGCCTGCTGCGCCGGTGTGCCCGCCAGTGTGATGGCGCCGCTGCCCAGTCCCTGCATCGCAAACGCGAAATCGGCCAGTGGCGAATGAAAGGCCAGCGTCTCGCGCAGGATGACAAGCGCGCGGGAGTCCAGCTTTTCCAGTGCGCCGCCCAGGGTGCCGTCCTTACCCGCCGGTACGCAATAGCGCAGCCAGCCGTTGGCACCCAGCAGGCTCACCCACTCCTTGCAGGCCCGGCGGTCATCGCTTTCGTCGATGTGCTGCTGCGGCATCCAGTCGGCCAGGCGCTGCGCCAGGTCGCGGTGAACCTCGTCAAAAAAAGGCAGCGCCAGGTGGGCGGTGGTCGATCTCATGCGTGATCCTTGTCGTCCTGCCGCGCTCAGTCGCCGCGGAACACTGGTTTCTGTTTGGCTGAAAAGGCCTCGTACGCCCGTGTGAAGTCTTGCGTCTGCATGCAGATGGCCTGGGCCTGCGCTTCGGCTTCTATGGCCTGGTCCAGCGTCATGGCCCATTCCTGGTGCAGCATGGTTTTGGTCATGCCGTGCGCAAAGGTCGGGCCGTCGGCCAGCTCTTGCGCCAGCTTTTGCGCCTGCGCCAGCACATCTTGCGGCTCGTGCAGCGCGTTGAAGAAGCCCCACTGCAAGCCTTCCTGCGCGCTCATGGATCTGCCGGTAAACAGCAGTTCCGATGCCCGCCCCTGTCCGATCAGGCGCGGCAGCAACGCGCAGGCGCCCATGTCGGCACCGGCCAGGCCGACGCGCGTGAAGAGGAACGCCGTCTTGGCCTGGGCCGTGCCCAGCCGCATGTCGGCGGCCAGCGCCATCATGGCACCGGCGCCGGCGCAAATGCCGTCAATTGCCGCAATGATGGGCTGCGGGCACAGGCGCATGGCCTTGATCAGGTCGCCCGTCATGCGCGTGAACTCCAGCAACTCGGGCATGGTCATCTTGGTAAGCGGCCCGATGATCTCGTGCACATCGCCGCCCGAGCAGAAGTTGCCGCCGGCGCCGGTGATGACCACGGTCTTCACGTCAGTCGCGCTGTTCAGCGTGCGAAACAGGTCGCGCAGCTCTGCGTAGGAGTCAAACGTCAGCGGGTTCTTGCGCTCGGGGCGATTGAGGGTCAGCGTTGCCACGCCTGCGTCGAACGAATAGGCGAAGTGTTCGGCCTGGTGATGGGCCAGCGCATCGAACTGCGCGTGCATGGGGTTACCCAGCTTGATGTAGTGCTTCATGTCGTTTCCAGTTTGCTGTCAGCCAGCAGGGCGTTGTGGTGTTGCTTGACCTTGCCCAGCAGTTTGTGCAGGGACTCCACCTCGCGTGGTGACAAAGCCTCAAAGGCCGCGACGATCCAGGCTTCATGCTCGTTTGCCATTTCGTCGAACAGCTTTCGTCCTCGGGGGGTCAGGCGCACGCGGTAGGCCCGGCGGTCGCCCTCCACGTCCACACGCTCCACCAGTCCTTCGTTCACCAGCTGGTCGGTAATGCCCGTCACGTTGCCGCCGGTCACCATCATGCGGCGCGACAGCTCGTTCATCTTCAGCCCTTCCGGGCTGCGCTCAAGTTGCGCCATCAGGTCAAAGCGCGGCAAGGTGGTGTCGAACTGCTCGCGCAATTGGGTACGCACCTGCTTCTCGACCAGCTGCGTGCAGGTCAGCATGCGCAGCCAGAGCCGCAAGGCCTCGGGGTGTTCGCTGTGCCCTCTTGCTTCCATGTCCATGGCTTGTCTCCTTGATGGTGTAATTCGTTGTCGCTATCTATTTGATAGCTGCTTGCGCCCGTTCTTCCTGGGCTACAAGCTCTTTTTTCTTTGAGAGTTCACGGTAGAGCTGGTCGCGCCCGCTCAGGTAGGGCAGAGGCCAGTCCACATGCCGGCTTTGCAGCCTGGCGGCCTCGTGCAGCGTCCAGGCGGGGTCAGCCAGGTGCGGCCGGGCAATGGCGCACAGGTCGGCACGGCCGGCGGCGATGATGCTGTTGACATGGTCGACTTCCGAGATCGCGCCCACGGCGATGGTCTTTATGCCCACCTCGTTGCGGATGCGGTCGGCAAACGGCGTCTGGTACATGCGGCCGTAAACCGGCCTGGCCGCGCGCGTGGTCTGGCCCGACGAGACGTCGATGAAGTCGCACCCTGCTGACTTGAACATCCGGGCGATGGCCACAGCGTCATCCGCCGTGTTACCGCCCGGCGCCCAGTCGTGCGCCGAAATGCGCACGCTCATCGGCAGATGCGCCGGCCACACTTCACGCATGGCGGCAAACACTTCCAGCGGAAAGCGGCAGCGGTTTTCCAGGCTGCCGCCGTAGTCGTCCGTGCGCTGGTTGGTCAGCGGCGTGATAAAGCTCGACAGCAGGTAGCCGTGCGCGCAATGCAGTTCCAGCCAGTCAAAGCCCGCTTCGGCTGCGTAATGCGTGGACTGCACGAACTCCGCCTTGACGCGGTCCATGTCGGCGCGCGTCATGGCTTTCGGCACCTGGTTGGTGGGGCCGTAAGCCACGGCGCTGGCCGCCAGCAGCGGCCAGTTGCCGGTGGCGAGCGGCTCATCGGGTTGCTCCCAGCCGACTTGTGTCGAGCCCTTGGGGCCGCTGTGGCCGAGCTGCATGCCAATCCTGGCGCCAGCGCCCGAGGCGTGCACAAAATCCACGATGCGTTTGAACGCCTTGGCTTGCGTCTCGTTCCAGAGGCCCGGGCAGCCGGGGGTGATGCGGCCCTCTGCGCATGGCGCGGTCATTTCCACAAACACCAGTGCAGCGCCGCCCAGCGCGCGTGCGCCAAGGTGCACCAGATGGAAGTCCTGCGGCACGCCGTCTACCGCGCTGTAGGTAGCCATGGGAGAAACGACGATGCGGTTCTTCAGATTCAGTTCGCGGGTCTTCAAAGGCAGCAGCATGGGCGGCGGCGCATGCGGTGCGCTGCTTTTAGCCAACCATTGCTCATAGCCCTGCAGCCAGGCGGCATCGCGCACACGCAGGTTCTCGTGGCTGATGCGCTGCGAGCGTGTGAGCAGCGAATAAAAGAACTGCTCGGCTTCCATGCCGCTGTAGCGGTCCACATTCTCGAACCACTCGGTCGAGTTGCGCGCCGCGTTTTGTATCTTCAGCACCTCGACCGAGCGCAGCGCTTCATAAGCCTGCAGCGCCGCGGTGGCATCACCGTGCTGGGCAAAGCAGTTGGTCAGCTCAATCGCGTCTTCCAGTGCCAGCTTGGTCCCGCTGCCAATCGAGAAATGCGCCGTGTGCGCCGCATCGCCCATCAACACAATCGGCACCTGCTTGCCATTGATGGCGACCTCATGTACCCATCGCTCGCATACCACACGCGGGAAACGTATCCAGATGGCCGAGCCGCGCACGTGCGTCGCGTTGTTCATCAGCGGGTTGCCGTCCAGGTATTTGGCAAACAGACGTTCACAAAATGCGATGCCGTCTTCCTGGCTCATCTGGTCCAGGCCGTGCGCCTTCCACACGGCCTCGGGTGTCTCGACGATAAAGGTCGAAGTGTTCTCGTCAAACTTGTAGGCATGCGCGGCGAACCAGCCATGCTCAGTCTGCTCGAAGGCAAAGGTGAAGGCGTCGAACGTCTTGTGCGTGCCCAGCCAGACAAAACGGCAGGCGCGCAGCTCCACGTCGGGCTTGAAGGTCTCCGCATACCGGTTGCGGATGCGGCTGTTCAGACCGTCGCTGGCGATCACCACGTCGGCGTTGTATTGCGCAGCGATAGCCTGGTCGTCCTGCACGTCGGTTTCGAACACCAGGTCCACGCCTAGCGCGATGCAGCGCTCCTGCAGGATGTTGAGCAGACGCTTGCGGCCGATGCCGCAAAAACCGTGGCCGCCGGAGCGCACCGAGCGCCCCTTGAAAAACACCTCCACGTCATCCCAGTGGTTGAAAGCGTCGCCGATCAGTTGCGCGCTGACCGGGTCGGCCAGGCGCAGGTTGCCCAGCGTCTGGTCCGACAGCACCACGCCCCAGCCGAAGGTGTCAAAAGGCCTGTTGCGCTCGACCACCGTCACCTGATGCGCCGGGTTTTGCAGCTTCATCAGCAGGGCGAAATACAAGCCTGCGGGACCACCGCCCAGGCAAAGAATGTGCATGAATGCGTACTCTCTGGATTAATTTGACCTTAATTGTTTAGGTTTAAACTAAATCCGTCAAGCGGGTTTTCCGGTGTTTTCCGCAACACCGGAAAACGGGTGTTACCGCACCGGCAGAGGGATGCCGGTATTTACGGCTGCCGCACCAACCGCATATCAGGGTGCCTGAAAGCCGGCTGCCCGGTAAGTGAGCACCAGCGTATCCCGAAAACCGCCGCCGGTCCGATCGTCTGCCGGCAGTATGGGCGTGGTTTCGTGAATCACCCGTGCGTCGTCCAGCAGCAGCGCTGTCAGCGGCTCCTGCATCACAAAACGCACGCCGTGCGGGCCGTTGGCGTCAAACACCCGGGTCTCGCCGCCCTTCACGCCGTGGCGCCCCACCATCATCACCACCACAAAGTCCACGCCGTCGCGGTGTGCGCCTTCCGGCGTGGGCCGGCCTACGCCGCCCGCGGTGTCGATGCGGAACTGGTGCGCTTCAATATGCCAGCGCCCGGCGGGCTGTACTTGCGCAAACAGCTTGCCCAGGTTGGCCAGCAGGTCCGTCCACGCCTGGGCTGTAGCTACCGCTGGCTCGACCGGGTCGAACCAGCGCTCGAAGCCGCCGTGCAGGGCGTTGTAATCGGTGGGTTGCCAGTGGGCGCGATGCGGGGTTTGCGTGAGCGTGCCTGTGGCCAGTTCCTGGACGAAGCAGGAATGGCGGCGCTTGCGGTAGTGGCCGCCGTCCTTCAGATGGGCGTCAGGCGGCAAGCGGTTCCAGGAGTCTGTCAGCGCCTGCCAGCCTGATGTCCATGCCGGCGTCGGCAGTTCCAGCGTGGCCGTCAGCTCGGCAGGGTTGAGCAGGCTCAGCCCATCCTGGCTGAGAGCCTGGCGAGCCGACTTGGGGACAGTGGCGATATTGAACATGGGCCCTATTTTGCTTGAGCCGCGCGGCCGGCCCGGCGGCCGCAGCCGGAACCCCGAGGCCGCAACAGGTGAAACCTGCCTACATACACGCGTCCGAAAACTTTCCATAATGGCCTGTCTGTCCAACTAGAGGAGCATCCATGCTTTACAAATTCAAATCAAAAGACGCCGGCGATGTGATCATGCTCGAAGCCAACGGCCGCAAGGTCCTCGAAATCATCGGCAAAGACCCCGCCCCCAAAGGCATCATCCTGCCCGAGCAAATGCCCGCCGCGATAGCCGCCCTGCAGGCAGCGATCGCGCATGAAGAAGCCCACGACGCCAATGCCGAAGACGGCGTCGTCCCAGGCGACGGCCTGGGCCTGCGCCAGCGCGCCGTGCCTTTTATTGACATGCTGCAGCGCAACCTGAAGTCGGGGCATGAGGTGGTTTGGGGCGTTTAGGCTCAGCAGGGCCAGCGGTCGCGCCGAGCCATATTAAAAAAGCCCTGGTGACAGGGCTTTTTGCGTGGTGAGTTGATATGCACTCAGTCCACCTTCGCCCCCGAAGCCTTCACCACCTGCGCCCACTTCTTGTGTTCGGCGTTAATAAAAGCCGTGAACTGTGCCGGCGTATTGCCGCTCGGAATCGCACCCTGGGCCAGCAGTTTTTCTTTCATCGCAGGCGTGCCCAGCGCCTTGGCGGTTTCCTGCTGGATGCGATTCACGATGTCGGGCGGCGTGCCGGCGGGGGCAAGCAGGCCGAACCAGGAGCTCGCGTCGAAACCTTTCATGGCCGGGCCGCCGGCCTGTTCTATGGTGGGGACGTCAGGCAGGGCGGCTGAGCGTTCTGAGCTCGTCACGGCCAGGGCTTTGAGCTTGCCGGACTTGATGAGCTGCATGGAAGACGGCAGGTTGTCGAACATCACATCCATGTCGCCACCCACAAGCGCCAGCAGTGCCGGGCCGGAGCCGCTATAGGGGAAATGGGTCATGTAAGTGCCGCTCATGGTCTTGAACAGTTCACCCGCCAGGTGGATGGACGTGCCGTTGCCGCTGGAGGCCATGTTGAAAGTGCCGGGCTTGGCTTTGGCCGCGCGTATGAAGTCCGTGACATTGTTGATGCCGGCGGCTTTCGCCTTTTCGGTATTCACCACCATCACGTTGGGTACGCCCGCGACCAGCGTGATGGGCGCGAAGTCCTTTTGCGGGTCGTAGGCCATCTTGCTGTACAGCGACTTGTTGATGCCATGCGTGCCCACGGTGCCCATCAGCAGGGTGTAGCCGTCAGGTGTGGATTTGGCGACCACGTCTGCGCCAATGTTGCCGCCGGCACCGGCACGGTTCTCAACCACAAAGGGCTGGCCGAATGCCTTGGAGAGTTCAGGTGCCATGGCGCGGGCCAGGATGTCGGTGGTGCCGCCTGGCGCGAAGGGCACGACGATTTTGACGGGCCTGGTGGGCCAGCTGGCGCTTTGCGCCCAGGCGGAGGGCGTGGCCATAAAGGTGGCGACGGCGGTCAGCGCGGTGGCCAGGAAAGCGCCGTAGCGACGGGAAAGAAAGGGCTTGCTGTTGTTGTTCAAGAGGGGCTCCAGGGATGGCCGGCGCGGCCGGGGGTCACATGAAGATAGCGTGCGTGGGTCCATGCTTCAAGAGGGTTTCAACCCAGCCACCCAAAAAAAGAAAAGCCGCCCGGCGTGAACCGGGCGGCTGGCAATCAAACGGTCAACGGATCAGTCGGCGAACTTGCCGGCGGCGTCGATCACGGGCTTGAGCTTGTTGATCTCGGCCGATACAAAAGCCTTGTGGGCGGCAGGTTCGACGCGCTTGTCGGTCACCACCACGGCGCCAAGGCCTTCCTGCTTCTTGATGAAGTCGGGGTCTTTGAGCGCCACTTTCAGGGCGTTGTTGAGCTGGGTCATCACGGCCGGCGGCGTTCCCTTGGGGGCGTACATGCCATGCCAGATCGTCAGGTCGAAGTTTTTGAGGCCCATTTCCTGCAGCGTCGGGTAGTCCTTGAGCAGCTTGTTGTTCTTCAGCGGTTTGGCGGTCGTGACCGCAAACGCCTTGACGCGGCCGGCTTCAATCTGGCCGGTGGTGTTGGTGGTCTGGTCACACATCATGTCGACCTGTCCGCCCACCAGTGCATTCATGGCTGGTGCTGTACCGCCGAAGGGGATGGTGGTCATCGCGTCCTTGGCGTTGATGGCTGCCTGCCACATCAGGCCACAGAGGTGCGATGCGGAACCCAGGCCGGCATGGGCGATGTTGAGTTTGCCGGCATTGGCGCGAATGTAGTTCTCGAAATCGCGGTAGTTGTTGGCCGGTAGCTGCGGTTTGCCGATGATGGTCATCGGTACTTCGTTGATCATGCCCAGGAACTCGAAGTCGTCCAGCACCTTGTAGGGCAGCTTGCGGTACAAGGCCGGCGCAGCCGCCATGCCGATGTGGTGCACCAGCAGGGTGTGGCCATCGGGTGTTGCGCGGGCTACCTTGGCCGCACCGATGGTGCCGCCGGCGCCGTTGACGTTTTCCACCACGAAGTTGGCACTGCCGCCCATGGCTTTGCGCATGGCTTCGGCCAGGTCGCGTGCCACACGGTCGGTTGGGCCGCCGGCCGCGAATGGGACCACCAGAGTGACTGGCTTGGAGCCGGGGAAGGCGGGGGCTTGCGCGTGGGCTGCAAACATGGCCGTTGCAGCAGCGGCGAGGACTAACAGGCGTTTCATGAGCGTCTCCTTGTGATGAACGCGCCAAGTTTACGGTCCGCTTACTGCGCAAACATCGCGGGAACTACGTAAGGGCTAGCCCCCGGTCGCTTTGCGGGCAGCGCGCAACCCCGGGCTTTGGGAGTTCAGGCCAGCAGGGGCTGCGGGACTGGCTTCGCCAGACCGCAGGCGCAGCGACAAGCTGGGGGCTCTACTTGTAACTACGTGCATCCTCAATAACCTTTCCGTCGTTGGGGAGACTTCCCGGGGCCATTAGCTGGACCGTTCCACGCAGTTTGGTGACGTCACGGATGGCGTCGCCGATACGCTGTTCCAGGCCATCCGGGGCGGAAGCGGTTTCTACCTGGAAATGCATGTTGTCGCTCGCCATCTCTCCGCTGACGACCAGCCTGGCCTTGATCACTTCCGGAAAGCGCCGGGCGATATCGGCGACCTGTCCGGGGTGTACAAACATCCCGCGGACCTTGACGGTCTGGTCGGCTCGTCCCATCCAGCCCTTGATGCGCGCATTGGTGCGTCCCGTGGGGCAGGTGCCCGCCAGGATGGCGGAAAGGTCGCCCGTACCAAAGCGAATCAGCGGATAGCCGGGATTGAGGGTGGTCACCACCAGCTCTCCCACTTCGCCCTCAGCCACCGGGTCACCCGTTCCAGGGCGCACGATTTCCACGATCACGCCCTCATCCAGCACCAGGCCTTCCCGCGCTTCGGTTTCATAGGCAATCAGGCCCAGGTCGGCCGAGGCATAGCACTGGTAGCCCGCAATGCCGCGCTCACCCAGCCAGTCGCGCAGGCTGGGGGGAAACGCCTCGCCTGAAACCAGTGCCCGCGTCACGGTCGGCAGTTCCACCTTCATTTCGGCGGCCTTCTCCATGATGATTTTCAGGAAGCTTGGTGTGCCGATGTAGCCGGCCGGCCTGAGTTCCGCCATGGCGTGTACCTGCTGCTCCGTCTGGCCGGTGCCGCCCGGGAACACGGTGCAACCGAGGGCATGCGCGCCGGTTTCCATCATGGAGCCCGCCGGCACAAAGTGGTAGCTGAAACTGTTGTGAATCAGCTGGCCGGCGCGAAAGCCGGCGGCATACAAGGCCCTAGCCATGCGCCAGTAGTCCTTGCGCTTGCCGCCGGGCTCGTAAATGGTGCCAGGGCTGGCAAAAACATGGGGCATATGCGCGCCGTAGCGCAAGGCGCTGAAACCGCCAAATGCATTGCCACTGCCACCGGGCGCGCGCTCGGCCTGCTGGCGCTCAAGCAACTCATGCTTGCGCGTGACGGGCAATTGCGCCAGTTCCGCACGTGATGTGATGGCCTGGGCGTCAACGTCTTTAAGGATGGCTGTGAATGCGGGGGCCCGGGTCTTGGCATGGGCAATCTGCTGCGGCAAGGCGGTCAGCAGCGCCGCCTCGCGTTCCGCAGGGCTTCGCACTTCCAGTGAGTCGTAATGTGTGGTCATATTTGGAGAAAACCTGGGCAAGGAGAGGTCTTAAACCAGCCGGGGCCGCGGAACCGGCTTAGCCGGGCCGCAGGCGCAGCGGCCCCCTCGGGGGGCAGCGCAGTACACGAAGTGACAAGCGTGGGGGCCATTCAGGCCAGCCACCGTTTGCGGCGCTTGTAGCTCTTCACATCCTTGAAGCTCTTGCGCTCGCCGCCGCCCACGCCAAGGTAGAACTCCTTGACATCCTCGTTATTGGCCAAGTCGCTGGCCGCGCCATCCATCACCACGCGGCCGCTTTCCATGATGTAGCCGTAGTCGGCATATTTGAGTGCCATGTTGGTGTTCTGCTCGGCCAGCAGGAAGGTGACCTGCTCCTTCTGGTTCAGGTCCTTCACGATGTTGAAGACTTCTTCGACGATCTGCGGCGCCAGGCCCATGGAGGGCTCGTCCAGCAGCACCATGGAAGGGCTGGCCATGAGCGCACGGCCGATGGCGCACATCTGCTGCTCACCGCCAGACGTATAAGCCGCCTGCGAGGTGCGCCGGGTTTTCAGGCGCGGGAAATAGTTGTAGACCTTCTCCAGGTTGGCCGCCACTTCGGCCTTGCTGCTGCGCGTGTAGGCGCCGGTCAGCAGGTTTTCCTCGATGGTCAGGTGGGCAAAGCAGTGCCGCCCTTCCATCACCTGCACCACGCCGCGTTGCACCAGGTCGGCCGGCGAGAGGTTTTCAATGCGCTCGCCGCGCAGCTCAATGGAGCCTTTGGTGACTTCGCCGCGCTCACCCCTGAGCAGATTGGAAATCGCGCGCAGTGTGGTGGTCTTGCCCGCGCCGTTGCCGCCCAGGATGGCCACGATGCGGCCCTGCGGGACTTGCAGCGAGACGCCCTTGAGCACCAGGATCACGTGGTTGTAGATAACCTCGATGCCGTTGACATTGAGAACGATGTTAGGTGTGTCCATATTTTTTCCTGACCAATTGGAAGACCTGCGTGCAGGCCTTCCAATTGGCGGCTCGCGAGAGCCGCACCCCTCCCGCCTGGCGGAAGGATTTCAAGGCAAGGGCACCGTGGATCCGGCTTTGCCGGTCCACCAGTGCCGCCCCTTGAGGGGGAGGCGGCGCAGAGCGCCGCCACGGGGGGAGCCTAGCTTTGGCAGTCAGCGGGTGTGCGCGCCGTCAGCTTTTTCTCGGTGGCGTACTTGGCGGCGGTGGACTTGACCAGGGGCTTGATCACCTGCTCATCAGCCTGCAGCCAGTCGGAGGTAAATTTCCATTCCTTTCCATCCCAGGTATGGATGCGCGCCCATGCCGAACCCATGTGGTCGGTGCACGAGGTGCTGATAGGCCGCATCACGCCGGCAAAGCCCAGCGCATCCAGCTTGGCCTGCGTCAGGTTCAGGTTTTCCAGGCCCCAGCGCACTTGCTCGCCGGTCATGATTTTTCCCTTGCCGAAACGGTCTTGCGCGGCGCGCAAACCTTCCACGCCCAGCATCGCGCTCATGGCGCCACGCATGTAAAGCACCTGGCCGACTTCTTCCTTGGGGCCTGTGCCCTGGCCTTTGCCGTGCACCAGGGTCAGCATGTCTTTGGCCAGCTTGGAATTCGGCTCGGCGCCGTGCTGCATGGTCACGGCGTTGTAGCCCTTGGCGCCTTCAGCCACGTCTTTCACGTCAGGCTCTGCGCCGGCCCACCACACGCCGTACATCTTCTCGCGTGGGTAGCCGGTGGCTTGCGCTTCCTTGATGGCGGTGGTGTTCATGATGCCCCAGCCCCACAGTGCAACGTAGTCTGGGCGCGACTGGCGAACCTGCAGCCAGGTGGCTTTTTGCTCGACACCGGGCGCGGTGACGGGCAGCAGCTGCAGCGTGAAGCCGTGCATGGCGGCGCGTTCCTGCATCAGCGGAATGGGTTCTTTGCCGAACGGCGAGTCGTGATAGACCAGCGCAATGCGTTTGCCCTTGAGCTTGTCGAAGCCGCCTTCCTTCTTGGCGATGGCCTGGAGGATGGCGTCGGCGGCGACCCAGTAGGTGCCGGCAATCGGGAAGTTCCATTTGAAGATGGAGCCGTCTGCGCTCTCGCTGCGGCCATAGCCCACGGTCACCACCGGAATTTTGTCGACGGGGGCTTTTTCTGTGATGGCAAACGTCGCACCGGTAGACAGCGGTTGCACCAGCGTGGCGCCGCCGTTCTTGCCTTTCAGGCGTTCGTAGCATTCGACACTGCGCGCGGTGTCGTAGCCGGTTTCGCACTCTTCAAACGAGATCTTCACGCCATTGATGCCGCCGCGGGCATTGACCAGCTTGAGGTAGTCCACATAGCCGTTGGCCCAGGGCACGCCGTTGGGCGCGTAAGGCCCGGTGCGGTAAGACAGCACCGGAAAGAATTGCTCTTTGGCCTGTGCGAATGCGCTGGTCGCCACGAGGGACGAAGCGCCGGTGGCGAGGATCGCCACCGCCAACATCACGTTACGAATCTTCATTGTTGTCTCCTGGAAAATTTATAAACACCGCGAAAAAAACTGACACCTCAGTAAACGACCTAACAATCCATTGCGCATTGGTGATTTCGAGTAATTCTTAACCCTAGGCCTGGCGTATCGGAGCGCTCAGTGGGGGAATGGCCATAGCCGTAATTTCTGCTTTCCAACGGCCCACAGCTTGGCCAGCCCATGCGGCTCGACAATCAAAAACCACACGATCAACCCACCAAAAATCATCAGTTCCGCGTGCGAGATGCCCGCCGTGGAGATCGATATACCCAGCCAGCCGGCAAGCACCGGCAGCAGCTGGCTCAGCACAATCGGCAGCACCACGATGAAGGCCGCGCCGAAGAAGCTGCCCATGATGGCGCCCATGCCGCCGATGATCACCATGAACAGCAGGCGGAAGGAGTAGTCCACTGAAAAGGCGGCAGGCTCCCAGGCGCCCAGGTAAATAAAGGCCCACAGGCCGCCAGCGATGCCGATGATGAAAGAGCTGACTGCAAAGGCGCTGAGCTTGGCGTACATCGGGCGAATGCCGATCACGGCGGCTGCCACGTCCATGTCGCGAATGGCCATCCACTCGCGGCCGATCGCGCTGCGCACCAGGTTTTTGGCCAGCAGGGTGATCACCACCACGATGGCCAGGCAAAACAGGTATTTGCTCAGCGCGCTTTCGATGGGCAGTCCAAACACCTGCAGGTTGGAGACCGACACCGAACCCGAAGGCGTGTCCATCGTGAACCACTTGATGCGCAAAAACATCCAGTCGCTGAAGAACTGCGCGGCCAGCGTGGTCACCGCCAGGTACAGGCCTTTCACGCGCAGGCTGGGCAGCCCGAACAGGATGCCGAACAGCATGGCACACAAGCCGCCCAGGATCAGTGCTGGAATCAGCGGCATGCCGGGAATACGCACAAAGAAATTGTAGGCGCCATAGGCCCCCACCGCCATAAAGGCACCCGAGCCCAGCGAGATCTGTCCGCAATAGCCGACCAGGATGTTCACCCCAACGGCTGCCAGCGAAAAGATCAGGAAGGGAATCAGGATGGCGCGGAACAGGTAGTCGCTGGCCAACAATGGCACGACAACGAAGGCGAACGCCAACAGCAAGCCGATGGCGATCCGGTCCTGCAGGATTGGGAAGATCTGCTGGTCAGCCCGGTAGTTGGTTTTGAACTGGCCGTTTTCTCTGTAAAACATAAAGGTGAGCCGCCGTTAGATCGCAATAAAAGAAGTTGTGCGCTGGGCTTTGCCGCGCCGTAGGCGCATCGGCCCCAATTCACATGTAAGGGGCAGCGCGCCGAAGGCTCGAAGTGACAAGCGTGGGGGCTTCATGTCTATACGCGATCGATGATTTTTTCGCCGAACAAGCCCTGAGGCCGGACCAGCAAGACACACAGCGCAAGTACATACGCAAACCAGATCTCGATACCACCGCCGACGTAAGGGCCGAGAAAGACTTCGGCCAGTTTCTCGCCAACGCCCAGAATCAGCCCACCCACAATCGCGCCAGGCACCGAAGTCAGGCCACCCAAAATCACCAGCGGCAGCGCCTTGAGCGCCAGCACCGACAGCGAAAACTGCACGCCCAGCTTGCTGCCCCAGATCACGCCGGACACCAGCGCGACGAAGCCGGCAACGCTCCAGACGATGACCCAGATGCGGTTGAGCGGAATGCCGATGGATTGCGCGGCCTGGTGGTCGTCGGCTACGGCGCGCAAGGCCCGGCCTGTACTCGTGTACTGGAAGAAGGCGGCCAGTGCCGCCACCAGGGCGGTGGCGATCAGCGCGGCGACCAGGTCTTCCTGGTTCACCAGCAGGCCGCCCTGGAAGACACCTTCCAGCAGGAACATCGGATCCTTGGGCATGCCCACGTCAATCTTGTAAATGCTGGAGCCAAAGATGGTCTGGCCGAAGCCGTCCAGGAAATACGAAATGCCCAACGTCGCCATCAGCAGCGCGACGCCTTCCTGGTTCACGAGTTTGCTGAGCACCAGCTTTTCAATCAACCAGGCCACCACGACCATGATGGCCAGCGCGACTGCAAAGGCCAATGCATTGTTGATGAACTTGCTGTCCAGTCCCGTCCACTGCGGAATCCACTCGGAAAAACGCGCCATGGCCAGCGCCGCGAACAGCACCATCGCGCCCTGGGCGAAATTGAAGACACCCGAGGCTTTGTAGATCAGCACAAAGCCCAATGCGACCAGCGAATACAGCATGCCCGACATCAGGCCGCCAATAATCGTCTCTAAAAATGAACCCATCACTGGCTCCCTTCGCTGGGCGGAGACGTCGTGGGTTGCTGGGAAGGCTGCGATTTCATCTTGGTGTTCTCGTCCATATCAGTGGCTGGTTCCGAGGTAAGCCCGGATCACGTCTTCGTTGTTGCGTACTTCGTCGGGGGTGCCGTCGCCGATTTTTTTGCCGTAGTCGAGCACCACGACGCGGTCGGAGATGTCCATCACCACGCCCATGTCGTGCTCGATCAGCACGACGGTGGTGCCGAACTCGTCGTTCACGTCGAGTACAAAGCGGCACATGTCCTGTTTTTCCTCGACGTTCATGCCGGCCATGGGTTCGTCGAGCAGCAACACCTGCGGCTCCATCGCCAGCGCACGGCCGAGGTCCACGCGTTTTTGCAAACCGTAGGGCAACTGGCCCACGGGCGTTTTGCGATAGGCCTGAATTTCCAGGAAGTCGATGATTTTTTCGACAGCCTCGCGGTGCATGATTTCTTCTTTTTCGGCAGGACCGATGCGCAGCGCCTGCAGCAGCAGGTTGCTTTTGATCTTGAGGTTGCGGCCCGACATGATGTTGTCGAGCACGCTCATGCCCTTGAAGAGCGCCAGGTTCTGGAAGGTGCGCGCCACGCCCATGACGGCCACCTGGTGGCTGTTCATATGCTTGAAGGTCTGGCCGCGAAAGGTGATGGAGCCCTGCTGCGGCGCATAGACGCCGTTGATGCAGTTGAGCATGGAGCTTTTGCCGGCGCCGTTGGGTCCGATGATGGCGCGGATTTCATGCTCTTTCACATTGAAGGAAATATCGGACAGCGCTTTCACGCCACCAAAACTCAGGCTGATGTTGTTGACGTCGAGGATGACATCGCCGATCTTCTTGGTCATGCTGCCCCCACGCTTGTCACTGCGTGTACTGCGCTACCCCCCGAGGGGGCCGCCCGCCTGCGGCCCGGCAAAGCCGGTTCCGCGGCTCGAGCTGGTATCTGGGGGACTTGCTGTCGCTTGTTGTTCATGCTGCTGCCTTTACTGGCGCAAAAGTCTGGGTGTCGCTGATCTTCAGGGTCGCGCTGACGCTGCCAGACCGGCCGTCCTCAAACTTCACGACGGTTTCAATGAATTGCTCAGTCTTGTCGCCATAGAGCGCATCGATCAGCGGCAGGTATTTCTCGGCAATGAAGCCGCGTCGCACCTTGTTCGTTCGTGTGAGTTCACCGTCATCTGCGTCCAGCTCCTTGTGCAGCACCAGGAAGCGGCTGACCTGTGAGCCGGCCAGCAGGGCGTCCACGCTGAGGTCGGCGTTGACTTTTTCGACGCACTCCTTGATGAGCTGGTAAACCTCGGGCTTTTGCGCCAGGTCGGTGTAGCCGGCGTAAGGCAGATTGCGGCGTTCGGCCCAGTTGCCCACGGCGTCGAAGTCGATGTTGATCATCACGCAGACTTTTTCGCGGCCGTCGCCGTAGGCCACGACTTCCTTGATGTGCGGGAAGAATTTGAGCTTGTTTTCCACGTACTTGGGCGCGAACATGGCACCGTCGTTGGTGCCACCCTTGATGCGGCCCACGTCTTTCACGCGGTCGATGATCTTGAGGTGGCCGGCGGCATCGATAAAGCCCGCGTCGCTGGTGTGATACCAGCCGTCGGCGCTCAGCACCTCGGCCGTCGCCGTGGGATTTTTGTAATATTCCTTGAGCAGGCCGGCGGACTTCACCAGGATTTCCCCGTTGTCGGCCACCTTGATCTGCACGCCGCTGATCGGCACCCCTACCGTATCGGCGCGTGCTTCGTTGTCCGGCTGCAGGCACACAAACACGGCGGTCTCGGTCGAGCCATACAGCTGTTTCAGGTTGATGCCGATGGAGCGGTAGAAGGTAAAGAGGTCCGGTCCAATCGCTTCACCCGCGGTGTAGGCCACGCGAACGCGCGAAAAACCCAGCGTATTGCGCAGCGGGCCATAGACCATCACGCTGCCCAGTGCATATAGCAGGCGGTCAAGCCCGCCCACCGGCTTCCCGTCCATCAATGCGGGGCCGGCGCGTTTGGCCACGCCCATGAAATAGTTGAACATGCCGCGTTTGATGCGGCCCGCGTCTTCCATGCGGATCATCACGGTGGTCAGCAGGCTTTCGAAAATCCGCGGTGGCGCAAAGTAGTAGGTCGGGCCGACTTCTTTCAGGTCGATCATCACGGTGCTCGCGCTCTCGGGGCAATTCACCACATAGCCGCAGGCCAGCCACTGCGCATAGCTGAAGATGTTCTGGCCGACCCACGCGGGTGGCAAGTACGCCAGCACTTCCTCGCCGGAGGTGAGTTTGTCGAAGTCGGCGCCGGCCTTGGCGCGGTCCAGCAGGGTGTTGTGGGTATGGACCACGCCCTTGGGATTGCCCGTGGTGCCCGAGGTGAAAAACATCGCGGCCACATCATCCGGCCGGGATTTTTCGACTTCGCTCTTGAAGAAGCCGGGTTGTTTCGCGGCAAAGGCTTCGCCCTTTTCCAGCAAGGCGTCCAGCGATTGCAGGCCAGCCTCGGCATAGTTGCGCAGGCCGCGCGGGTCGTCATAAATGATCTGGTCCAGTTGCGGGCACTGGCTGCGTATCTCCAGCAGCTTGTCCACCTGCTCCTGGTCTTCCACCAGCGCAAAACGTACGTCGGCATTGTTGATGGGAAAGACACACTCGGCGCCCACGGCGTCCTGGTAAAGCGGAATGGGTATGGCGCCCAGCGACTGCGCGGCCAGCATGGTGGCGTACAGGCGCGGCCGGTTGGCGCCGATGATGACCATGTGCTCGCCACGCTGCAGCCCGGCTTCATGCAGGCCGCAGGCGATGCGCTCCACCAGCTGCGCCATGCCGGCCCAGCTGTGCGCCTGCCAGATGCCGTACTCTTTTTCGCGCATGGCGGCGGCGCCGGGGCGTTCGGCCGCATGTTTGAGCAGCAATCGTGGGAACGTGGTCTGCATTCGCTTTCTTGTCTCCGTTCTTGTGCGGCTTCTCGTTGAAAGCCGCTGGTATGCAATGAATAGTAGGACCGGCTTTGACGTTACGGTGTCATTGCGACGACAATTTCCGGGTAAGTCCTACTGGGGTGTGCCCGGGGTCGGCGCGGTTTATCGGATAAAGCGCCCGTCGCGCGAAACCATGGTGAGTTCCACAAAGCGTGAGGCATTGCGGGCCGAGTCGCTGAAGCTCACTTCAAAGCCGCCCAGGTCATAGCGCTTCAAATTCCAGGTGCCGTCGATGAAGCCGGCGCGCGTGGGGTTTTTGCCTGCACGCCGCAGCGCCTCGGCAAACACGCGGGCATTGATGTAACCCTCCAGCGCCAGGTGTGAAGGCTCCAGCGTCACGCCCGCGGCTTTCCAGGCCTGCTGGAATTCGCGCACCATAGGCACCACGGTATTGCCCGGCAAGGGCACGACTTGAGACACGGCAATGCCGGTGGCGTCGTCACCCATAGCCTTGAGTGTGGCGGCTGCGCCCATGATGGACAGCGCATAAAGCGGCAGTCCCTTGCGCTGCACGCGTATCGCTTTCACGAAGTCGATGGTCGGCTTGCCGGCCAGGCCCACCAGCACGGCTTCCGGGTTGGAGCCCGCAATTTTTACCGCTGCCGGGCCGGTATCCGAAGAGTTGTTTTCCACCGTGACAATCGCGGTCGCTTCCAGCTTGTGTTTGGCCATGGAGCGCTGGGTGGCGTCGAAGACTTCTTTCCCAAAGGAGTTGTTCTGGTAGACGATCGCGATGCGCCGGATCCCGATGGTTGCCAGGTGCTGCACCAGCTGCTCGGCTTCGTCGGCGTAACTCGCGCGGATGTTGAACACATTGCGCGCATTGGCCGGCCGTGCCGACAGCGCACCGGAAAACGGTGCGAAGAAAGGCATGCCCGACTCCATCACCTGAGGCAGCATGGCTTCGATCATGGGTGTCCCCATGCAATTGAAGAGCGCGAAATTGCTTTTGTCGTCGATGAAGCCTTTCACATTGGTCAGCGCGCGTTTGACGTCGTAGCCGTCGTCGGCCACGGTGAGTTCGATCAGCCGGCCGTTCACGCCGCCCTTGGCGTTGATGCTGGCAAAGCAGGCTTTTGCACCCTGGTGCATGGCTTGGCCCAGCTCGCCCAGCGGCCCGCTCAGCGCGATGGATTGCGCGATGTGCACCGGGCCGGTGTCCTGAGCGCGCGCCGGCCCGTAAAGTGCGGCGGGCACGGCGGCGAGTGCGCCCAGCATGCGGCGGCGTGTCAGGCGGGTGCGCTGCGGGTCGATGCCTGCAGGAAATGAATCGGTCGGCGAAGGTGTGCGGTTTTCGGTCATGGCGGGTCTCCTGGCTTTCGTTGTTGGTTTGCTGTCTCAGCGGGGCCGATGCTATGCTTTGGATTGGCAATGAAATGTCTATCCGACGACAATCCAAGGGTTGCGCCCGCCCCGGACTTTCCCTGACCTTTCACTGACTTTCACCCGAATGCTGTGAGCCATGTCCACTGAACCGCCTCTTCACCAGCGCCGCAGGAACCCCACGCCCGACGAGCTGCGCGGCATTCCCTGGCTGCCCTTGCTGCAGCCTGAAGAAAGGGCACGTGCGCTGGCGGGGCTGCAGGTAGGCGACGCCGCGCCGGGCGACTATGTGTGCCGTGTGGGCAAGCCGGTGACCTACTGGTTTGGCGTGGTCGAAGGCCTGCTCAAGATGAGCAGCGACAACGAGCAGGGCATGACCATGACGTTCACCGGCGTGCCGCCCGGCGGCTGGTTCGGTGAAGGCACGGCGCTCAAGCGCGAGCCCTACCGCTACAACATCCAGGCGCTGCGCAAAAGCGTGGTGGCGGGCCTGCCCGTTGAAACCTTCCACTGGCTGCTGGACCACTCCATCGGCTTTAACCGCTTTGTGATGAACCAGCTCAATGAGCGGCTCGGTCAGTTCATCGCCGCGCGCGAGATCGACCGCATGAACAACCCCGACATCCGTGTGGCGCGCAGCCTGGCCTCGCTGTTCAACCCGGTGCTGTATCCGGGTGTGGGCGAAATCCTGCGCATCACGCAGCAGGAACTGGCTTACCTGGTGGGTTTGTCACGCCAGCGCGTGAACGAGGCGCTCAATGCCTTGCAGGCCCAGGGCCTCATCCGCATCGAATACGGCGGCCTGCGCGTGCTGGACCTGGGCGCCCTGCGGTCCAGTGTTTTTTCAAGCAAATAATGGCTGCAGGCCAATGGGGGAAAGCGCAAGCAGCTATTGAATTAATAGCAATTTGTAGAGAGAAAACTATCCTGGGAAGCCATCTTTGGCACTTGGCGTGTGGTGCCCGACATTTTTTTGATGTCAAAAGTGCCTTCGGACCAATCAGGATATGCGCTGGCAGCTATGAAATTGATAGCGTTATGGTGCGACAGGTGGGGGCACCGTCCCTCAGGAAAGAAACGAAATAAAGATGGAAACCGCGGCGACCACCCAATTGGCGCGGTTTGCAGCCTGGGCGTTTTCCTTGAGGATCGGCCAAAGCGCTTCGCGCTGCCATGCCCACAGGTTGTAGGCCGCTGCCAGCAGTCCACCCGACAACCCGGCCAGCCATGAGCTGGTCAAAAAACCGGCAAGGACGGCAAGCATCAACAGGACGGATGTCAGGATAAATGTGCCGCCGGCGGCGCTGGCCAGAACATGCGAGAGCCCTCCGCACACGGTGCAGGTGGCGGGGTTGCCGCGGCTGGAGAAACGTTTTTCCCAGATCTTGATTCCAGCCTGACGGCAGTGGGGGCAGATGTTCATCGTGCTGAAGGGCTGGTTGCCGATGTCGCGCCGGCAATCGCCTTGCGCAGGTTCTCGCGCGCACGCGCTTCCAGTGTTTCGTGGAAATGCGCCGTGCTGTAGATCACAGGCCGGTCCAGGAAACTCTGCAGGATTTCGCCCCGCTTTTGCCGGAACACGGCCGCGGGTACAAAAGCGTATTCGTCCCGGATCTGCTGCTCGTATTCGGCAAACCTGGCTGGGCCGGCGCCCAGGATGGACAGGTCGATATCGACCAGCAGCTGTTCGTCGGGCGAGTCCGGCAGCGCCGTATGGCGGGTGGCCATGACCAGGTCATGAACGCGCTGCGCGGCGGCTTCGGCGGTGCCGTGCGCCAGCAGCACCTCGCGAGCCCAGTCGGCACTTTTTTCCTCGTTGTCGTGGCGCTGCGTGTCGTAAATCGCATCATGGAACCACAGTGCCATCTCGACTTCTGCGGGCTGTTCAGCCAGGTCGCGGACGCCTTCGAAATGCGAGAGGCATTCGCCCAGGTGCTGCACGGTGTGGTACTTGCGGTGCGGCTCTGAGTAGCGCGCCACCAGTCCGTCGAACACCGCCCGCCCGATTGGCCGGACGGCAAGGGCATCAGCGCAAAGCCGCCAGGATCTGGCCAGCAGGTCTGTGGGTTCAGGGGTTTGCATGGGCATGACTTTATCGCTTGGGTGTTGTGTGCGCGTGTGAGCGCTCCGGCGGCGCGGCAGGCGCGCACAGCGACTCGACCAGTCTTAGCGCCGGCAGCGACAGCTGGTCAAAGCGGCGCGCGCAGATCAGCAACTGCCGGTCGGCCCAGGTGTCGGTCAGCTTGAGGATGCGCAGCTTGCCTGCCTCCGCATGGCGTTCGGCCGCGATGGCCGGCACCACGGCCACACCGACCCCGGCCTCCACCATGCGGCAGACCGCCTCAAAGCTGCGAAGCCGTATGCGGGTGCGCATGCGCAGCCCCAGGCGCTCGGCCTGCAGGTTCAGGTGCTGTTGCAGGGCGCTGTCTTCCTCCAGGCCGACGAAGTCATGGCTCAATGTTTGCCCGAACGGTATCTGGCGCTGGCGGCCGAAGCCGCTGCCGGCTGGAACCACCAGCACCAGCCGGTCGCGCCGGAAAGGTTTTGATTCAAGGCTGGAGATGTCGGCGGAGTCTGCCACGATGCCGAGGTCGGCCGCCTGGCCCAGCAGCTGCGACACGATCAGGTGGCTGGGGCGCTCCTCCAGGTCGACGTCGATGGCCGGATGCGTGTTGAGGAAATCCGCGAGTGCTTGCGGCAGGTAGTCGGTGATGGCGGCGGTGTTCGACAGCAAACGCACCTTGCCGGCCAGCCCGCCGGCATAGTCGCCGATCTCGCCGTGCATGCGCTCGATTTGCTGCAACACCAGCCGCGCATGGTGGGCCACGGCCAGGCCGGCCTTGGTCGGCTTCACGCCGGCGCGCAGGCGTTCCAGCAGCGGCACACCCAGGGCGTCTTCCATGCCGCGTATGCGTGCGCTGGCCGAGGCGAGCGCCAGGTGTGAAAGCTTGCTGCCCGCCGTGATGCTGCCGGTATCGACGGTGTGCAGAAACAGCCGAAGGTCGATGAGGTCAAAGCGAAGGGTGGCGGGCATGGGCTGCAGGCGTTTTAGCCTTCGGCAACGGCGAAGGCTGTGAACGGATATTACCGCTTGAGCGCAAACGCGCCGCTGCGCAGAATCGGCGACATGAACTCGATGAACAACTTCGTGAGCGCAGGGAACGACACCCTCTTGATGGCCGTCGTCGCCGGCGTATTCCTGCTGGCCGGCCTCGTCAAGGGCGTGGTGGGCCTGGGGTTGCCGACGCTCTCCATGGGCTTGCTGGCCGGCGTGATGCCGCCTGCGCAGGCAGCCGTCATCCTGATCCTGCCTTCGTTGCTGACGAATGCCTGGCAGATGTGGGACGGCGCCGCGCTGGCAAGCCTGTTGCGGCGCCTGTGGCCGCTGCAGGCTGGCGTGATCGCCGGAACGTTGTGGGCACCGGTCAGCCTGGTCACCCTTGATGCGGACCTCGCCTCGGCAGGTCTGGGCGCCGCGCTGATCATTTATGCGCTGCTGGGGCTGTGCGCGCTGCCGCTGGTGGTCACGCCGCGCGGCGAGCGGGTTTCTTCCTTCGCTGCCGGCCTGGCGACCGGCGCCATCACCTCGGCCACCGGCGTGTTTGTCTTTCCGGCCGTGCCTTACCTGCAGGCCTTATCGCTCAAGAAAGACGAGCTGGTGCAGGCGCTTGGCCTGTCTTTTACCGTGTCCACCGGCGCACTTTTTCTGCGCCTGGTGATGGAGGGCTCTTTTGCCATGGGCAGTATGCCGGGTGGCTGGAGTTTGCTGCTGCCATTGCCCGCTGCCTTGTTGGGCATGGTCGCCGGCCAGAAGCTGCGCGGGCGGGTGGGCGAGAAGGGTTTCAGGCGCCTGTTTTTCACCGGTCTGCTGCTGATAGGCGTTTACATGGTCACCCGCAGCGCGATGCGATAGCCACGCCGGTGCGATGGAAAACCACAGCGAGGTTTCGCAGGCTATGGAGGCGCTCCATGCCAAAGCCGCGCGTCTGGTCTTGCTGTTGGAGGAAGCGGGCGATCAGGGTGATCCCTTGCTGCCTTTGGCCTCGTCCCTGCTGGACGACATTGACGCCCTGCGCGCGCTGCACCTGCGCGTGGTGATGCGGTCTCACGCATCGGCTTGAACAGGGTTTAAACCCCTGATTTTTACGCTTTCTTTATACCGGCTACCGGTCTTTCATCCCCGTTTTTACACGTCGGATCCGAAACTTCTTCCATCGTTTGTTGTTGGAGAAAGTCATGGATCTCGCGTTTATTCTTGGCGCCGCCGCCCTCTGGGGTGTGATGGTCTTGCTGGTCTGGGGCTTCCAGAAGCTTGAAAAATCCGAAGGAGGCCGTTCATGATCAGCCTCGACGTTTTGTACGGCTTCGGCGGCGTCTGTGCTGTCCTGCTGCTCACTTACCTCGTCTATGCGCTGATCTGCGCCGAGGAGTTTTGATGAGCAACGTGTCATGGGGGCTCCTCGCCCTCTTCCTCGGTGCGCTGCTGGTCACGGCCTGGCCGCTGGGTATCTGGCTGGCCCGCCTGTATTCCGGTAGCCTCCCCAACTGGATGCATAAGGCGGAAGCGCCGCTGTATCGCCTCGCCGGTACATCGGCCGATACCAACATGAAATGGTCGCAGTACGCGTTGGCCTTGCTGGCCTTCAACGCGCTCGGCGTGCTGGCTGTCTATGCCCTGCAGCGCCTGCAGGTCTGGTTGCCGCTCAACCCTGCCGGCATGGCCGCGGTGACGCCCGACTCGGCCTTCAACACCGCCGTCAGCTTTGTTTCCAATACCAACTGGCAAGGCTATGCCGGCGAGTCCACCATGAGCTACCTCACGCAGATGTTGGTGTTGGCTGTGCAGAATTTCTTCTCCGCAGCCACCGGTATCGCCGTGGTGTTTGCGTTGTTCCGCGGTTTTGCCGCGCGCGCGACCGGCGCCATCGGCAACTTCTGGGTGGACATCACGCGCATCACGGCCTGGCTGCTGCTGCCGTTGTCGCTGGTGTTTGCCGTCTTTCTTGTGGGGCAGGGCGTCATCCAGAACTTTGATGCCTACAAAGACGTGAGCACACTGGAAGTGACCAGCTATCAGCAGCCGAAAAACGGCCCTGATGGCCAGGCGCTGAAAGACGACAAGGGCAATACCGTGATGGAGGATGCCAAATCCGACAAGCAGACCCTGGCCATGGGCCCGGTCGCGTCTCAGGAAGCCATCAAGATGCTGGGCACCAACGGCGGCGGTTTCTTCAACGCCAACTCGGCCCACCCTTACGAAAACCCGACGGCGCTGAGTAATTTCTTTCAGATGCTGTCCATCTTCCTGATTCCGGCGGCGCTGTGCTTCGCCTTCGGCCGCGCGGTGGGCGACCAGCGCCAGGGCTGGGCCGTGCTCGCCGCCATGACGGTGATGTTTGTGATCGCGGTCGTGGCCATCACGCCCGCCGAGCAGGCCGGCAACCCGTTGCTCCCGCCTTTGGGTGTGGACCAGACGGCCAGCGCGCTGCAGGCCGGCGGCAACATGGAAGGCAAGGAAACCCGCTTCGGCATCAATGCCTCCAGCCTGTTCGCGGTCATCACGACGGCGGCGTCCTGCGGCGCGGTCAATGCCATGCACGACTCCTTCACGCCGCTGGGCGGCATGGTGCCCATGGTGATGATGCAGCTGGGCGAAGTGGTGTTTGGCGGCGTTGGCACGGGGCTTTATGGCATGCTGATCTTCGCCATCCTGGCGGTGTTCATCGCCGGCCTCATGATTGGCCGCACGCCGGAATACCTGGGCAAGAAGATCGAGGCGCATGAGATGAAGCTGACCTCAATCGCCATCCTGGTCACGCCTGTCCTGGTGCTGGCCGGCACCGCCATCGCCGTATTGGCCGGCGCAGGCAAGGCGGGCATTGCCAACCCCGGTGCGCACGGCTTTTCTGAAATCCTTTACGCGCTGAGCTCGGCCGGCAACAACAATGGCAGCGCCTTCGCGGGGCTGTCGGCCAACACGCCGTTCTACAACACGCTGCTGGGCATCGTGATGTGGCTGGGGCGCTTCGGCTTCATCGTTCCGGTGCTCGCCATTGCCGGTGCGCTGGCCACCAAGAAACGCCTGCCGGTTACGGCCGGCACCATGCCCACGCACGGCCCGCTGTTCGTGATGCTGTTGATAGGCACTGTGCTGCTGGTGGGCCTGCTCAATTACGTGCCCGCCCTGGCGCTGGGCCCGGTGGTCGAGCACCTGATGCTGTGGCCAGGCCAATAACCGCGAGGCTCAAAGAGAAACCCATATGAGTACCCAAAAAACTTTAATGCTGCTGGATCCCGCGCTGCTCAAGCCGGCCATCGTGGCTTCGTTCACCAAGCTGAGCCCGCGCGTGCAGTGGCGCAACCCCGTGATGTTTGTCGTCTACATCGGCAGCATTCTCACAACCTTGCTGGGCCTGCAAGCCCTGCAGGGCCAGGGCGAAGCGTCTGCCGGATTCATCTTTGCCGTGGCCGTCTGGCTGTGGTTCACCGTGCTGTTCGCCAACTTTGCCGAAGCGCTGGCCGAGGGCCGTAGCAAGGCACAAGCGGCGTCGCTGCGGAGCCTGAAAAAAAGCACCTGGGCCAAGAAGCTCAAGGAACCCCGGCATGGCGCCACGTTCCTGCCGCAAGAAGCTGAAAATCTCCGGAAAGGGGACGTGGTGCTGGTCGATGCCGGCGACATGATTCCGCTGGACGGAGAAGTGATTGAAGGCGTGGCCTCGGTCGACGAAAGCGCCATCACCGGCGAATCGGCCCCGGTGGTGCGCGAGTCGGGCGGCGACTTCTCCGCCGTGACCGGCGGCACGCGCGTGCTGTCAGACTGGCTGGTGGTGCGCATCACCGTCAACCCCGGCGAATCCTTCCTGGACCGCATGATCAGCATGGTCGAAGGTGCCAAACGCCAGAAGACGCCCAATGAAATCGCCTTGACGATTTTGCTGGTGGCGCTGACCATTGTTTTCCTGGTGGTTACTGTCACGTTGCTGCCGTTCTCCGTGTTCAGCGTGGGTGCGGTGGGGGCGGGCACGGTGGTGAGCATCACCGCACTGGTAGCGCTGCTGGTCTGCCTGATCCCGACCACGATTGGCGGCCTGCTGTCGGCCGTGGGTGTGGCCGGCATGAGCCGCATGATGCAGGCCAATGTCATCGCCACTTCGGGCCGCGCGGTCGAGGCTGCCGGCGACGTGGATGTGCTGCTGCTCGACAAGACCGGCACCATCACTCACGGCAACCGCCAGGCTTCAAGCTTTTTGCCCGCACCCGGCGTGTCTGAAAAAGTGCTCGCCACCTGCGCCATGCAGGCATCCTATGCCGACGAAACGCCGGAAGGCCGCAGCATCGTGGCTTTGGCCCTGAAGCTGGCCGTCAGCCAGTCGCCCATGCAGGCCGTGACCGAGGTTCCCTTTACTGCGCAAACCCGCATGAGCGGAATGGACGCCTTGAACCCCGATGGAAGCAAGCGGCAACTGCGCAAGGGCGCGGTCGATGCGATGCGCAAGCATGTGGAAGCACTGGGCGGCAGCGTCCCGTCTGAAGTCCTGCGTGCTTCAGATGACGTGTCGCGCCGCGGCAGCACGCCGCTGGCCGTGGCCGACGGCAGCACGGTACTGGGCATCGTGGAGCTGAAAGACATTGTCAAGGCCGGCATCAAGGAACGCTTCGGCGAGCTACGCCGCATGGGCATCAAAACGGTGATGATCACCGGTGACAACAAGCTCACGGCCGCCGCCATTGCCGCCGAGGCGGGCGTCGATGACTTCCTGGCAGAGGCCACGCCCGAAGACAAACTCAAGCTGATACGCCAGTACCAGGCCGAAGGCCGGCTGGTGGCGATGACGGGCGACGGCACCAACGACGCGCCGGCCCTGGCCCAGGCCGACGTGGCGGTCGCCATGAACAGCGGCACCCAGGCCGCCAAGGAAGCCGGCAACATGGTGGACCTCGACTCCAACCCCACCAAGCTGCTGGAGATTGTGGAAACCGGCAAGGCCCTGCTGATGACGCGTGGCTCGCTCACCACGTTTTCAATCGCCAACGATGTGGCCAAGTACTTCGCCATCATCCCGGCGATCTTTGTGACCACTTACCCGCAACTGGCTGCACTCAATGTGATGCGTCTGGGCAGTCCGTCGTCGGCGATTTTGTCGGCGGTGATTTTCAACGCCCTGATCATCATGTTCCTGATCCCGCTCGCGCTCAAAGGTGTGAAATACCGCGCTGTGGGCGCCGCTACGCTGCTGCGCCGCAACCTGCTTATTTACGGCCTGGGCGGTCTCATCGTGCCCTTTATCGGAATCAAGGCGATTGACTTGCTGCTGGTAGCAATGAACCTCGCCTGAACACCTGCATATCAAGGAATCCTCATGACAAATATTCTTCGCCCCGCAATTGTGATGTTCACCGTGCTGACCCTGGTCACCGGCGTGGCTTATCCCCTGGTGGTGACCGGCGCCGCGCAATCGTTGTTTCCGGCGCAGGCCGGCGGCAGCCTGATCCAGCGTGACGGCAAGGTTGTCGGCTCTTCGCTGATCGGGCAAAACTTCAGCGATCCCAAAAATTTCTGGGGCCGCCCATCGGCCACGGGGCCCATGCCTTACAACGCATCGGCTTCCAGCGGCTCCAACCAGGGCCCGCTGAATCCTGCGCTGGTCGACGCGGTCAAGGGCCGTGTCGAAGCGCTGAAAGCGGCCGATCCGGGCAACACGGCCCAGGTGCCGGTGGACCTGGTCACGGCGTCTGCCAGCGGGCTGGACCCGCACATCAGCCCGGCTGCGGCGCGCTACCAGGTGGCCCGTGTGGCCAAAGCGCGTGGCCTGGCGCTTGAGAAGGTTCAGGCCCTGGTCGGGCAGTACACCGAGCAGCCTTTGCTGAGCTTTCTGGGCGAGGCCCAGGTGAATGTGCTGCAACTCAACCTCGCGCTGGAAGCGCTTCGTTAAGAGAAATGTCCATGGACTCTGATCTTCTGCGGGTCTTGTGTGCGCTGGCCGCCTTTGGCGTGCCGCTGGCGGTGGCCTGGTGGATCGCGGGCCGCGGTGAAAGGCGGGAGTCCGGCATGCCAAAAGATGGCGAGTCAGGCGAACAGGAAAAACACACCCGGTGTTACCCTTTGCGAGGCGATCTTTGAAACTTTTGAATCACCCAGGAATAGCGCAACGGCATGGCCAGTTTTTCCGACTCCCGCCCTGACCCCGACGAACTTCTCGACCGTCTGCGCGGCGAGGAGGAAAAAGCGCGCCGGGGACGTTTGCGCATCTACTTCGGTGCCAGTGCCGGCGTGGGCAAGACCTACGCCATGCTCAGCGCCGCGCAGCGCGAGCGCAAGGCCGGGCGGGATGTATTGGTCGGTGTGGTCGAAACCCATGGCCGCAGTGAAACCATGGAACTGCTGACCGGGCTTGAGCAACTGCCCTTGCAGGAGGTAGCCTACCGCGGGCACAGGTTGAAAGAGTTCGACCTGGACGCGGCGCTGGCGCGCAAGCCGGCACTTCTGCTGGTCGACGAGCTCGCCCACAGCAATGTGGAGGGCTCGCGCCATGCCAAGCGCTGGCAGGATGTGCAGGAGCTGCTGGAAGCCGGCATCGACGTCTGGTCAGCGGTCAATGTGCAGCACCTGGAAAGCCTCAATGGCACGGTGGGTGCCATCACCGGCATACGCGTGCATGAAACGGTCCCGGACACGGTGCTGGACGGCGCCGATGAAATCATCCTGGTCGACGTCACGCCTGACGAACTGATGGCGCGGTTGAAAGCCGGCAAGGTCTACCTGCCGCAGCAGGCCGAGCGCGCGGCGCAGAATTTTTTCCGCAAAGGCAATTTGATCGCACTGCGCGAGATTGCATTGCGGCGCACGGCCGAGCATGTGGAAGACGACGTGCGCAGCTACCGCGTCGAAAAATCCATCGCCCCGGTCTGGAACACCGAAGGCGCCATCCTCGCCTGCATAGGCCCGCGTGAAGGCGCCGAGCAGACCGTGCGCACGGCGGCGCGCCTGGCCGGCCAGCTCAATGTGCGCTGGCATGCAGCGTATGTGGAAACGCCGCGCCTGCAGCTGTTGGAGGTTGCCAGGCGCGACCGCATCCTGGCCGTTATCCAGCTGGCCGAAGAACTGGGCGCGGCCACGGCGGTACTGACCGGCAGCGATCCCGCCGCCGAACTGGTAGCGCAGGCGCAGCAACTCAATTGCGCCACGCTGGTGGTGGGGCGCCCGCAGCTGCCGGGCTGGCGCGCGCTGTGGGCCGGATCCACCATGACGCGCCGGCTGGCAACGCTGGCGCCCACACTGGACATCGTGGAGGTGGGCCATGCCGACAGTGCGCGGCGGCTGGCGCGCGCCGTGCAGCGTTCTGCCGACGATGATGCCGCCGCGGCCTGGCAGGAGAGCCTGCCGCGATACGCATGGGCAATGGCTGGTAGCGCCGCAGTCACCTTGCTGGCTTTGCCTTTGCTCAGATTTTTTGACCTCGCCAACATCGTGATGCTGTTTCTGCTCGGTACGGTGCTGGTGGCGCTGAAGTTCGGGCGCGGGCCGGCAGCGCTGGCGGCTTTCCTCAATGTGGCGGCGTTTGACTTTTTCTTTGTGCCGCCCCGCCTGTCGTTTGCCGTCAGCGATGTGCAGTACCTGCTGACATTTTCCGTCATGCTGATGGTGGGGCTGCTAACCGGGCAACTCACGGCAGGCCTGCGTTTTCAGGCGCGCATTGCGGCCGGCCGCGAGCGCCGCGCGCAGTCGCTGTTCGAGCTCACGCGCGACCTGTCGGCGGCGCTGCTGAGTGAGCAGGTCATGGAACTCGGCGAAGCGGCCGCGCAGCGCAACTTCGGCGGGCAGGCGGTGGTGATGGTGACCGACAGCCACGACCAGTTACTGCCGCCCGCCAAACCGCCCGCGGATTTCGATGCCAGCGTGGCCGACTGGGTGTTCCGCAACGAACAGCCGGCGGGGTTGGCCACCGCCACCTTGTCGGCCCAGGCATGGCATTACATCCCGCTCAAGGCACCGATGCGCGTGCGCGGCGTGCTGGCGCTCAAGCCTGCGCAGGCGCGCTGGCTGCTGATTCCCGAGCAGATGCAGCAGCTCGAAACCCTGGCGCGGCAGATCGCCATCGCGCAGGAGCGCGTGCACTATGTAGAGGTGGCCCAGCAGGCGGTGGTGCAGATGGAGTCCGAGAAATTGCGCAACATGCTGCTCGCGGCGATTTCGCACGATGTGCGCACGCCGTTGACCGCGTTGATCGGCCTGGCCGACTCCCTGCAGCGCACGGCGCCGCCACTGAGTAGCGAACAGTCGCAGGCGGCGCGCGCCATCGCCGGCGAAGCGCGGCACCTGAGCGCGCTGGTCAACAACCTGCTGGACATGGCGCGGCTGCAAAGCGGTGCCGTTAACCTGAGGAGCGAATGGCAGTCTGTCGAGGAAATTGTCGGTTCGGCGATCCGCCAGGCGCAGCACGCGCTGGCCGGCAAGGCTGTCACGGCGGCGCTACCCGCCGATCTGCCGCTGGTCGAATTTGACGCGGTGCTGATGGAGCGCGTGTTGGTCAACCTGCTGGAAAACGCAGCCAAGTACGGGCGGTCGCCTATAGAAATCAGCGCAGAGGCGACGGAGCAGGCGCTGATGCTGGCGGTGCGTGACCACGGGCCCGGCCTGCCCGCCACCCTCAAGGGCCGCGAGCACGAGCTGTTCGAGAAGTTCACGCGCGGCGAGACCGAATCGGCCACGCCGGGCGTGGGGCTGGGCCTGGCCATCTGCCAGGCAGTGGTGCAGGCGCACCGAGGGCAGATCACGGCCGCCAATGCGCCGGGCGGTGGTGCAGAATTCACCATCACCCTGCCGCGCCGCCCGCCGCCGCAGGGCCTGCCTGAACCCGCCTGACCTTTCTTCCTCTTTGCCCATGTCCCACCCCGCACCCGTTGCCGTTGTGATTGAAGACGAGCCACAGATACGCCGCTTTGTACGCGCGGCGCTGGAGGCCGAAGGCTGGCAGGTGTTCGAGGCGGACACCGGCAAGCGCGGGCTGACCGAGGCCGGCACGCGCAAGCCCGACCTGCTGGTGCTGGACCTCGGTTTGCCCGACGGCGACGGGTTGGAGGTGATTCGCGACGTGCGCGGCTGGTCGGCCGTGCCGATAGTGGTGCTGTCGGCGCGCGCCGACGAGGCAGACAAAATTGCCGCGCTGGACGCCGGCGCCGACGACTACCTGACCAAGCCCTTCGGCGTGGGCGAACTGCTGGCCCGTGTGCGTGCCAACCTGCGCCGCCCGCGCGCTGCCAGCGCTGACGGAACGCCTGACGAGCCGCTTTTTACCTTCGGCGATGTGGTGGTGGACCGCCAGGCGCGGCTGGTGCGCCGCGGCGGTGTGGAGGTGCACCTCACGCCTATTGAATACCGCCTGCTCACCGTGTTGATGACCAACGCCGGGCGGGTGCTGACACACCGCCAGCTGTTGCGCGAGGTGTGGGGCCCCGCCCATGCCGGGCAAAATCACTACCTGCGCATCTACATGGGCCACCTGCGCCAGAAGCTCGAGGCCGATCCGGCGCAGCCCAAACACCTGCTCACGGAAACGGCTGTGGGATACCGCCTTTGGGTGGCCTGAGAGCCGTACCCGGTGGCATTTAAGAGCCAAATACGCCTGTAGCCCACGAATAACCTGCGCGAGCAGCTATAAAATAGATAGCAAATGACTGAACCTCTCAAACCCGGCCCGAGGCCTGTCGGCGCCGCCGTACGAATCCAGAAAGCCGCGCCGGCAGCGACTGCACCAGGCGCACCGGCCCCCACCGTGCGGCTGAACAAGCGCATGGCCGAGCTGGGCCTTTGCTCGCGCCGCGAGGCTGATGACTGGATCGCCCGCGGTTGGGTGCGTGTGAACGGTGCACCGGCCGTCATGGGGCAACCGGTGGCCGTGGACGCACGTATCGAGATCGACCGCCAGGCCGAGCAGCAGCAGCGCCAGCAGGTCACCATCCTGATCAACAAGCCGGTCGGTTATGTCAGCGGCCAGGCCGAAGACGGGCATGAACCGGCCGTGGTGCTGGTGCAGCCGCAAAACCGCTGGCGCGAATGCAACAGCCGCATGCGCTGGGGCCATGAGCAGTTACGTGGCCTGGCGCCGGCCGGGCGGCTGGACATTGACTCCATCGGGTTGCTGGTGCTGACGCAGGATGGCCGCGTGGCGCGCCAGCTCATCGGTGAAGACTCGGAGATCGAAAAAGAGTATTTGGTGCGCGTTAGCTATAGAACCGAAAAGGGGGACGAAACTGCCAATGTGCAGGCCTTGTTCCCGCGTGAAAAGCTGGCGCTGCTGAACCACGGCCTGAGCCTGGACGGGCAGGCACTCAAGCCCGCGCAGGTGTCATGGCAAAACCCCGAGCAACTGCGTTTTGTGCTCAAGGAAGGCAAAAAGCGCCAGATTCGCCGCATGTGCGAGCAGGTGGGCCTCTTTGTCACCGGCCTGAAGCGCGTGCGCATCGGCAATGTCAACCTGGGCCACCTGCCGGTCGGCCAATGGCGCTACCTGGCACCGCACGAGCACTTCTAGTCTGCCCTGTCAGGCTCTGCCCGTCCTGTGGGCCGTGCGTCCCTCTGTCCTACCCGGATGCGCGTCAACGGATGGCAGTTTCCCGTAGGCCAAAGCCTAAAGTGGGTTGTATGGCACTAATTACTTACCTGGTAGAAGACAACGAAATCGTTCTTGAGAACCTGATAGAGGCGCTCAAGGAGATTGCCGCTGTCCAGGTAACGGGCCACGGCGCCACCCAGACCGAGGCCACCCGCTGGCTGAAGCTGCACAACGGTGAGTGGCATCTGGCCATCGTGGACCTTTTCCTGAAGGAAGGCAGCGGGCTGGGCGTGCTCGCAGGCTGCCGCAACCGTGAGCCCTACCAGAAGGTGGTCGTCCTGAGCAACTACGCGACGGATGAAATCCGCAGGCGCGCCGCCGAACTCGGGGCTGATGCGGTGTTCGACAAGTCCAGTGAGCTCGAGGGCCTGTTTGACTATTGCCAGGAGCAAACGACCTTGCACTAGGTGGGGATCAAGGGCGCGTACTCTTGGCATTCCCCCTGGAACGGCGCGCTGAAAGGTGGCATCTTGCGGTCTGGTGGCTCGTCTTAGCCACCAACACCGTAGTTCTTCTGCTATTAAATTAATAGCTGATTGCGCTGGTCCTGCTTGGCTTAACGCCATTTTTTCCTTATAAAACTGCTGCGGTGGAACGACCCGCTGGCGCATGGGCTCCCATAGCGCCACAATCGCGCCATGAGCACACCAGAACGGCCTGACGCCACGGCCACCATCCCCAAACCCGGGTCTTTCAGGTTGCCGACCTGGCTACATGTTTCCGACATCCAGGGGCTGGCCCAGCTTGCCACGCAGGCCACCCTGGGCGTCACGGGCCTGGCAGAAACCGTGCAGGGCAATGTGTACAAAGCCGTTGCCGCACCGTTTGGCCTGCTGGGTTCAAGGTTTGTCGACAGTGCGCCGGGAAGCAGCGGTGTCAAGCCTTCCGGCATCACGGGCTGGGTCTACGGCAGCATCAGGGGCGTCACGCGGCTGGCTGGTGGGGCGGCCAATGCGGTGTTGTCGCGCGCAGTGCCGCTGGCCGGCGCGCAGGCTTCTTCACCGCAGCGCGAAGCCATGCTTTCGGCCCTGAACGGCGTCCTGGGAGACCTGCTGCTGGACACGGGCAACCCGTTGGCCATCCACATGAGCTTGCGCCATGAAGGCCAGCCGCTGGTGCTGGACCCAGAGGCGCTGGCTGCGCGGCTGCCGCGCGCGACGGGAAAGATTCTGGTGATGGTTCACGGGCTGTGCATGAATGACCTGCAGTGGTGCGGCAACAGCGCGCTGCCGCAGGGCCATGGCGGCCAGCTGGCGCGCGAGCTGGGTTACACACCGGTATACCTGCACTACAACACGGGGCTGCATACCTCGGCCAATGGCGAGCAATTGGCCGGCCTGTTGCAGCAGCTGGTCAAGGCCTGGCCGCAGCCGGTGCAGGACGTGACGTTGCTGGTGCACAGCATGGGCGGCCTGGTGGCGCGCAGCGCCTGGCACCACGCAGCCCAGGCGGGCCACAGCTGGCTGCAGCAGCTCAAGGCCATGGTGTTTTTGGGAACACCCCATCACGGCGCGCCGCTGGAGCGTCTGGGCAGCTGGGTCGACAGCGTACTGGGCAGCAACCTGGTGACGCGGCCCTTCGCCAGGATCGGCCAGGTGCGCAGTGCCGGCATCACTGACTTGCGCCACGGCAACGTGCTGGAAGCCGATTGGCGGCAGGCGGGGCGTTTTGAGCGTGGCCCCGACGTGCGGGAGGTCGTGCCCCTGCCCGCGGGCGTGGATTGTTATGCGGTCGCCGCCACCACGCTGTCAGCCGGCCGCGGCCCCCTGGTCCCGGTCAGGGAGGCACTGGCGCGCAAGATGGTGGGCGATGGGCTGGTGTCGCTGGAAAGCGCCCTGGGCCTGCATGAAGAGGCGGCCCGCACGCTGGCGTTTGCGCCGGAAAACCAGTGGGTGGCGCAGGGCATGAACCACATGGAATTGCTGGGCCGCCCCGAGGTGACGCGCCAGCTGGTGCAATGGTTGGGCCGCTAGCCTTCCTGGCGGCCGGGGG
This sequence comes from Polaromonas sp. P3_A5, assembly GCF_056403055.1. NCBI lineage: Bacteria > Pseudomonadati > Pseudomonadota > Betaproteobacteria > Burkholderiales > Comamonadaceae > Polaromonas > Polaromonas sp. P3_A5. The sequence continues at coordinate 325,677 of NZ_JBFUGF010000001.1, forward strand.
TTTTACGCAATCTGGTCAGGGGGTGACCAGGCTCACACTGACGGGCCAGCTGAAGTTGGAGGCCGAGGCGTCTGCGCCGGGTTTGCGTTCCTTCAGGCTGAAGGCGTGTTGCAGTGCCAGTTCAAAACGGCCGGGACGCAGTGCGCAGACCCGGTAGCCGCCATCGGCAGCCTCAACGCGGGTGCCCGTGCTGCCGCTGACGTTCAGCTGCCAGCCCGCTACGTGCTGCTGATTGAGCTGCAAGTCCATGCAGAAGCCCTTGCCCAGGGTCGATACCAACACCATGCGCTGCGTGGCGGAAATGAGGGATCCCGTGGTGTCGGCAGAAAGCAGGGCTGCCGGGTGGCTGTTTTCCAGGATACGAAGCACAGCTGGAATGACGATGGCGAAATCCAGCTTTGTGCTGGCTTGGGGTTTGTCAACACTCAGCATCTCGCCAGCTCGTGAACTCTGCGGTATGCAGAACATGGCCACCAGCAGCGCCGACAGCGCCATGAGGCGGCTGAAAGACATTGGGTAGGTGCTGCAGGAGGACACGGAGCTGAGCCTGTGAAGTGATTAAGTACGCCTCAATAGTAACTAAATTGATAAAAGTGATGCAAGACATTAATGCCAGCAAATGTGTGACTTATTTACCGGTTTATTCGGTTTTTCAGCAAATTTCAGTTTGATTTTGATTGTTTCATCAAATTCCTGCCAGGCGAACCCATCGATTTGTCAATTTTTGAGTTTTCCGAGGGCTGCCGCGGCCCCGAGCTCAGACGTTCTGAGTCTTGACGCAGCTATCTCAGCTCACACGGGCTCTCCGTGGAGTGGAGGCGGTGTTTTCAGCGTTCGCGCTGCACGGCGAAGTCGAGTGAATTGGTTTGGCGTACCAGAATGACGGTCTTCGCAGGATCGCGAAGAACCGGGCTCCAGGGCAGCGGGACGTTGTCTGGAGAAACTTCGATCAAATGCTCTCCGGCTGCCACGTAGGGAAACTCGTAGCGGCCCTGGCTGTCGGTTCGTGTCACATAGCGCCGGTCGAGGATGACGGTGACGCCAGGCACGCCGCCTTCAGACGCTTCCCTGCGGCCATTGCTGTCTGCGTCGAAAAACACCGTGCCTGTGAGCCCGCCGGAGCCGGTTCCGGGCAGGCCGCCTAGCGGTGCTGTGGAGGTGCCGGCCCGGTCCTCGTAGCGCAGCAGCAGCTGGATGCTGCGGTTGGTCTGGGTGGTTGCAATGGCCTGCTGCGTTGCTGCCGTCAGGGCCGAGACCACCAGTGCCGGAAGCGGTTCCTGCCCGCGTGACTCGGTATACCGGAGGGAAAGCGTCCAGCCGCCATAAGGCTGCCAGCTCACGCCGACGTTTGCATTGACCGACTCGCCTCCGTCGCTGCGGCGCGCACCTCGCACCGACCCATCCAGCGACCATTGCGACCACGGCGACAGGGTGCCGAGAATGCCCCAGATCAGCCCGGTAGTGGGACTCACATTGCCGCTCATCCGCTCCCATGCCAGCGACGTACCGAAGGTGGCCGGCAAGACAACCGGCCAGCTTTGGTCTACCCCGAGCCGGGTCGTCCGGACGCCGGATGCGTTGGCCAGGTCGGCGCGCCATTGGGTTTGGCCCCAGTCGCTGGCGCGACTCCAGGACAGCTGCGCCGACTGGCCGGGGCTGGTGATGGTGCGAAAGCTCAGCGCCGCGCCCACCGAGTTGCGCGAATCGAGCAGATAGCGGCCGTTGACGTTGATAAAAGCACTGCGTCCCGACGCACCGCTGCCTGCGCCGGCACGGCTCACGCTGTCGCTCAGCTCGACCGCATACCCGGCTTGCCACTGCCGGGTAGAGGTGTCGGCCTGCCAGTAGACGCCTTGCAGGTCGCTGGCGAGAACTGTTGTGCCCCAGCGCAAATTGGGTTCAAAGCGGAAAACACCGGCCGTGTTGCGCCAGCGTTCGGTTCGCCATGCGGCATCCAGCCAGAGGCCGGTTGCGACGCCGCCCTGCGTGCTGTCACTGCGTACCACGTTGGCCTGCATGCGCAAGCCGCCGATGCGCTCACTGGGCGACCCATAGCCGGTAGCCAGGCCCGGGCCCCACGGCGCTGCGCCTTCCCAGGACGCAGCAGCAAAGTAAGCGCGGGTGTTCAGTGCGTTGCCGAAGCCCGCGCCGTCCGAAATGTTTTTGCCGTCGATCAGCTGGAATGCGGCGTCAGTGCGGCTTCCCGCCCCCAGTGCATCCCCGGTGGGCAGGCGAAATTGCGCACCGGCAGACCCGATGCTGCCGCCGGAGGTCTGGAACCCGGCGGCATCCAGCCCGCTAAAGAGGCCGGTACGTCCCGCGGCTGCGTTCAGGTCTACGGCGTCGTTCAGGTACCACTGCCCACCAATACCCCGGATGGGCGTAGCCGGCACCGATACCCTCCCGGTACCGCGGGCCAGCCGGGTGCTGACGGTATTGATGTCACCCGCGTTGTGGTTGGCAAACCAGCCGTCGTCCAGCGGCAGGGCGCGCTGATCAATGCGCCAGGTGCTGCCGCTGTTTTGGGCCTGGTTGCCCGGCGCATTCGATTGCTGCTGGACCAGGTTGGCATTGACCGAGAGTGCGCCGTGGTTCGGTGTGTCCACGAAGCCGCCTATGCCCAACGCGCGGGAGGTTGTGTCGCCGCCGCCGCTTTGTTTGAACAGGGAGTAATCAACACGCCAGCTGCGCGGCCAGCCGGCTTCGTTGTATTCGCTGGACTTCAGCTGCAGGGCGCCGTCAGGATCCGGCACGCCCTCCATGACACGGTCTACATAAGGCTGATCGGTAGCGGGTGTGGCGGTTGCCTGCGCCAGGGCCGTAGCCGTTGCAAATCCGGCGCCAAGCCCCACGAGGCCGATGCGCCACCACTTCGGTGGGAAGGAAGAAGGGATGATCGGCGTGTGCGCCCGTCGCTTCATGGGGCGAAGCGCTGCTCAATACTTTGTGTTTGGCCTTTGCCCCACTCGAGCTTGCCGCGCACCGTGACGGGATAGCGGATTTGCGCGGCGGTGTCCTGGTCTCCCGGCCTTGTGGCACTCAGCGAAATCGTGCGCGTTTCGCCGGGAAGTATGGGGGTGTTGGCAGGTGAGAATTCCAATGAGGTGTTGGACGCATCGGTGCCGTTCAGAAAACCGGTGATACGGCCGTGGGCGGTGCCGCTGTTGCGGATCTGCAGGACCGGTGTGGGCTTGCCATTCACGGTCTGGACGCCCGAGCCGGCGACGCTCAGCTCTGGTGTGGCGCCGCCGATGGCAACGTAGACCACCACGCCGAGACGGGCGGAAAAAGGAATGGGCGGGCCCGACTCCATGCGGGTGACCTGTTCCTGGCCTTCCAGCATGATGGCAAAACGGCATTCACCGGGCTTTGCGTCGGGCGGCACGTTGACCTCAAAACGAAACCGGTAAGGGCGCCCACCCGCGACGGTGAGTTCGCGCCGCTCGATGGACACCCATGGGCGGCAGCTGCCGGGCCCCAACTCCTCAGTGAAAGTGACGGAGTTGTCCATGCCAAACCGCCAGTCCGCTGTCTTGATGCTGAACGTGTTGGCAATTGAGGAGGCATTGGTTATTTCCATGACCTGGCGGATTCGCTCGCCTGGTTTGACTTCAAGCTCAAACCGGGGAGGCGACACTGCCAATGCAAATTCGCTTGCCGTCGCGACAGGTGCAATCAGGGCAAAGGCCAAGCCAAGAAAGCCAGCGGCATACCGCGGCATGGCAGGCAATTGGAGACGGGTCATGGCGTATCTACCTCGAAATAAAACTGCAGGGCCTGGGAAGACGTCAGCGCGCGCCCATCTGTTCTGAGAAGCAGCTCAACGGTTTCTTCCAGGGAAGCTGCACTGACGACACCGTCGAAGATCAGGGTGCGCCCGCCGGAGCGCAGTGAGCCAGGCAGCAAACGCCCCTGGGTTCGCCAGGTGACAAAGATGGGCTCGCCCGCGACTGGGGCAAGTCCCATGTAAAGCCTGACCGGCTGGTTCAGCCAGCGAGAGAGGTTCAGGCGCAGGGCGACCCGCAGGCTGGCCTCCACGGAGTTGTCGGCACCGCGGCCGGGAACCAGTTGCCGCCAGCGCATGGGGACGACGCTCTGGGTCGCGACGGTGCCGGTGTCATCCACGCGGGTCGTGGTGGCGGCTGCGTGTTGCGCAGTCAGCACGTTGGCAAGCAGCAGGAGGGCGGCAAATCCGATGAGGTGTGACAGGCTGACCGGTCTTTTCATCATCATGGGGAGGTCAGGGTGTAGCTGACGCGGCCGGTAAAGGTGCCCGAACCCACCAGTTGGGTATTGGCGTAGTTGAACTGCAGGCAGCTTTCAAACCAGGTGTTGCGTGTAACGCTGAGCAGCGTTTGTGATGCACCGCCTACAAACGTTCCGCTGGGGATGGTGGCGGTTGGGTCTGATGCGCCGCCGGAAACCCAGGAGATCGTATTGAACGGAATGGTGTCGCCCGTGGCATTGACCAGAGAGGCCGGTGCGGTGGCGGTGAGTGTGGCGTTGGCGCCGGTGCCTGGTGTGCGGTAAAAGCCGCCGACGTAAACCTGCGCGGGCACCGTGCAAAAGGCAAAGCTGTCATAAGGGCTGGCCGTAACGGTGCTGTCGGTTGTCATGGCGCTGGTGCCGGCTCCGATGTTGGCCGCTGGAATGGTGACCGAAACGCGATTGATGGTGGAATTGTTGCCGGGCGTGCCCCCTGTACTGAAATTGCCGCCGGTCATGGTTCCGGCGCCTACCTGCAAAAACAATGACTTGGTGCCTGCTGTGATGGTGACGACAAAGGCCTGGGCGCCCACGCATGCCAACGCGCTGCCTGACAATGTGACGATGCGCAGCATTGGCAACACACTGCTGCGAGTGGGCAGGAGGAGCTTTGATGGTGCGCGCATAAGTGTCACTTTACGCTAACTGACAAGCATTAACAAAAAAAGCCCCGTCAGACGGGGCCTCCATTCAAGCGCTCATGTGGCGCTGCTTACATCTGGGTGGCGGTGTAAGTGACGCGGCCACCATTGGCAGATGTGCCGTAGGTACCAGCCGCAGGCAGCGTGGAGTTCAGGTAGGTGTAAGTCCACTTGCCTTCGACGCGAACCAGCCTGTTGGTGGCGGTCAAACTGGTCAACGTGCCAGCTCCACCGGTCGCGTTGAACGTGGGATGGGTAATGGCGGCGTTGGTAAAGCCGGGTGTGGTGGCTGCCAGTGCGGCGCTGGCCACACTGATCTGGCTCCAGGGGATTGCTTCGGCGGCGACACCGGTCGTCAACTGGCCGGTGGTGTTTGAATTGAGGTTGATGTTGCCACCGTTGCCATAAACACGCACTGTCACGGCACCTGCGGTCAGGTCGCCGCCGACACCGGCGATCACGGTGCTGTCGCCCACATTGGCGCCGGGCACAGTAAAGGAAATACTGTTGATGGTGCCATCGGTAGCCGTGTTGCCACTGCTGGTGCCGACGCGCAGGAACAGCACTTGCGGAATCACGATCGACATGTCCACGCGCGCGTTGGCTGTGGAGCCGGTCACCGCGGCTGGGACGTATGTGGATTCCGCATGGGCGGTAGCGCTGAACAGGCCAGTCAAGCCCAGGGTGCTGACAAGAAGGAGTTTTTTCATGATGGTTCCTAAGGGATAAATGGTTAAGGGTTAAGTTACATCTGCGTGGCGGTATAGGTAACACGACCACCGTTGGTGGAAGTGCCATAGGTGCCGGCTGCGGGAAGGGTGGCGTTGAGGTAGGTGTAAGTCCACTTGCCTTCGACGCGAACCAGCCTGTTGGTGGCGGTCAAACTGGTCAACGTGCCAGCTCCACCGGTCGCGTTGAACGTGGGATGGGTAATGGCGGCGTTGGTAAAGCCGGGTGTGGTGGCTGCCAGTGCGGCGCTGGCCACACTGATCTGGCTCCACGGAATTGTTTGGCCGGTGGCGTTTGTGAGCGGACCGGTGGTGTTTGAGTTCAGGTTGATGTTGCCACCGTTGCCATAAACACGCACTGTCACGGCACCTGCGGTCAGGTCGCCGCCGACACCGGCGATCACGGTGCTGTCGCCCACATTGGCGCCGGGCACAGTAAAGGAAATACTGTTGATGGTGCCATCGGTAGCCGTGTTGCCGCTGCTGGTGCCGACGCGCAGGAACAGGACCTGCGGGATGACGATTGAAAAGTCCAGGCGCGCAGTGGCTGTTGAACCAGTTACTGCGGGCGTGGTGAATGTGGACTCTGCATGGGCCGGTACGGCCAACAAGCCAGCGAGGCTCAAGGCGCTTACTAAAACAATTTTCTTCATTAAGTTTCTCCAGATCATGGTGATGAGGTGAATCGGGTGTTCAGGCTTTTTTTGAACGTGAGTGGACTGTAACTAGGCGTTTCGAAAAAAGGTGGCTTTACATTCGTAACGCGGGCGACAAATGGTAAATACGTCACGCTTAAGTCATTGAAAACAATGGATTTATGCGAAATGGCGACAAGAAAGAAGCCTGCTGAGAGAGGTGTAACGAAAGCCGATGGTCGCTAACTGTGAGATATTTCCCAAATTACTGTAACGAGTCAGAAACAAATTACCGTCACCTGCTCGGCGGATGTTTTTCTCTGCTTTTCGCGAAGCAGTACGGTTGCTTGAGGGGTGGCGCTCTGCTCTTGTGTGAGCGATGAGCGGTGGCATTGGTCGATGAGCCCGTAGAACGCGCTGCTTGAAGCGCCAGCTCGAAGCGGGCATTCAAGCGATCACGAGAGAAGGGAGCTTGGTTTGGAGCAGGTTGCCTGCGCCCCTAACGAGAAGGTCTGGCGCGCGAAGCTTGTGAGGGTCTTTGTCCGTGGAAGCGATGAGTGCGCCGCTGGGATCGCGTGCTGCATTCGCAGGCGCGCAGACAACACAACAGCAGAGGCTGGATCGCTGATCTGTTGGCTGTGTAGCGTGCGAAGAGTGATCGGCAGAACTGCAACGCTCAGTGTCGGCGTCACGGTAGATGCTGTGGGGACGTGTATTCCAGGGGCGCCAGCAGGTCGCCGTTCCTTTTGCGGAGATGGCGGTCAGGCGGTCAGGCGCGTAGCCGCACGCATGCTGATTGCCAACAGCAGCTTGAAGGCCGGATTCGCGAGGCGCGGAGCGAAGATGGGGCGGTGCGTCGCCTGCCGCTACCAGGAAATGGTCAATTCAACCGGGTCGCGGGAATTCATGGGTTTGCCCGCCACCACAGCCAGGCGGCTACCTGCGCCGGAATCAGACATGGTGTTCATGCGTTGTGTCTGACCGCTTCTATTGGTCGATGCGGCAGCAATGGCCTGAATATCCACGGTCGCCGGGCAACTGATGCGCAAGGTGCCAGCCTGGCCGTCTGGCTGGCCGCGATGGGTGCAGCGATGGTCTGCCGTGACGGCTTCGCTGAAACTGCGCAGCATGATGGTCACACCGAAGGAGCCGGAACTGGTTTGCGCCTGGGCTGCACCGTGAATCCCGAGCAGGGACTGGGCGGCCAGGACGGCGATAAAAGCAAATTTGATGGTTTTCATGGTGCAACTCCTTAAAACTATCAGTTGTTGCAGTCATGCTATCGAATTTATTAATTTGAATCAATTGGTAAAAGTCACCTCATAACTGTTAATTAGTGACATTTCACACAAATTGATTTTTTAATTTGATTTATTCATTTAATTGATGAAATCCCAATTTTATTGGGGTTTTCTTCAGTATGAGGGGTGTCAGCCTCAATTGGGGCGCGACAGGGCTGTGGAATGCTGCCCTTATTGGGCATAAAAACAGCAAAGCGCCCGGCGGCAGGCGCTTGCTAATAGCGCGCCAGGGATGCGCGCTGGCCGTTAGTGTTAATAGGTGACGGTGACCGTAACCCCGGTCTGGGTGGCAGTGCAGGTGGCTGTGGAACAGGTGCCCGCCTGGCCGGCTGCAATGGTGCCTGTCACCGTATAGGGCTGAGCCCGGCCATCGCCCGTTGCGCTTGCACTGCTGAGTGCCAACGTGTAGTTGAGACCCAGCAATGTGCCCGCTGCCGGCGATAGCGCCAGGGCATAACTGGTGCCGCGAGTGCAGTCGACCGTGAAGTTCATGGTACTGGTCTGGGGGGTGGGCGCAAAAGAGATGTAGTTCAGCGTCAGTGTGGACGGAGAAATGGCGCCCGGGGCCGTATTGCCTGCAGCCACCTGCCCCACAAAGCATTGGGCGATGATGCTCACGGTGGGTGTAAAGGTCGTGGTGGCAACGACGGGGCCGGCAGTGGCTAGCTGAAGGGTCGTGATAAAGGTTTCGTCATAAATGCCTGCCGTGTTTCCGGTTTGTCCGGCCACCACGCGGAAGTTGTAGGTCAGGGTGGTGCTGGCGCTTAGCGCAGCGCCAAAATTCAAGGTCCCATTCACCCGCCCGGTGCCGGTATTGACCCAGTCGGTCGTGGTCGCATTCTTGTAGATATTGACATCGAGCCGGTCGGCATTGATGGTGCCGCCGCCGTGACGGAAAACCCGGCGGGAGAGGCCCGTGCGGCTGCCGTAATCAATGCTGACCCAATAAGTGGTGCTGTTGGCGTCCGTCGACAGCCGGGTGCAGTTCACGGTGATGGTGCCGCTGGCATTGGCGGCGGCGGCCCCGTTGGTGTAATTGAGGTCTACAGACGTGGCTGCGAGTGTGCAGGTAATGGCTGCTTTAGCTTGCAGCGCGCAGGTGCACAGCAGGGCTGCCAGGGCAATGCGCAATGCGTAAGAGACAATCATCGATGGGCTCCGTTAATCGCCCGGGCCTTCGCTGGCGGGACGACTTCTAACTGCTGATGGTAACGTTTTGTAGCAGTACTGTGCATGGTGCCGTATTGCGTCGTTCCCGTGGGTACTGGTGTCGAAAAATCGTGACAAAAATCACGCCGGCGGAAAACAAGATGGATGTCAGTAAGTAATGGTCAGGGTCCGCATCTGCGTGCTGGTGCACGCGCCCGTTGCACAGGTGCCGGATTGGCCGCCTGGGATGGTTCCGTTGATCGCGAAATTCTGCGGAAAACCCGTGCCAGTCTGACCTGCGGGATTGCTCAAAGCCAGGGTGTAATTGAGCGCGAGCAGGTTTCCCGCCGTCGCGTCCAGCGCCATGGTGTAGGTTTCGCCGATGGTGCAGCGCACGGCATATGCCGTGCTGGCTGCGGCCGCGGCGAGCTGAAAGGAGGCGTAGTTGAACTGGATGTTGCCCGGCGGCGTGCTGAGCAGACAGACGGACTGGTTGTTGATGCTCACGGGGAATGTGGGGAAGACATCCACGTTGCCGGGGCCGTTGTCATAGCGCAGACGCATGGTCACGGTGTCGGTGAAGAGTTTGGCGCTCTTGTTAAGCCCGGCCGCTATGCGGCTGTAGAAGACATGGGTGGCACTGGCCGTCAGGGCGCCGCCGAAGTTGACCGTTCCGGCGAAGTCAGTGGCCGTGGTTCCGCCCCATGCGCCGTTGCCTGGTGCCGTCCTGTAAAGCTCGTAAGCGATGCGGTTGGTCTGGCCGTTGCCGTTGACCGCCTGGTTGGTGTTCCCGGTGGGGTTGAAGCCGTTATCGGCCTGCAAGGTGTAGTCTGAGCTGGCTGGATCTGTGGGGCCGCGCGTGCAGTTGATCGTCACGGTCCACGCGCCGTCTGTGGGATTCGGGTCGTTCTCAAAGTACACCGTCTGCACAGGCGTCGCCGTGGCGTTGCAGATCAGCGCGGCCCAGGCCGGTGCCGCGCCCAGCAGGGACAGGCAGGCCGCAGCGGCGAGGCGCCAGGGTTTGGTGTCAATCATCGTTTGACACCACTGCAGCGTACCGGGCCTACCCGGGCGATATCCTCAAGGTTGCCGGGCGGCAACTCCACCGCAAATGTGCAGGTAGCCCCGTTCCATTTCAGGCGCAGGCGGTTCTGGGCCTGCAGCCCGGTGACAAAGGCCTCGCCGCGGCGAGCGGTAAAAAACTCTTTCTTGTCGCCGATCAGCTCAACCTCTGCACCCGAGGGCGCCGGCTCGCCATCGTCCAGCTCAATACGAATCAAGGCGCCCCGTCCTGAGCGGACGGGAAACGCGATCTTGACCGCCCCCCGAAGCGCCGGCACGGCTTCGAGCTCGATGGAGTCGAGTTCGGCGCTGATCGGCAGCTCGCTCGGATCCAGGCGTACGCTGTTGCGCTGGAACGGTAGCAGGCGCGGCAGCAGCGCGACGCCGTCTGAATTGGTTCGGGTCAGGGTACTGCCCTGGAAGCCCACGCCCACGTTGGCATAACCTGGCACCTCGACAATGGCAAAGCTTTCCTGTACGCGGCGCGTGGCAAAGACTTGGCCTTCGGCCGCCACCATGCCCCCGATCAGGCCCAGGCGCAGGTTTTGCTGGCTCTCTCCATTGCTGACGTCAGCCGAAAACAGGCCTTTGGTGCCCTGGTAATAAGCGCCGCCTTCCGCATAGCGGCCGTCCGCACGGGAGCCCAGCGCCGTTCGCCAGCCCCAGCCGGTTTCGGCACTCACTGCTCGGCTGGCGTTTACATATCCTTCGGTGCTTCCACTGCGGGTAGTGACACCTGCGGCGATGGTGACCCGATTTTCAAGCGGCACGATCAGGGTGGCGCCCACTGAAGTCCCCGAGCTGATGCCGCTGAGGCGGGTGGCGCTCAAAGTCAGGGCTGCGCGTTGACCGAGGCGCAGGGTGTAATTCACACTGAGAGTGTTGAGCTTTCCGAGGTCGTAGTTGTCAAAGCCAGCGTAACTCACGTTGAAGGCGCCGAAGTTGTCGCTGCTGTAGCTGTAACTGGCGGTGGTTTGCAGGCGGGGCGATGGCGTATCGATACCGATTTGCCGGTAGCCGCGCGATGCGCCTTCCGCGCTGAGTGACACGCCGTGCCGCAGTCCGCTGCGCTCGACCCCGACCATCCAGTTGGTGCCCTGGCCCGCCGCGTCACTGCGGCTGGCCGAAAACGCCGTCTGTCCCAGCATCTGGAAAGGCAGCTCATAGCTGGCGCCGGCGCCGGCACGCATCAGAGACTTCGACCATTCGCCGTTGGCCTCGACCGTGAGGCTTTTGCTCAGGCCCTGGCGCCAGAGGCCTGAAACGAAACGATCCCCATAGTCGGCATTCTCGAGCCCGAGGTCGCGGCGTACGGCCCCCAGCTCAAAGCTCCAGTCGCTGAGGTTTTCTTCCAGCAGGTTGGCATTGCTGAAAAAAGACTGGGTAATGACGGTCTCCCGGCCCAGGATGTCGCGCACCACCACGCGGGCTTCCCCGGCGCCGGTCAACGCGGGAAAGTTGTCGATGCTGAAGGGGCCGGATGGGACCTTGGAAGTTTGCCGCAGTGCGTCGTTGACATAGAGCTCAACGGTGCTGGGCGCCGCCGACAGGCCGGTCACCGTGGGAATGGGCTGGGTGACGAAGCCTGGTTGCAGCGAGAAGTTTTTGCTGAACTGGATCCCGCCGAAATACACCTGGCGTCCCGAAATGCCGGTGCGCGTGCTGCTGTCACCCAGTCGCAGGGAGCTGTTGCTGTCCAGGAAATTCCGGGTGTAGGTGGTTTCAAGCCGACGCCATGAGGCCTTGAGCGTCGGGTCCTGGCTGATGAGGTTGCGACCCACGTAGCTGCTTGTCAACAGCCCCATCTCGCCCGACACGCCGAATTCAGTCAGGGCACCCAGGTCTTTCGAGTCCATGGTGTTGCCGCCGACGCGGTTGCGGGTGGTGATGTAGTTCAGGTCATAGTTGGCAAATGCGGCGGGAATCGACGGTGACAGCGGAGGGCGCATGGCCGATTCCTGCGTCAGGCGCACGGCGTTGAAGGCGGCCGGCGAAAACACCAGATCCACTGACTGGTCGGCAAAATTCAGCCGCGCTTCGAATCCCGGAATAGCAGACAGCGGAAACCACTTTTGGCCCTGGAAATCAACGTCCTGCGCGCTGGGCCGATGGTTCAGCCGCCACTCTTCAAAGGCATCTTCCGGCGCATACAGGATGCCGTTGCGCTCAAGCAGGGTCCAGACGCCGCCCTTGGTGCTGTTGATGAAGACTTCCAGCGGAAGGAGCCGGTCGCTGGATGACCGGGCCGCTGGCGGCGCATTAGAGGAGGCGGGTGTCTGGGCGTGTGCCAGCAGGCCGTAACAAAGGCCTGCAATGCCAATCGCTACGGGGTGTTTTCGTAAAGTCCACCAGCGCCTCATTGAAATCGGGTACCAAATCAAGGCAGCGTGATGCTGGTCGTCAGGCTTTGTCCGTCATCAAAGGTCACCACCAGTTGGGCGTCCCCTTTTGTAAGGGCCTGCTCTGCCTTAAGCCCGACCGTTTTACGGGCACCGGGCAGGATGTAACTGCCACCCTCAAACCGGGCCAGGACTTGTGTGCTGCGCGTAACGGTCGCTTCCCGTATCTGGGCGTAAGCCGTACCGGTATTGCTGCATTGCAGGTTGAGGGTTTTGGCGTCCGCCAGCTGGTTAGTGCAACTAACCTGGCGTTTGGCCACAGGGGGCGTGATGAACACGGGCATGCTCAAGGCCAGCGCGATGGGAACCTGAATGCCAGTTGCGGGTACAGCTTCAGGAACTTCGCGAATGATCATGCGATAGGTCAGCTGCCGGCTTGCATCTGCGGGTTTCAGCAGGGCAAGGCGTACCACTTGCCGGGCCTTGGGTGCCAGCTTGATGATGGGAGGGGCCAGGATCAGGTCTTCGGTCAGGACGAGTTCGTCAGTACCGTCGGGTTTCTGGGTCCAGGTGTTGATGTCAGCCTGCAGCACGACTTCGGTATCGGCTTCGTTGGACAGTGTGACGGCGATGGCGCGATCGCGCGGGGTCATGTAGAGCCGCACCGGTGTCACGGAAAAAACGCCTGCCGTAGCAGCCGCCCAAGGCCCCAGCAGGCTTAGCAGGAAGGCGTAGGTAACAAGCTTGCTTCGGCGCTGTGAGACGTTCATCCTCAGAAGGATACCAGCATCTCAACCGATTTAGAGAGGTTACCGGCATGGGCGAGGTGCAGTGCCGTCACGGTACCGCGGTCATCCTGAAGCCGCAAACGGGCCTGTTTTTCAACCGCTGCGGCATCTGTGTCAAGGGCGTAACGCCGGCTTTCGATTTCCCAGCCGTCATCCGATTCTTCATCGGCCGTGGCCACCTGGCGCTGGTCTTGAAGCCGGCAGGTATAGCGGGCGCCAGGGTCGTTGCGGGACAACTCATTGCGGCAGTAGTCGGGCAGCAGGGAGTCCCGCGTGGGCCGGTAACCGGGCATGAAGCGGGCATCCCCTAGGCTGCGGACTTGCGAGATATTGACAAAGACATTCGAATTGCAGGTCACCTGTACCGAGGCGCCGCTGCCGCCAGAGCCGGTGGCGCTGGTACAGGCGTTGCCATTGCCGGTGGTGTTTCCCGGGACGTTCAGCGTGATCTGGACCGACAACTGCCCCGCCGCCGCGCCCGCAAAGCAGGCAGCAGCGGCAAGCATCAGGAGAACACCGAAGGCGGCCTTGCGGATCATGACTGTCGACGTGGCTGACATCAAGCCCGGGGGGCGATCAGTAGGTGATCGTCAGGGTCTTGGTCTTGTTGGTCGCGGCGGTATTGGTGCAAGTCGCCGTGGCGCAGGTACCAGCCTGGCCGGCGGCCATGGTGCCGTTGACCGTGAAGGCCTGGTCGGTGCCGTTGCCGGTGCCCGCAGCAGCGCTCAGTGCCAGGGTATAAGCCAGGTTGACGGCATCATCGGTCACGCCGGAGTTGCTCAGTGCCAGGGTGTAAGGCAGGGAGTTGGTGCAACGAACATTGAAACCGCCGCCGGTGGAGGTGGCCGCCGTGGTCTGGAACGAGGTGTAGTTGAACACCACGTTGTTGATGACCGCGCCGGTGGCGGCGTTGGTGGAGTTGATCTCGCACTTCGAGGTCAGGTTGATCACCACGTTGAAGGTGCCGGCAGCCGTGGCAGCGTAAGCAGGCAGGGTGGCGATAGCGGCAAGGCCGAGGGCGATTACTAAAATGAGCTTTTTCATGACTGTTCTCCAGTTAAAAAACGAATAACAAACAAGGGAAATGTGAAGGTGAATGGACTGTAACTAGATATTTCTGAAATCGGGTGATTTGTATCTGTAACAGCGCACTCTAGTGGGGAATTTGTCACGTCAAACCGTTGAAATTATTGGATTTATTCATAAATAGAGTCAAAAGACTTACAAGTAACAAGCGTAAATACTGCCGTCTGAAACGGCTTTTTCTTTCCGGATCCAGTGAATCAGTAACAAACCTGAAACAACCATGCCTCAAACCATGCAGAAACAAACCCTGTCTTTTCAAGCCGAAGTCGCGCAGCTGCTCAAGCTGGTCACGCACTCCCTGTACTCGAACCCGGACATCTTCTTGCGCGAGCTGGTTTCCAACGCGTCGGATGCCTGCGACAAGCTGCGCTTCGAAGCGTTGAACGATGCGTCGCTGTATGAAAGTGATCCCGAGCTCAAGGTGAAAGTGAGCTTTGACAAGGCGGCCGGTACGTTGACCATCACCGACAACGGCATCGGCCTGTCGCAGCAGGAAGCCATCGACAACCTCGGCACGATTGCCAAGAGCGGCACGCGCGACTTCATGGCCAAACTCTCGGGCGACCAGAAGAACGACGCGCAGCTGATCGGCCAGTTCGGCGTCGGGTTTTATTCGGGCTTTATCGTGGCCGACCGCATCGCAGTGGAAAGCCGCCGCGCCGGCCTTCCGGCAAACCAGGGTGTGCGTTGGAGCAGCGACGGCACTGGCGAGTTTGAAGTCAGCGAGCTCGACCGCGCCGAGCGCGGAAGCAGCATCATCCTGCACCTGAAAGAAGAGTCGCTCGACTACCTGAACGCCTGGAAACTCAAAGGCATCATCAACAAATACTCCGACCACATTTCGCTGCCCATCCTGATGCAGAAAGAAGCATGGAAGGAAGGCGAAAACGACCAGCCCGGCGAGATGGTGGTGACCGGCGAATGGGAAACCGTCAACCAGGCCGCGGCGCTGTGGACGCGCGCCAAAAAAGACATCACGCAAGACCAGTACGACGAGTTCTACAAGCAGATCAGCTACGACAGCGAAGCGCCGCTGGCCACCACGCACAACCGCGTGGAAGGCGCCACCGAATACACGCAGCTGCTGTTCATCCCGGCCAAGGCGCCCATGGACATGTTCAACCGCGACAAGGCCGCGGGCGTCAAGCTCTACGTCAAGCGTGTCTTCATCATGGACGACGCCCAGGCGCTGATGCCGACCTACCTGCGCTTCGTCAAGGGCGTGGTGGACTCGTCCGACCTGCCGCTCAATGTCTCGCGCGAATTGCTGCAGGAAAGCCGCGCCGTCAAGGCAATCCGCGAAGGCTGCACCAAGCGCGTGTTGTCGATGATTGAAGACCTGGCCGCCAATGACGCCGACAAGTTCAAGGCTTTTTATGGCGAGTTCGGCGCTGTGCTCAAGGAAGGCCTGGGCGAAGACTTTGCCAACCGCGAGCGACTGGCCAGGCTGCTGCGCTTTGCCAGCTCAACGACGGATACCGTCAGCGTGGGCTTTGCCGACTACAAAGCCCGCATGAAGGAAGGCCAGGACGCGATCTACTACATCACCGCCGACACATTGGCCGCCGCCAGGAACAGCCCCCAGCTCGAAATCTTCCGCAAGAAGGGCATCGAAGTGCTGTTGATGGCCGACCGCGTGGACGAGTGGGCGCTCAATTACCTGCACGACTTTGACGGCACGCCGCTGCAGTCGGTCGCCAAGGGGGCGGTAGACCTGGGCAAGCTGCAGGACGAAGACGAGAAGAAGGCCGCCGAAGAGGCGCAGACACAGTTCAAGCCCATCCTCGACAAGCTGAAAGAAGCATTGAAAGACAAAGCCAAGGATGTGCGCGCCACCTCGCGCCTCGTCGACTCACCTGCCTGCCTTGTGGTGCAGGACGGCGACATGTCGACCCAGCTGGCCCGCATGCTCAAGCAGGCCGGCCAGGCCGTGCCCGAGTCCAAGCCCATCCTGGAAGTCAATGCCCAGCACCCGCTGGTCAAAAAGCTCGAGGCCGGTGTGGACGGCACGCATTTTGACGACCTGGCCCACATCCTGTTTGACCAGGCCTTGCTGGCCGAAGGCGGCATGCCTGAAGACCCGGCGGCATACGTGCGCCGGGTGAACGCGTTGCTGGTGTAGGCACCGCGCGCCGGCTGAGCGAATACAGGGCCTCCAGAAAGGCGGAGAGAGGCCTTTTTGTGAGTCAATTCGGCCTCTGGCCCTTTAAGGGTGTGCGCGAGCAGCTATTAAATTCATAGCGACAGCATGGACATGGCTGACTGCCTGGAGAGAGCCAGCAGTCCCTCAGCACACCAGCGGCGGATCCTGCATGGCCTCGGTTTGCTCTTCCAGCATGTCGACCTGGCTCTTCCAGTAGTCGCTGGAGCCGAACCAGGGGAAGTTGATCGGGAAGATCGGGTCATGCCAGCGCTGCGCCAGCCAGGCGCTGTAGTGCACCAGGCGCAGCGTGCGCAGCGGCTCGATCAGCGCAAGCTCACGCCGGTCGAATTCGCGAAACTCCTCATACCCGTCCACCAGCGCGCCCAGCTGGCGGGTGCACTGCGCGCGGTCGCCTGACACCAGCATCCACAAATCCTGCACCGCCGGCCCCGTACGCGCGTCGTCCAGGTCGACAAAATGCGGGCCGGCCAGCGGCAGGCCCTCGGGCGTCCACAAAATGTTGCCGGGGTGGCAGTCACCGTGCAGGCGCAGGTTTTTCACGTCGCCCACGCTTTCAAACACGGTTTGCGCCACCAGCATGGCTTCATCAAAGGCCTTGCGCCAGCGCGACTCCATGTCCAGCGGGATGTAGCCGTGGGAACCTTTGGCACCATGGTCGCTGCCCGCCAGCAGGATGTCGCGCGAGGCATAGCCAAAGGTTTGCAGGTTCAGGGCCGGCCGGTGCGCAAAGGGCTTGGCGCTGCCGACGGTGTGGATGCGGGCCAGGAAACGGCCTATCCACTCCAGCACTTCCAGGTTGTCCAGCTCGGGCCTCCGCCCGCCGCGGCTGGGCGAAACGCTGAAACTGAAGCCCTTGAAGTGGTGCACGGTGCGGCCTTCCAGTACCAGCGCGCCCACCACCGGTATCTCGGCGGCCATCAGCTCGGCGGCAAAGGCGTGTTCTTCGGCAATCTGTTCGTCGGTCCAGCGGTCCGGCCGGTAAAACTTGGCCACCACGACATCGCCCGCCAGGTCGGCGTCACCCACGGGGCTCTCCAGGTGAATCTGGTAAACCCGGTTCTCGTAGCTTGAAAGTGCCATCAGGCGGCCGTCGCCCAGCAAACCGACGCTGGCCAGCGCATCGAGCACCACGTCGGGTGTCAATGTCTCGTACGCGTGCAGCGTTGCGTGCGCCTCAGCCTTGTGTTTTTCTGTCATGCCTGATTGTCGGCGCAGATGATGGTGCGCTGCCAGCAGGGGCTTGTAATCGCCTGTTTCTCGGATGAAAAAGGCCTGTGGCCCAATGAAAACGAGCGCGAACAGCTATAAAAACCATAGCGCCTGTCCGTTGAAGGCGGAAAGAATCAGGGCTGCAGGATGTGGCCGGTGCGCGGGTCTCCCTTGCCGGCCAGCACTTCCTGGTAAGCGGCTTGCACCGCAACTTGCCCGGCATGCCGCTGGGCGATGAGCCAAGGCGTTTTGGCGCCCGTCACTTGCCGCGTGAAATCCCGCCAGGCGCGCACCAGCTGCTTTCCAAAGCCTTCTTTGCCCCAGTCGGTGATGCGTTTCTTGACCTGCGAAGGCGCAAAGAACAGCGTGGGCCGGGGGCCGGGCAACTCCTTGGCGCTGCCTTTGGCGGCCAGGTCGTCCACATGCGTGCCGCCTATCGAGCAGTTGTAGCGAAGCTGGCCAAAGCGGCTGTGAATGCGCTGGCGCAGGCTGGCGCTGCCCGCGAAGTCGACGTAAACGCAAGCCGTGTCGGCGCCAATCGCGTCGAGCTGGTCATAGGTCACCACACGGCTGTAGCACCCCAGGCTTTCACAAAAAGCGACGTTGCCTGGCGACGTGAGGGCGATCACCTCGATGCCCGGCCGCTTGGCCAGCTGGAAAGCCGTGCCATACGCCGTCTTGCTGGAGGCGCTGGACAGCAGCATGGCATTGGCACCAAAGAAGTCGTTGTCCGCCAGGAAGTCGTCAATCAGGAAGGAGGTGATGAACAGCGGGCGCAGCAGCGACTGCACATCTTCGGTGGCCGCGTCATAAAACGGGTCCGCGCTGCAGCGCATGTACTGGTTGTAGGCGACCGGCAGGGGCCGCCGGTGCGCAGCGCCGTCGAAAAAACCGGCGGGCGTCACGCGCGCCGGCTGCAGCACCAGCTCGCTGGCCATGGGGTAGTAGCCGTAAAACTTCTCCCCCACAGCCACGCCTTCGCATTGCGACTCCGCCACCACGGCAAAACCCCAGACGGGGATGCTGCCCCAGCCCTCTTCCCCGGTCGGGAAAAACTGCCAGTAATTCATAGCGTCGCCAAAGGCCGCATAGGTGATGTTGTTGGAGGTCAGCGCAAATGATTCGATGCCGAGCCGCACCTGGCCGGGCGTGAGCGGCAGAGGCGCATCGGTATGCCAGCGGGTTTCGGCAAGGGCGTCCTTTCGGACCTGGAAGGTGGTTGAAGCTGCGGTGTTCATGCGCACACCGTAAATGAAACGGCCCGCCGGTTCAACACCGGCGGGCCGCGTAGGTGACAACCACCCCCGTCCAGGCTCACTGCGTGTAGCCTGTTCCCCCCTCGAGGGGGCGGCGCCTGCGGTCTGGCAAAGCCAGTCCCGCGGCCCCTGCTGGCTTTATTTCAGGGTAATGGTCACGTCAATATTGCCGCGGGTCGCGTTGGAGTACGGACAAACCTGGTGGGCTGCATCCACCAGCGCTTGTGCAGCGGCGCGGTCCATGCCGGGCAGGGTGATGTCCAGGCGCACGGCGATGCCGTAGCCGTTCGGGATCTTGCCGAGGTCAACGCTGGAGTCGATGGAAACGTCTGCAGGCACGTCGATTTTCTTCATGCCGCCGACAGCCTTCATCGCGCCGATGAAGCAGGCTGCGTAGCCGGCAGCAAACAACTGCTCGGGGTTGGTGCCGGTGCCGGCGGTGCCGGGCGAGCTC
Source organism: Polaromonas sp. P3_A5 (assembly GCF_056403055.1). NCBI lineage: Bacteria > Pseudomonadati > Pseudomonadota > Betaproteobacteria > Burkholderiales > Comamonadaceae > Polaromonas > Polaromonas sp. P3_A5. The sequence continues at coordinate 344,755 of NZ_JBFUGF010000001.1, forward strand.
AGCGTGACGTCCAGGCGGCCGTCGTCGGTCTTGGACTTGCCGTCACGGCCGCCGGTGGTGTGGGCGTGGGCGGTGTAGAGAACTTTTTCGAGTGTGGTCATGGTGACTTCCTTTGGAAAATACCCCGGATCGGGGCGGGTTAAAAATTCAGTGAAATGGTGAAAGAAATCAGGCGGTGAGGCGGTTGCGAAACGACTGCACCTGCTGCGTCAGCGACACCAGCTCGGGAATCGAGCATTGGGTGGCGCTCAGGATGCAGCCCGGAATTTTGGCGGCCCTGGCCTTGAGCTTGCGGCCGGCCGCCGTCAGCGTGATGTGAACGCGGCGCTCGTCTTCCACCGCGCGGATGCGTGAAAGCAGCCCGGCGGATTCCATGCGCTTGAGCAGCGGGGTCAGCGTGCCCGAGTCCAGGTAAAGCCGTTCACCAAGTTCCGAGACCGTCAGGCCGTCTTGTTCCCACAACACCAGCATCGCGAGGTATTGCGGGTACGTGAGGCCCATCTCTTCGAGCATGGGCTTGTACAGCTTGGTCATGGCCAAAGAGGTGGAATACAGCGCAAAACACAGCTGGTTGTCCAGCTGCAGCATGGCGTCAGTGGCATTGGCGGTGTCGGTTTTGTTGGGCATGGGATGAATTATAGCGAGCAATTGAATTGTGTGCAAGTTAATTGTCACCGGATGTTCCATGCCGACTTCCAGGGGCTTTGCACCGGGGCCGCCTGTACCGGGGGTACGCCACTAAACTTGAGGCCATGCAAACACCCAGCACCGCGCGCGCGGCAAAGCCTTCGAAGGGCTCCGGAAAGCCCGCCCCCGCAGCACAAGTCATCGAAGAACTTCGTCCTGGCCAGTCGATTGAGCTGCTCAAGGAGCTGCACATCCTTACGCGCGAAGGCAAGCTCAACCAGGACACGCGGCGCAAGCTCAAGCAGGTCTACCACCTGTATCAGTTCATCGAGCCCCTGCTCAATGAGGTGGCTGCGGAGAAGGCCGCCTTCAGCCTGGCCGACCACGGCGCCGGCAAGTCCTACCTGGGCTTCATCCTGTACGACCTGTTCTTTAATGTCGCGCACCGCGGCGAAAAAACCGCAGGCCATGTGTACGGCATTGAAACGCGTGCCGAGCTGGTTGAAAAGTCACGCGTGCTGGCCCAGCGGCTGGGTTTTGCGCGCATGTCGTTCCTGAATCTGTCGGTGCAGGAGGCTACCACTTCGGCTGAACTCCCGCCCACCGTGGACATCGTCACCGCCCTGCATGCCTGCGACACCGCCACCGATGACGCCATTGCATTCGGGCTGGCCAAAAATGCCCGCCACATGGTGCTGGTGCCGTGCTGCCAGGCCGAAGTGGCCGGTGTGCTGAAGAAAAGCCGTGCCCTGTCACTGTCCCGCACGCCGCTGGCCGAACTCTGGCGGCACCCGCTGCACACGCGTGAATTCGGCAGCCAGATCACCAATGTGCTGCGCTGCCTGCAGCTCGAAGCCAACGGCTACCAGGTCACCGTGACCGAGCTCGTGGGCTGGGAGCATTCGATGAAGAACGAGCTCATTCTTGCCAGCCGGCCTGCGCAGCCGCAGGCCGGTAAAACCCGTGCCGCCCAAGCGCGTTTGCGTGAGGTGCTTGAAGAGTTGGGCCTGGGTGAACTGACCGCCCGCTTTGCGGTGCAGGCCGAGCCAGCCTAGAGCAGGGCCGGCGCTTCGCTGCGGCGCTCTGCCGCCAGCACCCGGATGGTGGTGATCAGCTGGTGCTGAGCCTCGGTGGGCGCCATGTCGGCGCGCAGCGTCAACCCCACCAGCTCTTCGGTGCCGGCCATGCTGACGGGCAGGCGCACCAGCGTGCCCTTGTCCAGGTCCGGCCGCACAGCCCCCAGCGGCGAAAGCCAGACTGCATCGCTTTGCTGCGTGTAGCCGCGTGCGATGGACACCGACAGCGTTTCGACCAGGCGCACGGGGGGCGGCAGGCCGCGTGTGAGGAAAAATCCGTCGGCGGTATGGCGTATGGCCGTGCCCTGCGTGGGCAGGATCGTGGTGAAGGCCTGCAAGCCGACCAGCGGATCGGCCTTGCGCCCTGCTTGCGCCAGCAGCGGGTGGTCGGGGCGTACCGCCAGTACCAGTGGGTCGGCATACAGGTGCTCAAACGTCAGGCCCAGCATATGGGCCGGTTCGGCAAAACGCCCAATCACCAAATCCAGCGCGCGCTGGCGCAGGCTGGCCAGCAGTTCTGGGTTGGCGCCGGTCTGGATGCGCAGGCTGGTGTGCGCATCCGGCCCGGACTGGGCCTCTTGCCGCGCCAGCAGCAAGGGCATCAGCCACGGTGCCACCGTCGGCAGCACACCGATGGCAATCACCGCGCTGCCCTGCCGCCGCGTCTGCGCAACGCTGGCGACAGCTTCGCGCAGCGCGCTCACGCTGGCGCCGGCATGCCGCAAAAAGGCTTCGCCCTCGCGCGTGGGCACGGCGCCCTTGCGCCCGCGCTCAAACAATCGCACCGCCAGCAGGCCCTCAAGTTCTTTCAGGGTTTTGGATACGGCGGGCTGCGTGATGGCGAGCACGTCGGCCGCCTTTTGCAGGCTGCCATGCTGCGCCACCGCCAGAAAGCACTGCAGGTGCCGGTATTTGATGCGTTCATCGACCATGCTCCAATTTGACCATTTGGTTATGGATAAGTCGAGAAAATGTCAATATACATAACCATTGAGGCCGATTAAAGTCGCGGCAGCGTAGAAAAGCGCGCCGCGACCAGGGCGCCAGCGCATGCAACCCATTGGAGACATCGATGAAACCCGACCTGAACAACAGTTTTCTGGCCCCACGCGACTGGACCAGCCATTCGCCCCATATTTATCCCGGCTACAAATCCACCTTGCTGCGCGGCCCCAAGCAGCCGCTGGTGCCCATCAAGCAGGCGCTGGCGCAGCTCAATGCGCCCGTCTATGGCGCCGGGCAGTTCGGCCCGCTGGACAGCGACCTGACCAAAAACGCCGTCATGAATGGCGACCCGCTGGGTGAACGCATCATCGTCACCGGCCGCGTGCTGGACGAAGACGGCCGCCCCGTGCGCAACACGCTGGTGGAAGTCTGGCAAGCCAATGCGGCGGGCCGCTACGTGCACAAGGTCGACCAGCACGACGCGCCGCTGGACCCGAACTTCCTGGGTGCCGGCCGCTGCATGACCGACAACGAAGGCCGCTACAGCTTCAAGACCATCAAGCCCGGTGCCTACCCCTGGGGCAACCACCCCAACGCCTGGCGGCCGCAGCATATTCACTTCTCGCTGTTTGGTGATTACTTCGCCAGCCGCCTGGTGACGCAGATGTATTTCCCCGGCGACCCGCTGCTCGGCTACGACCCCATGTACATGGGCGCGCCCGAAAGCGTGCGCGACCTGATGGTCTCGAAATTCAGTCTCGACGTGACCCAGCCCGACTACGCGCTCGGTTATGTGTTCGACATCGTGCTGCGCGGCCCCAAAGCCACGCGTTTTGAATAAGCGGCAGGAAGACAACGCCATGACGACTACAAGCCCACTTAAACAAACCCCTTCGCAAACCGTCGGCCCCTTCTTTGCCTATGGCCTCACACCTACGCAATACGGCTACGACCTCAAAAGCCTGTTCACGCCCGTGCTGGCCCAGCCGAATGCCAAGGGCGAGCACATCCGTATCACCGGCCAGGTGTTTGACGGCGCCGGCAATGCCGTGATGGACGCGATGGTCGAGATCGCGCAGCCCGACGGCAGCGGCCTGCCCATTACCTCGGTGGCCGACGCCGAAGCGCGCGGCTTCACCGGCTTTGGCCGCTGCGGCACCGGCACCCTGCCGCAAAGCCATTACGAATTCTTCACCGTCAAGCCCGGCGCTGTGGCGGGGCAAGCACCGTTCATCAACGTCTGCGTCACCATGCGCGGCCTGCTGGTGCATACCTTCACGCGCATCTACTTTGATGATGAGGCGGAAGTGAACGGCAAAGACGCGGTGCTGGCCAGCGTGCCGGCCGAACGGCGCAACACGCTGATCGCCCGGCGCGACATGACGGGCGCCGGACCGGTTTACCGATTCGACATCCGCATGCAGGACAGCGCGGCCGGCAAGGAGACGGTGTTCTTCGACCTGTGAGTGTGGACCGGGGTTGTGCGGCCGGTCTCAGTTGCTATTAATTGGATAGCTGGTTGCGCTCGTCCCTATTGGTCTGCAGCCATTTTTCTTATAAGAACTGCCCGTAAGGCTACAGCCATGCGGCCATGGCGGCAACGCCGCCATGAAGGTTGTTACGCACGCTGGTGTACAGGCGCGGCCCGCACACGCTATAAAACAGGCCATCACCATCAAGAGGCCTGCCATGACCATTCATCTGGACCACTTCATCGTATCGGCGCGAGACAAGGTGGCTTCGGCCAGGTTTTTGGCAGAGCTGCTCGGCGTGCGGTGGGCTGAAACCACGATAGGGCCTTTTTCAGCCGTCTACATCAACGACGGCTTGACGCTGGACTTCATCGACACCGACGAAGACTTTCCCGTCGAGCATTTCTGCTTTCGCGTGAGCGAGCAGGAATTCGATGCGATCCTGGGGCGCATCCAGGCGGCAGGAATCCAATACCGCAGCTCGGTTCGCGGCCCCATGGACATGCAGGTCAGCACATACCTTGGCGGCAAGGGCATCTACTGGAATGAGCCCGAAGGGCACCAGTGGGAGATGCTCACGGTGAGTTATGCGCGTGGATGAGATCCACCCCCGTCCAGGCTCACTGCGTGTAGCCTGTTCCCCCCTCAAGGGGGCGGCGCCTGGGGCCGGCGAAGCCGGACCCTCGGCCCCCGCTGGTAAATAACTTCGCCCCTGTTACGCTCCTGAATTCTTAACCCAGCATGAGCCGCGGGACTGGCTTTGCCAGACCGCAGGCGGGCGGCCCCCTTGGGGGGCAGGGAGCTACACGAAGTGAGCGACCGTGGGGGCTCAGTCACCCTCCCCGTAATCGTGATCCGGGTGATTGACGGTGCCCAGCTTCCAGTAACCGCGGCCCACGATGTGTCCACGCTCCATGCCCAGCTCTTCAATCAGCAACTTGCGAATGCGGCGCATGGCCGCGGCCTCGCAGGCCAGGTAAATGCGCGTGCCGGGTGCGGGCGCGCCGGCTTTGCGCAACGCGGCTTCCAGTGCCTGGCCAGCCTGCGTGTTGTCACTGCCGCGTGCGGTCCAGTGCGCTTCTACTTTGGCAGCACTGTGCAGCGCGCGTTCTTCCGCCGCATCCACCACTTCGACCAGCACGCGCGCCTGCGCCGTGGCGGGTAGGGCGGCCAGAATGGTTTCAAACGCGGGCAAGGCACTGTCGTCACCGATCAGGAAATGCGCAGGCGCATCCAGCTGAACTTTGTAGCCAGGGCCGGGGCCCATCAAATACAGCACCTGGCCCGGTTGAGCCTGCGCAGCCCAGGTGGAGGCAGGGCCGTCGCCGTGCAGCACAAAATCCACATCGACCTCGTGCACATCGTTGCGCACTGCCAGCGGCGTGTAAGTGCGCATGGACTTCGGCCGCGGCCCATCGGGCAGTGGGCGCTCGGGCTCGGTCTGACCTGGCTCAGGAAAAATCAGTTTCATGTAGCAGGCCGGGTCGGCCACCTCAAAGCCTTCCAGCTCAGCGCCTTGCAGCGTGATGCGGCGCATCAGCGGGCTCAAGGTTTGCACGCGGGTGACCTGCACATGGCGCGGCGGCCGGCGCTTGCGCGGCGCGGCGTCGGGAGAAGGGACGGCTGCTGAGGGTGTTGTGGACATGGTGTCTTTCAGGGAGGGCGGCGCATGCTGCGGCCCACAGGTTAAAACTCTAATTGAGAATAATTATCATCTGATTGCAATGGACTGATGGTTTGCAGGGGAAAGACTGGCACGCGTCCTACTTGAGGCGCAACTCTGCTGCAGTAGAGTAAGGACGGGCAAAGTAAAAAGCTCGGGCGTGAGCTGTTACCCATGCCCCAAGGCCTCCGGCCCCCGGCGTTACCCCATTCCCCGTTTTCCGTCCCCCGTTTCCATTTGCCACTTCATCTCCAGCGTATGACCACCATCGGAACCTCCGCTTTCCCCGCGCCACCCAAAGTCGTGCAGGGCCGTCGGAGAGCTGAAGGGTGAACGAGGGGGCCACTGAATGAACTTCGCAGAACTTCTTTCCTGGGCGGACGACTCTTCGCTGCACGTGCTGCTGGCGGCCGGCATCAGCATCGTTCTGGCGCTGGTGGCGCACACCATAGGTGCTGTCGTTGTCCTGCGGCTGACGCGTTCCATGCCTGTGATGGCCCGGGTTGCCGAACAATGCCGCTCTCCGGTGCAGGTGCTGTTGCCCCTGATTGCCCTGCAGGCCGTGTGGCACGGCGCGCCGGATACCTTTCCGCTGATCAACGGAGTGCGCCATGCCAATGGCCTGTTGCTGCTCGCCGCCCTGACCTGGGCGGGCATGCGCGCGGCGCGCGGGGCTGCGCTGGGCGTGATCGGCCTGCACCCGGTTGACGTGGAGGACAACCTCAATGCCCGCCGCATCCATACGCAGACCCGCATGCTGGCGCGCACCGCCATGTTCATCGTACTGCTGACCGGGCTGGCCCTGATGCTGATGACCTTTCCCGGCGCCCGCCAGTTCGGGGCCAGCCTGCTGGCTTCGGCGGGTGTGGCGGGGCTGGTGATCGGTATCGCGGCCCGGCCCGTGTTCAGCAACCTGATTGCCGGCCTGCAGCTGGCGCTGGCGCAGCCCATCCGCCTGGACGACGTGCTGATCGTGCAGGGCGAATGGGGCCGGGTGGAGGAGATCACCGGCACTTATGTGGTGCTGAAAATCTGGGACGAGCGGCGCCTGATCGTTCCGTTGCAGTGGTTCATTGAAAACCCGTTCCAGAACTGGACGCGCACCGGCGCCCAGATCATCGGCACCGTGTTCATCTGGGTTGATTACCGCATGCCCCTGGCCCCGTTACGCGACGCGGCGCGGCGCGCCTGCGAGGAGGCGCCCGAGTGGGACAAGCGGCTGTGCCTGCTGCAGGTGGTGGAATCAGGCGAGCGCAGCATGCAGCTGCGGGTGCTGGTGACGTCCGCCAACTCCAGCCTGAACTGGGACTTGCGCTGCAAGGTGCGCGAGGCGTTGGTGGATTTCATGCAGCGCGAATACCCGCAGCATTTGCCGCTGGTGCGTACGGAGTCGGCCGAGTCGCGGCAGCCGGCGGAACTGCCGGTGGCCGGCCCGGCCGGCGAGCTCAGGCGGCCCTGAGCCGGGCGGGCTGCTGGCCCTCGCCCACGCAGCGCATGAAGGCATGGCTGTCGATCAGCGGAAAGCCTTTGGCGTCCGGCAACTGGTAGTGCCACCATTCGTTGGGGTGGTGCACAAAGCCTGCTTCCAGCATGACCGTGAGCAGCCGCATGCGGTTGACCTGGACGGCCACAGGGTGTGCCGTGTGAAAGTGATGGGACCCGTGCGTCATGGTGTCGACCGGCGTGCCCATGTCCAGCTCCTGCCCGTCGTGCGCCAGCAGCGTGACATCAAGCGCCACGCCCCGTGTGTGGTTGGAGCCCTTGGCCGGATCGGCGATGTAGGCGGGGTTGGGCGCCACGGCCCAAAGTGCCTCCTGCGCTTCCTGCGGCCTGAAGGCGTCGAAAATCTTGAGCTGAAAGCCCATGTCTTTTGCGGCCGCTATGGCTTTGCGCAGGCCGGCGTCTGCCTGCGGATGCAAGAAGCACAGCGGGCTGTCATAAATCACCTGGCCGGTGAAGTTGTTGGTGCTTGCGTAGATCAGGTCGATCACCACGCCATGACTGGCTTCTGTGACAGGAACGAGCGGTGAAAGATTTTCCATGGGCGGGTGATATTTATAAAAAATAAGGCTGCAGGCCAATAGGGTCGTGCGCAAGCAGCTACCAAAAGTATAGCAACTGACGGACCTACTGGAACGCGACTTCCGAAAAGCTGCGCAGCTTGCGGCTGTGCAGCTGCGTGATGCCTTCGGCGCGCAGTAGCTCGATGGCACGGATGCCGATGCGCAGGTGCTGGTCGACGCGCTCGCGGTAGAAATGGTTGGCCATGCCGGGCAGCTTGATCTCGCCGTGCAGCGGCTTGTCGCTCACGCACAGCAGGGTGCCGTAGGGCACGCGAAAGCGAAAGCCGTTGGCGGCAATCGTCGCGCTTTCCATGTCCAGCGCCACGGCGCGGCTCTGGCTGAAGCGGCGCTGCGGCTGGTTGCCGGGCAGCAGCTCCCAGTTGCGGTTGTCGGTGGAGGCCACGGTGCCGGTGCGCATGATGCGCTTGAGGTCGGGGCCGACGGCGTGGGTCACGTCGGCCACGGCTTTTTCCAGTGCGACCTGGATTTCGGCCAGCGCCGGGATCGGCACCCACAGCGGCAGCTCTTCGTCCAGCACATGGTCTTCGCGCACATAGCCGTGCGCCAGCACATAGTCGCCCAGCTGCTGGCTGTTGCGCAGGCCGGCGCAGTGGCCCAGCATGATCCATGCGTGCGGGCGCAGCACGGCGATGTGGTCGGTGATGTTCTTGGCGTTCGCCGGGCCCACGCCGATGTTGACCATGGTGATGCCGGTGCGGTCGGCGCGCAGCAGGTGGTAGCCCGGCATTTGCGGCAGGCGGGGCGGCTGCACGCCAAGCTCGTCGCCGGCCTCGGCGGGCAGGCCGGCGCGCCGGGTCACCACGTTGCCGGGCTCGATGAAGGCGGTGTACTCGCTGTCCGGGTCGGCCATGGCTTCATGGCCCAGGCGCACGAACTCGTCGATGTAGAACTGGTAGTTGGTGAACAGCACGAAGTTCTGGAACCAGTGCGGCGAAGTGCCGGTGTAGTGGCGCAGGCGCTGCAGCGAATAGTCGACGCGCGCCGCGGTGAACAGCGACAGCGGCTGCGGCTCGCCGGGCAGGGGTTCGTAGGTGCCGTTGGCAATGCCGTCGTCCATGGCGGCCAGGTCGGGCAGGTCGAACACGTCGCGCATCAGCATGCGGCGCGCTGCATCCATGCTGCCTTCAATATGGTCGTTTTCCGCAAACGAAAAATGGATGGGGATGGGCTGCGTGCTGGTGCCTATTTCCAGCTCCACATCGTGGTTCTGCATCAGCAGGCGGAATTGTTCAAGGTAATAGTTGCCGTAGAGGTCGGGCCGGGTCAGTGTGGTTTCAAAGCGGCCGGGACCGGCCACAAAGCCAAAGCTCAACTGCGAAATGTCGGGCGTCTCCAGGATGGCCCGGGCCACGGTGTCGGTGTGGATGCGCACGAAAGGGTAGCAGGCGCGCACATGGCCGGGCAGGGTCTCGCCGGCCACATAGCGCTGCATTGCATCGCGCAGGTGGGCAATCTGCTGGTCATAAATGGCGCGAACCTGTGCCAGTGCGGCGGCCGGGTCGCTGTAGCGGGTCGGGGCTATGAAAGGCGGCAGATAGGGCATGAAAAAAGCCTTGTTTTTATGGTGAAGGTCCATCAGGTGGTTTTCGCAAAGCGTAGCACCGCAGGGCATGCACATCATTGTGCGGCAAGTGCCGCGGCACACCCTAGAATGCCCTGATGAAACACCACAACCTTTCGGGGCACCTGCGCACGCTGGCGGCAGTCTTGCTCGGTACCCTGTGCCTGCAGGTGGCCCAGGCGCAGGCCCCGGCACCGGGCCGTGCCCCGCAGGCGCCTGCTGCCGCCGCACCGGCGCAGATCTCCCGTGACGCCCAGCGCGCCTATGAAACCACGCGCGACAAACTGGTGCAGATCCGCACCCTGCTGCGTAACTCCAACACCCAGGCCAGTGTGGGCTCGGGCTTTTTTGTCTCGGCCAACGGGCTCATCATTACCAACTTCCATGTGGCCAGCCAGCTGGCGCTGGAGCCCGAGCGCTACCGCGGCGTCTACGTGCCGGTGGACGGCAAGGAGGCCGAGGTTGAATTGCTCGCCTTTGACGTGCGCAACGACCTGGCGCTGCTGCGCGTGAAGACGCCGGCAACGGGAATGCCGCAGCTGGCTTTTCGCGGGGCGGACAGGCCCCTGGCGCGCGGCGAACGCATTTATTCACTGGGCAATCCGCTGGACATCGGTTTTGCGGTCACGGAAGGCACCTACAACGGCCTCGTGCAGCGCAGCTTTTACCCGCGTATCTTTTTCGGCGGCGCGCTCAACCCCGGCATGAGCGGCGGCCCGGCGCTGGACGATGCCGGCCAGGTGGTCGGTATCAACGTATCCAAGCGGCTGGACGGCGACCTGCTGAGCTTTCTGATCCCTGCCGAATTCGCCCAGGCATTGTTGGCAAAGGCCGCTTCGGCCAAGCCCATTACCAAGCCGGCGCATGCCGAGGTGGCGCGCCAGCTGGGCGAGCACCAGGCACTGCTGACGCAAAAATTCACCGCGGTGCCGCTCACGGCGCAAAAGCACGGTGGCTACAGCGTGCCCGTGCCCGAAGATTCCCTGGCCCGCTGCTGGGGCCGCGGGCGCGAGCCCGACTTCAAGGCCTTTGACCTGGAGCGCACCGACTGCCAGATTGACAGCCACGTGTTCGCGGGCGATTTCAACACCGGCTACATCCGCCTGCGCTACGAAGCCTACAACGCGCCCAAGCTGGGCCCTCTGCGTTTTGCCGTCATGTATTCGCAAAGCTTCGGTAATGAGTACTTCTCCACCCGGGGTTCACGCAAGGCCACGGCGGCCGAGTGCTCTGAACGCTTCGTCGAAACGGGCGGCATGCCCATGCGCGCCGTGGTGTGCATGAGTGCCTACCGCAAGCTGCCGGGTCTGTATGACGTGTCGGTGCTGACGATGTCCGTCAACCAGTCCACACGCGGTGTGCAGGGACGCATGGACGCGCAGGGCGTAAGTTTTGACAACGGCCTCAAGCTGGTGGCGCATTACCTGGGCGGTTTTAAATGGGAGGCCGCACCATGAGCGCCGGCAATCTCGCCCTGCTGCAGGCCACCGACCGCAATGGCGCACTGGTGGGCCGCCTTGACGTGCGGCACTGGCCCGTTACCGTGGGCCGTGCACTCACCGCCGACCTGGTATTGGATGACGGCCATGTGGCCGCTGAACACCTGCGCATAGACCGCACGCCGGAAGGCGAAGTGATGGTGCAGGTGCTGGACACGGTCAACGGTGTCGCGCTGAACCGGACGCTGCATGGCCAGGGCACGCAGTTCAGCTGGCCTGCCGGCGAGGCCCTGACCCTGGGCCGGCTGAAGCTGGGGCTGCGCCTGGCGGAAGCGCCGGTGGCCGCTGAAGAGCGGCTGCCGCACTTTCCGTGGCGCACGACCGGCTGGACTTTGCTGGCATTGGCCGCCATGCTGACCCTGGTGGTGGGGCAATCGTGGCTGACCCTGACCGAGCCTTCCCAGCTGGCGCGGCAATTGCCCGGCCTCATGGCGATGGTGGCCATGGCGATCACCGTGTGGGCGGGCCTGTGGGCTCTCGCCACCAAGCTATTTACCGGCCATCTGCAGTTCTGGCGCCATGTCCGCATTGCCTGCACCAGTTCCGTGGCGATACAGCTGGCGGCCACGCTGGCCGGCCTGCTGGCTTTCATGTTCTCGCTCGAAAGCCTGGCGCGCTTTGAAACGCCGCTGCTGCTATTGGGGGCGGCTGCGGCCATCTATGTGCACCTGTCGGTCATCGTCCCGCAGCGCCGCCGTGGACTGGCGGGGCTGGTGGCCGGCGTGACCGTGCTGGGCATTGTGGCCATGCTGGGCACCAACTGGCTGCAGAACAAGCGCCTGTCCAACAAGCTCTACATGTCCACCCTCTACCCGCCGTCCCTGCGCATGGCGCCGGCTGTGCCCCTGGTGCAGTTTCTCGGAGAGGCCGGCACCATCCGCCAGCGCCTCGACGAACGCCTGAAAGACCGCGAGCCGGATTCGGATACGCCTGAAGATCCGGACGCGGACTAGGCAAAGCCTCCGGCCTGTTTCATGCAAGTTCAAAGTCGAGGTGGAGCCCGGGAAATGCAATCACGTCATCTGATGGTGCTTTCCGCCTGCATTCGTTTTGCATTGGCTGTGCTGCTGCTGGGCGGCGCTTTGCAGTCGAAGGCCCAGGACTGGACCGTGCAGACTTTGTCCACCCGTGTATCGCCAACCGGACAGAGTGTCACGCTGGCCATTGCCCTTTACGGCGATGCGGTTGGGGGCAACCAGCCGGTCAGGCACGTGCTGGTCTACCCGCAACCCGGCGGTGTACCCCAACTCAAGGTTGCCAACGGCCCTGCCGCGTTAACCCTCGGCGGGCCCTGGGTGCGTGGGGCGGTTCAGCTGCAGGCCCAGGGTGTGGCCCTGGTGTACGTGGACCCGCCCAGCGATGCCGAACGCCGTAACCTCAACGCCAGGCCGCGCCGGGAGGTGCGGCAAGACCTTGCCGCGGCGCTCAAGCAGGCGCAGCAGTCGTTTCCCGGAGCGCAGGTTCATCTGGCCGGCTTTTCCCTGGTGGCTCCGCTGCTGGACATCGCCGACGACCTGGAAGGATTCGGGAAGATCGTCGTGGCCTCCAGCGTATTGAAGAACAACCGCACCAGCGACTGGAGCGCCTTGCGCAAGCCCGTACTGATGCTGCACGCGCCTGGCGCTCAATGCGACAGTGCACCTTTTCCGGAGGCGCAAATCCTGGCCCAGCGCAGCCGTTTTACTTTTGTCCAGGTAGGTTACGAGCAGCAGGACGGCAAGGATGATTGCGGGCGTGGTAGCCAGCACGTGCTGCAGGGGCAGGAGGCCATTGTGGCCAAGGCCGTCGCCGGCTGGCTTGAGGGGCAGGAACCGGCCCCTGTTATCGGCTATGCCAGCCCGCCCATTGCCTGGCGAGAGGAAGTCATCACTTACCAGGTGCCCGGCACCTTCGGCACCAACCGGCTGGAAGCCACTTTGCTGTTACCCGAGGTCCGTCGTTTTGGCGGGGGCCCTTATCCGGTTACGGTATTCAGTCACGGGGATATCGTATTCAATCGCGACAAGGAACGGTTCCGCGATATGGTGGTTGCGCGCGAGTTTCTGCAAATGGGCGTGGCCGTGCTGATGCCCGCACGCCGTGGCGTGGGCATGTCTGAAGGCACTTATCCGAAAAACTTTTCCCATGAGGACGGCGACGCCACTTACAAGGCGCGTGTACAGTCCGAAGACGTCTTGCCCGCATTGGTCTGGCTCAAGACCCGCCCGGAGCTTGATGCCAGCCGGCTCATCCTCTCGGGCCAGTCGGCCGGAGGCTACCTCTCGATGTACCTCGCCAGCCAGAGCCCGACGGGGCTCATCGGGACCATCGATTTTTCAGGCGGGCGAAACGATATAAGAAAAATCGGCAGCGGCCCCGGCCACCTCAACCGGATGATGGTGGATGGGTTCGCGGAGTTCGGAAAAACCACGCGCGTTCCCACGCTCTGGGTCTTCGCGGAAAACGACAGCCGCTATACCGCCAACACCATACGCGCTTCCTACGAAGCGTTTCAGGCGGCAGGGGGCAAGGGACGCTTGCTGCTTCAGCCCCCGATCGAGGGTGACGGACATCATATTTATCACAAACCTGCTTTATGGCGCACCGCCCTCAAAGAGTATTTGAGCGAGATCGGAGTGGCGGCGCGTGCTAACTGAAGTTTCGGCGGTCTTGCCATTTTTTCGTGGCGATGTCGTGCATCAAAGACCTTGAAACACAGCTGCATCGGCCCGCCAACGTGCGTGCCGGGCATTGCGTTGAGATTGCACCGGGAGGGCGCTGAAATCAGTCCTTGACCGGCTCGCGCATCGTCACAAACTCTTCCGCCACCGTGGGGTGGATGCCGATGGTGCTGTCAAATATTGCCTTGGTCGCACCGGCCTTCATGGCCACGGCAAAACCCTGCACGATTTCGCCGGCGTCCGGCCCCACCATGTGCAGGCCGACCACACGGTCGGTGGCGTCTTCGACCAGCAGCTTCATGAGCGTGCGTTCGGTGCTGCCGCTCAGCGTGTGCTTGAGTGCCTTGAAGTCGGCGCGGAACACCGTGACCTTGCCGAACTTTGCGCGCGCATCGGCCTCTGAATAGCCAACCGTGCCGATGTTGGGATGGGTGAAGACGGCGGTCGGCACAAACTCATAACTCATGTTGCGCGGCTTTTTGCCGGCGGCCGGCCCGAAGAGCTGGTCCACCACCACCATGGCTTCGCCCAACGCCACCGGTGTCAGCTGCATGCGCGCCGTCACATCGCCCAGCGCATAGATGGACGGCACCGAGGTCTGGTAGTGCGCATTGACCTGGATCGCACCGGCTGCGTTGACGGCCACACCGGCAGCTTCAAGCCCGATGCCATTCGCATTGGGAACCCGGCCCGTGGCGTAGAGCACGGTGTCCACCTCCAGGCCGCCGCCGTCCTTGAGCGTCACCTGCAGGCCTGTGGCGGTTTTGGCGATAGCGGCGATCTCTGCGCCCAGCTGCAGGGTGATGCCGGTCTTGCTCATCTCGGCGGCAATGAAGCGCCGCACATCATCGTCAAAGCCGGTCAGCAGCATGTCGCGACGATGCACCTGGGTGACCTGTGAGCCCAGCCCATTGAAGATCGAGGCGAATTCGCAAGCGATGTAGCCGCCGCCCACCACCAGCAGGCGCTTCGGGAAGGGGTTGAGGTCAAACATGTGGTCCGAGGTCACCACATGTTCGCGTCCCGGCACGGCAGGCACTGTGGCGGTACCGCCTGTGGAGATCAGGATGTTTTTGGCCGTGAACTTTTTGTCGTCGACCTCGACGGTGTGCTCGTCAAGCAGCCGTGCCCAGCCGGTGATGATCTGCACGCCGGCGCTTTCAAGCAGCTGCACATAAATGCCGTTGAGCCGCGAAATCTCGCGGACACGGTTGGCCTTGAGCGTGTCCCAGTCAAACACCGGCGCCTCGCCGGTCCAGCCGAAGCCGCGCGACTCTTCAAAGCTGTCGCCGTAGTGGGCCGCATAGCTGTAGAGCTTTTTGGGAATGCAGCCCACGTTCACGCAGGTGCCGCCCATCGCAGCGAATTCGGCCAGTCCCACACGGGCGCCGCGCTGGGCCGACATGCGCGCGGCGCGCACACCGCCGCTGCCGCCGCCGATCACGAAAAGGTCAAAATCAAAAGTCTGCATTCGCTGTCCTTGTTCTGGTGTCTGCTGACGTTGCTTTTTCGGGTGCCTTGATGCCGGCTCTCAAGACTGGAATTCCCGGAGCTCTTTTTTCATCCACTCAATGAACACTCGCGTGCGCATGGGCAGCAGCCGGGCGTGCGGGTAAACAATGTTGATGGGCCGGGGCGGCGGCTCGAAACCCTCCAGCACGGTGCGCAATTGTTTGGTTTTTAAAAACGGCGCCACCTGGTAAGACAAAAAAGAACCGAATCCCACACCCGCCGCGCAGGCCGCCACAGCCGGTGCGATCTGGTTGAACTCCAGATTACCACTGACGGCAAGCCGAAGCGGTCGGCCCTGGTCTATGAACGGACCCCATGTGGGGGAATGGTCCGTCAGTCGCACGCAGTTGGCCTTGAGCAGGTCCTTGGGGTGTTTTGGTACGCCGTGGCGGCGAACCCAGGCCGGGCTGGCCACCACCAGGCGGCGGATGGTGCCCACCTTCTGCGCCACCAGGCTGGAGTCTTCAGGCTCGCCGATGCGAATACCGACGTCGATGCCTTCTTCCAGCAGATTCACCACGCGGTCCAGCAGCACCATGGAGCAGCGCATCTTGTCGTGGTGCTGCACAAAGCGCGTGACGGCGGGCGCCACATGCATCTGGCCGAACAGCATGGGCGCGGTAATGGTCAGGTGTCCGGCGGGTTCGGCCGCGTCGGCCGTCAGTGCCGCTTCTGCGTCCGCGAGTGTGGCCAGCACCTGCCGGCAGCTCTCCAGGTGGCGCCGGCCTTCCTCGGTCAGTGAGATGCGGCGCGTCGTGCGGTTGAAGAGGCGCACGCCCAGCTGCGCCTCGAAGCCGGCGAGCGTGCGCACCATCGCCGGTAACGAAGATTCCATGACCTGGGCCGCGGCCGTAAGGCTGCCTTGTTCGGCAATGTGAATAAAGGCCTGCATGGCCCGGAGTTTGTCCATGGCGACATGCTACGCCTGTTGCGGGGATTCATCCACTTAATGGATTAGTTAAATATCATCAGAGCCATTTATTCAAGATAACGGTTCAAACAGAATCCTCTCCCGAGAGCAAGATTTTTCAACCTGCCGAAAGCCCCGCCATGAGCACACCCGCCGCCAAAGCCCAGCCCGCACAACCCATACGCCTGTACCGCGTCGCCATCTCCGGCCATTCACACCGGGTGGAGCTGTTTCTCTCGCTGCTGGGCCTGCCCTTCGAGCGCATCGAGATCGACCTGGCCACCAAAGGGCACAAGACGCCGGCCTTCCTGGCCATGAACGCCTTCGGCCAGGTGCCGGTGATCCAGGACGGTGAAGTCACGCTGGCCGATTCCAACGCCATCCTGGTCTACCTCAACGCACGCTACGCGCCGGATGCCGAGCAATGGCTGCCGCGCGACCCGTTGGCCGCTGCGGCGGTGCAGCGCTGGTTGTCGGTCGCTGCGGGGCAGCTCGCCTCCGGCCCGGCCGCCGCGCGCGTCATCCAGCTGTTCAAGCGGCCGGAAAGTCCGGAAGCCATTGAGCGCGCGCATGCCCTGTTCGCGGTGATGGAGCAGCAGCTGGGCCAGTCGGCTTTTCTCGCGGGCAGCACCCCCACACTGGCCGACATCGCCAACTACAGTTATTCGGCCCATGCGCCGGAGGGCAAGGTCTCGCTGGAAGCCTACCCGCGCATACGCGCCTGGCTGGCCCGCATAGAGGCCTTGCCGCGCTTTGTGCCCATGGTCAGGACGCCGATAGGGCTGGCCGCATGAGCACCGCCACTTTCCACGAAGGCGAGCGCGCTGCGCAAGCGCGCGTGGGCGCGGCCGTGCGCGCGCGCATGGCGGAAATCGGCCCGCGCGTGATTCGCGACTTCATGCCCGACCAGCACCGTGAGTTTTTTGAGCAACTGCCTTTTGTGGTTGCCGGCACGGTGGACGCGAGCGGCCAGCCCTGGGCCTCGGTGCTGGCCCAGCCGCCGGGTTTTATCCACTCGCCCGATGCGCATCACCTGGTGGTGCGCACGCAGCCGCTCGCAGGTGATCCCCTGCAAGGCACGCTGGCAGACGGCGCCGCGATAGGCCTGCTGGGCATAGAGCCGCACACGCGCAGGCGTAACCGCATGAACGGCATCGTTCGCGGCGTGAGTGCCTCGGGCTTCGCTGTGGAGCTGAGCCAGAGTTTCGGCAACTGCCCCAAATACATCCAGGCGCGCGAGCCTGTCTATGCGGACCGTCCCGCGCCCGCAGCCGGGCCGGTGGTGCACGCGTCGGCGCAGCTCAATGACGCGGCGCGCCGCATGATTGAACAGGCGGACACGCTGTTCATCGCCACAGCCTATGAGGGCAACGGTGAGCAAGCCGGCCGCGCCGGCGGCGTGGACGTGTCGCACCGCGGCGGCAAGCCCGGCTTTGTGCGCGTGGAGGCCGACGGCACCCTGACCGTGCCGGACTTCGTCGGCAACTACTTCTTCAACACCTTGGGCAACCTGGTAGTGAACCCGCGTGCCGGCTTGCTGTTCATTGATTTCGACAACGGCGACCTGCTGTACCTGGCCGTCACGGCCGACATCATCTGGGACGGGCCCGAGGTGCAGTCCTTCACCGGCGCGCAGCGCCTGATGCGTTTCAAGGTGCAGTCCATGCGGTTGGTGGAATCTTCCTTGCCGCTGCGCTGGGGCGAGGCGGAACTCTCCCCGGTGCTGGAAGCTACCGGCGCCTGGGCTTAGCCTATGGCTTCGAGCGCGAGTTCGCGCTCCAGCCACGCGCGAAACTTCTGCACGGCCGGCCGCTCAGTGCTATGGGCAGAAGTCACGATGCGGTAGCCCAAACCCGGCACCGTCTCGCCGGGCAAGACAACTGTGAGCTGGCCGCTGCGCAGCAGCGGCAGCACCAGCGGCGTGCGCCCTATGGCAATGCCGGCGTCCTGCAAGGCAGCGGTCAGCACATGCTCGTACTGCGAAAAATAGAGGCAGGGCTGCTGCGCCGATTGTTTCAAGCCCAGGCGCTCGTACCAGTCCGGCCACGACATCCAGGGGAAACGCGTGGCCGGGTCGTAATAGACCAGTAGCGGTGTGGCCGTGATGTCGGCGGCGTTACGAATGCGCGTCGCGACGGCCGGCGCCGCCACCAGCAGGGCCTGCTCCTGCAGCAGGGGTGGCGGGTCTTCGCCGCCCGGCAGCACAGGGTAGAGCCGCACGGCCAGATCCATGCCTTCGCGCTCCAGGTTGACGCGCGCTTCCGTGGCGTCGACGCGCACATCGATGGCGGGCTCCAGCAACTGGAACCTGGCGAGTTTGGGCGCCAGCCACAGCGCGGCGAAAGAGGGCGTGGTGGTGACAGCCACAGAGACCCTGTCCACCGCCAGCAGGCGGTCCACGGCCGAGGCCAGCTGCGCCAGCGCGGCGCGGGCCGTCTCATAAAGCTCACGGCCTTGCGGCGTCAGGCTCAGGCCCTTGCCGCCACGCAGGAACAGCGTCGTGCCCAGCGCATCTTCCAGGCTTTTCACTTGCTTGCTCACGGCCGACTGCGTGATGCAAAGCTCTTCGGCCGCCGCCGTAAAGCTCAGGTGCCGTGCCGCGGATTCAAAACCGCGGATGGCATCGAGCGACATGGCGCGCAATGCGCTGGTGGAAGGGCTGCTCAGCATGGCATGAATGATTGGAATACCCCGTATGACAAACCATCCGGCCACGCGGGCCGGCTCCGTTGAAGAATCAAACCACACTTTTCAAGGAGTCCGCCATGCATGCCCTGCAAACCCTACAAACTCCACAGACTCCGCTGAAGCTCGGGCCCATCCCCAAACCCTTGCGCTTGCCGCGCGGCCAGGTTTTGGCCTGCACTGGGGGTTGCCTCTGGATCACCAGCGATGCGCTGGCTGGACGCCGGGACAGCGACGTGGTGCTGGAGAACGGCCAGTCCTTTGTCACGCCGCAAGCCGCGACTTATTTTGTGGGTGCCCCGCGCGGTTGCGGTGTGTTGTCATTCGTATCCCCCGACGCTATTGCCCGAAAACCTGAGGAGACACCATGCTGATAGAAACTGAGCGCCGCGGCCAACACGTGATACTGACCCTGAATCGGCCCGAGAAACTGAACGCACTGAACTACGCCCTGATCGATGAGCTCATGGACAGGCTGAACGCCCTGGAGCGCGACGACAGTGTGCGCTGCCTGGTGTTGACGGGGCAGGGCGACAAGGCTTTCAGCGCGGGCGCCGACATTGCGGGCTTTGCGCCGGACATCGCCTCCTCGCCCGAGGCAGCGTGGCGCAACTTCGTGATGCGCGGCCAGGCCATGACGCGGCGCATCGAAAACTATCCCAAACCCATCATCGCGGCCGTCAACGGCATCGCCTTCGGCGGCGGTTGCGAAACCATGGAAGCCTGCAGCCTGGCCATCGCGGCGGAACATGCCAGCTTTGCCAAACCCGAAATCCGGCTGGGCTTTCCGCCGCCCTTTGGCGGCACGCAGCGCCTGCCCCGCCACATCGGCCGCAAGCGCGCCAACGAAATGATCCTGACCGGCGACGCCATCAGTGCCGAGGAAGCCCTGTTGATAGGCCTCATCAACCATGTGGTGCCGGCCCATGACCTGCTTCCGGCGTGCCTGCGAATGGCCGACCGCATCGCCGAAAACTCCGCAGTGGCGGTGACGGCCTCGCTACGCGCGGTGACGCGGGGCCTGAATGTTTCCATCGACGAGGGCCTGGCCATAGAGGCCGCGCAGTTCATGATCGCAGCGGCTTCCCCAGACGCACGAGAGGGAACGGCAGCGTTTGTGGAGAAGCGGCAACCGGTATTCCTTCATCGGTGACGACTGCATTTTTTCGCAGGCCGCACAGGATAGTGCATCACATCACATCAGGTGCGCCCGGGTGACATTTCGCGTCGTTTGCGACGCAGATCACGGATGCCAAGTTGCCCGCAGCGCCGTGGAAGGCATGGCGCCGAGCGCTTGCCCGAGCTGCTTCGCCGCCAGAACCGTGGCGGGCGCGTAACGCGCGAGTACCGCACCCGTCAGTCGTTCCACCGGGCCCGCCGTGCTGACAGAGCCCAGCACGGCGCCATGGCGTCCGCGCACGGCCGCGGAGACGCTCGCGATTTTCGAGTTCCGCTCGCCGCGGGTGATGTGGAAACCGCATCGACGGATGCGCTCATTCAGATTGCCCGGTTCGCCCAGGGCGGCCAGAATCACCCGGCCGGCGGATCCGCGGTCCAGGGGAAAAACCTCGCCAGAGCGAATTTGGCTCTGAACACCTGCCGTTCCCTCGCAACGCATCAGGCAGCTGCGCAGGTTGCCTTCGAAGACGAAGAACGAGGCGCTTTCTCCCGTGGCCGTACCAAGCTGGCGAAGGATGGGTTCGATGGCGGAGTCGAGGTCGAACTGCGCCTGGTAGCGGGAGCCCATCCAGCCTACTGCAGGGCCGAGCCGCCACGCACCGTCTTCGCGCCTGACGAGGAATCTGGCTGCAGCGAGCGTGCGCGCAAGCCGCAGCACCGTGGGTTTGTGCATGCTGGTACGGCGTGCGAGCTCCGCCAGCGGGAGAAAGAGCTCGTCGCCTTCGAAGGCAGTGAGGATAGCCAGCGCACGCGCCACGGCCGTGACGTTCTCGTCGCCTGGACGCGTCGAGGTTCCCACCGGCCCGTCCGCGAGAAGTCGCTTCGGCGTCGCATGCGGCGGCTTGAATCTGGACTCTTGCGGCATGGCCGGATTGTATTCAAGCCCGCGCACCGTTACGTCAGGCGTAACGCATTGCCTATCCTGTATCTTTGTTCGGATCATGCGCTCCTTGATCCAGGAGACACGTTCCATGACAAACATGCACGCCAGGCGCCGTAGCTTCCTTGCTTCGGCGGCTGCAATCGCCGCGTTCGGCGCCCGGGCGCAGGGCGCCTCTTCGGTTTCGACCAGGATGGTGATTCCATTCGCCGCCGGTGGCGCGACGGACGTCCTCGGCCGCGATCTGGCCCAGGCCATGAGCGCCGCCCTGGGACAGCCTTTCATCATCGAGAACGCCGGCGGCGGCGCCGGCGTGCCTGCCATGCAGAAGGTGACAGGCTCGAAGGCCGATGGCCATACGCTGCTCTTCGCCGCCTCCGGCAACATCACGGCACAACCCCTGCTGCAGAAGCCGCGTGTGGACATCCTGACCCAGCTCACGCCGGTGGGGATGATCGCCACGGCACCACACGTGCTGGTGGTGACGGCGAAGATGCCGTTCAAGACGATCGCGGAGCTGGTTGCGTATGCCAGGGCACATCCGGGCCAACTGAACTTCGGCTCTGCCGGCGTCGGGGGATTGGCTCACCTCGGCACGGAACTGTTCGCGCGCGCCGCGCAGATCGACATCAAGCACGTGCCGTACCGCGGGGCTTCGGCGGCGACCACGGACCTTGTCTCCGGCCAGATCCATGCGATGTTCGGAACCATGCCTTCGTTCACCGGCATGGCCCAGAACGGCTCGCTGCGCGTCATCGGCCTCACCGCCCCCAGCGCCGCAGCACCTCTGAAGGGGATCCCCTTGATTTCGAACACCGTTCGCGGCTTCGGCTACAAGAGCTGGAATGCCATCTTCGCGCCCAACGGAACGCCGGCGCCCGTCGTCGCGCGCCTCTATGCGGCGATGAAGAAGGCGTCGCTCGACCCTGGGGTGGCCAGGCGTTTCGAAGAACAGGGGGTCGACATCGAGCTTGCGGACGCGGCCGAGCTCACCGACATGATCCGCAAGGAGACCGGACTTTGGGACAAGGTGATCCGCGAAGCAAACATCCAGGTGAACTGATCTCCATATGTCGCAATTCGCCTCTTCCGAGGCCGTGCCGAGGGTGACGCGCCTGTCACCGGGAGCACGTCCCGTCGCGGTACCGAGCTTGCGAAAATTCCTGTCGTTGCAGGATTTCGAAACAGGCGCCCGGCGCCACCTGCCGCGCCCGCTCTTTGAATACATCGCCGGCGGAGCAGAAGACTCGGCGTCGCTGCACGATAACCGCGCAGCGTTCTCGGAGTTCGGTTTCATCACGCGAGTGCTGCGCAACGTGTCCGGCCGCAGCCAGGCGGTCGATCTTCTGGGGAGGCGCTACGCATCACCGTTCGGCATCGCGCCGATGGGCATCAGTGCGCTCAGTGCGTATCGCGGCGACCTCGTGCAGGCCCGCGCAGCGGCGGCCGAGGGCGTGCCGATGATCATGAGCGGCTCCTCACTCATCCCGCTGGAAGAGGTGATGGCCGCGGCCCCGGAGACGTGGTTCCAGGCTTACCTGCCGGGCGAGACCGCCAAGATCGAGGCGTTGATCGACCGCGTTGACCGTGCGGGCGTCAAGACGCTCGTGCTGACGGTCGACACCGCTGTGCTCGCCAACCGCGAGAACAACATCCGTGCAGGCTTTTCCACGCCCCTGCGACCGGGCTTGCACCTGGCGTGGGAGGGGCTCACCCACCCGCGCTGGACGATCGGCACCTTCCTGCGGACGCTCGTTACCCACGGGATGCCGCACTTCGAGAACTCGTACGCGACCCGTGGCGCTCCGATCCTCTCGTCGCGGGTGGCACGTGACTTCGGTGCCAAGGACCACCTGGATTGGGAGCACCTGGCCCTCATCCGCCGCAAGTGGAAGCGCACCCTGGTGGTCAAGGGCATCATGAACCACGAGGACGCACGCAAGGTGCGGGACATGGGCGCCGACGGTCTGATCGTGTCGAACCACGGCGGCCGCCAGCTCGATGGCACGGTCTCGCCGCTGCGCGTACTGCCCGAGGTTGTCCGGGCGGTTGGCGCCGACTTCCCGGTCATGATGGACAGCGGCATCCGGCGCGGGACGGACGTCCTGAAGGCGCTCGCACTTGGCGCCAGGTTCGTGTTTGTCGGCCGCCCGTTCAACTATGCGGCCGCCGTCGCCGGCGAAGAGGGCGTGCGCCATGCAATCCGCATCCTGGCCGACGAAGTCCGGCGTGATCTGGGCCTGCTCGGTCTGACCTCCATTTCGGAAGTACACGGTGCACAGTTGCGCGAGCTGGCACTCGCGAGGGATGGTGGCCATGGGCTGCAAATGCAGTCTGGTTCAGGCCGCTGAAGGCCCGGCACCGATAATGGGGGATGAGCTCCTCTCCTTCCCCTTCCTCCTCCTCTTCCGCCGGCAATACCGACTTCGCCAGCCTGCCCCTGAATGCCGCCGTGCTGGCCAACCTGCGGCAGCTCGGCTACCTCAGCATGACGCCCATCCAGGCTGCCAGCTTGCCGGTGGCGCTGCTGGGCAAAGACCTGATTGCCCAGGCCAAAACCGGCAGCGGCAAGACCGCCGCCTTTGCGATACCTCTGCTGGCCAACCTCAATGCACGGCGCTTTGCCATACAGGCCATGGTGTTGTGCCCCACGCGAGAGCTGGCCGACCAGGTGGCGACCGAGATCCGCCGTCTGGCGCGGGCCGAGGAAAACACCAAGGTGGTGGTGCTGTGCGGCGGTGTGCCGCTACGCAACCAGACCGCCAGCCTGGAAAACGGCGCGCACATTGTGGTGGGCACGCCCGGCCGCATCATGGACCACCTGGCGCGCGGCAATTTGACCCTGGAAGCGCTGAACACCCTGGTGCTCGATGAAGCCGACCGCATGCTGGACATGGGATTCTTCGAAGACATCGTCACCGTCGCCAAGCAGTGCCCGAAAGAGCGGCAGACACTCCTGTTCTCGGCAACCTATCCTGAAGGCATTGCCAAGTTGAGCCAGCAATTCATGAAGGCGCCGCAAACCATCACGGTGCAGGCGCAGCATGAAAAAACCAAAATCCAGCAGCGCTGGTACCAGGTGCCGGACAGCGACCATGACGAAGCCCGCCTGGGCGCCGTCGCGCAGGTGTTGCGGCATTTCCGCCCGGTCAGCACGCTGGCGTTCTGCAACACCAAGTCGCAGTGCCGCGCACTGGTGGCCTATTTGAAAGAGCAGGGTTTTAGCGCGCTGGCGCTGTTCGGCGAGCTGG
The DNA here is from genome assembly GCF_056403055.1 of Polaromonas sp. P3_A5. NCBI lineage: Bacteria > Pseudomonadati > Pseudomonadota > Betaproteobacteria > Burkholderiales > Comamonadaceae > Polaromonas > Polaromonas sp. P3_A5. The sequence continues at coordinate 368,759 of NZ_JBFUGF010000001.1, forward strand.
AGCAGCGCGAGCGCGACCAGGTGCTGGTGCAGTTTGCCAATCGCAGTTGCTCGGTGCTGGTGGCCACCGATGTGGCTGCCCGCGGCCTGGACATCGCGCAGCTTGCGATGGTCATCAACGTCGACGTGACGCCCGACGCCGAGGTGCACATCCACCGCATCGGCCGCACTGGCCGCGCTGATGAAGAGGGTTGGGCCATCAGCCTGGCCAGCATGGACGAGATGGGTTATGTCGGGAAAATCGAGGTGCTGCAAAAGGCTGAATCCGAGTGGCACAAATTGACCGAACTGACACCCGCCAGCAATGAACCGCTACTGCCGCCCATGGTGACGCTGCAGATCGTGGGCGGGCGCAAGGAAAAAATCCGCGCCGGCGACGTGCTGGGCGCGCTGACCGGCGAGGCCGGCTTCACGCGTGAGCAGGTCGGCAAGATCAACGTCAACGAGTTCTCCACCTATGTGGCGGTGGACCGTGCGATTGCTGCCGAAGCCCTGCACAAGCTGTCCACCGGGCGGGTCAAGGGCAAAAGCGTGAAAGTGCGGCTGCTGGATGACGAGCCTGAGGGCCGCTGACCTGGATTTTTAAGCAAAATCGGCCCTCAGCCCATACCTGAATTGCGCGAGCAGCTATTAAATTTATAGCGAAGAGAGTGCTGATTCGTGCCGGCAGCCCTGACGTGTAGGCGCCCATGCCACCCGCAAGCCGGACGCCGCGTGGTCATGGCGGACGCCAAAGCCGCAAACCGCCGCAAATCGCCGGTATCCGCCTCGAAGAGGTCCACAATGACTGGTACCCCAGATCAGCGCGCTTTTGCGCAGGTGCCCGCCTGCGGCGAGCGCCACGCTGAGAGGCTCCCTTCATTGATTGACGATTGCGCGGCGGCAGGCTTGCTCCAGGCCTGACCCTTGCGCAACGGCAAGGAAAGAATCCATGGTCAGGCTCCAGTTTTCCGTCGAACTCAACTACGACGTCGCGCCTCCGGGCGGCGACTTCATCTTCAACGTCCACGCGGCGCACACGCAGCAACAGATCGTGCAGGCCGAAAACCTGCAGGTCAGCCAGCCGGTGCCCTTCACCATCGACACCGACCCGGCGAGCCGGAACCGCTACCTGCGCCTGCAGGCCCAGCCCGGCCCACTGAGCGTGCGCTATGAAGCCACCGTAGACATTTACCACTACACAGCGGCGCCCGGTGAGTTGGGCGAGGTGCCGGTCTGCCAGCTTCCCGGTGCCGTGCTGCCCTACATCTACCCGAGCCGCTACTGCCAGTCCGACCGGCTGCAGAAGCTGGCCTCCAACGAGTTCGGTCATTTGCAGCAAGGCTACAGCCGGGCAGAAGCCATCTGCCAGTGGGTGCAGCAGCGCGTGAGTTTCGAGTCCAACAGCTCGCACGGCAGCACCTCGGCGATCGACACGGTGGTGGAGCGCGTCGGGGTTTGCCGCGACTTCGCGCACTTGATGATCGCGCTATGCCGCGCCCTCAACCTGCCGGCGCGTTTTGCCACCGGCATTGATTACGGCGCCGACCCTGCGCTCGGCCCCACCGACTTCCATGCCTATGTCGAGGTCTACCTGGGCCATCGCTGGTACCTGTTCGATCCGTCAGGCACCGCCATTCCCATGGGCTTTGTGCGGTTTGCCACCGGCCGTGATGCGGCCGACGCGGCTTTTGCCATGTTGTTCGGCAGCGTCACGTCCAGCGCACCCATCATCCACATCCAGGCTGTGCCCGATGGCTATGGGCAACTGGTCGTGCCGCAGCGCGTGAACCATGCGCTTTCGACCGACGGCCTTTGAGCACGGGAGTCGGTAGCCGGCTTGGCTGCTAGCGTGCTGCGAGCGCCGCGCGGTTCGACGCGAGGACGTTGTTCTTCTCCAGCCGACCGCCGGCCTGGACCGCGGCGATCCAGGCGTCGGTGGAGCCTGTGGCGGCAAAGCGCGAGTGAAACACCACGCTGAAAACGCGGTGAATTTCCTCGGCACTGGCCCGGCCAGCCTCGTTGGCATACGGCAGTGCGCCACTGGCATCCTGCAAGAACTCCACATGCAGGCCGCGGTGCGTGGCCTCAAAAATCGTGGAAGCGTCGCAGTTGTGTGTCATGTAGCCGATCACGGTGAGGGTGTCGATGCGGTTTTTTTCCAGCCATCCGGCGAAGTCGGTGCCGGTGTAGACGCTGGGCCAGGATTTTTCAACGTAGTGGTCGCGCGGGCGGCTCGCCACGGTCTCATGCAGTTCCCACAGGGGGGAGCCTTTGGCGAACAGCGGCGACGCGGCCGATTCGCTGTGCTGCACCACCACCACCGGGATACCCGCAGCGCGCGCCGCGTCCATGGCGCGGCCGATATTGGGCAAGGTTTTTTCCACCGGCGGGTATTCGATGAGCAGGCCGCCGCCGCTGAAATATTCCTTTTGCACATCGATGACGACGAGGGCGCGGCGTGGTGCTGCGGGCTTTGAGTTCGGGATGGCCATGTGTTTGCTCCTGCGGGTTGTTGCTGAATCAAGTGATCAACGAATGCTGATGGTGTGATTGTTGGGCTGGGGGAGCTTTCATGAAAGTGGCCCAATTGACAATATTCGATAGAATCGGGTCATGTCGAAAAACACACTTTCACAGGTGCCGACAGCTGGCAAGTCACGCATCAAGTCGCGCACCACAAGTCAGCTCAGCACGGTCGCTGTGGTGGCGTTTGACGGCATCAGTCCGTTCCACCTCTCCGTGCCGTGCATGGTGTTTGGCAACGATTTTTCAGGGCCAGACCTGCCGCGCTTCAGGCTGCTGGTGTGCGCCGAAACGCCGGGCAGCCTGCGCACGACCGCCGGTTTCACCATTGCGGTGGAGCACAGCTTGAGCGTGCTGGCCAAGGCGCAAACCGTGGTGGTGCCGTCGTGGCGGGACCCGATGGAGCGGCCGTCCGAAGCCCTGCTCAAGGCTTTGCGTGCGGCGCACAAGCGCGGCGCGCGCATCGTCGGGCTGTGCCTGGGGGCTTTTGTGCTGGCCGAGGCCGGCTTGCTGGACGGCCGGCCTGCCGCCACGCACTGGGCGCTGGCGCCGGCTTTTGCCGAGCGCTATCCGCAGGTCAGGCTGCAGCCCGATGTGCTGTATGTGGACGACGGTGACGTGCTGACCTCGGCAGGCACGGCCGCCGGCATTGATTGCTGCCTGCATTTGCTGCGCCGGGACTTCGGCGCAGAAACCGCCAACCGGGTGGCGCGCCGCATGGTGGTGGCGCCGCAGCGGCAGGGCGGCCAAGCGCAGTATGTGGAGCAACCCCTGCCTGCCACAGGCTCCGACCACCGGCTGTCGGCCATCCTGGCGTGGGTACAGGAAAACCTGCGCCAGCCCCACAGCCTCGACACGCTGGCGGCGCGTGCCCTGATGAGCCGGCGCACCTTCACCCGGCATTTCCGGCACATCACCGGGACCACCGTGGGCCAGTGGCTGACCAGCCAGCGCCTGGCGCTGGCGCAGCGGCAACTCGAATCAACCGGCCGCTCGATGGAGCAGATTGCCCTGGATGCGGGATTCGGCTCGGCGGTATCCCTGCGGCAGCACTTTGCGGCGACGCTTGGTACCTCGCCGTCGATGTACCGGCGCGAGTTCCGGGGTGACTGATGTTGAGAAAATGAGGCTGTTAGCCAATGGTGACAAGCGCAAGCAGCTATTAAAATAATAGCAAATGAAGGACTTTAAAAGCAGCCGGACGGGACGGCCGCCCGGCCCTGCCGGTCAGGGTTTTGCCGCGGCAGCCTTGGCCGCGGCGCGGCGGCGTTCGAGGAAGGCCTGCAACTCACCGATCACGCCCTTGCGGAAGGCGAGCACGCACAGCACAAAGATCGCGCCGATGATGACGGTGACCCAGGAGCCGACCTTGTCGGCCAGCAGGTTCTGCAGCGCGATCACGATGCCCGAGCCCATGACCGGGCCGAAGAAAGTGCCGACGCCGCCCAGCAGGGTCATCAGGATGACCTCGCCCGACATGGACCAATGCACATCCGACAGCGTGGCAAAACCCATGACCAGGGTCTTCATCGAACCGGCCAGGCCGGCCAGCGCGGCCGACAGCACAAAGGCCAGCAGCTTGTAGCGGTCGACGTTGTAGCCCAGCGAGATGGCGCGGGGTTCGTTTTCGCGGATCATCTTGAGCACCTGGCCGAAGGGCGAGTGCACGATGCGCGAGATGAACAGAAAGCAGGCCACAAAAATCGCCACCACCACGTAATACAGCGTGACGTCGGATTCAAGCGGCAGCAGGCCGAACAGCTTGCCGCGTGGCACGCCCTGCAGGCCGTCCTCGCCGCCGGTAAAGCTCGCCTGCAGGCAGACGAAGTAGACCATCTGCGCAATCGCCAGCGTGATCATGGCGAAATAAATGCCCTGGCGGCGGATGGCCACCAGGCCGACCAGCAGGCCGATCAGCCCGGCCGCCACCGCGCCGGCCAGCAGAGCCAGTTCGGGTGTCCAGTTTTGCGACTTGATGAACCAGCCGGTGACATAAGCGGCAGAGCCGAAGAATGCGGCATGGCCGAACGAGAGCAGGCCGGTAAAACCCAGCAACAGGTTGAAGGCGCAGGCGAAGAGCGCAAAGCACAGCAGCTTCATCACAAACACCGGGTAGAGACCCAGGAAGGGCGCAGCCAGCGCAAAAGCCAGCAGGACGAGGTAAGTGATGCGCAGCATGTTGGCGGCTTTGGTGGAGAGGGCGCTCATGGTCAGGCTTCCTTTCCGAAGAGGCCGGCGGGCCGGAACATCAACACGATGACCATGATGACGAATACCACGATGTTGGACGCTTCAGGATAAAACACCCGGGTCAGGCCTTCGACGATGCCCAGGCCCAGGCCGGTGATGACCGAGCCGAGGATGGAACCCATGCCGCCGATCACGACGACGGCAAAGACCACGATGATCAGGTTGGAGCCCATCAGCGGGTTGACCTGGATGATGGGCGCGGCCAGCACGCCGGCCAGGGCTGCCAGGGCGGCGCCCGCGCCGTAGGTCAGCATCACCATCATGGGGACGTTGATGCCAAAGGCCTGCACCAGCGGCGCGTTTTCGGTGCCGGCGCGCAGGTAAGCGCCCAGCCGGGTGCGTTCGATCAGGAACCAGGTGCCCAGGCAGACTACCAGCGACACCACGACTACCCAGGCGCGGTAGATGGGCAGGCGCATGAAGCCGAGGTCCATGGAGCCGGCCAGCAGGTCTGGCACGTTGTAGTTCTGGCCCGAGACGCCGTAGATTTCACGGAAGACGCCCTCGAGCACCAGCGCCAGGCCGAAGGTCAGCAGCAGGCCGTAGAGCGGGTCCAATTTGTACAGATGCTTGAGGAAGAGCCGCTCAATGATGACGCCGAGAATGCCGACCGTCAGCGGCGCCAACACCAGCGCGAACCAGTAATTCATGCCGAACTGGTCCAGCATGATCCAGGCGGCGAAGGCGCCCAGCATGTAGAGCGCGCCGTGCGCAAAGTTGACGATGCCCAGCAGGCCGAAAATCACCGCGAGCCCCAGGCTCAGCATGGCGTAGAAGGCGCCATTGACCAGGCCCAGCATCAGCTGGCCCATAAACGCTTGCAGGGGAATGCCGAAAATTTCCATGGGAACCTGTCAGGACACCGATACCGTGAGTTGTGGCGGGAGCGCGAAGGTCTTTTAAGGAAGCAGCCGGTCATTCTGCATTTCTGCGAAATGACCGGCTGGATCGAACCCTCGTTCTACCCCGTTTTTTGTTTTTTCGTCAGTTCAACGTTTACGCAGTTGCAGTGATGCTTTACTTCTTGAGCGCCGAGCACTTGGAGTCGGCCACCGTGGTGAAAGCCTGCTCGCCCGGCACCTTGGCGATGGTCTTGTAGTAGTCCCATGGCGTGCCCGAATCCTTGGAGCTCTTGACTTCATACAGGTACATGTCGTGGATCATGCGGCCGTCGGCGCGGATCTGGCCCTTGTTGTAGAAGTCGTCGATCTTCATGCCCTTGAGCGTGCTCATGACCTTGTCGGAATCGGTTGTGCCGGCGGCCTGTACGGCCTTGAGGTAGCTCATGGTGGCGGAATAGTCGGCCGCCTGCAGGCTGGAAGGCATGCGCTTGTATTTATCGAAGAAGCGCTTGGCAAATTTGCGCGAGGCGTCGTCCTGGTTCCAGTACCAGCTGTCGGCCAGTTGCAGGCCTTCGGTGTTGGCCAGGCCCAGGGAGTGCACGTCGTTGATGAACACCAGCAGGCCGGCAACCTTCATGGTCTTGCCGATGCCGAATTCCTTGGCGGCCTTCATGGCGTTGGTGAAGTCGCCGCCGGCATTGGCCAGTGCCAGGATTTGCGCCTTGGAAGACTGCGCCTGCAGCAGGAAAGACGAAAAGTCCGAGGCGTTCAGCGGATGGCGGACGGTGCCGGCGACGGTGCCGCCGTTGGCCTTGACCACGGTGGAGGCATCGCCTTCGAGCGAGTAGCCGAACGCATAGTCGGCGGTCAGGAAGTACCAGCTCTTGTTGCCGGCCTTGACCAGCGCGGAACCGGCGACCTTGGCCAGCGAGACCGTGTCGTAGGCGTAGTGGATGGTGTAGGGCGAGCAGTCTTCATTGGTCAGGCGGGCCGAGCCGGCGCCGATGACGAGGAAGGGCTTTTTCTTTTCGGTGGTGACTTTGGACATGGCCAGCGCCGTGCCGGAGTTGGTGCCGCCAATCAGCATCTGCAGGCCATCCTTGTCGATCCACTCACGCGCCTTGGATGATGCAACGTCGGCCTTGTTCTGATGGTCGGCGCTCAGCACTTCGATGGGGCGGTTCAGGACCTTGCCGCCGAAATCCTGCACGGCCCACCTCAGCATTTCAGCGCCGGCGGGGCCGTCGATGTCGGCGTAAAGGCTGGACATGTCGGTGATGATGCCGATCTTGATCGGGCCGGTGTTCTGTGCGAAGGCTGCGCCTGTGAGGCCAAGGGCGAGTGCGGCGGCAAGTGCTTTGAGTTTCATGATGTCTCCTGTTATGGATGGGGGGTGAACTGGGGGGGACCAAATGAGGACTGAAAAGGGATTCGGCGCACCCGGCCTCAGACGCCGAGGTATTCCTGCAGCATGCCCATGTTTTGTGTCAGCTCGGACTGCGCAAATTGCTTGACGATGCGGCCGTGCTCCATGACATAGAAGCGGTCGGCCAGCGGCGCGGCGAAGCGGAAGTTCTGTTCGACCAGCACGATGGTGTAACCCTTGGCCTTGAGCGTGAGGATCATCTCTGCCAGCTTCTGCACGATGACCGGCGCCAGGCCTTCGGAAATTTCATCGAGAAGCAAGAGGCGCGCGCCTGTGCGCAAAATGCGCGCCACGGCCAGCATCTGCTGCTCGCCGCCGGACAGCCGCGTGCCGGGGCTGCTGGCGCGTTCCTTGAGGTTGGGAAACATTGCGTAGATTTCGTCCAGGCTCATGCCGCCGGGCGCTATGGTGGGCGGCAGCATCAGGTTTTCTTCGGCTGTCAGGCTGGCGAAAATGCCGCGCTCTTCAGGGCAGTAGCCCACGCCCAGCCGGGCCACCTTGTGCGGCGCCAGCTTGATGGCTTCTTCGCCGTTGATGCGGATCGAGCCCTTGCGTGCACCCGTCATGCCGACGATGGCGCGCATGGTGGTGGTGCGGCCGGCGCCGTTGCGGCCCAGCAGTGTTACCACTTCGCCTTCGTTGACGCTGAGGTTCACGCCATGCAAGATGTGCGACTCGCCGTACCAGGCGTGCAGGTCTTCAATTTTGAGAAGTTCTTTGGTCATAGGGCCAACATCCTGGTCGCCACAGAGGCAAGAGGTGTAGTGCAAGCAGGGGCCGCGGAACCGGCTTTGCCGGGCCGCAGGCGCAGCGCCCCCTCGGGGGGCAGCGTATTACACGAAGTGAAAAGCGTGGGGGCCAGCATCTCTAGTGCGCCCCTTGAAGCTCGGTGTTCGCTGTGCCCATATAAGCTTCGATCACCAACGGATTCGCTGACACTTCTGCATAAGGCCCGTCGGCAATGATGGCGCCGCGCTGCAGCACCGTGATGCGATCGGCGATCGACGACACCACGTTCATGTTGTGTTCGACCATCAGGATGGTGCGGCCGGCCGAGACTTTCTTGATCAGCTGCGTCACGCGGTCCACGTCTTCGTGGCCCATGCCCTGCGTGGGTTCGTCCAGCAGCATCAGTTCGGGTTCCAGCGCCAGCGTGGTGGCGAGTTCGAGCGCACGCTTGCGGCCGTAGGGCAGGTTCACGGTGAGCTCGTCGGCGAAGTCGCTGAGGTCGACCTCGGCCAGCAGCTCGCGAGCACGGCCATGCAGGTGAAACAGGGTGTCTTCCGCTTTCCAGAAATGGAACGAGGTGCCGAGGTTGCGCTGCAAGGCGGCGCGCACGTTCTCCAGCACCGTCATGTGCGGGAAGACCGCAGAGATCTGGAATGACCGCACGATGCCGCGCCGCGCGGTCTGCGCGGGTTGCTCAAACGTGATGTCATTACCGTTGTAGACAATGCTTCCGCGCGTGGGGATGAGGAACTTCGTCAGCAGGTTGAAGAAAGTCGTCTTGCCGGCGCCGTTGGGCCCGATCAGCGCATGGATATGCCCGCGCTGGACTTTCAGGTCCACGTTGTTGACCGCCACGAATCCCTTGAATTCCTTGGTCAGCCCTCGTGTTTCGAGAATGAACTCCACTGACAAATTGGTTCTCCGGAAGATGGGTTGGATATCACGGGCGCAAGGTGCCGCGGCGGCTGATGCGGCAGCAGGCGCGAACCCGTGAAACACAGGTGGTCATCCTAGCCACCCACCCTCCGAGGCGGTACCGGGTCAGACCCTTAAGTAGTTTTGCGTGATCCCCTAAAGCCCCCACGCTCCCCATTGCGTGTGGTTCGCGAGGCCTTGCAGGCCGCAGCTTGCGAGACGCTTCGCCTCTGTCGCCCGTCCAAGCCTGCGCAGGCAGGCTTGGAGCCGCGGGCTCCAGCCCCTCGGGGGCGCTGCGCCTGCGGCCCGGCAAAGCCGGTTCCGCGGCCCCTGCTGGTTTAAGAGTTCAGCGGGCCCAACCAAACGGGGGCCGAGGGTACGGCTTTGCCGGCCCTAGGCGCCGCCCCCTTGAGGGGGAGCAGGCTACACGAAGTGAGCCTGGACAGGGGTGGGCTTGTTCTGCCCGGCAAAGCCGGTTCCGCGGCCCCTGCTTGATGAAGAGTGCCCCCTCCGGTAGGAAACCGGCGCCCGTATTGGCTTTTTTATTGCTCGCGGTTGCGGCCTGGGCCGCCTTCGCCGCGCTGGCCGCGCGGATTGGTTGCGTCGGCCTGGCGGGACGGTTTGTCTGGGGTGGCGTCGCGTTGTGACTGCTGTTGCTGCTGCTGTTGCTGCAATTGGTGTTGCCGCCGCTGTTGTTGTTCCTGGGCTTGGGCCTGGCGCTGCTGCTCCTGCTGCGCACGTTGTTGCTGTTGTTGCAAATGCTGCTGTTGTTGCAAATGTTGTTGCTGCAGTTGCTGTTGGTGTTGCTGCTGCTGCTGCTGCTGTCTTTGCGCGGCCTGTTGCTGGCGGGTGTTTTCCTGGTCGCGCTGGGCCTGTTCGCGCAGGGCGCGCTGGCCTATGGATTCTTCACCGGAACGGCGCTGCTGTTCCAGCTGGGGACCCTGAAGCTTTTCTCGTTGTTCCTGTTGCTGGCGCAGCTGTTCGCGCTGCGCTTGTTGCTGGCTGCGACGGGCCTGTTCGGCGGCATGGCGGTCGGCGTTGGCGCGTGCATCGGCATTGGCATCCGCGGCCTGGGCGCGTTCCTGCGCTTCCTGGCGGGCCCGCGCATCGCGCTGGGCTTGCTCGCGCAGGGCGCGCTGGCCTATGGCCTCTTCGCCCTGGCGGCGTTGCTGTTCCAGCTGGGGGCCTTGCAGGCGTTCTTTTTGCTCCTGCTGCTGGCGCTGCTGCTCGCGTTGCGCGCGCTGGCTGGCCTCGAGGGCGCTGCGGTCCGGTGCGGGCGAGGGCCGTGCGGCTGGCGCTGCGCCGACAGGCGCGGCGGGGGAAGCGGGAGCGGCGGCTTGTGACCGGGCGTCGTGGTCCCTGCCGGCGGCGGGACCGGCGCGGTGCTCGTCCCGGTTGTTGTTATCGCGCCGGCCGTCCCGGCGATCATCCCCGCGGTCGTCGCGGCTGCTGACCACCGGCCGCGTGGCCACGGCGGGCGGCGGCAATGCGGCGGCGGCCACGGGGCGCTGCTGCGCGTGCAGCTCCGACGGATTCGGGCGCTGCGGCAGGGCGCCGCGGTCGGCCACGAGTTGTGCGCGGCCCAGGTCGGCGCTGCTCAGCCGGTGGGGATTGCCGTGCACCGGCCGGCCGCGCTCGAAGTCCTCGCGGCTGACAGCCGTCACCGCTGCAGGCTGGCGCTGGTAGCGGTAAATGTTGGTCACGTTGACGGTGTTGTTGACCACGATGTTGTGGTTCACCTGTGTGACGTAGCGCGGGCTCACGCGGTAGGCCGGGCGAAAGGCTTCGCCGGGCGCCAGCGGGAACCAGCCCACACCGGGCCGCGGTGAACCACCGATGGAGATATTCCAGTTCACACCGCCGCTGCTGCCGCCCACAAAAGCGACGAGGGCGGGCGCATAGACAGGGCGCGGTGCCAGCCGGCCCGGTACCCAGGCCCAGCGCGGGCCGATCTGTGCCCAGCGGCCATAGTGAAACGGCGCAAACCCCCAGGGCGCGTCATCGACCCAGGTCCAGCCCCAGGGCGAAACCCAGGCCCAGTGGCCGACGCGGTAGGGCGCCCAATTGGCGGGCACGGCGCGCGGTATCCAGACGGCGCCGTAACCCGGGTCCTGGCTCCAGGTGCCATAGCTGTCGAGCTGCTGGTAGCCCACGGTTTCGCGCGGTATGTAACGCGCTGAAACTGACTGGTCTTCACGCCGGTCGCGGTCAGCGGCCCACAGATCAAAGCTGTCCTGCTGTGCGGCGCCCGGTGCCGCCGGGGTGAGCTGCGTGCCGCTGAAGTTGGCCTGCTGTCGGCTTTCCAGTGTCACAGGGGCGACGCCGTCGCCGTAGATCACGCCGCTGCCCGACTGGGCCACCACGCGCGTCGTGTTGCCGGCAGGGTCGACGTCCAGCCGGTAGTCACCTGGCTGCGACACCACAAACGCGAGGTTGGGCGTATCCACTTCCAGCCGCTGGCCTTCATAGAGGGCCCGTACGCGCAGCTTGAGCGTGCCCTGGGCCAGGCGCAACTGGGTGGTGTTGTCGTCCAGTGCCTGGAAATCCAGGCTGGTCTGGCCGTTCATGCGCAGCGCGGTAGAGCCCACGTACAGCTCCGAGCGGGCGCCGGGGCCCGTCCACAGCCTGTCGCCGGCTGTCAGCGGCCGGTTCAGCACGGCGGGTGTCCAGGCCGACGCTCCTGCCGGGTTGTTGCCGTCACCCGGTGCGAAGCTCACGGCGCCTTCGGCCAGGTTAAGCCGGGCGACCCGGCCGGGTGGATCCAACTGGGCGCCCTGAGGCGCAGGCTCCTGCGCCCAGGCAACGGGCTGCAGCAATGCCAGCAGGACTGCAAAGGCCAGCAGCGTGAGGTAGCCGTAAAGGTGCGAAGGCCGGAAGGCCATGTGATCGGTATGGGACACGTTTGTGTCGCCGGTGTCGATTGCTGTCATGTTGAACGCTCTCTTCCTGTCTTGCGGGACATGGATGGACTGGAAGGCGGGCTGACGTAACCGTCGTGATCGCATCGTGATCGCCGCCTGATGAGGAGACCTTACCCAGTACAACGTGCGTGACGATGGATGGAGTGCTAACAGGCGGTAAAGATTGCGAAACAGAAGGCTGGAATGAAACGGGATGTAATGCCTGCAGCGGCCGATCGTTCTGTTAATGACACTTTTGTTAGAGAAAAATGTCTGCAGGCCAATGCAGATGGGCGCAAGCAGCTATCAAAAAAGGAGCGACAGGACTGCGGCGAAAAAATGGCGCGTGCAATATGAGACGATTGCCCCATGCAAGATTTCTGGCCTTCCAGCGGCTTTTCCCGGCTCCAGCGCAACGCACGCGGCTGGCTCGCACCCTCCGACGACTATCTGCGGCTCTTCCTCGCGCGGCCCGAACTCGCGCCGGTGGCCGAGTCATGCGATGCCGAACGTGCCCTGCACGCCGCGCTGGTGGCTGCACCCTCCCGACCGGTAGAGCCCGCCGAATTGGCGGCCCTGCAAGATGCGGATGCGCGTGACAACTACAACCTGTTTTTGCGCTTTCGCGATGGACTGCTCGCCGCCGGCACGCTGGAGGCGTACTACCTGGGCCTGTTCCCGCGAGACGGAACGGGCCGCATCGACATACCGCCGTTGTTCATCGACCTGATTGCCCAGGCGGTTGTCCACAATGTGTTGCAGGGTTCCACCGACGCATATGAAGTGCGCGCCGCCGAAATACTGTTTCGCCCCCAGCGCATCAGTACGCAGGACGGCCAGGTGCTAAGCGGCGACCAGGAAGTGATCGACATGTTCAATGAGACCGGCGGTGTGGGCGACTTCGGCCGCTTCCTGGCGGAGGCCAAGGCGCCGGTGCCCGTGGTTGAACTGCAGGTGCTCAATGACGATAACGTTTTCACGTATTGGCAGCAGCCGGGCCGCCACCGTTTTCTGCTGGACCTGACGCATGAGGTCAGCAACGACCTGAGCCACGGCCTGGTCTTCACCATGGTGCGCGCCCGCTCAGGCCTCAAGGCGCTGGCAAGCGTGTTGCAGAAGTGGGTGAAGCATTTTCTCGGCGTTGAAGTCACCATCCGGCCGGTGCAGAAAGTGGACGATGAAGCCTGGCGCTGGCATGTAGGGCTGGACGTGGAGTCCACAGCCTTGCTCAATGACCTGTATGAGGGAATGGACGTTGCGCCCGACCGGCTGCAGCGCCTGGTCAGCCTGTTCCGGCTGGAATTTGTGGACACGCGGGAAATGCGCAGCGATGTGGCGGGCAAGCCGGTGTACCTGGGATTGATGATGAACGCCGACGGGGTGGTGAGGCTCAAGCCGCAAAACCTGCTGGTGAACCTGCCGCTGCTGCCTGCAGCGTCCTAGGGGCGTGCGCGGATCAAGCCGGATCGTTTCAGTCGCTGCCCTCCACTTCCACCACCAGCACGCGGGCCTCGCCCACCGGTGAGGCGACATGCTCGGTGCCCACGCTCGCGAAAAAGATGTCGCCGGTTTCCAGCATCACGGAGCATTGCCCGCAGTTGTCGCGGTAGCGCATTTCCACGCGGCCATCGAGCACCGCAAACACTTCTTCGCCCTCGTTGATATGCCATTTGTAGGGTTTGTCGGTCCAGTGCAGCCGGGTGGTGATGCCCTGCATGTTGGCTACCGTCACCGCGCCCCAGGCGCGTGCTGCGGTGAAATCCTTGCTTCGGATGATCTTCATGTCGGTCTCCATCAGGTGAGCGCGCTGGCGCAGTGAAAGCTCCGCCATGCTACGTCGCGGGGCCGGCGGAACCATGAATTCTTCGGGGGCCATTGATTCCGTATCCGCATCACTGAAATGCGCCGTTCGGGACTGCGCGGCGCTAAGATGCTTTGCATGAAAAGCGTATTGCTTCCCTGCGGCGAAGCCGTTCCCGCCCTGGGCATGGGCACCTGGAACATGGGCGACGTGCCGGCGCGGCGCGCCGACGAACTCGCGACTCTGCAGCTGGGCCTGGACCTGGGCTGTACGCTGGTTGATACCGCGGAAATGTACGGTGAGGGGCTGGCCGAAGAACTCGTTGGCGAGGCGCTGCAGGGAAGGCGTGACGAAGCCTTTATCGTCACCAAGGTGTATCCGCACAATGCCTCAAAGGCGGGAACAGTGGCCGCGTGCGAGCGCAGCCTGCGCCGTTTGCGCACTGACCGCATCGATCTTTATCTGTTGCACTGGCGGGGTTCGGTTCCGCTGGCCGAAACCATGCAGGCTTTGATGGCGCTGCAAAAGGCCGGCAAGATACGTCATTACGGCGTGAGCAACCTTGACCTCTCCGACATGCAGGAGCTGTGGCAAGTGCCCGGCGGTCAGGGCGTGCAAACCAACCAGCTGCTGTACAACCTCACGCGCCGCGGCATTGAGTGGGATCTGCTGCCCTGGCTGCGCGAATGCAGCGTGCCGGTCATGGCGTATTCACCGATCGAGCAGGCGCGCCTTCTGCGCCATGCAGGCCTGACCGGCTTCGCCGTGCGCCACGGCATGCAACCCGCCCAGGCGGCGCTGGCCTGGGTGCTGGCGCAGGACGGCGTCATCGCCATTCCCAAAACGGGCCATCCGGAACGGCTGCGCGAGAACGCCGCGGCGGCGCAAATCCGGCTCAGCGATGAACAACTGGCTGCACTGGATGTGTTGTTCAAGCCGCCTTCCCGCGCCACCTCGCTGGAGATGATCTAGACCTTTCCAGGGGTCAACGCGTGTCAACGCGTCAGCCACATCCCTGCTGCCAGCAAGGCCGCCTGGACGGCCATGGCGATGTAGAGCGGCTTGCGGGAAGGCGTAGCGGCATCCTGAAGCGTCTGGCCAATACGCTGCGCGAGCAGAGTGCGCAACACCGGGTCAGGCGAACCTGGTGCTGGCGCAGGTGCGGCCTCGGCGGCGCGGGCCTGCTGCCATTGCGCCAGTACATCAGCCAGCGGCAGGCGGTTCACCACGAAATTGATCATGCCGCGCACGGCGCGTCCCTGGCCCAGCACGGGCGCCAATTGCTGACCAATGGCATCGGCCGACAGCATCTCTGACACCCGTTCGAGTGCACCCTTGGTTCGCGGCATGGCCTCGATACGTCCGGCAATCGCGTCTGTCAATCGCTGCGACATGGCCTCTCCATGACCCGTCACGACTTGTTGTATGGCCCGGCTGCGGCCACGCGCCACGCCCAGCATCAGGTAAATCGGAACAAAGGCCAGCAGCAGCATGCTGACCAGCAAGGGCGGTGAAAACAGCAAGGCGAGGATGGCGCCGGCGCCGCCTGCATGCGCAGCGGCGGGCATGCCAGGGCCGGACAGCCGGCTCAGGTAGAAGAAGAACACGCCACCGCCCAGCAGGAAAGCCAGCAAACCTCCCATGGCGACAGAACTGGCAAACGCCACACCGGCTTTGGCGCCGGTG
The DNA here is from genome assembly GCF_056403055.1 of Polaromonas sp. P3_A5. Classification (NCBI taxonomy): domain Bacteria; kingdom Pseudomonadati; phylum Pseudomonadota; class Betaproteobacteria; order Burkholderiales; family Comamonadaceae; genus Polaromonas; species Polaromonas sp. P3_A5. Next base: position 383,812 of record NZ_JBFUGF010000001.1, read on the forward strand.
CGCACCATGGACGGCGCGGCAGAAGAGTTTGATGACATGCAAGGCCCTCTTATTTTTTAAAGGGCTGATCATAAGCGGCGCTTGCGGGGGCGCTGGTGGTGCATGGCAGGCGCTGCAGCCCGCCCAGGGCATCGCCGATCGAGACGCCGGACCCCGCGGATCACGGTCCGGCCTCGCTACACCGCCATGTTGTATAGACAGGCCGGCGAATAAAATTGAAGGTCAAACCGGCTGCAAGCGAGTGCGTCTTTTTCATTCGCCTTATGCTTGGCAAGCCCCATAAGGAGACCTTCCCCCATGCTTCGCAAGTTTTTGTCGTTCATTGCCCTCGCGCTCGTGCTCTGTGCCGCGCAGGCCCAAACATACCCGGCCAAGCCGATCCGCCTGATCGTTCCGTTCCCGCCCGGCGGCGGCACCGACATCCTGTCACGCCTGGTGGCCACCAAACTGGCGGAGGCCAGCAAGTGGACCGTGGTGCCCGATAACCGCGGCGGCGCCGGCGGCACCATCGGCATTGCAGAGGCCGTACGCGCAGCGCCCACGGGCTATGACATGGTCATGGGCCAGAAGGACAACCTGGTTGTTGCCCCCTGGCTGTACAAAAACCTGAGCTACGACCCGACCAGGGATTTGGTGGCAGTGGCCCACGTCGCCTACACGCCGGTCGTGATCGTCACGGGCGTGCAGTCGCGCTTCAAGACGCTGGCCGACGTGGTGGCGGCAGCCAAAGCTGCGCCTGACTCCATCACCTACGGTTCGCCCGGCAACGGCACGACCATCCATCTGGCGGGCGAGATTTTTAACGGCGCGGCCAACATCAAGCTGCGCCACGTGCCCTACAAGGGTTCCAACCCGGCCATGATGGATGTGCTGGCGGGCAATGTGGACCTCATGGTGTCCTCGCTGCCCTCGGCCATCGCCCAGATCAAATCGGGCAAGCTGCGCCCGCTGGCCGTCACCTCGGCCCGCCGCAGCACCTCGCTGCCGGATGTGCCCACGGTGGCCGAACTGGGCTACAAGGATTTTGACGTCAGCACCTGGTATGGCCTCTTCATGCCGGCCGGCACGTCCAAAGACATCGTTGCCACGGTCAATGCCGAGGTCAACAAGCTGCTGGCCACACCCGAAATGAAGGCGGCCATTCACGCGCAAGGCGCTGAGGTACAAAACATGACGCCCGAGCAGTTCTCCGCGTTGCTCAAGAGCGACTACCTCAAATGGAAGGGCATTGTGCAGGCTTCCGGCGCGACCATCGAGTAAGTGGTTCGCTGCTTCTCCGCAAAGAGGCGGCGCCCTGATGGGCGCCGCTTTTTTTTTTCGGAGAAGGCCGCTCCTGGTCCCGAAAACTACGTGAAAACCCTGAGAACAGATGCGGGGACGCATGACATGATCTAGTCATCTATAGGACTAGATCAATTATGCATAAGCCCACCCTCACTGTGGTCCCCGCCGAACCGGGCCAAAGCCGTTATGCCGCCCTGGCCGCCGCTATGCGCGCGCGCGTGGTGGCGGGCGAGTGGCCGCCGGGCAGCGCCTTGCCGGCCGAGCAGACCCTGGCCGCCGAGCACGGCGTGGCCTTGGGCACGCTGCGCCGCGCGCTGGAACTCCTGGCCGACCAGGGATTGATCGAACGCATCCACGGCCGCGGCACCTTTGTGCGTGCCGGCATGACGGGCGGCACCATGATGCGGTTTTTCCGCTTCGGCGAGGGCACGGGTGAAGTGCCAGCCTCGCACATCGTCTCGCGCCGGCTGCTGGTCGCACCCGCCGAGGTGGCGCGGCGCCTCGGCCTTGCACGCGGCGATACGGCGCTGCGGCTGCAACGCGTGCGCTCGCTCTCTGGCCAGCCCTGTGTTTACGAGGAAATCTGGCTGCCCCCGGCCCTGTTTGCCGAGCTCGCCGAGAGCGATACCGACAGCTGGGGCGACCTGCTCTACCCGATGTTTGCCGAACGCTGCGGCGTGCACGTGGCCCGCGCGGTCGATGAAATCGGCTTCGGCGCGTTGACGGCGGCGCAGGCCGGCCACCTGGCCCTGTCGGCCGGCCATCCCTGTGCGCTGGTCACGCGCTGCGCCTACGACCTTGCCGGCCATTGCGTCGAAGTGCGCTACACGCGGGGCGACGCCCACGCCTTTCACTACACCGTCACCATCACCTGAACACACCCTGAACACACCCTGGAACTGGAGAAAACCATGCCACACCCAAGCAACAACCCTTCAAATGCCGCGCAGCCGCTGAACCGTTCGCGCCGCCTCGTGCTGCAGGCCGCGGGCGCGGCCGTCGCTGCACCCTGGACCTTTGCCGCTCATGCCGCGGGCCAGATCGCCGGTGGCAAGCCGATCACGCTGGTCGTGTCTTATGCCGCGGGCGGCGGCGCCGATCTGATGGCGCGGTTGATCGCACCGCGCATGGCGGAGTTCCTGGGCCAGCCCGTGCTGGTCGACAACAAGCCCGGCGCCGGCGGCCAGATCGCCGCGACGCAGGTGGCGCGCGCCGTGCCCGACGGTACGCAGTTGCTGGTCGATGCCTCGTCCTTCGCCGTCAATCCCGCGCTTTACCCCAAGTTACCCTACGACACCGACACGGCTTTCGCGCCTCTGGCCGTGTTGGCGCAGTTCCCCAACGTGCTGGTGTGCACGCCCGGTTTTGAAGCCAAAAGCGTCAAGGACCTGATACGCCTGGCCAAGGCCAAACCCGGGCAGATCGCCTATGCCTCCTCCGGCAACGGCTCGGCCCAGCACCTGGCTGGCGCGCTGTTTGAAGACCTGGCCGGCGTCAAGCTGGTGCACGTGCCCTACCGCGGCGGCGGCCCGGCCATGAACGACGTGATGGCCGGCCAGGTGCCGCTCTTCTTCGCCAACGTGGCCTCCTCGCTGGGACAGATCCAGTCGGGCCGGCTGCGCCCGCTGGCGGTGACCAGCCGGCGCCGCACGCGCTCGCTGCCCGACATGCCGACCATGGAAGAAGCCGGCGTGCCGGCTTATGAGGTGCTCGAGTGGAATCCGGTGCTGGCGCCCGCCGGCATAGACGCCAAGTCCAAAGCCGCGCTGGTCGCCGCCATCCGAAAGACCATGGCCGACCCCGAAGTGCTGGGCCGCATCCGCAGCCTGAGCGGCGAAGCCTTCCCTGAGGGCCCCGAAGCGCTGACCCAGGCTTTCCTCAAAGCCCAGCAGCTCAAATGGGGCCGCATCATCAAAGACCGCAAGATCACCACGGGTTAAGCGGTGCAGAGTTCCACGCCTGACCCGGTGGCGCCCGGCTGGGACAGCCACGTCCACGTCTTTGACGCCGCTGCGGCTGTCGCGCCGGGCCATTACCAGCCCGCGCACCGGCCGCTGGCGGACATCGAGCAACTGGCCCAAAGCCATGGCTTCGGCCACCTGGTGCTGGTGCAGCCCAGCGTTTATGGCACCGACAACACAGTGTTGCTGGACACCTTGCGTGTCGGTGGCGGGCGACATCGCGGTGTGGTGGTGCTGCCGCCTTCCATCGACGATGCGGCACTGCAGGCCATGCATGCGCTCGGCGTGCGTGGCGTGCGCTTTAATCTGGTGTCTCCCGTCGGGGACAGCCTCAAGGCCGGGGAGGGTGACGGCGCCCGGGACAGCTTCCAGGCCCTGGCGCCGCGCCTGCGTGCGCTGGGCTGGCATGTGCAGTGGTATGCGGCACCGCAAGACCTGCCCGTGATCGCGGCCCTGCATGCGGCCAGCCCGGTACCGGCGGTGTTGGACCACCTCGCCGGCATGTACGCCGGCGTTCCTCCGGATCACCCGGCCTGGCTGGCGCTGGAGCAGCTCGCCGACCAGGGCGCCTGGGTCAAGCTCTCGGGCTGGTACCGCCTGGGGGCGCAGGCGCCGTATGAGACGCTAGACGAGACCATCCGCAAGGTCGCGGGGCTGTTCGGGCGGCGCATGGTCTGGGGCTCCGACTGGCCGCACACCGCCTTTGCACCCGACGCGCTCCCCGCCTATGCCAGCACCTGGGAGCCCGTGGCGCGCACGCTGGCGGCGGCCCAAACACAGTGCGTCCGGGAGCAGGCGCCGGCCGCCTTGTACGCCTAATAAGCCCGGCGGGAGCCCTGCAGCCCCGGAGTGGCTTAAAATCACGGGCTACGCCATTTTTAACCCGGAGTCTTCCATGCCCAAGAAAATCAGAGTCGAAGCCGACATCTGCGCCCCCAAGCCAGTCCCTCCCAAGGGCTACACGATCACGACCGGCCGCGGCCAGAAGATCAGCCTGGAGCGCGGTTCGCACACCCGCAGCAAAAAGAACCCAGGCAAGCGCCCTCACCAGGGTTGAGCCGGTCTGCCGATGCGGCCCCAGGCTGCATTCATGAAAAAAGCGCCTCTTCAGGCGCTTTTTTCATGGCCAAAATGGCTGGGAGGTCGGTGAATTGGGTTCGATGCGGCATCCGATCCGGATAAGAACTCCCTTGGTGGAAGACGGCCATGATGTTTAATCCATGGATAACGTCAACGGGGGGTACCGAAAAATGTTGTCCAGAATGGCGGTTTTCCTGGCATTGATCCTGGGGTTGGGATGTTTGTCCATTTCAAGCGCCCAGCCGCTTGCAAACCCGATTGCAACAAGGCAGATAGGAACGCCGAACGCATTCCCGATGGCGATCTACAAAAGCATCAAAGTGCAGGATTTGAATCAAATCCTGATTGATTCGTTTGTGGAATCCGGCTTCACCCTGCTTGCCGCCAAAAAAGACGCAGACAGCGCCACGGTCTTCCGGTTTTCTTATCCCGTGGACAAGAATGGCAAATACGGCGTTGTGATTTTTGGATTCAAGGTAGACGGCACCGTTGTCAATGGCCGGTGCATGAACTGTTTTTTGCGATGGGGAAAAATACAGGACGAAACGGACATCGGGAAATTTCCATGGATGGTCCAGTACGATCTGAGCAGCAGGCTCTACCCGGACATCGACCAAGCGTATTCGTCCATCAAAAACAAATCCCTGAACTACCTGGATCCCCAGCGCGGGTTTGATTACAAAAACGCATGGGGCGGAGAGCGTAATCGCTGGACTTACGACAACTCCTACGTCAAGGTCAAACTGCCGGATCTGAAGCGGGAGTGGGTCCGCGCCTTCACTGATTCCGGTTTCATCCTGTTGCGCGACAGCAATCCTGCCGCCGATGCCTCTGATTCTGTTGTGGATTTTTCATTTCCCATCGACAGCGATAAACCCGGTGGGGTGGTCTATTCCATTCAATTCCGAAGCCAGTTTGATGCCGATGGGCTTTGCTACCCTTGTGAAGCCAGGCCGTCGTATGACCCCTACCAGACATTGCCCCCCGCTGGTTTGTCTGCCATGCCCGGCAGGCTGACGCTGGCTTCGCGGTTTGAGGCCGGCCTCAACAGCGCATACGAGCAGATCAAGGCGACGACGGAACGCAATCTTCGGCCGAGAACCCAGTTCGTCCGGCCGCCAAAATTCGTTCCTCCCGGCTCAGCGCGGCCACCTCCCATTATTCTGCCGGTGACATGAGCCTGCGCTGGCCGGTCGGTACCGCCAATCACGGCCCGCTTCTCTACGATCCGTGGTTTGACAGGCTGTTCCTCTTTGGCACCGCCGGCATCGCGCTGGTCCTGGGCGCTTTGGCGACGATCTCACCCGCGATGTTTGTAGCGGTGGTACTGGTCGACATCTGGCTATTTGCCAGCCCCCACGTCATTGCGACCTACACCCGCATCGGGTTTGACAAAGCCCAAGCCAAAAAGCACTGGTTCCTGATTTTTGGTTTGCCGCCCATCGTGCTGGTCGGGGTCACGATGGTCGCGCTGGCCTATGAGTTGGGCGGCCTGTTTACCTTGTATTTCATTGCGCAGACCTACCATGTCACCCGGCAGTCGTTCGGCATTGCAAGGGCGTACAGAAGGGCCGACCCGCAGGCAACGGGCCCTGATCGCTTGTCTGAAAGCCTGATCTATCTCTTTCCGCTTTGGGGCTTGATGCATCGGTGTACAACAGCCCCTGAATTCTTTTATGGCTACCCCATCTATCTTCCATCCGTTGACGCCGCGTTGACAGGCGCAACAGGCATCGTCGCCGTGTTTGTGTGCGCATGGTGGGGATATCGGCAGCTGCGCCTTGCGCTGGCCGGTCAACTCAACGCGGGGCATTGCCTGTTTGTGGCATCGCACCTGCTTGTCACGGCAGTCGCTTACCTGTGGGCCACGAACATCACGTCGGGGTGGCTGGTGGTCAATATCTGGCACAACCTGCAATACCTGCAGTTTGTATGGCTGCAGAATGTCCGCCGTGACGCGCAACTGCCGGGCGCCGTCGATCAACGATCCCTTGACGGCCAAGACCTTCAGCGCCTGATGAACCCATTCAAAAATGCGGCCAAATACCTTGCCTTATGCCTGGTGCTGGGCGCCGTGATGTACGAAGCGCTGTCGGTGGCGGGTCGGCAATTGATCTGGCTAGGCTTGCCCGCCGTGTTCATTTTGCATTTCACCGTGAATTTCCATCACTACCTGGTGGACGGCGTGATCTGGAAAAGGCCTAAACCCGGCGCGTGACGCATCCGGCGCGAGGTGTTCGATGAAGCGGCCCTGCACCGACTCTGCACCTTCGCCGGCCAGTTGCCCGGTGACCTCGGACCGGGCCAGTGAGAGCAAAAAAAAGGGCGTGAACACAAGGTCCACGCCCAAGGCGCTTAGTTCTGCAACAACGCAGCAAGCTGCACCGCTGGGATCACCTCATAGTGAGCCAGCTGCATCGAATACTGCGCGCGGCCCGAAGACAGCGCGCGCAGGCTACCGATATAACCGAACATCTCCTTCAAAGGCACATCGGCTTCGATCAACGCCGCATTGCCGCGCTGGCCTTGCCCGCGCACCATGCCGCGCCGGCGATTCAGGTCGCCAATACAGTCGCCCAGGTAATCCACCGGTGTGATGACTTCAACGGCCATGACCGGTTCCAGGACCTGTGGCCCCGCTTTTGCAAAGCCTTCCCGGAAAGCCGCCATGGCGGCCAACTCGAACGCAACCGTCGACGAGTCTCTTTCATGGAAACCGCCATCCAGTAGCGTGACTGAAAAATCGACACAGGGATAGCCTGCCACCACACCCGAAAGCGCGGCACGCCGTATGCCGGTCTCTACCGCTGGAATAAATTCCCGCGGCACAGCGCCGCCGACAACACGGCTGTCGAAACGGATGCCTTCGCCTCGGTTCAGAGGCGTCAGCAGGAGTTTGACCTCGGCGAACTGGCCGGGCCCTCCGCTTTGCTTCTTGTGAACATGGTTCACCTCCACATTTCGTGAAATTGTTTCCCGGTAGGCAACCTGTGGCTGGCCAACCGACACTTCGACACCATATTTGGCCCGCAGCTTCTCGATAGAAACCTCGAGCTGCAGCTCTCCCATGCCGGAGAGGACTGTTTGCCCGGACTCCGCGTCATGCCGGAGCTTCAGGCTCGGGTCCTCCCTCAACATCGCCTGCAGTGCCTTGGAGAGGCCTTGCTGGTCGCCGCTGGTCCTGGGTTCTATTGCCACGTGAATCACCGGCTCTGGAACGCTGATTTCTTCCAGATGAACCGGATGAGACGGATCGCACAGGGTGTGGCCCGTCAGCGTGTCCTTGAGACCCACAACGGCGGCAATATCTCCCGCTACCAGTTCCTCGCGTTCAATGAGGTCGTCCGCATGCACCTCATAGAGCCGCGTCACGCGTTCCGTCTTGCCGGTCGTCGCGTTGAGCACGACGTCGCCACGGCCAAGCCTGCCGCCGTACATACGCACGAAGACCTTCGAGCCATGGTCATCCGTGGTGACCTTGAACGCCAGCGCGGCAAGCGGATCACTGGCGGAAGCCGGTTTTCCATCTTCGCGAACCATATCGTCCGGCGCGGGCAGGTAGTCCACGACGGCATCCAGCAGAGGCTCCACACCACGGTTCTTGAATGCCGAACCGCCGAGCGCAGGCACAAACGCTCCAGTCAGCACACCTTTGCGGATGCAGCGGCGCAACACGGCGAGTTCGATCTCCTCGCCGTTGACGTAGGCCTGCAGCGCGGCATCCTCCTGCTCTGCCGCGAGTTCGACCAGGCTGGCGCGTGTACGAACTGCCAGATCCACCAGGTCGGAGGGAATGTCCGCCTCGCGGAAAGGCTCGCTCGCATCGTCCTTGTCCCAGAACATTGCGCGCATCGCCACCAGGTCGACCACGCCGCGGAAGTCGCCTTCCGAGCCGATCGGCAGTTGCAGCGGAACGACCGTCACACCCAGGCGATCTTTCATCATGGCCACGACGCGCTGGAAATCCGAACCGACGCGGTCAAGCTTGTTGATGAAGGCGATCCTGGGCACTTGGTATTTGTCCGCAAGGCGCCAGTTGGTCTCGGTTTGCGGCTCCACGCCGGCCACGCCGTCGAAGACGACAACCGCTCCGTCGAGAACGCGCAAGGACCTGTTCACCTCGATGTTGAAGTCGATGTGTCCGGGCGTGTCGATGACATTGATCTGCGCGCCTTTCCAGTGAACGGTGATGGCCGCACTGTTGATGGTGATGCCGCGCTTGCGTTCCTGGGGGTCGAAGTCCATGCGCGTGGTGCCGTGATTCACGTCGCCGATGCGATGGCTTTCACCTGTGTAGAACAGGATGCGTTCGGTGGTCGTGGTCTTGCCTGCGTCGACGTGGGCGATGACGCCGATATTGCGGAGCTTGTGGGTTTTTGCAGTCATGGTGAATCTTTCTTGCGGCCGCACTCGGCTTTGCGAGCGGCTGCCGCCTGGTTGGCAAAGGCCAGCCCAGGCGGGATTCGCCTGGATGCTAGCGTTGAAGGTTGAAATTGCGGCCGGAGCCCAGGCGCACGGTGCTTGCGCTCCGGCGGTCGGGAATCGTGGCAATCAGCTTGTCGTAGGTACGCATGGTTAAAGCCCAAAAAAACAAAACCCCGGAGGGAAAGCCTGCCGGGGTTTTGTTGTCCGGAAGGCACAAGCCTTCCGAACGCGATCGAAAGGCGAAGTCAGGTGGCGAAAGTTGCCTTGATCACGTTGGTGAGATTCATAAGAGGTCGGATTATTACTGTCATTGATGGGAATGGCAAGACGAAAAAGAGTGCATGGGCAACTCCGCAACACCTGGCGAAGAAGGGGCAAGCTTCCGGCGATGCTGTGCCTGCACCGCAGAACCGGTTCAAGCCGTGGGATAGAAAGTAAGCTTTCCTGAAGGCGCGCAGGCTGGCCGGTTTCAGGTCTCAAGCGCAGCCGCCATGCGGTGCGGCATGAGGCGTTCGCGTGGCGCTTCGCCGCCCCACAGGCTCAGCATCAGGTCCACGATGACCGGTCCGAAATCCTGGTGCGGAATTTCGACCGAGGTGAGCCACGGGGCGAGCCAGGCATTGATCGGGTTGCCGTCGATGCCGACCAGCTCGCAGTCGCCGGGCACCCGGATCCCGCTCTCGCGGGCCACGCGGTGCAGCCCATAGGCGACCTGGTCGCTGATGCACATCGCGCCACGCGGCCAGGCACCGGGCGCCGCGAACTGGGCCGCGGCGGCGTAGCCGATTTCCAGGTGCGAGATGCCCGGAGCCTCTACCCGACGGATCCGGTCGGCTGACAAGCCTCTGGCGCCGGCCCGCTCGCAGAAGCCCTGCACGCGTTCCCGGGTCGTGGACGATCCGCGCGACGGAAATACCACGGCCGGCGCGTCGATGCCGCGGTCGAGCAGGTAGTCTGCGGCGGCGGCGCCGGCCGCCAGGTTGTCCGGCCCCACGAAGGCGCAGGTGCCGAACGGGCTGCGCCGGCTCACGAAGACCATCGGCGCGCCGCGCTCCACGAAGTCGCGCAGGCCGGCACTGGGCTGAGCCGCGACCATCACGTAGCCCTGCACGACCTGCGAGCGCATGGCGTTGAGATAGTCGTCCTGCAGCTCCGGCCGGTCGTGCGTATCGCACAGAATCATCGTGTAGCCGGCCTCGCGCAGCGCGGCCTCGGTGGAGGCGGCCAGTGTGGCCATCACGGGGTTGTCGAGGTTGGCGGCCAGCATCGCGACCAGGCGGCTCTCACGGTTGCGCAGCGCGCGCCCCAGCTGGTTCGGGTGGTAGCCCACGGTCTTGATCGCCTCGCGCACGCGCGCCAGCGTTTCCGACGAAGCCCGCCGGGTCTCGCCGTTCACGATGCGCGAGACGGTGGAGATTGAGACGCCGGCCTGCGCGGCGACTTCGCTCAGCGAAACCGGGCCGACGCCCTTGCGCCTGCGCGGGGTGTCGTCGGTCATCGGTGCGGGCGGCAGGTCTGCCGGGTCTGGACGCCGCAGCGAATATTGGGTTGGCGCGAAGGCCGGTCATGCGGATGGCGAGGCGAGAGTCCGGCGAGTGGAAAGCGAAGCATCGATGGGTCGTATTTTTGGAAAACAAGGGCCGACGGCGGATGGCCGACCGGCGGCGCGATCGGTGCGTGCCAGGACAACATATAACCGAGAAAGCCGTGACTGACAAGTATGGCAAACGATTGCCAAGCGTTGGCAAACGTTTGCCATAATAGCCCAAAGTCAGCCACGATCGCAAAACAACGGCACAAGACGACATGGGTTCCATCTCCAGCAGCACGCACAGCGCCGGCAAGCCCCTGTCGGTGCTCCTGCTCGATCCGTATCCGCGCACCGAGGAAATGCTGCCCGGCGGTGGACCGGATGCCGCGCTGCGTTCCGGGGCCGACGCGCATTCCTGAAGCCGGCGAACGATCGGCCCCACCTTCCTTTTTCCAGAAAGAGACAACCATGAACTTCCAGCTTCGTTCCCTCGCCAGGCACGCCACGCGCGCCGGCCTCCTGGGCGCCACCGTCGCCACGCTGGCCACCAGCGCCTTCGCCGAAATCCGGGTTATGTGCTACCAGGACGGCAACGAGTGCGACGTGACCGCCGACCTCATCAAGCGCTACGAGGCGCAGAACCCCGGCGCCAAGGTCATCCTCGACACCGTGCCCTACAAGACGGTGGTCGAGCAGCTGCCCGTCCAGCTGGCGGCGGGTCAGGGCCCCGACATCGCGCGTGTCGCCGAGATCGGTGGCCTGTCGAAGAACTACATCGACATCAGCGCCCATGTGAAGGACCGCAAGTACTGGGAAGACAACTTCGGCAGCACCTTGCCCTGGATGCGCAACAAGGCAGGCGACAAGGGCATCTACGGTTTCCTCTCGCAGATGACCATGACCGGCCCCTTCGTCAACAAGACCTTGTTCGAGCAGGCCAAGGTACCCATGCCAGGCCCCAAGGCTACTTGGGAAGAGTGGGCCGATGCAGCGCGCAAGGTGGCCAAGGCCACGCAAACCCCGGCCGCCATGGCCTGGGACCGCTCGGGCCACCGCTTCGCCGGCCCCGCCGTGAGCTATGGCGCGAAGATTTTCGACGCCAAGGGAAACCTCACGGTGGATGCAGGCTACAAGGCCGCCGTGGGCAAGTTCGTCGCCTGGCACAAGGACGGCACCATGCTTAAAGATGTGTGGGGCGGCTCGGGCGGCTCCAGCTATGCCGATGCGGTGGGCGAGTTCAAGAACGGCCGTGTGGTGATGATCCTTTCGGGCTCATGGCAGATCAACCGCATGCAAAAGGAAATCGGCAATGCCTTCGACTGGGTCGCCGTGCCCAATCCCTGTGGCCCGGCTGCCTGCTCGGGTATGCCCGGCGGCGCGGCCTGGGTGGCGCTGAAGACCACCAAGTCGCCGAAAGAAGTGGGCCGCTTCCTGGACTTCATGGCGCAGGAGGCCAATGTCGCCGAATTCGCGTCCCGTACCAACAATATTCCGGCCCATGCAGGCGTGGCCAAAAAAGGCGTGGACTACCCGAGCGCCGGCCCAGCGGCGCGTGCCGCGCTCGGCGTGTTCACCAGCGGCACCTCCACCATCGCGCCGCCGGCCTACGCGCTGCAAGGCTACAAGTACAACCGCGCCCTGATGCTGCCGACCGTAACCCGGGTCACCCAGGCCATCGTGGGAGAGATCAGCGTGGATGAGGCCGTGACCAAAATCGGCACCGACATGGCCGAAGCGGTAAAACAAGCCGAAAAATAGGCGCACCCCCGTGGCGCGCACTGCGTGCGCGCCTCCCCCTTGCAGGGGGCGACACCTGCGGCCTGGCGGAGCCAGTTCCGCGGTGTCACTGGCATAAGACGGCGCAGAGGGCGTCATGTTGGGCACAGTAGATCGGAGTCGGTATGTCGGTTTTTTCGGCCTTCCTGGGCTTTTTGTTCAACCTGTTCGAGCCGGTCTTCCGGCTGGGCCAGAAATGGCTGGGCGCCTCGCGCATAGGCTGGCTCTTTGTCGGCCCCAACCTGGTGGTGATCAGCATCTTCACCTTTTTACCTATCGTGGTGAACCTGGTGTATGCGGTGACCGGCGGGGTAAATCTACTGCCCATGCAGCGGCCTTTCACGGGGCTGGAAAATTTCGCCATCCTGCTTGAATGCCGCGACTACACCGACCTGCAGACCTGCCGCACCGACATCTTCTGGCGTTCCATCGCCAACACGGTGAAGTTCAGCCTGATCCAGGTGGCCTTGATGGTGTTCTTCTCGCTGGTGACGGCCCTGGTGCTGAACCGCAAGATCATAGGCCGCGGCTTCTGGCGCGGTGTGTTCTTCTACCCGGTGCTGCTGTCGCCGGTGGTGGTGGCGCTGATCTGGAAATGGCTGTTGCAAAGCCAGGGCGTGTTCAATGCCGGCCTGGTGGCCATGGGCGGCTCGCCGATGGACTGGCTGCTTGACCGGCACTGGGCATTCTTCTGGGTGGTGGTGGTGTCGATCTGGGCTCACATGGGTTTTTACACACTCATTCTGCTGGCCGGCCTGCAGGCCATTCCGAAAGACGTCTACGAAGCCGCCGAGATGGACGCTGCACCGCCGTTTCGCGTGCTGAGGCGCATCACGCTGCCCCTGCTCATGCCCAACCTGATCGTGGTGCTGGTGTTGGTGATGATCCGCGCGGTGCAGAGCTTTGACGAAGTGTTTGTGCTCACCGGCGGCGGCCCGGGCTCGGCCACCACCTTCATCGTGCAATACATCTACCAGACCGGTTTCGCCGAACAGATCCACCTCTACGGCCTGGCCGCCGCGGCCTCGCTGATCCTGGCCGCCGGCCTGATGGCCCTGACGCTCGCGCAACTGCGGCTGTCCAAAGCCGGTGAGGCCGGAAAAATCAAGAAGTAAGGAAAAGCCATGGCCAATTTCCTCACCCGCACCAAGGGCTACAAATACGGTGGCACCAGCCTGCATTGGACCGACTGGGTCTCCTATGCCTACCTGCTGGCCGGCCTCATCGTGATGTTCGGCCCGGTGCTGTGGCTCGTGATGTCGTCCTTCAAGACCGAAAGCGCGCTGAGCCAGTTCCCGCCGACCTTTCTGCCCTACAGCCAGAAGGAAGCGGTGGTGGCCGGATACGACAAACCCCTGCCGCTGTTCCGTGCCAAGGACGAACAGGGCAATATCCGCGAACTGGCCCAGGTGCGCCGCATCGGCCTGGTCGCCACCATGGTCGATCCCGCGGCGCCGCAGACCGAACTGCGCGTGAACATCAATGACCGCAAACCGGTGAATGAACTCAAATTCGCCGGCGGCAACTACACCGAGCTGTTCGGCAAGTTCGCCTTCGGCACCTATCTATGGAACAGCGTGTTCATCACCGTGGTGGCGACCATCCTCACGCTGCTGTTCAATTCGATGGCGGCCTTCGCGCTGTCCAAGTACCAGTTCACCGGGCAGAAGACGGTGTTTGTGCTGATCATCGCCACGCTGATGATTCCGCCCACCATCATCCTGGTGCCGGCTTTCCTGGTGATCTCGGAGCTGAACCTCTTGAACAACCTCTGGGGCGTGATCCTGCCCGCGGTGGCCACGCCGACGGGCGTGTTCCTGCTGCGCCAGTACATGCTGACCATTCCCGACGAATTGCTGGAGGCCGCGCGCATGGACAACGCCAGCGAGTGGCGCATCTACTGGAAGATCATCCTGCCGCTGGCCGCTCCGGCGATGGCGGTGCTGGCCATTTTCTCGTTCATGTGGCGCTGGAACGACTTTCTCTGGCCGTTGATCGTGCTGTCCAAGTCGGAGCACTTCACCTTGCAGCTCGCGCTCAATGCCTTCCAGGGTGAACTCAACACGCAGTGGCACTACCTGCTGGCGATGACCGTGATCACCTTGATTCCGATCACCCTGGTCTTTGCCTTCCTGCAGAAATACATCGCCACTGGCATCGCCAGTGCCGGCGTCAAATAACCAAGGACTTTCCCGTGGCCACTCTTGAACTCGCCAACGTCGTCAAAACCTTCGACAAAGCCACCATCATCCATGGCGTGGACCTGACCGTTTCCGACGGTGAATTTGTGGTCTTCGTCGGTCCCTCAGGCTGCGGAAAATCCACGCTGCTGCGCATCATCTCGGGGCTGGAGCCCGCCAGCGGCGGCGACATCCGCATCGACGGCCAGCGTGTCAATGACGTGAGCGCCGCGCACCGCGGCTGCTCGATGGTGTTCCAGTCATACGCGCTCTACCCGCACATGAGCGTCTACGACAACATGGCTTTCGGCCTGGAAAACCTGGGCGTGGCCAAAGCCGTGATCGAGAGCAAGGTCAATGCCGCCGCCACCATGCTGCAGCTCGCGCCGCTGCTGCAGCGCAGGCCCACCCAGCTCTCCGGCGGCCAGCGTCAGCGCGTAGCCATAGGCCGCTCCATCGTGCGCGAACCCAAGCTCTTCCTGTTCGACGAACCGCTGTCTAACCTCGATGCCGAGCTGCGCGTTTCGATGCGCGCCGAGATCCGCGACCTGCATGCCCGGCTTGGCGCGACCATGATTTACGTGACACACGACCAGGTCGAGGCCATGACCATGGCCGACAAGATCGTGGTGCTGCGCGCCGGCCGCATCGAGCAGGTCGGCTCGCCGCTGGAGCTGTATAACCGGCCCTGCAACCAGTTCGTGGCCGGCTTCATCGGCAGCCCGCGGATGAACTTCGTGCCGGTGGCTCAGATGCCTGGCGCCAAGCCTGGAACAAGCACGGTGGGCATCCGGCCCGAGCATGCGCAGCTCACCAACGACGGTCCGCTGGAGATGAAGGTGTCGCAGGTCGAGCAACTCGGCAGCACCAGCATCTTGCATGGCAACGTGGTGCCCGATTCGCCTTTTGAAATCATCCTGAGCGGGCAGACCAACATCCAGCGCGGCGACACCGTCAAGGTGACCGCACCCGCAGAGCACCTGCATTTCTTCGACCAGAACGGCTTGCGTCTTTGAACCTGCGCCACCCGAAACATTGACCAGCCGACCATGCGCCTTGACCAAGCTCCCACTTTCGCCCTGCAATCGCGCAGCGGCAACCACCTCGTCCTGAACAGCACCAGTGGTGCCACGGCCCACATCTGGGTGCTCGAAGAAGACATCGTTCGTGTGCTGGTGCTGCCGCAAGGACGGCTGCAGATGCCGCGCAGCTGGACCGTGGCGCCTGGACTTGAAAACTTGCCCGTTGAAGGCCGCGACCGCTTCGACGTGAGCGGCTTTTCGCTGCCCGCATTCGAACTCAAGGAAGAGGGCTCGCAACTACAGATCACCACAGGCGCCGTGCGCCTGACCATCGCGCTCGAAGGCTTCTTTTGCCGCTGGGAAAGCCGGCAACAGGGCCGCTGGCAGGCCACAGCCTCCGACCGCACCACGCAGAGCTACAACTTTGGATGGTGGGACGAAAAGGTCTACCACTACCTGCAGCGCGAACGCGGCGAAGCCTACTTCGGCCTGGGCGAGCGCGCCGGCGACGCCAACCGTGCCGGCCAGCGCTACCGCATGTGCAACCTCGACCCCATGGGCTACAGCGCACGCAGCACCGACCCGCTGTACAAACACATCCCGTTCTACATCACGCGCAAAGGTGGTGAAAAAGACGCCGGCCTGTGTTTCGGTTTGTTCTACGACACCTTGTCCGATTGCAGTTTCGACATGGGCCGCGAGATGGACAACTACCACGGCCACTACCGTTACTTCGTAGCCGATCACGGCGACCTCGACCTGTATTACATCGCCGGCGCCGACCCGGCCGCCATCACGCGCCGCTACACCTGGCTCACCGGCCGGCCCATCTTCCCGCCGCGCTACGCGCTGGGCTATTCCGGCTCGACCATGAGCTACACAGACGCACCGAATGCGCAAGAGCGCATGGGCGAGTTCCTCGAACGCTGTGAAGAGCACGACATTCCCTGCGACTCGTTCCACCTGTCGTCGGGCTACACCTCCATTGGCCCGGGCCGTTACGTCTTCAACTGGAACCGCGAGAAGTTTCCCGACCCCGCAGCGTTTGTGCAGAGTTACCTGGAATGCGGCGTACGCCTGGTGCCCAACATCAAGCCTGCGCTGCTCAGCAACCACCCGCGCTTCGAAGAGGTCAGGCAGGCCGGCTTGCTGGTGCAAGACCCGGACGGCCAACCCACGGCCATACAGTTCTGGGACGGCACCGGTGCGTACCTCGACTTCACCAACCCCAAGACCATCGCTTGGTGGAAGAGGCAGGTGACTGAGCAGCTGCTCGAATACGGCATCCCCGCCACCTGGAATGACAACAACGAATACGAGATCTGGAGCGACAAGGCGCTGGCCCACGGCTTCGGCGCGCCCCGTCCCGCGCGCGAGGTGCGCCCGCTGCAGACCTTGCTGATGATGCAGGCGTCGCATGCCGCGCAGACCGAGTTCGCGCCCGCGGAGCGGCCCTACCTGGTGTCGCGCTCAGGCGCCGCGGGCATGCAGCGCTATGTGCAGACCTGGTCGGGCGACAACTACACGGCCTGGGAAACGCTGCGCTACAACATCCGCATGGGCCTGGGCCTGGCGATGTCGGGCGTGTCCAACACCGGGCACGACATAGGCGGTTTTTCCGGTCCTGCGCCGGGGCCCGAGTTGCTGCTGCGCTGGGTGCAGCACGGCATCTTCCTGCCGCGCTTCAGCATCCATTCGTGGAACGACGACAAAACCGTCAATGAACCCTGGATGTACCCCGAGGTGACGCCCCAGGTGCGCGAGCTGATCCGCCTGCGCTACCGGCTCATGCCTTACCTGTACGACCTGGTATGGCGTTACCACAGCGCCTACGAACCCATCATCCGGCCGACGTACCACGACTTCCCGGAAGACAGGCACTGCCTGGAAGAAAACGACGACATGCTGCTGGGCGCCCATTTGCTGGTGGCCTCGGTGGTCGAGCCCGGCCAGACCGAGCGCCGCGTGTGGCTGCCCGGCACCGGCGGTTGGTACGAGGCGCACACCGCGCGGTACGTGAAAGCCGGCCAGTGGATCACGCTGGATGCGCCGCTGGATGGCCCGCCCCCATTGCTGGCACGCGAAGGCTGTGCCGTACCGCTGAACCTCGGAGAGATCCATTTCGCAAAGGTCCAAGACCTGCGCGGCTTCCAGGTATTTCCCTTCAAGGGGGATGGCAGTTTCGAAGCCAGCTGTTTTGAAGACGACGGCCATAGCCAGGCCTGGCGCAGCGGCGCTTATGGGCAGTGGCGCCTGCGCGTTGATTGCACCGCGCAAGGCCTGCACATCGCGGTGTTCCGTGAGGGCGCACAGCCGCCTGTGCAAGACAACCTGGTCTTGCTGTTGCCGGCAACAGAGCAACGCCCGCTTAGCTTTGACGGCGGGGCGCTGGTGCAGGATCAGCTCGAAGGCGCCTGGAGGCGGCTGACGCTGAAGCTTTGACCCTATATGAGGGAAATGTGTCCTGGGCCGCTGCGATCCCGGGCAGCGGATCACCAGCCTTGGCGGTAAGCCGTGACGGTGCAACACGATGGCTGGAGTTCTGGCACGTCCTTTGCATGCTGTCACTGCAGTGACGACAATTCACTACGGGAGGCTTCAAATGTTGGTCCTGATCTTGCGACCCCTTGCATCTGTCGGCCTGGCGGCCGCTTTCACCACAACCGGCCTACACGCCTCAGACGTTGCCGCCGGCCGCCCGGTCAGCCCAGCCAGCCAAACGCAAACCCTGAGTGTGCCGGACCACAGTGTCAAACCGGTCAACGCGGCCAAAACCAGGGCCGCGGCAAAACGCACGCTGGGTACGAACCCGGCGATGCCGCTTTGGGAAGGCCCCTGGGGTCCTCACCATTGAGGTGGACTTCGACGGAAGTTGTGACTTGGCCCATTGCACTCTCCGGCGTCTCTGGTGTGATTGGCCTGGAGCGGCAACTTCGCGCGTTGATCAGTCTCCTGGACCACGCCGCCTCTGCCTCATTCAGCTGGCCACCGCCGGAGCCTCAAGGGGCAGGCGGCGACTGGCTCGTCAACCACTGGCGCAGTGATTGGATTACGGGCGCCTTGGCGCGCTCGTTCGTCGTCACCAGAAAGTAACTGCGCGGCGAAATAAAGGGCTTGTCATTCAGCTTGACCAGGCGCCCGGTCTGCAGCGCCGATGCGCTCACATAGTCCGGCGCCAGTGCGATGCCCAGTCCGGCCTCCGCTGCCGTCAATGCAAGCGACAGCAGACCGTAGTGGGCGCCCGGCATCGGGACTTCTACAGACGCGCCCAGCTGCCGCAGGTAGGCCGGCCATGAGTTGGGCACCATGCTCTGGTGCAGCAAGGGCAGCGCTGCCATTTGCGTGCCCGTCAGCGGCGCCGCCAGCCGGCTCAGCGTGGGCGCCGCAAGAGGAAAGGAGTGCAGGGGGTGTAGCAGGTCGGCCACGCAGCCGGGCTCCGGCCCTTCGCAGTAGACGATAGCCGCGTCCAGCCCCGAGTCGCGCATGCTGATGGGCCCGGTATGCGTGGCCACGTCCAGCTGGATTTGCCGGTGCGCGATGGCGAAGGCGCACAGCCGAGGCATGGCCCACAGCGTGCCAAAGGTGGTGGGCACAGACAGCCGCAGTATCTTGCCTGGCATGGAGCCCATGGACGCGGCGATGGTCGCTGACTCCAACTCGTCCAGCAGGGTGCGCACCCGTCGCAGGTAGCTGGCACCGTCAACCGTCAGCTCCATCCCGCTAGTTGTGCGCCGGCACAGTGCAACGCCGACAAAGCCCTCCAGGTCCGACAGCTGGCGGCTCACCGCGCTTTGCGTCAGACCCAGTTCATCGGCTGCGGCAGTGATGCTCAGGCGCCGTGCAATCACCTCGAAGGTGTTGAGGTTGACGATGGAGGGCAGGTGGCGCTGCGTCGGATATTTCATGGCGGTTACGGCCATTATTGGCATGGCATCCGTTCGCCCGCAATGAAAAAGGCTATGCGGGCATGAAATAAATGCAGGAGGGTATGCGTTTATTCCGTTGGACAGGCCGGCGCGCATGTCAGATATTCAGGGCGCCGCAGTGGGCGGCCCCTCAAGAACAGAAGTTGGAGTCACAGATGTCGAAATTTCAAGCGCGCCTTGTACTGCTGCTGGCGGCGGCCACGCTGGCTGGCACCGCCCTGGCGGCGGATTGGTCCGCCACCCAGCCTATCAAACTGATCGTGCCCTCGGCCGCCGGCGGCACGCCCGACCAGACCAGCCGAAAACTGGCCTACTACCTTCAGGACAAGCTCAAACAAGCGGTGATCGTCGAGAACCGCCCCGGCGCGGCAGGCACCATTGCCATGCAGGCGGTGGCCACCGCCAAACCCGACGGCTATACGCTGGGCTTCGGCAATATCGTGACCATGGCCATCAACCGCAGCCTGATTTCCAAGATGCCCTACAACCCCGATAAAGACCTGGCGCCGGTGGCCGTGCTCTCGCAGGTGCCCAATGTGCTGGTGGTCCGCCATGGCCTGCCCATCGCCTCGGTTCGCGAATTGGTCATCTATGCCAAGAGCCACCCGGGCAATCTGACCATGGGTTCCGGCGGCAACGGCACCACCAGTCACCTCAGCGGCGAAATCCTCAAGGAAAAAGCCGGCATCAGCTTCAGCCACATTCCCTACCGCGGGGCTCCGCAGGCGCAGACCGACCTGATCGGCGGGCAGATCGACTTCATGTTTGACAACCTGCCGTCCATGGTGGGCGCGATCCAGTCGGGCAAGGTGCGTCCGCTCGCGGTTACCAGTAAACGTCGCTCGGCGCTGCTGCCCAACGTGCCGACCATGGAAGAGGCGGGCATTGCAGGCTTCGAGGTGGTGGCCTGGGGCGGCATTGTGGCACCGACGGGCACGCCTCGGTCGGTGATCCTGCGCCTGAACCGTGAGATCAACAACTGGCTGCAGGCACCTGCGACCAAAGCCGAATTCGCACAAGTGGGGCAGGTCGCGCTTGGGGGAACGCCCGAGTTTTTCAAGACACATATTGACAGCGAGGCGAAAAAATGGGGTGACGTGATCCGCAACGCCGGAGTAAAGCTTGACTGAATGTGCCTGGCCTTTCGCGTAGGCCTGCTGTTGCGTTTCGGCTATTCGCTTCACACAAGGATGCGCTGACAGGCGCAACCACATACCAAAAACAGACCCCAAGGACAAGCATGTTCAGTTCCCCCGTCCCCGCTACCCAGGTTCTCGCGCACTGGGCTGCCACGGTCCCCAGTCAATGGGGTGAATCCACCCTGCGCACGGCGGAGCACTCCCTGGAGGACACCATCGTCGCCATGGTGGCGGGTGCTGGGGATCCGGTTTGCGCCTCGGTACGTGCGGGATTGCGTGTCGCGGGACCGGTCCCGGTGGTGGGTAGCAACACCGGGACTTGTGCCGCCTTCAGTGCATTGGCCAACGGCACGGCCGCCCATGCGCGGGAGTTGGATGAGATGTTTTTCGTCGCCGGTGGCCATTTTGGCTGCGCTGTGATCCCAGCCATCCTGGCGCAAGCGCACGAGATTGATGCCACGCTCGATGCGGTGCTGGATGCACTGATCGTCGGAAGCGAGGTGATGGCCCGCGTCGGGATGGCGATGGACCGGTCCCATGCCGAAAAAGGCTGGCATGGTACTCAAACCATTGGTGTAATTGCTGCCGCAGCCGCTTGCGCCAGACTGCTTGGGCTGGGCGTCGGCGGTATGACACACGCCCTCAGCCTGGCTGTTTCCATGGCAGCTGGACCCAAGGTCCAGTTCGGCACCGACACGAAACCCGTGCATGCCGGACTGGCGGCTCAAGGCGGTGTGCTGGCCGCATCGCTTGCGGCCTCAGGCGTCACCGGCAGCGATAAAGCCCTGGAAGGCCCGCATGGGTTTGGCGCACTCTATGCTGGGGGCTTGGCGGCCGACTGGCGGTCCATGACTGCAGTCAACGATGGCCCGCTGGCGATCGACAGCCACGGCCTGGGATTCAAGCTGTATCCCAACTGTGCGTCCACACACCGCTGTCTGGACGCGTTGCAAGCCCTGGCCACGGAACACCGATTCGGCATGGAGGACGTGGAGCGTGTCGAAACATTGGTCGGGCGCGTCAACCTGGTGAATCTCAAATACCCGGAGCCGAGGGATCCCCGCGAGGCCATGTTTTCCATGCCCTACGCGGTGGCAACGATGCTCCGTTATGGCACGGTCACGTTGGCCGACTTCACGCCGCAAGCGGTGCAAGACGACGTGACCCGGCGCCTCATGCCACGCGTCGAAATGCGCCTGGATTCGACACGCGTAGAAACCGCAACGCAGCTGCTCCCCCACACCACAGTCGTAACCTTGAAGGACGGACGACGCCTGGAGCGTGTGGTTCACCACGCCAAAGGGTCATTCCTGAATCCGTTTTCGTCGTTGGAGCGGCAAATCAAATTCGAACAATGCACAACGGGCATCCTTCCGGAAGAGCGTTTGGCACCGCTTCGCGACAACCTGGCTCGACCGCAAGGCGTCAAGGTTCGCCAACTGCTCGCTCTGCTGCAGTTCGAAGCCCGGGTTGATGATGGCGCGCGTTTCGGCCGTCCATGAGGAGGCGGGTCGGGCCCCCTTCCTTGATCCATGGAATCCAGCTTGCTCAGGCGGGCCCGAACCCGACGGTTCCCCCGCGCGGATCACAGCCGAAGCGGCGCTGGCAACGGAGAGTCCGCGACCGTGTTGCAGCAGGTTGACCACTGATCGATATCCAAGTCCGTCAGATTCGCGGCACAAAGGAAACTCTCATCATGCACAACCGTTGTTTATCGTCGGCTTTCGCCAAGGCCCTGATGGCACTGGCCGTGGGGGCCCTTGTGACGGGAGCCGGTCCGGTACTCGCCGCAGAGATCATGGTAGGCCAAGTCGGCCCCATGTCAGGGCCGGAGGCCGGTCAGGGCCGCGCTTACGCCGCCGGCTTGCAATTGCATTTCAACGTCATGAACAAGGCCGGTGGCATCAACGGTCATAAGCTCACACTCTTGCGCAAGGATGATGGCGGGAGGCCCGACGACACGGTCACGTTGACCAAGCAGATGATTGCTGAAGATAAGCCACTGGTTCTGGCCGGTTACTTTGGCGGCAAGAATGTTGCAGACTTGGTGTCTGCGGGAATTTTGGCAAAAGAAAAGATCGCTCTGGTGGGCTACCGTACTTCGGAGATTCAGCCGGACACCCCCTACCTGTATAGCGTGCGGGCAGGCCTGCGCGACGAGATTTCCAAACTCATTGAGCATTTGGCCACCATCGGGATTAAGCGCCTGGGGCTTTTCCATGAGGCTGGGCCGGGCTCAACTGCGGTAATCGCCGCGGCCGAGGAGTCAGCTAGGAAAGTCAGAGCGACGATCGAAGGACGCGCCTCCTACGTCGCCAACACGGTCAACGTCACCGACGCCGTGGACACTTTCATGAACATGCAGCCGCAAGCGATCATCATGGTTTCCAGCGGGTCTGCTGCGGCTGGCTTCATTGAGAAGTACCGTATCGCAGGTGGCGCGGCTCAACTGCTTTCGCATTCGGGCGCCGACATCGAGCAACTCTCGAAACGACTGTCTCCGGAGCAGATGCAAGGTGTGGCTATCGCCCAAGTGACGCCAAGTCCGTACAAGGTCTCCAGTCAGCTAGTCAAGGAATTTACTGAGACCGCTGCCAAGACACCCAACCTGGAAGTGCCTGTGAGCTACGCCATGATGGAGGGCTATATTGCCGCTCGCGTCATTTCTGAAGCGATACGCCGCCAAGGCAGCAGGCCCAGCCGCGAGGGGACCGTTCTAGCCTTGGACGGCATGAGTAATTTTGACCTGGGTGGTTACTTGATCAGCTTTAAACCGGGACAGCACTCTGGCTCCAGCTTCGTCGAGTTATCCATCGTCACCAGTGCTGGCAGGATTCGTCAATAGTGCTATTGATCAGTTGGGTAATAGCAGCCCCCGGCGATTTACATATTCCTCCGGTACTGCCCACCCACCTCGAGCAGCGCATTGGTGATCTGCCCCAACGAACAGACGCGCACCGCCTCCATCAACACCTCGAACACATTGAGGTTTTCGATCACGGCCTGCTCCAGGCGCTTGAGCGTCGAATCCACCGCGCAAGGCCTGCACATCGCGGTTCACCGTGAGGGCGCGCAGCCGCTTGTGCAAGACAGTCTCATCCTGCTGATGCCGGCGGCTGAGCGGCGAACGCTGGGTTTTACTGGTGCAACGTTGGTGCAGGACCAACTGGAAGAGGCAGGCGCCTGGAGGCGGCTGACCCTGAAGCTCTAGCGAGGCAAGGACGAAGTCCTAGCCCGCATGGCTCTGGGCCTTGTAGACCAGCCAGGAGCCCGACTTCTGCTTGCGCAGGTAGAAGCGAACCGAACAATCAAAAAAATCCACGCTGACCTCCACCGGGTCAGGGTCTTGGTTGCCGGCCAGCCGGCGAAGGCGGTTGCCGTTGGTCTGGAACGGTGTAAACCCGGTCGGTTTGACGCAGCGGCGCAGGCGGGCTTTCCAGCCGGCGTCAGTGTCCACCCCTTCGATGTACGCGTGGGTCGCTGCGATGGCCTCCGCCGGCCTGTGTTCGCACTTGATCCAGAAGGCGAACAGAGCCGCGCCGGCGAAAGGCGCGGCGAGAATGGAAATCAGGATCTTTCGCATCAGGCTGAGTCGCTCATGTTCGCCTGCTCAGCCCTTGCCCAGCGGCGGCTTGCCGAACAGAGTCGATGCGTTGCTGATAGGCCCCAGCTCCGCGCTCGCCGCTTGCAGCGCCGGCGCCAGTTCATGCGTGCGCTCGCCGGTGAGGCGCGTGCGCGGCCCCGCGATGCTGATGACGCCGATGGCCGCCTTGCGGTGGAACACCGGCACGGCCATGGCCGACATGCCCGGTGCAAACACTTCGTCGATCATCGCGTAGCCGCGTACCCGCGCCGCGTGCAGGAAGCCGAGCAGCGCCTTGATGGTGGTGGGCGCCTTGGGCCCGTATTGCGCCGGTGTGCCGAAGCCCTGTTTGCTGACGAGTTCCAGCGCGCGCTCATCGCTCAGCGTCATCAGCCACGCATGCCCGGACGAGGTGCATGACAGGCGCACGTCCATGCCCATGTCCGGGTCGTAGCGCAAGCCCGACTGCCGCTGGCCCTGCGCCTTGGCCACAAAGGTGAGGCGGTCTTCGTCGACGATGGACAGGCGCACCAGCTCGCCTGATGTTTGCGCCAGCCGTTCCAGCAGCGGCTCAGCGATGTTGACGATGCCGGCGCTGCTAAGGAAGCCCAATCCCAGCGACACCACTTTGGTCGTGAGCACGTACTCGCCCTGCTTGCGGGCCTGGCGCACATAGCCCAGGCGCTGCAGGTCCGCCAGCACGCGGTGGCAAGCGCTCAGCGGTAGGTTCAGCTCCGTCGCGATCAGCGACAGCGGCGAGCCTTGCGGGTAGTGCGCAAGGTGCTCCAGCACGGTGAAGCCGCGGTCCAGGGCATTGCTCATATCGTCATATGAAAAAAGTTTCCAGTTTGGAAAGATTGTGGCACGACGGGGCAAGAATCGGTTCGCGTCCATGAAAGGTCTCCGTGAGGAATCCCATGCAATCGAAAGTGATTTACGTCCTGAACGGGCCCAACCTCAACCTGCTAGGCGTGCGTGAGCCGCATCTCTACGGCTCCACGACGCTGGCGCAGGTAGAACAACTATGCCGCCGTGTCGCGGACGAGCTGGGTTTTACGTGCGAGTTCCGCCAGACCAACCATGAGGGCATGATGGTCGACTGGGTGCAGGAAGCCCGCGAGAAGGCCGCCGCCCTTGTCATTAACCCGGCCGGGCTGTCGTTCCGTTCCATCCCGGTGCTGGACGCTCTCAAGACGCTGGACCAGCCGATTGCCGAAGTGCATGTCACCAACATCCACCGGCGCGATGCGCTGTACCAGAACTCGCTTGTGTCGCTGGTGGCCACGGGCGTCATCTGCGGCTTTGGCCCGTTCGGCTACGAGTTGGCGCTGCGGGCGCTCGCGCAGCGCCTGACCTTTGCATAGAGCCACGTAGAGCCCGATTGCCCCACCCGGAATTTCCACGCAATTTTCATTTCATCCAAATACATCAAAGGAGACAAGCCATGAACCATTCCATCCAACTTCCGATAGCCCGGCGTACGCTGCTTGGCGCGGGCGCCACCCTGGCCGCCACCGCCGCACTGCGGGCCTGGGCCCAGACTCCCGCCACCATTCGCTTCGCTGCCGTGTTCTCCGACAAAGACATTCGCGCCGAGATGATGAACCAGTTCGCCAAGGATGTCGCCGCCGACTTCAAGGTCGAAATGCACCTGAACTCCACGCTTTTCCGCCAGGGCACCGAGCTGGTCGCGCTGCAGCGCGACAACCTGGAGGTGGGCAACATCGCGCCGCAGGACATCTCAAAGCAGGTGCCGGCCTGGTCCATCCTGACCTCGGCCTACCTGTTCCGCGACGCCAACCACCTCAACACCTTTTTCGCCAGCGAGCAGGGTGCACAGATGAAGAAGATGGTGGAAGACCAGCTGAAGGTGAAAATCCTCGGCCCGACCTTTTTCGGCACGCGACACGTCGGCCTGAAGGGCAAGAAGAAGATCAACACGCCCGCCGACCTGGCCGGTGTGAAGCTGCGCATGCCTCCCGGCGACGCCTGGCAACTGCTGGGCCGCTCGCTCGGCGCCAACCCCACGCCCATGGCCTACGCGGAGACCTACACCGGCTTGCAAACCGGCGCCATCGACGGCCAGGACAATCCCTTGCCCAACGTGCAGAACATGAAGTTCAACGAAGTGCTGGGCCAGCTGGTGCTGACCTCGCACCTGGTGGGCTTTGACGTGCTCACCGTCAACCTCAAGACCTGGGCCGGCATGTCGCCGGCAAAGCAGCGCGCCTTCCAGGCCGCGGCCGACAAGGCCATCGCCTGGAGCACGGCCGAGCACCAGAAGCGCGAGGCCGAGCTGGCGGAGAGCTTCCGCAAGGGCGGGCTCGACGTCTACGTTCCCAACATCGCCGCCTTCCGCGAGTATGCGCAGAAGGTCTACCTGGCGTCCGACGAAGCCAAGGCCTGGCCTGCCGGCATGTTGGCGCAGATCAACGCCATGAAGTGACCCGCGGCCCATGCTGACCCGAGTGTTGAAAACGCTGCACCGCTTCGCCGAAGCGGTGGCCGCCGGCCTGCTGGCCGTGATCTTCGTCGCCTTCCTGGTGCAGATCGTCATGCGCTACCTGTTCAATTGGCCGGTGGGCTGGACCGCCGAGCTGTCGCTGGTGTGCTGGCTGTGGCTGGTGCTGTGGGGCGCGGCCTTTGTGCTGAAGGACGACGAGGAGATCCGCATCGACATGATCAGCTCGCGCGGGAGTTATCGCACGCGCCGGGTGGTCGGCGGTGTCGTGGCCATCGCCATCATCGTGCTGTTCGGCATGTCGCTGCCCGGCGCGTGGAGCTATGTCACCTTCATGAAGGTCGAGAAGAGTTCCTACCTCGGCGTCCGCATGGACGTCACCTATTCCATCTACATTGTCTTCGTCGTGGCGGTCATCCTCCGCGCGGTGCGCCAGCTGATACACGGGCCCGACAAAACCACTCGCGACATGCCGTCCTCAGCGTCCGCCCTATGAACCTCACAAGTCCCTTTTCGCTGGCGATCATCGCCATCGTCGGCCTGAGCCTGCTCGGCGCGCCCATCGGCCTGGCCATGATTGCCGGCTCTGTGCTCTACCTCTACATGAAAGGCATGGACGTGGGCGCCGCCGCCGAGCAACTGCTCAACGGCACCTATTCCAGCTTCCTGCTGCTGGCTATTCCGCTGTTCATCCTGGCTGCTACGTTCATGAGTACGGGCAGCGTGATGGACAGGTTGCTGCGCTTTTGTAACGCCATCGTCGGCCGCTTCCCGGGCGGCCTGGCGCAGGTTAACGTGCTGCAGAGCGTGGTCTTCGCCAGCATGTCGGGTTCGGCCCTGGCGGACGCCGCCGGCTCGGGCAAGGTCATGCAGGTGATGATGACGCGCGAGGGCAAGTACACGCCGGGCTTCGCCGCGGCGCTGAGCGCCGTGTCGTCGGTGATAGGGCCGATACTGCCGCCATCCATCCCCATGGTGCTGTATGCGCTGGTGTCAGGCACCTCC
This sequence comes from Polaromonas sp. P3_A5, assembly GCF_056403055.1. Classification (NCBI taxonomy): domain Bacteria; kingdom Pseudomonadati; phylum Pseudomonadota; class Betaproteobacteria; order Burkholderiales; family Comamonadaceae; genus Polaromonas; species Polaromonas sp. P3_A5. Next base: position 411,185 of record NZ_JBFUGF010000001.1, read on the forward strand.
ATCGGTTACCTGTTCATCGGCGGCGTGCTGCCCGGCCTGCTGCTGGGCGTGGTGCAAATGGTGCTGATCTGGTTCCAGGCCAAGCGGCGCGGTTTCCCGGTGGAAGAGAGGGTGCCGCTGTCCGAGATGCCGCGCATCACCAAGGAGGCCTTTCCCGCGCTGATGCTGCCGGTGATCCTGCTGGGTTGCCTGTACAGCGGCATCACCACGCCGACCGAGGCGGCGGGTGTCGCGGCCGCCTACGCGCTGCTGATCTCCGCCGGCCTGTACCGCAGCATGGGCTGGCCTGACATCTACGATTCGCTGCTGTCCAGCGCGAAGATGAGCATCTCCATCGGCATGCTGATCGCCGGCGCGCTGGTGTTCAACTACGTCATCACCTCGGAGAACATCCCCACCCACCTGAGCGGCATGCTCAAAGGCATGGAAATGACACCTCTCACCTTCCTGCTGCTTGTCAATGTCATCCTGCTGTTGCTGGGGGCCTTTCTGGAAGGCTCGACCATCATTCTGATCATCCTGCCGGTGCTGCTGCCCACCGCGGTGGCACTGGGCATTGACCCGGTGCACTTCGGCGTCATGGCCGTGCTCAACATCATGATCGGGCTGGTAACGCCACCGTATGGGCTGCTGCTGTTCATGATGATGAAGATCGCCGACGTCTCCTTCTCCGAACTGATGGCGGAGGTCTGGCCCTACCTGCTCGTCATGCTCGGCGCATTGGCGCTGGTGACCTTCTGGCCGGGCATGGTGCTGTGGTTGCCGCGTATGGCGGGCTATACGGGGTGAGTCGGCGCCCAAATTGAGGCTTCAGCGCGGCTCAACACGTTTGGCCTCACGCCACGCCAGAGAAAACCAGGAACTTATCCACACCGTGAGCACCTTCTGCTCACAAAGAGTGTGAGTCCATATTCGATGGAAAACTCGGGTCAGACTTCAGTGCAATTCAACAGTGGCATCTATTGTCCGTCGCTTGTTTTCGACGATTCGGCTTCCTCAGAAACCGTTTTTGGGTAAAGCCGCCCTTAAGGTGTCTCTTCGACGACACGTTTGGGCAGAGCTTCCAAAATCTCGCTTGGCGCCACGTTTCCGCCGACCTCCCCCGTAAAGCCGATCTTTATATTAATAAGTACTCTTATTTTGTTTTTTAAGATGTGAAAGGATACAAGTAACAATCGGCAGAAGTTACAGTTTTCTTACTTCCGAGCCCCTAAGATCGCTCTCCATGCAGGGTTGCCACTCACTGTTGGGTGAAAATAGTTATTAAAAACAAGTACTTGGGAGTGGGAGCATTTTTAGCGCAGCTTCGTCAGACCGGTCGACTTCGTCGCTGGTGCTGCATCCAATCATCCGTTCTGGGTTTTCCCTGGACCGACTCGCTGTCGCGGTTGGCTTGTGGGCGCTTACCGCCGGTATTCATGCCCAACCCGACCCGCGCATTGGCGTTCAGGAGCAGCGCCGCGCGCAGGAGCGGGAGAAGGCCTTGCGGGAACAGCTTGAAACCGCGCCCGATGTGCGCCTGCGCGCCGGGCCCGAACCCGGGCAAGCCCGGCTGCCTGTTTCAGAATCGCCATGTTTTGAGATCCGCACGATCACCCTGCATGGCGAAGGTGACGCTGCGCAACGCTTTGACTGGTTGCTTGCCGCCACCTCCGGCGCCGATGCCAGCGACTCACCTTTGGGACGCTGTCTGGGCGAGCAAAGCATTGCTTTGCTCATCAAGCGTGCGCAAAACGCTTGGACGGCCCGAGGCTTTGTCACCTCACGCATCCTGGCCGAGCCGCAAGACCTCAAAAGCGGCAGCCTCACGCTGACCGTGCTTCCGGGCAGCATTCGTGCCATACGTTTTGCCCAGGGGACCAAACCCGGCACCCGGCCGAACAGCACCGCACCGGCGGAGCCCGGTGCTGTTCTGAACCTGCGCGATGTCGAGCAGGCGCTGGAAAATCTCAAGCGCGTTCCAACCGCCGAGGCCGATATCCAGATCGAGCCGGCCGAACTGCCGGGTCAGAGCGATCTGGTGGTCAGTTACAAGCAGGCCTTTCCACTGCGGCTTTCACTGTCGGCGGACGACAGCGGCGCCAAAAGCACCGGCAGCTACCAGGGCGGCCTGGCCCTGTCCTGGGACAATCCTTTGAGCCTGAACGATCTGCTGTACCTGTCGTTCAACGGTGACCAGGGCGGCGGTGAGGAAGGCGAGCGCGGCACCCGGGGGCGCACGGTGCATTACTCGGTACCCATGGGCTACTGGCTGCTTGGCGCCACCGCCAGCAAGAACCGCTATTGGCAATCTGTTACCGGCTTGAACCAGAGTTATATCTACCGCGGCACCAGCAGCAACGCCGAGCTCAAACTCTCGCGGCTGGTCTACCGGGACGCGGCGCGCAAGACCACGCTGTCCCTCGGCGCCTTCTACCGCAGTTCAAACAACTACATCGACGACACCGAAATTGAAGTTCAGCGACGCAGGGTCGGCGGCTGGCACGCCGCACTGAACCATCGCGAATTCATTGGCCAGTCCACGCTGGATACCACCCTCGCCTATAAGCGCGGCACTGGCGCCTTCAATTCTCTACCTGCGCCGGAAGAAGCGTTTGGCGAAGGTACATCGCGCTTCAGACTGGTCACGCTGGATGTCAATCTGAGCTTGCCGTTTAAAGCAGCAGGCCAAAAGCTCCGGTACAACGCCGGCGTCCGCGCTCAAGCCAACCGCAGCCCCTTGAGCCCGCAAGACCGCTTTGCCATAGGTGGGCGTTACACCGTGCGCGGCTTTGACGGTGAATCCAGCTTGATGGCCGAACGCGGCTGGTTGCTGCGCAACGACCTGGGCGTGGCATTGGGCAACAGCGGACAGGAACTGTATGCCGGGCTGGACCACGGCGAGGTCAGCGGCCCGTCGGCCGAGTTCCTGGCCGGCCGGCGCCTGACCGGTGTCGTGCTGGGTCTGCGCGGAAGCTACAAGGCCATGAGTTACGACGTCTTTATCGGTCGCCCGCTTGAGAAGCCCGAGGGTTTCGTCACAGCCAACGCTACTGCTGGCATCAGCCTGAACTACAGCTTTTGATTTTGATTAAGAGATCTTTGAGAAGAACCGCACCACCATGAACAAGAACCTGTACCGCATCGTCTTCAACCATGCACGCGGCATGCGCATGGCTGTGCAGGAAACCGCCAGCAGCTGCGGCAAGGCCACCGGATCCACACAGTCGCCTGCTGCGCAACGGCCCGACTCGTTGAGCGGCGCAACTTGCTTCAACTTCAGGGCGCTCAGTGTCGCCGTGTTCTGCGCCCTGGGCGGCTTCTCGCAGTGGCTCCCGGTCGCGCAGGCTCAGGTAGCTGCAGATCCCAGCGCCCCCGGCAGCCAGCGCCCGACCATCCTCGTGGCCCCCAATGGTGTGCCGGTGCAGAACATCACCACGCCTTCGGCTGCCGGTGTGTCAATCAACCAATTGATTTTGTTCAACGTCGGGCCCAACGGCGTCATTCTTAACAACAGCCGCACCAACGTGCAGAGCCAACTGGGCGGCTGGGTACAGGGCAACCCGTGGCTGGCCACCGGCTCTGCCGCCAAAATCGTCAACCAGATCAATTCCAGCCACCCCAGCTACATCAACGGCTATATCGAGGTGGCCGGCCAGCGCGCAGAAGTGATCATTGCCAACCCGTCGGGCATCAATGTCAATGGCGGCGGTTTCATCAACGCCAGCCGCGCTACGCTCACCACCGGAACGCCCATCATCAATGGCGGCAACCTCGAAGGTTATGTGGTCCAGAAAGGCCTGGTCAACATCAGCGGGGCCGGTCTGGACGCCAGCCGGACGGACTTCACCGGCATCATCGCGCGCGCGGCTGAGGTCAACGCCGGCATCTGGGCCAACGAGCTCAAGGTCACCACTGGCGCCAGTACGGTGGATGAGGCTCAGACCACCGCCACACCGATCGCAGGTAGCGGTGCTGCGCCTGCATTTGCACTCGACGTTGCGCTGCTCGGTGGCATGTATGCGGGCAAGATCACGCTGGTGGGCACCGAAGCAGGTGTGGGCGTGCGCAACGCCGGCAACATTGGTGCGACTGCCGGCAACGTAGTGGTAACAGTTGACGGCATGCTACAAAACACGGGCCGTATCGCCGGCTCGGCTGCCACCCGGCTGGACGCCAGTGGCGGCATCAGCAACGCGGCCAGCGGCACCATCTATTCCACCGGCGACACCAGCCTGAGCACGCGTGGCAACATCAGCAATGCTGGCCTGGTTGCGGCACAGGGCAACACTACCCTGGCAGCCACAGGCGCGGCCAGTGAAGTCAGCAGCACGGCGGGTTCGGTACTGGCAGCGGGCTTGCGGGAAGACGGTACCCTGGTTGCTGCTACCGGCGGCACCGGCGCGTTGAGCGTCAGCGCCACACAAACGATTGCGGCCCTCGGTCAAAACCTTTCTACGGGCGCGCAGAGCCTGAACGCCGGAAGCATCAATCTGGCGGGCAGCCAGAACAGCGCAGACAGCCTGAACCTGGCAGCCGGTGCAGGCGGTATTGACGCCAGCTCGGCCGTCATGGCCGTCACCCAGGGCTTGACCATCAGCACCCCTGGCCTGCTGCGCACCGACGCAGCCAAGGTGTCTGCAGGTCAGCTTACTGTGGGCGCCAGTGCCCTCAGCAATGTCGCCGGCGAAATCGTGCAGAACGATGGCAACGGCACAGGTACCGCCAACTTCACCATCGCCGGTCAGTTGAACAACACGCTGGGCCTCATCTCTGCAACCGGCACCTTGAACATCAAAGACCCGAATGCAGGCAACGACCCTGCCGTCAACGCCCCCGGCAAGACACTGGCCATCACCAACACCGGCGGCACCCTGATCGCCGGCCAAGCGCTGGTCATTGATGCCGCCAGCCTGAGCAGCGACGGCAAGGTTTTAAGCCAGGGCAGCCTCAACACCAAGCTGCTGGGCAACCATACCCACACCGCCGCAGCGCAATTTCAGGCTACCGGCAATGCGTCGCTGGAGACCACAGGCACGCTGACCAACCAGGGGCAACTGCTCGCGGGCCAGGGGCTGACGCTGAAGGCCGCCAGCCTGGACAACCAGGCCGGTGCAGAAATCCGCGGAACCGCAGTCAAGCTCGTCGCCACCGATGCCAACACATTGACCAACCGCGGCCTGATTGATGGCGTGGAAACGGTGATTGAAACCGTAACCCTCAACAACCTGGGCACCGGCCGCATTTACGGCGACCACGTCGCCATTGGTGCAACCACGCTCAACAACATCGCCGAAGGCGGGGTTGCCCCGGTAATCGCTGCTAGAAACCGCCTCGACATAGGTGCCACCACCATCAACAACGCAGAGCACGCCCTGCTGTTCAGCGGCGGAGATATGGCCATAGGCGACAGCCTGGATGGCGCCAAGCAGGCAACAGGGCAAGCCACCACCCTCAATAACGGCAGTGCCACCATTGAAGCGCTGGGCAACCTGACGATCAACGCCGCCCAGATCAACAACACCAACAATCACTTCAGCACACAGGTGGTGCCGGTGTCCAGTTCGGTGATCACCGAGTTTCAGGGCAGCGGCTCCGGCACCCGTTTCCTGGCGGGCACCCCCGGATTGACGACTTACGACGACGAGTCACTGCACCTGGCCACGCCCGATGGCGGTCGCTATGAAGCCTGGTCGATGTACCAGTACAACCGAAGCATCTCGGAGACCGTGGTCGCAGCGTCGGACCCGGGGCAGATCCTCTCGGGAGGCAGCATGACGATCAACGCCGCCAACGTCTTCAACGACAAAAGCCGCATCATCGCCGGCGGCACATTGACTGGCAACATAGGCACGCTGACCAACACTGAGGTGGCCGGTCAGCGCGTCATCACCGACGCTGGAATGGTCTATCACTACTGGAGAAACCACCGAAGTGGCCGCGACGACACCGGCACCGCCTCCGCCGGCTACAACCCGGGGAGTGCCGTGCAAGGCATCAACCTGACCCCCACGGTCTACCTGCAAAACACCGCGCCCGCTGGAACAGGCACCAGCATCAATGCCCGCACACTGGTCTCGCTTGGGCAAGGCGCCAGCGTGGCCACCAACAATCCCAACACCGCCGTACCCAACAACAGCCTGTTTCGCATCAACCCCAACGCCGCAGGCAACTTCCTGATCGAGACCGACCCACGCTTTGCCAACTACCGCCTGTGGCTCAGCAGCGACTACATGCTGCAGCAACTGGGCCTGGATCCCACCCTTACCCAAAAGCGCCTGGGCGACGGCTTTTATGAACAAAAGCTCATCCGCGAGCAGGTGGCTGAACTCACAGGCCGGCGTTTCCTCGACGGCTACCAGAGCGACGAAGCCCAATACCAGGCGTTGATGAACAACAGCGTGACCTTTGCCCAGCAGTACAGCCTGCGCCCCGGCATTGCCCTGAGTGCCGCGCAGATGGCGCAACTGACCAGCGACATCGTCTGGCTGGTCGAACGAGAAGTCACCCTGGCCGATGGCACTAAAGTCAAAGCTCTGGTGCCCCAGCTGTATGTCAAGGTCAAAGACGGCGACCTCACCGGCGACGGCGCCCTGATCTCGGCCGGCGCCACCAACCTCAACCTGAGTGGCGATGTGCTGAACAGCGGCACCATCGCAGGCCGAACCGCTGTCGTCCTCAACGCCCAGAACGTACAAAATCTTGCCGGCCGCATCCGCGGCGCCAGTGTGGCGGTAGCGGCCACCAACGACCTGAACAACATCGGCGGGCAAATCATCGCCGCAGATACGCTGACGGCAACGGCAGGGCGCGACCTCAATGTGGCCAGCACCACCAGCACCCAGACCGGCGGCACCGGCAACCGCACCAACATAGACCGCGTGGCCGGCCTGTACGTGACCAACCCCGGCGGCACCCTGGTTGCCAGCGCCGGGCGCGACATCAACCTCATCGCCGCCGAGCTGATCAACAACGCCCCCACCGCAGCCGGCCAGCCCGCAGGCAGCACCCTGATCGCCGCCGGGCGCGACCTCAACCTGGGCACAGTGACAGAGGCCAGCAACAACACCATCATCTGGAACTCCAACAACAACCGCAAGGACAGCCAGAGCGCCGAAGTGGGCACCGTCATTCAAGGCAATGGCAGCGTCAGGCTTGCCGCGGGGACAGACCTCAACGCCCGGGCTGCAACGGTGCAAGCAGGTGCGGCCCTGGTGGCCACCGCAGGCAATAACATTAATATCACGGCCGGGCAGAGCAGCCAGAGCGTGGACGAGAACCACCAGTACACCAGCAAGGGGCTCTTCTCCAAAAAGACCACCACGACGGGCCAGACGTTGGACCGCACCGACATGCAGGCCAGCAACTTCTCCGGTGGCAGCGTCACGATAGGCGCGGGCGTGGATGTGAACGTGCAAGCGAGCAACCTGAACGCAGCCAACGCCCTGACGATTGCAGCGGGCAGAGACGTCAACCTCACCGAGGGGCACAACACCCTGGCTGTGAGCCAGTTCAGCGAGACCCGAAAAAACTCCACCGGGCTGGGCAAGGTCGTTGGCGGAACACTCATGGCCACCGGTGCCGTGACGTTTGGCGCCGCCGTGCTTACCAAGAGCAGCAGCGAGCAACAAGCAAAAATGACCAGCAGCACAGCAGTGGGCAGTACGCTCAGCGCCGGCAGCATCGCCAGCAGCAGCGGGCGCGACACCACGCTGCGCGCCGCCACGCTGGTGGCCGATGGCGACATTGCCATCGCAGCTGCGCGAGACCTGAGCATCGTCAGCGCGCAAAACAATCAGACCTTTGAAACCGCGTCTTCCACAAAAAAATCCGGCATGGTCGGCACCATCCTTCAGCCGGCGCTGGGCACCCTCCAGAAAAGCCAGGACGAAACCGGCAAGAGCACCAGCCAGGTGGGCTCCACCGTCGCCAGCCTGGGCGGCAACGTCGATCTGCGCGCCGGGCAAACCTACACCCAAACCGCCAGCCAGGTTCTGGCCCTCGCCCAGCCCGGCACAGGCGGGGCTGGCAACGTCGGCAACATCGACATTGAGGCCAGGAACGTCCTGATCAAAGAGGCCTACAACACCGGCAGCTCTGTTGCCACCGAAAAAACCAGCCAGCAATCGATCGGCGGTAGCGTCTCCATCCCCATCGTGGATGCCATCAAAAGCCTGAATAGCGTCGCCAAGTCTTCCAGCCAGACAGAAGACCCCCGCATGAAAGCCCTGGCCGCAGCAACGATGGCCATGCAGGCAAAAGCCGCAGCAGACATGGCGACGGCAGCAGCAGCGGGCAACCTGGGTGGCTTCAAAGTTAGTGTCAGCATCTCCAGCACCAAAACCCAGAGCACCAGCGAGCAAAGCTACAGCCAGGCCCAGGGCAGCACCGTGGGCGCCGGCGGCAATGTCACCATCAACGCCAGCGGCCAGCCCAGCCAGGGCCAGGGCAACATCACCATCATCGGCAGCGACATCAGCGCAGGCCAAAACGTCGACATCAACGCCGAAGGCCAGCTGGACATACTTGCCGCCAAAAGCGCAAGCGCCCAGCACAGCACCAACAGCTCCCAGGGCACCAGCGTAGGCATAGGCTTTGCCGTGGGCGGTGCACAAAACGGCTTCACCCTGGAGCTGGCCGCCAGCAAAGCCCGCGGCAATGCCGATGGCAATGACACCGGCTACACCAACAGCCACATCACCGGCGGCAGCAGTGCCGGCGACACCGTCACCCTCAAAAGCGGGAGCGACACCATCCTCAAAGGCGCAGTGATTGCCGCTGACACCGTCAAAGCCGAGGTAGGCGGCAACCTGAACATCGAAAGCCTGCAGGACAGCGCCACCTTCGACGCCAAACAAAACAACTCCGGCTTTAGTTTGAGCCTGTGCATACCGCCCTTCTGCTACGGCACCAGCACAGGCAGCGTCAGCGCCGGCAAAAGCAAGATCGGCAGCGACTTCCAAAGCGTTGCCGAGCAAAGCGGCATCAAGGCAGGAGACGGAGGCTTCCAGGTCGACGTAGCAGGCAACACCGCCTTGAAAGGCAGCGTGATTGCCAGTACAGACTACGCCGTCGATACCGGCGCCAACAGCTTCACCACCGGTGGCGCCTTGAGCATCAGCGACATCCAGAACCAGGCCGCCTACAAAGGCAGCGCCTACAGCGTGACCGTGGGCAGCAGCGCCGGCACCAGCAGCGCCGGCATCGGCAAAGACAAGGCGGATGTCAGCAGCACCAGCAGCAGCGGTATCTCGGGCATTGCAGGTAATACCGCTGTCAGAAGTACCGATGCCGAGACGGGTATCAAACCCATCTTTGATGCGGCCAAAGTCCAAAACGAAATCAATGCGCAGGTGGCAATAACGCAGGCCTTCAGCAGGGAAGCGCCCAAGGCGGTGGCCGACTTTGCAGCCAAGCAGGGCAAAGACCTCAAAGAGCAAGCCAAAGCAGAGCAGGATGCAGGAAAGAAAGCCGCACTGCTGGCCGAAGCATCCAAGTGGGAAGAAGGTGGTATCTACCGCATTGCCCTGCACACGGCGGCAGGCGCGCTGAGCGGTGGCCTGAGCGGGGCGGCAGGCGCGGCAGCCAGCGCCAGCGCGGCCAACCTGATGAACGACTTCCAGGACGGCGTTCAGCAGGGCTTGCAGAACGCAGGTTTGAGTGAAGGGGCAGCGAAGACCATTGCGCAAGGGGTTGCTGGTTTGACAGCTGCGGGGGTGGGTGCGGCCTTCGGTAGTGCGCAGGGGGCCGCTACTGCTTTTACTGTGGATGCCAATAATCGGCAGTTGCATCCCAATGAGCGAAGCCTGATCGAAAAGTTGGCTAAAGATAAGGCGAAGCAGGAGTGTCGTGGCAACTCAGCATGCGAAATATCCAGTGCCGTCAAGTGGACTGATTTGATGGAGCGTGCGGCCGAAGGTCAAACCGATTCCCGCGAATACGACAAAAACCTTCACTACCTCACTGCGTTGGCTCAAACTGCAGCGCAGCCTGGCAGCGAAGGAGCTTTGGGAGGTGTTGAAAAATATCTGAACGACCTTAAAACAGCACAGCTTTTGCTTGCGCCCTACACAGGGCAGCCCATAAGCGTGAACGGCCAAATCATGACCGCAAACGGGGCGCAACAAACCTACTTCAGCGCAACGGCCGAGCAGCGTGCTAACCCTTACGCCAACACATTCTTGGGCCAGCTACCCAGCTCTATAGCTGCGGGCATGGATCAACGCGACCAGACGCGACTGGAGCAACTGATTGCGCTGAACGGCGCGGCGACACCCAGCTACCCTGTCGAAGAATTCGTACTCGGCGGGGCGATCGGTAGCCGCGCGCTAACCACGCTCGGTCGGGCTTTGGGTGAAGTAGATGTATTTCTAGCTGGCCGTGCGACCGCATCCAGTGGGGGTAACATCAGCACAAAACAAATCACAGAAGAAGCATTGCCCGTGCGCTTGAGCGCAGTGGAGCAAGCCACTCTGCGCCAGCTTGACAGCTTACCTAACACCAACGCACAAGGTCTATTGCGCGAGTACATTGCGGACAGCTACTTCGCTCGAAACGGCTTTACGCAGTTAGAAGGAAAGTGCGGCAGTGGCAATTGCTTTGACGGGGTATATGTCAAAGGCGACAAGGTCTACATCAATGAGGTTAAGCCGCTCAATGCGAATGGGTCGATTAAATTGAGTGGACCGTCGGGAAGTATGGATACGCAGATGACGGACGACTGGATTAAGAGCGCGATAGCAAGACTAGAAAACGGAACCGCTCAACAGAAGGTAGTCGCAGCCAAAATTCAAACTTCTTTCAACGATCAAACCTTGGTAAAGGTTGTTACCGGCGTCAATGCCAATGGCATGACCATCGTGAAGCTAAGGTGAAATTCCTCATGCTCAAAAATGCCAACGAAAATGCACAAAATCTTGCCGAGATCTCTAAAGAAAGAATGCCGGGGTTAATCAACAAAATCAGGTTTCGCATCAAACCGATCGACTTGCGCGCTTGTTATAGCTCGCTAAGTCACGATCATCTAAGAATTGGCATCTTCGATTACTTTGTGGAGGGCAATTTGCAAAGTTTCAAGCAGCATATGCATGTCGCTTGCAAGCTAGAGTTGGCTGCGATTGCCTTGGATAGCTATCAAAAATTTTCGATTGGCAAAGAAATCTACTATGCGCTCTTGTCCGACAATCCGAAAATCATCGATGCCATGGCAAGCCTGGAACCTCCGGACTTCATGAGGAATCGAAGCAATCCACTTAATTCACACTTCAAAGTACACATGTGGCAGCTAGCCATTTTGGGTGACTACGAAGCCTTGCAAGCCAAAGTAGAGAAACTTGTCAAGCATGGTCGCAAAATTGATCGGCAGTTCGCTACCGACGGCGGGGATTTCTTTTCGTTGTTGATGCGGCGCGATAAAAATGGGCTTGAAAACCTAATTTTGCGAGACGCAGTTAAGCAAACAGGTGATCCTTTGGTAGAGGACTTGATAGCTGAGATGAGCACCTACTGCGCCAAACTCTGCTGGCTCAAAGGAATTCCCGTGCAGATCGACTGCCCGCTCGTACCTATGGAACTCATGCCCAACCAGCCACTGGAGCACTACGACGATGTGTACGACTTTCTCCAGCCCGGGTGGATTCCGCCACCACAGGGGGTGATGGCAAAGATTTCACATTGGATTCATAAATAAACCAACCGACACTCAAGCGGAGCGCATCCTCTGCATGCAGTGAATACGAAGGAGAATAAAGCGGCGAACGACACCGAAATCTACGGTTCAGCTGTCTTCGTAGCCGTTGTCCTGAGTGCTCTTGGTGAAGGTATTGCACGATGGGGGCTGTGAGTCTCTCTGGCAGCAAAAGTGCCGCCAGCAGGAACTAGTCCGCCGCCCTGTCTTACAGGCCCCTTAGTGCATTTCCGTACACAAAATCTGGTCCTGGCCCTTATGCTACTTGCGTAAGCAGCTATGAATTTAATAGCGAATCACAGGCCACATCTTCCGCCTCGTTGTGCCTGCAACAAAGTCATCGCCCCAGCTCCGCAGGACAGCCAGCGAGACATTCCCGTCGCCAAAAACTCCACGCGCAGCACGGCAACAACGGCTTCCCGCGGAGCCATGCCGAGCAATATTCACATATTGCGCCGGTACTGCCCGCCCACCTCAAACAGCGCGTGGGTGATCTGCCCCAACGAGCAGACCCGCACGGCTTCCATCAGCACCTCGAAGACGTTGAGGTTTTCGATCACGGCCTGCTGCAGGCGTTTGAGCATGGCGGGTGATTCGGTCGCGTGGCGGCGGTGGAAGTCGTCCAGGCGCTTGAGCTGGCTTTGTTTTTCTTCTTCGGTGGAGCGCGCGAGTTCCAGCTTGTCCTGCACCGCATCGCCGTGCGGGTTGCGGAAGGTGTTCACACCGATGATGGGCAGCTCGCCGGTGTGTTTGAGCATCTCGTAGTGCATGGACTCGTCCTGGATGCGGCCGCGCTGGTAACCGGTTTCCATCGCGCCCAGCACGCCGCCGCGTTCGGCGATGCGTTCGAACTCCAGCAGCACGGCTTCTTCGAGCAGCTCGGTGAGCTCCTCGATGATGAAAGCGCCCTGTGAAGGATTTTCATTCTTGGCCAGGCCCCATTCGCGGTTGATGATGAGCTGGATGGCCATGGCGCGGCGCACCGATTCTTCGGTGGGCGTGGTGATGGCTTCGTCAAACGCGTTGGTGTGCAGCGAGTTGCAGTTGTCGTAGATGGCGATCAGCGCCTGCAGCGTGGTGCGTATGTCGTTGAACTGGATTTCCTGCGCGTGCAGGCTGCGGCCCGAGGTCTGGATATGGTATTTCAGCTTCTGGCTGCGTTCGTTGGCGCCGTATTTTTCTTTCATGGCCACGGCCCAGATTCGGCGCGCGACGCGGCCCATCACGGTGTATTCCGGGTCCATGCCGTTGCTGAAGAAGAAGCTGAGGTTGGGCGCAAAGTCGTCGATGTGCATGCCGCGCGCGAGGTAGGCTTCAACAAAGGTGAAACCGTTGGACAGCGTGAAGGCCAGCTGGCTGATCGGGTTGGCGCCAGCTTCGGCGATGTGGTAACCGCTGATGGAGACGCTGTAGAAGTTGCGCACCCGGTTGTGCACAAAGTACTGGGCGATGTCGCCCATGACTTTCAGGCTGAATTCGGTCGAGAAGATGCAGGTATTCTGGCCCTGGTCTTCTTTCAGGATGTCTGCCTGCACCGTGCCGCGCACGTTTTCTTGCACCCATTCGCGAATCTTGGCAGCCTCGGTCGCCGTCGGGTCGCGGCCGTTGTCTTTTTTGAACTTGTCGAGGTTCTGGTCGATGGCCGTGTTCATGAACATGGCCAGAATCGTCGGCGCCGGGCCGTTGATGGTCATCGAGACCGAGGTCGAGGGGTTGCACAAGTCAAAGCCGTCGTACAGCACCTTCATGTCGTCCAGCGTGGCGATGGAGACGCCTGAGTTGCCGACCTTGCCGTAGATGTCGGGCCGCAGCGCCGGGTCGTTGCCGTAGAGCGTGACCGAATCAAACGCAGTGGACAGGCGCTTGGCGGCCATGCCTTCGCTGAGCAGCTTGAAGCGGGTGTTGGTGCGGAAAGGATCTCCTTCGCCGGCGAACATGCGGGTCGGGTCCTCGCCCTCGCGCTTGAAAGCAAAGGTGCCGGCGGTGTAGGGGTAGCTGCCGGGTACGTTGTCCAGCATCAGCCATTTGAGGATTTCGCCGTGGTCTTCGTACTGCGGCAAGGCCACCTTGCGAATGGTGGTTCCTGAGAGGGATTTGGTGGTCAGCGCGGTACGGATTTCCTTGTCGCGAATTTTCACCACGTATTCGTCGCCGGCGTAAGCAGTCTGCATGTCGGGCCATTGGGCGAGCAGGGCGCGCGCGTCGGCATCAATGCGGGCCTTGCGGTGGCCGGCCAGGTCCAGCGCGGCTTCGGCGGCGGGCGCGCGGTCGGGCTTGTCGATCTTGAGCATGGCGGCGGCGGCTTTGAGTTGCTGCACCTCGCGCGCCAGCTGAGCCTGCGCGCGGGCGCGCTTTTTGTAGCCGCGCACCGTGTCGCTGATCTCGGCCAGGTAGCGCGTACGCGCGGCCGGCACCACAGGCGTCTGATTGGTGCTGTGGCGGACCTCTGCGGCGGGCAGCATGCCAGCCTCAAGCGCCAGGCCCAGCGCGGCCAGGCGTGGTTTGAGCGCCTGGTAGAGCGCGGTCACGCCGTCGTCGTTGAAGCGCGCGGCCATGGTGCCGAACACCGGCATCTTGTCGGCCGGCGTGCCCCAGGCTTCCCTGTTGCGCTGCACCTGTTTGGAGACGTCGCGCAAGGCATCGAGTGAGCCCTTGCGGTCGAACTTGTTGATGGCGACGAACTCGGCGAAGTCCAGCATGTCGATTTTTTCGAGCTGGCTGGCTGCGCCGAACTCGGGCGTCATCACGTACATGGGCACGTCCACATGCGGCACGATGGCGGCGTCGCCCTGGCCTATGCCGGAAGTTTCGACCACGATCAGGTCAAAGCCTGCACATTTGCAGGCGGCGATCACGTCGGGCAGCGCTTGGCTGATTTCAGAGCCGAAGTCGCGTGTGGCCAGCGAGCGCATGAACACGCGTTGTCCGCTGTCGGCGTTCTTCTGACCAGCCAGGGGAACAGTCCAGGGATTGATGGCGTTCATGCGGATGCGGTCACCCAGCAGCGCGCCACCACTCTTGCGGCGTGATGGATCAATGCTGATGACTGCCACGCGCAATTTGTCGTTCTGGTCCAGGCGCAGGCGGCGTATCAACTCGTCGGTCAATGAAGACTTGCCGGCGCCGCCAGTGCCCGTAATCCCCAGCACAGGGATCTTGCAGGTGGAGGCCTGCGTGCGGACTTTGTCCACCAGTGCCGCGTCGGCCTTGCCATTCTCCAGCGCCGTGATCAACTGCGCCAGCGCCCGCCAGTTCATCTCTCCGTGGCCTTCAATGGCCGTGACGTTCTTGGGCGCGAAACTGGTCAGGTCTTTGTCGCAGCGCATGACCATCTCGCCGATCATGCCGGCCAGGCCCATCTTCTGGCCGTCTTCGGGGCTGTAGATGCGGGTGACGCCGTAAGCATGCAGCTCGCGGATTTCGGGCGGCACGATGACGCCGCCGCCCCCGCCGAACACCTGGATGTGTTCGCCGCCGCGGCTTTTGAGCAGGTCGACCATGTACTTGAAGTACTCGACATGCCCGCCCTGGTAGGAGCTGATGGCGATGCCTTGCGCGTCCTCCTGCAGGGCGGCTGTGACCACTTCGTCCACGCTGCGGTTGTGGCCCAGGTGGATGACCTCCGCGCCCATGCTCTGCAGGATGCGCCGCATGATGTTGATGGCGGCATCATGACCGTCAAAGAGGCTGGCCGCCGTGATGAAGCGCACTTTGTGAGTGGGGCGGTAGCTGGCGAGCGCTTTGTATTCAGCGGACATGTCGGTCATGGTTGTCTCCGGGCGGCGGTTGGACCGTCGATCTGTGATCTGTTTGATTGACGTTTACGTAAACGTCAATCTTAGCCGGTAAGCCGGCGCCGATCAAGTGTGCGCCGTGTAGCGGTGCGAGCAAAAAAAAAGGGACGCGGAGCGCCCCTCTTTGCCAAAGCCTGGTACCCAATGGCTTCCGGCCTGTTTACCCGTACAGGTATTTAGGCAGCCAGAGCGTCAACCCGGGCCAGATGTACATGAACACCATGCACAGGATCACGATCAGCATGTAGGGCATCATGCCGGCGAAGATCTGGTTGATGGTCACATGCGGTGGCGACACCCCCTTCAGGTAGAAAGCCGACATCGCCACGGGCGGCGACAGGAAGGCCGCTTGCAGGTTCACGAAAACCAGCACGCCCCAAAGAATCGGATCGATCTGGAAATGCTGCAGCAGCGGCAGGAAGATGGGCACGAAGATCACGATGATCTCGGTCCACTCCAGTGGCCATCCCAGGACGAAGATGATGGCCTGCGACAGCAGCAGGAACTGCAGTGGTGTCAGATTCATCGACATCACCCATTCCTCGACGACGCGCTGGCCGCCCAGCAGAGCGAAAACCGCGGAGAAGAGTGCTGAACCCACAAACAGCCAGCACACCATGGAGGTCGTCTTGCAGGTCAGGAACACCGCCTCCTTGATTTTCTGAAAGTCCAGCGTGCCGGCATGCCAAGCCATAAGAAAGGCGCCGGCCGCGCCAACGGCCGCCGATTCGGTTGCGGTTGTGATGCCGAACAGGATGACCCCCAGCACGACGATGGTCAGCAGCGCGAGCGGCATGACCGAGCTCACCAGCATCCGCAGGATCTCGAACTGCTCGGCGTCGAAGCGCCGGTAGTACCACAGCAGCAGTCCCGCCATCAGCACGCAGGCGATGGCAAAGCCCGTGTAGAAGGACTCGGGCACGGGTGCGGTCTGTGGCCCCGAACCCGAGGGCTCGCCGATTTCCTGCAGTGGTGCGTCGGCGGTGGTTGCTGCTGTCGATGGCTTCGCATCTTCCGATCCCGGCGGCGCCTGCAAGCCGCCGGCTTCGGCCGGCTCCTTGGCCGTGTCGCCGGGTTCTTTCAGCCCTTCTTCCGCAGGTGGTTCCTGGACTCCGCCGGTGACTGCGGGCCCCTGCAGGCCTCCGCCTGTCGGCGCTGCGGCCTTGGCGGCGCGTGCCGCCGCCACCTGGGCGATGTTGTCGGCCTGCGAATGGATGACCACATACCACCAGGTGCCGCCCAGAGTCGCCAGCGCGAACACCACCGGCACCAGGGCAGTGCCCAAGCTGCGCAACAGGAAGCCGCGGCTGACTTGGGCGCCCGCCTGCAGCGCCTTGCCCGGAGCCGCGATGGCCATGGCCAGCGCCTGCAGCGCCCTGCGTGAATAGGCGGCGGTCACCTGCTGCAGCCAGAGTGGCACCGGCGCGCGGTTCTGCTCCGGCGGCAGCTTGGGCGCGATCTTGGGGTTGAGCATGACCCAGCCGACGATGTAGACCAGGTAGAGCAGGGCCAGGAAGAAGCCGGGGAACATGGCCGCCGCGTAGAGCTTGACCACGGACTGGCCGGCGACGGCGGCGTAGACGATGATCATCACCGAGGGCGGGATCAGGATGCCCAGCGTGCCGCCGGCGGTGATCACGCCGGCCGCCAGTCGCGTGTCGTAGCCGGCGTTGAGCATGGGCCGCATGGCGATCACGCCCATCAGCACCACCACAGCGCCCACCAGGCCACTGGCGATGCCCCAGAACGTGCAGATGATCAGGGTGGTGACCGCCAGTGAGCCGGGCACGCTGCGGAACGCCAGCTGCACACTATGGAACATCTTGTCCACCAGCGCGCCGCGCTCCATCACATAGCCCATCAGCACAAACAGCGGAATCGATAACAGGGTCTCGTTAGTCATCGCTCCAAAAGCGCGCTGGACCATCAGGTCGAAGATCCTGTTTTCCCAAAAATGGGTGGACGGATCGTAGAAGGCCACGAAGCCGAACGCCATGCCCAGGCCCATCAGTGTGAATGCGGTGGGAAAGCCCATCATGATGACGACCACGATCAGACCGAGCATGGTCATGCCGAGTACTGCGTTGCTCACTTGGAGACCTCCGCCCTGTGGGCTGCGGTGCCAAGAATCTTCGGAACGGCCGGGCGATTCATGTTCAACCTTTCAGGCCGGCGGATTTTTCGATGGCCAGCCGCTTGGCTTCTTCATCGACAAACTCGCTGCCGGCCAGCTGCTGCGCGACCACATCGGATTCCTGGGCGTCCTTGAGCCGAGGTGTCCAGATGCCGGTGCGGATGCAAACGACGCAGCGCAGGATCTCGGACAGCCCCTGCATCAGCACAATGGTGCCAGCCACCGGGATCACAAACTTGAACGGATACAGCGGGATTGGGGTGGCGTTGAAGGTTTGTTCGCGCATCGCCAGTGACTCATTGAAGTATGTCCAGCCGGCCCAGGTCAGCGCCATAATCCCGGGCAGGAAGAAGACGATGTACAGGACCAGGTCCAGCCAGGCCTGCGTGCGGGGCTTCAAGTTGCCGTAGAAGAAGTCGCCGCGCACATGGCCGTCATGCGCCAGCGTGTAGGCGCCCCCCAGCATGAACAGCGTGCCATACAGCATGTTATTGACGTCGAAGATCCATGCGGTGGGCGCGTTGAGCGCGTAACGCTTGAAAACTTCAGCGCAAACGACCACCATGAGGATCACGATGAGCCAGGCGGCGGCCTTCCCGACCCAGGTGCTGATGTGGTCAGCCGTGTGAAGGATTTTTTGTGTATTCATTTTGAACCGGTGTTCCCATCAAAAAGGCCAGCCATCCAGGGTTGGACGGCTGGCCGGCTTCGCCGGGGCTCGCAGGCTCAGGCTTTCTTCTTGCCGAAGGAGTGGTTGTAGGCCATCTTGAAATCGACCATGTAGTCGTTCTGCCAGGGGATTGTGCGTGCGGCGTAGGCTTTCTGCGAGTCGATCACCTTCTTGAACAGCGGGTTGGCCTTGGCTTTGTCCTCGATGATCTTGTCCCAGGCTTCCAGCTGTGCCTTGAGCACGGCGTCGGGCGTCTTGTAGAACTTGATGCCCTGCTTTTTCATCTCGGCGTAGTCGGTGGAGTTACGGTCGATGGCCTTCCAGCTCATGTCGGCGCTGGCCGCCTGCACGCCATAGTCGATGATCGCCTTGAGTTCGGCCGGCAGCGCGTTGTACTTGCCTTTGTTGAACAGGATCTCGAATTGCTCCCCGCTCTGGTGAAAGCTCTGCAGCATGCAGTTTTTGACCACGTCTGGGAAACCCAGAACGCGGTCGGAGCTGGCGTTGTTGAACTCGGCCGCGTCGATCAGGCCGCGGTCCAGTGCCGGCACGATCTCACCACCGGGCAACGGGTTCACGGAGGTGCCCATCGCGGTGAAGATGTCGACCGACAGGCCGACCGTGCGGAACTTCAGACCCTTCATGTCACCCACCTTGGCGATCGGCTTCTTGAACCAGCCCAGCGGCTGCGTAGGCATGGGGCCGTAGAGGTATGACACCACATCCATGTTGATCGACTTGTAGATTTCTTCCAGCAGCGCTTTGCCGCCGCCATAGTTGTGCCAGGACAGGACCATGTTCGGGTCCATGCCGAAGGCCGGGCCGGAGCCCCACAGGGCCAGGGCGTTGTTCTTGCCATAGTGATAAGCCACCACGCCGTGTCCACCGTCAAGGGTTCCCTTATTCACAGCTTCCAGTAGCTGAAAAGCCGGCACCACGGCGCCGGATGGAAGCACCTCGATCTTCAGTCGGCCCCCGGCCATGTCATTGACCTTCTTCGCGAAATCGTTGGCGTATTCATGGAAGATGTCCTTGGCCGGCCAGGTGCTCTGGAAGCGAAAGGACGTTGTCTGCGCCATGGCGACCATGGGGGCGGACAGGGCGCCGGCGGCAATCGCGGCGCCTTTCAGCAGGCCGCGCCTGCGGGGGCTTTTGCTCTCGGTCATGACTTGTCTCCTGTTGTTTCGAAAAATATAAGAGGACTCATCATTCCGTCTTGCCCATTCCTTACAAAGAGGGTTTCCACCAACGCTACAGGTTGTTGCCCCTTCTCAGGGTGAAACTGTTTGTGCGTGACCGACAGGAGCCCGCGAGGAGCTCAGGTGACTTTCAGCCCCCTGAGGGCCGGATCGCCCGGCGGAAAGCGTAGCTTCAGTTCCAGCAACCGGGCCCGGACGAGGGTGGCGATCATCAGGTTGCGATGCGTCTTGGAGTCAGCCGGCACCACGGTCCAGGGTGCCCAAGGAGTGCTGGTGGCCTGAAGCAGTGCTTCGTAAGCCTTTTGGTACTGCTTCCACTGTTTGCGAACCTCCAGGTCGCCCGCGCTGAATTTCCAGTGTTTGGCGGGGTCATCTAGTCGCTCCTGCAGCCGTTGCTTTTGCTCATCGGGACTGATATGCAACATGAACTTGAGGATCACCGTACCGGTTTCCGAGAGCATGCGTTCGAAGTCGTTGATGTGCCGGAACCGCTGTGCTGTTTGTGCCGGTGTGATCCATCCGTTGACGGGCGGCAGCAACACATCTTCGTAATGGCTGCGGTTGAAAATCGCGATCTCCCCCGTGCCCGGCATCTGTTGATGGATTCGCCACAGGTAGTCATGCGCCCGCTCGTCTTCCGTCGGCGCCTTCCAGCTGACCGTCCGTACGCCCAGCGGGCTGATGCGCCCAAAGACACCGCGCAATGTTCCGTCCTTGCCTGAGGTGTCCGTTCCCTGCAGGACCACAAGAAGTTTGTAGCGTTTGTCCGCGTAAAACAGGTTTTGCAATCCGTCAATCTCCGTGGCCAGTGCTTCGACGGCAGCTTTATCGCGTAGCTTGTCGCCCGTCGAGAACGGCTTGGCGGCCGGGTCAAGGCTGGCAAGAGAAAACCCCTTGGGCTTCGACGGAGAGGGTTGCCAGGGGGCTACGGTTTTGGCCAGAGCCTTGAAGCTTGCCTTGCCAGGCTGTACCTTTTGTGGAGAAGGTGTGTCGGCGTTGCGGGGCATCGGGGTCTCCTGCAGTTCATGGGTAGGGTGATTGTGCATGTCACACCTGCGCCAGGGATGCGCGGCCTGCCTATGCCCTCACTGTCTGGCGTGTGGTTGCAGGGGGATAAACTTGATCTGCTGGTTTCGGGTCGCTGTCATGCGGTGCATGCATGCCCGATATGCCTGTTGATCAACACCCCGAACTGAGAGGCCCTGTGATGAAAAAAAACACTTCTGCAAATGGTTCCGCGCAACCTGGTGTCCAGACTGCTTCCGGCTATGCCGGCGATATTTCTGCACAGCTGGCTTTTGAATGGATGCAGTCGGGCGAAGCCGTGCTGGTGGATGTACGAACTGACGCCGAACGTGAATGGGTGGGTTATGTACCCGGCTCTGTCCCCCTGGCCTGGAAGCAATGGCCGGGCATGGCAATGAACGCAGGATTCGATGAGGGGCTGAAAGCTGCCGTGCCCGCCGGCAAGAAGGCAGTGCTGTTGTGCCGCAGCGGCGTGCGTTCGGTCGCGGCGGCCAAACGCGCGACCGAGCTGGGCGTCGAGGCTTACAACATCCTCGAAGGTTTTGAAGGCGATGCTGATGACCAGGGGCAGCGCGGCCGCAAGGGAGGCTGGCGTTTTCGGGGCTTGCCCTGGAAGCAGGGCTGAAATTCCGGTAAAACCCTGAATTGAAGCAGTCCTGTGCGTACCTTTGGTAACTTGTATATGTAAGTGAATGGCGCATTTATTTCACAAAAATGAAGTGAATAGTTCGCATGACTTTGTCTGAAGTTTGATGTATGGGGGTGCCCCCTGTTAGTTCTGACAGGGGGTAAGGCGTATCAATTTGTTTGAGCGCTTTCAATGGGGTTCCTCTTTTTAACGGAGTCCCCATGCAAGTACTCGAACGCAAACTTTCCCCTGACACCGCACACTTTTCCAACCCTGCCCTTGGGGCCCAGCTGTGCCAGCGAATATCCCGCGACTTCACGCCGCGCTGGAACCACCAGTGGAGCGGAAAGTTCATGCTTCATGGCAAAACACCGGACTCCAATGCCATCCGGCTGGACGGCAACGACTACCTCAGCGTCACGGGCCATCCGCACATCGTTCACGCGCAGGTGGAAGCCTTGCGCAAGGAGCAGGAGTTTGTGGTGCAGTCCGGTGTCTTCCACCTGAATCAGCATCCCACACACACGCTGGAGCTGGCACTGGCATCCTGGGTGGGCAAGGACGACGGCTTCATTTGCCAATCGGGTTATGCGGCCAATGTCGGCCTGCTGCAGGCGATTGCCGATGCGCAGACCCCTGTATACCTTGATACGCTGGCCCATGCATCGTTGTGGGAAGGCGCCCATGCGGCGCGCGCCCCGGCTTTCGCTTTTCGCCACAATGATCCGGTTCATCTCGCCCGGATGATCGCCAGGAACGGCCCGGGCATCGTGGTGGTCGATTCCGTGTACAGCACCACGGGTGCCATCTGCCCCCTGGGGGAAATTGTCGATGTGGCCGAGCAGCACGGCTGCATGATCCTGGTGGATGAATCGCACTCGCTGGGCACACACGGCCCGGAAGGTGCGGGGCTGTGCGCCGAGTTGGGCCTCACCAGCCGCGTGCACTTCATCACCGCCAGCCTTGCCAAGGCTTTTGCGGGCCGGGCCGGCTTTTTTACCGCGCCGGCGCACATGCGCTATTACATTCTCTGTTCAAGCTTTCCCAATATCTTCAGCTCCAGCCTGCTGCCGCACGAGATTGCCGGCCTTGCAGCCACGCTGGAGGTGATCCGCAACAGCGACGATGCGCGCGCAAGGCTTCACGCCCACACGCGCAGGTTGCGGTCTGCCTTGAGCGAGCTGGGCTATCCCATCCACCAGGGCAGCCAGCAGATCATTGCGCTGGAGGTTGGACTGGAATCCGACACCATGGTGTTGCGGGACCGGCTGGAGGAGCGCAACGTGTTTTCGTCGATGTTCTGCGCGCCGGCCACCAGCAGCAAACGCGCGATGATGAGGTTAACCCTGAATGCCGGGCTGATGGATTCCGAACTGGACCATGTGGAAGCGGTCGCGCGCGAGATCGCGCCGATCGTGAAGCCATGGGACTGGCCGATTGCACGGCGCGCCCGGGCCGGCCAGGAGGCATGATGCCGGCGTCAGTCCTGAAGGTGTCTCTCACCCGAGGTGGCAATAAATCGCTCGTGGCTGCTCATGAAGCCGGGGTTAAAAGGCTCGCCGACGGTAAAAAGCGCCGCATGAAGCACGGTCGGACCGGAGGCGATGGCGAAGGCCTGGCGCGGCTGGGGTTTGTGGCCGGCGCCCAGCGCCAGCTGCAGTTCCAGGTCGATGAGTTTCCTGCCTGCCGCCACGTCCTTCACGGTCGCGGCATCCCAGCCTTGCGATGCCGCCATTTCGGCAAGCTCTGGCAGGTTCCCGGCGGGTTCCAGCTGCAACCAGCTGACGCTGCCTTTACGGTCAAGGGCCAGCACACCGAAGGGTGCACCTATCACCACATGCTCGATCCAGCCTTGCCGCAGTGCCAGGTTTTCCAGCTCCTGCGCGACGGATGGTTCGCACAGCAGCGCATGCTGCGTGCGGGACAGCGTCGCCCGCCAGGTCTGCTGGTGCCGGGGATCGGGCTGTCGCAGCAGCGCCTGCACCGCATCGGTCAGGCGCAGCCGGATCTCCGGAGATTGCTTGGGAATGAATTGTTCGATCAGCCCGCGGTTGAAGGCCGACACGGCAAGTTGCTCGTCGGCCCGGCCTGTCAGCAAAACGCGCGAACCCGACCAGCCGGTCAGCTCGCTCAACACCCTCAGTCCGCTCATGGCCGGCATGGAATAGTCCACCACACAGACCTGCGTGAGCGCAAATCGCGCCGTGCCGTCTTCCCGCCAGTACTGCAGGATTTGCGGGATCAGGGCCGTCCCCTCGCGCCATCGATTGATGATTTCCTGCTGGCGCCAGGCATCCGCTTCCCAGCGCACCGGCTCCTGGAGCAGCAGGTCTATACACGCCACCGGGCGCAGGAACAGGCGTACACACCAGTCCAGCGGCATGACTTCCGCGAGCATTTCGAGATAATCCGGGTCGTCGTCCAGGAAAACCACGCCTCCGGGACGGCGGTAAAGTGCAAAGGACATGTTGTCAGTCTAGCGCGGGTTGTCAAAAGCAAATCATGTGCAAGGTATCAGGCCGTAATCGGCAGCTCGATGGTAAAAGCAGCTCCCACGGCGAACTCTGATTTCACATGAATGGTGCCACCTGCGCTTTGTACCACTTGCTGGCAAAAGGCCAGGCCCAGGCCATGCCCCGTGCCGCGGTTGCTCGAGAAGAACGGCTTGAAAATCTGCGGCAGCAAGGCAGCGTCGATACCCATGCCCTCATCGGCCACCATGATGCGGCCGCGCGCCTGCGTCCTGCCGACTTCAATGCGCAGGGCGCCGTGCGGGTATTTCGAGTCAGCCGCCATCAGGGAATGCAGCGCGTTCTTGATGAGGTTGTCCAGCACCTGGGAAAACTGTGTGGCGGAAGAACGGAAGGTGAAGTCATCGTGAACAAGCACCCGCACGCATTCCCTCTGGCGACTCGACTGGTAGGGATACGCCGCCACGACATCCTGGACCAATTTGCCGGCCGCGACCTGTTGGGTATGCCGTGGCAGCTGCAGCAGCTTGGCATTCGCGATCTGTGTGTCGATCTGGTGGTTCATGTTTCGAACCAGTGCGTGAAGGCGCAGCGCCAGTTTGTCCAGCTGCAGCGCGCGCGGGTTGTCGGGCTGGCGCTGTACCTCCAGCTGGATCGCATCGCCCAGCAGGGCTGCCGTCGACAGCGGCGTGCGCAGCTCGTGCGCCATGATGCCGATGGTAGTGAGCGTGCTGGAAAGCTGTTCCCGCCGCAGGTTGGCCGAGGAAAGGTTCAGCACCAGCGCGATCGACCAGGCAAACGCAAATACCACGGCATGCACGGTGCGCTGGTCTTCCGGCAGGGAGGGAACCGCCGGCCCCACGTACAGGAACATGACCCAGGCCAGCCCCCCACCGGTGATGGTGCCCAGGGTCGCCAGGCGCCAGTCAGTGACATGGTAGTAGATCAGCACCATGGCCGCCAGGGTGGCCAGCCACACGGTATTGCTGCCGTTGCACAGGTACATCCAGCTGAACAGAACCGGCAGTTCGAGCCAGAACACCACGCCAAACACCCGTTGCGCCAGCCTGCTTCCCGGGTCATGGTTGACGCGTTTGGTCATCAGGCTGTAGCCCAGTACGCTGGCCACGACGCGCAGCGGCAGGTTTTCATAGGGCTGCGGCAGCCAGACCGACCAGATCCAGGCGAACAGGGCGTTGCCCGAAAAAAAAGAAAGACCCAGCCACCACAGCCGTCGCGGGGATGGATGCAAAATGGGCTCCAGGGGCGCAAGGATCAGTTCCTCGCGCAGCCACTGAAGCAGGGGACGCCGCGCAAGCCACGCGTGAAAGCGAGCGCTCCTCACGTTAAGAACTTCTCCAGCACAACCGGGAACCTGACTGATGATGCATTTGACATTTGACTGTATTGTCCCGGTTCTCATCTCGTCAAGCTAATGCTGTTACCTGCCAACTTTGACAGCGTCAGCCTGGATGGCGTCATCAGCGACTGGCTGTGCGCCCTTCGCGAGTTCTCGGTCGAAGCGCTCATGGTGCTCGGCCCCGACCCGTTCGGGGGGCAGGAAGACCGGCTGGTGCTGGCCATTCACCCTCCGCGCCTGCTGGATGCCGCCGAGGCCCTGGCAGAGAGCCGGGACTTCGGCGCCCCGTGGCGCGATTCCGACGCACCTCTTGTCGCCTGGCAGGATATTTCCAAAACCGCTTTCGAAAGCCTGGGCCGCTGGCGCCGGCTGTGGCTGGCTCACGGTTACCAAAGCGTGGTGCGCATCGCCTTTCCATTGACGGTGGGGCGGGCCTTTGAATGCTACCTCTTCAGCCCGCGCCAGTGGCATGACCGCAGCGAGGCGGCCTTGCTGGCCTGGTCGGCCCTCAACATCTGGCCGCTGCTCAAGCGCGCGCTGGCCGAAGCGCGCAGTCCGCTGAGCCCGCGCGAACTCGAATGCCTGAGCCTTGCCTTCCAGGGGATGACGGCACGCGAGACCGGCGAGTTGCTGGCCTGCAGCGAACGCACGGTGAACTTTCACCTCTCAAATGCCATGACCAAACTCAAGGTCGACAACAAGCTGGCCGCCATCCAGCGCGCGTGCTGGTTCGGATTGATCTGAGCGTTCTTTGCCGCGTCTACTGGAAAACCTGTAGGCCTGCGCCTGCAGGTGCGCTTCAAACCTGTTCATAATCCGCCAAATGACCTTTCTAGCGCTTGACGTGGGTAACACCCGCCTGAAATGGGCCCAGTACGAAGCCCCTGTGCCCAGGGCCAAGCTGCTGGCGCAGGGTGCGGTGTTTCTGGAAAACATCGACAAGCTGTCCGAAGAAGAGTGGGGCGGCATGCAACCTCCGTCGCGTATCCTCGGCTGCATCGTTGCCGGCGACGCCATCAAGCGGCGTGTGGTCGAGCAAATGGAACTCTGGGACGTGGCGCCGCACTGGGTCGTTTCCAGCCCGCATGAGGCTGGTGTCACCAATGGCTATGACCATCCGGCCAGGTTGGGCGCTGACCGTTGGGTGGCCATGATCGGTGCGCGCCACCGGCTGCTGGCGCGCGGCATCAACAAGCCTTGCGTGGTTGTCATGGTGGGTACCGCCGTGACGGTCGAGGCGATCGACGCTTCCGGAAAATTCCTGGGCGGCTTCATTCTTCCAGGCCACGGCATCATGTTGCGCGCGCTCGAGTCCGGCACGGCCGGTCTGCACGTTCCCACCGGCGAGGTGCGCGACTTTCCCACCAATACCAGCGATGCGCTGACCAGCGGCGGCACTTTCGCCATTGCCGGTGCGATACACCGCATGGTGGAAAACGTCGCCCGCCACTGCGGCGAAACACCCGAATGCATCATGACCGGCGGCGCTGGCTGGAAGATGGCGCCCAGCATGTCGGTGAAGTTTGAGCTGGTGGACAGCCTCATCTTCGACGGACTGTTGGCCATCGCCTCACAGCGTTTTGCAGCCTGACGTCCTTTCCGCGCGGTGGAGTTGCCGCGGGATGTGCTATCAAAAAAGTAGCTGCTTGCGCCCGTCCTTATTGGGCTAGGGCCATAAAAACCTCAAAAAATTAACCGGAACTTCCTGGCAGCTGCGACGCACAGCGAGGGCTCACTCTCCCCAGGGCAGCATCAGCGTCACGATGGACAGCTTGGCGAACTCCGGCACAAACTCGTCGATGATGTGCTGCGGCTCCGGGCACAGGGTGCTGTCGGTGATCACGCCGAACTGCACGCCGCCGCCGTAGCTCAAGATCGACACGCCCAGCCCCACGTCGCCCGACTGCGGTACCCAGAACATGCTTTGCTCCAGTGTCGAGCCGCAGAACTTGAGCTTTTCGCGCGGGCCAGGCACGTTGGTCATCACCGCCGTGGTTTTCTTGGCAAAGAGGTTGAGCATCACGTCCTGCGCCGGCTTGATCAAAAGGCCCGCCACCGCCAGCAGGCTGAAAGCCAGCAACGGCTGGTAGCTGCCCTTGAGCGCAGCCATGCGCCGGCGCACCTCGTAGACGCGCTCGATCGGATTCTCCACCCCGATGGGCAGCACCAGCGGCACCAGGCCGAACCGGTTGCCCAGCTTGTGCGCCTGGTCCAGCGGCCGCAGGTTGACCGGCACCATGGCGCGAATCTCCTGGCCCGCCACATCGTCACCGAAGGTTTTCAAATATTCGCCCAGGGCGCCGGCCACGCAGCTGAGCAGCACGTCGTTGATCGAGCAGTTGAGTGCCTTGCCCACGGCTTTGACTTCATCCAGCGGAATCGGCTGGCACCAGGCCACTTTTTTTGCGCCGCCTGGCTTGCCTTTGAGCCGGGTCTTGGAGTCGTCGGGCATCAGGGCCAGCGCGGCGCCGTCCTTGAGCACCTGCATCAGGACCTTGGCCATGTCCATGGAGCCGTGCATGCCGTCTTCCATGCCCTTTTTGGGGTCACCCAGCATGCCCAGCGAGCGCGCTGCGCCTTCACCGACGGCGCCCAGTGCCTTGACGGTGATGTCGGTGAAGGGCTTGAGCAGGGTGTCGGCAATCCAGTCTTCCGTGCCGGTAGCCGCCGCAGCCTTCGTGCGCCGCTCAGGCGGCGGCGTGCCGCCATCGACCAGCGACATGGTCACGGAGATCAGCGCAATGCCGTCGGCGATGCAATGATGGATGCGCACGATCATCGCGCTGCCCTTGACGCCATCGGGCCCGGTGTAATCCTCGATCAGGTGGATTTGCCACAGCGGGCGTCTCGGATCCAGGCGCTGGGTGGCAAGCACGGCCACGCGGTCCTGCAGGGCCTGCTCCTGGTTGGCTGATTTGGCCAACTTCTCCTGCACGACATGGTTGGCCAGGTCGAAGTTGCGGTCCATCACCCAGGTGGCGCCGGCGGCGTCTTCCATCACGCGCTGCCTGAAACGGTCGTACTTCAGCAGGCTGTTTTCGATGCGTTCGCAGACGGCAGCGTACTTGACGCCCGGCGCCAGCTGCCAGACGCCCACGATCATCATGAGGTTGGCATCGTTGTCCATGCGCAGCCAGGCCGTGTCGACCTTGCTCATGCGCTCCCCTGAAATGCCCAGGGTTCCCGAGACGGCCCGCTTGACGTTCTTCTGGACGTTTTTTGCCACTTTGCGGCCTGCGGCCTGAGCGGTAACGCGTGTAACCATGAGCACTCCCGAATGCAAAACTGATGCGAACTCACCCCGGATGGGGTAAGTTCCCTATTTTGCAAGGAACGGCCTGGCTAAGATACCGGGCAGTTACCCCAAGCCACCTCATTGGTGACCCACTTCTAAAAACGGAGATTCTTCATGTCAGACCTGAAAGCCGCCTTCGACAAAGCCATGGCCGATTCGAAAAACCTCAGCGAGCGCCCTGACAACGCCACGCTGCTGAAGATTTATGCGCTCTACAAGCAGGGCAGCATCGGCGACAACGCCGAGAAAAAGCCCGGCTTCGGCGACATGGTCGCACGTGCCAAGTGGGACGCCTGGAACAACCTCAAGGGCACCTCGCAGGATGACGCGATGCAGCAGTACATCGATTTGATCGCCGATCTGAGCTAAGACTCTCTTCCACAAAAAAGCGGCACAGCCCTGGCGCAATTTGCACCGGGGCTGTGCCGCTTTTTGCTGGCTGTTAAAGACTTCAGTCGGCTTTAATGTTCGCCAGTTTCACGATCCGGTCCCACATCTTGCGCTCGTTGTCACCCAGGGTAGCCAGCTCGGCGCCGCTCATCACAACCGCTTTCGCGCCTTGCTCTTCGGCGCGCTTCCTGAAGCCTTCCGATTCCACCACCTGCTTGATGGCCAGCGAGAGTCGGCCTTGCAGGTCGGCGGACAGTCCCGTCGGCCCGTAGACCGCGAACCACGACGATGCCACCAGCGGCACACCCGTCTCGATAGCGGTCGGCACATTGGGTTGCGCGGCCAGGCGCGTGCGGCCGGTCACCATCAGCGCCTTGAGCTTGCCTGCGCGGATGTGCGGCAGCAGCGGCGGCGGTGTGGTGATGGTGAAGTCCACCGTGCCGGCCAGCAGGTCGTTAAGCGCCGGGCCCGTACCGCGGTAGGGGATGTGCACCATGAAAGTCTTGGTCAGGTCCTTGAGCAGCTCGGTCGTCACATGCTGCAGCGAGCCGTTGCCGCTGGATGCATAGTTGACCTTGCCTGGGTTGGCCTTGACGTACTTGATGAAGTCCACAAAGTTGTCGGCGGGAAAGTTGCCGCGTACCACCAGCAGCTGCGGCGCGTCAATCAAATGGCCTAGCGGCTTGAGGTTGGTCGCCGGGTCAAAGCCAGGCACCGGCTGGATCAGCGGCGTGATGCATTGGTAGCCCGAGTACTGCACCAGCAGGCTGGTGCCATCGGCCGGGCCTCGCGCGACCATCTGGCCGGCGATGTTGCCGTTGCCGCCGCCGCGGTTGTCCACGACCACCGAGGTTTGCAGAATCCTGCCCAAGGGCTCGGCCAGCATGCGTGCCGCAATGTCGGTGGTGCCACCGGCCGCTGTGGGCACAATGAGTGTGATGGGTTTGCCGGCGAGCTGCGCACGCACCGGGTTGAGCCATGCGGCCGTGCTCAGGCTGGCGACGGTCATGAGGGTTCTGCGGGAAATAAGGGTCATGGTTGTCTCCGGATAGTATTTTTTCGGGGAAGGGTGGCTCAGGCCGGGCAATGTCCGACCAGATTTTGGCTGAAGGGCGGTGGATCAGTCGATGCGGGCGCCAGAGTCCTTGACGATCTTGTTCCAGCGCGGCAGGTCGCCCTGGATCAACGCAGCAAACTGCGCTGGGCTGGCGGTCATCACGTCGCAGCCTTGTGCCGCGAGCTTGTCCGCCACGTCCTTGCTGGCCAGGGTCTTTTCAAGGGCGGCCTGCAGCTTGACGATGACTTCCCTGGGCGTACCGGCGGGCGCCAACAGCCCATACCATGGTGTCGAGCCGAAGCCTGGCAGGGTTTCGCCAATCGTCGGCGCATTGGGCAAGGAGGCCAGACGCTTTTCGTTCACCACGCCAAGCACCTTGATTTTTCCGGACTGCAGGAAGGGCAGCGCCGACGGCAGGCTCTGCACCGACACCGGAATCTGTCCGCCGGCAACATCGGTGGCTGCGGCAGCCGAAGCCTTGTAGGGAACGTGCAGCATGTCCACGCCGGCCGCCCGCTTGAACATTTCGCCGATCAGGTGGTTCAGCGTGCCGTTGCCGGCCGAGGCATAGCTGATCTGGCCGGGGCTGGCTTTTGCCTGGGCAATCAGCTCGACCACCGAATTGGCGGGAAAGGCCGAGTTGGCAACCAGCACATAGCCGGCGTTGGCCACCAGGCCGACCGGCTCGAAATCCTTCACGGGGTCGAAACCGGTGCTTTTGTAGATGGCGGGATTGATGACGTGCGCGCTGTTGGTCGTCAGCAGCAGGGTGTAGCCGTCGGGCCTGGCTTTGGCCACCTGGGCGGTGCCGACATTACCGCCCGCGCCGGGCCGGTTATCAACCAGAAAGGTCTGGCCCATGATTTCGCCGAGCTTTTGGGACACGATGCGCGCAATGGCATCGTTGGCGCCGCCCGCCGCCTGCGGAACGATGACGGTGACCGGGCGGCCGGGATAGGCCTGCTGCGCCGCGGCAGGCAGTATTGCCAGACCGGTCATCGCCCCTGCCAGGATGGCGAGATGGTGGAAGAAATTACGTTGTCTCATGTCGTTGTCTCCGGTTGTAGTTTTGGGATGCTGTTTCAGGCGGGTTCGGAAATCTCTATCAAATTCAGGTCGGGGTCGCGCACATAGACCGAGCGGATCTTTTGTGTGGCGCCGGTACGCAGCACGGGGCCTTCAATGATTGGACAGCGCTCCCGCTCGAGATGGGTGATCACGTCAGCAAGCGGGACACCGGCCAGAAAGCACAGGTCCAGAGCGCCGGGCACCGGCAGGTGGGCTCTGGGTTCAAACTCGCGCCCTTTGACATGCAGGTTGATCTTCTGCTTGCCGAACTTGAAGGCCTTGCGCTCTACAGGTGGTGTGCCGCCGGTGAAGGTTTCCAGCGTCATGCCCAGCACGCGGGTGTAGAAGTCCACGCAGGGGGCTTCGTCCGAGGTGGTCAGCACCAGGTGATCCAGTTGCCGAATCATGCCGAGGCGGCCCTTAGCTCGGCCACATAAGGCGGTGGCTCATGCAAATCGGTAATCCGGCCGGCCTTGGCCACCTGCCCAGGCACGTCATGGCCGACGATGCCGGGCATTTGCCGCGCCACCGCAAGCAGCTTTTCAAGGTCCATACCGGTGTCGTAACCCATCGCATGCAGCATGTGTACCGCGTCTTCGCTGCTGATGTTGCCGCTGGCACCGGGCGCGTAGGGGCAGCCGCCCAGGCCACCCAGCGAGCCGTCAAACCGCGTAATGCCGCCCTGCACGGCCGCCAGCACGTTGGCCAGGCCCATGCCGCGCGTGTTGTGAAAGTGCAAGGTCAGCTGCAGGCCTTCAAAGCGTTGTTGTAGCGCCTCCACCATGCGGCCGACTTGAGCCGGGTGGGCCATGCCGGTGGTGTCGCAGATCGTGAGGCCGCGCACGCGGTCTGCGCCGAAGGCGGCGAAGCGATCGCTCCAGCGCAGCACTTCGTCCTCGACCACTTCGCCTTCCATCGGGCAGCCGAAGCAGCACGACAGCGAAATGTTGATGGGCGTGCGGCCGTCAACATGGCGAATGACATCAGAGAGCGCGGCAAAGCTTTTCTCGCGGGGCATGCGCAGGTTGGCCAGGTTGTGGGTTTCCGATACCGACATCACCAGGTTGAGTTCGTCGGCCCGCGACTCCAGCGCTCGCTCCGCCCCGCGCAGGTTGGGCACCAGCACGGTGTACTCCACGCCGGGCACACGGCGTATGCGGCCCATCACCTCTTCGGCATCGCGCAGCATGGGGATGGCCTTGGGCGAGGTAAACGATGTCACTTCGATCTTGGCGTAGCCGCATACGCTGAGGGCATCGACCAGCGCGACCTTGTCATCGGTTGGGATGAAGTTCGGCTCGATCTGGAAGCCGTCACGCGTGGCGACCTCGTTGAAATGGATCTTGACCCCCACGCTTTTCACTTCGTGTAATACGCTGCCCCCCGAGGGGGCTATGCTTGCTTGGGGCGGCCCGGCGCGGCGCACTTCACGTTTCAGGGTGTTCACGATTTGACATCCTTTCCAGCCACGATGCCTTTGTCCTTGAGCGCCTGAATCTGTTCGATTGAAAGCCCGATCTCGCGCAGCACCGCATCGGTGTCTTGCCCCACCTGCGGCGCATTTCGGCGGTGCCCGCCCGGCGTGCGCGAAAGCTTGGGCACGATGCCGGGAACGGCCAGCAGGCTTCCGTCGTCCATCTTTACTTCATCGAGCATGCCGCGCGCCTGGTAGTGCGGGTCAGCAACGATATCGGCCACGGTGTAGATGCGGCCGGCGGGCACCGAGACCTTGTCGAGCGCCGCCAGCACCTCGTCTACTGTGAGATTCAACGTCCATTGGCCGATGGCCGCATCGATCTCGGCCACGCGCGCCACGCGGCCCGCGTTATCGGCCAGCGCCGGGTCGTTGCCGAGATCGCTGCGGCCTATGGTGGCCATCAGCCGTTTAAAGATGCTGTCGCCGTTGCCGGCCACCAGCGCATAGCCGCCGTCCTTGCACAGATAAGCGTTGCTGGGCGCAATGCCGGGCAGGGCGCTGCCGGCCGCGCCGCGCACCGCGCCAAAGGCGCTGTATTCAGGCAGCAGGCTTTCCATGCAGTTGAACACCGCTTCATAAAGCGCCACGTCAATCACCTGGCCTTTGCCGGAGCGCTGGCGTTCCTGCATCGCCAGCAGGATGCCGATCACGCCGTGCAGCGCGGCCAGCGTGTCACCAATGCTCACGCCGACGCGCACCGGCACACGGCCCGGCTCGGCCGTCAGGTGGCGCAGGCCGCTCATGGCCTCGGCCACCACGCCGAAGCCCGGCTTGTCGCGGTAAGGGCCGGTCTGGCCGTAGCCGCTGATGCGAAGCATGATGAGTCGTGGGTTCAGCGCCAGCAATTCGTCGGGTCCCAGGCCCCAGCCTTCCATGGCGCCCGGGCGGAAGTTCTCGATCAGCACGTCGGCGTCAAGCGCGAGCTGGCGCACGATGGCCTGCGCTTCAGGACTCTTCAAATCCAGCGCCACCGAGCGCTTGTTGCGCGACTGCACCTGCCACCACACGGAAGTGCCGTCTTTCAGCAGGCGCCATTTGCGCAGCGGGTCGCCCGTGCCCGGCGTTTCGACCTTGATGATGTCGGCGCCGAAGTCCGCCAGCGTCTTGGCGGCAAAAGGCCCGGCAATCAGCTGGCCGAGTTCCAGCACTTTGAGCCCGGTGAGCGGGCCCTGGCCGGGAGCGTGGGTAGAAGCCGCGAGGGATTTTTCAGGGGAGGGCATGGGCGGCAGTGTGCCGCCGCGGTCCGGCTCCGTCTATTTCCGTTTTAGGGCTTTAGGTTTCGCGTTTTGCGAAAGCGGGGTAAGAAAATCCACCAGCGATGCAATCCCCGCATCTGACTGGCCCGCCATGGTGGCCGTCAGCAGGCGGCGCTGGGCCCAGGCGTCGGCCAGCGGCCGCCAGCTGAGCTTCATGCTTTTGACCATGGGTAGCGTCGCGGCCTTGGGCAGGATGGCGACGCCCAGGCCGGAGGCCACCATGTGGCAGACGGCGTCAAAGCTGCGCACCTGCATGCGCAGCTTCAGCGGTCGGTTGGCGGCCAGCGCGGCTTGCTGCTGCTTTTGCAGCATGGCGGCGCCGGCGGTCAGGCTGATCCATTCTTCGTCGAGCGCATCGACAAAGGCCAGCGGCGTTTTGCCTGCCAGCGTGTGGCCGGCCGGCAGGATCAGCACCAGCTCGTCTTCGCGAAAGAGACGCGTGTCCAGCCCTGTGGTGTCGGGCCCTTCCACAAATACCGCCACATCGGCCCGGCCTTCGCGCAGAGTGGCCGCCACGGCTTCCGACACCTGCTCTTCCAGGTCGATATGCACCTGCGGATGCAGCTCGCCATAGCGCGCCAGCAAGGGCGGCAAAAACTGGCTGATGGCGGCGCTACTCGCGCACAGGCGGATGTGGCGCGCGATGCCGCGCCGCAGGTCGGCCAGTTCGCCGCCCAACTGTTCCATGGTCTGCAGCAGCGTGAGCCCGTGTTTGACGAAGACGCGGCCCGCCGCCGTGGGGAGTAGCCCGCGTGGATGGCGTTCGAACAGCGCGTCGCCCAGGGCGTCCTCAAGCTCCCGGATGCGCCGGCTGGCGGCAGCCAGCGCCAGGTGCGAATCGCGTGCAGCGGCCGTCAGGCTGCCTGTCTGGGCGCAGGCCACCGCCAGGCGCACCGACACCAGGTCAAACCGGGCGAGGTTGTAGCTCACGGGGAAATGAGCCTGAAAACTCAGGCCGCTTTCTTTTTGGCGGTGGCTTTTTTGGCCGCAGGCTTTTTCGCGATCAGGGTGTCCAGGTTTTTCACGATTTCGTCCTCGATCCTGTCCTTGAAGGCGCCGAGCAGGAAACCCAGCTTGGCCTGGAGATCGAAGCGGTCCTTGGTGACGGTCAGCGTGCCGCTGACACCCGAGCGGGTAAAGCTGACCAGGTCTTCGTCCTTGCCCTGTTCGTAGGTGCATTCCATGTCGAATTTTTCTTCGGCCTGCTCGGCCCATTTGAAGGCGATCTTGCGCGCCTCCGCAAGGCCCAGGGTGTGTTCGCGCTGGATCTGGATGTCAGCCATTGGTGGTCTCCGTGTTGTTGATTTGAAGCGCCTTGTGCCGTTCGTCTTTGGCAGCCGGGCCAGCCGTTTGACTGCATCATAAAACGCTTACCGGTGCCGACGTTTCGTTCAGGCAGTATTTCAAAGCGGGCTACGCTTTCGGCCCTGTTCAAGACACTGCGTTGTGATGTGATACTGAGCACTGTTGACGCACCCCCATCTACCCGTGCGTTGTCAGACAAATTTGCAACAGCCCCCTCTTTTGAAGAATCCAAATTCCATTCATTTTTGCAAAAGCGCCGATGGAACGGCCATCGCTTTCACTGCAACTGGCTGCGGGCCACCAGTCGTATGGGTCACCCTGCAGTACACCGACAACGACCTGACATCGCCTGGACCCGCGAGCAGGCACTGGATGGACGCGCTGGCCGCCCGCCACACCGTGATCAGGCTCGATATGCGGGGCTGTGGGCTTTCGGAGCGAAAACCTGAGCGCATGTCCCTGGATGCCTGGGTGGAAGACATTGAGGCGGTCGTCAATGCAGCGGGTCTGACGCGCTTTGCCATGGTGGCGGTGTGTACGGGGGCGTATGCGGCAATCGAGTATGCCGCCCGCCATCCTGCCCGGTTGACGCGCCTGGTTATCTATGGAGGGGCCGTTCGCGGGCGTTTGCGGCGTGAACTGACTCCCGCGCAACGGGACGATGCCATGGCGGCGTTGCAGGTGTATGAATCCGGACTGGATGGGCGAAGCGAGTTTGCGGTGTCTTTCCGGCGCATATTCACGGCACAATTTCTCCCGGACGCCTCGGCCGGGCAACTTGAGGCCCATGATCGAATCGTCAGCCAGCGCATGAACGGCGCCATCGCTGCGCAGAGCGTCCGGGCGTTCTATGACCTTGATCTCAGCGAAAGTGCGAAGCGGATTGACACTGCATGCCTGGTTCTACACGCCCGCCGAGACATTTTGTATCCGATAGACGAAGGGCAAAGACTGGCCACACTCATTCCTGCCGCACGCTTCGTTCCGATTGACTCGCACAACAACATCCCTTTGGTGGAGGAGCCGGCATGGCCCGGGGTGCGCGATACCGTGCTTGAATTTCTCGCCGGCAACGAGGGCGCTGTGGCACCTGCTTTCCGGCTGACAGTGCGCCAAGCCGAGGTGCTGAGGCAGGTAGCGCAAGGACAGACCGACAAACAGATCGCACGCACACTATCCCTGAGTCCTCGTACGGTTGAAATGCATGTGAGCGCTGCCTTGAAAGCCCTGGGTAGCAAGACGCGGGCTGAAGCTGCGCACCGGGCCGCGCAATACGGGATTTTCTAGCCCGGTCGTGGTCAGAGAGTCGGCTTGGCTACGGTATTGCCTACCGGGCCGAGATCTCTGGATACCGTAGTTCACACACTGTGCAGAGCCTTGCAGGGGCTGGATACTGCTCTTTCGAGAATCACGTTGCTGGCGTCACATCGACGATGTATGCCTGACCGATTGGGGCATCCCGTGCGGGCACTTTGCCGCAGCTCTGGAACGACATGACAACCAAAAAAAGGATCCATGAAGGATGAAAAGCTACCCGCTGCACAGCAGTGAAAAAGAGCGCGACAGGTTGAAAATGCAGGGGCTGGCGATACTGCCGCTTACCGAGAACCTGTTGACAGGGGCCGGCGTACAGCCTGGGTCCCAGGTCCTGGAACTGGGCTGTGGAAGCGGTGATATGACCTTGTTGCTGGCAAGCCGTGTGGGGCCCGGCGGCGAAGTGACGGCGGTGGACCGGGACCCGGCCCAGCTTGATGCCGCTGCGTTGCGCATCGCTGATTCGGGTTTTCAGAATGTGAAGTTTGTTTTGGCTGATCTGGACGATTTTGAGCCACCCCGGATGTTTGACGCTGTGGTTGGGCGGTACTTCCTGCTGTACATCGCAAGTCCCGAGGCTGCTGTTGCACGCGTGGCCAATTGGGTCCGGCCGGGAGGAGCGATGGCGTTTCTGGAAATGGATTTTTTCCGCGGCGTACACAGCAGCATCTGGCCGCCTGCATCGCCAGAAACACATGAGGCGATTGTGTTCATAGGCGATGTCATGCTGGACGCAGGCATCAATCCGTACATGGCAGCAAGGCTCCCAAGTATTTTGACGCGCTACGGCAGTGTGCAGGTGCAGACATCAGCACCTCTTCAGTATGGTGCACGTTCAATCGAACTGCCTCTGGAGGCGGTCAGGTCGGTCACACCCATGGCTCGAAAGCTCGGGCGTGCTGATGCGGATCATCACGATGTCGACGCGTTGCTGGCCCGGGAATTGGCGGGCCGCGACGAGCACACTGTGACCGTGCCGCCCATGTCTGTTGCTGCCTGGGTTCAACTGGCATGAGGCACGCAGCATCTCCTGTGTGCATTGGCCATCTTGCCGACCACCCGCAGCATCTCGCGGCGCTGGCCGTGTGGCACCAGGCGCAATTCGGCTATCTCAATACATCGGTTACGGGTGAGCAGCGCACGCAGAGGCTGAAGGCATCCGCGCAGAAGGGCGCGTTGCCGATGACCTTTGTGGCGGTCTGCGAAGGCCGGCTTCTGGGGTCGGCAAGCCTGCTGCCGCAAACGATTACCCATTCCCACTTATCGCCTTGGTTGTCCAGCGTTTATGTCGCGTCCGAGCACAGGAACAAGGGGATTGGGTCGGCGCTGGTCCGGCATGTGGTTCGGGAGGCCGCCGGCATGGGCAAAGACAAGGTCTACCTGTTTACGCCGAACAGCGAAGCCTTGTATGCCCGGCTCGGCTGGAAAGTCGTCGAACATACGGAACATCAGGGACACCGCCTCACGATCATGTGCGTGTAAGCCTATAGATACGCCCCTCGCCGCATGTGCTGGGACGCTGCCCAGGCTGAACTACTCTTTGGGCTGTCCGGCCTTGCGTTGGTGACTGTGTGCCTGCGCAAGGTTCACCATGTTGTGTTCAAGTGCCTTGCGCCGTTCGTCCTTGGGTAGCCGGGACAGCTTTTTGACCGCATCATAAAACCGTTGCCAGTCGCGGCCCTCGCGTTCGAACAGCGCTTCAAAGCCCGGTACCAGTTCGTCGTACGCGGCCTGTGCGCCAAACGAGGCATTGTTGGCGTTCGCCACCCACTGGTCGTAGCCGGCAAAGCCGCCCCATGATGCCTTGAGTTCAGCATAGGCGTCGCGAAAGCGCTGGTGCGCTATCATTTTGCTAGCTATTTGCGCAGGTTCTGATTGGGCTGCGGCATCTTTTTGATCATAAATTGCGGCCAATTCGCGGCGCGTGGCCAGTGCCAGCGCGCGGAACTGCCGGCGCCGGCCGTCAAATACGGCGTAGGCCTTGCGTGCGTCGTCACCGGCTTGCGTGGCCAGCCAGCGCTCGCTGCCCAGGCGCTCGACGGCAGTGGCAAACGATTCATTGAACATCATGTCACCCGGCGCATACACCACCTGATGGGACAGTTCATGAAAGATCAGCCGGGCGAGTTCCCCCTCAGGGTAGCCGATGAAGGTGTTGAGCAAGGGGTCGCCGCCGGCCCAGTTCATCCAGCCCAGTGTGGAATACGCGGGCACGCCGTAAACGCTGGCTTCCAGGCCTTCGGCCTTGAGCCGCGCCGCTTCGGCGCGCGCGTCGGCCTCGTTGAAGTAGCCGCGGTAGCCGACACAACCTGTGACCGGGAAGCACCAGGTTTTGAGCGTGAGTGAAAACGCCGGCGCCGCCACCACGTTCCAGACCACGGCGCTGCGGCGCAGGTCGGCATAGCGGCGGTAGCTGGCGTTGTCCGGCAGTTTCAGCTCGGTCACCGCAAAGCTGCGGATGCGCTGCGACAGTTCCAGCCGGCTTTTTAATGAGGCCGATGTTTGCGCTTCGCCGAGCCAGTCGTCCACCGGCCGGGCGGCGTTGAGCATCTGCATGTGGCCGCTGACGGACTGCCAGTAGTAACCCAGGTCAGCACACCCCGTGAGGCATAACGCGGCTGCGGCCAGCGCAGCAGCCAGGCCGGTCAGTGTCTTGGCGCGCGTTCGGCTCACCGTGCCTCAGGCTGTTTCAGCGTCGCGCTGCACCTGCACCAGGCAATCGTAAAAGACGGGGCCGCGGCCCATGTCGGTCAGGTGCTGGCTGGTGAGCTGGTTCACGTTGGTGCCGTCCAGGCCCAGCTTGCGCCACCAGATGCCCAGGCCGTTGACCACGCCGGGGCGTGCCCGCGTGGAGACTTCAGCCTTGACCCGGTACTCGCCGCGCTGGTTGAACACCTTGACGACCGCGCCCGTGGTGATGCCGCGTGCAGCGGCATCGTCCGCATGAATCTCCAGCACCGGTTCGGTTTCCATATCGCGCAGGCTTTTCACGTTGACGAAGGTGGAGTTGAGGAAGTTGCGCGCGGGCGGTGAGATCATGGCCAGCGGGAACTGGTCGGATGTGTTGGCTGCTTCGTAATTGGGCACGTGGCCGGGCAGGCCGTCGGCGCCGGTGGCCGCGAGGCGCGCACTGAAGAACTCGCAGCGCCCGGAGGCGGTGGGGAAGTTGCCGGTGGCAAACGGCGCATCGGGCTGCGCCAGCGTGGCAAAGCCCGTGTCCAGCAATTGCCCAAAGTCCACCTTGTCGCCAAACGTGGCGCGGCACAGCTGCTCATCGTTGTCGGCAAAGCAGGGGTCGGTAAAGCCCATGTGGGCGGCCAGCTCGCGAAAGATCTGCGTATTGGGTTTGGCCTGGCCCATGGGCGCGATAGCGGGGCGATTCAGCAGCACGTCGGTGTGGCCATAGGAGGCATGCATATCCCAATGCTCCAGCTGTGTGGTGGCCGGCAGGATGTAGTCGGCGTAGTCGGCCGTGTCGGTCTGGAAGTGCTCAAGCACGACAGTGAAGAGGTCTTCACGCGCGAAGCCCCGAACCACTTTTCCGGATTCCGGCGCCACTGCCACCGGGTTGCTGTTGTAGACGATCAGCGCCTCGATCTTCGGGCCAAATTGAGGCGATGCAGCTTCGAGCAAGGCGTTGCCGATGGTGCTCATGTTGATGGTGCGCGGCTGGCGGCCCTGCAGCAGGTCGGGCCGCTGCAGGGCGGCTTTGTCGACGGGAAAGAGCCCCGAGCTGCTGAGCAGCACGCCACCGGCGCGATGCCGCCACGCGCCCGTCAGCGCGGGCAGGCAGGCAATGGCACGCGCCGCATTGCCGCCGCCGTGAACGCGCTGCATGCCGTAGTTCAGGCGGATCGCTGCGGGCTGTTTTTTGACAAAGCATTCGCCATAATCGCGCGCCAGCGAGCGGATCTGTTCCGCCGGCACGCCGCAGACCGCGGCTGCACGTTCGGGGGGCCACTGCAGCGCGCGCTCGCGCAGCCCGCCGTCCGGGCTTTGCCAGCCCAGCGTGTGCTGCGCAATGTAGTCGTGGTCGAGCCAGTCGTGGGTGATCAGCTCGTGCATCAGGGCCAGCGCCAGGGCGGCGTCGGTACCCGGCAGCAGCGAGATGTGCTCATGGCATTTCTCGGCGGTTTCGCTTTTTCGCGGATCGATGCAGACAAGTTTTGCGCCGTCGCGCTTGGCTTGTTGTGCGTAACGCCAGAAGTGCAGGTTGCTGCCGATGGAGTTGCTGCCCCAGATGATGATGAGCTTCGATTCGGCAAAAAACTCCACCCGCATGCCGACCTTGCCGCCCAGTGTTTGCGTCAGGGCCTCGCCGCCGGCTGATGAGCAGATGGTGCGGTCCAGGAATGACGCACCGAGTTGGTTGAAAAACCGGCCCGCCATGCTTTCGCCCTGCACCTGGCCCATGGTGCCGGCATAGCTGTAAGGAACGATCGCTTCGGGATTGCGTGCGGCGATGGGCTTGAGGCGGGCCGCAATGTCGGCCAGCGCCGCTTCCCAGCTCACCGGCTCGAACTGTCCGCTGCCTTTCGGGCCGCTGCGCTTGAGCGGGCTCAGCAGGCGCTCCGGATGGTAGGTGCGTTCGGTGTAACGCGACACCTTGTTGCACAGCACGCCGCCGGTATGCGGATGGTCCGGGTTGCCCTGCACGCGGATGGCCACGCCGTCCTCCACTGTGGTCAGCAGCGAGCAGGTGTCGGGGCAGTCGTGCGGGCAGGCACCCAGCACCTGTACGGCCGCAGGCTTCAGCCCGGTGTCAGGTTTGACCTCGGTCCTAGGGGAGATGCTGATGGTATTGCTCATGGTTCAACTTTATATTGACAGCCATACCGGCCCCCGGGGATGAGGAGACAACATGACAACAAAAACAGGAATGCAGTCATTCCGCGCGCTGGTCAGGATCACCATGGTAGCGGCACTGGTCGCCCTGATGGCGCCGTGGGTGTATGCCGAGGACGGCATCAGCAAAACCGCTGTAACGCTGGGGCAGTCACTGGCCATGACGGGGCCCGGCAGCACACTGGCTGTGCCGTTTGCCCAAGGCGCGCGCCTTTACTTCGACCACGTCAATGCCGGCGGTGGCGTCAACGGCCGCAAGATCGAACTGACGACGCTGGACGATGCGGGCAACCCCGATACCGCCGCGGCCAACACCCGCAAGCTGCTGGATCAGAAGGTGTTTTCGCTCTTCGGCTACTACGGCTCGCCACAGGTCACGGCCGTCAACCCGCTGCTGAAAGACACCGACATTTTGCTGTTCGCCCCCATGGCCGGCGCCGACGAACTGCGCGGCTCGCTCTATCCCAACGTGTATTCGGTCCGGCCCGGTTATTCGGAAGAAGCTGCCATGATCACGCGGCACGCCGAAACCCTGGGCATGCGCAAGCTGGCCATACTGCACGGCAAGGATGCCGAATCGCTGGCGGCACTGGATTCAGCCGAGCGCACCATGGGCGGGCTGGGCGCCAACCTGGTGGCCAAGTCGGCCCTCTCGGGCGGCAGTGTGGCCGCGAGCGTTGAACAGATTCTGGGCAAGAAGCCTGAATCCGTACTGGTCATCAGCGACGCTGCCGGCGCCGCCAGCGCGATACGCGATTTGCGCGCCAAGGGATTTCGCGGGCCCATCTACGGCTTTTCCAGCACTGGCGAAAGCCTGTTGGCCGAGCAGCTGGGTGCGGCCGGTGCCGGTGTGGTGGTGGTGCGCGTCACACCCAAGTCGGACAACGCCAAGAGCGTCCTGGTCCGTGAACTGCAGGCCGACGCTACAGCGGCCAAACTGGGCAAACCCAATGTGTACATGCTCGAAGGCTACATCGCTGCCTGGACGTATGTCGAAGCCCTGCGCAAGGCCGGAAAGGACCCGACCCGCGTCAAACTGCGCAAGGCACTGGACACCATGCAGGAGTTGAACCTGGGCGGTTTTCGGGTGCACTTTGACGGGGACCGCGTGGGCTCCAAACTGGTGGAACTCAGCCTGATCGATGCCACCGGACGGGTGCGGGAATAGGAAGAGTGAGATAGCGGAAATTGGCGAGTGTTGTGGGTTGGATGATGCAAAAGGTGACAAATTACCGGCTGTTGCGTTGCTGGCTTCCGCTAAAGTAGTGACCTATCTCACGTATTTGTAACTTAGTTTTTACAAATCAAACCGTTTGTAAATTTTTGTTGCGAAGATAGCGTCATGAACATTACTCGCAGAACCTTTTCCACCGCTGCCGGCGCTTCCGTGCTCGCGGGTTTCAACATCGCGCATGCCCAGACCGACAAGATCATCCTGGGCCAGTCAGCGCCTTTCACCGGCCCGGCTGCGCAGTTGGGCATCCAGTTCTACCAGGGCGCGAAGGTGTACTTCGACCAGGTCAACGAACAGGGCGGCGTCAACAAGCGCCTGATTGAAATCCGCAACCTCGACGACGGCTATGAACCTGCTCGCTGCGCCGAAAACACCCGCAAGCTGATCGAGGATGAGGTGTTTGCATTGTTTGGCTACATCGGCACCCCCACCAGCATCGCTGCTCTGCCGCTGGCCATCAAGGACAAGGTTCCGTTCATCGCGCCGTTCACCGGTGCCATGGCTTTGCGTGAACCTTTCAACAAAAATGTCTTCCATGTGCGCGCGTCCTACAACGACGAAACCGGCCTTATCGTCAAACAGCTGACTGCCCTGGGGCTGAAGAAAATCGCCGTGTTCTACCAGAACGATGCCTACGGCAAGGCCGGGCTGGACGGCGTCACGCTGGCTCTGGGTGCTCAGAACCTGAAGCCGGTGGCGCAGGCGACGGTCGAGCGCAACACGGTGGACGTGGCCAAGGCCGTCACCACGCTGGTGGCCGCGGGCCCCGATGCGGTGGTGCAGATCGGTGCTTACAAGGCCTGCGCAGCTTTCATCCGCGAAGCCCGCAAGGCCGGCTACGGCGGCACGTTCTACAACGTGTCGTTTGTCGGCACGCAGGCGCTGGCCGACGAGCTGGGCAAGGAAGGCGCAGGCGTGGTGGTGTCGCAGGTCATGCCTTCGCCCTACAACGGAGCGCGGCCGATTGTGCGCGAGTTTACCGATGCGGTGAAGGCGGCCGGCAAGGACGCGAAGGTCAATTTCTCCAGCAT
Source organism: Polaromonas sp. P3_A5 (assembly GCF_056403055.1). Lineage (NCBI taxonomy): Bacteria > Pseudomonadati > Pseudomonadota > Betaproteobacteria > Burkholderiales > Comamonadaceae > Polaromonas > Polaromonas sp. P3_A5. The sequence continues at coordinate 454,404 of NZ_JBFUGF010000001.1, forward strand.
GGAAGGCTATGTGGCTGCCAGGATTCTGGTGGACGGCCTCAAGCGCGGCGGCCCCAAGATGAGCCGTGATTCGCTGATTTCCGGCCTGGAAGCCATCGGCACCCAGTCGCTCGGCGGGTTTTCCGTGACGTTCTCGCCGACCGACCATGTGGCGTCCCACTTCGTGGAGCTGTCGATGCTGACGGGCGACGGCCGAATCAGGACCTGAAGTACTGACTCCCCCCCGAAGCGGCCTGCGGCCGCCTCCCCCTCAAGGGGGCGCCACTAGTGGCCCGGCAAAGCCGGTTCCACGGTGGCCCGCGCGAAAACCCGCCCACTAGCGAAGTCCGTTCGATCAGGCAATTTGGCGCGTAGCGACCAACCCGCGCATGAAATCCTCGCAGCGCGCGAGCTGTTCCAGGCTCACAAACTCGTCGGGCTGGTGCGCCTGGTTGATGCTGCCGGGCCCGCACACTACCGTGGGAATGCCGGCGTTTTTGAACAGGCCTGCTTCGGTGCCGAAAGCGACCAGCGTGGTCTCTCGTGTGCCGGCCAGGCGCTGCGCCAGTTGGGTCACCGCATCGCCGGCGGAGCCGAGAAAGGCCGGTACTTCACAAATCGTCTCAAAGCTGAAACCGGCGTCGGGCGCTATCTTTTTCATAGCTGGTTGCGCAAGTTCCGCATAGGCTACAAGCTCTTTTTGCATTAAAACTGCATCCGCCGTAGGCAGGTTGCGGAATTCGTAGCGGAACTCCGCGTCGCGCGGCACCACGTTGTCGGCAATGCCGCCGTGGAACTGGCCGACGCTGGCGGTGCTGAAGGGCACATCGAAGCCTTCATAGCGCGGCTCGTTCGCTTCAAAGCCGTCGGCCATGTCGCGCAGCTTGCCGACGACACGCGCCGCCATCTCGATGGCGTTGACGGATTGCGGCGTGAGCGAGGAGTGCGCCTCCTTGCCGCGCACGCAGCATTTGTAGCGGTACACGCCCTTGTGCGCGGTGGCCGGCACCATGCTCGTCGGTTCGCCCACGATGCAGGCGAGCGGCTTGATGCCCGCGTCCTTCATGTCGGCAATCAGTTCCTTCACGCCCATGCAGCCGACTTCCTCGTCGTAGCTCAGCGCCAGGTGCACCGCAAAAGGCGCCTGGCTGTTCAAAAAATCTCCGGCGTGGGCCAGTGCCAGGCCAATAAAGCCCTTCATGTCGCAGCTGCCACGGCCATACAGCCTGCCATCGCTGACCGTGGCCGACAGCGGGTCCAGCGTCCAGTCCTGGTTGTCCCAGGGCACCGTGTCGGTGTGGCCTGACAGGATGATGCCGGCCGGTTTGCCTTCGCCCAGCGTGGCAAACAGGTTGGCCTTGGTTTTGTCTGCATTGGTGGTGATGCGGCTGGCAACGCCGAGCTTTTGCAGCTCGTCGCGCACGAAATGAATCAGCGCCAGGTTGCTGTTGTCGCTGACCGTGTTCATGCGGACCAGGGTCTGGACCAGTTGCAGGGCGCGGGGGGACACGGGAGGAAGCGAAGGGGATGGGATCAAGGTGGGGCCCGGGAAGATGGAGGAGGAAGGCGCGGAATCCATCGCCTATTTTGGCCGCATTCCCGGATATCTGGAGCCGGTCCTGTCAGGTATGCTTCAACGTCGCTTTCCTCCGGGGCGTTTTTGCCCATCCTGATGTCTTCCTTGTCCCCTTCTTCGTCCTCTTCCCCGCTTGCGCTGATACGGCTCATGCGGCCGCACCAGTGGCTCAAAAACGCCTTTGTGTTTGCCGGCCTGGTGTTCAGCCAGAACTGGCAGGACACCGCGCTGGACCTGCGCGTCTTCTACGCCTTTGCGGCGTTCTGCTGCCTCTCAAGCATGGTCTACATCATCAACGACTGGCATGACCGCGCGAGCGACGCCCTGCACCCCACCAAGCGCCACCGGCCGCTGGCCAGCGGCGCAGTGGCTGCCCCGGTGGCGCTGGTGCTGGCGGTCCTGTTGCTGATGGCGGGCCTGCTGCTGGCCGCGGGCAACCGCACGCTGCTGGTGCTGCTGGGCCTGTACACGGTGCTGAACCTGGCGTATTCGTGGCGGCTCAAGCAGGTGCCGGTGGTCGATGTGTCCATCATTGCCTCGGGCTTCATGCTGCGCCTGCTTGCCGGCACCGTGGCGGTGGGGATTCCGCCTTCGCGCTGGCTGCTGCTCACCGGCATTTTTGTGGCCCTGTTCCTCGGTTTTTCCAAACGCAAGGCCGAAACTTTTCATGAAGAAGCCAGCCAGCGCGCCGTGCTGGCGCACTACCCGGCGGCCCTGCTCGACACCTTTATGGCCGCGACCATGACAGCCACGCTCACCACCTACAGCCTGTTTGCCACCAGCCCCGAGGCGCAGCTGCAGCATGGCGAGCGCCTGCTCTACACCGTGCCGGTGGTCATTTTCGGCATGCTGCGCTACACCTACCAGGTGCACCGCGGCCGCGGCGAAGACGTGGCGCGTGACATGCTGCGGGACCCGTGGATCCTGGCGGCCGGCGCGCTCTGGCTGGCCATTTTCCTGAGCCGCCGCCTGTGATTCCCGAGGGCGCTCCGCCGCCCGCGCGCGGTACCTTGCCGTTCAAGCAGCTGTTGCTGGTGCTCGGCGTGGTAGCCACGGCTTATGCGGCCGTGCTGCTGATCTGGGGTGACAGCCCCAGGGCCTCGCTCGCGTTGCTGTGGTCGTGGACGGGCGCCCAGGCAGCAGGCCTTTGCCTGCTCAACTATTTGCTGCGAGGCCTCCGTTGGCGGCTCTGGATGGCCCACTTCGGGCGCCATTTCGGCTGGCTGCAGGGGCTGAGGCTCTACCTGGCCGGTTATGCCTTCACGCCCACGCCGGGCAATGTGGGTGAAGCGGTGCGCGGCCTGATGCTGGCCCAGCGCCCGCTAGGCACCGCGCAAAGCCTGGCCATCTTCGGCGCCGAGCGGCTGGCCGATTTGCTGTGCCTGTTGCTGCTGTGTTTGCCCGCCGTGTGGTGGGGCCTGAACCATGGCGCGATGCCGGCATCACCCGCCTGGCTGGCCGGGCTGCTGGCTGCCGCAGCCCTGCTGCTGGCGTTGGTGCTGGGCCTGCTGTTCAAGCACCGCGCACGGCTGTTCCTGCGCTTTGCCTGGCTGCAGGAAGCCTGGTTGTGCCTGGCGGTGCGTCCGCTGCTCTGGTTTGGCCTGACGTTCGCGGCCTGGGCAGCCCAGGGCGTCGCGGTCTGGCTGGTATGCCGCGAGATGAATGTCCCCCTCGGCCTGCTGACGGCCACCGGGTTTTACGCGACCGCCATGGTGGCCGGTGCGCTGTCTGCCTTGCCGGCGGGCCTGGGCGGCACCGAAGCCGTGCTGACCGGCCTGCTGGTGGCACAGGGCGCCACACCGGCTGCAGCCCTTTCCATCACGGTGCTGGTGCGGCTGCTGACCCTGTGGCTGGCCGTCGCCATTGGCGTGGTGGCCTTGCTTTATAGTGCGGCCATCCGCAAGGAAATCAGTTTTCGCTAGCCCCTGCGGGCCTTCTTTCCTGGCCTTCCCCGCACCATGCAAAGCCGCCAGACCTACCCGTTCCCCTAGTTTTCATGCCCCAGAACCAAGACACCGCCGCTTTTCCCGTTTCGCTGAGCCGCTGGCTGCTGGCCGCCGGCCTTCTGTCACTGCTGCTGCGGTTCTGGATCGCCGTCACCTTTCCGGTCACCGGTGACGAGGCCTTTTTCTATTGGTGGGGGGTGTACCCCGCGTGGGGGTATTCAGACCACCCGCCCATGGTGGGTTGGCTGATCGCGCTGATGCGCGCCACGCTGGGCGACAGCCTCTGGTCGATACGCCTGCCCATCGTGCTGCTGCCGCTGGCTCTGGGCGGGGCGCTTTGGTGGGCCCTCAAGCCGGCGGGCAAGGTGCGCGCTGCCTGGGCCGTGCTGTTTTTCTGGCTGGCGCCGCTGAACTGGCTTAACGTCCTGATCACCACCGACACACCGCTGATTTTCTGGTCGGCACTGTCGGTGGCCGCGCTGATGCGCGCCGAGCGACGGGCGCAGCTGGACCGCGCCGCTTACGGCCTCTACGCCCTGTCGGGCCTTTTCCTGGGCTGTGCCTTTCTGTCGAAGTATTTCTCGGTGGTGCTTGGCTTCACCTACTTCGTTTACTTCGTGTTGTACCGGCGTGAGCGGCTCGCGGGTTTTGCGCTGCTGGTGCTGTGTGCCTTGCCCGGCCCGGCGATCAACATCACCTACAACATGTCGCACGGCTGGTCGAACATCATGTTCAACGTCTACAACCGCAATGAAGACGCGGTGTTCGAATGGCGCAAGCCGCTGACTTACATCGGCATGATGGTCTACCTGATCACGCCCGTGGCGGTGTGGATGGCTGTGCGCTACCGTGATGCGCTGATGGCCGCCGCACGGAACCAGCGCCTGCTGGCCTGCCTGGTGGTGGTGCCGCTGCTGTTTTTTGCGCTGCTGTCAGGCAAGAAGGTGATTGGCCTGCATTGGGTGCTGTCGTTTTACCCTTTTGGCTTCGCCTTTTTGGCGTTTGCCTTGCCGGCTGACAGGCTCAAGGCCTGCGCCAAGGGGCTGGCCGTGTTTGCCGGCCTGCATGTGCTGGCGGTGGCCGGGCTGTACATGACGTCGCTGGATACCTGGAAAACGACCAAGCTTTATCCGCAGATCATCCGCAGCTACAAGACCGCCGAAATGCTGCAGCAGGTCACCGTGCCCGGCGTGGTGCTGATGGGCGAGGCCTATACGCCCGCGTCGATTTTCGGTTTCGAACGCCGCGAATACATGCCGGTGTTCGGCGTCGGCAAGTTCCATGCGCGCCAGGACGACATGCTGGTCGACTTTTCGCTCTACCAGGGCAAGACGGTGCGTGTCATCGTTGCCGACAAGCCGAAACTGGAAGAGTTTGCGCCTTACTTCGAGTCGGTGCGTGTGCTCAGCTTCGAGCAGGACGGCGTGCCCTTCTACGCGGTTGAAGGCATGGGCTTTAAATACCAGGCCTACCGCGAAGGTGTGCTGGGCACGATTTTCAAGCGCTACTTCAACATCCCTTCGTGGCTGCCGATGACGGGCTGCCCGTTCTGCGTGCGCTACTGCGGGCAGGTGCGATGCACGAGGTGATCGCTGCCGGGGCCGGCCCTGTCGTTGCCGCCTTTGACTTCGACGGCACGCTGACCCGGCGCGACACCTTCATGCCCTTCCTGGCGCGCGGCCTGGGCTGGCCGCGGTTCCTGGGGGCCTTGCTCCGCTGTTTCCCCTGGCTGGCCGGTTATGCGCTGCGCCTGGTGCCCAACCACGTCGCCAAGGGCCGGCTGATGCAGGCCACGCTGGCCGGCCGCAGCCTGGCCGAGATGGAGGGCTGGACGGCCCGCTGGCTGGCCCACGATTTTCCCGGCCAGCTGCGTGAGGACGCCATGGCACGCCTGGCCTGGCACCGCGAGGCCGGGCATTGCTGCGTCATGGTCAGCGCGTCGCCCGACATCTACCTGCAGGTGGTGGCGCGGCAGCTGGGGTTTGACGCGCTGCTCTGCACGGAAATGGAAGTGGTGGGCGAGGGTGAGGACGGGCATCTCACCGGCCGCCTCACTGGTCGCATGAGCACCCCCAACTGCCATGGCGAGCAGAAGGTGCTGCGACTGCAGGCCTGGGCGCTGGCGCGCTATGGGGAAACAGCGCTGGACGGCGTCACCCTGTATGCCTACGGCGATACCTCCGGCGACAAGCCCATGCTGCGGCTGGCCCGGCATGCGTGGTACCGGGGCAAGCCTTGGGTGGATGCGGCACGGCCGGTGTGAGGGCTTGAGCCGGTCTGGCCCGGCGCCTGACGCAGGCCGGCCCACGTGGGCGCTATGGTTTTGATAGCTGCTTGCGCAAGACCCCTATGCCTTTCAGCCCTGTTTGGCACTCAAAAGATGCCTCAAAACCTGCTTTGCGATGCTGAAAATCGCCAAAACCGGCTCCAAAGCACCAGTTTGAAGGCCACTTCGACCTGTTTTTGAGCATCAATTTGGCCTCCAGCCCAATATTGACTTGCGCAAGTAGCTATCAAAACCATAGCAAAAAACAGGCAGGGCCCGTGCGCCTTGCGACGCGCGAGCCCTGCCGGGAGTGTTGAGTAAGGCTTCGCTGCCGGCTCAGTCTTCGAGTTCGGCCTTGGCCATCTCCACGTCCAGCCGTTCAGTGGCGTCCAGCGGTTTGCTGGCTGCGGCCTGCTCGTACAGCTTGGTGGCTTCCTTCATTCTCTTGTCGCCTTCCAGCATGACCAGGCCATTGGCGTATTCGATCATGCCGATGGCCGAGCCCGGGTGCAGCTTGAGCGCGTCCTTGTAGAGCGCCAGGCCGATGTCTTTTTTGGCGCCATAGGTCATGCCGCCGATCAGCGAGCCCACCTTGTCGATCACCTCGGCATGGAAGGCCGCCAGTGCAATGTGCGCGTCTGCGTGCTTGGGCGACAGCTTGATGGCTTGCTCCAGCGAATTCTTCACCTTGGTCCCGAGGCCTTGGGCCAGCGCCTTGGCCACGCTGATGCCCTGGCTGTAGCGGCCCAGCGCGTAGGCCTGCCAGTACCACGCGTTGGCGTTCTTCGGGTCAGCTTTTTGCTGGGCTTCGGCGCGTGCGGCCACTTCCATGAACATGTCCAGCTTGGCTTTTTCCTTGGTTTCCAGGTAGGTGGCGTACATGCTGGTGGCCTTGTTGGCCACGGTGATGCCGTCGCCGCCGGCCTTGGCGCCGGCTTCAGCCGCTTTCTGGAAGTCGCCGTTATGAAACAGCACCCAGGCCTGCAATACATCGGCATCCTTGGGCAGGGGCTCACAGTCGCCCTGGTGCAGTCGGGCCCAGCTCTTCTTCAGGCTGGCAGCATCAAATGTGTAGTCGCCGGCGTGGGGAAAGGCAGTCCATTTGGCCATGTGTGTTGTCTCCTTGGTAAAAATTGTTGGTGTTATGAATGACGGCAGTTTGACGGAATTCAAGCCGGGTTGCTGTAAGCCCCGACCAGCGCCTGCAGATGCGCGCGCTGGCCTTGCTCAAGATAGGGAATCAGCAGGTTGAGCACGTGGTGCGCACCGCGCAGCAGGGCGGCCTGTGCGTTGGCAGGTTCCAGCGCGTTGCGTGGGTCGCGCACGTACTCAAAGCTCAGCCAGTAAGTGAGCACCACCACCATGCTGGTGGCCGTGGCCTCGACCTCGCGCGAATCAATCGTCACGGCGCCTGAGCGGCTCATGCCGTCCAGCAGGGCTTTCACGGCGCGGGTCTTGTTTTTGAGCACCCACTGGAAGTGGGTTTCGAGGCGGCGGTTCTTGCTCAGCAGGTCATTGAGGTCGCGGTACAAAAAGCGGTACTGCCAGATCAGCTCGAACAGCGTATGCATGAAAAACCAGGCGTCTTCCACGTCGCGAACGCCGTCGCTGGCATTGAGCAGCTCGCTCAGGGATTTTTCGTAGCGGTCAAACAGCGAGTTGATGAGCTCGTCTTTGGCGGGGTAGTGGTAGTACAGGTTGCCTGGGCTGATGCTGAGCTCGGCGGAGATCAGCGTGGTCGACACATTGGGCTCGCCAAAGCGGTTGAACAGGTCCAGGGTGACCTCCAGGATCCGCTCTGCTGTACGGCGCGGCGCTTTTTTCGCCATAAGTTGTCTACCTCGTGTTGTTCTTTACTCTAACCCAGCGTTTCCCCGGGCGACACTAGGGAAGTCCATCAATCCGCACGGCGGTTTGCAACAGGGTGAACGGCATGGCATGCACCTTTGGCAAACCTTTGGGTTAAGCCCCGGCTGACGCGGGCAGCTTGCGTGCAGCGGGCCGCAGCGCGTGGCTCAAATCTTCCATCACATCTTCGAGCGAGGCAATGGCGCGGCCCACACGGGTGGCGGCAGGTCTTTCAGCCACCAGGTGGCGCCTGGGGTCTTCCAGAACGTCCAGGTTCAGCGACACGCCGTGCCGCGCCAGCGTGGCAGACAGCGTGGTCTTGCGCGAGCGCAGCATTTGACGGGTGTTCTGGTAGGCGTGTTCGGCCAGCTCGCGGCGCTGCCGGTAACTGAAGGTATTGGCCAGGAACATCTCGGTGTCGCGGGCGTCGGGTTCCATCAGCACGATGTCAGTGCCGGGATAGGCGTGCGCGTAGTGCTTCATGCCGAGCTCCAGCCGCGAGTGGATCATCGAGCGGAAGGTCTGGCTCATCACGGCGGGCAGGCCGCCGTGCACGATGCGCGGAATGGCCTGCTTTTCAGCCGGCAGGCCGCGGCGCATGACGCGCTGGTTCATGGCCAGTGCGGGTGCGCGGGTGGCGTTGAAGGGCACCAGCGGGTTCAGGCAAAACATCAGGTCAACGCCGTCGTCCAGTGCCACGCCGGCGTGCATGGTCTTTTTCAGCGCGCCGTCCACGTAGTAGTGGCTGTCGATCTCCACCGGCGGAAACAGGCCCGGCAGGGCCGAGCTGGCCTGCACGGCTTTGGAAATGGGCACGTGGTCCCAGCCGGGGCGGCCGAAGGGCGCGGCGTCCCCGCTGTCAAGATTCGTCGCGACCAGTGTCAGCCGTGTGCGGAGCTGGCGAAAGTCGTTGGTGCGGCCGGGTTTGGAAAACAATGCGGTCAGGCGCGTGTCGATTTCGTCATTGGAGAAAACGCCGGTGGGCAAGGCCGGGCCCAGCGCCTCCAGCGCATTGACCAGTGACTTGCGCCCGAAGGTGGCGCGCCAGGCCGCCGACGCCAGCAGGCCGGGCAGCATGATGCCGCGCCGCAAAAATTCGCCATAGGCCGGCACCATGAGCCAGGCCGGGTCAAACACCTCCGACGCCTGGTCGCCGTTTTCAATGAAGGCGGCACACAGTTCGCGCGGCGTCATGCCGTTGGCAAGGCCCGCCGCGATAAAACCGCCGGCTGACACGCCGACATAGTGGTCCAGTTCGGTGAATGAAAGCCCCTGCAGGGATTCGTCGAGCGCGCACAGCGCACCGATTTCGTAGATGGCGCCCAACGGGCCGCCGCCAGAGAGTGCCAAAGCAATGCGCGACCGGGCGGCGCACCGTTTCGTCATCTTTGCCGGGTCGGCTGGCTGCGTAGCAGCTAGATGACCACCGCCCGACAACGCAAGGGCGATGCGCGGTTTTGCAGGGCGTTTATTTTTTGCGGGCTTCGCTTGGGTCATGGCTGGAAAGTGTAGACGGCGGCCCTGGAACTATTTGCTGCTTTGCAGCAAAGTCAGGGCGCTGGGTGATTGCGCGCAGGCGTAAAAAAAGGGACGGCATGTCCCTTTTCTTGTGAGGCCGCCGTGCTTAAGCCGATTTGCGTGCGGCTGGGCGTTTGGCCGCGGGGCGGGCCGCCTTTTTTGCTGCGGGTTTTCCCGCTGCGGTTTTGGCTGCTGGCTTGCCGCCCATTTTTTGCACATTGCGGTTGAGCTCGTCAATGCGTGCGATCAGGGCGTCCACGTCTTTGGCCGAAGGCACGCCGAGTTTGTTCAGGGCCTTGGCCACGCGGTCTTCAAAGATATTTTCCAGCTTGTCCCACTGGTGGCCGGCCTTGGACTGGATGTCGGTGGCCATGCTGGCCATCTTGTTGGTGGCTTCAGAAATTTTGCCTTCAGCCACGGCCTGGGTCTTGCGCTGGATGGACAGGCCTTCCTTGACCAGGGTCTCAAACACTTTGCCGCCTTCTTCCTGCGCCTTCGAGAATGCGCCCAGGCCCGCCAGCCAGATTTGCTGGGCGGATTCCTTGACGGCACCGGACAGCTGTGGACCGGACTTCTTGTCAGCGCTCATTTTTTGCAGTTTCTTGACCATGGTTTACTCCAGACAGTTTGTGGTTATGGAACTTCGCGGGCAGTATGCCGCACGCATGGGGAAAATATAAGCCCTCCTCGCGGCGGCGTTTAGGTGCGGCGTTCTAGAACCGTGAACAGGTTCTAGGCATGCGGCTCTACGGAAAAGCACGTGTAGTCAGGCTGAGCGCGGGTTTCTGCTGAATAGAGAGTCCTGCCGTTTAAGCAAGAATCACTTTTTGACTTGGCCGTTCAGCGGAGGAAACACAAAATGCATTATTTCGTTACAGGGGCCACAGGCTTCATTGGCAAGCGCCTGGTAAAAAAACTTCTGGAACGAAAAGGAACGACCGTTCATTTCCTGATCCGCAAGGAAAGCGCCGGCAAAGTGGCGGCGCTGCGCGAGTATTGGGGCGTGCCTGCTGCCCGTGCGGTGGCCGTGCACGGCGACCTGACCAGCAAAAAGCTCGGTGTCAGCAGTGAAGACATCAAAAAACTCAAGGGCGAGATCGGGCATTTTTACCATCTCGCCGCCGTGTATGACCTGAGCGCCGACGAGGAAAGCCAGGTGGCCGTCAACATTGACGGCACCCGCAACACGGTGGAGTTTGCCAAGGCGATTGACGCCGGCCACTTTCACCATGTGAGCTCCATCGCCGCTGCCGGCCTCTATGAAGGCGTGTTCCGCGAGGACATGTTCGAAGAGGCCGAAAACTACGAACACCCGTATTTCATGACCAAGCACGAGAGCGAAAAAATCGTGCGCAAGGAATGCAAGGTTCCGTGGACGGTGTTTCGCCCCGCCATGGTGGTCGGCGACAGCACCACCGGCGAAATGGACAAGATCGACGGGCCTTATTACTTCTTCAAGCTGATCCAGCGCATGCGGCAGCTGCTGCCGCCCTGGATGCCGGCGGTGGGGCTGGAAGGCGGGCGGGTCAATATCGTTCCGGTCGACTTTGTTGTCGATGCGCTGGACCACCTCAGCCACAAAACCGGCATTGCCAAAAAATGCTTTCACCTGGTGGACCCGGTGGGTTACCGCGTCGGTGATGTGCTGGACATCTTCAGCCGCGCGGCCCATGCGCCCAAGATGAACCTGTTCGTGAATGCCGCCCTGCTGGGCTTCATTCCGCGCGGCGTCAAAAAGAGCCTGATGGCACTTGCGCCGGTGCGCCGCGTACGCAATGCGGTGCTGGCCGACCTGGGCCTGCCGGAAGACATGCTGACGTTTGTCAACTACCCGACCCGCTTTGACTGCCGCGACACCATGGCTGCGCTCAAGGGTTCGAACATCGAATGTCCCAACCTGAAAGACTACGCCTGGCGCCTCTGGGATTACTGGGAACGCCACCTGGATCCAGACCTGCATATCGACCGGTCGCTGCGCGGCACCGTCAATGGCAAGGTGGTGCTGGTCACCGGTGGTTCATCCGGCATCGGTCTGGCGGCGGCGCACAAGTTTGCCGATGCGGGTGCCATCACCATCATCTGCGGGCGCGACCAGGACAAGCTCGACGAAGCCTGCAAGGAAGCCAAGGCCAAGGGCTATAACTTCGTGGCTTACCCGGCCGACATCGCCGACATGGTGGATTGCGACCGTTTCATCAAGGAACTGATCGCCAACCATGGCGGCGTGGACTTCCTCATCAACAACGCGGGCCGCTCCATCCGCCGCGCCATTGAGGCCAGCTACGACCGTTTTCACGATTACGAGCGCACCATGCAGCTCAATTACTTTGGCTGCCTGCGCGTGACCATGGGGCTGTTGCCCGGCATGGCGGCCAAGCGCAAGGGCCATGTGGTCAACATCAGCTCCATCGGCGTGCTGACCAATGCGCCGCGCTTTTCGGCCTATGTAGCCTCCAAGGCCGCGCTGGACGCCTGGACGCGCTGCGCATCCAGTGAATTTGCCGACGTCGGCATCAGCTTTACCACCATCAACATGCCGCTGGTTCGCACGCCGATGATTGCGCCGACCAACCTGTACAACAACGTGCCCACGCTCTCCCCTGAAGAGGCCGCCGACATGATTGCGCAGGCCTGCATCTTCAAGCCGGTTCGCGTGGCCACCCGCCTGGGCATCACCGGTCAGCTCATGCATGCGCTGGTGCCACGCATCGCCCAGATCGCCATGAACACCAGCTTCCGTATGTTCCCCGACTCATCGGCTGCCAAGGGCGACAAGAGCGCTAAACCGACGCTGTCGGCCGAAGCGGTGGCGATGCAGCAGATGATGCGCGGGATTCATTTCTGAGCATGTTTCAGGCTTGAAGCCAAACGGGCCTGGTTTTCCAGGCCCGTTTTTCGTTGGGCGGCGGCCACGGCTGGGGGATAATTCGTTTCCAGGCGCCGTTGCCGCACGTGCGCCGTCAACAAAGGCTATCCATGATTCTGGTCACTGGCGGAGCCGGTTTTATCGGAGCCAACTTCATTCTGGACTGGCTCGCGTTGCACGATGAGCCGATCCTCAATATCGACAAGCTCACCTACGCGGGCAACCGCTACAACCTTCGCGGGCTTGAGGGTGACAGCCGCCATGTCTTTGCGCACGGCGATATTGCCGACAGCCGGTGGGTGGCCGGCCTGCTCGCGCTGCACCGGCCGCGCGCCATCATCAACTTCGCGGCGGAGTCGCATGTCGACCGCTCCATCGACGCGGCCGAAGAGTTCGTCCAGACCAATATCGTAGGCACTTTCCGCCTGCTGGAGGCCGCGCGTGCCTACTGGTCGGAGCTGGAGGGATCAAGCGGCGCGAACTTTCGGTTTTTGCAGGTGTCGACGGATGAAGTCTATGGCTCGCTGACGTCGGCGGCGGCGGCTTTCCGCGAAGTTGACCGCTATGAGCCCAACAGCCCCTATGCCGCAAGCAAGGCGGCCGCCGACCACCTGGTGCGTGCCAGCCATCGCACCTATGGCCTGCCGGTGCTTACCACCAACTGCGCCAACAACTATGGGCCCTACCAGTTTCCGGAAAAACTGATCCCCCACATGATTGTTGCAGCGCTCGAAGGGCGGCCCCTGCCGGTCTACGGTGATGGCCTGCAGGTGCGCGACTGGCTGTATGTCAAGGACCATTGCAAGGCGATCCGCATGGTGCTGGAGGCCGGCCGGCCCGGTGAGACCTACAACATCGGTTGCCAGGGAGAAAAAACCAATCTGGACGTCGTGCGCACGATTTGCCGCCTGCTCGATGAATTGCGACCGGTGCCGGCCGGCTATGCCGGCCTGATCACCCACGTAGCCGATCGCCGCGGCCATGATGCCCGTTACGCCATCGATTCGAGCAAGATTCGCCATGAGCTGGGCTGGCATGCTGACCAGAGCTTCGAAGCCGGCCTGCGCCACACCGTGCGCTGGTACCTGGACAACCCAGGTTGGCTGCAAGCGGTGCGTGAGCGCGGCCATACCGGGTGAGCCGATGCTGAAGATATTGCTGTTCGGCAAGAGCGGGCAATTGGGCGCGGAGCTCGTGCGCAGCCTGGCCGCGTTGGGCGAGGTGATTGCACCCGATCGGAGCCGGCCTGGCGGCGACCTTGCCGACAGCGCCGGTATCCGGGATGCCGTACTCAGTGCCAGGCCCGATATCGTCGTCAATGCGGCGGCTTTCACCGACGTTGATGCGGCCGAGGGCCAGCCTGATATTGCCAACGCGATCAATGCCGGTGCACCGGCCGTGCTGGCGCGGTCGTGTGACGAGACCGGTGCCTGGTTTGTGCACTATTCAAGCGACTATGTCTTTGATGGCAGCGGGGGAACGCGGCCGTGGATCGAGGCCGACCCCGCCCAGCCGCTGAACGCCTATGGCCGCGGCAAGCTGCTCGGCGACCAGTTGGTGGCAAAAAATTGCGCGCGGCACCTGATCTTCCGCACAAGCTGGCTTTATGCGGCGCATGGTGAAAACTTTGCAAAGAAAATCCTGCACAAGTTGCGCAGGGACGGCCGGCTGGCGGTGGTCAACGACCAGTTCGGTGCGCCCACCGCAGCGGCCTGGCTGGCCGACCTGACTGTATTGGCGTTGACGCGCGTTCTCGCGGATGAGCGATTGGCCGGGCTTTATCACGCGGCTGCCGCCGGTGAAACTTCCTGGCATGGCTATGCGTGTTTTGTCGTCGAGCAGGCACAAAAAACCGGCCTGTTGCCCAGTGTGCCCATCGATGCGGTCCAGCCCGTGGCGTCAACCGCCTACGCGCAGGCAGCCCGCCGCCCATTGAACTCCCGGCTTGATACTTCGAAGCTGCGATGGACTTTCGGAGTCGACATTCCCGGTTGGCAAACGGGTGTCGCCAAAATGGTTGAGGAGCTCTCATGAAGGTCACCCCGACGGCCCTGCCTGAAGTGCTGCTGATTCAGCCTGAAGTTCATGTTGACGCGCGGGGCCTGTTTCTCGAAAGCTTCAACAGGCGCGATTTTGAGCGGGCAACCGGGCTTGACGGCGGTTTTGTACAGGACAACCATTCGCGCTCGGTTCGCCATGTGCTGCGCGGCCTGCATTACCAGCTCAGGCAACCCCAAGGCAAGCTCGTGAGGGTGGTCAGCGGCCGCATCTGGGATGTGGCGGTCGATGTCCGGCGCTCCTCGCCGAATTTCATGCGTTCGGTCGCGTTCGAGCTGTCGGCCCAGGAGCATCGGCAGCTTTGGGTGCCGCCGGGCTTTGCGCACGGCTTTTTGGTGCTTAGCGAATTTGCCGACGTGCTGTACAAGACCACCGACTATTACGCCGCTGAACATGAACGCTGCATCCGTTGGGACGACCCGGATCTGGCGATTGCCTGGCCCCTGGCGGGCGCTGTGCCTCTGCTTTCAGCCAGGGATTGCGACGGCGTGGCTATGGCGCAGGCGGAGCTGCCGCCATAGCCGCCACGCGTATTATTTCTTCGACCAGACGACCCGGTTGATGTAGTCGATGTAGCTCGTCACGACACGCACGATCTGCGTCGAGACGAACGGGTTTTCGTAGTCGGAGATGGGTAGCACCGGGCGCCGGTTGCGGTCATATTGCGACGTCACGATCTCGATGGCGTCTATCACGCGGTCCTTCTTGAGGCCGCTCATGATGAGGGTGCCGACATCCATTCCTTCCGGGCGCTCGTGGGCATTGCGCAGGGTGATGGAGCAGAGGTTGAGCAGCGAAGTTTCTTCCGTGATCGTGCCGCTGTCGGACAGCACGCATTTGGCTTCGACCTGCAGTTTCATGTAGTCGAAAAACCCGAGCGGCTTGCCGAACACGATGCGCTTGTCCAGACCTTCGTAACCAGCCTCCTCCAGCCGTTTTCGCGTGCGTGGATGGGTGGAAACGATCACCGGGAAGCCATACTTTTTGACAAGCTCGGTCAAGGTCTCGAGCAGGTCCTTCAGCGCGTCGGGCGAGTCAACGTTTTCCTCGCGATGCGCGCTGACCAGGAAAAATTCATTGGGCTTGAGGGACAGGCGCGAAATGATGTCGGACTTGTCGATTTGCGGGCGGTAGTGGTCGACGACCTCACGCATGTGCGAGCCGGTCTTGATGATGGTTTCGGGCCGCACGCCTTCGGCGATGAGGTAGCGCCGTGCATGTTCCGTCAGGACCATGTTGATGTCCGACAGGTGGTCGAGCACCTTTCGGTTGAGTTCTTCGGGAACGCGCTGATCGAAGCAGCGGTTGCCTGCCTCCATGTGGAACACCGGGATTTTCCGCCGTTTGGCCGCGATCACTGCCAGGCATGAGTTGGTGTCGCCGTAGAGCAGGACGGCGTCGGGCTTCTCGGCCTGGAACACCTCATCGGCCTTCATGATGATCTGGCCGATGGTCTGGGCCGCGTTTTCACCGACCGCATTGAGAAAGTGGTCGGGCTTGCGAATCTGCAGGTCTTCGAAAAAAATCTGGTTCAGTTCGTAGTCGAAATTCTGGCCCGTGTGCACAAGAATGTGCTGGGTGTGCTTGTCGAGCGCCGCAATCACGCGGCTCATCTTGATCAATTCGGGCCGGGTCCCGACTACCGTCATCACTTTAAACACGAAGTGCCTCCTCAATAAAATCCAGTTTTCCCAAAAGCGCCTTGACCTGGGCGACATTGAGCCGCTCGGTGTTGTGCGATGTGTAGTCGTCCAGTTGCGAGATCCGTTCCTCACCGTCGCTGAAATACTTGGCGTAATTGAGATCGCGGTTGTCTGCGGGAATGCGGTAGTACGCGCCCATGTCGTCGATCCGGGCCATTTCCTCGCGCGACACCAGCGTTTCGTAGAGCTTTTCGCCATGGCGCGTGCCAATGATCTTGGTGGGTTGGTCGTTGCCGCCAAAAATGTCCTTGAGCGCTTGCGCAAGGTCGGCGACGGTCGAGGCCGGCGCCTTCTGCACAAAAATGTCGCCCTGCTGGCCGTGCTCGAACGCGTGCAGCACCAGGTCGACTGAATCGTCGAGTGACATCAGGAAGCGGGTCATGCTGGCGTCGGTCACGGTCAGCGGCGCGCCGCTCTTGAGCTGCGAGACGAACAACGGGATCACCGAGCCGCGCGACGCCATGACGTTGCCATAACGCGTGGCGCAAAGCACGGTCTCGCCATCGTTTTGCATGCGTGCCTTGGCGACCATGAGTTTTTCCATCATTGCCTTGGACACACCCATGGCATTGATCGGATAGACCGCCTTGTCGGTGCTCAGGACGACGACGCGCTTGACGTTGTGGGCGATCGCTGCGTTCATGACGTTCTCCGCGCCCAGTACATTGGTACGCACCGCCTCCATCGGATAGAACTCGCAGGACGGGACCTGCTTGAGTGCTGCCGCGTGAAACACGTAGTCAACACCCTTCATCGCCTGGTGAATGCTGTCGTAGTCGCGGATGTCACCGATGTAAAACTTGAGCTTGTCATTGTTCAGCGCGATCCGCATCTCTTCCTGCTTTTTTTCGTCGCGGCTGAAAATGCGGATTTCGCGCACTTCCGTTGAGAGAAAGCGTTTGAGGACGGCGTTGCCGAACGAGCCGGTGCCGCCGGTGATCATCAGTATTTTGTTGTCAAACATGGCTGATTCTTACAGTTTCGAGGAATGCATGATGTCGATAAGCTCGGGCCAGGCCGGTGCGGTGTAGCCCGTCGCTTCGCGGAAACGGCTGGAATCGAGCGATCGGTCCATCGTAAACGTATTGTCCATCTGAATATCAATGGCCTTGCCGTAGGCTGCGGCGATCAGCTTGAGCAGGTCGTATTTGCCGATCGGGGAGGCGCCAACGTGGTACAGGCCGGTCAGCTCGGGCCGTGGAATCACGATGTCGCGGACGATTTCGGCGAACACGACATTCGGCAGACCCGAAAAAATGGCCTTGTTGAAGCCTTTGCAGGAACCCTGTTGGGCAAGGAACCATTCCAGCAACCCGTAAGCGCTTTGCAATTCGTGGCCTATTGTCGAGGTGCGCAAAGTGATCGCGCCCTGGCCCAGCACCTCGCCCAGGAGCTTGGACTTGCCGTAGACATCTTTTGCGTCGGCCGCGTCGGCTTCGATGTAGTGCCCCTTGGAGCCCGAGAAGACGCAGTCGGTGCTGATATGGATCAAACGTGCCGACGCCGCCAGGCATAGCCCGGCGAGCTGGTGTGGCAGCAACGCGTTGATGGGAATCGCGAGCAACGGATCATCAGCTTCGGTATGGTGCTTGGTCAGGCCGATACAGTTGACGACCACGTCAGGCCGGGCATGGGCAAATGCGCGGATGACGCTGTCGCGGTTGTTGATATCGACAAAGGTCAGCATGCGCTCGGCGATGGCGGGCTCAAAAAAGCGCAGCGCCGCGGCATTTCGCATGCTGCCGAAGACCTGCCAATCCTTTTTTTGGCTCAAGACGCGGATCATGGCGCTGCCGATCATGCCGCTGGCGCCCAATACAAGAACTCTCATCGAAAAAACCTCAAGAAGATTCCGCCAGTGCGCGGAAGTGGTCCATGAGCTGATGTGTCAGCATGTCATGGTCGAAATGCTCTTTGAAATACCGTTGGCCGTTGGCGCCAAGAGTGGCGCGTTCTGGTGCGCCCATCTCAGCCAGCCGGATCACCGCGGCGGCCAGAGCCGGCGCATTCTCGGCCGGAACCGAAAGGCCAGCCCCAGCTTCCTCGACGACGCGGGCACCTTCCCCGTTCAAACAGGCAATTATCGGTCGTCCAGCGGCCATATAGGCCTGGATCTTGTTGGGAATGGTCGCCGCGAAAATCGGCTGGTCGGTCAAGGTTACGAGCAGCGCTGAGGCCTTTTGCATGAGGCCGGGCATCAATTCGACCGGGAAACGGCCGGGCAGGTGCAGGTTGGTGAGCCCGCGCGCCGCAGCTTCTTCGGCCATCCAGGCCTGGCGGCTGCCCTGGCCGACGACCACAAACTGGACATCCGGACGCTCGCGGAGCAGGGTAGCGGCCTCGACAATGGCCTCGACGGCCTGGCCGGCGCCGATATTGCCGGCGAATACGACGCAAAACGCGCCGCTGTCCATAACCGGTATCGGGGGCGCTGGTGCGTCGCCGGGCGCGGCAAATAGCGGGTCAACCGAATTCGGGTAGTAGGCGATGGGTGTGTCGCCGGCCAGTTCGCGAACCTTGGGCACAAATGCCTGCGATTGCACCAGAAGCAGGTCGGTGTGTGCGTAGATACTTTTGACGATGGACCCCACCAACGCCAGTGCATGCGGATTACGCACATAACCCGTGGCCTCCAGGCTTTCCGGCCAGAGATCCTGGACCCAGACGGCAACCTTGCGGTCTTTCAGCCAACCGAGGAACAACGCCGGAATCGCCTGGAGGATCGGCGAAGTACCGTAGGCAAAAATGACGTCGTAGCGTTTGCCGCGCAGCTTCCACGCACCGAAAAGTGTGCCCGAGGCAACAAACGACAAATAGTTGAAGACAAGGTTCAGCGCGCCTTTTTTCCGGCGCGGCGCCAGGGGCACCCTGTATATCGAGATGCCGGCCCATGATTCACGCTGGCAGCCCCAGGCCCGGTAGCCGGGAAAAACCGAGCCTTCAGGATAGTTGGGCTTGCCGGTCAATACGTCGACCTCGAAGCCTTTTTCAACGAGCGTTTTCGCGACATCGTTGATGCGAAAGCTTTCTGGCCAGAAATACTGGCTGACGATCAGGATACGCAATTCGGTCACTCTTCGGGGAAAACATGGGCGAGGAATTCGCCGGCGTTCATTAGGGGAAGCGGCTGCTCGCTTTGGCCGAGAAAGCGCTTCACTGCCCTGGCAATGGAGACCGGTGAATGGGGGTCGAATACCTGCTCGGGGTCGACCACGTCGCGTACGTAGTCGAGTTCTGACGCCAGGATTGCCAGGCCCGCCTGGCGCGCTTCGATCAGTGGCAGGCCAAACGACTCGAACAGTGAGGGATAAACCAGCACCTTCGCCTGGGCGTAAAGGCGCAGGATTTCGTCGTGTGGCCTCGCGCCGAGGTTTTCAACATTCAGACTGTAACGGGCCTTCTTTTCATCGATCCATGCGCAGAGTTCAGGGTGGGCCTTCGGGTCGACGGTCAGCCAAAGCGAAGGATGCATACCGTCGTTCGCCAACAAGCTCCAGGCTTCCATGAGCCGCTTGTGATTTTTGTGAGGCTCACCTGAAGCTACATAGATGAAGCCGCATGCGCTATCGCATGCCTTCGGGGTGCTGTTTCTCTCATAGCCGGCGCTGGTGCTCACAAAGGGCAGTACCGAAACCGGTTTGCCCTTTGCCAGACCCGAGGCATTGAGCAGGTCGCGCATTGAAGGAGTTTGCACGACGAAGGCTTGCGCGTTTTGGGCCTTTTGGGCGAACCATGCCCTTTCGATCAACAGCCGCAGGCGTGTCCTGAGAGGGAAGCTGGCGAGCGTCACCGGGTCGACGAGATAACGGTTCTGCACGAACACCACGGCGCGTCCCTTCAGCTTGAAGAGCGGCGGCAAATTGCCGAAGCACAGCACGAGGTCCGCTGGTCTCACGGATCTGGAAAGCCACCATTCAGCCCTGAAGCGATGCCACACGGTCGGCGCAACAGTAATGACTTTCAAAAGCGGGAGGTATGTCTTCGGCACCGGCATGCGGCTATCGAGCAATGCGGTGGCGTCACGACCAGCCGGCAGAGCCTCAAGCAGTGCGCGCAGCAACGACTGCCCTCCGCCGGAATGCACATTGGTGGCGTGGACAAAAAGGGTTGTTGCCGTTTTAGTTGTCACGTGGTGGCGGGGCTTTTGCCAGTTTCAACTTGTACAGAGCGAACGCAAAACCTCGCGTATGGACCGTCCATACCAGCAGGATACCGCAGCCGAGAACCAGAAAATAAGGAATGCTTTGCTGCGGAGCCACGCCGAATTGAACAGCGGTGCTCGCCATCACGACGCCGTAAAGCGAACAGAGAATGGGGTTGCGGGTCAAGGTTCGTATCAAAAGCTCGACAAGCAGCACCAGGAACGTAAAAATAACCATTCCGAATGCGACGATCCAGAGCGAATTGCTGTAATAGAGGAAGGCCGGCCCGCCAGGCAGGCTTGCAAATCTGAATTTTGTACCGTCGGACTTGAGGTACACAGACTTCGAGATGCTTTGGTAGATATCGGGTTTTCCTATCGCCGGCTTCTCCAGAAAACCGCGACGCAAGAGCGCCGGGTCCTTGCCTGGATAGGCCTGAACGGCCATCAGGCCCTCCAGGCCTATCCATCTGTCAACGCTTAGTTGCAAGAGGCGCGCCGAAAAACCATCGGTCAGCTGATAGCCAAACTCATTGAGTAACAGCCGGGATTGCGCCGAATCCGTGCCCATGGCTTCCGCCCATTTCTTCTTTTCGGCGGCCATGATCGCTTCCAGCTGTATTTTCTCGATATTCAGTTTTCGCATCAATTCAATGATTGGCGGACGCTTTTCCGGGGGGGCGATTTTGAGTTGATCCTCCAGCGTGCCGAGTTGGCCGCTGACAATTTCCCAACGGTAGTAGGCCTCGTGGTAGGCCGTGCTTGTATACAGGCCGGTCTGGTAGAAGTAGTTCCGGAATGTCGTGACGGCCGATATGGATACCACCAGCAGCGCGCAAAAGGAAGCGGCGAGCATGACTGTTTTCAGGCGCGACCAGCCCGCCAGCTTGTGCCTGAATTGGTGTAAAACGAAAAGTTGTGGAACGGCGTGAAAGATATAGGCCGCCCGGCTCAGGATCGACGTGCTCGAGAGAAAAGCCTCAATCAAAATGCCATAAGCTGCCAAGGCGGGATTCTTCCCGAGCGTGATGTCCCACCAGGCAAAAAGGGCAACGAAAGTAGCCAGGCCGATGTTGAGCAGCCAGGCTACTACCGAGTTCAGCGGCCACATCAGGGATGCTTTTGGCGCAAGGCCGATTCGATGTATTCCGTATGCCAGATTGACAATCAGCACCCCTGCCATCGCGAGCGCCAGCGCAAGCCATAGCCATTTCCGATTTGGTTCGTACCATGAAGGCACAATGAGTTTTCTTTCCTCGCGCATGGGGCTGGCACGTCTTGCCAGGGCTGCATAGGCCATGCCGCCCGCAATGACACCCAAGCTGGCCACGCTTGCCACCAGCAGTACTTCGTCCCACGCTGCTGGCGCACCCTCGAACAATCCGATGGGTTCGACATACGGGTAATTAAAAATGGTGTGAATCGTCAGTTTGAGCCAGAGTCCGAGCCACAGAAATACCGTCAGGAACAAATAGCCATAACTGTGTTTCTGACGGAATCCGGTGATCAGCATGACGCCGGTCGCGACCGAAAAAAGCAGATAAGACTCCTTGGCGCCGGTATAGCCAGACAGTCCCAGGGTGAAAAATATGAGCCAGATGCCGACGCCCGCGATCATGAAGCTCCTGGCCCACAGGTTTTCCTCCGATGGCATATCAATAATTTTCAGGAGTCGCGGAATCATGTTTGTCGTGGCATGGAATATTTAAAGATCGCAGGTCACAAATTTGTGCTCTGCGGATGTTGATTTTCAAAGAGCTCGTGAGTCGGTGCTGGCGCCCGATGCTGTTGGCTGCAGGAGGTGAAACCATATTGCGTAGAGCCACATATGCCAGAAGCTCAGGTCGGGCTGAATCCGCTGGGCGCCCATTACGAGAACGGCGCCGATGCTTAACGACACCGCAACGTTGACGTGTCCATCAAATGATTTGTTGTCCGCCCTGACGATGGTTCGCAGGGCAAGCCAGCCCATCGTCGCAAAAAGGCCGATGTAAAAGATTCCACCGGCGACGCCGGATTCCAGTGTCGCGACCGCATAACCTACAGCAATCGAGTTCTGCACGGTTTGCATGCCGAGCGCGGTGCCAGTTCCGATCGGATGCTCCTTCAAGTAATCGATGACGATACGCAGCCCCTCTTTTCGGTCATGAAGTGACAACGACTTACCGGTTGGTGTGGTGCTCAGGGCATGGGCAACCCGGTGTACGCAGGTCTCACGGTCAGACGAATGCTCTTTCATGCATCCTTCGACCAGTGCCATGGCGGATTTGTCGCTCAAGTTCTCAAGATACTGTTTGGTGCAGGCGCCGGCCAGGCTGTACATCAGGGCAATGGCGCCTATTGCACCCGCCAGGAAGATCACCAACTTATGATCGCCAACAGACCTTTTGATGACCATCAGAAGCAAAATCAGCACCAGCACCATGCAGAGAAAAAGCCCGGCACCCAGGGACATGCTAAGCATCAATCCGAGCACGATAACGGTGGACCGAAGATAAGCCTTCTCCGCGATGAGGAACCAGAACAGCGCGGGCATCAATGCGAACGCGTAGGTTCCGGGCTCCTCGCTGAGTCCCTGAATGCGGAACACCGGCGTGGGCGGGCATATGGGCGTGTTGGTGATGTAGTAGGCACCGAAGAAAACGTCCGCCGCACGTCCTCCGACTTCCATCGTGCTGAAGGGATGGATGCCGAGCAACACCGCCGCTATGGCGGCAAGCGAAAAAACAACCGTCGCGACCATCAAGTTCGAATAAATGCGCAGGCTTGCGTAGACAAATTTTCGATTGATGTGGAAAAGCAGAAACAGGAAAAACAGGAACTTGGTGAACAGGATGCACCACTGCACGATGCTGGTTCTCGATGTCGCATGGACAGAAGCGATCAATAGCATGCATAGATAGCCCGCCCAGAAAATCAGCATGAGTTTATGCAGAGGCGTCAGCGTCAATTGGTTGCGCTGTGCTGTGAGGGCGACAAACAGACAGATCACGAGCAGACAGATCGCGAAACCGGCCTGGAACAGCGTGATGTTGAATTGCTTCAGCATCACCGGAAAGAGCGACCACGAAAATACCGTGAGAAAGATCAGCAATACCTGAGAATCTTTGCCCCATGGAAGCTCAAAAAATGGATTTCTGATCATCCTGGTCGGCCTCGAGCGCGCTGAGAATCGGATTCGACAGAATACGAGGGGTTCATTGCGCGTCTCCGACAATCCTCAGCAAGGAATCGGTATATCGTCGGCCCTGCTCGCTTTGAACAAACCGTCGGCCGTGTTCGCGCATTTGCCGAACCGCTTCGGGCGACATTGCCGCAGCCGCCTTGTAGGCATCGTGCCATGATGAAAATTCGCGGCAATCGATATAGGCTTCTTTGGGGATCAACTGCTTGATATCGGGAGCACCCAAATACAGGGGAATCGTTCCCGCATAGAAGCAGTCGAAAATTTTCTCGGTTACGTACCCCTGCATCGCCATGTTTTCGAGACAGAGGCAGAAGTTGTATTGACTCAGTACCTCGTATTTCGATTCGCACGAGCCTCTGTAAATCGACAGCAGCGTTTTGCGCCGGCTTATATAGGGCCACCAGAGAGACGTACGAGCCTTTAATTTGGCCCAACCGCGACCATAAAGATCGACAACACCGGATTCCGCCAGTTCGGTCATCGCCTCGATGCGGCGGCTGTAGAGCTCGTTCGGCACTTTGCGTGGCACATGGTTTCCGTTGATCACCACGATGCGATTGAGACGGTCACGCCGAGACCAGTAGGGTTCCATAACATCTTCGCGAGGCTGCGGCCAATACAGTTGGCGCAATCGCGAGCTGTCAACACCTGCGAGCGAATAGCCGTCACCGTTCACGTTGTGGACATAGACCCGCTCGAAAGCTGCGGTCAATTCCGGTAAGGCCTTATAGATACTCGGGTCGACGACGGGCGGCTCCAGCACCAAAAAGGCTCGAAGGTGTACATCAGGACGTGCAGCCAGCATCTTGAAGTTGTCGAGGACGCCGAGCGAGTAGTAGTCCTTGGGGGTGTTGTTTGCTGGCAAGGACATCAGGTAATCGGCGGTGCGTACGGTTCTGCCGGCACTGGCGTGCACTTCGCGCACGCGCGCGTAGGGCACCAATGTCCCGTCGCGATTGAGCGCGAGATTCGACAAGTCGAACATCTGGTCCTGCCGGTAGGCCGGCGGCGTGTCGATGTAAATTTCGTCGGACACTGGAGCGGGAATCACTTCTTGCTTATCCTCTTGAGATGAACCAGCGAAATCCTGGCCAGGCCATCGAGTCGCAAACCGAGCATGACCTTGAGGTACAGGCCCAGCAGAAAAACGCCGAGCCCCCGTTTGGTCTGTAGAGCTGCCTTTAGGGCGTCCCGTGAAAATACATTGGGGAAAAGTTCCTGAGCCAGCTGCGGCTCACCGCGCAACAGGGCGTTGGCGGCGCGCATGACCTGGTCGCGACGTTCGAGGCGTCCGTAGTTGACCATATCCTCAGCGGTAACCAGTTTGCACACGTCGGGTTGCGCGAGATAGTAGTCCATCACGGTAAAAAAAGCCGCACGACGCGTATCAAGGCGTACATTCGCCGACCACTGGCTGCTGCTGATGCGGTATCGCATGGTCGCTCCAGGCAGTATTCCGATGGGCCCAAGCTGCAGCATCCTGAGCCAGACGTCAAGGTCGCCGCTCGGGCCGAACAGTTCTCCGCGCCAGCTCTTGATGTTCTGCTGATAAACGCTGGTGCGCGCCATCACGCTGGGACAGATCAGAAAATTGGAATGCTTGAGAATCGCCCTGAAGACCTCGGGAAAATGATACAACGGGCCAGTGGCCGCCAGTTCGGGGGGCTGTCGGATCGCACCGATGGGGCGGTTGTCCTCATCGATCAGCAGTGCTTGTGTAAACGCTGCTCCGGCTTGTGGGTGCACCTCGAGAAATGCGACCTGTGACGCGACCATATCTGATTCGTAGATATCGTCCGCATGGTAAATCGCGGTGTATTTCCCCGTTGCCAGTTCGATGCAACGATTGAAATTGCCTTCGCCACCGATATTGACCGCGTTGCGGTAGAGCGTGATGCGGCTGTCAGAAAATCCTTCGACAACTGCGATCGTGCTGTCGGTCGAGTGATTGTCGACCACGTGAATTTTGAGGTTCCCGTAACTCTGGTTTAGCACCGAATGCAAAGTGGCTGCGACGGTTTTTTCCGCGTTATAAGTCGGGATGCAGATGCAGACCAGTGGCAGTGTATTGTCAGCCATCGATGAGTCCCATCCTGGCGAACGCGTGCCGAAAGCGGTGGCCGAAGGTGTGCTCCGCAAGAGTCCGGGCATAACCGGCATCGGCGATGCTTTCTCTCAGTGCAGTCTCTGCGAGATAAAGCGCAACCTTTTGCTGAAGGTCATCGGGGTCCAGGTAGATGGCAATCTCTGTGCCTATACCGTAGTGCCGTTCCAGTCCCTCAACGTAGTACGAGAGCTGAAACCCGCCAGTGCCGTTAATCTCGAAATGACGGGCCTTGATCTGTTCGACGGACTTCGGCGAGCGGATGCGATTGACCAGACCGCGCGGGGACGACAGCAGGTAACGCGCGTCCCAGGAGGTCGAATTCGACATATTCAGGTTGATGCGGCTTTCATTGAACAGCTGGACCATCTCCTCGTGCGACACGATGCCGCCTGGCCAGCGGTACCCGGCAACTTTGACATTGAACCCCGCTTTGCGCAGGCGATTGATGAGCCATTCGCGATAGGGGTGCCAGGCACCTACAAACGACACGTCGTATTTTTTTTCGACAGACGCTTTCCGGTAAATGCTGTTGTTGCAGCCGAACGGGAAATAGATCACATTTTCCAGGCCCAATGCCCGGTATTTCTGCTCACCATATACGTCGGGTGTTGTGAAAAAATCGAACTGTGGCGCCCAGTAGCGCGAAAACTCGACGCGCCAGGTGTCGTCGTGGAAAAAGCACAGTGTGCGTGTGAGCTGTTTCATCGACTTGATCGTGTCTGGCTCGAACTGATCGGTATAAAGCGAGAACATCGCGAAGTCAGGCCTGGACGCCGCCGCGACCTCGATCAGCTTGCGGTTCATGGCCGACTTGCCCATTTGCTGAATCTCGGTCATGTAGTCAAACAGCACGACCTCGTGTCCGAGCGCAAGCAGGCTTTGGTAGAAGTTGTAGTACTCGTACGAATGGCCGCGTGTCGGGTCGCCATAGTCATACGACATGCAAACAAGGAGGATTTTCATGAAACTTTGTCGTGCCTTGGCAAATAGGGATAGAGCAGCCAGTAGAACATCGGCAGGAAGGCCAGCCCGGTGACAACGATCAGTACACCCGCCGCAATGATGCCCGGACTGTTCATGGCCCACCGGCCGGCCGTCGCAATCAGCATCAGGCCAGCGCCCATTGCGGTGCCTTTGAGCAACATACGCAACGGCAGCCGCATATCGAGCGCGACGATCATCAGGTAGTGCATGGCGACCAACATGCCGACGCCGGCCAGCGAGCGAGCCAGACCGACGCCATGCGCGCCCATGCCGGGCGCCAGAAACTTGATCAGCACGATGCAGATTACTGCGCCGAGCAGGTTCGGCAGCAGCAGCAGACGGGTCTTCATCTTGGCGTGGGCCGACATGCTGTAGACGCCGGCAACAACGCGTGCACCTTCTGCCAGCACGCCCCAGATCACGAACTGCGATGCCGATTGGTATGCCGGGCCCACCATGAATCGCGTCAACTCCGGCGCCAGACTGATCAACAAAAAGGTTACGAGCATCAGTGAGGGCAGGATCGCGCCAGCATATTTATTCCAGGCGGCGGACTGTTCCTCGATCGTGCTGGTGCTGACCCGTTTGTAGAACCGCGGCTGGAAGTAGGTTGTCAGCACTGATTCGAACGCGGCCATCAGCCCCGCGCTGATACCGTAGCCCGCGACAAACAGGCCGAGTGCAGCGAGACCCAGCGAGTCGGCGACGAAAAAGCGGTAGCCTTGCGTCTGCAGCCAATTAAACCCGACGGAGATTGCAACCGGCCAGGCGAAATCGAACAACAGCTTGAGGTGCGAGCGCGACAGTTTATCTGCGGGTTGCTCCGGCCTGAGTTTGTCGAAAAACAACTTGACGCCTATCACCGCGAACACCGTTTGACCGATCAGCAAGCCGAGCAGCCAGTATTCAGCTGTTGGTGCGAAGTATTCGACCAGCGCATAGGCGCTCGCCAGGCCCACGCCAATTGTTGCGAGCGTGAGGACGATAAAACGCCCGCGCAACTCCAGCAGGTTCAGCGAAGGAATCGCCGTCTGGTTGATCGTGTTGAAGAGTAGCGAGCCACAGACCAGCACCAGCAGCCACACGGTATTAAACTGGAAGCCGAAGGCGTGGATTTTGTTGAGCACGCCCAGTGTCAGCGCCGCGAACAGGCAGACACCAAGAAGATAGATCCAGTGCAGCTTGAGATAGTGTTTGGCACGGCCGAGTTCATCCCAGGCGTGAAACCTCCGATTGATGAACATACCAATCGGGTTGACGAGAAACAGCGCAAAAAAGGCTGTGGCGGCTGTAATCAGCGAGAGACGGCCCATTTCGCTAGGTGGCAAATAAGTCGTAGCCACCCGCATCACCAAAAGGAGCAGAATGAATTGGGCTGCACGCCCGAAGATGATGACTAGCACGTTCTATTTCCGGTCATGGCGCAACGACGGAAGTCGCAGAGGCATCGCTGGCAGGTCGTCCTGATTGCTTCTGAAAAACCAGGGCATGATCGACAATTTGAGAAAATTCTTCTGGAATCATCTTCTTGCCGTTCCTCCAGTATTTTCCGGAATCGGCGTTACTGTAGTAGTTCGCAATCATCTCATAGCCATGGCCGCGCATCAGTTGAGCCAGCCGTTCGACGCTGAGCAATACAACTGGGATTCGCCCGCAAAAACCTTTGACGGTCGTGACGTTTTGCATGGTGTAGGCCACAGGCTGATTGTCCCTGGGGGCCGGATGGCGGGATACGATGATGAACCTGGCCTGGCTGCGACACAGCAGTGCCAGCGTTGCTTCGTAATCTAGACAATACTGGAGCGTACTTGAAACGTTAAGTACGTCTATCTTGGCGCTGTGCGTCAACAGCGATTCGAAATCAGTTGAAAAAGACACGCCATCTGCGCCGAACAACCTGGTCCCGAGTGCGCAGTTGGCGGAGCTGTCGACGACCGTGAAATCAAGCTGCCTGCCTGCTTTATTTTGCGTCTTCAGTGCTGGCCAATACATACCTACGCCGCCACCGAAATCGACTATGCGACCAGAGGCTGCATGATCACCGGCGGGCGCGATCGATGCGATCAGCGACAGGCACATCTCGTTCATGTCTTGGTGACTGACACCGCCGACGCGCGAGTGAGCCCTTTCGGAAACATAAGAAATCCAGTTCGGGTGCTCGAATGGATTGTCATTTGACGGCTGTAGTTCCGCTGCATCCCGGTAGAGGCCGTCATAAATCGGCCGTTCCAGCTTCAGCCGCTGCAGGGCCCCGCGCGCCAAGACGAAAAGAATCGGTGGCAGGATTTGTTTGATCAGATGTTTGAACATGGGTGTCTCATGACTGGCTAAGTCTGCGAAGCCGGCGGTTCCACGTTCGAATTCCAGATCTGCGGGCCGTCGTAGAGTAACGAGGAAATGTTCACGCCGGACTTGTATCCCGGGTCAATTTCACGCAGATTCGCTATGTAGCGGTAGCCCAAGCTTTCCAAGGTGAAGTTGCAGACGCCGAATTCTCTGACGGATGGCAGCAGATGAAATAGGAAAATCGGCTGACAGCCGAAAAAGAAAGCATCGAACATCGCCGCGCCCATGGTTCCAACGACAACCCCAGGCCTTATTTGCTCCATGGCCGTGTTGCTGGGGACCGCATTATCGACAAGATGAATATTGGAATGCTGAGCAGCTAGCGCAGTGTAGAAACTGCACACTTCGTTTTGAGCGGCCCAATCTCCCGGGTGAATTTTCAAATGAACCTCCGAAAAAGCTGCAGCCATTACGCGCAGGGCCTCTGCGGAGATTGCAAGCTCTTCGGTTTTCAGGCCAAAAGCGTCGAGATTGTTGGCGAAGAAGATCGCAACCTGATCGTTCTTTGGTAAAAACGCCTGTTCGGACACCAAAAAATGCCGATAACCGCGAATCTCCAGGGGCCGATCGATAGGCAGGCGCATTCTCGAATAGACGGCATTGAGATATTTCTCGCGTATCCGGACATACATCCGGCCTTCGAATCCTTTTTTGGCATAGGCCGGTATACCCAATGCCTTGAAGGCGAAGTTGTAAAGGACCAGGAATAACCGGTCGGTCCACGAAAGATGTCGGTCGTGGAAGCTGCTGTTATTGAAATAAAACCCAATGCCTTCGTCGTAGAGATAAACCTGCCCACCAGCATGTCGCATCTGCGCGGCTAGCAAAGCATTGTTGATTTCATACTCCGTTGTGATGACAAGCAAGTCTCCCGGCCGGAACTGAAAGCGGTGCTTTAGCCGTATCTGGTGAAAATATGCCTTCAAGTAACTTATTGGATTCTTGAAGCTGAGGCCGGAACATAGCGGATGGACATCCACCGGCTCGAGAGCGAAGCCTAGCGACTCTGCCAACTGGTTGCGCGGTGACCGGTGTGAAATGAACGTCACGCCGGACATGGGAAGCCGATTCTCTTCCATGATCGACAACGCCAGGTTGGTGTGATGGTCATTGTCGATTGAGAAATAAACCATACGTGTGCAAAGCCGGTGAGAGTGGTGATGGGGGTTGGTGGCAGATGCCATCGCAGCGCTGAACGGCCCGTGGGACGCTGCTACCAGACCGACCTTCCTCCGTCCATCACGATATTTTGGCCATTCATATACGAAGAGGCGTCCGAACAGAGGAACTGCACGGCGGCTCGGTACTCGTCCCCAGCCGCCATGCGGCCCAACGGAATCAACGCGCTGAGCCGGGTCACGAATTCCTCACCCTGACCATTGAACACACCGCCCGGAGAAATCGCATTGGCGCGCACGCCCTGTTCTGGCCAGTAGGTTGCAAGGTAGCGCGTCAAGCCGATCAGGCCAGCCTTGATGACGGAGTAGGTGACCGGTTTGACGGGTTGCAGATGCTCAGGCAGTCCCGGTTTTCGATACAGGCGCTGGTCCGGCGAGAACACCGAAAGGTCTGACGCGATGTTCAGGATTACGCCGCCTTTGCCGTCAGCGGCCATCGCAGTGCCGAAGACCTGACTGCAGAGGAACGCGCCGGTCAGCCCGACCGCGATTTGCAGATTCCATTGATCGATTGGAAAGTTCTCGAGACGAGAGCTCTCGACCATGCCGGCGCCAGCCGTAACCTTGGGGTCAATCGCCGCGTTGTTGACCAAAATGTCTATCCGTTGTCCGGCAGCCGCAAGCCGCGCGGATAGCGCGGCGACCGCTTCCGGATTCGAAACATCGAGGATCGCGGTATGGATGCGGCTTTCATCCGAGGAGCGGGCCAGGAGTTCTTTGGCCGAAGCGAGTGCGCCGTCACCGATGTCGGTAAGCACCACGGCCGCGCCACTTTCGAGCAACGCTGCTGCGTGCTCCCGACCGAGCAGGCCTGCGGCACCCGTGATCAGCGCGGTTTTTCCCGTGAGATCGAACTTTTTGAATGCGGTAGTCATGGGCGTTCCTTCGAGTTGCCGCTATGCGCGGACCTGGCCACCGTCGAGTGTCCAGACTGCGCCGGTTGCAAAACCCGAGCGCGATGAGGCGAGATAAGCCGCCAGTTGACCGATGTCCTGCGGCGTGCCGAGGCGCGCCAGCGCGACGTTGGCGGCCAGCATCGACTGCACGCCATTTGCATCGGCTGCCAGCTTTCTGTCCCACACGGAGCCGTCAAACAGAATGTTGCCGGGTGCTATCGCATTGATGCGCACACCCTGGGCGCCGAGTGGTCGGGCAATGCCGCGCACGTAGGCGTGCAGCGCGGCTTTGGCGGCCGAATAGGTAACCGGCGCGCCCGGGATGACCTCGAGCCCACAGATCGACGAGATGCAGATCACCGCGCCGCGCGAAGCGGCGAGCGCGGTACGCGCCGCCTCGACCGTATGGGTGACGCTCCAGAGGTTTAGCGCGAACACGCGTTGCCATTCCTCGGGAGTCTCCAGGCCCGGTGCTACCGAACGGCCGCTACCGACATTGCAAACCAGAATGTCGAGCCTGCCGAGCGCCCGAGTCGCTTCGTCGACAACCTGTCGTGCCTGGCCTGCATCGGAGACATCCCCCGCGACAGCCGCTGCGGATTTCAGGGCCATAGATGCCACTTTCAAGGCATCGGCGTCACGTCCGTTTATCGCGACCCTGCAGCCCTCGGCTTGCAGCGCCTCGGCAATGGCCCGGCCGATTCCGCGTGAGGAGCCGGTGACCAAGGCTGTTTTGCCGGCAAGTTCAAGCTCCATGGCGTGCTATCCAGTTGACAACCATGTCGCGGTAGCGGCAAAGTGCGCCAGCATGGTCGCCGTCATGCGCCCGGGCAGTTTGCAGGATGTAATTGCCTTTGTAGTCAACTTTTGCGAGTGCTGAAAAAACAGTTTCGAAATCAGCGCTGCCTGTGCCAAGTGGCACCGTGGTACCGCCGAGCACGCGGTCTTTGATATGCACGTTGACGATGCGATGGCCGTAGGCCGCGATTTCGTCGGCAGGCCGCATTCCGAGCCCAGCGCTGTTGCCGATGTCGTAGTTCACCCCGAAAAGTGCGGGATCCAGCCGTTCGATAAAACGCGCGAGTTCGGACGGTCCAAAATCCGACTCAAAGACGACCTGAACGCCCAGTTCGGCCAGCAGCGGGGCGTGAGCCTGCAGCACGGAGACCAGATGGTCTTCCTGTGCGCGTGTCGCCAGGCTGCCGTTGTCGACCAATGGCAGGACCATCATGACGATGCCGACTGCGGAACAAGCCTTGGCCACGGCCCGAAAATCCTCTTGCAACTGCTCGGCTTGCGCCGTATCGGCCTTCCAGAACGGACTCTGCATGAAGCAGTCACCGGTCAGCGAACCGATGCGCACGCCATACCGCGCGCGCAGCGCCGTGATCTCCGAGCGGCCAGCCTCGGTCAGCAACGGGTTGCTGTAGAGCAGGTCCTGATCGAGCGTCCACTCCATGAGGCCAAAGCCATGAGCCGCGGCCGTGGGAAATTCAGCCTGCCAGCAGTCCCATGGAAAAGCCTGGATGCGACCGTTGACGAGCGGCGACAGCCGTCCCTGCATGAAACCGATACGCTCAGACATTTTTGATCACCATCATCATGTTGGCGGTTGCCTTGTTCTTCACGAGTCGCGCGACGTATTCTTCGTTGAGTGCTTTCATTTTTGCGGTGAGCCAGGTCGACATGTCAGGGTCCGCGCCGGCCAGGTCGATTTCGCTGAGGCCGACATTGCAGGTCGCCTGAGGTCCGTTGTTCATGATCCAGTTCAGGTGATTCAACAGGTTGTAGTCCTGAGTGAACGAGATATCGATCTGTGCGTTGTCGAAACCCGCGAGCTGAGCGGTTTTCCTGAGTGAGTCTTCGGTGAAGTAGTGCAGATGCGCTGAATGGTAGAAGAACTTCTGGTATGCCTTGACATTCCAGATCGACAATAACGGGTCGTTGAGGTTGGGCACTTCAATAAACAGCGTCGCACCTTTTTGGGTCGACTGTTGCAGGTCGCGTAGAAACACAACGGGATCCTCAACGTGTTCGAGCACCTGGAATGCACAGACCACATCGTATCGCTGGTCCGCAAAGCGGGACTCGCGCAGAAATTCTGAGTCCGCCTCTATATCCAGCTCCGATGACATGAAGTCACAGCAGGCCTTGTCGAGCTCAATCGCGTTGACGAGCGCCACGCGATCCTTGACATTGACCAGGAACTGCCCCGATGAGGCGCCGACTTCCAGCAGGCGGGTTTCGGCCGACAGGTATGGCCCGATGGCCTTGAGCCGATCATGCTGGTAATTTTTGTAAACGTCGAAAATCTCGCGCGCGTTGGTCGCCGCGGCTTCGGCATTGTGCGAATACTCCTGGCGGTAATTCTCTGCGTAGTAGGCTTTGGCGTCCGGTGCCTGATTCTCCGAAAGAAAACCGTGTCGGCAGGGCTCACAATAAAAAACGATACCTGTGCCTCGTCGCAAAGTAGTCGATAGCACGCCGGCGGTTGCCTGCCTGCAGAGCGGGCAACTGGCTTGGTGAGAGTGTTGGGTGAAGATCATTGTGGGATCATTCCTGCAATATTTCGACCAGTTCCAGCAATACGCCTTCGGGCCCCCGGCAGTAGGTGACCTTGACCTTGCCGTCTGGGGAATGCTGTGGTGGTGCAAAAAAAGTGACGCCCGCACCTGCGAGTTTTTTGCAGAGGACGTCGATATCTTTCACGGTCATTGCAACATGCGTAAAGCCGGTGGAATAGGGTGTTCCGGTCCAGGCTGGCCTGTCTGGGTGCGAATGGAAATAAAGCAACTCGATCATGCCGCCTTCAGGTGCGGTAAGTTTCGACGTTGTCAGGCGCACGTTTTTCAGGCCCATCATTGCGTCGATGTGCGGCCCCGACTCGTCCATTTGCCGTGCCACGGTGAACCCCAGCAGGTCCCGCCAGAAGCGCAGCGCTGCATCGAGGTCGGCGACGACCAGGCCAGTATGGCGAATCTGCGTGATCATTTGGCCGCGATCTCGGCGATAGCCTCGCCGAGCACATCCACACCTTCGAGCAGGGCTTCGTCGGTGATCGTCAGTGGAGGGCCGATCTTGATCGATTCGCGCCCGGTATGCACGACCAGCAACCCCTTCTGCATGCAGAGTTCAGCGACCTGACTCGTGAACGGGCCGTCGGCCGCGCCGGTCTTGGGGTGTTTGAACAGTACCGCCGCGATCAGGCCTCGACCCAGCAGGTGTGAGATGCGATCGGGAAAACGCGCCTGCAGTTTGTGCAGTGCGGCAAACAGCAGCTCGCCCTTGCGCGCGGTCTCGGCGACAAGATTGCGGTCTTCCATCTCCTCGATGACGGCAAGGCCAGCGGCGCAGACCAGGGGGTTGGCCGAGTGCGTGCTGCTCATGTTGCCGACATCGGGCAGGTCCATGATCGCGGCGCGGCCGATCACGCCGGACAGTGGCACGCCTCCGCCCATGCCCTTGCCGCAGCAGATCAGGTCGGGTGTCACGCCGTAGTGCTGGAAGCCGAAGGCCTTGCCGGTGCGGCCAAAGCCGGCCTGCATTTCGTCAAAGGTCAGCAGGATGCCGTGCTTGCGGCAGACGCGCTCGATTGCTTGCACATATTCTGGCGGGTAGAACACTGCGCCCCATCCCTGGAAGGTTTCGAGCATGAAGCCGCAAACGTCTTGCGCAATGTCGATACCGGCCTTCTCGAGCCTGGCCAGGCTCTCGTCCAGAAACGCTTCCGGCGTGCGTCCGGCCAGGGCCCATGGATAGGGGAACGGGATGTGATGAATGTCGGCGTCCTGGTAGCCTATCCATTCGCGCTGGGCCAGATTACTGCTGAGCATTTGCGCGCCCATCGTGCGGCCGTGCCAGTTGCCTTCGATGCAGATCACGCCGCGGCGGCGTTTGCCTTCCTTCTGGCCGTTCATGCGCATGAGCTTGAGCGCGCCTTCGGTCGCTTCGGTACCGGCCGAAAGCAGGAAAGCCTTTTCGAACGGTGCACCGGCGAACGCGACCAGTTTTTCGAGATAGCGTGCGCGGTTCTCGTTCGCATAGGCATAACAACCATAGAGCGGGCGGTCCAGCGTTTCTTTCATGGCGGCGGTCACGCGCGGATTTGAATGTCCGACGTTCGCGACAAAAATGGTCGAGGTGAAGTCGATCCAGCGGTTGCCAGCGGCGTCGTAGATGCTGTAGTCCTCGGCCCGATCCCAGACCAGCGGCAACTGGCCGTGCATGGAACGCGATTCGCAGGCCTCAAGCCGTTCGAGCACTTCGCGCGTGCCCGGCGTCGGGATCGCGGTCTGGATCAGGCGGTTGGCGGTCGAGACCGGTGGAACGGATTGGGGCAGGCGGGAAAAGGAATGTGCGGCCATGATTGTCTTCAGTTGAAAAGTTTTTGTGACACACCCGGCATCCGGGTGATCTGGAATTCCAGGTGTTCGAAATCGTCAAGCGTGTCGACCTCGACCACCGATGGTGTGACAAAGGGCAGCACATGGTTGCCGTGCATCAGACCCGACTTCCGGATGAACGCGCTCGACAGCACATCAACATAGCCATTGGCCTGGTAGGTGTTCGGAAATTGCTGGCGCGCGTTGTTCGCCGCGTCAAGCTCGGTATTGTCCGCACCAAGGCGCTTGAGTTGACCCCCCTCCGCCATCTCGAAGGTCTTGTAGGCCGACTCGGACATCTCGTGTACCGATCGCAGCGCGGTTGCTTGCGGCGCTGCGATGAAAGCTTTCACTGCGTCATCGATTAACTGCGGGTCGCGCAGTGGCGTGGTTGGCCTGATATGCACGATGTATTCGGGCTCGCCGCTTTCGGCTGCCAGCCAGTCGAGCGCGTGGACAATGAAGTCATAGTCGGTCGAACGATCGCCCGAGATCGCTTCCGGGCGCAGGAACGGCGCTTCGGCGCCGAGTTCCCGCGACAATGCCGCGTATTCGGCCGAATCGGTCGAAACGATGACGCGGTCGATGGTCGCCGACCGCAGGCAGGCGGCGATCGACCAGGCCAGCAGCGCGTGGCCGCCAAGGGGTTTGATATTTTTGTGGGGGACTCCCTTGGAGCCCGCTCGTGCCGGAATCAGCGCCACGATTTTTGTCATTTCTTTTCGGCTCCCTTTGGAAAATACCAGGCCTCGACCAGACCGCACAGAATATGCCCGACCAGAATGTGGCACTCCTGGATGCGCGCGGTTTCATTCGATGGAATGCGCAGGCATTCGCAAGCTTCATTGAGCTTGCCACCGCCCGCACCAGTCCAGGCGAATGTACTCACGCCGCGCTCGCGGGCGGCCTGGACGGCCATCAGGATATTGGCACTGTTGCCGCTGGTCGAGATCGCAATGAAGACATCTTCCGGTTTCGCCAGTGCCTCAAGCTCGCGCGCGAACACGAACTCATAGCCATAGTCGTTGCCGATCGCGCTGATCGCCGAATTATTGGCCGCAAGTACCACCGATGCGAGCGGCGCGCGGTCGAACAGGAAACGCGAAGTGAACTCCGCTGACAGATGCTGTGCATCGGCAAAGCTGCCGCCGTTGCCTGCAAAAATGATCTTGCCGCCGGCCTTCAGCGAGGCCAGGCAAGCCTGCGCGAGTTTCTCGATCTGCTGCAGCAACGCACCGTCAGCCAGCAGCGCTTGCTTGACCGCGATGGACGCTTCGACCTGTGTTTTGATCTGCTCTAGGCTCACAGGGTACCTTCCAGCTTTTCGAGCGCGATCCAGAAACCCTCGCCGCCGTTCTTGTGGCC
Organism: Polaromonas sp. P3_A5; assembly: GCF_056403055.1. Classification (NCBI taxonomy): domain Bacteria; kingdom Pseudomonadati; phylum Pseudomonadota; class Betaproteobacteria; order Burkholderiales; family Comamonadaceae; genus Polaromonas; species Polaromonas sp. P3_A5. Next base: position 490,750 of record NZ_JBFUGF010000001.1, read on the forward strand.
CTGCCAGATCTCGGGGATGAACGAAGCGGTCGGGCAGCCTTTTTCCAGGATTCTGCCGAGTCGCGTGAAGTCGATGTCGCCTTCGCCGATCTGCAGGCCCTCGCCGTTGAGGCCCTGGGCGTCGCCGAGATGCAGGTGCGCCGAGATCGGCGCGATCTTTTCGGCGAAGTCATAGAAGTCGATGCCGAAATGGTTGCAGGTCAGGCGCGTGTGCGAGATGTCGAAACACATGCGCAGGTTCAGGCGTTGGCACCAGTCGACGATTTCCTCGATGCGGACGAAGATGTTCTGGAAGCGCTGACCGCCGAAATGCCAGGGGAACGGCGCCATGGTCTGCGGGATCAGTTCGACGCCTTCCATGTCGAGTTCGCCGAGGCTTTTTGCGAAGCGTTCGTAATAGGCCGTGATGACGTCGGGCGGCAGCGGCGCGTCCATCGTGAAGCCGCCGATATTCGCGACGATCGGCGGTCGGATGGTCTTCGGAAAGAAGCGTTTGAGGCCGCGCGTGATATTGATGACGCGCTGGGTTTCAGCGATCGACTGGCGGCGGTAGTCTTCGTCGGGCGAGGCCAGATCCATGAGCCGGCTGTTGGCGAACAGCTCGGGCGCATGGACCACAAAATCACAGGGATAAGTGCCACTCAGGAAATCGTCCAGCTTGAGCTCCATGTCCGAATACGACAGGTGAAATTCGAACAGATCGGGTTTGATGCGCGAGTTGTATTCACCGAAGTCGTGATAGCGGACGGGTACTCCCCAGGGACGCTTGAAGCGGTAGGGCCGCGGCTCGATCCGTTCGTCCTTGAGGTCCGACGGATAGAAGAAGTCCTCTGCCGCCATGTCGTGCTGCAAGGTGCGGCCCAGCAGTTTTTCGTAGTGCTGCGGCGACAGGCCCTGGCCAGGGCTGCGCACCTGCACATCCTCAGGCCGGACGATCGAGCCCTTCTTGAGGGCTTTCGCGGCGACCAGGCTTTTTCCGAGGTTCTCGCGGTTGATCATCTCGCCTTGTGAGATGCGGCGCTCACGGCCGTCGCCAAGCGCCTGCTCAATCTCGCGGATACCCTCGATCAGGCGCTTGAATTCCGCATGCTCGAGGCTGGCCGCGTGGTCGGGGCCTTCCATGCTGCGGTCCAGCGTGAAGTGGCGTTCGATCACGCAGGCACCGAGGCCGGTCGCGGCCAGGGTGACGGCGATACCTCGCTCATGGCCTGAATAACCAACCAGTGGATGGATCAGTTTGAGTTTTTCCATCCAGCGCAGGTGGATGTCGTGCAGCGGCGCCGGGTAGGTGCTGTTGCAGTGCAGCAGCACGAACGAAGCGTTGCGCTTGTTAAGGAAGTCGACGGTGACCTGGACTTCCTCGCGCAGGCTCATGCCGGTAGACAGGATCAGCGGTTTGCCGGTTGCGCAGAGCTTCTCGAGCAGCGGCAGGTTGGTCAGATCGGCCGAGGCTACCTTGTAGGCCGGCACGTGCAACTGCTCGAGCACGTCGACGCTGTGTTGATCCCACGGCGTGCAGAGGTAGAGAATGCCCTTGCTCCCGCAATAGGCTGCGAGTTCGCGGTGCTGTTCAATTGAGAGTTCGAAGCGGCGCAGCAGGTCGAGCACGTATTCGGTGCCGAGGTCCTCGCCGTCCTTGCGCAGGGTGCGCTGGCGATAGACCTCGTCGAGTTTACGCAACTGGAACTTGGCGCAATCCGCGCCCATCTCGACGGCCAGGTCGACCATCTGCCTGGCGCGCTCAAAGCTGCCGTTGTGGTTGTTCCCGATCTCGGCGATCACAAATGCCCTGCCGGCTCCGATTTCAAAATTGGCGATGCTGATGCTCATGTCTTTTCCGGGTGGGGTTGATTCTTGCCTTCGCGCGCGGACCAGGCGCGCAGCCCTTCCTGCTCGAAGCGGAATGGGCGCACATTCAGGCCCAGGCTTTCGAGCTTTCCAATGAGCTCGTGTTTACGGAACGGTGTGACATAAAAAAGAAAGAACCCGCCGCCGCCGGCGCCAAGCAGCTTGCCGCCAAGGGCTCCGTGCGCGCGCGCGTCCTCATAGATTTGGTCGAGCCGGTCGTTCGATATCTTGCTGCTGAACTGGCGTTTGAGCAGCCACGACTCATGCAACGCCTGGCCGAACTGCAGCAGCCTGCCGCGCAACAGATGGTTGCGAATGCGGTAGGTGAGCTCGACATTGGTCTGCACTTTCTGCCTGATGTCGTGCTGCTGCATCTGTTGGCGCTGGTCCTGATGGATGTCGCCGGAGTCGTGTGGTGAGCCGGTATCGCAAAGTACCAGGCTTTCCTCAAGTTCGAGCTGAACATCGGCCGGTATCCGCAGTGGATGAACGATGTTCTGGTCCATCCGGAATTCCATGAAATTGAAGCCGCCAAACACCGTCGCATACTGGTCCTGCCAACCGCCCGCAATACCCAGATAGAGCCGCTCGGCCTGAAATGCGAGTTCCGCGATTTCGTGCGAGTCCCAGCGGTCCTGGCGGAACTGATTGAAGCAGCCAAGCACGGCTGCCGCGAGTACGGCCGAGCCACCTAGCCCGGAATTCATCGGGAAATCGGAATGCAGGTAGAGCTCAAAACCAAAGTCTGGGTGTACTGCCTTGATCAATGCCAGGATCAGCCCGAAACGGCCCTTTTGTGACAGCGCGTGCTGCAGGTCGTTGGCATGCAGCGATTCACCGAGGTCGCGTGAATGGATCTCGATGCGCGTGTCGTCGCGCTTGCGCAAAGTGGCGTGGCTGTAGAGCGAGATCGTTGTGTTGATCACGGCTCCGCCTTCACCGGCGAAGAAATGCGTGAGGTCTGAACCGCCACCGCCAAAGCTGATCCGCACCGGCGAGCGCGCTCGCGCATAGACAGGCTCTTCGATCTGACGCGGCATGTGGTCGCGGCTTACGATTCCGGCCAGGCGCCGGTTTTCGTCGAGCAGCGGTATGACTTTGATATGGTGGTCGAGCTGTTTGAGCAGCAGTTCGCGCGAACTTGCCTTGTCGGCCCAGACGAAGTCAGGGTTAGCGCAGGACTTGATGGCGTCCTCGAGTTGCGCGCCTTCGAGCAGCTTGCGCCGCACGTCCCCGTCGGTCGCCAATCCGGTCGCCATGCCTTCGGCATTGGTCGTCAGCACGATGCCATGGTGGTTGGCTTCGAGTTGCGTCAATGCATCGCGCAACGACGCATTTTCTGAAATCAAGAATAATTCGAAGCTCACAGGGTTCCCGCCTTGTTTGACGCTATCCATCGGCAAAACCGGAAATAGTCTTCCGGCACGCCGATATCGATAAAGTCGGTATTCAGTGAAACAGCTGTCAGCCGGTTGTCGGCCGCCAAATCCGGGAAGACATCCCGCTCCAGGGAAAAGGGCTTGCCATCCCAATGCCTAAACAGGTCCGCATCGAGATGGTACAGACCAGCATTAATCAGGCCTTTACCGCGGCTGCTCTGCTTTTCCTCAAAAAGGGCTATTTTATTGGCCGACGTCCGTACGCTGCCATAGCGTTCCGTATTTTCTACGTAAATTACGGCCATCGAAGGCGATTCGGCTGCAAATACCGCGCTGATACCGCTGCCGAGCCAGGTATCGGCGTTGCTGACGAGGAAGGAACCCGCGAGGGCATGTTGCCGTACTGCGTAGGCCACGGCACCACCCGTTCCCAGCGGTTCGGGTTCCACCAGGAAGTCGACTTCGCAGCCATGGAGCCGACCGGTTTGCGCAAGCCCGCCAACGAATTCTTCGATCAGTTCGGATTGGTGATGCAGCAGAAATGTCATCGAACGTACCCCTTGGGCGATCCAGCTGTCGACCAGGTAGCCGAGATAGGGCTCGCCTGCGACCGGTGCCAGCGGTTTGGGGACGTCCGAGACGGCACTGCGCAGGCGTGTGCCGAAGCCACCTGCGAGCACCAGCAGGCGAGGTTCAGCCATGATGTTCACTGCTCCAGGCCAACAGCATGTCAACGGCCTCGCCGAAGTTGTCGCATACCTCGAAATGTGCCTCAAGCGAACGAGTCGCGAGCTCATGGTGCAGGTTGTGCACGCCGGTGTTTACGCCAATGCCGCGGCAGCTGAGGTTGGCGGCCGTCATGAGATCGCTCAGGTTGTCGCCGATATAGCAGATATCGGTGGCTTGTTTCGAATATCTCGAGAGCAGTTCGAGGCCGAACCTGGGTGATGGCTTGCGATACAGTGCGGGCACCTCGGGCACTTCCGGGCAGATGCAAATCTCTTCGAACGGCGCCGGACCGAGGTCGAGCTGACGCAGCATTTCGTTGTTGCAGCGAACTGCCATCTCAAACGGGAAATAGCCGCGACCGACCCCCGACTGATTGGTGTGCAAAAACAATAGGTGACCGGCGGCCCGTAGCCGCGTCAAGCCCTCGCGCACGCCCGGCAACAAGACCACCTGCGCCGGATCGCAGAGATAAGGCACATGCCTTATCAGGGTGCCGTCCCTGTCGAAAACGATCAGTTGCGAGGTCATCTTTTCAGGCCGCCTTGCTGCCTGTCTCGGGCGTCGCTGTGTAACCGGCCATCTCGCTGTAGATAGCGCCGTGTTCGAGCTGCTCGGCGATCGTGCAGAACAGCGTGTCGTCGCCTTCAATGAAAGCGCGGGTCTCAGCATGCAATCCCGGCTTGAACTCTTTGTCGATCACATCATCGATGACGACGGGTTCGACTTTGACTGATGCCAGGTGGGTGACCTGTAACTGTTCCATTGGTTTGAAGATAAGCCTGCGCTTGCGGGTCAGCACTTCTACTGCCCAGCGGCCAGGAGCTTCCCAGTCAGCGTGATAGCTAAATAGCACACCGCGTTCGGTTACGCCGGCGCCGCAAAACCGCGCGGCAGCCGAATGCCAGTCAAGCGCGCCAGCACGCCAGCTTTTCCAGTCCTTCGGGAAGCCGCAGAGATGGAACGCAAGGTCGGGCACGTGCGACGAGTTGGCGATGACCCAGGACTGCTTGACTGAATCGGGTAGGGGCATCGGTACGATCGTGTGAGCCCATTCGGTAAATTCGAAGCTGCAACTGAGTGCGCCGCCGTCTTCCTCAATCATTTTCCGTGCCTGCCGGGTCGCGGCGTAGAAGCGCCGGCTGTAAGCGATCAGCACATTGGCCTGGTGCTGCTCAGCTGCCGCCGCGACCGCGCCGAGTTCAGCCAGATTCAGGCCACCGGGCTTTTCAAGCAGGATGCGCCGGGTGCCGGCCTCCAGTAATTGGAGCGCAACCGGCGCAAGCTCCTCGAAACTCGCTGCCACGATCGCCCGTGCAGGCGCTCCTGACTCAGCGAGCGCTTGTACCAAGCCGCCACGTCGGACAGAGTGGCCGGTGGCGGCCTCAAAGGCCTGCGCGGACGATTCGCCACGCCCGATCACCTCGAAGTCCAGGCCCAGATGCTGCAGGACCTTGGCGTATTCGCGGGCATGCGGCCCCGCGCCGATCAACCAGATGTTCATGTCTATGTTCCTCGGCTTCAGGTGATGGGGACAGCGTCGGCTTCGACATCGACGTTGACGCGCCAATGATCGAGCAGCGCTCGAATGTAAGGACGATGAATTTCGAGCGACTGCTCCAAAGTCGGCAATGCACAATCGTTGCTGACAAGAATCGACTCGATGAGTGCGCCGCTTACTTCGCTCTGGAAGGGCAGGCGTCCCGGCAGATCGAGTCCGTCAGAACGTTTTGCGGTGCCGGCCGCTTCGTCGATCGCCCAGCGGTGTATGCCGTCATCGAGTTCAAAGCGGTAGAAGACATCTCCGTCGCCGGCTTCCAGGGCCGCAGTTGATCCGCCCGAGAAGTCGACTTTAAGCGTGCCCATGACCTCCCAGTTGCCGGGGCGCTTGGATTCGATCCAGCCAGGTGCGAGTTCACTGGTATCAAATGTTGTGGGCGTTTCACCGGTCCACCAGGCGAACATGTCCAGAAAGTGGATCGAGTTGCAGGCCAGGCCCCATGCGCCTCCACTGACCTTCAGATGCATTGGTTTGCCGGATGTCAGCTGCGCTTTGATTTGTTGATGCCAGTCGAGCATTCTTCGCGGCGTGTTCACCCAGACTCTGGCGTGGCCAACGTGATGCTCAATCTCGTCGAGCCCTGTCTCACTCTGTGCCAGCACCTTTTCGAGGATCCAGGCGCCTACCGTCGTTCGCGCGGCAATTTCTCGCACCACCTCAGGTCGCCAGCGTGCGGTAGTTGCAACAATCGCGACATCGATTGCTGCCGGCACCGTTGCGAGGGAGGTGTGCAACTGGATCTCATGGGCTCTGTTCGCTTTCTCGACCTCGTCCCAGCGTTGTTGCGCTCTCGCGAGCGACACCGGATCGACGTCTTGAACGTGAATGCAAAGCGGGCTGGCACAGTTCACAAGGCCTTGCAGGTAGCGCGAGCCGAGTTGGCCTGCACCGGAGATGAGGACGCTGTGGGTCATGCTACGTGCCCTTTTCTTGCCCGGTAGAAACCGCTGATCAAATTCTCCATGGCCGACAGTTCGGCGATCAATCGGTCGTCAATCAGAAATTCAACGGGAGGAGTAAGTTTTTGTAGATCTTGCAATTGGCCATAGTTGCCGGGCGTCGGTGCCGGGACAGCACCGAACATGGCTGACTTGAGGTACTCCAGCCATCTGCGCGGCAGCAGCCGTTTGGCGATAGCAGCGGTGCTCTTGCGGAAGGTATTCAATACCGCGCCTGGACCTGTCAGCGCCTGCCTGGCATCACGGTCGAGATCATCGAGATGCCTGATAAATGTCTCGACCGCCTCGCGCACTACGGCACGCGCGCGCGCGTCGTCAACGGTAATGGCGCTTTTGAGCTCACGGGTGAGTATCGCGAAAAACCGCTCGTGCTCCGTCTCAAATTGAGCAGACGACCACCAGTCGCGAAACGACAGACCGCGATTGAAGTCTGTGCTCGTGATAGACCGGTTTTCGCTGGAGCGCATCCAGTACACCTCGTCGACCGTCGAGAGTTTTCCCCAGATATAGGTAGTGATTCCTTGCTGCATCTCGCTCACATAGGGTGACGACCAGTTTTCAAGCTGCCCCCAGGATTTGCACCAGACTGGCGCGCGCAAGACGGCGTAGCAGGTCGCGGCCGTATAGTCCGACATTGCAGTCTGCAGCCGCTGTTCAATCTCGTCCTGTCGGACCGTGTAACGCCAATGCGGGTAACCGTGGCCGTAACTGCAGGCAGTCCCGTCCTGCATGGTATGAAACGCCAGCGACTGCGCTATGCAGGCGCTCAGTGAAGCGTCGCGTTCAAGTGCAAGAATTGCGCTGCAAAGTCCGCTGAACAGAAAAAATTCGTCGTCCCCGAGCAAGGTCGCGTACGGCGTGCGGATATGTTTGGCCGCCATTTTCAGACGGTCAGACATGCTGATTGCAGCATGTAGATAAATTACATCGCTAAGGCCATCCAGCGTCTGCCGCGAGATGCCATCCAGTGGTTGCGGTGAGCCGTCGACGATCACCACGCTCGCACCACTGCCGTGCCAATACACACACTGTCGCAACAGGAAATCCTGTCTTGCATAGCAAGGTATGACCACTGTCAGCAGTGAAAGCGTGGCAAAAGAAGGGTTTTCTTCGTTAGCGCTTTTTCGCAGCGAGTGGGCAAACCAGCTATCGAGTATGGGATTGGCCATGGTTTTCAAACGTCTGGAAACGAATTTCTCCGAAAAAAGGCATCAGATGCGCTTGAGATAGCCGTCTGGAGCCACCGTCAAAAGCAATTTGTTCTCGATGGACTTGTCGATTTCAAATACGAGCTTTCCACCATCGACGGCTTGCCGGCCTTGTTCTTTCAGTCGCTTGAGGTATTCCCATACCGCAGTCTTCGGGTTGTTGCCATGTGCCCAGGGGCGATCAGGGAACATATCGTTCGGCAGATCCTCGACAATCGTGTCGAACACGCAGCAATAACTGCCCGCACTTGTCAAAGGTGCGTAGGCTTCGAGTTCTGCCAATACGTGCTCGTGCGTATGGTTTGAATCGAGAAATACCATGACTTTTCGGTGCTTTTTCGCGATCGCGTGCACCTGTTCGATGATTTTTTCATCGGTCGATGAGCCCTCGAGCATCTGGATGCGGTGCGCCATCGGGTGTGCTTCTATTGCATCGCGATTGTGCTTGCGGATATCGATGTCGAGTCCGAGCACGTGGCGCGATGTGGCTTTCGGGTCGAGCGTGGAGCCGCTTTCGACGGCTTCGCAGTAATCGATCAACGCCAGCATTGCGGCGCTCATGAGCAATGAGCCGCCATGCGCGATGCCTGTTTCGATAATCAGATCCGGCTTGACCTGCCAGATCAGTTCTTGCGTCGCGACCATATCGACCGGGGTCTGGATAATGGGTCGGCCCTGCCATGAAAAGTTATACATATAGCGGCCGCGGAAAGCTTCCGCCATCCATTGCGACGACAGTGATTGCCATGATTTGTTGGCGGGATAGCTGGCGATGGTGCTGAATTTCTCAGCTTCGAAAGCCGCGATTGGATCGTTGGGTGTGGCGCTCACTGTGGTACTCCGTGTTGGATGGGATAGGTGGACAACAAGCCTGAGAGCCGATCTTTCAGCTTCATGGGCAGGTAGTGGAACTCGGTAGTTACCGCCGCTATGTCGACGGTCGGGAAAATGCGCTCGGGCGCGCCTGGTGCGAAGGAGATATGTGCGCCCGTCAGCGCCGCCAGCTCGCGTGCCAGTTCGGCGTGACATACGGATTGCCCGCTAGCTACGTTGTAGAGGCGCTGCCGGCCGCTAATCGCGATATTTTCGAGCAACGGTACGACATCGTCGATGTCGACGTAATCTTTGCAGGAGGTCGGACTTTCATGGATCGTGACGCTATTGGTCTCGCGCAGTTCACGGATCACCGACGCCAGGAATGTAGCTTTACCTTGCCCAGGGCCATAGACATTGGATAGCCTTGCCACCCGCACGGCCGGCGAAGCCTGCGTCAGACACAGGGCTTCACCGAGAAGCTTACTGAGGTCATACAGGCTGTCGGCCGAAGGTGCGATCGAGATTTTCGCATCTTCTTTCGCGCTGTAAGTTGGCGCCAAGCCCGCGTAGACCCGAGTGCTTGAGAGGTATAGCCACGAATCGAAGCGGCTCGACTGGAGCAATGTTGAGAGTAAACCAACATGCGCTTCGACGGTGTCATGTGGCCGACTGCGAAAGTTGGCTGTCAGGCCGATCGCATAAATCACGTGGCCGAGGTTCTCCTCGCTATGGACTAGCGCGCCGCGCACCGGCGCGGTTACTTCGTAACCGCGCTCACGCAGATGAGTGACCAAGTGACGGCCGACAAACCCGGCGCCACCAAACACTGTGAATTTCATTCGCCAGGAAACCCATCCAAGGGATGATGTAGTTCAGGTGATTTATGACGGAGTAACTTGGGGCTCACGTTCTTTACCTGCTTGAAAAGGGGGCCAGATATGAGTTGCGTATTTGCTACGGCCAGCATGTTGAAGCCATGCGGTGGGCCCTCGAGGTAAACGGCCTCGGCCGGAATGAGTTCGATACAAAGCTCCCCGACTTCGTGGTTATTGTGGAAATCGCGCACCGCAAAAAGCTGATAGCCCGCTGCGCTCAACAATTTACAAACTGGTGCATTTAGTAAGCCGTTTGACCAGTCCACATAGTCCCGGTGAACTTCAAAAACGATGCTTGGGTGGTTATTCAGGAGTGTTTTTTCAGCTCCTAGCAGCGCACGAAACTCCGCGCCCTCAATATCGAGCATGATGACGCCGAGTCGGCGTTGCATTGCGGCGCAATAGTCGTCAATTCGTACCGTTTCAAAACTATCTTCGGCAGTGTCCGCAACGACCGAATTGGCGAACGAGTCGAAGCCTTCAAGACGAAGCCGCTGGCTGCTGACATCCCACAGTCCCTTGCGATTAATGACCAAGTTGTTCAGATCATTTAGCGCAACATTTCTTGCGAGCATTCCTGATTGTTCGGGACTGGGCTCAAAACAATGAACCTGACGGTCTTCTTTCTGCAGTTGGCGAGCCAATAAAATGGCATGATCGCCAAAATATGCGCCACCGATCAGAACATCGCCGTCACTGTGGGCGGACAGGTGTTGCAGTAATCTTGTCGTTTGAGGTTCCCAGACATGAGTAGGATTTTCCCGCTCCGAAAGCATGAAATCCCTCGCAATTTTTGTTCGGTAGAGAAACTCAAAGCGTGTTCCATCCTGCAGTGTCTTTTCATATCGGTCGTCTTCGGTGTGAAGCGCATCGATAATCGGGCCCGTAATGTCATCGCGAACCGAACCTTGATAGGCGAAGGTTTTTTCTGCTTCCTTCAACCAGTCAATCAGACGTCTGCGCAACAAGGCATCGCGTCCAAGCGTCGAAAGTGCTCGTTGCAATTTTTGACCGTTTAGGTCACGAGGGTCGTTTGACATTGTTTTCTCCAGAGACGAAAGATTTTGGCAAAAGCCGAATTGGTGTTGACGCGCTACGCACGCATTAAGGTACTAATTTTCAGTGTGAATTGCGAACTGGATCGAACGGTTGAAGCATGCTTAATTCACGCCATGATTTTCAGTTCGGGAACCGCAACCACAAAATTGCCGCCCCAAGTTCGCACGTGGGCTTGCTGTTGCATGACTTCGGCAGCGATATTCCACGGCAGGATCACCACCACGTCCGGGCGGTGTTCGGCCATTGCCGATGGTGGGAGGATTGGAATGTGATTGCCAGGCAGGTATTTGCCCTGCTTGGATGGAGCGGCGTCGCAAACATATGCCAGCAGGTCTGGCCTGACACCCGCATAGTTCAACAGGGTATTTCCCTTGGCAGCCGCGCCGTAGGCCGCGACCTTTTTGCCGGCGTTCTTTTGCTCGATCAGAAAGGTAAGTAACTTGTTTTTGACCCGGTCGGCCTTCGGCTGAAAATTCAGATATGTGTTCAAGTCACGGAGACCGTGGCGCTGTTCGTCTTCGAGAATACGCGCGACCGCGCCGGTACTCTCGCGCGTGTCCTCGCGGTGGCAACCGTAGACGCGCAGGCTGCCACCATGGGTGCTGAGTTCCTCAACGTCCCACACACGCAGGCCGGCCTGGTCGAAGATACGGCTGACGCTTTGCAGCGACAGGTAAGAGAAATGCTCGTGGTAAACCGTATCGAACTGGTTGTGCTCGATCAGTTGCATAAGGTGCGGGAATTCGAGCGTGATCACGCCAGTAGGCTTGAGTACCGACTTGAGGCCACGTGTGAAGTCGTTGATATCCGGTACGTGCGCATAGACGTTGTTACCGATGATGAGATCGGCCTGCTTGCCCTCAGCTGTCAGGCGTTTGGCCAACGCATCACCGAAAAACTCGCGTAGTACCGGAATGCCGAGATTCTCTGCGGCTTTGGCCGTACCTTCTGTGGGTTCGATGCCGAGGCAGGGGATTCCGGGCGGTAGAAAGTTGCGAAGCAGATAACCGTCATTGGAGGCAACTTCGATCACGAAACTCTCGGAACCGAGTCCGAAGCGTTTGGTGATCGCTGTGGTGTAGCGTGCGGCGTGATCGAGCCAACTGATCGAGGTCGACGAGTAGTACGCATAGTCATAGCGGAACAGCTCGTCGGCTTGCGTGAAGTCCTCGGTTTGCACCAGCCAGCAGTGGTCACAGACAAACAGTTTCAGCGGGAGGTGAACCTCGGGCTGCGTGAGCTGCGCCTTGGTCAGATATGCATTGGAGGGCGGCGCAAACCCCAAATCGAGAAATACATGCTGCAGGGGAGTGTTGCAATGGCGGCAGTTCATGCGGCAAGTCCTGTGAAATCGTGATTAATGTGCTGGCGGCCACGATCACCTTCCGAGACATCGGTCGCGGGAAGGGGCCAAGTGATAGCCAGTTTTGGGTCGTTATAGGCAAGGCCGCCTTCGGCCTCAGGTTTGTAAAAGGCGGTATGCAGATACAACATTTCGCTGTTTTCTTCGAGCACCTGAAAACCGTGTGCGCAGCCCTCGGGAACGACCAGCATGCGGCCATTTTCAGGTGTAAGTTCTTCGGCATGCCAGTGTAAAAAGGTCGGTGAGCCTTGCCTTAGATCGACCGCGACATCCCACACCTTGCCCCGGATGCAGCGTATGAGCTTCATTTCGGCGTGTGGCGGGCGCTGGTAATGCAAACCGCGAATCGCACCTTTTGACTGTGTGCGCGAGTGATTGATCTGCAAGATGCGGCGCTCTCCGGTCACCCCGGCAAGCTCACGCTCGCAGAAGAGGCGGCTGAAGGCGCCCCGCAGGTCCGAGAATCGCGTGGTTTCAACCACCAGCACATCAGGCAGGGTGGTATTGTGGATGGTCATCGTGCTCATGGAGAAGCCTGCGCGAGTTGTCGGAAGCTCGCGCTGTGTGTCAGCAGCTCGTCGTAGCTGCCTTGCGCAGCGACTTTTCCGTGTTCTAGTTCAATGATGACGTCACAATTCATGACGGTCGTCAGGCGGTGTGCGATAAGAAGGATCGTGAGGCCGCGATCCAGTCCATCAATCGCCGTCATGACCGATTGCTCGGTCGCGTTGTCGAGGGCACTTGTCGCTTCGTCGAATATCAGCACACTGGCCCTCTTGTAGAGGGCTCGCGCGATGCCGATGCGCTGGCGTTGACCGCCCGATAACTGGATGCCGCGTTCACCGACATGCGCGTTGTAGCCGCCGGTACGGCTCTCGATGAACTCGGCAATCTGTGCCTGTTGCGCGGCTTCGCGGACGCGCGACATATCGATCAGCTGCCTTGGCACGCCAAAGGCGATGTTTTCAGCGAGACTGGTGTCGGCCAGATAGATGCTCTGCGGTACATGGGCGATGGTGCGCTGCCAAGCACGCAGATGGTCGCCGCGAACCGGCTTGCCATCCACCAGCAGTTGTCCCTCGGTTGGCAGCAACAAGCCCATCATGAGGTCGAGTGTTGTACTTTTACCGCTACCCGTGCTGCCGACAAAACCGACGCGGGTTCCCTTGGTGATTGTCAGATCGAGACCATCAAGCACCCACGGCGTTGTGTCCGAATAGCGAAAGCGCACCTGGTCAAAATGAATATGGTTTTTGAAATCCAGCGGTGCAGCCGGTGGTTGGAATGCTTCGGGTGGGAGCGGCTGATCGAGCAGCGCCAGCGTTTCGGCGAGCGAGGCCTGACAGCTCACGATCGTGGCCCAGGCCCCGAAACTTTGTTGCAAGGCCGGGAGCAGGCGCTGCGCGCCGAGCGCGAGTGCGCCGAGCACCGGTAATGCGCCCGCAACGCCGCCGTTTTGCTGGCTGAGTGCATAAGCCAGCGCAGCGATCAGCACCATGCCGACCGCTTCCATCGCGTAGCGCGGGCTGATATTGATGAATTGGCTGTCGCTTTGGGCGCGGCGCAGCGGATGATCGGCCTTGCGGTAGATCTCGCAATACAGCGGCTGCGCATTGTCTAACAGCACATCGCGGATGCCACCGAGACCTTCTTGCAGCGCCTTGACGACCTGCGTCTGTTCGCGTGCCACCAGCTCACTGTTGTGCCGGAGCCTGCTTCTGGTTATGGCGGCAATGATCGTGTAGCTAGCGCCGAAGCCCAGCGCAGCGACGATCGCGGCAAATGGGTCGATGGCGACAAGAACGGCAACAACGGACGCGAGCAGGATGACGGAGCTCAGCAGCACAAGTACCGGCTGCAGCACGCCGAAAGCTATGCTGTTGACCTTTTGCGTGATGCCGGCGATGACCTCACTGCTGTTGCGTGAGACATGTACCTGATAGGGCTGGTAGAGGGTGCGCCGATAGAGTTCGGTGCTGAGATCGGAACCGCTGGTCAAACCCAGGCGCATGCCAGCCCAGAGTAGCAACATGCGCAAGGCCCCGGCCAGAAGCGCTGCTGCCGCAAAAATAATCGTCAGCGGCAGGATTAATCCTTGTGCTGAAGCGATACCCCATGCCTGCGCGACCTGCGTAACGAGTGGGTAGGCCAACAGCCGTTCCGGTGCGGTCAGCACCGCGAGAAAAGGCAGTACGGCGCCCAAACTCATCACCTCGGCGAACGCACTGACCAGCGTCAGGGCCAGCAAACCCGCGAACTGGCGCCGACGGCGCAGGCTCAAATGCAGCCAGAGCCGACGCAACAGTTGTGGGAGTTCCTGCTTCAAGGCCATAACTCAGTGTTTGGACGGCTTGCCAGCGAGAAAGGTCTCGACGCTTTGTCGCACGCTCGGCAAGTCGAGCCCATGCTCATGCAGCAGGTAATCCCAGGTGCCGCAGAGCGACGAGAAGCGGTCCTTGATGCCAATGCGGAAGACCGGCAGCGCCCGGTAGGCGGTAACTTCTTCGGTGATGCAGGCACCTAGCCCGCCCATGACCGAATGTTCCTCCAGGGTCACGATGGCGTCGACCCTGTCGATAATCGAGTGCAGGCACTCGCGATCCAGCGGTTTGATCGACGGCACGCTCCAGGCTTCTGCGTCGAGGCCCTGCTTGATGAGTTCGAGTGCGGTCTTCACCATGGATCCGGTTGCAAGCAGGGCGATGCGTTTCCCTCTCGGACTCACCGGTAGCATGTCGCCAGCTTGCAGTTTGACTGGACCGTCGTGCACGTCACCGCGATCACTTTTGCCGACGCGCATATAGACCGGCGATTCGAGCCGCAGTGCAAGCTGCATGGTTGCGGTCATTTCAAAGCGGTCAGCTGGAGACAACACGGTCAATGCCGGTACCGCGCGCGTGCAGGCGATGTCTTCGGTGCACTGGTGGCTGCTGCCGAGATGGCTGTAAACGAGCCCGGCGCCATCACCTATCAGGATCACAGGCAGGTTTTCGTAGCAGACGTCGATCTTGATCTGCTCAAGCACACGCATCGGTACAAATGCCGCGAGGCCATAAACGATGGGCTTGAAGCCGGCTTTGGCCAGACCCGCTGCCACGCCCACCATATTTTGCTCAGCGATGCCGCAGTTGATGTATTGGTTCGGCCTGGCCTTGCGGAAAGCGTCGAACAGTGCATAGCCGTGGTCGCCTGTGAGAAGCAATACCTTTGGGTCGGCCAGCGCTGCAGCGACCAGCGCGTCGGAGAATGCGTTTCTCATGCTGTGCCTCTGAGTTCGGCGATCGCAGCCGCGTGGGTCTCGGCGGTCAGCCGTGTGTAGTGCCAGATGTTGTTGTGCTCCATGAACGAGACGCCCTTGCCCTTGATGCTGGTCGCGACGATTGCTTTCGGCTTTCCGTTGCGGCCGGCGCGCGCGTCGCGGTAGGCCGCGTCAATAGCGGCTTCATCATGGCCGTCAATGGTGACTGCGTCGAAACCGAAGGCCCGGAATTTCTCCTCGATGTTGCCGAGTGCAATGACCTCGTCGGTCGGCCCCATTGCCTGAAAGCCGTTTTTGTCAACGATCACGACGAGATTGTCGAGCTTGAAATGCGTGGCGAACAGCGCTGCTTCCCAGATCGCGCCTTCGTTGAGCTCGCCATCCCCGACCAGCGCATAGCAGATTTGGTCTGTCTGGCTGAGCTTTGCACCCATGGCCAGACCTGTTGCTACCGAAAGCCCGTGCCCCAAAGAGCCGGCCGTTGCTTCGACGCCGGGAACATGTGCGTCGGCCAATCCCTTAAGCCGGCTGCCGTCCTTGAAGTACTGGCTGATGTCGTTATCGTCAAGCCAGCCGATTTCGTGCAGGCAGGCATACTGCGCCATCACGCCGTGGCCTTTGCTGAGCACCATGTAGTCCCGATCGGGCGACTCAGGATTCGCGGGATCAAACCTGAGATGACTCCGGTAAAGCACGGCGAGCAGTTCGACGATCGAAAATGCGCAGCCGATATGCACAGTCGCGCCCGAATAGGCCATATCAAGGACAGTTTTGCGGATGCGGGTGGCGTTGAATTTGTTCATGATGTGATCGATGAACGACTCCAGTTGAATGTTTTGCGCAGCGCCGCGTCAAGCCCCGTGATTTCCGCAAGACCGAGTTCTTCCCGCGCCTTGCGCGTGTCGGGCAGGTAGCGTGGCGCCGGTTCGGCGGCAGGCGGTGCTTCGATCTTCACTTCAAGCCCGGCCCCCGAGGCTCGAACGATATGCTGCGCGAGCTCGGCGATACTTATCGCACTTTCCGAGCCCACGTTATAGGCTTGGCCCGGCTTGCCGGTGCCGAGAATGCGTAATAGCCAGACGCAGAGGTCCGCCATGTACAAAAATGATCGCAGAGGCCGGCCGTCACCCCTGACTTCAATGGGCCGTCCAGCGAGCGCGTCGCGGATGAAATTCCCGGCTGCGAATGGCCCGTTCAGCGGCAGGCCTGGGCCGATCAGCGCATAAATGCGTGCGATGCAGGCACCAAGCCCGAACTGCGCGGCATAGGTGCACGCGAGCCATTCGGCCGCGCGTTTACCGTTGCCGTACGCAGCAGCCGGTTGCAGCAGATCGGGCGCGCATGCATAGGTCTCTGGCATTCGTTCGATTGAAGCAGGTTGGGCACCATAAATCGCGCCGCTGGACGTCAACAAAAAGCGCGATGCACCGCTTGCATCGGCGAGGTCGAGCGCGCGCCGCGTTCCCTGCATGATCGAATCAAATACCGCCAGCGGGTCGGCCGCCCGGTGCGGATCGCCGACATCAGCGGCTGCGTGAACCATCAGGTCAAGCTTGCCGGCCGGTACGGTGAAATCGAGCATGCTCCCCGCGACCAGCCGGGTGTCGCGGCGATTGAACATGTGCGGTGACTCTTTCTGTGCGCGTTCGGGATCTCGGCTCAGCACAATGAGTTCAAGACGGCTGCCGAGCGTGTCGTTCGCCCGCTGCAGCGACTGCAGCAGCCAGCTGCCGATGAAACCGGTGCCACCTGTCATGAACAGCCTGGCCCCGCCAAAGCGTGACCAGAACTCCGGTGTCAGAGACAACACCAGATCCAGATCATCGGCAGGAAAGGCAGCTTGCATGATGGTTTTTAGAAATTCACACCGAGATATGTCTCAATCTTGCGTGCGGCGAATTCAAGCATCGCCGGTGTCAGCGAGGGCTGCACACCGATCCAGAAGGTGTTGTTCATCACGTTGTCGGTGTTGGTCAGATCACCACTGATGCGGTAGTTGCAGCCGCTCATGTAGGGCTGGCGCGTCAGGTTGCCGGCAAACAGCAGCCGCGTGCCGACCTTGTTCTGGTCGAGGTAGGTCAGCAGATCGAGCCGGGTGACCGGGCAATTTTCTTTCAGCGTGATCGGGAAGCCAAACCATGACGGATCAGAGTGCTCAGTCGGCTCGGGCAGGTTGACGAATTCCTCGCAGGCCTTCAGGCGCTCCTTGAGAAACGCGAAGTTGTCCTTGCGCGCCTGGATGAACTGCGGAGCCTTGTCGAGTTGCGCCAAACCGCAGGCCGCCTGCATATCGGTGATCTTGAGGTTGTAGCCGAGGTGGCTGTAGGTGTATTTATGGTCGTAACCTTCGGGCAGTTCACCGAGCTTCCAGCAGAAACGTTTACCGCAGGTGTTGTCCTTGCCGGGCGGGCAATAGCAGTCGCGGCCCCAATCGCGGAAGCTTTCGGCGATGACTTTGAGTTCGTCATTGTTGGTGAAGACCGCGCCGCCTTCGCCCATTGTGATGTGGTGGGCCGGGTAAAAGCTCAACGTGGCAATGTCGCCGAAGGTGCCGACCATCTGGCCACGGTAGGTGGTACCGAGTGCATCGCAGCAGTCTTCAACGAGCCACAGGTTGTGCTTTTTGCAAAGCGCAGTCACGACGTCAAGATTGAATGCGTTGCCGAGCGAATGTGCCAGCATGATCGCTTTGGTCTTGGGGCCAATCGCCGCTTCAATCTTGCCCGCATCAATGTTGTGCGTGAGGCGGTCGACATCAACGAAAACCGGGATCGCACCGAACTGGATGATCGGATTAACGGTAGTCGGAAAACCCGCGGCCACGCCAATGACTTCATCGCCACGCTTGATTGCACGCTCGCCGAGTTTCGGCGAGGTCAAGGTGCTGAATGCTACGAGGTTCGCCGACGAGCCCGAGTTGACCGTGATGAGGTGCTTGACGCCAATGAACGCAGCGAGCTTCTTCTCAAATTCGGCGTTGAAGCGTCCGGTCGTTAGCCAGCCGTCGAGAGACGCTTCAACCATGTTCTTGAGTTCAGCGGCATCGAGTAATTTGCCGGACGGCGGCACCACGCTCACACCGGGCAAGAAGGGTTCGGGAGCCAATGCGACTGCGGCGTACTGTTCTACCAGCGCAGAGATTTGCTCGCGAAGGGCTTGGGTTTTGGCGTTTTGCATAACTTGAAATCTGCCGATTCTGATGTTGTATAAAGCGGGGCTGATCAACGTTCGCGGGTCAATCGAGCCGACGTCAGCGAGCACTTTCTTTGACTTGCGCGAGGTAATCTGCAACCGCTGGTAGCGTGTCGCGGAAATTCAGGCCGTCCAGCGCCGGCGTACGCTCGAACAAAAATTCATAGTTGTCGTTGACTGGTCCGGGCAAGGCGCCGATTTTCAGCAGATCGAGACGATCTTGCGCCTCAAAAATGTAGGTGGCCAGGTTTTTCAGCATGACCGGCATGCCATGGCTTAGCTCGACCGAGCCGCTGGCGTGCGAATCTGCGAGCCGGAAGATTGCCGCAACTTCGTCATCAATATGATGGTACTCCCGTAACTGCATGCCGGGCGTCATCCTGAATTCGGCGTTCCTGTCGATAGCCTGCAGGATTTGACCGAGAAACATGAAGGGGTCCGGCGCCCGCCCCCCAAACAAGGTATGCAGGCGTATGTGCAAGCCGAACCGGCTCGTCGCGCAAAATTCCTCGACAAAACGACCTAGTTTCGTTTTACTCCAATAGTAGGGATTAAGCCCTTTGTCGTCGACCACTTTTTCCATGACCGTACCGAAGGTAATGACTCGCGCCCCGGTTCGTGTTGCACCCTGAACCACATTTTTCGCCAGTGAAAAATTGATGCGTTCGTGCTCGTCATGTGGGCGACCAGGATCAATGATGCCTGTGGCAACGTAGACCACGCTGTCTTCGGCGGCGTGCCGGCTTTCGAAAAAGCGCGCGGCCTCGTCAGCGCCGTCGTCGCGCCACCACTCCGAGTAAATCGAATGATCGGGCGCTTCGACGCGGGCCGGGTCTTGCGAGGCGTGTATAGCGTGGCCAAGGCGACCCCGGGCTCCCAGGATAAAAATCATCGGATTTGCGCTTCCTGACATCGCATGTTGGTTTTGAGATTTCGCATCGTTCGATCAGTGCCGGATCATTGTTTGATAGTGGTCGATTTGCGCCAGAGTGGTTTCGCGGATGTCCGCGCCTTCACCGCGCCGCCGGGCCCAGACGACAATCATGTGCAGGGCCGTCTCGAGATTGAGCAATGGACGCCAGCTCAGCCGACCGACTGCTTTGGAAATGTCGAGCTTGAGATAATTGGCTTCGTGAGGCTGCTCGGTTGCGTCAATCTTCCAACGTGCGTTGCCACCCCAGAGTTCGGCCATGCAGCTTACGATCACGCCGACCGGCCGCGCGTCTTCATCTTTCGGGCCAAAATTCCAGGCCTCGGCGCAGGCGGGACCGTTGTCGTAAAGACGTTCGGCGAGCGTTAGGTAGCCGCGCAGCGGTTCAAGCACGTGCTGCCACGGACGTATGGCGTTCGGGTTGCGGATATCGACGACCCGGCCCTGTTCGAACGCAGCAAGAATGTCGGGAATCAGGCGATCCTTGGCCCAGTCACCGCCGCCAATGACATTGCCGGCGCGCGCTGTGGCCAGCGCAACGCCATGCTGGGCATGGGTCTGCGCGCTGAAGAACGATGCCCGATAGGACGCGCTGACAAGTTCAGCGCAACCCTTGCTGTTGCTATAGGGGTCATGCCCACCCATCGGCTCGTTCTCACGGTAGCCCCAGAGCCATTCCCTGTTCTCGTAGCATTTGTCGGTCGTTATGTTGACGACGGCCTTGACGCCAGGCGTGTGGCGCACGGCTTCAAGCAGATTCACGGTTCCCATCACATTGACAGCGTAGGTTTCGACGGGTTCAACGTACGAGTGACGCACCAGCGACTGTGCCGCCATGTGGATCACGATCTGCGGGGCGGCCAGACGCATTGCCTCGCGTAGCGCGACGAGGTCGCGCACGTCACCGTGCAACGATGTCATGCCGTCGGCAACGCGAGCCGCCTCAAACAGGCTTGGCTCGGTCGGCGGCGCCAGTGAATAGCCAGTGACTTCGGCGCCCAGGCGCTGTAGCCACAAGGACAGCCAGCTCCCCTTGAAGCCGGTATGACCGGTCAGAAAGACACGCTTGCCGCGCCAGAATTCGGGCGTCATTTCCACACCTTCCAGGGAGCCTTGCCTGAGGCCCAGAGTTCCTCAAGGTAATTCTTGTCGCGAAGGGTGTCCATTGGCTGCCAGAAGCCGCCATGCTGGAACGCTGCAAGTTGCCCTTCGTCAGCAAGCGACTCGAGCGGCTGCCGCTCCCAGGTGCAATTGTCGCCGTCGAGATAGTCGAGAACGGCTGGCGACAGCACAAAAAAGCCGCCGTTAATCATGCCACCGTCGCCCTTGGGCTTTTCCTTGAAGCTGCGCACCTTGTCGCCCTCGAAGTCAAGCGCGCCGAACCGTCCTGGCGGCAGGGTTGCGGTCAGGGTCGCCTTGACGCCTTGCTCCTTATGAAACGCGAGCAGCGCGGTGATGTCGACATCGCCGACACCGTCGCCGTAGGTGAAGCAGAAGGCTTCTTCGTCCTTGACATACGATGCGACCCGGCCGAGCCGGCCGCCGGTCATGGTGTCTTCGCCGGTGTCGATCAGGGTAACGCGCCAGGGTTCGGCACTGCGCTGATGCACTTCCATGCTGTTCTTGCTCATGTCGAAGGTGACGTCGGACATGTGCAGGAAGTAATTCGCGAAGTACTCCTTGATCATGTAGCCTTTGTAACCGCAGCAGATCACGAAATCGTTCACGCCATGGGCGGAATAAATCTTCAGGATGTGCCAGAGGATGGGTTTGCCGCCGATCTCGATCATGGGTTTCGGCCGCGAAGATGTTTCCTCGGAAATGCGCGTTCCTAGGCCGCCGGCAAGAATGACTGCTTTCATGTTTTTCCTTGGGTTCGGTTATCCAAAGGCGCCATCTTGGAAGTGACGTCGTTTGCGAAAAAAGCGATCAAGACAGCCGGACCGTGCGAAGGGTCTCCGGCTTGCACGGACGGCCACTCTGAGTGGCACAAGATTTGAAGATCACACAAAGTTCAATCCTTTCGGCTCCAGCTTTCCCAGACGAACTCGTAGTTCCAGGCTTCGTCGTGGGTTTTTGCCAGATCGTTGCGGATGAGCTCACGACGGGACACCGCTTTGTCTATGAAATTGTGGAACTGGACCTGCAGGTGGCGAATCCGACGAATGTCTTCGGAGGCGATCAACGCAGGAATCACATCAAACTCGCCGCCCTCGATATTGATCTTCATCAAATCGATCTGCGCAATTTCCAGTTCTTTGATGCAATTGACCACCGACCTGACTTCCACCCGCTGAACGGCGCCGGTCGCATGCGGTGAATCGAAGCTTGACGCATTGTCGGCCAAGCCAATATTGAAGAATCCGTCGCTGGAAGACAGTCCATAGTTCAAACAGACGATTTTGGGATTACCCAGAAAGCGTGCTACGCACTGCTGATGAAACTCCGCAACAGGCTCAAAAATATAGACGGTGCAGCCGTAGCGTTTGTGGATTTCGGCGGCGAAATCGCCCAGGTATCCTCCAATATCGAAAACGACACTTTGCGCATTCAGTGCGTAGTTCAGGCGCAAGGTCTCATCCCCCCGGTCGCTGAACCAACGTTCAACTTCAATCAAGAATGGTTCCCGTTTGATGTGGCGACGGTACATCAGCCCCAGACGGGTTTTGATTTTGGAAACCAATGACATTGGTGTTCTCATGCGTTAGAGGTTTTTGAGCGTTGTGACTGCGTCGGCAATCGAGTAGTGATGGTTGCCAACAAACAGGCCGTTACTGTCGATATGCTCGGCGTTCTTCAGCTCACCGAAGACTTCCGAGTCGAAATATTTGACGACTTCATTCTTGGCGAAATTGCCTGCAACGATAGGTCGTACTTCGAACCCAAGGTCGTTAAGCTTGGCGACCAGTGCTTCGCGTGTGAGGTCGACACCAGGCCGGATCACGAGGCTGAAACCGAACCAGCTGCTATTGCCAATCTCCTTCTGGATCAGCACGGTAGGGTGGTCGCGCATAACCGATTGCAGCAATGCTGCGTTTTTACGTCGTTCGGCAACGAGCATTGGCAATTTTTTGACCTGCTCGATGCCGAGTGCACCCGACATTTCGAGTGGCCGTACGTTGTAGCCGGGCAGGACGAAGCGAAACGACTCTTTGAACGGATCGTCGCTTTTTTCGCCGCAGACATGGTTGAACTTCGGGAGATTGCGGGTCCAGCCGTGCGCGCGCAACGACAGCAAAATGTGGTGCAACTCCTCGTCATCGGTGCTGATCAGGCCACCTTCCATCGTCGAGATGTGATGTGAAAAGAATGAGCTGTAACTGCCCATCAGGCCGAAAGTGCCGGCTTGCTTGCCTTCGAAGGTTGCGCCGAGCGACTCGCAGTTGTCTTCGATCAGCGTGATCTTCTTGTCGCCGATGATGGATTTGATGCGCGCGAAGTTGTTCGGGTTGCCGAGCAGGTTGACGGCCATGATCAGGCGGGTGTTACCGGTGACGGCTTTTTCCAGTGCATCGAGGTCGTAGTTCAAGGTTTCGAGATCGATATCGACGAATTTGATCTTCAGGCCGTACTGGTATAGCGGGTAATAGGTTGTGCTCCAGGATACGGCGGGCACGATCACTTCGTCGCCCGGTTTGAGAGCAATCGCGTCATTCTTGGAATAGAAAAGCGCCGCGACCATTAACAGGTTGGCCGACGAACCGGAATTCACCATCACGCAATGCTTGACACCGAGGTAGCTTGCGAATTGTTTTTCGAATTCGAACACCTTGGGTCCCATGGTGAACATGCCCGAGGTGATGACCTCTTGCAGTGCAGCGTATTCAGCCTGGTCCCAGGTGGCGGTGGCGAGAGGGTATTTGTGGCTCATGCTTGGCTATCCTGCAAATAAAATTGATAAGTTTTTTCAATGCCTTGATTCAACAACGTCGACGCTCGCCAACCCCAGGCGCGCTGCCTCTCAATGTCGACAAGTTTTTGTTTCATGCCGACCGGCTTGCTTGTGTCATGTACAAACTCGCCGCTCCAGCCAACGACTTCGGCGGCAGCACGGTAGTAGTCGTTGATGCTGTGGTCGTGGCCGAGGCCGACATTGAGCAGCCCCGGTAGCTTGTCGAAATCGGACAGCGCATGCAGCACGGCGTCGGCCAGATCACCTGCATACATGAACTCGCGGCGTGCCGTGCCGTCACCCCATATCTCGACGCTCGGCAGGCCGCCAGCCTTGGCCTGATGGACCTTGTGGATGATCGCAGGGATCAGGTGGGAGTGCTTCGGGTCGAATTTGTCGTGCCGGCCGTACAGGTTGCACGGAATCAGCGTCTTGTACTGGTTGACCGGTGTTTCGCGGGTGATGTATTCGCACAGCCGGGTCGCGAAGATCTTGGCGATCGCATAGCCCTCGTTGGTCGGCTCTAGTTCGCCGCGCAGAATCAATTCCTCGCCGAGCGGGTTCTGCGCTTCGCGTGGGTACATGCAGGAGCTCGCGAGGTTCAGCAGCCTGGTAACGCCGGCCTCGCGCGCCGCCATGATCACATTGCGACCGAGGTCTACGTTCACCACGAGAAAATCGACAGGGTGCGCGATATTCGCCTGAATGCCGCCGACCAGTCCGGCGCAGTGAATTACAGCATCGGGCCGGACATCTGCGACGAAGCGGCGCGTCGCCTCGAAGTCGGCCAGGTTCAGTTCCCGACTGCCAGGCGCGACAAAATCCCAGTTGCCCGCGAGCGGGTGCTCGAGGATATTGCGGCCGACCATGCCGCCGCCGCCGGTCAGGAAAACACGGGGTTTGGCCACGTTTAGCCCTGGTTGCGCAAGGCCTTGTGGCCGTGCGCCTTGACCTGCAAATCGAACTCGGCCTGTGTCATGTCGACTTTGGCCATTTCGGCGACCAGTTCTGCGAAGCTGATTTTCGGAACCCAGCCGAGTTTTTCGCGTGCCTTGGTCGCATCACCGAGCAGCGTTTCAACCTCGGTCGGACGGAAGTAACGCGGATCGACCGACACGATGCATTTGCCGGTGGCAGCGTCATAGCCTTTCTCGTTCTCGTCGTGGCCTTCCCAGCGGATCTGCATGCCGTATTCCCGG
Organism: Polaromonas sp. P3_A5; assembly: GCF_056403055.1. Taxonomy (NCBI): domain Bacteria; kingdom Pseudomonadati; phylum Pseudomonadota; class Betaproteobacteria; order Burkholderiales; family Comamonadaceae; genus Polaromonas; species Polaromonas sp. P3_A5. Next base: position 515,017 of record NZ_JBFUGF010000001.1, read on the forward strand.
GCAGTCGCCTCGACGAAATCACGCACGCTGTATTGCACACCGGTGGCAATCACGAAGTCTTCGGGTTTGTCCTGCTGAAGCATGAGCCATTGCATTTCGACATAGTCCTTGGCGTGGCCCCAGTCCCGTTTGGCATCCATGTTGCCCAGATAGAGGCAGTCCTGGATGCCCAGCTTGATGCGGGCGAGTGCGCGCGTGATCTTGCGCGTCACAAAGGTTTCGCCGCGGACCGGGCTTTCGTGGTTGAACAGGATGCCGTTGCAGGCATAGATGCCGTAGGCTTCCCGGTAGTTGATTGTGATCCAGTAGGCGTAGAGCTTGGCAACCGCATAGGGGCTGCGGGGGTAGAACGGCGTAGTTTCTTTTTGCGGGATTTCCTGCACCAAGCCATAGAGTTCGGAAGTCGAAGCCTGGTAGAAGCGGGTGGTCTTCTCAAGTCCGAGAATGCGCATTGCTTCGAGGACGCGCAAGGCGCCCAGGCCATCGCTGTTGGCTGTGTACTCCGGCTCTTCAAAACTCACGGCGACATGGCTTTGCGCGGCCAGGTTGTAGATTTCGTCCGGCTGGGTTTGCTGGATGATGCGGGTCAGGCTCGACGAGTCGGTCATGTCGCCGTGGTGCAGCACAAAGCGCTGGTTGGCTTCGTGCGGGTCCTGGAACAAATGGTCGATGCGATCCGTATTGAAGAGCGACGTGCGGCGTTTGATGCCGTGCACGATATAGCCCTTGTTCAGCAGAAACTCCGCCAGGTAGGAACCGTCCTGGCCGGTGATGCCGGTGATGAGTGCTGTTTTCATTGTTTATGCCCTGCCATAGTTGTCGGTAAATCGCACGATATCGTCCTCGCCCAGATAGCTGCCGGACTGGACTTCGATCATTTCCAGATCGGTTTTTCCTGGATTTTCCAGGCGATGAGTTTCGCCGATCGGAATGTAAGTGGACTGGTTTTCAGTGAGGAGAAAGGTGGCCTCGCCTTTGGTGACCAGCGCGGTGCCGGAAACCACGATCCAGTGTTCGGCCCGATGATGGTGTTTTTGCAGACTCAACGACGCGCCGGGCTTGACCATGATGCGTTTGACCTGGAATCGGGCGCCGCGGTCAATGCTGTCATACCAGCCCCAGGGCCTCGCTACCTTGCGGTGCAGACTCGCTTCCGGGCTTTGGCGCGTTTCGAGCTGGGAAACCACGCTCTTGACCTGCTCCACGTGGCTGCTCGCGGCGACAAGCAACGCGTCGGGCGTGTCAATCACCAGAAGGTCCTCGGTGCCAAGTGTCACCACGGTGCGATGCGGCGCGTGAATATAGGTGCGTTTGCTGTGCAGCGCCATGCCGTTGCCGTCGATGCGATTGCCGTCGTCGTCCGGCGCCGTGAGCCCGGCGACGGCATTCCAGCTGCCGACGTCACTCCAGGCTCCCGCAAATGGCACGACAGCGACAGCGCCGTGGCGCTCGAGCACTGCGTAGTCGATACTTTCGGCGCGCACAGCACCGAATGCCGCTGCGTCGGGCCGCACGAACTGCTGGTCCTCTCCGACCGCTGACACAGCCAGCCGGCAGCCTTGCAGAATGTCGGGCGCGTGTTGTTCCAGGGCCGCGATCAGTGTGTCGGCGCGCGTCAGGAAGATACCGGCGTTCCAGAGCGTGTCACCCTGCAATATCAGTGCCTGGGCTTTTTCTGCGTCGGGTTTTTCAATAAAACGCGCGACTTTGGCGCTACCGTCGCCGCGCGCCGCGCCTTGCTGGATATAACCGTAGGCTGTTGCCGGAAAAGCCGGCACCACGCCAAAAGTCACGATCTCACCGCTCAGCGCCGCCGCCAGGCCCTGGCCCACCATGGCTGAAAAGGCCCCAACATCGGGGATATGGTGATCCGAAGGGCAAAACAGCAGGACTTGACCGGGTTTGGCGAGCAGCGCCGCGAGCGCCATCGCAGGCGCAGTGTTGCGCCCGGTGGGTTCCAGCACAATCCGGCCCTTGACGCGTGCTGCCTGCATGGCTTCACTGACGAGGAATCGGTGTTCTTCCGAGGCGACGCAGATCACATCGGGCGTGGTTGCGCTGTCTCCGTTGACGTGTGCCACCCGCTCCAGGGTCAGCTGCAGCAGGCTTTTACCGCCGATCAGCGGGACGAACTGTTTCGGGAAGCTTTTCCGCGACAGCGGCCAAAGCCGTGTGCCTGCGCCGCCGCAGAGGATGACAGGCGTGATGGTGACGGTTTCAGTCATGGTTGTGATCAGTGCTGGTTTTTGCCTGGGTGACTTCGACTTTGAGGTTTTCGATTTCAACCTTGAGGTTTTCGTACTCCGCCAACTTGCGTTCGAGAAAGCGCAAGGTCAGGCCGGCCTTCTCGGAAATGCCGTTCGGCGTCAACAAATAGGCGTAAGCCAGCTTCTTTTCGCTGCGGCTGAAGCTTTGCATCTTGATGAAGCCCTTGTCGAGCAGCGCTTTCAGGCAATAGTTGGTTTTGCCCAGGCTAACGCCCAGCGCATTGGCGAGATCGCGCTGGTTCATATGAGGATTGGCCTCCAGCAGGCGCAGTACCCGCAGGTGGTTTTCTTCCTGAAGTGAAGAATTCAGCAAATGGATGATTCAGCTGTTCAATGAGTGAACAGGATATTACCACTGCTGCCGCATGGGCAGAACACCGGCGTGAGGGATTATTTACACCCGTTGCGGTAGGTCCTGTCAGGGCTGTGAGGAAAGTGCAAGGGGCGGGCCGGGGGTATGCGCTGATAATTGCGGCAAATAAAGCGGGGGCCCCATGGTATTTCTGGTTTGTCTGAGTTTCACTGTGTCGCTAATCGCCTCCATGCTGGTTATCCGCATGGCGCGTGAGCATGCCAGCCGATACGACGTGAGCAAACCGCAGCGGTTCCATGCGGGAAACATACCGCGCGTCGGCGGCATCGGGATACTGCTGGGCTTATTGGCTGGCTTGCTTGCCGGCGTGATAGCCGAAACGACCGCCAGCCGGGTAAATGTGCCCATGACCTGGCATACCGCCTTGCAATTGGTGGTGGTCCTGTTGCCAGCCGTGCTGGGCGGCGTTTATGAAGATCTCACGCAGCGGCTGACGGTGCGTTACCGCCTGTTGCTGACGGGGCTGTCCGCAGCGCTGGCGTGCAGCCTGTTCGGGCTGGCGTTACCGCGGCTCGGCGTGCCTGGGATCGACATGCTGCTGCTGTCTTTTCCCTGGGTCGGCGTTGCCTTGGCTTTTTTCGCGTTCTGCGGCTTGCCGCACGCGTTCAATATCATTGATGGCTACAACGGCCTGGCGGGTACCGTCGCGTCGCTCATCTGCCTGGCAATCGCCTATGTCGCGCTTCAGCTTGGTGACCGTCAGCTGGCTGCCATCGTTGTATGCCTGGCAGGTGCGACCATGGGTTTTCTCATGTGGAATTACCCCCGTGGCCTGATTTTTGCGGGGGATGGGGGTGCCTATCTCTGGGGTGTTGTGATCGCGCTCGCCTGCATACTGCTGGTGCAGCGCCACCAGATGGTTTCGCCGTGGTTTCCGATGCTGTTGATCATTTATCCGGTCTGGGAGACTGTTTTTTCGATCTACCGAAAGCTGGCGCGCGGCGGATCGCCCGGGGTGGCTGATGCGCTGCATTTCCATCAGCTGATCTACCGCCGCCTGGTGCGTGGTGTGTTCCACGATGACGAGTCGCGGCGCATGTTGATGCGCAACAACCGGACGTCACCTTATCTCTGGAGCTTTACCTTGCTGACGGTGGTGCCGGCAGTGCTGTTCTGGCGTGAGACCTCGATCCTCATGATGTTTTGCGCGCTGTTTGTGTTGACGTATGTCGGTTTTTATATCGCGATCATCCGTTTCAAGGTTCCGCGCTGGCTGCGTCGCTAAGGCCGGCACGCTGGCCGCAGTGATGCGGCACAATTCGGGCAATATTTCCCGGCAATACCTGCTCCCTGTTTCTGCCCCCTGTTTCATCCCGACAAGGCCCCGCGAATGACCACCAATACCGCCAACGACCCAGACCTCTCCCATGTAGGCCCGCGCGACAAGGCCGAGATCCTGGCCCAGGCGCTGCCTTACATCCGCAAGTTTCACGGCAAGACCATGGTCATCAAATATGGCGGCAACGCCATGACGGACCCGGCCCTGCAGGCTGATTTTGCGGAAGACGTGGTGCTGCTCAAGCTGGTGGGCATGAACCCGGTGGTGGTTCACGGCGGGGGCCCGCAAATCGAGGCGGCGCTGAACCGCCTGGGCAAAAAGGGGCATTTCATCCAGGGTATGCGCGTCACCGACGAAGAGACCATGGAAGTCGTGGAGTGGGTGCTGGCCGGCCAGGTGCAGCAGGACATCGTCGGCCTGATCAACCAGGCCGGGGGCAAGGCCGTGGGCCTGACGGGCCGCGATGGCGGATTGATCCGTGCGCAAAAGCTCAAGATGGTCGACAAGGATGACCCGACGAAGGAGCACGACATCGGCTTTGTGGGTGACATCGTCAGCATTGACCCGAGCGTGGTCAAGGCGCTGCAGGACGATGCCTTCATTCCGGTGATCAGCCCGATCGGGTTTGGCGAGGAAAACGAGAGCTACAACATCAATGCCGACGTGGTGGCGGGCAAGCTGGCCACTGTGCTGAAGGCCGAGAAACTGGTGCTGCTCACCAACACCCCCGGCGTGCTGAACAAGGCCGGGGAGCTGCTGACTGACCTGAGCGCCCGCGAAATCGACGAGCTGTTTGCCGACGGAACGATTTCCGGCGGCATGCTGCCCAAAATCGAAGGCGCGCTGGACGCGGCCAAAAGCGGCGTGAATTCTGTCCACATCATCGACGGCCGGGTGCCGCATGCCATGCTGCTGGAAATCCTGACCGACCAGGCCTACGGGACCATGATCCGCTCGCACTGATCCAGGCGTTCCTGGCGGCCCAAGGCTGTCCGGATGGGCGGCGCCCTTATTTTGATGAAATTGGTCGCCAGGGTATAAGGGGTGTGCGCAAGCTGCTATAAAAAATATAGCAAATATGGGCATTTCCTTTGCCGTCAGGGTGGCGACAGTGCCGGTCTGGCAGACTGGCAGCCGATACCGGGCCAAAAACAAGACCAAAAACCAAAACAGGCAGCGGCACCGGTTTTTTCCTGAATTGACACTCCTCAGGCGGGGTCAATTGGCATTGGCGACGAAACGGACAATTCGTTATGCGACTCCTGTTGGTTGAAGACGACGTGATGGTGGCCAGCGGCATCAAGCTGGGGCTCAGTGACGCCGGCTACGCCGTCGACTGGGTCGGCAGTGCCGAACGCGCGGAGGAAGTGTTACAGGGTGAGACCTTCGATGCGGCGATCATCGACATCGGGCTGCCGCGCATTGACGGGCTGGAACTGACGCGCCGCCTGCGCCGCGGCGGAATGGCCATGCCAGTGCTCATCCTGACGGCCCGCGACGCGCTGCAGGACCGTGTCCAGGGGCTGGATCTGGGGGCGGATGACTACATGGTCAAGCCGTTTGAGCTGCCCGAGTTGCTGGCGCGCCTGCGCGCACTGCTGCGCCGCTCCCAGGCCGCCACCAGCGCCACACTGAGTTTTGGAGCGCTGGAACTGGACACGGCCAACCGCGAGGCGCGCGCCAACGGCCAGCTGATAGAGCTCGGACCGCGCGAATGGACGGTGATGGAGTATTTGCTGATCCACGCGCCCAAGCCGGCCAGCAAAGACAAGCTGCTGCAGGCCATGACGGGGTGGGACAAGGAAATCACGCCCAATGCCATTGAGGTGTACATCTCGCGTTTGCGCGGCAAGCTGGAGCCGCACGGCATAGCCGTACGCTCCATTCGCGGCTTTGGCTACCGGCTGGAGCTGGTGGAAGTTTCCCCGGGGATGCCGTCCAGCGCTGGCGCTGAATAGGCAGCGCAGGCATGAACCCTTTCGGCCAGTCCTGGGCCGTCCGCCTGAAAAACCGCCTGCGTACGCTGGCTGCGCGCACGGGCGGCAACGCGTTCGTGCCTGCCGCCATGAAGTCCGGCCTGCAGCGCCGGCTGCTCCTGCTGCTGCTTTTCCCGCTGGGGACTTTTGCGCTGGTGAGTATTTATTTTGACTACCAGACGGCCGGCGATGTCGCCCTGCAAAAAGATCAGCAGCTGCTCCGGCTGATTCCCCTGCTGGCCGATTCGGTTGTGGCGCCGGGCGCCACCCCGGAAAGTGCGCCGGTGCTGCTGATGGCCCCCGCCGTGGATGATTTCCTCAAGGGCCGGCCTGGCTTTGCCGGCTTTCGCCTCGCCGATGCCGAAGGCGACTTTCTGGCCGGTGAGCCCTGGATTCCCGAACTGCTGCCGGCCACGCACGAGCCGGAATTCCACAGCATCGAATACAACGGCGTGACCTACCGGATTGCCGCGCAGCGCATGAAGACTGCGGTGGGTGAGCTGATCGTCCAGCTGGCGGATGGATCCGACCCGCGCCAGCAATGGGTACGCTCCGTGCTGTTCAAGGTGCTGCTGCCCAATCTGATCCTGGTTGTGGCGGCTGGTTTTGCCGTCAACTGGGCCGTCACGCGGGCACTCAAGCCGTTGATTGAGCTCAAGGACGCGGTGGAGCGCCGCAACCCGCGCGACTTGAGTGCCATCGACCCGATGGCTACGCCGGCCGAGGTGCAGCCGCTGGTGAGTGCCTTGAACCGCCTTTTTGGCCTGGTGAACGACCAGGCGGAGGGGCAGCGGCGGTTTGTGGCTGATGCCGCGCACCAACTGCGCACGCCTCTGGCCGGGCTGCAGGCCCAGGTCGAGGCCTGGGCGCAAGCGGCCAAGGTGGCCCAGGCAGCAGGCTCGGACGGGGCGGTGACCTTGTCGGCCGAAAAAATCATCAAGCTGCGCAATGCCACACGCCGGACGTCGCAGCTGGCCAACCAGCTGCTGGCGCTCTCGCGCGCCGACGCGTCAGCCGCCGGCGCCCAGCCCATGCAACGGGTAGACCTGAAAGACCTCTGCGAATCCATCCTGCCCCTGCATCTGGATGCCGCCATGCGCAAGGGCATTGACCTGGGGCTGGAAACCCAGCCTGCACAGGTCAGTGGTTACGAGTGGCTGCTGCGCGAGCTGCTGGGTAATCTGGTGGACAACGCCGTCAAATACACACCGCCCGGCGGCACGGTCACGATCCGCTGTGGCCCGACGGCAGGCTTCGAAGCGCCGGACACGCCAAAACAGCCGGGTCCTGGTGGCGCTGCCGCCGAACACCGGCGCTGGGGCGTTTTCCTGGAAGTCGAAGACGACGGCCCCGGCATAGCCCCGGACGAGCGCAGCATGGCGTTGCAGCGCTTTTACCGGGTGCAGGGGACGGCGGGCGAGGGCAATGGCCTGGGCCTGGCCATTGCCAGCGAAATCGCGCGGGTTCACCATTCGCAGCTGGAGCTGGACCACACCGGGACTGGCCCAGCCGGACCGTACGGATTACGGGTTCGATTGAGTTTGTAGCTCGCCCACCACAGTAAGCGCTTGCTGTTACGGAACAGAACGTTGCGCCTTCGCCTCATGGGCGAAAACCCGGGCATGGTGAGAGACGAACTGTCACTTGGCTGTGCGAGAATCAATTGCAACGATTCCCGGTTTTTTGAAACATTTCCTACTTCATCGCCTATGTCCGACTTAGCGTCTGAATCCGAACTGAGCCCGCACGCCACGCCAGCCGAGCCTGCGGTGCGCAAGCGCCCCAAACCGGGTGAGCGCCGGGTCCAGATTCTGCAGGCGCTGGCCACCATGCTGGAGCAGCCGGGCGCCGAGCGCATCACGACGTCCGCCCTGGCAGCCAAGCTGGATGTGAGCGAAGCCGCCCTTTACCGCCATTTCGCCAGCAAGGCGCAGATGTTCGAAGGCCTGATCGAATTCATCGAGCAAAGCGTCTTCACACTGATCAATCAGATTGGTGAACGTGAATCCGACCATTCAGCCCGCACCCGCAAGCTGGTGGTCATGATCCTGCAGTTCGCCGAAAAGAACCCCGGCATGACGCGCGTCATGGTCGGCGATGCGCTGGTATTTGAAAACGACCGCCTGCAAGAGCGCATGAACCAGTTCTTCGACAAGCTCGAGTCCAGCCTCAAGCAAAGCCTGCGCGACGCTGCGGCCGCCAGCGGCGCGGCGACCCCCACGGTGGACGCCCAGGTGCGCGCCTCGGTCATCGTTGCCTTCATGGTCGGCCGCCTGCAGCGTTTTGCCCGCTCAGGCTTTAAACGCCTGCCATCAGAGCACCTAGAAGCCAGCTTAGCGACGATCTTGGCCTAAGCCCCCGGCTTCCCTCCGAAGGCCAGCAGGCGCCGCGGAACGGGCTTTGCCCGGCCGCAGGTGCCGTCCCCTGGAAGGGGAAAAGGCGCGACACGAAGTGCGCGTCCGATAGGGGTAAGTCAGTCCCTACCAATTCCAGAGGGTGCCGTCGTGCTGCAACCGGTTCACCGGCAGGTAGGCGCGCTGGTACGGGTATTTCGCGGCGAGCTTCTCGTCGATTTCCACGCCATGGCCCGGCGTTTCGCCGCAGTGCATAAAGCCTTTGTCAAAACGATAGCTGTGCGGAAACACCTCATCGGTCTGCTCGGTGTGGCGCATGTATTCCTGCACGCCGAAATTGGGCACCCATGTATCGAAGTGCAGCGCTGCGCCCATGCAGACCGGTGACAAATCGGTCGCGCCGTGGCAGCCCGTGCGTACCTGGTACATCGCCGCAAAGTCGGCAATGCGCCGCAGGTGGGTGATGCCGCCGGCATGCACCACCGTCGCGCGGATGTAGTCGATCAGCTGGTTCTGAATCAGGTCCTTGCAGTCCCAGATGGTGTTGAAAATCTCGCCCACGGCCAGCGGTGTGGTCGTGTGCTGGCGGATCAGGCGAAAAGCCTCCTGGTTTTCGGCCGGCGTCGCGTCTTCGATCCAGAACAGGTGATAGGGCTCCAGTGATTTCCCCAGCCGGCCCGCCTCGATCGGCGTCAGGCGGTGATGCACGTCGTGCAGCAAATGAATGTCCGGCCCGGCGGCGGTACGCACTGCGTCGAACAACTTCGGGGTGTGCAGCAGGTATTTTTCGCTGCTCCAGTCGTGTTCGCTGGGCAGGTCAGCGTCAGCCGGTTCGTAAAACAGCGTGCCCTTGCCGACGCCATAAACCTTGTCCAGGCCCGGCACGCCGCTCTGCGCGCGTATGGCCTGATAGCCCATCTCCTTGTAACGCAACACCTCTTCCACGGTCTGCGCAATGTCTTTCCCATTGGCATGCCCATAGACCATCACACCGGTGCGGCTCTTTCCGCCCAGCAGCTGGTACAGCGGCATGTTGGCGGCCTTGGCCTTGATGTCCCAGAGGGCGGTGTCGACTGCGGCGATCGCGCTCATGGTGACCGGGCCGCGCCGCCAGTAAGCGCCCTTGTACAGGTACTGCCAGATGTCCTCGATCTGGTGTGCATCGCGTCCGATCAGGCAGGGGATGACATGCTCGGTCAGGTAGCTCACGACAGACAGCTCGCGCCCGTTGAGCGTTGCGTCGCCGATGCCGGTCAGGCCTTCGTCGGTTTCTATTTTCAGGGTAACGAAATTGCGGCCGGGGCTGCAGACGATGACGCGGGCGTTGGTGATTTTCATGGTGTTCAGATGGGGTGGGAGTGAAGTTGGTCCAGGGCGGCCAGCACGCCGCGCTGGTTGATCTGCGCCAGCCAGTGGGTCATGCGGGCCAGCCAGTGCGCTTGCTGCGGCAGGGCCTCACCCCAGATGGCCGGCAGCGTACCCAGGGCTTGCACTGTCGCTGCAGCGTCACCGGAATGGGCAAGCGCGAGAGCTTTCAGCGTTTCGGCCATCGGGTCGTTTATGGCGTAGGGCTGCCCCTGCTCGTCGATGCCGCGCAGATAACGCATCCAGGCCGCTGCCGCAAAGGCCAGCCGTTCCACGGGCTGGTTCGCGGCCAGGGCATCAATCACCGAAGGTACCCAGCGATATGGAATCTTCTGCGAGCTGTCAGTGGCGATCTGGTGCACCCTGTGCTGCAACTCGGGGTTGGCAAAACGTGCCAGCAGCGCGTCGCGGTAGGCGGGCCAGTCCGGGCGGCTGAGCTGCGGGCCGATCTCCTGCGTCATCAGGCCGTGGATGAAGCGATGCACCGCCGGCTGGGCGATGCAGTCGCTGACGACGGGCCAGCCCGCTACCGCGCCCATGCAGGCCATGGCCGTGTGGCTGCCGTTGAGCATGCGCAATTTGGCTTCTTCAAACGGCGCCACGTCGTCCACCACCGTGACGCCCGCAGCGGCCAGCACGTCGCCGTCCGCAGGATCGGCAAAGCGGCGTTCAATCACCCATTCCCAGAATGCTTCGGTGCCCAGTGCAGCCTGGTCGGTCACGCCGAGCGCCTGCCCGGCAGCCGCCAGGCGCTCGCCGGTTGCGGCCGGCACGATGCGGTCCACCATGCTGTTCGGGAAGGCGCAGGCGGTGCCGATCCATTGCGCCAGCGCCGGATTTTCCTTTTGTGCGGCATCGATGCACAAAGCCTGTAACTTGCGGCCGTTGTGTGCCAGGTTGTCGCAGGAAGCCAGCGTCAACCCGGGCAGGCCCGCTGTGCGGCGCGCCGTCAGGCCCTGCAGCAGCAGTCGGGCCAGTTCCGGGGCGTAGCCTTTTTCAGTGACCGTCAGCGTGACCCAGCGCGTGGATGGCGCGGCCAGTGCCTGCACCACCTGCGCCGGCTCGCGGGCGGCCACGCAGGTTTGCCAGATGGCGCCACCGACCTGCCACTGCACACCGGTGCTGCTGGCAACCTGCACGGCATGCAGGCCATCTTGCGCGGCCATGGCGTCGGCCAGCTCAGTACTGCGCATGGCGACACCCAGCACACCCCAGCGCGCATCACCGCGCTGCAGCAGGGTATCGAACACCAGTGCCTGGTGCGCACGGTGGAAGGCACCCAGGCCCAGGTGCACCACGCCCACAGTGCCGCGGCGTGAGTAAGTGGGGACGCCGATGCCGCGCGTGGCGATTTCCGGCAAAGCGCGGGTGTTCAGCATCGCGCGCTCAGTCAAACTGCAGGCCGCCATTGAGGTCCAGCACCTCGCCGGTGATGAAGCCGCTCATCGGGTGGGCCAGGAACAGCACGCAGTGAGCGAACTCTTCGAGCTCGCAGAAACGGCCCACCGGTATCTTCTGGCGCAGCTCGGCTTGCCGCTCGGCACTGACCTGCTCGGTCAGCATCTGGGTCTTCACGAAGGTCGGGGCCAGCGCGTTGCAGGTCACACCAAACGCGGCGTATTCGCGGGCAAAGCTGAAGGTCAGCGAGATCACGCCGCCCTTGCTGGCCGCATAGGCTGGCAGCGGCGACAGCCCCCCGGTTTTGGCGCCATAGGACGATACGTTCACGATGCGGCCGAAACCACGCGCCTTCATGCCTGGCGCCACGCGCTGGCTGACGTAGAAGACACCGTCGAGGTTGATGCGCAGGGTCTTGTGCCAGAGCTCCGGCGTGGTCTGTTCGCAGTTGGCGTATTGCAGGAAGCCGGCGTTGTTGACGCAGACGTCGATGCGGCCAAAATGCGTTTCAATGGCGTCGCAAGCGGCGTGCACCTGGGCCTGCTCGCTCACGTCCATGGTGAAGCAGGCCAAACGGTCACCATACGCGGCAAGCTCGGCGGCCACACGTTCGGTGCCGAGGTCGGTGGCCGCCACTTTGTAGCCGGCGGCCAGCAGGGCACGCACCGTGGCCAGGCCCATGCCGGCGTTGGCGCCAGTGACAAGCGCAACCTGGTCTTGAATCGGTGGAGTCATGGCTTTTTCGGTGAAATTGAGGATCATTTTGGCCGCTAGACCTTATAGGGACTGCGCGAGCAGCTACTGATTTGATAGCGTTCGGTGCTCAGCCCGGCACACTTACACCGACCTTCTGGCCGGCTGCGACGATTTCGCGCCAGGTTTCGCCGTCCATTTCAATGCCGCCCTGTTCGCGTTCAAGCCGCGCACGGCGTTCCGGTTCACCGGCAATCTGCACAGCGTCCACACCGTCGGCCGGCGGGCTTTTGCGCAGCCACTCGACGAATGCCAGCGCTTCCATTTCGAGGGCCGACTGGGTGCCCAGCTTGCCCGGGTCAATCAGGATCGTGAGCATGCTGTTGTAGACCGCACGCACGCTCACTGTGGGGTGGTGCCAGGTGCCGCCGCCGGTGAGCGCGCCGCCCAGCAGCTCGCATGCCACCGCCAGGCCGTAGCCCTTGTGCTCGCCGAATGGCATGAGCGCGCCAAAAAAACCGTTCGGCTGCGGCACCACCACCACGCCGGGGTTGGTGGTGGGCTGGCCGTGTTCGTCGATCAGCAGGCCCGGCTGGACGGATTTGCCCTGGTTGTGCGCCACGCGCATTTTTCCCTGGGCCACGCGGCTGGTGGCGAAGTCCAGCACAAAGGGCGGGCTGTCCTTGAGTGGTATGCCTATGCAGCAGGGGTTGGTGCCGTAGCGGCCATCCGCGCCGCCCCAGGGTGCCACCACGGGCCGCGTCATGACGTTGACGAAGTGCAGCGACACCAGTCCCTGGGCCACGGCCATCTCGGCGAAATGGCCGATGCGCCCCAGATGGTGCGACTCGGCCAGCGCCATGATGCAGCTGCCATGGGTTTTGGCACGTGCCATGCCGAGCGCCATCGCCTGCTCGCCGATCGCCTGACCGTAACCGCGCTGGCCGTTCAGGCTGAGCAGCGAGCCGGTATCGAGCAGGGTTTTGACCTGGGCGTTGGGCGTCAGGCCACCTTCGAGCACCGCATCGACGTAGCGCGGAAGCATGCCGATGCCGTGCGAGTCATGGCCGCTCAGGTTGGCCATCACCAGGTTGGCGGCGATTTTTTCCGCTTCAGCGGCCGTGCTGCCGGCTGCTATAAAAATAGTAGCTGCTTGCGCCCGTAGATATTGGGCTTGAAGCACTTTTTGCATGTGAAAAGCCTTTACATCACCGCGCCGACTTGCCAGGGCACAAATTCGTTTTGTCCGTAGCCGTGCTTTTCGCTCTTGCTCGGTTCACCCGATGCGGTGGCCAGCACCATCTCGAAAATGCGCTGTCCCATCTCCTGCACCGTCACGCCGCTGTCGATGATCTCGCCGCAATTGATGTCCATGTCCTCTTCCTGCCGCTGCCACAGTGCCGAATTGGTGGCGAGCTTGAGCGAAGGCGAGGGCGCGCAGCCGTAAGCCGAACCGCGGCCGGTGGTAAAGCAGATGATGTTGGCGCCGCCGGCCACCTGGCCCGTGGCGCTGACCGGGTCGTAGCCCGGCGTGTCCATGTAGACGAAGCCGTGGTCCTTCACGGGTTCGGCGTATTCATAGACAGCCTCCAGGTTGGAGGTGCCGCCCTTGGCCACCGCACCCAGCGACTTTTCCAGGATGGTCGTGAGGCCGCCGGCCTTGTTGCCGGGCGACGGGTTGTTGTTCATTTCGCCTTCGTTGATCTGGGTGTAGTGCTCCCACCACTTGATGCGCGAGATCAGCTTTTCGGCGATGTCGGGGCGCACGGCGCGCCGCGTGAGCAAATGCTCGGCGCCGTAAATCTCGGGGGTTTCGCTGAGGATGGCGGTGCCGCCATGGGCCACCAGCAAGTCCACCGCCGCGCCCAGCGCCGGGTTGGCGCTGATGCCCGAGTAACCGTCGGAGCCGCCGCACTGCAGGCCGATGGTGATGTGCGCGGCGCTGCAGGGTTCGCGCTTGACGGCATTGGCCTGCGGCAGCATCTCCTTGATCATGGCGATGCCCTTGGCCACCGTCTTGGCCGTGCCACCCGTGTCCTGGATGCTGAAGACGCGCAGGGTTTCACCTTCGCGCAGGCTGCCGTGGGCCAGCCAGGCATTGATCTGGTTGGACTCGCAGCCCAGGCCCACCACCAACACGCCCGCGAAGTTGGGGTGCGTGGCGTAGCCGGTCAGCGTACGCTGCAGGATCTGCAGGCCCAGGCCGTCGCTGTCCATGCCGCAGCCGGTGCCATGCGTCAACGCCACCACGCCGTCGACGTTGGGAAAATCTTTCAGCGCTGCAGGGTTGTTCTGCCGCGAGAAATGGTCGGAAATCGCCCGCGCGGCGGTGGCCGAGCAGTTGACGCTCGAGAGAATCCCGATGTAGTTGCGCGTGGCCACGCGTCCGTCAGGCCGCTTGATACCCATGAAAGTCGCCTCGCGCCTGGCCGGTGCCGGTTTCACATCGGCGCCGAATGCGTAGTCGCGCGTAAAGTCGCCCTTGTCGGGGCCCATGTTGAGGTTGTGCGTATGCACGTGCTCGCCGGGCGCGATGGGTTTGCTGGCAAAACCGATGATCTGGTTGTAGCGCCGCACGGGCTCGCCCACGGCCAGCGCGCGCGTGGCGATCTTGTGGCCGGCAGGGATCAGGCCGCGTACGGTGATGTTTTCGACCTCGGTGCCACCCACCAGCTGGGCTCGGGCAATCAGGACGTCATCGGAGGGGTGAAGGCGAATAAACGGTGTCATTGTTTGAAGTTAGAAGCTGAACGTCACTTGGTTAATTGGAGACCCCCAGTTAGTGAAGGAGGCTATGGCTTCTTTGATAGCCTCAATCACTTTTTCACGGGACATTTGAAGGTCATTCGGGAAATCAACAGGTTGGGCCAATTCCCAAGGGTAAAACTCTTTCCCATCTTTGATGTGGGTTTTACAGCTAAGTTGTAGTGACAACCTGACCCCCTTCACACCGAAGATGAACCACATCAAATGATGAGTATCTTCGCCACCGCGATAAGTCTGCAGAAAAAACATCTCTCGACCGCGATCAATGGTCCACTTATATGGCCGTAGGGGACGCCCAATCGGGTCTCGCATCTGATCGTGCCCAATTAGTTGCTGATCCTCTACAGAAATCAGTTCTGTTACGAAAGCCATTTAATACTTCTGTGTTTATCGGGGGGCCATCGCGGAACCGGCTTCGCCGGGCCGCAGGTGGCGCCCCCTCGAGGGGGAGGCGCCGAAGGCGTCTCAGGGTGATTGTTTCACTTTCAATAAAACATCTTCGGCAACCAGAGTACCAATTTGGGGAAATAGGTGATGATGATCAGGCTGCCCAGCAGCGGGAACAGCCAGGGCAGGATGGCGATGGTGGTCCGTTCCACCGACAGCTTGGCCACGCGGGCCAGCACAAACAACACCATGCCCATGGGCGGATGCAGCAGGCCGATCATCAAATTGAGCACCATCACCAGCCCGAAGTGGATCGGGTCCACGCCCAGCTGCGTGGCAATCGGCACCAGGATAGGTACCAGGATCGTGATGGCTGCGGTCGGCTCCAGGAAGCAGCCTACAAACAGCATCAACAGGTTGGCCAGCAGCAGGAAGACCCAGGCTTCCTTGGTGAAGTCCAGCACCCATTTGGCGATGTCGGTGGTCACGCCGGTGGCAGTGAGCATCCAGCCGAAGATCGATGCCGCGGCCACAATGAACAGCACGGTGGAGGTGGTCTCGACCGTGTCAAGGCAGACCTTCACAAAGCTCTTGAAGGTCAGCGTGCGGTACCAGGCAAACCCGAGGATCAGCGCCCAGACGCAGGCGGCAATCGCGCCTTCCGTGGGGGTGAAGATGCCGGTGGTCATGCCGCCTATCAGCAGCACGGGCGTCATGATGGGCAACACGGCCTGGAAATTGAAGGCTTTGTCGGCCGCAAACAGCGCTACCAGTGCGACGGCCACGGTGATCTGCGGCGGAAAGTTCAGTTTGCCGATCAGCAGCCACAGCAGCAGCGGCCAGCCGATGACCACGGCGGTTTCCACCAGCGCCTTGTTCAGGCGGCTCCACGCGAAGGGGACATCGGCGCCCCAGTTGTTCTTGTGCGCGAAATAGGCCACTGTCAGCATCATCAGGATGGCCATCAGCAGGCCCGGGAGGATGCCCGCCAGAAACAGCGCACCGACGCTGACATTGGCCATCATGCCGTAGATCACAAAGGGCAGGCTGGGCGGAATGATGGGGCCCAGCGTGGCCGAGGCCGCCGTCACGCCCACGGCAAACTCGGTGCTGTAGCCGTGGTCCTTCATGGCCTTGATCTCGATGGTGCCGAGGCCGGCGGCATCGGCAATGGCGGTGCCGCTCATGCCGGCAAACACCACCGAGCCGACGACGTTGACGTGGCCCAGTCCGCCCTTCATCCAGCCGACCAGCGCCAGCGCGTAGTTGTAGATGCGGTTGGTGATGCCGGCGTTGTTCATCAGGTTGCCGGCCAGGATGAAGAACGGCACGGCCAGCAGCGGAAAACTGTCGATGCCGCTGACCATGCGGTGAACCACCACAAAGGGCGGCGAGCTGTTGGTGAACAGGATGTAGACCAGCGACGCCCCGGCCATGGCCATGGCCACCGGCAGGCCGCCGCTCATCAGGAAGAGAAAAATAACCTTCAACATTCAGCGGTCCTCCATCGTGGATTCAGGGCGTTCCAGCACGCTGTAGCCGCGCTGCAGGTGAATGCGCATGACCCAGACCGAGCGCACGGCCATGGCCGCAAACCCCACCAGGCAGACGCCGTACACCAGGTTCATCGGCAGGTCGATGATGGTCATCTTGTAGTTGCCCATCTTGTCCATCATTTGCCAGGTCAGCACGACCATGGCGCCCAGGAAGGCGATGCGCAGCACGTCGGTCAACAGGGCCATGCCCCGGGCCAGCCACGCGGGCATGAAGCGATAGAAGAAGTCGACCTGGATGTGGTTGTTCTTGGCCACGCCAATGGCGGCGCCGACGAAGACGGTGGCGATCAGCAGGTAGCGTGCGATTTCTTCCGTCCAGGCGGCGGAATCGTTCATTACATAACGCGTGAAGAACTGGTAGAAAACCGTCAGGCCCAACGCCCAGAAGAAAAACAGCGCCGCCCAGGCTTCAACGGGCGTGCCGGACAGGTCAACTGCTTCATCCGTGGCGTGGAACTCGCCGTCGTCGCCCATGACCTTGGGCAAGGCGTCAATGTCGGGAATGGAAGTCATGATGGTGGGGTAGTGGGTAATGAGGCCCTTCCCTCCGATGGAGGAAAGGGCGGGAAGCCTTGGCCGGATGGGCAAGACTTACTTGATGGCCTGGATGCGGTCCCAATCCTTCTTGTCGTAGCCCATTGACGCCATGTCCACGGCCTTGACGATGTGATCGCGGAACTCGTCCTTGTTGACCGTGATCAGGTTGATGCCTTTTTTCTTGAACTCGTCCACCAGCTCGCCTTCCCGCTTCTGGATGTCGGCCGTGGCTTTGGCGGCCGCTTCCTGCATCACATCCGTGAAGACTTTCTTGTCGGCATCGCTGAGCTTGGTCCAGACGTGAGGGCCGATCTGAGTGACCAGCGAATCGAGGATGTGGCCGGTCAGGATGATGTTCTTCTGGACCTCATAGAACTTCTTGGCTTCGATGGTGGGCAGCGGGTTCTCCTGTGCATCGACCGTGCCGTTTTGCAGCGCCAGGTAAACCTCGGCAAAAGCGATCGGCGTCGGGTTGGCGCCGCAGGCGCGCGGCAGGGCCATGTAGGCCGGCACGTCGGGCACCCGCATTTTCAGGCCCTTCATCTCTTCGCAGGTCTTGAAGGGTTTGTTGCTGGTGGAGTGGCGCGCGCCGTAGTAGGTGACCGCGACAGTTTGCACGCCGGTCTTCTGTTTGTAGCCTTCGGTCAGTTCCTTGAAGACATCGCTCTTCGCGTATTTCAGCAGGTGCTCCGGGTCGCGGAAGGTGTAGGGGTAGTAGGCCACGCCGATACGCGGAAAGCTCCGGGCCGCAAACGATGCGCCCGAGATGATGATGTCGACGGTGCCCAGCTGCAGGCCCTGGTTGATGTCGCTTTCCTTGCCCAGCGTGGAAGCCGGGAACACCTGAATCTCGTAGCGGCCGCTGGTGCGCTTCTTGATTTCGTCAGCCGCCCAGACCGACCACTTGTGGTAGGCCTCGGAAGTCTCGTAGACGTGCGCCCATTTCAGCTTGGTTTGCGCCGACGCAATGCCGGAAAAGCCCGCAGTGCCTGCCAATAGGGCGCAAGCAGCTATGGTTTTGATAGCGAATCTTTTTGTATTGAATGCGTTCATGTTGTCTCCTCGAAGGGTGGTTGCTGGCAGAAAGGAAATCGACGATGCGCGCCAGCGCGCACCGTCGTGAAGCCTGGGGTCTAAGAGCCTGTTCAATGTCTAAACGAGGCCTCGTTTAGACATTGAACAGGCTCATTGCTCAGTTCTTCAGGTTGAGCTTGGTCACGAGTTGTTTGAAGTTGTCGTTGTCGCGCACCATTTGCGCCTTGAAGGCAGGGCCGTCGGCATAGGCGTAGCCAAGGTTCAGTTTGTCCATCACTTCGCGCATGATGGGCTCTTCGGCCGCCTTTTTGCTGAAGGTCCGAATGGTTTCCACGACTTCAGGCGGTGTGCCTTTGGCCACGCCCAGGCCGCGCCAGGTGCCGATGGACAGGTCGATGTTGCGTTCCTTGAGGGTGGGCACGCTCTCAAAACCCTTGACGCGCTGGTCGGCCATCACACCCAAAATCTTCAGCTTGCCGGCCGCCACATGCACGGCAACCTCAGCCGGGCTCACGCCTACTGCGTCCACATGACCGCCCAGCAGGGCCAGCACGGCGGGGCCTGCGCCCTGGTAGGGGATGTGGTTGAACTTCGCGCCGGTTTTTTCTTCCAGCGAAGCGGCGGCCAGGTGCCAGATCGAGCCGTTGCCGGCGTTGCCGACCTTCACGTCGCTGCCGGTCTTTTTGGCGGCGGCGAGGAACTCTTCAATCGTGTTGTAGGGCGAGTCCGCTTTCACGGTGATGGCAGCCGGGTCGGCATTCAGGCGGGCAATCGGGATGAAGTCGTCCTGCGTGATCCTGGTGATGCCCATGTGCGGCAGGATGGTCACCTCCACAAACAGCATGGCAATCTTGTAGCCGTCGGGCCTGGCATTGACCACGTCGGCCAGGCCGATGGCGCCGCTGGCGCCGGGTTTGTTGTAGACCACCAGCGATTGCGTGGTGTATTTTTTGGCGGCTTCGGCATAGGCGCGCGCCAGCGAGTCGGTGCCGCCGCCAGGCTGGAAGGCCACCATCACTTCAATAGGCTTGTTCGGGTAGGCCTGCGCCCAGGCGTTGCCGCAGAGGCTGGTGAGCGCCATAAGGGCTGTTGCCAGCAATTTGCGCGGTGTCAGAAACTTCATGCTTGTCTCGCTTTCGCTTTTTGTTGGAAGGGAAATCCGGGGTGAGGTGAGCGCTGAAAGAAATCGTGACGGGTCATTTCTTTTGTACCTCCTGGCTTTTGGTCCGACTCCAGCTCACGCTGAAACGCTTGTGCGACTGGTCCATGTGCGCATGCATGGCCGCACGCGCGGCATCGGCGTCTCGGTTGCGCACCGCATCAAAAATGGCCTGGTGCTCGGCAATCGCCGAGCGCCACGATTCAACGGTTTCAAAATGCCCGCCCAACCGCTCGAACAACGGGCCGCGACGCGAGTCCCAGAAGCGCTGTATGGTTTCAATCAGCACTACGTTGCCGCAGGACTCGACAACGGCGGTATGAAAAGCGCGGTCGCCTTCCAGCGGCAGCACGCCGCGGTCGGCGTCAAACTGCATGCTGGCGATGGCCTTGTCCATCGCGTCTATGTGTTTGCGCTTGGCCTGGGTGGCGGCCATGGCGGCGACTTCGCCTTCCACCACGCGGCGGGCGCGTATCAATTCCAGGGGTCCCCATTCGTCGGGCGATATCTGCTCGGCCCGGCCACTTCCATTGCCGTCGTGGCTGGCGGGCTTGCTTCGGTCCAGAACATAGACACCCGAGCCGGTGCGTACTTCGACCCAGCCTTCAACCTCCATCGCGATCAGCGCTTCGCGCACCGAGGGCCGGCTCACGCCCAGCTGTCGCGCCAGGTCGCGCTCGGCGGGCAGCCGTGCGCCCACGGCCCATTCGCCGGCCGAGATCAGCGTGCGCAGCTGCTCGGCGATCTGGCGGTAGAGGCGCTGCGGTTCGACGGTTTGCAGGGGCATGGAGGGAAAAGGGTGAAAGGTGGGGCTTTAAGGGTTAGCCAGAATTGGACAAGTGGTAAGACCAATTGATAATCCCATGAAACCCCCGGGACAACATCCGGCAAAACCCTGTAGGAGTGAAGATGAGACTTGAAGGAAAAAAAGCGCTGGTGACCGCAGCCGGCCAGGGAATCGGCCATGCCACCGCACTGGCGCTGGCGGCCGAAGGCGCGCAGGTCTGGGCCACCGACCTGAAACCCGAGCTGCTGGAAAGCTACAAAGGGGCGGCCAACATCACGGCGCTGCCCCTGGACGTGCTGGACAAGGCGGCGATCCAGAAACTGGTAGGCGGCCTGCCGCCCATGGACATTCTTTTTAACTGCGCCGGTTTTGTCCACGGGGGCACAGCCCTGCAGGCCACCGATGCCGATCTTGAGTTCGCCTTCAACCTCAACGTGCGCGCCCAGTTCTGGATGATCCAGGCCGTGCTGCCCGGCATGCAGGCCAAAAAGGGCGGCAGCATTGTCAACATGGCCAGCGTCTGCAGCAGCATCAAAGGCCTGCCCAACCGATTTGTGTATGGCACCACCAAGGCGGCAGTGATTGGCCTCACCAAAAGCGTCGCGGCCGACTTTGTGGGTGACGGCGTGCGTTGCAATGCGATTTGCCCTGGTACGGTAGACACGCCTTCGCTACAGGACCGTATCAATGCCAACGAAGATCCCGTGGCGGCCCGCAAGGCCTTCATCGCACGCCAGCCGCTCGGGCGCCTGGCGCAGGCGCATGAGATTGCCCCGCTGGTGGTCTTTCTGGCCAGCGACGAGGCTGCTTTTGTGACCGGCCAGGCCTACAACGTGGACGGTGGCATCACCATATGAACCAGCTGGACCTGAAGGGGCGCCATGCGGTCATCACCGGTGGTGCGGTCGGCTTGGGTTTTGCGGTGGCTCAGCGCGTGCTGGCGTCGGGCGGCACGGTGACGCTTTGGGACATCAACCCCGAGGCACTGGCCACGGCCAGGGGCGCGCTGGGCGCCGGGGTGCATACGGTAGCCGTCGATGTGGCCAGCCATGCCAGCGTGGTGGAGGCGGTCAAACAAACTGTGGCCCACAACCCTGCTATTGACGCGCTTGTCAACTCGGCCGGCATCACCGGTCCCAACGTCAAGCTGTGGGACTACCCACCCGAGCAATGGATGCAGGTGCAGCAGGTCAACCTCAACGGCCTGTTCTTCTGCTGCCGTGAAATCGTGCCGCACATGCGTGCACGCAACTATGGCCGCATCGTCAATGTTGCCTCGGTGGCCGGCAAAGACGGCAACCCGAATGCCAGCGCCTACAGCGCGAGCAAGGCCGCGGTGATCGCCCTGACAAAATCCCTGGGCAAGGAACTCGCCGATACAGGTGTGCGCGTCAACTGCATCACACCGGCCGCGGTGAAAACGCCGATTTTTGAGCAAATGACGCCCGAGTTCATACAGTTCATGCTTTCTAAAATCCCCATGGGCCGCTTCGGCACGCCCGATGAGGTAGCCGCCATGGTCGGCTGGCTGTGCACCGAAGATTGCTCGTTCTCAACCGGCGCCGTTTTCGATCTCTCGGGCGGCCGCTCCACTTATTAATCTTTCATCCGATTTATCAAAAGGAAAAACCATGAAACTCGTTCGCTATGGCAACCCCGGCAAGGAAAAGCCCGGCCTTATTGATGCCAACGGCAAGCTGCGCGATCTGAGCGCTGTCATCAAGGACATCGGCCCGGATCAGCTTGGCGATGCTGCGATTGCCAAACTGCGCAAGCTCAAAGCCGACAAGCTGCCGCTGGTCAAAGGCTCGCCGCGTTATGGCAGCCCCGTCACCGGCGTGCCCAAGTTCATCGCCATCGGCCTGAACTACGCCGACCACGCGGCCGAATCGGGCTTGCCGATTCCCGCCGAGCCGGTCGTGTTCATGAAAGCCACCAGCTGCATCCAGGGCCCGAACGACCCCATCATGCTGCCCAAAGGCTCGGTCAAGACCGACTGGGAGGTCGAGCTCGGCGTGATCATCGGCAAGACGGCCCGCTACGTGTCGCAAAAGGAAGCGCTGGACTACGTGGCCGGCTACTGCACCATCAACGACGTGAGCGAGCGCGAATTCCAGATTGAGCGCGGCGGCACCTGGGACAAGGGCAAAGGTTGCGACACCTTCGGCCCGCTCGGCCCCTGGCTGGTCACGCGCGACGAAGTACCCAACCCGCAAAAGCTGGGCCTGTGGCTCGAGGTGAACGGCAAGCGCGTGCAAAAGGGCAACACCAAGACCATGATCTTCAGCGTCGCCAAAATCGTCAGCTACGTCAGCCAGTTCATGACGCTGGAGCCCGGCGACGTCATCACCACCGGCACACCGCCCGGCGTGGGCCTGGGCATGAAGCCGCCTGTGTACCTGAAGAAGGGCGACAAAATCTCCCTGGGCATCGAAGGCCTGGGCGAGCAGCATCAAACCGTTGTGCCCTACAAGAAGTAGCCCCCACGCTCTCTAGCCGCGTATCCAGGGTGGGGTATTCCACCAGTGGGTGCCGAGGGTCCGGCTTCGCCGGCCCCAGGCGCCGCCCCCTGGAGGGGGGAACAAGCCACACGCAGTGAGCTTGGACGGGGGTGAGCCAACATCCGAGGGTTTACCCGTGTTGGTCCTAGGCCGAATGCCCTAGAAAAGCCTATGGCCTTTGCATGGTCATCAAAGTGTTGCAAAATAGAACGACCGTTCGTTTTATTTTGTAGCACCTCATGGCCATCACAGAACTTCCCGCTAAAGCCTCCCGCGCCCCGGCAACGGGCAGCGCTGTGGCCAAAAGCCAGCAAAAAGGCCAGCAGACCAAGGCCGCCATTGTGGACGCCGCCCTGGGCCTGGCCACGCAGATCGGGCTGGAAGGCCTGAGCATAGGCGCGCTGGCCGAGGTCATGCGCATGAGCAAGTCGGGCGTGTTCGCCCATTTCGGCTCGCGCGAAGAGCTGCAGATCTCCGTTATCCGCGAATACCACGTGCGCTTTGAAGAAGAGGTCTTCTTTCCGGCGCTGCAGCAGCCGCGCGGCCTGCCTCGTCTGGCGGCACTGTTTCATAACTGGATGAAACGCACCTCGCTTGAAATCGACTCGGGCTGCCTTTACATCAGCGGCGCCGTCGAATTTGACGACAGGCCCGGCCCGGTGCGCGATGCGCTGGCGGGTTCGGTACGAACCTGGCTGGCCGCCATGTACCGCGCTGTGGTGCAGGCCAAAGAGGCTGGTCACCTGCATGCTGACGCTGACGAGCACCAGATGGCCTTTGAGATCCACGGCCTGATCCTGGCGCTGCACTACGAAGCCCGCTTCCTCAAGACGCCGGGCTCCATGGACCGCGCCAATACCGGCTTTGCCAACATCCTGGCGCGCTATGGCAGCGACGCCCCCCTTTCCACCTTGCCGAAGAAAGCTTCCGGCAAGGCATCCCCTTCCAAACCAGTTTAAGCAAAAGGAATCCACCATGCCTCAGTACAGCCCGCCCCTGCGCGACATGCAATTCGTCATGCACGAAGTGCTCAAGGTCACCGATGAATTCAAGGCCATCCCAAAGCATGCGGACGTCGATGTCGAGACCATCAACGCTGTACTCGAGGAGGCCGGAAAGTTTGCCGCTGAAGTGACTTTTCCGCTGAACATCAGCGGCGACGAAGAGGGTTGCAAGCTCGACAAAACGACACACGAAGTCACGCCGCCCAAAGGCTTCAAGGAAGCTTACGCGCAGTACGTCGAAGGTGGCTGGGCCGCGCTCAGCTGCGACCCGGAATATGGCGGCCAGGGCCTGCCTTTTGTGCTGAACCAGTGCCTCTATGAAATGCTGAACTCGGCCAACCAGGCCTGGACCATGTACCCGGGCCTGTCGCACGGCGCTTACGAAGCCCTGCATGCCCACGGCACCGACGAACAGAAAAAGCTCTACCTGCCCAAGCTCACCAGCGGCGAATGGACCGGCACCATGTGCCTGACCGAGCCGCACTGCGGCACCGACCTGGGCCTGTTGCGCACCAAGGCCGAACCGCAACCCGACGGCACCTACCGCCTGACCGGCAACAAGATCTTCATCAGCGCCGGTGAACACGACATGGCCGCCAACATCGTGCACCTGGTGCTGGCCCGCCTCCCTGATGCGCCCCAGGGCAGCAAGGGCATCAGCCTGTTCGCGGTGCCCAAGTTCAACATCGGCAAAGACGGCGCCATCGGCTCGCGCAACGGCATTTACTGTGGCGGCCTGGAGCACAAGATGGGCATCCACGGCAACGCCACCGCGCAGATGGTGCTCGAAGACGCTGTCGGCACCATGGTGGGCGCGCCCAACAAGGGTCTGGCCGCGATGTTCGTGATGATGAATGCCGCACGCCTGGGCGTGGGCAACCAGTCGCTGGGCCTGACCGAAGTAGCCTTTCAAAATGCGCTGGCCTACGCCAAGGACCGTATCCAGATGCGTTCACTGTCCGGCGTCAAAGCCAAAGACAAACCGGCCGACCCGATCATCGTGCACCCCGACGTGCGCAAGATGCTGTTGACGGCCAAGGCCTATGCCGAAGGCGGCCGGGCGCTGGCGATTTACTGCACGCTGCTACTCGACAAGGAACTGCATCACCCCGATGAAAAAGTGCGCAAGGACTCCGGCGAAATCGTTGCACTGCTCACGCCCATCGTCAAAGCCTTCCTGACCGACAACGGCCACATCTCCACCAACGCCTGCATGCAGGTTTTCGGCGGCCACGGCTTCATCAAAGAGTGGGGCATGGAGCAGTTTGTGCGCGACAACCGCATCAACATGATTTACGAAGGCACCAACACCGTCCAGTCGCTGGACTTGCTGGGCCGCAAGGTGCTGGGCAACAATGGCGCCACGCTGAAGAAATTCGGCAAGGTGATCGGTGCGCTGATCGCCGAAGAAGGCGTCAACGAGAAGATGGCCGAGTTCATCAACCCGCTGGCTTACCTGGCCGACCAGATGACCAAGTTCACCACCGAGCTGGGCTTCAAGGGCTTCCAGAACCCCGACGAAGTGGGCGCCGCCGCAGTGGACTACCTGCGCGTGGCCGGCCACCTGGTGTTTGGCTACTTCTGGGCATTGATGGCGCAAACCGCGCTGCGTGAAATTGCTGCCGGCAACACCGACAAGTTCTATGTCGCCAAACTGCAAACCGCACGCTTTTACTTCGCCAAGCTGTTCCCCGAAACCGCAACGCTGATGCGCACCGCACGCTCGGGCAGCAAGGCGCTCATGGAAACAGACGAAGCACTGGCCTGAACCATCTGAACAGATCAAGGGAGACACCACCATGAAACGCAATTTGTTGTTCCTGGCATTCAGTCTTTTCGCTATCCCCGCGCTTGCCCAGAACACGCCCGTAGGCTTGTGGCGCGGTTTCGATGAAAAAACCGGCGACCCCAAAGTCGAGGTGCGTATTGTCGACACAGGTGGCGTGTTGAGCGGAAAAGTCGAAAAGCGCCTGTCCCCGGGCGTCAAACCCGACGACATCTGCACCGAATGCACGGATGACCGCAAGGACAAGCCTCGGCTGGGCCTTGAGATCATTCGGGGCGCCAAGAAGTCATCCGATGGCGACGTTTGGGAAGGCGGCAAGATACTCGACCCCGAGAACGGCAAAAGCTATTCCCTCAAGATGACACCCGTTGAGGGTGGCAAGAAGATGGAAGTCCGCGGCTCCATCGGGCCTTTTGGCCGCACCCAAACCTGGGTGCGTGTGCAATGAGCATGCTGAAAGTGAGGACTCGCCATGGGTGAAGCCATTTCCCGTTTGCGGTCACTGCCTTTCGGCGCCGGTGGCAGCACTGTGCCGGCCGCGCGCCGCTGGTATGGCCACCATCTTCTCAAAAAGCCGTTTTTCGGCCGCTTCATGAAACCCTGGCGTTGGCCGGCGGACGTGCCGCAAGAAGGCTGGGAACGGGTGCAGATAGCCAGCCGAAGCACCAGCCAGCTTGAGGCCATCGTGGCGCGTACACCGCTGGCACCGCGCGGTGTGGTGGTGTGCGCCCATCCCATGGGTTTTGCCTGCAAGGGTTTTTGGCTGCGCCACGGCCATGCCCAGGCGCTGCTCGATGCGGGCTTTCATGTGGTGGCTTTCGACTTCAACGGTTTCGGTGAAAGCCCGTCGACCAACTTCGATTACCCCGGTGACGTGATATCGGTGGGCTCCTGGGCGCGTGGCGCTTTTGCCGGGCTGCCGGTGCATGCGCTGACGGCGTCTTTCGGCGCGATCAACACGCTGAGTGCGATTGACGAAGCGGATTTTCCTTACGACAAGGTGGTGGCTGAAGCTTGCGCGCCCTCGCTGCCCGATTTCTGGAAAGCTTATCCTTTTGCCCATGCCGTGCTCAACATCAGCCGGCGCATTAACCCGCAAGGCGAGTTGCGCCTGCGGCCCGTACACCACCTTGCCAACATGCGCGACGTAGACGTGCTGCTGATCCACAGCCAGGGCGACCGCTGGACGCCGGTGCATTTCGGCGATGCCTTGCAGCAGGCTGCTTCACGTCCTGAACGCATCCAGCGCCTGATCCTTGAACGCGCCGACCACACCCACGGCATGCGCGACGAGCCACAGCGCTACTGGAGCGCCGTGCTTGAATTTTTCAACCAGATTCCCTCAACCAGGTCTTAACCATGTCCCGATTCCAAGTCAAAAAAGTCGCCGTCCTCGGCGCCGGTGTCATGGGCGCGCAGATCGCCGCCCATCTGGTCAACGTCAAGGTGCCTGTGGTGCTGTTCGACCTTGCGGCCAAGGACGGCCCGAAGAACGGCATCGTCATCAAGGCGGTCGAAGGCCTCAAGAAGCTCAAGCCAGCGCCGCTGGGTGTGCCCGAAGACGCGGCGCTGATCCAGCAGGCCAACTACGAAGAGAACATGGAGCTGCTCAGGGAGTGCGACCTCATCATCGAGGCGATTGCCGAGCGCATGGACTGGAAGACCGACCTGTACCACAAGATCGCGCCCTTCATTGCTGAAGGCGCCATCGTGGCCAGCAATACCTCGGGCCTGTCCATCACCAAGCTCAGCGAGGCGCTGCCCGAATCCATCAAGCCGCGCTTTTGCGGCATTCACTTCTTCAACCCCCCGCGCTACATGACGCTGGTGGAGCTGATCAACACGCCGACCACCGAACCCAAGGTGCTGGACGACCTGGAGGCCTTTGTCACCAGCGCGCTGGGCAAGGGCGTGATCCGTGCCCATGACACACCCAACTTCATCGCCAACCGCGTCGGCATCGCCAGCATGCTGGCCACCATCAAGGAGGCCGACACCTTCAAGCTCAGCTACGACGTGGTCGACGACCTGACCGGCAAGAAGCTGGGCCGCGCGAGCTCGGGCACCTTCCGCACCGCCGACGTGGTGGGCCTGGACACCATGGCCCACGTCATCAAGACGCTGCAAGACAACCTGGGCCCCGGCAAGGTAGAAGACCCGTTTTCCGATGTCTATGGCACGCCGCCCGTGTTGGCCAAGCTGCTCGAATCCAAAAGCCTGGGCCAGAAGACCGGCGCCGGCTTCTATAAAAAGCAAGGCCGCGACATCCTGCGCCTGGACCCGGAGAGCATGGAATACGTGCCCGCCGGCGCCAAGGCCAATGAAGTCGTCGGTCGCATGCTGAAGAAGCCCGCGGGCGAACGCCTCAAGCTCTTGCGCGAGGCCGAAGGCGCTGAAGCGCGTTTTCTCTGGGCCATCCTGCGCGACCAGTTTCACTATGCTGCGGTGCACCTGGAAAGCATCGCCGAAACCGCACGCGACATCGACTTCGCCATGCGCTGGGGCTTTGGCGCCAAGCAAGGCCCCTTCGAGTTGTGGCAGCAAGCCGGCTGGAAGCAGGTCGCTACCTGGATCCAGGAAGACATTGATGCAGGCAAGGCGCTGTCCAAGGCGCCGCTGCCCGAGTGGGTGTTCAAGGGCCCGGTGGCCGACGCCGGTGGCGTGCACACGGCCGAAGGCTCGTGGAGCGCCTCGGCCAAAAAATTCATCCCTCGCCGCAAGCTGCCGGTCTATGAGCGCCAGTTCTTCCCCGAAGACGTGCTCGGTGCCAAGGCACCTGCTTTTGAGACGGCAGGCACCACGCTGCATGAAGACGACGCGATCCGCCTCTGGACGCTGGACGGTGCGGATGGCGACGTGCTGATCGCCAGCATCAAGACCAAGATGCACGCCATCAGCCCGGACGTGGCCGAAGGTCTGGCGATGGGTGTGGACCTGGCCGAGAAAAGCTACAAGGGCATGGTCATCTGGTCGAATGACGAGATGTTCTCTGCCGGCGCCGACCTGCAAGCCATGCTGCCCGCCTTCATGATGGGCGGCGCCAAGGCGATTGAAGGGGCCGAGGCCGAACTGCAGAACGTGATGCTCAAGCTGCGCTACGCGGCGGTTCCCGTGGTGTCGGCGATTCGCGGCCTGGCGCTGGGCGGCGGTTGCGAAATGGCAGTGTATTCGGCCAAACGTGTCGCCGCGATGGAAAGCTATATCGGCCTCGTCGAAGTCGGTGTGGGCCTGGTGCCCGGCGCCGGTGGCCTGGCCTACATCGCCCGCCGTGCCGCGGAAAACGCCGGCACCTCGACCAACAAGGACATCCTGCCTTTCCTCACCGAAGGCTTCACGGCCGCCGCGATGGCCAAGGTGGGCACCAGTGCCATCGAAAGCCGCAAGATCGGTTACCTGCTCGACAGCGACGTGATCGTGCCGAACAAGGACGAGCTGCTGTTCGTCGCGCTGAATGAAGCGCGCGCGCTGTTCAACTCCGGCTACCGCGCACCGCACAAGCGCCAGTTCCCGGTGGTGGGCCGCAGCGGCCTGGCCACCATCAAGGGCCAGCTGGTCAATATGCGCGACGGCGGCTTCATCAGCGCGCACGACTTCCATATTGCGAGCCTGATCGCGAATGTGGTCTGCGGCGGGGACGTCGATGCCGGCACGCTGGTGACGGAAGAGTATTTGATGACCCTGGAGCGCAAAGCTTTCTGCTCTCTTCTTGAGCATCCAAAAACCCAGGAGCGAATCATGGGAATGATGAGCACTGGCAAACCTGTTCGTAACTGATGACCAGCCAAACCGCCATGAGCGATCACAAGCCCAACCGCCTGGCACGGCAACTGCAGCGGCTCGAGGAAGTGCCGGCCTTTGCGCGCGGCTGGTTTCGCAGCGTGGTGCTGCGCCGCGCTGTGCCTTTTACCGGAACCGCCGGTCTGGACTTCCTCGAGATGGGCACAGGCCGGGTCGAGATCGGCATCAGGAATGAGAAGAAGGTACAGAACCACATTGGCGGCGTGCACGCCTCTGCGATGAACCTGCTGGCGGAAACCGCCACCGGCATGGTGGTCGGCATGAATGTGCGCGACGACTGCATCCCGCTGGCCAAGGAACTGAAGATGGCGTTTAAAAAGCGCGCCACCGGCGCCTTGCGCGCCGTGGCCACGCTGAGCGATGAACAGCGCGCCGCCATGCAGGCCAGCGACAAGGGTGAAGTCACTGTACCGGTCATCGTGACCGATGAAGCCGGCGTCAACCCGGTCGAATGCGAATTTGTCTGGGCCTGGATTCCCTCCGGCCCGCGGAAAAGTTAACCGAGAAATTGAAGGAAACCATCATGGCCAAACAAGTCCAGGAAGCCTATATCGTCGCCGCCACCCGCACGCCCATCGGGCGCTCGGGCCGCGGCTATTTCCGCAATATGCGGCCCGACGACCTGCTGGTCAAGGCGCTGCAGGCCGCGCTGGCGCAAGTGCCTTCGCTCGATCCGAAGGCAATTGAAGACATCATCTGCGGCTGCGCGATCCCCGAAGGCCCGCAAGGCCTGAACGTGGCGCGCATAGGCGCGGTGCTGGCCGGCCTGCCCACCAGCGTGGGCGGCATCACCGTCAACCGCTTTTGCGCCTCCGGCCTCTCGGCGATCCAGATGGCGGCCGACCGCATCCGCGTGGGCGAGGCCGACGTGATGATCGCCGCCGGCACCGAGAGTATGAGCATGGTGCCCATGTCCGGCAATTCTCCTTCGCTGTCACCCAATATGTTCATGAACGACGAGAACGTCGGCATCGCCTACGGCATGGGCCTGACGGCCGAAAAGGTGGCGCAGCAATGGAAAGTTTCGCGCGAGGCGCAGGACCAGTTCGCGCTCGAGTCGCACCTCAAGGCCATCAAGGCGCAGCAGGCCGGCGAGTTCAGCAACGAGATCACGCCGGTTGAAGTGACCGACCGCACGGCCAACCTGGAAACCGGTGAAGTTATCAGCAAGACCCGCACCGTGAGCCTTGACGAAGGCCCGCGCCCCGACACCTCGCTCGAAGGCCTGGCCAAACTCAAGACGGTGTTTGCCGCGCGCGGCTCGGTCACGGCCGGGAACAGCTCGCAGACGTCCGACGGCGCGGGTGCGCTGGTGCTGGCCAGCGAAAAAGCGGTCAAGGACTTCGGCTTGAAGCCGCTGGCCCGCTTTGTCAGCTATGCCGCCAAGGGCGTGCCGCCCGAGATCATGGGCATAGGCCCGATCGAAGCCATTCCTGCTGCCTTGCGCTACGCCGGCCTCAAGCAGGAAGACATCGACTGGTTTGAACTGAACGAAGCGTTTGCCGCGCAGTCGCTGGCGGTGATCAACACACTCAAGCTCGATGCCAGCAAGGTCAACCGCATGGGCGGCGCCATCGCGCTGGGCCATCCCCTGGGCGCGACCGGTGCGATCCGCGCCGCGACCGTGATCCATGCGCTGCATCGCCATCAGCTCAAGTACGGCATGGTGACCATGTGCGTAGGTATGGGTCAGGGCGCTGCGGGTATTTTCGAACGCGTGTAAGGCCGTCGGCGGCGGCCCCGCTGTCGCGCTTGCGGCAGCGGTTATGGCAGCTGCGGGGCAGACTGGGCTTTTCCTGACTGGAGACAGAAGATGGAGCGAATCACGGTTCTGACCCAGGACTCCTGGGCGCTGGCAGCGACGGTATTTGCAGCAGACCCCGCGGACGGTCTGGCCCGCGGCGGCGTACTGCTGGCCGGTGCCATGGCCACACCGCAGCAGCACTATGAGCCTTTTGCCCGCTGGCTGGCCGCGCAAGGCTTTACCGTGCTGACGCTCGACTACCGCGGCACTTTTGCCTCCGGCGGTGAGCGCGTGGCGTCCACCGATGCCACCTTCGACACCTGGGGCCAGCAGGATGTGAGCGCCGCTGCCCGGTTCTTGCGGCAACGTGTGCCGGACCTCCCGCTTTACTACTTGGGGCACAGCCTGGGCGGGCAATTGTTTGCCAGTTCCGAAACCACTCACCTCTTTCAGCGTGCCGTCCTGGTTGCCAGCGGCAGCGGTTACTGGCCGCGCCTGCGCAACGCCGTGCCGCGTTGGGGCCTGTTTGCCGCCACCCAGATCTGGGCGCCCTTGCTGGTACCGTTGTTCGGTTATTTCCCGGGCAGAAAACTGCGCAAGGTTGGCAACATTCCCGCAGGTGTGATGCGGCAATGGACGCGCTGGTGCCGCCATCCGGACTACCTGGCGCGCGATGCCCACCAGCGTGAACGTTTTGAACGCGTAGAGACGCCCATCACCTACTTCAACTCAAGCGACGACGAGGTTTTTTCACAGTGGTCGTCAGACCGGTTTGTGGCCTTGTTCGGTGTGCGGCGTGAACCGGTGCAATGCATGACCCTTGATCCGGAAAATCTGGGTGTCAGGCATATAGGGCACTTTGGCTATTTCCGTGACAAGCTGCGTGTCAGCTTCTGGCCCCAGCTGGTGCAACACCTTCACGCCTGATGCGTGTGCCCGAGTTCAGTTCATCCATTTCCAGGAGCATGTGATGCAGATGCAGATCCTCAGTTCAGGGACGGCGCAACTGTCCACTCGCGTTTATGCGCCTTCTTCGCCTGCGCGTGCCAGCGTGGTCATCGGTGGCGCCATGGGGGTGCGGCAAGACTATTACGCACCGTTTGCGCAGTGGCTTTCTGCCCAGGGCTTTTGCGTCGTGACTTTTGACTACCGGGGTTCGGGCGAGTCCTTGCCCAACACCGCCAGCGGCAGCCTGCGTGGTTTCAAGGCCGACCTGCTCGACTGGGCCGCCGACTATGAGGCTGTGGTGGATGCCGCCAAGGCAGCCTTGCCGGATGCACCGCTTTACCTGCTGGGTCACAGCCTGGGCGCGCAGCTGCCGGGTTTCCTGAAGAATCAGGACAAGATCGATGGCCTCGTCAGCATCGCGGCAGGAAGCGGGTACTGGCGCGACAACGCACCGCAGCTCAGGCGCCTGATTTTGTACTTCTGGTATGTGCTGGTGCCTTTGGCCACGCGTCTTTGTGGTTATTTCCCCGGGCGCAGGTTAAAGAAAGTTGGCGACCTGCCAGCCGGCGTGATGCTGCAGTGGCGCAAGTGGTGCCTGGATCCGCACTACAGCGTGGGGGCCGAGGGAGAAAGCGCACGGCTCAGTTATGGGCGGGTCAGTTTTCCGGTGACCGCGCTGTCCATGACCGACGACGAGCTGATGACCTGGCGCGGCACGCAAAACCTCATCAACCTGTACAGCAATGCACCGCGCAGCTTTGAACGCATCGCGCCGGCAGATCTCAAGGTCAGGCGCATCGGGCATTTTGGCTTCTTCCGGGAACAGTTCAACCAGACCTTGTGGCCCCGTGCCCAGCAGATCATCGACGGCATGACCGGTGCCGCCAAAGTCCCGGTTTGAACCGGAAAGCTCCATCACACCTGCCGACATGACAAGCACGCATTCTTTTGACGACGCGCTCAGGCTGGAAGCCGCCGGCAGCGACAGGCCCCACACCTGGCTGGGTCACAGCAGCCCCGCATACTGGAATATGGTGGGGCCCTTCGGCGGAACCACAGCGGCCACAGCCTTGCGTGCCATCCTGTTGCACCCGGCCCTGCTGGGCGAGCCGGTGGCGTTGACGGTGAACTACGCGGCGGCCATGTCCGAAGGTCCATTCACTGTCACGGCCAGGCCGGCCCGCACCAACCGCTCCACCCAGCACTGGGTGGTGGAGCTTTCGCAGGACGGCGATGCCGGAGGCGCTGTGATGACCGCCACAGCCGTTACGGCTGCGCGCCGCGAGACCTGGAGTGCCAACGACACACCCATGCCCGCGGTCACGCTTGCCGACGCTTCAGGCAGGCTGCGGTTTTCGACCTCCGCATGGACGAATCGCTACGACATGCGGCCGGTGCGCGGCGCGATTCCGCAGGTTTGGGACGGCAGCGGCACGGGCAGCCTCACGCAGCTGTGGGTGCGCGACGATCCACCGCGGCCGCTCGACTTCCCGGCGCTGGCGGCCATGTCCGACGTGTTCTATCCGCGGGTCTGGCTGCGCCGTGCCACACGTGTACCCGCCGGTACGGTGTCGATCACCACGTACTTCCACGCCGACGGCCGGCAACTGGCTGAATGCGGTGAAGGCTATTTGCTGGGGCAAGCCAGGGCCCAGGCCTTTCGCAATGGTTTCTTTGACCAGACCGCGCAGCTGTGGAGCGAAGCGGGAGTACTGCTGGCTACCAGTACGCAGGTTGTTTATTACAAAGAATAGGCCCGCGGGGGCAGCATGCATGGCTGGCCCCTACACTTGCGTCTTAACGGAAAACACATGAACACTCCCACCCCTATTTCCACCGGCAGCATTCCCGAAATCCTGAGCCACGTCGACGCGGGCGTGATGACCATCACGCTCAACCGTGTGGACAAAAAAAATTCCATCACCTCCGCCATGTATGGCGCCATGGCCGACGCACTGGAGTCGGCCCACCACGATGCAGCCGTGCGTGTGGTGGTGATCCAGGGACATGAAACCATTTTTTCCGCCGGCAACGATATCGGCGATTTCCTGAACAAACCGCCTTCAACGCCCGACTCGCCGGTCTTCCGTTTCCTGCGCGGCATCAGCAGCTTTCCCAAACCGCTGATAGCCGCTGTGTGCGGCCCCGCGGTCGGCATAGGCACCACGCTGCTGCTGCATTGCGACCTGGTCTATGCCGGAGACAACGCTGCGTTCTCCATGCCTTTTGTCAATCTGGGCCTGTGCCCTGAAGCCGCGTCGAGCTTTCTGGTGCCGCAGCTCATGGGTTACCCACGTGCCGCCGAAGCACTGCTGCTGGGCGAACCCTTCATGGCCGAGACCGCACTGGAGATCGGCCTGATCAACCGCATCGTGCCGCCCGCCGAAGCCAATGCACTGGCCCAGCGCCAGGCGCAAAAGCTGGTCGCCAAACCGCTCAGCGCGCTGATGGAAACCAAGCGTCTCATGAAAAAAGGCAACGCCACCCTCGTGGCAGAGCGTATGGCCGAAGAAGGCGTGAGTTTCGGCCGCATGCTGGGTGAGCCCGCGGCGCGCGAAGCCTTCTCTGCCTTCATGGAGAAGCGCAAGCCGGATTTCAGCGCCGTCTGAGTTTCTCGCTCCTTCCCCCGCTGGGGGAAAGAGAGGGGACTCGCGACTTTTAGATATCGAACCGGATCCCTTGTGCCAAAGGCAGGCTGCTGCCGTAGTTGACCGTGTTGGTCGCGCGGCGCATATAGGCCTTCCACGAATCGGAGCCCGACTCGCGTCCACCGCCGGTTTCTTTCTCACCACCAAAGGCACCACCGATTTCCGCACCGCTGGTGCCGATATTGACGTTGGCAATGCCGCAGTCGGAACCGCGCGCTGAGGTGAACTGTTCGGCTTCCCGCAAGTCCTGCGTGAAGACGGCCGACGACAGGCCGTGCGCCACGGCGTTGTTCAGTGCGATGGCTTCGTCAAAATTGTCGTAGGGAACCACATACAAAATCGGCGCGAAGGTCTCGTGCAGCATGGGGCCGGCCTGCTCCTTCAGTTCCACGATGGCGGGGCGCACATAGTGGGCTGATCCGTCGCCCGGTTGGCGCTCGCCGAAATGCACCGTGGCGCCCAGCTTCTTCGCTTCGCCCAGGGCCAACTGCATGACGTCAAATGCGCGGCCATCGATCAAGGGGCCGACCAGCGTGCCGTCTTTGAGCGGGTTGCCGATGGGAAGGCGTTCAAAGACGGCCACCAGGCGTTTGACCAGCTCCGGGTAGATCGAGCGGTGAACGATCAGGCGGCGCAGGCTGGTGCAGCGCTGGCCTGCGGTGCCCGCTGCGGCAAAAGCCGCGCCGCGCACCACCAGTTCCAGGTTGGCCGACGGGCAGACGATGGCGGCGTTGTTGCCGCCCAGCTCCAGCAGCGAGCGCTTGAAAAGACCTGCGCAGGTAATCGCCACGTTCTTGCCCATGGCGGTGGAGCCGGTGGCGCTCACCAGCTTCACATGCGGGTGCTTGACCAGCACCTCGCCGGTGGCGCGCTCGCCGATCAGCAGCTCGCTCAGTCCTTCGGTGGCCAGGCCGAGGTCTTTCGCCGTTTGCAGCAGGAGGCCGTTGAGGGCGATGGCCGACAGCGGTGTTTTCTCTGACGGCTTCCAGGCCAGCGTGTTGCCGCATACCAGCGCCAGCGCGGCGTTCCAGGCAAACACCGCCATCGGGAAGTTGAAGGCCGAGATGATGCCGACCACGCCCACGGGGTGCCAGGTTTCCAGCAGCTTGTGGTCGGGCCGCTCGCTGGCAATCGTGAGGCCGTAGAGCTGGCGCGAAAGGCCCACGGCGAACTCGCAGATGTCGATGACTTCCTGCACCTCGCCCAGGCCTTCCTGCAAAATCTTGCCGGTCTCCAGCGAGATCAGCCGGCCCAGCTCGGTCTTGTGGCGGCGCACGGTTTCGCCAAAAGCGCGCACCAGTCCACCGCGTTTGGGTGCGGGCACATTGCGCCAGGCTATGAAACGCTGGTGTGCGCCGTTCAGTGCGCTGTCGACTTCGTTGGCGCTGTGGATGGCTACGCGCGCCAGGAGGCTGCCGTCGATAGGGGTGACCACTTCGATGGCCGCGGACGCCTTGCTGCCGAGGTCGGCGTTGACGCCCAGGGTTTTAAAGAGGGATGAAACGTCGCTGGAGTGACTCATGCGGAAGTCCTTTCGTGGGTTGTCCTGAAATCGGAAGCTGTGTGGGTGGCGAGGCTTTGCAGCCCGCGGCCCAGGCGCTCGGCGCCTTGCTGCAGCGCGGCCTGTGATGGGTTGGCAAAACTCAAACGCAACCAGGGTTGTGCGGCGTTGCTGATGCTGAAGGCGGCGCCTGGTACTACCAGCACTCGATGCCGAAGCCCGAAGTCCACCCAATCTTTTGTCGGCAACAGGGGCAAGTCCCTGCGCAGTCGTGCCCAGACAAACATGCCGCCTTGCGGCGCATCGAATTCGAGCAACCCGCCGGCATGCGCGCGCAAGGCGTTGGCCAGCGTGGCGCCTTTGGCCGCGTAGGCTGTGCGCAGCGAGGCCAGGTGCGACGCGAGGCGGTAGGAGCCCAGCATGGTCGCCAGCGTGAGCTGCTCCAGCGAACCGCTGTGCACGTCGGCCGCCTGCTTGGCCAGCACCACCGCGCGCAGAATGTCCGCCGGTGCGAGGAGCACACCCAGGCGAAGGGCAGGGGCCACCACTTTGGAGTAGCTGGTCATGTAGGCGACCTGCGCGGGCGAGCCGGCCTGCTGGTTGAGTTGTGCGAGCGGAGGTGGCGGCGCCTCGCCAAACCACAACTCACCATACGGGTCGTCTTCCATCAAGGTCACGCCGTATTGCGCGGCCAGTTCGAGCAGGCGCACGCGCCGCGCCAGCGGCATCACGGCGCCGGTCGGGTTGGCAAAGTTGGGCACCACATACAGCACGCGCGGGCGTTCGGCCTGCAGAATGGATTCGAGCCGGTCGATATCCATGCCCTGTGCGTCGGTTGGGACTTCAATCAGCCGCGCGCCCGCAAAACGAAAAGCCTGCAGTGCCGCAGGATAGTTAAACGACTCGACCGCGATGCCTTCGCCCGGTTCGATGAGTACGCGGGCCAACAAATCGATGGCCTGCTGCGAACCGGTGGTAATGAGCAACTCGCTCGCCTTGGCCGCCAGTCCGCGGTGTGTGAGCAGGGCCGCGCTGGCTTCACGCAGCTCGGGCAGGCCTTCGGTAGCGCCGTACTGCAGGTTGCGGCCTTGCAGTTTGCCGGTCACGTCCTGCAGCGATTCACGCAGCCAGTCGGCAGGCAGCAGGGCCGGATCGGGGTGCCCGCCGGCCAGCGAAATCATGCCCTCCTGGCCGGCCAGTGCCAGCATGGCGCGTATCGGTGAGCCGCTGGCCTGCGCGTACAGCGCACGCACAGCGCTCATGCGCGTGCAGCCGTCATGCCGAAAATGCCGGTGGCGTTGCCGGCGTCAAAGGCCAGGTCCAGCCGCGGCGCCTGCACGGGGTCGTTTGCTGCGATGGGTATCAGTGCATCACGTGTGATGAATTCATAGAAGGATCCCGGCACGTCGCGCGTGACGCGGCCCTGCGCGGTGATGAACTCGCGCTGCACCGTGGCCGCACGGAAGGCCGTCTGCCGCACACGCCCGCTGGCCGACACCTCGACCTTGTCCTTGATGGGCCGGCCCAGCGCGCGCTGGCGTTCGGCCACCGCGTCCACGTCACTTACACGGTCGGTGGCATGGTTGAAGGCATTGCCTTCGGTGGCAATCCACGCCATCTCGGCGGATTCGGCCAGCAGCAATTCATAGTCGTCCATGCCAAACACGCCGTGCTGGCGGTCAAAGCATTGCAGCAGCTGTGGCAGCAAGCGCAGTGCCAGTGCCAGGGGCAGCATGCCATCGCGTGTGAGCTGCTCCAGGTCGGCCACGTCCTGCGGGCCCAGTGGATCGCGCGAGGTCGACAGCACGCGTGTCACGGCCGACTGGAAGGGCGTGGAGAACTGCTCGGGGTGCAGTTCAGACACAAAAAACTGCGCGATGTCCTCAGGAAAATCGCGGTGGCTGTAGGCGCGGCCGGTCATCTTCAGGCGCGGCAGCGGGTAGGTGCCCTGCAGTTCAAAACCCAGCGGGCGCAGCACGCGGGTGAAGGCCGCTTCGCCCGCGGGCAGGGCGCCGCTGGCCCAGCGCACGGTACGCAGCGCGCCGTGGTCAAACACCACCTGGCGCTTTTGCGCCACCACGTCGCTGGCGATATAGTCCTGCCCGGCCGGCACACGCTGCACCAGGCCGTGAAACAGCGCCATGTTCAGCGCCTGGGCCAACTCGGCCCGGGTGACGATGCCCGAAGCGGCTTGCTGTAGCGACGGGTGAACGTACATCTGTTCATGGATATTTTTGACGGCTTCGGCTGGCAGGCAGCAGGCGAGGAGCTTCTTAAGATGGGTCATATCAGTCGTGTAATTGGCAGGTGAAAGCCGGATTTTCGGCAGTTTCAGCGCCACGCACAAAGGATGTATTTCGATGGAGCCATGAGATATATTCATGCGATGCGCCGAAAAATCCCATCCACCCAGGCCCTGCTGGCCTTTGAAGCGGCGGCCCATCGCGGCAGCTTTACGCTGGCGGCACAAGACCTCTCGGTGAGCCAGAGCGCGGTCAGCCACCAGATTCTGGGCCTCGAGCAGGATCTGGACGTGAGCCTTTTCCTGCGCCTGCCTCGCCAGCTGGAACTGACGGACGCCGGCCGCTCGTTGCTGGCGCGTGTCAGCCCCGCGCTGGATTCACTCGAGGCCGCCATGCTGGACCTGGTGTCCTCCAAAGGCGAGGGCGGCACGCTGGAGCTGGGCGTGGTGCCCACCTTTGCCACCAAGTGGCTGATCCCGCGCATGCCGTCTTTTTTGAAAGCGCACCCGCATGTGACGCTGAACCTGGCCACGCGCCTGCAGCCTTTTGATTTTTCACTGACGGGGCTGGACGCTGCCATCCATTACGGCCGGCCCGACTGGCCCGGTACCGAGTCTGAATACCTGATGGGTGAAGACAGCGTGGTGGTGTGCAGCCCGGCGCTCATGAAAAAGCGGCAACTGCGCCGCCCCGCCGATGTTCTGAAGTTCACCCTCATCCACCAGAGCACGCGCCCGCATGCCTGGCGCGACTGGTTCCAGCTGGCCGGCATTGACGACGCGCAAGGCGCAGGCACGGGCCCCAAATACGAACTCTTTTCCATGATCGCGCAGGCAGTGAAGGCCGGGCTGGGGCTGGCGGTGCTGCCGCGCTTTCTGGTGGCCGACGACATCGCCGACGGCACGCTGGCTGTGCCCTTTGATCTTTCGCTGAGCTCTGACTTTGCCTACTACCTGGTCTGGCCTTCACAGAAAACCAGTTGGCGGCCGTTGGTGCAGCTGCGCGGCTGGTTGCGCGAGCAGGCGATTTCTTTGCCTTGATCCCGCGTGCCTCAGTCGACGCTTTTTCCTGAGTTCCATAGCTGTACAAGGCCCAGAGCCAGCATGAGCGTCCCCAGTGCCATCCAGATGCCGATAATTCCGCGCGGCCCCATCACTTCGAAGGCCCAGATCTTTGTCCAGGCCCACTTGCCGGTAAAGGGCGGAACGGAAGGCGTGAGCCATTCCATCCAGGCCAGGCAAAACGAAATCGCTGCGATTCCCAGTTTTGCAATGGCGCGCTCTTTGACCGAAAAGCCCGCGCGTTGCTTCTTGGCGAGTTCGTTGTCCATGGGGCTCCTTCTTTTAAGCCTGGCAGAAAAATTGTCGTTGTGTGAGTGTCTCAGGTGCTGTCCGCTGGAGCCAGGCTCTGCGCCGGCCGCCGCAGCGTGCTGTCAAACGGATTGATCTGCGCACTGATGGCCGTGGCTTCGCGCTTGAGCAGCTCCACCACCGTGGGCAGGCGATCGGGGCTCAGGCGTGACGAGATCGTGCCCACGCTGAGCGCGGCGACGGCGCGGCCTTCGCGGTCCAGCACCGGCACACCGACGCCGGCCATGCCGTCGAGCAGGTTGGTGTTGCGCCCGGCGTAGCCAAGCTCGCGCACGCGCTCAATCTCGGTGCGCAGATACACCTCGTCGTACACACCGAACTCGCGCACACGCGGCAGGTTGTAGCGGATCACTTCTTCACGCTCTGTCTCGGGCAAGAAAGCCAGGATGGCCAGACCGCCCTGGCCCATGCCCAGCGCCACGCGACCGCCGATGTCGCCGGTGAAAGAGCGGATGGGAAACGGGCCTTCGCTGCGATCCAGGCAGACGGCGTCAAAGCCGCTGCGCACCAGCAAAAAGATGGTGTCACCCAGGCTGGCGCACAGCCGCAGCATTGAAGGCCGGCACAGGCTGCGCAGGTCCATGGTGTTACCTGCCTGCGCGGCCAGTGCAAAAAAATCAATGCTCAGGCGATACAGCTTTGAGCCTGTTTCCTGCTCCACCACACGCTCGGCCACCAGGCTTTGCAGGATGCGGTGCGTGGTGGCCTGCGTGAGACCCGTGGCTTTGGCGATGTGTGTGATGCGCCCACCCTTGGCCTGCGTGGCCGCCAGTGCCCGGATGATGGAAAAGGCGCGCTGCACGCTGCTGGAGCTATTGTCTTCATCTTTCATGGCGTCTCCTTTGGCGGAATCAGTATGGCATTAAGTGTATATAAATTCCATTAAACGGAATAAATCAAATAAAGATATCTCTATACGGAATAACCTATTGACGATTTTTTATAGGATGCCATAGCATGAAGTCATCAGGGTGTCATCGTTTTGCACGTCGTTTGTCTGTGCGGCGCTGGTCATTCCCTTTGTTGCAGAGGTGCTCCCCATGTCTTTTTTGACCCTGGCGAATGTGAACAAGTCTTACGGCGCTACCCGCGCCGTGGCCGACATGAACCTGTCGGTGGAAAAGGGCGAATTCGTCTCGCTGCTCGGTCCTTCGGGCTGCGGCAAGACCACCACCTTGCAGATGATTGCGGGCTTTTGTGAGGTGACGTCGGGTCAGGTCACGCTGGACGGCCGCGACATCACCCACGCCAAACCCAATTCGCGCGGCCTGGGCATCGTGTTCCAGAGCTATGCGCTCTTCCCCCACATGAGCGTGTATGACAACGTCAGTTTCGGCCTGGAGATGCGCCGTGTGCCCAAAGAAGAACGTGCCGAGCGCGTGAAAGCCGCGCTGGCTCTGGTGCATCTTGAGGCGCACGCCACACGCTACCCGCGTGAGCTGTCGGGCGGCCAGCGCCAGCGCGTGGCCCTGGCGCGTGCGTTGGTCATTTCGCCGCCGGTGCTGCTGCTGGATGAGCCGCTGTCCAATCTCGACGCCAAGTTGCGTGAAGAGATGCAGTTTGAGCTGCGGCAGATCCAGCGCAAGGTCGGCACCACCACCGTGATGGTCACGCACGACCAGACCGAGGCGATGTCTATCAGCGACCGCGTGGTGGTGATGGAAGCCGGCCGCGTGACGCAGATCGACGAACCGCACCGGCTGTATGAACATCCGCAGACCCGTTTTATCTCCAGTTTTGTCGGCAAGGCCAATTTGCTGGAAGGCCGTGTGATGGCCACCGGCCCCTGGGCCACGGTGAATGTAGGCGGCAATGTGCCGCTGGAAGTCGAGGCGCCCGGTGTGTCAGAGGGCGATGCCGTGGTGCTGAGCCTGCGTCCCGAAAAAATCCGCCTGGTGCCTGAAGCCCAGGGTCGCATTGGCGGCACGGTACACGAGCGTTTCTTCCTCGGTAGCCAGTGGCTCTACCAGGTGTCGACCGCCGCCGGCCAGCTTGCGGTGGTCTGCCCCAACGACGGCACGGCGCCTGCCGAAGAGGGCTCCAACGTCGGCCTGGACTGGACCGCCCAGCAGGTGCGCTTGCTGCCCGGCACGCAAGGGGTGCCGGCATGAGCAGCACGGCCGTGGCCGCACCGATGACGTCAGTTCGGGCGAGTGTATCGCGCACGCCCTGGCTGCTGTCGGCGCCGGCCTTCACGCTGTTTGCCTGTCTGTTGCTGGTGCCGCTGGCACTCACGGCGGTGCTGTCTTTCCAGGTGTTTGACCACGCCACCGGCGTGAAGAACAGCTTCACGCTGGCGCACTACGCCGCCGTGCTGACGGACGACTACTACCATGGCATCTTCTGGCGCACCCTGTGGATATCAGCGCTCACCACGCTGATCTGCATCGTTGTCGGTGCACCTGAAGCCTATGTGCTCAGCCGCATGCGCAGCCCCTGGCGTTCTATTTTGTTGCTGGTGGTGCTGGCGCCGCTGCTGGTGTCGGTGGTGGTG
This sequence comes from Polaromonas sp. P3_A5, assembly GCF_056403055.1. Classification (NCBI taxonomy): domain Bacteria; kingdom Pseudomonadati; phylum Pseudomonadota; class Betaproteobacteria; order Burkholderiales; family Comamonadaceae; genus Polaromonas; species Polaromonas sp. P3_A5. The sequence continues at coordinate 556,986 of NZ_JBFUGF010000001.1, forward strand.
CGGGCGTTTGGGTGGAGCATGCTGCTCGGCCCCGAGGGTGTGGTCAACCAAGCCATGCGCGCTGTGGGGTTGCCGTCCATGCGCATCCTCTACACCGAAGCGGCCGTGGTCATTGCGCTGGTGCACGTCATGCTGCCCTTCATGGTGATCCCGGTCTGGACCTCGCTGCAAAAGCTGGACCCGGGCGTGGAAGACGCAGCGCTGTCGCTGCAGGCTTCGCACTTCACCACCTTGCGCCGCATCATCTTTCCGCAGGTGCTGCCGGGCATTCTCTCGGGCAGCCTGATCGTGTTCGGCCTCTCCGCCAGCGCCTTCGCCATCCCGGGCCTGCTGGGCGGGCGGCGTTTGAAGATGGTGGCGACGGTGGTGTATGACGAGTACCTGCACGAGCTCAACTGGCCGCTGGGTGCGGCCATCGCGCTCACGCTGCTGCTGGCCAACCTGGCCATCATGCTGAGCTACAACCGCGTCCTTGAGCGCTCTTATAAAAAGTCTTTGGGGTAATTTCATGCCTACTTCAGCCCGATACGTCGTTGCCCCGCCTTGCCGTGCTACAGCACTGTCTGCGGCGGTGCGCCTAGTCTCGAACTGAATTAGACATGGAATAGAAAGTCAAGCATGTCCAAAAACGGTCCCCTCGCGCTGCTCTTCAACGCGCTCGTCATCACCTTCATGCTGGCGCCGCTGGTCATTGTGTGCGTGGTGGCCTTCACGCCCGGCAACACGCTGGCCATTCCGACCACGGAGTTTTCATTGCGCTGGTTCCGCGCGGTGTTTGCGCACTCCGATTTTGTGCAGTCCTTCAAGAACAGCCTCTGGCTGGCGTCGATATCTGCGACGCTGGCTACGCTGCTGGCTGTACCGGCCGGGCTGGCGATTGCCCGCCATACCTTCCCAGGCCGTGATTTTCTCAATGGCCTGTTTCTTTCGCCGCTGATCATTCCACATCTGGTGTTGGGTGTGGCCTTGCTGCGCACCTTCTCGCTGATCGGCGCGACCGGCAGCTTTTTCTGGCTGGCGCTGGCGCACGTGGTCATCATCACGCCCTATGTGCTGCGGCTGGTGCTGGCTTCGGTTGAAGGCAGCGACCGCAGCGCTGAGCAGGCGGCCCTCTCGCTGGGTGCGAGCCAGGCGACGGTGTTTGTTCGCGTGACGCTGCCGATGATCCTGCCTGGCGTTACCGGCGGCTGGCTGCTCGCTTTTATCAACAGCTTTGATGAGGTGACCATGTCGATCTTTGTCACTGCGCCCTCCACCGTGACCTTGCCGGTGCGGATGTACATGTATGCGACCGAGTCGATAGACCCCTTGATGGCGGCCGTCTCGGCCCTCATGGTGGCGCTCACGGCTGTGGCCATGCTGGTGCTGGACCGCATCTACGGCCTCGACAAGATCCTGGTCGGACACAAATGAAATCAACCATTGAAATTGCCGGGGTGAGCCACAAGCCTGCAGCCCTGCTTCACCGCCTGGCCGAAGGCAACCGCAAACCGGTGAACTTTGTGCTCAATGGGCAAGCCCTGAAGGCCCTGGCCGGCGACACCGTGCTGACGGCGGTGCTGACGCACAGCGCGCAGTTGCGCTTCAGCGAATTCAGCGGCGAGCCGCGCGCCGGCTTTTGCCTGATGGGCGCCTGCCAGGACTGCTGGGTCGCGACCGAATCGGGCCGGCGCCTGCGTGCCTGCAGCACCTTCATCGAAGAAGGCATGCGGCTGGTGACTGGCGCGGAGGGACCGGTATGAGCACGCAGGCGGTGATTGTGGGCGCCGGCCCGGCAGGCGTGCGCGCTGCCGAGGCGCTGGTGGCGCACGGCCTGCGTCCCGTGGTGGTGGACGAAGCGCCGCGCTGGGGCGGGCAGATCTACCGCCAGCCGCCCGCGGGTTTCTCGCGGCCCAAAGAGGCTCTTTATGGTTTTGAAGCCGGGCGCGCCGACGCGGTACATGAGGCCATGGCCGGCATCCTGGACAAGGTCGATTACCGCCCCGACACCCTGGTCTGGAGCGCTGAAGGCGGCAAGCTCGACTTGCTTCATCACGGGCTGATGAGCACGCTGCGCTACAGCCACCTCATTGTTGCCACCGGCGCGGCGGACCGTGTCCTGCCTTTTCCCGGCTGGACTTTGCCCGGCGTCTACACGCTGGGCGCCGCGCAGGTGGCCCTGAAATTCCAGGGTTGCGCGATCGGTTCGCGCGTGGTGTTTGCAGGCACGGGGCCGCTGCTGTATTTGATTGCTTACCAGTACGCCAGGGCCGGCGCCAAAGTTGCGGCGGTACTTGATACGGCCAGTTTTGCAGGCAAGGCTGCCGCCGTGCCCGCCATGCTGCGCCAGCCGGCGCTGTTGGCCAAGGGCCTTTATTACCTGGGCTGGTTGCGCATGCATGGTATCGCGGTGCACCAGGGCGTGGAACTGGTGCGCGCCACAGGCGACGAACGCGTGCAGGCGATGCACTGGCGCAAGGGCGGCCGCGCGCACGAGATCGCCTGCGACGGCGTGGGTTTTGGCTACGCGCTGCGGCCCGAAACGCAACTGGCCGATTTGCTGGGCTGCCGTTTTCGCTATGACCGCCTGCAGCGCGGCGCATTGCCCGAGCGCGACGCCATGGGCCGCTCCGGCGTGGCAGGTGTTTACCTGGCCGGCGATGGTGCCGGCATCATGGGCGCTGATGCCGCGGAATGGGCTGGCGAGCGTGCCGCGCTGGCGCTACTGGCGGACACCGGGCACAGGATCGATGTGGCGCGCGCGGCCTCGCTCGAAAACCAGCTTTCGCGTACGGCGGCCTTCCGGGAAGGACTGGAGCGGGCCTTTCCATTTCCCGCTGGTTGGGCTGCAGCCGCCCCTGATGAACTGGTGGTCTGCCGCTGTGAAGAAATCACCGCGGGCGAGTTGCGCCAGTGCGTGGCCGACACCGGCGCACGCGAGATGAACCGCCTCAAGGCGCTGACGCGGGTGGGCATGGGGCGCTGCCAGGGGCGTACCTGCGGCGTGGCCGCGGCGGAAATCCTCGCGCAGGCCTGCGCTGCGCAGCCTGATGCCGTGGGCCGGCTGCGCGGACAGGCGCCCATCAAGCCGCTGCCGTTTTCAGCCATGGCCGCCCAGGCGATGAAGCAGGAGGGCGTGTAATGGAACGCGTCACGGCCGACGTTGCCATTGTGGGCGGCGGCATCATGGGCTCGTCGGCGGCGCTGTTTCTGCGTCGCATGGGCATTTCGGTCGTGCTGCTGGAGCGCGACCTCTGCGGCTCCCGTTCCAGCGGCGTGAACTACGGCGGCGTGCGCCGCCAGGGTCGGCCGATCAGTCAGCTGCCGCTTTCGCAGCGCGCGCAGGGCTTGTGGGCGCAATTGCCGGAACTGATCGGCATCGACGGCGAATACCTCCCTTCGGGTCACCTCAAGATCGCGCGCAGCGAAGCCGACATGGTCTCGCTCGAAAGCTACCGCGAGCGCACGTTGGGCTTCGGCATGGATTTGCAGATGCTCTCCATGCGTGCCCTGCGCGAACGCTGCCCGTGGCTGGGAAGAGCTGCCATAGGTGCGTCGCTGTGCCCTGGTGACGGGCAGGCCAACCCGCGCCTCGTGTCGCCGGCTTTTGCAATGGCCGCGCGCAAGCTCGGCGCCGACGTACGCGAACAGACCCGCGTGGACGAAGTGGCGCGCGACGGAGCGATGTTTGTACTGCGCTCGGGCGATGCGCTGGAGGTTCGCGCCAGACACCTGCTCAATTGCGCAGGCGCCTGGGCAGGCGCCCTCGCGGCGCAGTTCGGTGAGCCCGTGCCCATGGAGGCAGGCCATCCCGAGATGTCGGTGACCGAACCGCTGCCCGCATTCATGAACCTCAGCCTTGGCGTGGAGGGCGGCGGTGTCTATGCCCGCCAGGTGGCGCGCGGCAACTGCGTCATCGGCGGCGGCCGGGGCTACGCGCTGGACGACCAGCGTGCCCGCGCACAGCGCAGCGGCCTGGCCGGCCTGATGCAGCAAACCGTCGAGCTGCTGCCGGCGCTGAAACACGCGCACATCATTCGCACCTGGAGCGGCACCGAAGGCTACCTGCCCGACCGCCAGCCGGTAATAGGCCCAAGTGCGACCACACCAGGCCTGATTCATGCATTCGGATTCGCCGGCGGCGGCTTCCAGCTGGGCCCGGGCGTGGGTGCGGTGCTGGCCGACCTGGTGCAAAGCGGCGAGAGTGCCACGCCTATCGACGCTTTTTCGATTGAACGCTTTTCCGCAAACCCGCGTGCGACAACCGCCGGGCCCGTTTCTTCCTCCGTTGTCTAGTCCTCTTTCACAGTCCTCCTCGATTTCACTGCCTTCACTTCACCAACGCCACCAGGAGCTTTCCATGAACATCTCCCTACGATTCCTGACCGCCCGCGCTACAGCGGTGTCGCTTGCTGTTGCTGCCGCCGGCCTGGCCGGCGGAAACGCCATGGCCCAGACCAAGACGCTGTACATCGGCATGAACGGCGGCACCATGGAAAAAACCTACACCGAGAACGTCTTCGGCGCGTTCGAGAAGGCCAACAACGTCAAGGTCGTGGTCGTGCCCGGCACCTCGTCAGATATCCTGGCCAAGGCGCAGGCCAACAAGGACAACCCGCAGATGCACGTGATGTTCCTGGACGACGGCATCATGTACCGCGCTATCGGCATGGGCCTGTGCGAGAAGATGCAGGCCACCCCTGCGTTGAATGACCTGTTTCCCACGGCGCGCTTCAAGGGCGACATGGCCGCCGGCGTCAACATCGGCATGACCGGCATTGCCTACAACAAGAAGATGTTCGCCGAAAAAGGCTGGACACCGCCCACCTCGTGGATGGACATGGCCAACCCGAAGTACAAGGGCAAGGTGGTGTTCCAGTCGCTGTCGTCGTCGACCTTCGGCCTGCACGGCTTCCTGCTGTTCAACCGTATCCAGGGCGGCAATGACAAGAACGTGGAGCCCGGCTTCAAGGCCTGGCCCACCACCATAGGACCCAATGTGCTCGAGTACATCCCGAGCTCGGCCAAGCTGGCTGAAATGGTGCAGACCGGCGAGGCCGCGATGTTCCCCCTCACGCCCACCGCCGTCGGCGTGCTCAAGGAAAAAGGCCTGCCGGTGGAATATGTGCAGCCCAAGGAAGGCTCGGCCGTGCTGACGGTCGGTGAATGCGTGATTGCGAAGAACAGTGAACCCGCGCTGGCCCACAAGCTTGCCCAGTACCTGCTGTCGCCTGAGGCGCAGGCTGCGGCGCTGGAGTTTGGCGACCAGATCCCGTCCAACCCCAAAACCAAGGCCAGTGGCAAGGCTGCCGCGCTTGTGACCCAGATGAACACCTACATGAAGACGGCGACTACGGTGGATTGGGATGCCATCAACGAGAACCGCCCAGCCTGGAATGCGCGCTGGAACAAGACAGTCGAGCGCTGATCATCCATTGCCAGCGCCTTTCGCAGGCGCATGCAAAAACCCGAAGCAGGCTTCCTGAGTCACTTCGGGTTTTGTACTTTTAGGTCCTCGGGTCAATAGGGATGTGCGCGAGAAGCTACTAAATCTATAGCAATTTAATTGTGCCGGCCGCGCAGCAAACGCAAGCCATTGCCCACCACCAGCAGGCTGGCGCCCATGTCGGCAAACACCGCCATCCACATCGTCGCCGTGCCGAAAACGGCCAGGAGCAGGAAGATGCCTTTGATGCCCAGTGCCAGGCTGATGTTCTGCCACAGGATGGCGTGCGTGCGTTTTGACAGCCGCACCGTTTCGGCCACCCGCTCCAGGTTGTCGTTCATGATCACCACGTCGGCCGCTTCCATGGCTGTGTCGGCGCCGGCGCCGCCCATGGCGAAGCCGATGTCGGCCTGCGCCAGCGCCGGTGCGTCGTTGATGCCATCGCCCGTCATGCCGGTGGCGCCGTAGTGCCGCTGCATTTCGCGAATGGCGTCGAGCTTGGCCTCGGGCAGCAGGTCGCCGCGGGCGTCGTCGATGCCGGCCTGGCTTGCGATGGCGCGCGCCGTGGCGGCGTTGTCACCGGTCAGCATCACGGGCGTGACGCCCAGCGCCTTCAGGTCGGCAATCGCCTGCCGGGACGTTGGCTTGATGGTGTCGGCCACTGCGAACAGGGCCAGCACGCGCGTGCCGTCGGCCAGCAGTGTCACCGTGCGGCCTTGCTGTTCATGCCGGGCGAGTTCAGTTTCCAGCTCCACGCCGCACAAGCCCAGCTCATGGATAAGGCGGTGATTGCCCAACACGAGGCGCTGGCCCTGGGCCGTTCCCTCAACGCCCCGGCCCGGCAGGGCCTTGAAGGCTTGCACGTCGGCGGCTTCGGTGTTCAGGCCCGCTGCAATCGCTTTGGAAACCGGATGATCAGATCGTGAGGCCATGCCGGCGGCCAGCTGTGCGGCCACCGCTGCGTCTGCATTGCCCCAGGTACGCCAATCCACCAACTGGGGCTTGCCCTCCGTGATGGTGCCGGTCTTGTCGAGCGCAATGGCTTTGAGCAGGCGCGCCTGCTCGAGGTAGGTGCCGCCCTTGATCAGGATGCCCCGGCGCGCGGCGGCCGAGAGCCCGCTCACCACCGTGACGGGCGTGGAAATCACCAGGGCGCAGGGGCAGGCGATTACCAGCAGCACCAGCGCCTTGTAGATCGACTCCTGCCAGCTCAGGCCCGCCAGCAGCGGCATCAACACGGCGACCGCAACGGCGATGGCGAACACGGCCGGCGTGTAGACGGCGGCAAAGCGGTCGACAAAACGTTGCGTGGGCGCACGGCTGCCCTGGGCTTGCTCGACAGCGTGGATGATGCGTGCCAGCGTGGTGTTGCCGGCCGCCGCCGTGACGCGGATCTCGATCTCACCGGTTTCGTTGACGGTGCCCGCAAAGACGCTGTCGCCGGGCTCCTTGTCGACCGGAATGCTTTCGCCGGTGATGGGCGCCTGGTTGACCGCGCTGCTGCCCTGGGTCACCAGGCCGTCCAGCGGTATGCGCTCGCCGGGGCGTATGCGCACCAGGGCCTGCAGCGGCACGGCGGCCACCGGCGTGTTGGCCCACGCGCCGTCTTCGCCCTGCATCAAGGCCTGTTCTGGCGCCATGTCCAGCAGGCCCTTGATGGCATTGCGCGCGCGGTCCACGGCTTTGGCTTCGATCAGCTCGGCAATGGCATAGAGCGCCATCACCATCGCGGCTTCCGGCCACTGCCCGATCAGGAAAGCGCCGGTGACGGCGACCGACATCAGCGCGTTGATGTTGAGCCTGCCGCGCAGCAGGGCGGCCATGCCCTTTTTATAGGTGTCCAGGCCGGCCAGGCCAATAGCCAGCGCCGCCACCGCCATGCCGGCGATTTTCCAGGCCAGCAGCTCGGGCGCGAAAAATGACACAGCCTCGGCGCCCACGGCCAGCAGCAGCGCCGCGGCCAGGCGGGTGGCGCCGCTGCCAAAGCCGCCGTCATGGCTGTGGTCGTGCGCATGCCCCTCATGGTCATGGCCGCCTGTATGCGTGCTGGCACCCTGGGCAGGCTGAGGGTCAAACCCGGCCTTGCGGATCGCGTCCAGGGCAGTCGCACAGGCTTCTTCGCTGGCGTCTATTCGCAGCGTGCGTGCGCCCAGCTGGAAGCCCAGCGACCGGATACCGGCGATCGGCTCCAGCGCGCGCCGGATGTCAGACTCTTCGGCGCTGCAGTCCATGGTGGCGATGCGGAAAATCCGCCCCGCGGCACCCGTGGCATTGGATACAGGTGCGTGTGTGGCGTGGGCGCCGCCACAGCAGTCGCCGGTAGGGGCATCGAGGCCGGAAACAAGGTTTTTTTCAGATTTCATGGCCTAATTGGAAACCCTGTAGCGGCCTTAGAGTCAAGCTGGCTGCTGAAGTGACCCTACAGCGATGTTGGGACGATGTTCAAGGAGTCGCCATGAAAATCGGAGAACTGGCCAAAACCGCGCAGACCCAGACGGAAACCATTCGTTACTACGAACGTGAGGGTCTGTTGCCCGAAGCGGCGCGCACCGACGCCAATTACCGCATCTATGACGAAAGCCATGTGCAGCGCCTGGCCTTCATACGCCACTGCCGGTCGCTGGACATGACGCTGGCGGAAATTCGCGCGCTGCTGAACTTCAAGGACGCGCCGGCCGGCAGCTGCGACGACGTCAACAGCCTGCTGGACGAGCACATCAGCCACGTCGCCACACGCATCCGCGAACTCAAGGCGCTGGAAAAAGACCTCAAGATTTTGCGTGAGCAGTGCGCCAGCGGCCAGGCCGCGGGCGACTGCGGCATCCTCAGCGGCCTGGAAAAAGCTGCACTGCGGCAAAGCCAGAACCGTACCCCCGCCGGGCGCGGCCATGCGCATATCCACGGCGCGCACCCGCAGGTCGGTGTGCCCGCCAAAGAAGAGGGCCGCCAAAAGCCCGCTACCGGCAAGGCGGCTGCCGAGCGCAAGTGACGAAACGCGGCCCGGTATTTTTACAAAGCACTTGCTTGCTAAAAATACAGGGTTTTGCTAAGGTCCGTCCTTATGGACAAACCTGCCGCGCGTTCGCGACCTGCCGCACGCGCTCATACCTCTTCGAAAACCGCAACCGACAGTGCTGAAAAGCGTCCGCGCGGCCGGCCGCGCAAAACCCTGGACGAACGCGACGACGGCAACCGGCGGGTCGAACTCGTCAATGCGGCCGCCAGGTTGTTCCGGAAAAAAGGCTTTGACGCCACCAGCACGCGCGACATCGCGGCGGCCGTCGGCATGCACAGCGGCTCGCCCTTCTATCACTTCAAAAGCAAGGGCGCGCTGCTCCATGCCGTGATGGAAGAGGGCATGCGCTCGGCGATTCAACGCCAGGCTGCGGCCCTGCAGGCGGCGGGGCTCTCTACCGCTGAGGCGCCAGCGCTGCTGCGCGTGCTGATCCGCAACCACTTTGACGTGCTGCTGGGCCCCGGCAGCGACTTCATCCCTGTGATGCTTTACGAGTCGCGTTCCATCACAGCCCGGCAGCGCAACCTGCTGGCAAAGCTGCAGGGCGACTACGAAGCCGTGTGGGAGCCGGTGCTGGAGGCGCTAGCCACCGCAGGGCAACTCAAGGGGCCGGTGAAGCTGTCGCGCCTTTTGATTTTTGGCGCACTCAACTGGTCGGTGCAGTGGTTTGACGCCAAGAAAGATGCATCGCTGGATGATCTGGCGGATGCGGCCATGGCGCTGTTCATTGGCGAAAAGACTCCGAAATCCCCGGCAAGAAAGGTCCGCGCATGAGCTACCAATCCGTGTTCCAGCCCGGCCTTTTTTCCGGCCAGGTCATTGTTGTCACCGGCGGCGGCTCCGGCATTGGCCGCTGTATCGCGCATGAACTCGCCGCGCTGGGCGCGCATGTGGTGCTGATAGGCAGGAATATCGAGAAACTCCACAGCGTGGCCGGCGAAATCGTGGCGCAGGGCGGTCGCGTGAGTTTTCACCCCTGCGACATCCGCCAGGAAGAGGCCGTCAAGACCACCATCACCGCCATCGTGGTGGCGCAGGGCCGTATCGATGGGCTCGTCAACAACGCGGGTGGCCAGTACATCACGCCGCTGGAATCCATCAGCGCCAAGGGCTGGGAGGCTGTGATCAACACCAACCTGACAGGCGGATTTTTGATGGCGCGGGAATGCTATTTGCAGGCAATGCAAGGCAAAGGGGGCAGCATCGTCAACATCGTGGCCGACATGTGGGGTTCCATGCCCAGCATGGGCCACAGCGGCGCGGCGCGCGCCGGCATGGTGAGCTTCACCGAAACCGCGGCGGCCGAATGGGCCCATAGCGGCGTGCGGGTGAACGCGGTGGCACCCGGCTACATCGCCTCCAGCGGCATGGACCACTACCCGCCCGAGGCCGGCCCCATGCTGCGCGAGATGCGCCACACGGTGCCACTGGGCCGCTTCGGCACCGAAAGCGAAACCTCGGCGGCCGTCGTCTTCCTGCTCAGCAAGGCCGCCAACTTCGTCAGTGGCAGCACCTTGCGCGTCGACGGCGCCAGGCCCCAGATGCGCATGGGCTGGCCCATGCGGCGGCCCGATGCTGAAGCGCTGCAGCGTGAGGCGATCACGCCCTTCGACGGCTTTCACCTGGCAGAAACCCCCAAGGTCTTCCAGTCATGACGCTGTTCCAGTCTGCGTGGAATGCGCAATCGCCACAAGCCTCGCAGTGGCGTGAGGCGATGCTGTCGCGCATCGCCGCACTGCGCGCACTGGAAGAGCGCAGCGCCGCCGCCTCCGCCAAATCACGGCCCGCCTTTGAAAAGCGCGGCCAGTTGCTGCCGCGTGAGCGTGTGGCTTTGCTGCTGGATGCGGGGGCGCCCTGGCTGGGCCTGTGTTCCCTCGCGGGTTACCTGCAGGACAACAAGGACGCGGCCCAGTCGGTGCCGGGCGGCGGCGTGGTGGCCGGCATCGGCTTTGTGAGCGGTGTGCGCTGCATGGTGGTGGCCAGTGACTCGGGCATAGAAGCCGGCGCCGTCCAGGCCATGGGGCTGGAAAAGATCCTGCGCGTGCAGGAGATCGCGCTGCAAAACAAGCTGCCCTTTATCCACCTGGTGGAAAGCGCGGGCGCCAACCTCATGCGCTACCGGGTCGAAGGCTTTGTGCACGGCGGTAGCCTCTTTCGCAACCTGGCGCGCCTGTCGGCGGCGGGCATTCCCGTGATCACCGTGCAGCACGGTTCGGGCACGGCGGGGGGCGCCTACATGCCGGGCCTGAGCGACGTGGTCATCATGGTGCGCAAGCGTTCCCGCGCTTTCCTTGCCGGCCCGCCGCTGCTGATGGCCGCCACCGGCGAGGTGGCGACCGAAGAAGAACTGGGTGGCGCTGAAATGCACACCGGCGTGTCAGGCCTGGGCGAACAACTGGCCGACGACGATCGCCACGCGCTGGGACTGGCCAGAGAAGTTGTGGCCCGGACTTCATGGTCAAATCGGGCTGAAACCAAAGCAGAACGAGCGCAAGCAGCTACCAATTTAATAGCAAACAAGGATTCCCCTTGCGAACCTGTTTACCCGCCTGACGAGCTGCTGGGCCTGCTCCCCAGCGACCTGCGCCAGCCGCTGGACATGCACGAGGTAATCGCCCGGCTGGTGGACGGTTCCGATTTTCTGCCTTTCAAAGCGCTCTACGGTGCGGCCACGGTGTGCGTGCAGGCATCGATTGACGGCCGTGCCGTCGGCATCATCAGCAACAACGGCCCGATTGATGTGGCCGGCGCCAACAAGGCCACGCACTTCATCCAGCTGATGTGCCAGCTGGGCCACCCCATCGTCTATTTGCAAAACACCACCGGCTATATGGTGGGCAAGGAGAGCGAGCAGGCCGGCATGATCAAGCACGGCTCCAAGATGATCCAGGCGGTGACCAATGCCACGGTGCCGCAAATCACCATCCAGTGCGGCGCTTCATTTGGCGCGGGCAACTACGGCATGTGCGGCCGCGGCTACGCGCCGCGCTTTCTCTTCACCTGGCCCGGTGCCAAAACGGCGGTGATGGGCGGCGAACAGGCCGCGCGCACCATGCAGATCGTGGGTGAGGCGGCCCTGGCACGCAAGGGCCTTGTACCGGACCCGGCCCAGTCGCAAGCCCAGTACGACAAGATCGTCGCCATGTTCGAGGCGCAGGCCGATGTGTTCTGCACCTCGGGCCTGATGCTGGACGACGGTGTCATCGACCCGCGCGACACACGCGCGGTGCTGGCGCAGTGCCTGGCAATGTGCGCCGAGGCCGATGCGCGGCAGCTCAGGCCCATGCAGTTTGGCGTGGCGCGCATGTAGCACTTCAGTCAAAAAAGAACCGGAGACAAAAATGCAGTACACCCACGAACACCTCGAAATCCAGAAAACTCTCAAGCGTTTCATTGATGCCGAGATCAACCCGCACGTCGATGAATGGGAAGCCGCCGAAATATTCCCGGCGCATGAAGTGTTCAAGAAGCTCGGCAACCTGGGCATGCTGGGCCTGACCAAATCTGAGGAATACGGCGGCTCGGGCCTGGACTACTCCTACGCCATGGCCATGGCCGAAGCGTTGGGCCATATCGATTGCGGCGGCGTCCCCATGTCCATCGGCGTGCAGACCGACATGTGCACGCCGGCCCTGGCGCGCTTCGGCAGCGACGAGCTCAAGCGTGAATTCCTCGCTCCAGCGATTGCCGGCGATGCCGTGGGCTGCGTCGGTGTGAGCGAGCCAGGTGCCGGCAGCGACGTTGCCTCCATCAAAAGCCAAGCCCGCAAGGACGGCGGCGACTACATCATCAGCGGCCAGAAGATGTGGATCACCAACAGCCTGCAGGCCGACTGGATGTGCATGCTGGTCAACACCGGTGAGGGCCCTGTGCACAAAAACAAGAGCCTGGTCATGGTGCCCATGCGCGACAAGGGCAAGCTGCGTAAAGGCATTGAAGCGGCCAAGAAGATCAAAAAAATCGGCATGAACTCATCCGACACCGGCCTGATCTACTTTGACGAAGTGCGTGTGCCGCAGCGTTACCTGATCGGCAGCGAAGGCTCGGGCTTTGTCTACCAGATGATGCAGTTCCAGGAAGAGCGCCTGTGGTGTGCGGCCAGTTGCATCCAGTCGCTGTCCAACTGCATTGAATGGACGGTCGAGTGGGCGCACGAGCGCAAGCTTTTCGGCGCCACGCTGGCTGACCAGCAATGGGTGCAGTTCAAGCTCGCCGAGATGAAGACCGAAGTCGAGAGCCTGCGCGCCATGACGTATCGCGCCTGCGAGCTCTATGTGCAGGGCCAGGATGTGACCGAGCTGGCCTCCATGGCCAAGCTCAAGGCCGGGCGGCTCAACCGCCTGGTGCCCGACACCTGCCTGCAGTTCTGGGGCGGCATGGGCTACACCTGGGAGAACAAGGTAGCGCGCATGTTCCGCGACGGTCGCCTGGCCTCCATAGGCGGCGGGGCCGACGAAGTCATGATGGGGATCATCGCCAAAATGATGGGCGTGGCCAAGCCCGGCAAGAAGGGTGGCTGAGTTCATGGCCATGCCTGGCGTACGGAGCGGGGCGCCTGCATGAAGAGCATCCGCCGCCTGCTGGTGGCCAATCGTGGGGAGATTGCCCGCCGCATCATGCGCACCGCGAGAACCATGGGCATGCAGACGGTGGCGGTGTATTCAGACGCCGATACCGGTGCGCTGCATGTGCAGGAGGCGGATATCGCCCATGCGCTGGGAGGTGTCAGTTCCGCCGACTCCTATCTGCGCATCGACAAACTGGTTGCTGCGGCCGAGGCCAGCGGCGCCGATGCGGTGCATCCGGGTTACGGCTTCCTCAGCGAGAACGCCGCCTTTGCCGACGCGGTGATTGCGGCGGGGCTGACCTGGGTGGGGCCGCCGCCGGCTGCGATCCGGCAGCTTGGCAGCAAGTCGGCTGCCAAGCAACTCGCCGCGGCGCAAGGCGTACCCTGCCTGCCGGGCTACCAGGGTCATGACCAGTCCGACGCGCGCTTTGAAGCCGAAGCCGCGCGCATCGGTTACCCGCTGATGGTCAAGGCCGTGGCGGGCGGCGGCGGGCGCGGCATGCGGCTGGTGCGGGATGCCGCACACCTTTCGGCCGCGCTGCAAAGCGCCCGCTCTGAAGCGCTCTCGGCCTTTGGCAGCGGGGAGCTGCTGATGGAGCGGGCTTTGTTGAATCCGCGCCATGTCGAGGTGCAGGTGTTTGCCGACGCCCACGGCCATTGCATTCATCTGGGCGAGCGCGACTGCTCGGTGCAACGCCGTCACCAGAAGATCATTGAAGAAACGCCCAGCCCCGCGTTGGATGCGGCGCTGCGTGCGCGGATGTGTGGCGCGGCCGTCAAGCTGGCGCAAGCGGCGGGTTATGTAGGTGCGGGGACGGTGGAGTTTCTGGTTGATGGGCCTGACTTGAGCGCCGCCGGGCCACGGCCTGCAAGGTCTCGTGCAGCACACGAAGTGGCAAGCGTGGGGGCTAGTTTCTTTCTGATGGAAATGAATACGCGCCTGCAAGTGGAGCACCCAGTCACCGAAGCCGTCACAGGCCTTGATCTCGTCGAATGGCAGCTGCGCGTAGCGCAAGGCGAGCCGCTGCCTCTTGCACAGGATCAGGTGGTGTTTAGCGGTCATGCGATTGAGGTGCGCCTGTGTACCGAAGACGAGAATTTCACGCCGCACACAGGCACGGTCCGGCGCTTTCGCGAACCCGGCGAAGCTCGCTTTGACCACGCGCTGTTTGAAGGCCAGGTGGTGTCACCGCACTACGACTCCATGCTGGGCAAGCTGGTGGTGCATGCCGCGACACGTGAGCAAGCCATAGACCGGCTGGTGGCGGTGCTGGGCCGTACAGAAGTGCTGGGCCTGCCCACCAACCGGCAGTTTTTGTCGGCTTGTCTTGCTCATCCGGTGTTCCGCGCCGGGCATGCGCTGATTCCTTTTCTGGCGGAGCAGGGCGATACGATACGCGGAGCGCTACAAAAAGAGGAGCTGCTTGCGCTTGTGCCGTATGGTCTGGCGGCCATTTTCTATCAAAGTATTGATTCAAACAGTGCCGCAAACAGCCTGCCGTGCCCGTTTCCCAGGCCGGTCCGGCTGCGCCACCGTGGGCAGCTGCTGGATCTGCGCATACGTGAGCTGGGCGGGGGCGCGCTGGAAATTGAAACGGGCGGCGAGGTGTTGCAGGCGGTGATCACACAGGGACCCGATGGCGCTCTGACGGTAGGCACAGGCCAGACCGGGCAGCGCATATCGGCGGTTCGCCTGAAGGAGTCTGCCGGGCAACCCGGCGCACGCTGGCATGTGCAGACGGGCTCTGTGGACCTGTTTCTGGAAGATGCCACGTTGGAACCGGCGGCATCCGGCGGTGTTGCAGCCGCGCGGGAGTTGCGGGCGCCCTTCAACGGCAAGGTGATTGCTGTCCATGCGGCGCCCGGCCAAGCCGTGAAGCGCGGTGACACGCTGCTGGTGATTGAGTCCATGAAGCTGGAGCACGCGGTCAATGCCCCGCACGATGCCGTGCTGGCGGCTGTGATGGCAGAGGTGGGTCAGCAAACAAGTACCGGGCAGGTGTTGCTGAGATTCGATGAGGCCAAGGCATGAGAACCCGGAAAATCAGGAAAGATTTCGCTGCACGACAATTGACGCCATGACCAAAACACAGCCCACCCCCACCGGCGCGATTGAGTTCGAGCCGGAATTTGTCGCCAGCCTCAAAGAGCTGTTCGAGGAAAAAATCGTTTTCAACAAACTGCTGGGGCTGAAGATCACCTCGGTGACGGCGGAGCGGGTCACCGCCCGCATCGACATGCGCAACGAGCTGATCGGCCACTACGCCCACAACCGCATCCACGGCGGCGTGATCAGCGCCGGTCTGGACGCCATGGGCGGACTCGCCGTGATGGCGGCCATAGGCGCGCGCCACATGGACGAATCGCCGATGCAGCGGCTGCACCGCTTTGCCAAGCTGGGCACCATCGATCTGCGGGTGGATTATTTGCGGCCTGGCATCAGTGAGTTTTTTGAGTTGCGGGCTGAGGTGATGCGGCTGGGGTCTCGGGTGGCGAGTACGCGGATGGAGTTTCTGGGGGCTGACGGGAAGTTGTTTTCTACTGGGGCTGGGGCTTATATCGTTTCTTAAGTTTTCTTGGCCGGCTCTTGCTCCGGCCTTAGCGCTCTTTGCTGAGGGTTGCTGGCCGGGGGTTGCCCGGCATGCAACTCACTTTTCTTTGCTTCGCCAAAGAAAAGTAAGCAAAAGAAAGGTGACCCTGGTTCCTGCGTCCCTCCGCTTCGCTACGGGCAACCTGCGGTGCTCGATCCAGCCGGGGTCAAAAACAACTCGCCTTCGGCTCAAACAAGTTTTTGCCCTGATCCGTCTGGCCCTGCGCTCCTCGGCGCATCCACAAGGGGTGGGGGAAGGAATACCAACAGCCAAAAACAAGAACCCGAATACGGAAGAAACAAGGACACGCCATGGCGTGTCCTTGTTGGTATTGGAGTTGGTATTTGTCTTTGGCATTTTGTCCCCGTTCCCGATTTGCCCTTCTGGATGCGCCGAGGAGCGCAGGTTCAGGCGGATCAGGGATCGCGATTGTTTGAGCCGAAGGCGAGTTCGAGCGAGACCCCGGCTGGACCGAGCACCGCAGGTTGCCCGCAGCGAAGCGTAGGGACGCAGGAACCAGGGTCGCCTTTTCTTTGGTGACTTTCTTTTGGCGAAGCAAAAGAAAGTTACTTGCATGCCGGGCAACCCCCGGCCAGCAACCCTCAGCAAAGAGCGCTAAGGCCAGAGCAAGAACCGGCAACTAAGCCGGTCCCTCGTAGCCGAGGGCGTTAAGAAACTCCCTGCGCCACCAATGCACATCGCGTTCCCGGATGGTCTTGAGCAGCTTCTGATGCCGCGCCTGCCGCTCCTCCAGCGGCATTTGAAGCGCACGCTGTACGGTGTCCGCAGTACCGTCGATGTCGTAGGGATTGACCAGCAACGCGTCTTCCAGTTGCTCCGCAGCCCCCGCAAAGCGGGACAGCACCAGCACCCCGGGGTCGGCCGGGTCCTGCGCGGCGATGAATTCCTTGGCCACCAGGTTCATGCCGTCGCGCAGCGGTGTGACCAGCGCCACCCGCGCCACGCGGTACAAACCCGGCAGGCGCTTGCGCGCCACGTTGCGGTGGATGTAGCGAACGGGCATCCAGTCGAGCTCACCGAAATTGCCGTTGATGGCGCCGCACAGGCTTTCCAGTTCCTGCAGCAGATCGGTGTAGGTTCCCATGTCCTCACGGCTGGGCGAGGCGATCTGGATCAGTGTGGCGCTGCGGAGATTTTCCGGGTACTTTTTCAGCAAGATTTCAAACGTCCGCAGCCGCTGCGGCAAGCCCTTGGAATAGTCGAGCCGCTCCACACCCAGCAGCAGCTTGCGGCGTGAATACTCTTCCTTCATGCGTTCGTACATGTCGCGCGCATCCTGCGCGTGCGTGAGCGCCGCGAACTCGTCCACGTCTATGCCGATGGGAAAAGCGCCCGCGCGCACAGTGCGGTGAAAGGCCCTGAAGCGGTTGTCGCCCAGCGCCACCGCGCCGGCTTCGGCCTGTACGTAGCGCGAGAAGTGCAGCAAATCGTTTTCACTCTGGAAACCGACCAGGTCGTAGGCGAACAGCGCACGCATCAGCCATTCGTGCTGGGGAATGGCGGCCAGCACCTGCTGCGGCGGCAACGGAATGTGCAGGAAAAAACCGATGCGGTTGTTGCAGCCCATGGCGCGCAATTCGGCCGCCATGGGGATCAGGTGGTAGTCGTGGATCCAGATGATGTCGTCGGGCTGCAGCAGACCCATGAGCTTGTGCGCAAACAGCCGGTTCACGCGGCGGTAGGCCTCGATAAAGCCCGTGTCAAAACGCGCCAGGTCCAGCCGGTAATGAAATACCGGCCAGAGCACGCCATTGCTGTAGCCCAGGTAGTAGCCGGCATGGTCTTCGGCCGACAGGTCCACCGTGGCCAGCTTGATGTTGCCCGCCTGCTGCACATGCAGCTCGCCTTCACCGGCGGCACCGCCCTCAACGACCGTGCCGCTCCATCCGAACCATAGCCCACCGGTAGCGTTCAGCGCGTCCCCGAGTGCCACAGCAAGCCCACCGGCCGCCGCCTTGCGCGGATCCGCCACGCGATTCGAAACAACAACCAGGCGACTCATAGGCTGCGACCTTCCAGCCCAGCAGGGGCCGCGGAACCGGCTTCGCCGGGCCGCAGGCGCCGTCCCCTGGAAGGGGGGAAGGGGCTACACGCAGTGAGCCACCGACGGGGGTGAGCCACATTCATAGTCATACTTGAGATTCCCAAGACGCAGACAAGCGCACTGCCGCATTGATGATCCCCACCATCGAATACGTCTGCGGAAAATTCCCCCACATCTCGCCGGTCACGGGATGCGTGTCTTCCGAGAGCAGGCCCACATGGTTGCGCGCGGCCAGCATGGTGTTGAAAATTTCGCGGGCCTGCTCCTTGCGGCCTATGCGTGCCAGCGCGTCAATGCGCCAGAAGGTGCAGATGTTGAAGGCCGTTTCGGGCTTGCCGAAATCGTCCGGTGCCTCATAGCGGCGCATGTAGGGGCCGTCGCACAAATGGGTTTCCAGCGCGTCTACCGTGGCGACAAAGCGCGGGTCTTTGGGGTCGATAAAACCCACTTCAATCATCAAGAGCACACTGGCGTCGAGGTCGCGCCCGCCAAAGCTTTCGGCAAAGGCCTGGCGTTCTTCGCTCCAGGATTCGCGCAGGATACGTTCCTGCATCACTGCCGCATGGCGGCGCCAGTAGTCGGCCCTATCCTGCAGCTTGAGCACCAGCGCGATCTTGGCCAGCCGGTCGCAGGCGGCCCAGCACATCAGGGCCGATGAGGTGTGGATACGCGCGCGCGTGCGCAGCTCCCACATGCCGGCGTCTGGCTTGTCATAGCTGTGCACGGCCTGCTCGCCAACTTCCTCGAGCCGCTTGAATTCGGCAATGCCGGCGCGGTGCAGCAGGCGATGGTCGTGAAAGGCCTGGGCCGCGCCCAGCACCACATTGCCGTAGACGTCGTGCTGGAAATGCTCCTGCGCCTGGTTTCCCACGCGCACCGGTCCCATGCCGCGGTATCCGCCCAGGTGCAGCATGGTGGATTCGGGCAGCTCGCGCTCCAGGCCTATGCCGTAGAGCGGCTGGATGTGCCCGCCCTTGGACTGCACCACCACGTTGCTGAGCCAGCGCAGGTAGTCTTCCATGGTGCCGACTTCCGAGAGGCTGTTGAGTGCGCGCACCACAAAAAAGGCGTCGCGCAGCCAGCAATAACGGTAGTCCCAGTTGCGCTGGCTGCCGGGGGCCTCGGGAATGCTGGTGGTCATGGCGGCGACGATGGCGCCGGTGTCTTCAAAGAGCGAAAGCTTGAGCGTGATGGCTGCGCGTATCACGGCCTCCTGCCATTCCAGCGGAATGTGCAGGCGCTGGCTCCATTTTTTCCAGTAGGAAATGGTTTCCTGCTCAAACAGGCGCGCCGTGTCGGCAATGCCGTCGGGCAGCGACTCGTCGGCGCCGAGCAGAAAATTGTGCTCACGTGTCAGCACAAAAGGCTGCTTTGACAGCAGGTGTGAAATCGACACGTCGGTGTTCAGCCGCAGCGTCAGCTCGTCGCCCACATAGCGCAGGTGGTTGCTGCCCTGGGTGATCAGCGGCTTGCGCCGGCCCCAGTCGAAGCGGATGTCCAGCGATACGCGGATGCGCGGCGCGCCGTGGATGGGTTTGACGCGGCGCACGATCGTCATGGGCCTGAAAAAGCGCGAGCGGCTGAAAAAACGCGGCGCGAAATCAGTGATCTCGATGCCCTGGCCATGCTTGTCGAACAGCTGGGTGCGCAGCACGGCGGTATTGGGTTCATACCATTGCTTTGCTTCGGCGAAGTCCTCGATCTCGATGGCGAAGGCGCTGGACTGGGAGTCAGGCGTGCCGGGGAACGTCGCGTCGTCTTGCGCAGGCTGAGGCTCCAGCAAGGCATTGAACACCGGGTCACCGTCATACCGCGGCAGGCAGCACCAGACGATGCGGCCGCGTGCGTCGATCAGCGCACTGAAGGCGCAGTTGCCGATCACGCCCATGGCCAGAGATGGCTGGGCGGGCGGCGCAAAGTGAAGGGAGTCGGCGGCGACGCTCATGAGTGGGCTCCCTGGGTGGCTGCGTTTGCGAGTGATGCGTGCGCGTCGGATGTAAGGGCATCACCGAGCCACAGCCGCAGTGCGGCCGGCGAGGCGCAACGCCAGCGCGCCAGTGTGGCGCCTTCGCCCACCTTGATGCCCTCGCCGCCCATGAACTGGACCGCCGAGAAGCCGGCCTCGTCGGTGGTGTCGTCGCCGACAAAAAGAGGGATGCGCCCGGCAAACGGCGGCTCGGCCATGAAGGCCTCAATGGCCGTGCCTTTGCTGACGCCAGCAGGCTTCACCTCGAATACGAATTTGCCGCGCAGCAGTTCCACGCCTGGCGTGCTGGAAGCGGCCTCCTGCATGACCTGCAGGCAAAGCGCCTCGAGCTCGGGTGCATGGCGGTAGTGCAAGGCGACCGCGGCGGATTTCACCTCTACGCGCAGACCTGGATGGTGCACCATCAGTTCCGCGGCGCGGCGCGCCACCTCTTGCAGGTCAGGCGCGGCCAGGCTGATGGCAACGCCGCCCGCAACGCGGCGCTGCGCACCATGTTCAGCCGCCGATGGAAGCCGTAGCGGCGCCAGAAAGCCGTCCAGGTCGCCCAGTGTGCGACCCGACACGATCGCCAGCGCACCGTCCAGCAGTGTTGAAAGCCGCGCCAGCGCCGGCACCAGGCCGGCCACCAGTTGCACGGCTTCGGGTTGGGGCGCCAGGTCGACCAGGGTGCCGTCAAAGTCCAGGAAGAGGGCGGTTTGCGCTCCGATGGCCGGCAAATCCAGAAGCGGCGAGGAGGCCGGTGTGTTTGCTGAAGCGGCTGCGGGCGAGGGCGGTGCCAAGGGTTGTGATGAGGATGAATGCATCACTTCTCACCTTAGCAGGGCCTCCGTCAAATGGCTGTAGGCCGGTTTCGCTTTTTCACGGCCCAGCCGGCGGCGGCTGCCCTGTATCGGTGCTCCAGGCCTGCACCGCGTTGACGCGCGCCCTGTGAATGGCCTCGCCGATCTGCTGGCCGCCCCGTCCCGCAGCCTGGGCTTGAAGCGCCAGCTGATGGGTGTCTACCGCTTGTGCCGTGGATAAAGCCTCCAGCAGGCGTGCCCGCTGGGGATAAGGCGAATTCTGCAGGCCCAACCGTCCGCGAGCATCGCATTCGCAGGCCAGCAGAACATCGGAAAAACGCTGCGGCTTGCGAAAGGCGTCGCAGCGCTCCATCAACCGCACCAGGGACGCGGCGTTCAGGCTTTCACTGCGGTGGATGTTGCCGTGCTCACGCGCCACCACGTCGGCCATTTCGCGGCATTCCACCGGCACACGCAGGCGTTCGCACACGTCTCTTAGCAGCTGGGCACTGCGATCTTCGTGGCCGATATGCCGCGGCAGCACATCGGCCGGTGTCGTGCCCTTGCCCAGGTCGTGGCACAGGCAGGCAAAGCGCACGGCCAGCGAGCCCTCAAGCTGCGCCGACATGTCCAGCACCATCATCAGGTGAACGCCGGTGTCGACCTCGGGGTGGTGAGCGGCGGGCTGGGGCACGCCCCACAGGCGCGCTACTTCGGGCAGCAGTTTTTGCAGCGCGCCGCTTTCGCGCAGCACTTCGAACATGCGGGACGGTGTTTTTTCCATCAGCCCGCGTGCGATCTCCTGCCACACGCGTTCGGGCACCAGCGCGTCGGCTTCGCCTTCGGTCACCATCGCCTGCATCAGCGCCATGGTTTCGGGCGCCACGGAAAAATCCGGAAAGCGCGCGGCGAAGCGGGCCAGGCGCAGGATGCGGACAGGGTCTTCGCGAAAGGCATCCGTCACGTGGCGCAACACCTTGTCCCGGATGTCCCGCTGCCCGTCAAACGGGTCGATTAATGCCGAAAAGTCGGGGTCAAAACTGGTGGAGGCTGTTTCTGGACGAGCGGGAGCCGCTATCGAATTGATAGTAAGGTCGCGCCGTGCCAGGTCCTGCTCCAGCGTGACGTCGGGCTCGGCGTGCACCAAAAAACCGCGATAGCCGCGTGCCGTCTTGCGCTCGGTGCGGGCCAGTGCGTACTCTTCCCGGGTATCGGGATGCAGGAAGACGGGGAAGTCCTTGCCCACGGGCAGGTAGCCCCGGGCGACCAGCGCCTCGGGTGTGGCGCCCACGACCACCCAGTCGTGATCCTGCACGGGCAAGCCCAGCAAGGCATCGCGCACCGCGCCACCGACCATGTAAATCTGCATCCAGCCAGTTTAGCGGCTTGGGCTTTGCCTGGGGATAGGCCCCAGGCCTGGACTCAGGAGAACACCGGCCGGAAGAAGCTTCGTTCGTAGCTGATGATGCAGCCTGTGGTCTCCGCGTATTTGAAAGCCGCCAGGCATTCCTGGTCCGCAAAAGAGCTCTGGCGGTAAATCTCGTAGGCCGCCAGGCTCTCAAAGGTGAACAAGGCCAATGCAATGTTGTTGGCGCCTTCGCTGGGCATGAAGTAGCCGTGGTGCGTGCCGCCGAATTTCTCGACCAGCGGAATCCACAGCTTGCCGTAGTGCTCGAACTCCTTGAGTTTGGCGGTGTTGAGCACGTAGCGCAGATAGATGGTGACCATGAAAGGGCTCCTTATCAGCGTTTGGTGCGGTACGGCTCTTCGAACTCGCGAAAGTCGTTTTCGGCCAGTGCGTCGTCGATCCAGGCTTTGACACCAGGCAGCGCACTGACGCGCTGAATGTAGGCGCTTATTTCCGCCGGCACTGGCAGGGCGTACCGGCTCAGGCGCATGCATACAGGCGCGAAGAACGCATCGGCAATGGTGAACTCTCCGAACAAGAAATTGGCCCCCACGGTCGACTGCGTCTCCCTGCCCCCCGAGGGGGCGCTCGCACCTTGGGGCGGCCCGGCGGTGCGAGGGTCCTTGTATTGCTGCAGCAGCTCAGTCCACATCTCGACGATGCGCTGCACGTCGGCACGCACGGCCGATTTGTCGCGCCAGATCAGCTGGCCCATGTCCGACAGGTCTGCTTCGATGTTCATGGGGCAGGCCGAACGCAGCGCGCCAAAGCCGCTGTGCATTTCAGCGCATACGCTGCGCGCCCGGGCGCGCGCTTTCACATCCTGCGGCCAGAGCTTTTTCTCGGGAAAGCGTTCCGCGAGGTATTCAGCAATCGCCAGCGTGTCCCAGACGACAAAACCGTCATCGTCCAGCGCCGGCACCCGGCCGGTCGGGTTCACGCCGCCGATTTTTTCCTTGAAACTCGAGTTGGCATCGAACGAGTCAAAGCGCAGCTTGATTTCTTCAAAGGGAATGCCGGCCTGCTTGAGCAGCACCCAGGGGCGCATGGACCAGGAGGAGTAGTTTTTATTGCCGATGTAGAGCTTGAGCATGGTGTCCCTGTTCTGCTGACGATGAAGGAAAGAGTCAAAGTGAAACGACTTGCGATGCTACCGCCGCACCAACGCGCTATTGATGCAAAAAATCCCCTGAATTAATGCCAACCCCCGTCCAGGCTCACTGCGTGTAGCCCGTTCCCCCCTCAAGGGGGCGGCGCCTGCGGTCTGGCGAAGCCAGTCCCACGGCCGCCGCTGGCGAAATAGCCTAGCACTCATCACGCCCATTGCACTCTTCAAGCCAGCGTGAGCCGTGGAACCGGCTTTGCCGGGCCACAGGCACAGTCCCCTGCAAGGGGAAAAGGGCTACACACAGTGAGCCCGATAGGGGTGTGCCTGTTTTCGGCTTTGCCAGGCCGCAGGCGGGCGGCCCCCTCGGGGGGCAGGGAGCTACACGAAGTGAGCGACCGTGGGGGCCCTATTCCACCGTGGGGGCCTAAAAACGGCCGGCGGTTTTGCGTTTAGCCGTCAGCCCGCTGCGCAAGCCCTGTGCTCCCAGATAAGTAGGCCCCACAGCATCCAGCGCGGCAGGGTGGACACCCAGTGCCTGCAGGCCGGGCAGCTTGCCGGTGGCCACGTTGTCGGTGGCCATGGCGTCGAGGTTGTCGCGGCTCAGCAGCGGCTCTCCGGGCGCGAGCTCCATGAGGCGCGCCTGCAGGCGCCCCAGGGAATCCGGCAGGCTGATCACCGGACGGCCTTTGCCACCGTTGATACCGGCGTAGCGGCCGGCCAGCCCGACCAGCTGGCGCAGCGTGAACACGTCGGGCCCGCAAACTTCATAGATCTGGCCGGCGGTGTCGGGGTCTTGCAGGCAGTGCACGATGGCGTCGGCGACGTCTTCCACCCAGACGGGTTGAAAGCGCGCATCGGCGGCTGCAAGCGGAACCACCGGAAAGATCTGCTGGAGCCGGGCAAAGGTGTTGAGGAATTTGTCTTCAGCGCCAAAGATCACGCTGGGCCGCAGCACGGTCACATCCAGCCCGGTGCTGAGCAGCACGGCTTCACCGCGCGCCTTGCTGCGCTGGTACATCGATGCCGAACCGGGCGAAGCGCCCAGGGCGCTGATGTGAACGATGCGCCTGAGGCCGCTGGCTTCACAGGCCCGGGCCAGCTCCAGCGGCAGTTGCACATGCGCCTTGTCGAACGCGGCCTCTGTGCCGTGAAGGATGGCAATCAGGTTGACCACGGCGTCGTGGCCGGCCAGCAGCGGTGCCAGCGAGGAGGCATCGTGGGCGTCGGCCTCAATCACATCGACCAGCGGCAGCATTTGCAGGTGGCGGGCGCTGGCCTGCCGGCGTGTGACCACGGTGACGCGGCATTGCAGGCGTGCCAGCTTTTCGCAGACGTGCGCACCGACAAAGCCGGTGCCGCCAAGAAGAAGGATTTTTTTCATAACCCCTAATTTAGCGCTTTTACCGTGCCTTGCGTCCGGTTGGCTCATTCTTTGGCCATTCAGGCCTCCAGGCCAGGCTGGATGAGCGCAAGCAGCTATCAAATTAATAGCGATTTTTGGCCTTGCAGGATCCGCCCTTGGCCTACACGCCGGGGCCTGCACCGTCCCCATAATGATTGAATGAACATTTTTGAAGCACTGCGAACAAGCCACGTCACCCAGCGCGCCCTGGCGGACAACCTCATCAAAACGCAGGGCGACAGCAAGGAAAGAGCCACGCTGTTCAAGGAGCTCAAGCTTGAACTCGCGGCACATGCCGCGGCGGAAGAGCGTTTTTTTTATGTGCCGCTGATCGCGCACGACATGACGCAGGAACCCTCACGCCACGGCATTGCCGAACACCACCAGATGGACAAACTGGTGGAAACGCTGGAAGAAACCGATTTCAGCTCGCCCGCCTGGCTGGCCACGGCCAAAGAGCTGCACCACAAGATCTATCACCACCTTGAAGACGAGGAGCAGGGTGTGTTCCAGCTGGCAGGCAAAGTGTTGACCGAAGCCGAAAAGCTGTCGCTGGCCAAGGGCTATGAAGGCGAGTTCGTCTCGCAGCGCACGAAAAATTAAACCACCGCGGCGCCCCTGGACGAGCTTATGAACCGTCCCCGCGCTTGTCGTTGTCAGGCTTGAGCAGCGGTTCGGGCTTTTCCAGAAAACGCACCAGGCGCGGCACCAGCGCCAGGATGCCGAGCGCCAGCAGGGTGCTGAGGACCGCAGTGCTTTCACGCCCCATGCCGGCCGCCACGCCAATGGCCGCCGTCAGCCAGATGCCGGCGGCGGTGGTCAGGCCCTTGACCTGCTCTTCGTCGGGGTTGCCCTTGATGTGGCCCTTGAGTATGGTGCCCGCGCCCAGAAAGCCGATGCCGGCAATCACGCCCTGAATCACCCGGCTCAAGTCGGCGGTGATCATGCCGGACTGCTGCGACACCAGCACGAACATCGCGGAACCCATGGCCACCAGCATGTGCGTGCGCACCCCGGCGGCCTTGCCTTTTTGCTCGCGCTCTATGCCCAGCAGGCCGCCCAGCAACGCCGCCAGCGTGAGGCGAACCATGACGCGCGTGGCCTGCTCGGCATCGGGCAAATCTGAAAACTCCGAGGCAATGGTTTCACCGACTTGCTGCCACCAGGTGGACGCCATGCGGACTCCTTTAGATCGTAAACAGGTTCTTGCGTGTTCGGTTGAGGGATGGGCTCGCCCGATTGACTGTAGCGCGTCTGCCGTACGGCGTCACCGAAAAAGCCCTGTCCACCGTCAGGGATGGATTTTTTCGCCCCGCTTGAGCATGTCGGCGAACTTCACCAGCCGGCGCTCGCGTGTCTCGGCTTTCTTGGCGGTTTGCAGCCTGAACAAAATGGCGAAGCGATTGCGCGAGTCCAGCGACTCGAAGAAGGCTTTGGCCTTGGCGCTTTTCGCAAGCAGCGCCGCCAGGTCGTCAGGCACTGCCATCTTGCTCTGCGCGTCGTAGGCCGCATCCCAGCGGCCGTCGGCCTTGGCGCGTTCAACCTCGGCCAGTCCCGCCGGCTGCATGTCGCCGGATTCAATCAGTGCCAGGGCCTTGGCGCAGTTGACTTTGGACCAGGTGCTGCGGGCACGCCGCGGGGTGAATTTTTGCAAAAAATATTGCGCGTCCATGGAGTTCCTCTGGCCGTCTATCCAGCCGTGGCAGAGCGCGGCTTCCAGGGCTTGGGCGTGGGTGATGGAGGCTATGCCTGAATCCTTCTTCGCGATCTGCAGCCAGACACCGGCGCTGCTTGCGTGGTGTTTGGCCAACCACTTGGTGAAGGCCTGGGTGTCTTTGCAGCGCACGGTGGCAAGCGGGGCGGCGGGAGTCCTGGCAGGCGTTTTGGAAGCGGGTTTGGCGGAGGTGGGCATGACGCATTTTGCGTGACGCGCGGGATTCAGGGCAAGCCATGGGGGCGATAGGTGGAGGTGAGTGCTATTAATTCAGGAGCTGCTAGCGCTCGTATTTAAAGGGTTTCAGCCACTTTTCGCATAAAAAAACCACCCGGAGGTGGTTTTCGGAGTCACGGCTGGCGGTCGCGTCTGGCTTTACTGCGTGATGTAGTCAGACACCACTTTCCAGCGCGCGTCCTGCAACATCGACAGGCGCGACTGGTTGTTGC
The DNA here is from genome assembly GCF_056403055.1 of Polaromonas sp. P3_A5. Lineage (NCBI taxonomy): Bacteria > Pseudomonadati > Pseudomonadota > Betaproteobacteria > Burkholderiales > Comamonadaceae > Polaromonas > Polaromonas sp. P3_A5. The sequence goes on from NZ_JBFUGF010000001.1 coordinate 583,497, forward strand.
CCAGGCGCTTTTGCGGGCCAAACTTGCCTTCAGAGCTGCCGAAGATGTCGGCCGGGATCACCATGGTGTCCATGGCCTTGATGAAGCTCTCGGTCGAGAGGTTGGCACCGGCCTTTTGCGAAGCGCGTATAAAGCTGTCGACCACTGTATAGCCGTAGACCGAGAACACCGTGGGGTCTTCATTGAAGGCTGTCTTGTACTTGTTGGCCCAGAAGCGGATGGGCTGCGAGGCTTCGTCCAGGTAGGGGTTTTGCACCGTCATGGTGGCGTAGAGGCCGTCCATGGCCTTGCCGCCCAGCTTGTGGATCAGGTCGGTGTAGGCGGCGCTGGAGCCCAGGAAGACGGGGTTGTAGCCCAGCTTGCGCGCGGTGCCGATGCCGCCAATGGTTTCTCGGATGATGGTGCCCAACACAACCAGGTCGCATTCAGAGGCCTTGAGCTTGGCGATCTGCGACGAGAAATCAGTGGCGCCGCGCTTGAAGGAAGTTTTCTCGACCATGGTCATGCCGAGGGTCTTCAGGCCATCATCGGCGCCGCGCTGCACTTCGAGGCCGAACTCATCGTCCTGGTACATCGAGCAGACCTTTTTGGCGTTCTTTTCCTTCACCAGCTTGGGCACGGCCGACTTCATCTGGTCGTAGTAAGTGGCAGCGAAGGAGTACTTGAGCTTGTGGAAGGGCTCGTACATTTCGCGTGCGGCCGTCACCGGGAAGAAGTTGATGACGTTTTTTTCGAACTGCACCGGCATGGCGGCCAGGTTTTGCGCCGTGCCCAGGTGGCCGACCATGGCGAAAATCTTGTCCTGGTTCACCAGCTTTTGCGCCGCCAGCACCGCCTTCTTCGGGTCGTAGCCCGAATCCTCGACGATCAGCTTGACCTTGCGGCCGTTGATGCCGCCTTGTTCGTTAAGTTCGTCCACCCGCAGCGTCATGCCGTTGCGGATCTGTTTGCCGAAGCCCGCGAGCGGTCCCGACAGGTCCTGGATGGAGCCGAGCGTGATCTCGGTTTTGCTGACGCCCTGGCTTTGCGCCTGTGCTGTGGCTGCCGACAAGGCGGCTGCACAGGCCAGCGCGGAAAGAACGGCGGTTGACTTCAGTTTCATGGTTTTGTCTCCTTAATGGTTCTTGTTTCTGGTTCACTCGATACACGGTGCTGGCGAAGGGCTCAGTACATGGCCTCAATTTGCGGGGCGTATTTTTTTTCTACGAGTTTGCGCTTGAGCTTCATGGTCGGCGTGAGCTCTTCGTCTTCCGCCGTGAGCTGCGTGTCGAGCAGGAAGAATTTCTTGATCTGCTCGACCCGCGCAAACTTCTTGTTGACCCGGTCGATCTCCGACTGGATCAATTCTTGCACTTCAGTGGCCCGCGTCAAGCTGGCGTAATTACTGAAGGGTATGTCCGCATCCTGGGCGAATTTCTCGACGTTTTCCTGGTCGATCATGATGATGACGGTGAGGTAGGCGCGCTTGTCACCGATGACCACCGCGTCGGTGATGTAGGGCGAGAACTTGAGTTCGTTTTCCAGCTCGCTGGGCGTCACGTTCTTGCCGCCGGCGGTGATGATGATGTCCTTCATCCGGTCGGTGATCCGGAAAAACCCTTGCGCGTCCATCACGCCAACGTCGCCGGTGTGCAGCCAGCCCTCGGCATCCAGCGTCTCGGCGGTTTTTTCAGGCTGGTTCAGGTAACCCAAAAAAACATTGGTGCCGCGCACCAGGATCTCGCCAGTGGCCGGGTCCAGCCGCATCTCGTTGTAGCCGGCGGCCGGGCCTATGGAGCCGGGCTTCATGCAACTGGCCGGCACGCCGCTGGCGGCGCCGCAGGTTTCCGTCATGCCCCAGACCTCCAGCATGGGAACCCCCAACGCCATGTACCACTTCACCAGGTCGGGCGAAATGGGCGCCGCACCCGTGACGCAAAACCGCGCCTTGTGAATGCCGATCAGCTTTCGCGTGTTGTTGAGTGCCAGCCAGCGCGCCAGCGTGAAGCGGGCCTTGAGCGATGTGCTGACCGGTTGGCCGGCCAGCACGGTGTCGGCGATGCGCATGCCCACGCCAATGCTCCAGGTATAGGCGGCCTGCTGCAGCCAGCTGGCTTCCTTCAGTGCGATCATCACGCCGGAATAAAACTTCTCCCACACACGCGGCACGGCGGTGAACACCGTGGGTGCGATCTCACGCACGTTTTCAGGAATGGTCTCGGGATTCTCGACAAAGTTGAGTTTGGCGCCCGCGTACATCGCAAAGTATTCACCGCCCATGCGCTCGGCGATATGGCACAGCGGCAAAAAGCACATGCGCTCGTCGTCTTCGTTTTGCGCGACGAGTGTGTTGTAGCCACGTGCGGTAAACACCAGTCCGCGCTGGCTGTGCATCGCGCCCTTGGGTTTGCCGGTGGTGCCAGAGGTGTAGACCAGGATGGCCAGGTCTTCAGGTTTGCAGGCAGCGGCGCTGTCTTTCACCGTGTTGGGATGGTCGGCCAGGTAGCTGCGGCCCAGCGCGCGCAGCTCGTCCAGTCCCATCACGCCGGGGTCATTCAGGTCGCGCAGGCCCTCGGTGTCGAACACGATGATCTTGCGGAGCAGGGGCAATTGCGGCCGCACTTCCAGCGCCTTGTCGAGCTGCTCGTCGTCTTCGACAAATAGCGTGGTGGTGCGCGAATCTTCACAGAGGTAGTGCACCTGCGAGGCGGCGTCGGTGGGGTAGATGCCGCTGCAAACCCCGCCGCAGCTGAGCACCGCCAGATCGGCCAGCACCCATTCGATGACGGTGTTGGAAAGGATGGAGGCGCATTCGCCGCGCGGAAAGCCCAGGGCGAGCAGCCCGGCGGCGATTTCGCGCACCGCATCGCCGGTTTGCGTCCAGGTCCAGCTGCGCCAGATGCCGAGCTTTTTCTGCCGCATCCAGGTTTTGTGGCTGCGCTGCTCCACCGCGTTCCAGAACACCGCAGGGATGGTTTCGCCTGGCATGACGATGGCATGCTCGGGCTGGATGTGTGAAAGATCCCAAAGATTGCTCATTCAGTCACCGCCACGTCTTCTTTTTCTTCCAACGCCGCTCGCCGCGCACGCCGTCTTCTTTCATGCCGAGGTAGAACTCCTTGATGTCCTCTTTCTCGCGCAGGCGGGCGCAGGTGTCTTCCATCACGATGCGGCCGTTTTCCAGCACATAGCCGTAGTCCGACGCGTTGAGCGCCATGTTGGCGTTCTGCTCGACCAGCAGGATAGTGGTGCCGCGCTCGCGGTTGATGCGCACCACGATCTCGAAAATTTCCTTGGTGAGCTTGGGTGACAAGCCCAGGCTGGGTTCGTCGAGAAGGATCAGGTCGGGCGAAGCCATGAGCGCGCGCGAGATTGCCAGCATCTGCTGCTGCCCGCCCGACAGCAGCCCGGCGTCTTGCAGGGCGCGCTCTTTCAGGATCGGGAAGTAGCCGTACACCGCTTCCATGTCGAGCGCCACGCCGTCGCGGTCCTTGCGGGTGTAGGCACCCATCAGCAGATTGTCGCGTACGCTGAGCAAAGGGAATACCTCGCGTCCCTCAGGCACATGCGACAAGCCCTGCTGCACGATATGAGCCGGGTCCTGCGCCGTGATGTCCTCGCCCTTGAAGTCGATGGAGCCCTTGCGCGGATCGAGGATGCCCGAGATGGTCTTGAGGATGGTGGATTTGCCCGCGCCGTTGGAGCCCAGCACCGTGGCAATTTCGCTGCGGCGCACCTGCAGGCTGATGCCGCGTATGGCCTTTATGGGGCCGTAGGAGCTCTCGACGTTGAGGAGTTTCAGGACGGGTTGGTCGCTGACGGGTGGAGGGACCGCACTCATGCTGTCCTCCGTAGTGATGTGACCTCATCCACCGAGCCCAGATAGGCTTCGATGACGCCAGGATCGTTCTGTACCTCGCGCGGCGTGCCCATGGCCAGCACCTCGCCCTGGTTCATGGCCAGCACGCGGTCTGACACGCGGGAGACCAGTGACATATCGTGCTCGACCATCAGCACCGTGATGCCCAGCTCATGCTGGATGTCCTGGATCCAGAAGGCCATGTCGCCGGTTTCTTCCACATTGAGGCCGGAAGAGGGCTCGTCGAGCAGCAGCAACTGCGGCTCGGTGCACAGCGCCCGCGCCAGCTCGACCACCTTGCGCACGCCGTAGGGAAGACCTGCGACCATCGAATCGCGGTGATGTTGCAGGTCGAGGAAGTCAATGACCTGCTCGGCTTTTTCGCGTGCCAGCAGTTCGGCATCTCGCGCCCTGGCGGTAAAAAACAGGTCGTGCAGCAAACCTGTCTGCCGGTGCGTGTGCCGGCCAATCAGCAGGTTGTGCAGCACGGTGGCGTGCTCAAACAGCTCGATGTTCTGGAAGGTGCGCGCAATACCCAGCGAAGCAATCTTGTGGGGCGGCTGGTAGGTGAGCTTTTCGCCGCGGTATTCAATCTCGCCGGTGGTGGGTGTGTAGATGCGGCTGATCAGGTTGAACACCGTGGTCTTGCCCGCGCCGTTGGGGCCGATGAGCGTGAAGACTTCGCCCTGCTTGACGTCAAAGCTCACGTTGTTGACCGCCAGCACGCCGCCGAAGCGAACGCTGAGGTTTTTGGCGGAAAGGAGGGTCGTGCTCATTTCAGGCGATCTGACTTCTGGAATGATTTCTGCCGTTTAAAGAGTCCTTTTCTGTAGAAAGGAAAGAGCTGCAAATAGGTGCGAATCTTCAGCCAGCGGCCATACAGCCCCATCGGCTCAAACAGCACAAAGGCGATCAGCACAATGCCGTAGACCGCCGCCTGCAGGCCGGGGGCCTGGCCTATGGTGGCGGGCAAATAGTCTTTGGTGAGGCCAATCACCTGCGGCATGGAGATCAGGAAGATGGCGCCCAGAAAAGCACCGTGTACCGAGCCCACGCCGCCGATCACGATCATCAAGAGCAGGTCGATGGACTGCAGGATGTTGAACTGGTCGGGCGAGATGAACTGCAGCTTGTGCGCATAGAGTGCGCCGGCCACGCCGGCCAGCGCCGCAGACAGCGCAAAAGACAGCGTCTTGTAGCGCGCCAGGTGGATACCCATGCTCTGCGCCGAAATCTCGGAATCGCGGATCGCGACAAAGGCCCGGCCCGTGGGCGAGCGCAGCAGGTTGAGGATGGCCAGCGTGGCCGCCACGGTGATGAGGAGGCAGAGGAAATAGAAGGACTCGCCGCTGGCCAGCTTCCAGCCGAACATGTCGGGTGCCTTGATGTGGATGCCCGCATTGCCGCCGGTAACACTTTCCCAGCGTGCAAACACTTCTTCAACAATGAAGCCAAAAGACAGCGTCGCCATGCCGAGGTAAATGCCCTTCACGCGCAGGGCGGGCAGGCCCACGACCAGGCCCACGGCGGCTGATAGCCCGGCGGCGCACAACAAGGCGATGGGAAAGGGCAGGCCGGCGTTGGTCATCACCGCCTGCGTGTAAGCGCCGACGCCCAGAAAGGCCGCGTGCCCCAAAGAGAAGAGGCCGGTGAAACCCGCCAGCAACATCAGGCCCAGCCCGGCGATGGCGTAGATCATCACGAAGGTGAGTTGTGCGAGCCAGTATTCGGGGAACAACCACGGTGCCGCTAGCAACAGCAACATCAGTGCGCCGTACCAGAACACATGGCCTGCGTGCTTGGCCAGTTTGATGTCCTGGCCGTAATCGGTTTTAAAGATGAACCTCATGAGAAGGCTCCCCCCCGAAGCGCCTTCGGCGCCTCCCCCTCGGGGGGCGCCACTAGCGGCCCGGCAAAGCCGGTTCCACGGTGGCCTGGCTTTAAGGGATGGCACGCGTTGACCTGCTTGTTCTTCATACTTTTTTTCGGAGCTTCTCGCCGAACAGGCCGCTGGGCTTGACCATCAGCATGATGAGCACTACCACATAGGCGGCGATGTCCTTGAAGCCGTCGGGCAAATAAAAGCCCGAGAACGATTCAACCAGGCCGATCACCAGCCCGCCCACAATCGCGCCGGGCAGACTGCCGAAACCGCCTACCACCGCGGCCGGGAAAGCCTTGAGCCCGATAAAACCCATGTTGGCATGCACAAAGGTGATGGGCGCGAGCAGGAGCCCGGCAATCGCCGCGACGGCCGAGGCCAGTGCCCACACCAGGCCGTTAAGCCGCTTGACGGGAATGCCCATGTAGTACGCAGCCAGCTGGTTTTGCGACGACGCCTGCATGGCGATGCCCAGCTTGCTGTACTTGAACATCGCAAACAGGATGAGGCACAGCGCTGCGGTGGTGACGATGATGGCAACCTGCTCGACATTGATGACCAGCGCGCCCAGGCTCCAGATCTGGTCTTTGTAGGGCACGGGCAGCACATAGGTTTCGGTGCCTATGCCGGGGATCATGGTGATAAGGCCGCGCGCCGTGTAGCCGACGCCGATGGTGAGCATGACGATGGAAAACGCGGGCTGGCCGAGGATGGGGCGTATTACGAGGCGCTCCAGCACCATGCCGAACAACGCCATACCTGCAATCGCGCTGATCACCGCCAGCCAGAAGGGAAACCCCAGCAAGGTCATGCAGGCCAGGCCGCCGAACGCGCCCAGCATCATCAGTTCGCCCTGCGCGAAGCTGACCGTCTCGGTGGCCTTGTAGATGAGCACAAAGCCCAGCGCGATCAGCCCGTAGATGCAGCCTTGGGCAATACCGCTGATGAGCAGTTGCAAGAATTGCACGTCGCGGTCTCCCCTGTAATGAGCTTTGGTTATAGCTGTCGCCTAAAGGTCTGTCGCTAGGGGTTGTTCCGAATACGTGTCGCCTTGGTGATCAAGCGTAATCCCTAGATGGAACGAAATGTTCGAATCGGCGCCGGCCTGGGTTTCTACGGCGACGCATGGGAGCCTGTGGCCGCGAGCATTGAGCGTGGTGGTGTTCACTACATCGCAAGCGACCATCTGGCCGAGCTGACGCTGGCCATCCTGCAAAAGGACCGGCAGCGCGACCCTGCACTGGGCTATGCACGCGATGTGGTCCCCATGCTGATGAAGCTGTGGCCGTTGATGCAGGCGCGCGGCGTCAAGTTCATCTGCAACGCGGGCGGGCTCAATCCTGCGGGCGCCGGCGCTGCCTTGCGCGCGGCGTTTGCGGCCAAGGGATGGAAGGCGCGCATCGCGGTGGTCACCGGTGACGAAGTGTTGCCGCAGCTCGCAGAGCTCGCGCCGCCGCATATGTTCAACGGCCAGGCGTTTGAGTCCGTGCGCGAGCGCATGGTGTTTGCCAATGCCTATGTGGGCGCGCGGCCTATTGTGTCGGCGCTGCAGCAGGGCGCCGATATTGTGGTGACAGGGCGCGTCGCCGATGCGGCGCTGTTCCTGGCGCCGCTGGTGCATGAATTCAACTGGAAGCTGGAGGACGCAAAAACGCCGGCCGAGCTGGATCGGCTGGCGCAAGGGCTGGCGGTGGGGCACTTGCTCGAATGTTCGGGCCAGGGCAGCGGCGGCAACTTTGGCAGCCAGCAGGCGTGGAAGGCCATTCCCGATCTCGCCCACATCGGCTATCCCATCGCCGAGGTCAGCGTAGACGGCACGGCGCTGATCACCAAGGCACCGGGCACGGGTGGCCGCATCAATTTCGATACGGTGCGCCAGCAACTGCTGTATGAAGTGCACGACCCGGGGCACTATGCCTCGCCCGATGTGGTGATGGATTTATCGGCGGTGCGGCTCGAAGACCTGGGCGACGATGCCGTGCGCATGACGGGCGTGCGCGGCCACGCGCGGCCCGCGCAACTCAAGGTGGTGGGCGGGTTTCGCGACGGCTACAAGGCCGAGGTCACCTGGGGCTTTAGCTGGCCTGATGCGCATGACAAGGCACTGGCAGCTGTGGAGATGGTGAAAGCCCGGCTGAGGGAAAAGCGCCAGGCGCACGACGAACTCTTTGTCGAATTCCCGGGGCTCAACTCGGCACATGGCCCACTGGCGCCACTGCCTGCACCTGCAGTGCTGGCGGAGCTCAACGAAGTCTGGGTCCGTATGGCGATCAGGACGCAGGACAAAGCGGTGGCCGAAGGTTTTGGCCGGCTCTTTCCGTGGATGGCCTTGAGCGGGCCGGCCTATACCTGCGGCTTTCACGGCCTGAACAACAGCAGTGAGTTGCTGGGCATCTGGCCTGCGCTGATTGACCGGCAAGCGGTTGAGGCGGCGGTGCGTGTGGAGGTGTTGCAGTCATGAGGGTGCAATTGGTGAAGCTCGCGCATGCGCGCAGCGGCGACAAGGCCGACTGGGTGGACTTTGGCCTCTTTGCCTGGAACGAGGCGGGCTACCGGATCATGGAGCGCGAGGTGACGGCCGAACGCGTGCAGGCGCACTTTGCGCCCTGGCTGCCGGGCGCGGTGCAATGCTGGCGCTTGCCCAATATCCTGGCCCTCAAGCTGGTATTGCAGGGCGCGCTGCAAGGCGGTGGTGCGCGCAACCTGCGCATGGACAACCTGGGCAAGGCCATGGCAGCAGCGCTGCTGCGCATGGAGATCGAAGTCAGCGAGGCAGAGCTGGAAGAAGCTCAGGCTGCCCCTCGTGCGGGCTGGTGGGGTGCCTGACGGGGATTGCGTAAAAATTTAAGCAAAAAAAGCCTGTACGCCTTTTGTATTGGGCGCAAGCAGCTATCAAATAAATAGCATCCAGGTGGCCGGCGAAGGTACCTGGCACCCGGGCGTCAGGCCTTGGGAATCTTGCGGGGCTTGCCGAAATCGTCAATGGCCACGTAAGTCAGGCTGGCTTCCGTGACCTTGATGTAGCGGCCCTGGGCGCGAAAGCGCTCGGCGTAGACCTCAACCTGGACCGTGATGGACGTGGTGCCGATACGCGTGACGCAGGAGAAAAACGACAGGATGTCGCCGACCCGCACCGGCTGCTTGAAGATGAACTGGTTGACGGCCACGGTTGCCATGCGCCCGTCCACGTGGCGGGCCGGTACCACCGAGCCGGCCAGGTCGACCTGCGCCATGACCCAGCCGCCGAAGATGTCGCCGTTGGCATTGCAGTCGGCCGGCATGGGAATGACCTTGAGCACCAGTTCCTTGTCGGTGGGCAACTGGACGTTCAGGGCGTCCTCGGCGTGAATGTCCGTATGGGTGCTTGATTCGGTAGACATAGGCACAATCTGAAAAAGTTATTACAACAACCTACACGATTGTCCCTCATGCGCTCCCGAGCTTCCGCTGTTGATTCTTCCCTGGCTGTGCCTGCCGCCGCGTCAGCGCCGGGCGCCGGCAAGGCGATCGCGTTCCAGCGCTCGGACCTTGGCACCCTCAAACGCCTTTTCCCCTACCTGTGGGATTACAAATGGCGCGTGCTGGCGGCCCTGAGCTTCATGGTGGGCGCCAAGATGGCCAACGTTGGTGTGCCGCTCTTGCTGAAGAACCTGGTCGACGCCATGAACTTCAAACCGGGCGACGCACAGGCGGTGCTGGTGGTGCCGGTGGCGCTGCTGCTGGCCTACGGCCTGCTGCGCCTGTCGACCACGCTTTTTACCGAACTGCGCGAACTGGTGTTTGCCAAAGCCACCGAAGGCGCGGCGCGGCGGATTTCGCTGGAAGTGTTCCGGCACCTGCATGCGCTCAGCCTGCGCTTTCACCTGGAGCGGCAAACCGGCGGCATGACGCGCGACATCGAGCGCGGCACGCGCGGCGTGCATTCGCTGATTTCGTACTCGCTCTACAGCATCATCCCCACGCTGATTGAAGTGACGTTGGTGCTGACGCTGCTGGCCGTCAAGTTCGACGTCTGGTTTGCCGGCATCACGGGCATCGCGCTCGTGTTCTACATTTTCTTCACCGTCACGGTGACCGAATGGCGCACACAGTTCCGCAAGGCCATGAATGAGCTCGATTCGTCGGCCCACAGCCGCGCCATCGACTCGCTGCTGAACTACGAAACCGTCAAGTATTTCAACAACGAAGAGTTTGAAGCCGCACGCTACGACGAAAACCTGCAGCGTTACCGGCGCGCCGCCATCAAGAGCCAGAACACGCTGAGCCTGCTCAATACCGGGCAGCAGCTCATCATCGCCATCGGGCTGGTGGCCATGCTCTGGCGCGCAACCCAGGGCGTGGTGGACGGTCGCATGACGCTGGGCGACCTGGTGATGGTCAATGCCTTCATGATCCAGCTCTACATTCCGCTCGGTTTCCTGGGTGTGATCTACCGCGAGATCAAGCAAAGCCTGACCGACCTGGACAAGATGTTTGTGTTGATGGAGCGGGAGCGTGAAATCGCCGACGTGCCGGGTGCCCAGCCTATCGTCATCGAAGGTACGCCGGCGGTACGTTTTGAGAATGTAAATTTTGCCTACGACCCGGCACGGCCCATCCTGCACAACGTGAGCTTTGAAATTCCGCCGGGCAAGACCGTCGCGGTGGTGGGCTCTTCGGGCGCCGGCAAGTCCACGCTGGCGCGCCTGCTCTACCGCTTTTACGATGTCCAGCAGGGCTGCATCACCATTGCCGGCCAGGACATCAAGCAGGTCACACAGTCCAGCGTGCGCCAGTCCATCGGCATCGTGCCGCAGGACACGGTGCTGTTCAACGACACGGTGGAATACAACATCGCCTACGGCAAGCCGGGCGCCAGCCATGCCGAGGTCGAGGAAGCGGCGCGTGCGGCCCGCATCCACGGGTTTATTGCCTCTACGCCGCTGGGTTACCAGACCATGGTGGGCGAGCGGGGCCTGAAGCTGTCGGGCGGCGAAAAGCAGCGGGTGGCCATTGCCCGCACCTTGCTGAAAAACCCGCCGGTAGTGATTTTTGACGAAGCCACTTCGGCGCTGGATTCGGCCAATGAGCGCGCCATCCAGGCCGAGCTGCGCACTGCCGCGCAAAACAAGACCACGCTGGTGATTGCGCACCGGTTGTCTACCGTGGTGGACGCGCATGAGATCCTGGTGATGGACGCCGGGCGCATTGTGGAGCGCGGCACGCACGCACAGTTGCTGGCCATGGAGGGCGCTTATGCACGCATGTGGGCGCTGCAGCAGAGTTCGGCAGAGGCTTGAGATTTAAGTGAAATCCAGGTTTTAACCATAACTGACGGGCGCAAGCAGCTATAAAATTAATAGCAAGCTGATGCCGGCACGGTTGGCCGGAATTTGCGGTTTCCAGGTAGCCATGGGATTCCCCGTAGGTAGAAAGACTGCCTGAGCTCGCATAATTGGTTCATGGAAACCAAATGGCTGGAAGATTTTGTGAGCCTGGCTGAAACCCGCAGTTTCAGCCGCTCCGCCCAATTGCGTCATGTCACCCAGCCCGCGTTTTCACGGCGTATCCAGGCGCTGGAAGCCTGGGCCGGTACCGACCTGGTGGACCGCAGCTCATATCCCACGCGGCTCACCCCTGCCGGAGAAACCCTGTACAGCCAGTCGCTGGAGATGCTGCAGGGCCTGCAGTCGACCCGCGCCATGCTGCGCGGCCACACCTCGGCCGGGCAGGACGTCATCGAGTTCGCGGTGCCGCACACCCTGGCATTTACCTTCTTTCCGGCCTGGGTCAGCAGCTTGCGCGAGAAGTTCGGCCCCATTAAGAGCCGCTTGATCGCGCTGAACGTGCACGATGCCGTATTGCGACTGGTTGAAGGCAGCTGCGACCTGTTGATCGCCTACCACCACGATTCCCAGCCTTTCCAGCTGGACCCGGACCGCTATGAAATGGTGTCGTTGGGCCAGGAAGTGCTGGCACCTTTTGTCAGGGCCAATTCCGCGGGTGAGCCCGAGTTCAGCCTGCCGGGCCGCGCCGGCCAGCCCTTGCCTTATCTGGGCTATGCGCCGGGCGCCTACCTGGGCCGCATGGTCGACATGATCCTCAAGCAGTCGAGCACGGCCATCCACCTGGACCGGGTGTACGAAACCGATATGGCCGAAGGCCTGAAGGCGATGGCGCTGGAAGGCCACGGCATCGCATTTTTGCCGCTCAGCGCCGTCAAGAAGGAATTGAGGGCCAAAAAACTGGTCAGCGCCGGCGGTAATCTGGAAATGACCATGGACGTGCGCGTGTACCGTGAGCGGCCCACCTCCAAGGAGTCTGCCAAAACCCATGCCCAGGCCTTGTGGACTTACCTGCAGGCACAAACCGGCGGCAAGGAAAAGGCTGGCGGCCGCGGCGCGGGGGCACCGGCATCGCGCTAGCCGACCGCTAGTTGCCTAAGCGGGCTGGCCTTGCGGTCAAATGCTGGCATCAGACTGACGACTAGTAGTAACCCTAAGTGGTTATAAGAAAAATGCATGGAAGATCGTCGAAACAGCATTGGTGTTTTGACATCTCCAAATTTACAGTTCGTGACGTTCAAATTTTGGTGCTTGCCCGTGCTTGTTGATTCATTTGCTGTCTGCGTTGCCTTCCTTACGGCCCTTTGTGCGGCATCGGTCTGCGCAAGGCACGGCGCCATTCGGGTGATCGCCCAGCCTGTGCGGCCACGAGTGCAGGCGGCCTGACGGTCCGCTGGCACAAAGACTGCTTACATCTGCCGTATAGTTCCGGACTTTTAATGCGTGCACCATTTTGGAAAACCCCAGAAATTGCTGTCAATGCTGCGGGTTTGCAAAACCATCAACCCTTTCACGCCGTCCGCTTTCCCCCATTTTTAGAGGCCGGGTAAACCTAGGCGTAGCCCGGGAACCAACTCTCTAGAATAGTTCGCTAATCGTTTCATTCATTACAGGAGATTCCATGAAACTCAAGCTAGTCGCTCTGTCTGTTGCATTGCTCGCCACCGGCGGTGCGTTTGCCGACACCCTTTCCAAAGTCAAGGCTTCAGGCGTTGTGACCATGGGCGTGCGTGACTCCTCCGGTGCACTGTCCTATACCCTCGGTGACGGCAAATACACCGGCTACCACGTCGAAATCTGCCAGCGCATCCTGGCCGGCCTCGAAAAAGCCGCCGAGCGCAAGCTGGAAGTCAAATACCAGCCCGTGACCTCGCAAAACCGCATTCCCCTCGTGCAAAACGGCACAGTCGACATCGAGTGCGGCTCCACCACCAACAACGCGACCCGTCAAAAAGACGTGGCCTTCGTCGTGACCACCTTCGTCGAAGAAGTCCGCATCGCGGTGAAAGCCACCTCCGGCATCACCTCCGTTGCCCAGCTCAGCGGCAAGACCGTGGCCACCACCACGGGTACCACTTCCGTGCAGACGCTGCGCAAGAACAAGCGCGCCACCGGCGTCGAGTTCAAGGAAATCTTCGGCAAGGACCACTCCGACAGCTTCCTGCTGCTCGAATCGGGCCGCGCCGATGCGTTCGTCATGGACGGTTCCATCCTGGCCGGCAACATCGCCACCGCCAAGAAGCCTTCGGACTTCAAGATCGTTGGTGAAGTGTTGAGCGTCGAGCCCATCGCCATCATGATCCGCAAGGATGACCCGCTGCTCAAGCGCCTGGCCGACGACACGGTCAAGGGCATGATCAAGTCGGGCGAGATGAACAAGCTGTGGACCAAATGGTTCCTGTCGCCGATTCCTCCGAAGAACACCAAGGTGGGCCTGGCACTGAGCGCCAGCACCAAGGCTGCCTGGGACAATCCGAACGACAAGCCCATGGAAGAGTACGCCCAGAAGTAATTCGGGTCAGGTAAATTGAGAACCCCGCCGGACATCATGCTCTGGCGGGGTTTCTCGTTTACCGTGGCATGGAAAAACAACACAACAACCCTTTGCTGGAGCCGTGATGACTTGGGATTGGCAGGTATTTCTAAATGACGACGGTAGTGGCCGAACCTACTTGCAATGGATGTTTGACGCATGGGGCTGGACGCTGTCCGTCGCCGGTGCATCCTGGGTGATCGCCATGCTGTTTGGCGCGCTGGTCGGCACACTGCGCACCTTGCCCAACAGCCCGTGGCTTGTCCGCTTTGCCAATGCCTGGGTCGAGCTGTTTCGCAACGTTCCCTTGCTGGTCCAGATTTTCATCTGGTACTTTGTGGTTCCCAAAATTTTCCCCGCCATGAAGGAGCTGCCCAGCTTCATCCTGGTGGTGTTCGCTCTCGGATTTTTCACCTCGGCGCGTATTGCCGAGCAGGTCAGGGCCGGCGTGCAGGCCTTGCCGCGCGGCCAGCGCTATGCCGGCATGGCCATGGGCTTTACCACCGTGCAGACGTACCGCTACGTGATCCTGCCCATGGCCTTTCGCATCATCATTCCGCCGCTCACCAGCGAGTCGATGAACCTCTTGAAAAATTCCTCCGTGGCTTTCGCGGTGTCGATCGCCGAGCTCACCATGTTCGCCATGCAGGCGCAGGAAGAAACTTCGCGCGGCATTGAGATCTACCTGGCGGTGACGGCCCTTTATGCAATCTCTGCCTTCGCGGTCAACCGGGTCATGGCCTTTGTTGAAAAGAAGGTCCAGATCCCCGGCTTCGTTGTAGCCGGCTCAACGGGCGGAGGGCACTGACATGCTTGGACTCGACATGAGCTTCCTGAACTGGGAGATGATTTCCCAGTTCGTCGTCAAGGGTTTTATTTTCAGCATCGAGCTGACCGTCATCGCCACCATAGGCGGCATTATTTTCGGCACCGTGCTTGCGCTGATGCGTCTGTCGGGCAAAAAATTCCTGACGGTTCCCGCGACCATCTACGTCAACGGCATGCGTTCCGTTCCGCTGGTCATGGTGATCCTGTGGTTCTTCCTGCTGGTACCTGCGTCGTTCTACACGACCTTCGGCGCCTGGGGGGCCAACTACCGCGCCGAGATTTCGGCCATCATCACCTTCGTGGCCTTTGAGGCTGCGTACTTCAGCGAAATCATGCGTGCGGGCATCCAGTCCATCTCGCGTGGGCAGGTCAATGCGGGCCGTGCCCTGGGCATGACCTATTCGCAGAACATGAAGCTGATCATCCTGCCGCAGGCTTTCCGCAACATGGTGCCCATCCTGCTGACCCAGACCATCATCCTGTTCCAGGATACTTCGCTGGTTTACGCCATCGGCGCCTACGACCTGCTCAAGGGCTTCAGCACCGCCGGCAAGATCTTCGGCCGTCCTGAAGAGGCCTACCTGCTGGCCGCCGTGGTTTATTTCGTGATCTGCTTCGGGCTGTCCTTCATGGTCAAACGCCTGAACAGCAGAATCGCCATCATTCGCTGAGATCGCTGTTTCTTAAAACACCCCCTATCTCTCAAAGAGCACACTGGAGAAGAAGATGATTGAGTTGAAAGAAGTTTCCAAATGGTACGGTGAAGTGCAGGTTCTCAATAACTGCACCACCAGCATCAAGAAGGGTGAAGTTGTTGTGGTCTGCGGCCCATCGGGCTCGGGCAAATCCACCCTCATCAAGACCATCAACGCGCTGGAGCCTTTCCAGAAGGGCCAGATCTTTGTCGACGGCAAGGCTGTGCATGACCCCAAGACCGACCTGCCCAAGCTGCGCAGCCGCGTCGGCATGGTGTTCCAGAATTTCGAGCTGTTCCCGCACCTGAGCGTGACCGAGAACCTGACGCTGGCGCAGGTCAAGGTACTGGGCCGCAAGCCCGACGAGGCCAAAAAGCACGGCCTCAAATACCTGGATCGCGTGGGCCTGATGGCGCACAAGGATAAATTCCCCGGCCAGCTCTCCGGCGGCCAGCAGCAGCGTGTGGCGATTGCCCGCGCGCTCAGCATGGACCCGATCGCCATGCTGTTTGACGAACCCACCTCCGCGCTGGACCCGGAAATGGTGGGCGAGGTGCTGGACTGCATGATGGGCCTGGCTGTCGAAGGCATGACCATGATGGTGGTGACCCACGAAATGGGCTTTGCCAAAAAAGTGGGCAGTCGCGTGATTTTCATGGATGTCGGCGGCAAGATTCTGGAAGACTGCTCGAAGGACGAGTTTTTCAGTCACCCGGAAAACCGCCAGGCGCGCACCAAGGATTTCCTCAACAAGATCCTGGCGCACTGAAAGCCATGCGCCCCGGAAAAAAAGCCCCGAACCCCGGGGCTTTTTTCATGGCGGCTCATGATGGTCGGGTGGTGTGACCAGTGCGACAATTCAGGCCATGACTTCAGCCACCCGCACACCCGCCTCCACCCTGACCATCACCCGGCCCGACGATTGGCACCTGCATGTGCGCGACGGCGAGGCCCTGCACACCGTGGTGCCGCACACGGCCGCACAGTTTGGCCGCGCCATCATCATGCCCAACCTGCGCCCGCCGGTGACCACGGCCGCCCAGGCGGCGGCGTATCGGGAGCGCATCCAGGCCGCTGTGCCGGCCGGCGTGCAGTTCGAGCCATTGATGACGCTCTACCTCACCGACAACCTGCCACCCGATGAGATCAAGCGCGCGAAAGACGCCGGTGTTGTGGCGCTCAAGCTATACCCGGCCGGCGCCACCACCAACAGCGATGCCGGTGTGACCGACCTGCGCAAGACTTACAAGGCACTCGAGGCCATGCAAAAGGAAGGGTTGCTGCTGCTGGTGCATGGCGAGGTGACGTCCTCCGACATCGACCTGTTCGACCGGGAAGCGGTATTCATTGACACCCAGTTGATTCCGCTGCGCCGCGATTTCCCTGAGCTCAAGATCGTGTTTGAGCACATCACCACCCGCGAAGCCGCCCATTACGTGCGCGATGCCGGCCAGTTCACGGGTGCGACCGTCACCGCGCACCACCTGCTCTACAACCGCAATGCCATTTTCACGGGCGGCATTCGCCCGCATTACTACTGCTTGCCGGTGCTCAAGCGCGAAACGCATCGTCTGGCATTGGTAGAAGCCGCCACCAGCGGCAACAACCGGTTTTTCCTGGGTACTGACAGCGCACCGCATCCCGCGCACCTCAAGGAGCACGCAACGGGCTGCGCAGGTTGTTACACCGCCCACGCCGCCATGGAGCTCTACGCCGAAGCTTTTGATACCGCCGGCGCACTGGACAAGCTGGAGGCCTTTGCCAGCTTCAACGGTGCGGATTTTTACGGCCTGCCGCGCAATACCGGCCGCATCACGCTCAAGAAGGAAAGCTGGCACCCGCCCGAGAGCTTTGCATTCGGCGAGGCCGAGCTCAAGCCTTTGCGCTCGGGTGAAAACCTGCCCTGGAAACTGCACACTTCAGAAAGCACCTGATGGACCACAAGCCGCGTGTTGCCCTGCTCATTGATGCCGACAACTCGCCGGCGTCCAAGATCGACCTGATCCTCAACGAGCTGTCGACCTTCGGCGAAACGAACATCCGCCGCGCCTACGGCAACTGGAAGAAGAATGAACTCAAGGGCTGGGAAGAGGTGTTGCACGAGCATGCCATCCGACCCATGCAGCAGTTCGACTACACCAAAGGCAAGAACGCCAGCGACATGGCCATGGTGATCGACGCGCTGGAGCTGCTCTATACCGACCGGCCCGACGCCTTTGGCATCGTCTCGTCGGACGCCGACTTCACGCCGCTGGTCATGCACCTGCGCGCCAAGGGCGCAGCGGTCTACGGCTTTGGAGCGCAGAAAACGCCGGAGCCTTTTGTCAATGCGTGTTCGAGATTCCTGTTCCTCGACAAGCTGCGCCCCATCGCCGTCAGTGATGCGGCGGGCGGTGCCCACGGAGACAGCCGTGACGATGGCGAGGCGGTTGCCGCCGCGCCCCTCAGGGCAACACCCGCCCAGCTCAAGCAGGACGCCAAGCTGGTCATGCTGCTGCGCAATGCCGTCCAGGCCGCAGCCGACGACGAGGGTTGGGCGCGCGTGGGTGCTGTGGGCACGCAAATCGCCAACCAGGC
Source organism: Polaromonas sp. P3_A5 (assembly GCF_056403055.1). Taxonomy (NCBI): domain Bacteria; kingdom Pseudomonadati; phylum Pseudomonadota; class Betaproteobacteria; order Burkholderiales; family Comamonadaceae; genus Polaromonas; species Polaromonas sp. P3_A5. The sequence continues at coordinate 601,174 of NZ_JBFUGF010000001.1, forward strand.
CTCGTTTGACCATCGCAACTACGGCTATGCCACGCTGACCAAGCTGCTGGTGGCCACCCAGCTGTTTGACATCGCCGACGAAGGCAAGTCGACCGTCGCAGTGCGCGACAAGCGACTGAACAAGTCGGCCCGGGCCTAGGGGGCCTGCAGGTGCGAGTCGCTGCAGCCCTGCAGCCAGCGCCGGCCATGCCGATGCCGGCATGGAACCAGCCCTGGCTGCAACCCTGGCAGGAGCCTGGCGAACGCGTCGCCCAGGCCATTGCGGCGGGCACTGCGCTGCACCAGGCCCTGAATGCCGAGCAGCGTGCCCCGGTGCGCTTTGTTCCCCAAAGTGCATTGCCCGCCGGTGAGGCTTACGAGAGCTTTATTTTCAGGACAGGTGAATGCCCCACCCGCGAAGGTGCCCATGATTTTTTCAATGGCCTGTGCTGGATGCAGTTCCCCGAAACCAAAAAGAAGCTCAACCAATTGCAGGCTGCAGAGATTGCGCAGGCCGGTGTGCAAAAGGTGCGCGGCCCGGTCCGTGACGCGCTGACGCTTTTTGACGAGAACGCTGCTTTCCTGTCGGCGCCGCAACCCTTGTGGGACGCGTTGGCGGCCCGGGACTGGCAGCAACTCTTTGTAGGTTTGCGCCCACTCTGGCCGCAGGCCCGGCTGGTGCTGTTTGGCCATGCGCTGCTGGAAAAACTGATTTATCCACGAAAACCGATCACAGCCCATGTCTACCGGGCGCAACCAGCTATCAATTCAATAGCAGATCTGGACCGCTGGATTGCTGCCGACCTGAGCGCGGACAAGCTGGCCGGCAAGCCGTTTCTTCCTTTGCCGGTGCTGGGCGTGCCCGGCTGGTGGCCCGGGAACGAGAACTTTTCCTTTTATGATGACTCCCTTGTATTCCGACCGCCACGGCTGAACAACAACAGATAGAAATCAGCCACGGGCTTGCGGCGCAGCTTGAACTGGGCTGGCAAGCCCTCATATCCTGCGCAAGGCGGGCTTTTTTCACCGACCCCCACGGAGAACCCATGAAACGTATTTTTCTGTTTGTCCTGACCAACCTTGCTGTCGTGGTGGTGCTGGGCATTGTCGCCAGCCTGCTTGGCGTCAACCGCTTTCTCACGGCCAACGGGCTGAATCTGACTGCGCTGCTCGGCTTTGCACTGATCATGGGCTTCGGCGGCGCCTTTATCTCGCTGCTGATCAGCAAGCCCGTCGCCAAATGGAGCGCCGGGGTGCGGGTGATTGAGTCGCCCCAAAATGCCGACGAGGCCTGGATCGTCGAAACTGTGCGCAAGCTGGCCGACAAGGCCCAGATCGGCATGCCCGAAGTCGGCATCTTTGAAGGCGCGCCCAATGCCTTTGCCACCGGCGCGTTCAAGAATTCGTCGCTGGTGGCCGTGTCCACCGGCCTGCTGCAAGGCATGACCAAGGAAGAAATCGAAGCCGTGCTGGGCCATGAGATCGCCCACGTGGCCAACGGCGACATGGTCACCATGACGCTGATCCAGGGCGTGATGAACACCTTTGTGGTTTTCCTCTCGCGTGTGATCGGCTACGCCGTCGACAGCTTCTTGCGCCGCGGCAGCGACAACAACTCCGGCCCCGGTATCGGCTACTACGTCAGCACCATCGTGCTGGACATCGTGCTCGGTTTTGCCGCCGCCATCGTCGTGGCCTGGTTCTCGCGCCAGCGTGAGTTCCGCGCCGACGCCGGCGCCGCGCAGCTGATGGGCCGTCGCCAGCCCATGATGAACGCGCTGGCCCGCCTGGGCGGCATGCAGCCGGGCGAATTGCCCAAAGCGGTGGAAGCCATGGGTATCACCGGCAGCATCGGCAAGCTGTTTGCCACGCACCCGCCGATTGAAGAGCGCATCGCAGCATTGCAGAACAGCCAGGCTTGAACCATCAAAGGGCGCCCCGCACAGGGCGCCCTTTTTTTCTTCCCGTTTTCTTCACAGGAGTGCAGGCATGAAAAGCTGGATCAGGCAGAACCGCAGTTTTCTGGTGTTGCTGTTGTTGTTCGGGCTGTTCCGTACCGCAATCGCGGACTGGAACCCCATTCCCTCAGGCTCCATGCGGCCCAACCTGCTCGAAGGTGACGTGGTCTTCGTCAACCGGCTGGCCTACAACGTCAAGATTCCGCTGACCGATACCGTGCTGGCGCGCACCACCGATCCGCAGCGCGGCGACGTCGTCACTTTTTCCTCGCCGGTGGACGGCGTCCGCCTGATCAAGCGGCTGGTGGCTGTGCCGGGCGACGTCGTGGAAATGCGCGACAAGGTGCTCATCATCAACGGGCAGTCAGCCCGCTATGAGGCGCTGGACACGGTGCTGGAGCCGGCCGGGCCGGTTGGCGTGCTGGTGGCCACGCACGTGAAAGAAGCCACAGCCCAGGAGCAACATGAAATCCAGTGGCTGGCCGGTGTGAAGGCCAAGGACAGCTGGGGGCCGATCACGATTCCCGCTGACCAGTACCTGATGCTGGGTGACAACCGCGACAACAGCGCAGATTCGCGCTACATAGGCCTGGTGCCGCGCAACCTGCTGATTGGGCGTGCGGAACGGATCCTGGTGTCGGCGGACATCCTGGAGAAGTGGCAACCCCGCCTTGAGCGTTTTGGCCGCTCGCTCTATTGATCAGCCGATCTGCTGATTGACTGAGGCTACAGTGGAAGCCTCAGGCCTGGCGGCTTCTCTGTACCAGCTCTATGGCGTGTGTCACTTGCGCGGGGTCCAGTCCATACATCTCGGCAAATTCCGTAGCCGTTTTCCCGCTGGCCTCAAAGGCACGCATCAGTGCTTCGCGTTTGGCAGTTTGCACTGCCATCTCCGCAAAAGCCTCGTCCAGCAAGGTGTTCGACACCTCATCCTGCGTGCGGGTGCGTTCTGCGTACTCTTCGCGGCTCAAGCCGGACGCTTCAATGGCCTCGATGAGGCGCATACGCACTTTGGGGCGCAGGTCTTCCTTTGAACGTGCCTGGCGCCGGCGGAACACTTCCATGATCGCGTGATGCACATGCTCGGGCGCTACCGGCTCGACGGGCTCGCCCTGCAGGTTGTGGCGCGGGTGGCCAGCCGCCACGCATTCGAGGTAACGCGTGGAACGGGCATGCAGGCCCAGCGCCACTTTCAGTTCGTCGCGCTTGAATGCTTCGGGGTTTTCCGCCAGCAGGTCCTGGAAAGCGCCCAGCTTGAGCGGCAGGAACTGTGCGCCGAACATTTTCGGATAGAGCTCAAACAGCTTTTCCAGCACGGGGTGGACTTCGCGAGTGCGCTGCTGCTGCGGATTGGCCGGCCGGGGGCGCTGCGGGGGGCGGGGGCGTTTGGCACGCGGGGAAGGTGTGGTGGTTTCGGTCATGTGTGTGGGTGAAAAAGATGGTGTGGCGGGGTGTTCAGAAAGCTCAGCGGGGCCTGAACATGCGAAAGAGGTTGTCGGGGGTGACGGCGAAATAATCAGCCGGGCCGCCGCCGCGAAGAATGGGCTCGGCAGCCGCCGTGTCGTAAATGCCGTCTTTGAGCAGATGCCTTGCAATGTACACGCCGACGACCTCGCCCAGGACCAGCCAGGTGGGCACCGGCACGCCGTCGGCGCCCTGCAGCTGCAGGATTTGCGTCAGCCGGCATTCAAACGATACCGGGCTTTCCTGCACGCGCGGCACGGCAATGCGTTGCGAGGCCACGGGCGTGAGGCCCGCGAGTTCGAACTCGTTGACCTCGGGCGGCACCATCGCGCAGGAACGGTTCATGGCCTCGGCCAGCGGCCGCGTCGCCAGGTTCCAGCCGAACTCGCCGGTTTCGCGGATGTTGTGCAGGCTGTCCTTGGCGCCAATGCTGGCGAAGCCGATGATGGGAGGCGTGTAGTTGAAGGCGTTGAAAAAGCTGTAGGGTGCCAGGTTGAGCTGCCCCCTGGCGTCCTGCGACGAAATCCAGCCAATGGGGCGTGGCCCCACCATGGCGTTGAAGGGATCGTGCGGCAGGCCGTGGCCTTTCGAGGGCTCGTAGTAGTGAAAGTCCTGGCCCATCACGCGGCCATCCGCTGTTGTTCGGCGTCCTGCAGCACGCTGCGCGCCAGGGCTTCCGCAACCTTGATGCCATCCACGCCGGCCGACAAGATGCCGCCGGCGTAGCTGGCGCCTTCGCCGGCCGGGTAGAGGCCGCGCACGTTGACGCTTTGCAGGTCTTCTCCGCGGCTGATGCGGATCGGCGAGGAAGTGCGCGTTTCCACCCCGGTCAGCACCGCGTCATGGGTGTCAAAGCCCTTGATCTTTTTGCCGAACACGGGAAAGGCCTCGCGCATGGCCTCGATCGCGTACGCAGGCAGGGCAGACGACAGGTCGCCGATGGTCACGCCCGGCTTGTAGGATGGGGTGATGCTGCCCAGCGCGGTCGAGGGGCGGCCCGCCACGAAGTCACCCACCAGCTGCGCCGGCGCCTGGTAATTGCTGCCGCCCAATACAAACGCGTGCGATTCGAGCTGGCGCTGCAGCGCGATGCCGGCCAGCGCGTCGCCCGCCTCGAAGCCGGGGTAGTCGCGCGGGTCTATGCCCACCACGATGCCGGCATTGGCATTGCGCTCATTGCGCGAATACTGGCTCATGCCGTTGGTCACCACGCGGCCGGGCTCGGAGGTGGCGGCCACCACCGTGCCGCCCGGGCACATGCAAAAACTGTAGACCGAGCGGCCGTTGCTGGCGTGGTGCACCAGCTTGTATTCGGCCGCGCCCAGCGACGGATGGCCGGCATGGCGGCCCCAGCGCGCGCGGTCGATGATGCCCTGCGGGTGCTCGACCCGAAAGCCGATGGAAAAGGGTTTTGCCTCGATGTACACACCGCGCGCATACAGCATGGCGAAGGTGTCGCGCGAGCTGTGGCCCAGCGCCATCACCACCTGGTCGGCACGCATCTCGTGGCTTTGGCCCGTGGCCTGGTCCAGTACCGTGAGGCCGCGCAGCTGTTTGCCTTGCGGGCCGTCCTCGATCAGCACGTCGGTCACGCGCTGCTCGAAGCGGATCTCGCCGCCCAGGGCGACGATCTGCGCGCGCATGTTTTCGACCACCTTCACCAGCTTGAAGGTGCCGATGTGCGGGTGCGCCTCGAACAGGATGTCGGCGGGCGCGCCGGCCTTCACGAACTCGTTCATCACCTTGCGGCCCAGGTGACGCGGGTCCTTGATCTGGCTGTAGAGCTTGCCGTCGGAAAAGGTGCCGGCGCCGCCTTCGCCGAACTGCACGTTCGATTCCGGGTTGAGCACGTTCTTGCGCCACAGGCCCCAGGTGTCCCGGGTGCGCTGGCGCACCGTCTTGCCGCGTTCCAGCACGATGGGCTTGAAGCCCATCTGCGCCAGCAGCAGGGCTGCGAACATACCGCAGGGGCCGAAGCCGACGACGACCGGTCGCAACGGCAAGCCGGCGGGCGCCTGGCCCACCGTGCGGTAGGCCATGTCCGGTGTGGGAAAGATGTGCGGGTTGCCGGAAAATTTCGCCAGCAGTGCGCCTTCCTGGGCCGCATCGGCGAGCGTGACGTCGACGATGTAGACCTTGAGCAGGTCTGCCTTGCGGGCATCAAAGCTGCGTTTGTGGATGTGGACGTTCTGCAGGGCGGCTGCGGCGACGCCCAGTGTCTGGGCCACCAGGGAGGGCAGGGCATCCTCCGCGTGGTCCAGCGGAAGTTTGAGTTCGGTCAGGCGAATCATGAGAGGGGCTCGTGTTGATCAAGCAACCTGCATTTTAAAGGACTGGCGGATAATGGGCCCCGTGAAGCACGCCAGACCGCCGCTGGTGCAATCTGGGAAACCAGGCACTGGAGGAACGTCCGGACTGCACAGGACAGCGTAGGAGGTAATACCTCTCCACCGTGAGGTGAGGATCAGAGCAACAGAGACGAGTCGGCCTTGGGGCAACCCCGGGCCGGGTGAAACGGGCAATCTCTACGCGCAGCAATACCAAGTAGGCCAACGTTGATGTGGTTCCGCAGAGTTGGCGGGTAGGTAGCATTGAGCCGTGGGGGCGACCCCCGGCCCAGATTAATGGCGGTCACGCCGGACTTTCTCCAAGGGGGTCCGGTGCACAGAATCCGGCTTATCGGCGGGCTTCACACTAATAAAAAAGCCCCGTTCAGCAATGAACGGGGCTTTGTCTTTGGGCCTTGCCGGCCCTGCCTGCAGCGTCTTATTTGGCGGGAGAGGCGGCGGCAGCTGGTGCCGGTGCGGTGGCGGCTGGCGCTTTACCGAAGTACTGCGCGAAAATCTTGTCGTAGGTGCCGTCGGCCTTGATGTCGGCCAGGCCCTTGTTCAGTTTTGCGAGCAGCTCGGCGTTGCCCTTTTTCACGGCCAGGCCGTATTGCTCGGGTGCAAAGCTGGCGTCGGCGATGGTCTTGAACTTCGAGCCGGTGTTGTTGTTGACGTAGTGCTCCACCACGCCGTTGTCGGCGACCACGGCGTCCACGCCGCCGGCTTCCAGCTCTTTCAGTGCCAGTGGCGTCGCTTCAAAGCGCTTGATGTTGGCGCTGTCCTTGCCCTGCAGCTTGGTGATGACTTCGTCACCCGTGGTGCCGTTCTGCACGCCGACCTTGAGTTTCTTGAGGTCGTTGAACTTGGCGATCTTCGAATCCTTCTTCACGGCGATCAGTTGCTGCGCGTCAAAGTAAGGCGACGAAAAATCCATGGTCTGCTTGCGCTCGGCCGTGATCGTGATGGCCGAGACCAGCAGGTCGCGGTCGCCCTGGTTCAGGGAGTTAAAGATGCCTTCCCATGGCGTATTCAGGAACTTGACTTCGATGCCGGCCTTCTGTGCCACGGCCTTGACGACTTCGATGTCGAAACCGACGATCTCGCCTTTGTCGTTCTGGGACTCAAAAGGTACATACGCGGCATCCGTGCCGACGACGTACACCTTGGCCGCAGGTGCGGGTGCCGAGGCGGCGGGAGCGGGTGTGCTGGCTGCGGGTGCCGGCGGCTCGGTCTTGCTGCAAGCGGCCAGAACGATACCGGCGACCAGGGTGCCGGCGGTTTGCAGGAAACGTCGCGTTGAGATGGAGTAGGAAGACATGAAGTCCCTCAAAAAAGGTTGAAATGATGGTGATGCCCGTCAAGCCATGCGGTCAGGCACGGCTTCCGGCATACGAACAAAAAGTATAAACCGCAGCCCTGGGGTCAAACAGCCCCTTTCAGTAGCCTTGGTGACTGTTCAAGGCCTTAACGCCGGTATATACCCTTACGTACGGTCCAAGGTTTAGCAACTTTCACGCCACAGTAGTGCGGGTACTCGGTGGTGGCTTGCAAATCAATAGCGATGCCTGGCGCGTGTGCAGAAATCGTTAATGGACAAGGCCCAGCTCACGCACGCGGTCCACGTGCGCCAGCAGCGAGCGTTTGGCCACCGGCCAGATACGCGGGTCCACGTCGTCGTAGGCGCCCGCGACCCAGTCGTCGATCGTGCCTTCCGGGTGGGCCTGCATCACGCGCATGATCTTGGCTTCGCGCTGCAGGCGATGCGCCTTGAGCCGGGCGATCGCATTCTTTGCGTCCGCCAGCACGTAGCCATGCGCCGGGGCGATGAAGCCGATCTGGTGTTCGTCGCAGGCCGCGCTCAGCGCGTCCAGGGAATCCAGGTAGGCACTCATGTCGCCATCGGGCGGGTCAATGACCGTGGTGCTGCCGTTGAGGATGTGGTCGCCGCTGAACAGCAGGCCGTCTTCCACCAGCACCAGGCACACATGGTTGGCGGCATGGCCGGGTGTGTGCAGCACCTTCAGGGTATGGGTAATTTCGCCTTCCGGCCCTTTGCTGGTGAGCGCAAGCAGCTCCTGATTTGATAGCGATCGATCCGGCGAGAAGGCGCTGGCGGCGCGCGCCGTGGGTGCCGAAGGCAGGCCCAGAATCGGCGGCGCAACGCTGCACATGGCCTGCAGCGGTTTGGCGCCGGGTGAATGGTCGGGATGCGAGTGGGTGCACACAATCATGCGGATGTCGCCGCCGGCCGCCCGCCAGAGGCGCTGCAGGTGGTCGTGATCGGCCGGGCCGGGGTCGATGGCGATGTAGCCGCTGCCCGGGTCGCCGACCAGGTAGCTGTTGGTGCCCGGCCCGGTCATCACGCCGGGGTTGGGCGCCGTCAGGCGCATCACGTTGTTGAGCAGCGCCACGGGCTGTGATGTCTGCCAGTCGAGCGCGTGCACGATCTGCCCGTCCGGGCAGGTCAGCGCCAGCTCGCCGTAGGGCGCTTCGTGTTCCATATAGCGCGCTTCCTTGCCGGCCAGCAGCCCGGCGCGCGGGCAGGAGGTCCAGAGCGGGACTTCGGACGCGCAGGCCGCCAGCACCGAGGCCACGTCGGGGTAGTGCTGCAGTCTTTCCAGTGTGCGTATCGTGGGGAAGATGATGAAGAAACCCCCTGCCGCGTGCCGCGCCAGCGCCTCGGCCGGCCGCACCCAGACCGGCTCAAACTGCTCGGCCTCGTCGGCCACCGGGTTTTGCCCTTCGGGCATGCGGGCAACAAGAAAAGGCACGTCAAAGCGGCGCGGCAGGTCGCGGTCGGTGATCCAGTGCGCCAGCACAAACACCTGGTCACCGGCCAGCGTCAAGCCGCGCTCCCGGCATTGCACGGCGAAGGACGCCTTGCGGTCCAGTGCTGCGATGTCGGCGGTCGTGGCATAACTGCCGTCGACGTGGCGCGCCAGCAGCACGCCGAGTTCCTCAAAACTTTCGCGGATAGCCGCGATGGCCTGTGTCAGGTGCAGGTCGCTTTGCGTGGCCCGCCGCGTAGACTGTGCATGCGCCGCGGCATCCGCCGCGTCGATGCCGCCGCCGGGAAAGACATAAGCCCCCGGGGCGAAGCTGGCGCTCGTGGAGCGCCGTGTCATCAGGACTTCGACGCCGTGCGGGGTGTCGCGCAGCAACAGCACGGTGGCCGCCGGGCGTACAGGCGCGGGTTCGCGCGAAGGATGGAGCAATTGGGAAGGACGTGGCATCCGCAAATTATGGCTTCGGGGCTGCGCGGGCGTTGCCGGCGGGTTTGGGCGTATTTTTCTGCCCTGCAAAACCGTGGCAAACCATGCGTATCGCCCTGAATTCCTTCAAAACCACGGCCGGTGGGTGCGAAATGGCCGATTCACCTCTTTAAGTGCCGCCTTCGCACCGCAGATAATTCCCCCATGCGAATCCGATTCACCAAAATGCAGGGCGCGGGCAATGACTTTGTCATGCTCGACGAAACCCGCGCCCCGCTGGGCCTCTCCACCGCGCAATACCGCTTCCTGGCCGATCGCCACTTCGGCGTGGGCGCCGACCAGATTCTCTCGGTGCGGCCGCCGCCTGCGGATGCGGGGGAGGGCATCGACTTCGAGTACGTGATCCACAACGCCGACGGCGGCGAGGTTGAGCAGTGCGGCAACGGCGCGCGCTGCTTTGTGCGCTTTGTACGCGAGCAGGGGCTGACGACAAAGGACGTTGTGAGGGTCAAGACCCTCGGCGGGATCATCGAGCCGCGCCTGCAGGCTGACGGGCGTGTCACGGTCGACATGGGCGCCCCGGTGTTTGACCCGGTACGGATTCCTTTTGATGCTTCGGGCCTTACGCCTGTGACCCAAGGCTCATGGCAAAAATGGCCGCTAGCCCTTGATGGGTCAGCGCAAGCAGCTCCTCTTTTGATAGCGGCCTTGTCGATGGGCAACCCGCACGCGGTGCAACTGGTGGATGACGTCGACGCTGCGCCGGTGCTGCAAACCGGCCCGCTGATTGAAAACCACGTGCGTTTTCCGCGCCGTGTGAACGCCGGCTTCATGCAGGTGGTTTCGCGCAGCCAGATTCGCCTGCGGGTCTACGAACGCGGCGCGGGCGAGACGCTGGCCTGCGGCACAGGCGCCTGCGCGGCGGTGGTGGCGGGCATACGCTGGGGCCTGCTGGATGCGCGGGTGGACGTGATGACGCGGGGCGGCCAGCTCACCATTGAGTGGCCCGGCGGACTCGACGCGCCTGTCATGATGACCGGGCCGGCTACTACGGTGTTTGAGTCCGAGATCAATATCCCCGATGGGATCTGAAAACTGCCTTTCGACGAAAGCGGATGTAACGCGGGCGCAGTATGCCTTTGCGCCTGCTGCAAAACTGAGGACAATGCCCGGATGAATCCAACTGAACACCCCATCACCGAAGACGACATCGCCAACTTCCTGGCCAACACGCCCGACTTCTTCGAGCGCCACGCCGAACTGCTGGCTTCGGTGCAACTGTCCAGCGGACACGGCAACCGTGCCGTCAGCCTGCAGGAACGCCAGGCCTTGATGCTGCGCGAAAAGATCAAGGGCCTGGAAACGCGGATGGTCGACATGATCCGTCACGGGCAGGACAACGTGGCGATTGCCGACAAGATGCAGCGCTGGACACGCAAGCTGCTGCAGGCGACGCAGGCGCGCGACTTGCCGGGCGCCATTGTCGAAGGCATCACCGGCGAATTCCTGATCCCGCAGGCTGCCATCAAGGTCTGGGACGTGAACGGGATTTTTTCGGATGAAAGCTTTGCGACCGATGTGAGCGAGGACGCCAAAACCTTTGCATCGTCATTGAGCGCACCCTACTGCGGCGTCAATTCGGGCTTCGAAGCGGTCAACTGGCTGCCCGAGCCCGCGGTGGCATTGTCGATCGCGTTGATACCGCTGCGCGCTGCGGCGGGGGCGGAAGTCTCGGGCCTGCTCGTGCTGGCCTCACCCGACCCGGAACGTTTTCACAGCGGCATGGGCACGGATTTCCTGGAGCGCCTGGGCGAACTGGCCGGCGCGGCGCTGACGCGGCTGCGGCCCCAGCCGGTCACTGCCGAATAGGCACCGGGGCCATCCACCACGGCCATGATGCAAACGCCGCCTTCAGCCTCTGAATCCGGCGGCGGGCAGCTGGCGTTGCCGCCTTCCGATCCGCTGGTCGAGCGTTACCTGGAGCATGTGCGGGTGGAAAAGCGCCTGGCCCAGCGCACCGTGGAGCTCTACGCGCTCGACCTGCAAAAGCTCGAAGTCAATGCACACCAGGCCAGGGTGGCGCTGGTGGCAGTGCAAAACGTTCACATGCGGCGCTGGGTGGCGCAAATGCATGGCGCGGGGCGCAGCGGCCGCGGCATTGCACTGATCCTCTCAGGCTGGCGCGGCTTTTACACCTGGCTGGGCCGCGAAGGCCTGATCAGCGGCAACCCTGTGCAGGACGTGCGGGCGCCCAAAGCCCCCAAGCCCTTGCCCAAAGCCCTGAGTGTGGACGAAGCCGTGCAGCTGGCAGGCTACCAGGCCGATGCCGCCGATGGCGACCCGCAGCTGGAGCTGCGCGACCAATGCATCACCGAACTGCTGTACGGCTGCGGGCTGCGTATCGGCGAACTGGTGGGCCTGGATGTGAAGGCCAGTGCGCAGGCGCGCGGCTGGATCGACACGGATGCGGCCGAAGCTTATGTGCTGGGCAAGGGTTCCAAAAGGCGCAGCGTGCCGGTCGGCCGGGCTGCGCTGCAATCATTGCAGCAGTGGCTTGCCGCGCGGGCCAACTGGGCGCGTGAAGACCATGCGCTTTTTATCAACCAGCGTGGCACCCGCCTGACGCCGCAGCACATCCGGGTGCGGCTGAAGCAGCGCTCGCTGAAGGCGGGGCTGGCCACGCCGGTGCATCCGCACATGCTGCGCCACTCCTTTGCCAGCCATGTGCTGCAGTCCAGCGGTGATTTGCGTGCGGTTCAGGAGCTGCTGGGCCATGCCAACATCACGACCACGCAGGTCTATACCCGGCTGGATTTCCAGCACCTGGCCAAGGTGTATGACGCGGCGCACCCGCGGGCCCTGTCGAAAGCCGGAAAGGCCGGCGCGGGCGCGCCGGCATCACCAGGAAGCCTGGCGAAGCCCGACAAAGACGCTAAAGACAAAGCCTGAGCCTGGCACCAGCACTGGTGCCAGGCTCAGGCTGGACTGGGGCGGTCGCGCCTTGCCGGCCGTGCCGGTGGCATTTCCCCGAGCATGAACACCGCCCGCTTGCTGTCAGCCGGGGCGGCGGCCAGGCGCTCTTCAAGTTGGGTCAGCAGGCCCTGGGCGTTGGAGCCCTGGTAAGGCACCAGGGCGTACGCGACATGAACCTGTGCGACGCAGTCCACGTGCAGGCCCTTGTAGGGCATGAGGCAGCGCGCCACGATGCGCGGCCCGAGCGTGCCGGCGTCCTCGGCATTGAAGGGGCCTTCGACCAGCATGCCGAAGCGCCGCTCCGACAGCCGCGCAGCGCTGTCGATCTCGCGCGCGGTGGATAAAAGGCGTTCGGCCACGTGCAGCGGCAATTCTTCGGCGGCCTTGCGCCCGAAGTCGCGCTGGATCTGCTCGGAATTGACCAGGTCGATGATCATCACCGCGCTTTGGTGGCGCAGCCGTTCGGAACGCGCAATCATGCGGATCAGGCGCTCGGCAAACACGTGGCCGTTGATGAGACCCGTGGCCGGGTCCACCCGGTCCAGGCCCTGGATGCGGCGGATGTTTTCGCGCCGGTGCTGGCTGCGCAGCATCAATACCAGCATGGCGATGGGCAAATGCAGCGCCACGCCCAGCTGCATGCCGTGCTGCGTCAGGAAACCGATGGGCACCAGCTCGGCATTGCGGGCCATGGTCCATCCAGCGGCGGCCAGCACCGGCACATACGCCAGCATCAGCCAGGGCGCAAACCGGTCGCCGCGGCGCCAGGCCCAGCCCATGACCAGCACGCTGCTGAATTCCAGCAGCAGCACGATGGGGATGAACAGGCCCATGCGCGATGCAGATGGAACCAGCGCCAGCACCACAGCCGCCAGCACGCCCAGCGCGGCCTGGCCCGCCATCAGCCAATGCAGGCGCAATGAGCGTTCGGGCAGGGCCACCACCGCGGAAATGAACAACAGGGTGGCCGACACCGCCAGCATGGGCAGCACGGATGTCGAAATGTCGTTCCACCCCGGCCACGCCGGCCACAGGTGCAGCCCCGCGATGCCGGTGACGGTCGCCTGCGTCAGGCCCATCAGGGTCACGCAGAGGGCGTAGTAACCGTACGCGGTGTCGCGCAGTGAAATGGCGCCCAGCGCCGAGATCAGCGCCGCCAGCCCCGTCAGCCCGAAAAAGATGCCCAGGATCAGGGAAACACGCTGTTCTGAGTGGCTCAGGCGCCCCTCGCTGATGAACTGCAGTGGCGCGCTGAATGCGTGGCCGTTCTCCAGGCGCAAAAGGTAATGGGTGGGTACCTCGGCCGACAGCGCGATGGGCAGCAGGGGATGGCGGTGCGGCACTGGCCACTTGTCTACCGCCACCAGGTCGCCGGCGCGCTGCTCGTTCCACCGGCCGACACCGTCCGGGGTATACAGCGAAGCCCGGTCGATGGACGGGTAGGGAACCTCAAGGTACCAGCGCTCTGTGTCTGGCGCCGGCGGCACGTTAAAGCGCACCCACATGGCCTGGCCGCTGGTCACCGGGTAGATCGCATTGCCGTGTGTCGGCTTCCAGGGGATGTCGGGGGCGGCGGCAACCTGCTCGGGAGTGAACTGGCCGGTTGTGTCTATCCAGTAATCGCCCCAGTCCTGCAGTGCGACAGGTTCTGTCTGGGTGTCCAGGTCCAGTATGGTGCGCGACCGTGCATCCAGGCTGGTCAGCGCCAGCAGCGAGCCCATGAACAGGCTGATAACCAGCCCCAGCAACAGGGTGCGGACGGGGGCGGGCGTGCGCATGGCCGGGCTTGCCAGCGGCCCGTGTTTCTTCCATCGCCGCGAAAATGAGGTCAAAAACATTAACCTGCGATTGTCGCAAAACTTTCACGAAAATTACACCGAGCTGTCAAATCGCTGTCGGTCGGCTCATTTGCCCGGGTGGACGTCCGGTGCTCAGGAGGGGGCGATACCATCAGCCGCGACAATAGCGCCATGAAAATAATTCGACTGCGGGACGGCAAGGAGCGCTCATTGCTGCGGCGCCATCCCTGGATTTTTGACGGCGCCATCGCCAAAGGGGGCGGTGATGCGGGCGAGACTGTGCGGGTGGAAAGCCACGCCGGCGAATTTTTGGGCTGGGCAGCGTTCAGCCCGGCCTCCAGGATCCGGGCCCGGGTCTGGAGCTTTGACGAAGCCCAACGCATCGACGCTGCCTTCTTTTCAGCGCGCATCGCCCAGGCCCTGAAGGCACGGGAGCTGTTTGACATCCAGAGCGACGGGCGGCGGCTCATTCACGGCGAATCCGACGGCCTGCCAGGCCTGGTGGTGGATCGCTATGCGGACACGCTGGTGGCGCAGTTTTCCAGCTGCGGCGCAGAAAAATGGAAAAGTGTGATTGTCGAAGCCCTGCTTGCCCAAACCGGCCTGACGCGCCTTTATGAACGCTCCGACGCCAGCTCCCGTGCCCTGGAAGGTCTGCCGGAGGTCACCGGCTGGCTGGCCGGCTCGGGCGAAACCGGCATCACCATTACCGAACACGACTGGAAGCTCAGCCTGGACGTGGCCGAAGGCCATAAAACCGGCTTTTACCTGGACCAGCGCGACAGCCGGCAGAAGTTTGCCGCCTACACGCGCCGCCTGCGGTTCGGCCAGGTGCTCAACTGTTATTGCTATACCGGCGGCTTCACCGTGGCTGCGCTGGCCGGCGGCGCCGGGCACGTCACGTCGATCGATTCGTCCGGCCCGGCGATCGAACGGGCCCGGGCCAATGTGGCACTGAACGGCTTTGACGCCAGCCGCACCACCCTGCTGGATGCCGATGTCAACGCCTCGCTGCGCCAGTACCAGAAGGAAGGCCGGATGTTCGACGCCATCGTGCTGGACCCGCCCAAATTCGCGCCCACGGTGACGCATGCCGAGCGTGCCGCCCGTGCCTACAAGGACATCAACCGGTTGGCGTTGTCGATTCTGGCGCCCGGCGGCGTGCTGTTTACCTACTCGTGTTCGGGCGGGGTCAGCGCCGACCTGTTCCACAAGATCGTGGCTTCGGCCGGCATCGATGCGGGGGTGGACGCTTTCATCTCCGAGCGCATGGGTGGCGCACCCGACCATCCCATGACGGTCGCCTTCCCGGAAGGCGAGTACCTGAAGGGGCTCGTACTGGTGAAACGGGTGGGCGGCTGATTTTTATATAAATAGTGGCTGCAGGCTAATAAAGACGGGCGCAAGCAGCTATTAAAAATATAGCGGATACAGGACGGAAATTACCGGCCTGCGCTGTTTTTGGGGCCCCTGCGCTTGACACGACCTGTAAAGTAACTGCTGGCCAAGGTGGTATTCACGGGGGCTGCGTGGCGGGCTTGAACCCGCCGCTAAACTCCCCCACCTGTGTGGCTGCGACCTGCTTCGCCCTTCGCGCTACCCCTGCAATTCCTGTTTTTAGGTAACACCATGAGCTTGATCCCCGTCACCATCCTCACCGGCTTCCTGGGCTCCGGCAAAACCACGCTGCTCAAGCGCGTGCTGACCGAGGCGCACGGCCAGAAAATCGCTGTTATCGAGAACGAGTTCGGTGAAGAAAACATCGACAACGAAATCCTGGTAAATGACACCGAAGAAAACATCATCCAGATGAACAACGGCTGCATCTGCTGCTCGATCCGCGAAGACCTGCGCGAAACACTGCAGTTGCTTGCCGCCAAAAAGCGCAAGGGCCTGCTCGACTTTGAGCGCGTGGTCATTGAAACCACCGGGCTGGCCGACCCGGGGCCGGTGGCGCAGACGTTTTTCATGGACGAAGAAATTGCCGAGCAGTACCTGCTTGACTCGATCCTGACCCTGGTCGACGCCAAACACGCCGCGACCCAGCTCAACGACCGCCAGGAGGCGCGCCGCCAGGTCGGGTTTGCCGACCAGATATTCATCAGCAAAACGGACCTGGTGGCCAGGGACGAAGTTGACGCGCTGATGCACCGCCTGAAGCACATGAACCCGCGCGCGCCCCAGAAAGCGGTGCATTTCGGGGAAGTCGCCATCAAGGACGTGTTTGACCTGCGCGGCTTCAACCTCAATGCCAAGCTGGACATCGACCCCGACTTCCTCAAGGAAGACGACCATGCCGGGCATGACCACGATCATGACCATGAGCACGGGGAGCACTGTGATCACCCTTCACATGCGCACGACGCCAAGGACGGGCATGAGGGCCATGGCCACCATCACCACCACGACGATGACGTCAAGAGCTTTGTGTTCCGGTCGGACAAGGCTTTCAGCCCAGCCAAGCTGGAGGACTTCCTGGGTGCGGTCGTCAACATTTACGGCCCGCGCATGTTGCGCTACAAGGGCGTGCTGAATATGGAAGGCACCGACCGCAAGGTGATTTTCCAGGGGGTGCACCAGCTCATGGGCAGCGACCTGGGGCCCGCCTGGGCCGAGGGCGAGAAGAAAAACAGCAAGATGGTCTTCATCGGCATCGATTTGCCCAAAGATATTTTTCTGCAGGGCCTGGAGCAATGCCTGGTTTGAGGTAGGCTGTCCGCCTGTGGCCTGTAAAAGGCGGAGGGCTTCATGTTTGTCTCGATTCTCCAACGATTTGTTCCAAGGGTGCTACGGCAGGCTGCGCAGCCGCTACAATCGCGCGCCGACCAAAATACCCGGAAAATCAATTCGGGAGGCAAGCCAGGCACAAAATCGGCTACAAAGCGGATTGAAAGCCACCCAGGTGTGGTTTTCGAGGCTGGCAGGCGGCAGACAAACCAGGAAATCTGGCAACAGGTAGGGTTGAACTGCGCTGCAGCGGTTTGGCCAGGAAGCTGCCGCGGAGGGCCATGGGCCATTCCGGGGCTGCTTCCCAGAGGAGACACATTGTGAAAGCCCAAGCAAAAAAGACCAAGACACCTGCCAAACCGGCCGCCAAGCCTGCATCGAAAGCCAAGCCGGCGCCAAAGCCCGCCGCCAAAGCTGTGAAGAAAGCGGCCAAACCTGTTGCCAAAGCCAAGCCGGCACCCAAACCCGTTGCCAAAAAAGCCGCCAAGCCGGCTGTCAAGGCTGCTTCCACGAAAAAGCCTGCCACCGCAGCTGTCAAGAAAACCGCTGCCAAGCCCTTGCCCAAAGCAAAGGCCGTCGCCAAACCCGTCAAGCCCGTGCTCAAATCTCCCCCAAAACCTGCGGCAAAGCCTGTTGCAAAATCAGCTGCCAAGCCCGTTGCAAAACCGGCCGTAAAACCTGCAAGCAGCGCCAAGCCGGCCCCCGCCGCCGTGGTGGTACCCGCCCCGGCACCGGTCAGGGCCGGGCTGATGGCCCCGCCTCCACTGAAACCCGGCAGGCGCAGCTCCGCCCGCGTAGCCACCCAGTCACCCCCTCCCGCACCCATGGTGCCAACCCATGCGCCTGACGCAGCCAAAGCCAGTTACTCCACAATGACCGAACGCGTGATCGCGCCGCCACCCCAGGCGGCGGCCAAAAAAGACCCCAAGCTCGCCAACAACTGGAAGACCAAATCCGCCGAGCAGCTGACCGACGACGAAGTCAAGGCGATGCCGGACTCCGAGTACATGAACGAAAAGCAGCTGGCTTTCTTTCGCCACAAGCTGTCGGTGCTCAAGCAGGACATCCACAACAGCGCCGGTGAAACCACCGAGCATCTGCGGGAAGACACCGTTGTGGTGCCCGACCCGGCGGACCGCGCTACGATTGAAGAAGAACATGCCCTTGAATTGCGCACCCGTGACCGGGAACGCAAGCTGCTCAAGAAGATCGAACAGTCGATTGCCCGCATCGACTCCGGCGACTACGGTTATTGCGATGAAACCGGCGAACCCATCGGCGTAGGCCGGCTGATCGCCCGTCCCACGGCCAATTTGTCCCTGGAAGCACAGCAACGCCGGGAACTTAAACAGAAGATGTTTGGCGATTGATCCCAGATTACCGGTTGAAGTTTATTTAATCGTCCTGCCATGTCCAAAGAAGATACCGCTTCAGGCTTGCTCTCCAAGATGGTGAAGTTCGTCCGGAATCCGGCCACGAACTGGTCGGATCTGGACGGCGCGCAAACAGACCGCGACGAAGCCATGAGCAAGCAATTGCTCAAGGAAATGATTGAGCGCAAGCGGCAAAACGACTTCGTGCGCAAGCGCGAATTCGACATGCTGCGCAAGATGCGCAAGCGTGAAGCCATGGTGGGTGTGGGCCAGGACCCAGGCGGCCGGCCTTCGTTCTTCCAGAGCAGCATGCCCTCCAAGCCCGACGACAGGGCCACCACGCTCAAGAAGATCGACGAGATCGAAGCGCAGATGTCCATGCAGTGGTGGAAAACCAAGAATGGCGGCATGCCGGACAACTCGGTGCACGCGCCCTTGCATAGCCCATCGACGCAGGCGCCCCCCATGCTGGACAATGCATTGCCCACCGCATACAGGGCCACGGCGCCGGCAGGTTTGCAGCAGCTGAACGCAGCCAGGTTGGCCGCCGAGCAGCAGGCGGCCCGGGAAGCCGCTCACGAGCCCTCCCAGACCCAGCCCGATTCCCTGTCTGTTGCGCTGGCCGCAGCCCGATCTACGCCTCCCGCCCAACCTCCTGCCAAACCTCCTGCAATCGGCGGCCTGGCGGGTATCGGCGGCAGTTACGACAGCGGCGGCGGTTCCAGCTTTTCTCCTTCCAAGCTCACTGCGGTGGATGTGGAGGAAGTGGTTGCCCATGATGCAGAGCTGGAGGAGGCCGCTATCCGGTTTGCCAATGGCGACGATGCGGGTGCCGAAGCCGGCCTGCTGGAAATTCTTGCCCCCGGTGCCGTACGCGCGGGCCACCCGGATACCTGGCTGACCTTGTTTGACCTGTACCGGGCCACGGCCCAGCAGGATAAGTTTGAAACGGCAGCCATCCAGTTTGTCGAGCGGTTTGACCGTTCGGCACCGCAGTGGTTCTCCATGCCTGACATGGTGAAAATGCTCAGCGTTCCGGCGGCGGGCAAGGCTGCCGCCAATCCGAATGGTCCTGCTGTTGATTGGGTCTGTCCCTCTGTGCTGGGTATACAGACCGTGGCAGCCCTCAAGGCGGCCACCGCCAAGGCGCCCATGCCGTGGCGCCTGAACTGGAACAACCTCAAATCCATCGAACCTGATGCTGTCGAGCCTTTGTACAAGGTCTTCAGCGGGTGGGCGACCCAGCCTGTTCAGCTGCGTTTCATGGGTGATGCGCAGTTGCAGAAGGTACTGCAGAACGCCACCCCTTCAGGCAGCCGCGATACCGCCCAGCAATGGTGGCTTTTGCGCATGGAGGCGCTGCGTGTAACGCATCGCCCCGACGACTTTGAATTGGCCGCACTCGACTTCTGCGTTACCTACGAGGTCTCCCCGCCAGCCTGGGACAGTGCACGTTGCGAATACAAACCGATCGATGCGCAGGGCGGCGTCACGGATGGGTCGGCCATCATTGGCGACGTGTACCGTGATTCCGTGTCCTCCAGTCTGAGCGCCATTGATGGAGACACCCAGATGGATGCACCGAGTTCACAGATGAGCAATGTGCTGTCGGTCGAACTGTCAGGCCAGATCCAGGGTGATGCGATAGCGGTGCTGGACAAACTGGAAGTCAAGCTGATGGGTGCAGACATGATGCTGATCTCCTGTGCCAAGCTCATTCGCGTGGATTTTTCGGCTGCGGGAACGCTGCTGAACTGGGTGTCAGCCCGCGAAGAAGAAAACCGGTCAGTGCAATTCACGGAAGTCAATCGCCTCGTTGCAGCGTTTTTCAATGTGATCGGCATCACTGAGCACGCAAGGGTCACAGTCCGCATCGACTGACCTTGCGGCCTTTCTGCTGGCCGATTTGGGTAGTGTTGTCATGCCATTCGGCGTCTAGTCGGATTGGTCCGACAGGTCTTCCGGCGCCCTGTGCTTTCTGCACCGTATCCCTTCAAAAAACACGCTATCCCTGCGGTCACGCCCATTCTTGTTATGTGGCGGCCGTTACCTGCTATATTTTTCATAGCTATGCCATGCTTGCACTGTGTAAAAACAGGTTGCTGAGCGTTTGAATGGATGGAAATAGTTCCTCTTTTTTCCATTTTGGCGGGTGCTCAGTTGCTGGCGCTTAAAGCAATACTTTCAGTGCACCGTCTAAGTGCTTAATTTAGAACACTTTTTAATATAGGCCCTGGATCCGAAGATACTCCTAAGTCCTTGATTTCATTGAAAAAATTTGTTTCAAATCCCTTGTTTGCAAATGGTTTCCTGCTAAAGTGGGGAAAAGTGCAATTTAGTGGTGAAAAGTGTTTTTCAAGGGTTTGTAGCAGTGTTTCAAGGCGCTTCATCGTTAGTTCTCGATACCAAGGGTAGGCTCTCCGTGCCTACCAGGCATCGTGACGTGCTGAGCGCCACAGCTTCCGGCCAACTCACCATCACCAAGCACCCGCACGGTTGCCTCATGATTTTTCCCCGCAACGAGTGGGAGAAATTCCGCGACCGCATCGCTTCGTTGCCGATGCAGGCGCAGTGGTGGAAGCGCATCTTCCTCGGCAACGCAATGGACGTCGACATGGACGCCACCGGCCGTGTGTTGGTGTCGCCCGAATTGCGGGCGGCTGCCGGCATCAGCAAAGACACGGTGCTACTGGGCATGGGTGGTTATTTTGAGCTTTGGGACGCCGCCACCTACGCAGCCCAGGAGGCCGAGCAGATGAAGGGCGAGATGCCCGATGTCTTCAGAGACTTCTCGTTCTGAAAGAAGACGGTGAACGGCACATGGACACACCGCACCGTCTTGTTGAACGAAGCCATAGCGGCGCTTCTTGTCAACCCGGACGGCCACTACGTCGACGCGACCTTCGGGCGCGGCGGCCATTCGCGGTTGTTGCTGTCGCAGCTCTCACCCCAAGGGCGGCTTACCGCCTTCGACAAGGATCTCGACGCCATTGCCGAGGCGCACACCATCACCGACCCGCGGTTTTCCATCCGTCACGAGGGTTTCATGCATTTGGGTCTGTTGCCCGTCGCCAGTGCGGCCGGTGTCCTGATGGATCTGGGTGTGAGCTCACCGCAGATCGACAACCCGGTGCGCGGTTTTTCTTTTCGGCAAGAGGGGCCTTTGGACATGCGCATGGACACCACGCGTGGCCAGAGCGTGGCCGAGTGGCTGGTGGATGCATCCATAGAAACCATGGCGGAGGTGATTCGTGAATATGGCGAAGAACGGTTTGCTCAACAGATTGCAAAGGCGATTGATCGTCGCCGACAGGAACGGGGCCCTCTTCGAACCACCGCTGAGCTGGCCGAAGTCGTGGCTGGCGCGGTCAAAACCCGCGAGCCGGGCAAGGACCCTGCAACGCGCACATTTCAGGCTCTTCGGATTTTCATCAACGCCGAGCTTGAAGAGCTGCAACAGGCGCTAGCTGCGTCGCTGAAAGTTCTCCAACCGGGAGGCCGTCTGGTGGTGATCAGTTTTCATTCGCTCGAAGACCGCATCGTCAAGCAGTTCATCGCCGCACATTCGCGCGAGGTGTTCGACCGTCGCGCGCCTTTCGCCGAACCCAAGGCCATGCAGCTCAAGGCGCTTGGCCGCACCAAGCCCAGCGCAGAAGAGGTCGAAGGCAATCCGCGCTCGCGCAGCGCCGTGATGCGCGTCGCCGAACGCACGGGGGTGGCGGCATGAACCCCGTAGTACGCGAAGCGACAAACGTGGGGGACCTACAAAGGGCGACAGGCATTTCATGCCAGCCGGGGCCGCGGAACCGGCTTTGCCGGGCCGCAGGCGCGGCGGCCCCCTCGGGGGGCAGCGCAGTACGCGAAGCGACAAGCGTGGGGGTCATATCATGGCCAGGCTGAACCTCGTGTTGCTTCTCGCCGTGTTGGCCAGCGCGCTTTACCTCGTGCGCACTCAGTACGAGTCGCGACGCCTCTATGTCGAGCTGGAAAAAGCGACGGCCGAAGCCCGCAAAATCGAAATGGACAACGAGCGTTTGCAGGTGGAAAAGCGCGCCCAGGCTACGCCGCTGAAGGTCGAGAAGCTTGCGAAGGACAAGCTGCAGATGCGCACGGTGACACCTGCCATCACGCAATATGTGAGCTACAAGGACGCTCCGGTAACGGCGGCTTCGGCGCCGGAAGGGCCCAGGCCATGAGCCGCAGCGTGCTTTATTCGTCCAGCCCCCTGCTGGCCAGCAAGACTCCCGTCTGGCGCAGCAAATTCATCGTGGCCGGTATCGCGTTGGCTTTTGCCGGGCTAGCGGGTCGTGCGGCCTATATCCAGATTTTTGGCAATGAATTTTTCCAGCGCCAGGGTGAGGTGCGCTTTGCCCGCACACTGGAGCTGCCCGCCAACCGCGGCCGCATCCTGGACCGCAATGGGCTGATCCTCGCATCCAGCGTACCGGCATCCAGCATCTGGGCCATTCCCGAAGACGTCGAAGCCAGCAAGTCGCAACTGGCCGAGCTGGCCGTGCTGCTGGAAATGCCGCTGGTCGAGCTCAACAGAAAACTGGGCGAAGAGGACAAGACCTTTGTCTGGCTCAAGCGTCAGGTCGACGAGCCGGTGGCAAAAAAAATCCATGCCATGGGCATCAAGGGCATCTACCAGCGCAAGGAGTACAAGCGTCAATATCCCGAGGGCGAAACCGTGGCCCACGTGGTGGGCTTCACCAACGTTGAGGATCGCGGCCAGGAGGGCATTGAGCTGGCCTTCAACAAGGACCTGGCCGGTAAGGCCGGTTCGCGCCGCGTGATCAAGGACCGCCTGGGTCGTGTCGTCGAGGATGTCGGCGAACAGATGCCGCCTGTCGAAGGCAAGGACATTCAGCTGAGCATAGACAGCAAGGTGCAGTTCTTCGCCTACCAGAAGCTGCGCGACGCGGTCATTGCGCGCAAAGCCCGGGCCGGCAGCGTCGTGGTGCTGGACTCCACCACCGGCGAGGTATTGGCATTGGCGAACTATCCCAGCTACGTGCCCGACAGGCGGAAAAATCTGACCGGCGAGCAGTTGCGCAATCGGGCCCTCACCGATACCTTCGAGCCGGGTTCCACGATGAAGCCGATCACGGTGGCCATGGCGCTGGAGGCCGGTCGCATCAAGCCGCAAACCGTCATCGAAACCGGACCCGGCCGTTACAGCATCGGCGGCTTCACCATCAGTGACACCCACAACTACGGCACGCTGACAGTGGAAGGCGTCATCCAGAAATCCAGCAACGTCGGCGCGCTGAAGATCGCACAAAAGATGAGTCCGCAGGAAATGTGGGAGACCTACATGGCACTGGGTTATGGGCAAAAGCCGCAGATCCAGTTCCCAGGCGCGGTCACCGGACGTGTGCGACCCTGGAAGACCTGGCGCCCTGTCGAGCAGGCGACTATGGCCTATGGTTATGGGTTGTCGGCCTCGCTGTTCCAGATGGCGCACTCCTACACTGCTTTCGCGCATGACGGTCAGATCATTCCCGCCACCATGCTCAAAAGCAGCGAGCCCGCCGTGGGTGTACAGGTCTTTTCTGCAGAGAACGCGCATGCCGTTCGCCGGATGCTGCAAATGGCCGCCGCACCCGGTGGTACTGGCCCGTTGGCGCAAACGGTGGGTTATTCGGTAGGCGGAAAATCGGGAACGGCGCACAAGCAGGTCGGCAAAGGTTATGCCACCAACAAATACCGCGCATGGTTCACAGGCATGGCGCCTATCGAGGCCCCGCGCATCATCGTTGGCGTGATGATCGATGAGCCCAGTGACGGCAATTACTTTGGTGGCGTGGCCGCTGCACCTGTCTTCAGCGAGGTGGTGCAGCAAACGCTTCGCATGATGGGCGTGCAGCCTGACATGAGCGTCAAGCCCCAAATCACCACCCAGGCCGTGGAGGAGTCGTTTTGAGCATGCAACTCCACACCCCTGAACAAGCCGCCGGCTGGTTGCGCGAACGCGTGAGCGGCAGCCTGTGCACGGACAGCCGCAGGCTGACCCCGGGCGACGGCTTTGTCGCCTGGCCCGGCACCGTGACCGACGGGCGCAAGTTCGTGGGCAGTGCGTTGACTGCGGGTGCCACTGCCTGTCTGGTCGAACAGGAAGGCGCGGCCGCCTTCGGTTTCCAGGACGAAAAGATCGCCGAATACGCCGGTCTCAAGGCCGCCACCGGGCCTATCGCCGCCGTCTACTTCAACCAGCCGAGCCGGCAATTGCGGATTTCCGCTGTGACCGGCACCAACGGCAAGACCTCCACCGCCTGGTGGCTGGCGCAGGCTCTGGGCCGGCTGGGTCACAAATGCGGCGTCATTGGCACGCTGGGCATAGGTGAGCCTGGTGCCATGGTTTCCAACGGCCTGACGACGCCGGACCCGGTGCTGCTGCAACAGGAACTTCGGCGCTTCGCCGACCAGGGCTTTGTCGCCTGTACGCTGGAGGCCTCCTCCATCGGCGTGGTCGAACACCGCCTGGACGCGACCGCCATTGAGGTCGCGATATTTACCAACTTCACGCAGGACCACCTCGACTACCACGCTTCCATGCAAGCCTACTGGGAGGCCAAGGCCGCGCTGTTCGCTTGGCCGGGTCTGAAGGCGGCGGTCATCAATATCGACGATGCCAAGGGTGCAGAACTGAAGGAGTCGCTCGCGGGGAGCGGCCTGGACCTCTGGACGGTATCCTGCGCGGAACCGGCACGCCTGCAGGCGCGCAAGATCGAGCACGGCACCGAAGCATTGAGTTTTGAGGTGACCGAGGGTGCCGAAAGCCATACGCTGGCTGCCCGGCTGGTGGGCCAGTACAACGTGTCCAACCTGCTCGGTGTGCTCGCAGCCCTGCGCGCCATGGGTGTGTCGCTGGCCGATGCGGTCAAGGCCTGTGCCGGCCTGCTGCCCGTGCCTGGGCGCACCGAGACGCTGGCCGTCCCGGGCCGGCCGCTGGTGGTGATTGATTACGCCCACACGCCCGACGCTCTTGAAAAGGTGTTGCTCGCGCTGCGGCCGGCTGCGGCACACCGCAATGGCCAGCTCTGGTGCGTGTTCGGCTGTGGTGGTGACCGCGACACCACCAAGCGTCCGTTGATGGCGGCTGTAGCTGAAAAAAATGCCGACCAGGTGGTAGTGACCAGCGACAACCCGCGTAGCGAAAACCCGCTGGCCATCATTTGCCAGGTCTTGCTTGGCCTGAGCCGCCGCGATGCTGTGCACGTTCAGGCCGACCGGTCAGCCGCCATCACGCACGCCTTGAGCCTGGCTTGCCCCGAAGACATCGTGTTGCTGGCCGGCAAGGGCCACGAAAGTTATCAGGAAGTGGGCGGTGTGAAGCTTCCCTTCTCCGACCGCGAGCATGCGCAGGCGGCGCTCGATGCCCTGGCTTCGCCCAAACAAGGAGGCCGGCCATGATGCGCCTGCAGCAAGCCCTGGGCTGGTTGTCCGCTGCTCGCCTTGTGGGTGACGGCGGCGTGCAGGCCTTGCGGGTCAACACCGACACGCGCAGCCTGCAGGCGGGCGACCTTTTTGTGGCGCTCAAGGGCGAGCGCTTCGATGCTCATGATTTCCTCGCGCAAGCCAAGGCACAGGGCGCAGTCGCGGCGATTGCCCATCATGGTCTGGTGCAAGCTGGCCTGCCGGGGCTGGAAGTGCCCGACACGCGCCTGGCGCTGGGTCAACTGGCCGCCGGTTGGCGCTCGCAGTTCCGTCTGCCGCTGGTGGCTGTGACGGGCAGCAACGGGAAAACCACCGTCACGCAAATGATCGCGGCCATCTTGCGCGCCTGGAAGGCCAACAAGGCCTTCGCCACTGAAGGCAACCTCAACAACGACATCGGTGTGCCGCTCACGCTGCTGCGCCTGTCGGCCGAGCACGAAGTAGGGGTGGTCGAGCTGGGCATGAACCACCCGGGCGAGATCGCTTATCTGGCTGAAATTACCAGGCCCACCGTCGCGCTGGTCAACAATGCGCAGCGCGAACATCTGGAATTCATGGCCACGGTGGAAGCGGTGGCGCGCGAAAACGGCTCGGTATTTGCGTCGCTGGATGCGGGCGGCACGGCGGTCTTTCCGGCCGACGACGACTACACCCCCCTGTGGCGTGAACTGGTCGGCACGCGCAAGGTACTGACCTTCGCGCTCGCGGGCGCCGCCGACATCACAGCTACCGCGCAATGGGATGACGGCTGCTGGAAGGTGGTGGCTACGACCCCGGCGGGCAACACTGATTTCTCTTTGCACATCGCCGGCCGGCACAACGTCAAGAACGCCTTGGCCGCCGCGGCCTGCGCGCTGGCTGCGGGCGTTCCCCTGGCATCCATCTCCGTGGGCCTCTCGGCTTTTGTGCCGGTCAAGGGCCGTTCCCGTGCCATCGCCGTGGCCCTGCCGGGCCGGGTGTTGACGTTGGTCGACGACAGCTACAACGCCAATCCCGACTCCATGCGCGCCGCCCTGGAGGTCCTCGCCGAACTGCCCGGCCCGCGTCTGATGGTGATGGGTGACATGGGCGAGGTCGGCAACCAGGGGCCGCAGTTCCACGATGAAGCCGGCCGCCATGCACGCGCGCTGGGTATTGAAAAATTGTTCACATTGGGCGAGCAGTCAAAGCAGGCAGCGGCCGGATTTGGCGGTGCGCAGATTTTTGGCGGCATGGACGAACTCGCCGCCGCCGTGCTGGCCGAGCTGCCCCACACCGGCAGCGTGCTGGTCAAGGGTTCTCGCTTCATGAGGATGGAGCGTGTGGTCCAGGCCATCACGGCCAATGCGCAAGATCAAACACAACATCAACAACATCAGAAGGAAGAGCCCCATGCTGCTTAGTCTGGCCCAGTGGCTCCAGTCAATCTCCCCCGAATTCGGGTCCTTCAGGGTGTTCCAGTACCTGACGTTCCGTGCAGTCATGGCCGCGCTCACAGCCCTGCTGATCGGTCTGCTGGCGGGCCCCTTTGTGATCCGGCGGCTGATCTCGCTGAAGATCGGGCAGCCAATTCGGGAATACGCAATGCAGACCCATTTGAGCAAGAGCGGCACACCCACCATGGGCGGTGTGCTGATTCTGCTGTCCATCGGAATTTCCACATTGCTATGGTTCGATTTGTCCAACCGTTTCGTCTGGATCGTCCTCATCGTCACGTTGGGCTTTGGCGCCATAGGCTGGGCAGACGACTGGCGCAAGGTCGTGCTCAAAGACCCGGAAGGCATGCGGTCACGTGAGAAATATCTGTGGCAATCCATCATCGGCCTCATCGCGGCGCTGTACCTGGTGTTTAGCATCTCCGAGAGCTCCAACATGCGCGTGCTCGAACTGTTCTTCAGCTGGGTGCAGTCGGGCTTTGACGTGAACCTGCCGCCCAAAGCTGGCCTGCTGGTGCCTTTCGTCAAGGAAATCAGCTACCCGCTGGGCGTGTTCGGCTTCGTGATCCTGACTTACCTCGTGATCGTGGGCTCCAGCAATGCCGTCAACCTGACTGACGGCCTGGACGGCCTGGCCATCATGCCGGTCGTCATGGTGGGCTCGGCGCTCGGTGTGTTTGCCTACGTCACCGGCAGCTCGGTCTACTCCAAATACCTGTTCTTCCCGCACATCCCCGGCTCGGGTGAGCTGCTGATTTTTTGCTCGGCCATGGCAGGCGCCGGCCTGGCCTTTCTGTGGTTCAACACGCACCCGGCCCAGGTCTTCATGGGCGACGTGGGCGCGCTGGCGCTGGGCGCCGCGCTGGGCACCATCGCGGTCATCGTGCGCCAGGAAATCGTGCTGGCCATCATGGGCGGCATCTTCGTCGTCGAGGCGCTCTCCGTGATGATGCAGGTGACCTGGTTCAAGTACACCAAGAAGCGCTACGGCGAAGGCCGCCGCATCCTCAAGATGGCGCCGCTGCACCATCACTTCGAGAAAAGCGGCTGGAAAGAAACGCAGGTGGTCGTGCGTTTCTGGATCATCACCATGCTGCTGTGCCTCATCGGCCTTTCCACCTTGAAGCTCAGGTAACAGGCATGCGGCATTTACAAGACCAAACCGTGTTGATTCTGGGCCTGGGCGCGTCCGGCCTGGCCATGGCGCGCTGGTGTTCGCGCCATGGGGCGCACGTGACGGTCGCCGACACGCGCGAAGCGCCACCCTTGCTCGCCACCTTGCGCGAAGAGCTTCCGGGTGTGAAATTTGTGGGCGGTGTCTTCACGCCCGAACTGGTGCAGGGCACGTCCGTACGCGCCGTCTATCGCTCGCCCGGTCTGACGCCCGAGACCATCGCGTCCGTGGCTGATGCCGCGCGCGCCATGGGATTGCCTGTGGGTGGAGAACTGGATTTGTTCGCGCGGGCTTTGGCGGATCTGCGCGAGCCACCGACCATTGAGGTAGTCGAAGAATCCGACCAAGCTGTTGTAGCTCCCGAGCCAATGGCTGACGTGCCCTTGCCCGATGCGCCCGAAGCTGTTGACGAAGCCGCTGTAGCCGATGCCGCTGATTCACCCGAAGACCAGGCCGCTGTGGCGGCCGACACTTCAGGCGATCTGCAAGAGACGGTCATTGCCGCACCGGATGCCGCGGACGACGCGCCGGTTCCAGATGAAGCCGGTGAAGATGCCACACTGCCCGCGGCCCTGCTGGCCCTGGTGCAAGTCGAACCTGTGCCGGGCTACCGCCCCGCAGTGCTGGCCATCACTGGCACCAATGGAAAAACCACGGTGACCTCGCTGCTGGGCCAACTGGTGCAGCGCGCCGGAAAAACCGTGGCCGTGGCCGGCAACATAGGCCCGACGCTGCTCGACACGCTGTCGGCCCATATGGACGCCGAAACCCTGCCCCAAGTCTGGGTGCTGGAGCTGTCCAGCTTCCAGCTGGCCGATGTGCAAGGTTTTGAGCCGACGGCTGCCGTGGTGCTCAACATCACGCAGGACCATCTGGACTGGCACGGCGACATGGACGCCTACGTCGCGGCCAAGGCCAAGGTCTTCGGTGTCAGCACCTTTATGTTGCTCAACCGTGACGATGCCCGCGTGATGGCCATGCTGCCACCGCCTGTCAAGGTGCGCCTGAAGCCACCTCAAGTGCGCGCCCATGCGACCTTCGGTGCCGGCGAGCCGCAGCGTCCCGGCGACTACGGCATTGAAACCGTCAACGGCATGACCTGGTTGGTGCGCGCGGCCGAGGCCGACGAAACCATCAAGCGCCGCAAAGACGAAGAGGTAGAGCTGCACGTGCAGCGCCTGATGCCTATCGAAGCCCTGCGCATACGCGGGCGGCACAACGCCACCAACGCCCTGGCGGCGCTGGGCCTGGCTGTGGCTGCGGGCTGCAACCTCGCCCCCATGCTGCACGGCCTGCGCGAATACCGCGGTGAGCCCCATCGCGTGGAGTCGGTGGCTGTCGTCAATGACGTTGAATACTTCGACGACAGCAAGGGCACCAACGTGGGCGCCACCGTGGCGGCTCTGACAGGGTTGGGACTGGAGCGCAAGCTGGTGCTCATTCTGGGCGGCGAAGGCAAGGGGCAGGACTTCTCACCGCTGGCCGACCCGGTGCAACGCCACGTCCGGGCCGTGGTGCTGATAGGGCGCGATGCGCCTCTCATCAAGGAGGTCTTGCCCCGCAATATTCCAGTGTTCGACGCCGTATCCATGGAGGAAGCGGTCACCCTGGCCGCGCAGCAGGCACAGACCGGTGACGCCGTCCTGATGTCGCCGGCCTGTGCAAGCTTCGACATGTTCGACAACTACGAGCACCGGGCCAAGGTCTTTTGTGAAGCCGTGCAGGCGCTGGCGCAAGAACAGGGGCAAATGCTGTGACGGCTGCCGCACGCTTTTTCGGCTGGTTCTCCGGTTTCGGCAAGGCCGCGTCGGAAGTCCTTCCCGTGCGGCTTGGCGGACACAGCCGGCCACAGACGCTGGCCGCACCTCCTGTTCGCATGGCCGGTTTTGACCAGGCGCTGCTGTGGGTCACCGTGGCCTTGTTGATGTGGGGCCTTGTGATGGTGTATTCAGCTTCCGTGGCCATGCCCGACAACCCCAAATTCGCGCGCTATGCGCATACCCATTTCCTGCTGCGCCATGTGTTGTCGCTGGTGGTCGCTCTCATCGTTGCCGTCCTGGCATTCCAGGTGCCGCTGGCCACATGGGAAAAACTGGCGCCCTGGCTGTTTGTCCTCTCCCTGTTGCTGCTGATACTGGTCCTGGTGCCCTTTATCGGAAAAGGCGTGAACGGCGCCCGCCGCTGGATTTCGCTGGGCATCATGAACTTTCAGCCTTCAGAGCTCGCGAAATTCGCGGTGCTTCTCTATGCGGCCGATTACATGGTTCGCAAGATGGAAGTGAAAGAGCGCTTCTTCCGCGCGGTGATGCCCATGGCTGTGGCCATAGCAATTGTCGGATTGTTATTGCTGGCCGAACCCGACATGGGCGCGTTCATGGTGATCTCGGTCATTGCGATGGGTATTCTCTTCCTGGGCGGTGTCAATGCCCGCATGTTCTTTGTCATCGCGGCTGTGGTGGTGGTTGCCTTCAGCTTGATGGTGATGCTCAGCGAATGGCGGCGTGAGCGCATCTTTGCCTACCTCGACCCGTGGAGCGATAAATACTCCATGGGCAAGGGCTACCAGCTCTCCCACTCCCTGATTGCCTTCGGCCGCGGCGAGATTTTCGGTGTGGGTCTGGGCGGCAGCATTGAGAAGCTGCATTGGCTGCCCGAAGCGCACACCGACTTCCTGATGGCCGTGATTGGCGAAGAGTTTGGCCTGTTGGGTGTGCTGGCTGTGATCGGCATGTTCATGTGGATGACCCGCCGCATCATGCACATCGGTCGCCAGTCGATTGCCCTGGACCGCCTGTTTGCCGGTCTGGTGGCGCAAGGCGTTGGCATCTGGATAGGTTTCCAGACCTTCATCAACATTGGCGTGAACCTCGGTGCGCTGCCTACCAAGGGTCTCACACTGCCGCTGATGAGTTATGGCGGTTCGGCGATTTTGATGAACCTGATTTCTTTGGCCGTGGTGTTGAGGATTGACTATGAGAATCGCCTGCTCATGAGAGGAGGCCGCGCATGAGCAAGCAACACTGTGCTTTGGTGATGGCCGGAGGAACGGGCGGGCACATTTTTCCGGGCCTGGCAGTGGCTGAGGCCCTGCGGGAGCGCGGCTGGCGGGTGCACTGGCTGGGCGGGCGTGGCAGCGCAGTCCGCCCCAGCATGGAAAGCCAGCTGGTGCCGCCCCGCGGCTTCCCTTTCGAATCGATT
The DNA here is from genome assembly GCF_056403055.1 of Polaromonas sp. P3_A5. Classification (NCBI taxonomy): domain Bacteria; kingdom Pseudomonadati; phylum Pseudomonadota; class Betaproteobacteria; order Burkholderiales; family Comamonadaceae; genus Polaromonas; species Polaromonas sp. P3_A5. Next base: position 632,213 of record NZ_JBFUGF010000001.1, read on the forward strand.
GATTTTTCCGGTGTGCGAGGCAAAGGGCCGGTCACGCTGGCATTCTTGCCCCTGCGCCTGCTCAAGGCGTTTTGGCAAAGCATCCAGGTGGTACGCCGCGTCAAGCCCGATGTGGTGGTTGGCCTGGGTGGCTACATCAGTTTTCCGGCCGGGATGATGAGCGTGCTGTTGGGTAAGCCCCTGGTTTTGCACGAGCAGAACTCGGTGGCGGGTATGGTCAACAAGGTGCTGGCGAGTGTGGCTGACCGCGTCTTCACCGCATTTCCGGGCGTGTTGCCCAAAGCCGAATGGGTAGGCAACCCCCTGCGGCCAGCATTTACCCGGCAGCCCGGCCCGCAAGAGCGTTTTGCCGGACGCAGCGGTCCCCTGAAACTGCTGGTGGTCGGCGGGAGCCTGGGCGCCCGGGGGTTGAACGAGCTGGTACCCAAAGCCCTCGCACTGATCCCTGAAGCAGAACGACCACAGGTCCTCCACCAAAGCGGCGCGCTGCAGATTGAAGAATTGCGCGCCAACTATGCGGCGGCTGGCGTATCGGCCGAGCTCACGCCTTTCATTGAAGACACCGCGAAGGCCTTCGCCGATGCCGACCTGATCATTTGCCGCGCTGGCGCCAGTACGGTCACGGAAATCGCCGCGGTGGGCGCTGCGGCAGTGTTCGTGCCTTTTCCCGCTGCGGTCGACGACCACCAGACAGTCAACGCGAAGTTCCTGGTCGACCAGGGAGGCGGATGGCTGATCCAGCAGCGCGACCTCAGCGCCGGAATGCTGGCAGAAATGCTACAAAAAACAGAGCGGCTTGCGCTTGTCCAGAAAGCCTTACAGGCCAAAACGATGCAAAAAACTGAAGCCACGGCCCGTGTGGTGGCCGCTTGTGAGGAGCTGGCGACATGAAACACGCCATCAAAAACATTCACTTCATCGGTCTGGGCGGCGCCGGCATGTCTGGCATCGCAGAGGTGCTGCACAACCTGGGATACGTCATTTCGGGGTCTGACCTGTCAGACAGCCCAACGCTGCGACGCCTGGGCAAGCTCGGCATCAAGACCTTCGTCGGCCACACCGCCGGCAACCTTGAGATGGTCGACGCCGTGGTGACATCCACCGCCGTACAGGCCGACAACCCCGAGGTTCTGGCGGCGCGTGAAAAACGCATTCCCGTGGTGCCGCGCGCGCTGATGCTGGCCGAACTGATGCGCCTGAAGCAGGGCATCGCGATCGCGGGGACCCACGGGAAAACCACCACCACCAGTCTCGTCGCCAGCGTGCTGGCCGAAGGCGGCCTGGACCCGACCTTTGTCATCGGCGGGCGCCTCAACAGCGCCGGCGCCAACGCCAAACTTGGTTCCGGCGACTACATCGTGGTCGAGGCTGACGAATCGGACGCTTCATTCCTGAACCTGCTGCCCGTGATGGCCGTCGTCACCAACATTGACGCCGACCACATGGAAACCTATGGCCACGATTTCGGCAACCTCAAGAAGGCTTTTGTCGACTTCCTGCACCGCATGCCTTTTTACGGTACGGCGATCTTGTGCACCGACGACCCGGCCGTGCGCGACATCCTGTCGCAGGTTTCCTGCCCCATTACCAGCTATGGTTTCGGCGAAGATGCGCAGGTGCGCGCCGTCAATGTGCGGCCGGTGGGCGCACAAATGCATTTCACGGCACAGCGCCGCAATGGCGTGACCTTGCCCGACATGGACGTGGTGCTCAACCTGGCCGGCGAGCACAACGTGCTCAATGCCCTGTCGGCCATTGCCATTGCCGTTGAGCTCAACGTGCCCGACGCGGCAGTACAGAAAGCGCTGGCTGAATTCCGGGGCGTCGGACGGCGCTTCCAGAGTTACGGGGACATGCCGGCCAAGGGCGGCGGGCATTTCACCGTGATAGAAGACTATGGCCATCACCCGGTGGAAATGGCCGCGACGCTGGCTGCCGCGCGCGGCGCCTTCCCCGGCCGGCGACTGGTGCTGGCTTTCCAGCCGCACCGCTACACCCGCACGCGTGACTGTTTTGAAGATTTCGTCAAGGTCATCGGCAACGCCGATGCGGTTCTGCTGTCCGAGGTATATGCCGCCGGTGAAGCACCCATCGTGGCCGCAGACGGACGCTCGCTGGCGCGGGCTTTGCGCGTGGCCGGCAAGGTAGAACCTGTCTTTGTGGACGAGATCGATGCCATGCCGCAGGCCATCCTCGACAACACGCTGGATGGCGACATCGTGATGTGCATGGGTGCCGGATCCATCGGCATGGTGCCCGCAAGGGTTGCAGAAATGCTGGAGCCGGCAGGGCATGGCGGCACCAGGGAGGTCCGGACATGAAAGCAGACATGTTGAATTTTGGAAAAGTCGCCGTCCTGATGGGCGGGCTATCGGCCGAACGCGAAGTTTCGCTGATGTCTGGTAACGGGGTACTGAAAGCGCTTCGCTCGCGTGGCGTGGATGCCCACGCCTTCGATCCTGCCGAGCGCGACCTGAGCGAGCTGAAGGAGGATGGGTTCGAGCGTTGCTTCATCGCATTGCATGGACGCTTCGGCGAGGATGGCACGGTGCAAGGCGCGCTCGAATTGCTGGGCATTCCCTACACCGGCTCCGGCGTCATGGCTTCCAGCATGGCCATCGACAAGGTCATGACCAAGCGCGTGATGATCTCCGAAGGATTGCCGACACCTCAATACCGCCTGTTGCGCCGCGGCACTTATGGCGCTGCCGACATTGCCGCGTTGCCGGATGCGCTCGGCCTGCCGTTGATCGTCAAACCGGCACGCGAAGGTTCATCGATCGGGCTGACCAAGGTGACGGAACGCTCCGCCATGGCCGGCGCAGTGGCACAGGCCGAAAAACTCGATGCCGATGTCCTGTGCGAGCAATTCATCAGCGGTGACGAAGTGACCTGCCCGGTGCTGGGTACCGGTGCCGGCGCGCGCGCGCTGCCGGTCATCCGCATAGTAGCGCCCGACGGTAACTACGACTACCAGAACAAATACTTCACCGACAGCACCCAGTACCTGGTTCCCTGCGGGCTGCCCGAGGGCGAAGAGGCGGTCATCCAGCAGCTTGTGCTGGACACCTTTCGCATTCTCAATTGCCGCGGCTGGGCCCGCGCCGACGTGATGATAGACAAGGCCACGCGCAAGCCCTACCTGCTGGAGATCAACACGTCGCCGGGAATGACCGGGCATTCGCTGGTGCCCATGTCCGCCCGTGCGGCCGGAATCTCGTATGAAGACCTTTGCATCGAAGTGCTGAAGACTGCTTCGCTCGATCACCAGAAACACGGAGGAGCCGCCACTTGAGCAGAGCCCTGCCACTGCCGCCTTCCTTGCCGCTGGACGTCAAGCTCATGAACACCTTCTCGGTGGTTCTGGGCCTGGCGTTTGCCGCCATGGTTGCGTCACTGGCTGTGGCGTGGCTCATGCGCCAGTCCCTGTTCAGCCTGAGCGCGATCCGTGTGGAGGGCGACCTGGCGCACAACAACGCGGTGACGCTGCGGGCCAATGTGGCGCCCAGGTTGTCCGGCAATTTTTTCACGGTGAACCTGGGTGCCACGCGCGCGGTGTTCGAGTCTGTTCCCTGGGTGCGCAGGGCGCTGGTGCAGCGCGAATTTCCCAACCGGCTGAAGGTGGTGCTGCAGGAACACAAGCCGGTGGCGTTCTGGGGGGCTGAGGGCGATGCCCGGCTCGTCAACAGCTTTGGTGAAGTGTTTGAGGCCAACCAGGGCGACGTCGAGGCAGAAGACCTGCCGGTGCTCAATGGGCCGCCGGGTCAGGCGGCGCAGGTACTGCAGGCCTACCAGGCGCTTGCGCCGATGTTCGATGAAACAGATGCCACGCTGGAGCAATTGCAGATGACCGGCCAGGGTGGCTGGCGTGCCCAGCTGGACAGCGGCGCCGTGATCGAGCTCGGGCACGGGTCACTGGACGAAATACAGGCACGCACCCGCCGCTTTATTGCCACGGTGACGCAGGTGTCATCCCGGTACGGGCGGGACCTGGAGTCCGCCGACCTGCGTTACGGCAATGGTTATGCGATCAGGCTCAGGGGTGTCACCACGGGAAGCCCCGCTGACAAAGACGACGGAAAGAAAAAAAGGTAAACATATGGCCAAGGAATACAAAGATCTGGTGGTCGGGCTGGACATCGGAACCAGCAAGGTCATGGCGGTGGTGGCCGAGGTCATGCCGGGCGGGGAGCTCAAGCTTGCCGGCCTGGGCATCGCGGCGAGCAACGGGCTCAAACGCGGGGTGGTTGTCAATATTGACGCCACGGTGCAAAGCATCCAGCAGGCCCTGAAAGAGGCCGAACTGATGGCCGATTGCAAGATCGCCCGCGTCTACACCGGCATTACCGGTAGCCACATCCGCGGCATCAACTCCAGCGGCATGGTGGCGGTCAAGGACAAGGAAGTCACGCAGGCCGACGTGGCGCGCGTGATCGAGACGGCCAAGGCCATCAACATCTCGACCGACCAGCGCCTGCTGCTGGTGGAGCCGCAGGAGTTCGTGATCGACGGCCAGGACGTGCGCGAACCCATCGGCATGAGCGGCATACGCCTGGAAGCCAAGGTGCACATCGTGACGGGCGCCCAGAGTGCTGCTGAAAACATCATCAAATGTGTGCGGCGCTGCGGGCTTGAAGTCGATCAACTCATGCTCAATCCGCTGGCTTCGAGCCTGGCGGTATTGACACAGGACGAGCAGGAGCTCGGTGTGGCCATGGTCGATATCGGTGCCGGCACCACCGACGTGGCCATCTTCACCGGTGGCGCCATCCGGCACACCGCGGTGATCCCGATCGCCGGTGACCTGATCACCAGCGACATCGCGATGGCGCTGCGTACGCCCACCAAGGACGCAGAAGACATCAAGGTGGAAAGCGGTTACGCCAAGCAGCTGCTGGCCGACCCCGACACGCAGGTGGAAGTGCCGGGTCTGGGAGACCGGGGGCCGCGCATGCTGAGCAAGCAGGCACTGGCGGGCGTGATCGAGCCGCGCATCGAGGAAATTTTTTCGCTGGTCCAGCAGGTGATCCGCGAGTCGGGCTACGAAGAGGTGTTGTCTTCGGGCATCGTCATTACCGGTGGCAGTGCCGTCATGCCCGGCATGGTGGAGCTCGGCGAGGACATCTTCCTCAAGCCCGTGCGACGCGGCATACCGCGCTACAACAGTGCGCTGTCAGACATGGTGGCCCAGGCCCGGGCAGCCACGGTCATGGGCTTGCTCGAAGAAGCCCGGCTTGCGCGCATGCGGGGCTACAAGGTGTCGCAAAAGGCAGGCAGTGTGCACAACGCATTCGGCCGTGTCAAAGACTGGTTTGTGGGGAACTTCTGATGAAAACCTACTTCACTTTTATCGGCAGACCATCCCGTTGTATGCATTCCGGCGGGGCGGATCCCCCTGCATGAAGAAGCCATGTCAACCATAAATACAAATTTCCGATTATTGGCAACTGCAGTTTATTGATTAGGAGGCTCCCAATGAGCATCGAAATGATTGAAATCGAAGAATTTAACCAGGGCACACAGATCAAGGTGATCGGTGTGGGCGGCGGTGGCGGCAATGCCGTTGGGCACATGATCGAATGCGGCGTACAAGGCGTCGAATTCATCTGCGCCAATACCGACGCGCAGGCGCTCAGCCGCGGCAGCGCGCACAAGACCATCCAGCTGGGTGCCAGCGGCCTGGGCGCGGGCAGCAAGCCCGACAAAGGGCGCGATGCAGCCGAGCTGGCGGTGGACGATATCCGCAGCGCCATTGCTGGCGCGCACATGTTGTTCATCACCGCGGGCATGGGCGGCGGCACCGGTACCGGTGCGGCTCCTGTGATCGCGCGCGTGGCCAAGGAGATGGGCATCCTGACCGTCGGCGTGGTGACCAAGCCGTTTGATTTTGAAGGCGGGCGCCGCATGACCAATGCCGACCTCGGCCTGGCCGAACTCGAAGCCAACGTTGACTCACTGATCGTGGTGCTCAATGAAAAGCTGCTCGAAGTGCTGGGCGACGACGTCACGCAGGATGAGGCTTTTGCCCATGCCAACGACGTGCTGAAAAACGCCGTCGGCGGCATCGCCGAAATCATCAACGTGCCCGGCCACGTCAACGTCGACTTTGAAGACGTGCGCACCGTGATGGGTGAACCCGGCAAGGCCATGATGGGAACGGCCAAGGCCAACGGTCCTGATCGTGCGCGCATCGCCGCCGAACAGGCTGTAGCTTGCCCGCTTCTGGAAGGCATTGACCTGTCGGGCGCCAAAGGCGTTCTGGTGCTGATCACCGCGGCCAAGGGCTCGCTCAAGCTGAGCGAATCCAAGCTGGCGATGAACACCATCCGCGCATACGCTTCCCCCGATGCGCATGTGATCTACGGCACGGCCTACGACGATGAGCTGGGCGACGACATCCGTGTGACCGTGGTCGCAACCGGCTTGTCCCGCCAGGGCGTGCGCCGCCATGCGCCGCCGCTGCAGGTGCTGCGCACGGGTACTGACAACGTGCCGTTCAACGTCCCGACGCTGAACACAACGGCCAATGGCGCCGGCACGGCGCAGACGGCCATGGGATCGGCACAGCCTGACTACGGCAACATGTCGGTGCCCAGCGTGTGGCGCACCAACCGGACCCAGGCGGCGGCAAAAGTCGATGCCCTGGCTTCTGGCGGGATGGACGACTTCGAGATTCCTGCCTTTCTGCGCAAGCAGGCCGATTAAGGTTCTCGCAAGTGGATCATTAAAAGGGTGGACTGGTTGCAGTCCGCCCTTTTTTCTGGCCTTTCCAATTCGGAGCATCTCAGGAAGAAAGAGGTCGCCATGGACATGCGAGGGCTTTGCGCCGCGCTGGTCGTTCTTTTCGCACAACCTGCGGTTGCCCAGACCGCCAGGCCCGAGGCGGCCGAAAAAGTGAGTTGGCCCAGCATGGTGTGTGCGGGTACTCCCTTTGTCTGCAACAAGCTCCATGCGCAGGGCTACCTGTTCAGCCAGCCCGGGCAGACGAAGATTGTGCTGATCTCGCACGGATCGCAGGGTATCGACAGCCGCATGTTCGACTATGTGGACAGCCTTCAGAAGGAGGGTTTCGCAGCGCTGGTGATCGATCACTGGAAGCCTCGAGGCATCGACGTGACGCACAACGACTATCCGGCGGCATCGCGCAAAGGCGGTAACGAATTCAATATGGCCATTGACAGCCTCGCAGCTGCCGGCTGGTTGCGCGGCCGCGGTTTCGAGAAGGTCGGCAGCATCGGTGAGTCGCAGGGTGGCGGTGCCGCAGTCATGATGCAGCAGAAATTCGCCCACGCACTGATTGAGCGCAACATGCGGCGCTTGTACGCCGACGACTTCAACCTCAAACCCGTCGATGCGGTGGTGGGTTTGTATGGCTACTGCGGTTACCGCAATGCCCGGCGTGACGCCTACGTGAATTCCCCATTTCTTTTCATCACGGGTGAAGTGGACGACGAAACCCCGAGCCGGTACTGTGAACGCCACGTGGGCTGGATGAACGGGCGCGGCGGCAACGCGAAGATCGTGGTACTGGAAGGCGAGGGCCACAGTTTCGACGCGCCTTACAAACGGCAACGCAATGTCTTTGGGCCGCACTATGCCAAATGCGATGTTTTGGTCGACGAATCGGGCGTGACCGAACTTAACAGCGGCATCACCATGCCCGGCGACGACGTCAACGCCGTGATGGCCCGATGTGTCAGCAAGGTTTTCCACACGGGCTACTGGAAGAATCGCTTCGTCGCGGTGCCGCACTGGACGGCATTCTTCAGGCAGCACCTGTAGCAGGGCAAGACTTGTAGCACTTTGGCTATGGTGGCCATCAAAGACTCCAACTGCGGCAATCGGCTGCAACACTTAAAATCACCCATATGCTTCAGCAACGTACCCTTAAATCCCTGACCAAAGCCGTGGGCGTGGGCCTGCACAGTGGCCAGCGGGTGGAACTTACCTTGCGCCCCGCCGCGCCGGACACGGGCATCGTGTTTCGCCGTGTGGATTTGCCGCAGCCGGTGGACATCGCCATCTCCGCGCAGGCCGTGACGGACACACGGCTGGCTTCCACCATTTCCAGCGGCAACGCCAAGGTGCACACGGTAGAGCATTTGATGTCGGCTTGCGCGGGCCTGGGGATTGACAACCTGTATGTGGACATCACGGCGGAAGAGGTTCCCATTCTGGATGGTTCGGCTTCCTCTTTTGTATTTTTGCTGCAATCTGCCGGCATTGCGCTGCAGGCCGCGCCCAAGCGCTTTATCCGCGTGATCAAGCCTGTGGAAGTGCGCGAAGGCGAGGGCGCCACGGCCAAGTGGGCGCGTTTGAGTCCCTACGAAGGCTACAAACTCAGTTTTGAAATTGATTTCGACCACCCTGCGGTGGACTCCACCGGTCAGCGCGTGGAGTTCGACATGGGTTCGGGCGCCTACACACGCGACATCGCGCGGGCCCGTACCTTCGGTTTCACCAAGGATGTGGAAATGATGCGCGCCAATGGTCTGGCGCTGGGTGGCGGACTGGACAATGCCATCGTCATGGACGACTACAAGGTGCTCAACAGCGACGGGCTGCGTTACAACGACGAATTCGTGAAGCACAAGATCCTCGATGCCATGGGCGACCTCTATTTGCTGGGCAAACCGCTGCTGGCCGCCTACAGCGCATTTCGCTCCGGCCACGCAATGAACAACAAGCTGCTGCGCGAGCTGCTGTCGCACCAGGACGCCTACGAAGTCGTCACCTTCGAGGACGAGAAAAAAGCACCGCAGGGCTTCGCCACGCTGGCGCGTGCCTGGTAGGGCCGGCGGAACACGCCATGCTGCTGTTTCGCTGGCTCATCCTGCTGTTTTTGCTGGCCGCGGTGGTGTCGTTCATGTTTTACGCCGGTACTGGGCAGCCACGGTTCAAGCAGTTCGGGCTCACCATTCTCAAGTGGACGCTGATCGCCGCGTTTGGCTTTTTCGGCGTATTGGTACTTGAGCGTCTGGCATAGCGTCAGCCATCGTGACTGCGATGGCGGCCCAGCCGCTGCCTGTTGGCGATTGTCGGCTGGTCCGTTTTATGGTCCTTACCGCTATAGTTCGCTCATAACGATTTGCCCCTGCACCGGGCGGTAACGCTGAGGCGCCGTGTGCATGCGCCTGTGGTGTTCGATGACCTGCCCCCCGGCATAACTCCCGGAGATGACCCATGAGCTTCATCAAAGTCCTTATCGTGCTCGGCCTTGCTGGTTTTGGGTATCAATACTGGACCAAACACCGTGAGGGCCAGCCGGTGGTGGCCTCAACTGGCTCTGCGGGAAGCTCAGGTTCAAATGGATTTGTGGCGTTGCCCGGAACGAGCAGTACCGCTTCCAATGCGGTACAGGTTATTGCCGCCGAGGATTGCCCGGAAGAGGCGGCCCAGCGCGCAAATAGCCTGGCCGAGCAGCTTTCGGGCAAGGGGATTCCGGTTACCCGCACCCACAGTATCAGCTTCACCGTGACAAGTGGCGATGCCGCCGACGCCCAGCGCATCTCGTCCATCATGAGTGGCGAACTGCCCATAGTGCTGGTGCGCGGAAAAGCCAAGTCGAACCCTTCATTGGATGAGGTGGTCGCTGAATACCGCGGCCGCTAAGGCGCAGATCACCGCGATCTAACGGCTTCGTCCGTTCCTGTAGTTCCCCGTGGGTTTTGCGCCGGTTCCCGCCGCCGCAGCCAGCCTCTGCATCGCGGTACCGACATGGGCGTGGGTAATCGCCAGCCCCAGCGCATCGGCCGCGTCTTTGCCGGGCAGGGAGGGCAGCTTCAGCAGGCGCATCACCATCTCCTGCACCTCGGCCTTGCCCGCCTTGCCATAGCCCGCAACCGCCTTTTTGAGCTGTAGCGCCGTGTATTCGGCCACTGTCAGCTGGCGCGAGACCAGGGCCGTGATGCAGGCCCCGCGCGCCTGGCCCAGCAGCAGCGTCGCCTGCGGGTTGACGTTCACAAACACGATTTCGACAGAGGCCGCATCGGGCTGGTAGCGCTCCACCACTTCGCACACGCCCTCGAACAGCACCTTCAGCCGGCCCGGCAAATCGCTGCGTTCCATATGCGTGGTCTTGATGGTGCCGCTGGCCACATAACGCAGATGCTGGCCGTCCATGTCGATCACGCCAAAACCTGCGACCTGCAGGCCGGGGTCGATGCCGAGGATTCTCATATGCTATACATTTGATAGCTGCTCGCGCATGGTTTCATTGGGTTACAGGCCAAAATACCATCTAACTGAATGAAAAAATATGGGTGCGCCAAAGCACAGCGCATCCACGCGGTCCAGCAGGCCGCTGGCACCGGTGACGCCCACGCCGCGGTTCCCCCAGTTGGGAATACCGCGATCACGCTTGAGGGCTTTCATCACCAGGTGCCCGAGCGAGCCTGATACGCAGGCAATGAAGGCCATGGCCACCGCCTGCGCCGGCTTGAAGGGCGTGAGGCCCGCGAGCAGGCCGCCCAGCAGGCTGGCCCCAACGACGGCGATCAACCAGCTGGTCCAGTTAAAGCTCTTGCTGACATTGGGCGCGCTGCCCGGCCGTTGCAGTTTGCGGCCCACCAGGTGCTGGACGATCATGCAGCTTTGCACTACAAACACCAGGAAGAACACCAGAAAGGCGTTTTTGCCCTGGTAGTTGGGAAACTTCAGCAGCAGCAGGGCAGGCACATGGCTGATGCCGTAGACGCAGACCATGATGCCCCATTGCAGCTTGGCGTTGCGTTCGAGGAAACGGTGCGGGTCGTCGGCCAGCGCGCTGACCACCGGGATCGCCAGGAACACGTAGACCGGAATGAACACGGTCACCAGGTCAAAGTGCCGCGTGATGACCAGTGCAAACTGCACCGGCAGCACGACAAAAAAAGCCAGCACCAGACTGCGGTGGTCACCCTGCCGGGTGGGTGAAAGCGTGATGAACTCGCGCAGCGCAAAAAAGGCGACCATGCCGAACAGCACGGTCGCCACGGTTTCTCCCAGCGTCCAGCCGATCCAGAACACCGTGGACATGAACCACGAGGTGCGCAGCAGGCCGTTGAATTCTTTCAGCTTCTGGGTGTGCAGGTCGTCTTCATGGGTGTCCTTCAGCGACATCACGAAGGCGGCCACACTGATGAGTGTCAGGATGCCGAACACCAGCACGAACAGCAGGCCGACCTGGTGTGAGGGAGAAAGGTTGCGCAAAAAGGTGTTCATCAGGATTCCAGGCCTTGTGTCAGGTTTCCCTGAGATCCATGACGGCCTGGCGCGCACGCGTCAGGAATTCGCCCCGGTCTTCCCCGGCACCCAGCGCAATCGGCGCGCCGAAGGTGACCGAACAGAGAATGGGCACCGGCACGACTTCCCCCTTGGGCATGACGCGCTGCACATTGTTGATCCAGGCCGGCACCAGCACCACCTGCGGGAATTTGAGTGCCAGGTTGTACAGGCCCGCCTTGAATTTTTGCGGCTCTTCGTGGTTGCCGCGTGTGCCTTCCGGAAAGAGGATGATCGAGTCACCGCTGGTCAGGGCCTCGATCAGCGGCTCCAGCGGGTCCTGGTCGCCGGTCTTGGCACGGTCCACGTAAATCGCATTGAAGACCGCCGTGGTGATCCATTTCTTGAAAGGCGTTTTGGTCCAGTAGTCTTTCGCGGCGATCGGCCGCGTGATGCTGCGAAGCTCTTCCGGCAGCGCCGCCCACATCAGCACCAGGTCGGCATGGCTCTGGTGGTTGGCAAAATAAATACGCTGTTCCGCCTTGGGCGGGCAGCCTTGCCAGCGGGCCTGTGCACCGGTCAGCGTGCGGATCAGCCCCAGCAGGAAAAGCCCCATCAGCTTGGCCAGGATGGGAGAAAATTTGTCGTTCATGGGGTTCGGCCCTTTTTGCTGTTCAGCATTCAGGGCAGTTCCACACCGCCCATGCGGGCCGTGATGGTGCTGGCGCGCGAAGCCAGGTAGCCCGAGCCGGGCCGCGTTTCAAAGTATTTGGGGCGCGGCAGCATGACGGCCAGCCGCGCGGATTCATAGGCGCTCAGTTTTGACGCAGGCTTGCGATAGTAATGCTGCGCTGCGGCCTCGGCGCCAAAAATGCCTTCGCCCCACTCCACGCTGTTGAGGTAAATCTCCAGAATGCGCTCCTTGCCGAGCAGGGCTTCGAGCAGCAGCGTTAGCACCAGCTCCTGGCCTTTGCGGAGCAGCGTGCGCTCACCCGACAGGAAAAGATTTTTGGCGAGCTGCTGGGTAATGGTAGAGCCGCCAATGATTTTCACCGGTCTGGCGGGTGTCGCCGTTGCCTTGGCGGGAGCCAGGCGGCTGGCGGACTGTGCGGCGCGCAGCTCGGCCTTGGCGTTTTTGTCCCAGGCTTTCTCAAGTGCCTCCATGTCCACGCCGTCATGCTCGGCGAAGCTGGCGTCTTCCGATGCGATTACCGCACGCTTGAGGTTGTCCGGCAGGTCGTCGTAAGGCACCCATTGCTGCCGCCATTTGAGGGATCCGGTGTTGCGAACTACCAGGTAGGCTTCCGAGCGCTGAAAAGCGGTGGATTCCGGGTCCACCACGGCCATCATGGCAATGCGCGCCACAAAAAACAGTTGCAGCGCCAGACCTGCCAGCAGCCCGAGGCCGATGAGTCTGAAGAGCGCTTTCATGGCGTGCGTGCCTTCATGCCAGCTGCGCCCGCATTTCCCGCAATACCTGGGCAGAGGGCGGACGAACCCCGCGCCACAGCGCGAAGGCCTCGGCGGCTTGCTCCACCAGCATGCCCAGCCCGTCGCGCGGCGTCGCGCCGTTTTCCCGGGCCCAGGCCATGAAGCCCGCAGCTGGGGGGCCGTACATCATGTCGCAGGCCAGCGCGCCGGGCTTGAGTACGCTCGCCGGAACCGGCACACCCGCGCCCGCCAGGCTGCTTGCGCTGGCATTGACAATTACATCGAAATAGCCCTGCAACCCTTGTAAGTCGTGCGCGAGCAGCTCCGTTTTTTGTAGCAAACCTTGCATGGACGAGTGTGTCCGGTGCCGTGCCACCAGCACGTCGGCTTTCGCCCGCGTGCGGTTGACCAGCACCAGACGGCGTGGCCCGGCCCCCAGCAGGGCGGCCAGCGCGCCGGCACCGGCACCCCCCGCTCCGATCAGCAGCACGTCGCGCCCGGCCAGCGAAACACCGGCGTTGTTCTGGATGTCGTTCACCAGGCCTACGCCGTCGGTGTTGTCGGCGTGGATGGCGCCGCCTTGCAGCACCAACGTGTTGGCGGCCTGGGCCAATTGCGCCCTGTCGGTCCGTGTGCTTGCGGCTTCAAAAGCTTGCAGCTTGAAAGGCACGGTGACGTTGCAGCCTTTTACGCCGCCCCGTACCAGTTCAGCCAGTGTGGCGCCGAACGCCTCCAGCGGCACCAGCAGGCGTTCGTACTGCAGGGATTGCCCCGTGAGCTCGGCAAATCGTGCGTGAATCAACGGAGACTTGCTGTGCGCGATCGGGTTGCCCAGGACGTAGTATTTATCCATGGCGGGGCCGGGTGTTCATGTGCGTGGGGCTGAAAGCAGCAGTCGGGGCTAGCGGCTGGTGAGTTTGGTTTCAAGCGTGTCATCGCGCGTGAACTTGAAGCGCGACACCACCACGATCTGGTCCGCCTTGCTGCGCATCGCATCGCTGAACTTGCCGAAAGGCCCGGTGCCGCGCACGATGCTTTGCGCACGCCGGTCCAGCGTCAGGTTGCCCGAGGTCTGCACGACTTCCGTGTCGATCACGCTGCCGTCAAAATTCACCGTCACAATCATCGTGAGTTCACCGTACAGTTTTTTGCCGGCCAGCTCGGGGAAGTTCACCGTCCCCTTGTCTTCAATCTTGCGGCGCAGTTCGTCGTAATAAACGGCGTAGACCTCTTCACGTGTGGCCGGGCTGATGTAGCGCTTTTTCGGCCGTGCGTTTTCTTCGTTGATGCGCCGCTCGATTTCCGCCAGGATCTTGACGAGCTGCTTGCGTTTTTCCTCGCGCTCGGCCTGCGCCGGGTTGTTGGCGGGCTGTGTTGGGTCGGGCGGTGGCATGGAGGCCAGCTGCTTTTTGATTTGCGCGAGCAACTGGGTTTGCTGCTCCTGCAGAGAATCGACCTTGCGCTGGGCGTCTTCGGTGGCGTCGCCCAGCTCCATCAGGGCCGAAGGCGGCAAGGGGGAGGTGGCGCGGCCTTTTTCCATCTCGCCACCACCGGCCAGCGAGGCCTGCGCGATGGCTTTGGCAAAGTCAGGCTTTTCGTTGGACTTGGCGTTGACCAGGATTACTTCCAGCGGCGTGTCCTGAAAGACGCGGTTGAAGCGGTCCGGATCAACAAAACGCGCCGTCAGCAACACCGCATGAAAGGCGATGGAGGCGCCCAGGGCGATTTGCAGTGTGCTTGGTGACTTCACAGGAAGAGATTATCGGTGTTTATGAGCGTATTGCGGTGTTAACCGGCGACCGGAGCCGCCACAGCGGCATCGGTTTGTGGCTCATTGACATCGACTGCAATCGAGATCGGGCCGGCGGCCATCTCGGACTCGCCATCCTCCTCGCCCAGCGGATCAGGAGACTCATCCATCTCCACGTCCAGCCGCTCGACCACTGTGCCGGAAATATCCAGTGTGATCTCGTCGATCTCGCCCAGCTTTATACGCACTTTCGCGCCACGCGGCAGGCCCTGCGCACCGGCGGCCGGCAGCACCAGCGGCAACTCGTCGGCGCGCACCAGGTTGTCCTTGAAGGCGGTGGCGGTCAGCTCGGTGAGGCTGTTCTGCTGCAGGTATTTGAGTGTCCAGTAGCGCTCGATGCCGGCCTGGAAACCGTTGTAGGCGCTGTAGGCGGCATCAAAGCCCGAGATGATGGAAAACAGCTCGGCGTCCTTGGGCTTGAACGGCGCAGCCAGTGCCGCCGTGCGGCCATGGCGTGCGCAGGCAATGATTTGCCACTGGTTGACCAGGTCGGTGTAGCGGCGCAGTGGCGAAGTGCTCCAGGCATAGCTTTTGACGCCGATGCCCGCATGCGGCAGGGCCTTGGTGCCCATGCGCACTTTCACGCCGGGCAAGAGGCTGGCCTGGCTGCGGTAAATGCCAGGCACGCCGTGCGCGGCCAGCCACTCGCCCCAGGTGCTGTTCGCCAGGATCATGGCCTCGGCCACGATCAAATCCAGCGGTGCGCCGCGCTGGCGCGTACTGATGCTGACCGTCTCGTTGCCCTGGGGCTCGGCGCCTGTGGGGTTGTCCAGCCTGAAGTTGTAGTCTGGCCGGTTGAAGTTTTCTGGCTTGCCGCGCACGATTTCGCGCTGCGCCTTCAGATGTTTGGCCAACCGGTGCAGAAAGGTCAGCTCCACACCCCATTGCACGCCGGTAGGCGGATTGCTTTGCGCGGTTTCAAAAAAAGCCTCGGTGAAGGTGCTGTCCAGCACGTCGTGGCGCAGGTTGCTGACGATGGGCACCAGCTCCAGTCGGGTGGCGCTTTCCTTGATTTCGAGTGTGGCCTCATCCAGCGTGAGGTACAGCGACAGCGCAGGGCAGTTGCGGCCTTCCTGCAGCGTGTAGCTTTTGACGATTTCATCCGGCAGCATGGTCAGCTTGTAGCCGGGCATGTACACGGTGGAAAGCCGCGCGCGGCCCACGGTGTCGATCGGGCTGCCGGGCAATACGGCCAGGCCTGGCGCGGCGATGTGGATGCCAAGCGTGACAGTGCCGCTGCCCAGGCCCTGCACGGACAGCGCATCGTCGATCTCGGTAGTGGCTGAGTCGTCGATGGAGAAAGCCTTCACATCGGCCAGCGGCAGCTCGTCCTTGACTTCAGGCGCTTGCAGCGCCGGAAAGCCCGTGCCCTTGGGGAAGTTCTCAAACAAAAAGCGCTTCCAGTGAAACTGGTAAGGCGAAGCGATGGCACCGGCCTTTTGCAGCAAATCGAGCGGCGCGGTGTGCGTGGCGCGCGAGGCTTCGACGACTGCCTTGTATTCGGCGCTGTTCTTGTCGGGCTTGAAGAGGATTTTGTAAAGCTGATCGCGCACCGGCGCCGGGCATTCGCCGCGGCCCAGTTCTTCGGCCCAGGCGGTGATTTGCGCTGCGACCTGCTTTTTCTTTTCGATGGCGGCCAACGCCTGCTGCAGGATTTCCGCCGGTGCCTTCTTGAAGCGGCCCTTGCCGGCACGGCGAAAGTAGTGCGGCGCGTCATACAGGCGAAAGAGCGCGGCGGCCTGTTGCTCCAGCGAGGCGGCTTTGCCGTCGGCGCTGAAGTAATCGCGCGCCAGGTCGGCAAAGCCGAATTCGTCTTCGCTGGCGAATTCCCAGGCCAGATCCAGCTCAATATCGTGGCTCAGCTTTTGGCCGGCGGCCACCATCTCGGCAGGGGATGGCTTTTCAAACTTCAGCAGGGCATTAACGCCCTTGACCTTCACACGCTTGCCCGAGTCGAGCTCAACCTGCAGCGACGCATCGCTCTCGGACAAAATGCGGCCGGCCAGGAACTTGCCGGCTTCTTCAAACAATACAAACAAAACGGGATCCCTTTGGTGTCTTTGATGACTTGGGACTAGTGTAATCAGGGCTGCTTCAGAGAGATTTCAGGCCAATGCCAGGAAGTCGAGGATGGTCGGCAGATGCCGGTCAAAGTCGCTCAGTGCATGGTCACCGCCTTCCAGCAGCCGGATGTGAGCGCCCGCATAACGGGCCGTCATTTCACGCCAGTCCAGCACTTCATCCCCTTTGGCAATGATGGCGAGGTAGTTTTGCGGCGCTTTCAGCGGCCCGGCGTGCTGCGCTTTCAGCTCATCCACAAAGCGGGGCTCGAAGAAAAAGTGCTCTTGCGGGTTGTGCCAGGCCGTTTGCTCGCCGATGTAGCGGGCGAGGTCGCGCGCCGGCTCCACGGCCGGGTTGAGCAGCACGGCCTTGCACCCAGCCTGTTCGGCCACCGCAGTGGCGTAAAAGCCGCCCAGCGAAGAGCCGATCACGCCCATGCTTTGGTAGCCCGACTTGCCGGGCCAACCGGCAATTTCGTCCTTCACCATCTGCAGCGCGGCGTGCGGCGAAGGCGGCAGCTGCGGGCACCACCAGTGAACGGCGGGATGGCGCTGCTGCACGGCAGCGGCCATTTTCCGGGCCTTCACGGATTGCGGGGACGAGCGAAATCCGTGGAGATAGAGCAGGTGGGTGGTGCGCATGCCGCATGTTAGACGGGCCGGCCACCCCCAGGTTTTGCCGGAGCCGATTTCCCGGGTTTCGCGGTGTTTGATGCCGGTTTTAAGTGAAACAGGGTTTTTGGTCAATCAGGCCGGGCGCAAGCAGCTATGTAATTGATAGCAATGCCCGCTTTCGCGGGATGCCCGGCCACGCGTTTTCGGCTTCAAGGCTGACGGATAATCCGCGCATGGCCGCCGTTTTCGACAAACCCTCCCTTTATCAGCGAACCTTGCCTTTGCTCCAGGGCTTTGACGGCCTGCTGGCGTTTGCGGTGTTTTTGCTGGCCTGTGCAGGCCTCCTGATCATGTATTCGTCAGGGTATGACCACGGCACCCGGTTTGTTGACCATGGCCGCAACATGCTGATTGCCGGCGCCATCATGTTTGTGGTGGCCCAGGTTCCACCCCAGCGCCTGATGGCGTTTGCCGTGCCGCTGTACATCGCCGGCGTGGCCTTGCTGGTGGCGGTGGCGATTTTCGGCGTCACCAAAAAGGGCGCGCGGCGCTGGCTCAATGTGGGCGTGGTGATCCAGCCCAGCGAAATCCTGAAAATTGCCATGCCGCTGATGCTGGCCTGGTGGTTCCAGAAGCGCGAAGGCCAGTTGCGCCCGCTGGACTTCCTGGCCGCCGGGCTGTTGCTGGTCGTTCCGGTCGGGCTCATCATGAAGCAGCCTGATCTGGGAACCTCCCTGCTGGTGCTGGCCGCGGGGCTCGCGGTGATCTTTTTTGCCGGGCTGAGCTGGAAGCTGATCCTGCCGCCGGTGCTGCTGGGCCTCATTGGCGTGTTCCTCGTGGTGTGGTTCGAGCCGCAAATCTGCGCCGACGGCGTGCGCTGGCCCATCCTGCACGACTACCAGCAGCAGCGCATCTGCACGCTGCTCGACCCGTCGCGCGATCCGCTGGGCAAGGGCTTTCACATCATCCAGGGCATGATCGCCATCGGCTCGGGCGGCATCACCGGCAAGGGCTTTATGGCCGGAACGCAGACACACCTGGAGTTCATTCCCGAGCGCACCACCGACTTCATCTTCGCGGCGTACTCCGAAGAGTTCGGTCTGTTGGGCAATCTGTTGTTGATTGCTGCATTCATCTTCCTGATTTTGCGCGGACTGGCCATTGCGCTGGAGGCATCGACCCTGTTTTCGCGCCTGCTGGCCGGTGCGCTGACCATGATCTTTTTCACCTATGCTTTCGTCAATATGGGCATGGTCAGCGGCATCCTGCCCGTGGTGGGCGTGCCGCTGCCTTTCATCAGCTATGGCGGCACGGCCATGGTGACGCTGGGACTGGCCATCGGCATGCTGATGTCGATCGCCAAGGCCAAGCGCTTGGTGCAGAGCTAACAAGGAGGTTCATATGGGGTTTTTTGACTGGTTTGATACACGGGCCGCAAGTCAGTGCGGCATTTCGCTGGCGGAACTCGTGATCCGCGAGCTGCCGGCCAAAGAGTCGGTGAAAGAAAAGAAATTTGCGGAAAAAGCAGAAAAAACGCTGATAAAGATGTCGCATGAACTCGCTGCCTTTAAACGGGCCAACAAACTCAATACCTACCAAAAAGCCAAGCTGGGTAATGCCTTTTTGTGGACATTGAAAGACCGCGGCGTTAATGATGCCTATGCCGACGATTTGACGCGGTGGCTTTCCTTGCAGCTGTAGTTTTTCGGTTTTTGGGGCAGTATGTTCGGACTTTTGAAAAAAATCCTGCCGACCTCGTCGAGCGCGGTAGCCAGCGTTGGTGCGCCTGACAAGGATCGTTGCGCTGAACTCAAAAAGAATGGCAATGCCTTGTTGGCAGAAGGCAAGCTTTATGAGGCGGCTTTGTGCTACGGCGAGGCAACGAAGGCCGATCCGGAAGATGTCTTCGCATTGATCAATCTCGGATATGTATTAAGTGAGCAGGGTCACCTTCTGGAAGCCAAGGCGGCACTTGAACAGGCCGTAAGTCTGGATCCCACACAGCATGACGCGCATTTCATGTTGGGAACGCTCGCACAGCGGGAGGCAAACGTATCTCAGGCCATTCACCGATTCAAGAAGGTTGTGCTGCTTGCGCCAGAGTTTGAACCGGCCTATCGTGAATTGGGCTATGAACTCTTTCAACATGAGCAGATGACAGAGGCGGAAGAGATCATGCAGGAAGGCATTCGCCGATTTCCCGAATCAGTCGGGCTTCTCTGCAATCTGGGAAACCTGTACAGCGCCCAGAATTTGCCGCTCAAGGCGATAGCGCCCTACGAAAAAGCCCTTGCGCTGGAGCCGGAGAACGCCCAATTCATGAGCAACCTGGGGGCCGCGTACGAGGCCGCGGGAGATTTCGCACGGGCGATTCCGTTGATGCGGCGGGCACTGGATCTCAATCCAGGGGACGCAAATACGCTGGTTCACCTCGGTATTTCTTTGGGTGAACAGGGCTTCCATGATGACTCCATCAAATGCTACCGGACAGCCCTTGAGCTGGACTCCGGGCATTTTGCTGCCCATTTCAATCTCGGTTTTGGCGCCCTGCTGCATGGCGACTATGCAACGGGCTGGACGGAATACGAGTGGCGGCTCAGGAGCGCGAAAGAAAAAGATGTGAAAGAGCGCAAGGTCTTTGCCAAGCCTCTTTGGCTCGGTGGAGAGGTCATCGCCGGTCAAACGATCCTGCTCTCGTGTGAACAGGGGTTTGGGGACACCATCCAGTTTTGCAGATACGCCACGGAAGTGGCCGCGCTGGGCGCGCACGTGGTGCTTCAGGTGCAGGCGGGACTTAAAGAGCTGATGGGTACTCTTCCAGGGGTGACCCGCGTTCTGGAGGAGCATGAGCCCTTGCCGCCGTTTGATTGCTATTGCCCCTTGATGAGCCTTCCATTGGCCCTGGGGCATCATCGGACCGGGTTTGTGCCGGCGAGCTTGTCTTATTTGAAAGCCGATCCCGATAAAAAGGCGGCCTGGCAACAGCGGCTTGCTGCCATGGCTGGATCGGCTACCCCTCGGGTGGGCATTGTCTGGTCCGGCAACGCCAAACAGAAGCGCGACCGGCTACGCTCTCTGCGACTTGCGGAATTTCTGCAAGCCCTGCCCGACGGAATGCCGGCGATATGCCTTCAACCCGTGCTTCGTGAAGTGGACATTCCTGTCATGAAGACGCAACCTCACATCCTCCGTCCGGGCGAGGCGCTGAAGACTTTCGCCGATACGGCGGCGGTGATCGACTCACTTGATCTGGTCGTCACGTCGGATACCAGCGTGGCACACCTTGCGGGTGCTATGGGTAAACCGGTATGGATTCTGGTTCCCTACATCCCCGACTGGCGTTGGCTGCTGGAGAGAAGCGATAGCCCCTGGTATCCGAGTGCAAGGTTATTTCGCCAGGCCACGGCTGGGGACTGGCGTCAACCCCTGGAGCAGGTGCGCGAAGCGCTGTCAATGCGTTACCAGCCGCTAATTGCCTGAGTTCACTGAGGGCCCGCGCAAGGCATCATGACCGCGACTTGCCTTGCGACGGCCGGAACTCGGCGGGCAAAGCCCTGGGCCTCGTACCGGCCTGTGCACGGGCCCTGACGGGGCAGGGCAGACTGCCTACAATGGCCGCATGACCTTCCTTCGCTCCACGCCCGCTTCCACCGCCAACAAATCCACTGTCTCGTCCGCTGCGCGGCCGACCACGGAGTCCACATCCGGACGGCTGGAGATTGCCGAAAAGCTGCTGCTGGCGCCTTTCGGCCTCACGCAGGCGCATCTGAGCCGCGCGCTGGGCGAGATCACCTCCCACGGTGCCGATGATGCCGATCTCTACTTTCAGTACACCCGCAGCGAAGGCTGGAGCCTGGAAGAAGGCATCGTGAAAACCGGTTCCTTCAGCATTGACCAGGGCGTGGGCGTGCGCGCTGTCAGTGGCGAAAAGACCGCTTTTGCCTACTCCGATGACATTTCCGAGGCGTCGCTGCTGGATGCGGCACGCACGGTGCGCAGCATTTCTGCCGGCGGCAAGGCTGCCCGCGTCAAGACGGCCGTCCGCAAGGTGGCCGGCAGCCGCTCGCTCTACCAGGGCCTGGACCCGATCGCCACGCTGGACAGCACTGCCAAGGTTCAGTTGCTGGAGAAAGTCGAAAAGCTCGCCAAAGCCAAGGATCCGCGCATCGTGCAGGTGATGGCCGGGCTGGCCAGCGAATACGACGTGGTGATGGTGGCGCGCGCCGACGGCACGCTGGCCGCCGATGTGCGCCCGCTGGTGCGTCTGAGTGTGACGGTGATCGCCGAGCAAAAAGGCCGGCGCGAAGTCGGCTCGGGTGGCGGCGGCGGGCGTTTTGGCCTGGCCTACTTTGACGACGCCCAGATTACCGAATATGTGAACGACGCTGTGAAAGCGGCACTGACCAACCTGGATGCTCGCCCCGCGCCAGCCGGCGAAATGACGGTGGTGCTGGGTTCCGGCTGGCCCGGCATCCTGCTGCACGAAGCCATCGGCCACGGTCTGGAAGGTGATTTCAACCGCAAGGGCTCCAGCGCGTTTTCTGGCAAGATCGGCCAGCGCGTGGCAGCCAAGGGCGTGACGGTGCTGGATGACGGCACAATTGCGGATCGCCGCGGCTCGCTGAACGTGGACGACGAAGGCAACGCCAGCCAGCGCAACGTGCTGATTGAAGACGGCATCCTGAAGGGCTACATCCAGGATTCGCTCAATGCGCGCCTGATGAAGGTCAAGCCCACGGGCAACGGCCGCCGCGAAAGCTACGCCCATGTGCCCATGCCCCGCATGACCAACACCTACATGCTGGGCGGCGACAAGCAGCCCGAAGAAATCGTGGCCAGCATCAAAAAAGGCCTCTACGCCACCAACTTCGGCGGCGGCCAGGTCGACATCACCTCCGGCAAGTTCGTGTTTTCGGCCAGCGAAGCCTTCTGGGTCGAAAACGGCAAGATCCTGTATCCCGTCAAGGGCGCGACGATTGTCGGCAACGGCCCGGACGCGTTGACCCGCGTCACCATGATGGGCAATGACATGGCGCTGGACAGCGGCGTCGGCACCTGCGGCAAGGAAGGCCAGAGCGTTCCGGTGGGCGTGGGTCAGCCGACGCTGCGCATCGACGGCCTGACAGTGGGCGGGACGGCCTGATCCAGCCCGGATTGCCTCTTTTTTGACCTGTGCTACATTTCAGCTTATGAATTCGGCCAAGTTTTACTTCGGTTACTTTTGGTTCTCAAGCGCTTCCGGCGGTAGAGAGATCAACGCGTGACCCGATAAAACGCACCGATTCTCCAAAAACCGCCGGCCTCCGGCGGTTTTTTTTTGCCCGTTCAATTTTTAAATGCCCTGACTTGTGACGACCTGATTGATATCCCGAAAGAAAAGGAAAACAGCGATGAATGCCAAGCCCATCTCCGCCAGCGACAACTGGTATGCGAACGTCGAAAAAACCAGCCAGACCGACGACGAACGCATCAAGGACATCACCGTGTTACCCCCTCCCGAGCATCTCATCCGCTTTTTCCCGATCCGCGGCACCGCCGTCGAGACGCTGATCAGCAAAACCCGCAAAAGCATCCACAACATCATCCAGGGCAAGGATGACCGCCTGCTTGTCGTCGTCGGGCCGTGCTCCATCCACGACCCGATGGCTGCGCTGGACTATGCCCGCAAACTCGTCGAGCAGCGCAAGAAGTACGAAGGCACGCTGGAAATCGTGATGCGCGTCTACTTCGAAAAGCCGCGCACCACCGTCGGGTGGAAGGGGTTGATCAACGACCCCTACCTCGACGAAACCTTCCGCATCGACGAAGGCCTGCGCATCGCGCGCCAGCTGCTGATCGATATCAACCGTATCGGCCTGCCTGCCGGCAGCGAATTCCTCGACGTGATCTCGCCGCAATACATCGGTGACCTGATTTCCTGGGGCGCCATCGGCGCGCGCACTACTGAAAGCCAGGTGCACCGTGAACTGGCTTCGGGCCTCTCGGCGCCCATCGGCTTCAAGAACGGCACCGACGGCAACATCCGCATTGCGACCGACGCCATCCAGGCGGCGGCGCGGGGCCACCATTTCCTGTCGGTGCACAAGAACGGCCAGGTCGCGATTGTGCAGACCAACGGCAACAAGGACTGCCATGTGATTTTGCGCGGCGGCAAGGCGCCCAACTACGACGCGGCCAGCGTCGCGGCGGCTTGCAAGGAGCTCGAAGCCTCCAAGCTGCCGGCCACGCTGATGGTGGATTGCAGCCACGCCAACAGCTCCAAGCAGCATGAAAAGCAGGTCGAAGTGGCACGCGACATCGCAGGCCAGGTGGCCGGCGGCTCGCGCCATGTGTTCGGCCTGATGGTGGAAAGCCACCTCAACCCCGGCGCGCAAAAGTTCACGCCGGGCAAGGACGACTCGAAAGCGCTGGAATACGGTAAAAGCATCACCGACGCTTGCCTGGGCTGGAGCGACTCGCTGGACGTGTTGGAAGTGCTGTCGGCCGCCGTCCTCAAGCGCCGCGCCGGCAAGTAACCCGGCAAGTAAGCCACCGTGCGGGTTTGTGCGAATAGCCGCCAGGCCCGCAAGTCGCCGACCATGAACCCCTGATCAGGAGCCCATCATGCGCAGCGAAGTCAGTGTGACCTTCAAGGACGTGGCGCCCATCCGCCTGGACCTCAACGAAGTGCAGCCCATGCCGCACGATGTGGCAAGGGGGTGGCTGGACGACCAGTTCACGCAAATGGGCTGTGAGCCGCTTCGGCCCACGGGCAAGCTGCTGACCGCCGACAAGGTGGTGGTGGTGGCCCAGGCGGCTGGGCCGGTGAAGTTTGCCGAAGCCAAGTGGGCTCAGGAATTTGCCCGGGCGTCGAGCGCGGCGCTGGGCAAGCCGGTTGTGCATGTAGATGTCACAACATTAAGCATCAGCTTCTAGGTCCCCACGCCTCGCTTTTCATAAGCAATTTAGGCCTCTAGCCAGTGCCAATCATGCGCTGATTGCTACTAAATTAATAGCAAGATAAGTTTCAGTTCACGGCATTCTCGCCGTCACGCTTTCAGCGCCTGCAGCAGTTTTACGTGAATCCCGCCAAACCCGCCGTTGCTCATGCACAGCAAATGGTCGCCCGGCCGCGCTGCGGCCAGCACCTGCTCGAGCAGCTGGTCAATGGTGCCGGCCACTTGGGCGCGTTCGCCCATGGGGGCCAGCGCGGCGCGCGCATCCCAGTCCAGTCCGCCGGCGTGGCAGAAAGCCAGGTCGGCTTGCTCGAGGCTCCAGGGCAGCTGGGCCGTCATGGCGCCCAGTTTCATGGTGTTGCTGCGCGGCTCGAAGATGGCGAGGATGCGTTCGCTGCCCCGGCCGGCGCTTTGCAGCTGGCGGCGCAGGCCGTCTACCGTGGTGTGGATGGCGGTGGGGTGGTGGGCGAAGTCGTCGTACACGGTGATGTCGCCACCTTTGCGCGGGATCACGCCGCGCACTTCCATGCGGCGTTTGACGTTCTGGAACTCCGCCAGTGCCTGGGCCGCGGCCTCGGGCGCCACGCCCACATGCTCGGCCGCCGCGATGGCGGCCAGCGCATTGAGCTGGTTGTGCACGCCGCTGATGCCCCATTTCACATGGGCCACGGCCTCGCCAGCCTTGAGCACGTGAAAATCGTGCGGCTCGCCGTGGGCCATGAAGCCGCTCTTGTTCAGCAGGCCGTTGCCGAAGAGCAGTTGCTCACTCCAGCAGCCTTGGGCCAGCACGCGCTGCAGGCTGGCTTCGGCGGCATTGACGACCACGCGGCCTTGCGAAGGCACGGTACGCACCAGATGGTGGAACTGCCGTTCGATGGCCGCCAGGTCGTCAAAAATGTCGGCGTGGTCGAACTCAAGGTTGTTCAGGATGGCCGTGCGTGGGCGGTAATGCACGAACTTGCTGCGTTTGTCGAAAAAGGCCGTGTCGTATTCGTCGGCTTCAATGACAAAGGTATTGCCTTCGCCCAGCCGGGCGGATACACCGAAGTTCAGCGGCACGCCGCCGACCAGGAAACCCGGTTTCAGCCCGGCAGCTTCGAGAATCCAGGCCAGCATGGCCGTGGTGGTGGTCTTCCCGTGCGTGCCGGCCACTGCCAGCACATGGCGTGGCCCGGTCGGGTGGTGGGTCGGGTGGTGCAGCACGTGGCCCGAGAGCCATTGCGGGCCGCTGGTGTAGGGTTTGCCGCTGTTCAGGATGGCTTCCATGAGCGGATATTTCGCGCTGCCATCGGCAAGCCGGGCACGGGACACCACGTTGCCGACCACGAACACGTCGGGCTCGAAGGCCATCTGGTCGGCGCCGTAGCCCTCGATCAGCTCAATCCCCAAACCGCGCAGCTGGTCGCTCATGGGCGGATAGACGCCGGTGTCGCAGCCTGTCACTTTGTGCCCGGCTTCCCGCGCCAGGGCGGCCAGGCCCCCCATGAAGGTGCCGCAGATTCCCAGAATATGTATGTGCATGGCCTGTATTCTAGGCAGGGCTATCCGCGGGCCCCACAGACCTGGATCCGGTGGCTGCGCGGAAATTCAAGGAAAAAGCGCCTCCTGGTCAATGTGGACGGGCGCAACCAGCTATTGATTTCATAGCAACAGGGTGTGCCGTGGGCCGGGGTGAACTTTAGCGTCTGGCGGGAACCCAACCCGGGGCACAATCGCTTCGCCCGCACCCGTATCATTTATCCGCATCACCCATTGACCTTCGATTTGGCCTTGCCTGGTCGAAGCCAGCCGATCTTGACACCTCATACCCTTAAATCCGAAATCGCCGCCACGGCCGCCGCGCTGGTGGTGGAAGAAGGGCTGGAATATGGTCCGGCCAAACGCCGCGCCGTCAAACAGATGGCATTGCCCGCCCGTACCGAACTGCCGGGCAATGACGAGCTGGAAGACGCTGTCCGCGAATACATCGCGCTTTTCTGTGCCGACACCCAGCCCGCCGAGCTGGCAGCGCTGCGTGAACTGGCGCTGGTCTGGATGGAACGGCTAGTGCAATTTCGGCCCTACCTGGGCGGCGCCGTCTGGCACGGTACGGCCACGCGGCTGTCCGACATCTATATCCAGCTGTTTTGCGATGACCCCAAATCAGCCGAGATTGCCCTGATTGAGCACAATGTGGACTACGAGCCGCGTACCGTGACCGGCTTCACCGGTGACAGCGTGGAAGCGCTCAGTCTGCGAAGTGTGTGCAAACCTTTGAACGAGACGGTGGGCGTGCATCTGATGGTCTATGACCACGACGACCTGCGGGGCGCCCTCAGGCCCGACGCCAAGGGACGGACCCCGCGGGGGGACCTGGCTGCCGTGCAAAAATTGCTTTCCCCCCAACCCGGAACTTCAGACACGTGAACCGCAGAAACATGCTTTATGGCAGTGCCGCCGCCTTGGCCGGCCTGGCCGGTGCAGGCGTCGCCTGGTGGAAATTCCAGCCTCACGCGGTGGATGAAAAAGTGGTGGCGCCCACTCCCGGCAGTACATCTGGCAGCGCGACCGACGCATTCTGGAGCCTGAACTTCGACACGCCCGACGGCAAGAACCTGTCCATGAGCAGCTTTCGCGGCAAGCTGCTGTTGGTAAATTTCTGGGCCACCTGGTGCCCGCCCTGTGTGGAGGAGTTGCCATTATTGGATTACTTCTACCAGGAAAATCGCGATAAAAACCTGCAAGTGCTGGGTTTGGCTGTCGACCAGCCCAGCGCGGTGCGAACCTGGCTGCAAACCAAGCCGCTGCATTTTCCGGTCGGCATGGCCGGTCTGGGCGGAACCGATCTCAGCAAATCGCTGGGAAATCTCGCAGGCAGCCTGCCTTTTACCGCGGTGTTCAGCGCTTCCGGCGAACTGCTTCATCGCAAGATCGGCAAAGTCCTGCCGGAAGACCTGGCGCTCTGGGCCAAGCTCAATTAGCGGCAGAACATTGCTGATGGGCCGTGCTGCATCGAAACCTTCGGTAACAGTCGGGAACAGCTTCTAACGGCATCTTCCGCGGGGTTTTTGAGGCAGAGCGGCCAGCCGCCAGACGGTGGGGAATGGCCTCCGGCTTGATGTACACTCTGCGCTTTCCCGGGGTAAGCCGCCTGGCTCGTCCCCGCAGTAATTAACTGATAAGCGCTTTAAAGCGTAAAAGCAGAAAGTAAGTGAAAAAAGAAGGAAGATCGGTGGCCGCGTCAAGTGCCTTCCGTTTCCAGCCTTTCAGTCAAAAAAGCTGCGCCGAGATCCCGCGCCAGCATCTACCGTCGTTGGAGAGAACCTATGGATTTAAGAAAACTCAAGACCCTGATTGACCTCGTCTCAGAGTCCAACGTCTCCGAGCTGGAGATCACTGAAGCCGAAGGCAAGGTGCGTATTGTCAAATCCAGCGGCGCTCCCCTGGTGATGCAGCAGCCGGTTGCCATGGTAGCAGCTCCCGCAGCGGCGCCCGCGGCCGGCGCGCCTGCCGCACCGGTTGCCGAAGCAGCGCCCGCAGCCCCCGCCGGCCATGCCGTCAAGTCGCCCATGGTGGGCACTTTTTATCGCTCTGCCAGCCCCGGCGCCAAGCCTTTTGTCGAACTCGGCAGCGTCATCAAGGAAGGCGAAACCATCTGCATCATCGAGGCCATGAAGATCCTCAACGAGATCGAAGCCGACAAATCGGGCACCGTCACCAAGATCCTTTCGGAAAACGGCCAGGCTGTCGAATACGGCCAACCCCTCTTCATCATTGAGTAAGCGGGCGCCTTGCCTCCTTTCCAAACCAGGCTTACCGACGCATGTTCAAGAAAATACTGATCGCCAACAGGGGTGAGATTGCCCTGCGCATCCAGCGCGCCTGCCGCGAACTCGGCGTGAAGGCCGTGATGGTCTATTCCGAAGCTGACCGCGAGGCCAAATACATCAAGCTGGCCGACGAGTCGGTCTGCATCGGCCCGGCGCCTTCCAAAGACAGCTACCTCAACATGCCCGCCATCATCTCGGCCGCCGAGGTGACGGATGCTGAAGCCATCCACCCCGGATACGGTTTCCTGAGTGAAAACGCCGACTTCGCCGAGCGCGTGGAAAAAAGCGGCTTCAAGTTCATCGGCCCCACGCCGGAGTCGATCCGCATCATGGGCGACAAGGTCTCGGCCAAGCAGACCATGATCAAGGCCGGTGTGCCCTGTGTACCTGGCTCTGAAGGTGCCTTGCCCGATGACCCGGTCGTCATCAAGCGCACTGCCAAGCAGGTCGGCTACCCGGTCATCATCAAAGCGGCCGGCGGCGGCGGCGGGCGCGGCATGCGCGTGGTGCACACCGAAGCGGCTTTGCTGCACGCGGTGCAGACCACCAAGGCCGAAGCCGGCGCGGCCTTCGGCAATCCCGAGGTCTACATGGAGAAATTCCTGCAGAACCCGCGGCACATCGAAATCCAGATCCTGGCCGACCAGCACAAAAACGCGGTCTGGTTGGGTGAGCGCGATTGCTCCATGCAGCGCCGCCACCAGAAAGTCATTGAAGAAGCGCCGGCACCGGGCATCCCCCGCAAGCTGATTGAGCGCATCGGCGAGCGCTGCGTCGCGGCCGTCAAGAAAATCGGCTACCGCGGTGCGGGCACCTTTGAGTTCCTCTACGAAAACGGCGAGTTCTACTTCATCGAGATGAACACACGTGTCCAGGTCGAGCATCCGGTCACCGAATGGATCACCGGCGTGGACATCGTGCGCACCCAGATCATGGTGGCGGCCGGTGAAAAGCTGCCTTTTGCCCAGCGCGATATCCAGCTCAAAGGCCATTCAATCGAATGCCGCATCAACGCGGAAGATCCCTACAAGTTTGTCCCTTCGCCGGGCCGTATCACGACCTGGCACACACCGGGTGGGCCGGGTGTGCGGGTGGACTCGCACATTTACGCCAACTATTTTGTGCCGCCCAACTACGACTCCATGATCGGCAAGATCATTGTTCACGGCGATACGCGGGAGCAGGCGCTGGCCCGCATGAGCACGGCGCTGGCTGAAACCGTGGTGGAAGGCATCAACACCAATATCCCGCTGCACCGCGAGCTGATGGTGGATGCCAAGTTCATGGACGGCGGCACCAACATTCACTACCTTGAAGAGTGGTTGTCAAAGCGAGAGCGTTAGCCCCCACGGTGGATGTGGCCCCCACGGTCGCTCACTTCGTGTAGCTTCCTGCCCCCCGAGGGGGCCGCTGCGCCTGCGGCCCGGCAAAGCCGGTTCCGCGGCCCCTGCTTGCAAGGGTTGCCATTGTCGAAACCAACCAGTGCGCCTAAACCATGTTTGAACTGATCCTGCTGGCCCCTGTCGATGAAGTCGAAACCCTCAGCGAGGCGCTTGACGCGCTGGATGCGCTCAGCGTGTCGGTGGAAGACGCTGACGCGCAGACGCCGGCTGAGCAGGCGCTGTTTGGTGAGCCTGACATGCCGCCGCCCAAGCCGGGTTGGGAGCGTTCGCGCATCGTTTCAATGTTTGCCACCGAAGCCTTGGCACGAGACGCGGCCGGTGTGCTGGCGGCGCAAGATTTCTTTGCCGGCTGCAGCGTGGTGGCTGTTCAGCCTGTGCCGGAACAAGACTGGGTGCGCCTGACGCAGTCGCAGTTCACCCCGGTGGACATCACGCCCGAATTCTGGATCGTGCCGACCTGGCATGAGCCGCCTGCCGAGGCCAAACAAGTCATTCGCCTGGACCCGGGGCTGGCCTTCGGCACCGGAACCCATCCCACTACGCGCATGTGCCTGCGATGGATTGCAAGCCAGGGCTCAGACGGAAAAGATCTAGGTCGTGTCCTCGACTACGGCTGCGGCTCGGGCATCCTGGCCATTGGTGCGGCCAAGTTCGGCGGGCTGGACATCGACGCTGTCGATATCGACCCGGCTGCCGTAGAGTCGACGCGCGCCAATGCCGAAGCCAACCATGTGGCGCTCAACGCTGGCTTGCCCGACAAGGCGTCCGGTCAATACCGGACCGTGCTGGCCAACATCCTGGCCACACCGCTGAAAGTGCTGGCACCGCTGCTGTGCGCACATGTCGAAAAGGGCGGCCATCTCGTGTTGGCCGGCATTCTGGAGCGCCAGGCTGAAGAACTGAAAGAGGCCTACGCACCCTATTGCCAGCTCACCGTGCACGATGCGCAAGAAGGCTGGATCTTGATGACCGCCGGCTTCTGAGCCGGCTCAACCCGGTGCCTGGCGGTTTTCAGGCCGTCAGCGGGGGTGAGCCCCCTACAATACAGCGCTAAATGAGCCTGATTACGCGCTGCCCCGCATGTGGCACGATGTTCAAAGTCGTGACCGACCAACTCAAAGTCTCACAGGGCTGGGTGCGATGCGGGCATTGCGCTGAAGTCTTTGATGCGTCCGCGCATCTGCTGCCGCGTGACATGGCATCGCCCGTGCCCGCCGTACCGTTTGCGGTCGCGGACACCGAACCCATGCCGCTGCCGGAATTTGTCCCTTCTGCGCCGGCGCCGCCAGTCGTGGCTGTTGCCGCTGCTGCGGACCCACAGAAATGGGCGCCGGCCAGGTCATTTGCCGACCGGGTGCCGCTAAGGCCTTCCGGCACTGGCCCTGCCGATGATGCGCAGGACAGTGCGGCTGATTTTGACCCTGGACGCTGGAAGCGGGCTCAACAGGAACGTCAGCAGGATCCGATGGAACTGCCCGATAGCGTGTTGCCGGATGAGCCGCCAGCCCGCCGGCCGGTGATGGTGCGTCCGGCGGTCGATGATGATTCCAGTTTTGCCTTTTCGGACGTGGACTCCGGCATGCCGGATTCGCGCGTGGAGCACGATGTGTCTTTTGTGCGGGAGGCCAAGCGCAAGGCGTTCTGGAAACGGCCGCTGACCCGGTGGACTATGGCCTTGTTATCCCTGCTGCTGCTGGCCGTGCTGGTCTTGCAGTGGGCTGTCCAGCAAAGGGACACGCTGGCCGCCCTGGAGCCCCGGCTCGTGCCGGCGCTTCAGGGTATTTGCGGCCAGTTGCACTGTGACATTCGTGCGCCGCGGCATATCGAGTCGCTGGTCATAGACAGCTCCACCTTCAACCGCATCGGCCCTGATGCCTATCGCCTCAGTTTTACGCTCAAAAACACGGGTGTGACGCTTCTGGAAATGCCTTCCCTGGAAGTGACCCTGACCGATTCGCAGGACCAGGCCGTGGTGCGCCGCATCCTGACGCCGGCACAGTTTGGCGCCAAATCGCCGACCCTGGCCCCCCGCTCCGAAATGCCCGGCCTGGTCATCATGAAAATATCCGGTGATCCGGACACTGCAGCTGCAGCGTCGCCGCCGTCTTCTGCGCCGGCGGCTCCCTTGCGAGTGGCTGGCTATCGTGTCCTGGTTTTTTACCCCTGATTGAAACGAGAGAACTGAATGTCTGCTGTTATTTGTGGCTCCCTGGCGTTTGACACCATCATGACCTTTGAGGGGCGCTTTTCGGAGCAGATACTGCCCGATCAACTGCATATTCTGAATGTGTCGTTTCTGGTGCCGGCGCTGCGCCGTGAATTTGGCGGCTGCGCCGGCAACATCGCCTACAGCCTGCAGCAGCTTGGCGGCAAGCCGCTGCCCATGGCCACGGTCGGCAGCGACGGCGCTGAGTACGTGGAGCGCATGAAGACGCTGGGCATCAGCACGGAATTTGTGCGGCAGGTGGGCGACACCTACACCGCCCAGGCGATGATCATGACCGACCGGGACAACAACCAGATCACGGCTTTTCATCCGGGTGCCATGATGCAGGCCCATGTCACCCGCATTGACGCACGCGATGACATCAAGCTGGGCATTATCTCGCCTGACGGGCGCGATGCCATGCTGCAGCATGCCGAGCAGTTCAAGCTGGCTGGTATCCCCTTCGTTTTTGATCCAGGCCAGGGCCTTCCCATGTTTGACGGCAAGGAGCTTTCCCACTTTGTGGAACTTTCCA
The DNA here is from genome assembly GCF_056403055.1 of Polaromonas sp. P3_A5. Classification (NCBI taxonomy): domain Bacteria; kingdom Pseudomonadati; phylum Pseudomonadota; class Betaproteobacteria; order Burkholderiales; family Comamonadaceae; genus Polaromonas; species Polaromonas sp. P3_A5. The sequence goes on from NZ_JBFUGF010000001.1 coordinate 664,219, forward strand.
CCTGGGTGACCGTCAACGATTACGAGGCCAAAATGCTGTGTGACCGCACGGGCCTGTCATGCGCCGAATTGTCCCGCCGGGTGCAGGGCCTGGTGGTGACGTTGGGCGCGGAAGGTTGCGAGGTCTGGATTGGCGGCGAGAAAACCCTCGTGCCGCCGGTGAAAGCCGAAACTGTGGTCGACCCGACGGGATGCGGCGATGCCTTTCGCGGCGCTTTGCTGTTTGGCCTGGAAAAAGGCTGGGCGCTGGACCGCTGCGCCGCGCTGGGCAACCGGGTAGGTGCACACAAGATCGCGACGCGCGGCGGCCAGAACTACACGCTGAATTCAGAGAAAATCGGCGATTGAGCGTGACTGGACGGGCGCAAGAAGCTATCGAATTAATAGCTACGCCCCCTTTCGCCTACTTCTCGCGGCGCTTTACGTGGGGCTATGGCTCGCGGTGGTCCAGTGCTTTCAGCCATTCATTCCACGCAGCCTGGCTTGCCGCTGCAGCGCTGACGCGCAACTGCTTGCGCCTTGAAGCCTCTCCGCGGGCCAGCGTGACCGCCTGCTGCGGAACGCCGAGGCAACCGGCCAGCCACTTCACCAGCGCCTGATTGGCTTTGCCGTCCACGGGCGGTGCCTGCAGCCGCAGGCGCAGCGCCTGCTGGCCGGCCTCTCCATGCAGGCCCATCATCTCGGTTTTGGCGGCGTTGGGCACCACATGGATGTCGATCAGAACGTCCCCATTCTTTTCCCGTCGCAGAAAAGGAAGTTCGGGCAGCGCGGGGAACGGTTTCATGGCTGGAGTGGTCCGGCGGCGGTAAACAGGGGTCAGGGGTGTCAATTGTGGATGGCCTCAGGAACGGCCCAGCCATGAAAAAAGCCCGACATCTTTCGATATCGGGCTCTAAGCAGAATTACCTTACTGCTTACGGCTTGCTGGCTGTCGGAAACGGCCAGGCAGCTTGCGGGTTCAGAGTAGTCTGAGCCGCAGGGGCAGCCGCTGCAGCGGGTGCTTTCGCAGCTTTGGCAGCAGGTTTTTTCGCGGCTTTCTTCGCAGCGGGCTTTTTCGCTGCTTTCTTGGCGGCAGGCTTTTTCGCAGCGGCTTTCTTCGCCGCTGGTTTCTTCGCTACCTTTTTCGCGGCCTTCTTGGCTGCTGGCTTTTTCGCTGCAGCTTTCTTCGCTGCTGGCTTCTTGGCCGCTACCTTCTTGGCTGCTGGCTTTTTCGCTGGCGATTTTTTCGCAGCTGGCTTTTTGGCCGCTACTTTTTTCGCTGGAGCTTTTTTAGCCGGAGCTTTTTTCGCTGCTGCTTTTTTCGCAGGAGCCTTCTTAGCCGCTACTTTTTTCGCAGGGGCTTTCTTTGGAGCAGCTTTTTTAGCCGCAGTTTTTTTCGCAGTTGCCATAGTTTTCTCCTTGATCACGTTGCAAAGAGCACTTCACGGTTGGAGTACGTAAAGCGATTCACGGCGTTGGGCCCCGGATAAACCGGTCCCAGCGCCGCGAACACAGGAGCAAAGCCCAACGCGCACTCTTCGGTGCTGTCACTGGTCATTGCAATTCTTGAAATCATTGTTCGCTTGTCTCGCGTATTTTTCTGGTCAATCAATCCCAGGAAAGGGCACCACCGGACTGGTACTCGATCACACGGGTTTCAAAGAAGTTACGCTCTTTTTTCAGGTCGATCATTTCGCTCATCCATGGGAACGGATTCTCCTCGTTGGGGAAGAGAGTTTCAAGTCCGATCTGCGTGGCACGGCGATTGGCAATGTAGCGGAGGTAGCCTTTGAACATGGACGCATTGAGGCCGAGCACGCCGCGCGGCATGGTGTCTTCGGCGTAGCGGTACTCCAGTTCGACGGCTTTCATGAACAATGCCTTGATTTCGGCCTTGAAGTCCGCCGTCCAGAGATGGGGGTTTTCCAGCTTGAGCTGATTGATCAGGTCGATGCCGAAGTTGCAGTGCATGGACTCGTCGCGCAGGATGTACTGGTACTGTTCGGCGGCGCCGGTCATCTTGTTCTGGCGACCCAGGGCAAGAATCTGCGTGAAGCCCACATAGAAGAACAGGCCTTCCATCAGACAAGCAAACACGATCAGCGACTTGAGCAGGGTCTGGTCAGCTTCGGTAGTGCCAGTTTTGAAGTGAGGGTCGGAAATCACTTCAATGAAAGGAATCAGGAACTGGTCCTTGTCCTTGATCGATTGCACTTCGTTATAGGCGTTGAAGATTTCGGCTTCGTCCAGGCCCAGTGATTCAGTGATGTACTGGTAGGCGTGGGTGTGAATGGCTTCTTCAAAAGCCTGGCGCAGCAGGAACTGGCGGCATTCGGGTGCGGTGATGTGGCGGTAGGTGCCCAGCACGATGTTGTTGGCTGCCAGCGAGTCGGCGGTCACGAAGAAACCCAGGTTGCGCTTGACCAGACGGCGTTCGTCTTCGGTCAGGCCGTTCGGGTCTTTCCAGAGCGCGATGTCGCGCGTCATATTTACTTCCTGCGGCATCCAGTGGTTGGCGCAGGTGGCGAGGTATTTTTCCCAAGCCCACTTGTATTTGAACGGCACCAGCTGGTTGACGTCGGTCTGGCCATTAATGATGCGTTTGTCGGAGGCCTTGACGCGTTGTGCCTTGGCGGGTGCGGCGGCAGACGTAGAAGGTGCTGCAGCTTGCACAGGTGCGAACGCGCCGTCGTTGAGCATGCGCACTTGCGCCTGGGGCTGCTCGGCAGTGTTCAAAGAAAGAGGCGGAAGTTCCATCGAGCGGCCTTCAGGCAAGCCGCTGTTGTGAGATGTTTGCAAAGATGGTTTGACTTCTTCGTCCCAGGTCAACATAGAGGTTTCCAATACTTTGGGATTATGAAAGCAGCGATACAAAATGAAAAGTGTTCATTCACATCGCTACAAAATTGTGTTGCTCAATTACATCGAATCGTGCGATGAAGCTCAGCGCACGATTCGGTGTTTTATTGGCAGGCCTCGCAACCTGGGTCATCGATTGCACAGAATTTGATGTCGGTCGCGGGCGATGCACTCATCTGCGCCTGCGCTGCGGCGGCTGCCGCTTCGAGCGCGCTCATGCCGCCGCCTGCCGTCGCGGTACCCGATGACACCGAGTTCATCTTGCCCGCGGTCACGGTCGACTTCTCGGCGTGCGTCGCGCTTTGCGTGCGCAGGTAGTAAGTCGTCTTGAGGCCGCGCAGCCAGGCCAGCTTGTAGGTGTCGTCGAGCTTTTTGCCCGAAGCGCCTGCCATGTAGATGTTGAGCGACTGTGCCTGATCAATCCACTTCTGGCGGCGCGCTGCCGCCTCGACAATCCAGGAAGTTTCAATCTCAAACGCCGTGGCGTAGAGCGCTTTGACGTCCTGCGGTACGCGATCGATCGGGCGCAGGGAGCCGTCAAAGTGCTTCAGATCCACCACCATCACGTCGTCCCATAGGCCCAAGCGCTTCAGGTCGCGGACCAGGTAATGGTTGATGACGGTAAATTCACCCGACAGGTTGGACTTGACCGACAGGTTGCCAAAGCAGGGTTCGATACAAGCATCCACCCCAATGATGTTGGAGATGGTGGCTGTGGGCGCAATGGCCACGCAGTTGGAATTGCGCATGCCGTCTTTGGCAATCTTCTTGCGCAAAGCGTCCCAGTCAAGGCTGGCGGAGCGGTCGACTTCCACATAGCCGCCGCGCTGCTCGGCCAGCATGTCCAGCGTATCCAGCGGCAGGATGCCCTTGTCCCAGAGCGAGCCTTTGTACGTGGCATATTTACCGCGCTCTTTGGCCAGTTCGGTCGATGCCCAGTAAGCGTGGTAGCAGACAGCCTCCATGGATTTGTCGGCGAACTCGACAGCTTCCTGGGAAGCGTAAGGCACGCGCAGCTCGTACAGGCAGTCCTGGAAACCCATGATGCCCAGGCCCACAGGGCGGTGGCGCATGTTGGAATCGCGGGCCTTCTTGACGGCGTAATAGTTGATGTCGATCACGTTGTCCAGCATGCGCATGGCCGTGGTAATGGTCTTTTTAAGCTTCTCGTGGTCGACTGCGCCGTCCTTCAGATGCTGGACGAGGTTGACCGAGCCGAGGTTGCAGACAGCAGTTTCGGTGTCGCTGGTGTTGAGTGTGATTTCGGTGCACAGGTTGGACGAGTGCACGACGCCGGTGTGTTGCTGCGGCGAGCGCACATTGCAGGCGTCCTTGAACGTGATCCAGGGATGGCCGGTTTCAAACAGCATCGACAGCATCTTGCGCCACATGTCGGTGGCCTGCAGCTTGCGGGATGGCTTGATTTCGCCGCGCTCGGCCTTGGCTTCGTAGGCGGTGTAGATTTTCTCGAAGTCCTTGCCGAACTTGTCGTGCAGGTCGGGTGTGTCCGACGGTGAGAACAGCGTCCAGCTGCCCTTTTCCATCACGCGGCGCATGAAGAGGTCGGGAATCCAGTTGGCGGTGTTCATGTCGTGCGTACGGCGGCGATCGTCACCGGTGTTCTTGCGCAGTTCCAGGAACTCTTCAATATCCAGGTGCCAGGTTTCCAGGTAGGCGCAGACGGCGCCCTTGCGCTTGCCGCCCTGGTTGACCGCCACGGCGGTGTCGTTGACGACTTTGAGGAAAGGCACGACGCCTTGCGATTCGCCGTTGGTGCCCTTGATATGGGCGCCCAGGGCGCGCACAGGCGTCCAGTCATTGCCCAGGCCGCCGGCAAATTTGGACAGCAGCGCGTTTTCCTTGATGGCGTCGTAGATGCCGCCCAGGTCGTCGGCGACGGTCGTCAGGTAGCACGACGACAGCTGCGAGCGCAGCGTGCCGGCATTGAACAGGGTGGGCGTGCTCGACATGAAGTCGAAGGACGAGAGGATTTCATAGAACTCGATCGCGCGTTCTTCGCGGTTGATCTCGTTGAGCGACAGGCCCATGGCCACGCGCATGAAGAAAGCCTGTGGTAGCTCGATGCGCTGTTTGCGCACGTGCAGGAAGTAGCGGTCAAACAGGGTTTGCAGGCCGAGGTAGTCGAATTTCAGGTCGCGTTCGGGCTTGAGCGCGGCGCCCAGGCGGGCCAGGTCGAACTGCTGGAGCTTTTCGTCGAGCAGCTCGTTTTGTACGCCCTTGGCGATGAACTGCGGGAAATACTCGGCGTAGCGAATCGCCATGTCTTCCTGACTGACTTCTTCACCCAGCACTTCGCGGCGGATGGTGTGCATCAGCAGGCGTGCGGTGGCGTAGGTGTAGTCAGGGTCTTTCTCGATCAGGGTGCGCGCTGCCAGGATGGACGCCTTGTAGACCTCGTCAATGGGCACACCGTCATAGAGGTTGCGCATGGTTTCCGCAACGATCGGGTCGGGCTTGATATCCGCGCCCAGGTTGGCGCAGGAGGCTTCAATCAACGCCTGCAGGTTGCGGATGTCCAGCGCGACGCGGTTGCCGCGGTCGGTCACATGGATCAGCGGCGCTGCGGGCGCCTGGGTTTGCGGCTGGCGTGCGCGCTCTTGCGTGCGCTTTTCGCGGTACAGCACGTAAGCGCGGGCGATCTCGTGGTGGCCGCCGCGCATCAGGCCCAGCTCGACCTGATCCTGAACGTCTTCTATATGAAAGGTTCCGCCGCCTGGGCGCGAACGCATCAGGGCGCGGATGACCGCCTGGGTCAGGCCGTCAACGGTTTCGCGGACGCTGGCCGAAGCCGCACCCTGCGTGCCATGCACGGCCAGGAAAGCCTTCATCATGGCCACGGCGATCTTGTTGGGTTCGAACGGCACCACGCCGCCATTGCGGCGAATGATCTGGTAATGGGCGAGCGGGTTGCTTTGCGCGTTGGTATCGCCGGTTGCTGGGTTGCTTGCCAGAACGCTCGACGTGACGGGCACCGCGTGTTGTGCAGTTTGCATGACTTCCTCTTTGCTTTGTTTTATGGGTGGTTTGATGTGCTGTTCGGGGGTCTCTGGATATATTGAGGTATTGCACAGGCCTATCAACCTGCTCCTTCATTTCCTGACCCAAATTACATCAAACTGAATTAGGGCTTAGACACTATACCTAGGGTATGGAGGGAATACAAGCCACTACAGGTAGTGTATCGCTGACTGAATGCACCGTTACGTTTTGTGGCTTTTTAGGCCCCATTCCAGACGCCTCGATCAGGGCTTGATGGTGGCTCGTTCAACTTCGCTGAAAGCCTGATGCCATCAGGCTTGTGAAGCTGATGCGGCGTTGTGGCGCGGCTTTTCGCGGGCTTGGGTTGAGAGCGCCGGCCACTGCTGGCGCGGTAAAAATAACCGGAAATTTCAACAGCAAGACGCACCGCAATGGTGAGTGCGTGCAGGTGCACCAGTCACATGATTTCGGGAAAACACCTAGCCGGTGACGACAGCGAGTTTTGCAGCAGAGGCCAGTTGAAGCCAGGGCCCGGGTCCTGCTTGCGGCCGGGTGCAATGTGCTCGTGCCCGGCGATGTGCTCAATGGGGTAGCGCTGCAGAAGCGAGGCGCATAGCCCGGTCAGGGTTTCATACTGGGATGCTTCAAAGGTATCTCCCTCAAGGCCTTCCAGTTCGATGCCGATGGAATCGTCGTTGCAGTTGGTGCGTCCGCGGTAGCTGGATTCCCCGGCATGCCAGGCGCGGTCGTCACAGCTCACAAACTGCCACAGAGCGCCGGTTCGGGCGATGAAAAAGTGCGATGAAACCTGCAGGCCGCGAATGCCCTGAAAGTAAGCGTGTGCCTCCCAGTCGAGCTGGTTGGTGAAAAGGCGTTCGACGTTGCCATTGCCGAACTCACCTGGCGGCAGGCTGATGGAGTGGATGACGATCAGGTCGATTTGCGCGCCGGGAGGGCGTGGACCAAAGTTGGGCGAAGCCAGTGCGCGTGCACAGCGGTACCAGCCGTTTTGCCACAAAGGCCGGGGAAGGGCATTGGGGCTCTCAGGCGGGGTCATCAGCAGGGTCAAGTCCATCGGCCAGGTCGTCATTGCCCGGCGTGGCGATATTCAGGCGTGCAATGCGGTAGCGGATCTGCCGCAGGCTCAAACCCAGCCTCGCGGCGGCGGCGGTACGATTGAAGCCGGTCTCCAGCAAAACCTTGGTCAGGATGTTTCGCTCCTGCCCGTCCAGATAATCCTGCAGGTTTTCCGGGACGGCGACGTGCTCTTCGACCGGCGCATCAAAATGCAGCACGCTTCCTTCGCCGAGCGCCACGGCCCGGTGCAGGATGTTTTCCAGCTCCCTGACATTGCCGTTAAAGGGCCTGGACTGCAGCTGCTCCATCACGGCATCCGTCAACTCGGGCATCTTGAAGCCGGACTCCTGGCAGATTCTTGACAGCAGGGCATTGCAGAGTGCCGGCAAATCCTCCCGGCGTTCGCGCAAGGCCGGCACGGCAATTTCAATCACATTGAGCCGGTAATAAAGATCCTGGCGGAATGTTCCTTCCTGGGCTTCCGCCGCCAGGTTTTTGTGCGTTGCGCTGACGATGCGCACGTCAACGGTGTCCTCCTGCGGCGAACCCAGCGGCCTGACGGTGCGCTCCTGGATGGCGCGCAGAAGTTTGGATTGCATGGCCAGCGGCAGGTCGCCGATTTCATCGAGAAACAAGGTGCCGCCCTTGGCTGCCTGGAAGTAGCCTTGCCGGTCCTGCGCTGATCCGGTGTAAGCGCCCTTTCGTGCACCGAAGAACTCCGCTTCGAGGAGGTTTTCGGGTATGGCGCTGCAATTGACGGCTACAAAAGGCCCTGTCGCGCGGTGGCTGCAGCCGTGTACGGCGCGTGCAACCAGTTCCTTGCCGGTGCCCGATTCCCCCTGAATGAGGACCGGCGCCATGCTTCCCGCCACTTTGACGATGCGCGACTTGACGGCGCGCATGACGGCAGATTCACCCACCAGTTTTTGCAGAATCTGGGTGCCGTCCCCGCTTTTTTTCTGGGCGGAGGGGGCGGTGCCGTGTTCCGGTGCGCTTCGATCGCTTTTGGCCTGTAGTGCAGGATGCTTGGCACCCTGCACGGCGGATGCCACGACACTGCGGAATTGTTTGAGGTCGACCGGTTTCGTGAGGTAGTCAAACGCGCCGGCCTTGAGTGCTTCCACCGCATTTTCGGCCGAGCCGTGGGCCGTAATCACCACGCATCGTTCGGGCCTTTGCTGGTCTATCATGTCTCGCAGTAATTCGAGGCCAAGGCCATCTGGCAGGCGCATATCGGTGATCACAGCATCGAAGTGATGCGCCTTGAGCTGCTCCCGGGCCTGCAGCAGGTCACCGGCTGCCTCCACCCGATACCCTTCCCTGAGCAGCGTCAGTTCATACAGGGTGCGCAAATCCGGTTCATCGTCAATGACGAGGATACGTGCCTGCTGGGGAACGGGAATGGGGGTGCTCATGGTTTTCAGGTTGGCATTGTGGCAAAAGAAGCCGCAGGCAAGGTCATAGACGGACTGGAGGGTGCGAATATGACAAAAAATTCGTTTCCCTCAATGCCGCTGCGCTGCACGCGCTGGTAGCCGATCAGGGCGCCATAGCGTTCGCACAATTCACGGCAAATGTACAGGCCCAGCCCGCTTGAGCGGCTTTCAGAGGAGAAAAATGGTTCGAACAGGTGTGTTTGCACGGTTTGCTCCATGGGTTGGCCATCGCTCCATACGGACAGACGGGCCTGCCCGGGCGTAACGAGCTGGGTGGAGACTTCAATGGCGTGAGAAGATGTGCTGGCATAACGCAGGGCGTTGTCCAGCAGATTGACCATCAGGCGGCGCAAATGCTCGGGCTCAAAGCACACAACGGCATTACCCGAATCTGCCGTGATCTTCATGCGTCGGGACGCTTCAGTCTGCCCTGCCCAGTCCGCGGTAATCTTGTGAGCGGTTTCGTCCAGTGCCAGGGTGGTGGTTTGTGGCGAGGGCAGGTGCGCCTGGGCACGTGAAATGTTCAATACCTCATCGACGATTCTGGCGAGACGTTGCGCATTTTGCCGGATCATGCCTGTGAGCTGGCGGTGCGGCTCGTCTTGCAGGTCTTCTTCCAGCAAGGCATTGGCTTGAGAGATCGCCGCCAGCGGATTCCTGATTTCGTGTGCCACTGCGGCCGACATGCGTCCCATGGCTGCCATCTTCTCGGTCCTCACGCGGGCCTCCATTTCACGCAGGTCCTCCAGGAACATTACACAAAGGCTTTCGTGGGTGCCATTTTTCGAGGCGGCAAGACGAGTGCGTACATGAAGCCGCCGGGTATTGCTGCCCGGGTATTCAAGGCTGATGTCCGCTTCCTGGGGGGTTTGCGTGCTGAACGTGCTGTGCATCAGTTCCGCCAGGGGCAACCAGGCCGCCTCCATGACGAGGATGAAAGGCGCGCTGCGAACTGAATCCCGGGCTCCCAGCAGGCGCCTGGATGCCGGATTGGCCGACCGGACGATGCCGTTGATATCGACCACCAGCACGCCGTCGGCCAAGGTTTCAATGACCAGTTCGTTCACCTGCGTCTGCATGCGCGCGGCGGACTGGCTGCGTTTTGCCAACTGCTCTTCACGGGCCAGCCGCAAGGCGAGGTGGTTCGCAAGCAGCGCGACCAGGAAAAAACCGGAACCGCTCAAGCCCGACTGGAGGAATCGGGCATTGAAGTCGCCCAATACCTGAAGTGAGCTCCACCAGGCGTCGGCCAGAAGCAGCAAGGTCACGCTGGCTGCGGTTCCGAAGGCCAGCAAAATCGGTCCAAGGATGGAGGCAAGGAGCACCGGCAGGGCAAACAGCGGCGTGTAGTTGATGCCGCTCGATTGCAGGAAATTGAGTGTGGAGAACGTGATGACGTCCACGCCGATGGTCAGTAACCACTGTGCGTCAAAGGTGCTTCGTGGTGGCCGCGGTTTGGCCCACAGGCGCACGGCCAGTGTGGCGCACAGGTAGGCGATGCATACCCCAATCGACCAGCGGTTGGTGATGTTGCCCAGCGCGTAGATAACCGCCTGAAGGATGACGAGTACCGTGGCGATGGCAACGCGTGCCGTCATGAAGACACGCCACAAACGGCCGAAGGAGCCCAGTTCGGGCACGGTCTCCCACGCGCCTGATGCCTTGCCTCCCGTTTCAAACCAGTGGGATGGCGTGCTCATTGGGGCCTGCTAACACTATGTTTGCAAGATGCGCTGCGCTCAAAAAGGCCTTGAGCAAGGCGCAAAACGCAGGCGGGGTAGACCCCGTCAAGGCTTTGCAACGCCGCGCAAGGCCTTTTTGATCGCAACCCGGAGGGAATGGGGTGAAAACGGCGCCACTCGGCGTTGCGCTCCTCACCCAGACTCCCGGTCTGGGATTCGTCGCGCGCCTTGATTGGCGCCGTTTTCACCCCATTCGCATTTGTAAACATAGTGTTAGCAGGCCCTAGTCTCCTGCCTGGTGGCGATGCGCGTCACTGCAATAAATCCCCTTGCCGCCTGTCAGGGCGTCGGACTTCGGCAAATGCACGTGGCAGACATCGCATGCGATCATCTCCGCAACGGCCGTTTCGCGGCCCGGTGCCTGGCGGGGACGGGCAGCCGCCGCATCGTTTCTTTCCGCATCGCGGTTGTGACGCCAGAGCCAGAAAACCACCAGCACGAATCCCAGGACCAGAAGGTATTTCATGCCCGCCTCAGAATGACTTCAAGTACAAAGCGCGAACCGGCGTAGCCCAGCAGCAGCAGGCCGGAGCCCAGGTACAGCACACGGACGGCCTTGCGGCCACGCCATCCGAGGCGCGCCCGGCCGATCAGCAGGCCGGCAAACGTCAGCCAGGCCAGGACCGAAAACACGGTTTTATGGTTCCATTTCCAGGCCAGGCCGGGCCCGTAGAGTGTTTCGGCGAACAGCCAGCCTACAAACAGCGTGGCCGACAGCAATACAAAGCCGGCCTCCACGAAGCGGAAGGTGAGCCGCTCCAGCGTCAACAGCGGCACACCCGCATCGGTTTGTGCGGCCAGCCGGATGGAGCGCTCGGAGCGCGTCATCAGCCAGCCGTGCACCACTGCGGCGGCAAACAGCCCATAAGACGCGATGCCCAGGGCCCAGTGCAACGGCAGCCAGGGGGACGCGATGGCGTGATAGGTGGTACCGGGGAAAATGACCGTCAGGATGACAGCTGCGCTGCCCAGCCCTGCCAACGCCCAGTGGGCCTGGAGTTGTGGAAACAGGCGGCTTTCGATGGCGTAAACGGTCAGCACCAGCCAGACCGTCATGGACAGCGCCGGTGCAAAGCCGAAACGCGGGGGCTCGCCCAGCAGGCCATCGGCCAGCGCCAGCGCGTGCAGCAGCCAGGCCGCCAGCAGCAGGCCGCGGATGGCGGCGGGGCCGAGGCGCGGGGAGCCCAGTGCCAATGCAGCGTAGGCGACGGCAGCACCGGCTGCCGCTGCAAGACCCCACCAGTCGCTCAAAGCTAAAATCATGGCTAGAGTTTAGCCTTTACTGCCTCTTTCCCCCCTTTCTGGCAGCCTTCCGCTGCAGCCTTTCTTTTCCACCTAACTGCGCCGCGTTTGTGGCGCCTTCCCATGGCCTCAGCTCTTACCGACAAGTTATCCCGTCTCGTCAAGGAAATGCGAGGCCAGGCCCGCATCACCGAATCCAACGTGCAGGACATGCTGCGCGAGGTACGCATGGCCTTGCTCGAGGCCGACGTTGCGCTGCCGGTGGTGCGCGACTTCATTGCCCGGGTCAAAGAAAAAGCGCTGGGCCAGGAAGTGATGGGTTCTCTCTCGCCGGGCCAGGCGCTGGTGGGCATCGTTAACAAGGAGCTCGCCGCTACCATGGGCGAGGGGGTGAGCGATATCAACCTGGCAGCCCAGCCGCCGGCGGTCATCCTGATGGCCGGCCTGCAGGGCGCGGGTAAAACCACCACTACCGCCAAGCTGGCCAAGCACCTGATCGAAAAGCGCAAGAAAAAGGTGCTGACCGTTTCAGGCGACGTCTATCGCCCGGCCGCCATTGAACAGCTCAAGACGGTCACCAAACAGGCCGGCGCCGAATGGTTTCCCAGCACGCCTGACCAGAAGCCGGCCGACATCGCGCGAGCCGCCATTGACTACGCCCGCAAGCATTTCTTTGACGTGCTGCTGGTCGATACGGCTGGCCGGCTGGCCATCGACGAGGCCCTGATGGCGGAAATCAAGGAGCTGCATGCGATCCTGAACCCGGTTGAAACGCTGTTTGTGGTCGATGCGATGCAGGGCCAGGATGCGGTCAACACCGCCAAGGCCTTCAAGGAAGCCTTGCCGCTCACCGGCATCATCCTGACCAAGACCGACGGCGATTCGCGCGGCGGTGCGGCGCTCAGCGTGCGCCAGATCACCGGCGCCCCCATCAAATTCTCCGGTACCAGCGAGAAAATCGACGGCCTGGAGGTGTTCGACGCCGAGCGCCACGCCGGCCGCATCCTCGGCATGGGCGATATTCTGGCGCTGGTCGAGCAGGTGGCCGCCGGGGTGGACATGGCCTCTGCCCAGAAGCTCGCCGCCAAGATCAAGTCCGGCGACGGCTTTGACCTCAACGACTTCCTGAGCCAGTTGCAGCAAATGAAGAACATGGGCGGGCTCTCCAGCCTTCTGGAAAAGCTGCCCGCGCAAATGGCGGCCAAGGCTGGCCAGGTCGACATGGACAAGGCCGAGAAAGACATTAAGCGCAAGGAGGGCATCATCCAGAGCATGACGCCGCTGGAGCGCCGCAAGCCCGAACTCATCAAGGCCACCCGCAAGCGCCGCATTGCTGCCGGTTCCGGCGTGCATGTTCAGGAAGTCAACCGCCTGCTCAATGAATTCGAGCAGATGCAGGGCATGATGAAGAAGATGAAAGGCAGCGGGATGATGAAAATGATGAAACGCATGGGCGGCATGAAAGGCATGCCCAAGTTTTGATTGATTCGATCTTTAAGTGAAAAATGGCTGCAGCCCAATAAAGACGGGCGCAACCAGCTCCTGAATTAATAGCGTTTGCCTGTCATGAAAAAAGCCGCTTCAAGCGGCTTTTTTCATGGGTTGCCCTGAAGTCAGGCCATTCTCAGGCCGCCTTCAGCCGTGGCTTGGCCAGCCGGCTTGCATGCAGCCAGGCGCGTCGCAGCACCGCCGGCGAACGGGTTTCTTCCGGGATCAGCAGGTAGTTCTGCGCACGCAGGGCCGTGCCCACGCCTACCTTGCTGGTGAGCACCGTCATCGGGATCGCCAGCAGCAGCGGCAGGCCGACCGGGATCAGCCAGATCAAAGCCCGTGCATCGATCACGGCAATGCCGACAGCCAGCAGCGCGATCACGCCGGACATGGGCGCCAACTGCGCCAGCGCATGGCGCCAGGGCACAGCGGCCGCTTCGCGCGGGGGCGATTTCCATTCCAGCTTCAGGCCGGTGAGGGCCACCACCACAAACAGCGAATGCGCGAGCATGCGGATGGGTGCCTGCAACAGCGCGATCAGGGTTTCAAGCAAAGCGCTGCGCAGCAGGGCGACGGTGCCGCCATAGGATTGCTGCTGGCGGTTGACCAGCACGGCCACGATGCCCAGGATGCGCGGCAGGAACAGCATGCACAGCGTCCAGGCCCAAAGCGACATCAGCTCGCCGGGAAGCAGCGTCCAGTCGGCAATCATCGGCGAGCCGGACAGCCACAGCGCCGTACCCAGCGTGAGAAAGCACAGCCACAGCGGCGCCGACAGATACGCCATCGCGCCCGTGCCGAACATGGAGCGGTGTACCGGGTGAATGCCCGGCTCGGCGATCAGGCGCGAGTTTTGCAGGTTGCCCTGGCACCAGCGGCGATCGCGCTGCAGCTCGGCCAGCAAATCGGGCGGCTGCTGCTCGTAGCTGCCCACCAGGTCACCCACCAGCCAGACGTGGTAGCCGGCGCGGCGCATCAGCGCGGCCTCGACAAAATCGTGCGACATGATGCTGCCCGCCATGCCGCCCGTGCCCTTGATATGCGCCAGCGCGCAATGCTTCATGAAGGGCTCAATACGGATGATGGCGTTGTGGCCCCAGTAGTGGGACTCGCCCATCTGCCAGAACTGCATCCCCAGCGTGAAGAGGCGCCCGGTCACGCGTGAGGCGAATTGCTGCGCCCGTGCGTGCAGCGTGACGTGGCCGATGGCCTGGGTTGCGGTCTGGATGATGCCGGCCCTGGGATTGGCTTCCATCAGCTTGACCATGGAAACCAGGCAGTCGCCGCTCATCACGCTGTCGGCGTCCAGCACCACCATATAGCGGTAATCCTTGCCCCAGCGGCGGCAGAAGTCGGCCACATTGCCGGCCTTGCGGTCGGTGCGGCGTTTGCGCAGGCGGTAATAGACCTCGATCTGCGGCTGGTCGGGGTGTCCGGCCAGCTGGGTGCGCAGGTCTTCCCAGGCGGCGCGCTCGGCCTGGATGATGGCCGGGTTGCTGCTGTCCGACAGTACGAAGACATCAAAGCTCTGTACATGGCCGGTCATCGCGACCGACTCGCAGGTGGCGCGCAGGCCGGCGAACACGGTGCGTACGTCTTCATTGCAGATCGGCATGATGATCGCGGTGCGTGTGGACGCATCCAGCGGGTAGTGCTGAACCTTTTTCGCGGACAGCGCGTGTTTGTCACCAAAGATCGTGACGTAAAAGCCCATCATCGCCGTCATGAAGCCGGTCACTACCCAGGCTGACAGAAGGGCAAACAGGCTGATCTGGCCGTACTGCAGCCAGGCGTTGTCATAGTCGGGCTGCATGTCCGCAAAGATGCTGGTTGCCAGCACGGTGCTGATGACGGTCAGCAGCAGGAACACCGTGCGCCGGCGCCGGGCAGCCTGCTGCCAGCGCTCAAGCCGGGGGGCAGGCAGGCGATGGGATGGTGCCGGCGCGGAAACCCGGAATATCGACAGCATGGGCAGCAGCAGCGCGGTGGCCATGCTGTTCCAGAAGCCACGCCAGGGCCGGGGCACCATGGAGCCGCGATTCAGCGGTGGCGCCGTCACCGAATTGGGGTGGCGTTCCTCGCGCAGGGCGCTGCGTGCAGCGGATGGAATCAGAGTGTGATCAGGTTGGTCCATGTTTCGCTCACAGTGTGGTTGTCATGTTTGAGGAAGGCGCGCAGCTCAACAGGCTGGGCCGGGTTCAGCCGCAGCACGCGCAGCGTCATGCGCCATGCGCCGGTGGCGGGATTCTTGTAGGCCATGCTTTCGAGCACACGGCCATTGGCGTTGGCGCTGGAGATGGCTTCGACCTTGGCATCCTCGGGCAGCGCGTCCAGCGCCGGGCCGGCAAAGTCGATGACGTACTGGACCTGGCCCGTGAGATCGGTTCCGGCCTTCGAGTACCCGGTGCCGCGGCGTGATTGCGTGACCCAGCTGTTGGGCGGCAGTTGCTGGTTCTTGCCCTGCCAGCTGATTTGCCAGGCGATGTCCAGCGACTGGCCAGGTGCTGGCATTTTTTCGGGTACCCAATAGGCCACCACGTTGTCATGGGTCTCATCCGGCGTGGCAAATTGAAACAGCTCGACCCGGCCGGCGCCCCAGTCGCCCACGGGCGTGACCCAGGCGCTGGGCCGCGTCTCATAGCGAGCTTCGGTGTCTTCGTAGTTGGCAAAGGCGCGGTCGCGTTGCATCAGGCCAAAGCCCTTGAGCGACTTCATGGCGAAAGACGTCACCAGCGGGGCGGACGGATTTTGCAGGGGCCGCCAGAGCCATTCACCGTCACCCGTAGCCATCATCAGGCCGTCGGAGTCGTGCACTTCGGGCCGGAAATCGCCGGGGCGGGGCTGGTTTTCGCCAAAGAAAAACATGCTGGTCAGGGGCGCGATGCCCAGCGAGGTCACGGGCGCGCTGTTGCCGGAGGTTGTGGCCGGGCGCATGAAGATGCGCGCCTGTACATTCGTGGTGGTTTGCTCGCCGGCCTGGATGTCGAACCGGTAGGCGCCTGTCATGCGCTCCGAATCCATCACGGCAAAGACGGTCAGCTGCTTGCTGTCGACTGCAGGTTTTTGAAGCCAGAAATCCGTGAAACGGGGAAACTCTTCCTTGGCTCCGCCCGCACCGCCTGCGGTGTCCACCGCCAGGCCGCGTGCCGAAAGGCCGTAGCGCTGACCCGATCCCAGCGCCCGGAAGTAGGTGGCACCGGTGAATACCACCAGTTCATCCTTGTAGGTGGGTGAGTTGAGGTTGCTGAAAAAGCGCGCGCCGCCGTGGCCCAGGTCACCCCAGGTCTCGGGTGACAGTTTGTTTTTTCCGAAATTGAATGTGGCGGGGTCGTAGGACAGGCGCTTCACGCCCGCTGTCGTGATTTCGTGAATGCGAACCGAATCACCGTGCCGGCCGACATGGAAAAAATTCGCTTCAAAGGGAAGTTTGTCGGTACGCCACAGCGTGCTGGCGGCGTTGAACCGGATGTCGCGGTAGTCGTCGTACGCCATCCTGGCGAGCTCGGTGGGCACCGCGTGGGACGCTTCGCGCCAGGGCGCTTGCGAGCGCTGGCGCGCGATAGCGGCCACATCGTCCAGATCGAAGGCATGCGCCTGGCCCGCCGCGAGCGTCAGTGCTGCAAGGCTCGCGCAGGCCGCGATACGGGCCCGCAGGAGAAAATTGAAGCGGCGCTTGGGGCCGCCGGAGGATGCCAAAAAAGGCAGGAAAAAAGCTGGCATGCCATGACTAGGGCAAACCCTGTGCCAGCTTCGAAAAATTGTTTTAAATCAACAAGTTGGGCGTGATACTTGATTTAACCAAATGTAATCCGGCTCAAAAGCGCCCAGAATCGCGGGTTTTGTCGCCGGTGAGCGACAACTTCCGCAGATGGCTCGATTAAATCCTTTTAAATCAAAGGCTTAAACCTGTCGCCAACGAGCGACGGCCCACGGCGGCACAGCGACAAACCCAGGTCGAACCGGAGCTCCTGGGACCTTTTTACGGTCTAAACCTTGAAGTGTCCCGGCGTGAGCCCGTGCTTTTGCATCAGGCGGTAAAACTCCGTGCGGTTCCGGTCGGCCAGCCGGGCCGCATCGGCCACGTTGCCGTCCGTCAATTTGAGCAGCCCGACCAGGTAATCCCGCTCGAAGTGTTGCCTGGCTTCCGCATAGGTGAGCACTTGCACGCTGGGTGAGCGCAAGGCCCGCTGCACCAACGCCAGCGGCACCAGCGGGGTGGTGGACAGGGCACAAACCTGCTCCACCACGTTGTAAAGCTGGCGCACGTTGCCTGGCCAGGCGGCCGTGGTCAGGGCCTTGAGGGCCTCGGGTGCGAAACCGCTCAGGCGCTTGTCGTACTTGGCCGCCAGTTTGAGGAGAAAGTGGTTGGCCAGCAACGGGATGTCTTCGCGGCGCTCCGACAGCGGGGGCAAGGTCAGCGTGACGACGTTGAGCCGGTAATAAAGGTCGGCGCGGAACTGGCCCTCAGCCATGGCAGCGTCAAGGTCGCGATGTGTGGCCGAGATGATGCGCACATCCACCGGAATCGACTGGCTGGAGCCCAGCGGCCGCACTACGCGTTCCTGCAACACGCGCAGCAGCTTGACCTGGAGCGCGGGCGGCATGTCACCGATTTCATCGAGCAGCAAAGTGCCGCCGTCTGCGGCCTGGAAAAGGCCTTTGTGATTGGCCACTGCGTCGGTGAAGGCGCCCTTGACGTGGCCAAACAGCTCGGATTCCAGCAAAGCCTCGGGGATGGCGCCACAGTTCACGGCAATAAAGGGCTTGCTGGCCCGTGCGCCTGCCTGGTGGATGGCCTGGGCCAGCAGCTCCTTGCCGGTGCCGCTTTCACCGCGCAGCAGCACGCTGGCGTCCGACTGCGCCACCATGCGCGCTTCAGCCAGGGCTTCGGCCATGCGGCTTGAGCGGCTGATGATCTGGTTTTGCCAGGCTTCGGGGCTGCCCTGTTTGGCCGGGTTCGCGGGGGCACTCAGCGCCAGCGCCTGGGCAATCTTGTCGAGCAGGCTTTTGCCGTCAAAGGGCTTGGTGAGATAGGTGAACACGCCGCGTTCGGTGGCTTCCACGGCATCAGGAATGGTGCCATGCGCAGTCAGCAAAATCACCGGCAGCGAAGGATGCTGCTGGCGTATGTCGTCGAACAGCGCCAGGCCGTCCCGGCCGGGAAGCCGCACATCGCTGAGTACCAGCTGCGGCCGTTCAATATGAAGCTGCGTCAGCGCCGCTTCGGCCGACGTGACCGCAGTGACGCGATAGCCCGCTGCAGTGAGCCGCATGGTGAGCAGGCGCAGCATGTCGGCGTCATCATCAACGACGAGCAGGTGGGGCGCTGTCAGGGCGGAGTCGCTCATGGCGCGGTGGGGCGGGCCCGGCTGGCAGGGGGGATGGGCGCCGAGGCTGTTGCCGCCGGCTGCCGGCTGGTGAGGCTGCGCTCAATGGCCTTTAGCGCCTCCAGCCGCTCGTTGGTCTGGTCCAGCCTGCGCTGCGCATCGCGCAGTTGCTGGCCTTGTTTGTCAAGCTGCTCTTCCAGGCGGCGCTGTTCGGCATAGCGTGACGCCAGCAGCCTTGCCAGCGGATGCAGCGGCTGGGCATCGGCATTGCCCAATACGCGGGCCAGCAGCTCCTGCGCACGTATCAGTTCGGGCAGCTGCCGCAGTTGGGCCAGCACCAGTGAGAGCTGGAGTTGGGCCTCGGGGCTGGCGGCGTCTCCGAGCCGCCCGGTTTCCTGGGTGAGTTCCGGCGGCTGCATGAGGCGTACGCGCTCGGCGTAAGCCAGCATGCGCAAGGTCATGCCGCTGGCAAAAACGACCGATTCCGGGAGCGGCGCAGGTTGGCTGGCGCTGGCCCGCGCGGCTTCGGCAGCAGAGGCCGCAGCCCGGGCTGCCAGGACGGCTGCGGTGTTGGTGCCACGCTCGGGGGCGGGGCCACCGCTGCTGCACGCGGCCAGCAATGCCGACGTCACCAGGGCCGGCAGCAGGCCGCGCCCGGAGAGGCGGGTCGCAGGCGGAGGGGGAAGAAAATCAGTACTTGGAAACATGAGGAAGCTCTATTCTGAAGTGTGCGCCAGGTTGATCGGGCATCAGGACGATGTTTCCGCCATGTGCGGCAATGTATTCGTGAACGATGGACAGGCCGATACCGCTGCCCCGAACCACGTCGACCGGCTGGCGTTCACCGCGGTAAAAGGGCTCGAAAATCCGTTCGCGGTCGGCCTGCGCCACACCGACGCCCTGATCGTGGATGTCGATGCGAACGAAACCCCGCAGCGGACTCAGTTCCAGCCGGATCTGCCCTTTGGGTGGTGAATAGCGGATGGCGTTGGACAGCAGGTTGGCCAGCGCAGTGCCGATTTTTTCGGGATCGATTTCCATCACAACGGGTTCACCGACGACGCTGACCGTCAGTTCCCGTGCGCGCCACTGCAGGCGCTGCGCGTACACCTGCTCCTCGAGGAGTTGCAACAGGTCGACATTCTGGCGATTCAACTGGCGCGCCTCGAACGCGGCCGTATTAAAGCGCAGCAGGTCTTCAATCTGGCTTTGCAGTACGCCGGTGTTGTGCCTGAGGATTTGCGCTATTTCGCGCTGGTCATTGCTCAGCGTGCCGGCTACGCCGTCTTCCAGCAGCGACACCCCTTCGCGCAGCGATGCCAGCGGTGTTTTGAGTTCGTGCGAAATATGGCGCAGGAAACGCGATTTGTCGGCGTCCAGCTCCACCAGCCGCAGGCGCAGCCAATTCAGCCGCTGCCCCACCAGGGCCAGGTCGGCCGGTCCCTGGATGGTGATGACCTGGTCGAGCCGGTTTTCCCCCAGGCCCACGATGGCGTTCTCCAGGCGCCTGAGCGGCAGCGTGAACCACACGCCGAATGCCAGCGCCATGGCGATAGCCAGCACGATGGCCCAGGTTACCTGCTGGGTCAGCCGCTGGCGGCTGGCCTCAAGTTTGCCTTCCAGCGACCTGTTGCGTTGCTGAATCGCCTGTTGCACCTGCACGGCGATGGCGGCATTGACACTTTCCAGTTCACGGAATTCCTGCGCCAGCTGGCGCTCCCGGTCCAGCGCGGTACCCGCCGGGCCGGTCAGCAGATCGCCGATGCTCTGCATGTGCGCGCGCCATTGCCGGGCTTTGGCAACCGGTACGTCTTCTCGCGCCAGACTGGTCAGGATGCTCGCGGCTTCACGGGCCTCGTCACCGAAGCGCTCACGCAATACCCGGTCATCGAGGACGACCGACTGGCGGGATGTGCGCTCCATCGATACGCTGCGCTCAGCCAGGGACTGCGCCGCGCTGCTGAGTTCGAGGGCACGTGCGGCATTGCTGCGGCTTTGCAGCGAAAGGTCTTCCAGGGTAAACAGCGCCCGCAGCGAGGCGGCGCCCAGCAGGGCAGCAATCAGCAGGAAAGCGATCACCAGAAGTTGCCGGAACGAAAATCGTTGCAGCATGCGTGTCGAGTGCTTGAGCAACGCGGGCGGTCTCAGGCCGCCACGGCGACGTCCTGCGTCAGGACTTCGCCGCGCAGCGAACGCTGCGTGGCCTGGGTGATGGTGATGTCCAGCATCTGGCCGATGAGGCGCGGTTGGCCCTTGAAGTTGACCACGCGGTTGCACTCCGTGCGGCCCATGAGTTCGGTCGGGTCCTTGCGCGAAGCGCCTTCAACCAGGATGCGCTGCACCGTGCCCTGCCGGCTGGCGCTGATGGCGCGCACGCTGTCGTCAATCGTGGCCTGCAGGTGTTGCAGACGCTTGAGCTTGACCTCGTGCGGTGTGTCGTCATGCAACGCGGCGGCGGGGGTGCCGGGGCGCGGGCTGTAAATGAAGCTGAACGAGGTGTCGTAGCCGATCTCGTCGATCAGCTTCATCATCTTGCCGAAGTCGTCTTCGGTCTCGCCGGGGAAACCCACGATGAAATCGCTGCTCATGGCCAGATTCGGGCGGATGGCGCGCAGCTTGCGGATGGTGCTCTTGTATTCCATGGCGGTGTAGCCGCGCTTCATCGCCATGAGGATGCGGTCGGAGCCATGTTGCACCGGCAGATGCAGGTGGTTTACCAGTTTGGGCAGCTTGGCGTAGGCGTCAATCAGGCGCTGCGTGAACTCGTTGGGGTGGCTGGTGACATAGCGGATGCGTTCGATGCCGGGGATGTCGGACACGTATTCGAGCAGCGTGGCGAAGTCGGCGATCTCGGCCGTGCCACCCATGGGGCCGCGGTAAGCGTTGACGTTTTGCCCGAGCAGCGTGACTTCCTTGACGCCCTGGTCGGCCAGACCGGCGACTTCGACCAGCACGTCCTCAAAGGGCCGGGAGACCTCTTCGCCACGGGTGTAGGGCACCACGCAGTAGCTGCAGTACTTGGAGCAGCCTTCCATGATGCTCACGAAGGCGCTGGCGCCCTCGACGCGCGCCGGCGGCAGGTGGTCGAATTTTTCGATCTCGGGAAAGCTGATGTCGACCTGCGGCTTGCCCAGCCGGGTCCGGTTGGCCAGCAGCTGCGGCAGGCGGTGCAGGGTTTGCGGGCCGAAGACCACGTCGACATAAGGTGCGCGCTGGATGATGGCCGCGCCTTCCTGGCTGGCTACACAGCCGCCGACGCCGATCAGTACGCCTTTTTCTTTCAGGTGCTTGACGCGACCCAGGTCGCTGAAAACCTTCTCCTGGGCTTTTTCGCGCACGGAGCAGGTATTGAACAGGATCAGGTCGGCCTGTTCCATGTCCTGGGTAGGCTCGTAGCCTTCGGCGGCATGGAGCACGTCGGACATCTTGTCCGAGTCGTACTCGTTCATCTGGCAACCGAAGGTTTTAATGAAGACTTTTTTGCTCATGATACTGGCCGATTTGCGGTTTGTCCGCGGGCTGATGGCGATTGCTATTAAATTAATAGCTGCTTGCGCCCATGTTTAAAGGGCATCAGACTGATTTTGCTTAAGGCTGTGAGCGTTACTGCTTGTAGGCAGGTAACTGGTCGTACGGCGTCTTGCCGTTGTCCACTGCCTTGGCAGGGGTGCCGCTGCTGAAATTGAACACCGTGCCGGTGCCGCCCGCCCGCTTTTCCTTGGCCTCTTCCGCGTTGAGGATCCAGACCTCATGCACCTCGCCGGTGTTGCTGCGCAGGTAGTTCACCACCAGCTTCTGGTTCAGGAGTGCGCCGGACAACACGAAATTGTTGTTGATGTCGCGTATGCGTGAGCCTACGGAGAGCCTGTCCTGCTTGCCGTCCATGGAGATCACCGGCGGCGCCACCACCACCATTTCGCCGCGGACGGCCTTGGGAGGGAATTTCCGGATGTTGGGTTTGACAGCCTCGGCGGGATCGGTCTGGGCCAGGGCTGGCAGGCTCATCAGGCCGGCAAAAGCAGCCAGCATCATCAGGAGTGCGGCCAGGCGGGAAGTGCAGCGGTTCATGGTATGTGTCCAGAGGCTGTTAATAAATAGGAGAATAACAAAGAACAAAGCCTCAGGGGGAAGGACCCTCTGAGGCTTTGACGCATTCTTGGTGGTCGTAGGTGGACTTGAACCACCGACATCAGCATTATGAATGCTGCGCTCTAACCAACTGAGCTATACGACCGAAACCCAAGATTATAACTATAAAAGCACCCCCGTCCAGGCTCACTGCGTGTAGCCTGTTCCCCCCTCAAGGGGCGGCGCCTGCGGTCTGGCAAAGCCAGTCCCGCGGCCCCTACTGGTTGGGGCTCACTTGTGTTTAAACAACGGTTTGCGCTTGTTCACGAAGGCGTCCATGCCTTCTTTCTGGTCTTCGGTGGAGAACAGCGAATGAAACAGGCGCCGCTCGAACATCACGCCGTCGCTGAGGCCGCTTTCAAATGCCCGGTTGAGGGCTTCCTTGGCGGCCATGACGCTGGTCTGGCCGTAGCTGCAGATCATCAGCGCGGCGCCCAGGGCCTCGTCCATGAGCTTTTCCAGCGGCACCACACGGCTGACCAGGCCTGAACGCTCTGCCTCCTGGGCATCCATCATGCGGCCCGTCAGGGTCATGTCCATGGCTTTGGCCTTGCCCACGGCACGGGGCAGGCGCTGTGTGCCGCCAGCACCGGGGATGATGCCCAGCTTGATTTCAGGCTGGCCGAACTTTGCGTTGTCGGCAGCAATGATGAAGTCGCACATCATGGCGAGCTCGCAGCCGCCGCCCAGCGCAAAGCCGCTGACGGCGGCAATCACTGGCTTGCGGATGCTGCGGATTTGCTCCCAGTTGCGGGTGATGTAGTCGTTGTTGTAAACATCGGCAAAACTGTAGGTGGCCATGGCGCCGATGTCGGCGCCTGCGGCAAAGGCCTTTTCGCTGCCGGTCAGGATGATGCAGCCGACGGTCTCATCGGCATCAAACGCCTTGAGGGCCCGGCCCAGCTCATCCATGAGCTGGTCGTTCAATGCATTGAGTTGCTTGGGCCGGTTCAGCGTGACAATGCCCACCTTGCGGGAGTCCGGGCCTTCGGTGCGGGTCTCAATGGTTTCGTAGGTCGTGGAAGACATGAAATAGGTCCTTTGGCTGGAAATGCGTCCGGCAATGATGCCACGGGCTCGTGGCCGCCCATGGCTTGCCGCAATGCTAGATTCGGGAACAGGAGACCGCCGCCATGACTGCTTCCCATCCCGGCCCCGCTGCCGATCCCACCGTGCTGTATGCCATCGATGGTGCCGTGGGCATCCTTACGTTGAACCGCCCTCAGGCGCTGAACAGCTTTACGCGGCAGATGCACCGGGACTTGTGGGTCGCCCTGGACAAGGCGCACTCTGATCCACAGATTCGCGCCCTGGTCATCACTGGCGCCGGCCGCGGGTTTTGTGCCGGTGCCGACCTGTCCGAATTCGATTTCGCGCCCGGCCCCAACCTGGTTGAGCGGGCCAACCCAGGTCCCGTCATTGACCAGGCCTTCAACCCCACGGCCCGCAAACTGCTGGGGCTGCGCATGCCGACGGTGGCAGCCGTCAACGGCGTGGCCGCAGGTGCCGGCGCATCGTTGGCCATGACGTGCGACATGGCCGTGGCCGCCCCGGGCGCCAGTTTCATTCAGGCATTCAGCAAGATCGGATTGGCGCCCGATGCGGGCAGCAGCTGGCTGCTGGTGCAAAAGCTGGGGCTGGCGCGCGCCATGGGGCTGGCGTTGACAGGGGACAAATTGCCGGCGGCGCAGGCGCTGGAGTGGGGCTTGATCTGGCAGGTAGCGGACGACCCCGTGGCGGCGGCTGTTGCCTTGGCGCAGCGGCTGGCCAGCCTGCCGACTCTGGCGCTGGTGGCCACCCGTCAGCTGATGCGTGAAGGCGCCACACGCACGCTGCATCAGCAACTCGATGCGGAACGCGACATGCAGGCCGCCCTGGGGCGCAGCCACGATTACATGGAAGGCGTGACGGCCTTTCTTGAAAAGCGTCCCGCGGTATTCAAGGGCGAATAACCTTCTGAAGAAGTGAGTCGCGCCAGGCCGGGTCAGGTCTTCTGGCCGAGCCAGTGGTCCATCAGCGCGGCATCCCGTACCGCCAGGCGCCAGGTGGTCAGTGCGGGCGGCATGGACAGCTCCAGCCGCAGCAGTCGTTTGTCGCGTGCGACCAGGGCAATGACTTTTTTGGCCGTGCCTGCGTAGTGCAGCAGGTCATCGAGCCGGTTCATGCGCCAACCGCCCTCCGGCTGCCGTGCGCCTGCGGCAATGGGTTCCACCGCCAGCCATTCATCTCCCGCCGCAAACCCGGCACGCTCGGCAACGCCGCCGCGCAGCACGGTCTTGACCTGCACCACGCCCTGGTTTTCGCTGGCGCGCAAGCCCAGCCGCTGGGCCAGTTGCGCAGGTTCTTCGGCGACTGTCACGCCATGCTGTTCCAGCAAGGCCTTGAGCGGGAGTTCTTCGCGTCCGTGCACCCATTGGGCCAGCTCGGCGGCAAACGGGCGGTGTCCTGCGGCTGCAAGCTCCTCTGCAAAATCTGCCTCGCGCAGGGGGCCGGCTTTACAGCGCTGCCAGAGTGCGCGCATCACGTGGTCCAGTGTCGCGCCCCCGGCAGCTCCGCCTTCTGCCCGAAGCGTCAGATCAAAACACAGCGCCACCAGCGCTCCCTTGGTGTAGTAGCTCACGGTGGCGTTGGGCGTATTTTCATCCTGCCGGTAATACTTCACCCAGGCATCGAAGCTCGCCTGGGCGACGGATTGAACCAGCCGGCCCGGGGTCTGCATGACCTGGTTGATGGTCTTGTTGAGCAGCTTGAGGTAGCCGGCGTTGTCCAGCAGGCCGGCGCGACGCAGCAGCAGGTCGTCGTAGTAACTGGTGAAGCCCTCAAAAAACCACAACAACCCGGTGTAATTCTCGGCGCCGTAGTCGTAGTGTTCAAACTCCGCGGGACGCAGCCGCTTGACGTTCCATGTGTGGAAATATTCGTGGCTGATGAGGCCGCGCAGCGTGGTGTAGCCTTCTGCCGTGCGGGATTCACCCAGGCGCGGCAAGTCCTTCCGGTTGCAGATGAGTGCCGTCGAGTTGCGGTGCTCGAGCCCGCCATAGCCGTCGTCCACCGCGTTCAGCATGAAGAGGTAACTCTTGAAGGGAGGCTTTTTCGCGCCATGCCAGAAACGGATCTCCGTTTCGCAAATCTTCTGGGTGTCCGCCAGCAGCCTGGCGCCGTCGAAGCTCGGGGCCGCGCCCGCTACCACCATGCGGTGCGGCACGCCGCGCGCCGTGAAAGTACCGCTCCAGAAAGCGCCCATTTCCACGGGGCAGTCCACCAGTTCGTCGTAATCGGCCGCCAGGTAGGTACCAAACCCATGCTTGTTGACTGCCTGCGGCGTGAGCCCTGTGGCCAGTGACCAGCCCTTGGCGGCTTTCGGCGCAGGGATCTCCAGTACATGCACGGCTTTTTCCTGGCCCTGCACTTTCAGGCACAGGCTGGTGCCGTTGAAAAAGCCGCGATGGGCGTCCAGCCAGGCGCTGCGCACGGAGTTATCGCAGGCGTACACCTCATAGCGCAGTACCAGCGGTCTGGCAGGCGAGCACTGAATCTCCCAGGTGCATTTATCGAGCTGCTCTGCCCTAAGCGGCGTGCGGCCTGTCTGGCGGGCTTCCAGATTCTGCAGATTTTTGGAGAATTCCCGCACCAGGTAGCTGCCGGGGATCCACACAGGCAGCGAGACCCTTTGCAAGGCGTCAGGCTGTGCGATCGTGAGGGTCACGCGAAAGAGGTGGGCGTGTAGATCGCCTGTTTCGACGCGGTAGTGAAGGGGAGGGGGAGTGTTTTTGGGGGTGCCTGGCATCTTGCGCAAAGAATACTCCACGTCTGCCGCCAGCTGCATGGCGGCGCCCGACGGATCGAGTCGATCGGGCTGTAAGTGCTATGAAAAAAGGAGCTGCTCGCGCAAATGGTGTGCGGGCTGGAGGTCGATTTTGTGTCTAAACAGGGCCTTCTGGCCCGTTTTCAGGGAGTTTTTGCACTGAGCAGCATTTTTTCGACTTCCTGGGCGCTGACCGCGCCTGGCGCGCGGGATCCGTCAGCAAAAATCAGGGTGGGCGTGCCGGTGATATTGTATTTTTGGCCAAACTCGCGGTTTCGCTTGATGGCCGAGATGTCGCATTCGGCAGCCGCAGGCACGGTGTTGCGCAGCATCCAGTCGTTCCATGACTTTGCCTTGTCCTTGGCACACCAGATGTGGCGCGACTTGGCGACGGAGTCCGGTCCGAGCACGGGGTACAGGAAGAGATAAACGGTGACATTGTCGACGTTGGTCAGGTCCCGTTCGAAGTGTTTGCAGTAGCCGCAATTTGGGTCTTCAAACACCGCCAGCTTGCGTTTCCCGTCACCGCGGACAATCTTGAAAGCGTCCTTCAAAGGGAGTTTGTCGAAATCGACTGCGCTGAGTTTCCCGATGCGTTCCTCGGTCAGGTTTTTTTTGTTTTTTACATCGAGAAGTTGACCCTGCAACAGGTAGTTACCTTGCTCGTCGGTATAGAAAATTTCGAAGCCAATACGTACCTCATAGAGGCCGTTCATCGGTGTTTTGGTGACTTCATCGATTTTTGCAAAAGCCGGAAATTTCTCGGACAGGTTTTTGCGGATGACGGCTTCCTGCGCAAAAACAGGAACCAGGCTGAACGCCGCCAGACTGAGCAGGCCGATCAATTTCACTATTTTCATTTCAGTTCCAGTCTGTTTCTCAGTCGTTCATAAACCCGCTGCTTGCCGCGTCAGCCAGGCCTTGAGCAAACCGCTGCGCTCGAACCCCTTCATGCCCCAATTGCGCAGGGCCTGCCAGCGCCCATCGGTTTGCGCAAAAATGCCGTGCAAACCGTCGGTGACCGCGCCCATTGCCGCTACGTCGGCCTTGCGGGCCCTTTCGTAGCGCCGCAGCAGTTTTTCATCACCCAATCCGCGCCAATACTCACGTTGCGAAATCACCTCGGCCAGGCAAGCCGCATCGGCCAGGCCCAGGTTCAAACCTTGACCGGCCAGCGGGTGCACCGTATGCGCTGCATCGCCCGCCAAAGCCCAGCCGGGGCCGACCCAGTGCCCGGCGCTTGACAGGGAAAGCTGCCAGCTTGCCCGCTCGCTCGTCAGGCGCAGGTTGCCTGTCTCTTCGCCGCACACGGCCTTGAGGGTGTTACAAAATTCTTCCGCGGGCATTTTTTCGAGCATGGCGGCCCGCTGTACAGGGACAGACCACACCAGCGCCGCCAAGTTCCCGTTGGCACCCGATAAAGGCAAAAGAGCCAGTATGTCGCCGTGGGTAAACCACTGGCGGGCAATGCCGCCATGGGGCTTGTCCAGCTCAAGCCGTGCTGCGACGGCCTTTTGCGGATAGGGCTTGATGGTCCAGTTGACCGGCCGGATCTGGGCGAACTCATCACGGCTGGCGCTTTTCTGGCCTTCGCAGATTACGTTGAGCGCGGCCTTGGCAGGCGCGTCCACCGTCTCGATTTGCGGCTGGTAGCGAACCGCCTGGCTCAATTGCTGCTCCAGCGCCGGGACCTCCACAATCCAGGCCAGCGCTTCCTGGCCGACACTGCGCGCCGTGAAATCCAGCTTGCCGCCGTTGTCTCCCCAAACCTGCATTTCGACCACCGGCGTGGCAAAGGCCGCGTCGGGCCAGGCGCGCAGGGTTTCCAGCACGCTGCGAGACGCGCTGTTGAGGGCGTAAGCACGCACGTCGGGCATGGTGTGCATCCCCGGCGGCCTTTCAGGCCTGGTGACCAAAGCTACGCGCAGGCGCTCGCGCGCCAGCAGCAGGGCCAGCGTGCGGCCTACCACACCATCGCCGCGAATACAGACATCAAAGGTCTTGGACATGGCCCATTTTAGGAGGCAGGGCAAAATTGACGTCTTGGGCAAACAATTACTGCGCGGTTTCTGGCCGTGCATCTGAACCTAAAGGCTTGAAAAGTGAGCGATCCATTGAACGAAACATTACCGGCCGACGCACCTTCTGACCTCAGGGCCGTGATTTCGCGCCTTTATGTGTATCCGGTGAAATCCTGTGCCGGCGTGCAGGTGCAGGAAGCCCTGCTGACTGAAACCGGGCTGGAATTTGACCGTGCCTGGATGGTGGTGGACAGCAAGGGCGAATTTCTGACCCAGCGTGAATTGCCGCGCATGGCATTGATCAGGCCCCAGCTGAGGTACCACGACATGGTGCTGCGTGCGCCCGGCATGCTGGCCCTTCACATTGCGCTGGACCAGGTGGAAGAGCCCGTTCGCGTGCAGGTCTGGAAAGACGAAGTCCAGGCGTATGACATGGGTGCCATCGCGGCGCAATGGTTCACCGACTTCCTGGGCCAGACTGCACGCCTGGTGCGGTTTGACCCCGAACACAAGCGGGTTTGCAGTCCGCAGTGGACCGGCGATGTGGAAGCGCTTAACCAGTTCAGCGACGGTTACCCGTTGCTGGTACTCAGCGAAGCCTCATTGGTGCATTTCAACGAAAAGCTGGTGGCCGCCGGCACTTCCGCGGTGGGCATGGAGCGCTTTCGTCCAAACATCGTCCTGGGCGATGCCGCTGGTGCCGACAGTCTGGCGCCGCACGATGAGGACCGTATTGAGGTACTGCAGGTTGCCACGGCGCAAGGCGTGGTCCAGCTCAAGCCGGTCAAGCCCTGTCCGCGTTGCCCGATTCCGAATATCGATCCCGCGACGGCTGTCAGCAGCCCGGAAGTGGGCGACATGCTGCAAACCTATCGCCAGGATGCGCGGGTGAACGGTGCGCTGACGTTCGGCATGAATGCCATTGTGCTGACGGGCATTGACCACCAGCTCAAGGTGGGCCAGCCGGTGGGTGCGAGTTATCAGTTTGAATGACTTTTGACCGCCCGCAGGGGCGGCGTGGCGTGGGCGGCCGTGGACGCAGGGAGCGCCTCCGGCGCCTGCGGACCGCTTGAGAGGCTGTCCAGCGTTGATTCGGCGTCCAGCGGCATGGGGTGTGTCAACTCCGGTTCGAGAAAGCGGATGGGGCGGCGGGTGCGAGCCGCCATGCTGTGCAGCAGGTCGGCCAGGGCCGTGGAAATTTCCTCGTGGCTGCCAAGGCGCTCGCTCAACAGCACGCCCGCGACATGAAATTGCAGAACGACCTCCGGTTTCAGACCCTTGAGCGGCATGAGGCCGGCCGCGATCAGGCGTGCCGCCAGGTCGGTGACTGGTGGGCGTGATGCGACGCCTTCAAGAATGAGGCCGAAGCGCGCCTCGTCGATGCGCCCCACGGTGTTGACATCGCGCAGAAGCCGGCGCAACTTGATCACGCTTCGCAGCAGGCTTTGCTCGGCCACCGCTGTGCCCCAGGTTTTCTTGATATACCGGTAATTGACCAGCTCGATGTACACCACGGCCGCCGGCTCCTTGTGGCGCTGTGCCCGGCCCACCACCTGTTTGAAGCGGTCGTGGAAAAGATGTGCGGCAAGCAGGCCGGTGAGGGCGTCCTGGCTGGACATGGCCTGCTCGCGCGCTTCCACTGCGTGGCGCTCATGTGAACGCGTGTTCAGCGCCACCAGCAGCAGGGGCACCTCAATGGTCAGCGCTGCCATCAGGCCGTAATGAGACAGCCACGACAGGGAAAACAGGCCCAGGATGCTGATGACGGTGAGGAGCGTTACCAGCCCCAGCGGGGAAAAAGCCGCCAGTACCCAGAAACCCACGACATCGTGGCGCCGCCACGTCATGTAGGCCCGGCTTGTTCCCAGTGCGACAACGGCAACCAGGTAAGTCGCGAGGAGGCCTATGCCCAGGCCGCGCTCCAGCACGAGATAGGCCAGCGCCAGCGGCGCTCCGGCCATGCCTGTCCAGTAGGCCAGCCGCTCAAACCACTTGTGGCGTGAACCGGTGCCGCACAGGTGATGCACGACCAGCAGCGCCGAGCCGCCGCCCAGGATGGCGAGGAAGCCCTGCGCCATGTTGTTCCAGGTGCTGAAGTTGCCCCAGAGGAAATGGCCTGCCACTCCCGTCCACGCCGCTACGACGAGGGCCATGATGACGGCGTACACGGAATACCACCCATAGGCCCGGTCGCTGTAAACCCAGCTCTGGACAACGCAGGCAATGATCAACAGCACCAGTGCGCCGAATACCACGCCAATCGCGAGGTATTCCAGCTGAAGTCGCTGCGTCAGGTTGCCTCGCGTGCTGACCCGAACCGGAATGCTGACCTCCGTCTGGTGCTGTATACGCACATACACGTCATGCACGCCGTTGTCCGGCAGGTTCAGGCGGAAATGCCCGTAACGGCCGGGTTCCGGCCAGCTGGAGACAGGCACGGTGTCCCCGGCAGTTTCGGCAATCCACCCTCCCGACGGTGCACGCTGGTACACCGTCGCCAGGTCCAGCAGGGGCAGGGGAAACTCAAGCAACCAGTCCTGGCGCGAGCCGGATGACCTGGCAAAACGGTAATGCAGCCAGAGCGCCGCGTGCGGGCCGAGCGAATGCACCGTATCGGCAACCGAGGGGACGAACAAGGCCCCTGGATGGCCGCCGGCCAATTGGTCGATGCCGGCCTGGCCGTCGCTGTCAATCCATGTCAAACTCGCTGCAGCCACGTCCAGGGTCGGCTTGGCGTCGTTTAAAGCCACGATGGGCTGGGCCTGCGCAGGATGCGCCAGAACACCCAAAAAACCGGCCAGCACAAAGATGGCGAATGCCTGCCACAAAGCGCTCCAACCCCGGCCGGGCGCGCATCGAATACACTTCTCAGCCTGTTTTTGAAGGTTTCTCATGAGTTTGAAGTGCGGCATTGTAGGCTTGCCTAACGTCGGTAAATCCACCCTTTTCAATGCGTTGACCAAAGCGGGGATCGCGGCTGAAAACTACCCCTTTTGCACCATTGAGCCCAATGTTGGCATCGTGGAAGTGCCCGACCCGAGGTTGGCGCAATTGGCTGAAATCGTCAAGCCTGAACGCATTGTTCCGGCGATCGTCGAGTTTGTGGACATTGCAGGCCTGGTGGCGGGCGCCAGTACGGGCGAGGGACTGGGAAACAAGTTCCTGGCCCATATCCGCGAAACCGACGCCACAGTCAATGTGGTGCGTTGCTTTGAAGATGACAACGTGATCCACGTTGCCGGCAAGGTGGACCCGATTTCCGACATCGAAGTCATCCAGACGGAGCTTTGTCTGGCCGACCTGGCAGCAGTTGAAAAAGCCCTGCACCGCGTGACCAAGACGGCTCGCTCGGGCGACAAGGAGTCTGTCAAGCTGGTTGCCATCCTGGAGAAATGCCAGGCCGCGCTCAATGAAGGCAAGCCGGTGCGCACTGTGGACTTCAGCAAGGAAGAACTGCCGCTGCTCGGCCAGTTTTTCCTGATCACCGCCAAGCCGGCCATGTTTGTGGCCAACGTGGCCGAGGACGGGTTTGAGAACAACCCCTTCCTGGACCGCCTCAAGGCTTACGCGGCAGAGCAAAAGGCGCCGGTCGTGGCGATCTGCGCCAAGATGGAAGCCGAGATGGCCGACATGGAGGAAGAGGACAAAAAGATGTTCCTCGCGGAGATCGGCCAGGATGAGCCGGGGCTCAACCGCCTCATCCTGGCGGCATACAAGCTGCTAGGCCTGCAGACCTATTTCACCGCGGGCGTGAAGGAAGTGCGCGCCTGGACCATCCACGTGGGCGACACCGGCCCGCAAGCCGCGGGCGTCATTCACACCGATTTTGAAAAGGGCTACATCCGCGCCCAGACGATTGCGTTTGCCGATTTCATCGCCTACAAAGGCGAGCAGGGCGCCAAAGATGCCGGCAAGATGCGCAGTGAAGGCAAGGAATACGTTGTGAAGGATGGCGACGTGATGAACTTCCTGTTCAGCAGCTGAGTTGCCAGGGCCCCCGGGTAACCTGGGGCCGATTTACTGCGAGGCCTGGACATCACGGTGGCGGCATCATGGAAGAAGTCGCGCCACAATACCTCACGACGACCCGCACCATCGGGTGGCGGCCCCGTTACCGGCTTGCCAGAGCAGGCCATCCCCCCCGAAACCCTCGCTTTGAGAAAGAAAGAGAACACCATGTCCATCCAGCGCATCGAAACCGGCCCACGCATGTCCCAAGCCGTTATCCATAACAAAACCGTTTACCTGGCAGGCCAGGTGGCCGGCAACGATGCCGGCTCCGGCGTGTACGAGCAGACTCTCAGCATCCTGGCCAATATCGACCGCCTGTTGGCAGCAGCCGGCAGCGACAAGTCGCTTCTGCTCAGTGCCACCATCTGGTTGACCGATATGGACAGCTTCGGTGAAATGAACCGTGCCTGGGAAACCTGGGTGGTGCCCGGCGCCACGCCCGCACGTGCCACGGTCATGAGCCCGCGCCTGGCTGCGCCGCAGTACCACGTGGAAATCGGTGTGGTGGCGGCCCAAGGCTGATCTCTCATCCACGCTTGACCCGCCATGAAGGCCACGCCGCGATGACAGAACCCGTTCGCCTTGCCAAACGCCTGGCTGAAATGCTGTCCTGTTCACGCCGCGAAGCCGAGCAGTACATCGAAGGCGGGTGGGTTACTGTTGACGGGGTGACTGTCGAAGAGCCCCAGTTCCGGGTGTCGGACCAGGCCATCGTGCTGGACAAGGATGCGAGCCTGCTGGCGATGACGCCGGTGACTTTGCTGCTGCACAAGCCGGCCGGTCAGGACGCGAGTTCCGATGGCGGCGCGGCGCAGGTGGCCCGGTTGCTGTCGGCCGCCACGCAATCGCCCGACGACCGCTCCGGCATCCGGCCGCTCAGGAAGCATTTCTCCACGGCGGAACTGGTGACGCCGCTGGCAACACCTGCCAGCGGATTGGTCGTGCTGACGCAGGACTGGCGCGTGGTGCGCAAGCTGCGCGAAGATACGCGCGTGATGGAGCATGAAGTGATCGTCGATGTCAGCGGTGACATCAAACCCGGCGGGCTGGACCGGCTGAACCGGGTTGACCACGGGTTTACCTTCAAGGGTGTTTTGTTGCCGCCGGCCAAGGTGAGCTGGCAAAGTGAAAAGCGCTTGCGCTTTGCCCTCAAGGGTGAAGTCCCGGGGCAGATTGCCTACATGTGCGAGAGCGTTGGCCTTCAGGTGCAAGGCATGAAACGGCTGCGTATCGGCCGTGTGGCGATGAGCCAGCTGCAACCCGGTCAGTGGCGCTACCTGCTGCCACATGAGCGCTTCTGATCCTTCTTCTGGTGCCTAGCCGGTCACCACGCCTGGGAAGGCCCAGATCAGGCTGCCGGTCATCAAAAAGTAGCGCAAAAATTTGCCGACCGCCATGTAAGCCAGGCAGGGCCAGAACGGAAACTTGAGCCAACCCGCGACCGCGCACAGCGGATCTCCGACCACCGGCAACCAGGCCAGCAGGCAGGCTTTCGGGCCGAGTTTCTCCAGCCATCGCACTGCACGGCCGTGATGCGATGAATGCTGGTATTTGTCCACCACCTTGTGGGCGCCGTAACCCATCCACCAGTCCAGCGCGCCGCCCAGCGTGTTGCCTGCAGTTGCTACCAGCACCGCGGGCCAGAACATGGCGGGGTTGAGCTTGACCAGGCCGAAGACCACCGGCTCCGAGCCCAGCGGCAACAGCGTGGCCGAGATGAAGGAAACCACAAATACCGTGCTCAAACCGTATTCGGGCAGGGCCAAAAGTTCTATCAGGCGGTGAATCCAGGCTTCCATATATCTATTTGAGTATAGGCAAGACGGGCCAGCCACCGTGTCGGGAAGACGCTTACAACTCCGTGTGCAAATTTCAATTGCTGAAATTTTGAGCAGGTACAATCGTGCCTCCTTTTTCAGCAACCTCGCAGCGCTCACTTCCCATGAACATCGGCCCCTACGCTTTGGCAAACAATTTGTTTGTCGCGCCCATGGCCGGTGTCACGGACAGGCCGTTCCGCCAGCTCAGCAAGAAGCTCGGTGCGGGCTATGCGGTCAGCGAGATGGTGACCTCTCGCCGCGACCTGTGGAACACACTGAAGACCTCTCGTCGAGCCAACCACGAGGGTGAGGCCGCGCCGATCGCTGTGCAGATCGCCGGCACCGACGCGCAGATGATGGCCGAGGCCGCCGCCTACAACATCGACCGCGGCGCGCAGATCATCGACATCAACATGGGCTGCCCGGCCAAGAAGGTTTGCAACAAGTGGGCGGGCTCGGCGCTGATGCAGGACGAGCCCCTGGCGCTGCAGATCGTGGAGGCCGTGGTCGCCGCCTGCGTGCCGCACGGCGTGCCGGTCACGCTCAAGATGCGCACCGGCTGGTGCCAGGCTGAAAAGAACGCCCTGGCGATTGCCCGCGCCGCCGAAAGCGCCGGCGTGCAGATGATCACCGTGCATGGCCGCACGCGCGAGCAGGGCTACAAAGGGTATGCCGAGTACGACACGATTGCCGCCGTGAAAACCGCGCTGCGTATTCCGGTGGTGGCCAACGGTGACATCACCAGCCCTGAAAAGGCCCGCGATGTGCTGGCTTACACCGGCGCTGACGCCGTGATGATCGGCCGTGCAGCGCAGGGGCGTCCGTGGATTTTTCGCGAGATTTCGCATTTCCTTTCAAGCGGCACGCATCTTGCGCCGCCGCTGGTGGCAGAAGTCGAACGCCTGCTGCTGGACCATTTGCGCGACCACTACGATTTGTACGGTGAATACACCGGCGTGCGCACGGCGCGCAAACACATCGGCTGGTATGTGAAGACCTTGCCCGGCGGTGAGGGGTTTCGCGCGCAGATGAACCTGCTGGAAGACTGCGAAGCGCAACTGAAGGCGGTGAGTGCTTTTTTTGAGGAGCTGGGCGCGCAGATGGACCGGATTCCGGCCGCTGCCGCCGAGGTGGATGACGAGGGTGCGCCTATGCAGGCACGGGCGGACAAAGATAAAAATCAGGAAAATCAGGAAGAAGCTGCTGCATGAGCAAAAAACATATCGAAGAGTGCGTACGCACCAGCCTGGAAGGCTATTTCAAGGACCTGCGTGGCACCGAGCCCGACGGCATGTACGAGATGATGGTCAAGGTGGTGGAAAAACCGCTGCTGGAAGTTGTCATGCAACATGCCGAGCAAAACCAGTCGCGCGCCGCCGAATGGCTGGGCCTGAACCGCAACACCCTGCGCAAGAAGCTGGTTGAGCACAAGCTCATCAAATAAAAAACACGCTCCCATGGTCCGGCCCTTTCGCCGGCCATCCTCTTTAGAGAAGACAAAAATGAACGCACTGATTTCCGTTTCGGACAAAACCGGCATCCTCGAATTCGCGCAGGCGCTGCATGCCCTGGGCATCAAGCTGCTGTCCACGGGCGGCACGGCCAAGCTGCTGGCTGACGCCGGCCTGCCTGTGACCGAAGTCGCCGACCACACCGGGTTTCCGGAAATGCTCGACGGCCGTGTCAAGACGCTGCACCCGAAGATCCACGGAGGCCTGCTGGCCCGGCGCGATGTGCCGGAGCACATGGCCGCGCTGAAAACCCACGGCATTGACACCATCGACTTGCTGGTGGTCAATCTTTATCCGTTTGAGTCGACGGTCGCCAAGCCTGGCTGCACGCTGGAAGATGCGATTGAAAACATCGACATCGGCGGCCCCGCGATGGTGCGGTCGGCGGCCAAGAACTGGAAGGATGTCGGCGTGCTGACCGATGCCTCGCAGTATGAAGGTGTGCTGGCCGAATTGAAAACCGGTGGAAAACTGACCGACAAGACCAAGTTCGCCTTGTCGGTAGCGGCATTCAACCGCATCAGCCAGTACGACGGCGCGATCAGCGACTATCTCTCGGGCATCCAGGCCGACGGCAGCCACGGCATGTTCCCCGGCCAGGCCAACGGGCGTTTCGTGAAAGTGCAGGACCTGCGCTACGGCGAAAACTCGCACCAGCAAGCTGCGCTGTACCGCGATCTGTATCCCGCACCCGGCTCGCTGGTGACGGCCAAACAACTGCAGGGCAAAGAGCTCTCTTACAACAACATCGCCGACGCCGACGCCGCCTGGGAATGCGTCAAGAGTTTTGACCTGCTCAAGGACGGTGCGGCCTGCGTGATCGTCAAGCATGCCAACCCCTGTGGCGTGGCCGTGGGCAAAGACGGCCTGGAGGCCTACAGCAAGGCCTTCAAGACCGATCCGACTTCGGCCTTCGGCGGCATCATTGCCCTCAATTGCCCGCTCGACGAGCGCGCCGCGCAGCAGATTTCCAAGCAGTTTGTTGAAGTATTGATGGCGCCCGCCTTCACACCCGAAGCGCTGGAAGTATTCAAGACCAAGGTCAACGTGCGGATTTTGCAGATTGACCTGCCGCCCGGCGGCGACACGGCCTGGAAGCAGGGCCGCAACCTGATGGACGTCAAGCGCGTTGGCTCGGGCCTGTTGATGCAGACCGCAGACAACCACGAACTGGCCATCGGCGACCTGAAAGTCGTCAGCAAGCTGCAGCCGACGCAGGAGCAGCTGCATGACATGCTGTTTGCCTGGAAGGTCGCGAAGTACGTCAAGTCCAACGCCATCATCTTTTGCAAGGACGGCATGACACTGGGCGTCGGCGCCGGCCAGATGAGCCGCATCGATTCGGCGCGCATCGCCTCCATCAAGGCCGCCAACGGCGGGCTGACGCTGCAGGGCTCAGCAGTGGCGAGCGACGCTTTTTTCCCTTTCCGCGACGGCCTCGACGTGGTGGTGGACGCCGGCGCGACCTGCGTGATCCAGCCCGGTGGCAGCATGCGGGACGACGAGGTTATCGCGGCAGCCGACGAGCGCGAAGTGGTGATGGTGCTGACAGGGGTCCGGCACTTCCGGCATTAAGTCACGTTTTAAGGGTTTTTGATCGATAGCTCAATGGGAATGGGCGCGAGCAGCTATCAAATTGATAGCAATTGGTGCTTCTTTCCCGTTCTTGTGAGCGGACCAAAGGCGGGGCAAGAACCTGCCACGCGCCATCAACCCTCATGTCAATGAATACTTGCTATTGATTTAATAGCTGCTTGCGCACGTCCCCATTGGCCTAGAGCCCGAGTAGGCAAGAAATGGCCGGCGTGAAGCCGGCTTCAGCCAGCAGCAAAGAACTTCGCTGCTGCGGCCACGGTGGCCTCTATATCCGCGTCCGTATGCGCCGAACTCACAAAGCCCGCTTCATACAGCGCCGGCGCGTAATACACCCCGCTGTCCAGCATCGCATGAAAGAAGCGATTGAACGCAGGGCTGTCGGTCGTCATGACCGTGGCGTAGTTCTGCGGCAATTGGCCGAGCAGGAAAAAGCCGAACATACCGCCTTCGCTGTCACCGCAAAACGGCACACCGGCCTTGCCGGCAGCCTGCGTGAGGCCGGTGACCAGGCTGCGGGTTCGGGCGCCCAGGGCTTCGTAAAAGCCGGGTTTGGCGATCTCGCGCAAGGTTGCCAGGCCGCAGGCGGTGGCCACGGGGTTGCCTGACAACGTGCCCGCCTGGTAGACCGGCCCCAGCGGTGCCAGTTGCTCCATCACGGCACGCGTGCCGCCAAAGGCGGCCAGCGGCATGCCGCCGCCTATCACCTTGCCCATGACCGTCATGTCGGGCTTGAAGCCGGGAATGCTGCGGGCGTAAACGCTTTGGGCGCCACCCAGCGCCACGCGAAAGCCGGTCATGACCTCGTCGAACACGAGCAGGGCACCGTGCTGCGTACACAGTTCGCGGCAGCGTTTCATGAAGGGCACGCTGGCTCGCACAAAGTTCATGTTGCCGGCAATCGGCTCGATCATCAGGCAGGCGATGTCCTTGCCGTGCAGGGCGAAGGCTTCTTCGAGCTGGGTGAGGTGGTTGTACTCGAGCACCAGGGTGTGTTGCACCACTTCGGGCGGCACGCCGGCGCTGGTCGGATTGCCGAAAGTGGCCAGGCCCGAACCGGCCTTGACCAGCAACGCATCGGCATGGCCGTGGTAGCAGCCTTCAAATTTGATGATCTTGCTGCGGCCCGTGGCGCCGCGCGCCAGGCGGATCGCGCTCATGGCCGCCTCGGTGCCAGAGCTCACCAGGCGCACCATTTCGAGCGAAGGCACAAGGCGCACAATTTCTTCGGCGAGCTCGACTTCGCGTTCGGTCGGTGCGCCGTAGGAAAAGCCTTCCAGCACGGCTTTTTGCACGGCTTCTACCACCGCCGGATGGCCGTGGCCCAGGATCATGGGACCCCAGGAACCGATGTAGTCGATATAACGCTGGCCGTCCGCATCCCAGAAGTAGGCGCCCTGTGCGCGCTGGATAAAACGGGGTGTGCCGCCTACCGCCTTGAAGGCCCGAACCGGGGAGTTGACGCCGCCGGGGATCAGTTTTTTGGCGCGCTCAAACAGCGCGTTGTTGCGGGAAAGTTCGGCGGAAAGGGGTTTGGCAGGGGGCTTAGTGTTTGGTTGTTCCATTGGGGGGCAGGTCAATTTCAGTCTTCAAAACCAGGGCGGCGTCATCGCCAGTCTCGGCATCGGCCGCTTCGTCTTCGGATTCATCGACATCAGCCTGTGCCCAGAACAGGCGGTCCGGCACGATATTGCCCATGCCGGGATGAAAGCCGGCATCCAGGCTGTGGTCCAGGTAAGTCAGTGCCTCGGAGGTGGCCGCCTGCAGGTCATGGCCGTTGGCCAGCAGTGCGCAAAGGGCCGCAGACAGCGTATCGCCTGCACCGGCAAAGACCGCCTCGAAACGTTCGAATTTCTCGCTGTAAAGCACGGCTTGCGGCGTGGCCAGCACGTTGTCGATGAACTGGTCGGGCATGGGGATTCCGGTGACCAGCGTGTAGGGAACACCCAGGTCGGCGGCGGCCTTGGCAATGTCCCGAGCCGAGGGATTGCGCTCCCCGGACCAGTCCGGCAGCAGCCAGCGCCACAGGCTGCTGTGGTTGCCGACCAACACTGTGGTTTGCGGCAGCATCAGCTCGCGAAAGGCGTCCAGATAGCTGTCGATTTCGCTTTCTTCCCACCACGACAGGTTGGGCATATAGGCGATCAGCGGCACATCGGCATAGTCCGAGGCGATCTCGGCAATGGTGCTGATGTTCTCGGGGCTGCCGACAAATCCGACCTTGATGGCGGATACCGCCATGTCTTCCAGCGCCGAGCGGGCCTGGTCGGTTACAGCCTCTTCGTCGAATGAAAAATGGTCGAAAATTTCGGCCGTGTCGCGCACATAAGCACCTGTTACAACTGCCAGCGCGTGGGCTCCGGCAGAGGTGATCGATGCAATATCCGCAGTCAGTCCGCCCGCTCCGCTGGGGTCGTTGGCGTTGAATGTCATGACGCAAGCCGGCGATGCGTCGGTATCCTCGATTTGGAGTTGTCGGCTGTCCAGTTGAGGATTTTTGGGGTTTGCCATAGGCTGCGATTTTGCCTTGTACGCGAATAAGCAACGCCGCCTCGATACAATTGTTGCATTCTATTCGAAGGCAACTTAAGCTGTGACTCAATCAATGACGTGGATGTGTTTAATTTGTGGGTGGATTTACGACGAAGCTGCCGGTGCGCCCGAACACGGGATTGCCGCCGGGACGCCATGGGCGCAAGTGCCCATGAACTGGACCTGTCCCGAATGCGGAGCCCGCAAGGAAGACTTTGAAATGGTTCAGATTTAAGCGTCTTAGGCACTTGCCTGGACAATCGCAGGCCGGCAGTTGCCGAGGGCCTGCAACATGAGGAGCATAGGCAGTGAGTATTCCCAGTTCCGGACTGAAGGTTTTGGTCATCGATGACAGCAATACCATTCGGCGCAGCGCCGAGATATTCCTGAAGCAGGGGGGGCATGAAGTATTGCTGGCCGAAGACGGGTTTGATGCCCTGTCCAAGGTCAACGACTACGAACCCAACCTGATTTTCTGCGACATTTTGATGCCCCGCCTGGATGGCTATCAAACCTGTGCGATTATCAAGCGCAACGCAAAGTTTGCTGGTGTCCCGATCGTCATGCTGTCCTCAAAAGACGGCGTTTTCGACAAGGCGCGGGGTCGTATGGTGGGTTCGCAAGACTACCTGACCAAGCCTTTTACAAAAGATCAGCTGCTGCAGACCGTACAGGATCTCGGCAGCGCTAAACAAGGAGTAGTGTGATGGCAATCAAGAAAATACTGGTAGTTGACGACTCCAAAACCGAATTGATGTTCTTGACCGATCTGCTGGTCAAAAATGGTTTCACCGTCAAAACTGCTGAAAATGCAGAAGACGCATTTCGCCGCCTGGCGGAAGACAAGCCCGAACTGATCCTGATGGATGTGGTGATGCCGGGGCAAAACGGGTTCCAGCTGACGCGCGCCATCACGCGCGACCCGTTGTACTCGGATATCCCCATCATGATGTGCACCAGCAAGAACCAGGAAACTGACCGTGTCTGGGGTATGCGGCAGGGCGCCCGCGACTACATCACCAAGCCGGTGGATGCTGATGAGCTGATGGCCAAAATCAAGGCCCTTGGCTGATTTACGGCGTAAAACCAAAGCATGGCGAACAGACAAGCACTTAGAGAGCTACAAACCCGGCTGGCCGACAGGTTGCAGATTGCGCGGACGCAAGGCGTTGCCGCGTCCTGGCTGGCCGTGGAGGCCGGCGGGAAGAAATACCTGTTTCCCCTGAGCCAATCCGGTGAGATTTTCCCTTGGGTCAGTACGCAGCCTGTTCCGTATACGCAAGCCTGGTTCGCCGGTGTTGCCAATTTGCGCGGTGGCCTGTTTGGCGTCGTGGATCTGGCGAGTTACGTCAGCGGCAAAGCACCCCCTCCCAAAAACGAACTTGCACGCACGGATTCCAGGCTTGTTGCACTCAACAGCGCCCTGGAAGTTAACTGCGCATTGCTGATCGACAAGCTGTCCGGGCTGCGCAATCAGGAGGCGTTCAGTGATTTTTCCGAAAAAGCGCCCGACGCGCCCGATTTCTTTGGCAACCAGTACGTTGACCTCAATGGTGCAACCTGGCAGGAAATCAACCTTCAGTTGCTTGCCCAGCAAGCGCATTTTTTGACGATAGGCGCATAGCGCACACTGTTTCTCTCCCGGAAGGCTCACCATGTCTGTTATTGAAAATATCCAGAAGCTATTTAAAACCAAGCCCGATCAGCCTGAGGACAGCATGGACATGGCTTCCGTCGGTACGCCAGATCCTCTTGCGACCGGAGCCATGGATCAGGCTTCGCTTCAGACCGCGGCGGTTCGGCAGCCGGGCGGTAGTGACGATGCTTTCGCGCCCAGCCGCATGGCGACCGCCGAGGACGGCGCACCTGCGGTAAATCAAGAGCTGCTGCGTCTGCCTTTATTGGGCCGCAGGACCATCGGTCAGCATCAGCGGGTGCTGGTGTTTTTCCTTGCCGTCGCGGTGGCTGTCCTGGGTACGGTGACTTTTCTGGCGCTGAGCCAGGCGGACAAAGTAGCCCAACAGGTGGCGGCTACCGGACAGTCATTGATGCAGTCGCAGCGTCTGGCGAAATCGGTGTCTCAGGCGCTGGTGGGCAGTGCCCAGGCCTTCCCTGACGTGCGTGAGAGTTCTGATGTACTGGCCAAAACCGTGCGTGGCCTGAAATCCGGTGAAGAAACTCTGCGTCTGGCGCCTGTGAGCGATGATCTGCAATCTGACGTGGAAAAGGTCACGCCTTTCATGGAGCGCGCTGAAAAGAACGCGAAAACCGTGATGGGCCAGCAAAATATTCTGACCCAGGTGGGCAA
Source organism: Polaromonas sp. P3_A5 (assembly GCF_056403055.1). NCBI lineage: Bacteria > Pseudomonadati > Pseudomonadota > Betaproteobacteria > Burkholderiales > Comamonadaceae > Polaromonas > Polaromonas sp. P3_A5. The sequence goes on from NZ_JBFUGF010000001.1 coordinate 706,100, forward strand.
CGCCCTGCGCACCATTAACCGCCAGTCTTCGGATTTGCTGGAAATTGCAGAAACTGTGTCATCACTCAAACTCCAGCAGAATGCGGCGCCGGCTGAAATTTCGGCATCCGGTCAGCTGGTGATGTTGACCCAGCGGATTGGTAAGTCTGCCAATGAGTTCCTGACCATGGAGGGCGTGAGCCCTGAAGCCGTGTTCCTGCTGGGCAAGGATTTGAACTCGTTCAAGGAAATTGCTCAGGGTTTGCAAGAAGGCAGCCCCGAGTTGCGCCTGGCCGGCTCCAAAGATCCGCAAACGCGCGAGCGGCTGGAAGCCCTGATGGCGCTCTATGAGCAAACCCGTGTGCAAGCCGGTGCCATTTTGGGTAACTTGCAGGGTCTGGTGTCTGCTCGTGAAGCGCAATCTTCGATTATTGCGGACAGCGAGCCCCTTCGTCGAGGCCTTGAGGATTTGCAGGGCAAGTTGTCGTTGCAGACCGGCCTGAGCGTTTTGTCGCTGGCCATCCTTGCGGGTGCTGCTACCTTTGCGCTATTGTGCGCAGCCGGCCTGGCCAAGCTGCAGGTGGAGGACAGCAAGCAGCGCCAGGCGGTTGCTGAAACCCAGCGACAGGAAGCTAAAGGACAGGAGCAGGACGCCAAGCGCGTCAACGACGCCAACCAGGCCGCCATTTTGCGTTTGATGAATGAGTTGCAGACAGTGGCTGAAGGTGACTTGACGCAGGAAGCGACCGTGACCGAAGACATTACCGGCGCTATCGCCGACTCGGTGAACTACACGGTTGAAGAGTTGCGGCAGCTGGTGGGTAACGTACAGAACACGGCGACCCGCGTTGCGCAAACGACGGCCCAGGTGGAAAGTACCTCGACCGAACTGCTGGCAGCGTCCACTGAGCAGCTGCGCGAGATTCGTGAAACCGGCCAGTCGGTGCTTGACATGGCATCCCGAATTAACGAGGTGTCCACGCAGGCGCAGGAATCTTCCCAGGTGGCGCGCCAATCGCTGACAGCCGCCGAATCCGGCCTGCAGGCTGTGCAGAACGCCATCGGCGGTATGAACTCCATCCGCGACCAGATTCAGGAAACCTCCAAGCGGATCAAGCGACTCGGTGAGTCCTCGCAGGAGATTGGTGAAATTACCGAACTGATTTCAGACATTACCGAACAGACCAACGTGCTGGCACTGAACGCCGCCATTCAAGCCGCGTCGGCCGGTGAAGCCGGGCGAGGCTTCTCCGTGGTTGCGGAAGAGGTGCAGCGACTGGCTGAACGTTCCGCAGATGCTACGCGCCAGATTTCGGCCCTGGTGAAAGCCATTCAGACCGACACGCAGGATGCCGTGGCCGCTATGGAACGCTCCACGCAGGGTGTGGTTGAAGGGGCCAAGCTGTCCGATAACGCGGGTACCGCGCTGACCGAGATTGACCAGGTGTCACGCCGGCTTGCTGACCTGATTGAGCAGATTTCAAACTCCGCCTCCCGCGAAGCCGCATCGGCGAACGTGGTGGCCGGCAACATTCAGCACATTTTCGCAGTGACGGAGCAAACGGGAGAAGGTACCCGTTCCACGGCACAGCAGGTGCGAGACCTTTCCCGCATGGCTGAAGAGCTGCGCCAGTCGGTGTCCCGATTCAAGATCGCCTGATGCCAGCTTGTCGTGCGCTGAACGCAGCTTTCGCCCCTGACACCGATTCCTGAACCGGCCCGTTATCTATGCAATCCAACGTCCCGAACTCAACAGCTGCCGAGCTCGACCTCGCTGTCAATGACCTGGGCCCCCTGGCCTGGGTACTTGACGAACTTCGCAAGTCACTGGACGGTGCTGCCAAAGCGCTGAAGCGTTTTGTGCGGGACGCGGAAGCCGCGCGTGGGTCCGATCTTGCGGCGCTTGATGCCAGCCAGTTGCGCATCGCACGGCAGCAACTGCATCAGGCCGTGGGCGCGCTTGAAATGGTGGGCCTTGCCGGGCCAGCGTTGGTGTTGCGGGCGATGGAAGCTGCGGTGCAGAAATTTGTGCAGCAACCTGAGCAATGCAGCCAGGACGCTGCCGGCAAAATCGAACGCGCCAGTTTTGCGCTGACCGAGTATCTGGAAGGTGTGCTGGCCGACAAGCCCGTGTCGCCCGTTTCGCTTTTCCCCCAATACCGTGATGTGCAGGAATTGGTGCGGGCCGACCGCATTCATCCGGCTGACTTGTGGCCGCTTGAGTGGCGCTGGCTGGAGCCGGAACTGGCGACGACAGCGGAGCCCCGCAATTACGATGATGGTGCTCGCGCTGTCATGGATCAATCGGTGCTTCAAATCATGAAGGGTAAGGCACCGCAGGCAGCCAAAAAAATGAAGGAGCTCAGCCTCGGATTTGCGGCCAGACAGGCGGACCGCCAACCCAGGATATTCTGGAAGATCGCGGCGGCTTATTTCGAAGCGGTCGCGCATGAGTTGCTCGGGTCGGACATCTATGTACGGCGAGCTGCATCACGAATCCTGATGCAGTATGCCTCGCTTGCCAAGGGTGATACGGGGGTATCTGATCGGCTGGCGCAGGATTTGCTCTTCTTCTGTTCACAGGCTGTTTCTCCCCGTGCCAGCGACACGCCTGCGCTTTCGGCAGTCCGGTCAGCCTATGGTCTCAACCGCTTCAAACCGGTGGACTATGAGCTCGTTCAGTTCGGACGTTTTGATCCGGCTCTGCTCGCCCAGGCCCGCAAGCGCATCACGTCTGCGAAAGAAACCTGGTCGTCGCTTTCCGCCGGGGACGCCAATAAATTCAAGTCCGTGACGGACCAGTTCAGCCTCGTCACGGATTCTCTGCTCAAGCTTCATCCGCCCAGCGAACCACTTGCGCAGGCATTGACTCGCGCCGTGGATACGACGGTCCGGTCTGGTCAGGCCCCTGGAATAGAACTGGCCATGGAAGTGGCCACCTCCGTGCTTTACCTTGAAGCCGCTTTTGATGACCTGGATCCCAACGATCCCCAGCTGGCTGTGAGAACAGCCAATCTTGCTGAGCGGCTGGAAGGCGTCCGTGCAGGCGGTGAGCCACAGCCCCTGGAAGGCTGGATGGAAGAGCTGTATCGCCGGGTCAGCGACAAGCAGACCATGGGCAGCGTAGTCGGTGAGTTGCGTGTGTCGCTGGGTGAGCTTGAAAAATCACTTGATGTGTTTTTTCGCAACCCGCAGGACAAAGTCGCGCTTCAATCCGTGCCCGGCCAGCTTTCACAAATGCGTGGCGTGCTGTCGGTACTGGGGCTTGACCAGGCCTCGCACGCCGTGCTGCGCATGCGAGACAGCGTCGAGCAGATGCTGGTCACTGAAATTGATGAACAGCTCGCGCGTGCGGCTGGAACATTCGAGCACCTCGGAAACAACCTTGGCGCCTTGAGTTTCCTTATCGACATGTTGAATTACCAGCCGGCGCTGGCGAAAAAACTGTTTGTTTATGACGCGGAAAAAGGCGAGCTCAAACCTTTGATGGGCCGTACCCAGAACGCCGCCAGTGCGGCGACCTCTGTCACGGTCAACAATGATGTGCTGTCACAGGAAGTGATTTCTGTTGTGCAGGATGCGGGTCTTGGCGAAACTGACCACAACCTCACGCTCAAACTTGACACGCTGGCCACGCATGCGGCGCTGGCCGAACAGCCTGCGCTTGCCCAAAGTGCGCGCGAAGCCGCCGTCGCTGTTTCCGGAAGCAACGCGAGTGTTGCCGCGGAGGCGCTGACGACCTTGGCATTTGCCGTAACGCCGGTGCAGGCGGCGCCTGAGAGCCCGGCCGCGTCGGATGATTTTGAAGAAGACGATCTCCGTGACATCTTTCTTGAAGAGGCACGCGAAGTTGTCGGCAACGGCCAGCAAGCTTTGGCTGCACTGGTCAATGATCCGGCCGATGTATCTCAACTCACGGTTTTGCGGCGTGCTTTTCATACGCTCAAGGGCAGTTCCCGCATGGTGGGGCTCAACGAGTTCGGCGAGGCGGCGTGGTCGCTTGAGCAGATGCTCAATAGCTGGCTGGCGGACCAGAAGGTTGCCACGGATGAATTCCGGGCTTTGTCGCTGGAAGCCATGGGCGGTTTTGCAAAGTGGATTGAAGACATTGCAGGAAATCGCGATGGCTCGTGGTCGGCGTCTACTTTCCGTGCCAGCGCCGATGCAATGCGCACCGAGGGCCGTTACAGCCCCCTGGTGACTGCCGTAGTCGATATTGCCGAGGTTCCTGTGGTCGCCGTGGCGGCAGCAATGCCAACAGCGCTGGCACCTGAGCTGGAGCTGGATTCAGGTGTTCCCGAGACTGCTGGTGCTGAACCTGTTGCCGACCCGGCCGTCGTGACGGATTTGGATTTTGACCTCATGTTTGAGTCGGAAGGTACAGCTGCGATCGCGAGCCCTGTGGAGCCTGCAGGTCCGTCTGTGGCAGAAATTGAAGGCATTGATTTCGGCAGTCTGTCCGCGGTTTCTGCGACGGCTGGTACAACACCTGCGTCAACGCAGCCCGCTGCGGCGGAGCCGTTCGCGTCCCCGGAGATGGATGCAACAGAAGCGATCGAACTGTCGGACGCGGATTTCGACAAGCACTTTCAGGCAGAGCCTGTGGCGGCCGAACAGTCGGCGCCTGTGGTTTTTGACTTCACCCCTGAGGGGCAGCAACAATTGTCGACAGCGGCCGAAGGCGCCGATCTGGCCGGGCAACCGCAACACCTGCAGGCTGCCGAAGTTCTGAAGACGGATGATGTCGATGCAACTGACAGTGTGCTGCCATTGGATGGCAATGGTGACGAACAGGTCAAGGTCATCGGTGCCTTGCGCATTGGAATTCCGCTTTACAACGTCTATCTGAATGAAGCTGATGAATGGTCACGCCGGCTTGTGACTGAAGTGGCCGAATGGGCGCTCGAGCTGAACCAGCCGGTCAGCGACTCTACCGTCGCCCTGGCCCATTCCCTCGCGGGAAGTTCCGCGACTGTCGGGTTCCATGCCCTGTCCGGAATGGCTCGGGCGCTTGAACAGGCTTTGCAGCAGTCCAGCGTTCATCACAGCAATGGCGCTGCCAGGTATGGCCAGGTATTTGTTGATGCAGCGGAAGACATCCGCCGGCTTCTGCACCAATTTGCCGCCGGGTTTCTCAAGGAGGCGGATGCAACCATCCTTGACAGGCTAAAGCAACTCGATTTCTCTGATTCGGTTTTGCCCCCGGGTAACGATTTTTCCGACTTTGACTTCTCCCCCGAATCGGTGGAGGTTGAAACGGTCTCTGTAGAGCCAGTGCGCTCACCGGAGCCAGAACCAGAAGTGATCCTGGCTCAGGCAATTGAAATGCCGGTCCCCGCTCAGGTCACGCCGGTGCCTCCCCCTGCGGCTGTCGTCTCCCCGCCTGCCCGGCTGGTAGCGACCATGGCTGCACCAGTGAACTCGAACTTCGAGGAAGACGAGGACGACGAAATCGATGCGGTCGATGCGATTGATCCCGACCTGTTCCCGATTTTTGAAGAAGAGGCTGCAGAACTCATGCCCCAGCTGGGGGGCGCACTGCGGCAGTGGTCTTCACGTCCTGATAATCAGGGCGCACGCATGGAAGTCCTGCGCGCACTTCACACGCTCAAAGGCAGCGCCCGGCTGGCAGGTGCATTGCGGCTAGGCGAAATGGCTCACCGGATTGAGTCCGAAATCGAACATCTCGGCTCTGATGCGGCTTCAACCCAGGAATTCGAACCCCTGATGACGCGTTTTGACGCCATGGAAGCGACATTTGAGGCCTTGCGCCGAGCTGATGCGGCTGCTGCGGCTGCCCCCGTCACGCTTACGCCTATTACGCCTGTTGCGCCTATTGCGGCCGTTGAGCCCGTACTGAAGTCGACCACGCAGGACAAGCCCGCCCCAATTGTGGATGCACAGGAAACTCCAGCCGAGAGCGCCGCTCCGGTTGCCGTGGGTGCGGGCCGCAAGCTCACGGTGCCTGCGCCGCAGACCATGGCCATGCAGCCGCTGCGACAGGCGGCCAACGCCTCGATCCGCGTGCGCTCCCAGTTGCTTGACCGCATGGTGAATCAGGCTGGTGAGGTCATGATCACGCGCTCCCGGCTGGAAGCCGAACTCAGCCAGCTCCGGGGCTCGCTGAACGACATGAGCGGTAACTTGAACCGCTTGCGCCAGCAGCTGCGGGACATTGAGTTGCAGGCTGAAACCCAGATGCAGTCGCGATTGGCTCAGGCCAAGGAAGCCCAGGCAGGGTTCGACCCGCTGGAGTTCGACCGCTTTACCCGCGTGCAGGAACTGACGCGAATGATGGCCGAGTCGGTGAATGACGTGGCAACCGTGCAGCGCACCTTGCAGCGCACGGTGGAAGCCACCGAAGACGACTTGATCGCTCAGGCTCGCCAGACCCGAGAGCTGCAGCGCGACTTGCTCCGTACCCGCATGGTGGAGTTCGAAGGCATCTCCGAGCGTCTGTACCGCGTGGTGCGCCAGGCTTCCAAGGAAACCGGCAAGCAGGTCCGCCTGGACTTGCTGGGCGGCACCATGGAAATGGACCGCGGCATGCTGGACCGTATGACGCCGGCCTTTGAGCACTTGCTGCGTAACTGCGTGGCCCACGGTATTGAAAGTACGCAGGTTCGCACCGATGCGGGCAAGGACCCGGTCGGCCTGATCACCGTTCACTTGCGCCAGGAAGGTAACGACGTTTCGGTTGACTTCAGCGATGACGGCGCCGGCTTGAACCTGGCACGTATTCGCGAAAAGGCCGTCAGCCTCGGGATGATCACGGCTGATCAACCGCTGGAAGACGGCGACGCCGCGAACCTGATTTTCATGCCCGGCTTCTCTACGGCCGCGCAAGTGACCGAGCTGGCAGGACGCGGCATCGGTATGGATGTGGTCCGCTCTGAAGTCAACGCGCTCGGTGGCCGGATCGAAACCTCCACCGTCGCCGGTCAGGGAACGCACTTCAAGCTGGTACTCCCGCTGACTACTGCTGTGACGCAGGTGGTGATGATCCGCTCGGGCAATCTCTCAATCGGCGTACCTGCCAACGTTGTGGAAACCGTCAGGCGCGCTTCGGCCAAAGAACTGCAGCAAGCCTATAACACCGGCACACTGGAGATTGCCGGTGAGTCGATGCCCTTCTTCTGGTCCGGCGCATTGCTGCAGGCCTCGCACCACAGCGCCGAAGCCCAGGGCAAAACCACACCGGTCGTGATCTTCCGAAGCGCCGCACAGCGCATTGCCCTGCACGTCGATGAAGTGTTGGGCAACCAGGAGGTTGTGGTCAAGAACCTGGGCCCCCAGTTGTCCCGTTTGCCTGGCCTGGCCGGTATGTCAGTGCTGGCTTCCGGTGCGGTCGTGCTGATTTACAACCCGGTTGCGCTGGCTTCCGTGTATGGCCAGCAGGCGCGCGCATGGAGTTCAGACCGGGCCGAGCCGCACATGCTTGAAGGCTCTGGCGCTACCGCGGCAACCACCGACGGCGGCAGCGGCAGCGTCGCGAAAACGACGATGTCGGCACCTGTCGCCCCGCAGATCCCGTTGATTCTTGTGGTCGATGACTCCATTACGGTTCGCCGGGTTACGCAACGCCTGCTTCAGCGTGAAGGCTACCGTGTCTCCATGGCGGCCGACGGTCTGCAAGCGCTTGAACGCCTGCAGGAAGAGCGGCCAGCCGTGGTGCTGTCAGATATCGAAATGCCGCGTATGGATGGTTTTGACCTGGCGCGCAACATCAGGGCTGACGTGCGCCTCAATAACCTGCCCATCATCATGATCACGTCCCGCATCGCCGAGAAGCACCGTGAACATGCCAAGGAGCTGGGCGTCGACCACTATCTGGGCAAACCGTTCTCTGAAGAAGAGTTGATGAGTCTGGTGCGCCACTACTGCGCCGCCGAAACCGCCGCTTCTGCCTGAGAAAAACAGCCAAATCAGGCTGTAGTCCAGGCAGAACGTGCGCAAGCAGCTCCTAAAATAATAGCAAGGCCTGAGAGTTCCTCTCAGGCCTTTTTTACGACCGCATAGCGCTGCAGCGTAAGCGCCCGCGCTTCGTCGTGCTGCACGATGGGCGTCGGGTAGTTTTGGCCCAACACCACGCCCGCGGCGGCCAGCTCCAGCGGGTTCGCTAGCCAAGGGCTGTGCAAAGCCTTGTCTGGCAGCTGTGCCAGCACCGGCAGGTATTTGCGAATAAATTTACCCGCGGCGTCGAACTTCTCGCTCTGGCTGACCGGGTTGAAGATGCGAAAATAAGGCTGCGCGTCACAACCCGTGCTTGCCGCCCACTGCCAGCCGCCGTTGTTGGCCGACAGGTCAAAGTCGTTGAGCTTTTCGGCAAAGTAACGTTCGCCCCAACGCCAGTCGATGCCAAGGTCTTTCACCAGAAAACTGGCAGTCACCATGCGCAGGCGGTTGTGCATATAGCCCGTCTGGTTGATCTGGGCCATTGCCGCGTCCACCAGCGGGTAGCCCGTCCGGCCTTCGCACCAGGCCTGGAAAAGCACTTGGGCTTTATCGCCGCTCTCCCACTGTATCGCGTCATAGTCCGGCTTGAACGCGTTGCCGACGGCGTGCGGAAAATTGGCAAGGATCTGCGCGTAAAAATCACGCCAGATCAATTCGCTGAGCCAGGTGGCGGCACCTTCATTCCCTCGCTTTGCAGCGTTTAAAGCGAACGCAGCCATGTGCCGTATCGACACTGTGCCGAACCGAAGGTGCACGCCCAGGTAGCTCGGGCCCTTGACGGCAGGGAAGTCGCGTACCTCCTTGTACTGCGCCATGCGGCCAACGAAATCCCCCAAAAGCTGGGCACCGCCTTCGCTGCCCGTGGGAATTTTCAGCGCCGTCAGGTTGTTGACCTCAAACCCCAGGTCACCCAGTGATGGGACCGGACGTCGGCTTGTCGATACGGACGCCAGGGCCGCAGCATACTTTTCGACGGGATAAGGCTTGAGATAAAAGTCGTCCACCTTCTTCAGCCAGGCATTTTTGTAAGGCGTGAACACGGTGTAAGGCTTGCCCGCCTGGGTCAGCACCTCCTGGCGTTCAAAAATAACGTGGTCCTTGAAGCTGTAAAAGCCCTTGCCCCCGGCCTCGAGCGCCGCTTGTACTGCGGCGTCGCGCGCCAGCGACCGCGGCTCGTCATCGTGATTGGCAAAGACGGCATCGGCGCCCAGCTCTGCCGCCAGCCGCACCACCGCGTCCACGGCATCGTGATGGGCCGTCAACAGGCCGACGCCTAGGCTGCCAGCCGCTGCGCCCAGCTTCTCCAGTTGACCATCCAGGCTCAGTGCCGATTCCCGTATGAATTCCACGCGGCGGTCAGTTCGAGGCAAAGCCTCCAGAATGGCTTTGTCAAAAACAAGTGCGCAATACACCTGCTTACATGACTTCAGCGCGTGGTACAGAGCGGCGTTGTCCTGAACCCGCAGGTCGCGCCTGAACCACATTAACCCCGTTTCATACTTCTTGTGCATCCGGCCATCGTAGCGAAAAGCGGCTATCCGGCCTTAGATCCCCCGCGGATTGGCGGGCGGCTGGCAGGGTGGGCTCCCCGCGCCGTCCCGTCCGGCGTAAAATCCCGCCATGGCCACGGATTCTGCATCGATCAACCTCACGCACCACTTCCTCATTGCCATGCCGGGGATGGATGATGAAGCTTTTGCCAAGAGCGTGGTGTACATGTGCGAACATAGCGACCGGGGTGCGCTGGGGCTGGTCATCAACAAGCCCAGCGATATCAATCTCAAGAACCTGTTCGACAAGGTCGAGTTGCCTCTGCGGCGCGACGACCTGACCCAGTCCCCGGTATTCCAGGGCGGCCCGGTCCAGACCGAACGGGGCTTTGTTCTCCACGAATCCATGATGCCGGGCAACGAATCGGTCTATGCCTCGACGATGACGATCCCCGGCGGCCTCGAAATGACCACCTCCAAAGACGTGCTGGAAGCGCTCTCCACGGGCGCCGGCCCGCGCAGGGTGTTTGTCTCCCTCGGATATTCGGCCTGGGGTGAAGGCCAGCTGGAATCGGAAATCTCGGACAACAGCTGGCTCACGGTCGCTGCCGACGTCGGTGTGATTTTCGACACACCGGTAGAGCAACGCTACGACAAGGCGCTCATGCTGCTGGGCCTGCAAAGCTGGATGCTCTCTCCCGAGGCCGGTCACGCATGAGCCTTGCGGCCATGCCTTCCCCTCGGGCCACTGGCCTCCAAACCTTTCTGGCTTTCGACTTCGGTCTCAAGCGCACCGGCGTTGCCACCGGCAACGTGCTGACCCGTACCGCCACCCCCCAGCCCACCATCAACGCTGAAGGTGGCGACGCCCGCCTCAAGGCCGTCGAGACGCGCATCAAGGAGTGGCAGCCCGACGCCCTCGTCGTCGGCGTGCCCTTTCACCCCGACGGTGCCAGCCACGACAATACCGCGCGGGCGCAGAAGTTCGCCCGCCAGCTTCGCGGGCGCTTCGGTCTGCAGGTCTTTGAGGTGGATGAGCGCTACAGCACCACCGAGGCACTCGCCGGCGGCGCAGTCGATGCCGACGCGGCCTCGGCCTGCATCATTCTCGAGCAGTTTTTAAGGAGTTTCCCATGAGCAGCCTGACCCTTGACGCCGAGGCGCTATACAACGACCTGCTGCGCGGCATGCGCCAGCAACTGGCGTCCTATCCCTTGCCGCCCAAGCTGGTCGGCGTGGCCTCCGGCGGCGCCTGGCTGGCACAGCGCCTGCAAAAAGACCTGGGTCTGGAGGGCGAAGCCGGCGTGCTGTCTTCCTCCATGCACCGCGACGATTTCTCGCAGCGGGGCTTGGCCTCCAGCGGCCAGACCCTGCTGCCCTTTGACGTGAACGGCGCCCACCTGGTGGTAGTCGACGACGTGCTCTACACCGGCCGCACCATCCGCGCGGTGCTCAATGAGTTGTTTGACTACGGCCGGCCCGCCAGTGTCAAGCTGGTCGTACTGGTGGACCGCGGCGGGCGCGAGCTGCCGGTGCAGCCCGACCTGGCGGTGGCGCGCGTGGCCTTGCCCGCCTCGCAGTCGCTTGAGCTGGCCCGCGCAGAGGACGGCAAGTTCAGCTTCCAGGTTCAGGGCTGATCGTCACCATCACTATTACTGCCAGGCCACCCCCAAAAAACCAAGAGACCCCAAGGAGTCCATCACATGCTGTATCGACGAAATCCGCAACTCAACAAAAACGGCGAGCTGATCCACCTGCTGTCGATTGAAGGCCTGCCCAAGGCCACCTTGACGCAGATACTCGACACCGCCGCCAACTTCGTCAGCGTCAACAACCGCGAAGTCAAAAAAGTCCCGCTGCTGCGCGGCAAGAGTGTCTTCAATCTTTTCTTTGAAAACTCCACCCGCACCCGCACCACCTTCGAAATCGCCGCCACGCGGCTGTCGGCCGATGTCATCAACCTGGACATCGCGCGCTCATCGGCCTCCAAGGGCGAGTCGCTGCTCGACACCATCGCCAACCTGAGCGCCATGGCCGCCGATCTTTTTGTGGTGCGTCACAGCGAATCGGGCGCACCCTACCTGATTGCCCAGCACGTCGCACCGCATGTGCACGTCATCAATGCCGGCGACGGTCGCCACGCGCACCCCACGCAGGGCCTGCTCGACATGTACACCATCCGGCACTACAAGAAAGATTTCAGCAAGCTCACGGTCGCCATCGTCGGTGACGTGCTGCACTCGCGCGTGGCGCGTTCCGACATCCATGCACTCACCACGCTGGGCTGCCCCGAAGTGCGCGTGGTCGGCCCCAAGACCCTCGTGCCCGCCGACATGGCGCAGATGGGCGTGCGCGTCTGCAATACGCTCGAAGAAGGTATCAAGGACGCCGACGTAATCATCATGCTCAGGCTGCAGAACGAACGCATGTCCGGCGCGCTATTGCCCAGCAGCCAGGAGTTCTTCAAGAGCTTCGGCCTCACCACCGAAAAATTGAAACTGGCCAAGTCAGACGCCATTGTCATGCACCCGGGCCCCATCAACCGCGGTGTTGAAATTGATTCCGCCGTGGTCGACGGAACGCAAAGTGTGATCCTGCCGCAAGTGACTTTTGGTATCGCGGTCCGAATGGCGGTGATGAGCATCGTCGCTGGGAATGAAGCCTGAACGCGGAGAAAAAAAGAATGAAGATACTCATCAAGAACGGCCGCGTTATCGACCCGGCTTCCAAGTTCGACGAGATCTGCGACGTGGCAATTGCCGCGGGCCGTATCGTCTCGCTCAAAGGCACGCCTGCTGATTTCGCGGCCAACAAGACGATTGATGCCACGGGCTGCATCGTCGCCCCCGGTCTGATCGACTTGTCCGCCCGCTTGCGAGAACCTGGGCACGAGCACGAAGGCATGCTCGAAAGCGAACTGGCCGCGGCCGTCGCTGGCGGCGTGACCAGCCTTGTCTGCCCGCCTGATACCGATCCGGTGCTCGACGAGCCCGGCCTCGTTGAAATGCTCAAGTTCCGCGCTGAAAAGCTGCACCAGTCGCGCGTGTTCCCGCTGGGCGCGCTGACGCGTGCTCTCAAGGGTGAGACGCTGACCGAGATGGTCGAATTGACGGAATCGGGTTGCGTGGGCTTCAGCCAGGCAGAGGTGCCGCTGGCCAACACGCAAGTCATGATGCGCGCCCTGCAATACGCCTCGACCTTCGGCTACACCGTCTGGCTGCGCCCGCAGGAGATGTACCTGGGCAGCGGCGTCGCCGCCAGCGGCCCACTGGCCACACGCCTGGGCCTGAGCGGCGTATCGGTTGCCGCTGAGACCATTGCGCTGCACACCATCTTCGAACTGGTGCGGGCCACCGGCGCGCGCGTGCACCTGTGCCGCATCAGCAGCGCCGCGGGTGTGGCTCTGGTGGCCAAGGCCAAGGCAGAAGGCCTGGCCGTGACCTGCGATGTCAGCATCAACAGCCTGCACTTGACCGACGTGGACATCGGCTACTTCGACAGCCGGATGCGGCTGGACCCGCCGCTGCGCCAGCAGCGCGACCGCGACGCCATCCGCCAGGGACTGGCCGACGGTACTATCGACGCACTGGTGTCAGACCACACGCCCGTCGACGAAGACGCCAAAACCCTGCCCTTTGCCGAGGCTGAGCCCGGCGCCACGGGGCTTGAATTGCTGCTGGGCCTGGCCTGCAAATGGGGTACTGACAGCGATGCTGGTCTGCAGCGCGCGCTGGCAGTGCTCACGAGTGAACCCGCGCGAGTGCTGGGCAACGCGCTTGGCACGCTGCAGGCCAGCGCGGGGCAGCTCGTTAAAGGCGGCGTGGCCGATATCTGCGTGTTTGACCCCACCGGTGAATGGACAGTCGAGCCCGCCGCCTTGCGCAGCCAGGGCAAGCACACACCGTTCTCGGGTCACCAGATGCCTGCGCGTGTGCGCTGGACCATCGTAGGCGGGCAGCTGGCCTATGAAGCCCCCGAAGCCTCGCACTGAGGTGCCTGCTCATTTATGAAATGGCTTCACTTTTGCGGAACCTTGCTGCGCGCCGCCGTGCACGCCGTAACGGGGTTCTGGACCATCAAGACTGTTTTCCCCAAGCTGCCCCAGGCTGAGCAGGAGGCCCGCGTGCAGGCATGGGCCGGGGCCATGCTGCGCATTGTGGGCATTGAGCTGGTGGTCAACGGTACGCCCCCGGCAGGTGGCCCGGTGCTGCTGGTGGCCAACCATATTTCGTGGCTGGACATCCTGGTGATGCATGCCTCGCGGCACTGCCGTTTTGTCTCCAAAGCGGACGTGCGGGACTGGCCCTTTGTCCGTACGCTGTCCGACGGCGCAGGTTCGCTGTATATCGAGCGCGAGTCCCGGCGCGACGCCCATCGCGTCGTCACGCAAATGGCGGACCGCCTTCGCGCGGGCGACATCCTGGCGGTGTTTCCTGAAGGCACCACCGGCGACGGCATCACCCTCAAGCACTTTCACGCCAACCTCATCCAGGCGGCCATTGAAGCGTCTGTGCCGGTGCAGCCGGTGGCTCTGAAGTTCGTTGACGCCGCCAGCGGCGCGACCAGCTTTGCGCCCAGTTATGTGGATGACGAAACCTTGGTCGGATCAATCTGGCGGACCCTGACAGCGCCGCCGCTCAAGGCGGTCGTCACCTTTGGCCAGGCGCAGGCCCCGCAAGGCCAGACCCGGCGGGTGTGGGCACAGACGCTGCGCGAGGACATTGAGCGTCTGAGGCAGACGCAAGGACGCTGAAACGTCAGGCTGGTGTTATAGCCGGCGCCGCGCCAACTTCGCGCGGAAAGGTCACCACATGGTCGACCTCGGCACGTATGCCTATCCACTCGCCCAGCGCGTGGTTGTGGTGCGACGGCACATGCGCCATCACCGTCTCGCCAGTCTGCAGCTTGAGCGTATACAAAAACTCCGAGCCGCGAAACGCCTTGCGCACGATCTGCGCCTTCACCGGGGCGTTGTCATCATGCACGATGTCGTCGGCACGCAGCAGCACATCGCACAAGCCGCCGGCGTACGCCCCGGGCAGCGGGCACTCCAGCATGTCCGTCAGGTCACCGAGCGCGGTATGCACCACCACGTCGTCACCGTGTTGCTCGATATGGGCTTGTGCGAAGACCCCATGGCCGATGAAGTCAGCCACAAATCGGGTGGCAGGGCGGTGGTACAGCGCATAAGCCTCATCCCACTGGTGCAGTTTGCCCTGGTGCATTACGCCGATGCGGTCGCCGATGGCAAAAGCCTCCAGCTGGTCATGTGTGACGAACAGCGCTGTGGCGCCAGCCGCCTTCAGGATGCCGCGCACCTCGTGCGCCAGGCGCTCGCGCAGGTCCACGTCCAGGTTGGAAAAAGGCTCATCCAGCAGCAGCAGGCGTGGCTGCGGCGCCAGCGCGCGCGCCAGTGCCACGCGTTGCTGCTGGCCGCCTGAAAGCTCATGCGGAAAGCGCTTGTGCACATTGCCCAAGCCGACCAGCTCCAGCACGTCTCCGACGCGCTGCTTGCGCTGAGCGGGTGTTAGATGAGTGAGCCCGAAGGCCACGTTGTGCGCGGCATCCAGATGCGGAAACAGCGCGTAGTCCTGAAACACCATGCCAATGCGGCGGGATTCGGCCGGCACATGCAAGGCGGCGGTGCTCACCACATCCTTTGCCAGCGTAATGCTGCCGGCATTGGCCCGTTCAAGGCCAGCCACTGCGCGCAGCAAGGTGGTTTTGCCGCAACCTGAAGGCCCGATCAGAACGCCGATTTCCCCTGCCTGGAGGCTGAACGACACGCCGTCCACGGCGGGTTTTGAGCGGCCGGCGTAGTGCACGCCCAACTGGGAGATATCCAGAAACATGCAGACAATTGTAGATGCTTACAATTCTCATTTGCAGTGACTGACTGCAAAAGCGTGGCGAACGCAGGCGGGGGCAGGGCTCCTTCCCGCGAGAGGCCTTTTTGCTGAGGCTTTCCGGGGCTCCATGTTTCGCCGATATTTCCCTTCTGTTGTGCTGTTTTTGCTGGTTGGGCTGCTGACGCTGCCGGTGCTGGCCGTCGCCTTGTCCTGGCTGCAGTTCAACAGCGATGCGCAATCCATCCTGCTGCAGATGCTGCAGACCGTGTTGCCCGATTACACGCGCACATCACTGCTGCTGTGCCTGTGCGTGGCCTTTGGCGTGGCGGTGGTGGGAATGGCCACCGCCAGCATGGTCACGCTGTTTGATTTCCCCGGGCGCCGGGTGTTTGAGTGGGCCTTGCTGCTGCCGCTGGCCATGCCGGCCTATGTGCTGGCCTATGCGTATACCGACTTTCTCCAATACGCCGGCCCGCTGCAGACCTGGCTGCGTGCCAGCTTCGGCCTGCAGGGCCGGCTGCTGCCCGAGGTGCGCAGCCTGGGGGGTGCCGTACTGGTCTTCACCGTCGCGCTCTACCCCTATGTGTACCTGCTTGCGCGCACGGCCCTGTCTGAGCGCGCCGTGCACCTGATGGAAGCGGCGCGCCTGCTGGGCGCACCGCTGTCGCGCCGCATCCGCGGTGTAGCGCTGCCGCTGGCGCGGCCTGCCGTGGCCGCTGGTGTGGCGCTGGCGCTCATGGAAACACTGGCCGACTTCGGCGTCTCCAGCTATTTCGGCATCCAGACCTTCACCGCCGGCATCTACAAGGCGTGGCTCTCGATGGACAACCGCATCGCTGCGGCGCAGCTGGCGACCGTGCTGCTTTTCTTTGTCGCGCTGCTGCTGTGGATAGAGCACAGCGCGCAAAAGCGCATGCGCTTTGCCACCGGCCGCGGTGCACGCGCGGGCGCGCAAGACGCGGCCCCCGCGCAGTTGCGCGGCCTGCGCGCCGTTTCGGCCTGGCTCGTGTGCGCCGTGCCCATCGCGCTGGGCTTTGTGCTGCCGGTGCTCTTTATGCTGCGCCCGCTGGCGCTGGGCTGGGACAACCTGCTTTGGGACAAATTCATTGGCTGGACGCTCAGCAGCATTGGCCTCGCAGGCTTGAGCGCGCTGTTGGCCACCGCGCTTGCCTTGGGCTTGGCCTTTGCGGTGCGCCGGCAACCGGGCCTGCTCACCCGCGCTGCCGTGCACCTGGCGGGTCTGGGTTATGCCGTGCCCGGCGCGGTGATTGTGGTGGGCCTCTTGCTGCCTGTGAGCTGGCTGCAATCCGCCGCGCCGCAGACAAGCGCGGGCTACTGGGTCACCGCCACCATCCTCGGCGTGGTCTGGGCTTACCTGGTGCGCTTCAGCGCCGTGGCACTGCAAAGCCTGCAAAGCGGCTACTCGCGCATCCCGGCCAGCTTTGACGACAGCGCGCGCATGCTGGGCACCAGCGGTATGGGCATCCTCAGCCGCGTGCACTGGCCGCTGCTCAAGCGCTCGGTCGCGGCGGCCGGCTTGCTGGTGTTTGTCGATGTGATGAAAGAGCTGCCCGCCACGCTGGTGCTGCGGCCCTTCAACAGCGACACCCTGGCCGTGATCACCTACCAGCTCGCGCGCGACGAGCGGCTCGGTGAGGCCGCCTTGCCCGCGCTGGCGCTGGTGCTGGTGGGTTTGCTGCCCGTCGCGCTGCTCAGCCGCACACTGCGGTCTAAGTAAACGCAACCAGCCTGTCCCCGTCACCCGCACTCAGGCCTTGGCCTTGATGTAGCGGTATTCCTGTGTCGGGCCACCAAGCCGCAGGCTTCGGCGCGCACATCGTGCACATTGCCCAGCAGCTTGCAGAAGGAGGAAAAGGCTTCGCGACGTACTGCGCTTTTTCATCTTTGGTGTTGGCACCTCGCACCCCCTTGATGTCGAAAGAAAAACCGTTCTTGCCTTGGCTGGCCAGCGTGCTATGCAACTATGTTCCGGCCAGGAAGCCGTTGCGAATTTTGTTGCTTTCCTTCGCGCAATGGCGCGCTCTCGCAGCGCGGCACACAGCCCTGTAAGCATGAACCTACGCTCATCAAATACGGGGACCTACGGTGGGAGAAAAAGAACGAACTTATGGTGTGAATATGCCGCCCGGGAAGTAGCACGCAGCGAATAGGACATCAGTGCCACGGGCGAATTTATCAATTGACGTTCAGGAGGACACCATGAACAAAGACCGCGTGGAAGGCAACTGGCTTCAATTCAAAGGCAAGGTCAAAGAACAGTGGGGCAAGCTCACTGACGACGACCTTGATGTGATCGCCGGCAAACGCGACCAGTTGCTGGGCCGCATCCAGGAGCGCCACGGCCTCAGCAAGGATGAGGCTGAGAAGCAGGTCGCCGCCTGGAAGGACCGCAACCCGACCGATTTTTTTGAGCGTTATTGATCCGCCGTTGAGCGCTCCAGGGTCCATCCCCAACCAATCCATAACTCCAACTCATCCAAAGGAAAATCCATGAAAACCAAATTGCTGATGCTGACAGCCGTGATGTCTTGCGCTTTTGCCGGCCAGGCCCTGGCTATGACCAAAGAGGAACATAAAGCCCAGAGCGACCGCATCTCGGCCGACTACAAAGCCGGTCGCGACAAGTGCGCCACCTTGAAAGACAATGCCAAAGACATCTGCGTGGCCGAAGCCAAAGGCGCTGAAAAAGTCGCCAAGGCCGAACTGGAAGCCCAGTACAAGCCCAGCCCGCGCAACACCGAAAAGGTGGCTCTGGCCAAAGGCGATGCCGCCTACGACGCCGCCAAGGAAAAGTGCGACGACCTGAAAGGCAATGACAAGGACGTCTGCGTGAAAGATGCCAAAGCGGCCCACGTCAAAGCCAAGGAAGACGCCAAGGTCGCCAAGACCTCAGCCGACACCAGCAAGAACAAGACTGAAAAAGTGACCGAAGCCAGGAAGGACGCCAACGCCGAAAAGCGCGAGGCCGATTACAAGGCCGCCAAAGAGCGCTGCGATGCCCTCACCGGAACCGCCAAGGACAGCTGCCAGAACGATGCCAAGGCGAAGTACGGCATGAAGTAAGCTGCCCACCGGTTGGCCTCGGCAAGGCCTGTCGGAATGGCAACCCCAATCCCGGTCCTGCATTTGCAGCCCGGGATTTTTTATTCCTTGCTATCAAATGAATAGCTGCTTGCGCACGATGCGAATGATCTGTCGGCAATTTGTGCAAAAAATGGCACGAAGACCGCGAAAAGCCACCGACCGCAGGCCATGCGCCTGAGCCCGCGCGCGGCATTTTCCCTCAGCGGCCCCCGCGCTGCGCATCCCATCCTGCGCCCGTAAAATCGGGGCCTTTGGGATTCAGCGGCTGCCTTCATGGCGACTGCCCTGATCCCCATCAGTTCCAGCAAAGGTACGCATGATTGTTCAGGATGGTTTGCCCGCTCGCGAACGCTTGCGTGCGTTGCTGGTCATCGTTCTCGGTATTGTCATGGCGGTGCTCGACGGGACCATCGTCAACCTGGCGCTGCCGGACATCGCCCGAGAACTGAACGCCGCGCCCGCCCAGTCCATCTGGGTCGTCAACGCCTACCAGGTCGCCACGCTGGCGCTCTTGCTGCCGCTGGCCACATTAGGCGACATCATCGGTTACCGTCGCGTTTACCTGGCGGGCATGGCCGTGTTCACGCTGGCCTCGCTGCTCTGTGCGCTGGCTGATTCATTGACCACACTGGCGCTGGCCCGCGTGCTGCAGGGCTTGGGCGCGGCTGGCCTCATGAGCGTCAACACCGCGCTGGTTCGGCTCATCTACCCCAAACACCTGCTCGGCCGCGGCATCGCCATTAACTCGCTGGTGGTGGCCACCGCCTCGGTGGCCGGCCCGTCGATTGCGGCCGGCATTCTTTCCGTCGGTTCGTGGCCGTGGCTGTTTGCGCTCAATGTGCCATTCGGCCTGATGTCGTTGTGGTGGGGTCGAAAGGCCCTGCCCGAGAACACCGCCAAGGCAGAGAGCCTCAAGCTCTCACTGGTCGATGTGGTGCTCAACGCCCTGATGTTCGGCCTGGTGTTCCTGGGCGTAGACGGCCTGGGTGTACGTGTGGAAGCTGTACCGGGTGCTGCATCATCCTTGTGGCTGCCGCTGGCCGAGCTGGCCGCCGGAATCGTCATCGGCGTGATCTACGTGCGCCGCCAGCTGGCCATGCCCGTGCCGCTATTCCCGCTTGATTTGCTGCGCATTCCCGTGTTCGCGCTGTCCATGGGCACGTCGATAGGCGCCTTCTGCGCGCAGACGCTGGCCTATATCTGCCTGCCCTTTTTGCTGCTGGGCAGCTACGGCTTCAGCCACCTCGAGGCGGGCTTGCTGCTCACCGCCTGGCCGCTGGCGATTGTGGTGACTTCGCCGCTGGTGGGCCGGCTCATAGGGCGCTATCCAGGCGGCCTGCTGGGCGGCGTTGGCATGGCCATGCTCTGCCTGGGGTTGGTGTTGCTGGCCGTGTTGCCCGTGCATCCGGCGCAGGCCGACATCGTCTGGCGCATGGCGCTGTGCGGCATCGGCTACGGCCTCTTTCAGTCACCCAACAACCACACCATCATCACCTCGGCGCCCGCACACCGCAGCGGCGGCGCCAGCGGCATGCTGGGCACGGCGCGTTTGACGGGACAGACATTGGGCGCGGTTTTGCTGGCGATGATTTTTGCCGTGTCCAGTCCCGGCGAAGGTGGTCAGGGTCCCTTGATTGCCCTTTGGCTGGCCGCTGCCTTTGCCGCCACGGCCGGTGTTTGCAGCGCCTTGCGCATGACGCAGGCAGCACGAACCAAAACTCAGACGGATTAAACGACGGGCGCCTGCAGGCCCGCCGCCCGGTGCACCTCGACGCGGATTTCTTCGGTAAGTTTCGCCTTGAGATCCGTGAAAACCGGCGTCGTCTTCACCGAGTAATGCCGTGGATGCTCCAGGGGCACCGCAATGTCGCACTTGATGCGGCCCGGTCTTGCGCTCATGACGACCACGCGGCTGCCCATAAAGATGGCCTCATCGATGTCATGCGTCACGAACAGCACGGTTTTCTGCTCGGCCTCCCAGATGCCTTGCAGCAGCTCCTGCATCAGCTCGCGCGTCTGATGGTCGAGTGCGCCGAAGGGCTCGTCCATCAGCAGGATGCGCGGGTTGTTGGCAAGGGCACGAGCGAGTGCTGTGCGTTGTTGCATGCCGCCCGAGAGCTGCTTGGGGAAATGGTTCTCAAATCCCTGCAGTCCGACCTTCTTGATGAATTGGTGCGCGATATCGTGCTGCTTTTCCAGTGGCATGCCTTTTTCCCGCAGGCCAAAGCAGACGTTTTGCAAAATCGTGAGCCACGGAAAGAGCGTGTAGCTCTGGAACACCATGCCGCGGTCCGCGCCAGGGCCCGCTATGGGTTTGCCGTCCAGCACGATGGTGCCGCTTGTGGGGATGTCCAGCCCGGCGACCATGCGCAGCAGGGTGGACTTGCCGCAGCCTGAAGGGCCGAGGATGGTGATGAAGTCGTTCTCGGCAACCGCCAGATCAGTTGCTTGCAGCGCGACGGTGCCGGGGCCCTTGTTGGCGGCAAAGGTTTTCGACAGCTGGTTGACGGTCAGGATCGGTGTGGAGGAAGAAGTCATCGGCCTAACTGAGCCCACGGGAAAAGTTTTCTATTGAGCGCTTTAAATACCAGGTCGGTGACCAGGCCGAATACACCAATGACGATAATGCCGAAGATGATCTGGTCTGTCGCCAGCAGTGCCTGGCTGTCAGTGATCATGTGGCCGATGCCGCTGGACGCGCCTATCAGCTCCGCGACGATCACATAGGTCCAGGCCCAGCCCAGTACCATGCGCAAGGTCTCGGCAATCTCGGGCGCTGCACTGGGCAGCAGCACGCGCACCACGATGCCGCGGTCGGCCGCGCCCAACGTGTAGGCCGCCTCGACCAGGTCGCGCCGGGTATTGCCGACGCTCACGGCAATCATCAACACCAGTTGAAAGAAGGAGCCGATAAAAATCACGGCGAGCTTCTGTGCCTCTCCGATACCTGCCCAGAGGATGAGCAGCGGAATAAACGCAGAGGCGGGCAGGTAACGCGCAAAGCTCACAAAGGGTTCAAAGAACGCTTCAACCGGTTTGTAGGCGCCCATCATCACCCCCAGCGGAACGGCCAGCAAGGCGGCAATCGCAAAGCCGCCCAGTACCCGCCAGACTGTCATGCCAATGTCCTTGGCGAAACCCTGGTTGGCCAGCAGGTCGTAACCTGACTTAACCATGGTGATGGGGTCGGCCAGAAATGTCTTGGAGACATAGCCGCCCAGCGTGAAGATGGCCCACACCACGAAGAAGAGAACGAAGAAACTCACACCCAGCGCGATGCGCGCGCCGGGCGAGACGGGTTGTAGTGGCCGCATGCTTTCGCGTGCTTACTTGAGAAAACGCGTGTCGGCGAGCTTGCTCATATCAGGCAGCGCCTTGATGATGCCGGCTTCCAGCAGCAGGTCAGCCGCTTCCTTGCTGAAGGCGGCATGTTCGCCGGCAAAGAATTTCTGGTTGGCCGCGCGGTCTTGCCAGCGCAGGTATTTGGACGAGGCCTCAAAGGCTTCGCCGGTCTGCTTCACGTCGGCGCCCATGATTTCGAAGCTCTTTTTCGGTTCTTTCTGGATCATCTCGACGGCCTCAAAGTAGCTGTCGGCCAGGGCCTTGGCAGCCTTGGGGTTTTCAGACAGGAACTTGGGCGTGCAGCCGAAGGTGTCCATCACCATGGGGTAGTCAAGTGTGGTGGCGAGGATCTTGCCGGCCTCTGGCTTGGCGCGCACTGCGCCCAGGTAGGGCTCGTAAGTCATCGCGGCATCCACGCCGTCGGTGCCGGCAATCATGGCGTTTGCCGCGGCCTGCGGCTCAAGGTTGACTACCTTCACGTCCTTGGTGCTCATGCCGTTTTTCTTCAGCATCCACGCCAGGGCGAAATAGGGCGAGGTGCCGGGCGCGCTGGCGGCCACGGTTTTGCCTTTGAGGTCAGTGATTTTGGTGATGGCGGGCTTGACCACCATGCCGTCTGCGCCGTAGCTCTTGTCGAGCTGGAAGATCTGCGTGGTGGCCACACCGTTGGCGTTCCACACCACCCAGGTCTCGACTGTGGTGGCGGCGCACTGCACGTCACCTGAAGCAATCGCCAGGTGGCGGTCTTTTTGTGGAATCTTTTTGATCGACACATCAAGCCCGTTCTTCTTGAAGATGCCGGCTTCTTTGGCCAGGGTCAGCGGGGCAAAACCTGTCCAGCCGGAGATACCGACGGCGACTTTGGTTTCTTGCGCGTGGGCGTTGCCCATGGCGAGAGCTGCGACGCCGGCCAGCATCGAAAGGGCGAGTTGTTTCTTCATGAAGTTGCTCCTGTTGGGGGTATCGACTGAGGTATTGCTAATGTATGCAGGCTTCATGCCAGCCGCAAGGCGGTCAACTCGGTGATTTGGGCTTCTCCGGCCAGGCCAATACGTCCACCCGCTACCAATTGGTGCACCTTCTCCATGTCGGGTGCAAGGCTGCGGTCATGCATCATGGCCGGAGAGGCCTGGCGCACCAGTTGCAGCACGCCTTCCAGCACAGCGGAGCTCTTGAGCGGGCGCAAGAATTCAATGCCCTGCGCGGCGGCCAACAGTTCGATGGCGACGATGTATTCGGTATTGCGCAACATGGGCTGAAGCCGGCGCGCCGCGAAGGTGGCCATGCTCACATGGTCTTCCTGGTTGGCCGAGGTCGGCAGGCTGTCGACGCTGGCGGGGTGGGCCAGTGATTTGTTTTCAGAGGCCAGCGCGGCGGCTGTGACATGCACGATCATGAAGCCAGAGTTGAGGCCCGGCTCGGGTGTGAGGAAGGCCGGCAAGCGCGAGGCCACGGTATCGACCAGCATGGCGATGCGGCGCTCGGTAATCGCGCCGATTTCGGCAATGGCAACGGCCAGTGCGTCGCAAGCCAGCGCAACCGGTTCTGCGTGGAAGTTTCCCCCTGAGAGCAGCGTTGCGTCATCGGCAAACACCAGCGGGTTGTCGGTCACGGCGTTGGCTTCGCGCATCAGCACCTGCGTGGCATAACGCATCTGGTCCAGGCAGGCGCCCATCACCTGCGGCTGGCAGCGCAGGCAGTAAGGGTCTTGCACGCGGTCGTCGCCCTCAAGGTGCGAGCGGCGGATCTCGCTGCCCACCATGATGGCGCGGTAGGCGGCGGCGCAGTCGATCTGGCCCGGCTGGCCGCGCACCGCGTGAATGCGCGGATCAAACGGTCCGTCGCTGCCGCGGGCGGCGTCCAGTGTGACAGCGCCCGAGATCACGGCGGCTTCAAACAGTCGGTCGGTGGCGAGCAGCGCATCCAGCGCCAGCGCGGTCGAGACCTGCGTGCCGTTGATCAGTGCCAGGCCTTCCTTGGCCGACAGCTTGACCGGCGTGATGGCGGCTTGCTTGAGTGCCTCAGCTGCGGCGATGCGCTGGCCCTGATAGAAGACTTCGCCTTCGCCAATCAGCGGCAGGCACAGGTGAGCCAGTGGCGCGAGGTCGCCCGAAGCGCCGACCGAGCCCTGGCAAGGGATCACGGGTGTGAGGCCCTTGTTGTAGAGCGCCATCAGGGTGTCGATGACGACCTCACGCACACCTGAGAAGCCGCGCGCCAGGCTCGCGGCCTTGAGCAGCAGCACCAGGCGCACCACGCGTTCGGGCATGGGCTCGCCCACACCCACGGCATGTGAGCGCAGCAGGTTGAGCTGCAGTGTTTCAAGATCAGCCTGAGCGATGCGCTGGTTGGCCAGCTTGCCGAAGCCGGTGTTGACGCCGTAGACAGCGTCGCCGCCCTGCGCGGCCTTTTGCACCAGCGCGGCGCTGGCGCGAATGCCTGTCGTGGCGGCTGGATCAATGGCAAGCAGCGGGCGGCTGGTATGGATATCCCGCAGCTGTGCCAGCGTCAGCAGGCCGGGTTGGATGGTGATCTTCATGGTGTTGTATCTGGAAAAGGAGGAGGTTGCGGTGTCATAGGTGCCTGGCGGCGCTATGGATATGACTACCGCTATCGCGCATCTGTTCAGTCGCCCAGCATGGGCAGGTTCAGCCCGTTGTCTTTGGCGCATTGTTTGGCGATGTCATAGCCTGCATCGGCATGACGCATCACACCGGTGGCCGGGTCATTGAACAGCACGCGGCTTAATTTTTCGAAGGCCTCGGCAGTGCCGTCGCACACGATGACCACGCCCGAGTGCTGCGAATAGCCCATGCCGACACCGCCGCCATGGTGCAGGCTGACCCAGGTCGCTCCGCTGGCGGTGTTGAGGAGCGCGTTTAGCAACGGCCAGTCGCTCACGGCATCGCTGCCGTCTTTCATGGCCTCGGTCTCGCGGTTGGGCGAGGCGACGGAGCCGCTGTCCAGGTGGTCGCGGCCGATCACGATGGGGCCTTTGAGCTCACCGTTTTTCACCATCTCGTTAAAGGCCAGGCCCGCCAGGTGGCGCTCGCCCAGTCCTATCCAGCAGATGCGCGCCGGCAGGCCCTGAAAAGCGATGCGCTCTTCGGCCATGTCCAGCCAGCGGTGCAGGTGTTTGTTGTTGGGGAAGAGCTCTTTCATCTTCGCGTCGGTTTTCTGGATGTCCTCCGGGTCGCCTGAGAGTGCCACCCAACGGAAGGGGCCGACCCCACGGCAGAACAGCGGGCGAATGTAGGCGGGCACAAAGCCGGGGTAGTCAAAGGCGTTGTCGACGCCGAAATCCTTGGCAACCTGGCGCAGGTTGTTGCCGTAGTCCACCGTGGGAATGCCCATTTCGTGGAAGGCCAGCATGGCTTTGACGTGCGCCACGCAGGATTCGCCGGCGGCTTTTGTCAGTGCGGCATGCTGCGCAGGGTCTTTTTGCGCGGCGCGCCATTGCGCCACCGTCCAGCCGGCGGGCAAGTAACCATTGATGATGTCGTGGGCCGAGGTCTGGTCGGTGACGATGTCGGGGCGAATGCCGCCCGCCTTGGCGCGCTTGACCAGCTCGGGAACAATTTCGGCCGCATTACCGCACAGGGCGATGGAAACGGCCTCCTTGCGTGAGGTGTGGTACCTGATCATCTCCAGCGCTTCGTCAAGGTCTTTGGCCTGCTTGTCGACATAACGTGTGCGCAGCCGGAAGTCGATGCTGGACTGCTGGCACTCGATGTTGAGCGAGCAGGCGCCGGCAAAGGTAGCAGCCAGCGGCTGCGCGCCACCCATGCCGCCCAGGCCGGCAGTCAGCACCCAACGGCCGGCCAGGTCGCCGTTGAAATGCTGGCGGCCCGCTTCCACAAAGGTTTCATACGTGCCTTGCACGATGCCCTGGGTGCCGATGTAGATCCAGCTGCCGGCCGTCATCTGGCCGTACATCATCAGGCCCGCGCGGTCCAGTTCGTTGAAATGCTCCCAGGTCGCCCACTTGGGTACCAGGTTGGAATTGGCGATCAGCACGCGCGGCGCGCCCGTGTGGGTGCGGAACACGCCAACCGGCTTGCCCGACTGCACCAGCAGGGTTTCGTCGGCTTTGAGTTTGCGCAGGGAATCAAGGATGGCGTCAAAGGCCGGCCAGTTGCGGGCCGCCTTGCCGATGCCGCCGTATACCACCAGCTCGTCGGGGTTTTCGGCGACTTCCGGGTCCAGGTTGTTCTGGATCATGCGGTAGGCCGCCTCGATTTGCCAGTTGGCGCAGGTAAGGGTGCTGCCGCGGGGCGCACGCACGGGGCGGGCCTTGCTATCCAGAAAAGGGGTTTGGGAAAGATCGGACATGAGATTGCTCCGGAGAAGACGGGATAACAGGGGAATTTCACAGCGCCAGAAAAAGGAATCAACCAGGAATCAACCGGCGATGGGATAAATCGTAGTTGTCTATACAACTTGTGTCAACTGCGGTAATCTATGGTTTGTGCGCAAAAGCCGGCCCGGCAACCCTGACTGGCCGATGAAGGGTCGGACTTTTGCGGTGACAATGTTTTTTTACACACGCGAGCATTCCGCTGAACCATGGCCACCACACCACTGCCTGCCTACGGTCAGGTCAAGGCATTCATCAAAAAACGCATCAGCACCGGCACCTGGAAGCCCGGCGACCCGGTGCCCAGCGAAGCTGTACTGATGGAGCAGTTCGGCGTGAGCCGCATGACGGTCAACCGGGCGCTGCGCGAGTTGATGGGCGAGGGCATGGTTACGCGCATCCAGGGCTCCGGCACTTTTGTGGCGGAGCTGCACCGCATTTCTTCCACCCTGACCATTCGTGACATTCACGAGGAGGTTGTCGAACGCGGGCATGTGCATACCTCGCGCGTGCTGCTCGCTGAATCTGAAAAAGCCAGCGCCGACCTGGCGCGCACCCTGGGCCTGCGGGCGGGCGGGCGGGTGTTTCACACCATATTGATTCACCTGGAGAATGGCGTGCCGATTCAGTATGAAGACCGCTATGTGAACCCGGCAGCGGCACCCGACTATTTAAAGACCGACTTCACCCAGACCACACCCACCCATCATTTGCTGGAACAGGCGCCGCTCACCGAGGCCAGCTATTCCATTGAGGCCTGCCTGCCCTCGGCGTTGGAGGCCAAACACCTGGACATCAAGCCGGCAGAGGCGTGCCTCGCCATGATGCGGCGGACCGTGAGCGGCAGCAACATCGCCAGTGTGGCGCGCCTGGTGTACCCGGGATCGCGCTACAGCTTTGCGGGAAAGTTTCAGGCGTGACATCTTCGAATGGTTCCGGCTGGAACGTCGTGCGGCTGGCCGACATTGCGGCGACGCCGTGGCGCAATGGCGGCGGTGTGACGCGCGAGCTGGCCATGTGGCCCAATGCGGGTGACTGGGTCTGGCGCATGTCGGTGGCCGATGTGGACAAGAGCGGGCCTTTTTCGAAGTTCGATGGCATCGAGCGATGGTTTGCGGTGCTCGAAGGCGCGGGCGTGCAGCTGGATGTGGCGGGTGTTCCGCACCGTGTGACGGCCGAGGATGCTCCGCTCTTCTTTGATGGGGCTGCTATAACGAATTGCGAGTTGATAGACGGCAAGACGCGGGATTTCAACCTGATGGTGCGCCGTGGGAGCGAGCTATCCCGCATGGTTCGAGTGGCCGGGCGTTTCTCGGAAACGTTACGTGCTATGAAAATGATAGCTGTCTACGCTCATCAATTGGGCGCTACCGTGCTATTTGATGAAGAAGTTTTGCAGCTGGAGCCCGCCAGCCTGGCCTGGCGCACGGTGACGGGCAGTGCGGCGGTGCGAATTTCCGCACAGCACGCCCTCTGGATGGAGATCCCCGCATGAGCCTGAAACTCTGGACAAACTGCCGCGTGGCCACGCTGCAAGCCGGTGCTGCGCAGGCTTATGGTTTGATAGAAGACGCTGCATTGGTGGTGGACGGCGAATCCCTTGCGTGGGTTGGCCCGCGTGCCGATGTGCCCCCAGATCTTCTGGCTCGCTGCACCACGCAGCACGATGCCGACGGTACATTGATCACGCCCGGCCTTATCGATTGCCACACCCACCTCGTTTATGGCGGCGACCGCGCCCATGAATTTGAGTTGCGGCTCAACGGCGCGACCTATGAAGAGATAGCCCGCGCCGGCGGCGGCATCGCCTCTACCGTGAAAGCGACCCGGGCTGCCACTGCGCAGCAGCTGCAAGCGCAGAGCGCAGCCAGGCTGCAGCGCCTGATCGCCGAAGGCGTGACCACACTCGAGATCAAGTCCGGCTACGGCCTGGCGTTGGAGCACGAACGCAAGACGCTGTCAGTGGCGCGCGCGCTGGGCCGGACCCATGCGGTGGATGTTCGCACCACTTTCCTGGGTGCACATGCGGTGCCGGCTGAATTTGCCGGCCGCACAGACGCCTATGTCGACGCCGTACTGGAAATGCTGCCAGTGCTGCATGCCGAAGGACTGGTTGATGCGGTCGACGCGTTTTGCGAGCGCATTGCTTTCAGCCCCGCGCAGACCGAGCGGGTCTTTGCCGCGGCCAAGGCCCTGGGCGTTCCTGTCAAGCTGCATGCCGAGCAGCTCAGCGACAGTGGTGGCGCGCAGCTGGCGGCGCACTATGGCGCGCTCAGCTGCGATCACCTGGAATGGTTGTCGGCCGAGGGCGCGCAGGCGATGGCAGCGGCTGGTTCGGTGGCAGTGCTGCTGCCCGGCGCGTTTTACTTTCTACGTGAAACCAAGCTGCCGCCCGTGCCTTTGCTGCGTGAGCACGGCATACCGATGGCGATCTCTACCGACTGCAACCCGGGCAGCTCGCCTTGCACCTCTTTGCTGCTGATGCTCAACATGGCGTGCACGCTGTTCCGCCTGACGCCTGAAGAAGCATTGGCCGGCGTCACACGCCATGCGGCTACTGCACTGGGCCTGCGTGACCGCGGCGTGCTGGCCGCCGGCATGCGGGCTGATTTTGTACTGTGGGGCGTTGAGCGGCCGGCGGAGCTGAGCTACGCCTTTGGTGCGAACCCGCGCCTTCAAACAGTTTTCAAGGGACAGGTCTTATGAACGAACGCTCGAGCGAAGTTTTTACATTGCACCAGGGTATGGTTCCCCTGCTGGTCAGCATGCCGCACATCGGCACCGAGATACCGGCCGAACTCAAGGGCGCCTACACCGATGAAGCCCTCCGGGTCGAGGACACCGACTGGCATCTGCATCTGCTTTACAACTTTCTGCCGGCGCTGGGCGCCAGCGTGTTGCGGCCGCGTTATTCGCGTTATGTGATTGATCTGAACCGCCCGCCCGACGATGCGCCCATGTACCCCGGTGCATCCAACACCGAGCTGTGCCCCACGCGGTTTTTCAACGGTGCGTCGCTCTACAAACCTGGCTATGAGCCAGCGCCCGCTGAACGCGCGCGCCGTCGCGAGGCCTACTGGCAGCCCTACCATTCGGCGCTGGCCGGTGAGCTGGCGCGGCTGAAAGCCCAGCACGGCTTTGCCTTGTTGTGGGATGCGCACAGCATCCGTTCGCAAATTCCCTGGCTGTTTGAAGGCAAGCTGCCTGACCTCAACATCGGCACGGCGAGCGGCGCGAGTGCGAACGCAGCCATCACCGATGCGGTGGTGAAAGCCTGCGCCACGGCGCCCCGCATCACCACCGCCGTTAACGGCCGCTTCAAGGGTGGCTACATCACGCGCCACTATGGCCAGCCGGCCAGCGATGTGCATGCCGTGCAGCTTGAGATGTGCCAGAGCCTCTATATGCAGGAAGTGCCTCCCTACGCGTACGACGAAATTCTGGCATCAAAAGTTCAGCCCTTGTTAGAGAAAATGGTCTCCAGCGCGCTGCTGGCATGCGTGAGCAGCTATGAAAAGTAAAGCAAGGCGTTTTTTCGCCGAAGCAGCCTGGGTGAAAGGTGCGTGGTCCAAAGACGTTTTACTGACGGTCGCCGGCAACGGCACCTGGCAAAGCGTGGAGCCCGGGGCTACGGCGCAGCAGCAGGAAGGCGCCACGCGTCTGTCTGGCCCGGTCCTGCCTGGTCTGGTCAACGCGCACAGCCATGCCTTTCAGCGCGCGATGGCGGGCCTGACGGAGCGCCGCAGCGCGGGCGCCCATGCATCCGACGATTTCTGGAGCTGGCGCGACCGCATGTATACCGCAGCCAACCGCATCACGCCCGAACAGCTCGAAGCGATTGCAAGCCAGCTCTATGCCGAGCTGCTGGCCGGCGGCTATACCCAGGTCTGTGACTTCCATTACCTGCATAACGACGTCAGCGGAACGCCCTATGCCAACCCAATTGAGATGTCGCTGGCGCTGGTGCGCGCCGCGCAACGCACGGGTATTGGCCTCACTTTGCTGCCCACGCTCTACATGCGTTCGGGCTTCAAGGCTAGCGGCCTGCGTGAAGACCAGCGCCGGTTTTCATCCACGCCCGAGAGCGTGATGCGCATGGTCGAAGACATCCAGCGCCAGACAAAGGGCGATGCGCGCATCAATGCGGGTGTGGCTGTTCACTCATTGCGTGCCGCCAGCCCGGCCGCGCTGCACGAGCTCACAGGCGCGGTCAAAGCAGCGGGTCTTCCGGTGCACATCCATATCGCCGAGCAGACGCAGGAAGTTGAAGACTGCATGGAGCACACCGGCCAGCGCCCGATTGAATGGCTACTCAACAACGCCGATGTCGATGCCCGCTGGAACCTGGTGCACGCCACCCATGCCACGCCGGCCGAGCTGCAAGGCGTGCAAGGCAAGGGCGCATCCATCGTGATCTGCCCGGCGACTGAAGCAAATCTGGGCGACGGCGTGTTTGATTTGCCGGCCTACGCAGCCGCAGGCGGCAAGTGGTCCATAGGCTCCGACAGCCACGTCACCCGCAGCTGGCCCGAAGAGCTGCGCCTGCTCGAATATTCGCAACGCCTCACGCTGCGCCAGCGCAACATTGCCGCCCGCATCCTGGGCCACGAGAGCAGCGCGGCCGGCTTGTTCGAAGCCGCACTGGCGGGCGGTTTCCCCGCAACTGGCCTGATGCAGGGTGGTTTCGCGCCCGGGCATCGGGCGGACTTCATGACGCTGGATTCCGGTTCGCCCGCGTTGCTGGGTGTGCCGGTTCACCATCTGCTGGATGCGCTGGTGTTTTCGAGCCCAGGCGGAGTGGTTGGCGAGGTATTTGTAGCCGGGGAGCGTGTACTGGCCAGCGGGCCAGGTGCAGAGAAAAGGCGGCAGCTCGCAGAAAACTTCAGCCAGACCATGCGCGAACTATGGCGTTGAAAGGCCAAAGGTCGCCAAGTGCACCGTTATGTGCGAAATAGCGTTCCGGGCCAATAGTGACGGGCGCAAGCAGCTATTAAAACAGGAGCATGTGGTACCACCAACAGGAATCGAACCTGTATCTAGCGCTTAGGAGGCACTCGTTCTATCCATTGAACTATGGCGGCACTTCTCTTGGAGAAGCTGCAATTGTATTCGGTGGCGAACGCCGGCCTCGCCCTCAGGAATCACCTCAGTCGTAAGGCACGGTGAAGATCAGGTCCACCGCGCTTTGCTGGCCGGCCTGGGCGCGCACGGTGAAGCGTTGCGAGAGGTCGTAGAACACGTAGAGCGTGCCCAGTGCGCCGGTCACGGTGCGCTCATAGGCGGCGTAGAAATTGCGCGAAAAGCGCTTGCCCAAGGTGACGGCGCCTTCTGTCGTGGTGCCGTCCGTGTTGCTGGAGGCGCCGCGGTAGGACAGCTCGTCCAGTCCCAGCGAGGCAGCCAGGCCGCCCGACATGCCGCCGCCTTTGCTACCCAGCAGGGCCAGGGCAGCCTGCTGCAGCAGCGCGGCTTCGGCGCCGCCCGAAGCCGACGAGCGGCCCACCACCAGCCACGAGAGTTTTTCGGCATCGGGCAGCTCGGGTTGCGCATACAGGCGCACACGCGGCAGCAGGGCGGTTCCGGTAATTTGCACGCCGACGCGCTGCGTGAGGTTGGGGCGAATCGCCAGGATGTCGAGCGAAGGGTTGTCGATGGCGCCGGTAAAGCGCAGCATGCCTTGCTCCACATCCAGACGCTGGCCGTAGGCGCGGTACTGGCCGCCTGCCGTGTTGATGGTGCCGTTGAGCCGGGGCTCGCGCAGCGTTTCACCGCTCAGGGCCAGCGTGCCGCGCACACGCGTGTCTATGCCCTTGCCCTGGATGCGGAAGTCGCGGCCCAGGTCGAGCTCCACCGCCAGTTTGACGGGGCGCGCGTCGCGGTCGGCGATTTCGTCGCTGGTCTGCGCGGGCGCCTTTTGGCCCGCCGCCGCGCCGCGGGTGGTGCGCACCACCACGTCGTCGCCAAGTTGCGGCGTACCTTCGTCGGGCAGGATGATGCGGGCCTGGTCGATCACCAGCTTGCCGGTGAGTTCAGTCTGTTGTCCCTTGAGGCCGGCCTGCACCTCGCCCGATACCGTCAATTGCCGGTCGGTACGGATGCTGGCCCGCAAGCGTTCGAGCCTGGCCGTGAGCTGCACCTGCGGCTTGCCCTCTACCCAGCCGGCTTCGCCCTGGGCCGTGAGAACGCCGCCCGTGCCTTTGTCGCCTGCGCCCTGCAGCGTGAACTCGTTGATGCGCATGCGCGTGCCGTCGAGTTTGGCGCGCAGGCGGCCGTTGCCGAATTCGATGCCGTCTACCACCGAACGCAGCGCCAGGTCGTCGGCCTGCAGGTCGCCGGCCAGTTGCGGCGCGGCGCGGGTGCCGCTGATGGCGACGTCAGCACCCAGCGAGCCGCGCAGCCGCCAGCCCGGCGGCGCCAGCACTGACCACACGCCGATGCGCGGCAGCTGGGCGCGCAGCTGGCCGGCCAGCGGTGCATCGGCCGGCCAGAGCCAGCCACCGCCGGCGGTGGCTGGCGCGCGGGCCAAACGGGTCCTGAGCTGGCCGTCGGCAGTGCCCGCGCGTTCGCTGTCCCAGCGCAGCGCCAGCGTGACGGCCTCGCCTTCGCTTTGCAGCGAGAGGCGAGCTTCCTTCACGCCGGCCGCCACGCGCGCCGCCATGCCTTGCACGGTTTCGGCTTGCACGGTGATGTCGCCGCTGCTGCGTGCGAGGCTGACTTTCAGGCGCAGCGTGTCACCCAGCGTGGCGTCCCAGTCGCCATCCAGCAGCAGGGTGCCGCCCAGGCCTGCGCCGGCCATCTGCGGGCCGGCCAGCAGTTCTATCCAGGCCAGCGGCAGGCCACTGAGCTTGCCTGCGGTGATGAGCTCACGGCCTGGCCGCCAGCGAACCGGTTGCCAGGCCAGCGTGGCCTGCGAAGGTGCACTGGTGGATGCGCCCGAAGGCGGCGCGACCAGAAGGGCTTCTCCCGCGCCGCTTTCAAACAGGTCGCCATTGCGCGCGGGCGTCCACTTGAGCGGCACGGTGCTGCGGGTCTTGAGCTGCCAGGTCCCCTTGCCCAGCGTGGGGTCTTCCACACTCACACTGAGCTGCTTGACCAGGCCTTGCCACGCGGATTCAGCGAGCGGGGCGTTGCGCGCGGCGCCGTTGTTGAGTCGCCCGCCTTCTGCCGCCAGCTGCAGGGTGTAGCGGCGCTGGCCTGCTTCCATGCGGCCTTGCGTGGCCAGCTGTGCCTGGCTCAGGCGGCCGGAAAGCGTGGCCTGGAAGGCGCGGATTTTCAGGGCCTCTGCGGTAGCGACTGGTGCTGTTCCTGCTGTGCTGGAAGTCGTCGCAGCGGCAGGCGCAGGCGTCCCCATACGCCAGTCAAGCGACGGCAGGTCCAGCCGTGCCTGCAAGGCCGGGTCTTGCCAGCCACCTTGCCAGCTGGCTAGCAGCTCAGCGTTGCCGCTCGCCGATGCGCTCTTCAATGATGTGGGCAGTCCCGGGAGTCTTTGCAGCCAGCGCAGGGCTTGCGCCATGTCGCGGCCGCGCAGGCTCACGTCGCCTTTGCCGCTGGTTTGCCGCAGTTCCCCTTGCAGTTGAGCGTCCAGTCCGGGGGCTGTCAGTGTGAGTTTTCCCTTGCCGCCTTTTGCACTGGGTTGGGCCTCAAGCTGACCTGCCAGCTCGGCGTCGTCGGTGCGTACGCGCAGAGCCGACAGCACCAGCGTGCCGCCGGCCTGTTCGGCATTCCAGCTGCCGGTGGCACTGGCATCGCGCAGGCGCAGCTGGCCCAGCGGATTGTTCCTGGCGCTGGCGTCATTGCGTGCTGCCTGCACGTTTGCGTCAAAGCTTATGGCCGGGCCCTGGCTGCGGATGTCGGCTTTGCCGTCCAGCGGCAGGGGCGCCAGTTGGCTGTGCAAGAGGGCCGGGTTGACGTGTTGGAGCGTCGCCTGCAGCTTCCACGCGGGTGCTGCAAGGGATGTGGCGGGCGCATCAGCCCACTCGCCGCTGGCCAGCAGCTCGCCGCCGCCCAACTGAGCCTTGAGCGTGCGCACCATGGCTATGCCGCTACGCCACTCGCCTTGGATTTCCAGCCGATCCAGGGGCAGCTTCTGCTGGTCCCAGGGGCCAGGCAGGGAATTGGCCAGTTGCAGTTGCAACTGCCAGGCGGATGTCGATGAAGCGCTTGCCGGTGAACTTGCAGAGGGTGCAGGCCGTACGTTGGCGCTGCCCGTCAGCAAGGTTTGTGGGCCTTCGGGCCAGAAGGCCGCTACATCCAGGTCGCGAAAACTCGCATCCGCTTGCGGCAGGGGTTGGGCGGCCCAGGGCATCACACGGGCAGTGGCAGTTGCCTGTGGTTGCCGCTGGTTTTTGGGGGGTGATGTGGCGGAAGGCTGAGCGCTCATTTGCAGCTCGGCCTTCACCAGCAGTTCGGTGAGGGGGCCGTGGGCCGTGGCTTTGAAAGCCAGCGGCAAGGGCGCTTTTGTGCCGGGAATCTGCGTATCCAGCGCACCTGCCAGGCTGGCATCAAGCTTCAGGGGGCTGTGTGACGATAAGGTCGCGCGCCCGTTGTAGCGGCCGTGCGCTACCTGCGCGCTGAGCAATTCCAGCTGGTGGTCTATGCCCTTGAACGAATAATTGCCCGTGATGGCGGAGGCAAAAAATGCCGCGCCGCCCGTCCATTGAAACTGCCCGATGGAAAACCCGTCAAGCACCACCGGCAGCGGCAAGCCCAGCGCTGAGGGCGGCACTGACGGTGTTGTTGAAGGCGCGCGTTGGTCGGTGACCTGCACGCTGGCCGCGGCCAGCCGGTTGACCTCCAGCGTGCCGTGCAGCAGCGACCACGGTTGCCAGGCGAGGGTGACATCCCTCACATCCACACGCAGGCCATCTTGCTGCCACACCAGTTGGTCAACATGCCCGCCCGCGCGTAACGAACCTGTCACGCGTTCGGCGCTCAGCGGCTGGGTTCGGGCGATCCAGTTCAACGCGGTGGCCAGTGAACCGTCGGTGCCGGCCCACCACCAGGCGCCTGTCGTGGCGGCTACGGCCAGCACCACCATGCTGCCGGCGGCCCATGCAATGGCGCGCAGCCAACGACGTGACGGGCGCGCCGGTTTGGGCACGGCAACGGGCGTGACAGGGGTATCAGGCGCGTCCATCAGAAAACAAATCCCACGCTGACGTGCAGACGCAGCTGTTTGACTTTCTCGCCATAGGCCAGGTCAATCTGCAGTGGCCCGATGGGGCTTCTCCAGCGCACGCCGGTGCCGATGCCGACGGAAGGTTTCATGTCTTTGGGGTTGTCTGCCACGGCGCCTGCATCGATGAAGAAAGTGTTCTCCCATTCGCTGGGCCGGCCGTCGCGCAGCATCGGGCGCTGATATTCCACGCTGCCCACCGCCATGTAGCGGCCCGGCCCAGTCACGCCGTTGTCCAGTTTGATGCCGATGTCGCGATAGCCGTAGCCGCGTACGGTGGTGTCGCCACCGGTGCGGAACAGCAGGGTGCCGGGAATGCGCGCCGAGTCTTTGGCCAGCACGGCGCCGCCCTCGGCGCGCATGGCGATGCGGCCCCGCTCCAGCGCCACAATGCCGAGCCAGCGGCCCACGGCGCGGGTGAGGGGCAGGTGCTGCGACCCCATGGTGCTGCCGGCGCCGAGTTCAAAGCCCAGGCCGTAGCCCTTGTTTGGGAAAGGCAGACTGTCGAAGTAACGCCCGGTCCAGACGTAGTTGGCCGTCAGGGCCGAGCCGTCGCCGATGTCGGCGGCGGAGCTGTTGATCTGGCCGCTGCCACTCACGCTCGCCCTGTCGTATTGCAAATAGATGTTGCGGTCTATGCGTTCGCCGGCCTGCGTGCGGCCAAAGCGCAGGCGCCCGGAGCGGGTGACGAGCTCGTTGTCGTCGACACGTTCGGTGCGCGCCAGGGCCACCCAGCGCCAACTGGCCTCATCGGGAATCGATGTCCATTCGGTCTGGGCGAAAGGTGATTTCTTTTCGAGCTGCAGTTTGGTGACGGCGCGCCAATTGGTGCCCGGCACGCGCAGGTGTGTGTGCTCAATCGAGGCGCGCGGCCCGCTGTCGGTGGTAACGCCCACGCCCAGGATGATTTTTTGCAGTTTGGCTTCGCGCACCTGTACCTGGACGGGCGCTGCCTGCGGATCGCTTTCGGGATCGACAAAGATGTAAGCCGAATCGAAATAACCGCTGGAAGCCAGCCGCTGCTGTGCTTCGGTCAGCTGCTTCTGGTCGTACACGGCACCGGCACTGAGGCGTGCCAGGCGCGGCACCAGCACCGGGTCGTAGCGCTCGACACCTGTGACCTGCATGGGGCCCAGGCGGTAGAGGGGGCCGGAGTCGAGCTTGAGGCTCAGGGCTGCGCTGTGCTCCGGTGCGTCCACATCGGCCAGGCTGCCTGCCAACTTGCCGGCCGGGTAGCGGCGGGCAACCAGGTCGCGCAAGGCCTGTGTCTTGGCGCTGTCCCAGGCGTCCTGCGTAAAGCGTTGGCCCGTGGGCAGACGCCAGTCGCGCTGGATTTCCGCGCGCTGGGCCTGCGCATCCGGGTCGGGGGATTCGGCAATATCGCCTGCAAAGTCGATTGCCACCGGCCCGACCGTTGTAGCCTGGCCCGGCTCCACCGCGACCACAATGGTCGGCCGCTGGCCTGACCCCGCGGCAGTGCCGCCTTCTCGCGTAATGGCGATGGTCGGGCTGAAATAACCCAGCGTGCCTACCAGATTGCGCACATTGCGCTCAGCCAGAACGATCAGGCGCGTCAGCTCGGCTTCGTCCAGATCGGTCACGGCGCGGTAGCGCTGCAGCTCAAGGTGTCTTTCGAGCAGCTCCTTGATGGGCTGCGGCGCGCGCACCGCGATGTCAAAGGCCGTAACTTCAGGCTGAGCGCCGGTTGGGCCGGTGGAGCCCTGCGGTGTGGGCTCCGGCGTGACTTTCTGAGGGGGCGGAGGTGGGGCTGGCGCGGTTTGTATGACGCCGGAAGGCGGTGTCGCTGTGTTGCCGGACTGTGCAGGCGCAGCTGTTTGCGCGGCGGCGAAAGGCGCCAGAAATATCGCAAAGAGGGCGAAAGCAGGGATGAAGCCGGCGCTGGTCGGCAATCCTGCCGGGGTGGCCGTCCGTGCGCAGTGGGTACTGTGGGTACTTGGATGGGTCACGAGGGCAGTTTACTTGAGCGCCCCAGCGCTCAGGCGTAGGAGGCGAACGCTACTTCGAGAGCATTCGCATGGCCTCTTCCAGACCCTTGATGGTCAGCGGGTACATGCGCTGGTTCACCAGTTGCTGGATCACGCTGATGCTCTGGCGGTATTGCCAGACGCCCTGCGGCTCGGGGTTGATCCAGGCGAACTTGGGGAAGGCGTTGGTCAGGCGCTGCATCCATTCGGCGCCGGCTTCTTCGTTGTTGTATTCCACACTGCCGCCCGGCTGCAGGATTTCGTAGGGGCTCATGGTCGCGTCGCCGACGAAGATGAGTTTGTAATCCTTGTTGTACTTGCGGATGATGTCCCAGGTCGGGAATTTCTCGCTGAAGCGGCGGCGGTTGTTCTTCCACATGAAGTCATAGACGCAGTTGTGGAAGTAATAAAACTCCAGATGCTTGAACTCGGCTTTGACGGCAGAGAACATTTCCTCGACGCGGTGGATGTGCTCGTCCATGGTGCCGCCCACGTCCATCAGCAGCAGCACCTTCACATTGTTGTGACGCTCGGGCACCATCTTGATGTCCAGCCAGCCGGCATTGGCCGCCGTGGAACGTATGGTGTCGTCCAGGTCCAGTTCTTCGACATTGCCCTGGCGCGCGAACTTGCGCAAGCGGCGCAGCGCGACCTTGATGTTGCGCGTGCCGAGCTCCTGGGTGTCGTCGTAGTCCTTGTAGGCGCGCTGGTCCCAGACTTTCACGGCGCTTTTGTTGCGGCTTTTCTCCTGGCCAATGCGTATGCCTTGCGGGTTGAAGCCGTTGGCGCCAAAGGGCGAGGTGCCGCCTGTGCCTATCCATTTGCTGCCGCCTTCGTGGCGTTCTTTCTGTTCTTCAAAGCGCTTTTTGAGCGTTTCCATGAGTTCGTCCCAGCCCATCTTCTCAATCTTGGCTTTTTCTTCGGGGCTGAGTTCCAGCTCGAGGTTTTTGCGCAGCCATTCGAGCGGGATGTCTTTCGTGAAGTCAGCCAGCATCTCCACGCCCTTGAAGTAGGCAGAAAAGGCGCGGTCGAACTTGTCATAGTTTTTCTCGTCTTTCACCAGCACCGTGCGGCTGAGGTAATAGAAGTCGTCGATCTTCCAGGCGCCTTCGCCCTCATGGGCGTCGAGTTTGTCGCTGTTCGGGCCGACAACGCCGGCCTGCAGCGCCTCGAGCAGCATCAGGTATTCCTTGACGGAGACCGGCAACTTGGCCGAACGCAGGGTGTAGAAGAAATCGATCAGCATGAAAAACTCCTTGGCGACGCACGCCTCAGGCTCTTGGCTTGTCGAGCAGGTACAGCAGCTGTGCTTTCACCTCGGGCCATTCGCCGGCAGCCAGGCTGTACATCACCGTGTCGCGTATGGTGCCGTCGCGACGCAAGGCATGGCCGCGCAGTACGCCGTCTTTGCGGGCGCCCAGTCGCTCGATGGCGCGCTGGGAGGCGTGGTTGAAGTTGTCGGTGCGCCAGCCCACGATGTTGCAGCCCAGGGTTTCAAACGCATGCGTGAGCATCAGCAACTTGCAGGTGGTGTTGACATGGGTGCGCTGGCAGCGTGCGGCGTACCAGGTGTAGCCAATCTCGACGCGCTTGAGGTTGGGCACGATGTCGTGGTAACTGGTGGAGCCGAGCACCTCGCCGGTGCCATCGTCGGTGACGGCAAAGGCCAGGCGGTTGTTGGTGGCCAGCGCAGTTTCGATGTAGCCGCGGGTTTCGTGAGGCTCGGGCACCGAGGTGATGCGCAGCTTCCAGAGCTCGCCGTCGGCGGCTGCGGCCTTCAGGCCTGCTTCATGGTCGAGCGTGAACGGAACTAGCTTGACGCCGCGCGTCGTGAGGGTGACGGGTTCTACGAAGGCCATCCGGCAATCCTTTTCATATTTAGCGTGTTCACGTGGACCGCAGCGTGGCGCAGGCTGTGGCGGCCTGGCCGCGCGGATTGTCCCGGCACAGCTTGTTCAGTTCATTTCTGGCGCCGGCGTGGCCGGCATGGGCCGCGCGCACCAGCAGCTCTACGGCATGCCAGGGAACGTCTGCAACAGGGCGGTGCGGCGGCACCGGCCGCGCGGCGGCAGCCTTCTCGGATTCGATCGAGGCCTTGGCGCGCAGACGCGGCGGCCCGGCGGCGGGCCGGCCTTCCAGCAGCTTCACGTAGTCATGGACCATCAGGTCGGCATCCGTCGCCGTCAGCTGCTTGCGCGGGAGCGACAGCCAGGAGCGTGTGCCGGCGTCAGGCACATCGCTGAGTTTTCGGCCCGGCGCCGTCAGCATAGCGGCGACGTCGTCGGGCACGGCCTTGCCCAGGCCTGATGCGCGCGACAGTTCGTCGGCACTCATCGCGCCGGTCGCCGCGTTGCGTTCAGCGGCACCGGCTGCGGCAGCGACGTCGCCCGCGCCGAGCTCCGCCGCGCCGGCGGCTTTGGCTGCCTTCGCCGCCGCATTGGCGCCCTGCGTTACCTCGACTGCGCCAGCCACGCCCGCTGCGCCAGCGGCGCCTTTACCCGCAGCACCTGCCGCACCGGCAGCGCCTTTGCCTGCAGTGGAGCCCACCTTGCCGAGGAGGCCCCAGAAGGCATATGACGGGGCGGGGAGCAGTGTCAGGGCCAGCAATGCGGCCAGGCAACTGCTGTGCAGGGCTGCACGGTGGAAGGGGGCGGTTGAGCGTTGCATGGGCGTATCCCAGTCAGGTGTTTGCGGTCAATCGGCTTTCTTACGGCGGCGCCAGGCCCGCGCAAGTTGCAAGCCGCCGCCGCCGCCCAAGCCCACCAGCACGATGCCGGCGATGGCGCTGTTGCCGTAGCCGGCTTCAAAAATATCGAAGCCGAGCAGATGGCCGGCCCAAAAACCAAGGAGCGCACCGCCGACAAAGCCCACCGCGTCTGAAATACCCTCGATCAACAGTGATTTTTGGTTCATATGAGTTAGCTCTAACTGACAACAATAATTTTGCGGATTGGCTGCAGAGTCTTTGGATCTAGCAGTTCTGTGATGTACATGTTGTTCAACGATTGTTGCGCTGCATGAAAACCAGCTTCTCGAACAGGGTCACGTCCTGCTCGTTCTTGAGCAGCGCGCCCACGAGCGGCGGCACGGCGACCTTGTCGTCCTTGCTTTGCAGGGCGTCCAGCGGGATGTCTTCGGCGACCAGCAGTTTGAGCCAGTCCAGCAATTCGGAGGTCGACGGTTTCTTCTTCAGGCCAGGCAGGTTGCGCACGTCGTAGAAGGTCTTCATGGCTGCGGTCAGCAACTCTTTCTTCAGGTCGGGGAAGTGCACGTCCACGATCTGCTTCATGGTGTCGGCGTCGGGGAATTTGATGTAGTGGAAGAAGCAGCGGCGCAAAAACGCGTCGGGCAGCTCTTTTTCGTTGTTGGAGGTGATGAACACCAGCGGCCGGTGCTTGGCCTTGATGAGCTCACGCGTTTCATACACGTAGAACTCCATGCGGTCAATTTCACGCAGCAGGTCGTTCGGGAACTCGATGTCGGCCTTGTCGATCTCGTCGATCAGCAGCGCGACCGGCGTTTCCGAGGTAAAGGCCTGCCACAGCACGCCCTTGACGATGTAGTTGTGGATGTCCTTGACCTTTTCGCCACCGTCCACGGTCGACAATTGCGAGTCGCGCAGGCGCGACACCGCGTCGTATTCGTACAGGCCCTGCTGCGCCTTGGTGGTGGATTTGATGTGCCATTGCAACAGCGGCAAGTTGAGCGCTTCGGCCACTTCCTCGGCCAGCATGGTCTTGCCGGTACCCGGCTCGCCCTTCACGAGCAGCGGCTTTTTCAGGGCGGCAGCGGCATTCACGGCCAGCATCAGGTCCTGGGTGGCGACGTAGTTCTTGGAACCTAGAAATTTCATGTTCTTGGGGAGAGGAGGTGAAAATTGAAAGGGCGTTTGCGCGGGTTGCCGGCAAGGGGTGCCCGGTCTCGGCAGGCCCAGATATAATCCAAGGTTGTTTTATACGATGAATTCCCACCTGATTGTGCGCGCAAAATGAATAAGCTGTTCACCACGATATTCGCCGTAACTGTCTCTTGCGTGACGGTTGCAAGCCTTGCCCAGGAGATCAAGGGCGATGCCAAAGCCGGC
The DNA here is from genome assembly GCF_056403055.1 of Polaromonas sp. P3_A5. Classification (NCBI taxonomy): domain Bacteria; kingdom Pseudomonadati; phylum Pseudomonadota; class Betaproteobacteria; order Burkholderiales; family Comamonadaceae; genus Polaromonas; species Polaromonas sp. P3_A5. The sequence goes on from NZ_JBFUGF010000001.1 coordinate 747,419, forward strand.
GAAACCAAGAATGCCATGTGCATCGGTTGCCACGGCATCAAGGGCTACCAGGCCTCTTTCCCCGAGGTTTATAAGGTCCCGATGATTTCAGGCCAGGGCGCCAAATACATCATCGCCGCGCTCAACGAATACAAAAAAGGCGACCGCAAACATCCCACCATGCGCGCCATTGCCGATTCGCTGACCGACCAGGACATGGCTGACCTCGCCGCGCACTACAGTGCTGACGGTGTGGTTGCCGGCGCCGCAGAGCTGCCGGCCAAGCCGGCCAAAGAACCAAGCGCGGAAGTCCAGGCCCTGTTGAACAAGGCCAACTGCGCGTCTTGCCATGGCGCCAACTTCAGCAAACCGATTGATCCGGCCTATCCCAAGATTGGTGGTCAGCATGCTGACTACCTGTTCGTGGCGCTCAAGGCCTACAAGACAGAAAACAACCCCAAGGTTGGCCGCGGCAATGCCATCATGTCCGGCATGGCCAAGCAGTACACCAATGTTGAGCTGAAGCAATTGGCCAACTACCTGTCGTCGGTAGACGGTGACCTGAAAACCGTTCCGCAGAGAAAATTCCGTTAGACCGGGTCGCTCCTGCAAAAAGGCCACTGGGAGCAGCGACTTTTTTGTTGGCTTTGGGGGGGGGCAGTACCGTTGGCGGTTTGGCTACGTGCCGGGTCGCCGGAGCGCCGCGTTAACTTGAAGCAGCCCGCAACCGAATGCATCGTCGCGCCCCGTGGGGCCCAGGTCTTTTGCGGTTTCGCAGAAATGGTAAGGCGCGGTCACGCTCACTTTTCTCTTGCTCAACCAGTACGCAACGGCGCCTGCGGCATGGGCACTGGCGTAGGAGGTACCGCTGACATAGCGTGCAGCAACACCCGAGGGCAGGTGTGGCGCGGGCGGCGCAAGGGGTACCCAAATATTGACACCGGGGGCCGCCACTGAAATGTAAGCGCCGTGATTGGCCTGGCTATAAAGCTGTCCTTCAACATCGATCGCAGTAACCGCCAGCATGCCCGTGTAGCTGTTTGCATAGGCCGCGGGGTAAGCGGGTGGTGCACTGCTGCCGTGGTTGCCTGCGGCGGCTGTCAGCAAAACATCCCGCTGCATAAGTTCGGCGATTGTCATTGCGACGTTTTTATCGTACCGGCCAGACAGGCTCATATTGATGATTTGCACACGCTGTTCCAGCAGCCAGTCGACCCCTTGAATCAACCGGTAGCTGGTGGTAACAGTTTGTTCCCCTTTTGCCGACATGACGACAGCATTAAAAAGACGTATTGACGGCGCAACACGTGCAATAAGGCTTGCGATAGCGGTGCCGTGGGCGGGATGAGCTGGCAGATCCAGGGCGGCGGTTGGACTTTCTGCTGCGAAGGGCTTGTTGGCGAGCGTGACGTCACGCAGCCACGCGGTGGGCATTACCTCGGTGTCGAGCATGCCAACGCGGACGGACCGGAGGGCTTGATAGCTGGCTTTGGATGCTGCACCGGTTTTTGCGGGCTGAGGCGGCAAATCCAGCATGCCCACCGCATATTCCCTGCCGGTGGCACCCGCCTGTGTACGGTACAGATAGTTGAAGTCCACACTAAGCTGCGAAAACCGTTGTTGCCATTGGGTTACCCGCTGTGCAGCCGCGGCATGGTCGGCAAACTGAAACAGCGCAAGGCTCCATCCCAGTGTGTTCAACCTGGTGGAGGCAATTGGCTGCGTATTTTCGTTAGCCAGAGCGTTCAGTACATTCTGCATGGCCGCCAGGTCTTTCGACACAAGCAATACCTGGCCCGTCTCAACGTCGCTGGGTGATATCGGAGCGACGCTGGGCGTGGCTCGCGGGGACGGTAGTGCCGGGTATCCTGGAATATTGATTTCACGCCCAGGTGGCGTGACGGTGCCTGGGGGGTTCCCGGGCGCCGTAGTTATTGGCGGTGAGCTTGGAGGTGGAGTTATGGAGCCCCGGTTCACCAAACCGGGGTTGGGTATTGCTGGAGCTGCCCTGAATGAGCCGGGGTCAGGGGTGCGTTGAGCCAAAGACCCGGATACCCAGGCTGTTTGCAGCAGCACGATGAATATCGCAATGCGGAGCATGGTCAACGGTCTCCAGCGGGCGTGACAGTCTCAAAAACGGTGGCTGCCTCGCGTTGTAAACGTTGTGCCAAAACCGCCGCATTGCGCGATTCGGGCTCGCCATCGCCAGCGGGTTTGATTTGCAGGGTGTAGATGCCCAGCGCTGTGGGGCCTTGCACGATAGTTGCCTTGTGGCGGTGCAGTGTCTCGGTCAATTGTGCTTGTGTCACCGTTGGAGCAATGGTGGCGTGCAGCAAAACGCCCGATGAAGTGCTCAATACCGGCTCAGGCGCGCCTGCCGCGACATAGCCTGGATCTTGCTGCACCAGTGTTGCAATTACCACTGCCTGCGCCACCAGCACGGCACAGGCGGTTGCCATGATAGGAATGAGGTTGCGTTGCAGCCATGTCCGCAGCATTTCAGGCCAGGCGGTGTCGGCTGAGCCAGGGCGGGCCAACTTGGGTTGGCGTTGCGCCTCGATGCGCGCAGCAAGCGTTGACCACCCAAGATCGCCGGCGGGCAGAGGGTCCAGTGGCAGGTCTTGAACAGTCCTTCGCATGCCTTGCAGCCAGGCCAGCTCAGCCGCCAATTCGGGATACCGTTGCAATCCGGCACGTACTTGCTCTGCTTGCGCTTCATCCAGCGTCTGGTTCGCATGAAACGGCAACAGTTCGCGCAACTGTTGCTTGTTAACTGCATCAGTGTCGTGTTCAGTCATGGCGGACTCCGGTCATTGGACCTTCGACATCTTTGAACAAACGCTGCAAACACTCTTTCATTTTGCGGCGCGCATGAAACAGGCGGGTCTTCACCGTGTTCTGCGGGCAAGCTTGTACGTGGGCGATATCGGCCAAAAGCATGTCCTCGTACAAGGCCAGGTGAAGTGCTTCTCTTTGGTCCGGCGGTAACTTGCTCGCACAGTGCGCAATCATGTCGTGGTGTTCGCGCTGTACCACGCGCTCGAACCCCGTGGGGGCATCGGACTCTGGTTCCACATGGTTGTCAGACTGCGAATCCAGTTGCTCATCAAATGAGACATGCTGATGGCGATAGCGTTCACGCAATTTGTCGAGCAGCTTGTAACGGGCAATGCCCAACACCCATGTACGAATGCTTGACTGCCCCGCAAAACTGGCGGCATGGCACCACACTTCATACAGCGCCTCCACAACCACTTCCTGGGCTTGCACCGGGTCACTCAAGCGGCGCATGGAGAACTGGTAGACCGACGGTGCCAGGGCTTGGTAAAAGCGCTTCATGGCTTGCTCGTCGCGCCGAACAATGGCGGCAAGGTCGGCTTGCAGGGCCTGCGCTTCCGGGTCGGTCGATGGATCAGAACGATCTCCCACAATACCTCCCGAATTGATGTCCGTATGGCGAGCAAATCAATGGCGCCGAAATTTTGGGAAGTATAAACCTGCATGGCGTATTTTGTGTATGGAGAAGTCAACGTGTGATGAGTCGGCAGTTGGCGGTGAAAGGTTCAATGAATTTTGTGTTTGAACCGACCGCGCAACAACTCCGACTCATTGGTGACCCATCACCTGAAAGGAAAACACCATGAAACGCCACCTTCTGGTTACTGCCGTGCTGGCCAGTGTGCTGTCTACCCAGGGCTGCGCCTGGCGCAGCTACTCCAATGATGTCTACACCGACGCTGATACCCAAAAGGCCCACAGCATTGTCATGGCCACGGTGACCGATGTACGCGTTGTAACCATTGAACGTGGGGTCAGTGGCGCTGGTGCTGCAGCCGGGGGCAGTGTTGGTGCAGCACTGGGGAGCACCAATACCAATAGAAATGGACAGCTTGCGGCGTCAGTCCTGGGTGGCGTTGCTGGCGGCTTTGCCGGGCAGGCCGTAGAGGCCCATATGTCGAAAGCCAAAGGACTCGAGATAAGCCTGCGACTCGACGATGGCCAGCGAATTTCCGTCGTGCAGGCTGGCGACGAAGTTTTCCAAAAAGGTGATCGTGTGCAGGTACGCACCGCAGAAGGCAAGAGCCGCGTCACGCGCTGAGTGCAAATACTTTGAACCATTGTGCGGCGGTGTCTGACTCACTGGAGTCACCGGGCAATGTGCCCGGTGGCGCTTAACCCAACCATTGGAAGACATATGAAACCAATCACCTCGCAAGTTACTGCGTCAATAGCTATCTCCATACTGCTTACCTTGGGGAGCGTAAATCTTCAGGCTAGGGCCGCCTCGTCGATCGACGACTTTGAGCATTGCACCTGGGGGGATTTTGGCTGCACCAATCCGCCCCCGGAGGCAGCGTCGCCTGGTGTGAAGTCCGATGCGAAGACGCCTCGCGCGCTTTCCTCAGGTTCGTCTGGCCGAGGTTCCTGACCTACTGCCAGGGCAGGCGCACTCAGCGCCTCGCTTGACCGCTGTCAGCGCGCATCACCCTGAATGTGGCTGGTGATGGGGAAACTGGTAGATGCCTCGATGCAAAAATTAAACTGCGGCCCGATTGGCATTGACAATCGGGCCGTCGCTTTCCTGTTCTTCTCAGCGTCCTGGCTCGCCGCCTCCAGCCGGTGCCAGTGTCCGTACGCTGTCTTGATGTCCGCGCCTCAATTCGTCGGGCCAACGCAAAATGCACTTTGCACATTGTTATTTTCAAAGCGCTCTGCTATTTGTGTGTCGGGATCTGCGGTGATGGTGAAATTGCATTGCGCATTCGAGCCTGCTGAATAACATCCTTTGGGAATGGTCACCTTCTTTGCCACATGCGAGTGGGCCGTCAGAGCCTGAACCGACACATTCACCGTCTGCGCCTGTTGCGTGTTTGGATTCACAAACCGCACGCGGACCTTGCTACTCGGAGAGGGCACGGTGCCGCGGTTATGCACTTCAAAATAGACGCGCCTGGAAGGCCCGCCCTGGCCGTCGTTGGAGCCGCAAAACTCGACGAACGGAAAACCTGCCGGCAGACCTGCCTCTTGTGGGGCCTTGTAAAAACGGTAAATGAAAAGATCCGGCAAACCATTTGCCTGCAGTGATTCAACTGCATTCGGATCAACCGGCGCAGCATTATTTCCGCCGGCTGGGTGCACTGTTGGAGGAGGCGGTAACCCCGGTGTCTTGAGTGGCAGATTGGTCGCCGGAGATGTGACAGCCCTTGCTGGTTCTCCGGGTGAGGCATAGCGGCGGTCGCAATCGCCAATTGTGCCCGGTGGGCATGGCTTCAGGTGCTGGGTGCCGGCCGGATTGGCAGCATAGGCTGCAGGCAGGCAGCCCGCACCGAACAGGAATGCCAGCGCCACGGGCGCGGTATGGAATACAGCGGATTTTTTCATGATGGTCATCCTTGATGAGGGGATTGAAACTTGCTTCAGTCAGTTGATGGTGCACGTGATGGTGCCGTCAGGATTGGTGCTTATGACGCCCTTGGAGTGCCCGCAATGAATGATGAAGTCGCCCCAGCACCACTGTGGCGATGCCGCTGTATTGCAGACGATTGCACGGCGTTGCGGATCAGGTCCGATTTGGGCTTTGTCTGCGATTGGCATAAGAGGACTGGGATTTTTTGCTGCTGCGCAGCTGATGGATCCTCCCCAAAAGGCGAACAGTAATCCGGCGAGTAAGACAGAGAACGGCTTCTTCATGATGGATCTCCTTGAGGAAATTGTCTCGCCGCGTCACCGTGAGCGAGAGGGCTGGGAAAATCCCGCGCCCTCTCTGAGTCGATCTTGACGGCAGGGGAGTTCAAAGTTCTTTGACGCGCACCTTGCCAGGCGTTGTGATTGCAGTCTGTGTGGTGTTTATTTGCCACCGCTGCTCGTGAGCGTTCCGTAGCAGTCTGGCGGAAAGAACTCGTCCAGGTCATCGACGCCGTTGTGATTGCAGTCAGACATCTCAAGCGATGGTGCTGATTTTTGAGTTGCTGATTTCCGAGGCATGTCAGATCTTGGTGGTACCTCAACGGCGTTCGATGTTTCGCCCATCGCGTAACAGGAGCCCGAAGTGGCAGCGCCTGCGATGGTCAGCGCCAGACCTGCAAATAGAGCTGTGGCTTGTTTTTTCATGATGCGTCTCCTTTAGAGAAGCTTTCAACCAACCCGGTTGAATGGGGTATCCGGCGTCCGCCCGATGCAGGTGAGTCGGAATACGTCGGTATGGGGTTCAAAAGAACTTTTTGAACCCTTTTGGTACACATCCCGACTCATGTTTCAGAAGGCAGTCAAGCCTGCTTTCGAAACAAGCCACTTCGCGTTGGTGCGAAGAATTCGAGCGAAGACCTTAAGGAGTTCATCATGCAAACCCTCATTTCGAGCCAAGCCGGAATTCGCAACGCGCCTGCCTGGCACCCTGCATTCATGTTGTTGCTGGTTGCGGCAATTTTGTTCACCGTGTGTACACCGCTGCGGGCCAAAGATGTGGATGTCTGGGTCAGATATACCTCGGCCCCAACAATCTACGTTGAGTCCAATGGTGCGAGTTACACCCGGTTATCCCCTGCGAAACACGGGAGCCAGCCGATTCAGTTCGATGCGCATTTGCAAATGGCGGCCGGACAGGATCGCATCAGAAACTGGAATGTTGCGCCGCGCTTCAGCGCCCTTGGCAAAACCCTGGGCTGGGAGTTCGGCCCCGGCCGTCCACCCGGGGCGGAGTGGGGCGTTGTGAGCAAGAGCTATGGATACGGTGACCGGCCCACCAACGTCGACAAGTTCATTACCATGAACGTCGGCCGGTATCTCATTGAACTCTTCGCTGTTGAGGTCTGTAACGCGCGTGCCGGTACCCTGCGTAACCAGGGAAAAGGCAATACCGCAATCTTCGACAAGCCTTACACGCTGAACATCAAAACCACCAGCAAATACAAAATCACCTATACCAGTATTGCCGACACCGACACCTCACAAATTTTTGAATCACCACCAGATGCGGAAGCGTTTGCCAAAGTCGTCTGCATGCAGTGGGCGGGTGCGCAGGTGCCCCAAGGCATCAGCGACTTGCAAGCGGGCGTTGGTGTCACACAATCGTCGCTCACCATTATTGAAACAGCGACTGCCAACGGTGCATGCAAGGTGAATCTGTCTGGTGTGATTGAAACCAACGTCACGAACGCGCAGGTGAAATTCCGCTACGAACATACCAACGGGAATAAAAGCGACATCAAAACGGTGACGACCGACCATTCGAAAACCGCTTTCTTCTCGTACAAATACGATGTTCCTAACAACCCGAATGGCGGCGAAGCAGGCAGCATCCGCATCGTCGGCGTGTCGCCCAAGTTCGAGTCGGCCTGGAAGACCTATGACATGGAGTGCAGCAAACCCGCCCCACAGGGCTTGCAGGCCGCCACGGTTCCCAAGGTCAACATGAATATCGAACCCGCCTCCACTGTTATGGTCGATGGACAAATCTGCCCAAGTGCTGTGCTGCTGCACACCACGATCAATGCGGGCAGTGCGTTTCACGGCAAGGGCTTGTTTCTTGGCGATCTTTTTTTGACGGCCTTGCAGGATATTGAAGTGCCTGCTAATCAGGTCAAGCATGTGTTCGGCAAGCGCGAGCTCGACTGGAAACCGACGGGAGGCGGATTTGCCGATACGCTGGCGGGACCGCCTGCGGGAGGCAAGCCACCCATGAAGACGCAGAAAGTGCGCATCGGTTTCAACCTCACCAACCTGGAAGGCAAAGTCGTCGCCCAGGCAGAGCAGAAGTTTTACACCATTACCTGCAAAGAGCCCGTTCTGAATCCGGGCATTCCGCATTCGGATAAGCCCTTGAGCCCCGCACCGAGAAATGATTCCAGCAACAACCTGCCGTTGCCGATTCTGCAAAACCCCGGCGTTCTCAAGCAAGCGCCGGTACGCAGCGCGCCCACCCATTCCAGGCCAGTGCCGCAGAACAACAGCGGAGCGCAGCGTGCGCCCGTATCGTCCGCGCCACGGGCGCAGCCTTTGAGGGCACTCTGAAACAGAAGGCCGCTGACCAAGCGGCGTTTTTTTGTGGTCAATTACCAGACGCGAAATCGGGAGGGGGGAAGGGGATCCTTTTCTTTTCAAGCAGAGGCCGCGGATCCTGCTTTGCCAGCCCGCAGGCGCAGCGACCCCCTCGGGGCAGGGCGCTACACGCGCAATGAGGAACTGTGGGGGCTAATCCCTAGTGGCGTGGCGCTGCACGCAGTCGATGTAGGCCGCGCCGTCGGGCGGGCGTCCGGCGCGTTGGCTCTCCCAGACCATCTGCCCCAGGCAGTCCATGGTTTCGTGGTGCGCATCGTGCAGTGAGTTGCGTTTGGCCGTCAGCAGCTCGACGGCCTGGCGAATGCCGCGAGGCTGGTCGATGGAGCATTGCTCGCTGATCGACAAGTGCATGGACAGGTGCAAAAAGGGGTTGGTCTTGCCCGCTTCCACGTCGTACATTTTTTCGAGCGCACTGTCGGCGTCGGCAAAGTCCGCATGGTATTCGGGATGCTCTTCAATCCATTGACTTGCTATGGTTTCGATAGCCTCCATCGGTTGACCGGCGCGGGCCTTGGCATAAACAGAGCAGAAAAAACGGCGTACGTCGGCTTGCGAGGGGGTGAACATGGTGAAAGGTTATCACGCAGGCGTTTTCCGTTGCCGGCGTGATGGTTTGCTTATCAGCGCTTGGGCCACAGCGCTCGCTGGTTGCGTCCTACAGACAGTTTTCCTGTTGCTGCCTACATTACGAGGCACGGTGGCGCAGTTCCGGGGTAAGGCCATTCCACAACCATCCACAAGCCCGGCGAGGAGATTTCACATGAACGCAGCACGCATCACAGGCATTATCCTGATCGTTTTGGGCCTGGCCGGCTTTTTCACCGGCGGCTTCAGCTTCACCAAGGACACAACGGCCGCCAAGCTCGGCCCCATCCAGCTGACCGTGAAAGAAAAAGAGTCCGTCAACATTCCCCAATGGCTCAGCCTGGGCGCCATCGTGCTGGGCGCCGTCGTACTCGTCGTCGGCTTCAAAAAGTCGTAACCGACGGCCCCGTCTCACACCAGCAGGGGCCGCGGAACCGGCTTTGCCGGGCCGCAGGCGCCGCCCCCTCGAGGGGGGAACAAGCTACACGAAGTGAGCCCGGACGGGGGTGTGTCTAGATCAACATGCGCGATATTGCCTGCGCTGCCGCCAGCAGTTGCGGCAGCATTGTTTCCTGCATGGCTTTGGCGCTGGTGCGGTTGGCCTGGCCGCTGATGTTGAGCGCTGCCACTGTCTGGCCGGCGCGGTTGGTGATCGGTGCGGCCATCGACACCAGTCCTTCCTCCAGCTCCTGATTCACCAGCGACCACCCCTGCTTGCGGGCTTGCGCGACCTTGACCATCAGCTCCTTGATGTCGGTCACGGTGTACTTGGTGCGTGCCGTCAGCTCTGAGGCCTGCAGGCATTTCATGATTTCGGCCTCAGGCAGGGCCGACAGCAGCATCCGCCCCATCGACGTGCAGTAAGCCGGCAGGCGCGAGCCCACGCCCAGGCTGATGCTCATGATCTTGTGCGTCGGCACACGCAGCACGTAGACGATGTCCGTTCCGTCCAGAGCCGCGGCTGAACACGACTCCTTGACCTCCGCGACCAGCGCTTCCATCACCGGCTCAGCCAGGTTCCAGATCGGCATGGAGGACAGATAGGCAAAGCCCAGGTCCAGGATGCGTGGCGTGAGGCTGAACAGCTTGCCGTCGTTGTGCACGTAGCCCAGCGTCTCCAGCGTCAGCAAAATGCGGCGCGCGCCCGCACGGCTCAAGCCACTGCGACCGGCCACTTCAGTCAGTGTTTGCCGCGGTGCTTCGGTGCTGAACGAGCGTATAACCTCCAGCCCGCGCGCAAACGACTGGACGTAAGCGTCTCCGGGCCTGGGGCCGGTAATGGGCGTGGATGCGGCGTTTGCCATGGTGATCAAAATCTCCTAGAATTCATTATACGAACTCTTGTTCTTATGTCGAACAATATTTAAGTGGTGGCTGGATGATTTCTGCAAGCCGCCCGCAGCTGGAGACTTTGGAATGATCAACAAAATTGCCGCCTCCGTCGCCGACGCGCTGGCGGATGTGAAAGACGGCTCAACCGTGCTGATTGGCGGCTTCGGCACCGCCGGCATCCCCAATGAGTTGATCGACGGCCTGATAGAGCAGGGCGCCAAAGACCTGACGGTCGTCAACAACAATGCAGGCAATGCCGAAATGGGCTTGGCGGCGCTGCTCAAGGCCGGGCGCGTGCGCAAGATCATCTGCAGCTTTCCGCGTCAGGCCGATAGCCAGGTGTTTGACGGCCTGTACCGTAGCGGCAAGCTGGAACTGGAACTGGTGCCCCAAGGCAATCTCGCGGAACGGATTCGCGCTGCGGGCGCAGGCATAGGCGCCTTCTTCTGCCCCACGGGCTACGGCACCGAACTGGCGCGCAACGCCGACGGCACTGCCAAGGAAACCCGTGAGATCAACGGCAAGCACTACGTGCTGGAAATGCCGATTCATGGCGATGTGGCCCTCATCAAGGCCGAGCGAGGCGACCGCTGGGGCAATCTCACCTACCGCATGGCTGCGCGCAATTTCGGTCCTGTGATGGCGACCGCCTCGAAGAAGACGATTGCCACCGTGCATGACATCGTTGAGCTCGGCAACCTGGACCCTGAAGCCGTCGTCACGCCCGGCATCTTTGTCCATCACATCGTCAAAATCCCTCGCACCGCCACGCAAGCCGGCGGTTTTAAAAAGGCGGCATGACCATGACCTACCAACGCCGTACCAAAGACCAGCTCGCAGCCCGCGTCGCGCAAGACATTTTTGACGGGGCCGTCGTCAACCTCGGCATCGGCCAGCCCACGCTGGTAGCCAACCATTTGCCGGCCGGACGCGAGGTCATCCTGCAAAGCGAAAACGGCATTCTCGGCATGGGCCCCGCACCTGCCGAGGGCGAGGAAGACTACGACCTGATCAATGCAGGCAAACAGCCGGTGACGCTGCTCAGGGGCGGCTCCTTCTTTCACCACGCTGACAGTTTCGCGATGATGCGCGGGGGGCACCTCGATATCTGCGTGCTGGGTGCCTTCCAGGTCTCGGCCACGGGCGACCTGGCCAACTGGAGCACCGGCGAGCCGGGCGCGATTCCCGCAGTAGGTGGCGCCATGGACCTGGCCATAGGCGCGCGGCAAACCTGGGTGATGATGGATTTGCTGACCAAGCAGGGCGCCAGCAAGCTGGTGCAGCAATGCACTTATCCGCTGACCGGCATCGCCTGCGTCAAGCGCGTGTACTCCGACATCGCCACGCTGGAATGCACACCGCAGGGCCTGAAGCTGATCGACACCGTCGAAGGCCTCACGCACGCCGAACTTGAAAAACTGGTGGGCCTGCCGATTGCGGCCGCCTGATCGTTGATCTCACTTCTTTCAAAGCACACACCATGACCCAAGCTTTTATCTGCGACGCCATCCGCACCCCTTTCGGCCGCTACGGCGGCGCCCTCAGCAGTGTGCGCACCGACGACCTGGGTGCGATCCCGATCAAGGCGCTGATGGCGCGCAACCCGAACGTGGATTGGCAGGCAGTCACGGATGTGCTCTACGGCTGCGCCAACCAGGCCGGGGAAGACAATCGCAACGTGGCACGCATGGCGGCGCTGCTGGCCGGCCTGCCCATGGACGTGCCGGGCTCCACCATCAACCGCCTGTGCGGCTCGGGCCTGGATGCCTTGGGCAGTGCCGCACGTGCCATCAAGTCGGGCGAGGCCACCTTGATGATCGCAGGCGGCGTCGAGAGCATGAGCCGCGCACCCTTTGTGATGCCCAAGGCCGAGAGCGCCTTCAGCCGCGCTAATGCGGTGTATGACACCACCATCGGCTGGCGTTTCATCAACAAGCTGATGAAAGAAAAATACGGCGTTGATGCCATGCCCGAGACGGCCGAGAACGTCGCTACCGACTACAAGATCAGCCGCGAAGACCAGGACAAAATGGCGCTGGCCAGCCAGCTCAAAGCCGTGGCCGCACAAAAGGCCGGCTACTTCGACGCTGAAATCACGCCGGTGACGATTGCCCAGAAAAAGGGCGACCCCATCGTGGTGAGCAAAGACGAACATCCGCGCGAAACCTCGCTCGAAGCGCTGGCCAGGCTCAAGGGCGTGGTGCGGCCCGACGGCACGGTGACCGCCGGCAATGCCAGTGGCGTGAACGACGGCGCTTGTGCGTTGCTGCTGGCCGACGAAGCCACCGCCGCAAAAAACGGCCTTACGCCCAAGGCGCGCGTGGTCGGTATGGCCACGGCCGGTGTGGCGCCGCGCATCATGGGCATCGGCCCTGCCCCGGCCACACAAAAAGTGCTGGCGCTCACCGGTCTCACGATAGCGCAGATGGATGTGATCGAACTCAACGAAGCCTTCGCCGCACAAGGCCTGGCTGTGCTGCGCATGCTGGGTGTGCGGGACGACGATCCGCGCGTCAACCCCAACGGCGGCGCGATCGCGCTGGGCCATCCGCTGGGGGCTTCGGGAGCGCGGCTGGCCACCACGGCCGTCAACCAGTTGCACAAGGGCGGTGGCCGTTACGCGCTGGCCACCATGTGCATCGGCGTAGGCCAAGGCATCGCGGTGATTCTGGAGCGTGTCTAGCCCAGACCGGTGACTGGGCATCCCCTCGCGCGGGGGCGCCTGAGGCAATCGCCATTGCATGGACGGCCTGTGGTGAAATACATCCCTGGTTCCGGTTTGCTATTGTTTTAATAGCTGCTTGCGCCCGTCCCTTTTGGGTAACCGATGTTTTTTACATAAATCCATGGATTTCCCGCTGATCACCGACGCCTTCTTCTATGCCGTGGCAATTCCCGCCGTGCTGATGTTGGGCATCAGCAAAAGTGGTTTTGGGGCCGGCTTCGGGTCTCTTGCGGTTCCCGTCATGGCGCTGACGGTCACCGTGCCGCAGGCCGCCGCCATCCTGATGCCGGTGCTGCTGCTGATGGACTTGCTGGGGCTGGCGGCTTTTCGCCGGGACTTCGATGTGAAGTTTCTGAAATTCCTGATCCCTTTTGGTTTGGTGGGAACCGTGGTGGGGGCGCTGTTGTTCAAGGTGCTGGACGCCCGAGTCGTGGCAGGGGTGGTGGGAATATTCACCTTGTTGTTTTTGGCGCAGCGCCTGTTGTTCCCGCCCCGGCCCGACAGCCCGCCGCCGCCCAAGTGGCTGGGCGCCATTCTGACGGTGACCTCGGGCTTCACGAGCTTTGTATCTCACGCAGGTGGCCCGCCGCTGAGCGCCTATGTGATCCCCATGCGCCTGAGCCCGGTGAAGTTCACGGCTACCATGGCCGCTTTCTTTTTTGTCATCAACCTTTCCAAATGGATTCCATACGCCTGGCTGGGTCTGCTGGACCTGCGCAATATGGCGACGTCGCTGGTTTTGCTGCCGCTGGCGCCACTGGGCGTGTGGATAGGCGTGCGCATGGCCCGGAGCATCAGCCCGGTGCTTTTCTATCGTCTGCTGTATGTCGGCATGTTGCTGACCGGGTGCAAGCTGCTCTGGGACGCTTTCCGCTAGAAGCGTGAAGTGGCCGGCACGGATTGCCATGCGAACCTCTGCAATTGCTTTACCGGTATTTCCCTTTCCCGTCTACTGCGGCTTGTGAAACCCGGCGCATCCGCTGGTCTCTTGCGGGGAGCCCGGGAATTTCACCGGCCTCTTCACTGCAAATTTCTGTGAGAATCGCTGGCATGAGAACAAGAAGCGCGCACCGCGGCTAACGCCCTTCATGACCACAGTCGTTTTTGCGGATCTTGTGGGCAGCACCAGCATGTTCGAACGGCTGGGCGATGAAACAGCATCGCACTTCGTGACCCAGCTCATCGGCGTCCTGAGCCAGGTCTTCCAGCAACACCAGGGGCGTGTGGTCAAGTTGCTGGGTGACGGCCTCTTTGTGGTGTTTCCCAACGAGGGCGACGCGCTTTCCGCCTGCATCAGCATCCAGAAGCGCCTTCAGGAAAAACCGATCAAGCCGGGCGGCAGCGGCACCCCGGTACAGATGCAGATGGGTATCGAGTCGGGTGAAGTGGTTGAAATCGACGGCGACTGTTTCGGTGACACCGTCAATTCCGCCGCCCGGCTCGCAGACCTTGCGGGTGCCGCCCAGATCCTCACGACCGAAAACGTCTGGACCGCCCTGTTGCCCGCCCAGAGGGCATCCCTGCGCAGCATGGGCCCCATGTACCTTCGCGGCAGGGCTGAAGCCAGCCATGTCTACCGGGTCGAATGGCAGGCTGGCCGCGACGAGGATGCCACGATGGCCGGGCGTTCGATGTTCTCTTCACCCAGCCAGGCCTTCCTCGAACTCAGCTTTGCGGAGCAAACTGTCAGGCTGGATTCGAAAAGCAGCAAGCTGGCGCTGGGCCGGGCCGCCGATGCGGCGCTGACATTAAACGACCCCCGTGTTTCGCGCATGCATGCCACCCTCGAATGGCGTGGCGGGCATTTTGTGTTGACGGACGCTTCCAGCTACGGCACCTGGGTGTACCTTGGCAACCAGAGTGAGGCGGTGGTGCTGCGGCGCACCGAGTGCTACCTGGTTGGCAGCGGCCAGATCGTGCCGGGCTGCGAGCGTACCGACGAAAATGCCCCGCTTGTCACGTTTTCCATCAGGACCTGATCCGCGGAAGAGGGCGGATTCCGGACCTTTTTCGCTGCATGATGCAGGCTAGAATCGTTTTTTGTTTCAAGACGTAGGCGTCCCCCTCAGGCCCGCAGCACGGTTTCCGCCAGTTACGTCCATTTCCATTCCCTCATGAGTCTCAAGAAACTTGGCCGTTACGATCTCATCCGCGTCCTCGGCAAGGGGGCGATGGGGCTGGTGTATGAGGGGCGGGATCCCAACCTTGACCGTCGCGTGGCGATCAAGACCATCAAGGTCGAAAATCTTTCGGAAGAAGCCGCCGCAGAGTACGAAGTGCGTTTTCGCACCGAGGCCCGGTCTGCGGCGCGCCTGCAGCATCCGCATATTGTCAGCGTCTATGACTCCGACCGTGACGGCGACATTGCCTTCCTGGTCATGGAATTCGTCGACGGCGACGACCTCAAGCACCACCTGGACAAGGGCAACCTCTACACCCTGGAGCAAACCCTGGGCATCATGGGTGACCTGCTTTCGGCGCTGGATTACGCGCACAGGCAAAGCATCGTCCACCGCGACATCAAACCGGCCAACCTGCTGATCGAGACGAGCGGGCGTGTCAAGCTCACCGACTTTGGTGTGGCGCGCATCCAGGATTCCGGCGAAGCCACCCGTACGCAGGGTTCCATGGTTGGAACGCTGAAATACATGTCGCCCGAGCAGGTACAGGGTCGGCCGATTGATGCCCGTGCCGACCTGTTTGCCGCCGGCATCGTGCTGTATCAACTGCTCACCGGGAAGCGGCCGTTTGACGGTGACACCGACTTCGCCACCATCCAGCAGATCGTCGGGCATACCCCGGTCATGCCGGGTGCGTTCAATGCCCGATTGCCCGCTGCGCTGGATGCCGTGGTGGCCAAGGCCCTGGCCAAATCGCGCGACCAGCGTTATGCCAGTGCGCAGGAGTTCCTTGCTGCGCTGCAGGCCGCGGCACGCGAGGCGCCCGATATCTCGGTGGTTCCGACCGCCGTGCCGCCCGGGCCCGGCAGCAGTTCAACCTGGACTTCCACGATGCTGTCCGGCGAAGCGCTGGTTGACCAGCCGTCGGGCACAAGCGCCAACATCTCGGTCGTGACGCAGGAGCTCGAGCTCGTCTACTGGAAAGACATCAAGGAGTCCATGGATGTGGAAGACATCCAGGGCTTTCTGGCCAAGTTCCCGTCGGGTATCTATGCCGACCTGGCGCGCCGCCGCCTCAAAAAACTCGGCGTGCCTGGCGCAGACGACTCGGACATCGGCCGGCGCCTGGGTACCGGAACGCTGATTGTTCCGCGTCCCGATACACAACCAGCCCCGCCAGCCCCTCCAGCCCCTCCAGCCCCGCCAGCCCCTCCAGCGCCGGCCAGCGCATCCGCCTCCGCGGCCGACACCGACATGGCCTGGAAGGCCCTTGAAGAGGCGGCAGCCAAGGCGCCTTTGCCGCCTCATGTGCCGGCGAAACCCGCCGCCGATGACCCGGATGCCACGCGCTTGGGGACACCGGTGGTGGTTGCGGCGGCTCAACCGGACCAGGAAGCGCATGACGCATCCACCGACTGGCCGGAGACCGTGTTCAGCGAGGCAGCCGTGAGCCCGGCAGCACCTGAGCCTGCCAGCGGCCGGCCAACGCAAGGTGCAGCTGCAATTCCCGCCAGGAGCCCAGCCGCGAATACCAACGACGCCGCACTGCCGCCGATAAAGTCAAAATCGGCACGGCGGCGCAGTCCCCTGGCGTCGCCCGGGGTCGCAACGGCACCCGCAAAGGCAGCTTCACCTGCACCCTACCGCTACCTGGTGTGGGGTCTGGCGGGCCTGGTGGCGGTGACCGTGATCGGCCTTGGATGGAAATCCCTTTCCGGCCGCGCTGCCCCTGCCGCCCCGTCTGCCATACCGGCCAATATAGCGGCCAAGGCAGCGCCCGGCGCGGCGAGGGTGGCACCAGCAGCTTCCACTTCGCCCGTGGTGTCTGCGGCGCCTGCTGCAGCTGCACCCGCAGTGCCAGCTGCGCAGGCCCAGCCTGCGGCCTCGGCTGCTTCCTCTTCTGTGGCGAAGGCACCCCTGTCTGCAGCCTCCAGGGCGGCGCTTGCGGCTGCGGCCGCCACCCGAAAGGCTGCATTGGAAAAAGAGCGGCAGGCCAAACAGGCTCAGCCCAAATCCGCCGCTACCCCTTCCCCTTCGGCGACCGACCACGCTGCCACACCGGCGCCGCAGGCAGCGGCCGGCAATCCGCGGCAGGCCTGTGAAGGGCGCATCCTCCTCGGTTTCCAGATCTGCATGTCTGAGCAGTGTGCCAAGCCGGGCTTCGCCCAGCACCCGGTGTGTGTGGAACGGCGGGTCATGGAGCAGCGGCGGCGCGAGGATCAGTCGAACCGGTAGGCCGCCGACTGCCTCATTTTTTTTGCTATAAAAACGATAGCTGCTGGCGCCCGTTGCTAAAGGGCTGGAGCGACATTTTATTCAGATTCCTGGCCCTGCCAGGCAACTGGCCGGCGCTGCGCCTGTTGCTGGCGTTCCTGGGCCAGCTGTTCTTCCAGCTGCAGGCGTCCCTGGGTGGCTACGGCGATGACCTTGGTGCGGTCCTTGCGATGCGGGTACATGCGTTCGAACAGCTCCAGGTTGTGCCGGCGAAAGCGCATCGCCGCCTGGCGCGCTTCGTGCGGCGGCTGGCCCAGCAGCTCCAGCACCGTACGCGCGCTGCGCAGGCTGGACTCGAACACCTCACGTTCCACCTGCATCACGCCGCGGTCACGCAGCGCGTTCCAGTGTGTCACGTCGCGTGCGCGGGCAACGATCTGCATTTGCGGAAAATGCTCGCGCGCCAGGTCAACGATCTTGAGCGACTGCTCCATGTCGTCGACCGACAGCACCAGGATTTTGGCCGTGGCCGCGCCGGCAGTGCGCAGCAGGTCCAGCCGCGTCGCATCGCCGTAAAAAACCCGGTAGCCGAACGCCCTCACGGTTTCGACCATTTCCGCGTCGTGGTCCAGCACGGTGGCCGGAATGCCCTGGGCCAGCAGCATGCGGCCGATGATCTGGCCGTAGCGGCCGAAACCGGCAATGATGATCGGGGCCTCTTGCTGCTCGGAAATTTCTTCGAGTTGCGGCGTGTCGCAGCCGGCCCAGCGCGGCAGCAGCAGCTTGTCGACGGCCACCAGCAGCAGCGGGCTCAGCAGCATGGACAGCGCCACCGCACCTATCAGCAGTGAGGCGATCTCAGCGGAAAACACATGCGCCCCGGCCGCCGCCTGGAACACCACGAAGGCGAACTCGCCGCCCTGAGCCAGCAGCACCGCGAACACCGGGCGTTCCTGGAAAGGCAGCTTCATGAGGCGCGCCAGGCCGTAGATCACGACCAGTTTCAGGCCGAGGAAGCCCACCAGGATGGCGGCCATCAGTCCGGGCGATTTCCAGAGCACGCCGAAGTCGATGCTCATGCCGACGGCAATGAAGAACAGGCCCAGCAGCAGGCCCTTGAACGGCTCGATATCGGTTTCGAGTTCGCGGCGGTATTCACTTTCCGCCAGCAGCACACCTGCCAGAAAAGCGCCCAGGGCCATCGACAGGCCGACGAACTGCATCAGCGCCGCAATGCCCACCACCAGCAGCAACGAGGCTGCGGTGAAAATTTCGGGTGTACCGCTGTTGGCGATCCAGCGCAGCAGGGGCCGCAGCAGCAGGCGGCCGCCCAGGATAATGCCGACGATGGCCGCTACGATTTTGATAGCTTCCAGCGCACGACTGGTATGCGCTACAGCCTCATTTTCTCCACCGATTGCGCCCAACAGGGGCAACAGCGCGAGAATCGGGATGGCCGCCACGTCCTGGAACAGCAGGATGGAAAACCCGGCCTGGCCGCTCGACGTCGGCATCAGGTGGCGCTCGCCGATGGCCTGCAGCGCGATGGCGGTAGACGACAGCGCCAGCCCGAGGCCGGCCACCAGCGCAATCTGCCAGCTCACGCCAAATGCCATCGCGACGCCCATGAGCAGGGCGGCGCAGCCCAGCACCTGGGCACTGCCCCAGCCGAAGATGGGCCGGCGTAAATTCCACAGGCGCTTGGGCTCCAGCTCCAGCCCCACCAGGAACAGCATCAACACCACGCCAAACTCGGCGAAGTGGAGGATGTCCTGCACATTGGTAACCAGCCCCAGGCCCCAGGGGCCTATGGCGATGCCGGCGGCCAGGTAGCCGATGATGGAGCCGAGGCCGAGTTTTTTGGCCAGCGGCACGGCAATGACGGCGGCGGCCAGGTAGATAAAGCTGTTGGTCAGCCAGGCGGGTGCGTGCTCCATGTTATCTAGCCCCCACGCTTTTCACTCCGTGTGCCTTCGGCGTTACGCTGCCCCTTTCACTTTCAATAGGGGCTGCCTGGCCTTGGGGCGGCCCGACGGCCAGCCGCGCAGCGTGTCCGTTCGGCAAGTCGGCCGCAGCTTCTGGCGCAGGCCGATCCTTCATCGGAACCACGCAGGCGGCGCATTGCTCCAGGTCTTCCAGCTCGGGCCAGTCGGGGTAGCTTTGCAGGCGCTGGCGGAAGGTTGCGATGTGATCGGCAACGGTTTGCCTGTCAACGCTGTGGGCGCCGTGCAACACCAGAGGCGGCAAAAATCGCATGCCGCACAGCGCGGCGCTTTGCTCGTACGGCGGCAGGAAGGCATCAAAAAAGTAGCGGTTGTAGCCTTGTGGGTGATAGGACGTTTCGGGGCCGCCTGTGGTGGCGACCAGCCACAGGTCCTTACCCTGCAGTGCCCGGCCTTTTGCGCCTTCCTCCTCACCTTCGCCGTAGGCCCAGCCGTAGGTGAGTACATCGTCCAGCCAGAGCTTTTGCAGCGCGGGCATCGAGTACCAATGCATGGGGTGGAGCAGTACCACCAGTTGCGCGCGTTCCAGGGCGGCCTGCTCTTTGGGCACGTCGATGGCGTAGTCGGGATAGCTCGAGTACAGATCCTGCACCTGGACACGCGGCAGGGCCTTCGCGGCCTCCATCAGCGGGCGGTTGACCCGTGATTCTCGCCAGGCAGGATGGGCCGCAATGACATAAATATCTGGATTTGCCGTGCTGCCCGCCGATTTATCAGTGGTTGTGAGAACTGTGTCCATGCCGTTACCATAGCGGAAAAGCAAGACCAAGAGTTCCCAGGAACGACAAGTTCCAAACCGAGGAGATTCGCATGCCCGTGGTTGTGATCGCCAATCCGAAGGGGGGCGTCGGCAAAACGACGCTGGCCACCAACGTTGCCGGATACTTTGCCAGCCAGGGCCATGCGGTCATGCTGGGAGACGCCGACCGGCAGCAGTCTTCACGGTTGTGGCTGGGGCTGCGGCCGCCCGCCGCCCGGCCGATTGCCACCTGGGATGTGAATGCAGACCTGATCGTCAAACCCCCCAAGGGCACGACGCATGTGGTGCTCGACACGCCCGGCGGGTTGCATGGCTCGCGCTTTAACGATGTCTTGAAGCTGGCCGACAAGGTCATCGTGCCGCTGCAGCCCAGCGTCTTCGACATCTTTGCCACGCGCACCTTCCTGGACCAGCTGGCCGAACACAAGCACGCCGGCAAGATGCAGGTGGGCATTGTCGGCATGCGCGTGGATTCACGCACGATTGCCGCCGACAAGCTGCGCAGTTTCGTTGAGGGGCTGGGTTTGCCGGTGCTGGGCTACCTGCGCGACACGCAGAACTACATTCACCTGGCCGCGCGGGGGCTCACGGTGTTTGACGTGGCACCCAGCCGTGTTGAAAAAGACATGGAACAGTGGCAGGGCATCTGCCGGTGGCTTGACCGCTGAACCTCTGAGCATCGCGCCGGTTTGTCGCTGAGCCGACATGCCGTGCCCCTATGTGTCGCTACAGTGGCGGCATGAAAACCTTTGAAACCCTGGCCGACCTGGCCGCCTGCACCGGCCAGGAAGTCGCCGTCAGCGACTGGATCACCATCACGCAGCAACAGGTCAACCTGTTTGCCGAAGCGACGGGCGACCACCAGTGGATTCATGTGGACCCTGAAAAGGCGGCGGCCGGCCCGTTCGGCGGGCCGATCGCCCATGGGTTCCTGACCTTGTCACTGCTGCCGCGTTTTTTCGAGTCGTCGTTTGAGATTACCGGCTCGCGCATGGGCGTGAATTACGGGCTCAACAAGGTGCGATTTACCGCGCCGGTGCCCGTCGGCAGCCGTCTGCGGGCACGCATGAAGCTGCTGGCTGCCGAGGCGATTGACAACGCCGGCATGCAAATGACCTGGGAAGTGACCGTGGAACGCGAAGGCTCGCCCAAGCCGGTGTGCGTGGCGGAATCGCTGGTGCGGCGATACCCCTGAATGTGCCGCTGGCGCTAGATGCGCGTCAGCTGGCTGGCCGGCAGCCAGCCCTCAAAAACACCGATCAGGCCATTGATGCGTTCGGCGGCTTCCGTCTGGGAGTGCGCATGTGCGATGCATTGGTGCAGGTCGCTGCGCAGCAGCCACAGGTCGGAGGGCGTTTTGGCCAGGTTGATCTTGTAGATCACCCGCGGGGTGCGCGGATCTTCGCAATCATGCAAAAGGGTGCGCAGGCTTTCCTGGATCTGTTCGACCGAGAGCCGGTTGGCTGCTTTGGCGGTGCTGGAAAGGCGGGACGTGCTGTTGCCGAAAATACGCTGGATGACCATATTCACTGTGTTTTTCCTTCCAGTCTTGTGGACTGGGCGGTGGGAAGGGATAACGCAGGAAGGGCCGGGTAGTGGCAATCCGCACGTTCGGGCCTGCAGCGAGAACTTTAGGCTTGAAGGATTGGAGTTTAGGGTTTTTACTTAGATCCTGGCAAGGGGGGGCCAGTCCAAAGGTTGGCAAAAGCGGACATATGTCTCATCCAGGCATGCCGGGCGACCCTGAAAACCCGTTTTGCCGCCAGGCCTCAAACACGGTAACGGCCACGGTGTTGGAGAGGTTCAGGCTGCGCTGGCCCGGCAGCATGGGCACTTTGAGGCGCTGCGGTGGCGCAAAGGATTCACGTAACTCTGGCGCCAGGCCGCGGGTTTCGGCGCCGAAAACCAGCCAGTCGCCGGGCAGGAAGCGCGCGTCGTAGACGCTGGCGGAGCCGTGTGTGGTCATGGCGAAGAGCCTGTCGGAGGGTGGTTGCTCACTTTCGAGGAAGGCTTGCCAGCTGAGATGCCGCAGGACCTGGGCGTACTCGTGGTAATCGAGCCCCGCCCGGCGCATGTGTTTGTCGTCCATCGAAAACCCCAGCGGTTCCACCAGGTGCAGCCGGCAGCCGGTATTGGCTGCCAGGCGGATGACATTGCCGGTGTTGGGAGGGATTTCAGGCTCGACCAGAACAATATTGAACATGGCTGGATTGTCGTGCGGCGGGCGCAGGTTTTCTGTCGGACCGCCAGCTTCTCTCCTACCGATACCGCCGGGCGACCGAAAGCTGCTTGGAGTTTTACCAGCCGGGGCCGCGGAACCGGCTTTGCCGGGCCGCAGGCGCAGCGCCCCCTCGGGGGGCAGCGTATTACACGAAGTGAAAAGCGTGGGGGCTTTTATTCGGTTCGCGCAAGGACAACGGCGCTAACGTGTGCGGCGCCCGCATCCCGCAAGGCCTGTGCGGCCGTATACAGCGAGGCACCGCTGGTCATTACGTCATCCACCAGCACCACGCGCCGTCCCTGCAATTCCCCCGTGCGCAGCGGATCCACCTGGAAAGCGCCCTTGACGTTGGCCAGCCGGTCCTTGCGTTTGAGCTGGCTTTGCGGGCGCGTGTGCTTTACCCGCAGCAGCAGCCTGGCATCGGTCTGGCCTTGCGTGCGTGTTCGTCGGGCCAGTGCCACACACAACTCCCAGGCCTGGTTGAAGCCGCGCACCTGCAGGCGCTCCGCCGACAGCGGCACCGGAACGATCCAGTCGCCGGGGGTCAGTTCTGCCATGAGCCCGGCTACGCCCGGCGACTGGGCCAGCAGGTTGGCAAAAAAAGCGGCCCAGCCGTGCTGCTCGCCGAATTTGTAGCCCGCAATCAGGGCGGACCAAGGGTAGGCATAGTGCACCGCGGCAAAGGCGCCGTCCAGAGGCGGCGGGTGGCTGACGCAGGCGCCGCAGGGCTGCGGCCCAACCCGAAGACCCATGGAAAGGTCGCCGGGCAGGGCGAGAGCGCAGCGGGGGCAGCGTGGGACGGCAAAGGCAAACCGGGCCACGCAGGCGCCGCACACCTGGCGCGCCGGCCAGCTGCGGCACACAGCGCACTGGCTGGCCAAGCCGGGGAAGGCGCCAAAGCGGCCGGTCGGCCGGGACAGGAATGTGGCGGGAGCAAGCAGGCGTGTGAACACCGTGTCAATATACTCGCGTACCTTCCTCGCTTGCCTCGGCGGGCCCCGCGCTTCCTTTGCCCTTTTTGCTCTTTCCATGACCTCTACACAGCGCCCACCCACGCTCGACCCGATTGCCGTCAGCCGCTGGGACCGCACCGCTCCACTGGCCTCGCCGTGGCTTCATGAAGAAGTGGCGCGGCGCATGATGGACCGGTTGCAATGGATCAAGCTGCAGCCGCGTGCGTGGGTGCACTGGGGAGCATTGCGCGGAGGGATCCAGGCGCAGGAAAAACTGGCCGGGGCCTACCCAAAATCAAGGTGTTTTGTGGTTGAAAGCAGCTCTGGACGTGCGCAAGAAGCTATCAAAAATATAGCAAAACCGTGGTGGAATCCGCGCCGTTGGCTGGCGGCTCCCATACGCTTTGAGGCGCCACCGGCAGGAACTGCCGACATGCTCTGGGCCAACATGGCGCTGCACGAATCGGCCGACCCGCAGGCCCTGCTGGCGCACTGGCACCAAACGCTGAAGGTAGACGGTTTCCTGATGTTTTCCTGCCTGGGCCCGGATACCGCGAAGGAATTGCGCGAGGTTTATGCGCAACTGGGCTGGCCGCCGGCCGGGCATGAACTGACAGACATGCATGACTGGGGCGATATGCTGGTGCAGACGGGGTTTGCCGAACCCGTGATGGACATGGAGCGCATCACCCTCACCTATGCGACCTCGGCGCGGCTGCTGGAAGACATCAGGGAGCTGGGCCGCAACTTTCACCCGGCGCGGTTTTCTTCCCTGAGGGGCCGGGCCTGGAAGGCGCAGCTTGAAAGCGCGCTGTCCCGCCATCTCGTCAGGGGCGAAGACGGGCGGCTCTGCCTCACCTTTGAAATCATTTATGGCCACGCGCTCAAGGCGCCGCCGCGGATCAAGGTCAGTCCGCTCAGCGCGGTGTCGGTCGCCGATATGCGCAGCATGCTGCAGGGCCAGCGCTCCGGCGGCTAGGTGCCCGGCAGGTGTTGCGCAGGCGCTCCCAATCCCTGGTGTTGACGGGTTTTCAGAAGGGGCGGCAAGGTAAACCCGGCTACAATTCAAAGCTGAATTTTTGGGTATGTTCCCAAGCCTCATGCGGTCAATGCCCAGCGTTAACCGCAGTTTTTTTGAGGGTTGCCACATGCTGCAGCCAACACCAGCGTTTCGTTTTGCCACCTTGCCCGCACAGGGCGCCCACAGCCACGATGCTGTGCTGTGGCTTCTCAAGCGTCACTGTTCACTCACACCGGCCCAACTGGGCTGGCTGTATGTGTCTTTGTGCGGTGTTTCACTGGGTATTGCCGGATTTTTCTGGCTGCAGGGTGCCACCATGGTGATGCCTTTTGCCTGGATCGAGCTGATAGCGGTGGGGGCTGCTTTTGTGGCGTATGCCAGGCATGCGGGCGACGGTGAAAAAATCGTCCTGCAGGGCGAGCGGCTGGTGGTGGAGCTGGAAACGGCAGGGCGCACGGAGCGGGCTGAATTCAACCGCGAATGGGTCCGGATCGAGCCCAAGGATGGGGATGGGTCGCTGATTGAGGTGTCCGGGCAGGGGCGGTCTGTCCAGGTCGGGCGGCATGTGCGGCCAGAGCTGCGGCCCGCGCTGGCCCGAGAGATTCGCATGGCGTTGCGGAGTGTTTGACAGTTCCTGAAAGACTTGTGTCAGTTCAGGTGCGGCAGGAGGGCTTGCCGCTAACTTTATAATCAGCCGGTTAATTTGGTCGGTAATTGAAGCAGAAAAAGTGATCACGATGAACGTAAGCAACACCATGAGCAAAATGACACGGCTTGGCATGCAGCATGCAGGCGCAATTCTGGCATCTGCGGCCGCCTGGGTCAGCACCGCCGCTTACGCCGTCAACGACCTGAAGGGCGGCCCGGCCGTCAATCAGCTGAATTTGCACCCGGCCGTGACCAAAATTGCCGAAGAGCAGCAGTGGCTGCATTGGTTCATGATGGCCATCTGCCTCGTGATTTTTGTGGCTGTTTTCGGGGTGATGTTCTATTCCATCCTGAAACACCGCAAGTCGGTCGGCCACAAATCGGCCAATTTCCACGAATCTACCGCTGTTGAAATTGCCTGGACCATCGTCCCCTTCATCATCGTGATCGCCATGGCCCTGCCGGCCACCAAGGTGCTGGTCGCCCAGAAGGACACCACCGCCGCCGACCTCACCATCAAGGCCACCGGCATCCAGTGGAAATGGGGCTACGACTACATCAAGGGCGAAGGCGAAGGCATCGGCTTTGTCTCCACACTCGACAACACGCACCGCGAAATGTCCGACAACGGCGGCCCCAAGGCCGGCGAAGCTCCCGACAACTACCTGCTCAAGGTCGACAACCCGCTGGTTGTTCCCGTCAACAAGAAAATCCGCATCATCACTACCGCCAGCGACGTGATCCACGCCTTCGCGGTGCCGGCATTCGGCATCAAGCAGGATGCGATTCCCGGCTTCGTGCGCGACACCTGGTTCCGCGCCGAGAAAGAGGGCGACTACTACGGACAATGCCAGGAACTCTGCGGCAAGGAGCATGCGTACATGCCCATCCATGTGAAGGTTGTGTCCGCAGCCGATTACAGCGCATGGGTGGCTGTCAAGGCCAAGGAAGCCGCAGCCAAGGCGGATGATCCTTCCAAGGTCTGGACGCTGGTTGACCTGAAGGCGCGCGGCGAAAAAGTGTACGCTGCCAATTGCGCTGCCTGCCACCAGGCCAACGGCAAGGGCGCTGGCCCGATCAAGCCGCTGGACGGCTCGCCGATTGTTCTCGACGCAGACCACAAGAAGCAGATTCAGACCGTGCTCAATGGGGCCGCCGGTGGCGCCATGCCTTCCTGGAAGGCGCTGAGCGACACCGATCTCGCCGCCGTGATCAGCTACTCCAAGAACAACTGGTCCAACCAGACCGGCCAGATCGTCCAGCCCGCTGAAATACAGGCGGCTCGCAAGTAAGCCTCAGGCGTTACCCGCAGATTCCATCATTTCGCCGGCGTGACCTTGCCGGCCGCAAAAGACAAGCTACAGGCACAAGCCACCAAAGGAAGCCAAGATGAGTGCAGTTCTAGACCATCACGATCACGCACATGATGACCACGATCACCATGCCCCGACGGGCTGGCGTCGCTGGGTCTTTGCGACCAACCACAAGGATATTGGCACGCTGTACCTGTTGTTCAGTTTCTTCATGCTGATGTTCGGTGGCGTGCTGGCCCTGCTGATCCGCGCCGAGCTGTTCCAGCCCGGCCTGCAACTGGTCAACCCCGAACTGTTCAACCAGCTCACCACCATGCACGGCCTGATCATGGTGTTCGGCGCCATCATGCCGGCCTTCGTGGGTTTTGCGAACTGGATGATCCCGCTGCAGATCGGCGCGGCCGACATGGCTTTTGCCCGCATGAACAACTTCAGCTTCTGGCTGTTGATCCCGGCCGGCATCATGCTGGTGGGGTCGTTCTTCATGCCTGGTGGCGCACCCGCCGCGGGCTGGACGCTCTACGCGCCGCTCACGTTGCAAATGGGCCCGTCCATGGACGCCGGTATTTTTGCGATGCACATCCTGGGTGCTTCGTCCATCATGGGTTCGATCAATATCATCGTCACCATCCTCAACATGCGCGCTCCCGGCATGACGCTGATGAAGATGCCGATGTTCTGCTGGACCTGGCTGATCACCGCCTACCTGCTGATCGCCGTGATGCCGGTGCTCGCAGGCGCCATCACCATGACGCTGACTGACCGCCACTTCGGCACCAGCTTCTTCAACCCCGCCGGCGGCGGCGACCCGGTGATGTACCAGCACATCTTCTGGTTCTTCGGCCACCCCGAGGTTTACATCATGATCTTGCCGGCCTTCGGCATCATCAGCCAGATCATCCCGGCTTTCTCGCGCAAGCGCCTGTTTGGCTACGCCTCCATGGTGTACGCCACCGGCTCCATCGCCATCCTGAGCTTCGTTGTGTGGGCGCACCACATGTTCACCACCGGCATGCCGGTTACGGGCCAGCTGTTCTTCATGTACTCCACCATGCTGATCGCCGTGCCCACGGGCGTGAAGGTGTTCAACTGGATCGCCACGATGTGGCGCGGCTCCATGACCTTTGAAACCCCCATGCTGTTTGCAGTGGGCTTCATCTTCGTGTTCACCATCGGCGGCCTGACGGGCGTGATCCTTTCGGTCGCACCGATCGACACGCAGCTGCAGGACACCTACTACGTGGTGGCCCACTTCCACTACGTGCTGGTGGCCGGTTCGCTTTACGCCCTGTTTGCCGGCTATTACTACTGGTCGCCTAAATGGACCGGCGTCATGTACAACGAAACCCGCGGCAAGATCCACTTCTGGTGGTCGCTGATTTCCTTCAACGTGACCTTCTTCCCGATGCATTTCCTGGGCCTGGCCGGTATGCCGCGCCGCTATGCCGACTACCCCATGCAGTTCGCGGACTTCAATGCCGTGGCCAGCGTGGGTGCCTTTTTCTTCGGTTTTGCCCAGCTGTACTTCTTCCTGTTCATCGTGGTGCCCACGATGCGCGGCCAAGGTGCACCTGCCAGGCAGAATCCCTGGGTGGACGAAGGCGGCAAGGGCGCCGAAGGTCTCGAGTGGGAAGTTCCTTCTCCCGCGCCTTTCCACACCTTCGAAACGCCGCCCAAGCTGGATGCCTCGGCAACCCGCGTGATCGGCTGATTGAACTCAACGGTAATTGCGCCATGACGACACCCGAACAAAAGAAGAGCAACCTGAGGCTGGCCCTGATACTGGCTTCGGTCGCTCTGGTCTTTTTTGCCGGCTTCATGGCCAAGATGATTTTCCTGAGCCATTGAGCCGCCAGGTCGACCTCAATCTCAAACCAGTACCGATGTGATGCGGCTCAAGCGCGAAAACTTCAACATGATGGGCAAGCTGGCCGTGATCGTGCTCGGCATGTTCGGCTTCGGTTATGCGCTGGTGCCCATCTACAAGGCGATTTGCGAGATGACCGGCATCAACGTGCTGGCCCTGTCCGACCGCCAGATCCCTGGTGCGACGCCCAATTTGCCGGCCAATACGCAGGTAGACCGCACGCGCACCATCACGGTTGAGTTTGATGCGAACACGCGCGGCCCCTGGCATTTCAAGCCCGCGCAGAACACGCTGCAGGTTCACCCGGGCGAGCTGACCACTGTGATGTACGAATTCCAGAATGTGCAGGACCGAACCATGTCCGCCCAGGCCATCCCCAGCTACGCTCCCGCGCAGGCCGGTGCGCATTTCAACAAGCTTGAGTGCTTCTGCTTCAGCCAGTACACCCTGGCGCCCGGTGAGAAAAAGCAGTGGCCCGTGGCCTTCGTGATCGACCCGAAACTGTCGAAAGACGTGAGCACGATCACGCTGTCCTACACCTTCTTTGAAGTGGGCGGCAAGACGCCGGCTGCGCCCGTCACGCCCAAGGCAACGACTGCCGCCGTGCCACCTGAAAAACAGGCAGGCGCATGAGCATGGCCGCAACCCCCCGCAAACCCTCTTTTTGGCGCACAGTCAAGGCTGTGGCCTGGTCCTTTGTAGGCCTGCGTGCACGCGGCGACTACGAAGAAGACGTGAAGAATTTGAGCCCTCTCCACATCATTGTGGTGGGGCTGATTGCCGTGGTCGTGTTTGTCGCAGTCCTGGTGCTGCTGGCGAAGTGGATGGTCGCGCGCTAAAGCGCGGCATCCTCACAATGCCCCACGGTACAAGTTAAAAGATTATTGGAAATTCGAGAGAAAAACAGGAGTCGAGCGATGTCATCAGCAACCCACGGGTCAACCCCCCACTACTTCGTCCCCAGCCCATCGAGCCATCCGGTGATGGCATCTATTGGCCTGTTTTTTGTCATCTTGGGCGCCGGCCAGTGGATCAATGGCGCCGACTGGGGCAAATGGTCGTTGGCCTTCGGTATGGTGTGGTGGTTGGTCACGTTGTTTCGCTGGTTCAGCCAGTCCATCGCCGAAAGCGAAGGCGGCATGTACGGCCGCAAGATCGACATGTCCTTCCGCTGGAGCATGAGCTGGTTCATTTTTTCGGAAGTGATGTTCTTCGGCGCTTTCTTCACTGCATTGTGGTGGGCCCGCTCGCACTCCTTGCCCGCACTGGGCAGCCTGGAAAACGCGCTGCTCTGGCCTGATTTCAAGGCGGCCTGGCCCTCTATCGTGCCCGGCGCCACGACATCGCCCGCCGACATCGTCGAAGCGTTTACCGCCATGAAGCCGCTGGCGATAGGCGGCGGCATCTGGGCCAGCATCATGGGCTCCCTGCCAACGGTCAATACGGCACTGCTGCTGAGCTCCGGTGTCACCATCACCATCGCCCACCACGCGCTGATTGAAGGCAAGCGTGCCCGCACCATCGCTTTCATGTGGGCGACGGTTGCGCTCGGCGTGGTCTTCCTGTTCGTGCAGGGCTATGAGTACTTCCATGCCTATCACGAGATGAACCTGAAGCTGTCGTCCGGCGTCTACGGCTCGACCTTCTTCCTGCTCACGGGCTTTCATGGCTTCCACGTGTTTGTCGGCATGCTGATGCTGCTGTTCATCACGCTGCGCCTGCACAAAGGCCATTTCACCCCTGAAAAGCATTTCGGCTTTGAAGGCGCTGCCTGGTACTGGCACTTTGTGGATGTGGTGTGGCTGGGCCTCTACATCCTGGTGTACTGGTTGTAAGGGAACCAACAGCGGCTCAGGCCGCTCAACCAAAGGCCGCTTGATGCGGCCTTTGTTCTTTATTCCGCCACCCGCAGTGGTTTTTTATTTACCAGCGGGGATGCCGGTAGGCTGGATATAACCGAGCTTCCACGCAATCAGAATGCAGACAAACAGCAAAACCGAAAACCCGATACGGAACGCCAGTGCGCGCGCCATGTTGCTGTTTTTGCGTTTGCTGCTTTCGGCGCCTTCACTGCCCTTGCCGCCCCTGAGCATGAAAAACAATGCGGAGGCCAGGCTGGCAAAAATGGCGATAAACGCCAGTGCGATCAGGTAAGTCATGAACAGGATTATCGGCTCATGACACGTGCTTTGCACTCCCCGCGCTTCTGGATTCTCACGGTGGCCGCACTGGTGGTTGCCGGCACGACTTTTTCGCTGGGGCAATGGCAGCTGCGCCGCGCCGCGCAAAAAGAAGCGCTGCAGGCCGCCGTCGATTCCAAAGGACGGCTTCCCGCGCTGGATGTGCGTTCACTGCTTGCCAGCCAAAACCTCGCTGATGACATTCACCGGCCCGCCATGCTCAAGGGAAGCTGGCGCGCCGAGCACACCGTGTATCTCGACAACAGGCCCATGAGCGGCAAGACGGGTTTTTTGGTGGTAACACCGTTGCTGCTGGAAGGCAGCCAGCAGGCCATTCTGGTGCAGCGTGGCTGGGTGCCGCGCAACTTTGCCGACCGCACACGCCTGCCGGATGTTTCAACGCCGCCAGGCATCGTGACGGTTGAGGGCCGTATGGCCCCGCCGCCTTCCAGGCTCTATGAGTTCCAGGGTACCGAGAGTGGGCGCATACGGCAAAATCTCGACTTGCCTGCTTTCCGGGCGCAAACCGGCCTGCCGCTGCTGGATGTCTCATTGCTGCAGACCGGTGCGCCCAGTGAAGGCCTGCTGCGCGAGTGGGCTGCGCCCAACCTGGGCGTGGACAAGCACTACGGTTATGCCTTCCAGTGGTTCGGCCTTTGCGGCCTGGTGGTTCTTTTGTATGGCTGGTTTCAGCTGGTCCTTCCTTTTCGTACCCACATGCGCGGCAAACGCCGCGATCAATTGCCGTGACAAACGATACGCCTGCTACCCCTCATAGCCCTGATACTCCTCCCGTCCACGCTGCTGCAGCCGGACTGCAAGACCAGCCCCTGGGCCTGACCGTGCATGCCATGCCCGTGTTGGACCAGTCCAGTACGCGCGCACCCAGCACCGTGGCAGGCCGCTGGAAAATGCTGGCCGTGCTGCTGGTGTGCGCGGCACCGGTCATCGCGTCTTACGTCACCTACTACCTGATCCGGCCCGAAGGCCGCCGCAACTTTGGTGAGTTGATTGACCCGCAGCGTCCGCTTCCGCCGCTGGCCACGCGCTCGCTCGACGGCCGAACCGGCACGCTGACGGCGCTGAAGGACCAGTGGCTGCTCATCAGTGTGGCCGGCGGCGCCTGCGGTGCGCGGTGCGAGCAGAACCTGTATTTCCAGCGCCAGCTGCGCGAGTCCCTCGGCAAGGAAAAAGAGCGCCTGGACCGTGTCTGGCTGGTGGTGGACGAAGCGCCGGTGCGTGATGCCTTGCTCCCCGCGCTGGCTTCGTCGGCGGTGCTGCGTGTGGCGCCAACTGAACTCGCGAAGTGGCTGGAGCCCGCTGCGGGTCAGCGCCTGGGGGATCACTTGTACCTGGTCGACCCCATCGGCAACTGGATGATGCGTTTCCCGGCCGACATGGACGTCGCCGCCGCTGCCAAGGCCAAGCGCGACCTGGAGCGCCTGTTGCGCGCCTCCAGCAGCTGGGACAAAGAGGGAAGGTGAATATGGCCCCCACGCTTTTCACTTCGTGTAATGCGCTGCCCCCCGAGGGGGCCGCTGCGCCTGCGGTCCGGCAAAGCCGGTTCCGCGGCCCCTGCTTGTGTGAAGAGCCCCCACGGTCGCTCACTGCGTGTAGCTCCCTGCCCCCCGAGGGGGCCGCTGCGCCTGCGGTCTGGCAAAGCCAGTCCCGCGGCCCCTGCTTGGTTGGATACCTCCAGGGCGTTGCGGGCTCCAGTTTTCATTAATCAATCATGGCCGCGCAAAATCTTTACGACTTGAGTCCTGCCCTGCGCCTGATGATCATGGGGCTGGTGGTGGCGCTCGGGCCGCTGGCCTGGGTGTGGGTACACAACAAGAATGCCCCGGTGGCGCAACGCTTGCGGGTGCTGACGCTGGTGACGCTGTTCCTCACGTTTGATCTGGTGATCTTCGGCGCGTTCACGCGGCTCACTGACTCCGGTTTGGGATGCCCCGACTGGCCTGGTTGCTACGGCAGCGCGAGTCCGGTTGGCGCCCAGATGCACATCGAAGCTGCGCAGACTGCGATGCCGACCGGCCCCGTGACGCATTCCAAGGCGTGGATCGAGATGATCCACCGCTATCTGGCGACTGGCGTTGGCGTGCTTATTCTTACGCTCGCGGTGACAAGCTGGCTGGAGCGCAAGCGCACACCGGTCTCATTCTGGTGGCCTGCTGTCACGCTGATCTGGGTGTGCCTGCAGGGCGCGTTCGGCGCGCTCACTGTGACCATGAAGTTGTTTCCGGCCATCGTCACGTTGCATCTGTTGGGCGGCCTGGTTCTGCTGGCCTTGTTGCGCGCGCAGGCGGTGCGTTATGCGCAAGCGCAGGGCGTCAGCGCCACGGATATTTCTGCCGGCCTGCGGCGTGCTGTGATCGCAGCCTTCGTGCTGCTCTGGGTGCAGATTGCTCTCGGCGGCTGGGTCAGCACCAACTACGCCGTATTGGCCTGCACGGACTTTCCGGGTTGCCAGGGATCGCTGTGGCCGGCCATGGACTTCCGCCAGGGCTTCACGCTGTGGCGCGAACTCGGTGCGGGCCATGACGGCGCCAATATCAGCTTTGAGGCGCTCACCGCCATTCACTATGTGCACCGCCTGGTGGCCTATCTCGTGTTTGCCGTGTTTCTGGCGCTTGCCTTGTGCCTGCACCGCGTGCCCGCATTTCGCACATCGGCGCGCTGGCTGGCCGGGCTCATACTGCTGCAGGCCGTCACTGGCATCAGCAACGCCGTGCTGGGCTGGCCTTTGCTCGCCGCGGTCATGCATACCGGCGGTGCCGCGGCCCTTGTCATTGTGCTCAGCGGCGTGGTCTTTTCCAGCCGCAGCGGCCCCCTACGCCATATGCGTCAAAATTGAATGCCTAGCGACTTTCCATGAACCCCAGTACTCCCTCCGCCGCACCGGCTCCGGCCTTGCCCCGCGCGCCCTCCCGTTTCGCGCAGTTTTATGCGCTGACCAAGCCGCGCGTGGTGCAACTCATCGTGTTTTGCGCGTTGATCGGCATGGTGCTGGCCGTTCCCGGTGTTCCGTCGTGGCCGGATGTCCGGCTCGCGCTGATCGCCTGCGCCGGCATCTGGCTGGTGGCTGGGGCTGCCGCCGCCTTCAACTGCCTGGTCGAGCAGCAGATTGACTCGCGCATGCGGCGCACCGCCTGGCGGCCCACCGCCAAGGGCGAGCTCAGCAATCCGCTCACGCTGTCTTTTTCGGCCGCACTGTGCGCCCTCGGTTCGTGGATTCTTTATGTGTGGGTGAACCCGCTCACCATGTGGCTGACTTTTGCCACCTTCATCGGTTATGCGGTGGTCTACACCGTGATCTTGAAGCCGTTGACGCCGCAGAACATCGTGATCGGCGGCGCTTCAGGCGCCATGCCGCCGGTGCTGGGCTGGGCTGCCATGACGGGTTCGGTCGGCCCGGAGGCGTTGATCCTCTTTTTGATCATCTTCCTCTGGACGCCGCCGCACTTCTGGGCGCTGGCCCTCTACCGCGTGGAAGACTACCGCAAGTCAGGCCTGCCCATGCTGCCCGTGACGCACGGCAATGAGTTCACGCGCCTGCAGGTGTTCCTCTACACGCTGGTATTGTTCCCCGCCTGCCTGATGCCGTTTATCTTCAAGATGAGCGGCTGGCCTTACCTCGTTGCCGCTGTCGCGCTCAGCATCGGCTTCAGCTGGTATGGCTTTCGCCTGTGGCGCAACTACTCCGACGCGCTGGCACGCAAGACCTTCCGGTTTTCACTGATTCATCTTTCGGTGCTGTTCGCAGCGCTGCTGCTTGACCACTATCTCTAGGCTCCCACCATGAAGTCCCACAGCACGCCCCGGGCTGCCTCACCCGTTCGCCGATCTGCTATTAAAACAATAGCTGCCTGCGCTTTTGCAGTGGGTGCTGCAGGCATTTTTACTGCATGCGCACCGGACAAACCTCAGTTCAAGAGCATTGACCTCACCGGCGCCGACTACGCGCAGGGCTTCACGCTGGCCGACCACAATGGCCAGGTGCGCACGCTGAAAGACTTTGCCGGCAAGGTGGTGGTGGTGTTCTTCGGCTTCACGCAGTGCCCCGACGTCTGCCCGACCTCCATGGCCGAGCTGGCGCAGGTCAAGAAACTGCTGGGCACCGATGGCGACAAGCTGCAGGCAATCTTCATCACGGTCGACCCGGAACGCGATACGCCCGAACTGCTCAAGGCCTACATGGGCAATTTCGACCCGACCTTTGTGGCGCTGCGGCCCACGCTCGACCAATTGCCCCAGGTCGCCAAGGACTTCAAGGTGTATTACAAAAAAGTCGACGGCAAAACGCCGGGCAGCTACACCATGGACCATTCCGCCGGCAGCTATATCTTCGACGGCCAGGGGCGCATCCGTCTTTACAACCGCTACGGCAGCGGCGCTGAGGCGCTGGCGTCCGACATCCGCCTGTTGCTCAAGTCCTGAGCGAATCCGTTCCGCACGGCTGGAACCGGAAAAGGAAAAAGCCCGCACATTGCTGCGCGGGCTTTTGAAAGAGCGTAAGCCTGCGGGTTTTACGCGTAGGCGGCCAGCACCTTCTTCATCTTCTTCATGGCCGCCACCTCAATCTGGCGGATCCGCTCGGCGCTGACCTTGTACTCGTCGGCCAGGTCGTGCAGCGTCATGCCGCCTGAACCGTCGTCGTTCACCTTGAGCCAGCGCTCTTCCACAATGCGGCGTGAACGCGGGTCGAGATCTTCCAGCGCAGCAGTGATGCCGTCTGACGCCAGGTTGTCGCGCTGGCGCGACTCCATCAGTGCCGTCGGCTCTTGCGTGGCGTCGGCCAGGTAAGCGATCGGGCCAAAGGCGTCTTCGCCGTCGTCACTCGGGCTTGGGTCCAGCAGCACGTCGCCGCCCGACATGCGCTGCTCCATCTCGATGACTTCCTCGCGCTTGACGTTCAACGTCTTGGCCATTGAGTCGATCTGGCCTTCGGTCAGCGTGTCGCGGTGCGTCGCCACGTCGGCGTCGTCCTTGAAACCCTGCTTCATCGAGCGCAGGTTGAAAAACAGCTTGCGCTGGGCCTTGGTGGTCGCGACCTTGACCATGCGCCAGTTTTTCAGGATGTACTCATGGATCTCAGCCTTGATCCAGTGCATGGCGTAGCTCACCAGGCGCACGTTCTGGTCCGGGTCGAAGCGCTTGACCGCCTTCATCAGGCCGATGTTGCCTTCCTGGATCAGGTCGCCGTGCGGCAGGCCATAACCCAGGTATTTGCGCGAAATCGAAACCACCAGACGCAAGTGAGAGAGCACTAACTTACCTGCGGAATCTAGATCGTTGTTTTCCTTGAGATTTTTGGCAAATTCCTGCTCCTGCTCCAGGGTGAGCATGGGGAGACGGTTCACGGCGGAAATATAAGCGTCCAGGTTGCCCAGCGGGGGCACCAGCGACCAGGGGTTGACGGCTGTGGACGCGCCCGATTTCGGCACGACAGCGGTCAGGGAAGCGGGGGAAAGAGCATAAGACACAGCAAGACTCCTTTCGTCTGGTGCTAAATATTAGCACTCTGTTGGAGAGAGTGCTAAGCAATAGGTTCAATGACTCGGATAGCGCAAGGCTAATAAGTGAAAACCCTTGGTATGAGCCGCATTGTGGGCCATTGGTTCAGGGGGATTGGTTTCTGCCTTGTAAATGCGCGGTATCGATTTGTACGGGGCTGCAGCCCTTCCAAAGGCGGGTTTGCTATCTATTTGATAGCTACCTGCGCAAGTTCTTGTTGGGTTGAAGCCATATTTGACGCCAAATCCAGGTGGGCTGTGCATCAGCTTTATGGCCAATTTTATGGAATGAAATTGGCCTTTTATCCAGGTAGGACGGGCGCAAGCAGCTACGAATTTAATAGCGGTTCCGTACTTTTCGTTCCCAGCCACCTGAACCGGCGCTTGCAGGTATGGATTTACGGCAGGCGCTTGTCGTCACGCACTTCGCGGACTTCGACGTCCACCACGTCGCCGGCACGGGGGCTGGCCGGGTTGCCTTGGGCGGCCCCACCCGGCCACATGCCCTGGGGCGAATAGCGCTGGAAGCGGCCAAACACCATCGCAGGCGCCGGCTTGCGGCCGGTGACGAGCGACTTCAGGAGGCTCAGCGCCACGACGATCAGGGCTGCGACCAGCAGGCTGACGGCAAACACAGCCGCGAAGATGCCAAAGAGGAGCTTGAGGAAAAAACGCAGAATTTTGCTGATCAAGCGAGGTACCTGTGAAAAGGTTTAAACCTCCAAGATGGAGGCCGCCCGGGTGTTTTCAAGCTGGATGGATCACCAGCGTATACCCAGCTTGCCAAACAGCTTGCTGAGCACAAACAGCGGCCCGACCCAGAGGTACTGGATATCTTCAAAGAAAGAAGGCTTTTTGCCCTCGATCTTGTGGCCGATGAATTGCAGGATCCAGGCGCCCACAAAAATGCCGATACAAATCGGCAATACCAGCGGCCCCATGGCGAACACCAGACCCAGAAACAGCACCGACCAGACCGCCATGGTCATAAAGAACATCGCCGACAGGCGCGCGTAGTAGACCATGCTGGCCGCGACGAACACATACGCGATATAGGGGTGAAGCGCAAACAGCATGCCGACCAGGCTCAGCATGATGAGCGGGATGGCGATGAAATGGATCAGTTCGTTGCGCGGGTTCTGGTGGCTTTCGCCGTAGTGCGCCAGCAGCTGGTCAACCTTGCGCGGCCCGGTAACGGTATCGGGAATATCCGCTATGTCGTTCATGTATGTCTCCAGTGGCGGGGATCGCCTCTGGACGGATTTTCCGCCAGGCCACCAGAACCGGAGCGGTGTTTTACAAAACGTAACGCAGACCGCGAACGGCCTGCGGACTTTGTGCTTACCGGGTGTGCTTGCCGATCAGGTCGGCGTGATTTTCGCGGTCTTGATAATCCGGCTCCAGCGGTCTATTTCGCTTTTCAGGAAGCGGCCGAACTCTTCTGAACCCTTTTGTGAGACACGAAAGCCTTGTTGCTTGGCGCGCTCTTCCACGTCAGCGCTGTACATGATCTTGATGATCTCGCGCGAGTATCTGTCGACAATGTCATCCGGCGTCTTGGCCGGGAGCATGGCCCCTGTCCAGTTCTCGACAAAGAGGCCAGTCATACCGGCCTCGAAAGCAGTCGGGACATCAGGCACCCCCGGGTGCCGGCCCAGGCTGCAGATCGCGATCGCGCGCAGTTTTCCACCTTTGACGTGAGCGATCGATTCCGGATAGTTGGAAAAAATCACGTCCAGCTGGCCACCGATCAGGTCGACCATCGAGGGCGCGCCGCCGCGGTAGGGCACGTGGATCATCTTCGTTTTGTTCAACTCGCAGAACAAAGCCATGGTCAGGTGTGCTGGGGTGCCGTTGCCGCTCGAGCCCGCGCTCAGCTGCTTGGTTTTGGACACGGCCATCAGGTCCTTGAAGTCCTTGATGGGACTGGCGGCGGGAACCACGACCAGCATCGGCGAATTGGCCATCAGGGCGACCGGGCGCAGGTCTTTGGTGAAGCTGTAAGCCGCATTCGGATACAGGGATACGTTCGCGGCATGTGTCAACGTGATGGCCAGCAGCGTATTGCCGTCGGGCGTTGATTTGGCGACCTGCTCGGCGCCGATCTGCGCGTTTCCGCCAGCCTTGTTTTCGACAATCACGGGAGTCTTCCACGCCTCGGACAGCTTTTGGGCGACCGTGCGGGCCATCATGTCGGTCAGGCCGCCGGGCGTGAACGGGACCACATACTTGATGGTGCTGCCTGGTTTGGGAAAGGTCTGCTGGGCCAGCCCCAGACCCGGAATGCCCGTCAGGGCTGCACCTGTTGATGCCAATACGATGTCACGACGTTTCATGCCTACTCCTCTTGATTGAATAACTGTTAACCCACTAACTGATCCAACTGCGATTTGAGTGCGTCGGGAATGTTGATTCCCGTCTGTAGTGCTTTCGTTTCAAGTGCGATGCGCCGCGTACCGGCCAGACGTACACCTTCGTCCAGCAGCATTTCGGCGATCACGGTTTCCATGCGTTCAAAGTAAGTGTCTGTGCCTGCAAGCGCGCCCGGGTCGATCAGGATGAAAGCCTGGCCGATTCGCGGCTGATTGCCCTCATCCACAAAAAACGATGATGCCTCAAAAGCAAACTGCGCGCCAATCACGGCTGTCACCAGCAGCTCAACCATCAATGCCAACATGGAACCTTTGGGGCTGCTCACGGCGCCCAGCGGCAGCATGGAGCCTTCCAGAGCCGCCTGTGCGTCCGTTGTGGGCCGGCCTTGCGTGTCCAGCGCCCAGCCCAGCGGAATGGATTTGCCTTCCTTGGCCGCAACCATCACCTTGCCGCGCGCAACTTCGCTCAGAGACAGGTCAATCAGCAGTGGATCGGCGTTTCTGCGGGGAAACGCGGCAGCAATCGGGTTGGTTCCAAAGATCGGGTGCTTGCCGCCTGCCGCTGGCATGGCCGCCGGTGCGTTGGCAAAACCAAGGCCTACCAGGCCCGCATCGGTTGCGGCGCGCAGATGATCCACCAATACCCCGCAATGGTGGCTGTTGGTCACGCCGACAAAACACACGCCCAGTTCCCGGGCGGTTGCAATCGCTGTGGAGATCGCCAGGTCGCAAGCGGGAAAAGCCAGGCCCTGCTTTGCATCCACCAGCACCGCCGCACCTTTTTTGTGCGCCACGACGGCGACGGCATGGCCATCGGCCCGGCCATTGCGAAGATGGGTGGCATATTGGGGCACGCGGCTCAGGCCATGCGAAGCGAGTCCTTGCGCTTCGGCGCGAACCAGTGCTCTCGCGGTGGTGGCCGCCATGGCTTCTGCCGCGCCCGCCTTGCGCAGCGCCTGCGTGGCAAGACGTGTTGCTTCTTCAATAGACAGTTGGACCATTTACTTCAGGCTCTCCAGCACCTTGTCGGCAATCATGAACGATACACGTTCATTTGACTGCATGCTGAGACCTGAAATGTGTGGCGTAAGCAACAGGTTGGGGCATCCTTGCAACGCCGCGCTCGCGGGCAGGGGCTCGGCATCGAATACATCAATGGCCGCACCGCCCAGTTGCCCCGACCGCAGTGCCGCACTGACTGCCGCGATGTCCACGATGTGGCCCCGCGAGGTATTGATCAGGACTGCGCCTTTTTTCATCTGGCCAATGCGTGCCGCGCTGAGCAGCCCGCGCGTCGCATCCACCAGGGGCACATGCAATGTGACGGCATCTGCGCCGCTGATGAGGTCGTCAAGGCCGGCGTACTGCACACCGGTCTGCGCGAAAACCGGGGCATCGGGTGCAAGCGCGGGGTCATAGGCAATCACGTGCATGCCCAGGCCACGTGCCAGGCGCGCGGTGGTCTGGCCTATGGAGCCAAAACCGATGATGCCTAATGTTTGTCCGGCAGCTTCACGGCCGTTGCTCAACGCAGCGCGCGGCCACTGGCCGGCTGCCACGGCTTCGGTCGAAGCAAACGCACCGCGCAACAGCAGCAGGGTGCTGGCAACGACGTATTCGGCGACGCTGAGCGCATTGGCGCCCGAGGCGGGAATGACCTTGATGCCGCGGGCTTCGCAGGCCGGCACGTCGATGTTGTCCAGCCCCACGCCGAGCCGGCCCACCACCTTGCAGCGGGCCATTGCGGCGAGCAGTTCGCCGCGCACCTGCGTCAGGTTGCGCACGATCAACACATCGGCTTGGCCCGCCTCGGCCCGCAGGCGGGTGGCGTCGCCCACCAGCTGCGGGTCATAGAGCACGTCATGTGCCGCTTCAAGCTGCGCCACTGCGCGCTCGTCCATGAATTCACAGATGACAATGCGCGCCCGCGTCATGACAGTGCCACCAGCATGTGAGCACAATTTTCCGCCGGGCCGCCCCAAGGAAAATTAGCCCCCTCGGGGGGCAGCGTATTACACGAAGTGAAAAGCGTGGGGGCCAAATTTTCCGCCGGGCCGCCCCAAGGAAAATTAGCCCCCTCGGGGGGCAGCGTATTACACGAAGTGAAAAGCGTGGGGGCCATGTTCTAGGCTGATTCAAAGAGGCGCGTCAGCACGAACTCGCGGTGGCCCAGCGCTTCTGCAGCGGTCAGGCGGCCGTTGGCGGTGCGCAGCATGTTCTCCAGCAGCTTGTCGCCGGCCTGGTCGAGCGTGATATCGCGCTGCAGCAGCCCGGAGGTGTCCACGTCGATGTGTTCGCTCATCAGGCGCACGGTGCGCGGGTTCGAGCAAATCTTGATCACGGGAACAATCGCATTGCCGATCACGTTGCCCTGGCCGGTGGGGAAGAAGTGCACGGCGTAACCGGAGGCGGCGCACAGGGTCACCATTTCGGCGGCGGCACTGGACGAGTCCATGAACCACAGGCCCGGGTGCGTGGGCATCTCGGCCTTGTCGATGACGCCGTCGACCGTGCAGACCTTGCCGATTTTCTGGATATTGCCCAGCGCTTTTTCCTCGATGGTCGTGAGGCCGCCGGCGATGTTGCCTTTGGTGGGCTGCGAGTCCGACAGGTCGCTGGTCTTGTGGCGGTTGATCATGTCCTGGTAGCGGTTGAACATGAACATGAACTGGTCGCGCACGGCATCTGTGGCACAACGGTCGGCGACGATCTTTTCACCACCGGTGATCTCGGAGGTTTCACCGAAGCACAGGTAGTTGCCGAGCGGGTGCAGCTTGTCGAAGGCGTTGCCGACGGTGGGATTGGCGCCGCAGCCGGACGTGGTGTCCGATTCGCCGCACTTGGTGGACACCCACAGTTCGGAGATGCCGCAGACCTCGCGCTGCTTTTCGCTGGCCCACTGCACATACTCACGTGCGGCTTTGGAGGCCTTCATGATGGTCTCATGGTCGCCGTGGCCTTCAATGCCGAAGCCCACGACCGGTTTGCCAGTTTTGGCGATGCCGTCCACCACTTTTTTGGTCCAGCTGTCTTCAATGCCGATCACCACGACGGCGGCGACATTGGGGTTGCAGCCGGCACCGATCAGGGTGCGAAAGTGCAGCTCCAGGTCGGCACCGAATTGCAGCCGCCCATAGGGGTGCGGAATCGCCATGCAGCCCTTGATGTTGTGGGCCACCGCCTCGGCGGCTGCATTGGAAAGGTCGTCCAGCGGCAGGATGATGACGTGGTTGCGCACGCCGACGCGGCCGTTTTCACGGCGGTAGCCCAGAAATGTGGTGTTTTTATCGATGACTGACATGGGGGATCCTTTTAAAGTTTTTTGAGTTGATGGTTTGGATGGCGTAGCGAACGGGCGGCAGGCAAGGCGCAAACCGCAGGCGGGCTCCTGCCCGGCGAGGATTTGCAACGCTGCATCCCGCCCGCGCAGTAGCCAGGCAAGCCATCAACTACCAGCGCTTGGTTTTGATGTTATGGACATGGGCGTGCTGGCCGGCCTTGATGTTGGCAACAACCTTGCCCATGTCGATGCCGTACTTCAGCACGGTGTCGCCGACAGCCATGTCCTTGAGGGCCACCTTGTGGCCGATCGGGATGTCCTGTTGGGCCTGCACATTGATCATGCGGTCCTCGTCCATGATCCAGCCGGTCATGGCGGTTCCTGCCTTCACACCTTCCACCACCACAACGGCCACGGTGTCTTTGGCGTCATGCAATACAAAATGAATCATGGGGTCTCCGAATGGCGTGAGTTGAATTGAGTTGCCAGTTTTATGGGCCGGCAACCGCTTGTCAATTCACTCATATATATGACTTGTACGACTCGCCCGTTGGTGTTTCAATGGCGGCCGTGAATGTCAAAAACACATCGGCTCCATTGCGTCCGTTGATGAGCGAAGAGGCCATGCCGCTCTACCGCCAGGTCAAGCGCGAGCTGCAAAAACTCATCGAGGCCGGGCATTGCGGCCCGGGTAAACCCTTGCCCAGCGAGGCGAATATTGCCGCGAGCCTGCAGGTGAGCATTGGCACCCTGCGCCATGCCGTTGACGAGCTGGTACACGAGCATGTGCTGGTGCGGCGGCAGGGCAAGGGAACTTTTGTGGCGCCGCACAACAATGCCCGCTTCATGTTCCAGTTTTTTCACGTGGAGCCGCACTGGAACTTCGGTGACGACGATGCGGCGCGGGACCGCGACTACCCGGAAATTGACTGCATCGCTTTTGGGCGCGAGCGGGCCACGGAGCAAGAAGCCGCCGCGTTGCGTATCAAGGCGGGGGAGTCCGTGTTCAGGGCGGAAAACCGCCTCGCCCTGCAGGGCAGGGTGGTCATGCATGACCGGCTGACCATTGCGGCGGCTCTGTTCCGCAACCTCACCGAAAAGCGTTTTGTGGAAAGGCCCGGCACGATCTATGCCTTGTACCAGACGGACTTCGGCATCACCGTGCTGCGGGCACAGGAACGTGCACGCGCCGCGGCGGCCGACCGGACCCAGGCGCGCCTGCTGGGGCTG
This sequence comes from Polaromonas sp. P3_A5, assembly GCF_056403055.1. NCBI lineage: Bacteria > Pseudomonadati > Pseudomonadota > Betaproteobacteria > Burkholderiales > Comamonadaceae > Polaromonas > Polaromonas sp. P3_A5. Next base: position 789,796 of record NZ_JBFUGF010000001.1, read on the forward strand.
GCGGTGGGCTCCCCGGTGCTGGAAGTGCATCGGCTGGCCCTGACGTTCGGCGACAAGCCCGTGGAATACCGGGTCTCTACCATCAATACCCAGGCGCACGACTATGTCAGCGTGCTGTCCAAGAAGGCATGAACATGGACCTTGTTGTGGTGCTGGAGAAAACCCGGCTCGCGGGCATGGAGGCTGCCGCCCGCATCAGGAAAGCGCAGGCTGAACTGCAGCCGGCGGATGTCCGTCAGAAAGCGCCGGGTGACTGGGTCACGCGCTTTGACCGCGAAGTGGAAGAGGGCTTGCGCGGCGCATTGCTGCAAGTCTTGCCGCAGAGCGGTTTTGTCGGCGAAGAAAGCGGCGGCGAATTGACGGAGCAGCCCACCTGGCTGGTCGACCCGATTGATGGCACGGCAAACTTTGCGCGCGGCTACCCTCAGTATGCGGTATCGATTGCACTGTGTGTGGACCGGCAGCCGGTGCTGGGCGTGATCGTGGATCCGTCCCGCCACGAAATTTTTACTGCGGCATCGGGCCTTGGTGCATACCTGAATGGGGAGCGCCTGGCCTGTGCTGCCGCGCGCCCTGCTGCGCAATGCCTGGTTTCGACGGTGTTTCCCAAGCCGGGTGCGCCTTTCATGGACGACTACCTGCGTGAATTTGGTGATGTACTGAGAACGTTTGGGCAGGTTCGGCGAAGCGGGTCCATGGCGCTGGAACTGGCTTATGTGGCGGCCGGGCGGGCTGATGCCTTCTGGGAACGCGGCATGGGCGCGTGGGACGCTGCGGCCGGGTTGGTGCTGCTGCGCGAGGCCGGCGCCACGATGCGGTCCCTGGACGGCTTGCCCCTGCTGCAAAGCCGGATGCTGGTGGCGGGAAGCCCTACCGGTGCGGCGCTGCTGGAAAAAGTTCTCACGCATTACCCCGGTGGTCCAAACCCTCCGTCCCATTCATCCAACAAGTCTGTCTGATATCCCATGATTTTTAAATGGCGCATGGCGCTGGCGTCCCACTTTCCAGGTGTGCTGGTGTGCATGGTGATTGCACTGGCCGCGACTTTCATCTCCGAGCACTATGGCGGTCCCCAACTGCTCTATGCCTTGCTGATCGGCCTGGCGTTCCACTTTCTCAATAGCCACCCCAAGGCGGCCAAGGGCATTGGTTTTTGCGGCCGCGTGGTGCTGCGCGTGGGGGTCGCGCTGCTTGGTGCCCGCATTACGTTTGCGCAAGTGGCCCAACTGGGCGCCGGAACCGCCGTGGTTATCGTGCTGGCGGTGGTACTGACGATTTTGCTGGGCGTGCTGCTGGCGCGCTGGCTGAAGTGTTCGCGTGATGAAGGCCTGCTGTCGGGCAGCGCGGTGGCCATCTGCGGTGCATCGGCGGCGCTAGCCGTGTCTTCCGTGCTGCCCCAGACGAAAGAAAACGAACGCTTCACACTGCTGGCCGTGGTGGGCGTCACGGTGCTGTCGACGCTGGCGATGGTGGTTTACCCATTCAGCCTGCAGGCCATCGGGCTCTTGCCGGGGCAGGCCGGTATTGTGCTGGGCGGCTCGATTCACGACGTGGCGCAGGTGGTAGCGGCCGGCATGATGCTCGGCCCGCAGGCGGGTGACACGGCCACCGTGGTCAAGCTGTTTCGCGTCATGATGCTGATGCCCATCGTACTGTTCATTGCGGTGCTGTACCGCAACCATCCGGCCGTCAAGGTGCCGGAAACAGAAGTGCCGCTGGTACCGGGCTTCCTGATCGCTTTTGTCGTGCTGGTCATGCTGGCCAGCGCCGGCCTGATCGCGGCGCCGGTGGTTCAACTGGCCAGCGATGCATCGCGCTGGATGCTGGTAACGGCCATTGCCGCTGCGGGTGTGAAGACCAGTTTTGAAGACTTGCTCAAGCTGGGCTGGAAGCCTGTGGCGCTGTTGCTGGCCGAGACATTCTTTATCGTGGCCTTCGTGGTGATCTCGGTACTGCTGCTAAAGCTTGGGGTGCCTTGAGCGGCAAGCGGCGAATCTGCCGGTTCAGCCCAGAAGAGCCTGCGCGAATTCACGCGCGTTGAAGGTTTCCAGGTCTTCCAGCTGCTCACCCACACCGATGAAGTACACCGACACCGGACGCAGTGTGGGTGAGGCAATGGCACGTTCACGGGCCCACAGCGCAATGGCCGCCAAAACGCCGCCCTTGGCTGTGCCGTCCAGCTTGGTCACGATGAGGCCGGTCAGCTGCAGCGTGTCATCAAAGGCCTTGACCTGGGCCAATGCGTTTTGCCCGGTGTTGCCGTCAATAACCAGAAGTACCTCGTGGGGTGCTGTGGCGTCTGCTTTCTGCACTACACGTTTGATCTTGCGCAGCTCTTCCATCAGGTGCAACTGCGTCGGCAGGCGGCCGGCCGTGTCGACCAGCACCACATCTTTGCCGCGCGCCTTGCCTGCGCTCACGGCGTCAAAGCTCACGGCGGCCGGGTCGCCGCCTTCCTGGCTGACGATCTCGACGGTGTTGCGGTCGGCCCAGACGCTGAGCTGCTCGCGCGCCGCGGCGCGAAAGGTGTCAGCTGCTGCCAGCAGCACCGAGGCGCCTTCGGTGGCCAAGTGCCGTGTGAGCTTGCCGATGGATGTGGTCTTTCCGGCACCGTTGACCCCGGTCACCATGATCACGGTGGGCTGGTACTGGCCGATCACGAGGGGCTGCTCCAGCGGCTTGAGCAGTTGTGCGATGGAGTCCACCAAGGCATTCTTGACGGCGACGGGGTGCGTCATGCCGCCTTCCTTGACGCGGCGTTTGACATCGGCCAGCAGGTGTTCGGTGGCCTTGCTGCCGGCGTCGGCCATCAATAACGCGGTCTCCAGGTCTTCGTAGAGTGCATCGTCGATGCGGCTGCCGGTGAACACGGTCGAGATGCTGGAGCCGGTCTTGCGCAGCCCGGCCTGCAGCTTGCCGAGCCAGCGTTCCCGCTCGGGGGCCACAGCGCCGGGAACCGGAATGGCAATGGGGGTTACAAGCGCGCTGCCAATCAAGCTGCCACCCGCAGGAGCTGGCGCGGGCACGGGTGCAGCGGGCACAGGTACTGCCGGGTCCGGGGTGGATCCGCCGGCCGGGGAGGGCGTATCGGGCGCAGAAGACGCCGGTGGGGCAGGGGGAGGGGATTTTTTCTTGAAAAAACTGAACATTGGGTATGCTTGTGGAGTCCTAGTGGGCAATTGCACTCTGCAGTGCCGTGCGGCGCCACCCAGCTATTCTATGAAACACCCCAGGCCAGCCCTTTTGACACCCCCAGTACCCCTATCTTCCATACTTCGCCCGTCGGCCGCCTGGCGCCTGCCCGCCTTGGTGCTGACTCTGTGCCTGGGCACGGCGGCCCTTGCGCAGGCGCCCGCGCCCGCACCGGCAGTGGAGCAGTTCACGCTGGCCAACGGCCTCACGGTCATCGTCAAGCCCGACCACCGCGCGCCCACCGTGGCCCACATGCTGTGGGTGCGCGTGGGCTCCATGGACGAGGTCGACGGCACATCGGGCGTGGCCCATGTGCTGGAACACATGATGTTCAAGGGAACGGCGAAGGTCAAACCGGGTGAGTTTTCAAAGCGCGTAGCCGCCCTGGGCGGACGCGACAACGCTTTCACCAGCCGCGACAACACGGCCTACCACCAGCAGATTCCGGCCGGCAAGCTGGAGGACGTCATGCGCCTGGAGGCTGACCGTTTCACCGGAAACCAGTGGGCCGACGACGAGTTCAAGCGCGAGATCGAGGTCGTCAAGGAAGAGCGGCGCCTGCGCACCGAAGATTCGCCGCGCGCCATGCTGTATGAGCAGATGACCGCGATGACGTTTACTGCCTCGCCTTACCGGCGCCCGGTGGTCGGCTGGATGAGCGACATCGAGGCCATGACACCCGACGATGCGCGCGACTTTTACCGCCGCTGGTATGTGCCTGCCAATGCCGCCGTGGTCATTGCCGGTGATGTAGATGTCGCGCAGGTCAAAAAGCTGACCGAAAAATACTACGGCGGGATTCCGGCGCGTGCCGTGCCGGTGCGCAAGCCGCGTACCGAGCCCGTGCAGGCCGGTGTGCGCCGCATGGACTTCAAGGCACCGGCCAGCCAGGCCTATGTCAGCATGGTTTTCAAGGTGCCCAAGCTGGAGCCGGCAGACCTGGCCGCGCCGGTCGCCGGCGCCGGCCGCGACGCGCTGGCGCTGACGGTGCTGGCCGCCGTGCTGGACGGTTACAGCGGCGCCCGGCTTGACCGCGCGCTGGTGCAGCAGTCCCGTGTGGCCGACAGCGCCGGTGCGTCCAATGGCCTGATGGGCCGGGGGCCGCAGCTCTTTTCGCTTGACGGCGTGCCCGCTGCCGGTAAAACCGCCCAGCAGGTGGCCGACGCGCTGCGCGAGCAGGTGGCCAAGGTGGCGCGCGAAGGCGTGAGCGAGGCCGAATTGAACCGCGTCAAGACGCAGTGGGTGGCCAGCGAGACCTACAAGCTCGACTCGGTCTTCAACCAGGCGCGCGAGCTCGGCTCCCACTGGGTGCAAGGCCTGCCGCTGGATGCCAGCGAACGCATCATTGCCGCCCTGCGCAGCATCACGGGCGCCGAGGTGCAGGCAGTGGCCGCGAAATATTTTGGTGACGACCAGATGACGATGGCAACGCTGTTGCCGCAGCCGCTGGATCCGAACCGCAAGCCGCGCCAGGGCACTGCGCCTGCCGGCGACCTGCAGCGTTGAGCTGCCCTACTCATCCAGAATTGTTGACAACATCATGATTGCTATAAAAACAATAGCGGCTCGCGCAAGGTGTGTAGGGGTCGCAGGCCTTTTTGGTTTGTTTTTTCACTCGCTGGCGCTGGCTGCCCTGCCGATCCAGCACTGGACGCAGCCCAATGGCGCCAAGGTTTACCTGGTCGAAAGCCCGGCGATTGCCATGCTGGACGTGCAGATCGACCTGGACGCCGGCAACCGGCGTGACCCTGCTGACAAAGCCGGCCTGGCCAGCATGATGGCCGGCCTGCTGGAAAAAGGTGTGCGTGCCAGCAATGGCTTGGGGCCAGACGGAATTTGTGGAGGGCTGTGTGTTCCCGAGCCGGCGCTCGATGAAAACGCACTCAGCGAAGCCTGGGCGGATCTGGGCGCGCAGTTCGGTGCCGGCACCACGTCCGACCGCCTGAGCTTTTCACTGCGCACCCTGACCGACCCGGCGCTGCTGGACAAAGCCGCAGCGCTGGCCGCACGTGAGATCGCCGAGCCGGCTTTTCCCGAAGCTGTGTGGCAACGCGAGCGCGCACGCCTGCAGGCCTCGATCCGCGAGTCCTATACCCGCCCGGCCAGTGTTGCCGGCCGCGCCTACACACCGGCGGTATACGGCACGCATCCCTATGGTTATGAAGTCACGGAAGAAAGCCTGACGCGCATCAGCGTGGGCGACATGCGCGCCGCGCACGCCACTGGCGTGACGGCTTGCCGCGCGCGCATCAGCATGGTGGGCGCCGTGACGCGCGCGCAGGCTGATGCCATCGCTGCAAAATTGCTGTCACGCCTGCCGAAAACGGCTTGCGCCAGCCTGCCGCCATTGCCGGCCGTGGCCGAGGTCGCGCCGCTGGCCGCACCGGTTGAAAAACGCATCCCCTTTGCTTCAGCGCAGGCGCAGGTACTGATCGGCCAGCCGGGCTACAAACGCTCGGACCCGGACTACTTCGCCCTGACGGTGGGCAATTACATCCTGGGCGGCGGCGGTTTTGTCTCGCGGCTGGCCAGTGAAGTGCGTGAAAAGCGCGGCCTGACGTATGGCGTGTCGAGTTATTTCTCACCCGCCTTGCATGCGGGCGCCTTCACCATCAGCATGCAGACCCGGCCTGACCAGGCTGCGCAGGCCGTGGACCTGGTGCGCAAAGTGGTGGCTGACTTTGTCGCCAATGGCCCGCTGGAGACAGAGCTCAAGGCCGCGAAGGACAACCTGGTCGGCGGCTTTGCCTTGCGCATTGACAGCAACCGCAAGCTCCTTGACAACGTGTCGAGCATTGCCTGGAACGACCTGCCGCTGAACTACCTCGATACCTGGACGCAGCAGGTCGACAAGGTCACGGTGGCCGATGTCAAGGCGGCTTTTGCACGCAAGCTGCAGCCCGAAAAAATGGTCACTGTTATCCTTGGCGCCGCACCATGAAGTACACGCCCGCTCCCACCCCAGCTCCCGCCACCCCCAAGAACCCGCGCGCCAAAAGCGGCAAGGTGGTGGGCCGAAAAACCGTGCCGCCGGGTGAGATCCGCATCATCGGCGGCTTGTACAAACGCACAAAATTGCCGGTTCCCAGCAAGCCGGGCCTGCGTCCCACGCCCGATCGCGTGCGTGAAACCCTTTTCAACTGGCTGGGCCAGGACCTGACGGGCTGGCGCTGTATCGACGTGTTTGCCGGCACCGGCGCGCTGGGCTTTGAGGCCGCGTCGCGCGGCGCGGCCGACGTGCTGCTGTGCGAGCAGGACCCGGCGCTGGCGCAACAGCTCAAGACGGTGCAGGCCAGGCTCAAGGCCGACATGTGCCGTATCGAGCGTGGCGACGGACTGAGCGCCTTGAAACGCGTTGCGCCGGGCAGCCTGCAACTGGTGCTGCTCGACCCGCCTTTTGAGTCCACCCTGTACGAATCCACGCTCAAAGCCGCAGCGCAGGCCATCGGTCCGACCGGCGTGGTTTATCTGGAGGCGCCCAAACCCTGGACGGATGAGGAACTGCTGCCGCTGGGTTTACAGGTGCACCGCAGCGGCAAGGCAGGCGCCGTGCATTTCCACTTGCTGGCCGCTCTGGGTACGCCAGCGGGCTGAACCGCCGGCCAGGCCTTGCCTGCCTCGTGGTTACAGGGCGGCAATTGGCGGCAAAAAGGGTGGGGCGGGCATAATTCCTCCTATGGCCACCTCCCGCACCGCTGTTTATTCCGGCACGTTTGACCCGTTCACCTTGGGCCATGACGACGTCGTGCGCCGTGCTGCCGGGTTGTTTGACCGGCTTGTCATTGCCGTGGCCACTGCCCACCACAAGAAAACCCTGTTTTCACTGGAAGCGCGTGTGGCGCAGGTACAGGCGGCAACCCAGGGCATCGCTGGCGTCACGGTGCTGCCGTTTGACGGCCTGATCATGGATTTTTGCACGGCGCAAAAGGCCTCAGCCGTGGTGCGCGGAATCCGCAACATCACCGACTTTGACTACGAAGCGCAGATGGCGGCCATGAACCGCAAACTGCGCCCCGAGGTGGAAACCGTGTTTCTGTTGCCCGACGCACCGCTGCAATGCATCAGCAGCACGCTGGTGCGCGAGATCAGCAAGCTGGGCGGCGACATCAGCCAGATGGTGAGCCCGGCGGTGGCGTCGGCACTGGCGGCGGCGCACGAAGCCGCAAAGGGGCGCTGACATGGCCCTGATGATCACCGACGAGTGCATCAACTGCGACGTCTGCGAACCCGAATGCCCCAACCAGGCGATTTACCTGGGCAAGGAAATTTACGAGATCGATCCGCACAAATGCACGGAATGCGTGGGCCATTTCGATGAGCCCCAGTGCGTGCAGGTTTGCCCTGTGGCCTGCATTCCCATCAACCCGCAGCACATTGAAACGCGGGAAACCCTGTTTGAAAAATACCAGCGGCTGCAAACCATTATTCCGGTGGTCACGGCCCGGTGACCTGATTCCGTCGGGGACATGGGTTTTCGAGCCTGGTACCTTCCCGGCAGCACAAATTTATAGCCAAACAGGCCTCTGGACTAACAGGGGTGAGCGCAAGCAGCTATAAAAATAGTAGCACTCCACCTTTTGCGTGGTGTGCCCGGCTCGGCTGAATTTCAGTCTTCGATATCCACTTTGCGCGGCGGTTTCGGCCGCGGTGGCGTGCTGGTGTGGATCATCATCGTGGCTTTTTCCATCTCGCCCTTGAGCAGTTCCGGCACGGCCTTGATGCAGCGGGCAATGCAGTCTTCAATCGCCACGCGGTGCTCTTGCGAAGGTTTTTTCAGCACCCAGTTGACCACCTCGGCCTTCACGCCCGGGTGGCCCACGCCGATGCGCAGGCGCCAGTAGTCGGCCGTGCCCAGCTGCGCATGGATGTCGCGCAGGCCATTGTGGCCGGCATGGCTGCCGCTGAACTTGAGCTTGACCTGGCCGGGCACGATGTCCATCTCGTCGTGCGCCACCAGCACTTCCTCGGGTGCGACCTTGAAGAACCGCGCCAGCGCCGCCACCGACTTGCCGGACACGTTCATGAAGGTGAGTGGTTTGAGCAGCCAGACGTTCTGGCCGTTCACCGTGATGCGGGCCACCTGGCCGTGGTAACTCTTGTCCAGGCTCAGCGGGGCTTTCAGCTCCTGCGAGAGGGCGTCGATAAACCAGAAACCGGCGTTGTGGCGGGTGGCTTCGTATTCAGGGCCAGGGTTGCCTAACCCGACAAACAATTTGATCATTTGGAGATTTCCATCCGCCCAATTCTAGGGGCGTGTCTGTCGTGCTTCGCATCCCTGGGGTTGAAGGGATAAGGCTGGTCAAGAAAAACGGCCCTTGTCCTGCGGGAGGACAAGGGCCGCGAGCCTTTTCAGGCCTGAGCGTGAAGTGGGTTAATTACTTCTTGGCGGCAGGCTTGGCAGCGTCGGCCTTGGCGCCGGCTTTGGCTTCCTTGGCGGCCGCAGCTTTAGCGGCTTTCGGATCCACCGGTGCGGCTGCTGCAGCGGCTGCTGCGGCATCGGCCTCGGCTTCTTCGGAAACGGCAGACACCGACACCAGAACCGGGTTGTCCTGGCCCTTGGCCACGAACTTCACGCCCTTTGGCAGGGTGATGTCCTTGATGTGCAGCGGCGAGCCCTTCTTCAGGCCCTTCAGGTCGACGGCGATGAATTCGGGGATGTCTGCAGGGAAGCAGGACACGGTCAGCTCGGTGATCACGTGGTTGACCAGGCAGTTCTCCGTCTTGACGGCTGGAGACTCTTCTTCACCGCTGTAGTGCACAGGCACTTTCACGGTCATCTTGGTCTTGGCTTCCACGCGCTGGAAGTCGATGTGCAGGATCTGCTGTTTGTACGGGTGCATTTGCAAGTCGCGCAGCAGAACCTTGTGTTCTTTGCCTGCCAGTTCCATCTGGAGGATGGAAGCATGGAACGCTTCTTTCTTGATGGCGTGGAACAACGCGTTGTGATCGATTTCGATCAGCGTGGGTTCACCGGTGCCACCGTAAACAATACCGGGCGTACGGCCGGTGATGCGGAGACGGCGGCTCGCACCCGTGCCCTGCTTTGCGCGCTCAAAAGCGACGAATTTCATAATCAACTCCAATAAAGAACGGACCGCGACCAGTCTCGTTCTGGTTTAAAAAGCTGCTTTTTCCTGACGATGAACATCGTGAGGCGAGGGCAGCTACCTTTTTGTTTCAGATCAGAACAGGTTGTCCTGGTCCGAAAACAAACTCATGACCGACTCTCCCTTGGCGATGCGCTGAATGGTTTCAGCGATCAGCGGCGCCACGGAGAGCTGGCGAATCTTCTTGCAGCTTGCTGCATGGGCGCTCAGCGGAATGGTGTTGGTGATCACCACTTCATCGAGTGCGTCGCCCTGGGCGATGCGGTCAATGGCCGGGCCCGAAAAAATCGGGTGCGTGCAATATGCGTAAACCTTCTTGGCGCCGCGCTCTTTCAGCACTTCAGCCGCCTTCACCAGCGTGCCGGCCGTGTCGATCATGTCGTCCATGATGACGCAGTTGCGGCCTTCAATGTCGCCGATCACGTGCATCACTTCAGACACGTTCGCCTTGGGGCGGCGCTTGTCGATGATCGCCATGTCGCAGCCCAGCTGCTTGGCCAGCGCCCGGGCGCGCACCACGCCGCCCACATCGGGCGACACGACCATCAGGTCGGCGTAATTCTTCTGGCGCAAGTCGCCCAGCAACACCGGCGACGCATAAATGTTGTCGACCGGAATATCAAAAAAGCCCTGGATCTGGTCGGCATGCAGATCCATCGTCAAAACACGCGACACGCCCACGGCCTGCAGCATGTTGGCGACCACCTTGGCTGTAATCGGCACCCGCGCCGAACGTGGGCGGCGGTCTTGCCGGGCATAACCGAAATACGGGATCACCGCGGCGATGCGCTCGGCCGAAGCCCGTTTCAACGCATCAACCATGATCAGCAGTTCCATCAGGTTGTCGTTGGTCGGCGCGCAGGTCGACTGCACCACAAACACATCACGGGCCCGGACGTTCTGCTGGATCTCGACGGTAACCTCACCATCCGAAAAACGGCCGACATGGGCTGCACCCAGTGAAATGCCCAGGTGCTGGGCGATGTCGGAGGCCATGCTCGGATTGGCATTGCCGGTGAAAACCATGAAGTCGGGATGGTGCGTTTGCATGTGGGGCCCAGCTGCTACAAGGACTTGAACGTGGCTGAAATTTTTATCGAAGCAAAATACGCACGGGACAACACGTTGCAACGGGCTTGGCAGTGAGCGCCGCTTGCCTGGCGTGTTTCCAAAAACACACAGACCCGCTGATACACATCACGCGGGTCTGTCAGGAGTCACACGGGCCCGCTCCGGGCGGGACCGCAACACCGGGGCTACGGCCCACGGCGAGTAATTTGGCAGGGGTGGAAGGATTCGAACCTGCGAATGCCGGAATCAAAATCCGGTGCCTTAACCAGCTTGGCGACACCCCTACACAGGACAGTTGTTGTTGCCAACAACAGACCTATAAACTTTTCCATTTAGGTCGCTTGAAAGCGCATTTCAAAGAGCGGTTATTTTACCAACCAGCCAGAGGATGCGCCTCCAAATTGCTGCATGTCCGGACTATCCAGTCATCAGGCAAACCTGAAAGATCCGTCAAATCCGTGCCATGCGGCAGTTGCGCAAATACAGCACTTCCGGAGCCGGTCATGCGCCCTTGAAGATGTTTCGTTTTCAGCCAGTTGATCGACTGGCCAATCTGCGGGCACATCTCCTGCGCTACCGGCTGCAAGTCGTTGCGGCCGAATCCGAAATCAACCGATCTCAAAGGGCCTTCAGCATTTGCAGCAAAGCCTTGGATTGTAGCAGTTTCTGTGTCGCGTTTGAGCCCCGGCGCACCGAAAATTCCTGGTGTGGAGACACCGGCAGGGGGCTTAACCACCACAAAACGGGCTGGCGGCAAGGCCAGCGGCGTGATTTTTTCACCAATGCCTTCCACCCAGGCGTGGCCACCGGACAGGAAAAAGGGGACATCGGCGCCCAGCGACAGGGCGATGGCTTGCAGTGTTGGGGTCGGCAGGCGCGCACCCCAAAGCCGCTGCAGCGCCAGCAGGCAGCTGGCTGCGTCGGATGAACCCCCACCCATGCCGGCTTCTGAAGGGACGCTTTTTTGCAGGCCGATGTGAACGCCCAAAGACGTGCCGCAAGCCGCTTGCAGCGCCCTGGCTGCCTGTACACACAAGTCCTCGGCGGGCAAGGCCTGGGACTCGCCGGGGTTGCCCTCGTTGAGTTGGCGAAGGTCTTCCCGGGTGATCTGGCCATCGGCGCGCAGTTCAAAGTGCAGGGTGTCGCACCAGTCGATCAGCATGAATGCGGATTGCAACAGGTGGTAGCCGTCGGGCCTGCGTCCGGTGATGTGCAGGAAAAGGTTCAATTTGGCGGGCGCCGGCACGTCATACAGGGCTTTGAGCGGCTGCGCGGCGTGTGGGACGGGGGCGGTATGAGTCGTCATGAACTGGTGTCGCCAAAGCAATAACAGGAACCGGGAGCGTGAAAGTACGGGAGGCCTTGCGGCGAAGCCGGGGCATTCACCCCGGAATTATTGGTCAAGGACAACACGCAGGTCGGCTGGGGGCGCTGGCTGCACCCGCCTGGCCGTGATGCGGCCTTCGGCGTAACGGGAAAGGTCTGCAGACCAGCCGCTGACGCTGGCATTGTCGCCCTGCAGCCAGGCAAAGAGCGCGGTCACCGGGACGGCCGCACCTGTCGCCTGGGCCATCAGCTCATCCACCGAAGAAAATCGCTGGATCTTGCCATTGCCTGAGTCGAGTACGGCTTCACCGGGCGACCAGCGGAGCACACCCAGCACGCTGCCCAAAGGACTGATCAGCGAGAGTTCGCCGCGCTCGGGTTGGCCCTTGAGCTCGAAGCTCGCCGAAAAAGACTGCACAGGTTCGCTTTGGACCTGCAGGCTGATACGGCCTGTCCGAAGCTCATTTTTTGAGTCATTTGTGCCCGCAAGCCTTTGTGGTTGAGCGCAACCAGCTATCAAAAAAGGAGCAATAGCGCAGGCGCACACCAGACCCAGACGGGTCAGGTGGATACGCAGTACAGGCGGCAGGACGCGAATTCCCGTCACAGCTTCACGCGCAGGCGCTTGAGCGTCTCGAGCAGGGTCTCGTTTTCGGGACTCAGCAGCCGGCCTTCTTTCCAGATGGCCACGGCGCGGTCACGCTGGCCTGTTGTCCAGAGCACTTCACCGAAGTGGGCCGCGATTTCGGCGTCCGGTTTGGCTTTGTAAGCGGCTTCAAAGATCTTGATGGCTTCCGAGGTGTTGCCCATTCGGAATTCGACCCAGCCCAGGCTGTCCTTGATGAATGGATCGGCGGGCGCATATTCGAGCGCTTTGCGAATCAGATCACGCGCTTCCGGCAGGCGCACGCTGCGATCCGCAAATGAATAGCCCAGGGCGTTGTAGGCGTGGTGGTAGTCGGGCTTGAGCTGGATGACGCGCCGCAGCAGACGTTCCATTTCATCCATCGAACCCAGCTTTTCAGCCATCATGGCCTGGTCGTACAGCAGTTCGGTTTCGTCGGGGTTCCTGGCCAGGGCTTGCGCCAGCACATCATGGGCCAGCTGGTACTGCTTGAATTCGCGGAGCAGGCCTACTTCCGCGTTCAATTTCAGTCTTGCGTCTGCAGCGTTGCGTTCGGGGAGCTTGCGGATCAGCTGGCGTCCTTCTTCCAGTTTGCCCTGGCTGGCCAGGATAGAGGCGCGCCGGGTTTGGGCCTGGGTCAGGTCAGCGGAATTTTCAATCCTGGCCAGCCAGCTTTCTGCCGCCGCATAGTCCTTGCGTTTTTCGGCCAGTTGGGACAGCGAGAGGTAGGCCTGGGCCAGGCCGCGGTTGCGCTCGCCTTCGGCTGTCTGCTGCTGGGCCAGGGTGACGTAGCGCTCCAGCGAGGTTTGTGCCTGTGCCAGCTGGTTGTCCTGCAATTGCAGGGAGCCCAGTACCAGCCAGCCTTCGGGAAGCTCGGGTTTTTCGCGGGTCACCACTTGCAGCTGGGCGGCGGCTTCGGCGTAGCGCTGGGCATCCAGCAGCGCGCGCGCATAGGCCATCCGCACTTCGGGCAGGGCTTTGGCGTTGCCTTCAAAGTATTTGCGGACCAGATTTTCTGCTTCAGGCTGTTTCGGGTCCATCAGTTCCAGCCCGACCAGGGCCGGGCCTTCGGAGAGCGGGCCTGCAGCCTGTGCGCGCCTGGCTGCCGCAAGCGCGCCGTTGCTGTCGCCGGCGGCCAGCCGCATACGCCCCACCGTGGTCCAGGCGGCGCTGGCGGTGGCGGGACTGTTCAGGTAGGTGGCCAACGCTTCTTCGGCCACCGTGCTGGCCAGCTTTTTGTCGGGAACACGCGCGTAAATCCGGGGTACCGCAGTCAATGCCGCAGCGCGTTCCATTTCCGGAGCAAGCCGGATTTCGGTTTGCAGCGGTTCGGTCGTGTCGGCAATCCGGTTCAATGCCACCAGGATCTGCAGGACATAACGGTTTGCCTCGCGCGAGGCGGGCTGCTCTGCCTTCCAGGCCTGGGCTGCCTGCAGTGCGGCATCGCCAGAGCGCGACTGCAGTGCGATGTCCGTAGCGCGCTGGTAGAGCTGCGCATCGCCGGTTTTGCGGGCGGCGTCCAGCATGAGCGCAAATCCTGCGGCGGGCTCGCCTTCCTGCAGGGTCATTTCACCCACCAGCAGCTGGTAAAAAAGGGCCCCATCCAGCTGCGATGATGGAGTCGCTTCCTGTGCGGCTTTGGCCTCGACAAGCGTTGAGGGCGCAGCCAGGAGCGGTTCTTCGGTCTGCGCCAGGACCAGGGGAACAGCCAGCCACAGGCCGCTGATGGCAAGGCCAATTTTTTTCTTCATCGAACCATGATAATTGAAGCTTCCCGGCTGCGCTGCCGCTTTACGCCGCGGCCCTGATCTTCGGCTGGCCCACCGCTGCCTTCTTGCGCCATGCAGCAGCGCCCTTATTTACAAAACCATGCCTGAGCTGCCAGAAGTTGAAGTCACCCGGTTGAGCTTTGCGGACCGTATCGCCGGCGCCGTCATTGAGCGCGTCCAGATGGGCAAGCCCCTGCGCTGGCCGCTGGGCTGCGCGCCGCACAAGCTTGCCGGCCAGAAGGTGCTGGCAGTTCGCCGTCGCGGCAAGTATCTTTTGGTGGACCTGAGCAACGGGCTGCTGCTGATCCACCTCGGAATGTCCGGCAGTGTGGCTTTTGGCGACGGTTTCCCCGCCTTGGGCAAGCACGACCACTTTGAAATGGCCACCAGCCAGGGGACTTTGCGTTTGAACGACCCGCGCCGGTTCGGGGCTGTGGTGTATGCCAGCGATGAAGGCGCGGCTGCCGCCCAAAAGCTGCTTGGCCGGCTCGGCGTCGAGCCGCTGACTGACGCTTTTGACGCGGAAAGCTTTCACCAGGCGCTGAAACTGCGGCAAACGGCGATCAAGCAGGTGCTGTTGGGCGGGGAGGCCGTGGTTGGTGTCGGCAATATTTATGCGTCGGAAGCCCTTTTCCTGGCTGGAATCCGGCCGACCACCCGGGCAAACCGGATCAGCAAGCCCCGCGCGGCCTTGCTTCACGGGGCGATCCGCCAGGTACTGGCCCAAGCTGTTACAAAGGGGGGGAGCACCCTGAGAGACTTTTCGAATGCACAGGGTGAATCGGGCTATTTCCAGCTGGAAGCCATGGTTTATGACCGCGCCGGCCTGCCCTGCCGGGTGTGCGCAGCACCCGTGAAGACCCTCCGGCAGGGGCAAAGGTCCACTTTTTACTGTGCGAATTGCCAGAAACCTTGAGTCCGTAGACGCGCCAATGGTTCTTTCGGGTTTGCGATGCTATATTGACCGACACACTTTACGGTAGACCGATGTCTTTTAACGAACAATTTGACCAGCACGGCACGTGGCGGCGCGAATTCGCATTGCGCCTGAAACTGCTTGCAGAGTGGATGAAGGACCATGACCTGCTGGATGCAGCGGTTGAGGAGCGCCTGCAGCGGCTCGAGTCACAGGTACGTTCCGACAAGGTCATGGTCGCCTTTGTGGCCGAATTCTCGCGCGGCAAGTCCGAGCTCATCAATGCGATATTTTTCGCCGGTTATGGCCGCCGCATCATGCCGGCGAGCGCTGGCCGCACCACCATGTGCCCGACCGAGCTGGGCTACGACGCGGATGTGCCCCCCTGCCTGCGCCTGTTGCCCATCGAAACGCGCCTGCAGAAGCAGGCCCTCATGGAGTGGCGCGCGGTACCCGAAAAATGGACGCGGATCGACCTCGACGTGAATGACCCGGCGCAACTGGCGCAGGCGCTCGAAAAAGTGGCCGAAGTCCGCCATGTCACCCAGGACGAAGCCCGCTCTCTTGGTTTCTGGCATGACAGCAGCCCGGAGGACAACCCGCGCGTAGGCGCTGACGGCCTGATAGAGGTGCCCAAGTGGCGCCACGCGCTGATCAATATTGCGCACCCGCTTCTCAAACAGGGCCTGGTCATCCTGGATACGCCGGGTCTCAATGCCATTGGCGCAGAACCCGAACTGACGGTGAGCCTGATCCCCCAGGCCCATGCCGTGGTGTTCATACTGGCCGCCGATACCGGTGTCACCAAGTCCGACCTGGCCATCTGGCGCGAGCATTTGATCACCGACGGTGATGGCACCGATGCACGCCTGGTGGTGCTCAACAAGATCGACACCCTTTGGGACGCGTTAAGCACGCCCGAACAAGTACAGGCGCAGATCGACAAGCAGCGTGCAACATCTGCCGAAATCCTGGGCCTGCCTGAATCCCAGGTCATTCCCGTATCGGCCCAAAAAGGGCTGGTGGCCAAGGTCACGCGAGACAAAGCCTTGCTGGAGGCCAGCCACCTGCCTGCCCTCGAGCTGGCGCTGGGGCAGGGCGTGATGGGACAGCGCCAAAAAATCCTGCGTACAGCGGTGTCGGGCGGTATCAGCGAACTCCGGACCGAAGCGGGGCGGGCCATGCACATCCGCCGGCGCGATCTGGCCGAACAGATGATTGAGTTGCGTGGCCTGAGAGGAAAGAACGTCTCGGTCATCAAGCACATGCGCAGCCGCATCGAGCAGGAGCAGGCTGAGTTCGACACCAGCGGCTCGAAAATTCACGCGGTACGTTCTGTCCACCTCAAATTGCTCCGTGACGTATTCAATCTGCTCAGCACGCCGACGCTCAAGGCAGAACTGGCCGAGCTGACGCATGCCCTGAAGCAGCCGGGCATCAAGCTGGGCGTCAAGAAGGCTTATGGCCAGACTTTTTCCCGCCTTCGCGAGGGACTGCAGAAGTCGCAGATCATGAGCAGTGAAATCCAGTCCATGTTGACTGCCTCCTTTCGCCAGCTCAATGCCGAGTTCAGTTTTTCGCTGCAGGCGCCAAAAGAGCCGGAGCTGATCCGCTATGAACACGACCTTGAGCAAATTGAGCGCAGCCATTTGCAATATCTTGGTGTGGGCAATGTTCTGAAACTTTCCCAGCCGGAATTTTCCGAGAGGCTGGTACGTGCCCTCGCCACGCGCCTGCGGGTGGTCTACGAATCCGCCCTTGGCGAAGTGGAGCTCTGGAACAAGTCAGCGGCATCGCAGCTTGATGCGCAGTTGCGCGAGCGGCGGCGCAATTTCGGCCGCAGGCTTGAAGCTATCGAGCGCATCCAGCAAGCGGCGTCTGGTCTGGATGAACGGATCGCTGAAATCGATATCCAGGAGCGCGTACTCGATGAGCTGGACAACAAGCTCACGGAGCTGACTTCCCATCTGATGGGCTCTTCAACGCAGTCCAAGACGCCGGATGGTGCCGCTACTGCAGAAAATGCCGCGGTGCCCGAGGCTGCCTGAGCGTTGACGCGGTCGCGACCCACCAAGACCCCTTCGGGGCGGAAATCGGTTGCTGTGAAGCAAACGGCCTCATGCCAGTTGCCCGGATTTTCCGGGAAAATTGTGCGCTGGCAGGCTTCGCACGGACGCAATAGCCTTCCCTGGCAAAACACACGCGATCCCTACCGCGTGTGGCTGTCTGAAATCATGTTGCAGCAGACTCAGGTCGCAACGGTTCTGGATTATTACGCGCGATTCCTTTCACGCTTCCCGACGGTGAAGGAGTTGGCTGCGGCTTCCGAAGACGATGTGCTGGGGCTATGGAGCGGGCTGGGTTATTACAGCCGTGCGCGCAATCTGCACCGCTGCGCTCAGGATGTCGTGGCATTGCATGCTGGGCAATTTCCGGAGACGGCCGAGCAGCTCCAGACCCTGCCAGGCATAGGCCGTTCAACCGCCGCGGCCATCGCCTCGTTTTGTTTTGGTGAACGTGTTGCGATTCTGGATGGCAACGTCAAACGGGTGCTAACGCGGGTGCTGGGTTTTTCCGCTGATCTGGCTCAAAGTGCCAATGAGCGGGCGCTTTGGGACACCGCCGCAGAGCTGCTGCCTGAGCAGGACCTGCCCGAAACCATGCCGCGCTATACGCAGGGACTGATGGATCTGGGTGCCACGATTTGCGTGGGCCGCCAGCCCCAGTGCCTGTTATGCCCCGTACAAAACCTGTGCCGCGGTTTTGCCGCCGGCGATCCCGGCAAGTATCCCGTGAAGACACGAAAGCTCAAGCGCAGTGCGCAGGCGCTGAGTCTGTTGTGGGCGCAGAAGCCGGATGGTTCGGTCTGGCTTGAAAAGCGCCCCGGCCGGGGAATCTGGGGTGGGCTTTATTGCCTGCCGGTTTTTGAGAGTGATGAGGCACTGACTGCAGATTTGCCGGCTTCCTTGCGGGAAAGGCTCGATCCACTGCCAGGTTTTGTCCACGTGCTGACACACAAGGACTTGCACCTGTCGCCGTGGATCGCAGGTTTTCGGGCCGGGCAAACCATGCCCAGGTCTCTGGTTTCGGATGAACGGCCCGGTGCGTGGTTCGGCCCCGCCGAATGGCCTGCACTGGGGCTGCCCGCGCCCATACGCAAACTGTTGGAACGGGACGCCTAGGCCTGCCCGCTGTACTGGAAGATGAGGCCGTGCCCAGCCTTATCTGGACTCAAACGGCGTCGAGCTCGCGATGCCGCTTCAGCGTTCGCCATTGTTGGCCGAAAGCTGCGGCCAATTCCTCGACAAGGTAGACGGAACGGTGTTGGCCACCGGTGCAGCCGATGGCCACGGTCACATAACTCCGGTGGTCACGTACCAGTGCATGCAGCCAATGGCTGAGAAACTGCTCGATATGGCGGAACATGTCGTCCACTTCCGTGTGGGCCTTGAGATAGCTTGCCACGGCCTCATCAAGCCCGGTCAGGTGGCGCAGACCCGACTCATAGTGCGGGTTGGGCAGCATGCGAACGTCAAACACGTAATCCGCGTCCAGCGGCACGCCCCGCTTGAAGGCAAAGGATTCGAACACCAGCGTGAGCTGAGTGCTGGGAGCGGAGATCAGCGACTTTACATAGCCCTGTAGCTGTGATGAGCGGATCATGCTGGTGTCAAGCACGTGGGCCTGCTCGCGCATTTCGCCCAACAACTCCCGCTCCAGCTCTATGGCGTCTACCAATGCCCGGTGCTGGTCGGAAGCGTCAATGCGCGACAGAGGGTGAAGCCTGCGCGTTTCGGAAAAGCGGCGCACGAGAGTTTCCGTGTTTGCATCCAGGAAGAGGGATTGCATCGTCACGCCGGAGGCGCGCAACTGCCGCAGCTGCTGGGGTACCAGGGGAAGCGAGACTGCGCTTCGCACGTCCATGGCAATGGCAACTTTCTGGGCGCCGTGCTGCTGCTCCAGTGCGACGAAGGGCGTCAGCAATTCCGGTGGAAGGTTGTCGACGCAGTAATAACCGGCGTCTTCCAGTGCATGCAGGGCAACCGATTTTCCGGAACCCGACATGCCGGTGATAAGAACCATTTCCAGTGCTGCCATCACTGTCCCAGCATTTCCTTGGCGTGGGCCAGCGTAGTGCCGGAAAGCCGCTCACCGCCGAGCATGCGGGCGATTTCAGCCACGCGCTGTTCCCCGTTGACATGGTCTACGGTGCTGAGGGTGGTGCCGTTTTCGGCCCGCTTGGCAACGACAAGGTGCTGGTCGGCACAGGCGGCTACCTGGGGCAGATGGGTGACTGCCATGACCTGCCGGTCTTTACCCAGTTGTTTCATCAGCCGTCCGACGGTTTCGGCCACGGCACCCCCCACGCCCGAATCAACCTCATCAAATATGAGCGTTTGCGCCTGCCCCAGCTGGCTGGTGGTGACGGCGATGGCCAGCGCGATGCGCGACAACTCGCCGCCGGAGGCGACCTTGCCCACGGGGCGAGGTGTGCTGCCGGCATGGCCTGCTACCAGGAATTCGGCTTGCTCCAGCCCGTGCTGGGCTGGTTGTTCAAGTTTGCTGAGAGCAACGTCAAATTTGCCGCCCTGCATGCCTAGGCCCTGCATGGCCTGGGTAATGGCCTTGGCGAGTTTGGGTGCAGCTTTGCTGCGCGCCTTCGACACCTGCCCGGCTTCGTCCAGGTAGGCTGACTTTGCCTGGCTTTCGTTTTTTTCCAGTTGAGCCAGATCGGCGGCTTCGTCGAGCTTGTGCAACTCGGCCCGCCAGGAGGCCAGCAATTCAGGCAGTTCGGCTGGGGTGCGCTTGTAACGTCGCGCCAGGCTGACCCACAGCGAAAGACGTTCGTCGAGTTCGGCCAGCCTTTGGGGTTCCAGCTCGGCGTGCCGCGCATAGCCATTGAGCGAATGCACTGCATCTTCCATCTGGGCCAGAGCGCCATTTAACACCTCGAGGATGCCCTTGAACTCGGGTTCGATGTGTTCCTGGCCTTGCAACGATGCAATGGCTCGCCCCAGCAGTGCGGTGGCGTTCTCGTCGGACTCCTGCAATGCGTCGACGGCGGCCTGTACGGCATCGCGCAGAGCTTGCGCGTTGGACAATCGCCCATGCTGGGCATTCAGCTCGTCCCATTCGGCGGTCCCGGGTGCCAGCTTGTCGAGTTCGCCGATTTGCCACGCCAGCCGCTCGCGTTCGCGCTGCAGGCTGTCTTGCGCTTCGCGTGCGTCATTCAATGTTTTCTGGGCGAGCCGCCATTGTTGCCACAGGCGTGACAACTCGCCGGTAGAGACTTCTGCATAGGAGTCGAGCAAGCCGCGTACTGCGTCGGGGCGGGTCAGACTTTGCCACGCATGCTGGCCGTGGATGTCCACCAGCTGGTCGGCGATGTCCTTGAGCTGGGTGGCCGTTGCCGCGCTGCCATTGATCCAGGCGCGGCTTTTACCCTGCGCGTCTATCGTGCGCCTGAGCAGCAGGGTTTCGCTGCTGTCGAAGCCGGCTTGTTCCAGCCAGGGGGCCAGGCCTGCGGGGCTGTCAAACTCTGCGCTGATTTCGCAGCGTGCGGCGCCTTCGCGAACCACGCCGGCATCGGCTCGAGCGCCCAGCGCCAGTTGTAGTGCATCAATCAGGATCGATTTACCCGCACCGGTTTCACCGGTGAGCACCGAGAAGCCGCCGGACAAATCCAGCTCAAGCTTGTGGACGATGACAAAGTCGCGAAGCGATATGGTTTTGAGGCTCATAACTTGAATCCTGGCCGGTCAGGCCACGCCTTCGTTCCAGTGCAGCTTTCTCCGGAGCGTGTCGAAATAGCTCCAGCCTTTGGGGTGCAGGAAACGCATTTGGTGTTCGGAACGCCTGACGGTGATGCGGTCGCCATGCAGCAGGCTGGCCAGCGACTGCATGTCGAAGTTGGCGCTGGCGTCGCGGCCAGAGACGATTTCAATGGTAATTTCGCCCGAGTCCGACAGCACAATGGGCCTGTTGGACAAGGTATGCGGCGCAATCGGCGCCAAGACCCAGCCGGCAATCGATGGGTGCAGCAAGGGCCCGCCCGCTGAAAGGGCATAGGCCGTGGAGCCGGTCGGCGAGGCGATGATCAGGCCATCTGCGCGCTGGTTCGCCACAAAGCGGCCATCCACCTCCACACGGAGTTCCACCATACCGGCGGTCGCTCCGCGGTTCACGACAACGTCGTTCATGGCGGTGGCGCTGAAGACGCACCTGCCGTCACGCACGACCTCGGCCTGCATCATCCAGCGTCGATCTTCTTCATACTCGCCACGCAACATGGGAATGAGTGTGTTCTGGTAGTCCTCAAAGGCGATGTCAGTGATAAACCCCAGCCTGCCCTGGTTGATGCCCACCAGGGGGATGCCGAATTGGGCCAGTAGCCGGCCTATGCCCAGCATGGTGCCGTCTCCCCCCACGACGAGGGCGAGGTCGCACTGGGCCCCTATGCCGGCTGCATCAAGGGTCGGGAACCGGGTCAGGCCGGTGTTGCTGGCGGTGTCCTGCTCGATCGCCACATCGCAACCCTGGGTGCCCAGGAAGTGTGCGATCTCCTCCAGTGCTGACCGGGAACCTTGTGCGTGGTACTTGCCGATCAATGCGACATGGCGAAATTGCGACTTCATCGGCAAATTACATCACAACATGGCAACCGAAGCTTCGTAGAATGGCACCATGCTTGATGATCGTGCCCGATTGCTGCTGAAAGCACTCGTTGAACGCTACATTGCCGATGGACAGCCGGTAGGTTCGCGTACGCTCTCCAAAGCTTCCGGCCTTGAACTGTCTCCGGCCACCATACGCAATGTGATGAGCGACCTGGAGGAGCTTGGCCTGATTGTCAGCCCGCACACCTCGGCAGGGCGTATTCCCACAGCGCGGGGTTACCGGCTCTTTGTCGACACGATGTTGACTACCCAGCGCGACTCCTTGTCGTCGTCGGGCCATATCGGTGCGCCGCGGCTGGCACCTGATCAACCCCAAAAAGTACTCAGCAATGCGGCACACATGCTGTCAAGCCTGTCGCAATTCGTGGGTGTCGTCATGGCGCCACGCCGGACGTCGGTATTTCGCCATATCGAGTTTCTGCGCCTGTCCGAAAAACGCTTTCTTGTGATCATCGTCTCGCCCGACGGCGATGTGCAAAACCGGGTTATCTTCACCGAGGCGGACTACACGCAGTCCCAATTGGTTGAAGCGGCCAATTTCCTCAATTCACATTACGCCGGCATGGCGATCGAAGAGGTGCGGGAGCGCCTGAAGAACGAGGTGGAAGCCCTTCGCGGTGAAATCGCTACGTTGATGCAGGCGGCGGTGAAGGTCAGCTCGGAGGCCATCGAATCGCGCGACGAGGTGGTTATTTCCGGCGAACGCAATTTGCTGGCCGTCAGCGACTTCTCCAGCGATATGGGTAACCTGCGCAAGCTCTTTGATCTCTTCGAGCAAAAGGCGCAGCTGATGCGGCTCCTTGATGTTTCGAGCCGCGCCGAGGGAGTCCGGATTTACATCGGCGGCGAAAGCCAGGTCATTCCGTATCAGGAGCTGTCTGTGGTGACGGCCCCTTATGAAGTCGACGGACAGGTAGTGGGAACCCTAGGCGTGATAGGGCCCATGCGTATGCCCTACGAAAAAATGATCCAGATTGTCGACATCACCTCCAAGCTGGTGAGCACCGCGCTCAGCCATAGCAAGTAGGCCCTTACAATCGATCCCTTGAGTGGGGCGTTAGCTCAGTTGGTTAGAGCAGAGGACTCATAATCCTTTGGTCGAGTGTTCAAGTCACTCACGCCCTACCATTTATCTTCATGTGCACCTCGGCGTCCGGTTTCGGGCTCTGGGGTGTTCCCCCATCTGAGATCCTAAAGAACTGGAATCCAGGAGGGCCGGGGGAATATCTGCCGGTGCCGACTTACATCGGCTTCAAAAGACTCGAAAAATAGTTGCGTTCACCCCAGCTTACGGCGCATGTGCCTGAAATCACGTACCAACGCCCCGCAGGATGGCCCGTGCCTTGGTTTTCACCCATACAAGAGCATTTGCAGGTCACTCCTTGGGCACTCTAGCAGTGCCGGCGCGCACTTTTGCTGCACTCTCAGCGCTGAATTACGTAGATTGTGTTGAATTGCGCTGAAGTCTGACTCGAGTTTGGAGTGAACCCCTCGAGCTGGATCGGAGGGGTTCACTCCAAGTATGGCTTCAATAATTATCCGACAGAGCTAAAAAAGCATTGCTCGTGGCCCAAAGGCCGCCGCGTGGGTGCTTGCCCTTTAAACGGCAGCCTTAAAAGCTCAAGTCTTTCTCTATGTCCTGCATCTTGCGCCGGGCGATGGCCAGGTTGGATTTGGCCTTGTCCAGCACGAAGTAGATAAAAACGCCTTCCTTTCGCGAGAGCGGGCGAATCAGGTGGTATTGCTTGCCCAGTGTGATCAGGATGTCTTCGATCACGTCGTTCAGGCCCAGCGAGCGCATGGTCTTGAGCTTTGCGCGCATGACTTCCGTGTTGCCGGCGGCGGCCACTTCCAGGTCCACCCCCGTGCCGGCGGAGCCCAGCATCATGCCGCTGGAGGAGTCGACGACGGCGGCGCACAGCGCTCCGTCCAGGGTGAGAAGTTCATCGAGAGATTGTTTGATGGTTGTCATGTTGGGTAAGTCCTAGCGCGCATGCTTTGAGAAGGGATACGGGAAAGGCATGCGCGCCATCATTCCCGTTTCCCATGAATTCATCCCTGCCCTATCAGTCTGCCCAGGCGGCCGACCTTCTGGAACCAGGCGCCCATGTCCAGCGCCATGCGCCCGGACAGGGTGGCCATCACAATGCCCTCGCCGCACGGCATCAGGCTGAGCACTCCGTCACTGTGGATCATCGAGATGGCCTGGAGCGGCCCCAGATCGGCGAACGGAATGCCGCTGCGTGCGTGCAGCCGCCAGTAGTCGCTGGCCGCCTCGGCGATTGCATCGATCCGGGGATGGTTTCCCGCCGACAGGTACACCATGCCCGTGGCCGAATCCACCAGCGCGCAGGCGCTCACGCCCGGCGTCAGGGCCATGCATGCCAGTTCGGCGGAGACGTGCTGCGTGTTCACGCGGCTTCCAGTGCCCGGACGCACTCGCCCGAGCGGTAGGCCACCTGCCCGAGGATGGCGTGTTCGTTGGCGATGACGTTCACCACGAGGTCGACGTCCTTGCGGTGGATCGCGCTCAGGAAGGCAAAGCCCGCGTCCGTGTTGATGGTGACGCTGCGGCTGCGGCCTAGCCGGGCCTCCTGCGACACCACGGCTCCTATGGCCGAGATCGAACTCGCCAGTGCCGCCACGCGCACCGGGTCGATGTCACGCGTCACCGCGCTGGCAATGTCGAAGCCATCGGTCGTGGCGACCACCACGGCCACCACACCGTTCACCTCTTCAAGCATCCTGCGTGCCTGGTCCTGGGCCGCGCTGCGGACCGTCTCGCTCACCATCGTCATGTTGTTTCATTCCCTGTCATGAAGGATTCCACCTGCGACAGCAAGGTGTCGATCAGCAGCACCACGTCTTCGCGCCGGCGCACGTCCACGGCCAGAACCGGCAGCACCAGCCCGTGCTGTTCAAGCCGGGCCGAAAAGGCGTCCAGGTCGGGCTGCGTGTGCGAGTCCATTCTTCCGACGCCCACGGTGCAGGGGGTGTGCGCCAGCACGTCTGCAAAGCCCTGCAAATAAGCATCCAGGTCGGCCAGGGGATCGGGTCGGGAGTTATCGATCAGGATGATGATGCCTAGCGCGTTCTGCGCCAGGATGCGCCACATGAAATCAAAGCGCGCCTGGCCTGGCGTTCCGAACAGACGCAGCCTGTCGCCGGTGTCCAGCGTGAGCTGCCCGAAATCCAGCCCGACCGTCGTCTTCGCTTTGCCGAGCGACGCGTCGTTATTGGCCACGTCAGTGACTACCGGCGGTGTCTCGCTGATGGCTGCGATCGCGGTGGTCTTACCCGCACCCATGGTGCCGGTGAAAACGATTTTGTGTTCTCTCATCCGGCGCTCCGGCTGTTCCAGCTCAAGCCCAGGCGGCGCCGTATGCTGCCCAGGAAGCCCGGCACGCCGTCGATCTGGCCCGCGGCTGCGGGGATGGGCAGGGGGGCTGCTGCTGGCTGGAGGGGGGCGGATTGGCCGGGTAGTTCCCAGCTCAGCAGGCCATGCTCTTCAAGCTCCAGCATGAAAGCACCGCACGCCGATTCGGGATAGCCGGCGACCGCGCTCAACTCACACGCCGACCGGGAGCGCCGCGACAACAGCGTCGCCAGCTGGATGCGTTCGCGGCTGGAGCCGATCAGATAGGAAGGCGGCCAGCGCTTCAGGCGGCCTCGCCTGTTGGTGGGAGCCGCGGCTGCCGGGGAAGTTTCAAGCCGGTGCGCCGGCAGGGTGTCGATCTTCAACGCTGGTGCGAGCCGTCCCAGCAAGGCCACAAAATCTTCCGCCCTGAAAGGCCGCTCAAGACACTCGCCGCCTGTGCTTTCCCCACGCCGCACGATGGGCACCATGATCCGGGCTGCGGGGCCGGCATGAACGCGCTCGGGCGGGACGGGAAGCGCCGTCAACAGCACGTCGCAGTGGCCTTGCTCACTCAGGGTCCAGTCGATCACCAACTGCGTGCTGAGCTTCAGAATGGTCCGCAGCAGACTGACTTCCGCTGCTGACAAACCCTCGACGCCGATAATCATGATTGGTTCTTTGTGATTAGTTTTAGTAGGATCCTGCTTGTTTTATAGTAGTTATGTTTCAAAATGTAAATGACTTTGGGCGCCGCGCGCAGGAATTATTAAGTGTGCTAATAATTTTGTGACATTAATCACGCAACGTGGCGCAGGGCGTCTCGCTTGGCAACACTGCTGCCCCGGCGGTCCCACAGTGCGGGCCATGATTCAGCGCAATTCAAGGCCTCAATGCGCACAATTGACCCGGTTACCTGACTATGAATTCGAGTCCCAGGCCGCCGCGCCTTGACGAGTGGGTAGCCTATGAGCGATGGAACTGGAACTCTCTCTCTCAGGGCAACCGATATAGCCGAACGCATCACTGACGTCGCCCCTATGCTCTTCTTCTTGTCTTTTGGCTCGCCGTGTCTGACATGCGACGCCGGAAGGTGATTTCCATGTCGATTAATACGTGGTCGTCTGCAAGTAGACCCTGTACGGCCCGAATCGGAGACGGCGCGGGATGCCCCAAGGCTAGGTAAAGAAAAACTGTCGCTTGAACTTTCGGTGTCGATCCGGTCGGGCTCAACATAACTTGTTGGACGTGTTTAAAAGAAAGCAGTAAGCCCTAAGCAGCGGTTCGATAGTCTCGGTTTGTAGAGCAGCAGGGCCGGACCTAACAAAAAGTACTTTAAGTTTCTTCAGCTAAAAAAAGTGACGCCGAATCTACCTGTCCTAATAGTCCTTTGGTCGAGTGTTCAAGTCACTCGCGCCCTATCATTTAAATAAGCTATAATTTGAGGCTTAGCGGCTGTAGCTCAGTTGGATAGAGTACTTGGCTACGAACCAAGGGGTCGTGGGTTCAATTCCTGCCAGCCGCACCACTTTCTTAAGTGATTTCAATAGCTTAGAGGCTCATCCCTCTAGGCTATTTTTCTTTCCGGGGGCCGCTTCTGAGGTCCTTTTTATACCGTTGCCATCGCGATAGTGGTTTTCCTGGGACTCGGCAGCGCCGGACGGGCTGTACGTCCAACAAGAGCTCCGCTATTCTGGAAGCCTAATTCCGGAGGAGAAACATGGGATCACTGAATGTCGAGGACCACGGCGAGTGGCTCAGTTTTGGCTTGTCGTACGCGGGCAGCACCATTCCCGTCAGGATTTCGCGCGAGGCGATGGAGGAGTTCTTCGGCGCCGTGCCTGGGCCGGATTCCCTGAAAAAAGCGTATGAACAGGATGCTGAAATGATTCACGCCCGGGCCGCTGATCTGGTCGTGGCGGGTGTGAGCTACACGCCTGAAAATCCCCTCGTGCTGAAAATGGAAGATTTTTAGGCGCATTCACGGCCGGCAGCCATGAATGCTATGGTGGCCGGAGCATGAACAAAGCGTTTACCAAAGAAACCGAGCCGGAGGATGACGAGCCGACGCTCGTGCCCCTGCCTGCAGGCGGCAAAAATTACATCACACCGCAGGGCTATGAGCATCTGCGCAGCGAACTTTTGGACCTGATCGACAGCGAACGACCCAAAATGGTGGAAATCGTTCATTGGGCTGCCAGCAATGGGGACCGCTCCGAAAATGGCGACTACCACTACGGTAAAAAGCGGCTGCGGGAAATCGACCGGCGAATCCGGTTTTTGACGCAGAGACTGGAAATTGCGGAAATCAGCAACCCGTCGGTGCATCATGGCAGCGGCCAGGTTTTTTTCGGCGCGACAGTTGCCTATGCCGATGGCGACGGAGTTGAGCGAGTCGTGACCATTCTGGGCATTGACGAAGCCAACAGCGCCCAAGGACAAATCAGCTGGATATCACCTGTCGCCAGAGCGCTGCTCAAATCGCGTGTTGGCGATGAAGTCAGTCTCGTGACTCCGCAGGGTGTACAGGCGCTCGAGGTACTGAAAGTGGACTATCCCGCACCGGACAAATCGACAGCTGATTAGCCGGACGATTTGGCGCGTTGCACCCGCAGTACGGAAGGTGTGCGTTTCACGCTGCGCAAGGCGGAAGCCAGGTGGATGCGGTCGCGCACGGCCACGCCGAAGCGCAGGTCCGTGGCGTCATGCGAAGGCTCTTGGCCCATGTCGACATGGGTAATGTCCGCCTCGGCACTGGCCAATGCAGCCGCCACTCGCGCCAGGACCCCTTTCCCATTGGAGACGGTGACCAGGAGGTTTGTTTCAAACGTCCGCACAGGCTCGTCGGACCAGTCCACGGCGATAAAACGCTCGCTGTCACGGTGCTGCAGTCGCTTGGCGACAGCGCAGTCATCAGTATGTATCACCAGACCTTCACCGCGGCCCAGGTAGCCCACGATGCCGTCGCCAGGAATCGGGCGGCAACAGGGGGCAAACTGTACGGAGGCGCCTTCACTCCCATCGATCACCAGCGCGCCTTGCGACACAGACTCATGGGCGGTGTAGCGCTCACGGCTCATGAGCAGGGCATTGGGTTTTTCACCGGTTTCGGCAAGCAGGGTGACGATGCGCTTGGCCACCATGCTGGCGATCCGTTTGCCCAGCCCGATGTCGGTCAGCAGATCGGCACGTGACCGGTTGCCGGTAAAACGCAGAATCTTTTCCCAGGTGGCGTGGTGGGCTTCATCGTCGTCGGGGAGGCGTTCGCGTTCGATGCCCTCGGCACGCAGCGCCTGCGCGAGCATTTTTTCGCCCAGGTCTTGCGACTCGGACAGCGCCATGGTTTTCAGATGGTGGCGTATTTTGGAGCGGGCTTTCCCCGTGCGTACAAATCCCAGCCAGCCGGGGTTGGGGCTGGAGACCGAAGCCGTGATGATTTCGATCACGTCGCCGTTATGCAGCTCGGACCGAAGCGGCACCTGTTCGCCGTTGACTTTGGCCGCTACGGCGCGGTGCCCCACGTCACTGTGAATGGCGTAAGCAAAATCCACGATGGTCGCGCCACGCGGCATGGCCATGATCTGGCTTTTCGGCGTGAACACATAGACCGCCTCGGGAAACAGGTCAATCTTGACGTGGTCCCAGAACTCGGCCGCATCGCGTGTTTCCTGCTGGATGTCGAGCAGCGATTGCAGCCACTGTGTCCCCAGCCGCTGCGAAGCGTCGCCATCCGGGTCGGTGGCCTTGTAAAGCCAGTGCGCCGCGACCCCGGATTCCGCCACCACATGCATGGCTTCGGTGCGCATCTGGAACTCGATATTGGTACCGAAGGGGCCAACCAGCGTGGTGTGCAGGGACTGGTAACCGTTGATCTTCGGGATTGCGATGTAGTCCTTGAACTTTCCGGGCAGGGGTTTGTAGAGCTGGTGCAACACCCCCATGGCCGTGTAGCAGGCCGTCAGGTCTTTCACGATCACCCGAAACCCATAGAGATCGGTCACCTGGGCAAACGAAAGGTGCTTTTCATCCATCTTGCGGTAGATGGAATACAGCGTCTTTTCTCGTCCCGAGATCATCACCGGCACATGGGCACCGGTAAAGGCCGATTCGACCTCTCCCTGCACCCGCTTGATCACGTCGCGTCGGCGGCCGCGGGCCTTCTGCAACGCCTTGGTCAAGGTGGCGTAGCGCCAGGGGTGCAGGTGCTGGAAGGAAAGGTCCTGCAATTCCCGGTAAGTCGTGTTCAGGCCCAGGCGGTGGGCGATGGGCGCGTAAATGTCCAGGGTTTCGCGCGAGATTCGGGTCCATTTGGCGCGCGGGACATCGCCCAACGTGCGCATGTTATGCGTCCGGTCAGCCAGCTTGATCAGGATGACCCGCACGTCGCGTGCCATGGCCAGCAGCATCTTGCGGAAAGACTCAGCCTGGTTTTCTTCCCGGGTATTGAATTCCAGCTTTTCGAGTTTGGTCAGCCCGTCCACCAGTTCAGCCACCGGCGCGCCGAAACGCTCGATCAGCTCGGGCTTGGTGACGCCGCAGTCTTCAATGGCGTCATGCAGCAGGGCGGCCATGAGCGCCTGTGCATCCAGCTTCCACTCGGCGCATTGTTGCGCGACGGCGATAGGGTGGGTGATATAGGGTTCGCCGCTGTTGCGCAGCTGGCCCAAGTGGGCCTCATCTGCAAAGCGATAGGCGCGGCGGACATTGTCAATGTCGGCAGCGCTCATGTAGTCGAGTTTCGCCGTGAGCGCAGCAAAGCTTGCCGCTGCTGCGTTGGCGGCGGCGGGGGTCGACTTGCTGGAAACAACAGGCGAAAGCATGGCGCTCATGCCTTAAATGTATCGCGGCATGAATAAATCATGAAAAAAATGGACTTTATGAGGCCATAAATGAAAAAAGCACCGCATTGCGGTGCTTTTTTGCGGTGCCAGATTTGACTCAGGATGGCACTTTTTTCAGCATTTCGAGGCCAATCTTGCCTTCTGCGATCTCGCGCAGAGCGGTAACGCCAGGCTTGTTCTTGCTTTCAATCTTGGCGGCGTGCCCCTGGCTGAGCATGCGTGCACGATAGGTGGCAGCCAACACCAGCTGGAAGCGGTTCGGGATTTTTTCGAGGCAGTCTTCAACGGTAATGCGGGCCATGGTGATCTCCGGTGTGATCGATAACGGGGAAAGCGGGTGAAATCAGGGAATTTGAAGGGCCTGGAAGGTTTCGGCGCGGGCTCGCCGCTGGGCCGAAAACTTGAGCCTTTGGGCATGCACAATGGTTTTCAGGTCGAAAACTGCCCGCTCAAATAACTCGTTAATTATAACGAAGTCGAATTCCCGGGCCTGGGCCATCTCGGTGGCCGCGTTTTTGAGCCGCAATTCGATGACTTCGGCACTGTCTTCGCCACGCCGCTGCAGGCGCGAGCGCAGCTCTTCCCAGCTTGGCGGGAGTATGAAAATCAGCACCGCATTGGAAAAAATCCGTTTGATGTTGATCGCCCCCTGAAAGTCTATTTCCAGAATCACGTCGGCGCCGGTGGCTATTCGCTCTTCAATGGTCTGCCGCGAGGTGCCGTAGCGATGGCCGTGCACATGTGCCCATTCCAGGAAGGAGTCGCGCAGCACCATGCCGTCAAAGTCCTCGGGCGAGAGAAAAAAGTACTCCCTGCCGTGCTTTTCCTGGCCGCGTGGAGGGCGCGTGGTGTGCGACACCGCGGGCTGGATGCGTGAATCCAGTTCCAGAAGGGCCTTGACCAGGCTGGATTTGCCGGCCCCGCTGGGGGCGGCTACAACAAAGAGGTTTCCGGGGTAGTCCATGCGTTCTGGGCGGTGATTTCGGTGTTTTAGGCTAGGGGCGGGGCTATTCGACGTTCTGGACCTGCTCACGGATCTGCTCTATCAGCACTTTCATGTCGACGGAAATGCGTGTCAGTTCGAGGGATGCCGATTTGGAGCCCAGTGTATTGGCTTCGCGGTGCAGCTCCTGGATCAGGAAATCCAGGCGCTTGCCCAGTTCCCCGCCGTTTGCCAGAAGGCGGTCAATTTCATCCAGGTGCGAGGAGAGGCGGGTGATTTCTTCCGCGACGTCAATGCGGATGGCAAAGGCTGTGGCCTCTGTCAGCGCCCGGTCCTGTGCAACTTCCGGCAGCGTGGCGCCGTCCGACAGCGCCATGGCTTCTTTCCAGCGTTCCAGGAAGCGGGTTTTCTGCTGCTCAACCAGTTTGGGCACCATGGGCACCGCCAGCGCTGCCAGCGCACGCAGCTGTCCCGTGCGGTCAAGCAGCATGTCGGCCAGCCGGGCGCCTTCGCGTTCGCGGGCCGCCATCAGCTCTTTCAAGGCTTTTTTGGCCAGCTTGAGCAGCTCATCGCTGTAGTCGTGTGGTTTTTTGTCCTCATTGGTGGCGATCCGCAGAATATCTGCCACGCTGAGTGCGGGTGCCTGCGGCAGCCAGGATTTGATACTGTCTTCCAGCGACCCGAGCCGTTGCAAGGTTGCCGAAGATGGCGCGCGCAGGGTGCTGGCCGAGGTACTTTCCAGCGAAACCCGCACTTCCACCTTGCCGCGCTTGAGCTTGCCGGTGAGCAATTCGCGCAATGCGGGCTCGGCCTGCCTCAATTCGTCGGGCAGGCGAAACGCCAAATCAAGAAACCGGCTGTTGACAGAGCGTATTTCGACGCCCAGACGGGAGCTGGCATCCGCGCCCGATTCAGTTTCCGGGGCGGATTGCGCCATGCTCGATTGCACGGCTGCATAACCCGTCATGCTGTAAACTGACATTTAAAAATACGCTTTACTAGAGAGAGAACAAGACCCAGACTGACCAAGTCATTCTGGCTCATCCCAAATTATGTCAAAGGTCAAGCCCGCACCATTGCCGCCCGACACCGTGATTGGTGGCTATCGTGTTGTGCGAAAGCTTTCAGCCGGTGGCTTTGGCGTAGTTTACTTGGCCGTCGACAACGAGGGCCAGCAGGTCGCCATCAAGGAGTACCTGCCGTCGTCCCTGGCTGGCCGGGCCCCGGGGGAATTGCTTCCGCAGGTCCAGGCTGAAAAACTCTCGCTGTACCGCCTGGGACTCAAAAGTTTCTTCGAAGAAGGCCGTTCACTGGCCCAGATTTCACACGGCTCCGTGGTCAGTGTGCTGAATTTCTTCCGTGAAAACGAGACCGTTTACATGGTCATGAACTACCTGGAGGGCGGAACCCTGCAGGATTTCATCATCACGGCCCGTGAGCTGAAAAAGCAGAAGGTCTTCCGCGAGTCGACCATCCGTTCGCTTTTCGACGAAATCCTTCGGGGATTACGCATCGTGCACCAGCACAAGATGCTCCACCTGGACATCAAGCCCGCCAACATCTTCATTACCGACGACAACCGCGCCGTCATGATCGACTTCGGCGCAGCCCGAGAGGTGCTGAGCAAGGAAGGCAACTTCATCCGCCCCATGTACACCCCGGGCTTTGCTGCCCCCGAGATGTACCGCAGGGACTCCTCCATGGGTCCGTGGACCGATATCTATGCGATCGGCGCCTGCATTTACGCCACCATGCAGGGCTATCCCCCCAATGATGCGCCGCAGCGCCTTGAAAAAGACCGTTTGTCGCTAGCCCTGTCCCGCTTGCGTGGCGTGTATTCCGACAACCTGATTGAGGTCGTAGAGTGGTGCATGTCCCTTGACCCCTTGTCACGGCCGCAGTCGGTATTTGCATTACAAAAAGAATTGAGCAGGGAAGGTGAGCGTCGTTACACCAAACTCACCGTCAGCGAAAAGGTTCGCCTTCAGTTTGACAACATGGTGTCTGACACGAAAAAAACAGCGCGCAAAGCCACTGGCTACGCGACTAAATTCAAATGAAATTCTCAGTCTTTCAGGTAAGCCGAAAAGGCGGGCGCGAGAAGAACGAAGACCGCATGGGCTATTGCTACACGCGAGAGTCGGGCCTGTTTGTGCTGGCAGACGGCATGGGCGGCCATCCTGAAGGCGAAGTGGCGGCGCAGCTTGCGCTGCAGACCATTTCCGCGCTGTACCAGAAAGAAGCGCGCCCTGTCATTGAAGACACCACCGAATTTCTTTCAACCGCGCTGATGGCGGCGCACCACCAGATCATTCGCTACGCCAGCGAAAAAGGCATGCTGGACACGCCCCGCACCACGCTGGTCGCGGCGATTTTGCAGGGCACCGGAGCCACTTGGGTCCATTGCGGCGATTCACGCCTGTATGTGGTGCGAGACGGCGAACTGCTGACACGCACCCGCGACCACTCCTACCTGGAGCAGCAGAGCGCCGGCGTCATCAAGCTCGAACGCATCAACCGCAACATCCTGTTCACCTGCCTCGGTTCTCCGACAAAACCTGTTTTTGACGTTGCCGGGCCCGTGACCCTGCAGCAGGGCGACAAACTGCTGCTCTGCTCCGACGGTCTCTGGGGCAGCCTGAGCGACGAGGAAATTGTCCGCCAGCTGGCCGGCAAAGGGGTTTCGGATGCCGTCCCCGACCTGGTCGAAAATGCCTTGCGTACCGGCGGCGAACACAGCGACAACGTCACCGTGCTGGCCATGGAGTGGGAAACGCCCGACGCCTTCGAATCCACCCGGGGGGTGTCTACCGACAGCATCATGGACGGCGTTTTCGCCTCGACCATCCAGGCCGGCGTGCTGGATACCGTGGTGGACGACCTTGACGAAGCGACCATTGAACGCTCCATCGCTGAAATCAACGAAGCCATTCGCCGCTCAGCCGCAAGAAAAGCCTGATACCCCGGCTTAGCCGTTTCGGTGGCTGCGCCTTCGGCGCCGCTTGCCTCTCCCGTTCCCGCTCCATTCCAGTTCCATCCCCCTCAATTCCGCCATTCAATCCGGCGCCTTGCCAGAAAGCCATCCACCATGAGTCAGTTTGAACGAAGCGGCGCGCGTGCGGCCGACGCCCTGCGCCCCGTACGCATCACCCGCCACTACACGGCCTACGCCGAAGGCTCGGTGCTCATCGAGTTCGGCGGCACCAAGGTGCTGTGCACCGCCTCCGTTGAAGAAAAAGTGCCCGGCCACAAAAAGGGCAGCGGCGAAGGCTGGGTCACAGCTGAATACGGCATGCTGCCCCGCGCCACGCACACCCGCGGAGACCGCGAAGCCGCCCGCGGCAAGCAAAGCGGCCGCACGCAAGAGATCCAGCGCCTCATCGGCCGGTCGATGCGGTCGGTGTTTGACTTGAAGAAACTCGGCGAGCGCACCATCCATCTTGATTGCGACGTGATTCAGGCTGACGGCGGCACCCGCACCGCCAGCATCACCGGCGCTTTTGTGGCCGCGCAGGACGCCGTCAATACCCTGCTGGCCAGCGGCAAGCTCCAGCAAACCCCCATCATCGACCACGTCGCCGCGATCTCGGTCGGCATCGTGCAAGGTACGCCCCTGCTGGACCTGGAATACACCGAAGACTCCGCCTGCGACACCGACATGAACGTCGTCATGACCGGCGCCGGCAATTATGTGGAAGTGCAGGGCACTGCCGAAGGTGCGGCGTTCTCACGCAAGGAAATGGACGCGCTGCTGGTTCTGGCCGAAAAAGGCATCGTCGAACTGGTCGGCATGCAGAAACGGTCGCTATCAAATTAATAGCTGCTCGCGCAGACCCCTATTGGCTTGGAGCATTTTTTCGTTATGAAGATCGTACTTGCGTCGAACAACCAGGGCAAACTCGCCGAGCTCAAGGCCATGCTTCTTCCCCTGGGCCTGACGCTGGTCAGCCAGGCCGAGCTGGGCCTGCCGGAGGCTGACGAGCCCTTTCGCACCTTTGTGGAAAACGCACTCGCCAAAGCCCGCCAGGCGTCGCGCCTCAGCGGCCTGCCCGCGCTGGCCGACGACGCCGGTTTGTGCGTGGACGCTTTCGGCGGCCTGCCCGGCGTGGACACCGCGTTTTACGCCACGCAGTTTGGTTACGCCAAGGGCGACGACAACAACGTCAAAGCCTTGCTCGAGCAGATGGCCGGCCTGACCCAGCCCGCCCAGCGTCGCGCCGCGCTGGTCAGCACCCTGGTGGCGGTCCGGTCTGCAGAAGACCCGGAGCCACTGATCGCCTCAGGCCGCGTGGCCGGAGAAATCGCACCCGCGCCCGTCGGCAGCAACGGCTTCGGCTTTGATCCGGTGATGTACATCCCCGAGTTCGGCAAAACCTTTGCACAGTTGCCCGTTGAAGTCAAAAACGCCAACAGCCACCGCGGCAAAGCCGCACAGCAAATGATCGAACTCCTGCGCGAGCGCTGGAGAATATGAAACACCCCGTGGCTTCGCGCACTTCGTGTCGCGGCCTCCCCCTCAAGGGGCGGCACCTGCGGTCCGGCGAAGCCGGTCCCGCGGTGTCCACTGGCCTGAGCATCAACGGATGTGAGGCTTCGTCCCTACCATATTCGTTCAGCGATCAGAACCCATCATGAAAGACATCCAGCACTACATGCGCAGCGGCACGCTGCAGCTGGCCGCGTTGCCGCCGCTGTCGCTGTACGTGCACCTGCCCTGGTGCCTCGAGAAATGCCCTTATTGCGACTTCAATTCGCACGAGGTCGCCGGTGAAATGCCAGAGCAGCGCTACATCGACGCCGTGGTGGCCGACCTGGAGGCCGCGCTGCCCCTGATCTGGGGCCGCATGGTGCACAGCATCTTCATTGGCGGCGGCACACCCAGCCTGTTTTCACCACAGGCCATAGATCGCCTGCTCGCCGACATCCGGGCAC
Organism: Polaromonas sp. P3_A5; assembly: GCF_056403055.1. NCBI lineage: Bacteria > Pseudomonadati > Pseudomonadota > Betaproteobacteria > Burkholderiales > Comamonadaceae > Polaromonas > Polaromonas sp. P3_A5. The sequence goes on from NZ_JBFUGF010000001.1 coordinate 825,550, forward strand.
GCCTCAGGCTGGAAGCCGACTGCGAAATCACGCTCGAAGCCAACCCCGGCACCTTTGAGAAAGACCGCTTCAAGGCCTTTCGCAGCGCCGGCGTCACGCGCCTGTCCGTCGGCGTGCAAAGCTTTGACGACAAGCACCTCAAGGCCCTGGGCCGCGTGCACGACCGCGCCCAGGCCATCGCCGCGGTAGAAGAAGCCGCACAGGCCTTCGACACCTTCAACCTCGACATCATGTACGCGCTGCCCGGCCAGAGCATGCAAAGCCTGGAGCAGGACATGCGGCAGGCGCTGGCGCTGCAGCCGCCCCACATCTCGATTTACCACCTCACCATCGAGCCCAACACCTACTTCGCCAAATTTCCGCCCGTAGTGCCTGAAGAAGACACTGCCTACGCCATGCTCGACAAAATCACCGAGATCACGCAGGCCGCCGGGTTGCAGCGCTATGAAGTGTCGGCCTACGCCAAGCCCGGCCACCGCTGCTTTCACAACCTCAACTACTGGCAGTTTGGCGACTACCTCGGCATAGGCGCCGGCGCCCACAGCAAGCTCAGTTTTGCCCACCGTGTCGTCCGCCAGGTGCGTTACCGTGAGCCCAAGCTCTATATGGAAAAGGCCCTGGCCGGCGAAGCCGTCACGCAAGAAACTGAAGTCAGCCGCGCCGACCTGCCGTTCGAATTCATGCTCAACGCCCTGCGCCTGCGCGACGGCTTCAAGCTGCAAGACTTCACCGAAAAGACCGGCCTGCCAGTCACCGCCATCCATCGCGGCCTCGAAGAAGCCGAACGCAAAGGCCTGATCGAACGCGACTTCGTACGCGTCAAGCCCACCGAGCGCGGCTTTGATTTTTTGAACGACCTGCAGACATTGTTTTTGGCCGACTAGCACCCACGTCAACGCCCAACGCCAGCGCCAACGTCAACGCAACACCTCGTCTACAAGATCTATGGAAACATCCGCCGTTGTTTTTCTGGTTATCAGTTGCGCCGTCAGCTTCGGGCTGGGCCGGCTGTTTGTGCACTTCCGCGACAAAAAGCGCAAAGAAAAATCACAGGCCCGCGAAGCCGAAGCATTGCGCAATCGCCCCCCAGAGCCCGAGTCCCTCAACAAGGCCAAGCGCAAGCGGCAGCTTCAGCAACAGAGCAAGCTCAGCAAGGGTCGTGATAGCCGTTAAGCCGGGTGCGCAAGCCGTATCTTCCGGCGCGATTGCGTCAGAAGATCCAGGGTCGTATAAGTGTTCGGCTTATCTGGCCACCCATTTCGCGCAAGCTTCATACGATTTTCCGGCCAGCCAATAGCTGCTGTTCAATTCTTCCTTCGGCAATTGCTTCATGGCTTTCAGAAACGTGGGCTTGTCTTGTTTGGCGCATGCATAGCTCGGATAGAGGTTTTTAAAATACGGATCTGGGTAGCGCGCAATCAGGTCTTCAAAACTTGCTTTCATTCGCGGCCAGTTCATTTTTGATCCGGGCAGCAAAGCTCGAGTCCGGTGAATATAAAGTCGTGCATACATTGAGCTTCCTTCGGTAGCCCGTTGCTGCTCACTCCAGTAATTGATAAAAGCATCAATGGCTTCCCAGTTCCCGTCCTCCGCTTGAGCCATGCTGTCCAGCGTATTTCTATAAAGATAAAAATCCCTCGGCCAACGCTTGACGGCATTCTTTAAGGTCGCTGCAATATTGGCATTGGCAGATCTTGAGTCAAGAGCAATGGCGAGCGTCAGCATGTCCCACATCGGCGTAGCTTTCAACTCGGTGGGCGCGTCATCAAGTATTTTTTGTGCGGCAGCAAGCCTGCTGTCATAGAGCTCCCAAGCCTCGGGAGATATCGAGTTCGGTCCTCCCGAGCCGCGCGCGTTCCACGCATTGGCGTATTGGTAGCGGGCTTCAGCAAAAACTGCAAAGTAAGAATTCGGAACAGCAGATTTCCAGCGTTTGATTCGGTCTTCTTCCAGAGGCAACGTTCCAGGTGCGGGCATTGCCAAGCGGAACCCCATATACGGCGCGGTGGCCATGGGCTCACCTGCGGGGAAATTCTTGCCCGATGCAATCAACTCCTTAAGCGACCGTTCCAGTGCTTTAAAGCTTTCCAGTGTGTATAGCAGCTTCAGGTTTGACGCGGCAGTCTGAAAATTGGGCCAATAGTCGTTGTTGCATGGCGGGCTTCCAGGTGGGCTATGGCAACGCCAGGGAATTTCATCGTCGGATGCAGCAGATGCCGTAGCAGCCAAGCCAACCCCCAGCACGGCAAGAATGCATCCCTTCTTCAGATGGCTGCGCCAGTTTTGGAAAACCGGGGTCATTTTCAAATCGATGAGTTTCAGCATGCGGTGGTGCCCTATTTTGAAGCCCATAACGTACAGACATCGTAGGAGTTGCCCGGCAGCCATAAATTGACACGAAGCTGCTCTTTGGGCAGCTGGCTAATGGCCTTGGCATATGCCGGCTTGTCCCTGGCGAAACAGGTATACGCGGCATAAAAGTTTTTAAACTGGGGATCGGGATAGCGCGCAACCAGATCCTCAAGACTCGCACGCATCCTCTGCCAACTCATCTTTGTGTCGCTCGGAAGTGCGTATTCTCTCAAGTCAATATACAGGCGTGCATACATCGACAATCCTTCGGTAGCCTGTTGTTGCTTGCTCCAGTGATCGATAAAGGCCTCAACGACCTCCCAGCTGCCACCCCACTTTGGGGTCAATCGCGAGGCTGCAGTTGAGTAGAAGTCGAATTGCCGCGGCCACTGCGTCACTGCCGCCTTGAAGACAGGCGCTACTTTTGCCTTGTTCGATCTTGAGTCAAGCGCAACATCAAAGGCCACGCTATGCCAAAGGGGCGTCTTTTTTGCTTCTGCTGGCGCGCTGTCGAGAAGTTTCTGCGCAGCCCGAAGTCTGCTGTCGAACAGCTTCCAGGATTCGGGTGAAACGGTGTTGGCATAGCCGCCGCCTCGTGCATTCCACGCATCCGCATGCTGGTAGGCCGCCTCAGCGAGGACGACAAAATGCGAATTCGGAAACGCGGTTTTCCAGTGCGCCAGTTGCAGACGCTCAGGTTCCCCCGCCCCTGGCGTCAAAAAAATTTGGCGAAACGCAAAACCGGGCGCACTTGATAACGGCTCACCCGTAGGAAAGTTTTTGTCAGAGCCTGATAGCTCTTTGAGCGCCCGCTCAAGCATGGCGAAATTTTTCAGCTGATGGTTCAAGTAATAGAGCAGCTTCAGGCGATCTTTGGTGGTTGCAAGGTCTGGCCAATCTTCACCTTTGCAGACGTCACCCTGGAAGCCCCAGCAACTCCACGGGTACATGCCCAGTTTCTTGAATTCCCGTGGCCTGGGGCCACTGGCTGATACCGCTTCAGAAGCAGCCAATGCAGCGGCTGGTGCCGTTTCAGAAGCAGCTACTGCAACGGTCAGAAACCCGCCAAATAGCAAGACGAACGCGCAAACTTTCTTCAGGAAGGCGTTCCAGTTGTTGATAGACATTCGCAGCCTTTGATAAGTGGAGCAGATGGCCAGCAGAGGCTGCCGAACGAAGGAAGAATATCAGCAACGGGTCGCTTTGCGTCCTTCAAATTAAGGGCTTGCGTGGGGAGGCAACAACAACATTCAGGTTGATATGTCGGCCTGCCAAACCTGGCAATCCATCGAACGTAGTCTGCTCAGCAAGGCCGGGCGCAAGCAGCCGCAGCAACTTGAAAACAAAAGAAGTCAAAAACCACAAACGCTAGCCGGCTTCCGTGCCGGCCTTTTTTTTAACCGCAGCTGACGTGCGTCACGCGCCCGGCAGCATCCACCGTCAGGCTCAGCCGATCAGCATTGAACTCCATCGTCACGACCTGCCCAGGCTTGAGAACCCGGACGGTTTTGGTGCCGGCGCGTGTGCGGGCTTCTTCTTGAAGCGCTGCGCTCACATTGCGGCCCACGGCAAATTGGGCTGGTGCGGCGTTGCAAGGTCCGCTTGGCGGCGCAGATGCTGGCGTTGATGCACCAGGGCCTCCTGCGCAGGCGGAGAGGGCTATCAGCAGGGCTAGTGCAAGAGCGTTAGAGAAAAACGTGCGCATGGCAAGGTCCTTTCGTTGAAATTTTTTAGCTTATCTCACGACACTCTGCTGCATGTGGGATGAATTGATTAAATATCGCTCTGATAGAGTTGCACAAACTTATTGGGAGAGACTCTTTGTTCGGTCTAGAAAAAATATTCAACAAGCCACCTACCAAAAACAAGTTCGCCGATCTGGCAACTGAACGGCTCAGGCAAGACCTCCCTCATCGAAGTTTCACTTATGACGAGGGACAGTTCTGCCTCCGCGGTGATAACGGCCAGACGCTGTACCTCACCAATTTCTACGAAGACTTCTTGAAGAGCGACAAAGCAGCCCGCGCTGATCTGATGTCTCGATTGAGCAAGGTTGCTGAGGTGCCTGCGATACCTAGCGATTTTGCCGAGGCGCGAGACAAGCTGCTGCCTGTCTTGCGGTATATACCGGGCCTGGAATTAACCGTACTGGACGCGATGGACTGTGCGCTTGCGGAAGCGGATAGCTGGAACATGCGCCCATTCGGATCAATTTTGGGGATTGGCGTTGCCTTCGATACAGAAACGGTGGTTCAACAAGTCGGAGCTACGGCCTTCTCCGATTGGGGTGTGTCTGCCGATGAGGCACTTGCTATCGCCACAGATAATCTCCGGCACAAGGCGCCGCCATCTTTCATGCAGGCCACTCCAGGAACTTATGTCTCCCAATATGGCGATCTTTACGATGCCGCACGCATACTGCTGCCAGAACTCGCGTGGCAGCTGGAGCTGAATGGCAATCCAGTGGCGATGGTCCCCACCAGGGAATGTCTGTTGATCACAGGCGACAAGGACGAGGCTGGTCTGGCCTTGTTGATGGCGCTGGCCAAGGACCGGATGGAGGCGACTTCTCGCCATCTTTCACCGGAGATGTTCCGGCTGGACGGGTCGGAATGGACTTCCTGGCAGCCTGAGGGCTCCAACCTCAACGAACTCCGTACCATGATCCTATCGCACCGCTCGGGTGACTACGATGCGCAGAAAGAGGCACTCTGCCGGTTGTTTGAGAAGAAGGGCAATGACGCATTCGTCGCGAGCTTCCAGGCCATGAAAAGCGCAAGCGGCGAGGTACTGACCTATTCAACCGTGAGTTTTCGCCTGCCAACTGTCTTGCCCCAGTCCGAACTGGTTGCACTTGTCGATCCAGGAGCGATTGGCGACGATCCAGACCACCAGCCGTTTGTTGTTAAATGGGAAACATTGGCGGAAGAGCTTGGCGCAGATTTGGTGAAGCTCCCCTATGTCTTGCCGCGCTATAGCGTTCTATTTGACCCCGCGCCTGACCAGATCGCCAGGCTACGGTTGAAAGCGGTAAGTTTTTCCTGATGAGTCAACAAGCTTCAGCGCGCCATCGGCCGCCAGTCAGATCGATGCCTTCTGATGCGCGATCAGTTTTGACTGGCAACGCTAGTAAGCTTTATCAATCTCAATGCCTTGCCGCCATCTGCTTTCCCAGTGCGCCAGATAGCGGTTAGCCACGCCGGGGTTGTCCCACACAACGAGTACGTTTTCTGAGTTCGATTTTGCGGCCGCCTGGCTGAAGTTAAACGATCCAGTCTCCGTATGCCGGCCATCGACCACGATGTACTTGTCGTGATGGATCGCATAGGTTGATATCACCCGGATAGGGATGTCTGCGCCAGCGATCAAATTCATCGCGGCTAGGCTCGCCTGTCCGCGGTTTCCTTTGTCGTCCACCAGAATCTTGACGTCGACACCACGGCGCTTGGCTTCCATCAAGCTCTTAACAATGGCCGGCGACGTGAAAGAGTACCCGGCCAATCGAACGGATTGATGGGCACTGGCAATGACTTTTAGAACCAGCGCTTCCGAGCCGGCCTCTGGCGAAAATGCAATTTCTATCTGCTGGGTGAGATTACCAGGAGCCTGCTGGACTGCACACCCCATTGGGAGTGCGAGCAGGAGGCAAACGAGAAAACGGCATAGCTTTGGATGCACGGTGTATTCCATTAGAGATCTTTAATGCTCATCCTTCGAGTATTAAGCGTTCCATATACAGAGTGATCAAACCCGGCCATTCAAGCCTGAGATAGATTCCGAATCTACCATTCTCGATAAGGTATCGCGCTATTTGAGGTGCTATTGCAAAGCCTCTTATTGCTAAGAAACATCGATAACGTAGAGTTCGATAGATTTTCATGTGGAGTAGGTCCCAGCACTACTTCATCGAAACATGGGCGGCCCGTACCAAGCGAAAGTTCGATATACGGAACTAGTAGTGAGGCTCCTTCTCGAAACTGGATATCAGGAACAACATAGCTTGGGTAGTAGCGTGAAATCAATCGCCATTCCTGCTCTTCTTGAAATGCTTGATGCTTAATGATTGCCAGAACCTGCAATACATTCCCACGGAATTTCTCAAAAAAAGGATGAAATCCGATGCCTCCCGAAAGAGATTCGTCCGGCATCAAATTTGTCTGCCTAAAAGTAACTAGTAGCTTGTCAAAAAGGCTATAGAGCAGTTGCTGCTGCTCGTTGTAGTCATAGACGCAGCGCGCAATCTTCAAATCATTTATTTGGATTACCTCCTGAAGAAACGAGGGGCCGCAACCGATGCTGACGCCTTTGCCGTGAGGTGTGTAACTTCGCCACTGGCTTAGCAGCGATTTTTCCTCTGATAAAGAGAAAACGAATAGGCAATACTGATTTGAATAGAACGTTTTTGCCCACGTTAAGAATTGCTTTCCGAATTCCCGTTCTACATCAGTGAGCTGATTGTCAAAAGTTAGCCTCGGCTCTAGGGCTTCTTGCAGGACATCACAGGCATGAAGAATTTCCTTGGAGTCATTGAGGTAGTAGATATGGCTCGCCCAAATGGTGTTGGATTTCGCAATACCTACCAGTGATCCAATACCGGTGTAGTGGAAGAGAGGGTTATCAATGTGGAGAGAGAAATACTCATCGACTTGGCGCATATGGAGGGCTAGCCGGTTACTTAAACTGTGATTTGAGAAACCATACAAATAGCCCTAGGATCACTGCTAATGGGATGATTTGTGCGGAACTGAGAATAAGCACCGAATAAAAAGTCGAGCCATTTTCGAATGGCACTGTTTTTAGAAATCCCACTATCAGTGCGAATACTCCTATGAAAGCACCAAACAAAGTAACGACGTTGGCCCAATACGACTTCAACTTTTCATCGAGCTTTTGTTCCGCGTCGCTCTCAATCTGCAACATACGCAGCGCAAGCACTTCAAAGAAAATATTAAGGTCTTCGGGGCGGGCTGTGTCATTCGCAAGAAGGCGTGGAACCTTTATGCCACTAATGCTGACGTACTCACGGATTGGCAATCCTTTATAAGAAGGAAGCATGTAGTCGGGAGTCCTCGTATGAGCTCGGACAACGATCAGACCTTCCGTTGACATGCTTTGGAGCTCTCTCTGCAATGCATGCACGTCTGTCTGCTTCAGAACGGTGAGTAAGTTTGCCGTCGTTAGTGAGTTAGGCGCACGCTCAACAAGACAGGTGAGAATGCTATTACGAAGGCTTTCCATGCTGCTCTCCAAGATACTGCAAGTCGGTTAGCGCTTTTTTCGCGGAGCACTTCCCAATGATGGCGGTTGTGCGCTTGGGTGGCCGAGCCTTGCTTTTCCAAGTAATCGAGTCAGTTCCGCGATATCTTCTTCCGACAGAGCATCAGAATTTCCGTCACGCCTGGAGGTGCTATGGACGCTGCCGTCATTTGTTGGCGTGGTGGGAGCGGGGGCTGCCAAAAGCTTTGGTTCGGGCCGCATAAGCTGTCGAGGTGACTGGCCCTGGGAAACCATATCTTGGATGTATATACCCGATTCAAGAAATTGCGTTGCGCCAAGCAAAGTTTTACGCTTTAAAAGTTCGGCCTGCTCAGGTTCAAGGGCACGAGATTGTTTGAGAGTTTCAATTTGCGCTATAACGGGCAGCGATTCTGCAATAAGAGCAATGCATTGGCTGGCGTGCATATGGCGATAGAAAACCCGTCTATCCCAGATTGCTACGACGAGCTTTCGAACCTCCTCCATAAGCTTGGCGACGCCGAGAAAGTCGAACGATTTGTCGCTTCCAGAATCACACGCCAATACGATGAGGTCGCCTTCAGACTGGTTCTCCAACGTGCAGAACACACCGTACAGGTTTGTGATGGCCTCCAGCGCCGCGATAAGACGGGCGGGAGAAGAGTATTCGTGCTCTTCCTCTGGAAGAATAAATGTGATCCCAGTCTTTCCTCGAAGTTCTACTGGCAGGTTTTCCCCTGTTTTTGCTGCCGCAACATGTTCCTGTTCGAGTAATTTCACGATCTTAGGAAGATCATTTCTTGCAAAGAAAACGTTTCGACGCAGCTCGAAGATCACCGCAGGGTCTGAATTCACCGAGAGTCTTTGCCAAGTCTCTGCTGAAAATAGTGGGCTAATCCCCATAATCGCCGCGATGGCATGTTCCGCTTCACCATAGCTAGATGTCGCGATTGAATACTTCTGAAAGACCTCGAAAGAGACAAAGTCTCGGTCTTCTTTGCTGGCTTGCCGAGCACGATTTGAGGCCTCTTCAAACATGGTTTCGACACCACTCGATACTAGGTCATCGATGATCCTCTGTGTTGCGCGAGTTATGACTTCTCTTCTCATTGCCTCTCCTCAGGTTATATTTAATATAGACGGCTTTAGCGATTCCGCCCCGCGTAGGATTCTAGGCAGCAAGCTCTCGCAGCGCATCCTCAGTATGAACTAGTGGAGTCACTGGTTCCTTTGCGTTCTACAGGGGTTAACGCTAGCCCGGCCCGGTTGCACCCTTGGATGCCATTCGCTGCGCTTGGTGTCACGTCGACTGCGGGCGCCAGGCCTGCCCCTGTGAAAAAACCGCGCTGCCCCGGTCGCCGCTGAATCCCCCACAAGACCCCGACCCGGTGTGAGGGGCACTTGTGGGGGGATTTTCAATACAGCGACAACCGGGTCATCCCGGTTTTTTCTTGTTGATCGACCAGCATCCTTCCGCCGCCTACTCTGAGGAACGAGGAAGCCCGAGCGAGAGGATGTTTTAACCTCCCTCGTCTGTCAACTTCCTTTTGGAGGTTCACATGAGTGCGGCTGTTATCGAGACCGTTTCTGTTGCTGCGGATGCAGGTGTTTCGCATGCGAAACCGGTGCTGGAGAAATGAAGACTGACCCAACCTGGGCTCTTCACCATCAGGAAGGACTTCTTTTCCTCAATGCATTGATTACATACAACCAAGGCAGCAGCCACATTGCAGAAAAAACCACGAATGCCCATGGGATTGGGTCAGACGAAGGAAGACTGGGTCCAAGGTAAGCCGTATAGAAATCGACACTCCAAAGTACGTTCAGCACACCGAGGAGCGGAGCCAACGCCACCACCCATGCCCCGGACGCCTTTGCCCCTTTCACAAACAGGAGTAAAGCGATTGGTACTGCTGCGCCAACGATGGGAGTCCAGAATAAAAGTGAATCAAGAGCGCGCAGGGGAGAACCCCATCCACCCAGTGCTAATGCTGCCGGCCAACTCACGAGTCCAATACCAATCGCCAATACGATTCCGACAATTTGCATAACGCTCATCCCCATAACTTAGGGCATGGTATCGCACGCGATATCCTGGTCGGGATGACAATTCGAAGCGGTCGGCTTCCGGTCACGGCGGTTTATTGCAACGCATCGTGATCTGTGGGGTGTCACATGTCAGGGCTCTGCGCTCTTTCTTTCCACTGGATGGAAGCCGCGTAGTCCGGCAGTGCTGTCCACTTTTAGCCCGCCGTCGTTACCGGCATCAGTACGCGGCTGGTGCTGGGAAATGCGCAGGCTGGCGTCCAAACAGCGGATCAAGCGTGAAGAACGCGATTCATAAATGTTGGCCCATTACAGGCTACAGAAGACTGCAATGAGTCCAAAACTGTCATCAAGAATTCTTGGATTGCGCTCGATTTTCCCGGATGGCACGAATGTCTTTGCGTATTGATCTGGGAGTCACCGCAACAACGAAAACCGCCAGGGCAAATTGAAACCAGAAGGCCAGCCAAAACACAGTTGGCTCGCTTTCCAACCGAATCCATCGATTAGCTTTGCTGAACTTGATTTCGCCCGCGAGCATCGCATTGAGGCAAACCCATCCCAGAATAAGCCCGAGGCAAAGACCGGCAACGTTGCCAATCAGGGAAAAATAAGGGCCGTGCCACCAACGCTTCACGATGCTGATTCCATGTCCGTTTTTAGCCGATAACGAAGTAACCTACCAAAGCGTTATGGCCAGCGTCACGATAGCACCGACAACGATAAGGGCCGCGAAGATCAGCCCGCAGATCCAGGGTTTCATATATGTCTAGACAAAAAAATGAAAACGACGCCGCGAGAGTTGCAGCATACCGTGTCGGGCACGAACTGGTGACGCTATTGAATTCCGCGCTAACGGAATCAGATTTCGACGGAATTCAAAAGGCTAGAGCAAGGATGCTCCCGAAGCCTGGTTTTTCGTTAGCCATGGAGCAATATTCGTTTGAATTCAGCCGACCGGCCAGCGCAGCTGGCTAGGGTCGGCTGCAATGAAGGGTGAGCGTCTTAGTGACGACGAATTTTCGTAAAGAAGTTCTCCCTATACGTCGAGGGGCGGCTGTCTTGAAAAGTTCGAACAACATCTGAGGGGCTGACGTTTGACATGAGCGGTGACTGGAAGCGTGCGAAGCGCTGGAAGGTGTCCGCTCGTTGGAAGGGTTGGCGCCTCAGCCCTCATGGAACCACCTTAAGCGCTTGTGTAGCAGGCGCTCGAATGTGGCACGGCCTTCTGCTACGCCGCACGAGCGTGACCATGGGTCGGTTTCATCGGGGCGCTGTGAGTAGGTGAACGAAAATGTTTGGGCCGCGGCGTTGAACGCGACTTGGAGTTCATTGTCGTGGCGCACAAAGTTGGCGACCCGACCAATTAGCAACACTTCATGCGACGTGGCAGGGAACAAGCCGTTCGCGTAAGTCGAAGACGCAATGAAGCGCACGAGTTCAAGCATTGGCACAAACGGCCACGCACTGTCGCTCACGAGACGCTCATAGAAGCGCTCCACTTCAGTCCAGGTGCAGGTGCCAACGCGGCTCGAAAGCATGGGTGCCTAACGCCTGAGTTAAGGCCGCCCGCGAAGCGGCGTCGACTTGAATGAATTGTTAGAGTGCATGTCGAAAGAACTTGTATGCAATTGGTATGACTATTAGTGGCTGAGCAGCAAGAAACACCAGCAAGTACTTAAAGACTCTCGCTTGGGTAGATCTCCCGCGAAGAATCCTAGGGGGTGTCATGCAGCAAACAACGATGGAAGCTGTCGCGACCAAAATGGCCACTTTGGATATTTCGATGGCAAGGCGCGGCGCGTAGATGCTGCTGCCTGTAAGCCCAATGATTACAAGCAAAAGTAGACCAATAAAAACTCCGATTGCTGCAATCACGACTCGGAGCAGCACAGATAAAGAGGTTAGCTTGGTGGAGTTGTGATCAGTCATCATATGCGCTCTAACGTTTGAGATGAGAGGCGTGACCCGGCTTGCCCGGATACGTCCTCTCGATTGAAAGGTTAGGCGCTTCCATGCAGACCAGCCTTCCTTTCTCACAGCAAAGCCTTCTTTATGCGCGCTGCCAGGTTTTTAGGGTCCCGACCAGCTTGTAGTCCGTGAATCCATAGAGCTTTTTTAGCAACGCATCAATGGTTTTTGACAGCGTGACAGCATCTGCCGCCTTGTATTGAACAGTCGCCAGTCTTCCAGGGCACCAATCGATAATCTGAGCGGATTGCAGCGACGCAAGAACTTCGGCCAAGAGCGTTTCCGGCGGGGCCTGCTCAGCGTAGGAAAAGTCCATGTAGTCGCCATAGATCTGTACCCATGCCTCGGGATGGTAGAGGACATCCAGTGTTGCGTAGTGCTCGCTTGGGGGAAGCTCTCCGTGGAGAGCCAGTGTGCCGAAAGCTGCTTGCAGAATTCGACGAACTTCTTCCTCAGATTCTTGTTGCACGAAGACCTTTCTTGAGGCGCCTAAGGTAGAGGTGACCGGCGACCGACAGAAGCGCGAAGCACACGTACGGAGTTGGGTTTCCGTGTCGACCGCCAAGTTAGACATCACCAGCTTTGGGCCATTTTAAGTTCGCGAGAAGATAGACACCGATCAGGGTGCCAATGGGGACACCAAGCAGCAACAAGCAGGCAACCACGATGGAGGACGTGCGCGCCCAAGGTCTGGATCGCGCAGCTCCAAATGCGATCACACCGTGAACGGTGCCAAAGGCCAGGACCAATAAGCCCGGGCCAATAATTGACTCGCCGTCTACGCCGTCCCAGAGCAGCACGAACAGGGCCACACCAAAGAGCCCATAAAAAACACAGAGACCACGATGAACACTCATGCTTCGAATGTTGTCCGTTATCGGCGCCTTCTTGGGCTGATCCTTTCCTCCTGTTCCCATGTACTCCTCCAGTGCTGATTTGTGATGTCTAACGGTTGAGATAAGCGGCATGACTTGGTTTGCCGAGGCATGTCTGGTTGAGGGACGGGTTAGGCCTCGCGCGCACAGGTCTATGCAACATATGCGCCCACGACAACGCAGAACGCGGAGGTGAAGATGATGCGGATGAGAAAGGTGATTTGTGACTTCTTGAAGACTCGAACATCAATGAGATATCCAACCACTCCTGCCAGCCCGTATGCTCCAGCGGCAACCAAATAAGGCGTCTCGAACTGCTGACGGAACAGATGAACTGTGATGACGATCCAGACAAGAACTTCGACGGCTCCTTCTGAGAACTCGAGGACGAGCCGAGACCGCCGACTTAGCGGTTGCTTCCTGACCTCCAGGAAGCCGTTAATAAAGCCCAGGGGGAATGAGACGACATTTGAGGCAACAAAGATTGCCGCGGCATATGCGATCGAGAAGGCTAGCTCCATAGTGGCGGGGCCTAACGTTTGAGATGAGGGGCGGCCGACGGACGGCGAAGCCGGCTGCTGGCTGCCCCCTCGATGGAAGGGTTAGGCCCAGTGTGCGAGTACACCAGAGACATAGAGCGCCGTGGACAAGACGATGCCTCGAAACGGGGTGCTGAACCAGTAGCGCCAGCCGAGAAAGAGACAGCCAGCGAGTAAGGCAAGGCCGACAGCTAGCAGGAACCACGATGAAAACAGGACTGAAGGCTGCGCCAGAGCAAGATAGCCATAGACAAGGCCGAACAGCATTGCGCCGAAGCTATGACTCGCATTGAACCCGACCCAGGCCTTCCACATTGACATCTTGCCCGAAATGACAGGTGAGACTTCCTGCATTCGAGCCATTAGCGCGGGGTCGCGAGGATAAAACTTGTTCCCGCGAAAGGTGAATAGAAGATGAGCACAACCGAGGCCGAGGATCACAAACGCGCTCGCGGCGAGAAGCAGGGAAGCGATACTTGGCATACGTTGTTCCTTCTGGGCCTAACGTTGAAGGTAACCGGCCCACAACACTTGCGGCGAAGCCGCCTTTTGCAGTTGCGGGTCCGTGTCGAGCAACATGTTAGGCAGCATCTTCATGCGACAGAGTCGCTGGATCGAGCACGAACAAAGACCGTCCTCCAACCGATTCGACACCCCATGGGCGTTCCGTGGTCACACGTACCAGGGCTCTCCCATTCGGCTCCATCCAAGATGCCTCAACCTCGCAAGCGATCACGCCCGCTGCCGGGTACACACTGTGCTCGGTCAAGTGCTCCAAGGTCACAACAGGCACCTTCTCCATGAATAGATGCCGTGTCCCCTCAGCATCGACCAACTCGCACTCAACGAAGCCGGGGAAATCCGGGTTGACGAAGCGAAATATCTCAACTGGGATGAGCAGCATTGGTGATGCCTAACGTCAAAGCTGCCCGGCAGGCAGCAAGCGCCGCGCAGCGGCATTCTGTTGCCGCGTGTCCGCGCCGAGCGAAATGTTAGACAGCATACTTGGCATTCTTGTTTTGTCGCCCCGTCAAACGGTGCGGTCTGCGATAAGGTTAATCCGAGGCCACTTTGACAAAAAGCGAACAACCACTATGTCTTTGGGCCGAAAACCGTAACTCATCAATTGCCTACCGCGGTACATCAAGGCATTTCCGCCGGAGCTCGTGGCCGAAAATTCATACGACACGACGAACATCTTGCCGCCGTGACTGTTGCCCAACTCCACGGCACTAACCACCCTGCCTCGGGTAATTGTGCCGCGACGCATTAGCATGAGCTCAGCTAAATAGCGGTAGACAAGCCATCCCACCAAAGCGAAACCCGCAATGGCGGCAGCAGATGCAACGAAGGGCAGGAGTTCCATACGGGCCATTGAGATGCTGTCTAACGTAATGTATACCGCAAGGTCTGCGGTATAACATCGCCCCTGCCGTATATCCTGGCCACTGAAAACCCGGCCAAGTGCTTGTTATTCAAAGACTTATTGCCCATTTTGAGTTTCACTCAGGTCGATAAAAAAGGGACCAAACCCCGCAAACCATTTCTAGGCGGGCAGTGTGGGTACCGCCTCCCCAATATGGACGAGCACCTCGGTTGTGACTTTGGCGGCGTGCCATAGGCACGTCCGCTTGAAGGAAGGGCTGGCCGTCATCGTGTGAATGTCCCGATGTGACGCCTGAGAAATGACGACTCGCCGCAAGGTAAGTCTCATTGACGGTGGCACGCGTTCACTCGGGCACCACCTTCCTGAAGTAGAAGACCTCGTTCTTGAGACCTGACAGGAGGGAGAGGTCAAAAAAATCCAATAGAGTCCAGTTGTTCGCGCCGCATTCAAGGTGTAAATCGGAAGACAGACGAGATATCTCGATTGTTGGGCTGCCAACCATTTGCTGCATTCGTAGTTCCAACTTCGCTGGTATGTCAGCTTGCTCAAGTTGAACGTGCACGGTTTCTTTCTCTCGAATGTACGCGAGGCGCCGGCCGTTGCAAAGGATATCCATCGATACAAACTTGCCATACCAGCCGGGGTTCCGCGTGACTACGACCTTCATGACGGCTAACGTAAAGATGCGCGGGAAGCGCGCTGACGCCCTTGGGCGTTCGTGTTAATCGACAAGTTAGGCCGCTGTCCCGTTACAGGCATCATCTGAATACTCCAGGAGATCGGAACGCCTTGCGTAGCCTCACGGAACGTGCGTCCAGCGGGCCTCCAGACCCTGATAGTACTTCGCAACGATCGACGCAACCTCCGAAGGGGAGGACGGTGCATCCGTACCCACCATATTCCATCCCTGGATCCCAAGCACATTCCAGGACTCGTCGCAATGGAGGACTACCAGCTCCGACGCTTCGCCAAAGGCACAGATGGCAAGGCACGGCACACGACCCAACCAGTCGCCGCCGACGTTCAACCGCAGGAGCCCGGTAAACACGGCATCATCGGTTCGGACGTACGCCAGCACACGACAGCCATTTAGGTTTTTAGGAGGTCGGTCCATGATATTGCGAAGCGGTCTAACGTTGGACATGAGGGGCGGGCCAATAGGCGCGAAGCGGCCATTGAAACGTCCCCTCGGTGGAAAGGTTAGGCGGCATTCTCTCCGGGCAACCAGTTCTAGCCAACAAGCAGCGGGCAACATTGGCGATGGTGACTCGGTCCGATGTAAATATCTCAGCTCGCAAAAGGAAAGCGTAGAGCGAAGATGATGTAAAGGCCTATAGCGATCTCGCCCAGACCGATGAGGATTGCCGGAATCCCTTCAACGACACGCTTCTCATCGCTATCTCCATTCCATGTGAATTTGGCTTCTCGTCGCAGAACACTCTTTACGCCCGCTGCGATCGATGCGAGGCCAAACAGTACGGTGATGATTTTTAAAAGTAGTGCCATGAGACGCCTAATGTTAGAGATGACCGAACCACGATAGTAGCGGTGGAGCGGCCTTTTTGCTGTTGTGAGTCTGTGTTGATTGACGGGTTAAGAATTTCTATCGACCCTCAAACCTGACGGTGCCGACGATGCGTCTGGCGGTGGGTACATGCTTGTTGTTCTCGGTCACGGCTACGGCCGCCAGAATTAGGCCCCTTTTCTGTGCGCACAGTTATTGTTCCGTACCTTGAACGAAAGCACTCAGCGTGGGCATAGTGGTATTCGTACGTTTAGCGGAAAGCATACGATCGCCGGGAAGGAGGTAATACCAATTGAGAACCGGGGCCTCGGCTGGAAATGGTGGGGGAACAAAATCGAACGACCCGTCGATGGTCGTAGCAGCGTCACCAAGCAGGCGAAGTGAAAATGTCACAACGGAAGCAGAGGTACGGGCCACCGTTCCCTCAACCATCAGCCTACGCATACCAGGAGGCGAGTAATCGCCCAGGTCGATGGAACCATGAAAGTGTTGCTCGCCGGAAATCCCACACAATCCGGCAAACCCAAATTTTTCCAAAATCATGGTTGGCAAAAAAAATGACTGCCTGGGGTCAAAGCCAACAGGGTGATTGAACGTTTTTTCATCAAGGCCGTGAAACAGGTGTCGCCCGCCAGAAAGCCGGTAAGACTCGGCGACCGCAACACCCTGGATGACGCGCGAAAACATTTGCGCGTTACCCAAGTGGCGTACCTCTACCTCAAAAGATTCTTTCGGGTTTTGTCCATTGGATGAGATTAGGCGCAATGACTTTGCCGCCATCCAACTTTCTTTGTCAGAGCACGCGGCATGACTGGATGTGACCTGAAATAGTGCAATGGCAATTGAGATATAAAAAAGACGCATGGTCAAGATACTCAACGTTGAAAGTGAGCCGCACATAGAGGCTTGGCGCTATCAGTCGCGCCGAAAATCATGCGCTTCGCGGAGCCGCGGCGTTGTGTGCCGGTTTCGATCGGCCTGTTAGGCAACATGGCCAGGCCGTTCCTTGTTCCGGTGCGCAATCCAATAGGCCAACACCGCGAGCGCAATGACCAGTGCCTGAGCTGGAAAAAGAAGCACCCATGCGATTTCGGTGTCCCTGTAGCCTCTCGCCAAGAGACTGGCCATCCAAAAACAGAATGCAATAAGAGCTGCATTCCCCGCGGCGAGAGTAGCAAGCCATAGCGTAACGCTCGCGCGGGCTCCCATCAAAATCAACGCGGAGCAATACAAGACTGCAGAACACCAAGCGTAGTTCGCTAGAAGGTGTTTCCACTCAAAGCCCGTGTTGCCAATGAATTGTGAGTAGGCCAGGAATATCGGACCAGGCAGAACGAGAAGCGAAACAATTGCAATGACTCGCATGGTGCGGCCTAACGTTGGAGTTGATCGGCGAGCGGGAGGCGTGTGCACGGAGCGCATTGAAGCACTCGGGCGTCAGTGTCGAACGGCTTGTTTGATGCCATTGCCACTAGTGGTTCCTCAGATAGTTCCGGGCAGTATAGATACCAGCCGTCGCGCACAGCCCGCCAACTAACCACGCTAGCGTCAGTCCGAACCACGCAAGCCCTAAGGCCACTCCGATGCAACTGCCGGGGGGACAAAGCTTTTCGTTCGCAAGGTGCAGCAGTGCACCGCAGAGGATGGTCCATCCAATCCACCCGGACCACAGAAACCTACGAAGTCGGTGCGGCGGGAGTTCGTCTGGATGATTCAAGAATGCACCAACCGCGAAGCCAACCGCAAAAAGCGCGAGCACCAGAACGAGCAGTGTTTCCATGGTATCTAACGTAGAAGTCACCGGCGCTGCGCGGCTTTGCCGCACGGCGTCAGTGTGGACTGCCGTGTTAGGAACTCTAGGGCGAACATACGTCTTCCTTTTCTTGCCGACTGACACAGACTTTCACGGTACCTAGGTAATTTGCTGCCGCTGAAAGCCAGCTAACCGGGTCCTCTTCCTCTGCAGAGAACACAAACGCCCCGGGTGCACGGATGTCAAAGGGCCTTACCCTCTTGATCATTGATATGACATATGTGCGCTGAGCAGAAGAAATGGCTTTGACGAAGGTAAGTTCCCCCACGTTCTTGTCCTGGAATCTAGAGCAGTAGAACTGTGCATAAGCAACAGTAAAGATGCCTTCACTACGCGGCTTAGGTGGCACAACATTGGAGTTGGGACAGGCCTTGGCCGTCACACCAAGAGTGAGGCGGATGGCGTTCGTTACAGCATCTTCCGGGGGAGATGGCTCCAGAATGGCTAGAGTGATTGATTCTTTCCATGCAGACCCCTGCTGGTCCAGAGGGACCCACGCCGTAAATTCGAGTCCGTCTTTCTTTTCTTCCGCTGCCTTCTTCCATCCCGCCCAAGCGGGTGGGGCATGAATTCGTAGGCCTTCTCGTTCCTGCCCAAATGCATTGCATAGAGGAAGAGCTGCGACTAGCAGTAGTACTAGGCGAACACGCATTTGGAGTTCTTAACGCAATGTATACCGCAAGGTCCGCGGTATAACATCGCGCTTGCGGTATAACCTGGCCACCAAAAAATCAGCCAAGTGCTTGTTATTAAAAGACTTATTGCTCATTTTGAGTTTCGTTCAGATCGATAAAAAGAACACCAAACCCCGCAAACCGATTCTAGGCGGGCAGTGTGGCTACCGCCTCCTCAATATGGACGAGCTAAGCCTAAACAGCCGATTCCGTTGTGTTTGATCATCCTCGCCCATAAACCGGTGAAAAAACCGCGCTGCCCCGGTCGCCGCTGAATCCCCCCACAAGACCCCATCCCGGTGTTGGAGTGAATCCCCTGGTCCAGCCCGAGGGGTTCACTCCATAACTAGATCAGATTTCGACGGAGTTCAGCACGCTAGAGCAAGGGTGCGACTGAAACCTGGTTTTTTGTTGGCCACGGAGCAACCTGCGTTTGAATTCAGCCGACCGGCCAGCGCAGCTGGCCAGGGTCGGCTGCGATGAAGGGTTGGGCGTCTTAGTGACGACGAGTTTCCGCAAAGAACTTATCCCTATACGCCGAGGCAGACTCTGGCAATTCCATGACCTCTGCGGCCGCTTCGAGCCGCTTCCAGAATGCCGCCTTGCATGTGAAATCTTCCGCAATGCTGGCAATCTCTTGCAGTGCCAAGCCAAGTTCATTATGGGCAAGGTATTCATCGAACTGAACCAATGAATACTTCTCTGAGTCCGCATCGGTGGCCGCCTCGACAAGGTAGCGACGAGCATCTTTCAGGTTTGCTTCAGCAATACCCCAGGTCTTCCATAAACGCGGATTGGTCATGACGCCCAACGTTTGAGCTCAGCGGATCGCGGCGGGAGCCGAAGCCCCTCAGAATTAGTCCGCTGGAGAGACAGGTTAGATGTGCCCATGCTCTATAGCTGCCCCACATTCGGGACAGAACTTATCGAGTGGTGCGACCTCATGGCCTCGAATGCATTTTCGGCCTTTCAGCAACCTGGAGTTGTTGATCGCGGAGTAGAGCGTTGCAAACGCCGCGCCGTAGAAAACCATCCAATGCCCAGAGAAGAGACGCACTTCGGCGCCGGAATTGGCAGCATTGCTCCCGTCTCTATGGCTGGGTACGTCGCTCATACCCAGAATGAAATTGAGCATCGCGTATCCGAAGAGCCCGTAGATCGCATAGCGTGCCCAAGTTGGGCAGCCCGATAGGGCCAGCTTCCAAAAATCAGCGCGTCTTCCGTGGCGCGACATACGATTGGCGACCAAGACCGTCGGAAGCCACACTACGAAGATGCCGGCGTGCAAACCCCAAACCAGATGTCCACCTGGAATTGGCAGGCCAATCAGGGCTGCCAGGTGACTTCCTACGCTGAGAAGCAGACCAACTGCCGATAGCAGCATGAAGGGATACAAGAGGACGTTCATGGTGTCAAAAGAGGTCTAACGGTGGAGGTAAGGGGCGGCTTGTGCGATGCGCAAGACGTCTCATTGACTGAGGGGTTGGGCCACAAGCAGCGTTTATCGAACCACACATCTTCATGGTTGGAGCCATCTATCAGCAAGCGATACCCTGGCGGCAACTCAAGATACTCGACAACCCATGGTAGGGTCTCTGCCAGATTCTCCACATGCAGGAGGGCAAAGAAGTCGCTGGCTTCTGACGGTTCACCTCCGGACCAGAAGTACCAACCGTTAGTACTTGTCGTGGGCTTGTGGCGAAGGCCGTGGATTGGTTCAGTTCCGATCGTCGACAACGCGATGCCTACTTTTGAACCGGCTACAGGTGGCAACGGCGATGCGCCCACCCATTCACAAAGCGGACTTCTCACGGAGCACTCGCATTGTGTTTCCTCGGGGTCTATCGTTTGAGACCACCGGCACGTAGCAAGCGCCGCGCAGCAGGAATCTGCTGCTGTGTGTCCGAGTGGGCCGACCAGTTAGCTTTTAATTGCTGCAACACTTAGCTTTTTCCTGAGTATCAAAAAAGTAATTGCGCCGATCGGAAGAGCAATCGCAACGGTCCATTGCCCGTACAAGGGGGCAAACGCTCCCGCACTAAATAGCTGTAAGGACAAGGGCGCGAAACTCCATTCGCCAGTTGTCCAGTTCACTGCAAACTTTCCAAACCCAAGCATAACGAACAGTACCCACGGCCACTTTCGGCCTTTGAGTTTAGACCTGCCGCAAACAACAAGCGCCCAGAGGGTAAGCAACGGAAAGACTATGGCCAACGCAAAAACAAGGTATTGAATTGGCGTTTTTTTTGCTAACGTGAACCGATTCTGTTGTTCAAGTGAAGCTGGCTGGGGAGCGACACTCAGGCCAACTATGGTGGCCTTACCACCATGATTCCTTACGGCGACGCTCGTCAAAATCCATTTGCCTGAAAAGCCATATTCAAACGTGAGATTGACGGTCGAAGAGTCATCCCTGTTCATCCGATGAGCGCCAACCAGCATAATTGTTGAGGGCTCTCCAGCGGGGATCAATGCCGCCATTTGAACAAGCGCGTCATGAAGTGCCGGCCCAGCTATGCTTGGGTCAGCCGCCTTCTCAATATCCTCAAAGCGCTGCTGTCGCAGAAGATCAATGTAACTTTTGGCCAGCGTCTGATCGGCAGGCGAAGCAAATTTTTGAATCATGTCCGCTTGATTGCACCCCACAAGTGCGAGCAAGAGCAAAGACATAAAGAATTGGCGAAGAGATGAAGTAGTCATTGGAAGCTGGGGGCGAGTACTCTGTCGAGATACATGCTGGCTGATGCGACTTAATGTGCCGGAAACGCTGGGAAAGACTCAAAGTAGGCTATTTGGTCGCAGCTTTCCGGCGTATTCTTTGCATTTCTGGAAGTAGTCGCCGGGCCATGCGTCTTTCATGGGCGTGCCATTAAAGCTGCGGGTCATGGCTATAAACGTATCCACATCACCGGCTTGGCATGCGAATTTCGCGTACGCATTCCTATTCCAATCGGCTGGGTATTTTTTGAGCACGTCTTCAAAGCCGGCTTTCATCTGCGACCAAACTGCGCTCCGATGCGACTCTGCAAAGAAAGCTTCCCCTCCCATGCGCCCTGCTGCGACCCAATAGATACGTGCATACATTCCCTGGCCTTCTGTTGAGGTCGTTCGTCTCACGGCATCCGCAGCAAAATCCTGGATTTGCCGCATGCTCCCTCCCCACATTGGGAGAAAACGCTCTGCCGCCACAAAATATGTCTGGTAATGAAGAGGCTCTTTCGACACTGCTTCTTCGTACAACGCCCAATGTTGGTCTCTTGTCCAGTTCTGCGCAAGCGCCACATCCAGCATCACGATATACCACTGCGGATCATCACTGCTGATTTTTTTGTTCACATCGAGGGTGTTGCGAGCAATCGCCATGTAGCTCGCGAAGCCTTTCCAGCCTTCAGGGGTGACGGTACTTGCATAGCCAGAACCGCGAAGAGCCCAGGCATGCTGCTTCTGTGCGGTAGCCAGTGCTATTGGCGCCATAGCCGATTGAGGAAAAGCTGCGACCCAACGATTCAGTTTGCTTTCTATGGCCGCCCATTGCGCCTCCGAGTTCTTTTCCTTTTCCCCAACAATAGCGTAGCCTAGGTTGCCATAGAAAACGGTGAGATTCCAAACTCCACTGGGGGTTCGACTTCTTTCTGTACGAAGCTTGGTAGCCAACTTATCAAGCGCAACAAAATCATCTGCCTTATAAGCCTTGGTAACGATTTCGTTTAACTCGTTGGGCCCGTAAAAATTTTCCGCATTGGTGTATGTGTTCGTGAAAATTGCCAACAGAATCACACCAAGAGTTCGAATCCAGGTTCTCATAAATTCCTCCCGTTTTGTTGGATGGAGTTTAAGGTCATTGGTTTCGCATGCGAAACGAAAACAAACCCCAGGGGATACTTTTTACAGTGCTCGCGGCTGGTTCGACGTTGCAGTGTTCTGCAATGCCATCGTGATCTGCAGGCTGTCACACGTCAGCGCTCTAACTTTCTCTTTCCATTGCACTGACGCCGCGCAATCCTTGAGAGCTTTTCACTTATAGCCAACCTCCTACAGCTCCAGACTGGCGACAGTCTTCACCGGCATCCTGGTCTGACTCACCGTGATCACATACACGGTTCTGCCTGCATCGTCATCCGCCCAACCACATGCAGACCTTTGAGCCTTTAAGGCTCCGAGCAGAGGGCCGCCTCGCAAGCGAAACAAGGAGAGGTCCTGAGGGGGCTTTTTATTGCTACGATGCCGCGATGACAAAGCTATACCTGCTCATCGTCGCGCTCGTGCTCTGCATTTTGCAAATGTACTGGCCGATCTCCGCCTGGCGCAAAGACGGCTTCATCGCGGCACTCAGGCTATTCGCTTTTGGCGCCTTAACCGTCAGCATGGTCGCGATGAGCGAACTGATCGAGCAGTTTTAATGGCAGCTCTGGCCTAGGGGATTAGATGAATATCAGTAATCTTTTTAACATTAGGTGGATTAGCTGGGGACTCTGCCTCGTTATGTTTCGCATGTACCGAGAAGATTCATATCCCCTGTCACTGTATTTGGCCTTGAGCTTGCCGGTTCTCTTGACCGCAGCCCATCTTGTATTTTCAGTATTCGAATCGACAAAAGACGAATTTGTGAAAACGTCGATTGAGTTCTTGTGGATGATGGGCTTCGCTACTTTACTTGGTGCGGCTGCAATTTATTTCGACGCAGATTTTGTGAACAGAGGCGTGCGTTATGACGCCAATGGTTTTTGGCCACTTGTTCAAGCTAGCGTGCTGCAGGGGGCGGTAACGTTGGTCTGCTTGGTGATTCGCAGGTTTCTTCCGCCGTACCAAGCCACGCGCAGTTAAATTTACCTCAATGAAAGGACTATCTTTCCTCCCGAACTTGCAGGTCAGCGCGAGGAAATGTATGGGCTTGAAGACAGCAATCACCTGCGAGAATCGCTGGATTGAAACTTCCCAAACCCTTTTTGTGCCGGAATCGGTGTCTTGCAAGAGCTGCGTGGTCTTTCACACGTCAAGGCTGATCGCTATCAGTTCAGTTTCACGGTGCAGCGGCCGTTTTCTGTAGCGCCATCGTGATCTGCGGACTGTCACAGGTCAGCTGCGACTCTTGAGGCAGAGTCGGATCGTACGGCTTTTGGAGCAGCTAAAAGCCAGTGCCAACAAGTGGCGGAAGCGGTGAGATTCGAACTCACGGAGGACTTGCATCCTCGGCAGTTTTCAAGACTGCTGCATTCAACCGCTCTGCCACGCTTCCGAGCCGCATAGTTTAACCGCTAGTCGGCGGTCATCTGGCGCGTTGGCGGGTCGCTGTCGATAAATGCGGTCTCGCAGCCTGGACAACAGGCGCGCCGGGCGCATCGGCTGCCTTCCATATGTTGAATTACTCACGAGGGCAGGGCACTGCCAAAAATAGAGGGCTGAAGTCCCCCTCTTTTGGTTCGTCATTGGTCACTTTGTGACTGTCAAGCAAATAGAGCCAAAAAAACGGACTTATTTCCTGGAACTATTTCCTCTCCGCTTCCCAAACGTTTTTTGGAACGGTGACTAAAGGCGCTGGCGCAGCCATGATTGAAACATTCAGTTACAGCACTTTTAGAGGACACAAATATGACTGCTCCAGCATTCCCCCCCGAGGCGGCAGAAAAGGTTACTACGGCATTTGTGCATGCCACCGGCGCCCGCTGGTCGTTTCCGCGGGTCGAAGTCCAGGACCGCGGAACCTTCATGTTGATCAGCGTGGACTCACTTTCCCCGGAAATCCGGGAAATTGAGTTACCCGTCAAGAAATCCATTGCACATGCCTTGAACCAGGTCATTCCGGCGCACCCTACGCAACGGTTTGGTAACTGGATGGTTGTTTTCTTCCGGGACGGAAGGATGTTCGAAACTGTTCACCCCAGCGAGTTTGAGCTGTAAGGGCGTCAGAGTGGTCTGCTATGTGCCTGCTATATATATGAGTCAGCAGCCCGTCGTGGCCAGGGCTTGTCGCCGGAACGCTGTCCGCAGGCGGCATTCACGACCTTGTCCTACACACCGCCAGCCAGCCGCTGGCTAAACTTTCCTTGCGGCCCGTCCCGGGTCGCACCTCCCTCCACTGGCGAAGCCAGTTTTACTGCCCGGTCTTCCGGGCTTTTTTTTGCCTGCTCGCCGCTATGCGGCTTCAGGTTGGGCCAGCAGCATTCCTTTTGTCTCGATAAACGCAATGACTTCCGCAAGGCCGGCATTGGTCTTGAGATTGGTCATGACAAAAGGCTTCAGGCCCTTGGCCGTGGTGCGCATGCGTATGGTGTCCGCCTTCATCACGCCCAGGTCGGCGCCGACGTGGGGAGCCAGGTCGGTTTTGTTGATGACGAACAGATCGCTTTTGGTGATGCCGGGCCCGCCTTTGCGCGGAATCTTCTCGCCGGCAGCCACGTCGATCACGTAGATGGTGAGGTCGCTCAGCTCGGGGCTGAAAGTGGCGGCCAGGTTGTCGCCACCAGATTCGACGAACACGATGTCGGCATTGGGGAAATCCACCAGCATGCGGTCTATGGCTTCGAGGTTGATCGAGGCGTCTTCGCGTATGGCGGTGTGCGGGCAGCCGCCGGTTTCCACGCCCATGATGCGTTCGGCGTCCAGCGCGCCGCTGACGGTCAGGATGCGCTGGTCTTCCTTGGTGTAAATGTCGTTGGTGATGGCGACCAGGTCGTATTTGGCCTTCATGCCTTTGCACAGCATTTCAAGCAATGTGGTTTTGCCGGAACCGACGGGGCCCCCAATGCCGACGCGCAAGGGGGGAAGTTTTTTGGTACGGTTGGCGATGTGATGCAGGCTCATGGGGGGCTTTGTTGAATTTGCGGTGAGAAGTCAGGAGCGGAACAGCCGCGAATACTGGGTTTCATGCTGTGACGAAAGAATGGCCAGCATGGGGGAAAAGGCCTGGCGTTCCTCATCCGGCAACTGCATGGCGGCCTCGACCGCTGCAGGTATGCCGCCGGCAAGGCGCGCCAGCATGCGCTGGCCGGCGCTTTGCCCGAAAGGCACGGATTTGATGGCGGCTTGTGTCATGTTTTCGGCCCAGCCGAAAGCATAGGCCAGCAGGCAGTCGCGCACGCCCGCCTCGGTTTGTGAAACGGCCAACGCAAAGGCAACGGGGAAGGTCGGCTGCATCTGCGCACAGGCCTCAATGTGCACTGCGTTGGCATCGTCATGGTTGCGCAGCCAGTCCAGCAGGGATCTGCCCATTTGCTCGGCCTGGGCGCGCAGCTCGCTGGTTTCCCGGGTTTGCAGCACCCAGGCATTGAGTTGCTGCACGCGCTGCAGGTCGCCCGAGCGCCAGGCGGGAATAGCCTGGGCAATCACCGCCAGGTCACCGCGCGCCAGGCTCAGCTGAAGCTGGTCGGTCAACCAGTTGCTTGCTATCATTTCTGTAGCCGGTTGCGCCCGTTCCATGGCTGTTTCAAGCCCTTCCGAGTATGAAAATCCGCCTACAGGCAAGGCCGGGGAGGCCAGCCAGATGAGCTGGAGCAGGCTGGCGGCCGGTAGCTGCCCTGCAGGCGCGGCGGACATGTCCATCAACGCCCTAGTGCGGCTTGTGCCTGTGGATCTGGATGGCGACCGGCTGGGCTTCGTGGGTGTGGTCGTCATGCCCATGGTTGCAGTCCGGGCCATGCACGTGTGGCGCGGGGGCGGGCTGCGCATGGCCATGAGAATGGTCAGAGGAATGGTCATGCCCATGGCTGTGTCCGCCAGCGCTGTAGGCCCCGCCTTCGGGCTCGAAAGCTTCTTCAACTTCGTTCACGATCAGGTGCATGGCACGCAGCATGTCGGCCAGCACATGGTCGGGTTCAATTTTCAGGTGGTCGGGCTTGAGTTCAATCGGCACATGCCGGTTGCCCAGGTGGTAGGCGGCGCGCGTCAGGTCGAAAGGGGAGCCGTGCGACGGGCACGCGGTGATGCGGAGCACGGCCTGCGGGGCGGCGATCACTTTGACCATGGAGCCGTCTTCCGCCACCAGCACGTCGCCGCCACGCACCAGCGTGCCGCGCGGCAAAAAAATACCGAGCTGCCGGCCCAGCGAATCGGTACCGTCAAACCGGCTTTTCTGGCGAACATCCCAGTCAAGCTCGATGCTGGAGGCGCGCTTGACGAGAACAGGCGCAAGGCCGGCGCCCTGCGAAATGACTTTGGAAACCTGGAGCATGGAACCTTAAAACAGGAAATAGCGTTGCGTCATCGGCAGGCTGGTGGCTGGCTCGCAGGTCAGCAGCTGGCCGTCTGCGCGCACCAGGTAGGTCTGGGCGTCAACCTCCATCCTGGGCAGATAGGCATTGTGGACCATGTGCTGCTTGCGCACGCCGCGCACGTTCTTCACCGCACTCAGGTTTTTGGCCAGGCCAAAGCGCTCCTTGACGCCGGCGTTCAGCCCGGCTTGCGAGACAAAGGTCAGCGAACCTTTGGCAATCGCGCCGCCGAAGCCGCCGAACATGGGGCGGTAGTGCACTGGCTGCGGCGTGGGGATGGAGGCGTTCGGGTCGCCCATGGCCGCCATGGCGATAAATCCACCCTTGAGGATCACCGAGGGTTTGATGCCGAAGAAGGCCGGCTTCCACACCACGAGGTCGGCCCATTTGCCTAACTCGACTGAGCCGACTTCGTGCGAGATGCCATGGGCAATCGCCGGGTTGATGGTGTATTTGCTGATGTAGCGCTTGGCGCGGAAGTTGTCGTGGCGGTCCGTGTCGCCGGGCAGCTTGCCGCGCTGCTGTTTCATCTTGTGCGCGGTCTGCCAGGTGCGGATGATCACTTCGCCGACGCGGCCCATGGCCTGGCTGTCACTGCTCATCATGCTGATGGCGCCCAGGTCGTGCAGCACGTCTTCGGCTGCGATGGTTTCCTTGCGGATGCGGCTTTCGGCGAAGGCCAGGTCTTCGGCGATGCCGGCGTCCAGGTGGTGGCACACCATCAGCATGTCGACGTGCTCGTCAAGCGTGTTGACGGTGTAGGGCATGGTCGGGTTGGTGGAGGAGGGCAGGAAGTTCTCTTCGCCCACCACACGCAGGATGTCGGGTGCATGGCCGCCGCCAGCGCCTTCGGTGTGGAAGGCGCAGAGGCTGCGGCCTTTGGTGGCGGCAATCGTGTTCTCGACAAAACCCGACTCGTTGAGTGTGTCGCTGTGGATGGCGACCTGTGTGTCGGTTTCTTCCGCCACATCCAGGCAGTTGCTGATGGCCGCGGGCGTGGTGCCCCAGTCCTCGTGCAGCTTCAGGCCGATGACACCGGCGTTGATCTGCTCGTGCAGCGCGGCGGGCAGGCTGGCATTGCCCTTGCCGAGGAAGCCGAGGTTCATGGGGAAGGCGTCGGCTGCCTGCAGCATGCGCTCAATGTTCCAGGGGCCGGGCGTGCAGGTGGTGGCAAAGGTGCCGGTGGCCGGGCCGGTGCCGCCGCCCAGCATGGTGGTGATACCGGCCGTCAGCGCTTCCTCGATCTGCTGCGGGCAGATGAAGTGGATGTGCGAGTCGATGCCGCCGGCCGTGACGATCATGCCTTCGCAGCTGATGATCTCGGTGCCGGGGCCGATGATCATGTCGACGCCGGGCTGGGTGTCGGGGTTGCCGGCCTTGCCGATGGCGGCGATGCGCCCGCCCTTCAGGCCGATGTCGGCCTTCACGATACCCCAGTGGTCGATGATGAGCGCATTCGTCATCACGCAATCCATCGCGCCTTCGGCCCGGGTTTTTTGCGACTGGGCCATGCCGTCGCGTATGGTCTTGCCGCCGCCGAATTTGACTTCCTCACCGTAGCTGCCGGCGCGCAGGGTGTAATCGGCTTCGACTTCGACCACCAAATCCGTATCGGCCAGCCGCAGCCGGTCACCGACGGTGGGGCCGAACATTTCCGCATAGGCGCGGCGTCCAATTGTTGCCATCAAAGTGCTCCCTGCACGAGTCCGCGAAAGCCGAACACTTTTCGGTCGCCGGAAAATTCCACCAATTCCACCGTGCGCTGCTGCCCCGGCTCGAAGCGCACGGCCGTGCCCGACGCGATGTTCAGGCGCATGCCGCGCGCGGCCTCGCGGTCAAAGCCAAGCGCGCCGTTGGTTTCGGCGAAGTGGTAATGCGAGCCGACCTGTATGGGCCGGTCGGCCGTGTTCTGCACAACGACGGTCAGCGTGCGGCGGCCTGCGTTGAGTACGTGGTCGGGGCCGTCGGTGATGAGTTCGCCGGGAATCATGGTGCGCCTCAGGCCAGTTGGGCGAGCAGGGTCACGCCGAAGAGGGCGACGGCGGCGCCAGCTATGCGAGGCAGCCAGACGCTGGCGCTGCGCAGCGCCCAACCCGCACCCAGGCCCGCCAGGTGCAGCAGCAGCGTAGCGGCCAGCATGCCCGACAGGGTGGCCCAGGCGCCGGGCGCTCCGGCCAGTTCATAGCCGTGGGCCAGGCCATGGAAAACGGCGAACACACCGGCGATGAGCGCCGCCGCAATGCCGGGTACATGCCAGCGCGTCACGACCAGCAGGCCGGTGACCAGCAGCGAAGCCGCGATCATGGGCTCGACGGCGGGAATCTGCAGACCCTGCAGGCCCAGCAGGGCGCCTGCCAGCAGCATGCCGGCAAAGCCCAGCGGGCCCCACAACAGTTCAGGCCCGGCGCGCCGCGCGGCCAGCGCGCTCCACAGGCCCACGGCCACCATGGCCGCCAGGTGGTCCATACCCGTCAGCGGGTGGAAAAAGCCGCTGAGGAAGGCGCTGGCGTGGTCGTGCACCGCAGCGCCGGATTGATGGTCAATATGGGCGCTAGCACCCGTCGATACTGCGCAAGCAGCTATCAAAAAGAGAGCGTTTTTGGTTTTGATTTGCATGGTGGCGATCTCGGGTAATGCTTAAACAATCGGCTGGTGCACGGTGACCAGCTTGGTACCGTCGGGAAAAGTCGCTTCGACCTGGATGTCGGGGATCAGCTCGGGGATGCCGTCCATCACGTCGGCGCGGGTCAGCACCGTGCGGCCCTCGCTCATCAGCTGGGCGACGGATTTGCCGTCGCGCGCACCTTCCATGACGGCGGCGCTGATGAGGGCGACGGACTCGGGGTAGTTGAGCTTGAGGCCGCGGGCGCGGCGCCTTTCGGCGAGCAGGGCAGCGGTAAAAATAAGGAGCTTGTCTTTTTCTCTGGGCGTCAATTCCATGGGGCTCTCTCAGGGCAGGCTGCCGGCTTGGGGATGCTTGCCGGGGTGCAAGAATGGTGCCATAAGAAACGTGAGCCACCAAGGCCGCCCCGGGGTAGAACGCATGGCACAGAACATGCACCTGGAGACGGTCAATCACTCCGCGCCCGGCGCATCTGCCCACTCCATGGACGCCCCGCTCACGCCCCAGCTGCCGCCACTGCCGCCCGAAGCGGCCGGGGCCGCGCCTTTGGCGGCCGAAGCGCCGCCGCTGCAGCGCATCATCAAGGTCAGGCGCGACTACAACAGCTGGGTGGCAAGCGAAACCATGGAAGACTATGCGCTGCGTTTCACGCCGCAGCGCTTTCGCAAGTGGTCTGAATGGCGGGTGGCCAACACCGCGTTCGGCGCGGCTTCTTTCCTGATTCTGGAAGCTGTGGGTGCCACGCTGCTGGTGAAGTACGGGTTTACCAACGCCTTCTGGGCGATCATGGCCACCGGGCTCATCATTTTCATGGCGGGCCTGCCCATCAGCATTTACGCAGCGCGTTATGGCGTCGACATGGACTTGCTGACGCGCGGCGCTGGTTTTGGCTATATCGGCTCCACGCTGACCTCGCTCATCTACGCCTCGTTTACCTTTATCTTTTTCGCGCTGGAAGCGGCGGTCATGGCTTACGCCCTGGACCTCGCCCTGGGTATCCCGCCCAGCTGGGGTTACCTGATCTGCGCGCTGGTGGTCATTCCGCTGGTAACCCATGGCGTCTCCGCGATCTCCCGCCTGCAGGTCTGGACACAGCCTTTATGGCTGGTCATGCTGGTGGTGCCTTTTGTTTATGTCTTCCTGCGCGATCCCGGTGCGTTTTCGGGCGTTTTGCACTACGGAGGGGAGACTGGAACGAACGGTGAATTTAATTTGCACCTGTTTGGTGCCGCTTTAACAGTCGGAATCGCGCTGATCACCCAGATGGGTGAGCAGGCCGACTATTTGCGCTTCATGCCGGTGCAGACTGACGCCAACCGCTGGCGGTGGTGGGCCGGTGTGCTGGCGGGCGGGCCCGGCTGGGTGCTACTCGGCGTGGTGAAGATGCTGGGCGGCGCTTTCCTGGCCTATCTGGCCATCTCCAACATGGTGCCGCTGGACCGGGCGGTAGACCCCAACCAGATGTATCTTGCGGCCTACGAGTATGTCTTTCCGAATTACGGCATGGCGGTGGCGGCCACGGCGCTGTTCGTGGTGGTGTCGCAACTGAAGATCAATGTGACCAACGCGTACGCCGGTTCCCTCGCGTGGTCGAATTTTTTCTCGCGCATCACGCACAGCCACCCCGGGCGGGTGGTGTGGGTGGTGTTCAACACGCTCATTGCCTTCATGCTGATGGAGATGAATGTGTTCCAGGCGCTGGGCGACGTGTTGGGGCTGTATTCGAACATCGCCATCGCATGGGTGATGGCTGTCGTCGCCGACCTGGTCGTCAACAAACCGCTGGGCCTTTCTCCCAAAGGCATTGAATTCAAACGGGCCCACCTGTACGACATCAACCCGGTCGGCGTGGGCGCCATGGCGCTGGCTTCGCTCTTGTCGGTCACAGCGCATCTGGGGCTTTACGGCGAAACGGCGCGGGCTTTTTCCGCGGTGATCGCCATGGGCACCGCATTTGTGACCGCGCCCCTGATCGCGTGGGCGACCCAGGGCCGTTACTACATTGCGCGCAGCTCCGGAGCGACTGCTTCCGACGGTTCTTACAAGCGCTATGCGACGCAGCAGTGTGTCATTTGCGAACGCGCCTACGAAGGCCCGGACATGGCGCACTGTCCCGCCTACCAGGGGCCCATCTGCTCGCTGTGCTGCACGCTGGACGCGCGCTGCGGCGACCTGTGCAAGCCGCACGCCAGCCTGTCGGCGCAGTGGTCGGGTGCGCTGCGCTGGCTGCTGCCGCGCCGCACCTGGCCTTACCTTGATACGGGCCTGGGCCATTTCCTGCTGCTCATGCTCATCATCGTGCCGCTGCTGGCCAGCGTGTTCGGCCTGCTGTACCACCAGGAAATCAGCGCGCTGGCGGACATCGAGCCTTCCGAGCCGGCTTTGCGTTCAGGTTTCATGAAGGCGTACATGGCCTTGCTGGTCATTGCCGGCCTTGTGGCCTGGTGGCTGGTGCTGGCGCATAAAAGCCGCCAGGTGGCCCAGGAAGAATCGAACCGCCAGACCCATTTGTTGATGCGCGAGATCGAGTCGCACCGGCAAACAGACGAGGCGCTGCAACAGGCCAAGCTGGTGGCAGAAGAGGCCCGCCGCCATGCCGACCAGGCCAACCAGGCGAAAAGCCGCTATATCAGCGCCATCAGCCACGAATTGCGCACGCCGCTCAACAGCATCCTGGGTTACGCGCAGCTGATGGGTGAAGACAACGCCATACCGCCGCACCGCAAACAGGCTGTCAGCGTCATCAAGCGCGGGGGCGAACACCTGCTTTCGCTGATCGAGGGAACGCTCGATATTGCCCGCATCGAGGCGGGCAAGCTCACGTTGAATGTCAAGCCCATGCATTTCGCCGACTGTGTGCACGAGATGGCCGGCATGTTCGAGCTGCAGGCCGCCGCCAAGGGTCTCGGGTTCCGCTTTGAGACCAGCGGTCATCTGCCGGAGCTGGTGCGAGCCGATGAGAAACGCGTTCGGCAGATTCTCATCAATTTGCTGGGCAACGCCATCAAGTTCACGGCGCAGGGCCAGGTGATTTTCAGGTTGCGCCATGCGCGCGAGATGGCCTACATCGACATTGAAGATACCGGCCCGGGCATGGGTGAGGCGGAGCTGTCCCGGATTTTTGAGCCTTTTGCGCGAGGGGCTACAGCCGGCCAAAGCGCGGAAGGCACACCGGGCGCCGGTTTGGGCTTGACGATTGCCAAGATGCTGACCGACCTGATGGGTGGCGAGATGACGGTGGTCAGCACCCCGGGCGAAGGCTCGATTTTCCGTATCCGGCTGTTTTTGCCCGAAGTGCACATGGCCGCAGGAGCCGTCAAGGATGCCGCCACCAAACCAGCCAGGCGCCAGCCGCGCGGCTATGAAGGGGTTCGCCGCAAGCTGCTGGTGGTCGACAACGAAGAGCCCGACCGTGAACTGCTGGTGCAACTGCTTGAGCCCATGGGATTTGAATTGCGTACCGCCGCCAGCGGTCACGATTGCATGGATCTGCTGGCCAGCGGGTACCGGCCCGACGTGATCTTCATGGACCTGGCCATGCCGGGGATCGATGGCTGGGAAACCCTGCGCCGTGTGCGTGCGTCAGGGCACGAGGACATTCATCTCGCCATTGTTTCCGCCAACGCATTCGACAAGGGCGCCGAGAACGATGCCGGCATCCTTCCCGAGGATTTCATCCTCAAACCGGTGCGCCATACCGAACTGATCGACTGGCTTGAACGGCGGCTGGCCCTCAAGTGGCGCTATGACCTTGCTGCGGATGACGGCGACCCTGTGGTCCAGGCCGTGCCACCGCGTGTACTGCCCGATGCGTCTCAACTCGCGGCCCTGCTCGAGGTCGTCAATCTCGGGTTTTACCGGGGCATCATGAACAACCTGGCAGAAATTGAACGGCAGCGGCCGGAGGCCGCGGCCTTTGTGGACGAAATGCGCGTGCTGGCGCGGCAATTTCAGTTTGAAGCCATGGGCCGCCAGCTAGCCAACAAGGAGACGGGCCATGAGCAGCGTGCTTGACGACGGACCAACGCTGGATCGAAAGCTGGACCGCACACTGGACCGGGCCAACAGCGATATCGTGCTGATTGTGGACGACGTGCCCGACAACCTGTCGGTCCTGCACGATGCGCTCGATGAATCGGGCTATACCGTCCTTGTGGCCACCAGTGGCGAGGCAGCGCTGCAGCGTGCGCTGCAGGCTTTGCCCGACATCGTTTTGTTAGACGCCATGATGCCCGGGATGGACGGCTTCGAAGTTGCCAAGCGCCTGAAGGCCATGGCTGAAACGGCGCACATTCCCATTATTTTCATGACCGGTCTCACGGAAACCGAGTACCTCGTGGCGGCCCTGGAAGCCGGTGGAGTGGACTACGTTACCAAACCGATCAAGCCCAAGGAAGTGATGGCACGCATGGGCGTGCATTTGCAAGGCGCCCGCCGTGCCAGGCAGGAAGCGCGGCAGGCAGGGCAAGCACGCAATGCGCTGGACGCTTTCGGCTACGCCAGCATCACGGTGCGCATGGGAGGTGAGGCAGACGGGAAATTGATCTGGCAAACGCCGCTGGCGCGCGACCTGCTCATGCGCTATTACGGTACGTCCGCGCCGCAAACACCCGAACCTGTACTCAACTGGCTGCGCCGCCACATGGCGGAGGCCGAGCGCCAGGTTGAGCCGCCGCGCCTGGCGGTGGAGCTTGGTCCGCGGCGCCTGACCTTCCGGCTGCACCAGCAGACCGGCGACGGCGACGGCGGCGGTGACTGGTTGATCGTCATGCGCGAAATTTCCGACGACGCAGTGGTGGAAGCCATGAGCCTGAGCTTCAAGCTCACCGCCCGAGAAGCTGAAGTGCTGTATTGGGTGGTCAAGGGCAAGACCAATCGCGACATTGGAGACATCCTGGGCTCTAGCCCAGCCACGGTCAAAAAGCATCTGGAACGGGTGTATGCCAAGCTGGGTGTGGAAACCCGCACCGCTGCCGCAGGTATGGCCATGAACCGCATACGGCAGCTGCATCCCCAGTTTGAGGGCTAGAGATAGAGCCCCCACGCTTGTCGCTTCGCGTACTGCGTTGCCCCCCGAGGGGGCCGCTGCGCCTGCGGCCCGGCAAAGCCGGCTCCGCGGCCCCTGGTTGCTAAGAATGAGCGGTTTGCGATGGCCGTATCAGGTAAAAAGCGTGATTTCCGCTGGGCGGTTACAATAAGAGCTTCGGTAAAGCATCAGCTTTTTTCATCGAGGCCTTTTCCCAACAGGCTTCCTTCTCAATTGCGGCGCTTCCCAGAGCCCGAATCCACAGTGTTTTCAGTGCCCATACAGCCCTGAACCCTCTCAACACTGTTCCGTTTTTCCGGCGAGCACTATTCCCGACAGTGCCACGCATGGCTCAACCAGCCCAGCCCCTGACAAGGGCCAGGTGGGTGGACACCGAACACCCGCCGGCTTGCTCGCAAGCCGATTACTCCTTATTTATCAAGCCGGGACACATACCCGGCACGGACTTTTTATGAACGTAGATCACACCAAAATCGCGGTGGGCAAGTACCTTGTCTCACCACTGGCCAAGCAGCAAGGCGAACGCTACGCTGCATCGGTCTCCATCCGCTCAGGCAGCGGCAGCGCCACGCACGACCGCGTGATGCGCTTCAGCGGCCTTTTCGACAGTGCGGCCGCGGCCGTGCATTACGCGACGGAACATGCCCTCGGCTGGATCCACGAGCGTTCGGCGCCGGCCTGCGCATAAGCCTTGCCAGCCCTTACAACAGACATCACTGACAATTTTTCCAATTCCCTAGGAGTTACATCATGGCCAAAGAAGAACTGATTGAAATGCATGGGCTGGTAGACGAAGTGTTGCCTGATTCGCGCTTTCGCGTCACGCTCGACAACGGCCACAAGCTCGTGGCCTATACCTCCGGCAAGATGCGGAAAAACCATATTCGTATCCTTGCCGGCGACCAGGTGTCGCTGGAACTCTCGCCCTATGACTTGAGCAAGGGCCGCATCACCTTCCGCCATATCGCTGGCCGTGGCCCAGGCCCGGCGCCGCGCCAGGCTCGCTAAACCGGCGGCTCGTCGCGCCCCAAAAAAGCACAAAGCCCGGCAGGCGGAGAATCCTCCGTTTGCCGGGCTTTGTTGTTTTCCCCTGAACTGTGAACAGGCCCTAGCGCCGGCCGGTCGCCATGTGCTCGGTCTTCTTGTTGATCAGCACTTCGGGCTCCTGGGCCTCGACCCAGGTTTCATGGTTGAGCCCGGCCTGGAGCCGCTCAGTGTCCAGATCATTCGTCCATTTGGCGACCACTATCGTGGCCACGCCATTGCCGATCAGGTTGGTCAGCGCCCGCGCTTCCGACATAAAGCGGTCAATCCCCAGAATCAGCGCCAGCCCGGCCACAGGCACGGTACCCACCGCCGACAACGTGGCGGCCAGCACAATGAATCCGCTGCCGGTGATGCCTGCCGCGCCTTTCGAAGTCAGCAACAGCACCGCCAGCAGCGTGAGTTCCTGCGTGAGGGTCATGGGCGTATTGGTGGCCTGCGCGATGAACACCGCCGCCATCGTGAGATAGATCGAGGTGCCGTCCAGGTTGAACGAATAACCGGTCGGGATCACCAGGCCGACGGTGGTTTTCTTTGCGCCCAGGTTCTCCATCTTTTCCATCATGCGCGGCAGCACGGACTCGGAGGACGAGGTGCCCAGCACGATCAGCAGCTCTTCCTTGATGTATTTGATGAACTTCCAGATACTGAACCCGTGCAGGCGCGCAATGGTGCCCAACACTACGAAGATGAAGATCAGGCAGGTCGCATAAAAAGCGGCCATCAGCTTGCCGAGCGACACCAGGCTGTCCACGCCATAAGCGCCTATGGTGAAGGCCATTGCGCCGAAAGCGCCTATGGGCGCCACCTTCATGATGAAGCCGACAATGGTGAACAGCACATGCGAGGCTTTTTCGACGAAGTCGAACACCAGCGTACCGCGCCCGCCGAAACGGTGCAACGCGAAGCCGAACATCACCGCGATCAGCAGCACCTGCAGAATTTCACCCTTGGCGAAGGCATCCACCACGGTGGACGGAATGATGTTCATGATGAAGTCGGTCGTGCCGACCATTTTCCCGGGGCCGGTATAGGCCGCGATGGCCTTGGTGTCCAGCGTGGACACGTCGACATTCATGCCTTCGCCCGGCTTGAACACGTTGACCAGGACCAGCCCGATGATCAGCGCGAAGGTGCTGACGACTTCAAAGTACAGCAGCGCCAGGCCGCCGGTCTTGCCGACCTTCTTCATGTCCTCCATGCCGGCGATGCCGATCACGACGGTGCAGAAGATGATGGGTGCGATCATCATCTTGATGAGCTTGATGAAGCCGTCGCCCAGCGGCTTCATGAGCTTTCCGGCCTCAGGGTAAAAATGCCCCAGCAGCACACCGGCGATCACGGCGCAGATCACCTGGAAGTAGAGCGATTTGTAAAGGGGTGGCTTGCGGCTTGTCTTCGTTGTCGTTGTGCTTGTCATGGCCGGGTCGCATCAGCGAATGCGCGGGTTGTGGGGGACGGATTCAATATAGCCCCGCCACGCGATTTGTCCATGTGGGAAACCACAGATAACAAATCTTTACGCCGCCCCGGCGCAAGCTCAGCCGGCCGGGCTGCCGCTGCCACTACCCGCGGCCGGCGGGCGGGCCATCCACGCAATCAGTGACGAGCGCATGGCTTCTTCCACCGACATGTCGATAGGCTGCACCCACTCCGTCGGCACAAACACCGTGTAGCCACCGATCATGTAGCCCATGGGTAAATAAACCGCGACACGCTCACCCGGAAGGAATCCGGAGGGCAGGTCGGCAAAGCTGCGGCGGGTGATCAGGCCCACGATTTCCATCGCGTGCCCAGGCATGCGCAGTATCACCACGCTTTGCTCGCCCTGCTTGCCCGAAGGTGAAAAGTAGTCGGCAAAACTCTTGAGCGACGAGTAGATGCTTTTGACCACCGGCAAATTGGTAAACGGCAATTCCGCAAAAGACAGCACTTTGCGCACACTTTGCTGGGATACCAGGAAGCCAATCGCCAGGATGGTCAGGATGCCGAACGCCAAGCCCATGCCGGGCAGGTAAAAACTGCCGATAAGAGGGCGCAGGATCCACAGGGCGGCAGTTTCCATCCATGCCAGGAAGATATAGAGGAGGTATACCGTCAGTGCCACCGGCAGGATGGTGATGAGGCCACGAAAGAAATATTTATAGAGGCTTTTCATGGGCTTTTCGTTGGCTTTTCGTTAAGGCGCGCTGCGCATGGTGCATTTTTCTGGCTAGCCTGCAATATAACCATTTCGCATGACACACCTCGCCAGGGAGGGTGTCGGCTTTCTCCTACATTTTCACGGTACTAATCACTGCCGGGTGTCACAGTCTCTTGCTTAAACTGTCGCAGTGCAGCCAATGCCCAACATTCGCCAAATTACCCGCAGCTGCTTTGACGCGATAACAAAATCAATCAACCCACGGCCCCAAGCCCAGCGCTGACATGAACCCGGACCCAGGTCTTCTTCCCGCTCACATCGTGCTTGCACCTGAGCAAGCGCCGATGCTGAAAGTTACCTTTCATTCCCTTGATATTTTTCGGCTGCGCTATCAACTGCGCAACAACGTCATGCCCGGCCATCACGGCCTTTTTCTAGGATATTTATGAGCCAATCCACGCTGGTCAATGCGCAACTCAATGTCCCCTTGCGTTCCCTTGCCCTGACAGTCGAAGAACCCGCGCCAGGCGAATTTTGCTGGCGCATCCTGGAGAGCCACGCGGATCCTCGGGTGTTTGAATCGGTGTCCTGCTCCGATATCAGTTTTGCCGCATATGACACTGCATTGGCCACCGGTTACGGCGAGTTGCAGCGCCTGATCGGTCCCGACCTGCAATACGGCCCGCGCAGCGATGAGCCTCAGCAGGTCGATCTTTTCGGTGCTGCCAGTTCTGCGAAGAAAAATACGGCGGCGGGCAGCCCGGAAATCCGTGCGGCGAGAGACACCGGCATCAAACCGGGTGCGGTACCTGCGTGAAACCCGATCTGCAAGCGGAGTACGTGCGGCTCCGCGCACAGCTTGAGGCCCTGGAGGCGGCGCCGGTAAAAGATTTTCCACGCATGGATCAGCTCATCGATGAGCTTGAGAAAATTCAGCTGGCCATCAAGGCCGAACACGGCCTCAAGGGCAACAATCCCAACGAATAGTCCGCCGGATAGATATGCAGGAACGGCAGCACCGCAGCATGGCAAGTGCGGCCCCACTCAGCGCAGAACGCGCAGGGAGCATGGGCGATTCTGAATCAGGCCCAGGTGTTTATATTGGTTCGGTGCGTAGCATTTTGTGACCTCGCTTGTCCTACACGACAGGCCGTACCGGACCGACGCCGTGTCCCAGTCTCCCCTCGTAAATTGGAATTAGCTGGCAATACGGCCAGCCATTTACCAACCCTGATTGCCTGTGATGGGCATGACTTAAGGAGCAAGACATGAAGTTTTCCAAATCCCTGGCCTCTGCCGTAGCCGCCGCCGCTGTTGTGAGCACCATTGGCCTGGCATACGCCCAGACCGAAACCCCAACGGCACCAGCTGCGCCTGCAGAGTCGTCCGGCCAGACCATGCAAAACCAGGACACCACCACCCCTAGCAGTGCGGCACCTGCCACCACGACTGAAAGCAACACGGCTGGCTTCCAGACCGAGCGCCCAGCACAAGCTGACCGCAACTAAACCCAGACCGTCATGCACCTTGGTGTGACACCGCTCCGGTTTGCCATGTCTTTTAAGGCGCGGCTTCCGGAGCGTTTTCACATGGCTGCCGGATCGTCATTGTTTTAGCGCAGGCCATGCGTCGTATTTTCATGAACATGTTTGCGTCGCCCACGCCCTCGGCCGGCGATGGGCCCGGCACCAGCCGCGCAGACGTTCTTGACGGCATCAAGCAAGGCATCTTGCTGGGCTCGGCACTGCTTGTCCTGACATTGCCGCTTTTTCATGCCCGTCCGGTTTCTTCTCCGGCCCTGAACCCCATCCCTTCCAGCGCCTTGCAGCTGGCGCCGTCTTTGCGCTTTGCCGATTTTGGTGAAGAGCCTGCGTCGGATGAGGCGCGGCAGGTTGCCAATTGGGTGGTTGCCTCGGGGGACAACCGCAGGCTTTTCTTTGTCATCCTCGACAAGATAAATACCAAGGTTTTTGTTTTCGAACCCTCCGGCAAGTTGCGCAGCGCCACGCCCGTGCTGATCGGTGCGGCGGTCGGCGATGATTCCGTGACCGGTATCGGCGGGCGGCCCATTGCGCAGGTGCAGCCCCACGAACGCACCACACCGGCGGGCCGGTTTATGGGGGAGCCTGGCCGCAACACCTTGGGCGAAGATGTTGTCTGGGTGGATTACGAAGCAGCTGTTTCCATGCACCGCGTGCGAACACTGGAGCCCAAAGAGCGCCGGCTGGAAAGGCTTGCGTCTCCCGGTACCGAGGACAACCGTATTTCCTACGGGTGCATCAACATGCCGGTGGCATTTTTCGAAGATGTACTCAAGCCCGCGTTCAATGCGAGCTATGGCGTGATTTACGTTTTGCCGGAAATCAAACCACTGGCTGAGGTTTTTCCTGCCGCCCATGCGCTTGCCGCAAAACAGGGGCTTCGCCCCGCCGCCTGACACCCGCCTGTTCGCTCCTTCGATCACCTCTCGCGAAGAGTGAGTTGTAACAACCCCCTGCGTACTGTTGCGCGCTCGCATCTTCAATGCGAAAAATGCCCGCATGTGGCCGCTGTTACCAAATTCCTGAGTAGCTAAATCTGGATGCAAAAAAAGCATGAATGACAATACGGCAAACGATTTATTGCTATTAAAAGCATAGCAAAAATCCAGAGGATTTCAGGGTTTTTCCGTTGTGAACATTTGCTTGCATCGCTAACATGGTGCAACCACAGCCGGGCTCCTACCCCAAAGGTTCGAGGCCGGCTTTTTCATGTGCTCCGCACATGGCAATGAATTCAACCCAGGATCAGGATGTTGTTCAAAGGAAAGGCACTGCGCGCAAAAACCGTCTGCACGGCGGCCCTTGCCTTTCTCGCTGCGATCCCTCTGTGGGCATCTGCCATTCCCGTAGATCCGCCCTTGGTACGCGGCCCGGAACCCGTGATGGCGGTGCCGGGCGCCGGCAGTTCCGCCGACATGACACTGGTCGCGGCATCGGCCGATGCACGCTACGCCCTGCGCTGGATCATGAACGCGCGCGATAACCAGGGCCTGCCATTTGTGGTGGTCGATAAAAAGGGTGGGCGCATTTTTGTGTTTGACGCCACGGGGCAATTGCGCGGTGCATCGCCGGCATTGACCGGCCTGACAGCCGGCGACCACACGGTGCCGGGCATGGAGCAGCGCAACGTTGCCAGCCTGCGCGCAGACGAACGCACCACGCCGGCAGGCCGGTTTGTTTCCGAACCCGGCCACAACCTTCACGGCGAGGCTATTGTGTGGATCGACTACACGGCCAAGCTGGCAATCCACCGTCTTCGCCCTGCGGCTCCGGCAGAACGCCGCGCCGAGCGGCTGGCTTCTGAAACACCTGACGACAACCGCATTTCGCTGGGATGTGTCGTAGTGCCCGTCAATTTCTACGAAACCGTCGTGAATCCCGTGCTGGGAAAAAGCCATGGCGTGGTGTATGTCCTGCCTGAAACCCAGCCCGTGCAGCGCATGCTGGGCGCGCTGCAATTCAGCCAGCGCTAAATCCTTATAAACAGCTTCGCTGACGCCTCTGCGCGCGTGGATGCTGCTGGCACCTGGCCTGTGAGTTGTGGCAACCGCCAAAATGGCGGACCGTATTCCTTGCTGATTGAGGTGGTAGGGTTGCTATCATTTTCGGAGCTTCTTGCGCCCGTCCCGATTGACCTGCAGGCCGATTTTCCTTGAGTTCCGGGTGTTTCCCTGCTGGACTTCAGGCGGCCGAGCCGCACAACTACACGCGCGTCAGCGATTCCTTACTTGCAGCAAGCCTTCAGGCTGGCATGGCCGCCCCCGGACGCAATCTACATTGAAGTTGTCTTCAATTTGACAACTTTCAGGAGAATCAAATGCCTCTCATTGCCTGGTTACTGGGTGTCCCCCTTAGTGTGGTTCTTATCCTCATGCTGCTGGGCGTGTTTTAGGCCCCGCATGGTGAGCGGCCTTCATGGCCGTGCAGGCAAAAGCCCGCGGACGCGGGCTTTTGCTTTAGTGATTCAGTGGGTGGGGCTCCGACAACGCCGCGGCCGGTTCCCGCCGCCTGGCGCGTAGCCGCGCCACCTTCCACCAGCCCGGCAGCAGGCTTTGTACTTCGGGCCGGGTGAAGCGGTCGTCCATGAGATAGACCACGCCGCGGTCCGAGGTGGTGCGTATGACCCGTCCGGCCGCCTGCACGACTTTCTGCAGGCCGGGATAGAGATAGGTGTAGTCGTAGCTCTGGGCCGCGCCGAAGTTGATGCCCATGCGTTCGCGGATCTGCTCGTTCACTGCATTGACCTGCGGCAAACCCAGTGTGGCGATGAACGCGCCTATCAGCCGGTCGCCCGGCAGGTCTATGCCTTCGGCGAACGAGCCGCCCAGCACCGCAAAGCCGATGCCTTGCGAGGCTGGCGTGAAGCGTGCCAAAAAGGCGTCGCGCGCGGCTTCTTCCATGCCGCGCGTCTGTTCCCACACGGGAATATGCGGGTAGCGCCGCCGGAACAGCGTGACCAGCTTTTGCAGGTAGTCATAGCTGCTAAGGAACGTCAGGTAA
Organism: Polaromonas sp. P3_A5; assembly: GCF_056403055.1. Lineage (NCBI taxonomy): Bacteria > Pseudomonadati > Pseudomonadota > Betaproteobacteria > Burkholderiales > Comamonadaceae > Polaromonas > Polaromonas sp. P3_A5. The sequence goes on from NZ_JBFUGF010000001.1 coordinate 867,572, forward strand.
TTGCCGGGCCGGCCCTCATACTGCCGAGCCATCAGGTCGACGATGGGCGAAAGCGAATCGTCACGGTGTTGAAAGCGTGTGGAGACGTCGCTTACCACCGAGACCTGCAATTGCTCGGCCAGGAAGGGCGACTCCACCTCTGTCCAGACCGTGCCGGCCGGCAGGCCCAGCGTGTCGGCGTAGTAGTTTTGCGGGCTCAGCGTGGCGGAGAAGAGTGCCGTCGACTGCGCGGCGGCAAAACGCGGCGCCAGGAAGGGCGCAGGCACCACGTTGCGGATGTTGAGCACCGCGAGCTGCTGGCCGAGTACCTGGCCCAGCGCGTCGCGGCCGGCTTCCTGCTGCAGCGTCACGTCAAACAGCGAGTGTTCGCCAAAGTCTTCAGCCATACGCGAAAAGTGCAGTGCCTCGAAATAAAAATCCTGCAGTTCGCCGTCCATGCGGGTCGGGTTGGCCAGCAGGAAGTCGGTGATCTGGGTCAGCGCCTGCGCCAGGGTTTTCAGAAAAGGTACGGGTAGCTCGGGATGGACCTGGTAGGCCTCGCCCCGCGCCTGCTGCGCCTCCTGCAATTCCAGCAGGCTGCGGTTGAGCCGCTCCAGTGCGCCGCGAACGGCGCGGGGCGCGGTAGCGTGCACCTGTTGCAGCTGCGCCTGACTCAGCGTGGCTGAGTACATCTTGCGCGCGCGCTCCACCAGGTTGTGCGCTTCGTCCACCAGCACGCCTACGCGCCACTGGTTGCCCACGGCCTGGCCGTGCAGCAGCGCGCTGGTGTCGAAGTAATAGTTGTAGTCGCCCACCACCACGTCTGCCCAGGTGACCAGTTCCTGGCTCAGGTAGTAAGGGCACACATGATGGGCCAGCGCCAGTTCACGCAGTGCTGCTTTATCGAGCGGGCCTTGTGCGGCGGCATGCTGCACCGCAGCGCTGCGCGCCTGGGGTAGCCGGTCGTAAAAGCCCTTGGCCAGCGGACAGGCGTCGCCGTGGCAGGCCTTGTCCGGGTGTTCACACGCCTTGTCACGCGCCACCAGCTCCAGCACGCGTAGCGGCAGGGCCGCCGTGCTGCCTTTGATGCGGTCCAGCGCATCGAGCGCCAGCCTGCGGCCCGGCGTTTTGGCCGCCAGGAAAAACAGCTTGTCGAGTTGCTTTTTCGGCACAGCCTTGAGCAGCGGAAACACCGTGCCAATGGTTTTGCCGATGCCCGTGGGCGCCTGTGCCATCAGGCAGGTGCCGGCCTGGGCTGTCTTGTAAACCGCTTCGGCCAGTTCACGCTGACCCGGCCTGAATGCAGGGTGCGGAAATGCCAGCGTGGCCAGCGCAGCATCACGCGCCTGGCGGTGTGCCAGTTCCTGGTTGGCCCAGGCCAGAAAGCGCTCGCACTGCGTTTCAAAGTATTCCTTGAGCGACGCGGCGGAAAAATGTTCGGTCAGCGGTGTTTCCTGCGTGCTGGCCACGTCAAGGTACACCAGTGTCAGGTTGACGTCCTGCAGCTTTTTGGCTTCGCAAAGCAGCCAGCCGTAAATCTTCAGCTGTGCCCAGTGCAGGTGCCGGCGGTTGTCGGCCATGGCGTGCAGGTCGCCCCGGAAAGTCTTGACCTCTTCAAGCTGGTTGCGTTCAGGGTCGTAGCCATCGGCACGGCCGCGCACCTTCAGGGTCTTGTACTCGCCCTCCAGGCTGACTTCGGCCTGATAGGACTCTGAAGACTCTGCACGGCGCGACGCCACCATGGCGTGCCCGGCCATGCCTTCCTGTGCGGAAGGTGATGGCGTAAAGCGCAGGTCCAGGTCGCCATGCTTGGCGGTGAACTCGCACAGGGCCCGGACAGCCACAAGGTATTTCAATCGGTAGTCGCTCTCTGAGTCACATGAACAGGGGAAGGGTTCATGGTAGCGCAGGCGCCGGGCGCCGCCTCCCAAAATCAGCCCAAATAACCCGAATTGCCCGAATTGTTCTCCCCATGGAAAAAGAACATTCACCGGGCCACCATTTACTGCTGCGCTGTAGCCGTCTACATTGCATCAATGGGCAACAAAAGCGGAGCTGAACGGCTTTGCAGCCCGCAACGACCCCCGCAGAAAGTAACGCGACTCCATGGAACAGATCATTGTGTGGCTCGAGCACTACGGGCTCGCCGCCGTTTTCCTGAATGTCGGGCTGGAACAGCTCGGCTTGCCGATTCCGGCCTATCCGGTGCTGATCCTCACCGGCGCGTTGAGCTTTAACGGCCAATACTCCGCAGCAGGCCTTATCTTCACCGCCGTGCTGGCTTGCCTGGCCGCGGACAGCGTCTGGTACTGGGCCGGCCACCGCTACGGCAGCCGTGTGCTGAAAACGCTGTGCCGCATTTCGCTGTCGCCCGACTCCTGCGTGCGGCAAACCGAATCCATCTTCACGCGCTGGGGTGTCAAGTCGCTCATCCTGGCAAAGTTCATTCCCGGGTTTGCTTCGCTCGCCACAGCGCTGGCCGGACGCACCGGCATTCCCTTCGGCCGCTTTCTGGTTTTTGATGCGCTGGGCGCAACGCTTTACGCCGGTGCCGGTGTGGGGATCGGCATGATTTTTCATGACGCGGTGGCCGACGTGCTGGCCATTTTCGAGCAGATGGGACGCATCGGGCTGATGGTGCTGCTGGCTGCGTTTGCGCTCTTCCTGGCGCACAAATGGTGGCAGCGGCAGCGCTTTTACCGGCAGCTGCGCATGGCCCGCATTTCACCGCAGGAGCTGCTGCAGCTCACACAGCAGAACAAGCCTGCCGTCATCCTGGACGTGCGCACGGAACTGGCGCGCGCCGGCGGCGGCATCATTCCCGGCGCGCTGGTCTGGTCGGACCTGGACCGAACCCGGGCATCGCTTGACATCCCGCACGATGTCGCCGTGGTCGTTTATTGCGCTTGTCCCAACGATGCTTCTGCAGCCCTGGTGGCCAAGCGCCTGATGGCGGCCGGGTTCAGCAATGTCAGGCCGTTGCACGGCGGGATTGATGCCTGGCAGGCGGCGGGGCTGGCGCTGGAATACCCCCAGACTGCCTGAGTGGAGTGGTGGTAATAATTGCCAAATACCGAACCGGCAATTCATGTAATTCCGAGGACCTATTAACTGCCGTCATAGGAGGTCTTAAGTATGCAAAAACCAGGCCAATCTAATCGAAGGCACGGCCAAAAGAAATCAGGGTGTTGTCCTATAGTGCAATTAAATGCAGCATTACACACTTGCAGGGCGGCAGCTACGGAAAGCGGGTCTTGATGGAGCCGCTCACCTTTGCAAAGAAAGTCACCACCGGCGGATGAACCCCAGTTTGCCAAGCGCATTCACCGCAGTCCACCGTGAGCCTGGCCTGATGGGGGCGCCCGTGCCCCTGCCGCGTCGGCCCGGCACGGTTACAGGTCAGGTGCCGCGATGAAACGCGACGAGACGGCAGAGCAGTCCCAGCAGCGCATACAGGCCGAAGCGCTTGCGCTGGCGGCCGCCAATGATGCGCTGAAGCTTGAAATCGTGGAACAGCAGCGCCTGGTCCAGGCGCTGAAGGACGACATCAGCGGGCTGCGCAGCCTGGCCACCATCTCGGCGGACTGGTACTGGGAGCAGGACGCGGAGTATCGTTTTACCGACTTCACTGCCGAGTACAGCAACAAGTCACAAGATGAGGATCTCGACAGTTCCGTCGGCAAATGCCGCTGGGAACTGCCTGGCGCCCTGCCGGTCACCATGTCATGGGAAGACCACCGCGCCGTGCTGGCTGCACGCAAGCCCTTCCGCGATTTCGAATACATCCGCGTTCTGGACGACGGCGTCGCGCATTATTTTTCCATCAGCGGTGTGCCGGTGTTCAACAAACATCAGGAGTTCGTGGGGTACCGGGGCATCACACGCGATGTCACGGCGAGCAGGCGTGCTGAAGAAAAAGAACGCAAGGTCGCCCGCCTGCTCGATGACATCGTTGAGAACCTCCCGGTCGCTCTTCACCTGAAATCCGCCACGGACCACCGCTTCCTGGCCTGGAACCGGGCCGCAGAAGAGCTGTACGGTGTCACCAGCGCAGAAGCGCTGGGCCGCACGGTTCATGATCTCTGGCCAAAGGCCCATGCTCACAATATGTACGCGGCGGATCTGAGCCTGATTGCTTCAGGCGAGAAGCAGGAGTTCCCTGACCGGCTTACCTACACAAGACACAGGGGCGCTATTCATGTCCACATGCGCAAGGTCCCGCTGAAGGATTCCAGCGGTGCGGTGACGCATGTCCTGGTCATCGCTGAAGACATCACCCAGCAGCTGGCCGACGAAGCGCGCCTGCGCAGCAGCGAGCGCCAATTCCGCAGCCTGACCAGCCTTTCGTCCGACTGGTATTGGGAGACGGATGAAAAATTCCGGTTCACCAAGTTGTCCGGTGGCAACACGGACGAAGCGAAGCGCGCGATCAATGAGCATCTTGGCAAGACACGCTGGGAGATCGACCACAGCCCGGTCAACAAGGAGCTCTGGGCCAACCACCGGGCCCTGCTGGAACGCCACGAAGTCTTCCGCAACTTTGAATACGAACGCGAAGAAAAAGACGGCAGGCGTGTGACCTTGTGTATCAGCGGGGAGCCCATGGTGGATGCCAACGGCCGCTTCACCGGCTATCACGGCGTGGGCACCGACATTACCGCGCGGCTTGAGGCCGAGGCCAAACTGCGTCGCAGCGAAGAGCGCTTTCGCAGCCTCACCGGTCTTTCGTCCGACTGGTACTGGGAACAGGATACAAATTTCCGCAACGTCTTTGTCTCCAATGATCCGCAACGCTTCTCCCTGGGAACCCAGGTCATTGGAGAGGGGCAATGCCGATGGGACCTCCCCAATGCTGCGCCGCTTGTCGGTACATGGGACGAGCACAAGGCGGTGTTACAGGCGCATTTGCCGTTCCGCAATTTTGAATACCGGCTGACCAAGGAAGATGGCAGCGTCGTTTACCGCAGCGTCAGCGGGGAACCGGTGTTTGGCGACGAAGGAACCTTTGCGGGTTATCGGGGTGTGGGCGCCGACATCACGTCGCGCAAGGAAGTGGAGATGGCGCTGCGGGTCGGCGAGGCCCGCTTCCGGGCGGTTGTGGGTGCGCTGGCCGAAGGTGTGATCCTGCGGGACGCCCAAGGGCATATCGTTGATTGCAATGCCAGTGCAGAGCGCATCCTCGGCCTGGCCCTGGCCCAGCTCAAAGGCCAGACTTCGGTCGAGCCGGAATGGCAAAGATTCCGCGAAGACGGCACGCCAATGCCCAGGGAAGAGTGGCCCAGTGTTGTCGCCGTGCGTACCGGCCAGCCACAACTGAACCGTGTGGTGTGCCATCGCAGGCCCGACGGCAGCGAGTTCTGGGCACTGATCAACGTGCAGCCCCTGGTGGACGGGAACGGCGCTCCGTCGGGGTATGTCAGCACCATTACCGACATCAGCAAACGCCGGCAGGCGGAGCAGGAAATCGTCCGGCTCAACGTCAACCTGGAAAAGCGCGTGCTGCGCAGGACCGCCCAGCTGGAAGTCGCCACCCGGGAGATCGAGGCCTTCTCATACTCCGTGGCGCACGACTTGCGGACACCGTTGAGCACCATCGACGGATTTTGTGCGCTGCTTGAAAAAGCGGTTCCACCTGAATCGGGGGAGCGCGCGCATCACTTCATGGGCCGCATACGCAGCAGTGTGCGCCGCATGGGTGAGCTGACCGACGGTTTGCTGTCCCTGGCCCAGTTGTCGCGGACCAGCCTGAACTGGGAGTCTGTCGATATCAGCACCGAGGCGGCCAAGATCATCAAGCAATGGACGGAAAACGATCCAGACCGGCGGGTGCGGATCACCGTCGAGCCCAACCTGTGGGGCCGGGCGGACGTTGCCTTGCTGCGTCAGGTGCTGGAGAACCTGATCGCCAATGCATGGAAGTTCACCTCGAAAAAACCGCACACCGAAATCCTGGTCGGAAAAGAAGCAGGGGCCGAGGACCAGGTGGTCTACTTTGTGCGGGACAACGGTGCCGGCTTCGACATGGCCTATGCCGACAAGCTTTTCGGCACCTTTGAGCGGCTGCATTCACCGGAAGAGTTTGCCGGCAGCGGCATCGGGCTGGCCACGGTCAAACGCATCATTACCCGTCACGGCGGAAAAATCTGGGCCAGGTCGGCGGTGGGTGAGGGCAGTACCTTTTATTTCACGCTCGGAGGCGAGCAGGCCGGGGCCATGCCGGCTGAGGGGGACGTGTTTGACGACTCAGGCGTTGCGCTGACGGACGGCGGCGCCAGTGCGTTCGAGGACGCCGGAGAAGTAAGTCCCAAGGGGGCCGGCCCCATCAGCACGGACAACGATGTCTTCACGGTCAGTGACCAGCAATTCAGCAATGCGTTTGAACATGCGGCCATCGGGATGACGCTGATCGGCATCGACTCGCGCCGGCTGAAGGTCAATACCGCTTTTTGCCAGATGCTGGGGTATTCAGAAGCGGAAATGCTGTCGCGCACCATCCATGACCTGACCCATCCCGACGACATTGCCTGGGACCTGGAGCAGCGCCGCAGGGCATTGGCCGGTGAAATCGAATCGTTCCACGTCGAAAAGCGCTACATCCACAAGTCCGGCCGCACTGTCTGGGGCTACATGAGCTGCTCCCTCGTGCGCGATGCGGACAGAAAGCCGCTTCAATTCATCGCGCAGATCCAGGACATCACCGAGCGCAAGCAGACCGAGCAGGTTCTGCGTGAAAGCGAGGAGCGCTTTCGCGCGCTCACCTCGCTGGCCTCCGACTGGTTCTGGGAGCAGGACGAAAACTTCCGCTTCGTCGAAGTTCCCGGCGAAGCCCCAAGCACCTCGGGCATCCCGAAAGCGGCCCATGGCAAGACTGCCTGGGAGCTCGACTACATCAACATCGAAGCCGGTGCGTTGGCCGAGTACAAGGCCACGATAGCCCGGCACGAGGTTTTCCGCGACCTTGAAAGTACCCGGCGCGACTCCAAGGGTCGGCTGCACTACTTCAGCATCAGCGGCGTGCCCAAATTCGACGCCAACGGAAAATTCACCGGTTACCGCGGCACGGGACGCGAAACCACCGAAATCCGCCGTGTCACCGAGGCCCTGCGCACCAGCGAAGCGCAGCTGCGCGAAATCACCGACACCGTGCCGGCCTGGATCACTTACGCCGACGCCGATCAGCGCTTGCGCTTCCATAACCGGGCCTACGAGGAAGTCTTCGGCATGACGCAAGCGCAGCTCGAAGGCAAGACCATCCGGGACATCGTGGGCGATGAGATGTACGCCCTGATCAAGCCCCGGGTGGAAGAGGTGCTGCAGGGCTACCCGGTGGTCTACGAGCGATCGCAGAAAACCGCCCGCGGCGGCACGCGCGACTACGTGATCAATTATTTCCCGCGCTACGGCGACGGCGACGACGAAGGCAAGGTGATCGGTTTCTACACGCTGGCCAATGACGTCACTGAACTCAAGCGCATTGACCGCATGAAGAGTGAATTTGTCTCGACGGTCAGTCATGAGCTGCGCACGCCGCTTACCTCGATCCGGGGCTCGCTGGGCCTGATCTCCGGTGGTGTTGCCGGCCAGCTGCCCGACGCCGTCAAGACGCTGGTGGGCATCGCGAAGACCAACTGTGAGCGCCTGATCCGGCTGATCAATGACATCCTGGACATCGAGAAGATCGAGTCCGGCAAGATGACCCTGGATTTCCAGGCCATCGAACTCAGGCCTTTGCTGGAGCAGGCGCTGGCCGCCAACGAAGGCTACGGCGCGGCGAAGAATGTGCATCTGCAGCTCGAATTTCCCGATGAAGACCTGCAGGTCAGGGTCGACAGCGACCGGCTGACGCAGGTGGTGACCAACCTGCTGTCCAACGCGATGAAGTTCTCCCCCGAAGGCGGCACGGTGGACATTCACGTGGCACGCAGCGAGACGGGCATACGCGTCGAGGTACGGGATCACGGGCCCGGTATTCCGGAGGAATTCCGCAACCGTATCTTCCAGAAATTCTCCCAGGCCGACTCCTCCGATACACGGCAAAAGGGCGGCACGGGCCTGGGCCTCAATATTTCACGGGCCATCATCGAGCGCCTGGGCGGCAGCATCGGTTTTAATACCGACGCCGGCGTCGGCACCACCTTCTTCTTTGAACTGCCCGAATGGGTGGATTCGCCGGAGCGTACTTCCGGTTTCTCGGCACTGGTCGAACAGCGGCCGCGTGTCCTGATTTGCGAGGACGACCCGGACATCTCCCGCCTGATCAGCATGATGCTCGACAAGGGCGGTTTTGACACCGAAATGGTGTACACAGCCAGGCAGGCCGTCGCGGAGCTGGCAAAAAGGCGGTATGCCGCCGTCACGATAGACCTGAAGCTGCCCGACCAGGACGGCATTGCGCTGATCAGGGCGCTGCGCGCCCAGCTGCATACACGCGACGTGCCGATCGTGGTGGTGTCGGCCTCGGCGGCCGAGGGGCGGATCCAGTTCAACGAGCAGTCCCTGACCGTATCGGACTGGCTGGAAAAACCCATCGACGAGAACATGCTCGTGCTGGGCGTGCGGCGCGCCATTGCCGGTTCGGTCGAAGCCCGCGCCGTCATCCTGCATGTTGAAGACGATCCGGACATCCAGCGCATCGCAGCGACCATTGCCCAGGGGTTTGCGACCTTCGTCTTTGCCGACACGGTGCAGGAAGCACGCGACAGGCTGAAGGAACAGCGCTTCGACCTGATCCTGCTGGACCTCAGCCTGCCGGGCGGCTCCGGCTGGGATTTGCTCAAGGACGTCGAGGCCATGGACGGTCCGCCGCCGGTGGTGATTTTCTCGGCGCTGGAGGTGGACAGGCTTCAGGCCACACGGGCAGCCGCCGTGCTGGTCAAGGCCAAAACCTCCAACACCGAGCTCCTCGAAACCTTGCGGCGCGTGCTCGGGCAAAGCAATTCTGCGGGATCGCCGACGGACGAAGCCTGAACCTGTACCGGGCCCGCGGCAGGCTACGGGGTTCCTGGCGCGCTAGTGAATAAATCCGGGATCTAGCCTTTACTGGCGGGCGCAAGCAGCTATATTTTTCATAGCAAATTCACGCAGAAGGCGTGGTCATCAACGCGGTATAGCGGCGCTGCATTTCCTCTGGCGACACGGTTTCAATGCTGTGCCCCACACTCCAGCGGTAGCCTGCCGGATCGCGAAAGCTGCCCGAGCGCTCACCATAAAACTGGTCTTGCGCCGCCATTTCCAGCGTGGCGCCGGCTTTCAGCGCACGCGCAATCACCTCATCGCAGTTGTCCACATGCAGATGCAGCGTGACGGTGGCCGGCGCGCCGGCATCCGGCGCCCGGGTGCCGTACTCCGGGAATTCTTCCGACACCATCAGCGTGGCGCCGTCAAAGTCCAGTTCGGCATGGCCGATGCGGCCATCGGGTTCTGTGAGCCGGAATTTTTCCGTGGCACCAAAAACCGAGATGTAAAACGCCATGGCCTTTGCAGCATTTTTGACATGAAGGTAGGCAAACAATTCGTGGGTGGCCATATCGTCTCCGTCGGTGATGTGAAGGAACCAGGCGAGGCCTGAGGTGCTGCCAGCCGGTCCTGAAATTATGAGGCGCATTGGAGCTCAGTGACAACCCGGCGTGCTGCGGGCATGCACCGCCCGGCCAGGCGCCTGAAGAACGCGGTCACGCCGCTGTCACCGAACCGTCATGCAAAGGCAACACACTGTATGACCGCCACTGCCCGGGGCAGGTCGCCGGATACCGGCTGCCGGTGCCTGTCGTGTCCGATTCACCCCATTTCTCGCCTACTTCACGCCACTTCTGAATGGACATCACTTACGGCGCCGACAGAACCGGCCTGCTCTGCGGTTACAGGTTTGAAAACGGCGCGCCCGGCATCCCGGTAGATCTTCTGGAGGCGGCCGCCTGGCTGCAGGACGAAAGCCCCAAGGGAAAATCAGATTTCGTCTGGCTGCACTTCAACCTGAGTGACGCCGCGGCGGAGGCGAGCATCCGCAAGCATCTGCACGCGGTACCCGAGTTTTTCGAGGCTCTGCATGCGGGTTCAAGATCCACCCGCATAGAAGATGCGCACGACACACTGATTGCTGTCGTCAACGACGTGGCGTATGAATTCGCGTTTGACCCGGCTGAGATGTCCAGCCTGTGGCTGAACGTGGCGCCCCATATGGCGCTGAGCGCGCGCTCCCATCCCCTGCGTTCCATCGACCGCATGCGTGACGCCATCAAGAACGGCAAGCCGCTGGCGTCATCGGTGTCATTTCTGAACCAGCTGCTGCGCGAGCAGGGCGATGTGCTGGTGCGCATCGTGCGTGACGCCACTGTCCAGGTGGATGTGGTGGAAGACAAATTCCTGATCGGCCGGCTGCACAACCGCCGGGCTGACCTGGGCAAGCTGCGGCGTGTGCTGGTGCGGCTGCAAAGGCTGCTCGCGCCGGAGCCCGGTGCGCTTTTCCGCCTGCAGCGGCTGCCGCCGCCATGGGTCAGCGAGCACGACCTCGAGGAGCTTCGGCAGGCCACGGAAGAATTCTCATTGACCATCCGGGACATGTCCGAGCTGAAGGAGCGCATCAAGCTCCTGCAAGAGGAAATTGCCGCGCAGGTCAGCGAGGAGACCAACCGCAGCGTCTTCATCCTGACGATGGTCACGGTACTGGCGCTGCCCATCAACATTGTTGCCGGCCTGCTGGGGATGAATGTGGGCGGCATCCCCCTGGCCGAGCATCCCCACGGCTTCATGGTGATCGTGGGGATCATTGGCGTTTTCACCGCCTTCGCGGCCTGGTATGTTTACCGGAAAAAATAGCTTTCACAAGCCATTTCCCGCATCACCATTTGCGCAAGCCGGCGCGTCGTTTACTGGGGTTTCGGCCCGTTCATGGCACGTTCAAATTCTTCGCGCGACAGCATGTTGTCCTTGTTGGTGTCGGCTTCGTCAAAGTGTTTGGAGACACCGCGAAAGTTGGACGCCTCATCGCGGCTGACTTTGCCGTTGTTGTCCTTGTCCATGAAACTGAACGCGCGCTCAAGGTCTCTGGCCGCGTATTTGGGAGTGGGGGAAGCCGCGGCAGCGGAGGGTTGCGATGCACCGGCCGCAGGCGCCGACGCAGCGGCGGCCGGGTCTGTAGCCTGCGCATGCCCACGTGGGGTGTAAAGCATGGCTGCTGCGGCCAGGGCCAGCGCCACTGCACCCACGTAGCGGACTGCCACACGGCGGCCGGGCGTAGGGAAGGTTTGTTGCGGGCTGGACAAAATCATCGGGGTCGTGAACGGGGTCGTGAAAGGTGAATGAGGTGAATGGTTCATACCCTGATTGGATGTCAATTCAGGTTTCAGTGCCAGCCAACTTGCAGGGTGTTTCGCCGCTTTACAGGGTAGGTGCAAGCCGACACATTTATTTGCACGCTCAAAAAAAAAGCGCTTCACTCCGGCGGCCCGTCCACAAATCGTGCGTACATAAAGAAACAGATTTCCCGGGCCAACCGGGTTGACAAGCCCCATTACTTATCAAATACTAAGCTAAATGGTTAAGTATAAAAATGATGCGCAAGAAGAGACCCTGAGCGCCGTATTTGCCGCACTGGCAGACCCGACGCGGCGCAAGGTGTTGCAGGCCCTGGAACAGGGCAACCTGTCCGTCGGCGAGCTGGCCCAGCCGCACGGCATGTCCCTGCCCGGTTTCATGAAGCACCTGCGGGTGCTGGAAGACGCCGGCCTGGTCAGCCGCGCCAAGGATGGCCGCGTCGTCAACCTGGCGATTTCACCCGAGCCCATGCAGGAGGCCGCCATGTGGCTATCCCGTTACGAGAAATTCTGGTCCGAGCGCCTTGACGCGCTGGGCCGCTACCTTTACCAGCAAGAGGAGTTGAACCCGCCATGGAAAGAAGCACAGCGCAAGGCAAACCGTCCGCCGGCCCGTCCGTCGACATCACCCGCCACTACCCCGTCGCTCCCGAAAAAGTCTGGCGCGCGTGGACCGACCCGCAAGCACTAGCGCAGTGGTTCGGCCCCGACCCGGCCGGCGTGGTGACCATTGCCGACATGGATGTGCGTGTGGGCGGCCGCTACCACATCCAGTTCGGCGTGCCGGGCGGGGAAACACACGACGTGAGCGGCACTTACCTCGAAGTCGAACCACACCGCAAGCTGGTGTTTGACTGGGGCTGGAAGAGCACACCGGAACGCGTGTCGCGGGTCACGGTCTCGCTCAAACCTTCCGGGGCCGGCACCGAGCTGGTGTTCAAGCATGAGCGCTTCTACGACCTGGCCGCACGCGACAGCCACAACGAGGGCTGGGCCGGCGCTTTCCTCAAGCTCGACAAACTGTTTGTTTCATCGGCTGTGACCTGAAAGTCACCCCAAACCACCACCGCTGTTCAGCCCCAACCCCAGGAGAGACGCACCATGCTTGCCAACCGAAACGCCATGGCCACCATCGCCGTCAAGGACCTTGCGGCGGCGAAGAAATTTTATGGAGGCACACTCGGCCTCACCCCGCTTGAGACCGCCGAGGAGGGCGTGCTCACCTACCAGAGCGGCACCGCCACTTTGGTGGTGTATGTCTCCTCATTCGCCGGAACCAACAAGGCCACATCCGCCACCTGGGGTGTGGGCGACGAGTTCGACAACATCCTGAAAGCGCTGAAGGCCAAAGGCGTTGTGTTTGAGCACTACGACATGCTCGGCATGACGCGGCAGGGCGATGCGCACATAGCGGGCGACTTCAAAGGCGCCTGGTTCAAGGACCCGGACGGCAACATCCTTCACATCCTGAACCAATAGGCCACCGTTCCAGCAACTCGACCCTTCACTGAACTGACCGTATCCAGGGAGCCCGCCGTGACTTCAACCCCCGCAAACGCTGCCAACGCCGTTTTCCACTCCGTGGTATCCAAAGACGAATGGCTTGCCGCCCGCCAGCTGTTGCTGGCCCGTGAAAAAGAACTCACCGCCCACCGGGATCTGGTGAGCGCCGAGCGGCGCCGCTTGCCCTGGCTCAAGGTCGACAAGCCCTATGTGTTCGACGGCCCCGCGGGCAAGGAAACCCTTGCTGGTTTGTTCGAGGGGCGCAGCCAGCTCGTGGTCTATCACTTCATGTTCGGTCCCGGCTGGAAGGAAGGCTGCCCCAGTTGCTCCTTCCTTTCGGACCACATCGACGGCGCCTTGCCGCACCTGGCAGAGCGCGACATCACGCTGGCTGTGGTGTCGCACGCGCCGCAACCCGACCTGGCTGCGTTCCGCCGGCGCATGGGCTGGCGCTTCAAGTGGGTGTCGTCCTTCGGCAATGACTTCAACCACGACTATCACGTCTCCTTCACGCCCGAAGAGCTGGCCAGCGGAAAGTTTGACTACAACTACCGCATGAACGATGTCGAGGGCGCCGGCATGCAAGAGCTGCACGGGATCAGTGTGTTTTACCAGGATGGCCAGGGCAACATCTTTCACACCTATTCCAGCTACGCCCGCGGGGCGGACACGCTGGTGGGCGCCTACAGCTATATGGACCTCACCCCCAAAGGGCGCGATGAAGGCGGCTTGCCTTTCCCCATGGCCTGGGTGCGTCACCATGACAAATACGGCACTGGTCACGCGGGCCACGGCGCACCGGCCAGCCAGCCCGCGGCCGCGTGCTGTCACGCCGAGGCCGGCGCCGCATGACGGTGTCGCCCAAAGCCACGCGGCGCGACTGGATCGGGCTGGCCGTCATCGCGTTGCCGTGCCTCCTGTATTCGATGGATCTCACCGTGATGAACCTGGCGGTGCCGCACCTGAGCGCCGACCTCAAACCCACGGGCGCGCAACTGCTGTGGATGGTCGACATTTACGGCTTCATGATTGCCGGCTCGCTCATCACCATGGGCACGCTGGGCGACCGCATTGGCCGGCGCAGGCTGCTGCTCATGGGGGCTGCCGCGTTTGGCGCTGCGTCGGTGCTGGCGGCGTTTTCCACCACGGCTGAAATGCTGATCGCTACGCGCGCGCTACTGGGCATTGCCGGGGCGACGCTGGCACCTTCCACACTTTCGCTGATACGCAATATGTTCCTCGACGCCGGCGAGCGCACCGTGGCCATTGGCGTCTGGATCACCAGCTACTCGGTAGGCGGCGCGATTGGCCCGCTGGTGGGCGGTGTCCTGCTTGAGCATTTCTGGTGGGGCTCAGTGTTCCTGGTCAGCGTGCCCGTGATGGTCCTGCTGCTGGTGCTGGGCCCGGTGCTACTGCCCGAATACCGCGACCCCGATGCCGGCCGGCTGGATCTGCTGAGTGCGGCGCAGTCACTGGCGGCCGTGCTGGCCGTCATCTACGGCCTCAAGCGCATCGCGGAAGGCGGCCCGGGCTGGCTGGCCGCGGGCTGCATCCTCGCGGGGCTGGCGATTGGCGCGGCATTTCTGCGCAGGCAGCGCACACTGGCCAGCCCGCTGATTGACCTGGCCTTGTTTCGTGTGCCGGCATTCAGCGCGGCCCTGGCCATCAACACCTTCTGCTTTTTCGGCGCGTTTGGCGCTTTTCTTTTCATCGCGCAGTATTTGCAGCTGGTGATTGGCCTGTCGCCGCTGGAAGCCGGCCTGTGGTCCGTGCCGTCGGCCTTGGGTTTTGTGGTGGGCTCCATGCTGGCACCTGTTATTGCGCGGCGCATCCGCGCCGGGCTGGCCGTCACGGGCGGGCTGGCGCTGGCGTTTCTGGGCTTTGGCGTGCTCACGCAGGTGAGTGGCGCCTCGGGCCTGGCCACGCTGGTCACCGGCAGCGTGATTTTTTCGCTGGGCCTGGCCCCGGTCGTGACCTTGGGTACCGACCTCATCGTCGGCTCCGCACCGCCTGAGCGCGCCGGTGCGGCTGCGGCGATTTCAGAAACCAGCTCGGAGTTTGGCGGCGCACTCGGCATTGCTGTGCTGGGCAGCGTGGTGACGGGGGTCTACCGCCATGCAATGGAGGACACTGTGCTCAGCGGTGTGCCGGCCGTAGCCGCAGAGGCCGCCCGCAGCACACTGGGCGGCGCGGTGGCAGTGGCGGCTGAATTGCCCGGCGCCAGCGGTGCGGCCTTGCTCAGCACTTCACGCGATGCGTACGCCCAGGCCTTTCAGGTTACCGCCGGCATCAGCGCCGCACTGGTGCTGGGCACGGCCATCCTGGCCGCTGTCATGCTGCGGCAGGCGCGTGGCAGCGCCGCGCCCGTGTAGGCCGGAGAGTCCGGGATGGACGCCTTGCCCGCTTCAAAGAGGCTGTCAGCAGGCCCCAGCGCCATTTTCAGGCCTGTTTTGATCATGAAAGAAGCCTGAAGTCCAATGACATCGGGCGCAAGTAGCTACTGATTTGATAGCATGCGGGAAGGCAGGGGGAAGCCCATGCAGTGCAAAGATGGACTGGCGAATTCATCATATTCAGTGAAACCGAGGAGAAACTGCAGATGACACACAACATGGAAACCCAAAAGCGCTGGTGGGCACTGGTGGTGCTCTGCCTGGGTGTGCTGATGATCGTGCTCGACACCACCATCGTGAATGTGGCACTGCCTTCCATCCGCACCGACCTCGGTTTCACCGAAACCTCGCTCGTCTGGGTGGTGAATGCCTACATGCTGACCTTCGGTGGTTTTTTGCTGCTGGGCGGCCGGCTGGGCGATCTGTACGGTCAGCGCCGGCTGTTCCTGGCGGGGCTCACGCTGTTCACCGTGGCCTCGCTGGCCTGCGGCCTGGCCAATTCGCAGGTGCTGCTCGTGGTGGCCCGCGCGGTGCAGGGCCTGGGCGGCGCGGTGGTGTCGGCGATTTCGCTGTCGCTCATCATGAACCTCTTCACTGAACCGGCCGAGCGCGCCAAGGCCATGGGGGTCTACGGCTTTGTCTGTGCCGGCGGCGGCAGCATTGGTGTGCTGCTGGGCGGCGTGCTGACCGATTCGCTCAACTGGCACTGGATCTTTTTGGTCAACCTGCCCATAGGCGGCGCCGTGTTTGCGCTGTGCCTGTTCCTGCTGCCCGGCGGCAAGGGGCAGGCCACCGGCGCGCGGCTTGACGTGTGGGGCGCCGTCACCGTCACCACCGCGCTGATGCTGGCGGTCTACGGCATCGTCAACGGCAACGAAGCCGGGTGGCTGTCAGGCCAGACGCTCGGTTTGCTGGGCGTTGCCGCGGTGCTGATGGCGATCTTCCTGGCCATCGAGGCCAGGGTCACGACACCGCTGGTGCCGCTGGGCCTTTTCCGCCTGCGCAACGTCGCCACCGCCAACGTGGTCGGCGTACTGTGGGCCGCGGCCATGTTTGCCTGGTTCTTTATTTCGGCGTTGTATATGCAACTGGTGCTGGACTACAGCGCCATGCAGGTCGGCCTGGGTTTTTTGCCCGCCAACCTGATCATGGCCGCGTTCTCGCTGGGCCTGTCGGCCAAAATCGTCATGCGCTTCGGCATACGCGCACCGCTGTCTGCCGGCCTGCTGCTGGCCGCCCTGGGCCTGGCCCTGTTCGCGCGTGCGCCGGTGGGCGGCGGCTTTGTGCTCGACGTGTTGCCCGGCATGCTGCTGCTGGGGCTGGGGGCCGGCATGGCCTTCAACCCGGTGTTGCTGGCCGCCATGAGCGACGTGGACCCGGCCGAGTCGGGCATTGCCTCGGGCGTGGTCAATACGTCCTTCATGATGGGCGGCGCGCTGGGGCTGGCGGTGCTGGCCAGCCTGGCGGCGGCGCGTACCGGTTCGCTGGCCGGTGCAGGTGCCGATGCCGTGGTGGCGCTCAACGGCGGCTACCAGCTGGCGTTTGTCATCGGTGCGGTGTTTGCGGCCTGCGCCGCCTTGCTGGCTGCCGTGCTGCTTCGCACGGGCGCCGCAGTGCCGGGCGCGCACCCGGCGACGGAAGCCGGCGGCTAGCCACGGCTGATTTATGCGTCAAATTGGCTCTCAGGCCAATAGGAGTAAGCGCAAGAAGCTATCAATTTAGTAGCATATTAAGTTAAGTGGCAGCCGGCCAGGGCAGGCGCCCGCAGGGCGATCAGTAAACCCCGAACAGGGCGCGAATCTCGTCGCCGGCTGTGCGACCGTGTTTCTGGCTTTTGTACTTGTCGCCGATGTCTGCGCACTTTTCCATGATCAGCAGGGTGAACTCCTGCAGCTCCGGCGTCAGCGCGTCGCCTTCCGTCATGGCACCGGCCAGTTTGGCCAGGTTCACGAGCTGGCGGTCGCTGATGGAGCCGATGGAAAAGTCTGAAGGCTTGAAATCCGGTGGAAGTGACATGGCGTGCACCTGGAGCTGGAGATGTCAGCCGGTGTCAGAAAGTGGACTGCCTGCGTGACGGGTTTTGTCCTACAGGGTACCCCAGACATTTTGTCCTAGCATTCGTTTTTTCCCTAGGAGATGCATCATGGCTGATGACACAACCAAAACCGGTGTGGACCGCAGGTTCATCGCCTTGGGGCAGGACTATGAGGTTCGCGACTGGACCAAAACCCTGGGTTGCACCGAGCAGCAACTGCGCGACGCCGTCAAGGCTGTCGGCAATTCAGCCTCCGCCGTGCGCCAGTACCTGGGTAAAAAATAGCGCCATCTCAAGGGGCGGCGGTTGGCGCCTTTCCCATCGTCATTGCGCGTGGTTCGCGCCGGTACAAGCATGAAAGAAGGCACAGCATGGCAAAAAGCAGCATTGCGGGTGGCAGCATTCCGCCCGAACAGTGGATGCGCGGAAAAGACACACAGTCGCTCGGCCCGGGCGACAGTTCAGACACCGGCAGCGACACGCTAGGTGCCTACAGCGACGAAGAGCTGGCCAGCGACAGCGACGCTGTCGGCACCGGCGAGCGTGCCGGTGTCATCGGCGATGAGCGGCCTGATGCCGACATCCTGCCTGACCGGACAATGGACGAGGCCGACTTCCTGGAAGAAGGGGAAGTCGTCGGCGATGAAGACCCGGAAGCAGAAGATGAAGAGGGCGAAGGCATCTTGGCCGCAGGCGGAGCAGAGGAAATTGCCGGCGTCGTGGCCGATGAAGATGAAGAAGATGAAACGGATGAAGAAGACGACGAATACGGGGAAGGTGAAGACGGCGATGCAACAGTCCGAGGAGGTGGCGCATGACGATCACAGGAAGCTGCCATTGCGGCAAAAACGCCTTTCGCATTGACGGCGAAATCCCCGCGCAGCTGACGCGCTGCACCTGCTCGTTTTGCGCCAGGCGCGGTGCGCTGCTGGCGTACTACACACCCGGGCAGTTCCATGTCACCACGCCCACGGATGGCGACGCCATCTACCGCTGGCAGACCAAGCTGGTAGACCACCACTTCTGCGCCGAATGCGGCGTGTCCACCTATTCAGACAGCCCCGCATTCGAGATGGACGGCAGCTGGGACGGCACCACCCGCCGCATCGGCGTCAATGCCCGCCTCTTTGACGGGTTTGACGCGGCCGAAGCACCTGTGACGGTGATCGACGGCAAGAACCTCTGGTAGTTGAGCCCAAGCCGCAAGCCGTTGACATCCTCTTTTGATCGCCTTAATATAGCCAAACAGCTATATAAACGATTGGCCATGTAATGACCCCAGACACCCTCAACAAGGCGTTCGCCGCCCTCGCGGACCCGACCCGCCGCGCCATCGTCGCCCGGCTGGCTTCCGGCGAAGCCACGGTCAATGAACTTGCGGCACCCTTCGACATGACGCAGCCTTCCATTTCGAAACACCTGAAGGTGCTGGAGCGGGCAGGCTTGATCTCTCGCGGACGAGCGGCGCAAACCAGGCCGTGCCGCCTGGAGGCCGCACCCCTGAAAGAAGTCGCCAGCTGGATGGCGCTGTACCGCAATGTCTGGGAAGACAGCTTCGACAGGCTCGATGCGTTTTTGCAGCCGGACACATCCACGTCATCAGCCCAGTCAACTCAGTCAACCCCCAAAAAAGGAAAGAAACATGCCCGCAAATGACGTCAAGGCAGCCATGGCTTCCCCGTTCCTGATCGACCGCGTGTTCAAGGCCCCGCGTGAGCGCGTATGGAAAGCGTGGAGCGAGGCCGGCAGCATCCAGCAATGGTGGGGGCCCAAGGGCTGCTCCATCGACCTGCTGCGTTTCGAGTTCAGGCCCGGCGGGTTTTTTCACTACGCCATGAAGTTTCCGGGCGCACCCACGATGTGGGGCCGGTTCAATTACCGTGAAATCGCCGCGGGTGAACGCATCGTGTGGCTGAACTCGTTTGCCAACGAACACTGCGGCATTGCGCGCGCGCCATTCAGCGAAGCCTGCCCCCTGGAAATTGAGAACACCGTGACCTTCGCCGAGAAAAACGGAAGCACCGTCGTGTCATTGCGCGCGCGACCCTTTGGTGAGCTTGCGGCTGAACGCCAGTATTTCGAAGAGCTCAAGCCGTCGCTCACGCAAGGCTACGGCGGCACCCTCGACCAGCTCGCCGCGCATCTCGGTGTCTGAGCTGCGGGCAGGCCTAGAAGTGCGGCGGCAGCTCGTCGCGCAGGCTGCGGCCCACTGTCACATCGCCGTCGCGCACCGGGCCGGCTTTCAGTTCTGCCACCTCGCGCACCAACGCATCAATTTGCTGCTGCTGCCGCACGATGACCTTGTCGAGCTGGTCCAGCAGGTCTTCGGTAAAGCTGGCCTTGATCTCCAGCGCCGTCAGGCGCTGGTCGGTTTGGGATGTGTCGTTCGTCGGTTCCATGCCTGTATTGGACATGAAGCTGCGCGGGGCAGGGGCGCCCACGCATTCCAGCGGCCTCCACAGCAATTATTTACGCATCATTTTGGCCTGCAGCCCTTTATGTTTGGGCGCGATCAGCTATGTTATTGATAGCAGTTCGGGTGATGAAGCTGTCAGGTTTCGCTGGCGCCGCCGCCTGCGCGTTGCTTCGATACGATTTGTGGGAATAAGAGCCTTGTCTTTCCCGCACCGCCTGCCTAAGCTGGCCTGAGTCTTTGCAGGGCGTCGCGTTTCATGGCAACGCAGCAGCCGTCTTCAAAGCCCATGCGGTAGCTGTGTTGTTTGCCCAAGGAGGCGAGATATGACCGAGCCAGGCACTGGAAACCCCGTCACACCGGAACAGGCGCAGGTACAGGCGCAGGAGGGGGCGCAAGAAGAAGAGCGCAAGGCCATCGATTTCCGGCGGAGTTTTATTTATGCCAGCGGCACGGCGCCCCAGGAGCTGTGGGGCCTGGCCCTGTCCGGCGGCGGCATCCGCAGCGCCACCTTTTGCCTTGGCGTGTTGCAGGCATTGGCAAAAGCCGGGTTCAACCTCCCGGGAGAAAGCGGGCCCGAAAGCAGCCCCAAAGACCGGCAAAAGCCCTGGCCACTGCTTGCCCGTTTTGACTTTCTCTCCACCGTCAGCGGGGGCGGGTACACCGGCAGTTTTTTCTCGGCCCTGTTTCGCCCCCGCGATCCCCTCACGCCTGCGGCGCCCCATACACCTCCTGCGCCGCCCACGCCCGAAGTGCTGGCCACCGAAGCCTACGAAGCACTCGCGACCGACCCGCCCGGCAGGTTGAGCAAGGTCCAGACCGCGCTCACCCAGATGCCCGACCGCCCCTTGCGCTGGCTGCGTGAAAACGGGCGTTACCTGGCACCGAACAACACCGGTGACTTTCTCTACGACATCGCCATTGCCATCCGCAACCTGTGTGCGGTGCATTACGTGATCGGCGTGACCCTGCTGACCATCTTCCTTTTGATGTTTGCCCTGCGTTACGGCAGCCTGCAGATTCCATGGGAGGGATTTCATGCGCTGGGGCTTACGCTGGAATCCATGATGCAGCCCAGGCCTCCGCTGAAGGGCGGAGACATCTGGTTCAGCCCGTGGTTCGGTGTGCTGGGCATCTGGCTCGTGCTTGCGGTCATACCGTGCGGCGCGGCCTACTGGCTCGACCAGGACACCTCGCCTTCCGGCACCCACACAAAAAAAGCGCAGCTGCCGGCCATCCCCACCCCGGCGCTGGCGGCCGCCGGCTTGCTGGCCGCGGGTGTGCTGGCTGCCTGTGTCATCTGGAGCCGGGTAGCGCCGCCGGCCGCCGGCGCCGGGTCACTGCTTGAGGCTGTTCCGGTGCCTGTTTTGCTGCTGGTGCTGATAGACGTCATCCTGGCGTTTTCCCTGGGCGTATTTTTTGTGGCGAAGTACCTTCCGCAGCAATCACCCGGGCTGTTTCGCAACCGCATCACACGGTGGCTTTCGCGGGTATTGACATACTCATTCATCATTGCCGTGCTGGCGCTGATTGAAACCGCGGGGCAGACGCTGTATCTCTGGCTGGCGACAAGCCAGTCAACACCGCTCACTGTTTTCAGCGTGGCCGGTGTGGTCGCGGCCCTGGTGGCGGCCGTGAAGCAGTTTGCGCCGGTGCTGGCCCAGCCCGGAAAAGACGGTTTGCTCAGCAGGCTGCCGCTCAACACCCTGCTTGGCGCGGTCGGGCTGGCGCTGGCCCTGCTGCTGGCCGTGGCCTGGAACTGCGCGGCCGCGGCCCTGCTGTTTGGCATGCAGCCGCCGCTGCCGGGGCTCGGGCAGCTGATGATCGAATCCATGTTCACCACGGTCCGTTTTGGCGTGGACTCATCATGGGTATGGCAATACTTCTACCCGGTCATTTCCATTGTTTTTTGCCTCCTGGCTGTGGCGGTGGCTGGCTACTTTCTGGGGTTCATCAATTTGTCGAGCCTGCAGGTGATGTACGGTGCGCGCCTCACGCGTGCCTACCTGGGGGCGTCAAACAAGGCACGGTTTGAATCGGAACGCCCCAAGATGGACGTGACCGAGGCCGATGCAAGCGACGACTTCACGCGCGAGGCCTACTACCGCAACGACCACCTGGGCCCGGCCCACCTCATCAACGTGACCATCAATGCCACCACGGGCACCGGCGACCAGCTGACACAGCGGGACAGGCAGGGCCTGCCGCTGGCAGTCACACCCGCGGGCATCACCGTGGACGGCAGGCTCTGGAATGCAAAGACCGGCAATTTCGCAGGCATTGAGGCCAAAGCCGCCAGGCGGGCGCCACCCGAGCTGTCCATCGGCCAATGGGTGGGCGTGTCGGGCGCGGCATTTTCGACAGGGCTGGGCCGCGGCACCTCGCTGGGGCAGGCCATGCTTTTCACCATCACCAACATACGCCTGGGCTGGTGGTGGGACTCCGGCAAAAAGGACACCAAAACACCTTTTTTTCTATGGCGCAACCAGAGCTATCTGCAGTGCGAATTGCGGGCCCGCTTCCTGGGCACGGACGGTTCGCACTGGTACCTGAGCGACGGCGGGCACTTTGAGAACACAGGCGTCTTCGAGCTGTTGCGCAGGCGGGTGGAATTCATCGTCTGCTGCGATTGCGGCGCAGACCCGAACTACAGCTTTGAAGACCTTGCCAATCTGATGCGCCTGGCACGCATCGATTTCGGTGCCGAGTTTGAATGTGTCGGGCCGAGCGCGGTTCCCCGGCTTGCACCCAATGCCGCCACACTGGCGCCTTATTTCGCCCGCGACGAATCTGAACTGCGCCCGGCAACCGATCCGCTGGCGCCGCTCGACGAAAAGTGCGCGCTGCTCTACCGCGTGCGCTATGCCAGCAGCCAGCCGGGCAAGCCCTCTGAAAGTATCTTGCTGGTGCTCAAGCCGCGTTTGATCAAGGGCGCGCCCCTTGACCTGTTTGAATACCAGACCAAAAAGCCGTCGTTCCCGCAGCAAACCACGTTTGACCAGTTCTTTGACGAAGCGCAGTGGGAAAGCTACCGAAAGCTGGGCGTGCTGATCGGCTCCCGCATATTCAGGTAGTGCGTGCGGTGCCTGGCCTGGCCGATTTGGCATCATTTTGGCCTGCAGCCCTTTATGACCGGGCGCAAGCAGCTACGTTATTGATAGCAATCCAGGGGAAGGCAACAACCGTCATGCTCGCCATGTCGATCACCAAGCGGTACCTCGGCTAATGGGCTTCAGCGTGGGTTGACGCATACCGCTCCAGCAGCGCATACAGCACCAGCCCGCCCGCCAGCGGCAACAGGTAGTAAAGCGCGCGGTAGGCCAGCACCGCACCCATCAATGCCCCCTGGCGCACGCTGCCCGACAGCAGCGCCAGGTAGACCGCCTCCAGCACACCCAGCCCGCCGGGGATCGGCATGATCACCCCCACGATGGACGCCGCCATCAGCACGCCCAGCACCGTGGTGTAGGGCACTTGCTGGCCCAGCAGCAAATACATGGCCGCGCCCATCAGTGCCCAGTTGCTGGCCGAAATTCCGAGCTGCACCAGGGCCAGCTGCGCCGAAGGCAGATTCAGCCGCCGCCCGCGCACCCGCCACGCGTGCCCGCGCGCCAACGCGCACGCCACCACGTAGCCCAGTGCAATCAGCACCATCACCACGCCCAGCAGGCGCAGCGCCGCGGCGCCAATGTGCGCCTGGCTGGGCGGCGCAATGGCGCCGGCGGCAAAGAGGCTCCCCGCCACCAACCCATAGCCCAGCCAGTTGGTCGCTAGGCTCAAGCCCACGATCTGCGCAATGGCGGCTTCGTCCAGCCCGGCTCGCGCATACAGCCGCGCCCGCAGCGCCACCCCGCCGACCAGCGAGCCCAGGTTCAGGTTAAAGGCATAGCTGGTGACCGCAATGGCCCAGGTCTGCAGGCGCGGCAGCTTGTGGCGCGTGTGCTGCCGGCCTATCAGGTCAAAGCACCCATACAGCGCATGGCTGGCCGTGGCCAGGCCCAGCACCGCAAGCAGCAAAAGAGGCGAGTAGCGCCGCAGCGTTTGCCAGGCGCCTTCCCAGTCCACCTTGTGGGCATGGGAAACCAGCAAACCCAGGACGACGATGCCCAGCGCAGGAAACACCCAGCGGCGGATGCGCGGCCACAGCGACGTTGCGGCTGCCGGGGACGTACTGTCGGGAAGGTGAGCCGCAGTGCTGGGCATGATCAATGCATTTTCAGCAAGGCACAAAGCGAACTCCAGCGAGGCTGGCGCTGATTTTTGTAGGCGAAAACCGACGGTGGCCCACCACGCTGCAGCGCCGCCCCTTCAGCGCTCCAGCTCAAGGCCTGCGGGATGCAGGCGGTTCCATGGCGTTGCCTTCTCAAACGCAAACGCCGCGCGCAATATCGTGGGCTCGGCAAAGGGCCGCCCGATCACTTGAATCGAAACCGGAAGCCCGCCGTCAGAAAGCCCCGCAGGAACGGCAACCGAACACAAATCAAGCAGGTTCACAAAGCGCCCGAACCTTGACAGCGGCGTGGCCAGTTCGTCGACCTCGCTGACGGGAATGGCGGTAATGGCATTGGTCGGAAATACACAAACGTCGACGCCGTCCATGGCGTCCAGCATCGCGGCTTTCGCAGACTCACGGTCGCGCAGCAGGGTGATGTACTGGGCGGCCCCGATGTCCCGGCCCAGCATGATCCGCCGCTTGATGTTCGGGTCAAACTCCAGCTCATTGCGCTCGAAAAGCGTGCCGAGATTGGCATAGCCTTCGGCGCTCATCAGGCTGCCTGCAATGCGCATGGATTGCGCCAGGCTTTGCGGAAGCGGCTTGTCCACCAGGGTCATGCCAAGCCCGGTGAACACGGAAAGAGACCTGTCATAAGCCTTCAGCACTTCCGGGTCCACGTCTTCGCGTTCAGCTCTGGGCAGGGTCCAGACCCGCATTCCTCTGACATCTTTTTCAATCTCTTTTGAAACCGAACGCGAGGGCGAAAAGCGGGATGCCGCGTCCTGCGGGTCGGGCCCCGCCAGCACGTCCAGCAGCGTCGCGCAATCCTTCACCGTTCGTGTGATGGGCCCCACCGTGTCATGCGTGGGGCACAGGTCAATCAGGCCGTAGCGGCTGATCAGCCCGTGCGTCGTTTTCAGCCCCACCAGCCCGCAGAGCCCGGCCGGAATGCGAACGGAGCCGCCGGTGTCCGTGCCCAGCGCTGCGCTGGCCATGCCCGCCGAAACCGCCACGGCCGAGCCGCTGCTGGAGCCGCCGGGCACACGGTGGGTTTCAAGGTCCCAAGGGTTCCAGGGTGTGCCCATGGAAGTATTGGTTCCCCAGCCGCCAAAGGCAAATTCCACCGTGTGTGTTTTCCCCAGCACGATGGCGCCGGCTGCCCTCAATCGGTCGACCACCGTCGCCGTGATGGTGGAGGTCCGCGGCGGGAGCGATCTGGAACCCGCGGTGATGGCATGGCCTTTAATTTCAAACAGGTCTTTGACGGCAATGGTCACACCATGCAGCGGGCCGACCGTGAAGCCGGCCTGCCTGAGCTTGTCCAGGCCGCGGGCGGCCTGCAAGGCTTCATCTGCATAGAGGTCTACATAGGCGTGCAGCTTGGCGTCAAAGGCGTCTATGCGTGAGAGCTGGGTTTCGACCAGTGTTTCGCTGGTGGTCTCTCCGCTGGCCAGAGCCTCGAGCGTCTGCTCCATGGAAGCGTAGGCAAGCGGGGTGTTGGAGATATGGGAGGTATGGGCGGTGTCGGTCATGAAGCACCCATGACCCGCCGGCCGCGCGACAGGCGCTTTTCCAGCGCCCGCGAAAGCATTGACAAGGGGAAAGCAATGGCAAAGTAGAAGGCGCCCACCAGCAGGAAGATGTGCAGGGGCAGGAAGAACTCGCTGGACATGGCCCGCGCCGTCAGCATCAGCTCGTCCGTGGCGATCAATGCGCAAAGTGAGCTGTCTTTTAACAGCGCCACATAGGTGTTCAGCAAGGGTGGCAGCATGACGCGCAGCGCCTGGGGAAACACCACATGCATAAACACCTGGTGCGGCGCCAGGCCAACGGCCAGCGCTGCTTCGCGCTGCCCGCGATGAATTGACTGCAGGCCTCCGCGCAGGATCTCGGCAACATACGCCGCGCCGTGCAGGCCCAGCCCGATCACCCCGGCCCAGAAGCCCGGCAGCGTAAGCCCGAGCGGCGGCAGCGCAAAGTAGAGTGCCAGCAGCAGCGCGAGCAAGGGCACGGTGCGCACAAACTGGATGAAGAAGTTCGCGGCAAAGCGCAGGGCTGGCCGACCGCTGCGGATCATGGCCGCCAGGGCCGCGCCCAAAAGAAGGGCCATCACAAAGCCCGCAGATGACAGCTTTGCCGTTACTTTGGCCGCCTCTGCAAGGCGGGGAGCCCACTCGGGCCAGTATTGCAGGAAGACTGCAAAAAAGCTGTTCATCGCTTGTTCTCCATGCGGCTTTCGGCCTTGGCAAATCCCCAACTGACCGGCAGCACCATGGCCGCATACAACAGCATGGCGGCAAGATAGATCAAAGTGGTTTCAAAGGTAGAGGTCACCAGGTTCCTGGCAAAAAACATGATTTCCGGCGCGGCAATCGCAGAAGCGATGGATGTGTCTTTGAGCAGCTGGCTGGTGTAGTTGCCGAGGGATGGCCACGTCACCCGCAGCATTTGTGGAAGAAGAATGTGAATCAGCGCCTGCCGCGGTGTCATTCCGACGGAAAGGGCGGCCTCGCGCTGGCCGGCGTGCAGGCACTTGAGCCCGGCGACAAATACATCGCACAACACCGCTGCGCCAACCAGCCCCAGGCCCAAAATTGCCGCCACCAGCGGCGAGAGCCGTATGCCGACGGCCGCCAGCCCGAAATAGATCACGAAGAGGTGTGCCAATGCCGGAACGTTGCGCATCCATTCGATGTAGGCGGCAATCGCCAGCTTCAGCAAACGAAAGCGCGCGAAAGTGACTGTCACCGCCAGCAGCATTCCGCCCGCCAGCGCAATGACGAAAGCACCCAGGGCTACCACCGCGGCGGTAACCGCGCCACCCATCAGCACGGCGAGGATGCCCCCGAAAATTCCCAGCTGTTCCATCACCTGGCCAGCCCCGGGTTGTCCGCCACCTGGCCCAGAAAGCTGCGGGTGCGTTCCAGCTGCGGGTTGTTGATGACATCGACAGCGGGGCCCTGCTCAACAATGTGGCCGCCGTCCATGAAGATCACGCGGTCGGCCACGTCCCTGGCAAAGCGGATTTCGTGTGTGACCAGAATCATCGAGCGGCCCTCTTCGGCCAGCTCACGAATCACGGTGAGCACCTCGCCGACCAGCTCCGGGTCAAGCGCAGAGGTTGGCTCGTCAAACAGAATGAGCTTGGGCTGCTGGGCCAGGGCCCTGGCAATGGCCACGCGCTGCTGTTGCCCTCCGGACAAACGCTCCGGGTATTCATTCGCCTTGCTGGAAAGGTGAACCTTCTCCAGCATGGCGTCGGCCAGCTCATAGGCTTCGGGTTTCGACATGCCGCCTGCCTTGATGGAGCCCAGGGCCACGTTGTCGCGAACGTTCAGGTGCGGCCACAAGTAAAACAACTGGAACACCATGCCGATCTCGCGGCGCTGCGGTGCAAGTTCACGGTCATTCATGAAGCGGAACCCGCCGTGCCGGGTTGGCACCTGGCCGATTCGCTCGCCGTCAAGCACGATGGCGCCTTCGCCCGGCTGTTCCAGAAAATTCAGGCAGCGCAGGCAGGTCGACTTTCCGGAGCCGCTGGGCCCGATCAGCGAAAGGGTTTCGCCTTTACGCAGGTCAAAGGAAATCCCCTTGAGCACTTCGAGCGGGCCGTAGCTTTTTTTCAGCCCGTCGACTTTTAACAGGGTGTTGTTCATTGGATTCAGTTTTTTGACGCAGACGAACGCATGAGAAAAACACGCGTTCGCCTGTATCCATGCTTCGAAGGGCTTACTTGCAGGACGGCAGTTTCCAGTCGGCGGGGCGGTCTACACCGGCGCGGAAGTTCTGGCCCACGGGCACATACCAGACGTCTTGCACCAGGCCGTATTTGCCGCCGATCTTTTTGAGCTCACAGCTCTGCCAGAGCTTGGCGATTTCCGCGTTCACGGCCTTGGCGAGTTCCGGGTTGTCCTTGTTCAGGCCAAACACCACCTGGCCCAGCCCGGTGAGCAGGGGGTAGTCCGGGTTGTTGTCAACAAAGGCGTTGAACTTGAGCTTCCACTGCGGGTTACGCGAAATGGCGTACTGCATCACGGGCGGGTCGCCGATGACTGCGTCAATACGGCCGGCCAGCAGGTCGCGCACTGCCGCGTCGGATGTGTCATACATCGTCAATTGCAGGCCGGTGATTTTGCGCAGCTCCGGAATGAACGAAAAACCGGTGATCGTGCCGACCTTCTTACCTTCCAGGTCCTTCAGGTGCGACCAGTTGGTCTTGCTCGACTGGGTGATGCCGTTCTTGAAATAATGGATCGGGTCGCTCAGGGTCATGATCTTCGAGCGCTGCTCGGTCCAGCCCATGGTGCCGGCCATCACGTCGACACGTTTGGCCTGCACCGAAGCAATGGTGCCCGACCATTCCATGAGGGCGGGCTTGACCTTGAGCTTCACGGCCTCAGCCACGCGCTGAAGGATCTCGCCGTCGTAGCCAATCATGGCGCCGTCCTGGTAGCCGGTGCCCGGCATGTCGCCGGTGAAGGCGATCGTCAACGCGTCTTTTTCAACGGTTTGCAAGGCCTGGGCGTTGGCAGCCGGCAGTACCGCCCCCGCGGCGAGAAGCATGCACAAGAGGCGTGCGGCGAATGTTTTTTTCATGAAAACTCCTGATGGTGGTTTAAAGAAACTCTCACTGACGGGGTGGATGGTATGAAGCACCGTCAACTTGTCATAGGAAGCTTTGGCGTGTAAATTGAACGTATGCGACATTCAGGAAAATTACCGACAAAGGCCGCTTCTGCGCCCAAAGCTGCGGCGGCAAAGCGGGCAAAGCGTGCGCCCGCGAAGGCCAACAAGGCGGCCGGCGCACAGGATGAGGGCAACCAGCTGGTGGACCGGCTTGACGCGGCCAAGGCCAAAACGCCTCCCAAAACCGGTGTGGAACTGCGGGTCGGTATTTTTCTGTGCCCGCGTTTTCCCCTGTTGTCGCTGGCGGGGCTGTGCGATGCGCTGCGCCACGCCGCAGACCTGGGCGACCAGAGCCGGCAGCTTCGCTGCACGTGGGCGGTGCTCAGCGCCGCCGGCGAGACCGTGGCCTCCAGCTGTGGCGTCGAAGTGGCCACGCTGCCCGCGGCTTCGTCGGACTGCAACTTTGATTACGTGGCGGTGATCGGAGGCTTGCTGCCCTTCATGAAAACGGCCGACCCTCGAGGTGTGAAGTTTCTGAACCACGCCGCAAAAGCCGGTGTGCCGTTGATCGGCATTTGCACCGGCAGCTTTGCACTCGCGCGGCATGGGTTCATGCAAGGCCGCATGGCCTGTGTTCATCCCTTCCATGTCAATGACTGGAAGGAAGCCTTTCCCGATCTACCCTTCACCACCAACTGCGACTACATCTTTGATGGTGACCGGATCACCTGCGCGGGCGGTATCTCCATCATCGAGCTGGCCACTGAGCTGATTCGCCTGCATTGCGGGCCGGACCGCGCCGCCAAGGTTGTGCACCAGATGACGGTAACCCGCAAATCCGCCATCTCGCACGTCGCGCGCCGGCGCGCGCTGGGTTATGCCTGTGCCGACAACGACAAGCTCCGCCAGGCCATTGTGCTGATGGAAAAGAACATCACCACGCCGCTTGAAATTTCCGTCATCGCCAGGATTGTGGATTCCAGCAGTCGGCAACTTGAAAGGGTTTTTCTGGCAGAAACGGGCGCTTCCCCTTCAGGGTTTTACCGCAACTCGCGGCTCAAGTACGGCCGGTGGCTGCTGACCTCAACCGATTCACCGGTGAGCACCATCGCCTATGAATGCGGCTTTGCCGATGCCTCGCACTTCATCCGGCACTTTCAACAGCTGTATGGTGTTTCACCCGGGCGGTTGCGGAAGGCGTTGCCTGCGGTGGAGGTGTAGGCCCAATTACTGGCCCAGATAGAGGCCCCCGGGGAGCATTTGCGCTTTTCTCAACCTCCTCATACCGGGGCAACTCCACCCAGAAGACGCTGCCGCGTCCCTGGCGTTCCGTCATGCCCACCGGGTGCCCCAGCAGCTGGCTCAGGCGGTAGACGACCGCCAGCTCCAGCCCGAAGCCCTCGGCCATGCCCTGCTGCGGGATGCCTTCAGAGAAAGTCTGCTGGCGTTCACGCGCAATGCCGGTGCCTGTGTCCCACAGCTCTATGCGCCACTTTCCCCGGCGCGGCCGCGCGGCTAGCAACACACCGCCGCCATGCGTGTTGCGCAAGGCATTGGACAACAGGCAACCCACCAACCGCGTGAGCAGCACCGGGTCTGACACCGCCCGTCCCGCGGCGGTTCGGGTGCGCAGTCGCAGGCCTTTTTCGCGCGCCTGCGGCGTGTGCTCTTCGGCCAGCGTGTGGACCAGCGCGCCAAGGTCTACCGGCTGCAGGTGCACGCTCAGCGAAGCCGGTTCCAGCCCCGCCAGGCTGAACAGCGATTCAAACAGCTCGTCAATCTTGCGTGTCGAATCGCCAATCTTGCGTGCAATCTGCGCCGCGAACTCCGGCTCTTTGGTCAGCCAGTCGGCATACGGGCCCAGCGCCTGCACGGGGTGGCGCAGCTCATGCGCGGCGCTGGCAATAAAGCTGCTCCGCACGGCTTCCGCCTCCGCCAGGGCCTGTTTTCGCTCCTCCAGAGCCTTGATCAGTTCCTGGCGGTCGAACTGCCGCTCCAGGCTCATGTGCTGGGCCCGGTACATGCGCCGGCCCGTCACATGGGCCACCCACAGGAAGACCAGCACCACCCCCATTTCGGCGCCGGTGTCGAGCACCGAAGGAACACCCCCCGTCAGGTCTATTCGCCAGGCCAGGGCCGCCAGCACCGAGGCGCTCAAGCCGTTGCAGTACGCTGAGACGGTACGCAAGCTCGGCGGGCCCGAAGCCACCGCGACCACCGCGATGCCCCCCAGGATCATGATGCACACCAGTTGGTCTTCAATGGGGGCCTGGCGGTACACCACAAACATCAGCGAGCCCCAGACCACCGCGCTCAAGGGCCAGGCCCATCCAAGGAGCGACATGAACTCCCGCAGCGCCACCCCGTCGGCCTCCGCCAGGCGGTGGCGGTAAGCATGCAGGATGGCATAACGCAGCAGCGTCATGGAGCCGGTGGCCAGGGTCCATACCCACAAGTCCCATGGCGCCACACGCCCATGCAGCATTGCCACCACCACCAGAATGATCAGCACGGCCGCATGCAGCGTAGGCCGCGCATTTTGCATAAACGTGCGGGCCAGCTGCACGCTGATCCAGGTCTCGCGTGGGGTCATCGAACGGCGCCTTCGGGGGCTGCTGGCGTGGTGGGCGTCATTGAGAGCGGATTCTTCTGTAAGCGGGGCGGGGTGCGGGCAACAACAATATCAGTGATTTTCCCTTGAGTACCGGGTGGGAAGAAGAGGGCGGGAGTGGGGCTTCTACCTATCATTTGGCTTACGGAATCTGCCCCGCCTTCGCTTGGGGAGATCTTCATGAAGACCTTCTTTGCGAGGTATCGGGATTGCGGCGCGGCCGTTTGGCGTTGCGCCGTGTTCCATTGGCTTCACGGCAGCCGGGGCATGAAAGTCTGGTTTTTGTTGTCCCGCCAGCCTTGTGCTGATCTTGCCAGTGTTGGCGGCGTTGGGCGAGCCGTCTTTGGTTGTCTTTGTGCGGTGGTTACACGGGTGGAACGTGTACCTTTTTATTCATGCGTGCGTGCGGGCTCAGCGTGGGACGACTGAGGCGCTCGCCGCAGCAGCACCATCATGCCGGCAGAGCCGTTCGCCAACGACAAGATAGAAGACAACCTTACCCCGGTAGGGCCGCTGTACTAAATAGGCTCATGTTTGATCTGCTGCCCGCATGTGGTTTCAGAAGGCGGCAAGCTGGTGCTGGGTGTGTAGAGGCGGGGCAGTCGCATTGATCCCAAGCGTAGCGCCTGAGTACAACGATAAGATGCCATCCGTTTGATCTGCCTGGTGCTTGTTGTTGTGCTTCACTCAATCCAGCAGCAGTCAATGGAAACTGACACTATCAGAATAGTGACCGATTACTGTCAGGCGGAGGCTCGGGGTCAAGTTTGCGCATTTGCGGCATGACAGTGGAGATAGGTCTGTCAAAAAGCGTGAAGTCTGGAATAGGCAGTGCCTCTACCGACTGCAAGGACTCGGGTGTGTCGTCATTCAGGCGCTGACGCAAAGCCATTAGTAATCGGCCCAGGACGTTTTCTCCAACCAACTCCTCACCGTCTTCAGTAACTTTGGCACCCCAGTAGTCATCCTTCCTGGATTGCTCCACGATGTCTCGTTGTCGTGTAGCTAACAGAAGGCGTGAGAACTCTTGATAGTTCTGCGCAAGCTTTACCCTAAGACACCATCGCATGATTTTGAACTTAACCTCTTCCCAATCAGGTCGAGTCTCGCTCTGATAAGGCTTTCCCTTCATCTTTGCGGTCATGGGACTCGTTTGCTGAATGATCATTCTTTGCACGTCAGGAAGATGGGGGTAGCGGCAAGCCTGGTACAGCGCCTCACTGGTAAGAATCCGCACATCATTGACAAGGAGAGGGAATCCTCCCGCCATGTTGGAAAGTCCGCCCCAGTCTTCCTTTGTTTTATAGACGACAACGCAATCGGCTCGTCGGTACCGCCGAAGATCTCTTATGCTGGGTTCAATTTGGTTAGAAGAATTTACTAAAGACATTTCTTGCCGATGAATTTCCGTCGCGGCTTAGGAGCGGATACCACGCCAACGGCCCGGTGTGCTGCGCTGGATCACCCCACCACATAGCCAGAGGACAATTATTAGGGCAATTCCGGTAAGTGACCACCAGTCCCCCAAAACCCGCCCCAAAATAGCCAAAACCTAAGGGGCGAATTATCGGCTTCGTATTACCTTTTGCGCGAATTTTGGCCCCAGCAATCAGGAATTCAGACTCGAGGATAGTTCGTGCCGCCTCTGACGGAAAAATTCCCAGGTTGCCACCAACCGTTCTCAATTTAATCGGATAGCGAGTCGGTTCAGCGAAATAGTCCTGTACCTCTTTATAAATCGGAATCACTGAAGGGGCCAACACTTGGGAGTGCTCACTCCTGTAGACAGTATTCTCGAACCTGTAGCTTGGTATTGACCAGTAGTTAATGTCGATGGTTTTTTTTGCGGTGAACTTTGCCGCGTTCAACTTCTGCTCCAATTTAAATCGCGCAAAAGTATGCCAGCCCGCAACCACGATCTGGAGTTTCCCCGTCACGGGAGCTGCATTCAGAATCCACTCCTCCACATCATTTCCAACTCGCGTCCCTGTAAAAATGATGTCGTCGAGATAGATGAAATCTCCACCCTTGCTTGAATCGTGATTTGACTTAAATCCGAATCGTTTCAACAGGACTTCATCCAACAGTTCAATCATTGACTTTTGGCTAAAACCAACCTTCTGCAAACTGAGGACCGTGGCCTTGGACCAATAGTCCGCCGGGTTAGCCCCTGTCAGTGCGGCGTTGGTCGTGAGACGATCTATGAAAGCGACGACATGCGCCTTCGTTATAAAGGTCTGTTTAATGACGTGGTCAAATGCGCGAAGAAATTCAACTCGATTTTCCGGAGTAAATTGTGAGGCCCACCTCTCAACATGCGCGGCGTCAGGGGCTGGCAGTTCACCTGCACGATAGGTCGAGATCACATTTGCGATTGACTGAACAAGTTGCGCCTGAGTCATGCCGCGTCCCCCATTTGAATAGTTTTTAAATGTCACTATCTGATGTTCACTTGTCCATTTACCTATACGGTAATTTTCACCCCCGCTGAGGAGAACCCCGGCGAACGTGAACGCCCCAATTGATACGGGGCGTCTCATTTGAGTCATGCAACCCTATTGATTTCCCTGAAAAAGACTGTTGAATTCTGTGGTCCAGTCCGAGGGGCTCACTCCACAATCCAATCATTTCTTCTCATATTGACTTTCGCCGACGCGGTGCGAACATCGCTCGTACACGCAGTCCGGAATTGGCACGGTGGATGGACTTTACGAAACGAGCTCAGCGACCTAGCTTGTTCGACTTTGCGAGATGACAAGGGGTCGCCGTGGAATTTTGCCGAATAAGCCGGAAAACGCAGGATTCCATAAAGGACTAATCGGCTTTGGAATCCAGTAGGTTACGCCTCCCTTCGACCCATCCGCGGTGTTAAAGTCCGGCTCGCTCAGGAAACCGACGCCCACTACATGTGGGTAATCTGAACGCTCCAAAAACGAGCTGGCTTCCCAGGCTAGCGAGGAGTAAATGCTACCGTCACCTTCGTTGGTAGCGATGTTCAGAAGTGCATCACTTCCCAATCCTTCGAATGTTGCCATCAGCGCGCCGGCACGGCTGCCTGTTAATTGGCGGCCTGCCGATTCGGCAAAGGTAGTGAACATCTCGTGCAGCATGGAGTCAGGCTGAGCGCTGTCAACGATCACCAAAAGAACGCCGCCGAAGTTACCTTCGGCACGATGAATAGAGAAATGGGAGTTCTTGGCACCCGTAATTCTCTCAACGGCGTCTCTCGTAAATTGCGAGACCGGATGTTCGAGGCTTCCCAGTTCGGTCAATTCGAATTGAATCAGATTGACATGCGTGCCGTCTTCTAAAGCCGCACTCTTGGCGGTCAGAATTAGCTGCTCAATGGTGGAACTCAATTTCTCCCATTTTTCCGCTGATGGCATGCGCTCGCGCACGGTAATGCGCACGGCGAGTCCGTGCTTCAGGCTCTCGGCAACTGATTGCATAAATGGCGAGCTTTGCAAGCGACCGAGAAAGTGACGTGCTTCGGCTCGGTGAATTTTTCGCCCTTTGTCGTGCGTCACCACCTTACATTCGATCTCCAGACCCGTCGGACCAAGGTCCTCGATGAGAACGTCAAAATTTTCAGTATTGCTCCCCAGCTCTGGGAAAACGACGCGACGACCTGCGATGACGAAGTGAGTCGCCACACGCGCTTCAAGCTGCATCGCTTGTAGCATTCTCGGGCTGCGCAGCGCCTCCCGTACGCGCGAGACTAGCACGCGAGTCCGCTTGGGCGATATCTTCCGCGCGGCTTCAATGAGTTGTAGCACTTGGAACGCGAAAATGAATGTCTCTACAAACACCGAGCCCTTAGTGACTTCCCACGGCAGGATCCCTCCGTTGTTCTCCGTCGCGATGGAACACTCGCTCAAAGCCATCACCACCCGATACTGGTCCAAGTAGTGGTCTCGCATGTAGGGCCACTGAACAATCTGAGACCTCACGTCTTGGGCAGGATCGAGCCATGCTCTTTCTCCGATCAACTCACAAAGTTTTGTGAAAACTGTGGGTATTTGGTCTTGGTGCAATTCAGTGGTGAGCATCGCTTGCTCCGGCGTTACAGACCATTCTCACGCTGCGCACGAAGTCTGAGAATAGAAGTGACTGGGATAGCACCGCCTGTGAATGTACCAAGGCACTCAGCGCAGAATGACATTTGCCGAAAATCTCCCTGCTTCAGGTTCGACGTTTTATCGAGATGCATCGCGCTGAGCGGAATCAAGGACGATTTTTAACTGAGGAAGTTGCGAATCCTGCACAGCATGAGTAAAGCCTTTTCGCCTGTCGCCATGGCTGCAGCGAACAAATGTTTCGAGGTAGTCCGGTAATGTCTGTGCAGGATAAAGCATGATTGAGTTTGATGGCTTCGACCTGATTACTGAGACCGTTTCTCCCTGACCCACAGGTGTAGAGGTAACTATGTAATGGTCCGTGGACATCGACATTCTGATAATCTGATTTTCTAGGCGAGCGGTCTCGGAAGCGCTTAGTGCGTCAATAGGTCCCCTTTTAGCTTGACCCAGAACAGACTTCGTTACTTCATTTCCACCAATCCTAACTACAGCAATAAGTGCGAAATCGGCGCCACACCACTTTTCGGCGGAGCCTCTACCGATGCCATTCACGGACGTACTCTTAAGTTCAAGATAGCCATGCGGCCCGTTGTATACGACCGCATCCAGTTTTCCGAGAAGTGCCGCTATGTAGTTTGGCTCCTGTTGGTATCGAGACGGTTCAAGTCGTTGGAGCGCAGTGCTCACATGCTGCGTTAACGCCACTTTTATATCGGGGTGCAGATTGAGGAGGGCCATGCCGCAGTATCGTTAAACGGCTAAGTTAGTGCAACGCTTCTGCGTGACCGGAGTTTGGTTTGCCAGACCTCGAGGCTCAAGAATGCGGCCTCACTACCGAGCCGTAAACCCAACCGGCAACAACGGCGGCCCCGTCCGGTACATATCCACGTAAATCGTGATCGTCTTGCTGCCTCCGTCAACCTGAATGTCGTACACATCCAGCAGCCCACCACCTCTGGGGAGCGACTTGTCTTCGTACTCGCAGCAGGCGCCCCGGCGCTCGTAGGTGATGGGTTCGCCTTTTGGTCCTCGCAATGAGTTGAGGTACAGAAGATGAAGCCGGGTGTCGTAGGGGCCTGTTCTGATGGCGTTTGCGGCGGAGTAACCGTAGCCAGGGTCGGTGGCGGTTTGCAACTTGATGACGCGTAAATAGGGCGCCGTTGAATCTGATCGGCCGTTGGGGATGCCTTTTCCTCCTACGCGGGTGACGGAAAGAATCCTGGGCTCGGGGTTGCTTGCGCCTGGGCCGGGTTGGGTGGTCTGGCACCCTGCGAGGATTGTGGCGGTCAAGGCAAGGATGACCAGGTGTGAAGAGCGGGAAACCAGCGCGTTCATATAAGAGAGTCCTCTTTTTTTAGTTTGATATTGGAGAGAGGTCGGTGGATGCAGTGGCCTCCCTGTAATGCCGGCCCTCACCGGCACCCCACAGCATACCGGCCACCCCGCATACGCCACCCGGCGTATTCCCCAATCCCCCTCCGATCCCCAGAATCGGTTCATCGCTGTGTAAAAGCCTTGGTTTCCCCTGGTTTTGGCGCAGCGAAACGCGATTCACACACCTATCTACCGGAGCGAGGATTCACATGCAACAACGTCGATTTACCCTCAAGGCGATGACCGCCGCAGTCGCACTGGCAGGCCTTGGCGCCATGCCTGCCGCTTTTGCCCAGGCGGGCGGCACCATCAAGGTTGGCATCTTGCACAGCCTGTCGGGCACCATGGCAATTTCTGAAACGACCCTGAAAGACACCGTGCTGATGGCGATCGAAGAGATCAATGCCAAGGGCGGCGTGATGGGCAAGAAGCTTGAGCCCGTGGTGGTTGACCCGGCTTCCAACTGGCCCCTGTTTGCTGAAAAAACCAAGCAGCTGCTCGGCCAGGACAAAGTTTCCGTCATCTTCGGTTGCTGGACGTCTGTGTCCCGCAAGTCGGTGCTGCCAGTGGTTGAAGAAATGAACGGCCTGCTGTTCTACCCTGTGCAGTACGAAGGTGAAGAACTCTCCAAGAACGTGTTCTACACGGGTGCGGCACCTAACCAGCAGGCTATTCCTGCGGTCGATTATTTGATGAGCAAGGCCGGCGGCGGCGCCAAGCGTTGGGTTCTGCTGGGCACTGACTATGTGTACCCACGCACCACCAACAAGATTCTGCGCGCCTACCTCAAGAGCAAGGGTGTCAAAGACACCGACATCGACGAGAAATACACCCCCTTCGGCCACAGCGATTACCAAACCATCGTGGCTGACGTGAAGAAATTCTCGCAAGGCGGCAAGACGGCTGTGGTGTCCACCATCAACGGTGACTCCAACGTGCCTTTCTACAAAGAGCTGGGCAATGCCGGCCTGAAGGCCAAAGACGTGCCAGTGGTTGCCTTCTCTGTGGGTGAAGAAGAACTGCGCGGTGTGGACACGAAACCCCTGGTTGGCCACCTGGCTGCCTGGAACTACTTCCAGTCGATCAAGAGCCCGGCCAACACCGAGTTCATCAAGAAGTGGTCTGCCTATGCCAAAGCCAAGAAGCTCCCTGGCTCTGACAAGCCTTTGACGAATGACCCGATGGAAGCCACCTACATCGGTATCAACATGTGGAAGCAGGCTGTTGAAAAAGCCAAGTCCACCGACACCGACAAGGTCATCGCCGCCATGGCCGGCCAGACCTTCAACGCGCCTTCCGGCATCGTGAGCAAGATGGATGAGAAGAACCATCACCTGCACAAGTCGGTCTTCATCGGCGAAATCAAGGCCGACGGCCAGTTCAATGTAGTGTGGAAGACGCCTGGCCCTGTGAAGGCCAAGCCATGGAGCCCATACATTGAAGGGAACGACAAGAAACCCGACGAGCCTGTCAAGAAGTAAGAAGCTACTGCGCGAACCGATCTGGGGCTCTGTGGTGCTCACCGTACTGGTGTACGGTTCCGCTCCTCGAACCCCACCTCGGTCCGCTCGCTACGCTTCTTCCAGTCTTGACACCTTTGGGTGTCTTAGGTCCGGTTCTTGCTCTTAGGAGCGGAGCCGGTGCCCCTTCAGGAAGTTGCAGTCTGGGCGCAACACGGTTGCGTGCTGTGCCCAACCTACAGGTTCTTTTCCCTATGCTCCGTTACCCACTTCTCCGCTTACTCCTTCTTGCTACGCTT
Organism: Polaromonas sp. P3_A5; assembly: GCF_056403055.1. NCBI lineage: Bacteria > Pseudomonadati > Pseudomonadota > Betaproteobacteria > Burkholderiales > Comamonadaceae > Polaromonas > Polaromonas sp. P3_A5. The sequence continues at coordinate 905,872 of NZ_JBFUGF010000001.1, forward strand.
TTGATAGCTGCTCGCGCCCATGCCTTAAGCCCTGAGGAGGTAAAAGGCATGTCAATTGGCGAAACGGAGGCACGTGTGGAGGCCCTGGGTAAAGCCGCTGCCAAGGCTGACGAGAAGACGGCCGCATTCATACAGGCGCTGTCTGACGATGCGGTGAAAACCAAGGGTGACAAGGTGTTTGTCGTGAAAGACGACAAAGCCTTTGACCCGATCACCGGCGCCGAGGTGCCGCTGCCGGCTGATGCTGAAGACGTGATCAACCCCAACCTGATGCGCAGCGAGATCGACAACGCGCTGGCCGCGTTGAAGCTGTTTTCCAAAGACGAGAAGCAGCGGCGCGATGCGATCAAGACGCTGGGCGGTGACAACGACGAAGCGCGGCTGCCGCTGATTGAAAAAGCCTACGCGGCCGAAACCGTGCCCGAGCTGAAGAACCAGCTCGAGCTGATGCGCGCCGCCATCATGCTGGGCAGCACCGACAAGGCCAAGCGCCTGGAGGCCGCCGCGCAGCTGGCCGGCAGCAAGAACCCCAATACCAAAACGGTGCTGATAGAACGCCTGGGCACCGAGGCCGATGCCGACGTGAAGGTGGCCCTTCAAGCCGCGCTGGCCAAGGTTGAGGCCTCACTGGAGTGGGGCAACAAGCTGGGCGCGATTTTCAGCGGCATCAGCCTGGGCAGCATCTTGCTGCTGGTGGCGCTGGGGTTGGCCATCACTTACGGGTTGATGGGCGTCATCAATATGGCGCACGGCGAGCTGATGATGATTGGCGCCTATGCCACCTACGTGGTGCAGGGCGTGTTCCAGAAATACTTTCCCGGCGCGTTTGACTGGTATCTGCTGGCCGCGGTGCCGGTGGCTTTCATGGCCTCGGCGCTGATGGGTGCGGCGCTGGAACGCAGCGTGATTCGCTTCCTCTATGGCCGTCCTCTGGAGACATTGCTGGCCACCTGGGGTATCAGCCTGATGCTGCAGCAGCTGGTGCGTTCGATTTTTGGCGCGCAAAACGTGGGTGTTGAAAACCCGGTGTGGATGAGCGGTGGCGTGCAGGTGCTGGGCAATCTTTCGCTGCCTTACAACCGGCTGGTCATCATTGTGTTTGCCGTGGCGGTGCTGCTGGGCGTGGCCTGGCTGATCAGCCGCACACGGCTGGGCCTGTTTGTGCGCGGCGTCACGCAGAACCGGCCGATTGCCTCTTGCATGGGTGTGAACACGGCCCGCGTTGATACTTACGCCTTCGCGCTGGGCTCGGGCATTGCCGGCCTGGCGGGCTGCGCGCTGAGCCAGGTGGGCAACGTGGGGCCTGACCTGGGCCAAGGCTACATCGTGGATTCGTTCATGGTGGTGGTGCTGGGCGGCGTGGGCCAGCTGGCGGGCACGGTGTATGCCGCGATGGGCCTGGGCATCCTCAATAAATTCCTGGAAGGCTGGACGGGCGCCGTGCTGGCCAAGATTGCCGTGCTGGTGTTCATCATCATCTTCATCCAGAAGCGGCCGCAGGGCATCTTCGCGATGAAGGGCCGCAGTGCGGAGGCCTGAGATGACGACCACCATGACCCCGATGCCAACTATCGTGCACCTTCCGGCCAAGGGCCCACTGCTTACGCGCGGCGGCTGGAGCGCCTTCATGATGGCACTGATCGCCGTCTGCGCCATTGCGCCCATCCTCAACCTGTGGGTGCCCGAGGGCAGCGTGTTCCACATGAGCACCTACGCCGTGGCGCTGCTCGGCAAGATCATGTGCTACGCCATCTGCGCGTTGGCCATGGACTTGATCTGGGGCTACACCGGCATCCTCTCGCTGGGGCATGGCGTGTTCTTTGCACTGGGCGGCTACGCCATGGGCATGTACCTCATGCGCCAGATTGGCCGCGACGGCAATTACAAAAGCGACCTGCCCGACTTCATGGTGTTCCTTGACTGGAAGACCTTGCCCTGGCACTGGACTTTCAGCGACAGCTTTGCCGCCACCCTGTTTTTGATTGTGGCGGTGCCGGGCCTCATTGCCTTTGTGTTTGGCTTCTTCGCGTTCCGCTCGCGCATCAAGGGCGTTTACTTTTCCATCATCACCCAGGCCATGACGTTTGCGGCCATGCTGCTGTTCTTTCGCAATGAAACCGGTTTTGGCGGCAACAACGGCTTTACCGATTTCAAGCGCATTCTCAACATCCCGATTGCCACGCCGTCGATGCGCATGACGCTATTCATCATGACCGGCCTGACGCTGCTGGGTTTCTTTTTGTTTGCCAAATGGCTGGTGGGCAGCAAGTTTGGCCGTGTGCTGCAGGCCATTCGTGACGCTGAAACGCGCGTGATGTTCTCGGGCTACAGCCCGCTGGGCTACAAGCTCACGATCTGGGTGATTTCGGCCATCATGTGCGGTGTGGCCGGTGCGCTGTATGTGCCGCAGGTCGGCATCATCAACCCGAGCGAAATGAGCCCGGCCAATTCGATTGAAATTGCCATCTGGGCCGCAGTGGGCGGGCGCGCCAGCCTGATCGGGCCGATTGTGGGGGCCTTCATCGTCAACGGCGCCAAGAGCTGGCTGACGGTGGCGTATCCCGAATTCTGGCTGTACTTTCTGGGGGCACTTTTCATCAGCGTCACGCTGTTCCTGCCCGATGGGGTGGTGGGCCTGGTCAAGAAGCTTCGCAAAGGGGGTGGCAAATGACTCCCGACCTTCTTGAGCAGGGCGCACGCCGCATTGAAGAGCGCCTGGCCGCGCTGGAAGCCGGCAAGGCCAATACGGCATCGGGTGGCCGTAGCGCCAGTGGCCGCCGTATTGCTCATGCCACCGGCGAGGTAGACGTTACCCACGGCCGTATCCTGTACCTGGAAGATGTGAGCGTCAGCTTCGACGGCTTCAAGGCCATCAACAAGCTGAGCCTGGACATTGCGCCCGGAGAGCTGCGCTGCATCATCGGCCCCAATGGCGCCGGCAAGACGACCATGATGGACATCATCACCGGCAAGACCCGGCCCGATGAAGGCACGGTGTTTTTCGGCAGCACGATTGACCTGCTGCGCCACAAGGAAGCCGAGATTGCCCAGTTGGGCATTGGCCGCAAATTCCAGAAGCCCACGGTGTTTGAGCAGCTCACCGTGTTTGAAAACCTGGAACTCGCGCTCAAGACCAACAAGGGCGTGAAGCATTCGATGTTCTTCAAGCTCGATTCAACACAAAGCGACAGGCTGGCCGAGATCTTGGTGACGATTCACCTGGCAGACAGTGTGGGCCGCATGGCCGGCAACCTGAGCCATGGGCAAAAGCAGTGGCTGGAGATCGGCATGCTGTTGATGCAGGACCCGAAGCTGCTGCTGCTCGACGAGCCGGTGGCTGGCATGACCGATGAGGAAACGGCGCGCACGGCGGAACTGTTCTTGACGCTCAAGGGCAAGCATTCGCTGATGGTGGTGGAGCATGACATGAGCTTCATCAAGACGATCTCGGAGATCGTTACCGTGCTGTGTGATGGGTCTGTGTTGGCTCAAGGCACTCTTGATCAAGTGCAGGCGGATGAGCGGGTGATTGAGGTGTATCTTGGCCGTTGAGGTTTTATCTTCGCCTGTTCTTGCTCCGGCGGTGTGCTCTTTGCGGAGGGCGGCTGGCCGGGGGTTGCCCGGCGGCAACTCACTTTTCTTTTGCTTCGCCAAAAGAAAAGTAAGCAAAAGAAAAGGCGACCCTGCTGTCTGCGACCCTTCGCTGCGCTACGGGCAACCTGCGGTGCTCGGTCCAGGCGGGGTCTCGCTCGAACTCGCTTCGCTCAGACAATCGCGATCCCTGATCCGCCTGAATCTGCGCTCCTCGGCGCAGACAGAAGGGGGTGGGGAGAGGAATACCAAAACCGAATACCCAAACTGCCAAAGACAGAACCCCGAAGACCACAAGAAACAAGGACTCGCCGTGGCGAGTCCTTGTTGGTATTTGTCTTTTGTTTTCGGCCTTCAGTCCCCGCTCCCGATTGGCCCTTGTGGATGCGCCGAGGAGCGCAGGGCCAGACGGATCAGGGCAAAAACTTGTTTGAGCCGCAGGCGAGTTGTTTTTGACCCCGGCTGGACCGAGCACCGCAGGTTGCCCGAAGCGAAGCGTAGGGACGCAGGAACCAGGGTCGCCTTTTCTTTGGTGACTTTCTTTTGGCGAAGCAAAAGAAAGTTACTTGCATGCCGGGCAACCCCCGGCCAGCAATCCTCAGCAAAGAGCACTCCCGCCGGAGCAAGAACCGGCACATTTCCCGACGGAGGCCGTTCATGCTCCAAGTAAAAAACATCAACCAATACTACGGCGGCTCCCACATCCTGCGGGACGTGAGCCTGGACGCTCACCTGGGCAAGGTTACGGTGCTGCTGGGCCGCAACGGCGTGGGCAAGACCACGTTGCTCAAATCACTGATGGGCCTGATCCCCATCAAGACCGGCACGATTGAATTCGACGGCAAACCTGTCCAGGGCAACACGCCGTATGAGCGCGCCCGCGCAGGCATCGGCTTTGTGCCGCAAGGCCGTGAAATCTTCGCACGCCTCACGGTGGAAGAAAACCTGCGCATGGGTCTGGCCTACAAAAGCGCGAGCACGCCGATTCCTGCCGAGCTGTATGAGCTGTTTCCGGTGCTCAAGCAAATGCTGAACCGGCGCGGTGGTGACTTGTCGGGTGGGCAGCAGCAACAGCTGGCCATTGCGCGTGCACTCGCGGCCAAGCCCAAGCTGTTGATTCTTGACGAGCCAACCGAGGGCATTCAGCCCAGCATCATCAAGGACATCGGCCGCGTGATCCGCATGCTGGCCGATCGCGGTGACATGGCCATCTTGCTGGTGGAGCAGTACTACGACTTCGCGCAGGAACTGGCCGACGACTACCTGGTGATGGAGCGCGGCGAATTCATTGCGCGCGGCCAGGGCAAGGACATGGAAACCAACGGCGTGCGGCAGCTGGTGGCGATTTAAGCAGGGTGCCTGTCGTCGCCTTGCGTCAAAGCCCGGTTTGTCCGGGCTTTTTTGTGCCTGCAGGCATGCCGATATTCGTATCAGTTCCGCGAACGTAGAATCGCAGCGGTCGCCGAAACAAACCGGCAAAAAACAATCAAAAAAAGGTAGATGCCGATGGCGTTGCTTGCGTTGGACAACTGGCTGATCCAGACGAAATCTCATGCGGGTCTCTCGGGCTTTCGCCGCTTTTTGGTGGAGTTTGGCTGCTTCGGCCTCAAGGAAGCCAGGGCCTGCCTCTTTGCCGGGCTGTTCTTTGCAGCGGTATTCCTTGTGCCGCGGGCAGGCGTGGCCGGTGTTCCACGCTACGACCTGCTGCTTTTGATAGCGCTGCTGATTCAAGGCTGGATGGTGCTGGCCAAGCTGGAAACCCTGGATGAGCTGAAAGCCATCTGCCTCTTCCATCTGGTGGGGTTTGCGCTGGAGGTCTTCAAGACTTCCGGGTCCATCCAGTCCTGGAGCTACCCGGACTTTGCCTATACCAAGGTGTTTGGCGTGCCGCTGTTTTCCGGCTTCATGTATGCGGCGGTGGGCAGCTACATCATCCAGGCGTGGCGATTGTTTGACCTGCGCATCCGGCATCACCCGCCTTACTGGATGGGCGTGGTGATTGCATTGCTGATCTATGGCAACTTTTTCGCGCACCACTTTTGGGGCGACTACCGCTGGTACATCGCCGCCTGCCTGGGCGGTCTGTATGCCAGGTCCACGGTGATCTTCCGGCCCTATGACCGGGACCGGAGTATGCCCTTGCTGCTGGCTTTTTTGCTGATCGGCTTCTTTATCTGGGTGGCTGAAAACATCAGCACGTTCTTCAGCCTGTGGCACTACCCCAACCAGCTGGGCGCCTGGTCCCTTGTTCATGTGGGCAAATGGAGTTCCTGGTCACTGCTGGTGGTCATGACCTTCACCATCGTGGCCAACCTGAAGCATGTGAAGGCGCGCATCCATGTCCCCGACTGAGACAGGCGTTTCCCGCGTGAAGCTGCGCTTTGACCGCGAGGCTGCACTCTGGGCGGTTTTTATTTTCATCATTGAAGTGCTGATCGCGACTGTGTGGTCACACCACCGCTGGCTGCGGGGTTTTGTCGGCGACGTGCTGGCTGTGGTGTGGGTGTACCTTTTGCTCAAGACCGTGATCAAGGCCAACACCCGCAACCTGGCGCTGGTGGCGTTTGCGGTGGGTTGCCTGGTGGAGCTGGCCCAGTATGTGGCCAGCGTCAACGGCTGGCACGTGCAGAACCGGGTGCTGAAGATTCTGCTGGGTTCGGTGGCTGACTGGATGGACGTGCTGGCCTATGCCTGCGGATTTCTGCTGGTTTTGGCGCTGGAGTTTCTGCTGGCCCGCTGGAAGGCTGCCAGAAGGCCGATTACGCCGGTTACTTCGAGCGAGAGATGATCTCTTTCATGCGCTGAAGCCGGGGTGCCGTCATCGGCACCGTCAGCATGGTGCTGGCAATGGCCATCAGCAGCAGGGCGGTGAAGGTCTCGTTGGTGATGATTTTCTTGCCCAGCAGGATGTTGACAAAGATGATCATGATCAGGCCCTTGGTCTGCAGCAGCCAGCCGATGATGGAGCCTTCACCGGGCGCCCATTTCAGCACTTTGCCTGCGATGTAAGTGCCCATCAACTTGCCGCCGACCGAGGCCACCAGCAGCACCGCCGCGGCGATAAAAACGGCTTCTCCGCCGACGGACCAGTTGGTGCGCAGCCCCGCACTGAGGAAAAACACCGGCATCATCACCAGCAGCACGTGATGGCGCAGCAGGTCCATGTGTTCCTGGTCGAACCACTCACCGTCGATGACGGCGCCGGCCAGGAAAGCCCCGATCATGTAGTCCAGCCCGGCCCATTCCGCGCCGAAGGCGCAGATGATCAGCCAGATCAAGCCGACGTACCAGCGGTCACGCTCGGGCAGCCACACCATGAGCTTGCGGAAGGCGTAGCTCACGACGCCGAACGCCACGAGGAAACCGACCTGGGTGCCCACGCGTTTCCAGTCCATCAGGATGAGCGCCAGCACGCCCCAGATCGCGATGTCGTCCAGGCTGGCGTAACGTATCAGGCGCTGGCCAACCGGTTGGCGCAGGATGGCGAGCTTGTCCATCAGCAGGATCAGCACGGGAAGCGCCGTCACGGCGCAGGCCATGCCGACACCCACCACAAACTGCCAGGGCATGCCTTGCGTGCCCAGCCACCCTGGGTACATCAGCATGCCTGCGGCCACGACGCAGCCCAACACCAGCGGTGTGCTTAGCGCCAGGCCGGCGGTGATGCCGCTTTCGCGCCGGTGTTCCCAGGTCTTTTTGAGGTCCAGCTCGATGCCGGCGATCCAGACAAACACCATGACGGCCCACCAGGCAATGCCGTTGAGCGACTGCACCACCGGCGCGCTGAAGACAAAGGCGTAGTAGTCAGGGTAGACCTTGCCCAGGATGCCCGGGCCCAGCAAAATGCCGGCGATCATCTGCACCACCACCAGTGGCGCGTAGTAGTCGGTTCCGAGAACCCGCCAGATCAGGTAGGGCACCGCGAAGATGAGCGCCATGGCGATCAAATAGGTTTCGGTGGTGGTCATTGCGGAGTCCATGGTTCCCCTTGTTTTTATGCCTTCCGGCTCCGTGCCGGCGGCCAAGCCCCGCATGGTAGACCATGGCGGTGGCGCCGGTTGTAAGCGGCCTGCCTGTCGGTTACCATGGCGTCGGCTGGCCCCATTGCCAGCCACGTCGCTCGGACGGTTCCGGGCGCTTACGTGAAAGTTTCTTATGTCCGCCTCTTCTTCAGGCAAGCGCCGCTTTGCGCGCATTGACCGGCTTCCCCCCTACGTCTTCAACATCACGGCCGAGCTGAGAATCGCGGCGCGCCGGCGTGGCGAGGACATCATCGACATGAGCATGGGCAACCCCGATGGCGCCACGCCCGCGCACATCGTGGCCAAGCTCACCGAGGTCGCGCAGCGGCCCGACACGCACGGTTATTCGGCCAGCAAGGGCATTCCGCGGCTGCGGCGCGCCATTGCGCACTGGTACCAGAGCCGTTACCAGGTGACGATTGACCCCGACACCGAGGCCATCGTCACCATCGGCTCCAAAGAGGGTTTGGCCCACCTGATGCTGGCCACACTGGACCGCGGCGACACCGTGCTGGTGCCGGACCCGAGCTATCCCATCCACATCTACGGCGCGGTGATCGCGGGGGCCGACATTCGCTCGGTGCCGCTGATACCGGACACGGATTTTTTTGCCGAGCTGGAAAAAGCCATTCGCGGCAGCTACCCCAAGCCCAAGATGATGGTGCTGGGTTTTCCGTCCAACCCCACCGCGCAGTGCGTGGAGCTGGAGTTTTTCGAGAAGGTGATTGCACTGGCGCGCAAGCACGACATTTTTGTGGTGCACGACCTGGCCTATGCCGACATCGTGTTCGATGGCTGGAAGGCGCCTTCCATCATGCAGGTGCCGGGTGCCAAAGACATCGCGGTGGAGTTTTTCACACTCTCCAAAAGCTACAACATGGCGGGCTGGCGCGTCGGCTTCATGGTGGGCAACCCCGACCTGGTGGCCGCACTGGCGCGCATCAAGAGTTACCACGACTACGGCACCTTCACCCCGCTGCAGGTGGCAGCGATTGCCGCGCTGGAAGGCGACCAGCAATGCGTGAAGGACATTACCGCGCAATACCAGGCGCGGCGCGACGTGCTCTACAAGGGCCTGACCGAAGCGGGCTGGCCGGTGGAATGCCCCAAGGCCTCGATGTATATCTGGGCGCGCATTCCGGAGGCTTACCGCAAGCTGGGCTCGCTGGAATTTGCCAAACAGCTGCTGGAGAAGGCCAAGGTGTGTGTGTCACCGGGCATCGGCTTTGGCGACCACGGTGACGACCATGTGCGCTTTGCCTTGATCGAGAACGAAGCCCGCATCCGCCAGGCGGTGCGCGGCATCAAGGCCATGTTCAAGGCGGATGGGGTGCTGAAATCCGCACAAACCGATAAGCAGGAAGGCTAAAAAAAAGTGGGCCGCAAGCGGTCCACTTTGACATGACTCAAGACCGGCACCAAAGGTGTCGGCGCTGTTTTTTTCAACTACCGGTGGCGTTGGGCGTGTCTTTTTCTGCGATAGCGGCTGTGGCTGCCAGCAGTTTTTTCTCCAGTTCGGCACGCTCCGCAATCTCCCGTTCCAGCAGGTCGTTGACGTGTGCCAGCTCTTCCGCGGAGCTCTGGATTTTGTCTTCCAGTTCTGCGGTTTTTACCAGCGCCATCGCAACGTCGCCTGTTTTGACCGCGGGTGGAATTTCTTTTTCGAGGACCTTGTTGATCAGCAGCAGTTCTTGTGCCGATCTTTCCACCGTGTCCTGCACGGCATCGTTTTTTTCGAGCGCTCGCGCCAGTTGTGGCTTCTCGGGCGAGGTGTTCTGGGATTTTTGCATGGATGCTTTCGTGGCGGGTGACGTGGCGGGTAATGGCCGGGAGAACATGTAGACGGCGTCCCGCAGTGGACGCGCGATAGTCTCCCTCATCATGCACGCGAAATCCGTTGACCGGGTGGACTTTACGGGGGGATTACCTGCGTGGGCGGCGCATGAAATATGAGTTGCCTGGAGAAACCGGTGATATGGAAAACCTGCCCATACAACGCACACAAAAAAGAAGTGGGCCGCAAGCGGCCCACCTTTGCTTCTGCTCCATCCGGTGAATTCATCAAACCCCGGCGGAGCGAGTGGCAACTGGTTATTGCGGAGGCGAGGCGACGGGCGCCGGGATCACCACAATGTCTGTTGAGGTCTGCGGCTGCACGCGCACGTTGGTGGCGCCTGGGGGCACCACAACGGTTTCAACTTCGCGAACCACACCGCCGCCGGCGACGCTGCCTTCAGCCTTGCCGTAGCCCACGATACGGGCCTGGCAGGCCACCTGGTCTTCGCCCTTGAAGACATCACAGCGTTTCAATGCATTGGCGGCAAACTGTCCATTGGCGTTGTCGACCTTGCCGGCGCGTTTGGCGGCGTTGGCGTTCTTGACTTCAGTGATACAGGTTGCCCGGTCTTGCTGGGTCTTGCCGTTGTTACAGGCGGCCATTTCGCTCCTGGCGTCACCCGTGGCGTCGATCCCGGTGGTGCCGGAAGCAATCTGGGCCGCGGCACCCAGGGAAAGCAGGGCGGCAGCGCCGAAACAGGCAGCAGTGCGCGCAAGGCGGAAATTCAGGGATGAGGTCATGGTCAAACTCCTTGTTCGAAACTCGATGGATATCGATAAAGGGAGTCTGGGCCGCTACCTGAAACGGCCATGAAAGGAAAAGGTCCGGGTAAGCCGTGCCCTAAGCCCATTCGCCTGTAGGACAGGTCTTTCAGCGGCTGTTGAGGCCGGGGCTCGCGCGGCTAACTAAAGACTACAAAACCCGTTGAGCTGCGGGGCCGGCGTAACGAATTTTCTGAAGATGTTTTTTTGTACAGCCTGCGTGAGCAGCTGCAGAACTACATCGACCAGATGCGCGGGGTGGAGGGCGCCAGCTGCCAGAGCTGTGTGCGCCAGGCTTGCCAGACCTGCTTGAGCAAGGCCATGGCAGGTTCAACCACTGGCGACAGCACACGGACGACGACGACCTGCCCGTCGGGGCTGGTCGCACCGGCGCTGGCACTCAGCGCGTGGGCCTGCATCACCTCACGTGCGCAGTCCAGCGCCAGCTGGCGGCGATGGCGCTCGAGCTTGCTGCCGGCCACAAAAAAAAGTGAGGCGAGGCAGCGGTTGGCGGCCATGCCGAGCGGGCTGTTCATCAGCAAGGTGTCTTCGGCATCCATGCGCGCGCGCTCGAGCCAGACGCCGGGCATTTCGATGTGCTGGCGAAAGCTGCCGCTCTCGAACGGCAGGCTGGCGGCGGGCAGGCCCAGGGCGGTGACGTCCCAGCCGATCAGTTCGGCGCCGGGCGCCAACGTCATGGTCAGGTGGTTTTCGGCAAGGCAGCCGTTGTAGCAAATGGCCTCCAGCGGCAGCCATTCCATGCGGGCGCCGGCCTGCAGGTCAAGGCGGGTGCGCTGCAGGGCGGGCTCGCCGGCGGAGCGGTAAAAGCGCGTGGCGCCGGGCGTGGTGATGAGGCCGTGTGTGCCGGGTGCTGCGCTGAAGGCCAGGTCCAGCGTGTCGCCGCCGACCAGGCCGCCGGGCGGGTGCACGATGACGTTGTGGCAAATCGCGTCGCCTTCGGGGTAAAGACTTTGCAGGATGCGCAAGGGGCCGCTATGGCGAAAGTGGGCAAGGGTCTTGCCGGCCTGGTGGGTGTAGTCGAGTGCGAGGGTCGCGTTCCAGGTCATGGGGCAAGTTTAACGTCGGGTGGCACAATCTTTACGATGAATGAAACGACCACGCTATTTCGCCCGACCGGTCCGGAGGAACTTGAACTTTTGAAGCAAAGCGGCTACAAAAAGTGGCCGCCGCGATTGCCGGAGCAACCCATCTTCTATCCCGTGACGAACGAACAGTATGCGATCGAGATCGCCAGGGACTGGAATGTTCCAGCCAGCGGCTACGGTTGCGTGACCCGGTTCGAGGTGCGAAGCGAATTCATGGCGCGCTACAAGATCGAGAAAGTGGGTGGCGCGCACCACACGGAATGGTGGATTCCGGCGGAGGAGCTTGAAGAACTCAATGACAACATCGTGGGTCTCATTGAGGTTGTCCGAGAGTTCAAAGCGTGATCGCGGCCAGCGCCAGGTATCTCACTGCATGACATTCAAAACCATAGAAGGTGAACGGCTGCATGCTGCCTCCGGCAGGGTGCTCCGCTATAGCGGTCGCTACGAAGTCCGGCTCGGCGGCATTGTTTATCAAGCCGACGTTCTACTGAACGGCAAGCGAACACAGCTTGTTGCGGGATTCATTGGATGGACACTGCGGGCATTCCCGCCTCGGCGGCGCGTCGAGGAAAGTGTTTGGGAGACTATTGATTTCACCGATATGGAAAAACTCCTGGCGCGACTGGATGAGACCTAGGCATTTGCACCCGGTTAGGTCCGTTTCATACCTCATGACCATTGATAGCCCATGACAAACCGCTTGCCTTTCTGGATTTACCTGGTTGGGATGTTTCCCTTGGCCTACTGGCAAGCACCGGTGCGTGCAATGCTCGGAGATTGGCTGTCTTTTGCCGTTGCGGTTGGTTATTTGCTCGTCCTCCGGCTGCTGGGTTTCTGGGCGGTTCGATGGCTGGAACTCAGACAGAAAAAGGAGATCGCGGAGCACAACCTTTCGGTCGAAAGCAGAAAACAGCGGAAGAGCGAAAGAAAAGCATAGCTGGGCGGCCCACACGAGGGGCCCACCCAGCCATGCTTGCCTGCTCAGTGCGCTACTTTCTCTTTGGCTTCCTTCACCCGCGCGGCCAGGTGGTCCAGCGCCTCTTGCACCTGGTCGACCAGGATCAGGCAGAGGTCACCAGGTGACAGGCGTGAAAGCGCGGTGTCGATGGCCAGGAACTCACCACGGATCTCGTCGATTTTCTTGGTACGTTGCGCCTTGTGGGCGCCTTCCAGGCCCTGGCGCAGCAGACCCATGACCTCACCGTCGGCGCGGCCGCGCTGGGCGGCGTCCTGGTACAGAATGACGTCGTCGAACGCGCTGCCCAGGATGATGGTCTGGTCGCGGATGTCGCTGTCGCGGCGGTCGCCGGCGCCGCTGATCACCACGCTGCGGCGCTGCCCTGGCGTGGCCGGCATGGCGTCAACAGCCGCCACCAGGGCGCGCATGGCGTCAGGGTTGTGGCCGTAGTCGGCGATCACCGTGGCGCCTTTGTAGTCCATGACGTTGAAACGGCCGGGCGCGTTGTGCGCGTCGTTCACAAAGCTGGAAAGCCCGCGCTTGATGGTGTCCCAGTTGATGCCGGCACCCCAGGCGGCCGCGACGGCGGCCATGACGTTCTCGACCTGGAAACTGATGGTGCCGCCGCGTGTGACGGGCACGCCCTGCAGCGCGATGCGTTCGACCCAGGCGCCTTCGGCGGCGACCAGCATGGCGCCGTCGACGTACACGGTGCGCTTGCCTTGTGCGCGGTGCGTGGCCATCAGCGGGTGGTGCCGGTCGGCAGCGAAAAAGATCACCTTGCCGGGGCAGGTGGCGGCCATGTCGGCGACGATGGGGTCGGCGGCACTGAGCACTGCGTAGCCGGTGGTCGAGACGTTCTGCACGATCACGCGCTTGAGCACGGCCAAATCTTCCACCGTGGTGATGTAGTTCAGGCCCAGGTGGTCGCCGCTGCCGATGTTGGTGACAACGGCGACTTCGCAACGGTCAAAGCCCAGGCCTTCGCGCAGCACGCCGCCGCGGGCGATCTCGAACACGGCTGCATCGACGTCGGGGTGCATGAGCACGTTGCGCGCACTCTTGGGGCCGCTGCAGTCGCCGCTGTCGGTTTGCCGCCCGTTGATGTAAACGCCGTCGGTGTTGGTCATGCCGGTGCGCAGGCCGTCGGCGGCCAGCAGGTGGGCAATCAGGCGTGTGGTGGTGGTCTTGCCGTTGGTGCCGGTGACGGCAATCACCGGCACGCGGCCGTTATTACCGTCATTTCCGCCGGGACCGAACAACTCGTCGATCATGGCGATGCCGACGGCGCGGCCCTTGCCGTAGGAGGGCGACAGGTGCATGCGCAGGCCTGGCGCGGCATTGACTTCCACGACGCCGCCGTTTTGTGTCTCCAGCGGGCGCAGCATGCTTTCGCACACCACGTCGACGCCGCAGATGTGCAGGCCGACCATTTGCGCCGCAGCCACGGCGCGCGCGGCCACAGCCGGGTGTACGTCATCGGTTACGTCGGTCGCCGTGCCGCCGGTGCTCAGGTTGGCGTTGTTGCGCAGGATGACGCGCCGGCCCTTGGCGGGAATGGATTCGGGCGTGAGCTCCTGTGCTTCCAGGCGGGCCACGGCGATGTCGTCGAAGCGGATTTTGGTGAGCGAGGTGGAATGGCCTTCGCCGCGTTTGGGGTCCTGGTTGACGATGTCGACCAGCTCACGCACGGTGTGCAGGCCGTCGCCCACGACCTGTGGCGGCTCACGCCGCGAGGCGGCCACCAGCTTGTTGCCCACCACCAGCAGGCGGAAGTCGCTGCCGGGCAGGAATTTTTCGACCATCACTTCGCCATATTCGGCGGCTGCCTTCCAGGCGGTGTCCAGGTGTTCGCGCGTGGTGATGTTGACGGTGACGCCCTTGCCCTGGTTGCCGTCCAGCGGTTTCACGACTGCCGGCAAACCCACTTCCAGGGCCGCGGCCCAGGCATCGTCCGTATCGGTGACCGGGCGGCCCAGCGGCACGGGAACGCCGGCCGCGCGCAGCAGTTTTTTTGTGAGGTCTTTGTCTTGCGCGATGGATTCGGCCACGGCGCTGGTGGCGTCGATTTCCGCGGCCTGGATGCGCCGCTGTTTGGAGCCCCAGCCGAACTGCACCATGCTGCCTTTGGTCAGGCGCCGGTAGGGAATGCCGCGTGCCACGGCGGCGTCGACAATCGCGCCGGTGCTGGGGCCGAGGCGCTCGTCTTCGTCGAGTTCGCGCAGTTGGGCAATCGCGACGTCCAGGTCGAAGGCGGTGTCGCGCAGGGCGGCGTGGATCAATGCTTGCGCCAGCTCGAAGGCCAGCCGGCCGACGGTTTCTTCGCTGTACTCGACCACGACCTGGTAGGTGCCCGCTTCAACAGTAGAGGCGGTATGGCTGAAAGTGAGGGGGCAACCGGCAGCCGTCTGCAGCGCCAGCGCGGCGGCTTCAAGCACATGGGCCAGTGAGACGGGGCCTGCGTGGCCGGTCTGCCGGAAGGCTCCCATCTCGGGGAACAGCGAGCGCACGCGCGGCTCAAAGCCTGGCAGACCAGTGATATTGCACTCCACCGCAGTGCAGGCAACGATGGCTTCGAGCGCCGTGTGGCGGCTCCAGAGGTTGGGCCCGCGCAGGGCCCGGATACGGGACACTTCCATTACTCGGCACTCCCGGCGGTTTTAGGGGTGGTTTCAAAGGCTTCCATGCCGGCGCCTATCAAATTGAGGGGGATGCCCAGCGCCCAGGCGGCGCCCACGGCGGCCAGCAGTCCACCCTCGGACAGTCCGCGGCGTTCGCGCCAGGCGGCAAGCTTGCCGAGGCCCGGCAAAAAAGCCTCGCTGGCACCGGTGGCCAGCACGACCTGGTCCTGGCGCAGGTAGAGCGCACGGCCGCCTTTGGTGCAATGCGCCGCAATGGCCTCGGCCTTGGGGTCGGTGCTGTAGAAAATGACTTCGCCGTCGCAGAGCTCCTGCATTTCGGCGATGCGGGGATCTGCGGCATTGAGCACGGCGGCACCGCCGGGCAGCACCACATCGACCTGCGAGCGCATGACCTTGTACATCTGGTCGGCTTCGGTGATGTCGAATTCGGCCAGGCCTTCGGCGCCGCCCAGGTCGGTAACAACACCCACCTGGCATTTGTCATAGGGCAGGCCGGTGCGCAAGATGGTGTCGGCGCCGTTTTCAAACACCGCCGCCTGCACGGCGCGGTTGATCAGCAGGCGTTGGCCGGCTTCCCAGTTGGCGCAGTTGGATGCGTCCACACAGCGTTGGTCCAGGAACAACCCACCCTGGCAGGCCAGGCCGGTGTGCCGGCCCGACAGGTGCAGCAGCCAGGCCACCAGACGCGCCACGCGCTGGTTGTCGCTGGAGCCGGCAATGCCGACGATGGGAATGCGGCCGTCAGGGCTGTCGGAGTCGGTGGCAGGGAAAAGGTGGTCGCAGATGGCACGGCCCACCGGGCGCGGCGCGCCTTCGGCCGGCTTGAGGTGCATGAGGAGGCCTGGGCCGGCGTTCACTTCAACGATGGCGCCGCCTTGCTCGTGCAGCGGGCGCGAGATGTCTTGCGCCACCACATCGACCCCGGCGATGTCCAGGCCCACCACGCGGGCGGCCAGCGACACGATGTGGTCAACGTCAGGGTGAACCTGGTCGGTGCAGTCGATGGCCACATTGCCGTTGCGCTGGATCAGCACCTCGCGGCCAACGGCGGGTATGGCTTCGGGGCTCAGGCCCTGGCGCTGCAGATCAAGAATGATGGCGCCGTCGCTGGCCGTGTTGATGCGGCCCAGCGGGAAGTCTTCACCGATGCCGCGGCGCGGGTCGGTGTTGAGCTGTGCGTCCACCAACTGTGAGACGGTCGAGGTGCCGTCGCCGGTCACCCAGGCCGCTTCGCCGCGCGCCGCGGCGACCACACGGCCGCCCACCACCAGAAGGCGGTGTTCGTTGCCGCGCACAAAACGCTCGACCATGACTTCGCTGCCATGGCGCGCCGCAACCTCGAACGCACCTTCCACTTCGGCCCGCGTTTTGAGGTCCAGCGATACGCCCCGGCCGTGGTTGCCGTCGGAAGGCTTGACGACCACCGGCAGGCCGATGTCTTCGGCCGCTTCCCAGGCTTCTTCGGCTGTGCCGACGATCTGGCCTTCAGGCACCGGCACGCCGCAGGTAGCCAGCAGGCTTTTGGTCAGGTCCTTGTCGTGGGCGATGCCTTCGGCGATCGCGCTGGTGAGGTCGGTTTCGGCCGTCCAGATGCGGCGCTGGCTGGCGCCGTAACCCAGTTGCACCAGGTTGCCGTCGTTCAGCCGGATATGGGGAATGCGGCGGTCGGTGGCCGCGGCCACGATGGAGGCCGTGCTGGGGCCGAGGTAGCAGTCGTCCACCTTGGTCCGGATTTTCTCGACGGCGGACTGCACGCCGGCCTGGCCGTAGTCTGTGCCGTTGATGGCGGCCATCAGCAGGCGATGGCCTTCGGCCAGCGCGGTGCGGGCCACCTGCTCGTCGCGGGCACGGAACACCATGCGGTAAACGCCGCGCTGGGAGGTGCTGCGCGTCTGGCCGAAGCCGGTCGGCATGTCGGAAAGGTTCAGCAGCTCGATGACCACATGCTCCAGCACATGGCCGGACCAGGTGCCTTCCAGCAGGCGCTGGATGAAGCCGCCGCGCTCGCCCACGCCGCAGTGGTGTTCGACGAGCGCCGGCAATAGGGCGACCAGGCGGTCATTGAAGCCCGGCAACAGGTTGGAGGGAAAGTCTTCGAGGCTGCCGAGGTCCAGCCAGACTTCCAGCACGGGCCGATAGGTCCAGATGTTGGGGCCGCGCAGGTAATTGATGCGCAGCAGCTTGATGTCGTCCTGTGGGCTCATTTTTCGCAAAATTGTCGGCAGGGTTAGGCCTTGGTACCCCCGGGGGCAAGCCTCGGCCCTGGCCGATGGATTTCAGTGTGAGGCCTGTCAAGGTCTCGGTGGGTCCCTGTGTCTCGTTATGTTGTTGTTTTTGTCGCGGCGATGGCCGCCAGGGGTCGATTTTGATGGTTCCGTCATTTTCAGGGGGTTGATATGGTCAAACCGGTCGCTTCAGGCCGCATTCGGCGAAAATCCCTGTTTCGGGCCTATTCGCACAACTACGAAGAACCTGCGAATACCCTGCCGCGCCAGATGCGGGACGCCAAGATTTTCCACAACACAATGCAACACAACCACCCGGCAGACGACTCCAGCCCTACCGACCCTGTTCTGGCAGGGCTTCGCTCACAACTTGCAACCCAAGAGAACGTTTTGTGCACGCTGGTGGTTGACCTGGATAACCAACTTCATTTCGCCCGGGGCCTGCTGGCCCTGACGGACCGCCGGCTGCTGGCCTGCAACCCCGAAGGCGTATGGGCCAGCTGGCCCACGGCGGACGCCGCCGGCACCGTATTGCAAGGGCTTTCACTGCGCCATTTCGACCATGCCGGCGTGGGTACGCTGGAGCTGCATGAAGCGGGCCGGCGGCTGGCCAGCTGGCGGTTTACCCTGGGTGCCAATGTGCAGGCCCTGCGCCTGGTGCGCCTGTTTGCCCAGCAGCAGGCCCCGGCGGCGGGCGATGCCACGGCACTGGCCGAGGACACAGCCCTGTGCCCCGAGTGCGACCTGCCGCTGCCGCCTGACAGCGAAGAGTGCCCGGCCTGCGCACGCGAGTTGCACACGCCGCCTTCCACCTGGGTGCTGCTGCGCCTGTGGCGGTTTGCCGATCCGTACCGCTACCAGCTACTGGCCGGTTTTTTGCTGACTTTGGCCTCCACCGCCGCCACGCTGGTGCCGCCTTACCTCACGATTCCGTTGATGGACGACATCCTGATACCGTTCCAGAACGGCCAGAAGATTGAGCCCTGGAAGGTGGGATTGCTGCTGGGTGGCCTGCTGGGCGCGGCCGTGCTGGGCTGGGCGCTGAACTGGGCGCGTACCTATTTGCTGGCACTGGTGTCCGAGCGCATAGGCGCTGACCTGCGCACCGCCACCTTCGACCACTTGCTGGAGCTCTCGCTGGACTACTTTGGCGGCAAGCGCACCGGCGACCTGATGTCCCGCATCGGCTCGGAAACCGACCGCATCTGCGTATTTTTGTCGCTGCATGCGCTGGATTTCGCGACCGATGTGCTCATGATCGTGATGACCGCGGTGATCCTCATTTCCATCAACCCCTGGCTGGCCGTGGTGACCCTGCTGCCGCTGCCGTTTATCGGCTGGATGATCCATGTGGTGCGCGACAAGCTGCGCACCGGTTTTGAAAAAATCGACCGCGTCTGGTCGGACGTGACCAACGTGCTGGCCGATACGATTCCGGGCATCCGCGTGGTCAAGGCCTTTGCCCAGGAAAAGCGTGAGGCCCAGCGTTTTCGTGAGGTCAACCAGCACAACCTGGCGGTCAACGACAAGCTCAACAAGACCTGGTCGCTGTTCACGCCCACCGTCTCATTGCTCACAGAAGTCGGCCTGCTGGTGGTCTGGGCTTTTGGCATCTGGCTGGTGTCGCGCCAGCAGATCACGGTCGGCGTGCTGACGGCTTTTATCGCCTACATCGGCCGCTTTTACGGCCGGCTCGATTCGATGAGCCGCATCGTTTCCGTCACGCAAAAGGCCGCCGCCGGCGCCAAGCGCATTTTCGACATCCTCGATCATGTCTCCAACGTGCCCGAAACGGCCAGCCCGGTGAAGATTGGCGCGCTCGAAGGCCGCATCGACATGAAGAACCTCGGGTTCCGTTACGGCAACCGCTCGGTCATTCGCGGGCTCGATCTGCAGATCCGTCCCGGCGAAATGATCGGCCTGGTGGGCCACAGCGGTTCGGGCAAAAGCACGCTGGTCAACCTGATCTGCCGGTTTTACGACGTGAGCGACGGCTCCATCAGCGTGGACGGCACCGACATCCGCCGCTTCGGTGTGGCCGACTACCGCCGCAACATCGGCCTGGTGCTGCAGGAACCGTTTCTTTTCTTCGGCACGATTGCCGAAAACATTGCCTACGGCAAGCCGGGCGCCACGCGCGCTGAAATCGTCGCGGCCGCGCGTGCCGCCCATGCGCATGAATTCATTTTGCGGCTGGCCCAGGGCTACGACTCGCTGGTGGGTGAGCGCGGCCAGGGGCTGTCGGGCGGTGAGCGCCAGCGCATCTCGATTGCGCGTGCCTTGCTGATCAACCCACGCATTCTGATCCTCGACGAAGCGACCTCGTCGGTAGACACCGAAACGGAAAAAGAAATCCAGCGTGCCCTCGACAACCTGGTGCAGGGCCGCACCACGATTGCCATTGCCCACCGCCTTTCAACGCTGCGCAAGGCCGACCGCCTGGTGGTGATGGACCGCGGCCAGGTGGTGGAAGTGGGGCCGCACGACGAATTGATGGCGAAGCAGGGTGCTTACTGGCGGCTGTACGAAGCCCAGGCGCGGCAGGTCGACAGCGAAGAGGGCGGCGAGGAAGTCGAGCAAAGCCGCATCGCACTGGCCACCTCGCAACTGGCCCACACCGCGCAGCACACCGGCAACCGGTGAGCCAAGGATTGCACATGACAACTTCTTCTCATTTCTCTTCCACTTCATTTTCCCTGGAACGCACGGCGTCGGGCCGGCTGGTGTTCGTCGATGCCGGTGGCCAGCAGCATGCTGGCGTCGTGCCGGTGCGGGCCTTTCCCCTGGCCGCGCCCGATGAAGGCATTTCACTGGTCAACACCGAAGGGCACGAGGTTGCCTGGGTGGAAAACCTGCAGGCATTGCCGGCGGATGCACGCACCTTGCTGGAAGAAGAGCTGGCGCTGCGCGACTTTGTGCCCGAGGTGACGCGGCTGAAAAGCGTTTCGACCTTTGCCACCCCCAGTGTGTGGACGGTGGAGACCGACCGGGGTGAGACGTCTTTTGTGCTCAAGGGCGAAGAAGATATTCGCCGTTTGGGGCGCACGGGGCTGCTGATTGCAGGCAGCCAGGGGGTGCAGTACAGCGTGCGGGATATGACGGCGCTGGACCGGGGGTCGCGGCGGTTGTTGGAGCGGTTTCTTTAGGCCGGGTCTTGCTCCGGCCTTTGTGCGTTTTGCTGAGGGCTGTTGGCCGGGGGTAGCCCGGCAGCTACTCACTTTTCTTTTGCTTCGCCAAAAGAAAAGTAAGCAAAAGAAAAGGCGACCCTGCTGTCTGCGTCCCTGCGCTTCGCTACGGGCAACCTGTGGTGCTCGGTCCAGGCGGGGTCTCGCTCGAACTCGCCTTCGGCTCAGACAATCGCGATCCCTGATCCGCCTGAACCTGCGCTCCTCGGCGCAGACAGAAGGGGGTGGAGGCAGGAATACCAAACAACCGAAGACAAAACCCGGAATACCAGAAGAAACCAGGACTCGCCCTGGCGAGTCCTGGTTGGTATTTGTCTTTGGTATTCGGTCCCCGTTCCCGATTGGCCCTTGTGGATGCGCCGAGGAGCGGAGGTCCAGACGGATCGGGGCAAAAACTCGTTTGAGCGAAGCGAGTTGTTTTTGACCCCGGCTGGACCGAGCACCAGGCTGCCCGCAGCGAAGCGAAGGAACGCAGGAACCAGGGTCGCCTTTTCTTTGGTGACTTTCTTTTGGCGAAGCAAAAGAAAGTTACTTGCATGCCGGGCAACCCCCGGCCAACAGCCCTCAGCAAAGAGCGCAAAGGCCGGAGCAAGACCCGACCAATACCTTAGCCGTTCTGCGACCCCCGATGCGCCCACGCCGTAGTGTGCTTCTCGACATAGCTAAACAACTCATACATCGCCATAGCCATCGCCCCAATCACCACCAACCCGGCAAAAGCCAACGCCAGCCGTTGCTGCGACCCGGCACTTTGCATGAGGTAGCCAATGCCTGAATCACCCGCAGTCATTTCAGCCAGTACCGTGCCGACAAAAGCCAGCGTGATGGCGACCTTGAGCGAGGCAAAGAAGAAGGGCATGGAGCGCGGCAGGCCGACCTTGACCAGCACGTCCCAGCGTTTGGCGCCCAGCACGCGCAGCACGTCTTCCAGCTCTGGCTCCAGCGTGGCCAGGCCCGTGGCCATGTTCACGGTGATGGGGAAAAACGAGATCAGGAAAGCCGTGAGGATGCCGGGGCCCACGCCGATGCCGAACCAGACGATGAGGATGGGAACAATCGCGGCCTTGGGCACCGCGTTGAAAGCCACCAGCAGCGGATAGACCGCGGCATAGGCCAGCCGCGACGAGCCCACCAGAAAGCCCAGCAATACGCCGACCACGATGGACAGGCCGAAACCCACCATCGTGACCCAGAAGGTTTTCCAGGCGGCTTCGGCAATCGGGCCCGCGAATTCGTGCATGGCCTGGGCAATGGCCAGCGGCGCGGGAAAGATGAACTCCGGCACCGAGAAACCGGCGCACACCGCCTGCCACAGCGCCACCACGGCTGCCAGTAACACCCATGGCGCCCAGCGTTCGAGCTGTTTGTTGTTCATGTTCATACGGCGGCTCCGCCGCGCACCGCGCCGATGTGGCCGCGCAGCTCATGCACGATGTCGCTGAACTCGCGGGTGTAAGTGACTTCCAGGTCGCGCGGACGCGGCAGTTCAATCTCGCGCCGCACGACAAAGCGTCCCGGGCTTTTGCTCATCACATAGACGGTGTCGGCCAGGAACACCGACTCGCGCAAATCATGCGTGACCAGGATCACGTTGAAGCGCTGCTCGGTCCAGAGGTCGCGCAGGATGCACCAGAGCTCTTCACGCGTGAAGGCATCGAGCGCGCCGAAGGGCTCGTCGAGCAGCAGCATTTTGGGCTCGTGGATCAGCGCGCGGCAGATGCTGGCGCGCTGCTGCATGCCCCCAGACAGCTGCCAGGGGAATTTGTCTTCATAGCCTGCCAGGCCCACCTTCTGCAGCAGCTTGCGCGCCCGCTCTTCAAACTCCTTGCGCCTGGCCTTGAACTGGCTGCGATAAGGCTCGACAATCTCAAGCGGCAGCAACACGTTGTCGACGGTGGTGCGCCAGGGCAGCAGCGATGGCGCCTGGAAGGCCATACCGGAAATCTTCAGGGGCCCTGTCACTGGCCGTCCGTCAATCAGGATGCTCCCGGCCGACGGCATCTTCAGCCCGGTGGCCAGCTTCATGAAAGTGGACTTGCCGCAGCCCGAGGGCCCGACGATGGCAATGAACTCGCCCTGGCGCACCTGCAGATCGATGGCTTCAACGGAAAACTGTTTGCGCGCCAACAGCTCGTCGTTGTAGGCAAGCCAGACGTCCCGGAAGTCAACAAAAGGGCTGTCAGCGGTGGCGAGGGGCATGTTTTAGGTAGGAAAACGGCTGCTGGCCCAATCGGGATGTGCGCAAGCAGCTATTAAAAGTGTAGCAATCCGGGCAGGCATGGCGCCAGGCACAGAGCCTGAGGCCAGGACTTATTTCTTCGGCAGCACATTGAGCTCGGCTGCCGTGGGCAGGAAGGAGCCGTTCCACACTGCGTCGGGGTTGACACGGGTCTTGGTCCCGAAAGCGTCCGACACCTGCGAGGCCATCAGCGAGAGGCGCGGCGCTTTGACCTGGCCGAAGCCTTCGGCACGTGCGTCGGGGCTGTTGACGACGGTGTCGATGGCCAGGCGCAGGCGGCGCACTTCCAGCGGCACATTGATGATGCCGTCGCGCGCTTTCACGAATTCGATGGCGGCGGCCGGGTCGGCCACCACGTCTTTCACGCCCTTGGTAAAGGCCTGCAAAAACGCCTTGATGGCGGCCGGGTTTTCCTTGATGAGTTTGGGCGAGACGATCACCACGTTGCCGTAGTGCTTCACGCCGAAGTCGGCATAGGGCAGCACCACCACGTCTTCAGCCTTCACGCCGCGCGCCTCCAGGTTGAGCAGCGAGGTGAAGGTAAAGCCGGTGATGGCGTCCACGTCGCCGCGGGCCAGCATGGTTTCGCGCAGCGGCGGGTCCATGGCTGTCCACTGGAAGCCGGTGATGTTGTTGGCCTTGGCAAAAATCGGAAAGGCGCGGCGGCCGGCATCAAACACCGGCGCGCCCATTTTTTTACCGTTCAGGTCGGCAGGCGTCTTGATGCCCGACTTCTTGAGGGCCATGACGGAGGCCGGGGTGTTGTTGTAGACCATCATCACGCCTACCGGCTTGTTGGGTGCGTCCGGGTTGTTGGCGTGAAATTCCATCACGGAGGCCATGTCGGCAAAACCCATGTCGTAGGTGCCCGAGGCCACACGGGTCACCGCCCCGCCTGAGCCGTTGCCGGCGTCCACCGTCACGTCGAGCTTGTTGGCCTTGAAGTACCCCTTGGCCACCGGCGTGAGGAAGAGGGCGGACGGGCCTTCGAAGCGCCAGTCGAGCTGGAACTTGATCGGCGTGTTTTGCGCATGGGCGTTCAGGGCTGCCAGGGCGATCACCGCCCCGGTCATCCTGGCTACAAGGCTGGGAAGGGCAGATGCGGCAGGTGCACGATTTTTCATGGCGGGATTTTCTTGAAGGGGTTGCAAAAGGGGAGACTGGCAGGCCAGCAATCAGCATAAGAACGCGGTGGCCGTGAAATCGAAGCGAACCTCAAAACGATACAGCAAAAACAATGCCTGCCGCGCTGCGAAGTAGAACTTTGGCATTGCCCCGGCAGTTCAGGCGCCTGGTGGGTCTTGCCGCCGGACGATGCGGATTGGCCTAAGAGCAACACCTGCCGCGTTCAGGTGCTGTCAGTTTTCGCACACTGGGATTACTCACAGGATGCATTTTGTGATGTATCGGCATCCGTATTTTTGGGTGTACGGCTGGCCTGCTTTCCGCGCATTGAGCGGCCCTGGCCGGGAGGATGCCCAAAGGCAGCTATTAAAAAGGTGGCCGCTGGCACCTCCTGTTCCTGGCCGCCAGGAAGTTCTGGAGGAAGGCTGAGGCTGTTACAGCTGTTTACGTTTGAGCGGAGCAGCTGCCGGTGATTTGGGCCGGGCGCCGCCGCGCGCATGCCCATGGCAGGTTTCACCTGTCAGTCCTGACAGGGCGGACGCCATGAACAGGCTTTGACTATTTTTGCGGCCCGTCCATAGAGTGTATTTGCGTAGGTGACAAGGATTAAGCCGCAAGGCCATGCAGTTCCGAAGCCTTGACAAAGCCTTGGGGCAGTAGCCGAAGTCATCCAGCAACGATGTACTGGGTTAGCGGGCTTTCCAAAACAAGGCTTTCATGAAAACACCTTCCTCGCAGCTTCGCCGTCAGATGTTGTCAATCCTGGGCCTGGGTGCCCTCGCAGGGGGTATGGGTGGGCCGGGTAGCGCCTGGGCCCAGGTTTCGGCTGCAGCCGCTGCTTCTGCTGCTAAAAAACCCGCAGGTGGCGCGAACTGGCGGTTGTTGGTCAATGAAGCGGTGGGGGGTGACACCAACTCGTTTTTGCTGACCAACCGTTATCGCCCTGCCGCCGATTTCATCAGTACCCAGCTCAAGGGGCGGCCTATCGTCGTGGAGCCCATGGTGGATATCAAGCGCTTCATGGCGGTGGCGCAAGGCGCCAGCAAGCCGGAGTTTGTCTTCGGGAAGTCCGTCAACCAGCTGGCCAAGCTGGTGCGCGACAACGGCTACCAGCCGGTGGTGCGGCGCGCCGACCCTTATAAGGCGGCCTTCATCGTGGCCAAGGATTCGCCTATCAAAACCCTGGCGGATGCGGCTGATGCAAAAGTCATCATGCCCGACGAGTCTGCCGCCACCAGTGCGGTGGCCCTGGCGGAACTGCGGCGCCAAAAGCTTGGGCAGGTCCGCGTGACACACGTTCGCTACCAGGAGGAAGTCGCGCAGTTTGTGAAGTCCGGAATGGGCCAGATCGGCGTGGTCAATCCCACCATTGCCAAAAAGTGGGTGGAAGAGGGCGGGCGCGTGGTGGCTGAAACCCAGCCGGTGGTGAACTGGTCGGTGCTTGCCAGTCCCAGCCTGGCGGCGGACATGGTGCAGCAGCTGCGCGACGCGCTGCTGGCCACCAATTCGGAAAGCGCCGCAGTGATGGCTTCGATGGGCGTGAAGGCCTGGGCTAAAGCGGAACGGAAGGACTACCTGGATTTGTTGGACTACACGAGGGAGTAAAAAATGGGTACGTTGATTCAAGCACGTCTGTTTTCACTTTCACTTTCGCCATGGCGGGCCGGACTGCTGGCAGCCATATTGGCATTTTCCTGCGGCGTACAAGCCCAGGAAAAAAGGGCGATACCGCCCAACATCGCACAGGCAGCGGCTGAAATTGCCGCGGAGCTCGCCAGCAGTTGCCCGCTGGCGCCGGCCGGTGACGTCAATGCCTACACGCAGTGCCGGCAAACCCTGTTCGGCCCGAGCCAGCTGCGTGCACATGTGGCGCCCATCATGCTGTGGGGTCGGCAAAACAAAAAGGACAACGCCACCCTGCGCCAGACCAACCTGACCCAGTTCGCCCCTGACGCCTGGACCGGCATGTATGCGCCGCTCTTCATGTTCAACGGCCGGCATACCGTGGAGTGGGTGGCCGACGAGAAGATGTTCCTGGTGCGGCTTGAGGCGGCCTTTCGCAACCG
Source organism: Polaromonas sp. P3_A5 (assembly GCF_056403055.1). Taxonomy (NCBI): domain Bacteria; kingdom Pseudomonadati; phylum Pseudomonadota; class Betaproteobacteria; order Burkholderiales; family Comamonadaceae; genus Polaromonas; species Polaromonas sp. P3_A5. Next base: position 931,632 of record NZ_JBFUGF010000001.1, read on the forward strand.
CCTGCCGCCGGGCCAGTTTCCTTATCCGTTCTGGCACGACGAGGCCAAGTGGTCGATGTACGAAAACGCCCGCAGCATGATGCTCTGGATCAGCCCCGAAACGGGAACCATCAAGGTAGCGCAGTTCACCGACGTGGCGCCCACGCCGCTGTTGCAACCGGTGCAGACGGTGCAGCATGAAAAATACCAGGGCCCATGGCTCTGGACTGACGACAAGGGCCACACCCAACCGGCGGTGACGCTGTTCGACGGCTTGTACCGGCCGGAAAACCCGCATCTGGGCAACGTAGACAAACGCTACCGTGACCTGGCGCTGCAGATGCGCGAGTCGCAATGTGTGAACTGCCATGTACCCAACAACCCCGACAAGATGAGCCGCCTGGTGCTGCTGTCTACACCCGCGCATGCCGCGGCAGAGGTAGACCGGTTGATCAAGGCCGTGCGGGAAGACCGCATGCCGATGGACGAGTTCAGGTTGAGCTACGCGCTCTCGGAAGACAACAAGAAATGGCTGCTTGAGAGTGCGCTGGCATTCAAGGCAACCTTGACAGCTGCCAGGCAATGGGAAGACGAGGCAGCGAAGAAGACCGTGCAATCTGCAATTAACCCTTTGAAGGTGATCAAATGAATACTCCGTTGCTGTCACAAGTTACCGGTCGCCGCGCGGTTCTTCGCGGTGTGGTGGGCACCGCGGTTGCCGTGGCCTGGCAGGGCTTTCCCATGGTCAGCTGGAGCCAGCAGGCGGCGGGCCAGCTGGCGGGTGTTGATCGCTGGAGGCTGCTGATCAATGAGGCGGTTACGGCAGACCTCAGCATTTCGATGCTGGCCCTGCGTTACCGGGGGCTGGCCGACTACCTGGGAGGGCAGATCCGCAACAAGCAGGTGGTGGTTGACCCCGTCATCGACATCCAGAACTTCGTGCGGCAGGCATCGTCAGAGCAAAAGCCCCTCATGGTGTTCGGAAAATCCGTCAACCAGCTGTCCAAGCTGGTTCGCGATGGAGGTTACCAACCCCTGGTGCGCAGGCCCGAGCCCTACCAGGCCGCCTTTATCGTGAAGAACAACTCACCCATCAACAACATCGGGCAACTGAGCGGCAAGAAGATCCTGATGCCCGACGAATCGTCCGCCACGGTGGCGGTCGCGCGTGCCGAAATGCGCCGCCTGAACGTGCGCGAACCCTATATTTCCTACACACGCTATCAGGATTCCGTGTCGGCACAGGTGGCGGCAGGCCTTGCCGAGGTGGGTGCGGTGAATCCGACCATCGCCAGGAAATGGCAGGAGGGCGGGGGCCGTGTCATTGGTGAAACCCAGCCCGTGGTGAACTGGTCGGTGCTGGCCGCCCCCGGCGTGCCGGCGGACATGATCAGCCGCCTGCAGGATTCCCTGCTGGCCATGAACAGCCAGTCGGCCAGCATCATGTCCGAGATCGGCGTCAAGCAGTGGGTCAAGGCCGAACGCAAGGAATATCTCGCGCTGCTGGACTACACCCACGAGTGAAGGGAGGCGGCAGGTCTGGGCGCTCCTTGCGGAGGCTGCCCAGGCTTGGTGTCCGGAGGCCTGATTTTTTGTGGTTATCTGGCTGTAGCCATTGAAGGACGGGCGCAGCCAGCTATCAAATCGGGAGCGTTTTGTGCCGGACAGCTTTACGCAGGGGCGGCTGTACCAGCTGCGACAGCGCGATACGCAGCCGTTCGTTACCGGGTGAGATGCCCGGCGCCGATGAGCCCAGGGCGGCTTCGACGCTGCCGATGTGCGCGAGCATGCGTTCGCGGGCCAGGTCCAGCTGGCCTTTTTCGAGCGCGGCCACAATGCCGGCATGCTCCGCGCAGGATTGGCCGGCGTCGTGCTTGGACTGGTAGAGAGATGCCGCCAGCGTAGTGCGCGCGGTCAGGTCGCGCAGCACATCGCACAGCAGCTTCTGGCCCAGGCATTCGGCCAGGCAAACATGGAAGTCGGCCAGTAAAAAGGCCCGGGTGGCGGCGTCGGCTTCTTCGATGGCTTGCTCCTCCTGGGCGATGTGCTGGCGCAGTTTGCGCAGGACCGACTGCAGCGGACGCCCGGCTTCGCGCAGGATGCCGGTTTCGATGATGCGCCGGGCTGAAAAAGCGTCCCGCGCTTCTTCGACGGAAGGCTCCACCACATACCAGCCCTTGCGGGTGCGCACCTCGACAAAGCCGCGTGCCTGCAACTGCATCAGTGCTTCGCGCACCAGGGTGCGGCTGACACCGAAGAGCTCTGCCAGCTCCTGCTCGCCGAGGCGTTCACCGGGCGCGAGTTTTTGCGCGAGGATGGATTCGACGACTTGCTGGGCGATCTGGACCTGGCTGATGCTCATATGTGCTGGGAAGTGTAGCGACCCCGGGGTGATTCAGCAGGCGGAGCGTTTGAAGAAAATCGACGGCAAGATGATGCGTTTTCCGGAGCGAGACCTCAGGCTTTGACCGGAACGGCGTTCACTTCGATGTCCATGTCGTCTTCGGCCGGCGGCACATAGCGGCCGTCGAGTACCGCAAGAGCCCGCTCGCGGTCGATGTCGCCCTCCCAGGCCGCCACCGCCACGGTGGCCACGCAGTTGCCGATCAGGTTGCCCAGGGCACGGGCGATGCCCATGAACCAGTCGACCGACAGCACCAGCACCAGGCCGATTGCCGGGATCGCAGGGATCGCCTGCAGCGTGGCGGCCAGCACCACGATGGCCGAGCCGGGCACGCCGTGTGCGCCTTTGGAGGTGACCAGCGAGATCGCCAGGATGGTCAGCAGGTCGCTCATCGAGACCGGCGTGTTGGTCGCCTGAGCGATGAAGACGGCGGCCAGCGTGATGTAGATGGAGAACGCGTCGAGGTTGAAGGAGTAGCCGGTCGGGATGACCAGGCCGACGGTCGAATCGCGGATGCCCATGCGCTTGAGCTTGGCCATGATTTGCGGCAGCACGCTGTCGGACGAGGTGGTGGCAAACACCACCATGAGTTCTTCGCGCAGGTACTTGAGCAGCTTGAAGAGGCTGAAGCCCGAAAAACGCATGATGCCGCCCAGCACGACCGTCACGAAAATGATCACTGCAGCGTAGAACAGCACGACAAGCATGCCCAGTTGCTTGAGCGAGCCGATGCCGTATTTGCCGACGGTGAAGGCGATGGCGCCCAGCACGCCCAGCGGTGCCAGTTTGATGATGATGCCCATGGTCTTGAAGAGTACGTGCGCCAGGTCGTCGATGAGGCCGACGACCTTCTGCCCCTTGTTGCCCAGCATGGCCAGCGCGCAGCCGAACAGCACCGAGAACAGCAGCACCTGCAGCACGTCGCCGTTGACGAAGGCGCTGATGGCCGTATTGGGAATCAGCTTCATCAGGAACTCCACCGTACCGCCGCCGGTGAGCTTGCCGGCGTTTTCGGCATAGGCGGCCATAGCCTTGGCGTCCAGCAGTTTTGGGTCGACGTTCATGCCCGCGCCGGGCTGAAACACAAAAGCCAGCACCAGGCCGATCACCAGGGCGATGGTGGTGACCACTTCGAAGTAGATCAGCGCCTTGACGCCAACGCGCCCGACCCGCTTCAAGTCACCGGCGCCTGCGATGCCGTGCACGACCACGCAAAAGACGATCAGGGGAATCAGCATCTTGATCAGCTTGATGAAGCCGTCGCCCAGGGGCTTGAGCTTGACGGCCGTTTCGGGCCAAAGAAAGCCGACGATCACGCCGACAAGGAGGGCCAGGAGCACCTGGCCGAACAGGGAGCGGAAAAACTTGGGCATGTCAGTCTCCGAAAGAGTAGTTATAGGCAGCAGGACGTCGCTGTTCTTTGCACGCAAATCTTGAATACAAGCAATGTAGGCAAGTTTTTTGCCTGCTGTCACAGGGTTATCCCGGGGCTATTGATGCTGATCCGGTTAAAGCTGAAGCACCCTTAAAAGAGGTGCCACAAAGCAAAACTCCCGCTGAAGCGGGAGTTTTCGGCAGGATGTGCAGAGGGCCCGTCAGGCCAGCAGGTCCCGCAAGGTGCGCGCAATCACCTTGGTGGCGCGACGCAGGTCCTCGAGTTCCAGCCGCTCATCGGCCCGTTTGGCGTGGGACTCCAGCACGGTGCGCGGCCCGGCGCCGTAGATCACGCCGGGAATGCCGGCCTCAGCGTACAGCCGTACGTCGGTGTACAGCGGCGTGCCCATAGCCGGGATGGCCTGGCCGAAGAGCGCCTCACCGTGCTTCTGGATGGCGTCGACCAGGGGTTTGTTGCCGGGCAGCGGCCGCATGGAGTTGGCCAGCAGCAGGCGTTTGATGTCGACTGTGATGCCCTTGCAGCCAGCCGCCGCGTCGGCAATCACTTTGCGGATGTTGGCTTCGACCTCGGCAGGGTTCTCTTCGGGGATCATGCGGCGGTCCAGCTTGAACATCACCTTGCCGGGCACGACGTTGGTGTTGGTGCCGCCTTCGATGCGGCCCACGTTGAGGTAAGGGTGCTGGATGCCTTCAACCTTGGACGTGACCTGCTGGTACTGCGCGTTCTGCGCATAGAGCGCATTGAGGATGTGCACCGCGCCCTGCAAGGCGTCGATGCCGGTGTCGGGAATGGCGGCATGCGCCATCTTGCCGTGCACCGTGACTTCCATCTGCAGACAGCCGTTGTGCGCGGTGACGACCTCGTAAGAAAAGCCTGCCGCGATCAACAGGTCAGGCTTGGTAAGGCCTTTCTTGAGCAACCAGCCCGGGCCCATCTCGCCGCCGAATTCCTCGTCGTAGGTGAAATGCAGCTCAACGCTGCCTTTGAGTGGTGCGTCCAGTGATTCGAGCGCGCGCACCGCAAAGGTGAAGCTTGCGAAATCGCATTTGCTGACAGCTGAGGCGCGGCCGTAAATTTTGCCGCCTTCAATCTCGCCGCCATAGGGATCTTTGGTCCAGCCTTCGCCGGGCGGCACCACGTCGCCGTGGGCGTTGAGGGCAATGGTCCTTCCTTTTTCCATTTCTTCGCCCTTGCCGCCATAGTGGCGGCGCACGATCAGGTTGGTGATGGACTCCATGCCGTAGCCACGCACTTCGGCTTCGGGCACGGGGTATTTCTCAGCGTCAAAACCGAAGGCCTTGATGAGCTCTGCCGTGCGCTCGGCATGTGGCGCGTTGTTGCCCGGTGGCGTGTCGGTGGGCACGCGGATGAGCTGCTGCAGGAATACCGTTTCTTCGTCGAAATGGGCATCGATCCAGCTGTCAAGCCGGGCGTAATCTGTGGTGAGGGTCATTGTTGTTCAGGAGAGAGATTAGTGAGCAGATGCGCCAGGGCCTGGATCGCAAGTTCGATGTCGTCGCTGGTGGTGCTTTCCAGCGGGTTGTGGCTGATGCCGGAGTTCTGGCCCCGCACAAAAAGCATGGCCTGCGGCATCACCTTGTGCAGTTTCATCGCGTCGTGGCCGGCGCCGCTGGGCATGCGATAGAGGGGTACGCCCAGGCTTTGCACAGCGGCTTCCCAGCGCTGTTGCCAGGCAGGTGCGCTGGGGGCAGCGGCGGCGCGCTCGGTCAATTCGGTCGTGAAGTGCACACCGCGGCGCTCGCAAATGCTTTTGAGCTCGGCCAGCACGTCGGCTACCAGCGTGTCGCGCTGCGCATCGATGGGCGCGCGCAGGTCGAGCGAAAAGAGGCAGCGCCCGGGCACTACGTTGATGGAGCCGTTGGGTACCTGCAGCATGCCGACCGTGCCGACGGAATTACCGTCTTGCGCCGCGCGCCGTTCCACATACAGCAGCAGTTCGGCCGCGGCCGCTGCGGCGTCACGGCGGCGGGTCATGGGCGTGGTGCCGGCGTGGCTGGCCATGCCGGTGATCTCGCACAGGTAGCGGACATTGCCGTTGATGGAGGTCACGATGCCCAGCGGCAGGTCGAGCTCGTTGAGGACCGGGCCCTGCTCGATGTGCACCTCGATAAAGCCGAGGTAGTTGTCCGCGTCACGTTTGATCTTCGTGATGTCTTCGGGCTTGAGGCCGGCGTTGTGCATGGCCTCGCGCATGGTGATGCCGTCAGCGTCTTTCTGCTCCAGCCATTCGGGCTTGAAGTCGCCAATCAGCGCGCCCGAGCCCAAAAAGGTGGCCTTGTAGCGCTGGCCTTCTTCTTCGGCAAACCCGACCACCTCAAAGTTGAAGGGCAGGCGCTTGCCCTGGCGGCTCAGCTCACGCACGCAGGCCATGGGCACAAAGATGCCAAGCCGGCCGTCGTACTTGCCGCCGTTGCGCACGGTGTCGTAATGGCTGCCGGTGAGCAGGGTCTTGGCGTTAGCGGCGGCGGCCTTGTAGATTCCCACCACGTTGCCGACCGCGTCGATCTTCACCTCGTCAAAGCCGCAGTCACGCATGGTGTTGCTGATGTAGGCTGCGCACGCGCGATGCGCGTCGGTGAGGTAGGTCACCGTGAGCTGGCCTTTTTCAAGGTAGCCCGGGTCGCTGTACTGCGACATAGTTTCCTGCCAGTCCCACACGTCGTTGCCCAGCGCGGGCGTGGCGGCGAACTTGTCGTTGAGCCGTAGCTCCACCACGCGGTGGATATTGCGCAAGTTTTCCTGCAGCTCGAAGTCAGGGTGGTTTTGCAGGCGCCGGGCGAAGGTCTCGATGATCTGCTGCTTGTTCAAACCGTCACCGCGCGGGCCGCGCACCGCCAGGATGAAAGGAAAGCCGAACTTCGTGTTGTAGTCGGCATTGAGCTTTTGCAAGGTGGCGAATTCTTCGGGCGTGCAGTCCGTGAGGCCGGCCTTGCCTTGCTCGTGTGTAGATTCAGCCGTGAGGGTTTTGCTGACCATGGCTTTGCCAGCCAGTTCGGGGTGGGCCTGGATGAGCTTGACCTGCGCGTCCTTGCCGGCCTCGCGCAGTACTTGCGCCATGGTGTGCTTCAGGTGGGCGAGGGACTGGAAAGGGCGGGCGTCCAGCGCCTTTTCGGCAATCCAGGGGGAATGCTCATAGAGGCCGTCGAGCAGTTGCAGCGCTTCTGCGCGCGGTACGGCATTGACTTGTTCCAGCGTGATGGCCATGTTCAGCTTTCCTGCCGGGGCATGTAAGGATGGTTGGCCTGCCAGTGGCGCGCAATATCGATGCGGCGGCAGACCCAGACGCGCTCATGCTTTTGCACGTGGTCAAGAAAACGCTGCAGCGCCACGATGCGGCCCGGCCGACCCAGCAGGCGGCAGTGCATGCCGATGCTCAGCATCTTGGGCGACGCACTGCCTTCGGCATAGAGCGCGTCAAAGCTGTCGCGCAGGTAGATGAAAAAATCATCGGCCTGCGAGAAGCCCTGCGGGAGGGCAAAGCGCATGTCGTTGGTGTCCAGCGTGTAGGGCACCACCAGGCGCGGCACGACCTGACCGTCGGTGCGTTTCACCTCGGTCCAGAAGGGCAGGTCGTCGCCGTAGTAGTCGCTGTCGTATTCGAGCCGGCCATCATCGGCCACCAGCCGGCGCGTGTTGGGGCTGTCGCGTCCGGTGTACCAGCCCAGCGGGCGTGTGCCGGTGAGTTTTTCAATGGCGTCCAGGCCCAGGCGCATGTGTTCGCGCTCGGTGGCCTCGTCGATCTGCTGGTAGTTGATCCAGCGCCAGCCGTGGCAGGCGATTTCGTGGCCGAGTTCGGTGAAAGCCGCGGCGACTTCGGGGTGGCGCTGCAGCGCCATGCCCACGCCGAACACCGTGAGCGGCAGCTTGCGCTTTTCAAACTCGCGCAGGATGCGCCACACGCCCACGCGTGAGCCGTATTCGTAGATGCCTTCCATGCTGAGGTGCCGGTCGGCAAAGCTGGGTGGATTGGCCATCTCGGACAAAAACTGTTCGGAGCCGGCGTCGCCGTGCAGCACCGAGTTTTCGCCGCCTTCTTCATAGTTGAGGACGAACTGCACGGCGATGCGTGCCCGCCCCGGCCAGTTGGCTTGCGGCGGGTTGCGGCCGTAGCCGACCAAATTTCTAGGGTAGCCAGTGTTCATATCAGTACTCATGACAGCGCCATGGAAATATCGTTCGTCGGTACCTTGCGGTCAAAGGCGAGGCTCTTCTCGACGTGCAGCAGGTGGTCATTCATGAGGCGTACGGCCAGCGCTTCGTTCCTGGCGGCCAGCGCCTTGACGATTTCGGCGTGCTCGTCATTGGAGTGTTCAGCAGCACTGGCTGTCTGATACATCAGGGTAATGAGGGCGCAGCGCGAGGTCAGCTCGCCCAGCATCTGGGCCAGCACTTCATTGCCCATGAGCTCGGCCATGCGCACATGAAAGTCGCCCAGCAACTCCGTCCGGCCCGAAACGTCGCCGAGGTCCACCGCGGATTTTTCGCGTGCGACGTGTTCCTTCAGTGCCTTGATTTTGGCGGGGGTGACTTCGCGCACAAAGGCCCGTGTCATTTCGGCTTCGAGCATGCGGCGCACGGCAAACACCTGCCGCGCTTCCATCACGGACGGCGCGGCCACGAAAGCGCCGCGGGCCGGTTCCAGGCGGATCAGGCGGTTTTGCGAAAGCTGGAACAGTGCCTGCCGCACCAGTGTGCGCGAGACGCCGAAATGGTCGGCCAGTTTTTGCTCGGCCAGCTTGGTGCCCGGATGCAGCCTGTGCTCCACAATAGCCTTGGTCAGGGCTTCGACGATGGTGTGGGTGGTTGACGATTCCATCGGTCGATAATAGCCGGAATGCTGAAAAGTGTATACACTTTTGGTAAACCGGATCAAAACAAGAGCTGCTCAAAAACCCAGCGAAGCGGTCCTGGCCAGGCGCGTCGCCGCAGACAGTGCTATCAGCACGGCAAGGTGGCGCAACAACGCCAGGAGGGTTTTTTGAGCAGCTCCCTCAACTACTACCAAGGAATACCATGGGCTTGAGCACACATGTACTGGACACCATGCACGGCACGCCGGCAGGCGGCATGAAGGCGTCGCTCTACACCACGCATGCGGGTCAGGCGACGCTGGTGAAGCACTTCATCCTCAATGAAGATGGGCGCAATCCCGATGGACTGCTATACGACAGCGCTAATCTGAAAGCCGGCACCTACCGGCTCGTGTTCGAGGTGGCGGCCTACTTCAAGGCGCGCGGCGTGAAACTGCCCGAGCCGGCTTTCCTGGACCAGGTGACGCTGGACTTCGGTGTGGCCGATCCGCACCTTCATTACCACGTGCCCCTGCTGGTCAGCCCCTGGAGTTATTCCACCTATCGCGGCAGCTGAGCGGGTGCCAGGCCAGACCCGTGTCATGGCGCCGTCATCCGGGGCGGCGACAATCAGCGGTTTGTGCAACTTTCTTCCTCCTCCATGAATGTCAAGCCAATGACCCTGAGCCGCCGCCAGGCCCTGCTGCTGTCCGCAGGCACCGCCGCCAGCCTCGTGGCTCCAGCCGTATTGGCCCAAGGCCCTTCAGCGGGTTCTGCCGGCTCACCGGCCTCGGCCGCATCCGTTCCCGCCGGCATCTATCCTGAGCGCGCCGTCAAGATCGTCGTGCCTTTTGCCCCCGGCGCCGGCACCGACGCCATGGCACGACTGATTGCGCAAAAACTCGGCGAAACCATGAATGCCACCTTTGTGGTGGACAACCGTGCGGGCGCTTCCGGCGCTATAGGCACGCAGTATGTGGCGCAGTCCCCGGCCGACGGCTACACGCTGCTGCTGGTGGCCTCACCCTTCACCACCGTGGCGGCCTCCCTGCCCAGCGCCAATTACGACCCGCTGCGCCAGTTCACGCCGGTGGGCATGATCGCCAGCGGACCGCTGGTTTGGGCGGCCAACACCAAGCTGCCGGCCAACACCATGAAAGAGCTGGTCACGCTGGCCCGGCAAAAGCCCGGCGCGCTGAACTACGGCTCGGCCGGGGCGGGCGGTGTCAACCACCTCGTGCTTGAGTTGCTGAAAGCCCGTACGGGTACCTTCATCACGCACATTCCTTACCGCGGTGTGGCGCCCGCCACCATGGACATGATCGGCGGGCAGATCCAGCTGATCACAGGCACCATCCCGGCCCTGCTGCCTTTCATCAAAAACGGCAGCATCAAGCCACTGGCGGTAACAAGCGCCAAACGTTCAAGTGCCTTGCCCGACGTGCCCAGCATGACGGAAGCCGGCCTGGCGGGCATTGACGTTGTCAATTACTTCGCATTGATGGCACCCACCGGTACACCGCCAACCATCGTCAATGCACTGAACGCGGCCATCAACAAGGTCGTGGCTTTGCCCGAGGTGGTGGCGCGGTTCAAGGCCGACGCCGTGGAGGCCGCACCCGGCTCGCCCGCATTGCTCGGCCACTTCATCGAAGCCGACTACCGCGCCTGGCGCAACGTCGTTAAAACGCAGAATCTGAAGATTGAATAGGCCCCCACGGTCGCTCACTTCGTGTAGCTTCCTGCCCCCCGAGGGGGCCGCTCGCCTGCGGCCCGGCAAAGCCGGTTCCGCGGCTCATGCTGGCATGGCCGGCTCGCTTCGCATCGCATCGCCTTCTTCTCGTGCTTCTGCCCTTTGTCGGCGGAGTTCTAGTCCTGTCCCTCAGTAAGGGTGTCGAGCTGGAATTTGCCGCTCTTGTGCCAAAGCCAGGTGTCGGTGTAGACCACCTTGCCCATGCGCGTAGGCGCCGGGAAGGGGGACGCCTGCTGGATGGTGCGTTCGATCTCCGCTATCACTTCGGGTGCATGGCGCGGTGCGCGCATCCAGTCCAGGCGGGTGACGCGGCCGACCCTGTCGATTTCCACATTCAGCACACCCACGGCATACAGCAGCGGTGGCATGCGGCCTTTGTAGATACGGTCGGAATTGAGGCCGTAGATGTGCGTGGCGCCGTCTTCCCGGTAGGCGCGCGGTGTAGACGCCCCCGAACTTCTGGCGGAACCTTGCGGCCCCGCGATCGGCCCGATCACCGGGGAAGAGGGTTCCGGGGCCTTCGATGTCGGTGCTGCGGGTTCCGGCGCGGTCTTGCAGGCGCTCACCACTGCTGCACCGGCTGCAGAAAGCAGGGCCACCAGCCAGAAGCGGCGCGGTGTGGAGTCGGACATGTCTTGTCTCATCGTGCTTGCCTTTGCCGGCTTTTTGAGCGGCCGGCTCATTGAATTCTGTATATACCTGCTATCACGCCCCGTAGCTGCCAGGGGCCAAGGTGGTGCTAAGGTGGCGTTCAAGGCATTTTGCCCAATATTTTGTCCACCCACCTGTCAAGTCGTCACCAATGGTTTCCAGTGTCTCCAGTCTGCAACTTGAAGACTTCCTGGCCCGCCTGGCCTCGGCGCCGGCGGTGCTGGTGGAGGTGGCAGAGGCGCAGGGCTCGGTGCCTCGCGAGGCGGGAACCTGGATGGCCGTCTTTCCCGATGCGCTGGTGGGCACCATAGGCGGCGGCCACCTGGAATACGACGCCATCGCCAGAGCTCGTGCGCTGCTCGCGGATGGCGCCGAGGGGCGTCAGGCGACAACCGTGCGCGTGGCGCTGGGTCCTTCGCTGGGCCAATGCTGCGGCGGCGTGGTGGAGCTTCGCTTTGAGTGCGTCAGCGTGGGTGACATACAGGCGCTCGCCTTGCGGCTGGGCCAGGCCGCGCTGACGCCGGTGGCGCTGTTCGGCGGCGGCCACGTCGGCCACGCGCTGGTGCGGGTGCTCGCGCCCTTGCCGTTTTCACTCACCTGGATAGACAGCCGCGATGGCGTGTTTCCCGCCAGCGTGCCGCCGCGCGTGATGGCCGAACATTCCGATCCCGTACAAGCCGCCGTGCCTGGCCTGGCGCCGCAGTCCCGTGTGCTCATCATGAGCTTCAGCCACGCGGAAGACCTGGACATCGTGGCCGCCTGCCTGCTGCGCCAGCGAGAGAAATCCGATTTACCCTACATCGGCTTGATCGGGAGCAAGACCAAATGGGCGGTATTCCGCCACCGCCTGGAAGCTCGAGGCTTCGCCGCGGGCGAGCTGGCGCAAGTGACGTGCCCCATCGGCGTGCCCGGCATTACCGGCAAGGAGCCAGAAGTCATCGCCGTGGCGGTAGCGGCCCAGCTGTTGCAAACCATCAACGCGGGTTGAGCGCGGCGCAGAAATTTTTCGGAGCTGAAGCCAAACTCTATAAACTTGGCGCGTCAGGCCGCAGCGGAGCCGGGAAGCCGGAGCTAACTTCAAGTTGGCGCCAGCTTCTTTTGTTCGCGGCCACGTTTTCTGCTTACAGCGCCCGCAGTGGTGAGCAGGTTGCACAAGGCAGCGCCCTCGCGTGCTGCATAGGTTGAGAGATATGGAAAACTACCTTCTCGACTGGGCCAACCTGCTGCTGCGCTGGGTCCATGTCATCACCGCCATCGCCTGGGTGGGTTCCTCGTTTTATTTTGTCTTTCTCGACAGCAGCCTCACGCCGCCCGAGGATGAAGACCTCAAAAAGCAGGGCGTGAGCGGCGAGCTCTGGGCGGTGCACGGCGGCGGTTTTTACCACCCCGTCAAATTTGCCGTCAAGCCGCCGCAGCTGCCGGCCCACCTGCACTGGTTTTACTGGGAAAGCTACAGCACCTGGCTGTCGGGCTTTGCGCTGTTCACGATTTCCTATCTGTGGAACGCCGGCACCTACCTCGTCGACAAATCGCTGATGAACTGGTCGCCCGGTGCGGCCGGTGCGGTGGCGCTGTCCTTCTTTGTAATTTTCTGGATGCTGTACGACGGCATCTGCCAGCTGTTCGGGCGCAAGAAAAACGGAGACGCCATCGTCGGCGCGTTGGTCGCGGTGCTGGTGTGCGCAGCCTCGTGGCTGGCCTGCCACTGGTTCGCCGGGCGCGCGGCCTTCCTGCTGGTAGGCGCCATGATGGCCACCGCCATGAGCGCCAATGTGTTCTTCTGGATCATCCCCGGCCAGCGCAAGGTCGTGGCCGCCATCAAGGCCGGCGAGCCGGTCGATGCGGTGCACGGCCAGCGCGGCAAACAGCGCAGCGTGCACAACACCTACTTCACGCTGCCGGTGCTGTTCGCCATGCTCAGCAACCACTACAGCTTCACCTGGAGCCACCCGCAGAACTGGCTGGTGCTGATTTTGATGATGCTGGCCGGTGCGGCCATCCGCCAGTTCTTTGTGCTGCGCCACGGCTACAAGCTGGGCCGCAACCGACACCCGTTGCCGTATGCGCTGGTGGGCGTGGCTGTCATCGCCGCCGTGATCGTCTGGATGAAACCTCCTGCCGCTGTGGGCGCTATCAATTCAGTAGCTGGTGGCGCACAACCAGTGGGCGCTGCAAGCCAAAACAGCTTTCAACAAGTGCAGGCCATCATGGCCCAGCGCTGCTACCTGTGCCACGGTGCGCAGGTGCAGATGAAAAACGTGCGGCTTGATTCGCCCGAGGCATTGGCGCGCCACGCGACGCAGGTCTACCAGCAGGCGGTGGTCACGCGGCTGATGCCCATGAACAATGCCACGGGCATCACCGAGGCCGAGCGGCAGGCGATCAGGCAGTGGTTCGATGCGGGCGCCAAAACACAGTAAGCCGGGCAAGCCTTACCAGTTGCCCGCCAGCCCCGCAGCGCGTGTGGACGGCTTGCCGAAGTGCTGGGCCAGGAAATCCACAAAAGCCCTGACCCGCACCGAATGCTGGTGGCGGGCCGGGTACACCGCATGGATGTCGGCTGCCGGTGTGCGGTAGTTCTCGAGCACCTGCACCAGCCTGCCGCTGCGCAGGTATTTGGCGATGTCCCATTCGGCGCGCATCAAAATACCGTGGCCATCGAGCGCCCAGTTCACCGCAATCTCGCCGTCGCTGGTGCTGAGGTTGCCGTGCACCTTGATGGCCTGCGTGTGCTTGCCGGACGCCAGGCGCCACATGCCGTAGGCCTCGTCGCCCTGGCGTATGCCGATGCAGTTGTGCTGCGCCAGGTCGTGCGGCACCCTGGGCGTGCCGTGGCGGGCCAGATAGGCCGGTGAAGCGCAGAGCAGGCGGCGATTTGGCGCGATCAGCCGCGCAATCACGCGGGCGTCCGGCGGTTCACCGAAACGGACACAAACATCGAAGGCGTCTTCAGTCAGCGGCGGCGGATTGACCGTGAGCTGCAACTGCACTTCCACCTCAGGATGGGCTTTCACGAAACGCGAGATCAGCGGCGCCACATGGCTGCGGCCGAAGCCTATGGTGGCGTTCACGCGCAGCAGGCCCTTGGGCGCCGCCACGGCACTGGACACCTGCTGCTCCATGTCGTCAATGTCGGCGAGGATGCGGCGCGCGTGCGTGAGGTAAATCTCGCCTTCCTGCGTGAGGTTGGCGCGCCGCGTGGTGCGGCTCAGCAACTGCACCCCCAGCCTGGCCTCCATCTGCGCGAGCCGCTTGCTGACGGCTGCCGTGCTGACGCCGAGCTCGCGCGCCGTAGCCGACAGGCTGCCGTAGCGCGCCAGCAGGCTGAAAAAAGCCATCTCCGAGGGGGCTGTATTGACCGGATTCATTCATAACCTGTAGTTAACAGTGATCTTACTTTAAGAGGTTTTATTGCCTGTGCCAATCGCTACAGTGAGCAGATCACAACCGAGAAAACAGAGGAACCAACATGAAGACCTACAAGATCGCCTGCATCCCCGGCGACGGCATTGGCAAGGAAGTCATACCGGCCGGCCAGCAGGTGCTGCAGGCCCTGGCCGCGGCACAAAAGAGTTTCGCCTTCAGCTTCAGTGCTTTCGATTGGGGCGGCGACTACTATCGCCGGCACGGCATGATGATGCCGGAGGATGGCCTGGACGCGCTGCGCGACAAAGACGCCATCCTGTTTGGCTCGGCCGGCGACCCGCACATCCCCGATCACATCACGCTCTGGGGCTTGCGCCTCAAAATCTGCCAGGGCTTTGACCAGTACGCCAATGTGCGGCCCACGCGCATCCTGCCCGGCATCGACGCGCCGCTCAAGCGCTGCACACCGGAGCAGCTCAATTGGGTGATCGTGCGCGAGAACTCCGAAGGCGAGTACTCAGGCGTAGGCGGGCGCGCCCACCAGGGCCACCCGATCGAAGTGGCCACCGATGTGTCGATGATGACCCGCGCCGGTGTTGAACGCATCATGCGCTTTGCCTTCAGGCTCGCCCAGTCCCGCCCGCGCAAGCTGCTGACCGTGGTCACCAAGTCCAACGCCCAGCGCCATGCCATGGTGATGTGGGACGAGATCGCGCTGCAGATCAGCCGGGAGTTTCCGGACGTGACCTGGGACAAGGAACTGGTCGACGCCTGCACTGCCCGCATGGTCAATCGCCCCGCATCGCTCGACACCGTGGTCGCCACCAACCTGCACGCCGATATCCTGAGCGACCTGGCCGCTGCACTGGCTGGCAGCCTGGGCATTGCACCGACCGGCAACATCGACCCCGAGCGCCGCTTTCCGAGCATGTTCGAGCCGATTCACGGCTCGGCCTTCGACATCATGGGAAAAGGCCTGGCGAACCCTATTGGCACTTTCTGGAGTTGTGTCATGCTGCTGGAGCACCTGGGCGAAACCGGTGCGGCCGCGGTGTTGATGGCGGCGATTGAAAAGGCGACCGCGAACGTCGCCCTGCATACGCGCGACCTGGGCGGAAGCGCTACCACGGCGCAGGTCACCGAGGCCGTCTGTGCAGAGGTCGGCAGGCAGCGACTACTGCAGGCCGCTTGAGCCTTTCAGTGAAAGCCGGTGCAACCAGGCTACGCATGACGGCGAGTTTTCCGCTTCAGAAACATTCAGGAGACACACCATGAAAGTTGAAGTGAAAAAGTGGATAGGCATTTTCTGCATGGTCGCAGTGCCCGCCGCGATGGCGCAGACTGCCGCGCCCGCAGCGGGTGTGGTGTGCCCCGACAGGAACGTGCTGTACTGGCAGGCCTTTCCACCGGGTGGTGAGTCGGACCTGTCGGCGCGCCACCAGCAGGTCGTGCTCAAGAAAAAATGCCCGGCCGTCGACACCATCATCCAGTACAAGGCGGGCGCCGGCGGCGGCCTGATGTGGGGCCAGATGAACAGCCTGCCGGGCGACGGCCTCAATGTAGTGGGCATCAACCTGCCGCACATCGTGTTCCAGCCCATCGAGGGCGAGGTGCAGTACAAGACTGCCGACATCGTGCCGGTGTTCTGGTTTCACTACACCCCCGACGTGCTGGTGGTGCCCGAGAAAAGCCCGATCAAAACGTTTGCAGACTTCATCGCCGCAGCCAAAAAAGACCCCGGCAAGCTGAACCTGGGCGGCTCGGGGCTGAACTCCGCCAACCATGCGGCGCATGAGCGGCTCAACGCTGCCTTCGGCGTCAAGAGCACCTACGTGCCCTACAAGGGTACGGGCGACATGTCGATGGCCGTGATCGGCTCGCAGGTCGACGGTGCGATGACCTACACGCCGTTTGCCATCGGCAACAAGGGCAGGGTGCGCCCGCTGGCAGTCGCCATGGAAAAACGCCACCCGATGATGCCCGACGTGCCCACCTTCAGGGAGCTCGGTGTGGACTGGGTGGACGGCGCCTACCGCGGCATTGGCGTGCCCAAATCCACCCCGCTGGAGGCGCGCAGGCGCTTGTCCGACATGTGGGCCGTGCTGAACAACGACCCCGAGATGAAGGAACTCGCCGCCAAAAATGGCTTTGAACTCGTCAGCGTGGGCCTGGACCAGATGGACGGCTTCATGAAGGAGCGCATCCGTATCTACACCGAAGGTGCGAAGCGCCTGGGCCTGGGGAAAAAGTAGCTCCCGGCGCCGGTCGGTTATGGCTTCAACTTCAATGTCGGATCTTTGCCGTGAGATGAAAGTCCTGTCAGGGCCGCAAGACCGGGGCGTCAGTGGAGGCTGGTGGTGTTGGAAAGAAGGTTCAACACCACCACGCCGGCAATGATGAGCGCCATCCCCACCATGCCCCAGAGGTCAATCTTCTGCTGGTGAACGAAGAAACTGGTGATGCTGATCAGCACAATGCCCAGGCCCGACCAGATTGCGTAGGTCACGCCGGTGGGGATGGACTTCATCGTCACCGTGAGGAGATACAGCGCGGTGCCATAACCCGCGATGCTGATCAACGAGGGCACCAGGCGCGTGAAACTGTCGCTGGACTTGAGTGCCGTGGTGGCAATGACTTCGGCAACGATGGCAATGCCCAGGGCCAGGTAAGCGTTCATGAGGCTCTTCTTTCTGCTTCGGTGGATGATGGCTCATTCTAGGAAGCTGCCTTTCCGGCGAAATCCCAAACCCTCCCGCGTTGCCGGGTTACTGCCCGGTTACCACGGCACAATCCGGGGTGGAGACATTTCAATGACTGCAGCCAAGACACCTACCCCCGGCACGCCCATCCCGGACGCCGCCACCCAGCCGCGCCAGTTCCTCGAGCACCTGTACGCCGCCGCCGTTGCGCGCGCGCTGCCGCTTGAGAACACCGCACGCTACCTGCCCAAACCGCCCACCCCCGAAAGCGGCGGACGCACCATCGTGATCGGTGCGGGCAAGGCCGGCGGTTCCATGGCGCAGGCGGTGGAGGCACTTTGGCCCGCCGACGCACCGCTTGAAGGCCTGGTCGTGACCCGCTACCACCACATCCCGCCGCGCCCCGAGGGACTGAAACAGCGCATCGCGATTGTCGAAGCCGCGCACCCGGTGCCGGATGCGGCAGGGCTGGAAGCTGCACAGCGCATCCTGGCCATGGTGCAGGGGCTGGGTAAAAACGACCTGGTGCTGTGCCTGATCTCGGGGGGCGGCTCGGCGTTGCTGACCTTGCCGGCTGAAGGCCTGACGCTGGAAGACAAGCAGCGCATTAACAAGGCGCTGCTCAACAGTGGCGCCAATATTTCCGAGATGAACTGCGTGCGCAAACATCTCTCGCGCATCAAGGGCGGCCGCCTGGCCGCAGCCTGCGCGCCGGCGCGTGTGGTGACGCTGACCATCAGCGATGTGCCGGGAGACGATCCGTCCATCATCGCCAGCGGCCCGACGGTGCCCGACGCCACCAGTTGCGCCGAGGCGGTGGCCATCCTGCAGCGCTACGGCATTGAAGTGCCGGGCGCCATCATGAGCCTGCTGGAGCAGGGCGCACTCGAAACCCCCAAGCCGGGCGACGCGGTCTTCAAAGGCCATGAGGTGCACATGATCGCCACGCCGCAGCAAAGCCTGGAGGCTGCCGCCGCAGTGGCGCGCGCAGCCGGCTTGCAGGCGCACATCCTGAGCGACGAGATGGAAGGTGAATCCCGCGAGGTCGGCAAGGTGCATGCGGCGCTGGCCCGTGCCGTGGCGCTCAAGGGGCAGCCCTTCAGCAAGCCCTGCGTGATCCTGAGCGGCGGGGAAACCACAGTGACCGTTCGCAAGCAAGCAGAAGGCACGCCGCGCGGCCGCGGAGGCCGTGCCGGCGAATTCTGCATGGGCCTGGCCCTGGCCCTGCAAGGCCAGCCGGGCGTGTATGCGCTGGCAGCAGACACCGACGGCATCGACGGTGTGGAAGACAACGCGGGTGCCTATGTAGCGCCCGACACACTGCAGTGCGCACTGGCCAAAGGCATGAAGCTGGACCAGTACCTGGACCGCAACGACGCCTACGGCTACTTCGAGCCGCTGGGTGGCCTGGTCATTCCGGGGCCCACACATACCAACGTCAATGACTTCCGGGTGCTATTGATTTTGTAGCTGCTCGCGCAGGTTCTACCTGCGCTGCGGGCCTGTTTGATACATAAAACAGGCGAAAAAAAGCCTCACACGGCTGTCAAACCACCTGTGCCGGGCGCCGCGCTGATTTCGGGCGGATGCGTGACGATGGATTTGAGTTCCGGCCGTGCCGTCTGCAAAGTTTGCAAATCGGGTTGCGGCCTGCGCAGCGTGTCGCTGGCCTCAAAGACCTGTTCCAGCGCCTGGCATGCAGCCAGCAGTTGCGCATCGGCGTGCAGCCGTCCAATCACCTGCAGTCCGAAGGGCATGCCGTGTTCGTCTTTGCCGCAGGGCAGCGCGAGCGCCGGGTTGGTGGCCAGGGTCACCACATAGGTCAGGCCCAGCCAGTGGTAGTAGTTGCGCATGGCCTGGCCGTCGATGTTGCCGGCATACAGCTCCGTCCAGGGAAAGGGTGTGACCGGCGTGACGGGCGCCAGGATGATGTCGTATTGCTCGAAAGCCTTGGCAAAGCGGCGTGAAATGCGTGTTTGTTCCAGGTGCGCCCAGGCGCGGTCCGCCAGCGTGATGGCAGCCGCGATTTCCATGTTGGCGCGTACATTCGGGCCCAGGGTCTCGGGGGCGTTGCGATAGGTATCGGCGAATGCCGCTACAAAACTTTCTGCGCGCAGCGTGTCAAAGGCGCGGTCGGCATCGCCCAATTCAAGGTCTATCGGCTCGCAGCTCGCTACCAGCGGCCGGACGGCTTCCACGCGCTGGCGGAACACGCGCCGGATTTCCGGGTCCACGATGCACATGCCAAAGTCTTCCGTGGTGCCCACACGCAAGGTGGAAAGGTCCACCTGCTTCAAGGGCCAGAACGTGGAGGCATCCACCGGGTAGGAAAGCGGGTCGCGTGCGTTCGCGCCCACGCTGGCGGCAAAGAGCAGCGCCGTATCGGCCACGTTGCGCCCCATCGGCCCCAGCACGGAGATGACAGACCAGCCCAGGGGCCGGGCGTCGTTGGCCACCAGCCCGGGCGAAGGCCGCAGGCCGACCACGCCACAGAGCGAAGCCGGAATACGCAGCGAGCCGCCGGTGTCGGAGCCGGTGCAGATCGGCAGCATGCCGGCTGCCAGCGCCGCCGCCGAGCCGCCGGAAGAACCGCCCGCGTTGAGCGTGGGGTTGAACGGGTTGCCCGTCGCGCCCCACACCGGGTTGCGCGAGTTGGCGCCGGCGCCCATGTCGGGCACATTGGTCTTGGCCGTGACGATGGCGCCGGCCGCGCGCAGTTTGGCCACCAGTGCGTTGTCTTTGGCCGGCACGTTGCCGCGAAGTCCTATGTTGCCGTAGGTGGTGAGCAGGCCCGCGGTGTCCTGCAGATCCTTCACCCCCAGCGGCAGTCCGTGCAAAGGGCCCAGCGCCCCCCCGCGCATCACTTGCGCTTCGGCTTCGCGTGCACCCTCGCGCGCACGCGTGAAGTCGGTCGCGCAGATCGCGTTGATGGCGGGGTTGAGGCGTTCGATGCGGTCTATGCAGGCGTCCATCAGCTCCACCGGCGATACCTCGCGGCTGGCGATCAGGCTGCGGAGTTCGACGGCGGAGATGTCTGGAAGGGTGGAGTGCATATCAATGTCTTGTGTCGAAGGAAATGGTCATGTTCCGCCGCCGGGCCGCCCCAAGGCGGAACGCGCCCCCTCGGGGGGGCAGCGAAGCACACGAAGTGGCGAGCGTGGGGGCCAGGTCTCGCCGCCGGGCCGCCCCAAGGCGGAACGCGCCCCCTCGGGGGGGCAGCGAAGCACACGAAGTGGCGAGCGTGGGGGCCAGGTCTCGCCGCCGGGCCGCCCCAAGGCGGAACGCGCCCCCTCGGGGGGGGGCAGCGAAGCACACGAAGTGGCGAGCGTGGGGGCCAGGTCTCGCCGCCGGGCCGCCCCAAGGCGGAACGCGCCCCCTCGGGGGGGGCAGCGAAGCACACGAAGTGGCGAGCGTGGGGGCCGTCATGACTAATCTGTTTTGATCTGGGAGCGTTCGGCCAGCGCCTTCATGCGCGCGATCTCGGCCGTCACCAAGCCGGACCAGTCGGGAACCGCGGTATAGCCGGGTTCGAAGCCGGCGGCCTTGAGCTTGTCCAGTGTTTCGGTGCTGGCCATCACCGTGGCCAGGGCCTTTTCCAGCCGTGCCTTGACGGGCGCCGGCAGGCCCTTGGGCGCCACCACGGCCAGCCAGGCGTTCATGTCGACGGCTGGGTAGCCGGCCTCGGCCATGGTCGGCACATTCGGCAGCAGGGCCGAGCGCTTGTTCATGGCCACGGCCAGCACGCGGATCTTTCCGGACTTGAGTTGCTGCGATGCGGCGACCACGGTGTCGAAAGACACCGGGATTTGGCCGCCGATCAGATCGGTCATCAGGGGGCCGGAGCCTTTGTAGGGCACATGCGTCATCTTCAGGCCCGTGGCCGTATTGAACATCGCGCCGGCGAAGTTGGAGCTGGTGCCGTTTCCGAAACTGCCGTACAGGTATTTGTCCGGATTGGCCTTGGCCGCCGCCACGAACTGGTGCACGTCGGCGGCCGTGACCGACGGGTTCACCAGCATGGCCAGCGCCACTGAGCCCACCATGCCTATCGCCTCAAAGCCCTTGGCCGGGTCATAAGACAGCTTGGGTTGCAGCGCCGGGTTCAGTGTGAAGGTGGAGTTGGAGCTCACGAGCAGGGTATAGCCGTCGGGCTTGGCGTTGGCCACTGCGGCGGCGCCTATGGCGGTGCCGGCGCCCGGCTTGTTTTCGACCACCACGGGCTGGCCCAGCTGGTCACCCAGGGCTTTGCCAAGGATGCGCGCCAGCACGTCAGCCGCACCGCCAGCTGGGAAGGGTGCGACCAGTGTGACGGGCCGCTCAGGAAACTCGGCCGCATGGGCGGGCCCGCCCACGGCGGCAAGTCCACAAAAAAAGACAGCGCTGGCGGCCAGCGTGCGGCGCATTGCTTTGAAAGACATGTGTTGCATGGTAGGCCTCGTTGAAAATTTGATCAATCGGAAGGGGGTGATTCGAAGGGGCGGGCTCAAGAGTTAACGCAAACGGGCCGGTGCGAGCCTGGAGGCTTCAACGCCTTGCTGGCGCAGCTCTTCAGGCAGCGCCGCCTGGCGGATCAGCGCATCGGCCAGCGCACTTGCACCGGCCGCGCTCTGGATGCCGTAGCCGCCCTGCGCCGCGAGCCAGAAAAAACCGGGGCAGGCGTTGTCGTGGCCAATCACCATTTCCCCGTCGGGTACAAAAGAGCGCAGGCCGGCCCAGGTGCTGGAAGGGCGGCGGATCGTCAGTGTCGACACGCTTTCGATCTGGTGGATACCCATGGCAATGTCCAGCTCTTCAGGAGCCACGTCGTGCGGAACCGTCGGGTCCGCATTGGCGGGTGAGCCCAGCAGCTGCCCGGCATCGGGCTTGAAGTAATAGCTTTCGTCCACACCCACCACGGCGGGCCAGTGTGAGGCGTCCATGCCCTCGGGCGCCTTGAAGGTAAAGGCGCTGCGCCGGTGCGGCACCAGGCCGATGGGCTGCGCGCCAAACATGGCGGCCAGCTCGTCAGCCCAGGCGCCTGCGGCATTCACCACGGTTTTGGCGCGCAGCGTCTCGCCGTCGCTGAATTGCAGGGCCCAGCGCTGTCCGTCATGCGTGGCCTGTGTCAGTGTGGCGGCGGTGCGCAGCTCTCCGTCGGCGCCTGCCTTCTGGCGAAAGCCGCGCAGAAAGCCCTGATGCAGTTCATGCACATCCATGTCCTGCGCGCCTGCGTCGTACAGCGCGCCGTGCACCACATCGGGCCGCAGGCAGGGCACATGGGCCAGCGTGGTGTCGGCGTCCAGCGTCACCAGGCCGGGGCAGCTTGCGGACAGTTCCTGGCGGGTGTGCGCCAGTTCTTTTTCCTGGCCGTGCGTGGCAAGGTAAAGCACGCCCCGGGGCTGTATCAGCGCCGGGTGAAACCCTTCCGGCGGCCGTTCGTAAAACCCGCGGCTGGCACGCGTCAGTGCCCGCACCATGGGCGGGCCATAGGTTTCCATGAACATGGCCGCCGACCGGCCGGTGGAGTGAAACCCCGGCTGGGATTCACGTTCGACGAGCGCAACGCTGCGTTGCCCGGCCAGGCGCCAGGCCAAAGATGCGCCCGCAATGCCGGCGCCGAAGATCAGGATGTCAAATTCTCTCATTTGAGAATTCTCACATGCGAGAATCGTGCCTGTCCAGCCCATTTACCGGGATTTTTCGAAAAAAGGGAAAACACCATGCCTGCACGCCCCGCCCGCAACCCTGCCGCCGCCCCCGAGGCGGACCGGGTGCGGCTCGGTCTGAGCCTGCGCGGGCACCGCAAGGTGCGGCGGCTGACGCTCAAGGACCTGTCCGGCCGTTCCGGCGTCGCGCTGTCCACGCTGTCCAAGATGGAGTTGGGCCAGATTTCGGTCAGCTATGAAAAGCTGGCCGCCGTGGCGCGGGCGCTGTCGCTGGACGTGGGGCAACTGCTGGACGCGCGGGCCGCGGCGCCGGCCCCCGGCGCTGCAAAGCCGGTGGTGGTCTGGTCCGAGGCGGGCGGTGCGCCAGCCTACAGCTCTGGCAACTATGACTACGGCGCGCTGGCCGCCGGCTTTCCGGGCAAGCGCATGACGCCGATGCACGGCCGCATCGTGGCGCGCAGCCGCAGCCAGTTCCCCGACTTCATTCGCCACGCAGGGCAGGAGTTCGTAATCGTGCTGTCGGGCCGTGTGCGCATCGAGTTCGAGACCGGCGAAATCATCGAAGTGGGGCGCCATGAGTCGGCCTATTTCGACAGTGGCGTGGGCCACATCTACCTTTCGCTGGGCCGCAGCGATGCGCAGGTGCTGGTGGTGATGAGCGAATAGGGCTGCCTGGCCTTGTGTCTCGGGTTTGTACCCAGGTTCAGGTCGACAGCTTCTCCCAGGTCAGGTCAAATTTCAGCAGATATTTGCGCAACCGGTCCGCATCGTTCACCACGCTGCGCTGGGTACGTGAGACATTGAAGAGCACCCGCCCGGCGTCGCTGAGGGAAGCGCTTCTGCGGCAAACCTCAATCACGGCTTGAAGCTGTAGCTGTTCAAAATAATCGAGTGTGTCCGCGGTACCTCCCACTAATTCGGCGAGTGAGGCAGCGCCGCCGCTGGCTTCCTGTTCTGTGGCCTGCCATTGCCAGCGTAGCCGCGCGATCTCGGCCTCCACCAGGCTCGCGCCGATGCGGCCGTTGTCGCCCAGCGTGGCAAGGCGGGTGATGGATGCGCTCAAGTCCCGAAAATTGCCAGCCCAGATGGCCTCGCCCGATTGTGTAAATCGCAGGTAGGCTGCGCGGGCTTCGGCGGTCATGCGGGTTTTTCTGCCCAGATCTTCGGATGCGAGCATGAGCTGGTGGTCCATGTTGGGCTCGATATCCTCCCGGCGCTGGCTGAGGCCGGGCAGGGTGTACGTCCACAGATTGATACGTGCAAAAAGGTCCTCGCGGAAGCGCCCGCGGGCGACTTCCAGACGCAAGTCCTTGTTGGTGCCGGCGATCAGCTGGAAGCTGCTTTCGACTTCTTTGTCGGCGCCTACGGGCAGGAAGCGCTTTTCTTCCACGGCCTTGAGCAGCATGGCCTGCTCGTCCAGGCCCAGCTCGCCAATCTCGTCGAGAAACAGCACGCCCTTGTCGGCGGTGCGCAGCAGGCCGGGACGGTCATTGGCCGCCCCGGTGAACGCTCCCTTCTTGTGGCCGAACAGCGTGGAGCCTGCACCGTCGCCGTGCAGCGTCGCGCAGTTCACGTCGACAAAGCTGCCGCTGACCTGGTGGCGTGACTTTTTGAGCTCGAAGATGCGCCGCGCCAGCATCGACTTGCCCGCGCCGGTCGGTCCGGTCAGCAGGATGGGCGCCTTGCTCTGGACGGCGATGTGTTCGATTTCCTCGATCAACTTGTTGAAGCGGGGGTTGCGTGTGGCGATGCCGCTTTTGAGGAAGGACACTGCATCTTGCTGCGCCACCGCAAGCCGCGTGTTGATCGCGTCATACCGCGAGAGGTCCAGGTCAATCAGTTCATAGCTGCCCACCCCATGGCCTTGCCGGCCCCTGGGCGGCGCCGTCTGCAACAGAACGCCGGGAATGAAGCGCGCCTCGACCAGCAGGAACAGGCAGATCTGCGCTACATGGGTGCCGGTGGTGATGTGCGCCCAGTACTCTTCGCGCTCGGTGTCGAAGGCGTAGGCACGCATCCAGTCATACAGCGCGCCATAGACCTCGCCGAAATCCCAGGGGTTGGCCAGGTTCATCTCGACCAGGCGAACCTCGGTGCCGGGCGAGAGCTGAACCACGTCTTCGCGCACCCTTTCGGCCAGCGCCTTGTTGCGCACGTCGTGCATCAGCTCCAGCCGGTCGACGATCAGGTCCTCATGCTGTGCGATCGACACCGTCGGCCGCCATTTCTCCCAACGGGAAGCACTCAGGCCCGAATCCAGTTGGGTACCCAGGAAACCCATCACCACTTTCTTCTTCATATTTCTAATGTACTAGCTTTAAAGCTAAAAAAATAGGAGAGATGAGTGAAGATGAACCGGTTATTTTTTGATTTTTATGAAAAATACTCAATTAAATCAATGATCTACGGTGATGGAGAAAAAGTTTTGAAGAGTTGGCACGCTGCCTGCAATACATAGTTCGTCACCACAACGGTGAATGCAAACAAGGAACAAGAACATGGCAAACACTCAACTATTTCAAAACAGCAAAGGCGCTTTCCCGTCTGCTTCCACCACTGTCAACGAGGCGGGTGGTGTGGCTTATGCTCTGGCACCTCGGCATGCGCTGGTGCAGTTGGCCGTCACCGGTTGCCTGAACAATGTTTACTACGCCGGTGCTGCCGAGCAACTGGACAAAGTGCTGGAGCTGGCTGCGCAGGTGGATGCGGGCTTCGTGGCCAAAACCGCCATCTATGCCCGTGAGCGCGGCCATATGAAAGACATGCCGGCGCTGCTGTTGGCCTCGCTGGCGACCCGCGATGTGGCACTGTTTGCCAAGGCGTTTCCTCGCGTCGTGGACAACGGCAAGATGCTGCGTAACGTGGTGCAAATTCTGCGTAGCGGCCGTGTGGGCCGTAAGTCAATGGGTTCGCGTCCCAAGAAGTTGGTGCAGGCCTGGTTGTGCAATGCAAGCGAGAAGCAGCTGCTGAACGCCAGCGTGGGTAACAGCCCGTCATTGGCCGACGTCGTGAAGATGGTTCACCCAAAACCGGCTGAGGCCTGGCGCGCCGCGTGGTTTGCCTGGTTGATTGGCCGTGACTTTGACGTGAGCCAGTTGCCCGAGGCGACGCGTGCTTTTGAAGCCTACAAAAAGGACCGCTGCGGTGCGGCACCCGATGTGCCTTTTCAGATGCTGACCGCGTTGAACCTGACCACCAACCAGTGGACCCAGATTGCCAAGAACGGCTCGTGGCAGATGGTTCGACAGAACCTCAACACCTTTGCGCGCCACGGTGTGTTTGGTACGACCAAGGCTGAAAAGGCCATTGCCGCCAAACTGCGTGATGTGCAGAGCATTGAGAAGGCCCGCGTGTTGCCCTACCAGTTGATGGCTGCCTACAAAGCGACGGATGAAACCGTTCCTCTGCAGGTACGTGAAGCATTGCAAGACGCGATGGAAATCGCGTTGAAGAACGTGCCCGCTCTGGTGGGTAAGGTGGTGGTGTGTCCTGATGTGTCGGGCTCCATGAGCTCGGCGGTGTCTGGACACCGTGGTTCTGCAACCAGTGCGGTGCGTTGTATTGACGTGGCGGCCCTGGTGGCTGCGGCTCTGCTGCGCAAGAACCCGGCAACCATGGTGCTGCCGTTTGAGCAGAAAGTCGTCAACTTGTCGTTGAACCCGCGTGACTCGGTGATGACCAATGCGGAGAAACTGGCTGCCGTGGGCGGTGGCGGAACCAACTGCTCGGCGCCGTTGGCCCTGTTGAACGCCGGTAAGGCCAAGGCAGACCTGGTGGTGCTGGTGTCGGACAACGAGTCATGGGTGGATAGCAAGCGTGCCGGTGCGACGCAAACCTTGCGTGAATGGGAAGTGTTCAAGCAGCGCAACCCGCAAGCCAGGTTGGTGTGTATCGACATCCAGCCTTACGCCCATACGCAGGCGCTTGAACGGCCTGACATCCTGAACATCGGCGGTTTTACCGATGAAGTGTTCAAGGTACTGGCTTTGTTTGCCGCGGGGGCGTTGGGAGCCGACCACTGGGTCGGATTGATAGACGAGCTGGCTTTGTAAGCCATGACTCGATGTGTTGAGCGTCGTCGCCTGAGGAATGCCGGTGTGATTACATCCAAACTGTTTCTATCACACAACTGTTAGTCCTCAGGCGGGGGCCTTTTTTAAAGATTGGCAAGAGGGTTTTCAAAAGCACGAATGCTGGCGGGATTACATTGGATATAGCCGGTTCGACTCTGGCCATGTGCATCACAGGAAACTGAATGCACATGAAAATCTCACCGATCCTTGTCGTGTTTTTGAAAGTTCTTGAAGAGAGAGCAAAAAGTTTTGATTGCCGGCGGCAAATGCGGTTGGAATTACAGCACTGTTAATGCCGAGGTCGCGGGTTCGAATCCCGCCGGTGCTGCAATGGGCTTGTGCCCGAGCCCATTGCAGCACCGTAGCTCAGTCTGGTAGAGCACGTATCCATTTCAACAATTTTGTTGCTGCTGGTGATCAAAAGGTTTTGGATGAATGCCCGTGAAATTACAGGTAGACGCGGCGTGCAAACGCTCTCGCGCTGAAAGGCGCGGGGTCTGGGTTCAAGCCCCAGCTTGGCAACAAGTGGCGGAATTTCATTTCACAAGCTCTAGTCATCCGTTTTTATTGAAAAAGGAAGAAAAACAATGAACTACCAACAACATGAAGTCACCGGCGGTGTGCCGGTCAAGATGTGGACCAACGGCGTACCGGTGGAAGCCCAGGCCCTGAAGCAGTTGGAAAACTCCGCCCGCCTGCCCATTGTGTTCAAGCACGTGGCCGTGATGCCCGACGTGCATTACGGCCTGGGCGCGACCATCGGCAGCGTGATCCCGACCTTCAAGGCGATCATTCCAGCTGCGGTGGGCGTGGATATCGGCTGCGGCATGATGGCCTGCAAAACCACGCTGCGCGCCGAAGACCTGCCTGACAACCTGGGTCCGCTGCGCTCGGAGATCGAAAAAGCCGTGCCGCACGGCTCGGCGCCCAAGACCTATCGCAGGAATGGTTCAGTGCGAGAAGTCGGCGCCTGGACGAATCCGCCCAGCGCGGCAGATGCGGCCTGGGGCCAGCTGGTCGAAGAGTTCGAGGCAATCTGCCTGGACTACCCACGCCTGAAGAACACCAACAACCACCGCCACATGGGAACGCTGGGTGGCGGCAACCACTTTGTCGAGGTGTGCCTCGACGAAGGCGGCGGGGTGTGGATCATGCTGCACAGTGGTTCGCGCGGGGTGGGTAACGCCATCGGTACGCACTTCATCGAGCTCGCGAAGAAAGACGCCGAGCTGCACCAGCGCAACCTGCCCGACAAGGACCTGGCCTACCTCGAAGAAGGTTCGCAGTACTTTGGCGACTATGTGCGCGGTGTGGGCTGGGCGCAAAAATTTGCGCGCCTGAACCGCGAGGTGATGATGCAGGCCGCCATTGGCGCGCTGCGCAAAGTGATCAGCAAGCCCTTCGAGACGCACCTGGAGGCGGTGAACTGCCACCACAACTATGTGCAGAAGGAAACGCACTTTGGGCAAGAGGTGTTTGTGACCCGCAAGGGTGCCGTGAGCGCCAAGGCGGGAGAGCTCGGGATCATTCCAGGCAGCATGGGCGCCAAGAGTTTCATCGTGCGCGGCAAGGGTAACCCGGACAGCTTCATGAGCTGCAGCCACGGAGCAGGTCGCACCATGAGCCGTACGCAGGCCAAAAAGCTGTTTACGGTGGACGACCAGATCAAGGCTACCGAAGGCGTGGAATGCCGCAAGGACGCGGAGGTGATCGACGAGATCCCGATGGCCTACAAGGACATTGACGCCGTGATGCTGGCCCAGAGTGATCTGGTGGAAGTGGTTTACACGCTCAAGCAGGTGGTGTGTGTCAAAGGTTGAGGGAGGGGGGCAAAAGGACAACGCTCTGCAGGCATTGTCCGGTCCTGCCCTGACGGCTCTTCGGGCAAAACTTGCCGAAGCAGGCTGCGTATTTGATTTTGCTGTTTACACGCTGGAGAAAGGCATTGATCCTTCTGCGGCGCTGCATCGGTGCGCGCTGGAGCTGCTGTTCGCGGACGTACGGGAGCGATGGTTGGTAAACCACCAGGAGGCCATCAAAAAATTTCCGCAATTTAGTGCGTCGAATTTTCATCAGCTCGACTACGACTGTGCCGCTGCGAGTCCGGAAATTTTGCCGGTGGAAAAAGTACAGGACCTCTTTTCCTGCGCGGCGCATCCAGCCGGTGCGCCTTGTTTGTTTTTGAGTTTTAGTGACCCACCTTACGGTTTCATGAAAGATGCTGACGCGAAGGCGCTGTTTGATCGGTGGTGTCAAATTTTAGGTTTGATCCCGGGCCATCTTCCTGAGGTGATCGACTGGGTTGGTGATCCTGATCTTGAACCATCGCGCAGCCAATGGAGTAACTATTTTGAAGCGGGAAAAGAGTGGTGGGGCATTTGGTGCCTGACGGTGTGGAACCCTGTTAACCGGACCTTGAGCGTGCTTGCCGCCAGCGCAACTGACTGATGATGAAAGAAGAAAAACAATGATTGAACTCGATGGCTCGCAAGGCGAAGGCGGCGGGCAGATTCTGCGCACGGCTCTGGCGCTCAGCTTGGTCACGGGCAAGCCGTTTCGCATGAACAACATCCGTGCGAAGCGGCCCAAGCCCGGCCTGATGCGCCAGCACCTGGCCTGCGTGAACGCGGCTGTGGCTGTGGGCGGCGGCGGCGATGAGACTTCTGCCGTCAATGCCACCGGTCAGGCCGTGCAGATTGGCGAAACCACGTTGCTGTTCACGCCAGGTGAGGTGCGCGCGGGCGACTACGAATTTGCGGTCGGCTCGGCAGGCAGCTGCATGCTGGTGCTGCAGACCGTGCTGTGGCCGCTACTGCAGGCCGAGGCGGCTTCGACGCTGCTGCTCAGCGGCGGCACGCACAACCCGATGGCGCCGTCGTGTTCCTTTCTGACCGCGCTGGCGCCTTATTTCGCCGGCAGCGGCGAGGCACTGTTTGACATTGAACTGCGCCGCCACGGTTTCTACCCGGCGGGAGGCGGGGAGGCGCGCGTGCGCCTGAACCCGCCCGCGCACGGCTTTTCGGCCATTCACCTCATGGAACGTGGCGCGTTGGTAGAGGCATACGCCGAATGTCTGCACGCCGGCCTGCCGAGAGGTGTGGCCGAGCGTGAGCTGGACGTGTTGCGCAAGGGGCTTGGCTGGCAGGAAGACTGCCTGCGCGACCGCGGGCTGCGCAGCAACGAAGGGCCGGGCAATGCGCTGCTGGCTGTCCTGCGCTATGAAAACATCACCGAGGTCTTTGCTGCCTATGGCGAAAAGAGCGTGAGTGCCGAGCAGGTTGCCCGCCGTGTGCTGCAGGAAGTGAAGGATTACCAGGCACACGAGGCGCCGGTAGGCCCGCACCTGGCAGACCAGCTGATGATTCCCATGGCACTGGCGGGCCTGCAGGGTCGGATGGGTCGCTATTGGGCGACGGAGCTGACCGAGCACACCCGCACCAATGCGCGGACCATCGAAGCCTTCCTGCCTGTGAAGTTCTCATGCGAGCCATGCGGTGGCGGAACGGTGATTTCGCTGCAGATGTGATGAATGGCTGGGTCATTCCTGGCCGATGCATGCCAATATGAAAACTGCGGGACGTTGCTGGTGTTGAGTCCGGAACCAGAGAAGCCTTACAGTATGGGCTGGTCGCATGAGGAACC
Organism: Polaromonas sp. P3_A5; assembly: GCF_056403055.1. Classification (NCBI taxonomy): domain Bacteria; kingdom Pseudomonadati; phylum Pseudomonadota; class Betaproteobacteria; order Burkholderiales; family Comamonadaceae; genus Polaromonas; species Polaromonas sp. P3_A5. The sequence goes on from NZ_JBFUGF010000001.1 coordinate 962,051, forward strand.
TGCATGTCCAACGGCAAAAATACACTACCATCCGGCGCCCCCGATAAAGCCCAGATCGAGAACGCGATCGAAAAGGTCAATCGGCAGATCAAGATTCTGCGGGCCTTCAAAATATCGGTGACGCAAACCGGCTGGGATTCGAGCGTGGAGTCCCTGCAAAAGAAAGTCAACACCACCCTGGCCGACAGCTTTGGCGTGGGCACGCCCGAATACCGGCAGTTTGCCGTCGCGATACAGGATTTTCTGCTGGACAAGACTTTCGGCGACCGCTTCACGGACGACGAACGCCAGCAAAAAGTCAGGCAAGGGATCGATCTGGCCATCATGCGCGTGAATGCGGCCAAGAAGCTGCTGAGCGACTACCTCGATGGCACTGCAGCGCCGATAGTGGAGCCGGTTGCGGAGGCGAAACCGGTGCCACCGCCCCCACCACCGCCCCCACCAGCACCAGCACCAGCACCGGAACCAGCACCGGAACCGGAACCGGAGCCGGAACCGGAGCAGATCTCCACACCTTCACCTTCCATTCCAACGAGGATGCCCATGTCCAAGACCGATCTCTCTTCCGCCACCGCGCCGCAAGCCGTGTCCGGTTCTCGCGTGGCCATCCTGGGCCTGGGCGGAGATGCCGTGGGCGACGCGTGCCAGTTCATGGAGCAGCTGGGGCTGGAGGCGGCGATACTCGACGCCGTCACCATCGACCAGCTGGAGGGGCTGCGCAATGTGGCGTTTTTGCTGCTCCTGCCGGGCAACAAATCCGATGCGCCAGCGGCCATGCTGGCCATCGGGTTCATGCTGGCCGCGCTCGGCCGTAACCGCATTGCCTGCCTGCTGTCCGAAGACGACGCCTTGCCGGATGTCCTGAAAGGCGCTACAAGCATTTCGGTCGACGAGGCCGGATTGTGGCGGCTGCTGCTGGCACGTGAAATGAAGCGGGCAGGCCTGGAAGTGGATCTGAACCTTGCCATGTGAGTGGCGCCCCGGCGGCATGAGTGGTGTCAGCGTGCCGTGGGTTTCGTTACTGCATCGTCAGGCAGCATGGCAGTGTCTCTTTGCATCAAGGCACGGACCAGCCAGGTAAACCACGCAGCGGCAATCGCTGCTGCAATCCAAACCAGCATCTGCCCCAGGCGCGCCTGATCGTCCAGCAGGTAGGCGTTGCAGACGCGTACCGGCGAAGTTTCATACAGGTTGCCCACGACTGCCATCATCGGCAGCACATTGCCCAGAAAGAAACCCTGCACCAGCAGGCCCGCCGCTTGCCAGGACAGGCGCACGGCGGCGCCGCAGGCCAGCAGGGCCAGGCATTTCAGGATTTCGATGCGGCCGTCCACCAGCGCAAGGTCTAGTACGCGGGGGATCATCAGGATCGCGAGCACCACCGCGGCAGCGAACAAACCGCTGATGCCGTGGGCATTCCAGAGCCCCAGGCGAGCCAGCCAGCGCCCCGGCAGTGCAGTGGCGAGCAGATAGCCGGCCAGCGCCAGCAGGGGATACTGCACCAGCATATGAAGTGTCATGCTGGCTTCCAGTCCATGCCGCAGGCCGGGCAAGGCCAGCAGGCAAAGCAGGGCGACGGCCATAACCGCCAGGGTGCCGCGCGAGGGAGGCGCCAGCCTCTTCATGGCGGGGCAGCCTGCGCAAGGTGCTGCGCATAGTCGAGCGCGAGCTGCTGTTCCGCGTAGTCAAAAATGCGAACCAGCCGGCCTTTCTGGTCGATGACCAGCAGCGCCGCGTTGTGTTCAAAATCGCCGCGGCCATCAGGAACCACCACGACCTGGAAACCCGCCAGCAGGCGCTGGGTGTCCCGCGGGTCCTGCACACGCACAAAGCGCCACAGCGCCGGGTCAGCGCTCAATCGTGCTGCATAGGCCTGCAGCACGGCGGGGCTGTCGTGACGCCCATCGAAGCTGATCGACAGCAGCTTGACCCTGCCGCCGCGCTCCTGCCTCGCCTGCAATATCTGCTGCATTTGCTGGAAGCTGCTGCCCATCGCCAGGCAGACGGTCTGGCAACGTGTGTAGATGAAATCCACCAGCGTGACGGACTGCCCGTCGGCGAGATGCTGCGACAGTGCCTGAGAGGCGATGCCGGGCCCGTCGACGCTGACTGCGGGGGTTGCGACAGGTCGCAGTGCAACTTCGAGCCGACGGGCGCCCTCGGCGGTCCAGACCTGAAAGTCGTGCGTCAGCCACGCGGCGGCGGCGTAACCCGCCAGGGCCAGCATGACGCTGAGCAAGGCGGTGCGAAGCATCAGGGCTGGCCCACCACGCTTGCTGCCCCTTCAGCTCAGGAGCTTTTGGCCGCCAGCGCCTTGAGCTCGGCAGCGCCGTTGAACGGTGTGGTGCGCGTGCCGGCCTTGCGTTCGGCTTCAAACAGCTCGGGCTTGACGGCCCCCGCCTTGTTGGACCATTCGGCGCGGACGTAGCTCGCCACCGCGGCCAGTTCGGCATCGCTGAGCTGCGCGAAGGCCGGCATGGCGCCCTTGAAGGTGTTGCCCATGACGGTGATCTCGCCCGTGACGCCGTGCAGCAGGATGTTGGCCACGGTGCGCTCGTCGCCGGTGACCCATTCGGAGCCGTCCAGCGGTGGAAACACCCCGGGCAGCCCTTTGCCGGTGGCCTGGTGGCAGGCCACGCAGTTGGCGGTGAACAGCTGTTTGCCGTTGGCCGCAGCGCCCGGCGCGGGGCCCGAGAGGTCCGCCAGGGTGCGCTTGTCCCCCAGGTCGGCGCGGCCGAAAGAGCCGGACAGCACGATGTAGCCCGCGCCCCACAGCACCAGGGCCAATGCCCCGACCAGGAAGATCAGCGGGATGGGCTGGCTTTTTTCGGAAGGCTCGGCCTGTTCCCGCTCCTGGGCCCGGCTTTCAGATGTCTTGTCGTTCAGCATGGGATGACCTTGTGTGGCTCAGGGCTTGGGGGCGGGTGGCAGCACCGGGTAGGTGTGGTTCAGGCCCTGCAGGTACTTGACCAGGTCCAGCGCCTGCGGCGAAGGCACGACCACCTGGCCGATGTTCGGCCCGTAGGCGGGTGGCAGGGCCAGCGGCTGCTCGCCCTCGCTTTCGGCGTCTTTGGCGTCCTTCACCGTGAAAAGATAGGGGTAGGACGGCATGATGGAGCCGGGCACATAGGCGCGCGGCTGGTACAGGTGGCCCAGGTGCCAGTCCTTGCTCGGCTGGCGCGCCCCGATGTTGAAGAGGTCCGGCCCGGTGCGCATGCTGCCCAGCAAATGCGGCCTGTCATAGAAGTAATCGCCCGGCACCGAGGCCCGGCCCCAGCCGCGCTCCGCGTCGGGGCCGAAGTTCCGGTCACGCGGCTGCTGGCTGTGGCAATAAACGCAGCCATTGGCAATGTAGACCTCGCGCCCGCGGAGTTGGGCGCTGGTGTAGTTTTTCAGCTCCGGCGGCGGTTTGATGTCGCGTACCTGCATGTAGGGCATCACCACCAGGGCCGCCGTGGCGATGCCCAGGGCCACCATGGCGCCCGATGCCAGCTTGACTTCATTTTCCATGAGCGGCTCCCATTTCAGCGCTGCGTGCGTCGTTGGGCCAGAAGAGGGCGGCGCCCGCGCGGCCCGGCCCGAAGCGAAGCGCCATGGCCAGGAAATGGCCGACGAACACCAGATGGCTGAGTACCATCAGGCCGCCGCCCACGGATCGCCATTTCAGGTAGGGCAGGGTCAGCTCGACGGAAGCCATGAAGGGCTGGGCGGCATCCAGCATCGCCACACCTTGAAGCCAGCCGCCGATGGTGAGCCCGACAAAATATATCGTCACCCCGACAGCCGCCAGCCAGAAATGCAGGGTGATCAGTTTCGGGTACGGCCACTCCCAGTTCAGCACCCGGGGCATCATGAAATAGATGGCGCCGAACAGCACCATGGTGACGAAGGCATAGGCGCCCAGGTGCGCATGGGCCACCGTGAAATGGGTGAAGTGGGTGATCTGGTTGACGCTGCGCAGCGCCTCCAGCGAGCCCTGCAGCGATGAGGCAAGGTACATCAGCCCGCCGAACATCATGAAGCGCAGCGTCGGCGAATAACGCGCCAGGTGCATGCGCCCCTGCAGCGTGGCGCCCATGTTGATGCTGAAGGCGATCACCGGAATCACCATCATGACGCTCTGCACGATCGACAGCGTGATGAGCCAGCCGGGCACCGGGCCGCCGATGAGGTGGTGGCCGCCGACCTGGCCGTAGAAAAACGCCAGCGTCCAGAAGCCCAGCAGCGAGAGGTTGTAGGAGCGTATCGGCCGGCCGATGATTTTGGGCAGGAAGTAATAGATGGCGCCCACGCTCACGGGCGTGAACCACAGGCCCAGCACGTTATGCCCATACCACCAGTTGGTGGTGGCCTGCTGCACGCCGGTGTGCACGCCGGGCATCTTGCCGACCAGGAAGAGCAGGGCAATCCACAGCAGCGCCGCCGTCATGTACCAGACGCTGACGTACAGGTGCGAGACCTTGCGGTTGACCAGCGTGAACAGCACCGGCAGGATGACGAGGGCAAAGCCGGCGAACATGAAGATCGCGATCTGCCATGGAATTTCCAGGTATTCCATGCCGTCGTTCCAGCCGGTCGCGATGGCGCCTATGCCGCCGGCGATGCCCATGTTGATGAGCGCCCCGCCCAGCATGACCCAGATGGCGCCGTAGAGCCGGGTGCGCAGCAGTCGCGGCAGCAGCCACACGATCATTCCCAGCGCCGCATTGGTGATCCAGCCGTAGAGCACGCCGGTCAGGTGCACGGTGCGTATCCGGCCGAAGGTCAGCCAGGCATAGTCGGTGAGCCAGTCGGGCTCATGCAGCTTGATGGACGACACCAGCCCCGCCATCGAGCCCACGATGAGCCACAGGCAGGCAAAGGTGATGAACATGAACACCGGAAACGCGGTGGAGCGGTCGGACGTGATGCGGTCCAGCAGTTCGGCGGCGTCGGCCGCGTGCGTCTTGATGCCGCCTTCCTTCACTACCTTCTGCATTGACGCCTGTGCCGCGTCCTGTAGCGCGGGGTCGTCGACCTGGCCGATCTCGCCGTGCGCGAAGATGACGGAAGCCGCGACAGGGTTTTCTTGCAGCAGACCTTTGCGCAGCGACCAGATGAAGACAAAGAGTCCGATGATGGACAACAGGAAAGCACCCAGAAGGCTGAGGGCGGCGCTGTCCATCATGCAGCTCCCGCAGGCAACGCGCGCGGCATCGTCGGGTTCTCATTGCCCGCGCTCCGGGTTTCCAGAAAAAGCGGTGTCAGCCATCTGAACGACTGAGCCGGTCCGCCGCTTGTGCATGGTGCAACTGTCATGATTTCTCCGGTGTGAAAACCCGCAGACGCCATCTGCTGCCTGGCGCCGGTCGGGTGGGGCCGCGAGAACTTGCCGCAGGTGTTCCATACTACGCCTTTGATGGCTGCCAGCCTGGACGCCAGGCTGTATTCCAGTCATCTGCTACTGTTTTTATAGCTGCTGGCGCTCGCCTGCATTGGTCTGTAGCCTGAATCGATATGTTGATCTGGCTTAAGCCAGGCCTCATCAAGCCGTGTTAGCCTCGCGGCCATGTTGAACCGCATCCCCTCTTTCCTGCGCCATGTCGGCCCAGGTGTAGTCACCGGCGCTGCCGATGACGACCCTTCCGGTATCGCCACCTACACGCAGGCGGGGGCGCAGTTCGGCACCGGGCTGCTGTGGACGGTGTTTTTGTCACTGCCCTTCATGATCGCCATCCAGCTGGTCAGCGCCCGCATAGGTCGCGTCACCGGCAAGGGTGTGGCGGCCAACCTGCGCGAGCACACGCCGCGCGCCTTCCTGATGAGCATGGTGTTTTTGCTGGTCATTGCCAACACCATCAACATCGCCGCCGACATTGCCGCCATGGGCGAGGCGCTGCAGCTGGCTGTGGGCGGCGGCGACCACTTTCATGCGGTGGCCTTCGGCATCATCACCGTGCTGCTGCAGGTGTTTGTGCCTTACCGCAAGCTCGCACCCATTTTGAAATGGCTCACGCTCTTTCTCTTTGCCTATGTGATCGCCGTGTTCCTGGTGCAGGTGCAGTGGGCCCAGGTGCTGCATGACCTGGTCGTTCCCAAACTGCAATGGACCTCGGGCTACTGGATGATGATCGTCGCGCTGCTGGGCACCACGATTTCGCCTTACCTGTTTTTCTGGCAGGCCTCGCAGGAGGTCGAAGAGCTGCGCTTGAAGGGCGGCGTGCTGGGCGCTGAAAAGAAGATCCGCCGCGACCTTCGCCGCGTCAAGCGCGACACCTACATCGGCATGTTTTTCTCTAATGCCATCGCCTTTTTCATCATGGTGTTGGGTGGTGCGGTGTTGTATGCGGCCGGTATCCATGATGTGACATCAGCCGCGCAGGCGGCGCAGGCTTTGCGGCCACTGGCCGGCGATTTTGCCTTTGCGCTGTTCGCCGGCGGCATCATCGCCACCGGCCTGCTTGCCGTGCCGGTGCTGGCCTCGTCAGCTGCCTACGCCGTGGCCGAGGCCTTCGGCTGGCCCGAAGGCCTGGAGCGCCACTGGTACGAAGCCAAGCGCTTTTACGCCATCATCGTCATTGCTACCGTGGTAGGCACGGGCATGGACTTCACCAGCATAGACCCGATGAAAGCGCTTTACTGGAGTGCCGTGATCAATGGCGTGGTGGCCGTGCCCATCATGGCCGGCCTGATGCTGCTGGCCGGCCGGAAATCGGTGATGGGCAATTTCACCTCGGGCCTGAAGACCACGTGGTTCGGCTGGGGCGGTGTGGTGGTGATGGGCTTTGCGGTGGCGATGATGTTGCTGGATCTGATCCGCCCCTTGTTCTAGGCTTCCCGGCGACGAACCCACAAACGCTGCGGCCCCGCGCCCTGCCCGGCGAGCTGGTCATACGGGTTGCGCAGCCGGCATTTGTCAATCGACAGGCAGCCGCAGCCTATGCAGTCGTCCAGGGTGTCGCGCAGTTTTTTGAGCTGGGCCATGCGCTCGTCCAGGTCGGCGCGCCAGGCTGCCGACAGTCGGGCCCAGTCCGCGCGGCTGGGGGCCGCCTTCGCGGGCAGGGTGGCCAGGGCTGCCTCGATGTCGGCCAGCGCAATGCCCACCCGCTGCGCCACACGCACAAAAGCCACGCGACGCAGCATCTCACGTGCGTAGCGACGCTGGTTGCCTTCGGTGCGGGTGCTGCTGATCAGCCCTTTTTTCTCATAAAAGTGCAGGGTGGACACCGCCACGCCGCTGCGGCGTGCCATGTCGCCGACCGAGAGTGTGGGAAAGATGCCGGCCTGTTCCAGTTCCGTGCCCATGGATTTCCTTGAAAAAAATGCTTGACCTAAACTTTACTTGAGGTTTCAGACTCCTCATTTTTCAGGCCAATCCGGCCCGCTTATTTCAAAGGAGTTGTTTTCATGTCCAGCGATTTATCAAGCCCCGCTTCCGCCTCCGTGTTCCGCGTCGACAAATTCGTCGTGCCCTCGCAATCGATCTCCGCTTTTGTCGAGCGCATTCACCAGGTCCAGCGCATGCTGGGCGAGCAGCCCGGCTGCCTGCAAAAACATGTGCTGACCCAGACGGGCGACAGCAGCGAGTTCGATGTGGTGACCGTGGTCGAGTGGGCCAATGCCGATGCGGTGGCCGCCGCCCAGACCGTCATGCAAAAGCAGCTCGCCAGCGAGGGCTTTGATATTCAGGCTTTCCGGAAAAAGCTGGGCGTACGGGGCGACTCGGGGATGTACCGCGAGGCTTGATTTTCCGTCTCGGATCAGGCGCTCAAACGCTGCCGTAGCTGCGGGGTCGCAGGCTACCGCTGTGTTTGACCACGCCTGGGCGAAGCGTGGACCCGCCTGTTGTCGTGAAGTATTGGCAACGGCGCGCGAGGAATCCAGGCACAGTCATTTTTTCGAGAAAGGAACAAATGCATGCGCAGTCGCTGGTGCGGCTCCTGGCGGGACGTAGGAACTGGTCGCACTGATGCGTATGCCTGAGCTGCCGCCTTCCTGGGCCCATCGAAACTCACAGCCTTCATGGCCTTGGCGCAACCAGGCCTCCTTGTTTTTTGGGATACGCACCGTAGAGTCGATCCCGTTCTCGTTGCTGCTTTCGGGTACCAGGGAGAAGGTCGTATCCGGCTGTTGGGCGCCGGGAGACGTGATGCCCATAAACCCACGGGCAGCAGGATCGAATTTCACAATTGCTTCGCCTGTGTCGGACAGCGAGGTGCTACGAACCCAGCAGAGAGAAGGGGAGCCTTGCGCCTCTGCGCCTGAAATGGTGAATCCCAGAACGAATATTAATAAAGCGGATTGCCACATGCGTTGCTCCCTTGCACGGCTTGATGTTGATCTGTCCAGGGGCATGAGCCTACGTCAATAATTTTGGCGAATCACCATAGCCGACGGCCCTCAGCACATTCTCCGCCGTAGCCGGCGCATCCATCACCACAAGTTGATCCCCTGGCTTTCCAGCCCCCACCGCATCCCGTAGTGCCTCGTACACACTGATCGCCAGCATCAGCGGCGGTTCGCCCACGGCCTTGCTGCCGAAGACGTTGTCTTCGCGGTTGGGCTCGGGCCATAGATCGACCTTGAAGTGTTCGGGTACGTCGCCGGTCGCGGGAATCTTGTAGGTGCTGGGGGCGTGCGTGGTCAGCAGGCCCTTGTCGTTCCACACCAGCTGCTCGGTGGTGAGCCAGCCCATGCCTTGTATAAAGCCGCCTTCGATCTGGCCGATGTCGATGGCCGGGTTGATGCTGGTGCCTACGTCATGCAGGATGTCGACTTTCAGTACACGGCTTTCGCCCGTCAGGGTGTCGATGGCCACTTCCGTGCAGGCTGCGCCGTAAGCGAAGTAGTAGAACGGCCGGCCGGTGAGGGTGGTCTTGTCGTAATGGATTTTGGGTGTGCGGTAAAAGCCGTCGCTCCACAGCTGGATGCGGTTGGCGTAGGCCAGCTTCACGACTTCTGTGAAAGGCCGCGCGCCTTCGGGCGTGATGACTTCGCCCCCCTCAAAACGAACAGCGCCCGCGCCGCAGCGGTCCAGCCCCGCGACAAACTGCGCCAGGTTGTCGCGCACATTGCGCGCGGCGTATTGCGCGGCGCGGCCGTTCAGGTCGGTGCCGGCCGATGCAGCGGTGGCCGACGCATTCGGCACTTTGCTGGTGTCGCTGGCGGTGGCCAGCACCTGTGCAAAGGGCACGCCCAGTTCGTCGGCCACGATTTGCGCGACCTTGGTGTTCAGGCCCTGGCCCATTTCGGTGCCGCCGTGGTTCACTTGTACGCTGCCGTCGGTGTACACATGCACCAGTGCCCCGGCCTGGTTGAAGAGGGTGGCGGTAAACGAAATGCCGAACTTGACGGGTGTGATGGCGATGCCGCGCTTGATGACCGGGCTTTGGGTGTTCCAGGCAGAAATTTTCTGACGGCGTTGTGAATAAAGCGCAGACAGCGCCAGCTTTGATAGCAGCGGGTCGAGGATGTTGTCCTCGACCTTCATCTGGTAGTGGGTGACGTCGCGCTCACCGATGCCGTAGAGGTTGCGTTTGCGAACCTCCAGCGGGTCCAGCCCGAGCGTGCGTGCGATGTCGCCCATGATGGCTTCAATCACGATCATGCCCTGCGGCCCGCCGAAGCCGCGGAAGGCGGTGTTGCTTTGCGTGTTGGTCTTGCAGCGGTAGGACGCTATCTCCACGTCCTCCAGAAAGTAAGCGTTGTCGGCGTGGAAGACCGCGCGGTCGGCCACCGGGCCCGACAGGTCGGCGCTGAAGCCGCAATTCACCGCCATCATGAGCTTGAGGCCGCTGAGCCGGCCGGTCTCGTCAAAACCCACGTCGTATTCATATGCAAACGGGTGGCGTTTTCCGGTGACCATGAAGTCGTCGTCGCGGTCCAGCCGCAGCTTGACGGGGCAATGCAGTTTGTGGGCAGCGATGGCGGCCCAGACGGCCATCTGGCCTGACTGCGTTTCCTTGCCGCCAAAGCCGCCGCCCATGCGCCGGCATTCAACGCGCACTGCGTGGTTGGCAATGCCCAGTGCGTGCGACACCCAATGCTGGATTTCGCCGGGGTGCTGGGTGCTCGAATACACCAGCCATTGCTGCTGCTCCTGCGGCACAACGTAGGCAACCTGGCCTTCGAGGTAAAAGTGCTCCTGGCCGCCGACTTCGAGTGTGCCGTGCAGCGTGTGCGGAGCTTTTTTGTGTGCAGCTGCCGCATCGCCGCGTTTGACGAAGACTGGCGGCAATACATAACTCTCAGCTTTGAGTGCATCACGCACGGTCAACAATGCAGGCAGGGGTTCGATGTTGCACACCACCTTGCGTGCGGCGCGGCGGGCCTGCATGACGGTGTCGGCCACCACCACGCCGATCACCTGGCCGATGTGCTGCACCGTGCCCTGCGCAAATACCGGTTCGTCGTGCGAGAAATTGCCCAGCACCGGGTCGCCCGGAATGTCGCGCGCCAGGATCACATCGCGCACGCCCGGCATGGCCAGCGCCGCAGTGGTGTCGACGCCCAGCAGCTTTCCGTGTGCCACGGTCGACAAAATGGGCGCGGCATGCAGCGTGCCGCGCACCTCGGGAATGTCATCGACATAGGTGGCGGCGCCGGCGACTTGCGCGCGAGCGCTTTCATGGGGCGTCGAGCGGCCCGCCGCCTGCGTGCCTGCAGGTTTTTTGGCCAGCGACGTTTTTTCCGCCAGGTCCGCAGCGGGCATATCACCAGCGCGGGCGTTGGCTGCGCGTACGTCCGGGTCGGCCACCGCATCGCGGCTGACGGAGATGTCTTTCGCGGCGTTCATGCGGCTTCCTCCAGCCGGAAGCTCGCCAGGTTGATCTGCTGCAGTCCCTGGCTTTCAAGCCAGTAACGCTGGAGCAGGTTGCCCAGCACCTGACTGCGGTAGGCCGCAGAGGCGCGCATGTCCGAGATGGGCGAGAACTCGGCGCGTAACGTAGCGATGGCGTGCTGCACAGTGGTCTGCGTCCAGGGTTTCTCCGTCAGCGCCGCCTCGGTCTGGATGGCACGCACCGGCGTGGCGGCGACGCCGCCCGCACCGATGGACGCAGTGACCACGGTGTTGTTTTCAATCTGCAGATTGATCGCCAGACAGACGGCGGAAATATCGTCGTCGTAGCGCTTGGAGATTTTGTAAGCCTTCATCGCCTCCCGGGGCTGCGCCTTGGGCACCTTGATCCAGGCCAGCACTTCGTCGGGCGCCATCAGGTTCTTGCGGTAGCCGGTGTAAAGCGCTTCCAGCGGCATTTCGCGGTGGCCGCGCACGCTCATCAGGACGATGTTGGCCCCCAGCGCAATCAGCAAGGGCATGGAGTCGCCAATCGGCGAGCCGTTGGCAATGTTGCCGCCCAGCGTGCCGGAATTGCGCACCGGCAGCCCGGCAAAGCGGGCCGCGAAGTTGTGCAACTGCGGCCGGTCTTTGACCAGCGCCGCATAGGCGTCGGCCAGTGTCACTGCGGCGCCAATGGCGATGTGCCGCGGGTAGTCTTCAATGCGGCGCAGCTCCCGCACCCGGGTGACGTCAAGCACTTCGCCAAACTGCATATGCTGCTTGGTCACCCACAAGCCCACGTCGGTGCAGCCGGCCACCAGCTGGGCGCCAGGGTGGGCGGCGCGGGCCTGCAGCAGGGCTGCCAGTGTTTTCGGCGATTTGTAAGCCAAATCGGCCTGCAGCCCAATAGGGACGGGCGCAAGCAGCTCCAGTTTTTGTAGCAAACCGGCTTCGTCGATCCGAACGGGACGCAGGCTGCCCATCGTTTGCGCGGCCTCCAGGATGGGCCGGTAGCCGGTGCAGCGGCAGAGGTTGCCCGAAAGTTCTTCCTGCGCGAGCTCCCGCGTGACAGGCTCGCCCTTGCAGATGTGGTTTTGGTACATGCCGAACAGGCTCATCACGAAGCCGGGGGTGCAGAAGCCGCATTGGGAGCCGTGCTTGTCGACCATGGCTTGCTGGGCAGGATGTAGCGCTGGTTCAACCCCTTCTCCCTCGCCAGCAGGGGCCGCGGAACCGGCTTTGCCGGGCCGCAGGCGCAGCGCCCCCTCGGGGGGCAGCGCATTACACGAAGCCGAAGGCGAAGTGAAAAGCGTGGGGGCAATATCTTCCACGGTCCAGACGGCCAATCCGTCAATGGAATGCGCCAGGCGAATGCAGCTGTTAATGGCGCGGTATTCGAGCTTGCCGCCGGCCGCCTCGCCCAGCACCACGGTGCAGGCGCCGCAGTCGCCTTCGCCGCAGCCCTCCTTGGTGCCGGTGCAGGCCAGGTCCTCGCGCAGCAGCTCCAGCAGGGTGCGGCTGGGTGGTACATTGCTGACGGAAACAACTTCACCCCGCCTGACGAAGCGGATGGGTCTGGAAAAAGATGGGACAGCCATGCTTCAGGTTAAAACAGTCGCGCCGCGGCCAGCATACAAAAGTGCATATCAACCGCATGGGTGAAAAGGTATGAAAGACCAGGCGCTTTTCGACAAGATAGACCTCCATCTCATCAGGGTCTTGAATACCGTGCTTACTGAACGCAGCGTATCACGCGCCGCCCTCCGCCTGGGTATGTACCAGCCCGCCGTCAGCGCGGCGCTCAAGCGCCTGCGCACGCTGGCGGGTGACCCTATCCTGGTGCGGTCCGGCTCCGGCATGGTGCCTACGGATGCGGGCCTGCGCATGATCGAGCCCTCGGCCAGCATTTTGCGCGCGGCCGGCATGCTGTTCAGTGACGCGCGGGGGTTTGACCCTGCCACGGCAGAAACCACCTTTCGCCTGGCGGCGAGCGACTACCTGGACCCGTCTTTCCTGCCGCAACTGGTGGCACAGATCAAATCCCAGGCGCCGCTCTGCCATATTGAAATCCACCCGCTGTCCGCTGAATCCGACTACCGCATGCACCTGGCGCAAGGCCAGGCCGACATTGTCATAGGCAACTGGGCCGCACCGCCCGACGACCTGCACATGGCGCGGCTTTTCGGCGACGAAGTGGTGTGCCTGGTCGCCAAAGACCACCCGGCGGTGCGCCGCGGCTGGGATGCCGCGACCTGGCTGGAAGCCGAACACATCGCCCCTACCGCCACGCACCCCGGCGCCAAGGGTGTGATCGACGAGCATCTCGACACCCTGGGCATGGTGCGCAACATCACGGTGCGCTGCCCGCACTTCAGCCTTATGCCGTCCATGGTGGCATCAAGCTTGCTGGTGATGACCACCGGGCGCCAGTACTGCGAACGCTTTGCCAGCCTGCTGCCGGTGAAAATACTGCCCACCCCGATCGCCTTTCCCCGCATGATGTATTACCAGCTCTGGCACGAACGCACGCACGCCTCCAACTCGGCCCGCTGGCTGCGCGAACGTGTCAAGTCCGTGGCCTCAACGCTACGAAAAGAATAGCTGCTTGCGCCCGTCTTGTATGGGCTGCAGCCGGAATTACCTATAAACCGACGACAAAACCGGATACCCCAGAGACAATGACCGCAGCCCCGCCCCAGACTGACAGCCCGCCCGGCCAGCCGCCGCGGCTGCAGCTTTCCGGCATCACCAAAAGCTACCCCGGCGTGGTGGCCAACAGCGGCATTTCGCTGACGGTTCAGCCCGGTGAGATCCACGCCGTGCTCGGTGAAAACGGCGCGGGCAAATCCACCCTGATGAAGATCATCTACGGTTCGGTCAAGCCCGACGCCGGCAGCGTGGCGATGGACGGCAAACCGGTCGTGGTGCGCAACCCGCACGAAGCGCGGGCGCTGGGCATCAGCATGGTCTTCCAGCACTTCAGCCTGTTCGACACGCTGACGGTGGCCGAAAACGTCTGGCTGGGGCTGGACAAACACCTCACGCTGGCCGAGGTCTCGCAGCGCATCATGCAGACGACGCAAGCCTATGGCCTGCAGCTGGACCCGACACGTCCCGTGCATACCCTGAGCGTCGGCGAGCGCCAGCGGGTGGAGATTGTCAGGGCGCTGCTCACGCATCCGCGGCTGCTGATCCTGGACGAACCCACGTCGGTGCTGACGCCCCAGGCGGTCGAGAACCTCTTTGTCACGCTGAGGACACTGGCCGCGCAGGGCTGCAGTATTTTGTACATCAGCCACAAGCTGCATGAAATCCGCGCGCTGTGCACCGCCTGTACGGTGTTGCGCGGCGGCAAGGTTTCCGGTTTCTGCGATCCACGGCAGGAGTCCAACGCCTCGCTGAGCCGTTTGATGATTGGCGCCGAGCCGCCCGCGCTGGAACACCGGGCGGTGCGCACCGGCGCCGTGGTGTTAGAGGTGAAACAGCTCGACTTGTCCAAAGAAGAACAGTTCGGCGTCGACCTGCACCAGGTCGCGTTGCAGGTGCGCGCCGGCGAGGTCGTCGGTATCGCCGGAGTGTCGGGCAACGGCCAGAAGGAACTGCTCTATGCGCTGTCGGGCGAAGATACCCGCGCTGCGGCCGATGCGGTTGCGGTGAAAGGCCAGCCGGTGGGCAAGCTCGGGCCGGGTGGCCGGCGCGCACTGGGCCTGCACTTTGTGCCTGAAGAACGCCTGGGCCGCGGCGCCGTACCGTCGCTTTCGCTGGCGCGCAACCTGTTGCTCACGCGCAAGGAGGCCGTCGGCAAAAGCGGCTGGCTCGACCGCGGCGCGTTGCAGGCGCAGGCCGACCGCATCATTGCCGAGTACAAGGTGAAGTCGGGCGGGCCGCAGGCAGTGGCCAAATCCCTTTCGGGCGGCAACCTGCAGAAGTTCATCATGGGCCGCGAGATTGATGCCCGGCCTGAACTCCTGATCGTCTCGCAGCCGACCTGGGGTGTTGACGTGGGCGCGGCCACGCAGATCCGCGGCGAGCTGCTCAAGTTGCGCGATGCCGGCTGCGCGGTGCTGGTGGTGAGCGAGGAACTCGAAGAACTGTTCGACATCTGCGACCGGCTGTACGTGATGGCCAAGGGTCAGCTCTCGCCTTCGCTGCCTCGCGTCGACGCCACGGTGGAACTGGTGGGGCAGTGGATGAGCGGGCTCTGGGCGCCCGGCACGCACCCAACAGAAACAACACAAACCACGGCGGAGGCCTCGGCATGAAGCTCGAAATCCGTCCCCAGCCGTCTTCCTTCTGGAGCTATGCCTCCCCGGTGCTGGCCCTGCTGATTACCGTGCTGATCGGCGTGGCGCTCTTCGTGGCACTGGGCAAAGACCCCGTCAAGGGGTTGCAGGTGTTTTTCTGGGAACCCATCAAGTCGCCGTATGCCATCGGCGAACTGCTGGTCAAGGCCACGCCGCTGCTCATCATCGCGCTGGGGCTGGCCGTGTGTTTTCGCTCCAATGTCTGGAACATCGGCGCCGAAGGCCAGTTCGTCATGGGTGCGATCGCCGCAGGCGGCGTGGCGCTGCTGGCTGAAAAAACCACCGGCCCCTGGATCGTTCCGGCCATCCTGCTGGCAGGCCTTGCGGGCGGCATGGTGTGGGCCGGCATCACCGCCTTGCTGCGAGACCGTTTCAACGCCAATGAAATCCTGGTCAGCCTGATGCTGGTCTATGTGGCGGAGATGGTGCTGAACTACCTCGTCTTCGGCCCCTGGAAAGACCCCAACGGCTACAACTTCCCGCAAACCAAAACTTTCGAGGCCGTGACACAGATTCCGCGGCTCATGCAGGGCTCGCGCGTGAACATCGGCATCATCCTCGCGCTGCTGGGTGTGGCCGGGCTGTGGCTGTTCATGTTCCGCACACACGCGGGTTTCCGGCATGAAGTCAGCGGCCTGGCGCCTGCTGCTGCGCGCTATGCCGGCTTCTCGTCGCGCCGGGCGTTGTGGCTGGCGCTGCTGACATCGGGTGCCGCGGCGGGCCTGGCAGGCGCGCTGGAGGTGGCCGGCCCCATCGGCCAGCTCACGCCTTATGTGCCGGCGGGGTATGGTTTTGCCGCGATCATCGTCGCCTTCGTCGGGCGCCTGCACCCGGTCGGCGTGGTGTTCTCGGCCATCCTGATGAGCATGTTCTACATTGGCGGCGAGCTCGCGCAGTCGCGCCTGGGGCTGCCCAAGTCGATCACCGGCGTGTTCCAGGGCTTGCTACTCTTCAGCCTGCTGGCTTGCGATACCTTGATCGCCTACAGGCTCAGGCTGTCCAGGCCCATCCCCGTGCAGGTGGCCACGCTTCCTTCCACCGACCTTGTGAAAGGAGCCGGTTGATGGACTCCACCGCATTGCTCATCGCGGCCACACTCAGTGCGGGCACCGTGCTGGCCATTGCCGCGCTCGGCCTGCTGATCAACGAGAAGGCCGGCATCGTCAATCTGGGCGCCGAAGGCATGATGCTGTGCGCCGCCATTGCCGGCTTTGCCACCGTGGTGCACACCGGCAACAGCTGGCTGGGCTTTGTGGCCGGTATGGCGGCGGGCGCGTTCCTGGCCGCGGTTTTCGGTGTGCTGGTGATCTGGCTCAACACCAACCAGTACGCCACAGGCCTGGCGCTCAGCCTGTTCGGCGCGGGTTTTTCGGCCTTTGCCGGCATCAAATACGTGCAAGAGAAGCTGCCCGAACAGTCGCAGTACCCGATTCCCTTCCTGGCTGATATTCCGCTCGTGGGCCCGGCGCTGTTCCGCCAGCACCCCATGGTTTACATCGCGATGGCGCTGACGGCCGGGTTGATCTGGTTTTTGTACCGCACGCGCGCTGGCCTGGTGTTGCGCTCGGTGGGTGAAAGCCCCGAGTCGGCGCATGCGCTGGGCTACCCGGTGCGGCGCATCCGGCTGGCGGCCGTGGTGGCCGGCGGTGCGCTGTGCGGGCTGGCGGGCGCCTATGTGTCGGTGGTCTATACGCCGCTGTGGGTGGAGGGCATGATCGCCGGCAAAGGCTGGATCGCGCTGGCGCTCACCACCTTTGCCACCTGGCGCCCGGCACGGGTTTTGCTGGGTGCTTACCTGTTCGGTGGCGTGACCATGCTGCAGTTTCACCTGCAAAGCCTGGGCGTCAACATGCCCACGCAATTCCTGAGCATGCTGCCCTACCTGTCCACCATCGTGGTGCTGGTCCTGATCTCGCGCAACCCGCTATGGATTCGCGTCAACATGCCCAGCTCCATCGGCAAGCCTTTTTACCCGGGGGCCTGATGGTGTATTGACGGCCGATCCGCCGCATAATTGCTTTTTTTCGCCTTCCCGTTCCACTTTTCATTTCAATGTCATTTCCTACAACGAAAGCGAGTTCACATGACTGACCTGCAAAAACGTTCCCTGCTCAAGCTGGCGGCCCTGTCGGCCGTGGCGGGGGCAGCCCTGATGGGCTGCGGCAAGAAGGAAGAGCCGGCAGCGGCGCCTGCCGCACCAGCGGCGGCAGCGCCTGCCAAGGTCGAGCCTCTGAAAATTGCCTTTGCCTATGTGGGCCCTGTGGGCGACGGCGGCTGGACCTTCGCGCACGACAACGGCCGCAAGGCCGTGGAGAAAGCCTATGGCGACAAGGTTGTCACCAGCTTCGTCGAAAAAGTACCCGAGTCAGCCGACGCCGAGCGTGTGATCCGCGACATGGCAGCCCAGGGCAACAAGCTGATCTTCGGCACCACCTTCGGCTACATGGAGCCCATGCTCAAGGTAGCAGGCGACACCAAAGACGTGAAGTTCGAGCACGCCACCGGCTACAAGCAGGCCGCCAACATGCGCACCTATGACAGCCGCACTTACGAAGGCGCCTACATGGCCGGCGTGATCGCGGGCAAGATGAGCAAGACCGGCACGCTGGGCGTGGTTGGCTCGGTGCCGATTCCTGAAGTAGTGCGCAACATCAACAGCTTCACGCTGGGCGCGCAGTCGGTCAATCCCAAGGTCAAGACCAAGGTGGTGTGGGTCAATGAATGGTTCAACCCACCCAAGGAAACCGAGGCTGCCACCGCTCTCATCAATGGTGGGGCCGACGTGCTGTTCCAGAACACTGATTCGTCCGCCGTGCTGCAGACCGCCGAAAAAATGGGCAAACGCGCCTTCGGCTGGGATTCGGACATGACCGCTTACGGCCCCAAGGCCCACCTGGCATCGGCCATCATCAACTGGGGCCCGTACTACGTGAAATCCGTGGGTGAGGCCCTTGAAGGCAAATGGACGGGCAACACCGCTGCCTGGTGGGGCGTCAAGGAAGGCGCGATTGACATCGTGTCAATTGCCGCCGATGTGCCGGACGACACCAAAAAGCGCATCGACGAAGTCAAGGCGGGCCTGAAGGACGGCAGCTTCTCGATCTGGAAAGGCCCCATCACCGACAACACCGGCAAGGAGCTGCTGGCCAAGGATGTGGTGGCGGACGACAAATTTCTCGGCGGCCTGAAGACGTATGTCAAGGGTGTCGAAGGCAAGGTTCCCGGCAACTGAGGATAATGGACGCAGCGCCGTGCCTGGGGCAACAGTTCCCGGGCCGGAGCGCTCGCAACGTAGTTTCAAAGCTGCCTTCGGGCAGCTTTTTTTGTTTCTGGAGTTGAAATGACGCCCGCACCATTCAATGTAAAACCCGTGTCCGCGGACCGCCTGCCTGAGCTGCTCAAAAGCATGCCCAAAGCCGAGCTGCATATGCACATCGAGGGCTCGCTTGAGCCCGAACTGATCTTTGCACTGGCCCGCCGCAACGGCGTGAGCATTCCCTACGCCAGCGTTGAAGAATTGCGCAGCGCGTATGCCTTCACCAACCTGCAGAGCTTTCTCGACATCTACTACGCAGGTGCCAGCGTGCTCATCACCGAGCAGGATTTTTACGATATGGCCTATGCCTACTTGCGCAAAGCTGCCGCTGACAACGTGGTGCACACCGAAATGTTCTTCGACCCGCAAACGCATACGGCGCGCGGCGTCAGCATGGAAACGGTCGTCAACGGCCTGCACCGCGCCTGCGTGGATGCACAGGCCGGGCTGGGCGTCAGCGCCTCGCTGATCCTGTGCTTTTTGCGCCACCTCAGCGAGGAGGACGCGTTTAAAACGCTGGAGCAGGCCTTGCCGTTCCGCGACAAATTCATCGGTATTGGGCTTGATTCGGGCGAGGTGGGCAACCCGCCTGAAAAATTCGCCCGTGTGTTTGCGCGCTGCCGCGAGCTGGGCTTTCACCTGGTGGCCCACGCCGGGGAGGAAGGCCCGCCCGAATACGTCTGGACGGCGCTTGACGTGCTCAAGGTCGAGCGCGTGGACCACGGTGTGCGCTCCAGCCGCGATGCGTCGCTAATGCAACGTCTGGCGAAAGACCGCATTCCGCTGACCGTGTGCCCACTCTCCAACCTCAAACTCTGCGTATTCCCGGACCTTGCCAGCCACAACCTGCGCGAGCTGCTCGATGCCGGGCTGGTGGCCACCGTCAATTCAGACGACCCAGCCTATTTCGGCGGCTACATGAATGAGAACTTCACGCAGACTTTTGCTGCGACGGGGCTGAATGCGCAGCATGCCTATGTGCTGGCGCGCAACAGCTTTGAGGCAAGTTTCATCGAAGCCTCGGCAAAGTCCCGCTATGTCGACCGCCTCCATCAGGCCTTCGAAACATTTCAATAAGCCTATCAGCGCGTTGCCCCCAAGGCACGGCCTGAATTCAACATGACGGAGAACTGTGTATGGCGTTGACGCCAAAAGAAGGGCAAACCCCTGTCGCCCAAAACCCCTGGCCCATCGCGCTGGCGGGGCTGGTAGCGTTGGCGGTGGCCATGGGTCTAGGGCGCTTTGCCTTCACGCCGCTGCTGCCGATGATGCTCAACGACGGCGTGGTCGATTTGCCGACGGCCAGCTGGCTGGCCAGCGCCAACTACTTTGGCTACATGCTGGGTGCGATTCTCTGCACGCTGCAGCCCTGGCTGTGGGCGCGCTTCAAGTGGCTGCCGCACCTGGCGTACTCGTCCCTGGTGCGCGCCGGTCTGGTTGCCACAGGCGTGCTGACGTTGGCCATGGGCTGGCATTTTCCGGCTGCATGGCCGCTGCTGCGCTTTGCCGCGGGCGTGACCAGCGCGGTGGTGTTTGTGTTTACTTCGGGCTGGTGCCTCTCGCAGCTGGCCAAGCGTGGCGTTCCCGCGATGGGCGGCATCATCTACGTCGGGCCGGGCGCCGGCATTTTGGTGAGTGGCCTGTTTGCCACTGGCATGGTCGCCTGGCACTGGACGGCCGCCACGGGCTGGATGATTTTCGGCGTGCTGGCGTTTGCGCTGACAGCCTCGGTGTGGCATGTCTTGCGCGGCGGCGATGAACGCCTGATTGCACTGGCGCCGCGCGCTGCTGCCCGGCCGGGTGATGCGCCGCAGCACCACGGCAATGCCGAGATGACCCTGCTCACGCTGGCCTATGGCCTGGCCGGTTTTGGCTACATCATTACCGCCACTTTTTTGCCGGTGATCGCGCGTGCGGCCTTGCCGGGATCGGCCTGGCTGGACATGTTCTGGCCCATCTTCGGCCTGGGCGTCATGGTGGGTGCGCTGCTGGCCACACGCCTGCCGCCGGGCAAAGATTTCCGCCTGCTGCTGGCCGGCTGCTACTTTTTGCAGGCGCTGGGTATTGCCGCCAGCCTCTGGAGCCCCAGCCTCGCGGGCTTTGCCATCGGTAGCCTGATGCTGGGCATACCGTTTACCGCCATCACTTTTTTTGCGATGCAGGAAGTGCGCCGCCTGAAGCCCGCCACAGCCGCCAGTTTCATGGGCCTTCTGACAGCCACCTACGGTGTCGGCCAGATCCTCGGCCCGCCGCTGGTGGCCGTGCTGCTGCGGCGCACACCCAACGCGGGTGTGGGTTTCACGATGTCGCTGGAAATTGCGGCGGCCTCGCTGCTGGTGGGCGCTGTGGTGTATGGGTGGATGGCGAAGGCTTATCCGGTACTGCCGGCTTTACCGTCTGGCGGCGTAGCGGCGCAGAAGTAAGCGCTTCGCTCATCAGTCAGGACCGGGCTGTTGCACCAGCGCCATGGCAAACTTGCCGCCGCCCACCGACCAGTCCGAATAGTCGTTTTCATGCATGAAGATGAAAACGTCATCGGCGGCAACACCGGCGTTGGTCTTTAAATTGCGCGCGATGGCCGCATAGAGTGCTCGCTTCATCGCGTCGCTGCGGCCGCGCCGCATCGTGATCTCGACGACCACCGGCTGCTCTGAACGTGCCATGCCGTTGAAGCTTCGGTTGAAGAAGAACTGCTGCGCATCGTAGCTGCTGACCGAATTAAAAAGCTCGTCTTCAGGCATGCCAATGCTGTCGACCAGCGCCTGGTGAATCCCGTCGACGATGCCTTGCCGTTGTTCGGGGCTGGTGCTGTGGTGGACGCTGGTGCGGACAAAAGGCATGTGATTTTTCCTCAATTTAAATAGATGGTGGTGAATTGAAGCTTTCACCGAGGTTGCTCGAATTCTGACAATCAATGACCGTCAGGAAAAGCGATTTGTTCGCAAGTCATATGTGCCATAAACTCACATAATGATGAAGCGCCATCTCCCACCTTTGAATGCCCTGCGTGCCTTTGAAGCCGCTGCCCGGCTGGGTCGCATGACAGCTGCGGCCGAGGAGCTGTCGGTGACCCCCGGCGCCATCAGCCGGCAGGTGCGCCAGCTGGAGCAGTCCCTGGGCGTGCCGCTCTTCGAAGGTGCCAAAAACAAGCCACAACTGACCGCTGCCGGCGCCGCGCTGTGGCCGGCCCTTGCCGCTGGGCTGGACCAGATGGAAGCCGCCGTGCGTGAAGTGCGCAGCAGCGAGGCCGGAACGCTGGACGTTTCCTGCTTCAGCACCTTCACCGTCAAATGGCTGATTCCGCGTCTCTATGACTTTAATGCGCGCCATCCCGATATCGACGTCCGGCTCAGCGCCGCCGAGCGTGTGGTCGATGTGGACCGTGACGGTTACGACCTCGTCATCACGGTAGACGGGCGGGGCAGCGAAAAATCGGGCACGCTGCTGCCGCTGTTTGTGGAGCGCCTGGGACCTGTCATGGCGCCTGCGCTCGCCAATCAGGCGAATGTGCGTGAAGCGATCGACCTGGCCCGCTTGCCGCTGCTGCACACCCGAACGCGGCGGGATGCCTGGCAGATGTGGTGTGAGTCGCGCGGCCTTGCCCTTCCTATTCAGGACGGTCCTGAGTTTGAGCACTATTACTTCACGCTGGAGGCGGCAGTGGCTGGCCTGGGCGTTTGCATTGCGCCCTGGCACCTGGTGATGGACGATATCCGCGCGGGACGGCTGGTGGCGCCGCTGGGCTTTGAGGAAAGCAGCTACCAGTACGTGGCCAGGCGCCGGGCCCGGGCGAATGTGCGGCTGGACAAATTCTGCGATTGGCTGGAAAAACAGGCACACGAAGCTCCCGCGCCCTGAAGCCGCTATTGGCCGGTAAATCCCCCGAAATCCCGCTATTGGCCGCTGGCCGTTAAAATCAGGGCTTGCGTGCTGCCTCGGCGCGCCGGCATTTGCTTTGTTTCCGGGGCCATGTAGAGGACTACCATGTATAAAAACCTCGCGACCCCCGGTCTTTCGGCCTCAGTGGGCGCCTGTTTTATTTCTCCCGCTCAATGTCTCCCTTCGCCCCGGCAACTGCCTGTGGCGCGCCGCGGCTATGGCGCTGCGAAAGCCGCGCCATGAGCTACCAGGTCAAGGAAATTTTCTACACGCTGCAGGGCGAGGGCGGCAATGCCGGGCGGCCGGCGGTGTTCTGCCGTTTTGCCGGCTGCAACCTGTGGACAGGCCGCGAGCAGGACCGTGCCACGGCCGTCTGCCAGTTTTGCGACACTGACTTTGTAGGTACCAACGGCACATTGGGCGGCAAGTTTGCCGATGCCGATGCGCTGGCCCAAAAAATTGAAGCGCAGTGGCCGGCGGGCGACAGTGCCCACCGCTTTGTGGTGATGACGGGCGGCGAGCCCTTGCTGCAGGTCGATGCCGAACTGATCGCCGCGTTGCATGCGCGCGGCTTCCAGATTGCGGTGGAAACCAACGGCACCATTGCCGCGCCCCAGGGCATTGACTGGATCTGCGTGAGTCCCAAGGCCGGCGCACCCTGGGTGCAACGCGCGGGTCAGGAGCTCAAGGTCGTCTGGCCACAGCCAAGTTTCGACCTGGCCGAACTTGAGGCTGCCGACTTCACCCACCGCTACCTGCAGCCCATGGACAACCCCCAGCGCCAGCAGAACACCGAAACCTGCATCCAGCTGTGCATGGCACGCCCGGCCTGGCGCCTGAGCCTGCAGACCCACAAAATCACGGGCATCCGATGAAAAAGCTCCCCACGCCAGAACCCATGCGCTGCGAGATCAGCCAGACTTTCTACTTTGACGCGGCGCACACCCTGAAGCGTGTCATCGAGGCCGACAGCAGCAAGCGCGTGCATGGCCATACCTACAACGCCGAGGTTTTTGTCGCTGGCGAGCCCGATGCGGCCACCGGCATGGTGATGGACCTGGGCCTGGTGCGGCGCGAGATCGAGGTGCTGCGCGAGGAACTGGACCACCACCTGCTCGACGACGTGAAAGATCTGGGCCCGCCCACGCTGGAAAACCTGTGCCAGTTCATCTTCCGCAAGCTGGACGCACGCCTGCCGGGCTTGACTTCGGTACGGGTCTGGCGCGCCTCGCTGGGCGACGGCTGCCGTGTGAGCCGCTGAACCAGACTGTCCGGCTGGCAACAAGCCCAATAGGCCTTATCGGGTTTTGAATATTCAGCCCGCCGGTGACTGGGTTAATCTTGCAGCCATGAAAGCCTATCGCGCCGCCCTCCTGTACTTTGCCGCGCCTGCGCAGGCCGTTTATGAGGCTGATGGCCTGCTGGTGACCGGACCCGATGCCGAAGGCCGCCAGGTGGTGCAAGCCGTCGGCAGCTACCACGCGCTGGTTTCCGGGTTTGCCGAGGTGCCCACCGAACACCTGCCGGGCCGCCTCATCGCGCCGGGTTTTGTCGACATGCACGTTCACTATCCGCAGCTGGACGTGATCGGCTCGCCTGCCGAAGGGCTGCTGCCCTGGCTTGAAAACTATACTTTTCCAGAAGAAAAACGCTTCGCAAGCAAGGACCACTGTGCGCAAGCAGCTACGTTTTTCATAGCAGAACTGCTTCGCAACGGGGTCACCACGGCACTGGCCTTCGCGACCTCGCATGTGGAATCCGTCAACGCGCTGTTCGCCGAGGCACAGAAAAACCAGTTGCGCCTCATGACCGGAAAATGCCTGATGGACCAGAATGCCCCGGACGGCGTGCGCGACGAAGCGGTGCAAAGCTTGCAGGACACCGAAGCGCTGATCCAGCGCTGGCATGGCGTAGACCGGCTGGGCTACGCCATCACGCCGCGTTTTGTGCCCAGCTGCAGCGAAGCACAGCTGCGCGGTGCCGGCGAGCTGGCCGCGAAATACCCGGACGTGTGGATCCAGTCGCACGTGGCCGAGAACAAGGACGAGATCGCCTGGGTGCGGCAACTCTATCCGGAGGCGCGCAGCTACCTCAGCGTCTATGAACAGTTCGGACTGCTGCGCCCGCGCGCCGTATATGCGCATTGCATCCACATCGACGACGAAGACCGCGCCCTGATGCGCGGCACCGGCACGGCGGCAGCCGTGAGCCCGACCAGCAACCTGTTTCTGGGCAGCGGTTTTTTTGACTACGAGGGTGCAGACCGCATCGGTTTCCCCTATGGCCTGGCCAGCGACGTGGGTGGCGGCACCTCGTTCAGCCCTTTCCACACCATGCTGGCGGCCTACTACGTGGGAAGAGAGGGGCAGACCAAAACCGGCCTGTCGCTCAAGCCGCAGCACCTGTGGTGGCAGCACACGGCGGGTGCGGCGCGTGCACTGGGCCTGGAAGGCGTTGTCGGTAACCTGCAGCCCGGTTGCGAAGCAGATTTTGTCGTGCTCAACCTCCAGGCCACGCCGCTGCTGGCGCGCAAGACGGCGCAAGCCGCCAGCCTGGACGAGCTGCTGTTCGCACTGATTGTGCTGGGTGACGACCGGGTGATTGAAAAGGCCGTGATTTCCCAGGCGGGCGGCGCAGCCTAG
Organism: Polaromonas sp. P3_A5; assembly: GCF_056403055.1. Lineage (NCBI taxonomy): Bacteria > Pseudomonadati > Pseudomonadota > Betaproteobacteria > Burkholderiales > Comamonadaceae > Polaromonas > Polaromonas sp. P3_A5. The sequence continues at coordinate 986,951 of NZ_JBFUGF010000001.1, forward strand.
CAGCCGGCCCGGTCGCGTTCGGCTTCCGCGTCGCGCCGGCGCTGGTTCAGGCTTTCCATGGCAGCCACACTGCCGCCGCTGCGCTGGCTCTTCTGGATGCCCTCAATTTTGGTGTTGATGCTGCTGCAACGCCTCTTTTGCGATTCGGCGGATCGCAGCGCGGAGGCATCGCCGCCCTGCGCAGCCTCGACGGCCCTGGATTCCATGGCCTGAGGCCGCGCAGGCGCGACGCCTGGCGCCGGACTGCCGGGCAGTTTTCCCACGGCGGCCAGCGCCGCCGCAACCTCCTGGGCATGTTTCTTGGCCGCGATGCAGTCGGCTTCGATGCTGGCACGAACTTCCGGTGCGGTGCCGCGTTTGCCGTAGACCTCGGTGATCAGGGTTTTCTCTTCTTCCGAATAGGCGGCGGCCCTGAGTTTTTCCGCCTGCGCTCCCGCTTCGCGAGACCAGACAATTTTCTGGGAGTCGATGCCGCGTTGCCGGCACTGTGTGTCCGTGCCCGCGCTGGCGACGGGTCGGGGGGCATTGTCGAAATTGCGCACTTCAGTGCCCGGTTGCACCGTGTCGCAGGGGCGGTCCTGGTAGACGTTGCCGCAGCGATGCATCTTCTGCGCCTGTGCCCCGGCGCCAAGCAGCATCAGCACGGTCCCTGCGGCGATCCCCATCCAAGTTTTGCAGTTCATTGCCGCTCCCCCTGTTGTGTAGTGATGTGCCATTTAAGCACACCGCCAGAGGGTGTCCACGGCCCGCTTTGGCCAGGATTTCGGGTTTTCGGGACTGTGGGCAGGCAGACTTCTATAAGAGGAGCATCACACAGGGTTATGGGAAAAGAACGCAATCAGCATCAAAAGCGACAAATGGATACGCCGCGCCGACGGTGACCTTGCCGCTTGAAATATCGCCGTGAATCATGTCGTGCTCCTTGTGAAGGGTGTCCTCAGTGGCTGATCATCCAGGGGCGTTTGCTCGGAAAAGCTTTATTGCCATTGGGTGCGGTCATCGTGGCTCCGCGCTTGCCGCTGGAGCAGCAGCCGCATCCGGCCGGATGCTTGAGCCGCGCGTAGTCGCCCGAGCGCTTGGGCTCATGGCGGGCCCGCTCGTTGGTGTCCATCGCGCGCCGCGCGTCGTCTTCCATCAGCGCCAGCGAGGGCGCGACGGACAAAATGCGCGCGGCTGGGCCGCCGCACACCGGGCAGGCCGCCGCCTGGTTGCGCATGGAAACCGAGCGCAGCGCGTCGAAGCTGCCGCACTGCGGGCAGTCGTAGTCGTAGGTGGGCATGGTGCTTCCCCTGGGGTTTTAACGCAGGTCGGGCGACAGCGGCATGCTGATCTTGCCGTCGATGTGCTTGACCGGTCCCGATGCGTTCGGGTTGATGTCGAAGTCGAAGATGCCGGTCGGCAGCCACAGCGTGGCGCAGGAATTCGGCACGTCGACCACGCCGCTGATGTGGCCTTGTACCGGCGCCGTGCCCAGGATGGAATACGCCTGCGCGCCCGAGTAGCCGAATTTCTTCAGGTATTCGATGGCGTTAAGGCAGGCCTGGCGGTAGGCGACGTTGACGTCCAGGTAGTACTGCTTGCCGGCCTCGTCGACCGAGATGCCTTCAAAGATCAAATAGTCGTCGTAGCGCGGCGTGATCACGCTGGGCTTGAAGATAGGGTTCTTGATGCCGTACTTGGCCATTCCGCCCTTGATCAGAGTGACCTTCATGTGCACCCAGCCGGCCATCTCGATGGCGCCGCAGAAGGTGATCTCGCCGTCGCCCTGGCTGAAGTGCAGGTCGCCCACAGACAGGCCCGCGCCGTCGACGTAGACCGGGAAGTAGACCTTGGAACCGCGCGACAAATCCTTGATGTCGCAGTTGCCGCCGTGCTCGCGCGGCGGCACGGTGCGCGCGCCCTCGGCCGCGGCCTTGTCGCGCGCCGCGCCCGTCATCTTGCCCATGTGGGCGGTGCCAGCCGAAGGCGGGTTGGCGAGACCCGTGCGCGTCGGCTCGCTGTCGATCAGCGCCTGTTCGCGCGTGTTCCACATCTCCAGCATGGCTTTGTCGGGCAGGCAGCCTATCAGGCCGGGGTGGATCAGCCCGGCAAAGTTCACGCCCGGCACGTGGCGCGAACTCGTGAACATGCCCTTGAAGTCCCAGATCGATTTCTGCGCTTCGGGGAAATGGTCGGTCAGGAAGCCGCCGCCGTTCTTCTTGCTGAAGAAACCATTAAAACCCCAGAGGCTGTCCTGCTTGGCGCCTATGTCCAGCAGGTCGACCACCAGCAGGTCACCGGGTTCCGCGCCCTTGACCCCGACCGGGCCTGACAGGTAATGCACCGTGGAAAGGTCGATGTCGCGCACATCGTCGGCGCTGTCGTTGTTCTTGATGAAGCCGCCGGTCCAGTCGAAGGTCTCCAGGATGAAATCATCGCCCGGGTTGACCCAGCAGGCCATGGGGATGTCCGGGTGCCAGCGGTTGTGGATGTTCTCGTTGAGGGTGGGCGACTTCGTCAGGTCAACCTTGATCAGCGTGTCGGTCATGCCATATCTCCTGGTGGTGATGAATAAAGGAAGGAAAGGAAAATCAGACGGAAAGAAACTGCTTGATGCGCGCCGTGTCGGTGCCGGCGCGTGTGCTCTCGTGCACCAGCTGTCCGCCCTCGATGACGAAGAGCCGGTCGGCCACGTCCATCGCGAAGCTCAGCACCTGCTCCGACACCACAATCGTGATTTCGCGCATCTTGCGGATCTCGTTGAGCGCACGCGCGATGTCCTTGATGATGGAAGGCTGTATGCCCTCGGTCGGCTCATCGAGTAGCAGCACCTTGGGGTTGGTCACCAGCGCGCGGGCAATCGCCAGCTGCTGCTGCTGGCCGCCCGAGAGGTTGCCGCCCTTGCGGCCGCGCATGTCGAAGAGCACCGGGAACAGCGCGTAGATCTCGTCCGGGATCTGCTTGTGTTTGGCGTTCTCCAGGCCCGTCAGAATGTTTTCCTGCACCGTCAGCGTCGGGAAGATCATGCGGCCTTGCGGCACGTAGGCCACGCCCTTTGCGACGCGCTGATAGCTTTCGTCTTTCGAGATGTCCAGGCCGTCGACTTCAATCGTTCCGGACTTGAGCGGCAGGATGCCGATCAGCGACTTGAACAGCGTGGTCTTGCCCATGCCGTTGCGGCCCATGATGGCCACGGTTTCGTTTTTCTTAGCGGAGAAGGTGATGCCGTGCAGCGCCTCGCTCTGGCCGTAGCTGACGTGAAGGTTGTTGACGTTGAGCATGGTGGTTCCCTTGATGCTTTGGTGCTTAGTGGCCCAGGTACACGTCGATCACGCGGGGATCAGCCTGTACTTTTTCCATCGACCCTTCGGCCAGAATCTTTCCCTGGTGCATGACGGTCACCTTGTCGGCGATGCGCTTGACGAACTCCATGTCGTGCTCGATGACGATCATGGCGCGGCCCTTGCAGATGCGCTTGAGCAGCTCGGCCGTGAGCTCGCGCTCACGCACGCTCATGCCGGCGATCGGCTCGTCCAGCATCAACAGCTCAGGGTCCTGCATCAGCAGCATGCCGATCTCCAGCCACTGCTTTTGCCCGTGCGAGAGCAGGCCGGCTTCGGTATCCACCTGTCCGTCCAGTCCGATCTCGGCCGCCACGGCCTGCACGCGGGCCTTGACTTCCTCGCTGCGTTTGAAGAACAGCGCACCGAACACACCGCGCCCGCGCGGGAAAGACACTTCCAGGTTCTGGAACACGCTCAGGTTTTCGTAGATGGACGGTGTCTGGAACTTGCGGCCTATGCCGGAGCGCACGATCTGGTATTCGGGCAGTTTCGTCATCTCGGCGTTCTTGAACTTGATGCGACCGTGGCTGGCGCGGGTCTTGCCGCAGATCAGGTCCAGCAGCGTGGTCTTGCCTGCGCCGTTGGGGCCGATGATCACGCGCAGCTCGTTCTGGTCGACGTAGAGGTTCAGGCTGTCGATGGCCTTGAAGCCGTCGAAAGACACGGTCAGGTCTTCGACCGACAGCACGAAGTCGTTGGGGGTCATGGCAGGAGCGATCATGGTGGCTTCCTTGGGTGTTCAGGTCTGCTGGCCGGTCAAGCCAGCGGGCAGCGGGGGCGTTGCTTGGGCCGCAACCGGCGGGGGCGCCATGGGCGGGGCGGCAGGCGGGGCGACTTTCTCGCGGCGCGTGAAGCGCTTGGTCAGCCAGGGTTTGACGCGCTGCGTGTAGACGCCGGCCAGGCCGTCGGGGAAGGCCAGCACCACGCCCAGGAACATGGCGGCCATCAGGAACAGCCAGAGGTCGGGAAAACTCTCGGAGAAATAGGTTTTGCCGAAGTTCACCAGCAGCGCGCCGTAAACCGCGCCCACCAGCGACATGCGCCCGCCCACGGCGGCGAAGATCACCATCTCGATCGACGGCACGATGCCGACCAGAGAGGGCGACATAAAGCCCACCTGCAGGGTGAACATGGCACCGCCCACCGCCGACAGCATGGCCGCAAAGCAGAAGGCGAAAACCCGGAACATGGCCACGTCGTAGCCCGAAAAGCGCACGCGGTCTTCCTTGTCACGCATGGCCAGCAGCAGTGTGCCCAGTTTGCTCTTCTGGATCCAGGTACACAGCACGATGGCGCCCAGCAGCAGGCCGGCGGTGAGGAAGTAGAGGATGTACTTGGCGCTGTCGGTACGTGTGTCCCAGCCCAGGATGGTCTTGAGGTCGGTCATGCCGTTGACGCCGCCGGTGTAGCCCTGCTGGCCGATGATGAGCACCGTGAGGATCAGCGCCACGGCTTGCGTAATGATGGCGAAGTAGACGCCGCCGACACGCCGCTTGAACATGGCGTAGCCGATGATGAAGGCCAGCAGCGTGGGCACGACCAGGATCAGCAGCAGCGTCAGTGGGAATGACTGGAAAGGCTTCCACCAGATCGGCAGCGCGGTGATCTGGTTCCAGTCCATGAAGTCGGGAATGCCGGGTGTGGACTGGATCTTGGTGGTGATGGGGTCGCTGGCTTCAAGCTTCAAAAACATCGCCATGCCGTAGCCGCCCAGGCCGAAGAACACACCCTGGCCCAGGCTCAGCACGCCGCCGTAGCCCCACAGCATCACCAGGCCCAGCGCGACGAAGGAATAACTGAGGTATTTACCCACGAGGTTGAGGCGGAACAGATCCAGCGCCAGCGGAAAGGCCACCAGCAGCACCAGGGCCAGCAGGGCGACGTTGCCCAGGCCGTTGCGCACTATCCATTGCTTGAGGCTGTTCATGAAAAACTCCGGTTGTCTAGGTTGCCGTGGGAATGGAATGAAAACTCAGCGCCGCACCTTGGAGGCGAACAAGCCCTGCGGGCGCAGCATCAAAATCGTCACGATGGTCATCAGCGTCAGCACCTTGGCCATGGAGCCGGTCATGAAGAACTCGGCGATGGACTGGGTCTGCGCGATGCCGAAGGCCGAGACCACGGTGCCCAGCAGGCTGGCCGCGCCGCCGAAGGTGACGACCAGGAAGGCGTCGACGATGTAAAGCGAGCCGCTGGTCGGGCCGGTGGAGCCAATCGTGGTGAAGGCCGCGCCGGCCACGCCGGCGATGCCGCAGCCGATGGCAAAGGTCAGGCGGTCGGTCTTCTTGGTGTTGATGCCGGTGGCGTTGGCCATCACGCGGTTGGCGACGGTGGCGCGCACACGCAGGCCCCAGCGCGACTTGTGCAGCGCGATCAGCACCCCGCAGGTCACCACCAGCGTGAGCGCCATCACGAACAGGCCGTTGATTGGGATGTCCAGGCCGGGCGCCGGCGCCCAGGAGCCCATGAGCCAGTCGGGCAGGGTGGGGCTGACTTCCTTGGCACCGAAGGTAGTGCGGAAGATCTGCTGCATGCCCAGCGACAGGCCCCAGGTGGCTAGCAGGGTATCGAGCGGGCGTTTGTAGAGGTGGCGTATGAAAGCCCATTCGGCCAGCCAGCCGACGGCGAAGGCGAAGATGAAGGCCGCCGCGATGGCGAAGGGAAAGTAGGCCTGCACGAAACCCGGTGCGTAGGTTTCGGACAGGTGTGAAAACAGGTAGATGGTGTAAGCGCCTATGGTCATGAACTCGCCATGCGCCATGTTGATGACGCCCATCTGGCCGAAGATGATGGCCAGTCCCAGGCCCATGAGCAGCAGCACGGAAAACAGGCTGAGCCCGGCAAAGCCTTGCATCAGGCCGATGTTGAGCATTTCGGAAAGATTCATGGCGGGGCTCCGGTGCGGCGGGTGGGTCGAATGCCAAAAAGGCAGGTGTCTGTGAGGAAGAAAAGAAGAAGCCCCTGCCGGCTCACCCAGCCATAGGGCGGAGTGAACCGGTAGGAGCCAGCGTCAACGCTTACTGGTAGCCCTTGGGGAAGGGATTGGGTTCGATCAGTGCCGTTGATTCGGCCACCACCTTGAACTGGCCGTCCGGTTGCGCCTGGCCGATGCGGGCCTTGCTCCACAGGTGATGGTTTTCGTGCAACTTCACGTAACCTTCGGGTGCGGTCTTGAGCTCGATGCCGGTGGAGGCCGCGGCGATCTTGTCCACGTCGAAGCTGCCGGCTTTTTCAACCGTCGCTTTCCACAGCCAGGGGCCGAGGTAGCCGGCCTGTGTCACGTCGCCGATCACCGCATCCTTGCCGTACTTGGCTTTGAAGGCCGTCACAAAAGCCTTGTTGTTGGGGTTGTCCAGCGACTGGAAGTACTTCATCGAAGCGTAGAAGCCCTTCATGTTCTCGCCGCCTATGCCCAGCACCTCGTCTTCGGTGACCGAGATGGTGAGCAGGAACTGCTTGTCTGCCGTCACGCCCGCGGCCTTGAGCTGCTTGTAGAAAGCCACGTTGGAGCCTCCCACCACCGCGATGAAGATGCAGTCGGGCTTGGCGACCTTGATCTTGTTGATCAGCGAGTTGAAGTTGGTGTGGCCCAGCGGGTAGTATTCTTCGCCGACGACCTTGCTGCCGGTGAGGTGGCTTTCAATGTGCTTGCGGCCTATCTTCATCGAGGTGCGCGGCCAGATGTAATCGGATCCGACCAGGAAGAAGGTCTTGGCCTTCTTTTCTTTGGAAGCCCAGTCCAGGCCGTAGAGAATTTGCTGCGTGGCTTCCTGTCCGGTGTAGATCACGTTCTTGCTCTGCTCCAGGCCTTCGTAAAAGGTCGGGTAGTAGAGCATGCCGTTTTCTTTTTCGAAGATGGGCAGCACGGCCTTGCGTGAGGCCGAGGTCCAGCAGCCGAACACGGCGGCGACCTTGTCGTTGACCAGCAGTTTCTTGGATTTTTCGGCGAAGGTCGGCCAGTCGGAGGCGCCGTCTTCCTTGATGACCTTGATCTTGCGGCCCAGCACGCCGCCCATGGCGTTGATCTGGTCGATGGCGAGCTGCTCGGCCTGGATGGAGCCCGTTTCGGAAATCGCCATGGTGCCGGTGGCCGAGTGCAACTGGCCCACGGTCACTTCGGTGTCGGTGACGGCCAGCTTTGTGGTGTTGACCTTGGCTGTGGGAAATTGCTGGGCTTGCGCCCAGCCTGGCAAGCCGGCCAGCGGCAGGGCCGCGGCGACGCCCTGCATGAGGCGGCGGCGGTTGATGAAGGAAGATGGATCGCGATCGTCGTTGGACATGCTGGGCTCCTGCGGTTGGTGAAAAGTGAAAACGTGAAAAGTTGAAGGGGAGAAAACTGACGCAATAAAAAGAGGAAGGCTTACGTTCTGGTCAGGTGAATCATGTTCACAAGGGCTGCGCATCCCTATACGTCAATCAACGTAGCCACCTGTCTTGGTGCGTTGCACCAGATGCGGGCACACTTCTTGCGGAACCTGTTGCAGCCAACCGGCCGTTCGACGGAGATCTCTCTTGACTATCGCCACCCAGAAAATTTTTCGTATTCGACGCGAGTACAACGCGTGGGTGGCCGACGAATCCATCGAGGACTACGCGCTGCGCTACACGCCGCGCGGCTTTCGCAAGTGGTCGGAATGGCGCGTGGGCAACACGGCTTTTGGTGCGGTGTCGTTTCTGGCACTGGAGGCCATAGGCGCGGCCATTGCGCTGAACTACGGCTTTACCAATGCGTTGTGGGCCATCCTGGTGGTGGGGCTGATCACCTTTTTCACCGGCCTGCCCATCAGCTACTACGCGGCGCGTTACGGCGTGGACATGGACCTGCTCACGCGCGGCGCGGGCTTCGGTTACCTGGGCTCCACCATCACATCGCTGATCTACGCGAGCTTCACTTTCATCTTCTTCGCGCTGGAGGCGGCCATCATGGCGCTGGCGCTGCAGATGTACCTCGATATTCCCATTGCCTGGTGTTACGTCATCAGCGCGGTGGTCATCGTGCCCCTGGTGGTGCGCGGCATCACGCTCATCTCGCGCCTACAGATGTGGACACAGCCGCTGTGGGGCGTGCTGCTGCTGTTGCCTTACCTGGCCGTGCTGTGGAAGAACCCGCAGGCTTTTTTCGACTTCACCGGCTTGGCCGGGCGCACGTCGGGCAGCAGCGAGTTCGATCCGCTCATGTTTGGTGCTGCCGCCACGGTGGCGTTCTCGCTTGTGGTGCAGATCGGCGAGCAGGTGGACTTTTTGCGTTTCCTGCCCGAAAAGACCCACGTCAACCGCGTGCGCTGGTGGGGCGCGGTGCTGATGGCGGGGCCGGGCTGGATCGTGCTGGGCATGCTGAAAATGCTGGGCGGCGCCTTTTTGGCTTTTCTGGTGCTGCAGCATGAGTTGCCGGCGGCCAGGGCCATGGAGCCGACGCAGATGTACCTGGCAGGTTTTGCGTATGTCTTCAGCAACCCGGCCTGGGTGCTGGCGGCCACCGTGTTGTTTGTGGTGGTGTCGCAGCTCAAGATCAACCTGACCAACGCCTATGCGGGCTCGCTCGCATGGTCCAACTTTTTTGCGCGCCTCACGCACAGCCATCCGGGCCGCGTCGTGTGGCTGGTCTTTAACGTGACTATCGCCTTGCTGCTGATGACGCTGGATGTGTTCTCGGCGCTGGAAAAGGTGCTGGGGCTTTACGGCAACGTGGCCATCGCCTGGGTCGGCGCGCTGGTGGCCGACCTGATGATCAACAAACCGCTGGGCCTGAGTCCCAAGGGCATCGAGTTCAAGCGCGCGCACCTCTACGACATCAACCCGGTAGGCCTGGGCTCCATGCTGCTGGCCGCCACGGCCGGTGTGTTTGCCTACACCGGCGCCATGGGCCCGCAGGCCGAGGCCTTCTCGCCCTTTATCGCGCTGGGCCTGGCGCTGGTGCTGTCGCCGCTGCTGGCCTGGCTCACCGGCGGGCGTTATTACATCGCGCGCAAGCCGCAGGCCATGGGCGCGCCGGGCCAGATGGTGCATTGCCATGTGTGCGAGAACGCCTTTGAGGCCGAGGACATGGCCAGCTGCCCCGCCTACGGTGCGCCCATCTGCTCGCTGTGCTGCACGCTGGAGTCGCGCTGCCACGATCGCTGCAAGACGCGCTCACGCGCGGCCGAGCAGGCCGAACAGTTTTTAAGCACGCTGCTGCCCGGCGCGCTGTCGGGCCGGGTCAACTTTCGCGTCGGCCACTACATGGTGGTGATGCTGTCGCTGTGCGCGCTGCTGGCCACCGTAATGGGCATGGTGTACACGCAGGAAACGGCTTTCCCGCTGTCGGGCGATCTCTCCGGCCTGCTGCGCTCGGCCTTCGTGAAGGTGTTCGCCATGTTGCTGTTGATCGTCGCTGTCTGCAGCTGGTGGGTGGTGCTCGGCAGCGAAAGCCGGCGCATGGCGCAGGACGAGTCGAACCGGCAGAACCAGCTGCTGTCGCGCGAGATCGAGGCGCACCAGCGCACCGACGCGGCGCTGCAGACCGCCAAGGAAGTGGCCGAGTCGGCCAACCAGGCCAAGACGCGCTATGTGGCCGGCATGACGCACGAGCTGCGCACACCGCTCAACAGCATCCTGGGTTATTCGCAGATTTTGCTCAAAAGCGAGGCGCTGGCCAGCACGCCGCGCGAAGCCGTGCAGACCATACAGCGCAGTGGCGAGCACCTGCTGCAACTGGTCGACGGTTTGCTCGACCTGGCGCGCATCGAGGCCGGCCGGTTGCGGCTGGAGCCGATCCCCGTGCCACTGCCCGACTTCCTCGAAGGCCTGGTCAGCATGGTGCGGCCGCAGGCCGAAGCCAAGGGCGTGGATTTTTTCTATACCCACAGCGGCCGTATGCCGGCCTGGGTGCAAGCCGACGCCAAGCGGCTGCGCCAGATCATCATCAACCTGCTGAGCAATGCGGTGATGTTCACCGACACGGGGAGCGTGAAGCTGCATGTGGACTGTCGGCGCGAGGTGATCCGATTCGACGTGGTGGACACCGGTATAGGCATCGCGCCGCAGGACCAGCAGCGCATCTTCCTGCCTTTTGAACGCGGCGCCGCGGGCCGCCGCCGCGGCGAGCCGGGCACAGGCCTGGGCTTGACCATCACCGGGCTGCTGACCGCGCTGATGGGTGGCGACCTGAGCCTGAAGAGCGAGCCTGACAAGGGCAGCACCTTCAGCGTGCGCCTGTACCTGCGCGAGATCGACGATCCCGGCCCACTGGCCGACCCGCCGCACCAGATCGCCGGCTTCTTCGGCAAGCGCAGGACGCTACTGGTGGTGGACGACCAGCCAGTGCAGCGTCAGATGCTGGCCGGCATGCTCACGCCGCTGGGCTTTGATGTGAAAGAGGCGGCCAGCGGGCTGGAATGCATAGACAGCCTCAAGGACGGCGTGCCCGACGCCATCCTGCTGGACATCAGTATGGACGACCTGGATGGCTGGGAAACCGCGCTGCAGATACGCGGCCGGGGTTATGCCGGGGTGCCCATCATCGTGGTGTCGGCCAATGTGTTCGAGAACCAGGCCTCGCGCCTGAAGGCATCGGGTTGCCAGGCCTTTGTCGGCAAGCCGGTGCTCGAATCCGAGTTGATGGACGCGCTGCAGCGCCACCTGGGGCTGGAGTGGGTGACCTCCGTGGTCTCCCCGGCGCCGCTGGCGAGCCCGGCTGGGGAGAGTTCGCTGGGCCTGCCCGAGGAGGCCCGCGCGGGGTTAATACGGCTGGTGAAGCTGGGCCACGTGCACGGCCTGCACCGCCTGCTGGACCGCGTCGCGACCGAAGACCCCACGCTGGCCGCCAGTTGCGCGCGGCTGCGCGGCTTTGTGAGCCGCTGCGAGCTTGAGTTGCTGCTCGATCATTTGACGGAGGGCGTCGATGCTTGAAGCCGCTGAAGAACAACGCCCTGTCGTGCTGGTGGTGGACGACGCTCCCAGCAGCCTGGGCATGCTCTGCGACACGCTGGAAGGCGAGGGCTACACCGTGCTGGTGGCGCGCGACGGCGATTCGGCGCTGCAGCGCCTGGAGCTGGTCGCGCCTGACGCCATCCTGCTGGACGCCGTCATGCCCGGCCTCTCGGGCTTTGACACCTGCCGGCAGATCAAGGCCAACCCCGCCATGGCGCACATCCCGGTGATCTTCATGACAGGCTTGTCGGAGACGCCGCACGTGCTGGAAGGTTTTGCCTGCGGCGGTGTCGACTACGTCGTCAAGCCGCTGCGCGCGCAGGAAGTGGTGGCGCGCCTGCACACCCATACGCGCAATGCGCGCATTACGCGGCTGGCGCGTGAGGCCGTGGACGTGGCCGGCTTCGGCGTGGTGCTGGTCGATGCGCGCGGGCGCATCGCTTGGCGATCGCCCCAGGCGGCCCTGTGGCTGCAAGGCGCCGGAGGCGGTGTGCAGCCGGGGCGGTTGCCCGATGCGGTCCATGCGGCGCTGGAAGGCGACACCGATGAGGTGCTGCTGGCCCTGGCCGGCGTGCAGCTGTCGGTGCGCAACATGGGCCGGGTCGGCATAGGCGAAACCATGCTGTTGCTGGAGCAGCGCGGTGCGAATGTCGCCTCGCCCTCGCGCCTGGCCAATGCCGCGTTGACGCCGCGGGAAACCGAGGTCCTCTCATGGCTGGCCAAGGGCAAGACCAACCGCGACATCGGCGACATCCTGGGCATGAGCCATCGCACGGTGAACAAGCACCTGGAGCACATTTTTGAAAAGCTGGGCGTGGAAACACGGGCAGCAGCCGCGGCACTGGCGACCGGGCATGTCTTTTAAGCCGGCCCAAGCCCTGCCTGGGCGAAAAAAACTTTTTTTTGGCGCGTTCAATGAACCTGCGCGGTTGCGACGGGAATCTCCAGGATGAACGATGCGCCCTGCCCGGGGCCGTCGCTGTGGACTTGCAAGCTACCGCCCATTTCCTGCGCGGCCAGAACGCAGCTGTGCAGACCAAAGCCATGCCCGTTTTTGCGAGTGGTAAAGCCGTGGGAGAAAACGCGCGTCAGGTTCTCCGGTGCAATGCCTTCCCCGTTGTCCGTCACCGTGATGCGCAGAACGGGCCCTTCCAGCAAAACAGCATTGAGCGTAATGAACGGGCGCCTGTCTGTAATCGTGCCAAAAGCCTGCTTGGCGTTGCTGATCAGGTTCACCAGAACCTGCAAAACGCGTTGCCGATCCAGCAAAAGGGTGGGCAACGTTGCGTATTTTTTTTCAACATCCACTTTGTGGCGCGTCAGTGCATCCGCATTCATGCGCAGCGCGTCGTCCAGCAACTCATCCACCTTGGCGGATTCGACGACACGCGGGGTGCCTGCGTATGATTGCTGGGTCGCGATGACCTGTTTGATGTGGTCCACACTGCTGCAAAGTGCGTCGAGTTCTTTCGCGATGGATTCATGCTCTGCCTCCAGTGTCCGCGCCAACTCGCGCAGATAGGCGGGTAACAGCTTGCCCTTGCTGTCCCGCGTCAAAAACTCCCCCAAATCCCCGATGTGGGCGTCCATCAAACCCACAGAGCGGGCGAGCCCCTTGAGCTTGGACGTCCGCAACTGGCTGCCAATCAATTCGGCCGACACGTTGACGCTGTTGAGAACGTTCCCCACGTTGTGCAACACGTTGGTTGCGATCTCTGCCATGCCCGCCAGGCGCGCCGTGGTGAGCAGCTGGGCTTGAACCTCTTCAATTTTTCGTTCCGCTTCCTTCAATTCGGATATGTTTTTCGAAGTCCCGAAGGTCCCGATCAGTGTGCCGTTCCTGTCTCTCCAGGGGCCTTTGGTGGTGAGGTACCAGACGACACGCCCATCAGGATGAACGGTTTTTTCGCTCTTTTCGAGGATGGGCTTCCCCGTCCGGATAATCTCTTCCTCGTCGTGGCTAAATTCACTCGCCCTGTCCTGGCCGTAAATGTCTGCATCGGTTTTACCAATCACATACTTTTCAAACTCCTCCACACTGGCCAAATGCGGTGGAAGTGTCTCCTCACCCATGTCCGGATGTGCTGCGCGATAGCGGCTGATCGATAGCCGCAGGAGGTTGTGAACCTCCGAGCGGCTGACTTTTACCAAACGTGATTTCAGATCTTTGAAGAAGATGGAATCTGGTGAGCTCTCCATCAGCGTAGCCAGCAAATCACGGTGATGCGCCAGCGCTGCTTCAGTCTGCTTCAGGGCAGTAATGTCCTTGGAAATACCGAAGGTACCAATGATGGCTCCGGCTTTGTTGCGCAGCGGCATCTTTGTACTCAGCTTCCAGGATTCATCGCGTCCGTCTTTCCAGGTTTCCTTCTCCACTTTGCCGATGATCGGCTGACCTGTGCGCAGGATTTCCTGTTCATCCTCGTAGGCGGGGCGCGCATGCTCTTCGGAAAAAAAATCGTGATCCGTCTTGCCCACCAGCTCCTCCGGTGATGCCCCAAACTGCAGCGCCTGTGCCTTGCTGCATTTGAGAAAGCGGGACTGCGCATCCTTGAAATAAATGTGATCGGGAGCGTTGTCCAGAAGCGTGCGCAACAAATCCTGCTCGTTGATCTGGGAGGCAGCCGCCGCGCTCCCCTTCTCCGTGGCATCCGCCTCTGGGTGCCCGCCTGGATGAGACCCGGCGAGTTGTTGCAAATGCCACTTCTCTGCCAGGGAGTATGCCGATTGGATGACTTCTACGGGATCATGCGGCGTCTTGAGCACCAGCCACCTGCTATTCATGGCTCCCATGGCTGCGAACAGTGCATCAGAAGAAAAATCCAGTCGCTCCGCGCAAAGCACTATCTGGACTCCCGGATCAAGCGCCCATATTTGAGGTGCTATTTCGAGCGCATTTCCTCCAGCCGTACCAGAAACACCGATAAATGCCACGGTGTAGGGGCGCGAAGCCAGAAGCGACTGTTGTACCAGGGCCAGCGCCTCGCGCGCGTCGCGGGCACCATCCAGTTCGAATTTCCCTTGCACATTCTCATCTTCAACAAGCATGTTGTGGAAGGCATCGTGAATGCCGGGGCTGCTGTCCACGACAAGAATGCGGTCCTTGTTGTGGGTAGATCTTGTTTTCATAGTGGGGCGCCTCGCCTGAACCGGCTTTAGATATGGGACAACGGCACTTCCGCTTGAGCTTGTGCCTGTTATAGGGGCAACGTTACGCGGAATGCGGTGTCTTGACCAGCGGCACTTTCCCCGTCCATGCGTCCGCGGCGCTTTTATCGGATTGTGGGGCAGCGATAGTCCTCAGCCCGTGCCTTTTGCCAACTGGCCCCTTGGTGAGGAAGGGCTGACTGCTTCCGGACTGGCGGTCAATGGGGATGGCACTCCAACCCCAACTTACAATCACAGCCACAACAGGAGCCCCATCCCATGAGCATCAAGAGCGATAAATGGATACGCCGCATGTCCGAACAGCACGGCATGATCGAGCCTTTTGAACCCGGCCAGATCCGCCAGCGGGACGGCCAGAAGATCATCAGCTACGGCACCAGCAGCTACGGCTATGACATCCGCTGCGCGCCTGAATTCAAGGTTTTCACCAACATCCATAGCACGGTGGTGGATCCGAAAAACTTCGACGAAAAAAGTTTTGTCGACTTCCACGGTGACAGCTGCATCATCCCGCCCAACAGCTTTGCGTTGGCCCGCACCATGGAGTACTTCCGCATCCCGCGCAATGTGCTGACCATCTGCCTGGGAAAAAGCACCTATGCGCGCTGCGGCATCATTGTCAACGTCACGCCGTTTGAGCCCGAATGGGAAGGTTATGTAACGCTGGAGTTCTCCAACACCACGCCGCTGCCCGCCAAGATTTACGCGGGTGAGGGCTGCGCGCAGGTGCTGTTCTTCGAGAGCGACAAGGACGACGTCTGCGAGGTCAGCTACAAGGACCGCGGCGGCAAGTACCAGGGGCAGGTTGGGGTGACCTTGCCGAAGGCGTAACGGACATCTACACGACTGATTTGGACGGACGCCTGCAAAGGGCGTCCGTTTTCGTTTCTGCCCTCTACAGCCTCAGGGTTTGGCGACCTGGGGGCGGCTGGCAAAGCCGCTCATGTATTTGATGGCGTCGCCAATGGTGTCGCGCCACACCGGCCATTCATGGTCGCCGTCGACGACGCGGTACTCCACCAGCTTGGGCTGGTATTCAAACAATTTCTGGAACAGGCCGGCCGAGTGGTAGGCAATGGAAAAGGTGTCGTGGTCGCCGCTGTTGATGTACAGGGGTACCACGATTTTTTTGCTTTTGTAGGCTTCCCAGCTGGCGGTGTAGTTCAGGCGGTCCCACGAGGCCTGGTCAAATTTGCCGCCTGCCTGGAACGGCGCCACCTGCATGGCCGAAGAGTGGCCCGGGGGTGTCGGTGAATAGATCGCCGGGCTCAACGCCGCGGCGGAAACAAACAGCTCGGGGTACTTGAAAACGGCGTTCACCGTGCCGAAACCGCCGGCGGACAGCCCTGCGATCATGCGGCCTTCACGCGCGGTGATGGTCCTGAAGTTGGTGTCGATGTGCGGGATGAGCTCCTTGATGAGCGCGGTCTCGGCCTTGTCCTTGTTGCCGTCCACCCACCAGGTGGAGCCGCCGCCCGGCATCACGATGATGGCCGGCTGGACGCGGCCTTCCCTGACCAGCGTGTCCATGGTCGCCTGCACCTGGCCTTTGACCGGCCAGTCATTGTGGTCGCCGCCGTTGCCGTGCAGCAGAAACAGCACCGGGTAGCGCAGCCGGCCGCTCTCATAGCCGTCCGGCAGGTAAATGGTGTAGCGGTAGTCTGCGCTCAAGGCCTTTGAGTTGAAGGACCTGACGGTGACCTCGCTGGCAAACGACAGCGGTGCGCCAGCCGCAACAAGCGCCAGTAAAAACCAGCCCAGCAGTTTGCGAATCGACTTGAACCCCATGCCTGTCTCCATCTTGAGCTCCTTGTTGTGTGAGGGCAAGTATCCGGTAAATCCCGGACGCATGAAAGCGCTCTCACGCAGCGGCTCAACGGATGCCCCGGGGGCGGGACTGGGCCTCGGTGAACCTTGCTACTTGACCAGCAACACCGGAATCTCGCACTCGGCGACCACGCGCTGGGCCACGCTGCCGATCAGCGCGCGGCTGAGCAGGCCCTGGCCGTGTGTGCCCATCACGATAAGGTGCACTTTTTCGCGCTTGGCGGCACGCAGTATTTCAGCGGTGGGCGAGCCAACCACGGCGAGAGTTCTAAACGCCATCTTGTGGCGCTGGAGGAAACGCTCGATCGGCGCCAGCACCTTTTGCGATTCTTCGGCGTGGTAGGCGGTGACGTTGGCCGAACCCAGCATGGTCTTGACGCGCCCCGGCACGGGAGCCTGCACATTGATCACCACCACTTCGCCTTCGGTACCGGCGAGTTCATCGTGGTTGACCAGAAAGGCCAGGGCCTTTTTGGTGTATTTGCTGCCATCGGCGGCGAACAGAATCTTCATGGTTTTTCTCCGGTGTGATCGGATCAGCGTAACACCAGCGCCCTCGTACTGCTGTAGGTGAGCGCCTGTTTTCGTCTTGCAGTCCGGGGAAAATGGCTTGGCTCCAGGTGCCGACTTGGCGCCGTTCAAGCCAGCGCTGTCCGTGCCGCGGCCAAGTCCCAGCCTGCCCAGCCGCAGCTTTTAAACAGCACCGGCCCGGCGGGCTTTTTGGTGTCCTGGCGTATCACATCGCCTAGGCTGGCGAAGCGGGCCACGTCCAGTCCGGCCTGCAGCAGGTCCCCTGCCTCGTGGATGGCATCAGCCGTGTCGACAAACACCGAACCCTTCGCCGCGAAGTATTGGCATAACGCGGCGCTCAGTTCCATCATGGCAGGGGTGAAAGCCCCAACGGCGCTGATGAAGCCGTCAGGCCGGGGTAGCGCGCTGAGGACTACGGCGGCAGCCGGCGTGCAGGTAACGGCCAGCGGGCAGTCGGCCAGCGCAGCATCGGCGTCGTGCACCACGCGGGCGTTCACGCCCAGCGCCTCTGCATGCTGCACCAGGGCCTGGGCGCTGGCGTAGCTGCGCGAAGCGATGCGAAATTCGTGCACGCCCAGGCCTTCGGCATAAGCCTCCAGATGCGCAAGTCCCTGGACACCGGCACCGACGATGAGCATGGGGCCGTGCGTGTTGGGCGCCAGCCGCTGCGCGGCCAGCAGTGAGACGGCTGCCGTGCGCCGGGCGGTGACGGTGGGCCCGTCGAGCATCAGCCGGCGACTGCCGGTGGCCACGTCAAACACCACAACGTCGCCCTGGATAGTGGGTCGGCCGGTGCCGGCATTGCCAGGCGTGAAGGTGATCAGTTTGGTGATCGCGGTGCGGTCGTCCAGCGCCGGCATCACAAACAGGCTGCCGCCCCCGGGCAGGGGTTGCACCACGCGCGGCGGCACCTGGACGGAACTGTCCTTGAGCAGGTGCGTCAGCTCGCTGACCAGCAATGGGTAAGGCAGGCGGGCGGCGGTCTGGGCGGGGTTAAGCAGGGTGGGCGTCATGGGGCGATGGTAAAGCGAGCAGGGAAGTGGAAGGGCGGGACGAGAGGGTGTCAGTGCCCCGCGTTACGTCGCGTAAAAAAATGAAAGGTTTTTATCCTACATATTCCCGGGAAAAGTGCTGGATGGAAACCGCAAACGCTTCCCTAGGATGAAAACAGGTTCACAGGGAGGCCTGCCATGTTTTCTGACCACTTGCAAAAATTCGACAAAATGCCTTACAAGACGCTGCTCTGGGTAGCGGCTGGGCTGGTGTTTGTTTGCCAGCTGGCAGCCTTCGCGTTTGTGGCGGACGGGCAAGTCACCAAAGCCAGGATCCGCGACTATCAGCGCCAGGCTGAAGTGCAGGCGATTGCGCAGTGCATCGAAAACACCGCCGGTGCCGCCCGCCAGGGCTGTATCCAGCAGGCCCGCGTCGCGGCCGCCTCAGCCTTGCCGCCCGTCATCACCAGCGCGCAAAAGGGTCAGGCTGTGGCCGATTCATCGGGGGAATCCAGCGGTGTGATGGCCAGCAACGCAGCAGGCGCCACTGTCAGCAGCATGCTGCCAATGCAGCCTGCACAGGGCTTTATGCCGGCGTCCTTCGCCATCCGCTGATTCAGCAATCATCGGAAGGTTTTCCGGCCGGTGCGGTTAGCATGTGGCCACGATGGATCTGTCACGCCTGTTGCGTCTTTACCAGCCGCGAAACCCCCTGTTCTGGCTGATGCTCACGCTCAATGCCCTGTCGCCCGCGCTGGCCTGGGTGGTGCATACCCGTCCCTTGAATGCCTGGGCCACGGTGCTGGTCACCTGTTTTGCGTTGGGTAACGCCGTGATTGGCACGTTCCTGCTGTGGCGCCTGCTGCGCGATGAGCCTGCCGTGCCCACGCAGAATGCCGGCGCGCAAGACGCTAACCCTGACGTTAATTGACGGCCCCGGCGCCTTTGACGATGTCGTGCGGTGTGGCCAGCGCCGCCGCTATGGCCAGCCGCAATCCGCGCACGATCTCACCGAGCGGCAAGCTGGGCGCGCCCTGTTCGGGCACATAGGGCACATGGATAAAGCCGCCGCGCGTGCGCCTGAAACCGCGCTTTGTGGCCAGGGCATGCATGAGTGCATAAAACACGTGGTTGCAGACAAAGGTGCCCGCGGTTTGCGATACCTCGGCAGCCACGCCCGCCTCTTGCAGCGCCTGCAGCATGGCCTTGATGGGCAGGCTGCTGAAATAGGCCGCAGGCCCGCCCGCCACTACCGGCGTGTCGACGGGCTGGCCGCCGATATTGTCGGGAATACGGGCATCGTTGACGTTGATGGCAATGCGCTCCAGCGAAATCGCGCTGCGCCCGCCCGCCTGGCCGACGCAGATCACCAGTACCGGCTTATGCAGCGCGAGCAGCCGGATGAGTTCTGCGATGGAGCCCTGAAACACGGTGGGCAATTGCGCCGCCACCAGGAGGTGGCCGCCTATGCGCTTGCCACCCAGTGCCTGCACCGCCAGCCAGCTGGGGTTGAGGGGCAGGCTGCTGTGCCCGGTGTCGCCGAAGGGGTCGAAGCCGGTGAGCAGGACACGGGGGAGCGAAGAAGCAGAAAGGGCTGTGCGCATGCCGCCATTGTGAAGGACGGCAGTGTTTTGGCTACCCCAACCATCCGGACATTTCCGCGCTGGTTGCCGCCCCCCGGAAAAGGTACCAGCCTTCCGGGGTGGGGTGAAACGGGAGACCGGGCCCCACTCGATTGCTCGGCGGTTGAGCTTACTTTTTGATCACCGCGCCGGTTTCGCTGTCGAACTTCACGACGCGCACCTGGCCGTTCTGACCGGGGAAGTTGTCAAACACCGCGCGAACCAGGTAAGGCACGACCAGCGGAAGGTCGCCGCTGCCGCCTTCGTACACGGCGCGCGATTCAAACACCGTGCGCGGCGGCTTGCCGGGGGGCGTGCCCTGGGTGTCAAGTAACCGCACGCGCAGGCTGTTGGTGTAAATCGTCATGTTGAGCGGCCTGTCGCCGACATAGCGCGGCCCGAAAGGGTCGGGCACCCAGCCTCCCGCGTATACGCGGCCCGCGGCGTCGCGGTAAGGCGGCAGGAAGACAAAGTTGTCCTGGTAAATCGGCTGCAGAAAGGTTTTCTCCTCGCTGCGGCTGCTGGCCGCCACGTCGACGTGCAGGCGCCCGGTCTGTCCTTCAGGTGCGCGTTTGAGGCCGCGCTTTTCCAGTTCGGCCTGCACATAGCCCTCATAGGTGGCTTGTTCCAGCTGCCGTGTCGAGTCCACCGGCGTGATGTAGCTGAAGGTCGCGCCTGCCGTATCGGCCGGCCACTGGTTGAAGCTGGTCACGCGGGTGGTGATGGGGCTGGCGCAGGCCGTCAGCAGCGCAGCCAGCAGCACCGCAAGCGCCAGGCGTAGCGGGAAAAACACGGAAATGGCGCTGCGTGGCATGCCGGCGCCTTCAGGCGCGGGATGGGCAAAAGTATTCATGAGGAATGGATACATGAGGGTGCAATTTTGTTCCACGGCAGGGGTGCTGCTCAAGTAAAGTCGGCGCATGCGCTGACAGCGGACCGGGCTTTGGGGCAGGTGCCGCAGCGGGCCGGAAAGGCCAGTATGCACGGATGACAGACAGGGAGACACCATGAAGTGGGAAGGCAATCGCGAATCCGACAACGTTGAAGACCGGCGCGACGGCGGTGGCGGGGGAGGCGGCTTCGGCTTTGGGGGCCGCAGCGTCGGCATCGGCACCATCGTGGTGGCGCTGGTCGGCGGCTGGATCTTCGGCATCAACCCGATGACCATTCTGAGCCTGCTCAGCGGCGGCGGACCGCCGGCACAGGTACAACAGGGCCCGGCTCCCAAGCCGCCGGCCGATGACCGCATGGCGAAATTCGTCTCCACCGTGCTGGCGGACACCGAAGATGTCTGGACCGATGTGTTTGCCAAGGGCGGCGGCACTTACCAGAAACCGCGGCTGGTGCTCTTTCGTGGCGCCACGCAAACGGCCTGCGGGCAGGGCCAGGCCGCCATGGGGCCGTTTTACTGTCCGGGCGACCAGAAGGTCTACATCGACCTGGGTTTTTACGAAACCCTCCGTAGCCGGTTGGGAGCACCCGGCGACTTCGCCCAGGCTTATGTGATCGCGCATGAGGTGGGCCACCATGTGCAGAACCTGCTCGGCATCAGCGGCAAGATGGACCAGATGCGCGGGCGGGTCAGCAAGGCCGAATACAACGCCCTGAGCGTTCGCCTTGAGCTCCAGGCCGACTGTTTTGCCGGCGTCTGGGCGCACAACGCACAGAACGCGCGCCAGATACTGGAGCAGGGCGACGTGGAGGAGGCCATGAACGCCGCCGCCAAAATCGGCGACGATGCCCTGCAGCGGGCCGGTGGCGGCGCGGTGGTGCCTGAAAGCTTCACCCACGGCACCAGCGCCCAGCGCCAGCGCTGGTTCGACACCGGCCTGAAAACCGGCAGCATGAAGGCCTGCGACACCTTTAGTGCCCGCAGTATTTAGCCGGCAGTCAACAATTTAGAGTGAAATCGGGCCGTAGCCCTTTACTGACGTGCGCAAGTAGCTATAAAATAGATAGCAATAAAGGGGCATTGCCCCAGTGGCTGCCCTGGCCCAAATGGCCCTGAAGGCGCAGTGGGCCGGCAAAACCGGCATCGGGGCCTAAAGTGCGACAATAGAAGGCTGAGGAAGCGCTGCAACAGCCCCATCATGGTCGCTGACCGTGCCACGCCGGGCGGCCCGCCGCGCTCCCTTTCTTGCCAATGGTGCAGCGGTGCCGTTGGCTGCCAGCGCGCCGGTCCGCGCGCCCTTCGCAAGACAACCCGCAGAGTACCGCCAAGCCTTTTTATGACATCCTCTTTTTCCAATCTTTCGCTGGCAGAACCGCTGGCCCGCGCCGTGGCCGAAATGGGCTACGAAACCATGACGCCCATCCAGGAACAGGCCATCCCGGTCGTCCTGCAGGGTAAAGACGTCATGGGCGCCGCGCAAACCGGCACCGGCAAGACCGCGGCTTTCGCGCTGCCCCTGCTGCAGCGCATGATGAAGCACGAGAACGCCTCGACGTCGCCAGCCCGCCACCCGGTGCGCGCGCTGGTGCTGCTACCCACGCGCGAACTCGCCGTGCAGGTGGCCCAGCAGGTCGAGCTGTACGCCAAATACACCAATCTGCGCAGCACCGTGGTGTTTGGCGGCATGGACATGAAGCCGCAGACGGCCGAGCTCAAAAAAGGCGTTGAAGTGCTGGTGGCTACGCCGGGTCGTCTGCTTGACCACATTGAAGCCAAGAACGCCGTACTCAACCAGGTCGAATACGTGGTGCTCGACGAAGCCGACCGCATGCTGGACATCGGTTTCTTGCCCGACCTGCAGCGCATCCTGAGCTACCTGCCCAAGCAGCGCATCACCTTGCTGTTCTCGGCGACTTTTTCGCCTGAAATCAAGCGCCTGGCTTCCAGTTACCTGCAGGATCCGGTCACGATTGAAGTGGCGCGCTCCAACGCGACGGCTTCTACCGTCGAGCAGCATTTCTACAGCGTGGGCGCTGACGACAAGCGCCGTGCCCTGCACCAGATACTGAAACAGCGCGGCATGAAGCAGGCTTTTGTGTTCGTCAACAGCAAGCTCGGTTGCGCGCGGCTGGCGCGTTCCCTGGAACGTGAAGGCCTCAAGACCACGGCGCTGCACGGCGACAAGAGCCAGGACGAACGCCTCAAGGCGCTGGAAGCCTTCAAGAAGGGCGAAGTCGACCTGCTGGTGTGCACCGACGTGGCGGCGCGCGGCCTGGACATCAAGGATGTGCCCGCGGTGTTCAACTTCGATGTGCCCTTCAATGCCGAAGATTACGTGCACCGCATCGGCCGTACCGGCCGGGCCGGCGCATCGGGCCTGGCTGTGAGTTTTGTTGCCAGCAGCGACCAGCGCCTTGTGGCTGATATTGAGAAGCTGATCAAGACCAAGATCGAGCTGGAGCCCATCGAGTTCGAGGAAGACCAGCCCCGGATCAGCGAGCAGGGCCGTATCAATGACGGCCGCCGCATGTACCGTGAAGGTGAAGAGGGCGGCCATGCGCGTGAAGCGCGCCAGCCGCGGGAGCGGCGCGAGTACACGCCGCATCGCCAGCCGGCGGCGCCGCGTGACCCGTTCTTCGACCAGCCCTACGAAGCAACCGCTGCGCCCGATGCCACGCCCGCCTGGGAGGCTGCCGCCAAGGCCGCCCCCGCGCGCAGCAGTGTGTCGGCCAATATCAAGCCGAAGAAAAAAGTCGCAGCGCTGTTCAAGACAGCCGGTTAAGACAACCGGTTAAGACAACCGGTTAAGACAACCGGTTAGGGCGCGCCCGTCCAGCACCGGTTCATTGCGGGGCGCTGAGCAGCGCCTCTACCCGATTTCCTCCACCAGTTTCCATACTCCCGTCGGTTCACGCCTACGGTGCAGGGAGCTGCTGTCCGGTTGGGTCTTTGCTGCGGGTTTCCTAAGCTTTCGGGATGATGGAGAAACCCGATCCGCATGTTCAGGCCCCGCCGGCCTTCGCGCTTTCTTCCCTTCAGAAGATTTTCAGGCCTCTTTACCGGCCCCTGTGGCAGGCCATCGACCACTGGATTGATGCAGGCGGCATGCGCATGAGCGCGGCCATGTCGTTCTACGGCATCCTCAGCCTGGCGCCGCTGCTGGTGCTGCTGGTGGCAGTGCTCGGCTGGTGGCTGGACCGCCGGTATATCGAAACCAGCCTGGTGGATCAGATCCGCAGCGTCATCGGCGCGCAGGGCGCACAGGTGGTACAGCAGGCACTTTCAAGTGCCCAGGCTCCTTCAGAGGGCATCACGGCTTCGCTGTTTGCTTTTGCGCTGCTGTTGTCGGGTGCGACCGGCGTCTTTGCCGAACTGCAGGATGCGTTTGAGCGCCTGTGGCGGCAAGGCAGTGGTGAGCTGCCGCAGCAGAAATGGTGGCACAGCGCTTCTTTGCGGCTGCGAGGTGTGGCCTACATCCTGGCCTTCGGTTTTCTCTTGCTGGTTTCGCTGGCGATCTCGACTTTTCTGAGCCTTCTCTCAGGCTGGGCAGGCGGCTATTTGCCGATTGAGAAGATCGCCTGGGTCCTCAATGAGGTTGTGTCTTTCTGCTTTTGCGTGGTGCTCTTTGTGGCGCTCATGAAAATGAGCGTAGGCCCCAAGCCCGCTTTACGCTATCTGGTGATGGGTTCCGCGGCGGGGGCCATCCTGTTTGCGGTCGGCAAGCACCTGATGGCTTTTTATCTTTCGACCGCTGCGATTGTGTCGGCCTATGGCGCGGCGGGCTCACTGGTGGTGATCCTGATGTGGATTTACTTTTCGTCGGCTGTGCTGTTGCTGGCTGCAAGCATGGCCCGGGCCTGGGCGGATGAGGCAAGTGCCGCGCGGCAACCGGTTTAAGCCGGCTTGCCGGCCTTGCCAGGTTTTTGCGCTTCTTCGCATTGCACACTGACCAGTTCAAACTCGCCGGGCGCCGTCCCCAATCTGGCCGCCGTCAGGCAGCCGCCCCACACGCAGCCGGTGTCGAGTGGCAAGGTGTTGTTGCGCAGGGCGGGTGTGCTGTTCTTGCCGCTGGCCAGCGTAGACCAATGGCCAAACGCCACCGGCGTATCTGCTGTGGCCCGGCCGGGAACATCAAACCAGGGCAGGTGGCCTTCTGGCGCGCTGCCGGGGCCGTCGGTACTGCTGAAGTCCATCACGCCTTCGGGTGTGCAAAACCGCAGGCGCGTGAGTGCGTTCACGATGACCCGCAGCCTGTCGGCGCCCTTGAGGCTGTCGCTCCAGTGATCAGGCGTGTTGCCGTACATGGCCTGCAGGAAGTCCTTGAGATGGCCGCCGCGCAGCACCTGCTCCACCTCTGAGCCCAGCGCCACGGTTTGCGCCGCATTCCATTGCGGCAGCACGCCCGCATGCACCATCAGCCAGCCGTGGCGATGGATGGCCATGGCGCGGTGGCGCAGCCAGTCGAGCAGTTCCTCGCTGTCCTTGGCCTCCAGAATGTCCTGTACGGTGTCGCTGCGGCCCGGCTTGCGCACGCCTTGCCACACAGCCAGCAGGTGCAGGTCGTGGTTACCGAGCAGGCATTGCGCAGCGTCGCCCAATGCCGAGAGGCTGCGCAGCACCTTCAGGGAGCCGGGGCCGCGGTTGACCAGGTCGCCAAGGATGTAGAGAGTGTCGCGGCTTGGCGAGAAATCGAGCTTGTCCAGCAAGCGCTGAAAAGGTGCGTGGCAACCCTGCAGGTCGCCGATACAGTAAAGTGACATGTGTTTATTTTGCGCCAGGCCCCATGGACTTTTTCCTGATTGCTTTTCTGACCTTGCTCAACGGTGTGTTTGCCATGTCGGAGATGGCACTGGCTTCGAGCCGCAAAGCCCGGCTCTCGGCCATGGGCGAATCCGGCGACAAGGGCGCGCAGGCGGCGCTGGGGCTGCTGGACAACCCTACGCAGTTTCTTTCGTCGGTGCAGGTCGGCATCACCTCTATCGGCATGCTCAACGGCATTATTGGCGAGGCGGCTTTCAGCAGCGGCCTGGCAGCGTGGATCCAGACCTTCGGCGTGCGGCCGCGCGTCTCCGAGATCACCGCCACCGCGCTGGTGGTGACAGTCATCACCTTCATCACCATCGTCTTTGGCGAGCTGGTGCCCAAACGCATCGGGCAGCTGTACCCGGAAACCGTCGCACGTCTGGTTTCAAGGCCCATGATGTGGGTGGCGACGGGCTTCAAACCCTTTGTCAGGCTGCTGTCCATCAGCACGCAGGCGGTACTCAAGCTGCTGCGTATCGACAACAGCGCCGGCCGGGCCGTCACCGAAGAAGAGATCGCGGCCAGCCTGGAGGAGGGCGTGGACGCCGGCCTGATTGAGGAGCATGAGCATCAGATGGTGCAGAACGTGTTTCTGCTGGATGACCGCCTGCTCACTTCACTGATGCTGCCGCGTTCCGACATTGAGTGGCTCGACGCTTCCGACACCATTGCCCAGGCCATCGACAAGGCCGGCGCCACCGGCCACTCGTGGTATCCCGTCTGCCGCGGCAGCCTTGATGACGTGGTGGGCGTGGTCAATGTGGCCAAGCTGCTCGCGCTGCGCGGCCAGATCCAGCCCGCCGCTTCCGGCCAAAGCTCGGGCGCGGTACCCTCGGTGACCGACCGCATCGGTGCTTATGCCGTGCCGGCGGTCTTCGTGCCGGAAACGCTCACGGGCATGGAGTTGCTGGAGCAGTTCCGGGCCCGTTCCACCCGCATTGTGTTTGTGGTCGATGAATACGGGGTAGTGCAGGGTCTCATGACGCCCATGGACATGCTGGAAGCCATCACCGGTGAGTTGCAGCCCGGCGCGCAGATGGACGCGTGGGCGACCGAAAGAGAGGACGGCAGCTGGCTCATTGACGGTGTCATGCCTGTCTCTGAACTCAAAGCCCGTCTGGATATCAGGGAACTGCCCGAGGAAGGCCGGGGCCGCTACAACACGGTGGCCGGCCTGCTTCAAAGCGTTTCGGGGCGGCTGCTGAAAACGGCCGAGCGGGTGGAATGCGCGGGCTGGCGCTTCGAAGTCCTTGACCTTGATGGCAAGCGGATCGACAAAATCCTGGCCAGCCCCATTCCGGTCGATCTCAATATGTAAATATTTGTTTCTACCAGTAGACCACTTGGGTTGTATTGGCGGAACATATATGTGAAAAAAGGCCACTTTTAGGTAGATTGGATTCAATATGAGTCGCGTTCACAACACCTTCATACGTAAATAGTTGTAACTTAACGGGGCTGTGTTTAAACTGAAAAAAAGTTAAGGCACTCATGTTTGATGTTTTTGTGTTGGCGCTCACTGCGACGGCGGTGTCTGCAATGGCGACGGGAGCAGCCTGCCATCATGGCTGGCTGGCGCGTTCCGCGCGCAAAAAAAGGCGCCTTCCCACGCATTGGCACCTGCAGCCAAGGCCGCTGCTACTGGAGGCCGAACAGGACGTGTGGCATTGGCTTCAGCGGGCCTTTTTTGACCACCATGTCCTGATCAAAGTCCCTGTCATCCGCTTTGTCTCGCCGCGGACCGAAGCCGAAGGGCAGCGTTCCTTTGAATTGCTGAAAACCGTCTACTGCACTTTCACTGTATGCGCCGCGGATGGAACCGTCATTGGTTGCCTGGATGTTCCCGGCCCTCGTGGGCTCAAGGCCAGCAACCGTGACCTCAAGCGCAAGCTGTTTGAAGAATGCGGGATTGCCTACGCCGTCGTGCGTGCGAGCAACCTTCCCTCCCTGGAAGATGTTCGCGCGGCATTCCTCGGAGAAATCGACCTGTCCGACGACGAACCCGATGTGCTCGGCGAGCCCCCCTTGGCCTTGCCGGTTGAGGTGGATGCCGACGCCGATGCCATGGCCACCGTGCCCGATACCATGCGCGCTGCCAACGGAACCCTCCTGGAGGAGGCGCCAAAAGTCGCCAGCATGGACATTGCGGCAGCCCGAAGCAGCCTGCAAGCCAAGCTGGAACGCAACCGCAGGATACGGTTCACCAATTTCGACCCGCTCAGCACAGGGTCCGGCATTGTTCATGACAACGCCGACCACAATTTTGCTGTGCAGTGGGAAGACTCTTTCATCACACCGGAAGAGCCGGATACGCCGAACGGCACCAACGCCTGAGCGTTTAAAGCCGCAGCGGTGTTGCGGGTCTGCGGGCTTTATTCAATTTGCTTTCGCGGTGTCAAACAATGCCTTCGTTTCCGCCGGCATCACGGTTGTCAGCGGTTTGCCGCCCGGTTTCATGGGTTTTAAAAACCATTGTTCATACCAGCCCTGCGCTGCGCCGCTGCGCATGGATTCCTTGATAGAGGCGTTGACCAGGTCACCCATGGCGGCGTCCCCCTTGCGGTAGGCAATGGCAATAGGTTCTACCGACAGGCGTTCCGGCAGGATCAGGTAGTCGCCTGCATTGGGCAGGCTCGCCAATTGCGCGGCGAGCGCCACACCGTCGCGGGCGTACCCTGCCGCCCAGCCCAGTTGCAACTGTCCGAGGGCGGCATCCGCGTTGACTGCCTTGGCGTGTTGCCACTTCAATGAATGCTGCTGCGCGTAGAGATCCAGCGCGGGAACCACGGTGGTGCCGGCAATGCCCACAATGCTTTTGCCTTGCAGTTGGTCGAGCGCGCTGAGTTTGTCCTTGGTGCGCACCGCCACCTGGACGGCTTCGATAAAAATCGGTGTCGAGAAATCCATTCGCGCCCGGCGCTCCGGTGTGTCGGTTACGTTCTCGCACAGCAAATCGACACTGCCTTCAGACAGCAAGCGTGTGCGGGCGTCCACGTACGTTTCGATATACCGTACCGGCAGGTTCGGCTTGCCGGCAGCCTGGCGGAGCCGCTCGATGATGGGCTTGCAGAATTCGATGCTATAGCCCAGAGGCTTTTCCGCCGTCTGGTGAAACGAGAAAGGCGCGGAGTTTGCGCGGTAGCCCACATTGATCTGCCCGCGGCTCTTGATTTTCTCCAGTGTGGCCTGCGCTTGAGCCCACTGCGGTACGGCAATCGCTGCTATAGCCAGGACGGCCGGAAACAGCCGTTGTCGAAAAGGACGAAGCGGAAATATCCCCATACGAATCCCCCTGTTGCTGGGTTAGATTCTTATGGAAAAGGGCCAGGTTCGCAAACAATGCGGGGTGATGGCTTTCCCGATACAGCCAAGGTACTCATCGCGCTGCAATCATCGGCAGCTATGAATGAAAAAGGCCCAGGATCGTACCCACTGTTGATTCCAAGATGCCTTCAGTTCGGCAATGACCGCTGTAGAACTATTGTTGAACGTAAATGCATGCAGGCGGCAGGTCGCTTTGATAGCGCTCATACATTGCCGTGTAAGCCGCCTCGATGTGACTGACGAACAAAGGCGTGTCAAACAGCGGTGTTGTCAGCCTGTTTCGGGCCAGTTTCTCCCTGATCTGTGCGAGGCGCCGGGGGACGGTCGCCAGCTCAATCGCAGAGGCCTCATAGTCCGTCATGTTCAAGGTAATCAGCTCGGTCAAGCCAACCGTATGAAGCAGGCTTGCGGCCACCCGGCTGGCGAAAGATTCGCTCATGCATGTCAATACAGGTAGTCCGGCCCACAAGGCATCACTGGCTGTTGTGTGGGCGTTATAAGGCAGCGTATCCAGAAACAGGTCGGCCAAGCGGTGCCTTGCAAGATGGTCGGCCGAAGGTAGCCGCTTTGCAAAAATCAGCCGCTTCGGGTCAACGCCTCTTTGCAGTGCTTCCTTATGCAGATTGATCGCTGCTTTTGGGTTGTCCTCAAGGAGCCAAAGCACGCTTCCTTCCACCGCCTTCAATATTCGCATCCAGCAATCAAAAACCTCGGGTGTAATTTTGAAACTGTTGTTGAAGCAGCAGAAAACAAAACCGATTGCGGGTAAACCAGCTTCTTCGCGGCTCGGTACCTTGTCTGCAATAAGACGCTTGCTGTCGTTTGGCTGATAGCTATTGGGAAGATAGACGATGTTTTCGCTGTATTGCCGCCGGCTTTCTTCGGGAATAACTGTTTTGTCTGCGATCAGATAGTCCATGAAATCGGCGCCCATGGTCGCCGGATAGACGAGATAGTTCACCTGAACAGGTGCAGCTCTCAGGCTAAAAATATCTGGCCGGCTTCCAAGTGTGAAACCACTCAGGTCGATGGCAATGTCTATTTCCAGGTCTCTTGACAGTTGTACGACTGCTTTGTCGGATTGGAGTCGAACATCAAGAAACTTGTCGAAAGTTGCCAAAGCCCTGTCCCTCATTGCGTCCTTCCTGTCGGGTCCAAATGAGAAAGCGTACAGCTCAAACCTGGATCGATTGTGTTTCTCAAACAACTCGGCCATCAGACGCATGGTTGCATGATCGTGAAAGTCCGCGGAAAAGTATCCCACCCGAATCTTGTCGCGCCGCTGGTGTTTGGGGATGCTGCTGGCGGTTGCTGAATCCAGGCCTTTGTCTTTGACCCATAAGGTGGCCGCTTTGCACTGCAATGACAAATCCGCTGTAAATCCCAACATGCCAAACGGTATGGCGACTTTCCTTCCGGCCTCAATGTCCTGAAAAAACTTTGGCAAATCATTTGCAAGCGAACGCCAGTCGCAAATTTTCATTTTTGCGTGCAACAGCGAACCAAATACGAACTCGGCATTGGCATTCAGTTCAATACCTCGCTTGTAACAATCGGCGGCCGCTTCATAGCGCTTCATCTCATCGAGAGCGATCCCTAAATTGACCCACACATCCGATAGATTTGGCGCAAGCGCCAACGCTTTCGCGTAAGAAGATTCGGCTGCCTCATGCTGCTTCAGTCCGTTCAACGCGACCCCCAGGTTGAGCCAGGCCTCGGCTGAATCTGGCGCCAGTTCGGTTGCCTTGCGGCAGGCGGCTTCGGCGGCCCCGTAATTTTTCTGGTCACTCAATACGCCGCCTAGATTGACATAGGCGGGAGCCAGATCCGGATTCAATGCAATTGCCTTCCTGAAGGCTGTTTCGGCATCGTCCAGTCGTCTCTGGTTGCTCCGGAGTTTGCCCAGGTTGGAGTGGGCAAAAGCATAGTCCGGCGCCAATGCCAGCGCTTGATTCAGACATTGCTCCGCCTTAAGGTATGCGCCCAATTCGGTCAGCTGCAGGCCGATGCTGTTTTGCGCGTCCGCCGAATTGAGCGTTCGAACCCGGGCTTTTTCAAGGGCGTCTACCGCCTCTGGTTTTCTGCCCATCCCACCGAATGCGTTTCCCAGGTGATACCAGGCTTCAGGCAGGTCAGGGGCGAGTTGAAGGCTTCGTTGGCACCACTCGGCGGCGGCGGCGTATTCACCGCGAGCGTTGGCGGCGCCGGCATTGCCGATGTAGTTGGAAAGAAGCTGCTCCAGCATTTTGATTTTTTTGGTTCCGGGAGGTCTATATCTTCGCATGCCCTTCGTGCGTAAACAGATGCCGCTGAGACCAGGGCTTCAGGCCTCCGAGCCCCTCGGACATTCACGCAATTACTGGGTGAGTACACGCACACTTTGCAGTCGGACAAGACGAGTGCGCAACTCGTAGGCCGCTTTAGTTGAGTCGGACTTTTTCAAGTGCATTCTCGCCATATGAAAAAGCCCCTGTTCCTTGCGAAACAGGGGCTTCAATTGGTGCCGGAGAGATGAATCGAACACCCGACCTTCTCATTACGAATGAGCTGCTCTACCGACTGAGCTACACCGGCTTTGTATCAAATACAGCCTTCAATTATAGCCCGGAGTGGTAAGAGGTCACCCGTTCGACCTCATTTTTGGAGCCGAGGATCACGCTGACCCGCTCGTGCAGCTTGGTGGGCTGCAAATCCAGGATGCGTTGTTTGCCGTTGGTGGCGGCGCCGCCGGCCTGTTCGATGAGCCAGCTCATGGGGTTGGCTTCGTACATCAGGCGCAGTTTTCCGGCCTTTTCGGGCTCGCGTTTGTCCCAGGGGTAGAGGAAGATGCCGCCGCGGCACAGAATGCGGTGCACGTCGGCCACCATGGCGGCGATCCAGCGCATGTTGAAGTCCTTGCCGCGCGGACCGTCCTTGCCGGCCAGCAGCTCGTCCACGTAGCGCTTGACCGGGGCGTCCCAGTGGCGCATGTTGCTCATGTTGATGGCGAACTCTTTGGTGTCTTCAGGGATCTGCACGTTTTCCTCGATCAGCACGAAGGAGCCCTGTTCACGGTCCAGCGTGAACATGGCGACGCCGTCGCCAACCGTCAGGACCAGCGTGGTCTGCGGGCCGTAGATGCAGTAACCCGCCGCTACCTGCTTGTGGCCGGCCTGCAGGAAGTCGCCTTCATCCACACCGCGGTCGCCCTCGGGCATTTTCAGCACGCTGAAAATGGTGCCAATGCTGACGTTGATGTCGATATTGCTGGAGCCGTCGAGCGGGTCGAACAGCAGCAGGTATTCACCCTGGGGGTAGCGATTCGGCACCACGTAAATGCCTTCCATTTCCTCGCTGGCCATGCCAGCCAGGTGGCCGCCCCATTCATTGGCCTCAATCAGCACTTCGTTGGCAATGATGTCCAGCTTCTTCTGGATCTCACCCTGCACGTTCTCACTTTCGGCGCTGCCCATGCCGCTGCCGAGCGCACCCTTGTTGACGGCCTGGCTGATGCTCTTGCAGGCGCGGGCGACCACTTCTAGCAACAAGCGAAGCTGCGAGGGAATGTGACCGTCGATGCGCTGCTGCTCGATCAGGTAGCGGGTCAGGGAGATTTTTTGGGACATGAGGGCTCCATTCGGTTGAGGGATAGTTCGTTTGGGCGGCGTATGGCTGGGCGGGCGCTTAGCCAGGCTCGCCTTGCTGTTCGCGTTCTTCAAATTCGGCAAGCGTGGCCAGGGTGTCGTCCAGCAGGTCCTCGTCGTCCTTCGCACGGGCAATGTCCACGCGTTGCTGGAAGAGGGCGCGCGCTTCGCTGGGCTGGTCCGTTTCGTGCGCGAGAACGCCAAGCTGGAACAAGGTGTCCAGCACGATGTCCGTGTCCTGCAAGGCCTGGCCCAGCGCCAGGCGCTGTTGCAGCCAGGCCTGAGCCTGCGCATGCTCGCCCAGCTCGTAGGTATTTTGCGCCAGGTTGTTGATGAGGCCGCAGAGGCGCTTGTCCGTGCCGGAGCCGAAGGCGCTTTGTGCATCTGCCAGCAGTTGCCGGTTGTGCGCCACAGCCTCGGCGAAGCGGCCGGCCTCGTGCAGGGCATAGCCGATCTCTTCGCGAATGCCCAGCTTCTCGTCGACGCCTAGCGTGGCGCCTTCGTGCGCAGCCCAATGGGCCGACTGCTGAAGGTGCTCGACGGCGGTGTCGTACTCCTCGGCTTCCAGGGCCGACTCGCCGATGGCGTAATGCTGTTCGTAGCGCTCGGTGGGCGTGAGGCTGCCCTTGGCAGCGCGGATGGCCAGGGCGCGCAGGCCCAGGGGCAGGCCCTCGGCATCCAGCTGGCGTTTGCGGAACACCACGAACTGCAACCACAGCAAGTCAGCCAGCTCGGCGGAGTCGGCGCCCAGGGCCTCGGCCAGGGGCTCCAGCGCGGCCAGGTCGGCTGACATGCGCGAACCGCTGAACATGCCGCTGGCGTCGTACACCGTGTCGCGCAGCGGGTTGAACTTCTTCGCAAACCGCTGTGCGGGGGTGGTGAATGTGAAGAATGCCATGGCGGGTGTCGTCCGCGTTCAGTCGGCCAGTGCGCGAGAGACGACTTCGTGTGTGTCTTTGCTCAAATCAGTCTTGGCCGCGACGCGCGCAATCGCCTCGCGCGCCGCGCTGCGGTAGGGCTCGGCCAGCTTGCTCCAGCGGTCCAGCGCGCGCGCCAGGCGGGCCGCCACTTGCGGGTTGATGGCGTCGAGCTCCATCACGCGGTCGCTCCAGAACACGTAGCCGGCGGCATCGGCGCGATGGAACGCGGCCGGGTTGCCCTGGCAGTAGGTGCTGACCACGCTGCGGGCGCGGTTGGGGTTGCGCAGGCTGAAGTCGGTGTGCTTCATGAGCTGCTTGACCGCGGGCAGGATGTTGCCGCCGCGGTCAGGCGCGCCGGCCTGCAGGCCGAACCATTTGTCGATGACAAGGGCTTCGTCCTTGAACATGGCGTGGAACAGTGGCAGCGCCTCGGCGGCCAGCGCGTGGCCGCTGGAGACCAGGGCGGCCAGCGCGTTGAAGCGGTCTGTCATGTTGCCGGCGTCCTTGAAGCGCTGCAGGGTCTTGCCCGGCCAGACGGTATCGCCGGAAGCCTGCGCCGCCAGGCACAGGTGCGTAAGCGCCATTCCCGCGAGCGCGCGGCGGCCCGAGGAGGCCGGGTCAGGCGTGTAAGCGCCGGTGTCGTGGTTGGCCTCGTACACGGCTTGCCAGTCGGCTGCCAGGGCTGTGGCCAGCTGCTGCCGCATGGCTTCGCGCACCGCATGAATACGCTGCGGGTCCACCACGTCCAGCTGTTCGGCCAGGTAGGTTTCGGATGGCAGGGTCAGCACCAGCTCCTTGAAGGCCGAGTCCAGCGCGGGGTGGCGCAGCACCTGGCGCATCGCGTCAAGATAGGCATCATCGAGCACTGCAGCCGTTACGGGGCCTGCGCCACTAGCTATTGATTTGATAGCGCGGTTGACGGCCAGGCGTTGCCCGGCTTCCCAGCGGTTGAAAGGGTCGCTGTCATGCGCCAGCAAATGCAGCAGCTGGGCGTCGGTGTAGTCAAACTCCAGCACCACCGGGGCGGTGAAGCCGCGCAGGATGGAGGGAACCGGCTCGGCATCGATGTTGACGAAGGTCAGCGTTTCGCTGGCCTGCGTCAGCACCACGGTGCGGGTGCGGGCAGGTGCCTGGCTCTCACCGGCCAGCTGCAGCGGCAAGTCCTGGCCGTCTGCGCCCAGCAGGCCCAGGCCGACCGGTATGACAAACGGCTCCTTCACGGCTTGCCCTGCCGTGGGCATGCAGCTTTGCGACAAGGTCAGGGTGTAGGTGCGCGCCGCCGCGTCATAAGCACCCTGCGCGTGCACACGCGGCGTGCCGGCCTGGCTGTACCAGCGCTTGAACTGCGGCAAGAGGCGCGCCAGGTCCGACATCGGGTTGGCGTCGGCAATCGCCTGCGCGAAGTCGTCGCAGGTCACGGCGTGGCCGTCGTGGCGCTCAAAGTAAAGCGTCATGCCGCGGGCAAAGCCCTCACGGCCCACCAGGGTCTGCATCATGCGGACGACTTCAGCGCCCTTTTCATAAATGGTGACGGTGTAGAAGTTGCTGATCTCGACGTAGCTGTCGGGCCGCACCGGGTGGGCCATGGGGCCGGCGTCTTCGGGGAACTGGGCGGTGCGCAGCACGCGCACGTCTTCAATGCGCTTGACGGCGCGGGCCGAGGCCTCGCCGCACAGATCCTGGCTGAACTCCTGGTCGCGGAACACCGTCAGGCCTTCCTTCAGGCTGAGCTGGAACCAGTCGCGGCAGGTCACGCGGTTGCCCGTCCAGTTGTGGAAGTACTCGTGGCCGACCACGCTTTCAATGTTGGAGAAATCAACGTCGGTGGCGGTGGCCTGGTTGGCCAGCACGTACTTGGTGTTGAAGATGTTCAGGCCCTTGTTTTCCATGGCGCCCATGTTGAAGTCGCTGGTGGCGACGATCATGAAACGCTCCAGGTCCAGCGGCAGGCCGAAGCGGGCTTCGTCCCAGGCCACGGAATGCATCAGCGAGGTCATGGCGTGCTCGGTCTTGTCCAAGTCACCGGGGCGCACATAAACCTGCAGCACGTGCTCCTTGCCTGCGCGGGAGGTGATGCGCTGCTCGCGGGCCACCAGCTGGCCGGCCACCAAGGCAAAGAGGTAGCTCGGTTTCTTGTGCGGGTCTACCCACTTGGCGAAATGCCGCGCGCCGTTGGGGCCGGGCTCCAGCGGGCCCTGGCTGACCAGGTTGCCGTTGGACAGCAGCACCGGGTACTGCATCTTGTCGGCGCGCAGGGTCACGGTATAGCTGGCCATCACATCCGGGCGGTCCAGGAAGTAGGTGATGCGCCTGAAACCTTCGGCCTCGCACTGCGTGAAGAACGAGTTGTTGCTGACGTACAGGCCCATCAGCTTGGTGTTTTTGGCGGGGCAGGTCGTGGTGAAGATTTCCAGCTCAAAGGGCTCGGTGCCTTCTGGCAGGTTTTCCAGCACCAGCTGGTTGCCTTCCATCTTGAAGGAGGTGCCCTGGCCGTTCACCAGCACGCGCGAAAGATTGAGCTCTTCGCCGTCCAGCTTCAGGGCTTGTGCCGGCACGTCCGGGTTGCGGCGCAGGCTCATCTTGTTGAGCACGCGTGTTTTCTGCGGGTCCAGGTCAAAGCACAGGTCGACCGTATCGATCCAGTAGGCGGGCGCGACGTAGTCGGCGCGGTTGATGACCACCGCGGCGCCGGGGCTCGCTCCGTCAAGCATATGCAGCATGGTTAATTCCTGAAAATCAAAATTTCACAACTTCCCGAGCGCGTCGAAAGGCACGCGCTCACACGCCCTCACACACCCTGTTTGAGTGAGGCTTCAATAAACACGTCCAGGTCGCCGTCCAGCACTTTCTGCGTGGCCGAGACTTCTACATTGGTGCGCAGGTCCTTGATGCGGCTGTTGTCCAGCACATAGCTGCGGATCTGGTGGCCCCAACCCACGTCGGTCTTGGTGTCTTCGAGTTTTTGCTGCGCTTCCTGCTGCTTGCGCAATTCGAAGTCATACAGACGCGAACGCAGGCGCTTCCAGGCCACGTCACGGTTGCTGTGCTGGCTGCGGCCGTCCTGGCACTGCACCACGATGCCGGTCGGAATGTGCGTCAGGCGCACGGCCGAGTCGGTCTTGTTGATGTGCTGGCCGCCGGCGCCGCTGGCGCGGAAGGTGTCGGTGCGCACGTCTGAAGGGTTGATCTCGATTTCAATCGAGTCATCGATCTCGGGGTAGACAAACACCGAGGCGAACGAGGTGTGGCGCCCGCCTGAGGAGTCGAACGGCGACTTGCGCACCAGGCGGTGCACGCCGGTTTCGGTGCGCAGCAGGCCAAAGGCGTACTCGCCCTCGATTTTGATGGTCGCACCCTTGATACCGGCCGTGTCGCCGGGCGATTCGTCTTCGACAGTGGTCTTGAAACCCTTGCGCTCCGCGTATTTGAGGTACTGGCGCAGCAGCATGCTGGCCCAGTCGCAGGCTTCGGTGCCGCCGGCGCCGGCCTGGATGTCCAGAAAGCAGGGCAGGGGGTCAGCCGGGTTGTTGAACATCCGGCGGAATTCCATCTTTTCGACTTCCGTAGCCACCTTGGCGGCTTCGCCTTCAATCGTCTGCATGCCGGCGTCGTCGCCTTCGGCCTTGGACATCTCGAAGAGTTCGGTGTTGTCGGCCAGCTCGGCGCTCAGGCGGTCGATCACATGGACCACGTCTTCCAGCGATTTCTTTTCCCTGCCGAGCTCCTGCGCGCGCTTGGGGTTGTCCCAGACCTTCGGGTCTTCCAGTGCGGCGTTGACTTCGTTCAGCTTACGTTCTTTGGCAGGGTAGTCAAAGATACCCCCGAAGTTCATTGACCCGGTTGCTGAGGTCCACGAGCTGGTTGCTGATGAGGTTGATGCGTTCTGCGTCCATGATTTTTCTGTCCTAAATGGTGGGAGCCGCATTGGGCGGCGTAACCCGACATTTTCTCATGATGCAGGGCCTTTCAGGCCAAGAACCCCTCAATCAGTGTTGCCAGCTGTTCCGGCTGGTCGTGGTGCAGCATGTGGCCGGCATCCTGGATCACCGCGACCTGCGCCTGGCGGACCTGTTTGAGCCGTTCGTGGTACTCGGCCAGGGTGTATTTTTCCTTCCACCACAGGGCCAGGGAGTCGTCGGATGCTTCGACGGCCAGCACCGGAGCGCTGATGCAGCGATAGACCTCGAGGGCTTCATCGACGCGGTAGAGCTGCGCGCTGGTGATCTTGTGGGCAGCTTCCCCCAGAATCTCCCATTTCCCTTCGGCATTTTGCCGGGACCAATGGCTGGCCAGCCAGCCGGCCTTGTCCGCGGACAGGCGCGGGTTGGTTCTCATCAGGCGGCGCGCCACACCGGCCACGTCGGCATAGGCTTTGAGTTCCAGCTCGCCCCGATGCAGGCTTTTGAGCTCGTCTATCCATTTGGCATAACGGCCGGGCGCCTGCTGGGGTTGGGTGGAGGGCAGGCCAAAACCTTCGAGATTGACCAGCCTGCGGATGCGCTCGGGCCGCACGCCGGCATACAGCATGGCGACATTGCCGCCCATGCTGTGGCCTACCAGGTCAACGGGTTTATCCCCCGCGTAATGGTCAAGCAGAAAGTCCAGGTCCGCCAGGTAATCGGGAAACCAGTAATTGTCAGCAGGGGCGCCTGCGGGGCCGGAGGCGGTCAAACCGAAACCGCGCCAGTCGGGCGCGATGATGGCGCGGCCTTGCACGAAGGCGTCCGACAGCGCGTCCACCATGAACTGGTAGGAGGCTGCCACGTCCATCCATCCATGAACCAGAACCAGCGGCGGCAATGCCGGGTTCGCGCCTGCTGCGCTTTCCCAGAGCCACACGTGGTAACTCAAGCCACGTATAGGGACAAACTCGCTGCGTGATGATCGTTTTTCTTTGTACATTGGTTCCCATGATAAAGAGACACGAGTTGACGCGCAGTCAAAACAGGGACAAACCGGACGGTCCCAAATCCCCCGCCGTCGGGCAAGCCGACCAGTACGCGGCGCTTCATTCCGGCTTCCGCTGGCAGGTCGACGAGCACTTCAACATCGCCGAAGTATGTTGCAGCCGCTGGGCCAGGGGTGAAGGTGCAACGGCGGGTGCTACTAAAAGAATAGCTGTTCGCGCTCACCAGCCGGGCGCTGCAGCCGTTTCTTATACCTATTCGGAACTGCAGGGCGCTGCCGATGCGTTGAGCCATGTGCTGGCCGGCCTGGGCGTTCAGCGCGGCGACCGCGTCGCCATCGTGATGCCGCAACGTTTTGAGACCGCCGTGGCTTACATGGCGGTGTTCCAGATGGGGGCTGTCGCCATGCCGCTGTCCATGTTGTTCGGCCCTGACGCGCTCGAATACCGCCTGCAGGACAGCGATGCAGTGCTGGCCATTTGCGACGAAAGTTCGATTGACAGCCTGAATGCCATCCGCGGCAACTGCCCGGCGTTGCGCACGGTGGTGGCAGCAGGTACGGCGCAGGGCAAGGGTGACGTGGACTACGAAACTGCGTTGGCGACACACAGGAGCGCCTTCACCGCCGTCAAGACCAAGGCCGACGAAGGCGCGATCCTGATCTACACCAGCGGCACCACCGGCCCGCCCAAGGGTGCGCTGCTGCCGCATCGCGCCCTGGTCGGTAACCTGCCTGGCTTCATCTGCAGCCAGAACTGGTTTGGCTTTGATGCCCGGACGAATAAAAAATCCGACGCGGTTTTCTGGTCACCCGCAGACTGGGCGTGGACAGGCGGCCTGATGGATGCCTTGCTGCCCAGCCTCTACTTCGGCCGGCCCATCGTTGCCTTCAATGGCCGCTTTAGCCCCGAGCTGGCCTTCAGCCTGATGGCAGAGCAGGGGGTCACGCACACCTTTCTGTTCCCGACGGCCCTCAAGGCCATGATGAAGGCCTACCCCCGGCCCAGGCAGCATTTCAAGCTGAAACTGCAGGCCATGATGAGCGCCGGTGAAGCCGTGGGCGATGCGGTGTTTGCGTACTGCAAGGATCAGCTCGGCGTCACCGTCAATGAAATGTTCGGGCAGACCGAAATCAACTACGTCGTTGGCAACTGCAGCCGCTTCTGGCCCGCCCGGCCGGGCAGCATGGGCAAGGGTTACCCGGGCCACCGCGTGGCGGTGATTGATGACGAAGGCAAGGAATGCGCGGTGGGCGTGCCGGGCGATGTGTCGGTCAACCGCTACGACATTCACGGTGACCCCGACCCGATTTTCTTTCTGGGTTACTGGAAGAAAGACGAGTCCACCCGCGGAAAGTTCACCGGCGACTGGTGCCGAACCGGCGATCTGGCAAGGCGCGATGCCGATGGCTACCTCTGGTACGAAGGCCGCGCAGACGACGT
The DNA here is from genome assembly GCF_056403055.1 of Polaromonas sp. P3_A5. Taxonomy (NCBI): domain Bacteria; kingdom Pseudomonadati; phylum Pseudomonadota; class Betaproteobacteria; order Burkholderiales; family Comamonadaceae; genus Polaromonas; species Polaromonas sp. P3_A5. Next base: position 1,026,233 of record NZ_JBFUGF010000001.1, read on the forward strand.
CTTCAAGGCCGCCGGCTACCGCATCGGCCCCGGCGAAATCGAGAACTGCCTGGTCAAGCACGCAGCCGTCGCCAACGCCGCCGTGGTGCCCAAGCCAGACCGCGAGCGCGGTGCAGTCGTCAAGGCGTATGTCGTACTTGCTCCTGATTTGATAGCTGCTCGCGCAAGCCACCAGGGCGGTACAGCCCGATTTGATGATGAATTGACGCTGCAGCTGCAAGCCCACGTCAAGACCATGCTCGCGCCTTACGAATATCCGAAGGAGATTGAGTTCATTGATGCGCTGCCCATGACTACGACTGGCAAGGTGCAAAGGCGCGTGCTGCGCCTGCAGGAAGAAGAGCGTTTCAAAGCATCAAAAACGTAGTAGCGAACCGCCATAAAAAAAGCACCCCGCAGGGTGCTTTTTTCCTTCCAGTAGGGGCCGGGATCTGGCTCTGCCAGTCCCAAGGCGCCTGTCCCCTGCAAGGGGAGAGGAGGCTACACGAAGTGAGCCTCAACAGGGGTGTGCCAATCAGCGGGCTGCGACTTGTTCAGCCACGTAGATTTCCACGCGGCGGTTCTTGTCGCGGCCTTGCTGCGAGTTGTTGTCAGCCACCGGTTCGCGCGAACCGCGGCCGTCCGTCACGATGCGGGTACGTGCCACGCCGCGGCTGACCAGGTAATCGCGGGCCGAATCGGCACGGTCAATGGACAGCGGGTTGTTGATGGCGTCAGAGCCGGTGTTGTCGGTGTGACCGATGATGGTCACTGTCGTCACCGGGTTCTGGTTCAGGCTGGTGGCGAACTGGTTCAGGATAGGTGCGAAGTTCGGCTTGATGGCGGAACGGCCCACGTCAAAAGAAACGTCGCTCGGGATGTCGAGCTTCAGGCGATTGTCGGTGGTCTGGCTGACGGCCACACCGGTACCGACGGTCGCTTTTTCCATGGCGGCCTTCTGGTCCTGCATTTTCTTGGACCAGATATAACCACCGCCGGCACCCACAGCGCCGCCCAGAACCGCACCGGTGGCGGCGCCTTTGGATCCACCGGTCGCTGCACCCAGCACCGCGCCTGCTACGGCGCCAATACCGGCGCCCTTGGCGGTGCCCTGCTGTGTTTCGCTCATGTTGGCGCAGCCGGAGAGGGTCAACGCAGCCAGCGCCGCACAGGTAATGGATGTGATGGTCAGTTTGTTCATGAAATGCTCCTCGGAAAGTTAATGTAGGTGTCGGAATGAAAGAGAGCCGTTGTCGGTCTCACTTCAATCAGCAGCGCATTAAAGCGCGGGTGTGTGAATACTAGGCATGCAAAAAGTGAGCAGTTGTAAGACAAGGGCGCGAGATAGGCGCGCCTGCACGCCGTTTACGGAGACCTTAAACTAGCCGTTTTGTCAATTCCGTGAATTCCGTCACAGCGTTTTTGCTGTCGTACGGCCTCTTCAATCTCACATGTGACTCCTCCATGAATAAAGTTCAACTCGGCTCCAGCGACCTTCACGTGACCCCCATTTGCCTGGGTACCATGACATTCGGCGAGCAGGTGGATGAGCCCACGTCTCATGCCATCCTGGACCGCTCACTGGAGCGCGGCGTCAACTTTCTCGACACCGCCGAAATGTATTCGGTGCCGGCGCGCGCCGAGACCTGCGGTTCGACCGAAACCATCATCGGCAACTGGTTCGCCAAAAATCCTTCGGCACGCAACAAGCTGGTGCTTGCCACCAAGGTAGCCGGACCTTCGCGCGGCATGCCCTGGGTGCGTGAAGGCAGCGGCATGACGGCTCAAGACATTCTGGCTTCGTGCGATGCCAGCCTGAAGCGGCTGAAGACCGATGTCATCGACCTCTACCAGATTCACTGGCCTGAACGCCACGTGCCGGCGTTTGGCGCGCTGTATTACAACCCTGCGCAAGAGCGCTCTGCCACGTCGATCCATGAGCAGCTCGAGGCACTCGGTGCTTTGGTGAAAGCCGGGAAGGTGCGTTTTATCGGGCTTTCCAACGAAACCCCGTATGGCGTGCACGAGTTTGTGCGCCTCGCCGAGCAGCACGGTTTGCCGCGTGTGGCCTCCGTGCAGAACCCATACTGCCTCGTCAACCGCACGGTGGAAAACGGCCTGGACGAAACCATGCACCGCCTGGGTGTCTCGTTGCTGGCTTATTCGCCCCTGGGCTTCGGCTTGCTCACAGGCAAATACGACCAGTCCGGCACTGAAGGCCCGGCCGCGCCCAAAGATGCACGCATCGCAAAATTCGAGTCGGTGCGCAAACAACGCTGGGGCCGCCCCGAGGCACTGGCCGCCGCCCGGCGCTACAACGCGCTGGCGCGTGACAACAAGCTGACCCCGACCCAGCTGGCGCTGGCGTTCTGCTACACCAAGTGGCAAGTCGCCAGCACCATCATCGGCGTGACGACGGTCGCGCAACTGGACGAAGACCTGGATGCCTGGGGCACCAAGCTCACGCCGGAAGTGCTGGCCGAGATCGACAAGATTCGCTGGGAAATGCGCGACCCGGCGCTTTGAGGTCTCCAGTGACACTTCGGCTGTGGTTTGCTTGCGTGGCATTGCTGGTGTCGGCGCCGGCGAGCTGGGCGTTGTCCCCCGAAAAAGACAGCTACGGTGGAACGCTCGCCTGGGATGCGGGCTCTGCTACGCTTTCGGAACTTCATCGCAAACAACTGGATCGGATGCGCTGCCTCTCGCAAAACATCAACTTTGAAGTGATGATTGTGGTTGGCCATGCGAGTGCGAAGGAGCGATTGCCTCAAGAGCTGTCCAATAGAAGGGCGGCTGCGATCAAGACTGAATTGATTGCAATGGGCGTGGACCCCAAGCGCATCTATATTGAGGCTAAGGGGTTCAGCCAGCCTGTGTCCCGCGACCCCGTAGAAAACCAGCGCGCGGAATGGGAGCTTGTGGGTACGCGCATGGTCGACGGCAAGCCCCAGAACTGCAGCCCGCAATGGCAGCGGGACGTGCTGGATTTACCGTTGGCACAGGCACTGACAATAGCGCGCGCGCAAATTCGTGAAGGATGGATCAGGCCACACGAGCCGCTGTTGCTGGCGATAGACAAGCGGCGCGTGAATCTCCTTGATGCACTGCTGTTGCCTGCCAATGGCTTCCATCTGAGCGCCAACGATCGACGGCTGGTGTTTCACAGGGCGGCTGTGTCGGCGTATGTGGATGGATTGCGGAGATTGATCGATTTCGGCATCCAGCCCGGCGAGACCGGCTCATCGGGAGAAACTCTGGTGTTGGCGCTATGCCATTGGAGCCCGTCTCCACCGGCCAATGCCGAAGAACTTCTGGAAACCACACGGCTGCTGATCACCTGGGGCGCGCGCCCTCTGACCGCATCGCGGAATGCGTATACAGAGGCACCCCTGACATGCGCGGCACGCAACGGATTACTCCAGGTTGTCAATGTGCTGCTTGCTGCGGGTGCGAAGCCCAACGTCGCTGGCGCGGAGCCTGCGGTGGTGGAAGGCGGGCCTCATAGAGCGGTGGTTGCGCGTCTGCTTGAAGCCGGCGCTGACCCCAGGGCGTCTGGCAGTTCTGGCAAAACCTTGTTCCATACCTACCGGATGCAAAGCGTGGAAGATGTGCGCTGGTTGGTGTCCCTTGGGCTGGACGTCAATCAACTTTATGGCACGAACGTAACCCCCCTCTGGATGGCCGCCGAATATGCAGGGCCGGAAGTTCTTGATGCGATGAAAGCGGCCGGCGCGCGGTTCGTCGACGTGCCGGGCGGCGGCCACTACGAAAAAGCACGGCGCAATCCCGCTGGACGTGCCTGGCTGATCGACCAGGGCGTGGCGATTGACAACGTACCCAGGCGGGTGATTGAAGAGGTCGCATTGGGAGACACCCGCATTGCCGTGCTCGAGGCTTTTGTCCGGCGCGGCATTTCTCTCCATCAATGGGCGCCGGAAGGAAGAAGTGCGTTGGCCGTTGCCATTGAGAGTCTTGCGCCAGCAGTGGTCGAGTTACTGTTGCGTGAGGGGGCTGATATCCGCGAGGCAACGCGGCGTGGTGAAAGCGCTGTGGTTCTGGCCCGCAGACGTCCATTGCAGGAGATTCCGTCGTGTTACGTGTATTGCGATGTGGGCTGGCTGGAAAAGGAGACCAGGAAGGTCAATGCGCCTGACCTTGTCGCTGACCGTGCCGCTCGCCGGGCCAGGATCATCCAGATGCTCGAAGCGAAGGAAGCGATGCCATGAGCCGCAAAGATCACGTTAGCGAAACCCAGGCTACCGCATTGCTTAAGGCCAACAAGGTCGACTTCACCGAGCACCCCTACGAATATCTCGAACACGGCGGCGCACAGCATAGCGCCGAAGTACTTGGCTTCGATCCTTTTACTGTCGTCAAGACACTGGTCATGCAGGACCAGGACGCCAAACCTTTGCTGGTGTTGATGCATGGCAACCGCAAGGTTTCCACCAAAAACCTGGCGCGGCAGATCGGCGCCAAATCAGTCGAACCGTGCAAGCCCGAAGTCGCCAACCGCCACAGCGGCTATCTGGTCGGCGGCACATCGCCTTTCGGCACCCGCAGGGCGATGCCGGTGTATATCGAGGAAAGCATCCTGGCCTTGCCCAAAATCGCCATCAACGGCGGGCGGCGGGGCTACCTGATTGGTATTGACCCGCAGGTTTGTGTCATCTTGCTGGGTGCAAAATCAGTCCGTTGTGCATTGAGCCTGGACAACGCAACGGGCCACGGCTGAAATGCCGGTGGCCACCACATAACAAGGGAGATAAATTTGGACTACGTGTATTCAGCCGGCGCGACTTTGCTGGCTTACCTGATCGGCTCGCTGTCGTTTGCTGTCATCGTCAGCCGGGTGATGGGTTTGAGTGACCCCCGCAGCTACGGCAGCAAGAACCCCGGCGCCACCAACGTGCTGCGTTCCGGCAGCAAGGCCGCGGCGGCAATCACGTTACTGCTGGACGGCCTCAAGGGTTGGGTGCCGGTGGTGCTTGTCAAATGGTTTGGCGGTGACTATGGCCTCGGCGAAGGCACGATGGCCGCCGTCGGGCTGGCGGCTTTCCTGGGGCACCTCTATCCGGTGTTTTTCCAGTTCAAGGGTGGCAAGGGTGTCGCGACGGCGGCGGGCGTGTTGCTGGGCGTCAGCTGGGTGTTGGGTGTTGCCACGCTGGCAACCTGGGTGATCGTCGCCTTCTTTTCGCGCTATTCCTCGTTGGCATCACTGGTGGCGGCCGTTTTTTCGCCGCTGTATTACCTCTTTGGCGACCGGGCCGCCTGGTATGTCGACAAGAGCCTGCTGGCCATGATGGTCGTTGTCAGTGCGCTCCTGATCTATCGCCACCGCGAGAACATCAACAAGCTGATCAAGGGAACGGAGTCGAAGCTGGGTGGTTCAAAACAAGCCACCAAATAGCCCGGCCGGCAACGCACCGCGAGGGCTAATAACGCTTGTCCAGCGTCATGAGGTTGTTGTCGCGTTTCATCTGAAAGCGTGATAAAAAACTGTTGCCCAGCAGCAGAAAAGGCATCGGTTGCGGTATGACGACTGCATCCACGTCAAAGACCTCCACGTCACCCACACGTACCGAGTTGAGCTTGACCCGGTAGCCTTGCGTGGTGCCGTTGGCTGTGGACATGCGCACAGGCTGCCCGTCTTTGTAGTTAATGCCAGAGCGCTCCGCATCCGACGCGCTCATGGCAATGCTGGTCGCACCGGTGTCAACCATGAACTGCACGGCCTTTCCGTTGATCTGCCCGGCCGTCATGAAGTGGCCGCCGCCGCTCTCGGTAATGGTGATACGGGTGCCTCGTCCTGCTGAGGCGGTGCTGCCGCCGGAGTTCACCGGCGCATCGCCCACCCGCAGCGTGTGCCGCTTGCCGGACTGCTCGATGACAGCCTGATCGCTGGTGGTGGAAATAATCTTTACGCCCTGGTGTGTTTCACCGGGCGCGACACTCTTGGGTGAACCGCCGTTGACCACCAGCAGGGCCTTGGTGCCCATCATGCCGGCCAGCGCCACGGATTGGCCTTCGCTCTGTGCCCGGGCGGCGCCGTGCAGCAGCAAAGTCGCGGACAGCAAAAATGCTGCTTGGGTGAGGGCAGGCAGAAGATTCATGGCAATCCTAATCGCGACGGTTGTCAAAACTCAGCGGAAAGTCCTTCATCTCCGACAGGATCAGCGCCATGGCGGCCTGCAGGTCGTCGCGCTTGGCGCCCGTGACGCGGACTTTTTCTTCCTGGATGGCGGCCTGCACCTTGAGTTTGCTGGCCTTGATGGCGGCCTGGATCTTCTTGGCGGTTTCGGTGTCGATGCCATTGCGGACCTTGTTGGTCTGCTTGACCTTGTCGCCGCCGATTTTCTCAATCTTGCCGGTGTCCAGAAAGCGTACGTCAACGCCTGCCTTGGCGAGCTTGGAGCGCAGGATGTCATTGATCTGGTCGATCTGGAAGTCGCCGTCGCCGACGAGGATGATGTCCTTGTCCTTCAGTTCGATGGAGGCCGAGGTGCCCTTGAAGTCAAAGCGATTGCCGACTTCCTTGGAGGTGTTTTCCACGGCGTTTTTGACCTTGACCAGATCGGCTTCAAGAACGGTGTCGAAAGAGGGCATGGTGCAAGTCTTTTTTACGGGGGTTGGGGTGAGACAATCACCCGGATGTTAGTCGAGAAAAACGTTCCACTCCAGCATTCCAACACCTTTGGCATCGTCGCCAAGGCGCTCAGCCTGGTGCGGGTGGCCAGGGAGGCCGATATTGCCGCGGCTTTGCAGGACCCGGCCCTGAAGGCTGCCCCCAAGTTTGTGCTGGGCGGCGGAAGCAATATCGTGCTGACCGGCGACGTCAAGCCGCTGGTGCTCAAGGTCGAAATCATGGGTAAACGGCTGCTCCGGGAAGACGCCAAAGCCTGGATCATCGAGGCCGGCGCCGGTGAAAACTGGCACGACCTTGTCACCTGGACGCTGCAAAACGGCTACCCGGGCCTGGAAAACCTGGCATTAATTCCCGGAACGGTCGGTGCCTCACCGGTGCAGAACATCGGCGCCTATGGCGTGGAGCTGCAAGACCGCTTTGAGTCGCTCGACGCCATCGATTTGACGACAGGCCAGCCATTTACCCTGAATGCCGCGCAATGCGCGTTCGGCTACCGTGACTCGGTGTTCAAGCACAGCAGTTCGGCGCCGGAGTCGGCCACCCATGGTTTTGGGCTGGAGGGCAAGGCGTTCATCACGCGGGTACGGTTTGCCCTTCCCAAGGTATGGAAGCCGGTGCTGGGTTATGCCGACATCGACAAAAAAATGGCGCAGACCGGCATCCAGGCGCCCGACGCACAGCAAATTTACGACTGGATCTGCGAAATCCGCAAAGCCAAGCTGCCTGACCCTCAGGTGATTGGCAACGCCGGCAGCTTTTTCAAGAACCCGACCGTCTCGCCCGAGCAGTGCGCCGACATCATCCAGAGGGAGCCCAAAATCGTTCACTACCACCTCGCCGACGGCACGGTCAAACTGGCCGCCGGATGGCTCATTGACGCCTGCGGCTGGAAGGGCAAGACCATCGGCAATGCCGGTGTCTATGAAAAACAGGCGCTCGTGCTGGTCAACCGCGGCGGTACGGCCGACCCGGTCACGGGCGGTGAGGTCATGACGCTGGCCAAGGCCATCCAGACCAGTGTGTACGAACGCTTTGGCATCCTGCTGGAGCCTGAACCGGTGGTGGTCTGATGGCGACCGCCGCAAAGGTCTACACCGGGCCCGACATCGCGCTCTGGCGCCGCCTGGTGCTGCGCCATGCGCGGCAGCTTGCGATCGTGCTGGTCATCCTCTGGGTGGTGCTGATGATGGCCGGCGAGGCCGGCTGGCGCAAGCCGACGGGGCTGGCAACCGGAATATTCGGGCTGGTCGCCGCCATGGTGGTGCTGGCTGTGTGGGCAACGCGTGAACGCGAACGCCTGGTGCGCGAGGCGCCGCTGCCGCAGTTCCTCAAGCGCAAGCTGCGCGATACCTATCCGCACTTAAGTGCAAAAGACACCGAGCTGGTCGAGCGCGGGCTTCGGCAGTTTTTCCTGGCCTGCGTGCGCAGCAAGGGCAAGTTTGTGGCCATGCCGTCGCGCGTGGTCGACAGCATGTGGCACGAATTCATTCTGCACACGCGCGCCTACCGTGAGTGGTGTGACTTGGTGCTGGGCCGCTTCATGGACCATGTGCCGGCTGAAGTGCTGGGCAGCCGCGCTTCCAGCAACGACGGCCTGCGGCGCGCCTGGTACTGGGCCTGCCGCGACGAGGCCATCAAGCCGCGCTCCCCCAGCCGCCTGCCGCTGCTCTTTGCCCTGGACGCGAAGCTGGCGATCCCCAACGGCTTTCATTACCTGCCCGACTGCAGCCAGCCCCAGCGCGACGACGGAACAGGCGGTTCAGCGGGCGCTTATTGCGGCGAAAGCTTTTCCGACGGCAGCTACAGCGGCGACGCGGATGGGTTCGGCGGCTCCGACAGCAGTAGCAGTAACTCCAGTGACGCAGGCAGTGATGGCGGTAGCGACGGTGGTGGATGCGGCGGAGGTTGTGGCGGGGGTGGCGACTAGCGCGTGGCCGAGGGACGAAAAGCCATCAAAAACCGCCCGAAGGCGGTTTTTTACGTTTGCTATGTTTTTCATAGCTGCTGGCGCACGTCAGATGGGCGTCCTGGCCACTATTGAAGGCTTTATCGCTTAACGACACCGCGCAATAAGAATGAGCATCAATGACAATGACGCAAAAATAATCGCAAATTACAGAAAACTACTGTAATATTGCGTCATGTCAATTGATGCAAATTTTTTAACTGTCTCTGAATTGGCTGATTTGCGAGGTGGTTATCCCTTTCGGGGCTCCATCGAGGAGTCGGCGGACGGAGATGCTCTGGCTGTGCAGATGAAAGATGTTGATCCCGAGCATGGGGTCGCTTGGTCCGGCGTCGCGCGCACCACACTGGCGGGACGCAAACAGCCCGATTGGCTCAAAGCCGGGGATGTCCTGTTTGTTTCCAAGGGCGCTCGCTTCTACGCCGCTTGCATTGACGAGCCTCCCAGCCCCGCCGTATGCAGTCCTCACTTCTTTCACCTGAAAGTGAAGCCGCGAGCGGGGCTTATGCCAGCCTTTCTGGCGTGGCAAATCAACCAACCCCCTTTTCAGCGGCAACTTCAGCAGGCCGCGGAAGGTAGCAGTCAACTCAGCATTCGTAGGCCGGTGCTGGAATCTTTGACGCTTTGCATTCCATCAATGGCAGATCAACTCCGCATAGTCGCTATCGCTGAACTTGCGCGCCAGGAGCGCAGAACACTCGCCCAACTCATTCGCAACCGTGAGCAGCAACTGAATGTGCTCGCCGACAGCCTGTTCCAGGCTTCGACCTAAATATTTGCAGAGAAACCTACAAACATAAACCGCTATGAACGACACCACTACAACCAAAACTTCCTCGGCATCTTCAGTCAGTCAAGACGAGATCAACGCCGCCGTATGGGCCGCGTGCGACACCTTCCGCGGCACCGTGGACCCCAGCATCTATAAGGACTTTGTCCTGACCATGCTTTTCCTCAAATATGTGTCGGATGTCTGGCAAGACCATTACGACACCTACAAAAAGCAATACGGCGACCATCCGAAGTTGATTGAGGAAATGCTCAAAAACGAGCGATTTGTGCTACCCCCTAAAGCCAGCTTCTACGCCTTGCATAGCTTGAGGCACAGCCCAGGCAATGGCGAACGCATTGATAAGGCCTTGCACGCTATTGAAGAAGCCAACATCACCAAGCTGCGCGATGTGTTTCAGGACATCAGCTTCAACCAGAACAAACTGGGTGATGAACAGCAGAAGAACGACATCCTGCGCCACCTGCTGGAAGACTTTGCCAAGCCTGCGCTGGACTTGCGTCCCAGCCGCGTTGGCCAGTTGGATGTGATTGGCAACGCCTACGAATACCTCATCAAGAACTTTGCCTCCACCAGCGGCAAAAAAGCCGGTGAGTTCTACACGCCACCCGAGGTGTCATCACTGATGGCGCGGCTGATGAACCCGCAAGAGGGTGATGAGATTTGCGATCCCACCTGCGGCTCAGGCTCCCTGCTTATGAAATGCGGCCGCTTGATTCGCGACAACACGGGGTCCCGCAAATACGCGCTGTATGGGCAAGAAGCCATTGGCAGCACCTGGGCGCTGGCCAAGATGAACATGTTTTTGCATGGCGAGGACAACCACCGCATCGAGTGGGGCGACACCATTCGCAACCCCAAGTTGCTTGACGGAGAAACTCAGAAGGAGTCATTCTTTTCTGTTGCTGGAAAACCTAAGCAGGCATTGCAAAAGTTGAAGCCAGTTAGCCTGAAGCACTTCGACATCGTGGTTGCCAATCCACCCTTCAGCCTGGAGAAGTGGGGTCACGAAGGGGCAGAAGCTGACCAGTACAGCCGCTTCCGCCGTGGCGTGCCTCCGCGCACCAAGGGTGACTATGCCTTCATCCTCCACATGATTGAAGTCATGAAACCTAGCACCGGGCGCATGGCGGTGGTGGTGCCGCATGGCGTGTTGTTCCGTGGCGCAGCCGAGGGGCGTATCCGCCAAAAGCTGATTGAAGAAAACCTGCTCGACGTGGTGATCGGCCTGCCCGAAAAACTGTTCTACGGCACCGGTATTCCCGCCGCCATCCTGGTGTTCCGCAAGAACAAGACGGATGACAAGGTGCTGTTCATTGATGCCAGCCGCGACTTCGAAGCAGGTAAAAACCAGAACTACCTGCGCGAGTCCGACTTGCAACGCATCCTGAGCACTGCATTCACACGGCAGGGGTCAGATAAATACGCCCACCTGGCTACTCCTGCCGAGATTGCCGAGAACGATTTCAACCTCAACATTCCGCGCTATGTGGACACTTTTGAGGAAGAGGCAGAGATTGACCTCATGGCTGTGCGCAAGGAGCGCGAGCAACTCAAGGCCGAGTTAGCGACTCTTGAGGCACAGATGGCTGTGTATTTGAAGGAGTTGGGTTATGAGTGATACCACCGAGCCCACTGATCAAGCCACCGGCCAGGGTGAGTTGGTTTTGTATGCGTCTGAAGACGGCACCACCACTTTCTTCCTTCGGGCGCAGGGCGGCACGGTATGGCTGACCCAGATGGAGCTTGCCGAGCTGTTTCAAACCTCGGTACCCAACGTCAATATCCACATCAAAAACGTGCTGGAAGAGGGCGAATTGCAGCCCGAAGCAACTATTAAAGAAGACTTAATAGTTCGATTGGAGGGAAAACGGCAGGTCAAACGTGCCGTCAAGCTCTACAACCTGGACATGATCCTGGCTGTGGGCTACCGGGTCAAATCACCGCGCGGCACCCAGTTCCGTCAGTGGGCAACCACTCACTTGCGTGAATACATGGTCAAAGGCTTCGTCCTGGACGACGAACGCATGAAAGACCCGGTTGGCTGGGATTACTTTGATGAACTGCTCCAGCGCATCCGTGAGATACGCGCTTCTGAGAAGCGCTTTTACCAAAAGGTGCGCGACCTGTTTGCCTTGTCAGTGGACTACAAAGACAACGCCGAAACGGTGGGCCACTTCTTTGCCGAAGTGCAAAACAAGATGCTGTACGCCGTCACCCAACACACTGCCGCAGAAATCATTGTCAAACGCGCAGACCCAGCGCAGCCCAACATGGCACTCACCGCATGGAAGGCAGGCCGTGTGCGCAAGACGGATGTCATCGTCGCCAAGAATTACCTCAATGCTGAAGAGATCAACCACCTGAACCGAATCGTCACGTTATTTCTGGAATTTGCTGAGTTGCGCACCAGCCAGCGCAAACAACTGACGATGGCCGACTGGCGGCAATACGTGGACAACTTCATTCAGTTCAACGAAAGCCCCTTGCTCAAAGGAGTGGGCAACATGAGCCACGACGCCATGTTGAAGATCGTGCACGGGCGTTATGAAGAGTTTGATGAGCAACGGCGCAAAGTTGAATCCATCGAAGCAGATAGCGTGGACATGAAAGAGCTTGAGCAGGCTGAAAAGCAATTGACCAAGAAGGGAGGGGCGTAATGCTTCCTAAAGGTTGGCACCGATCTACGCTGGGCGACATTGCACGTATCAGTTCAGGAGGCACGCCTGATCGAGCCAAGCCGGAATATTGGCGTGGCGACGTGCCGTGGGTGACAACAGGAGAAATCCAGTTCAACACCATAACCGATACGATTGAAAAGATCACGGAGACGGGGCTCAAGAACTCTTCAGCCAAGTTGTTTCCACCTGGCACTTTGCTAATGGCCATGTACGGGCAAGGCAAGACGCGGGGGCAAATGGCCAAGCTGGCGATTGAGGCAGCCACGAATCAGGCTTGTGCCGCAATCCTGCTCACCGAGGACAGCGACCCCGATTTCTACTTTCAATACTTATCATCCCAGTACGACGAGCTGCGTGAGCTTGGCAACGCGGGTACCCAGAAGAACCTGAGCGGCGGGATCCTAAAAGGTGTGGCGGTTCCGGTGCCTCCCTACAAGGAGCAACGCCGCATTGCCAACATCCTCACTACTTGGGATCAAGCCATAGCAGCGACCCAGCGATTGAAAGCAAATACCCTCCAGGAAAAAGCGGTATTGATAGCTGCTCTCTTGTCTGGAAGTCGTAGATTGGTTGGGTGCAATATTGCCTGGAAAAATGTAATGTTGAAAGATCTATGCGCCTTTCACAAAGGCGGCGGATTGGCAAAAATAGACCTGATCAATGATGGGGCACGGTCGTGCATTCTTTATGGGGAACTTTTCACAACCTATGGAGAAGTAATTCGGCAAGTTGTAAGCACGACAAACTCGACACAAGGCTTTCAGGGGATTTGTGGGGATGTGTTGATCCCAACGGCAACAACCACGGTCGCTGAAGACTTGGCAAAAGCCTCTGCTTTGCTTGTTAACGACGTGTCGATTGGTGGTGATGCAATAGTTTTGCGGCCAAATATAGAGCGCGTTACCTCGGAGTTCTTGGCTTACACGCTCTCGTATTCCAAGAGGAAGGAAATTGCAGCGCGTGCGCAGGGGGCAACCATAGTCCATCTCTCAGTCGGTGACTTGTCTCATTTGCGTATAGCCCTTCCGCCCAAGCAGGAACAAATTGCGATCTGCCAAATTTTTGAAGACCTGAATCGACAACTCGAATTGCTTCAGTTAGACGTGCAAAAGCTGAAACAAGAAAAAGCGGCATTGATGGCGCAGCTTCTTACGGGCAAACGCCGCGTCCATTTGCCAGAAGCTGAAATGGAGGTGATGGCATGAACACCACGCCCAACTCCAAAGAACAGTACAGCGCTCACGTCCCCGCACTGCACCTGTTGTGCAACTTGGGCTGGAACTTCATCACCACATCCCAAGCCCTTGCCCAGCGCAGCAGCACGCGGGAGGTGCTGCTCAAGGCCCGTTTGATCGAGGTGCTGCAGACCCGACGCTATGAGTACAAGGGCGAGTGGTATCCGCTGTCCCCCAGTGGCATTGACCAGATCGTGCGAGAACTGTCGGCGCTGAGTCTTGCAGAAGGTCTATTGCCCGCCAACGAGCGGCTGTATGGGAAGCTGGCTTTGGGTATCACGGTGACCGAGTTCATGCCCGATGGCAAAAGGCACCAACCGACGATTCATGTGATCGACTGGGTGGACACAGCGGCAAACCGCTGGGAGGTGACGGAAGAGCTGGAGGTCTTGGCTGCGCAAGGCACGCACACGCGGCTGCCGGATGTAGTTTGTTATGTGAACGGCATACCGCTCGTGGTGATAGAGGCCAAGCGCCCCGAATCGTCAGGTGGCAGCAACCCGGCCAAGGCGATGGTGGAAGAGGGCATCAGCCAACACCTGCGCAACCAGCGGCCAGACGAAATTCCCAACCTGTTTGCCTATGCGCAGTTGCTGCTGTCCATCAGCCAGACCGAAGGGCGCTATGGCACCACGCACACTGCGGCCAAGTTCTGGGCTAAGTGGCGTGAAGAAGAATTTGATGAAGCGCAGATTGGCGTTTGGAAAAACACCGCCTTGGAACCGGGCACGCGTGCTGCGTTGTTCGAGGGAAAGCCCGCAACTTTGGTGGCTTACTTTGATGCCCTGTGGGCGCAAACCATGCAGCCCACCGACCAGGACCGCCTGCTGGTCAGCCTGTTGACACCGGCGCGGCTGCTGGAGTTCTTGCGCGGGTTTGTGCTGTTTGACCGCAAGGTGGGCAAGATCGTCGCGCGCTACCAGCAGTTCTTTGGCATTCGCGCGCTGTTGGACCGTATTCGCCAGTTGCGGCCGGACGGTGGGCGGCAGGGCGGTGTGGTGTGGCACACCACGGGCTCTGGCAAGAGTTTCACCATGGTGTTTTTGACCAAGGCGTTGTTGCTGGTAGATGCTCTCAAGGAATGCCGTGTGGTCGTGGTGACGGATCGGATTGACCTGGAAGGTCAACTCTCACGCAACTTCATATCGAGCGGTGCATTTGGCTCCGCCATTGCCATCAAGAAAGATGGCGAAAAGAGCCGGGCTTTGTCGGGCCGCGATCTGGCCAAGCGTATCGGCAGCGGCACGGAGCGCATTTCTTTTACGCTGGTGCACAAGTTCAACACGGCATCCAAGTTGCCGGAGTGCCGCAACGACTCACCCAACCTGATTGTGCTGGTGGACGAGGGGCATCGCAGCCATGGCGGCGAGACGCATGAGCGCATGAAGAAGGCTTTGCCCAAGGCGGCCTACATCGCCTTCACCGGTACGCCTCTGCTGAAAAATGAAAAGACCGCCAACAAGTTTGGTCCTATCGTCCATGCGTACACCATGCAGCGCGCCGTGGAAGATGAAACCGTGGCTCCGTTGTTGTACGAAGAGCGAGTGCCTGAGCTGGACATCAATGAGGAGGCAGTCAACCGTTGGTTTGAAAAGATCACGGCCAACCTGAGCGATGCGCAGCGCACCGACCTGAAACGCAAGTTTGCAAAGAAAGGTGCTATCTACGGTGCTGCCAACCGTATCGAACTGATTGCGTGGGACATTGCCACCCACTTCAGCGAAAACATCAAGGGTTTGGGCATGGGCTTGAAAGGGCAGGTAGCTACCGACAGCAAGCTCGACGCGATTCGCTACAAGAAGGCCTTGGATGACACGGGGCTGGTCAGTAGTGTCGTCATCATCTCGCCACCGGACACGCGTGAGGGCAATTCGGACGTCGACGAGGACAAGCTACCGGAAGTGCAAAAGTGGTGGAAGCAGAACATGGCTTCTTATGCGGACCTGGAAGCGTATGAGAAACAGGTCGTCAGCGATTTTGGCACAGACGGTGAGCCGGACTTGCTGATCGTGGTGGACAAGTTGTTGACCGGGTTTGATGAACCCCGCAATGCGGTGCTGTACATCGACAAACCACTCAAAGGCCACAACCTGATTCAGGCCGTAGCGCGTGTGAACCGCCTGCATGATGCCAAGCGATATGGCGTGCTGGTGGACTACCGGGGCATCTTGAAAGAGCTGGATACGGCTATTCGCGCTTACCAGGATCTGGAGACTCGTACCCAGGGTGGTTTTGATATGGCGGATATCGAGGGGCTGTACCAGCAGTTCAGTACCGAATACAAACGCTTGCCAGCCTTGCACGACAGACTGTGGTCGTTTTTCAAGAGTGTAGAAAACCGCCTGGACCGCGAGCAGTATCGGCAGGCGTTGACGCCCAAGTTTGTCAAAGGCGTTGATGGCGAAGACTATGACGAACGTCAAAAGCTGCGCGACGACTTTTATGAGGCGCTGACCGCGTTTGGCCTTTGCTTGCAGACGGCCCTGTCTTCTCGCAGCTTCTTTGAAGACAAGAGTTTTTCCGAAAGCCTGATTGCCAGGTACAAATCGGATCTGGGTTTCTTTTCAGAACTACGGCAGACGGCGCGGCGCGATGCCATGGAGACCGTGGACTACAGCACGTACGAAGAGCAAATCCGCAAGCTGGTGGACAAGCAGGTGATTGGCACCGAAGTGCGTGAGCCCGAGGGTGTGTATCTGGTCCACCAGTTGGGCAAGGCGGAAGACCCGAAAAATTGGTCCGAAGAAAAGACGCGTAACGAGACGGACATGATCCGCACCCGCCTCCGAAAAACCATTGAGCAGGAACTGGCGGGCGACCCCTACGCACAAAAGGTGTTTGGCGAGTTACTGAAGCAAGCCATTGCCGAGGCCGAAGCCATGTTCGACCATCCGCTCAAGCAGTACGCCTTGTTTAAGGAGTTTGCGCAGAAGCTGGAAGCGCGCGCAATACCTGGCATCCCCGACGCACTGGCAGACAAGCCGCATGCCAAAGCCTATTTCGGTGCGACGCGCCTGGTCTTGGGCGACGAGGCCTTTGCCGGCCTCGACAAAGACGCGCACGACACATTGGTTCAACAGGCCGTCGCCATGGACGTCGTGGTGCGCGATGCGGTTGCCGAGAACTCGCTGAATCCGCAGAACATCGAAACCGCAATTCGCAAGGGCTTATTGCCCTTGTTGTTTGGCACGCTGGGCTTAGACAATGCCAAGCTGGTGGTGGAACAGGTCATTCAGATCGCTCGCGTTGGTTTGAGTAAATCGTGAACATGCTGGTATCTGAGCGTTTGTCCCAGCATCACCTTAGCTACGGTGATGAGGTGATCGCCTTCAGTTTGCGTCGCCAGCCATCGCGGACGGTGACGCGCGTGGCAATTCATGTGGAACCGGACGGCCGCGTACTGGTGGATGCACCAGACGCCGCGCCTTTGGACGCAGTATTGACCGCTGTGAAAAAGCGGTCTCGCTGGATTAGTCAGCACGTTGGCGCGGCGATGCAACGCTTGGCACATGTACTTCCACGCGAATATGTGAGCGGTGAGTCGTTGCACTACCTGGGGCGGCGTTATCGGCTGAAGGTAGTCGTACAGGCCAAGTCAGCGCCCCAGGCTCGCATGCGCGGAGCTTTTGTTGTCGTGACAGTGCCAGAGCGCTCGCCGGCTATGGTTCGGGCAGCCCTGGAGGAATGGTACCGCTTGCGTGCTCGTGAACTGTTTGCTGATCGCCTCGCCGCTGTAGCTGCACCACTGCGCTGGGTGAAGCAGCTTCCTCCTACGCGCCTTCAGTTCATGACAGTGCAGTGGGGAAGTTGTTCGCCGACGGGCCGCATTACGTTGAATCCCCTTCTGGTTAAAACACCGCGCGAATGTATTGACTATGTGTTGTTGCATGAGCTGTGCCACTTGCTGCACCATAACCATAGCCCCAAGTTCTATCAAACACTGGATAGGCATATGCCACGCTGGCGTGAAATCAAGATGAAGTTGGACAATATGGCGGAAGACGTTTTCCGAATGTGAGGTTGAAAGAACTAGGCCACCAAAGACAAAGCCCGCTTTCGCGGGCTTTGTCTTTATGGGAGGGCTGAACCGGCTTACTTCCCAAGCTTCAAAAAGTCATCCCCCTTGCCCAACTCCAACATCCCAGCATTGGAATAAATCCCCAGCTTGGCGCGGGTGTCGGTGATATCCAGATTGCGCATCGTGAGTTGCCCAATACGGTCCAGCGGCGAGAACGGCGCGTCCTCCACCTTCTCCATGCTCAGACGCTCAGGCGCATAGGTCAGGTTCGGCGATTCGGTGTTCAGCAGCGAATAGTCGTTACCCCGGCGCAGTTCCATCGTCACGGTGCCGGTAATGGCGCTGGCGATCCAGCGTTGGGCGGTTTCGCGCAGCATGATGGCCTGGCTGTCGAACCAGCGGCCCTGGTACAGCAGGCGGCCCAGCTTGCGGCCGTTGTCGCGGTACTGCTCGATGGTGTCTTCGTTGTGGATGCCGGTGACCAGGCGCTCGTAGGCGATGAACAGCAGCGCGAGGCCGGGGGCTTCGTAGATGCCGCGGCTCTTTGCTTCGATGATGCGGTTTTCGATCTGGTCGCTCATGCCCAGGCCGTGGCGGCCGCCGATTTCGTTGGCCTTGAGGATCAGGCTCACCAGGTCGGGGTATGCGACGCCGTTCAGCGCGACGGGGCGGCCTTCTTCAAAGGTCACGCTCACTTCTTCGGCCTTGACGATGCAGTCGTCCTTCCAGAAGGGCACGCCCATGATGGGGTTGACGATTTTGATGCCGCTGTTGAGGTTTTCCAGGTCTTTGGCTTCGTGCGTGGCGCCCAGCATGTTGCTGTCGGTGCTGTAGGCCTTCTCGGCACTCATCTTGTAGCCAAAGCCGTTGGCCGTCATGAACGCACTCATCTCGGCGCGGCCACCCAGTTCGTCGATGAATTGCTGGTCCAGCCAGGGTTTGTAAATCTTCAGCGCGGGGTTGGTCAGCAGGCCGTAGCGGTAGAAGCGCTCGATGTCGTTGCCTTTGAAGGTAGAGCCGTCGCCCCAGATGTTCACGTCGTCCTGCTTCATGGCAGACACCAGCATGGTGCCAGTGACGGCGCGGCCCAGTGGCGTGGTGTTGAAGTAGGTGACGCCGGCGGTGGTGATGTGGAAGGCGCCACTTTGCAGCGCGGCAATGCCTTCAGCGGCGAGCTGTGGGCGGCAGTCGACCAGGCGCGCCTTGATGGCGCCGTATTCCATGGCCTTGCGCGGGATCTCGTCGTAGTCGGCTTCGTCGGGCTGGCCCAGGTTGGCGGTATAGGCATAGGGCAGGGCGCCCTTCTGCTTCATCCACAACAGCGCGGCGCTGGTGTCCAGGCCGCCAGAGAACGCGATGCCGACTTTTTGGCCGGCGGGGATGTTTTGCAGAATGGTATTGGACATGTTTTAGGCCTGAATATCGCTGTAGCCCTTGCAGAACCTGCGCGAGCAGCTATGAAAAAAGGAGCAGTTTGGGATCTTGACGCTTTAACCGAAGTGGCAGATGTAGTGGTAGGCGGCTTCACCGTCGGCCACGCGAATCTCGAATTTGGCATTGCCGGGCACGCTGAATTTTTCGCCTGCCGAAGACTTCACCCAGCTGTCGCTGCCGGCCAGCTTGTATTCGCAGGCTCCGGCCACGCATTCCATGATTTCGGGCGCGCCGGTGTTGAAGGTCAGGGTGGCCGGCAGGATCACGCCGACCGATTTTTTGGTGCCGTCGGCCAGCGTGATGCCGTGGCTCACGCATTTGCCGTCAAAGTAGACGTTGGCCTTGGTGGTCACGCTGATGTTGTCGATTTTTTCGGTAGGCATGGGAAGGTGCTGAAAAGAGGCGGGAGGAGACGAAAAGGGCGAAAGGGGCTGTTCCGGGTTGCGGGAAAGCACCGCGTGGCGCCCAAACCGTTGATTTTAGGTCACCCGGAGCCCTTCGCCGGGCCCGCAGTGAATCCGGTTGGCCCTTTGTGGCGTATCCCCAATGCCAGCCGCCTGCCGGTGTTTCCCGATAGCCACCAATACCTGACAATGTTCTTCATGAAGCCAGAAAGCCCGGACAGACAATTGATCGCGCTGATTGACCGCGTGGCCCAGGCCGATGAGTCGGCCCTGCGGGAGCTGTATGAGCTGACTTCGTCCAAGCTCTACGGTGTCGCGATTCGTGTGGTGACCAACCGTGAATGGGCTGAGGACGTGTTGCAGGAGGCCTTCTTCAACATCTGGCGCATTGCTGGCGACTACAAGGCGACCCTGTCACCGCCCATGGCCTGGATGGCGCTGGTGGTGCGCAGCCGCGGCCTGGATTTTTTGCGGCGCCGGGCTTCGGACCGCGCCGACCTGATGCAGGAACTCGACGACGTGATTTCCGACACGGTGGCGGGCGACTCGCCCAACCCGATGGACACGACCCAGGCCAGCGAACAGGCCTGGGCTTTGCATCAGTGCCTTGGCAAGCTGGAGCACAAGCAGCGCGAAGTGGTGAGCCTGGCGTATTTGCGGGATTTGAGCCATGGTGAGCTGGCCGAGCAGCTCAAACTGCCTTTGGGTACTGTCAAAACATGGATCCGGCGCGGGCTGGAGCAGCTTCGCGGTTGCATGGCGAGGTTTGCCTGATGAATTTACAAAGTAATCCCGCCCTGATGGAGCAACTGGCGGCCAGCTACGCGCTGGGCACCTTGCGCGGCGGCGCGCGTCGCCGGTTTGAGACGTTGGCACGCGACAACGCCACTTTGCGCGCGGCGGCGCTGGTCTGGCAAAGCCGGCTGTCGTCCGTCGCCGAATTGCAGCCGCAAGAGGCGCCCAGCCCGGTGGTTTGGAAACGCATTGAAAACCTGGTGCGGGCCGACAAGGAGGCGCGGGCCATGCAGGCGGCGCGGGCCGCTCCGAGTGCCATGGGTTGGTGGTCCAGCCTGGGCCTGTGGCGTGGCGGGGCTGTGGCGGGCGCACTCGCGACTGCCGCGGCGGTTGTTGTGGGGCTGAACGTGAACGGCCGGCTGAGCGGGCAGGTCAGCGAGCTGACCGCCAAACTGACAGCCACGCCCGAGATCGAATACGTGGCAGTACTGACCGATGACAAGGCTTCGGCGTCGCTGCTGGTGACGTTTGACCCGAAGAACAAAACACTGTCGCTCAAGCGTGTGGGCAGCTTCAGGGAGCAGCCCGACAAGTCCCTGGAACTCTGGGCTTTGCCGCCCGGCGCGGCGCCCAAATCACTGGGTGTGATGAGTGCGGACCCCGTGGTTCGCCTGACGGCCGCAGGCACCGACATGCGTCAGGTGCCGACGCTGGCGATCACGCTGGAGCCCAAGGGTGGCGTGCCGCCGGGCAGCGGGCCGACCGGGCCGGTGCTGTTCAAGGGCGCGCTGATTGAAACGCCCAAATAGCAACAGTCGAATATTCGCGGACAGCAAAAAGGGGCGTTGCAAACGCCCCTTTTTTTGGTTCTGCCGGACCGCGATTTAACGCCAGTGACGGTGGCCACCGTAGCCCCGGCTGTAACCGAAGTTCAGCGACAGGCCGATAGGTGCGTAGTACGGCTGGTAGTAGGGGCGGGGGTAATAAGCCGGGTAAACCACCGGCTGCTCCACGTAAGTCACGGCAGGCTGGACATACACCGGCTGGGGTGCCGGTTGCACATAGGTCTGGGGCTGCTGGGGCGCAGACTGGAAGGTCTGCGGCGCGGGGGCCATGGCGCCGACCGGCGTGACCTGCAGGCGCACATACTGGCCCGGGTCGGTGGCCATTTGCGTGCTGTACTGCGTGCCCTGGTATTCGTACACCACGTTGTAGTGGCTGGGGCGGTTTTCGTAATAGGTTTGCGTTGTGCACTGCTGCACGTTTTGAACCTGGTTGTTTGAGCCTTCGATGCGGTCGCCAACGATGGCGCCGCCCACCAGCCCGATCATGGTGGCAACCGCACGGCCGCCGCCATTGCCGATGGCGTTACCGGCTGCACCGCCCGCGAGGGCACCCATCAGCGCACCTGCGCCCGAGTTCGGTTGCTGGACAACGACGGGTTGGTTGCTGCAGACCTGGCGCGGTACGGCCACTTGCTGCACCACCGGCGTGCTTGAAATCACCCGGGCCAGGATGTCCATGGCGGAGGCGGGTACAGCTGCCAACCCGGAGGCGGCAGCAAGAGCAGAGAGAACAAGCGCTTTTTTCATGATTCAACCCTTTTCAGCACGTGGCTGAAGTTGCACCGCCAAAGGGCTCACCCTGGTCGGATGATGGCTCGGGTGGCAAACGTAATTTTAGTAAGTCAGAGTCATTTTGGGGCGCTGAGTTCGGTAAATCGACGGTAAAGCTGCCCTTTAAAGCCCTCTGAAGGCAAAACAGGCTGCAAAACGTAACCGGTCGGCCCGCCGTGCGTTCAAACCCTCGCAGCCCAGCCCGGGGCGTCAAAACCCACCGTGATGTCTTTGCCCCAGTCCACCACCGGCCGCTTGATGACGCTGGGGTTGGCCAGCATCAGCGTTTGCGCGCTGGCGCTGTCATGCACGCCTGCCTGCAACGCCGGGTCCAGCTTTCGCCAGGTGGTGCCCTGGCGGTTCAGCAGCTTTTCCCAGCCTGCCGCCTGGGCCCATCGCGCCAGCTGGTCGGGCGGCACGCCCTGCTTCTTGAAATCGTGGAACTGGTAGTCAACACCTTGTTCGACTAGCCATGCGCGGGCCTTTTTGACGGTGTCGCAGTTGGGGATGCCGTAAAGAATGATCATGGCCTGATTTTCGCAGATTTAAGGGAAATAGGCCTTCCGGCCAAGCGGTACTTGCGCAAGCAGCTATCAAATTGGTAGCGTTTCTGCGAAGGCGGGCAAGGGCCCGGGCGCGTAAGCGGGCCTTTGGCAAGGCTGGAATAATGAAGAACGCCGACCGGCGCAACCTTTTTTTGTATGGATGCCTTGCCCCATGACCGCTGCTTCAGCCACGCGCACTGCCCCCGCCGTTCTTTACCCGCCTCTCGAACCCTTTCGCACGGGCATTCTTGAAACGGGTGACGGCCATTCGGTGTACTGGGAGCTGTGCGGCAACCCCAAAGGAAAGCCGGCAGTGTTTTTGCATGGCGGCCCTGGCGCCGGCTGCTCGCCCGAGCATCGCCGCCTGTTTGATCCCGAACGCTATTGCGTGCTGCTGTTCGACCAGCGCGGCTGCGGCCGTTCCCGCCCCAGCGCCTCGCTGGAAAACAACACCACCTGGCACCTGGTGGCCGATATCGAGCGCTTGCGCACCCTGCTGGGTGTGGAGCGCTGGCTGGTGTTCGGCGGCTCCTGGGGCAGCGCACTGGCGCTGGCTTATGCGCAGGCGCATCCGGCCCGCGTGTCGGCGCTCGTCGTCAGGGGTATTTTTGCGCTGCGGCGTGCCGAACTGCTCTGGTACTACCAGGAAGGGGCGTCCTGGTTGTTCCCTGATTTGTGGGAAGAGTTCATCAAACCCATTCCCCAGGCAGAGCGCGGCGACCTGATTGCCGCCTACCGAAAACGGCTGGTGGGCGCCGACCGTGCTGCGCAACTGGCGGCTGCCCGCGCCTGGAGCCTGTGGGAAGGCCAGACGATTACGCTATTGCCTGACCCGTCTTTTACCGCCCAGCACGGCGACGACGCTTTTGCGCTGGCGTTCGCCCGCATCGAAAACCATTATTTTGTGCACGCCGGCTGGCTCGAAGAGGGTCAGCTGATCCGCGATGCGCACAAGCTGGCCGGGATTCCCGGTGTCATCGTCCAAGGCCGCTACGACGTGGCCACACCGGCCAAAACCGCCTGGGATCTGCACCGCGCCTGGCCGGAGGCTGAATTCCACATGGTCGACAACGCTGGCCACGCCTTCAACGAGCCCGGCATCCTGCGCCAGCTGATCGCAGCCACCGACCGGTTTGCCAAATAGCTCGAACACCCCCGTTGACGCTCACTGCGTGTAGCGTCCTCCCCCTTGCAGGGGGCGGCGCCTGCGACCGGCAGAGCCGGACCGCGGCCCCCGCTTGGAGGAAAGGCCGGCTTTGCGACAATAGGGGGCTGTATGCAAAATTTGAAAACTCTCGACGACTGGCTCGCCTATTGCGAGCATCTGCACCCCGTCGGCATCGACATGGGCCTGACGCGCATCAGCGCTGTGGCCAGGCGCATGGGCCTGGCCTTTGACTGCCCCATCATCACGGTGGCCGGCACCAACGGCAAAGGCTCGACCTGCGCGATGCTTGAAGCCATCTTGCTGCAGGCCGGCTACCGCACCGGCGTCTTCACTTCGCCGCACCTGGTGCATTTTGAAGAGCGCTGCCGGGTGCGCGGCGACATCGTGAAGGCTGACGAGCTGGTTGCGCAATTCGCGCGCGTCGAGGCGGCGCGCACGCAGGGCGGGGATGCGATTTCGCTGACCTACTTTGAATTCACCACCCTGGCCATCCTGCAGCTGCTGGCCGACGCAAAGCTCGACGTGGTCATCCTCGAAGTCGGCCTGGGCGGGCGTCTGGACGCCGTGAACATGCTGGACGCGGACTGCGCGGTGATCACCAGCATCGACCTGGACCACATGGAATACCTGGGCCCCGACCGCGAAAGCATTGGCCGCGAAAAGGCCGGCATCATGCGCGCCGGCAAGCCGGTCATCGTGAGTGACCCGGTGCCGCCGCAAAGCATCATTGATTACGCGGCCGGAGTAGGCGCTGACTTGTGGCGCTTTGGTACGGACTTCAATTTCTCGGGCGACAAGCAGCAGTGGGGCTGGGCAGGGCGCGGGCGCCGGTACGCTGGCCTGGCGTATCCGGCCTTGCGCGGCGCCAACCAGCTTGTCAATGCCTCGGGTGTGCTGGCAGCGCTGACGGCCTTGCGTGAGCGCCTGCCGGTCACCGCCCAGGCGGTACGCAACGGCTTGTCGATGGTCGAGCTGCCGGGCCGCTTCCAGATCGTGCCCGGCCAGCCCACGCTGGTGCTGGACGTGGCGCACAACCCCCATTCGGTGGCTGCGCTGGCTGAAAACCTGGATGCCATGGGCTTTTACCCCTGTACACACGCGGTGTTTGGCGCCATGGCCGACAAGGACCTCGCCCCCATGCTGGCGCGCGTCGCACCGCTCATCGACAAGTGGTATTTCACCGATTTGCCGACGCCGCGGGCCGCTTCTGCCGAGGATTTGCAGGCCAGGTGGACGGCGGCCAATACCCGGCCTGATGCAAGCGCCGGCACTTACAAATCCCCCGAAGCGGCGCTGCAGGCGGCGGTCAGGGCCGCAACCCCCGCTGATAGAATTGTCGTGTTCGGCTCCTTCTACACGGTGGGCGGCATTTTGAAAGACGGTGTGCCGCGTCTTTCGGCCCCGCACCTGGCCGCCTGAGACCTGACAAGCGGCCCGCAACGCGTTCAAAAAAGGGCCGTCAGCCCGCGTTCACCGTTAACGTCACCCCTTATCGGATCCAAGCCACACCATGCCGTTTTTCAACTTCCGCCGGGGCGGCTCCAACGCTGCCTCCAATGCCGGGTCAGCCGCTCAAACGGAAAGCGTGGAAGTGATTCGCAAGCGCGCCAAACACCGGTTGATCGGTTCTGCCGTGCTGGTGCTGATCGGCGTGTTGGGTTTCCCGCTGTTGTTTGACACCCAGCCCAGGCCCATTCCGGTCGACATCCCGATTGAAATTCCCGGCAAAGGCACGGTCAAGCCCCTGGTGATTCCCGGGCCCGGTGCCCCGGCAGCCACTTCCGCGTCCGCCCCCAAGGTGGCCGACAAGCCCGCCGAAAAAGTAACCGCTGACGCCAGCCTGGCGCCCAGGGAAGAAATTCTTTCATCAAAACCGGCCCCAGCCCTTGCTGCATCTGCGCCAGCAGCTATCAAAAATGAAGCAAAACCGGAAGCCAAACCTGAGGTGAAGCCTGCGGTCAAACCGGAACCCAAGCCGGCCAAGCCCGCTGCGAACGACGACGCCACACGTGCCGCCGCACTGCTGAACGGCACCGCCGCGCCGGCCGCCAAACCGTCTGCCAGCGAGGCTGAAGGCCGCTTTGTGGTTCAGGTCGGCGCGTTTGCCGATGTGGCCAAGGCCCGCGAAGCGCGCCTGAAGGTGGAAAAGGCGGGCCTCAAAACCTATACACAAGTGGCGGAAACCAAAGACGGCAAGCGCATCCGGGTCCGCGTGGGCCCGTTTGCCACCAAGGCCGAGGCCGACAAGGCGGCGACCAAGATCAAGGCCCTTGATTTACCCGCTGCCATCCTGACCTTGTAATGGGTACTGCCCCGGTGGTGTCGTGACGGCTGTTGACTGGATTTTGCTGGGAGTGCTGGGTTTTTCCATGCTGTTGGGCGCATGGCGTGGGCTGGTGTATGAGGTGTTGTCAGTGCTGGGCTGGGTGGTGTCGTTTTTTGTGGCGCAATGGTTTGCGCCCGACCTGGCCACCCGCTTGCCGGTGCAGTCTGCTTCTGACCCGGTGCGTTATGCGGCGGCGTTTGTGCTGATCTTTATCGCCGCCGTGTTCGCGGCAGGGCTGCTGGCCTTTGTGGTGAAGAAGCTGGTAGCTGCCGTCGGCCTGGCGCCTGTGGACAGAGTATTCGGAGCCGCTTTTGGTGTGTTGCGCGGAATTGTTTTGCTGCTGGCGGCGACCGTTGTGATCGACATGACGGCGCTGAAGTCCAGCAGTTGGTGGCGGGAATCAAAGGGCGCGCCGGTGTTGACGGCCACGCTCAAGGCCCTGAAGCCGGTATTGCCCGAACAGTTTGCCAAGTATTTAATTTAACTTTGAAGAGTCAACTCATCATGATCGGAACACCATGTGCGGGATAGTCGGCGTCGTCAGCAAAGCCCCGGTCAATCAGCTGATTTATGACGGACTGCTGCTTTTGCAGCATCGCGGCCAGGATGCCGCGGGCATCGTCACGCAGCAGGGGCGCAAGTTCTACATGCACAAGGCCAAGGGCATGGTGCGCGACGTGTTCCGCACCCGCAACATGCGCGCGCTGCCGGGCACGGTGGGCCTGGGCCAGGTGCGCTACCCTACAGCAGGCAACGCCTACAGCGAAGACGAGGCCCAGCCGTTTTATGTCAACGCGCCGTTCGGCCTTGTGCTGTCGCACAACGGCAACCTGACCAATGCGGCCGAGCTGAAGGCCGAGCTCTTCAACACTGACCACCGTCACATCAACACCGACAGCGATTCTGAAGTGCTGCTCAACGTGCTGGCGCATGAGCTAGAAAAAACCACACGCGGCCTGCCGCTCAAGCCGGTTGATGTGTTCGCCGCAGTGCGCGGTGTGCACAAGCGCGTGAAGGGCTCTTATGCCGTCGTCGCGCTGATCGCCGGCCACGGCCTGCTGGCGTTTCGCGACCCCTTCGGCATCCGCCCGCTGTGCATCGGCCGCGGCGAGAATGAAAACGGCACGACCGTCATGGTGGCCAGCGAATCGGTGGCGCTCGAAGGCACTTCGCACCAGTTCGAGCGCGACATCGCCCCGGGCGAAGCCGTGTATGTAGACATGGAAGGCGTGGTGCACGCCGAGCAGTGCGCACCCAACGCCAAACTCAACCCCTGCATCTTCGAATTTGTGTACCTGGCGCGTCCTGACTCCGTGCTGGACGGTATTTCGGTCTATCAGGCCCGCCTGAACCTGGGCGAGACGCTGGCCAAACGCGTGGTCTCTACCGTGCCACCCAGCGAGATCGATGTGATCATCCCGATCCCCGAATCCAGCCGACCGAGTGCCACGCAGCTCGCACACTTGCTGGGCATTCCTTACCGCGAAGGTTTCGTCAAGAACCGTTACGTGGGCCGCACCTTCATCATGCCGGGGCAGGGCGTGCGCAAGAAGTCCGTGCGCCAGAAGCTCAACGTGATTGCCAGCGAGTTCAAGGGCCGTAACGTGCTGCTGGTCGACGATTCCATCGTGCGCGGCACCACCAGCCGCGAGATCGTGCAAATGGCGCGTGACGCCGGTGCGCGCAAGGTCTACCTTGCCAGCGCTGCGCCGCCGGTGCGCTTTCCCAACGTGTACGGCATTGACATGCCCACACCTGATGAGCTGGTGGCCCACGGCCGCACGATTGAAGAAATCCGCGAAGTGATCGGCTGCGACGCGCTGATTTACCAGGACGTGGAAGGCATGAAGCGCGCCATTGGCTCACTCAACGGCAAGCTCGACGGCTTTGACGCCTCGTGCTTTGACGGCGTTTACATCACGGGCGACGTGACTGCAGAGACCATCGCCGCGATGAATTCCCAGCGCGCCGACACCGCCGGCGAAGAAGGCGACGTGGACGTGTCCCGCCTGGCATTGCCCAATCCGCAAGAAGCCTGAGCATGACGAAAAGAAAACTGCCTGACAACCTGCACCGCGATACGCTGGCCGTGCGCGTGGCGTTGGAGCCCAGCCAGCACGGCGAAAACTCCGAAGCGCTGTACCTGACCAGCGGCTTTGTGCAGCCTGATGCCGAGACCTCAGCGCGGCGTTTTGCCGACCCGACAGAAGGCTACACCTACGGCCGCACGTCTAACCCGACGGTCACCAGTTTTGAACGCCGCCTGGCCGCGATGGAGGGCACCGAAGCCGCCATCGGTGCCTCGACCGGCATGGGCGCGATCCTGATGATGTGCATGGGGCTGTTGAAGTCCGGCGACCACGTCATTTGCTCGCGTTCGATGTTTGGCTCGACGATCGCCCTGATAGGCCGCGAGTTCGGGAAGTTCGGCGTTGAAACCACGTTTGTGTCGCAGACCGACGTGAGCGAGTGGAAGGCTGCATTGCGACCCGGCACCAAGCTGCTGTTTGCTGAAACCCCGACCAATCCGCTGACCGAAGTCTGCGACATCCGGGCGCTGGCTGATCTGGCGCACAGCGTGGGCGCCTTGCTCGCGGTGGACAACTGCTTTTGCTCACCGGCCCTGCAACGCCCGGTGGAATTCGGCGCTGACCTCATCATGCATTCGGGCACCAAATACCTGGACGGCCAGGGCCGTGTGATGGCGGGTGCGCTCTGCGGCTCGTCCAAACTCATCGTTGATGTGTTTGGCCCGATCGTGCGCACCGCCGGCATGACGCTCGCGCCCTTCAACGCCTGGGTCGTGCTCAAGGGCCTGGAGACATTGAACATCCGCATGCAGGCACAGAGCGCCAACGCCTTGGCCGTTGCCAGGTGGCTTGAAACGCAGCCTGCGGTTGCGCGCGTTTATTACCCTGGTCTCGAATCGCATCCCCAGCATGAGCTGGCCATGCGCCAGCAATCTGGACTGGGTGGCGCGGTGCTGTCGTTTGACGTACGCGGCGACACGCCGGAAGCGGCACGTGCCAACGCTTTCAAGGTGATCAACAGCACGCAGGTGCTGAGCATCGCGACCAACCTCGGTGACACCAAGACCATCATCAGCCATTCCGCCACCACCTCGCACGGGCGCCTCAGCGAAGAGCAGCGTCAGGCCGCCGGCATTGGTCAGAGCCTGGTCCGCCTGGCCGTCGGGCTGGACCACGTGGACGACATCAAGGCCGATCTTTCGCGCGGCCTGAGCCTCATCGCATGACTGAAGTAATGACCCAAAAAACCAGAACCCGTTTCGCCCCTTCACCGACTGGCTTTATCCATCTCGGCAATATCCGCTCGGCGCTTTACCCCTGGGCGTTTGCCCGCGCTACCGGCGGCGATTTCATCCTGCGCATCGAAGACACTGACGTCGAGCGCTCCAGCCAGGAAGCCGTCGATGTGATCATCGAAGGCATGCGCTGGCTGGGCCTGAACCACGATGAAGGCCCCTTCTTCCAGATGCAGCGCATGGACCGCTACAAGGCTGTGCTTGCCCAGATGCAGGTTGATGGCCTGGTCTACCCCTGCTACATGAGCGTGGCGGAGCTCGACGCCCTGCGCGAAAAGCAGATGGCCGCCAAAGAGAAACCACGCTACGACGGCACCTGGCGCCCGGCCCCCGGCAAGACCCTGCCGCCCGTGCCCGAAGGCGTGCAGCCCGTGCTGCGCTTCAAGAACCCGCAGGGCGGCAGCGTGGTCTGGGACGACAAGGTCAAGGGCCGCATCGAGATCAGCAACGACGAACTCGACGACCTGGTGATCGCCCGGCCTGACGGCACGCCGACCTACAACTTCTGCGTGGTGGTCGACGACATCGACATGGCCATGACCCACGTGATTCGCGGCGACGACCACGTGAACAACACGCCGCGGCAGATCAACATCTTCAAGGCCCTGGGTAAAGAGCCTCCGGTGTACGCCCACCTGCCGACCGTGCTCAACGAGCAGGGCGAAAAGCTCAGCAAACGCAATGGCGCCAAGCCAGTGACGCAGTACGCCGCCGAAGGCTATTTGCCGGACGCCATGGTCAATTACCTGGCGCGCCTGGGCTGGAGCCACGGCGACGACGAAATCTTCAGCCGCGAGCAGTTCATTGAATGGTTCAACCTTGATCACCTGGGCAAGAGCGCCGCGCAGTTCGACGAAACCAAGCTGCGCTGGGTCAATGCCCAGCACCTGAAGGCTACTGCAGATGACACGCTGGCAACGCTGGTGCAGCCTTTCCTGGCTGCCCAGGGCATTACCGGCGTGGACCCGGTATGGGTGGCGCGCGGCTGCGGGCTTTTTAAAGACCGCTGCAGCACACTCGTAGAGCTGGCCGGCTGGCTGCAACTGCTGGTGACCGGGGGCAAGCCCAGCGCTGAAGACATCAGCACGCACGTCACGGAGGCGGTGCGCCCGGCCATTGCAAAACTGAGCAGTTCGCTGGTGGCCTGCGAGTGGAGCAAGGCCGCGATCTCGGCCGCCATCAAACAGGTGCTGGCCGACACGGGCCTGAAGATGCCGCAGTTGGCAATGCCCGTGCGCGTGTTGGTCATGGGCACGCCGCAAACCCCGTCGCTCGACGCGATTCTGGAGCTCATGAAACGCGAAGATGTGGTCTCCCGGTTGAAGCTTGTTTGAGGATTTGAAATAGGCCAATTTTTCGGGCTATAATTCAAGGCTCGACAATTGCAGGGAAACCTCAATAACTTGACGGGGGTATAGCTCAGCTGGGAGAGCGCTTGCATGGCATGCAAGAGGTCAGCGGTTCGATCCCGCTTACCTCCACCAAAAGTTAAAAGTTAGTCGGGAAGAATTTGAAGTTTTGTGGGTCCGTGTGAAAGCAGGGGCTCATCCGGAAGTTCCAAGGTTTTGACCCTATCGTCTAGAGGCCTAGGACACCACCCTTTCACGGTGGCTACAGGGGTTCGAATCCCCTTAGGGTCGCCAGAATTCATCACACCTTGCGTGTGATGCCCAAGGCGCAAGTTGACAACCGCCGGCCTGCAAGGGCCAAGCGACTTGGCTCGAAAGAGCGAATGTTGTCACTACCAGGAGTGGTAGTTCAGTTGGTTAGAATACCGGCCTGTCACGCCGGGGGTCGCGGGTTCGAGTCCCGTCCACTCCGCCAATATTGATAAGGGTTAGCAGGTAAGTATCTGCTAACCCTTTTCTCTTTTCCGGCCCTTGTTTCCTGACTGCGTCCTCAAGATTTGGTGCGTGGCGCAAAGCAGCGGTATCGACCCTGCTTTTCTATTGCCGGATTCTTCCGTTTCCACTGACGATCGTCATCTCCACGAAGCGCGAACCATTGCGCATCCCCGGGCGAAATCCGATGACATATCCTCCCAGGTCAAAGCTGTCCAGTCCATCCAGAGCGGAAGCAAAACCTTCACGGGTCACACGCAAGCCTTGCCGCCGGGCCGCTTCAACAATCACCTTGGCCGCGATGAAGCCTTCCATCATTGCGTAGCTGATCGGAACATCCTGCGCTCCGGCTGTTGCCGCGATGTCGTTGAACTCCTTGGAAAGCCGATTTGTCAGTTTGTAGGGGCTGGGCGTAACCTGAGCGATCGCGATGCCTTGCATCTGCTCGTCAGAAAGCCGTTTCGCCATCTGCTCAATGTCCGCGCCCGAGTGTGCAAACAGCTGGGCCGTTCCTCCGGCCGAGCGGTATTTTTCAATAAAACCGGAAGCTGCACCTCCACTTGCAATCATGATGATCGCCTGCGGCGAGGCTTGCAGCATGGCGTCAGCGGCGGCAGTCACGCGGCTGGTCCCGGCGTCATAACCCGCCGTTTGCACGATCCTGGCCTTGGCATTCGCCGCTGCTTCCTGTGCGGCGGCGACGAGTGGCGCAGCACCGGGGCCGTTTTCGTAAAACAAGCCAAGCCTGGTGATTCCGACTGTCGCCAGGTGCGCCGTGATTCTCGCAAGTTCGTCTCGCAATGTGGCGCGCACGCCATAAAGTTGCGGAACGTCCAGATTCAGTTCGGTCGCGCGGAAGCCGACCAGCACGATGTGCTCGCGCTCAAATATGCCCGCGCTGACCAGCTGGGCGATATTGCGGCTTCCAAAATAGCCGGCAAGCACCACTGGCTTGTCCTCGGCCAGAAGCGCGCGCGTTTGGGTGAGTGTTTCATCGGGGCGTCCAGCGTCGTCGCGGCGCGCCAGGATGAAGGTGTTTCCGTTGACCCCGCCCGCCTTGTTCACGGCGTTGAAATGCAACTGCATTCCAGCTGCATAGGCGCGGCCCTGGCTCGCGTCAATGCCGGTCAACGGCGCCACCTGACCGACTACAAGCTGCGCGGCCAGCACGGACGACGCTATACCGCTTGCGATAACCAGGCCCGCCAGGCGGGAAATCAACTGACCAGTTCTCATTTCCAGTTTCCTTAACGCGGTCCAACTCGCACGTGCAACGCTTTCACCTGTCAAGCCTGAGGCTGTAGATAGTGAGTCCAGCCCCATGGGTAACAATCAATCGGAGAAGGCCACGAGGTCCTTGCCGGCCGCCACTTTCAATCGATCCGGATGTTGGAACGCAGGGCGATCACGCGCATGCGGGGCAGCTCGTTTTCGATGCGCGCAGCAACCGTGGCAGCGGGCTCCCAGGCGTATTCGAGTCCGTTCGCGACGAGTTTTTCGCGAAGCTCGGGATCCTTCATCGTCTCGGCCAGCGCCTTCTGCAGCTTGGCTTTTACATCCGCCGGCACCCCCTTGGGCGTGGCAATGGCCAGCCAGGAATCGGCCGAGAAACCTTTGAAACCGCTCTCCGCCACAGTCGCCACCGTGGGCATTTGCGTCGCGCGGCTTTCGCCGGTGACGGCGATGGCTTTGATCCTCGGCTTCGCCGCCTTCAGTTGCGGCAGCGCCGCCGCGACGGTGTCAATCGAGAAGGGGATTTGGCCGGCCATCAGGTCGGTCATCGCTGGTGCGCTGCCTTTGTAAGCGATGTGCTGCAGCTTGATGCCAGCGGCGCTCCAGAGCATTTCACCGGCGAAGTGCCCTGTGGTGCCGTTGCCGAACGAGCCGTACACGTACTTGTCCGGTGCGCGTTGCACCGCTGCGATCAGCTGCTTCAGGTCGTTGACCGGGACATCGGAGTTGGCCAGAAGAACAAGGGGAACGCGCGCCACCATCCCGACAGGCTCGAAACTCTTGATCGGGTCGTAAGGCAGCTTGGGCATGAGTGCCGGGTTGACCGTGAAAGTGGATCCCGAGCTGATAAGCAGCGTGTAGCCGTCCGGCGCCGCCTTGGCGACGAATGCGGCACCGACGATGGTGCCGGCGCCCGGCCGGTTGTCGATGACCACAGGTTGCCCCAGGCGCTCACCCAGCTTCTTGGCGACCAGCCGTCCGGCGATGTCGGTGGCGCCGCCCGGCGGAAAAGGAATGACCAGTTGGACCGGCTTGGACGGATAGCCCTGCGCGTGAACGCTGGCCCACGGGGCCAGCAAGACCAGCGCCATGGCCAGGAAGAAGCGCTTCTCATACCTTGGGTTCATCATCGTATTGCTCCTCTTTGATACGGCATGGGCCGCGTTGATCAACCGTTGCGAAACAGGAAACTGCAGGCATTGCGTTTCGACGTATCCAGAATCCCAAGCGGCAAAGTTGGAGGGCATGTCGGAAATCCGCTTGAGGAGTCAAGGAAAGTCTATCGCCGAGGCCGCGCAACAGGGTTGCAACATAATTGACTTTTAAGATCAGTTATTCGAATAATTAGATTTGAAAACTTGGAGAAGTGTGTGATTAAAGAAAAAAGAGAAATAAAAGTGCGTTTACAGAATGAAACAACTGCCCCACGACCTGACCTGGACCGGGTTGATCGCGTGATCCTGCGCCTGCTCCAGCGCGATGCATCGATCTCCAATGTGGCACTGGCGGCCAAGGTGCACCTGAGCCCCGCAGCCTGCCTGCGTCGGGTGGAGCGCCTGAAATCGATGGGCCTGGTACAGCGCATCGTCGCGCTGCTCAATCCTGCGTCGCTGAACCTTGGCATGCTGGTCGTGATCGGCGTGGTGTTGGACCGGTCCACACCGCAGTCCTTCGCCGACTTCGAAAAAGCGGTGCAGAAGGTGCCGGGCTGCCTGGAATGCGTGGTGGTGACGGGCGAGTTCGACTACTTCGTCACCGTCCGCACGCAGGACAACGAATCGTTTAACCG
The DNA here is from genome assembly GCF_056403055.1 of Polaromonas sp. P3_A5. Lineage (NCBI taxonomy): Bacteria > Pseudomonadati > Pseudomonadota > Betaproteobacteria > Burkholderiales > Comamonadaceae > Polaromonas > Polaromonas sp. P3_A5. The sequence continues at coordinate 1,059,964 of NZ_JBFUGF010000001.1, forward strand.
CCTGCATGCCGCGGAGCTGCTCTACCTCCCGGGGGTGCGGCAGATCCGCACCTTCGTCGTGCTGAAGCAGGTGCTCTCAACGACGGAACTGCCTGTTATGTAGTTTTCAGGGTGTTGACAATCCCGATGAAGGTTGAAGCACACCCGACCATAGACAACGCGCATTTCCTCGCTTCCTTCTTGCGATGTCTCGGGTCCTTGAGACTCGCATGTGAATTCAGGAGCGACCGCTCAACAGGGCAGTGGTGGTATCAAAGGTAACGATGGTCCCCGCAGCAGAGTCCGATAGCGTGTTTCGTTCATAATGAGAATAATTCCCATCTACGACGCGCGCCTGGTCAGCCACCGCCACATCTCGTCTGCCGCTTGAAGGGATCCGTCACCTCCATGGCAATGACCGACCTGTGCTTGAGCGCTATTACCAAGAACTGCTGAACTTCTGTTCCCGCACGGTGCGAAACCGCGATGCTGCGGCTGATGTCGTGCAGGAGAGCTATGCGCGCGTCCTGGCGGTGCAGCATTCCGGCCAGGCGGTGCCTGAGCCGCGCGCACTGCTCTACCGCACAGCACGCAACCTGCAGATCGACCAGCACCGCCGCAGTGAAGTGCGCGGCGATGCGCTGCATCCCGATGCCGAGGCCTCGGCCGCCGAGCTCGAGAATCTCGCGGCGCCGCTGGCCTGCGAGCCCGATGCTGCGGCGTCTTCCGCGCAAGGGGTGAACGCCCTGCTGGCCACGATTGATGCCCTGCCTTTGCGCTGCCGCGAGGCTTTTATCCTGCACAAGTTTGACGGCCTGCCGCATGCGGAGGTGGCCGAGCAGATGGGCATCTCGCGCAAGATGGTCGAGCAGCACATCAAGCTGGCCATGGACGCCTGCAGGCGTTGCAAAGACGCGCTCGACGGGGCACCCGCCACCGCCGGCCCAACTTCTACCCCCATCTCTACCCCGGTGCTCCGACGAAGAAAACCCGCCCGCGAATGACTTTCGGCTTTCGAATGAATTTTTATTTGTATTCTTATTTTCCCGGCATAGGGTTTCGGCTTGTTCGTGCGTCTACATCCAAGAGCCGATAAGCACACCATGAACATCCCGCCGCCAGCCCACCCGCCAGCCGCACCGTCCACAGAGCCCGACGAAGCGGCGCTGGACTGGTTCGTGCGGCATACCGGTGGGCAGCTTGGCGCGGCGGACGAGGCTGCGTTCCTGGCCTGGCTGGCGGCGGACAGCGCCCACGGCGCGGCCTTTGCGCGCCACCAGCGTGACTGGCGTTTGCTCGACGCGCTGCCGGCAGATGGCTTGCGCACGCTGAGACAGAACCTCGCCGACGACAAAGCCGCTGCCGCCGTCCGTACCGCGCCGCGCCGGCGCGCCTGGTGGCAGGGGCTGTCTGCCTGGTTGCCGCAGGGCGCACTGGCCGCCGTGGCGTTGATGGTTTCCTGCGGGGGCTATATGGCCTGGAGCCTCTGGCGGCAGCAACCGGTGTTCGAGCAGAGTTTTGCCACCACGCGAGGCCAGCAGCTGGAGGTGGTCTTGCCGGAAGGCAGCCGCCTGAGGCTGGACACCCTGACCACCGCCGACGTCACGCTTTACCGTGAGCGCCGTGAAGTGCGCCTGCCGCAGGGAGAGGCAATGTTCCAGGTCAAGGGTGACCCGGCGCGTCCTTTCGATGTGCTGGCCGGGCCTTTGCGCATCACGGTGGTCGGCACGCGGTTTTCTGTGCGCTACACGCCCGGTGTGCCGGGCCGTGCGGGTGTGCAGGTTGCGGTGGAAGAAGGGCGTGTGCGCGTGGCGCGCGCCGAACGGTCCGCTACCGATGCGGCGGTTGAGCTGGTCGCCGGCCAGCAGATCGCGAGCGACATGTCGGGATTGCTGGGCGCGGTGTCTGCCTTGCCCGCAGCCGGGATTGCGCCCTGGCGTGAAAGCCGCGTCAGTTTTGACAACACGCCTCTGAACCAGGCTCTGGCCGAGTTCGAGCGTTACGGCCCGGTGCATCTGACGGTGCGGGAGCCGGCCGTGGCCGCGCTGCGCGTGACGGGCACGTTCGACCCGCGGCGGCCGGGCAACTTCGCCCGCATCCTGCAGCAGGTCTTGCCCGTGAAGCTGCGCGAGCAGGGCGGCGAGGCCGAGATCGTCTCTGCCGGTCATTAGTCATTCGCCGTTAGCCACTAACTATTAGTTATCGGTTTGAGCTGCCTGGCCTGCTGGCCGAAGCAGGTGACATCAGGACACAAAAAAACTTTTGTGCGCGACCTAGGGTTTCCCAGAGCCCACGCGTCTACATGAGAAGGATTCTTATTTAAACCTTCTCCCGGAGATTGCACGCATGCCTCGTTCCCGCTTCCATCTACCCCCGTTGGCCCTGGCTTTGGCCCTCGGAAGTACGGTGGCTTTTTCCCAAAACACCGGCAGCACGCGTGCCGCCATACCGGTACAGGTCAGCATTGCGGTGCAGCCCCTGGCCCAGGCGCTGAACGACCTGGCGCAGCAGGCCCGGCTTGAGTTGATGGTGCAGCCCGCATTGGTGGCGGGCAAGACGGCGCCGGCTGTGTCTGGCCGTTTGACGCCGCAACAGGCGCTGGACAGGCTGTTGGCCGGCAGCGGCCTGGCGGCGACCATCGACGGCAATGTGTTTGTGGTCAAGCCTGTTTCAACGTCATCGGGCGCGGCAACCTTGCCGCTGGTGACCGTGACGGCCGGCGCGGAGCAGGAAACGGCCACCAGCGGCGGCAATGGCTACGTCGCCAAGCGCAGTGCCTCGGGTTCCAAGACCGACACGCCCATCATCGAGACGCCGCAGTCGATCTCGGTGGTGACCAAGCAGCAGCTGGAAGACCAGAAACCGCGCAGCGTTTCCGAGGCCTTGAATTACTCGCCGGGCGCCTTCACAGGGCTGGTGGGCGCGTCCAATCGCTACGACTACGTGGCGCTGCGCGGCTTCAAGGACAGCAGCGTAGACAGCACCCTGCTTGACGGGCTGCGTATGTTGAGTGACCAGGGCAGCTATACCTCGATGCAGGTGGATCCTTATTTCCTGGAGCGCATTGACGTGGTGCGGGGCCCTGCGTCTGTGCTGTACGGACGCGCGTCGCCGGGCGGCCTGGTGGCGCTGACCAGCATGACACCGCAGTACCAGCCTTACCGGGAAGTACAAGTCACCACCGGCAACCGCAACCGCCGGGAAGCGGCTGTCGATCTTTCGGGGCCCATCGACAAAGACGGCGTGATGGCCTTTCGCCTGTCGGCACTGACGCGCTCGCTCGACTCGCAGTTCAGCACAGTCAAGGAAGAGCGCCAGGCGATTGCTGCATCCCTGGCGATCCACCCGTCAAACGACACGCGCCTGTTGCTGCAGGCTTATCTCCAGGATGACCCGGAGGGCAGCTATCACAGCGGGGTTCCGGCGGACGCCAGTCTCAATGCCAATCACAACGGCCGCCTGATTTCGCGTTATTTCTTCGATGGAGATTCCAGTGTCGAGAAATACCAGCGCAAGCAACGCTTCCTCGGCTACCAGTTCGAGCATGCCTTTAACGATGCGTGGAAGTTCCGGCAGAACTTCCGCCACGTGACGGCGAATACCACGCTGCGCCAGATCTACGGTTATGGCTGGGCCAGCGCCAACGAGTTGACGCGCTACTATTCCGGCGCCACGGAGTCGACACGCGGCAACACCATCGACAACCAGCTTGAAGGCCACTTCCAGACGGGCGCGCTCAAGCACACCCTGCTGACCGGGCTGGACTACCAGAAGCGCCGCGTCAGCGGGAGCTGGGAGTCGGGCAGCGCGCTGCCGATCAACGTGTTCAATCCAGGCTACGGCGCACCGGGCCTGACCGGCGTGACCAGCGACCCTATCGATCGCCAGCTCGAGCAAACCGGCCTCTACCTGCAAAACCAGACGGAGCTGGACCGCTGGCGCTTCACGCTGGGCGGCCGCATGGACTGGGCCAAGGCCTCCAACCAGTATGGTTCGGGAAATCCGGCGCAGTGGAGCGGCTCCAAATTCACCAAGCGGGCCGGCATTGTCTATCTGTTTGACAACGGCGTTGCGCCCTACGTGGGTTATTCGGACGGCTTTAATCCCAGCCTGCGCAATGACCGGCAAGGCAACAACCTGCCGCCCGCGGAGACCAAACAGCTGGAAGTCGGCATACGCTACCAGCCCAAGGACTCCAACACCTTGCTGTCGGCGGCGGTGTACGACCTGTCGCAGAAAAATGTCGCCACACGCCCGGTAGGCGCCACCTACTTTGAACCTACCGGGAAGGTGCGCTCGCGCGGCCTGGAGCTGGAAGCCCGTTCGCAGCTGAGCCGCAAGGTCTCGGTGATGGCGAGCTACACCTATACCGACATGAAGTTCACCGAATCGTCGGATGGCTTCACCGGCAACACGCCGTACCAGGCGCCGCGCCATATGGCCTCGGTCTGGGGCGACTGGAACTTCTCGCAGGGCTACACCATGGGTGCGGGCGTGCGCCATGTGGGCTCGAGCTGGGTCGACAACGCCAACAGCATGAAGGTGCCGCCCTACACGCTGGTGGACCTGATGCTGCGCGTCGATCTGGCCCAGCTGAATCCGTCGCTCAAGGGCGCCAACCTTCGCCTGAGCGTCAATAACCTCCTCGACAAGACCTATGTGGCGTCGTGCCTGAGCCAGCAGTACTGCTACTGGGGCGACGCGCGCAGCGTCAACGCGACCGTGACGTATCAGTGGTAGGAACGCGGCCCGGTGCGGTAGTCAGCGGCGGGCATTCTTTTGATCACCATGCGCCACCGGATGGCGCACCAGAAATCAGGGAGTTCAGTGCAATGAAAAATGATGTCTATGACTTTATTGCGATCGGGCTTGGACCCTTCAATCTGAGTCTGGCCTGTCTGGCGGAGCCGATCACCGGGGTGAACGCGGTTTTTCTGGAGCGCAATGCGGAGTTCAACTGGCACCCCGGGATGCTGATTGACAACACCACACTGCAAAACCCCTTCCTGGCCGACCTGGTGAGCCTGGCGGACCCCACCAGCTGCTTCAGCTTTCTCAACTACTGCAAGGAAGAAGGGAAAATCTATTCGTACTACTTCCGCGAGAGCTTCTACCTGACGCGGGCTGAGTACAACGCCTACTGCCGCTGGGCGGCGGCGCGCCTGTCCAACGCGCGCTTCGAATATGACGTGCAGGAGATCGTCCACGACATCGAGAACGGCTGCTATGTCGTGACCGGTGTGCAAGGCCCGCAGCGCGAGCCTTTTGTCATGCGCTGCCGCAAGCTGGTGCTGGGCGTTGGCTCCAAGCCCCGTTTCCCACAATGTTGCGCGCCGGGCGGGCATCGCTACCTGCATACCGCCGACTACATCACCCGCAAGGCCGAGCTGCAGAAGAAGCGCTCCATCACCATCGTCGGCAGCGGCCAGAGCGCGGCCGAGGTCTACCACGACCTGCTCAAGGACGCCGACGGGCACGACTACAGCCTGACCTGGATCACCCGCTCTTCGCGCTTCTTCCAGATGGAGACCACCAAGCTCACGCTGGAGATGTTCTCCCCGGACTACATCGATTACTTCTACAACCTGGCCGATGGGAAGAAGGAGCGCATCGTGCGCGCGCAGGACAGCCTGTACAAGGGCGTCAATGCCAGCCTGATCAACCAGATCTATGACCTGCTGGACGACAGGCGAAAGCAGGGGCCGCTGCGCACGCACCTCATTACCAATTGCGAGTTGCAGGGGTGCCGCTACGACGCCGGAAGCGACAGCTACGAGATCGAATTCCGTCAGCTTGACTGCGACGCACGTTATGCGCACCGCAGCGAGGGGCTGGTCTTTGCCACGGGTTACCGCGAAAACATCCCGCCTTTCGTTGACGGCATCCGCCACCGCCTGCGCTGGGACGAACAAGGCCGCTATCGCCTCGCGCGCAATTACGCTGCCGATTTCAACGGCAACGAGATATTCGTGCAAAACGCCGGCCAGCACACCCATGGCATGACCAACCAGGACCTGGGCATGAGCTGCTACCGCAACTCCTACATCCTGCGCGAACTCACGGGCGTGGAGCACTACAAGATAGAGCGACGCGTCGCGATCCAGGATTTCACCATTCCAGCCACTGCGGACTTTGTCCTGCTCTGAGGCCTGAGGCGCACAACCAACATGAACCTCAGATTCCACATCATCACGATGACGGTGCTGGCCGTCATCAGCGACGCCATCCTGATTCCCTTCTATCCGCAGTTTTTCAGCGCCCGCTACGGCATCGACAGCCCCATGCATGTGGGCGCCTACGTGGCGGCTATTTCCATCGCCGTGATGTGCACGCTGCCGCTGTGGGCGCGCGTGGCGCGCCGCGTCGAACCGCTGCACCTGCTGGTCTACACGCAGTTTGCCGCCGGCACCTTCAGCCTGCTGAGCGACTGGGCGCCTACCGTGGAGATCTACTGGGTACTGTCGATGATGATGTTCATGTGCAAGAGCAGCTATCTGCTGATGTACCCGTACATGATGCGCCTGACCCCCAAGGAGCAGCATGCGGCCACCATTGGCATCCTGTCGGTGGTGGTGCACTTCGGCGCCATCTTCGGCGCGGTGGTGGGCGGCTTTGTGCTGCAGACCTGGGGGCCGCGCGCCAGCATTTTGGCCATGGCGGCCGGCGACTATTTCCAGATGGCCGTCTGCTTTTACCTGATCCGCAGCGGAAAGATCATTCGCGTCAACACCGGTGAGCAGGCAATGGCCGAAGCCACCGAAGCGCGCCGCGTCGGGCTGCTGGCCCGCCTGCCGATCCTGAAGCTGGCGCTCGTGATGCTGATGTTCGACTTCAGTGCCTACCTGATCCGCCCCTTCTTCGCGCTGTACTGGCAGAAGATCACTGGCAACGACAGCGAGCTGCTGTCCGGCATGGCCTTCGCCATACCGGGCGTGGTGGCCATCATCGCGTTGCGCCTGCATGCCTGGATACGGGCACGCGGCGGGGACCTGCCCGACCACACGGTGGGCAACCTGATGCTGGGCGCGGTCGGCCTGTTGCTGCATGCCGCACCTGATCCTTTCCTGGTCGTGCTGGGGCGCGTGCTGTACGGCTGGGCCTTCTTCCAGATCATCGTCAAGCTGGAGGTCAACCTGTTCCGCTTATCCACGCCGCAACGCTATGCACAGGACTACAGCATCACCAATTTCTTCCAGAACATGGGCGTGCTGCTGTCCTCGTTTGCGGCGGGTGCGATTGTCAATCGCTACGGGCTGCATGTGCCATTCCTGCTGGCGGCCGGCGGCTTTGTCCTTACAGCGCTGCTGGACCGCCTGATCCTCAAAGTGCCCAGCGCCGGGCATCTGGAGGAAGGCGACAAGTCAGCCCATCCCGCCTCTCTAAAGGAGCCCGCCCATGCCAATTGATACTGACACGATCCATCGCCGCGCCGATGCCGTGCAAAGGCCTTACCGCGACGAGGCCGGTTTTGTGTTCCGTCCGCTGCGGATACCGGAGGATATCCCCACTTTGCACCGCTGGTTTACGCAAGAGCGTGCGGCCTTCTGGCTGATGCAGGACAAGACCGAGGACGAAGTTCGTGAGGCCTACCAGCGCATGATGGATTCCGGCGGCGCCACGCCCTACATCGGCTGGTACGAAGGCCAGCCAGCCTTCCTGGCGGAGTGCTACGACCCCGCGCAGGACCGCATTCGGGCCTTCTACAAAGTGCAGCCCGGCGACCTGGGCATGCATATTTTTATCGGCCCGCCCCAGCAGCGCATCGCCGGGTACTCGCGCACTGTGTTTTACGCGCTGATGCGCTTCATGTTCGAGCACCTGGGTGCGCAGCGCATCGTCGTGGAGCCCGACGCCACCAATCACAAGGTCCATGCCTTGAACCGGTCCGCGGGCTTTGCCTACGACCGTGATGTGGTCTTCCCCGAGAAGATCGCCAGCCTCGCCTTTTGCACACGGCGGGATTTTGAACAGGCTACGGCCGCCACCCTAGAGGAAGTCCATTCATGAACGTCACCATCGCCCACCAGATCGCGCACGACCCGGCCCAATTCGCCGCCCACCTGACGCCGGAGGTCTGGGCTCAGGCCAACCGCCTGCTGTTGCGCAAAGCCATTGCCGAATATGCCCATGAGATCATCATCGAACCGGAGCAACTGCGTGCAGGGAAGGGTGGCTTCGCGTTGTACCAGGTGTGCTCGGATGATGGCGCCGTGTCCTACCAGTTCGAAGCACAACGCCTGGCGCTGCGTCATTGGTACATCAAACCGGAATCCATCTGCAAGCTGGTGAACGGCACAGACCAGCCGCTGGACGCGCTGCAGTTCATCATCGAATGCCGCCAGCGTCTGGGCATACGTGATGAGCTGCTGCCCATCTACCTCGACGAGATCAGCAGCACGCTCTTCGGCAGCGCCTACAAGCGCATGAAGGCAGACGCACCCAGCAGCGCCCAGCTGGCTGACGCCACCGACTTCCAGACCATCGAAGTCGCCATGACCGAAGGCCATCCGGGGTTTGTCGCCAACAACGGACGGCTGGGTTTCACCGCGGCCGATTACCAGGCCTACGCGCCTGAGGCCGGCTCGGAGATTCGCGTCATCTGGCTGGCCGTGCACAAAGACCACGCGGCTTTCTCCAGCATCTCCACGCTCAGCTACGAGCAGTTGCTGGCTGAAGAGCTGGGGCAAGAAACCGTGGACGGCTTTAACCGCGAAGTGGCGGCACTTGGCGTGAGTCCGGCCGACTACAACTTCATGCCGGCTCACCCGTGGCAGTGGTTCAACAAGCTGTCGATCGCCTTCGCTGGTTATGTGGCCCAGCGCAAGATCATCTGCCTGGCCTACGGCCGCGACACCTACATCGCCCAGCAGTCAATCCGCACCTTCTTCAACACCAGCGACCGCAGCAAGCGCTATGTGAAGACCTCCCTGTCCATCCTGAACATGGGCTTCATGCGCGGCCTGTCGCCTTATTACATGTCGGGCACACCGGCTATCAATGAGTTCATCAAGGACCTGGTGTCGGGCGATGTCTTCCTGCGCGCGAACGGCTTCACCATCCTGCGAGAGGTCGCGTCAATCGGCTTTCGCAACCACTATTACGAAGCCGCGATACCGGTCGACACCCCTTACAAGAAGATGTTCTCGGCGCTGTGGCGCGAGAGCCCGCTGCCCTTGCTCAAACCGGGCGAACGCTTGATGACCATGGCCGCGCTGCTGCATGTCGACAAGGACGGCCACGCGCTGCTGCCTGAACTGATCCGCCGTTCCGGCCTGAGCACAAAGGCCTGGCTGAAAAGCTATCTGGCGTCTTACCTCACGCCGCTGCTGCATTGCTTCTACAAGCACGACCTGACCTTCATGCCGCATGGCGAGAACCTGATCCTGGTGCTCGACAAGCATGTGCCGGTGCGCGCCATCATGAAAGACATCGCCGAGGAATGCGCCATCCTCAATATCGAAGCGAAGGCGCTGCTACCGGAGCGCGTCAATCGCCTGGCGGTCGATGTGCCCGACCATTTCAAACTGCTGGGCATCTTTATCGACGTGTTCGACGGCGTGCTGCGCCACATCAACCAGGTGCTGGTGGAAAACGCCTGCTGCAGCGAGGGAGACTTCTGGCAATCGGTGGCCGACTGCGTATCCGATTACCAGGATGCCCACCCCGAGATGGCCGCAAAGTTCGCGCACTATGACATGTTCGTGCCCGGGTTCCTGCATTCCTGTCTGAACCGCCTGCAACTCGGCAACAACGTGCAGATGGTCAACCTGGCCGACCCCGCTTCCAGCCTGAAGATGGCCGGCAATCTCGTGAACCCGATTGCCGGGCTCCGCCGCCGCGCCGCGCACCGGGCCGAGGCAGAACCGGTTGTGGAAAGCGTTGCATGAGCTTTGACATGCGGGCGGAGGACACCGTGCGCGACGGCGCTCCGTTGCAGGCGTGGGCGTCCGCGCCCAACGCTGACCTCGCCCGCGTGTTGCAACTGGCCGGGCGCATCGCACCCTCGCTGCGCGGCGAGCAGGGCGATGCACCTCTGCCCAGCGCACTGCGTCATGGCGACGACGCAGCGGCCAGACCGGGCCCGTTGCGGGCGTTGTGCCGGCACTGGGCAGAGGCCTACCCCGAAGCCGGCGCGCACTATGTGGCGCTGCGTTGTTGGGGCCTGGCGATCTGGCAGCCGGTCTACTTGAGCGTGATCGCCGCGCATCTTGATACGCATGTCCCGCGGCTGGCTGGCCTGGCACAACCCGTGGTGGACGGGTTTCCCAGCGGCTTTCAATTGCCGGTGCACGCGCCCATGAAGGCCGCGACGCTGCCTTCACGCATCCACCTGGCATCAGGCGAGCTGCGCGAACTGTGCCAATCCACGCGCGCGGCACTGATGCCGTTGGTGACCCTGCATGCCCGCGCCGCTGACCGGTTGCAGGCCGAGTGTGTGTTGGGCGCGCTGCTGCTGGTCCATCGCAGCACCCCCGCCTTGGGGGATGCCGAAGTTGCGGCGCTCGGAGAGGAATGGCTGGTGCAGCTGGGTATTGCCGGCGGCTGCGGCTTCTTTGCCTACCGGGCGCGCGATGGGACGCCCGCGCTCGCCCTGGATCGCAAGGTGTGCTGCCACTACTTTCGCCGCCATGACGGCGAGAAATGCAGCACCTGCCCCAAGCTCCCGTTCGACAAGCGTATCGCCCGATTGCTGGCCGATCCTTCGTAGTCCGGGCCATTGATTCCGCGATGCGGCTGTGCCCTTCTCAAGGCCGGTGTGCTTCGCCACGCCCTGGAGAGTTCCATGAACGATATCGCACGCCTGGTGCATGTCATGCCGGCCGATCCGCAGCTGCCCGTAGGCGCGTATTTCGACGAAGCCCTGTTCGCGCGAGAACAGGCCTTGATCTTCAACCAGTCCGCCCGCTACCTCGGCCATGAAAAAGCCGTGCCGCAGGTCGGCGACTGGCACCGGCTCGCGCAGGAAGGCGGAGGCCGCGTGCTGGTGCGTAATCCGCAGGGCGTGGAGCTGTTGTCCAACGTCTGCCGGCACCGGCAGGCGCTGATCCTGGGCGGTGAAACCGGCAACGTCAGCGGGCCGGCCAACCCCAAAGGCAACCTGTCGGCTGCCGGCGGGAACATCGTCTGCCCGCTGCATCGCTGGACTTACAACAGCAGCGGCGAGTTGCTGGGCGCGCCGCAGTTCGAGCAAAAACCCTGCAAGAGCCTGCAGCGTTTTCCCTTGCGGAACTGTCACGGCCAGCTGTTCGAAGGCCCGCGCGACCCGGCTCAGGATATGGCGCCGCTGTTCGAGCGGCCCGAGTTCGATTTTTCGGATTACGTGCTCGACCACGTGGAAATTCACCAATGCAACTACAACTGGAAGACCTTTATCGAGGTCTATCTGGAGGACTACCACGTCGCGCCTTTCCATCCCGGCCTGGGCAGCTTCGTCAGTTGCGACGACCTGAGCTGGGACTTTGCCGACTGGTACAGCATGCAGCGTGTCGGTGTGCATGAGTCGCTTGGTGCGCCGGGCTCTGATATTTACAGTACCTGGCACGACCGTCTGCTGAATTACCGCACCGGCACCCCGCCCGACTTCGGCGCGGTTTGGGTGACTTACTTCCCCACTCACATGATCGAGCTGTACCCGCATGTATTAGTCCTCTCCACGCTTTATCCCAAAGGGCCGCAGGACACGGTCAATGTGGTGGAGTTTTACTATCCCGAAGAGATCGCCGCCTTCGAACGGGAGTTCATCGAAGCGCACCGCGCCGCCTACATGGAAACCGCCCGGGAAGACGACGAGATCGGCGAGCGCATGGATGCGGGCCGGCGCGCGCTGCTGGCGCGCGGCGTCTCGGACACCGGGCCCTACCAGTCGCCGCTGGAAGAGGGCATGCAGCATTTCCACGAGTGGTACCGGCGGACCATGGGTGCCTCATCTCCCCCTTGAAGCCGGGATGCCGCTAGCCTCACAATGCAGCCATGCGCAAACATTTCTCCGAAACCACGGGCCCGCAGCGGCTCACCCTGGGCCTGGTGGCCGGGCTGATTGTGGCGGCGCTGCCGCTGCCCCTGGGCTGGCAGTTTTGCGGCTTGCTGGGCTGGTGTGCCGGCGTCGGCGTTTATCTGTGGCTGGCCTGGTGGCTGTGCGTGCGCTTTGACGCCAAACGAACGCGCGAACGTGCACAGGCTCAGGACGAACCCAGCGTGGTGCTGTTTTTACTGATGCTGCTGGCCACCATGGCCTGCGTCGCCGCCATTACGTTGATGATGCAACAGGCAAAAAACCTGTCGGGTATGGAGCGCACGCTGCACATCGTGCTCTCCGTTGCGGCGCTGGCTGCCTCCTGGCTGTTCATGCAGACGATTTACGCGTTTCGCTATGCCCATCGCTATTACCACGAAGAAAAACTCGGGGAGCCCGATGGGCCCGGTCTGTGTTTTCCCGGCGGGCTGGACCCGGATTATTTCGATTTTTTGTACTACGCCCATGTGGTCGGCATGACCTCACAGGTCTCCGACGTGCAGGTCACCTCGCGCGAGATGCGCCGGCTGACGCTGGTGCACAGCGTGCTGTCGTTCGGCTTCAACATGCTGATCCTGGCGCTCAGCATCAATGTGGTGGCGGGCGCGCTGCAATAAGCGGCCGCAACGCCCATGTACTCAGGCCCGGCGCACAGGTTCCTGGCTTCCTATATTCGAAGCAACTGCTTCTTCAGCGCCATCTTTTCCTTCTTGCGAAGGCTCGCTTCAGACTTGCGGTGTGAGCCGGCCTTACGCTGCGCCGCCGGGGCAACCAGCGGGTTGCGCGGCTTGGGCGCGGTCAGCTTGATCTTCAGCTTGGTCTTGCGGGCCGACGTCATGCCTTCTGCTGTTCAGGTTTGCGGCCCAGCTTGAGCAAGCCGGTTGACAGCGCGGTGCCGATCACAATCACCACGGCGCAGATCACCATCCACGCCGTCACATGCTCACCGAGGAAGATCACGCCGTAGATCACCGCAAACACCGGCACCAGGAAGGTGACCGACAGCGCGCGCGGCGGGCCGGCGTTTTCGATCAGGCGAAAAAACAGGATGTAGGCCAGCCCGGTGCAGACCACGCCTACGGCCAGCAGCGCCAGCCAGGCATGCGCGCCCGGCATCTGCGCCGGCCACAGCCAGGCGGCGGGCAGGGCCAGGCCGAGGGTTGCGCCAATCTGGCTGCCCGCCGCGGTGACCAGCGGCGGCATGCCTGACAGATAACGCTTGGTGTAGCTGGCGGATATGCCGTAGCAAATGCAGGCAAAGAGGCAGGCCAGCACGGCCCACCCTGGCGCTACGCCTGAAGCATCGGGCTTGAAGGTGGCTTTGTCCCAGGCCAGCATGGCTACGCCGGCAAAACCCACGAAGAGGCCCAGCACGCGTGAGGCATTGGGTTTGTCTTTCAGCCAGAGCCAGGCCACCAGGGCGCCGAACATCGGCACCGTGGCATTGAGGATGGCCGACAAGCCGGTGGTGATGGACAGCAGGGCAAACGAAAAGCACGCAAACGGGATGCCCGAATTCAGTATGCCGATGAAGAAAATCCGTTTCCAGTTTTTCTTCAGGTCAGGCAACAGGCCGCGCAACCATACGATGGGCAGCAGGAACAGCGCCGCAATGCCCACGCGCACTGCGGCGGTGGGCAGGGGACCGAACTCCACCGTGCTGATGCGCATGAAGAGAAAGGAAGAGCCCCAGATGGCCGCCAGCATCACAAAATCGGCAGCCCAGTTTTTGGGCTTGGTGAGGGCCGCACCCACCGGCGCGGCGATAACGGAGGGACTGGAACTCACAGCGTGCTCTCCTGAAGTGCGCCTTCGAGTTTAAGCAAGGCGGTTTTGCGGTGCAGGCCGCCTGCGTAGCCTGTGAGTGAGCCATCGGAGCCCAGCACCCGGTGGCAGGGCACGATCACGCTGACCGGGTTGCGCCCGACTGCTGCGCCCACGGCGCGCACGGCTTCCGGCTTGCCGATACGCTGGCTCACCTGGCCGTAGCTGAGGGTGCCGCCCTGCGGGATGGCCAGCAGCGCTTGCCACACCGACTGCTGGAAGGCCGTTCCGTGCCCCAGGTCCAACGGCAGGTCAAATTCGGTGCGTGTGCCGGCATAGTATTCCGTGAGTTGCTTGATGGTCTGCTTGAGCACCGGGTGGTCCGGGTCTTCGCGCCACACATAAGGTTTCACGAGTTGCGGCGGCAGGTGACGCTGGCCGGCAAACCAGGTGCCGGCCAGGCCTTTGTCAGTCGCGGCAATGATCATTTCCCCCAAGGGGCTGTGGAAGGTCGTCTGGACGATGGAGTTGTCGAATTTCATCTTGTTCACCTTTGAATGGTTTCGAGTTTCTGCCTTATGAGGTCCTTTTTGGGCCTGAATAGGCGGCTTAAGCTGACTTGTCTCTTTTGCGGGCAAAGACTGGCTCGATCATTCACCGGCGATGTTCGCGCCAAGGCGCTGGACCGTCCAATGAAATCGAGGCGCTGCATTCATTCCCCGAACGCATGAATCGCCATGTCGTCGCTGTTGCGCCGTCAGCCGGGACGCTCCAGCGTGCCGCTCCAGGCGCGGATCACCGCGTAGCTGCGCCAGGGTTTCCATGCATCCGAGGCCAGTTCAGCCTCCCGTGCCGGGTTCTTTTTTTCCTGCACACCCAGTGCCTTGTGCAGCGCCACATCGCCTGAAGGAAACGCATCGGGCCAGCGCAATGCCCGCATGGCAATGTATTGCGCCGTCCAGTCACCGATGCCGGGCAACCCTTTCAGCGTAGTCACCGTCGTGTTGATGTCGGCGCCACTGTGCAATTGAAGGCGTTTTTCTGCCACTGCTTGCGCGATTCCCACGATGGCGGCCTGGCGCTGCCTGACGATGCCCAGTTGCCCGAGCGCGTCGCCGCTGACCGCGGCCAGCACGGCCGGTGCGGGGAAAAGGCGCGTTAGCTGCGGCCACGGTGTTTCCACCCGTTCGCCAAAACGGTCCACCATGCGCTGCGCCAGCGTGCGTGCGGCGGCCACGGTGATCTGCTGGCCCAGCACGGCGCGCACCGCCAGCTCGTAGCCATCCAGCGCGCCTGGCACTCGCAGGCCGTCGCCTTCGGGGAAACTATCGTGCAGTACGCTGTTGATGGTGGCCGGATCAGCGTCCAGGTCAAAGGTGGTGCGCACGCGGCGTATCACCAGCGGCAACACTTCGCGCAGCGAATCGCTGACGCGCAGCACCAGCTGCGAACGGCTTTCGTCAAAGCTTGCGAGCAGCCAGCCGGCATGCAGCTTGCCGCCCGACTCGATGCTGAAAGTCCGGCGCAGAGCGGGCTGCGCAGCGTCCGCGTCAATGAATTCAATGGCGCTGATGCAGCGCTTGCTGAAGAAGGCCAGCATGGCCTGCACGTCATAGGGCGGGCGGTAGCCCAGCCGCACGATGACGCCTTCACCCACCTCGCCGACCCGGGCCGGGCCCTGGCGTCGCAACTGCGTGGGGTTGAGTTTGTAGTGCTCCACAAAGGCAGCATTAAAGCGCCGCACGCTGGCAAAACCGCTGATCAGCGCAATCTGCGTGATGGGCAGATTGGTGTCGGCCAGCAATTGTTTGGCGGTGTGCAGCCGGTGCGTCTGCAGGTATTGCATGGGCGAGACCCCGAACTGTGCCTCGAAAATCCGCCGTACGTGACGGTCGCTCACGCCCAGCTTGGCAGCCAGCTTTTCTACAGAAGGTGCTTCCTCGGTCCACACCTCGGGCTCATCCAGCAGGCGCGCCGCCTGGTGCGCCAGGATGTATGACGCATCCTGTATTGACCACACCACGGAATGCGGCGCCAGCTCGGGCCGGCAGCGCAGGCAGGGACGAAAGCCCGCGCTCTCGGCCTGGGCCGCGTGGTGAAAGAAGCGGCAGTTTTCGCGTTTGGGGGTTTTCACGCTGCAGACCGGACGGCAATAGATGCCGGTGGAGGTCACACCGGTGAAAAAACTGCCGTCAAACCGGGCGTCCCGCGCCTTGAGGGCGAGGTAGCAGTCGTTGTCGGCAAGAGGGGTGGTTTCGCGGTTCATGAGGGAAATGATACGCCGCAGCAGGCTGTTGACTAGCCGTTTCCGGACATGTCTCTTTGGCCGAAAAAGCCTTCAAAATTCCTGTCCAGGCTAGCCGTTTTTCGCCTCGTTGGAGACCGGTTAGATACCACTTTGCCGAAGCTTTCCATAGTCTGAACGGGCCCCCTGGAAACGGTGGCGGCCTACAGTTCGCGAAAGGACCGCCCCCTACAATCAAACCCATCAAATTGAAGGATCTCGCCGATGCAAATCAACCCGTCCATCTTCAAGGCCTACGACATCCGCGGTGTCGTGCCCTCCACCATCCATGAGGAAATGGCCGAGGCGCTGGGCAAGGCTTTTGGCATGGCGGCGCTGGCCGAAGGTGAGAAATCCGTGGCGGTAGGCCGTGACGGGCGCCTCAGCGGGCCATCGCTCAGTGCGGCGCTGATGCGCGGCCTGGCCGCGGTGGGGCTGGAAGTGATCGACGTCGGCATGGTGACCACCCCCATGCTGTACTTTGCGGCCAGCACCCTCACGGCTTCCGGTATCCAGGTCACAGGCAGCCACAACCCCAAGGACTACAACGGCTTCAA
This sequence comes from Polaromonas sp. P3_A5, assembly GCF_056403055.1. NCBI lineage: Bacteria > Pseudomonadati > Pseudomonadota > Betaproteobacteria > Burkholderiales > Comamonadaceae > Polaromonas > Polaromonas sp. P3_A5. The sequence continues at coordinate 1,076,561 of NZ_JBFUGF010000001.1, forward strand.
GATGGTGCTGGCAGGCCGCGCCATTTATGGCGAAGAAATCCAGGCGCTGCGCCGCGCGATGGAAGGCGAGACATGGGTGTTGCCGTCCCAGGCCGGTGCCATTCGCCAGGTCGATGTCGAAACGGCCTACCGCGACCGCATCGTGTCCGGCATCAAGCTCGAGCGTCCGCTCAAAATCGTTATCGACTCTGGCAACGGCATAGCCGGCGCTTCGGCGCCTGCGATCTTTCGTGCGCTCGGCTGCGAGGTGACCGAACTCTTCAGCGAGGTGGACGGCAATTTCCCCAACCACCACCCCGACCCCAGCAAGCCCGAAAACCTGCAGGATTTGATCAAGGCCCTGCAAAGCGGCAAGGCCGAACTGGGCCTGGCCTTTGACGGTGACGGCGACCGCCTCGGCATCGTGACCAAAGACGGCCAGAACATTTACCCCGACCGGCAGATGATGCTGTTTGCCCGCGACGTGCTCTCGCGCGTGCCGGGCGGCACCATCTTGTTCGACGTGAAATGCTCGCAGCGCCTGGCGCCCGAGATCGAGGCAGCCGGCGGTGTGCCGCTGATGTACAAGACCGGCCATTCGCTGATCAAGGCGAAGATGAAAGAAGTCGATTCGCCGCTGGGCGGCGAAATGAGCGGCCATATCTTCTTCAAGGAACGCTGGTACGGCTTTGACGACGGCACTTACGCCGGCGCGCGCCTGCTGGAAATTTTGAGCCGCGTGCCCGACGCCGGCATTGTGCTCAATGCCCTGCCTACCAGCTTCAGCACGCCCGAACTTAACGTGGCCTGCAAGGAAGGCGAGCCGCACACGGTGGTGGAGGCCTTGATCAAATCCGCGAAATTCGCGGCGCCCGCAAAAATCTCGACCATCGATGGCGTACGCGTTGACTGGCCCGACGGCTTTGGATTGATCCGTGCGTCCAACACCACGCCGGTGCTGGTGCTGCGCTTTGAGGGCCACACCCAGCAGGCACTGGAGCGCATCGAGGCCGACATGCTGACCTTGTTACGGAGCGTGAAGCCCGGCGCCAGCTTCGCTGCCGCCGCTCACTAGGCCCACCCCCGTCCAAGCTCACTACGTGTAGCTTGTTCCCCCCTCAAGGGGGCGGCGCCTGGGGCCGGCAAAGCCGGACCCTCGGCCCCCACTGGTGAAATACCCCCCGTTAGTTACGCCCATCGGACTCTTCAAGCCAGCGGGTGCCGCGGAACCGGCTTTGCCGGGCCGCAGGCGCAGTCCCCTGCAAGGGGAAAAGGGCTACACGCAGTGAGCCCGATAGGGGTGTGCCAATTTTTCGGCTTTGCCGGGCCACAGGCGGGCGGCCCCCTCGGGGGGCAGCGACCCACACGAAGTGGGGGAGCGTGGGGGTCTAAAATGCTTCATGAAAATTTTGCTGGTCAAGCTGTCCTCCCTCGGCGATGTGGTGCACACCCTGCCGGTGGTGCGGGACATCCATGCCGCGCTCCCGGACGCGCAGATTGACTGGGTAGTGGAAAAGGCCTTTTCCCCCTTGCTGGCGCGCCACAAAGGTCTGCACCGGGTGATTCCCTGTGAGATCCGGCGCTGGCGCAAATCATTCTGGACACTGGCCACGCGAAACGAATGGCGTGCCTTCCAGCGCGACCTTCAACGTGAAGCCTATGACGCCGTCATCGACCTGCAGGGCTTGACCAAGTCGGCGCTGGTGGCGCGGCTTGCCACGGTGGCGCCCGGCGGCAAGCGCTATGCCCTGGCCAACCAGACCGAGGGCTCGGGCTATGAGGCGCCTACCCGCTGGATGGCCGACGTGGCCATCACCCTCCCACCGCATATTCACGCGGTGCAGCGCTCGCGCGAGCTGGCGGCGCGTGCGCTGGGCTACACCCTGAAAGGCGCACCGGATTTTGGATTAAAAATGCCTGCAGCCCATGAGGGACGGGCGCAAGCAGCTCCTGAAAAGATAGCACCTGCAGCGTCGAAAGGCCGGGTGGTGCTGGTCCACGGCACCTCGCGCGCCGACAAGGAGTGGCCGCTGGATCACTGGATCACTCTGGGGCGGCGCCTCCATGCGGCCGGCTACCCGGTGGCACTGGCGCACGGCAACGCACACGAGCTGGCCACCAGCCAGGCCATTGCGCAGGCGCTGGCCAAAACCGCCGCGGACATCGCCCTGGTGCTGCCGCTGCTGCCGCTTGACGCGCTCACTGAAGCGCTGGCGCAGTGCGCCGGTGTCATTGGTGTCGATAGCGGTGTCAGCCACATTGCCGTGGCACTGGATTTGCCGCATGTGCAGATCTACAACTTCGACACGGCGTGGCGCACCGGCCCCGGCACCCTCGGCCACGGGGGGCGGCAGGTCAGCGTGTTTGCGCGCCCGGTACCCACGGTGGAAACCGTCTGGCAGGCCTGGCTGGCTTGCTGGGCGGTGAGCAGCCCCGCAAGCGCCGGCGGGGCGAAATGAGCGCGCTGGCCCTGAAACTTTATTCGCTGCTGATGTGGCTGGGCCAGCCGCTGCTGCGCCGCAAGCTGGCGCGCCGCGGCAGGCAGGAGCCCGGCTACCTTCAGGCGGTGCAGGAACGGTTTGGCCACTACACCCAGCCGGTGGAAACCGCCTCTGAGCTGGTCTGGCTGCATGCCGTTTCGCTCGGCGAAACACGCACTGCGGCCATGCTGCTCAAGGCGCTGCGCGCGCAACACCCCGGCTTGCGTATTTTGCTGACGCACGGTACGGCCACGGGGCGCGCCGAGGGCGTGGCCCTGCTGCAGCCCGGCGACGTGCAGGTGTGGCAGCCCTGGGACAGCCCAGGCGCAGTGGCGCGGTTTTTTGATCACTTCAAACCACGCCTGGGCTTGCTGATGGAAACCGAGATCTGGCCCAACATGGTGGCCGCAGCCCAGACGCGTGCCATGCCGCTGGTGCTGGTCAATGGCAGGCTGTCTGAAAAGTCCCTGCAGCAGGCGTTGAAAATGTCGCCGCTGTCGTTTCCGGCTTACGCGGCGTTGTCTGCGGTGTATGCCCAGACCGATGACGACGCGCGGCGCTTTCGCCAGGCCGGCGCTGCGGTGAGTGGCGTGTTTGGCAACCTGAAGTTTGATGCCTCTCCTGACGACGCCCAGCTGGAAAAAGGCAAGGTCTGGCGCCGGGCGCTCGGGCTGCCGGTGCTCATGTTTGCCAGCTCGCGTGAAGGCGAAGAGCAGGAGTTTTTAAAGCAATTAAGTGCTACAGCCCAATCTGAACAAGCGCAGACAGCTATCAATTCTGTAGCGAATGAATCGCGGGAAGAAGCGCACAAGGAGGGGCCGGGAAGCCAGTTCAGGGTGTTGCTGGTGCCGCGCCACCCGCAACGGGTCAACGAGGTGGAGGCGCTGGTGCAGCAACACGGCCTGCGTGTCTCGCGCCGCTCGCACTGGCCCGAGGCGGCAAGCGGCCCGGCCGTGAACGACGATGCCTTGCAGGCGGATGTATGGCTGGGCGACTCACTGGGTGAAATGGCGCTGTATTACGCGATGAGCGATGTCGCGCTGCTGGGCGGCAGCTTCGCGCCGCTGGGCGGGCAAAACCTGATCGAGGCGGCTGCCTGCGGCTGCCCGGTCGTGATGGGCCCCCATACCTTCAACTTCACCGAAGCCGCCGAGCTGGCCATCGAGGCCGGTGCAGCCCGGCGCGTGGTGGACATGGAGCAAGGCGTGCGCGCCGCGAGAAAGCTCATCGATAAACCCGAAGCACGCGCTGCCGCGGTGGCCGCCGGGCTGGCTTTCGCCGACAGCAACCGCGGTGCGACGGTGAAGACGGTGGATGCGCTCCAGACCTATTTAAGTGGCTTTAACGGCACCTAGGCCGCCTGGTCGTCAATGAGCTCCAACAGCTCAATTGCACTTTTGGCGCGCGCATCCGTGCCGTTAGCGAGTGGTGCAATGCGGTGGCGCATTGAGTGGATGAACGCATTGAGTGTTGCTTTGACCGAGGCTCCAAGATATGTGTCGTAACCTTTTTCAGGGACGAATGAGCCACCAAGATCTATTAATGACTCCATAACTGCTCGCTGCGCCCACTCTTTCCCCTTCATGAGAATCTGTTCAATCTCCGGAAGGACACCCAAGACGACCGGATAGTACGTACCCCTGTGGTTGTTTCCAGTTGCCCAGAGAAGCGCATCGTAGGCGTCATTTGCGGTCGATTCGTCGTATGCATTCCAGAGCGCGTCGAGCGCGGCTTCCACGCTACCGGCAGCGTTGGAGTCCGGCTGGGGAAAGTGATCGAGATCGAGCGGCTTCATGGCTGTTTTGGTGGTCCAGCGATTGACATCAACACGGGGGCAAGTGACGTTTTGCTGAAAGGCGTTCGTTCGATGGCCTAGCGCTTGCCCAGCACCTGATGACAAGTGCAATTTCCCCACGCATAAAGGCGCAGGTGATGCGCCCAGTCGCGCAGCGTGGCCCAGGCGCCGCCGGTCGCCACTTCATACGGCGTCAGGCCAAACATGCCCAGGCTGATGGAGGGCTCCACTGACACCACCGAGTGCCAGGTTCGCTTGGGGATGAACAGGGCATCGCCGGCTTCAACGCGGGCGTGGTAGCCATGGGCTTTTTCGAAGGAGGCGAGTTCGCGGACTTGCTCAGGCAGGCGCGAGACGTTGACGTCGCTCAGCGTGGCACCCCAGTCGTATTTGGCGGCCGGGCACATGTGCTGGCGCTGGTCGGGTGAGAAAAGGATGAACTCCTTGACGCCCTGGAGCTGCACAAACCAGTTGTGCGGGAAGTCGTTGTGCAGTCCGGTCACGGTATTGGCCGGGCCCATGAACACATATTCCCAGGTCATGCGGCCGGGCCACAGGCTCTTGATGAGCAGGTCGCGCCGCAGTTCGGGGTATTTTTCGAGAATGTCCCACTGCGCCAGGTACAAGGTCGTCGGCTTGAACGACTGCATGTGGGCCCAGTTCAGGTGAAAGCGCTCGCCGGGTTTGTAGCTGTCCCGCACCGGCTTGGGCAGCAGGCCGGCCATGGGGTCCGGCGTGCGTTGCGCCGACTTGCCGAGTTCCCGCAGGTAGGGCGCGACCGGAAGGAAGGGGCGGCCCTTGGTCACGCCCTGTTCGACCAGGCCATCGGTGAACTTGACCGGCACCTCGGCGCCCTTGCCGGCACAGACGTCGGCGAGGAATTCAAACGACCATTTTTTCCAGGCCGGCCAGTGATGGATGCCGCCCTTGACCAGCACGGGTTTGTCAAACGGTTGCTGGCGGCCCGCGCGCTTGAGTTCTTCCCAGGTGGTTTCCTCGATCAGCTCGAAGCTGGGGCCTTTGGGGATGTGTACCGGCGCATCGGTCACGCGTTCAGCCTCTATCGGCAAGGGCAGGGGATTGTGTGCGGGCATCAACATGGAAATTCTGGCCCCGGGCCGGGCCTTTGTTGGAGTGTTGTGAAGCGTACCGCGATTTACCTGGCCAGCAGTGCGTTGATTTTTTGCAGGTCTTCCGGTGTCAGCGTGCCATTGGCCTGGCGCAGTTTCAGGTCGCCCAGCAGCACGTCGTAGCGCGCCTTGGCCAGGTCGCGTTTGGTCTGGAACAGCTGGCTCTGCGAGTTGAGCACGTCGATGTTGATGCGAACGCCGACCTGGTAACCCAGCTTGTTGGCATCCAGTGCGCTCTGGCTTGACAGCTCGGCGGCTTCCAGCGCTTTCACCTGGCCCTGGCCCGACTGCACGCCGAAAAACGCGGTGCGCGTGGCCTGGGCCACGGTGCGGCGCGCACCTTCAAGGTCGCTTTGCGCCTTGTCTTTCAGCGAGAGTGTTTCGCGCACGCGGTTTTGCGTCGCAAAACCGGCGAACAGCGGCACGTTCAGCACCACACCGATGGTGGTTGTGTTGGTGCGAAAGGCAAACGGCGGGATGGTGGTGGCCGTGCCCGACGGGTTGCGCGTCACGTTATAGCTGGCCGTCGCGTCCAGCGTCGGCTTGTGGCCGGCTTCGGCTTTTTGGACTTCCAGATCGGCGATCTCCAGCCCGCTTTGGGCCAGGCGGATATTCGGGTGCACTGCTTCGGATTGCTGCACCCAGGTATTCACATCGGCGGGTTCTACGGCCGGCAAATTGACGGGCGCGAGCAAGGGCTTGGGTTGCGTTTCGGGTTTCCCGACCAGCGTGTCCAGCGCGATCTTCTTGACGCGCAAATCGTTTTCGGCGGCGATCTCCTGGGCGATGACCAGGTCGTAGCGTGCCTGCGCCTCGCGGGTGTCGGTAATGGTGGAGGTACCCACTTCAAAGTTGCGCTTGGCCGACGCCAGTTGCTCGGCCACTGCGGCTTTTTGCGCCCGGACAAACGTCAGCGTGTCCTGCGCGGCCAGCACGTCGAAGTACGCCTGGCTGGTGCGCACGATCAGGTCCTGGTTGGCGGTTTCGAGTTGCGCCTGGGACTGCTCGACCTGCCGGGATGCCTGCTGGTAGGTGGCCCAGTTGGCCGGGCGGTACAGCGGCTGCGAAAGGTTGAGCGTGGCGTTTTGCGTATTGAAGCTGCGGTCTATCACCGGTGCGGTGTTTTCAAAACTGGTACGCGACGCGCCCGCCGAGATGCCGGCTGTCGGCAAGATGCCGGCCTTGGCCTGGGCGGCCCTGGCGAGGTTGGCGTCGTACTGGAGTTTGGCGGACTGGTAGGCAGCGTCGAAGGCGCGGGCCGACTCATACAGCTCCACCAGGCTCTGGGCCTGCGCGGCCGGGGCCGCCATCATCAGCGCCGCAGTGACGGCGATCGACAGGGGCAACATCGACAGGCGTAGCGCCGGCGGTTTCTTGGGCGTGGTCATAAAGGTCCTGAGGAATGAGTGAATCGGCGATGTGGAGATGAGTACGGTGTGCAGCGGCGGCAAAGGTCAGTACACAGGGACCGACGGGTCCACCTGCTGCGACCAGGCGTCAATGCCGCCCTGCAGATTGACGACCTCGGTGAAGCCGCTTTGCGTCAAAAAGTTGGCCACCTGCAGGCTGCGCATGCCGTGGTGGCAGAGGCAGGCGATCGGCTGGCCGGTGCCGGCTCCGATTTCCTGCAGCTCAGCCAGGCGCGTGGGTATTTCCCGCATCGGGATGTGCACCAGCCTGAAGCCGTCCTCCTTGACCGAGGCCGTCTGCAGTTCCCAGGGCTCGCGCACGTCCAGCACCACAGGCAGGGCGGGCGCGCCTTCCCCGGCGTTGTTGCGCCACTCGGCGAAGTTGGCGGGGCTCAGTTGGGGAATCATGGTCGGCTGTCCTGCGTTGGAATGCGTGCTTGGCGTTGGTGAAGTCGTGTACGGCGCCCAGGCTCAGAAGCTGAATTTCGAAGGTTCAGGGAAATTCAGCAGGCGTGGCGCCACGGTGTCCCAGGCCTGGGTGGTGCGCCAGGCGTCTTCGGCCACGCGTGTGACCAGGGTGGCGCGCATCATCGGCTCAAAGCCCACGATGGCGCTCAGGCGGCCGCCCACCTTGAGCAGGGACAGCAGCGAAGCCGGTACTTCGGCGACCGAGCCGCTGAGCACGATCACGTCAAACGGTCCACGAAGCGGGTCGTTGCTGGAAACGGCCTGGGCGATTTTTGCGGCGCCGTCGCCGGTGCGCACTTCGGCGTTGTAAAGGCCCGCCCTTTGCAGGTTGTCGCGTGCGGTCTGCGCCAGCTTGGGGTCGATCTCCAGCGTGATCACCTGCTGCGCGCGGTGGGCCAGCAGTGCGGCCATGTAGCCGGAGCCGGCGCCGATTTCCAGAACCTTTTCATGTTTTTGCACGGCCAGTTCCTGCAGGATGCGGGCTTCCACCTTGGGCGCCAGCATGCACTGGCCGAGCCCGCTGCCCAGCGGGATTTCCATGTCGACAAAGGCCAGTGCCTTTTGGGCGGCCGGCACAAAGTCTTCGCGCTTGACCACGGCCAGCAGGGAAAGGACCTGGTTGTCCAGCACTTCCCAGGGGCGGATTTGCTGCTCAATCATGTTGAATCGGGCTTGTTCGTAGTTCATGGCGGACCTGTAAGTTGGCGAAATGGGGGAGGGTGAGCTGTACACGAGATAAACCTTTGATTTTAACGGTCGCCCATGACGGCGGCCGGCGTTGCAGCAGGCATGTCCGCGGGGTCTTGCGGCGGTGTTTTGGGGCCGAATTTGCGCTTGAACCACTGGCCCAGGTCGTCCAGGTAGCAATACGTCACCGGCACCACCACCAGGGTCAGCAGCGAAGAGGTGATGACACCGCCGATCACGGCCTGGCCCATGGGCGCACGCTGCTCCGAGCCCTCGGTCAGGGCAAAAGCCAGCGGCACCATGCCGAAAATCATCGCCAGCGTGGTCATCAGGATGGGGCGCAGCCGCACCTTGGCGGCGTGCAGCAGCGCATCGCTGCGGTTCATGCCCGGAACGCGGTGGCCATCCACGTCGACCTGGTCGGCACGCATGCGAATGGCAAAGTCCACCAGCAAAATGGCGTTCTTGGTGACCAGGCCCATCAGCATCACCACACCGATGATGGAAAACATCGAGAGCGTGGAGCGGAACAGCAGCAGGGCCAGCACCACACCGATCAAGGTCAGCGGCAGCGAGGTCATCAGCGCCATCGGCTGCAAAAAACTCTTGAACTGGCTGGCCAGGATCATGTAGATGAACAAAATGGCCATCACCAGTGCCGACACCGCGTAGCCAAAGGATTCGGCCATGTTCTTGGTGGAGCCGCTGAACTGGTAGCGATAGCCGGGCGGAAAGCTGAAGTTTTCCAGCGCGGCCTTGATGTCGTTCGACACCTCGCCGGCCGAGCGGTTGTAGACGTTGGCGTTGATCGCGACTTCACGCGCCATGTCGCGCCGGTTGATCTGGTTGGGCCCGGTGGATTCCTTCACGGTGGCCACCTGGTTGAGCCGTACCATGTGCGCGGCGCCGTCGGCGCTGCTGCCGGGCGTGCTCATGAAAGGCAGGCGCTCCAGGTCTTGCGGCGCGTTGCGTGCATCGGGCGCCAGGCGCACGTTCACGTCGTAGGTCTGGTCGTCGGGCGCGCGCCAGTTGCCTACCGTCTGCCCGGCCACCAGGGTGCGCAATGAGGCAGCGATCTGCGACACCGACAGGCCCAGGTCGGAGGCTGCGTCGCGCCGCACATCAATTTCAATCACCGGCTTGTCGGCCTTGACGCTGGAGTCCAGGTCCACCAGGCCGGGGATGCCGCGGATCTTGTCGTTGATGGCGCGCGTGAGGCGTTCCAGCTCTTTCAAATCCGTCCCCTGCAGCGAGAACTCCACCTGCTTGTTGCCGCCCACCGCGTCGAGCAGCCCGACGTGCGTCACGGTGATGCCTGGCACCTGCTTGAGGCGTTCGCGCAACACGCCCGACATTTCGTCGACGCTGCGGGTGCGTGCCTTGCGGTCCACCAGGCGCACGTAAATGCTGGCGTACATCTTGCCCTGGGCGTTGCCGGTGTTCAGGGTGGCCAGCGTGTACTTCACTTCGGGGAATTCGCGGATGATGGCTTCCACCTGTCGCGCCTTGGCTTCGGTGGTTTCCAGCGACGAACCCACCGGCGTGTAGAAATTGAGTGAGGTTTCCGAGAAGTCGGCCTTGGGTACGAACTCGGTGCCGAGCAGCGGCACCATGAAAATGCTGGTGATAAAAATCACCACAGCCAGGGCCAGGGTGGCCAGCTTGTGGCCCAGCGACCAGCGCAGGATTCCCTGGTAGCTGTTGCTCAGCGAGTCGGTGGCGTGGTCGAACCAGCCGGTGACGCGGCCTATGGTCTTGTCGTAGAAAGTGACGGGCGCATGGCGTTTGCCGTGCGCTTCGATGGAAGGGTCGTGCCAGATGCTGGAGAGCATCGGGTCCAGCGTGAAACTCACGAACATCGAGATCAGTACCGCCGCCACGATGGTCACGCCGAACTCGTGGAAGAACTTGCCGATGATGCCGCCCATGAAGCCAATCGGCAGGAACACCGCCACGATGGAAAAGGTGGTGGCCAGCACGGCCAGGCCGATCTCCTGCGTGCCGTCCAGCGAGGCCTGGTAGGGGCCCTTGCCCATCTGCACATGCCTCACGATGTTCTCGCGCACCACAATCGCGTCGTCGATCAGCAGGCCCACACACAGCGACAACGCCATCAGCGTGATCATGTTGATGGTGAAGCCGAACAGGTTCATGAACAAAAAGGTGCCGATGATGGAGATCGGCAGCGTGAGCCCGGTGATCACCGTGGAGCGCCACGAGTTCAGGAAGAGGAAAACAATCAGCACCGTCAGCAGCGCGCCTTCAATCAGCGTGCGGCGCACGTTTTCCACCGCCACGCGAATCGGCCGCGAGCCGTCGGTGATCAGCTCCAGCCGGGCGCCGGGCGGCAGTTGCGGCTGGATGTCCTTGATGGCCTGATTCAGGCCATCCACCACGGCAATGGTGTTTTCGTCCTGCGCTTTTTGCACCGACAGCAGCAGCGTGCGCTGGCCGTTGTACAGCGCCAGGCTGTCGATCTCCTGCGCGCCGTCGGCAATGCGCGCCACCTGGTCCACCGTGACCGGCGCGGCGCCCTTGCGCGCCACGATGATCTTGCCGAAGTCTTCGGGGCGCTTCATGCGTGCATCGATCTTGACGACCCGCTCCTGCTGCAGCGAGCGGATGGCGCCCACCGGCAAATCCTGGTTTTCGTTGCGCACGGCATTGACCACCTGGTCGGCCGTGATGCCCAGCGACTCCATGGCCTGCGGATTCAGGTAGACGTTGATTTCGCGCTTGGTGCCGCCCACCAACGTAACGGAGCCTGCACCGCGTACGTTCTCCAGGCGCTTTTTCAAGACCTGGTCGGCCCAGTTGGTCAGCTCCACGGCCGACATGGCATTGCCGCTTTGGGCATTGGGCAACACCGCAACGGACCAGATCGCCCGGCTTGCCGGGTCGAAGCGCAGCACGCGCGGCTCTTTCACTTCGTCCCGAAAGTTGGGGCGTATGGCGGCGATTTTTTCGCGCACATCTTCGGCGGCGCGGCGCCCGTCGACGTAGAGCTGGAACTCCATGATGACGACCGACTGGCCTTCGTAGCTGCGCGAGGTCAGCGCGTTGATGCCGGCGATCGAGTTGACGCCTTCTTCAATTTTTTTGGTGACTTCGCTTTCAACGATCTCGGGCGAAGCGCCCGGGTATTCGGCGGTGATGACGACCACCGGAAAGTCGATGTTGGGGAACTGGTCGACGCGCATGCGCTGGTACGAAAACAGCCCCAGCACCACGATGGCCAGCATGACCATGGTGGCGAACACCGGGTTCTTGAGGCTGACCTGCGTGAACCACATGCGCGCGAGTCCTCAGGGCGCCGGCTTGGCCGGTGCACTGGCTGCTTGCGCCGCAGCCGGAAGTTGTGTGAAGCGCACCTTGGTGCCCTCACGCAATGCGCCGATCTCGCCGCGAATCACCACCGCGCCGTCGGCCAGGCCCTTGACGGCGACCACGCTGTCTTTGCCGGCGGTGCCGCGAGCGCCCAACTCGACGCTCTTGTGCACCACCAGGTCGTTTTCCACCGCTTGCACATAAGGCGTGGGTTTGTCGGTGCGCACGGCGCTGACCGGCACCGACAGCAGCGAAGCACTGGCCGTGCCCAGCGTGCCCTGCGCAAACAGCCCCTGGCGCAAGGGTGGCGCGCCGGCGTCGCCTGCTGCGCCCGGGTTGTCGATGCTGAGGTAAGCCATCACGCTGCGGCTGCCGGCCTGCGCCGTGGGATTGATGCGCACCACTTTGGCCGTGACGGGCTGGCGGCTGCCTTCAATCTGCAGCTGTGCGGTCTGGCCCACACGCACGTCCATGGAGTCGGTGGCGCTCAAGGTGGCTTCCAGCTCGAGCCGGCTCAGGTCCACCACCTCGACGATTTTGGTGTCGATGCCCACGCGCTCACCGGGTTGGGCAAGGCGCTGCGACACCTGGCCGGAGATGGGGGCTTTCAGGATTGTGTCGTCCACCGATTTGGCCGCGACCTCGGTGGCAGCCATCGCCGCCTTGTAGGTGGATTGCGCGGCGTTGAGGTTGGCCAGCGAGGTATCGAGCGCGGTCTTCGAGATGAAACCCTGGTCAACCAGCGCCTTGTTGTTGTCGTACTGGCGCTGCACCACATCCACCTGTGCCTTGGCCGACTCGGCCTGCTCGCGGGCCTGGCGCACGCGTGACTGGTATTCGGTGGCGTCGATGCGCGCAATCACCTGGCCGGCCTTGACCACGTCGCCTTCGCGAACCGTGAGGCCCTGCAGCTCGCCGGCCACGCGCGCCTTGATGACGGCGGAGTTGACGGCCTTGAGCGAGCCCGACACCGGCAGCCCCTGAACCACGTCGCGCGTTTGCGCCTTGACCACATCGGTGGCGGCCAGTTCGACCTGCCCCATGTCCTTGACGGCGGTGCTTGCGGCAAGCGCCTGTTGCTGGGCCTTGCGTGCGGACAGCGCACGCAGCACGCCGCCCGCGATGAGCAGCACGATGAGTCCGGCGACCCCCCACTTGACCCATCGCTTCATGCTGCGGCTTTCCTGTTGGACTGTGCGGCGGCGCCGGCCGGTGCGGAGATGCCGTTCAGGATGGTTTCCACCTGGAAGGCGATGTATTTTTGCGGATCCAGGTCTGCGTCGCTGCTGATGCAGATGCCGGCGGTGTGCCTGGACAGGATCAGGAAAATCATCGGAGCGACCACCAGGTAAACCGCATAGTCCAGGTCCATGGGCCGGAACTCGCCGCGGTCCATGCCGCGTTGCAGGATGCTGCGGATCAGCCCGTGGCCCGGCATGATGACTTCTTGCTGGTAGAAGGCCGCGATGTCGGGGAAGTTCTTGGCCTCGCTCATCATCAGCTTGGTCAGGCCCGAGGCGCGCGTCAGGCCCACGCGCTCCCACCAGCTGTTCATGCAGTAAGCCAGCAATTCAGGGGTGGTGCCTTCAAAGGTGTCCAGCTCGGCGCGCCATTCCGTGAAGCGGCCCGAGATGTTTTCGCGCACCACGGCCTTGAACAGTTCTTCCTTGCTCTGGAAGTAAAGGAACAATGTGCCTTTCGATACCCCTGCGCGGGCGGCCACTTCTTCGGCGCGGGTGGCGGCAAAGCCTTTTTCCACGAACAGGTCAAGCGCGGCGTCCAGCAGTTCGCCGGGGCGTGCTTCCTTGCGGCGCTCGCGTTTGGCTGCGACCGCGGAGGTTTTGTCGCAAAATAATTTGGAAAGTGACATAGTTACTGACTGACTGGTTAGTAATATATCTGCTTACTTTCCGACCGTCAACCAAAACCGCCTAGGCTACACCGAGGCGGGGGAGCCGGTAGTGCCCTGAAAGGTAAACCCGCGGTAAAGCAGCCGGGTCTGCCGCGGGCCCAGGCGAAAGGGGCCCGCGAGAGGCCGGCTGTCTAAACAGGCGTGAACCGACCGACCATCAGCGCCAGCCATTCGCGCAGTACCTGCTGCGACACCATAAGGCCCGATGCGGAAGGTACCCATTCCATCAGGTCGTGCTGTGCCGGCTGCACCTGACCCATGGGGGCGGGCGTCACCGTCAGGCCGGCACGCTCAAAAGCCCGGACAGCGCGCGGCATGTGCCAGGCGTCGGTGACCAGCGCGATGCGCTGCACACCGCTTTGCTGCAGCAGCGGCGCCAGCAGGCGGGCATTGCCCCAGGTGTCGCGCGACTGGGCTTCGTTCCAGCGCAGCGTCATGCCGTAGTCCTGCTGCACCATGCGTGCGGCCACCACGGCTTCGGAATCGGTCTGTGCGCTGCTGGCCGCCCAACCCATGCCGCCGGTAAAGGCCAGCGGCAAGCCCGACTGCCGCGCCAGCCACACACCGTAGCGCAACCGCGCCGCTGTGTGCGCGCCTGGCTGGCTGCTGCCGTATTCAGCTGCTTCAGGCAGCACGCCGCCGCCCAGCACCACGATGGCCTGCACCTTGTGGGCCTTGAGGTTGGCCACCGGCATGGCGGCAAACTGCGGCAGCACGGTGCGCGCCAGCCATACGGCCGTGCCGTGGCAGCTGAGCAGCGCCAGCAGCAGCACCGAAAAGGTTGCCAGCGCCAGCCCGGCTTTTTTATTACGCCAGGCCAGCACCAGGCCCAGCAAGGCCAGCAACAGCAGCAAGGCTGGCGGGAGCGCCAGGCTGGTGAGCAAAGGCTTGAGCGCGCCGAATTCCATGCGTTGTATTTATTTGCTATGAAAAATATAGCTGCTTGCGCACGTCCTGATTGGGTTGGAGCCCTGAAAGGTCATCAATAAAAGGCTTGCAGGCCGGTCTGGGCACGGCCCAGGATCAGCGCATGCACGTCGTGCGTGCCTTCGTAGGTGTTCACCGTTTCGAGGTTGATCATGTGGCGGATCACATGGTATTCGTCATGGATGCCGTTGCCGCCGTGCATGTCGCGCGCCAGGCGGGCGATGTCCAGCGCCTTGCCGCAGCTGTTGCGTTTGATCAGCGAAATCATTTCCGGCACGGACTTGTCTTCGTCCATCAGCCGGCCCACGCGCAGGCAGCCCTGCAGGCCCAGCGTGATCTCGGTCTGCATGTCGGCGAGCTTCTTTTGAATCAGCTGGTTCTGCGCCAGCGGACGGCCGAACTGCTGGCGGTCCATGGTGTACTGGCGGGCGCGGAACCAGCAGTCTTCCGCCGCGCCCAGAGCGCCCCAGGCGATGCCATAGCGCGCCTTGTTCAGGCAGCCGAAGGGGCCCTTCAGGCCGCTCACGTTGGGCAGCAGGTTGGCCTCGGGCACAAACACGTCGTCCATCACGATCTCGCCGGTGATCGAGGCGCGCAAGCTCATCTTGCCTTCGATCTTGGGGGCGGAAAGGCCCTTCATGCCCTTCTCAAGCACGAAGCCGCGGATGCTTTCCTGGCCGCCGACCTTGCCGTCGGGGTCTTCAAGCTTGGCCCAGACGATGAACACGTCGGCGATCGGGCTGTTGGTGATCCACATCTTGGCGCCCTTGACGATGAAGCCGCCGTCGACAGGCTTGGCGCGCGTCAGCATGCTGGCGGGGTCGGATCCGTGATTGGGCTCGGTCAGGCCAAAGCAGCCGACCCATTCACCAGTGGCCAGCTTGGGCAGGTATTTTTGTTTTTGCGCTTCGCTGCCATAGGCGTTGATCGGGTGCATGACGAGCGAGCTCTGCACGCTGATGGCGCTGCGGTAGCCGCTGTCGACGCGTTCCACCTCACGCGCGACCAGGCCGTAGCTCACGTAATTGAGGCCGGCGCAGCCATAGCCTTCAATGGTGGAGCCCAGGAAACCCATGGCGCCGGCTTCGTTCATGATTTCGCGGTCGAACTTCTCGTGGCGTGCGGCCATCAGCACGCGGGGCTGCAGTTTTTCCTGGCAGAAAGCGTGGGCGGCGTCGGCAATGGCGCGCTCGTCTTCGCTCAGCTGCTCCATAAAGAAAAACGGGTCTTGCCAGTTGAATTGGGTTTTCATGGGTTGTCTCCGAAAAAGGTGGCTTGGTTTGCAGTGTAGGGCGCGTGGCTGGGATGCCCGCGGGCAGCTCGATTGTTTGACAAGCATGAATAGTTGTCTAATATCAAATATCGATCCAACGATATAAAAAACATATTCATGGATGGCTCATGGAATTTCGTCACCTCCGCTATTTCCTTGTCCTGGCCGAAGAGCTGCATTTCGGCCGGGCGGCCCGGCGCCTGTCGATTTCCCAGCCGCCGCTGTCGCTGAACATCCAGCAGCTTGAAGCCTCGGTCGGCGCCAAACTGCTCACGCGCAACAGCAAATCGGTGCAACTCACCGCCGCCGGGCAGGCCTTTGTGCCGGCGGCGCGCGCCTTGCTGGATCAGGCCGCGCAGGCGGCTGGCCATGCACGCGACGTGGGGCAGGGCATGGCCGGCAGCCTGGCCATCGGCTTTTCAGGAACCATGTTGTACAGCGGCCTACCCAAGATCCTGGAGCGCTTCCAGGCCGAACACCCGCTGCTGCGCCTCACGCTGAAGGAACTCAACTCCAGCGAGCAGTTGATCGAGCTGGCGCATGACCGGCTGGACCTCGGCTTTGTGCACACCACACGCGTGCCGCCCGAGTTGTCGCAGGTGCTGGTGTCCAGCCAGGCCTTTGTCGGTTGCCTGCCCGCGGGGCACGCGCTGGCGCGAAAGCGTTCGATATCGCTGCAGCAGTTACAGGGCGAACCCTTTGCCGTGGTGTCGCGCACCGTCTCGCCCGACTACCACGAACGCATCCTGGCAATCTGTACTGAAGCCGGTTTTTACCCGGAGATCCGCTACGAACTGCGGCATTGGCTCAGTGTGGTGTCGCTGGTGTCGCAGGGTATGGGCGTGGCGCTGGTGCCGGCTGCGCTCAGGCAGTCGGCCATGGCGGGGGCGGCCTTTGTGCCGCTGGATGCCGCCACCACACCTTATGAAACGCATTGCCTCTGGAAAACCGCACGCGACCACCAGGCGCTGGCCGCGTTTGTGAAGGCGGTGCGCGCAATCGCCCCGGCGGCGAAGGCATGAAGATTCCATCCCGCCCAGGTGCCCTGGCGAATGACCTTGGTAAAAGTATGTCCACCGCTGGGGACGTAAAGCTGTCACCATGGGGCAGTTCATAGTCTTCAGGAGAACGGCATCAACCCGTATATCTGGTGTGCGGTGGGTGCCCTTCTCGGCGGAGCTGCCTGCCTGCTCGCGGGCACCCGCGAAAAAATCCTCATCCTCGAAAGTATCGGCGTCGGCATGTTCGGCGCTTTCATCGGCGGCGACTTCGTGGCTGCCCTGCTCAGCAAGGGCGCCACCAACGACAAGGTCTTCAGCATGGGTTCGCTCGGCCTGGCTGTGGCCGGCGGGCTTGTGGCGCTGGCCCTGCTGCGGCTGATGCGCCGTGCAATCGGCCCCCAGCACGTCACCAAAGGCCCGCGCCGGCGCGACTGAACCGGACGCTTTCCAGTTCGCTTCAGGGGCAATGTGTGGGCCTCTCCGCGGGCCTGCAGGCCGCGGCGTAAGATTGCCGCTCCCCGTACGACCAACGGATTTCAGCGGAGATTTCCATGCCTTCTTCCCCCCAAACCATCACGCTCGGCGGCGGCTGCTTCTGGTGCACCGAGGCGGTGTACGTCAAGGTGCGCGGTGTTACCGACGTGGAGTCGGGCTACAGCAACGGCCAGGCCGCACGGCCCAGCTACGAAGAGGTCTGCACGGGCCGCACCGGCAGCAACGAGGTCGTCAAGCTCACCTACGACCCGGCCGACATCACGCTGCGCGAGATCCTCGAAATTTTCTTCGTCATCCACGACCCGACGAGCCTGAACCGCCAGGGCAACGACGCCGGCACGCAATACCGCAGCGGCATCTATTACTCGACGCCGGAGCAGAAGGCGGAGATCGACGACTTCATCCGCCAGGTCAGCCAGGATAAAACCTTTGGCAAACCCATCGTCACCGAAGTGCTGCCGCTCGAAAACTACTGGCCCGCCGAGTCCTACCACCAGGACTATTTCGAAAACAACCCCAACCAGGGTTACTGCGCGTTTGTGGTCGGCCCCAAAGTCGACAAATTCCGCAAGACCTTTGCGTCACGTGTGAAGGATTGAATGGATGGTTGCGGTCGCTATCAAATAAATAGCTGCTGGCGCAGTTCAGTATTGGGCTGCGGCCACTTTTGATACTGAGAAATCGTGTTTTTGGCGGCTTTGGCCGTCTGAAACCAACCTTTTCGGGTTTTCAAACGGGTTTTAGCCCGTTTTGACGCAAAAAAGCCCTTCGTTTAACCATAAAATTGGCCTGCAAGCCAATAGGGGTAGGCGCAAGCAGCTATTAAATAGATAGCAATGTCGGCACCTTGCGGCAAGCCGTAGCCACCCCGCAACGGCGCTGGCCCGGCCCATCCGCGCTCAAACCCGCCGCTGCGCGAAATAGAACCACTCCTGGCCCACTTCGCCTCGTGGATTCGGAAACACCACAAAGCCGTCCGCCGGTGCGGCAACAGGTGCGCCGCCATTTCGCGTGCCAATCGCCTCGCCGGCTTTCACGGCGTCGAAGCTGCGCCACTCGCGCGTGAAGGTGTCGCCCGCATGCTCGCGGTCCACCACGTCAACGAGCCGCAGGATCTCGCGCGTCATCGGCACCGGTGCGGGCTTCTGCGTAATCAGCCCCAGCAGGCCCAGCGTCTGCTGAATTGCATGCCGCGCCACCTGCACCGCCTGCGGGTCGTCATGCTGGCCGCATTCCAGCGTCACGCCGTAGCCGCCGCGTGAACGCATGTATTCGGTCGTGCCCACGCCGTAGTTCGGGTCGGTCACCAATGTCTGCGCGCGGGCGCCTCCCGCAGCGCCCGCAGCCGTTGCCGCGCGCCGCTGCACGCCCCGGGCGTACGTCTCCAGCCAGCCTTCCACGATCCGGTGCGGCCCGGTGTGCAGCGCCAGCTGCATTTCTTCCGCGGCATGGTCAAAGGGCTCCAGCGCCCCCGTGTTGTTTTGCGGGCCAATCATCACAAACGGCGCGCCGCCCGTGTGAAAAGAGTGCAGGTCCAGCAGCACATCATGCGCATCCAGCAGCGGGCACAGCACGTTCGCGATGCGGTCCTCAAAGTCCTGGGGAATCGCACTCGGCGCCATGTTGCGGTTGAGGTTGCGCTCACCCATGCGCTGCTTGAGCCGGTAGGCCAACGGGTTGGTCACGGGCACAAAAGTCACGGTGCCGCGCTCTATGCCGAGCTGGCCGCTGTCGATTTCTTCCTGCAGCTGCGTGATGGCACGCGTGCCGCAGGTCTCATTGCCGTGCACGGCGCCGGTGACCAGCAGGTGCGGGCCGGGTGCGAGGCCGTGATAGGTGTGGCTGCGCAGGTGGGTGGGGTGTGGGGTAGGGGTGGAAGTCATGGGGTGTGCACCGCTGGGGTGATGGACGTGGATGGCGTTGATGGCTTGGTTATACAGCGGTTTGTGGGGAGACTGAAGCGCTTTGCGGGCTGGCCCTCATGTGTTTGGGGGATGGCACGGAGGGGCTTGAGGCCTATCATCGTGCGGTGCCTTCATTCATAACTTATCCTGCCGCACAAGCACTCACAGAAAGCCACTATGAAGAAAGCTGTCGTTGTCGTTGGCCCGCATTTCAGCGGCAAAAGCAAAACGATCAAGAAGTACTTCAAGCCGCTAATCGGTTTGTCCGGTAATCAACGGACCTTCACTCTGCATAACCAAACTGGAGTCGTGCTGGCGCAGAGCATAGAAGAAAAGCGTCTTGGTCGCGTTCTCTCTCAGTCCATTGAAGAAAAGCGGATCACCAATGTTGGGGAGTTCCTTTCGAAATATCTATCTTGCCAATGGCTTGTACTGGCCGCACGACCAGAAATCGAGCGAGGTTCGCACTACAAGGAAATCGTGGCAATCCTGAAGCGCAATCGATTTGATGTGCTTACCGTTGAAGTTAGTGCCGACAAGCCGGAATCCTTCTATAAGCAGCAAGCCCGAAAGATGTTTTCCCACCTCTCCTAGTACTGGATTTGATGTCGGTACTCAGCACCTCCGAATTGGAAGCTCTTACCATGTTTTTGCAAGCTCCTACTGACAATGACGCCACTGCCCGCCTCTACAAAAGCGATGTAGAACAACAAGGCTTTGTGATGAACCTCAGTCGCTTGTGGGCATGGCGGCCTGAAGTGTACGAAGCCTTTGGCGCGCTGCGCACACAGCTCACGGGCAATTCGACTTTGTCTAACCGTGAGTTGGCGGTGATCGTTTGCGCCACCGCCGCCAGCCTGGGTGATTCTTACTGTGCCTTGGCCTGGGGCAAGAAGCTGGCCGGGGCGGCTGATCCGTCGGCCGCGGCGGCTGTCTTACAGGGTGTTGAAAACGCAGGCCTTACGGCGCGCGACCTGGCCCTGTCGGTATGGGCGCGCAAGGTGTCGCGTAACCCGAATGGCACCACGCCACAGGATGTTGAAGCGTTGCGCGCGGCGGGGTTTTCAGAGCGGGAGATTTTTGAGGCCACGGCCTTTGTGGCCTTCCGGGTGGCGTTCTCGACCATCAACGACGCACTGGGCGTGAAGCCGGATTGGCAGCTGGCCGCGGCAGCACCGGCGGAAGTCAATAACGCAGTGACGTACGGGCGCCCTGTGGCAGAGCGCGGCTAGGGTCTGATGTGGCGCCCTTTGCACCTATGGAATTCGCTTACTTTTAACCTTAGGTCTCAATATGCCACTAAGTGCTGAACTCGCCGAAAAGTCGGTTCAAGCGGCGATTGCTGCCATTGAGGTTTACAACAAACCGAATTTCTCATACAGAGAGGAGGCCTTTGCGTTGCTGATGTCAAACGCATGGGAGCTGTTGTTAAAAGCCAAGTGGTTGCTAGATCACAATGATTCAATCGAATCGTTGTATGAGTACATTGACGATGGAGTGGGTGGGAAGACGCCCAAAACGAACCGCAGTGGTAATCCTCTTTCTCGCGGGGCTGGATATCTTGCCGCTAAGCTTAAAGACGATAAGGATTCTGGATTGGAGCAACCATGCCATGACAACTTTATCGCTCTTGTTGAAATTCGAGACAACGCTGCGCATTTCATTAACAAAGATTTGTACCTCGGTCGGCGGATTCTAGAAATTGGTACGGCGTCGTTGCGAAACTACCTGTGTTTAGCCACAGAGTGGTTTCAGCTTGACCTGACTAAATACAACTTTTTTTTAATGCCGATTTCGTTTTATCACGGCTTTGAGGCGGCTGAACCGGTAACCCGTGCACACTATCCCGAGCAGGTACAACGTCTTTTGGCCTACCTCGATGCACTTGAAGAGAGTCCGGCAGAAGAAACTGCTAAGCAACATGTCGCTCTTCGAATGGAAACCAAACTTGTTCGAGGTAAGGATACGGCAGCAATTGCGTTTCGATGGACAGATGATCCCCATGCACCGGCAATTACCGTGCGCGAGGAAGATATTTTCAAGAACTATCCCATGACATATCGTGATCTGGCCAATACGATGAAACGACGTTATGAAGACTTTCTGGAGAACAAGGCGTTTCATAAGATTCGCCAAGTTCTTGAGAAAGATAATAAATATGTAATCGTGCGACTTCTACATCCCGCAAACCCTACTAGCTCGCGTCAGCGTTTCTACAATCCGAATATCCTGCAGGAGTTCGATAACCACTATGAGCGACGCAAAAAATCTTAGTCCTTTTGTGTGATTGTCCTCGTCACTTTGAGTCTGTCGATTTTGACAAGCAACTGAGTGATCGCCTATGTGCGCTGGTTTAGCTGCCATGCCTGGCGCTGGTAACGAGCAGGAACGGGCCGGTCGCTAGGCCGTAGTCGGTGTCGCTGCGCAGATTGGTGGCGTGCTCCAGCGCGGCGGATGCGCTGCCGCGGCGTGTGGCGCGACGTTAAGCGTTAATCTTAGGAATATGGCAAAAGAAAAACCGACGCTTAGGGCCGACTCGCTCGCGCTAGACGACTGGCTTGAGCATGTATTAACACCAGAACATAAGCGCAAAGTTCTTCTTGCTACTTACCAGTTCCCGACAGTAAAACACCGCGACGAGTTCTTAAACTCAATTCACACTCGCTCAGATCAAACGATCAAGGCGTTGCTTCGCTCATTTCTCATTTCCGGAGGTACTCTTGGAATTGACGACTCCACTCGGCGCTGGGTGTGGTCAATGAGTGACGAAGAACTAACAAAACTCCTTGACGAGTATGAATTCATTCGAAGACTCGTCGAACCACCGTTTCTTCCGTGGGATGGAACGATGTGGATTTTGGACCTACTTCCACACTACCCGGCAAAAGCGCTTGATGTTTTGGGGGCATATTTCACAGCTCATTGCCAATTTCTTCCGGATGGTCGTGCTAATGGTCTCTCGGACGCAGAGGCCATCATTCGAAAACGGTATCTTCATTGTGAAAATCCACGCGAAGCATTACTGGTCCTGCGTCCTGATGAGTTTGAGTGCTTGATTGGCGCGTTGTATGAAAAGCTGGGGTACAAAGTTACTGTCACGCAAACTTCCCGTGACGGCGGCGTTGATATTGAGGCACGTCGAACAGATGCTGGTGGTCAGGCGCTTGTCCTTATTCAGTGCAAACGCTACGAAGACGTTGTGCGAGTTCAAGCCGTTCGAGAGTTAATGGGGGTTGTCTCACGACGCCAAGCTAATAAGGGTGTTCTTGTCGCAACCTGCGGGTTCACTCCGCCAGCATGGCAAGAAGCTAGCTCTACACCGATGATTGAGCTAATTGACTTTCAAGCACTCAATAAGCTTCTTAACCAAAACTTTGGAGCCAAGTGGCCCGATTACATGACGTATGACATTCGGCGTGTACAGATGGCCCACGCGAAATCGCGGACTTCGAAAGCTACCTAACTTGCGCATTGATCTGACTGATCTTCTGTGCCTATGATGGTGGCGTTCGCAGACCGCTAAACACCGCATGTTCAATACGGAGGCACCATGGACGCAGACCTTGAAAGCCTGTCACGTGAGCAGCTCGTCGATGAAGTCAAAAAACTACGCCAGGGCATTCGCGCGCATCGCGACAGCACGGGCCACGAGCTGTGCTGGCACCACCCGGCACTGTGGACGCTGCTGCCGGAAAAATCCGACCCGTTGCCTACCGTGCCCGACTGGCCGCAATTTTTTCGCGGCTGCATTCGTTACCGGCAGTCGCTGGACGAGCAGTTGCCGGACGCGCCGCGAAGCCATGAGCCCTACCGCGACTGAGTGCTGCGAAACCGTTTCATTCCTCGCTCAGTTCTGCCTGATCCCCGCCACCAGTTGTGTCACGTTGTGCCGCATCAGCGTGAGGTAGCTGTCAGCTGGGCCACCAGCTTTTGACAGGGCATCGACATACAGCGCGGGGCCGGGTGTCACACCCGCGTCCTTGCTCAGTTGGGCGAGCAGCTTGGGGTTGCTCATGTTTTCAAAAAACACGGCCTTGATTTTTTCGCGCTGGATCTGCCGGATCAGTTGGGCAACTTCCTTTGCGCTGGGTTCGGCTTCGGTGGAGATTCCTTGTGGCGCCAGGAAGCTGACCTGGTAGTGCGCGCCGAAATAACCGAAGGCGTCGTGTGAGGTGATGACCTTGCGTTTGGCGGCTGGGACGGCGCTGAGCTGTTCTTTGGCCCAGGCGTCCAGCGCCTGCAACTCCTTCACGTAGGTTTCGCTGTTGTCTTTGTAGGTGGCTGCACCTGCGGGGTCGAGCCGGGCGAGGGCTGCGGCGATGTTGCGCACGTAGATCACGACGTTGGTTGGATCCTGCCAGGCGTGCGGGTCGGTTTCTTTTCCGCCTTTTTCACCGGGCATGGTGCGGGCCTTCACGCCTTGCGAAGCCACCGCCACCGGGCCCTTGTAGCCGGCGGACTTGACGAGTTTTTGCGCCCACGGTTCAAAGCCCAGGCCGTTGCTGACCAGCAGTTTGCTTTGCAACAGGTTTTTGGCGTCAGCGGGTTTGGGTTCGAACACATGCGCGTCTTCATCGGGGCCGACCAGGGTGGTGACAGCCACGCGTTCACCGCCGACCACACGGACGAGGTCGCCGAGGATGCTGAAGCTGGCGACCACAGGGATCTTGTCGGCGGCCATGCCGGCGGTGGCGGCGGACAGCAGCGCGGCCCCGACCAGGGGTGTCAGCAGTTTGCGCAGCATGTGTTGGATGGATGTCATGGAAGGCTCCGGATTGGTAAAACAAAAAAAGTGGACTCAGGCAACACGATGCGCACGTGCGAATGTGCGCGGCAGCCAGCCGCTGGGCGCCAGCAAGAGTGATGCAAAGTACAGCGCGCCGGCGCAGCCGATGATGGTCGGGCCCGAAGGTGTATCGAAGTGGTAAGACAGCAGCAGCCCGGTGTAGCCGGCCGCCATGGCCTGTGCCCCTGCGTTGGCAAGCTGTGCGGGCAGGGTGTCATGCCAGAGGCGCGCCGACACCGCGGGCAGCATCATCAGGCCGACGGCCATCAGCGTGCCCAGCGTCTGGAAGCCGGCCACGAGGTTGATGACGACCAGCATCAAAAAGCCCTGCTGCCACGCCCACTTGAAAGAGGCGCTGCGGCCCGTTGCAGCCAGGAACACCGGGTCAAAACTTTCGAGCACCAGGCCGCGGTAGGCTGCCGCCAGCGCGACCAGGCTGATGCTGGCCACGCCGGCCACCAGCAGCAGGCCCGGCGTGTCGACGCCCAGCGCGCTGCCGAACAGGATGTGCAGCAGGTCAAGCTGCGTGCCGTGGCCGGAAATGAGCGTCACGCCCAGCGCCAGCGCCACCAGGTAAACGGCAGCCAGGCTGGCGTCTTCTTTCAGCGTGGTGGCGCGGCTGATGAAGCCGGCCAGCGCGGCCACCAGCATGCCGGCCAGTACGCCGCCCGCGGCCATGGCCGTGAGCGACAGGCCGCACAGCATGAACCCGATGGCGACACCCGGCAATATGGCGTGGCTGAGCGCATCACCCAGCAGGCTCATGCGCCGCAAGGTCAGGAAAACGCCCAGTGGTGCGGCGCTGAGCGACAACGCCATCGTGGCCACCAGCGCGCGGCGCATAAAGGCGTATTCGGCGAACGGCGCAAACAGAATGGCCCAGGCACCGTGAAGGGCGTGCTGCGCGGCTTCTATCACGCCGCAGCCTTGTGCAGCAGGGGCTCGTGCAATGCCACTGGTGTGGCTACTGCCTTGTCGTCGATGCGGCAGGCTTCGGCGCTTTCGTCCCATGCTTCTGCCATCGCGCGGGCGCGCGCCAGGTTGCCTTCGGTCATGACCTGTGCGGTGGGCCCCCAGGCGACGGCTTCGCGCGCCAGCAGGAGTGTTTGCGGAAAATGCGCCCGCACCTGGGCATCGTCGTGCAGCACGGCAATCACGGTGCGCCCCTGGGCATGCCACTGACGAATCAACGCCAGCAAGGCGGCGGTGGTCTTGCTGTCTATTGCGTTAAAGGGCTCGTCCAGCAGGATCAGGCGGGCGTCCTGCACCAGCAGGCGGGCAAACAGCACGCGCTGGAACTGCCCGCTGGAAAGCGTGCCAATGGGCCGCGCTTCAAAACCTTCCAGGCCAACGGTGCGCAAGGCCGTGCCGACGGCGGCCCACTGCGCCTCACTGACACATCCCCATGCGCCCTGTGAAGGCCAGCAGCCGAGCAGCACGGCGTCGCACACGTCCATCGGAAAGCTCCGGTCCAGCTCAGCCTGTTGCGGCAGGTAGGCGATGCGCGCGCGCGGCGTTGCCGTGGTGACCTGTCCGCCCGAACGGGGCAGCAAACCCATGATGCTTTTGCACAGCGTGCTTTTGCCGGCGCCGTTGGGGCCAACAACCGCAGTCAGCGAACCCGCCGCGAAGTGACCGCTGACGTGGTGCAGCGCCGGATGCTGCCGGTAGCTGACGGTGAGGTTGTCCAGCGCGACCATGGCGCTCACCATGGCGCTATTTCCGCCGAAGCCCAGGCGACCGCCATCCAGAGCAGCGCCACGGCCGGCAATACCGCGAGCACCCGGCGCCAGGCCGGCCAGGCGAGGATGCTGCGGCGGCGCAGAGGTGGTGGAGGGAAGGGAGGAGGTGAAGCTGGCAAGGGAGTCGTCTTTACAAACAAGCGGGCCGGGAAGTCATCAAAAGCCACTCGGTTGCGGTAATAATGCAACTGAATTGCTGTATAGTCTAATGCAACATTGTTGCGTTATGTGCGCGCATTGCGAAAATACACCGCGCGCTCTTTTGCCAAACTCTTTCCGAACGGCTTCATCCCATGGCATCCGTCCACCCTGTCAGGCGTTCCAAAACCGAGCCCGGCATCACCGCCGACGCGGACCCGATTGATGTGCTGTTGTCAGCCCACGGCCTGCGCCGCACCAGCGCTGCGCGTCTGGTGCTGGGCTGGCTGCTGGCCCACCCGAACACCAGCTACACGCACGCGCAACTGCAGGCCGCGTTGGGCGGCGACGATGATGCCGGCGAAGGCGTGACACTGGATCGCGTCACGCTGTACCGGCTGATCGACCGGCTCACGCAGGTGGGTTTGCTGCTGTGCCGCGTGGACGCCAACCGCGTGCGGCGTTACCAGGCCATGCCGAGCAGCGTGCACGCCATTCCCCACTTTGAATGCCAGAGCTGCCACCGCGACAGCCCCTTGTCGGGTGCGTTGTCGGGCAAGCGTTCGGGTGCGCTCAAGGCCAGCACCAAAGACCTGGAACGCGCCGCGCAAACCGCGCTGGAAGCATTGAAGGCGCTGGGTTACCAGGGCATGAGCATGGACTTTGCCGTGCGGGGCGTGTGCGCCGACTGCGCCAACGGCACGGCTTCTTCATGATCAGCACCCGCCAGCTGGCTTACCGCTACACCAATGGTCCCGAGCTGCGCTTTGCGGACTTGGACGTCGCGCAGGGCGGCACCTTGCTGCTGCGCGGTGCGTCGGGCTCGGGCAAATCAACCTGGCTGGCGCTGGCGGCAGGTTTGCTGGCGCCCAGTGAGGGCGACATCACAGTGGCCGGCCAGTCCATCAAAGCATTGGGCGGACGTGCCGGCGACGCGTGGCGGGCAAAAGCCATTGGCTTTTTGCCGCAGAAGCTTCACCTGAGCGCAGCGCTGACGGTGCAGGGCAACCTGGCCATGGCGCAGTGGGCCGCCGGCCAGCCGGATGACGAAGGCCGCATTGCCGAAGCGTTGGACGCGCTGGACGTGCGCGCGTTGGCTGGTCGCAAGCCGCCCCAACTATCTGGCGGGCAGGCGCAGCGTGTGGCACTGGCACGTGCGGTGCTGCTGAAGCCGCGCGTGATCCTGGCCGATGAACCCACGGCCAGCCTGGACGACGACGCGGCCGCGGCGTCGCTGGCCTTGCTGCAAAGCGCGGCGCAACAGCAGGGCGCCACGCTGGTGATTGCCACGCACGATGCGCGTGTCCAGGCCTTTTTTAAAGATGAAAAAGGCCTGCAGTCCTTATTGGTCGAGCGCAAGCAGCTATGAAAATGATAGCGTTCAAAACCGTGGTGTTTTCATGGCGCTACCTGTGGTCGCGGCCGCTGGCTGCAGCGCTGAATTTGCTGCTGCTCACCCTGGGGCTGGCCTCCATCACTTTTCTCCTGCTGGTCAGCCACCAGATCAGCCAGGCGTTTGACCGCGACGTGGCCGGCATCGACGTGGTGGTGGGCGCCAAGGGCAGCCCGATGCAGCTGATCCTGTCAGGTGTGTTTCACCTTGACGTGCCGACGGGTAATGTGCCGCTGGCGGCGGTGAAGGAACTGGAAAAGCATCCGCAGGTGGCCAAGGTCATTCCCATCAGCCTGGGTGACAGCTTTCGCGGCTTTCGCATTGTGGGCACCACGCCCGACTACATCCACCATTACGACGCGCAACTGGCGCAGGGCGCGCTGTGGGTTAAGCCCATGCAGGCCGTCATTGGCGCGCAGGTGGCGCAGCAAACCGGCCTGAAAGTGGGCGACAGCTTTACCGGCACGCACGGCCTGGGGGGAGGCGGTGAAGAGCACAAGCTGAGTCCTTATGTGGTGTCGGGCGTCCTGGCCGGCAGCCACACGGTGCTGGACCGCCTGGTGCTGACGGCCACCGAGTCCGTCTGGCAGGTGCATGAAACCGACACGGCACTGGACGACGACGACCGCAAGGTGCTGGAAGAAGAGCGCGAAATCACGCTGGCGCTGATCCAGTACAAAACGCCGCTGGCGGCCGTGACCTTTCCGCGCTACATCAACAGCAGCACCGAGATGCAGGCTGCCGCGCCGGCGCTGGAAATCACGCGCCTGCTGAGCATGGTGGGTGTGGGCACCGACGTGCTGCGGGCGCTGGCCGGCGTGCTGCTGCTGACGGCGGGCCTGAGCGTCTTCATTGCGCTGTGGGGTGCCGTGCGTGAGCGCCGGGCCGACCTGGCGCTGCTGCGCATGCTGGGCGCGCCGCCGGCCCGCGTGGCCGGCCTGCTGCTGTGCGAAGCGCTGTGGCTGGCGTTGCTGGCAACCATGCTGGGGGTGCTTGCGGGGCAGGGGCTGACGGCACTGCTGGCCTGGGCGTTGCAACTTGAAAAATCTGTCCTGATCGGTGCGCTGTCATGGCCGGTCGAGCTGGTCAGTGTGCCGGTACTGGCTTTGGGGGTGGCGCTGGCGTCTGCGTTGCTGCCGGCCTGGGAAGCCTACCGGGTCAGTGTGTTTGAACTTCTCCAATCAAGGTAACCTTCTTATGACAAACCTCTCTTCCATCAAAAAATTCCTCACCCTGTCTCCTGTTGCGGCCACGTTTGCGGCGGTGGCCCTGAGCGCCACGTTTTCGCTGGCCCATGCGCAGCACAACGACAAGGAAACCAAGGAAGACATCCAGCGCCACCGCGCCATGGCCGCCGCCCACGAAAACGCCGCCAAATGCCTGGAATCGGGCAAGAAAGACGAAGTTTGTGAAAAAGAGCTGCAGGCCGCTTGCAAAGGCCTGGCTGTCGGCAAATACTGCGGGATGAAACACGTTCATTGACGTTCATTGACGTCCACTGACGTCACCGCGACGCCCCTGAAGTGGCCTCACCTTTTTTCTGGATTTTCTGGAGTACTGCATGACAGCCTCTTTTCGCCCTCGCACTCCAAGCCTTTACGGACTGAGGTGGGCATTGGCCTGCAGCACGCTGCTGGCCGCTACAGGCCTTTCGGCGCAAACGCTGTCTTCACCGCTGGCGAATGGCGGCAAGCCTGCCGCGGCAGGGCCGGCGTTTGACATACCGGTCGGACAGGGCGCGGGCGTGCATGGCGCCAACAGTCCGTTTCCGCCGCTGGCAGCCCGTACGGATGTGGTGCCCTGGTCGGTGCTGACGGCGGTGAAAACCAAAAACGAGAAAAACCGCATCCTTCCGGTCTTCACCCTCGACCAGATGGCGCTGAACCAGAAAACCCAGCGCATCCAGGGTTTCATGATGCCGCTGGACCCGGGCGAAAAGCAAAAGCATTTTTTGCTGTCGTCAGTGCCGCTGACCTGCGCCTTCTGCCTGCCCGGCGGGCCCGAGAGCATGGTCGAAGTCAAAACCAAAACGCCGGTGAAATACAGCATGGAGCCGGTGGTGGTGGAGGGGCGCTTCCTCGTCCTCAATGACGACTCTTACGGCCTTTACTACCGCATCACGGATGCCACCAGCGTCAAGTGAGCGTCGGGGTCTGAGTCGCGCCCGGGCCCTGGCCTGGCTGCTGGCCGCCACGCTATTGCTTGCGCAACTGCTGGGGCTGATGCACGGCGTGGTGCACAGCCCGCAGGCGCACATCCATTCACATTCGAATATGCATCATGACGGCCACCATCAGGGACACGCCGCTCTTGCGCATGTGGAAGAAGAGGGAGAGAGTGAAGGCGGCTGGCTGGCTTCTCTGTTTTCCTCGCATGACGGCGATCCGGATTGCCGCCTGTTTGACCAGGCCAGCCACGGCCAGGCGGCGCCCACGCTTCCCCTGCTGAGTTTGCCGCTGGTGCTCTCCAGCGTGGCATTTGACATCTCCCGCGGCGAAGCACTCGCCCGCTGGGCGGCGCTGTTCGACGCGCGCGGCCCGCCTTCCACTCGCTGAATCTCCCCGTTTTTCTGTGCGCCGGCCACCTGGCCAGGGCGCAGCTTTGCCCTCTTGTTTTTCGATTCAGCGAGTCATCATGAACCCACCTTTTATCAGCCGCGCGCTCTGCGTCGCGGCGACGCTCTCCTGCGGCCTGGCGACTGCCCAGACCGCCTCGCCAGCATCTGCCCCCAGCCTGAAAGAAGTCACCGTCACCGGTAACCCGCTGGGCGCTACTGATTTGATAGCGCCTGCCGCACAGTACTCGGGCGCCGGACTGCTATTGCGATCCAAAACCACACTCGGCGAAACGCTGGACGGCGTGCCCGGTGTGAGCAGCACCTACTTCGGCCCGAACGCCAGCCGCCCCATCATCCGCGGCCTGGACGGCGACCGCATCCGCATCCTGGGCAACGGCGGCGCGACGCTGGACGCCTCCAGCCTGAGCTATGACCACGCGGTGACGTCCGACCCGATCAGCATCGAACGCGTGGAGGTGCTGCGCGGCCCCGGCGCATTGCTGTATGGCGGCAGTGCGGTGGGCGGCGTGGTCAACGTGATCGACAACCGCATTCCGCGCGAGCCGCTGTTTGACGAGAAAGGCGGTGTCGGCGGCAAGGTCGACCTGGGCCTGGCCACCGGCAACCGCGAGAAAAGCAGCGGCGTGTTGCTCGAAGGCGGCAACAATCGCTACGCCCTGCATGTTGACGTGTTCAGCCGCGAAACCGGCGACGTGAAGGTGCCCACCGACCTGGCTTGCAGCAAGGGCGGCGTGAACACCATCACCCACCGCATCTGCAATTCGGACAGCAAAGTGCGCGGTGGTGCGGCGGGCGGCTCGGTGTTTTTTGACCACGGCTACCTGGGCGCGTCCGTCAGCACCTACCGCAGCAACTACGGCACGGTGGCCGAGGACGACGTGACGATCGACATGAAGTCCAACCGTGCGGCGCTGGAAGGCGAGGTGCGTAACCTGGGCGGTTTCATCCAGAGCGTAAAGGGCCAGCTGAGCCACACCGACTACGAACACACCGAATTTGAAGGGCCCAACCCCGGCACGGTGTTCAAGAACAAGGGCAGTGATTTCCGGCTGGAGGCCCGCCATGCGCGCATCGGCAACCTGGACGGCGTGATCGGCTTTCAGGCCGAGAACAACAAGTTTTCGGCCGACGGCGCCGAGGCTTTCGCGCCTTACAGCAAGACGTCGCAGAACGCCATGTTCGCTTACGAGGAATACACCACCGGCTGGGGCAAGCTGAGCTTTGGCGGGCGTCTGGAGTCGGTCAAGGTGGAGTCGCTGGGCAACCCGCTGGTGGCGCGCTTTGCACCATTGACGCGCGACTTCACGCCGCATAGCTATGCGCTGGGTGCCTTGTGGAACGCGGCGCCGGGCTGGCAGCTCACCAGCAACCTGGCCTATACCGAACGCGCGCCCAAAGACTACGAGCTCTTCGCCCAGGGCCCGCACGTAGCGACCAAAGCCTGGGAAAGCGGCGACGCCACATTGGGCAAGGAGAAGTCGACCAGCCTGGATGTTGGCGCGGCCTGGAAGTCCGGCGCCAACAGCTTTGCGGCCAATGCCTATGTGCACCGTTTCAAAAGCTACATCGGGTTGCTGGCCACGGGCAACAACTATGGGCAGGAAGACGGCGCGCTGAACCCGGCCGACCTGGACGGTGACGGCGTGGACGACAACGACCCGGACAACAAGCTGCTGCCGGAGTTTGCCTACACCGGCGTGCGCGCCCGCTTTGTGGGCCTGGAGGCCAGCGGCAACATCCGCCTGATCGAAGGAGCCTCCAGTCTGGACCTGGCCTTGCGCGGCGATGTGGTGCGTGCCACCAACCTCAGCAACGGCCTGCCGTTGCCGCGCATTGCGCCGGCACGCATGGGGGCAAGCCTGGTGTGGGCCCACGGGCCGTGGGGCAGCAGCATCGGCTTTGACCATTCGATGGCGCAAAACCGTGTGGCCGCCGGCCAGCGTGCCACGTCGGCCTACACGCTGTGGAACCTGGCGGCCACCTATCGCATGAAGGCAGGCGTGAGCAACATCCTCTGGTATGCGAAGGTGGACAACCTGACCAACCAGCTGGCCTACAGCGCGGCCTCGGTACTGACGACCACGGCGTTTCCCAAGGCGCCGCTGCCGGGGCGCAGCCTGAAGGTGGGCATGCAGCTCGCTTTTTAAGCGGGGCCACTACGTAAAACACGCAGACTCGCTGACCGCCCGCGCGCTAAGATTGTGCGGATGAACCAGCTTGTCTTCGTGTCCCTGCTTCCCGTCGTGTTGTTGATTGCTACAGGTTTCATAGCTGGTCGCGCACAGTGGATAAGGCCCGAAGCGATAAAAGACCTTTCAAACCTGATCTTCCTGCTGCTTACGCCGGCTTTGTTGTTTCGCACCATGAGCCGGGTGCATGTGGAGGAACTGGACTTCAAGCCGGTGCTGGCTTACTTTCTGGCGGTCGTGGTGCTATTTGGCGGCACCTTGCTGCTGCAGGGCTTTAACCGCCGCGCAGCGGTGCTGGCGCTGGCCAATACTTTTTCGAACACCGTGATGATCGGCATTGCGCTGATCGGGCTGATGTATGGACCGCAAGGTCTGATTACGCTGTTCACGTTGGTCTCGGTGCATTCGCTGTTGCTGCTGACCAGCGCCACGGTGGTGCTGGAGCTGGCGGTGGCGCATGAACAGAAGCTGGGCACGTCTGATGAAGTCACCACTGCGCCGCGCCACCCGGTGGCCACGGTGTTGATGGCCGTGAAAAACGCGTTGCTGCACCCGGTGCCGTTGCCCATCATTGCCGGCCTGCTGTTTGCGCAAACCGGCCTTGCGATTCCCGTGGTGATCGACAAGCCGCTGGAACTGCTGGCCAATGCCTTCGGTCCGCTGGCGCTGGTGCTGGTGGGCGTGACACTGGCCAATACGCGTGTGGGTGAGCACTGGCGGCCGGCGCTGGCACTGGCGGGCGTGAAAAACCTGCTGCACCCCTTGCTGGTGTTTGGCCTGTGCCGCCTGCTGGGTGTGGGCGGCGTGCCGATGGCCGTCATGGTGGTGGCTTCGGCCCTCCCCATTGGCGCCAATGTGTTTTTGTTTTCCCAGCGCTACAAGGTGGCGGAAGACCTGATTACTGCCAGTGTCGTGGTGTCTACCGCGCTGGCCCTGGTGACGCTGACCATTGTGCTGCTGCTGGTCGGGCGGTTTGTCTAAATCTCATTCACGGAGCCATTGATGCAGTTCCTCCAGTCCCTGCCGGTATCGGCGCAAACCATCGGCCTGCTCCTGCTTTCCAACGTGTTCATGACCTTTGCCTGGTACGGACACCTGAAAAACCTGGCCACCTCGCCCTGGTATATCGCAGCGCTGATCAGCTGGGGCATCGCACTGTTTGAATACCTGCTCCAGGTGCCCGGCAACCGCATCGGCTTTACCCAGTTCAGCGTCGGGCAGCTCAAGATCATGCAGGAGGTCATCACGCTGAGCGTGTTCGTGCCTTTTGCAGTGTTCTATTTGAACGAGCCGTTGAAGCTTGACTACCTGTGGGCGGCGCTGTGCATGGTGGGCGCGGTGTATTTCATCTTCCGTTCCGCCTGAGTACTCGGTATTTGTCCCTGCCCCTGATTGGCCCTTGTGGATGCGCCGAGGAGCGGAGGATCAGACGGATCAGGGCAAAAACTTGTTTGAGCCGCAGGCGAGTTGTTTTTGACCCCGGCTGGACCGAGCACCGCAGGTTGCCCGTAGTGAAGCGAAGGGACGCAGGAACCAGGGTCGCCTTTTCTTTGCTTACTTTCTTTTGGCGAAGCAAAAGAAAGTGAGTTGCATGCCGGGCAACCCCCGGCCAGCGAGCCTCTGCGGAGAAACCACCGTTAGACATACCCCAAACCGGCCCGAAACCACGGGCGGTTAAACTTCCGGCAGTCACAAAAACGTCATACTTTTGACATATTTCCTGAGGAACTGACATGCTGTTTGGCAAATTGCTGCCGCGCGAAGGCAATTTTTTCGAGATGTTCAACCAGCATGCCGAACGCATCGTCGAGGCCGCCCATGCGTTTTCGAACCTGGTTGCGAACTACGCGGACGTGCAAAAGCGCGAAGCTTTCAACCGCGAAGTCGACCACGCCGAGCGTGCCGCCGACCGCATCACGCATGAAGTCAACCGGGCGCTGCACAAGACTTTCATCACGCCCATCGACCGCGAGCAGATCCACAAGCTGATCAACACCATGGACGACGTGGCCGACCTGATCCAGGATTCGGCCGAAACCATGGCGCTTTACGACGTGCGCCACATGACCGACGACATCGTGCGGCTGACCGACCTGAGCGTCAAATGCTGCGAACGCCTGCAGGACGCCGTGGCGCTGATCGAAAAAGTCAGCGATGCCGCGACGGCTGAAGCCGCCCTGAAAACCTGCGAGGAAATCGACAAGCTCGAGTCCGACGCCGACCGCGTCATGCGCTCGGCCATGAGCCGGCTGTTCCGCGAAGAGCCCGATGTACGGGAAGTGATCAAGCTCAAGGCGGTGTACGAACTACTGGAAACCATCACCGACAAGTGTGAGGATGTGGCCAACCTGATCGAGGGCATCGTCCTCGAGAACTCCTGAAGATGGCAGCCCCCACGCTCCTCGCTTCGCGTAGTTCGCTGCCCCCCGAGGGGGCTGGCCTTGCTTGGGGCGGCCCTGCGCTGCGTCCCGGCGCGTTCGTTTCCCTAGCTACCTCATTGGGATAAATATGCAAACCGTACAGGCCGCCCTGTGGGTGGTGTTCCTGCTGGTCTTCCTGGCCATTGCGTTCGACTTCATGAACGGCTTTCATGACGCGGCCAACTCGATCGCCACGGTGGTGTCGACGGGCGTGCTCAAGCCGGGGCAGGCGGTGCTGTTCGCCGCTTTCTTCAACTTCCTGGCGTATTTCATCTTCCACCTGAGCGTGGCGGCGACCATCGGCAAGGGCATCGTGATGCCGGGCGTGGTGGACACGCATGTGGTGTTTGGCGCGCTGATGGGCGCCATCACCTGGAACATCCTCACCTGG
The DNA here is from genome assembly GCF_056403055.1 of Polaromonas sp. P3_A5. Classification (NCBI taxonomy): domain Bacteria; kingdom Pseudomonadati; phylum Pseudomonadota; class Betaproteobacteria; order Burkholderiales; family Comamonadaceae; genus Polaromonas; species Polaromonas sp. P3_A5. The sequence goes on from NZ_JBFUGF010000001.1 coordinate 1,110,985, forward strand.
TTCTACGGCATTCCCAGCAGCTCTTCGCATGCGCTGATAGGCGGCATCGTGGGGGCCGTCATCGCCAAGGCCGGCGCCAGCGCGCTGATCGCCTCGGGCGTGTTCAAGGTGGTGGCCTTCATTTTCGTGTCGCCGTTGCTCGGCTTTTTGCTGGGCTCGCTGATGATGGTGGCGGTGGCCTGGGTGTGTCGCAGGACGACCCCGTCGAAGGCCGACCGATGGTTTCGCCGGCTTCAGCTGGTCTCCGCCGGCGCTTACAGCCTGGGGCACGGCGGCAACGACGCGCAAAAGACCGCCGGCATCATCTGGCTGCTGTTGATCGCCGCGACGACCAGCAACGTGCAGGGTTTGCCGGTCTGGATGATGGCGACCACGGAACACCTGCCGATCTGGGTGGTCATCGTCTGCTACATCGCCATCGGCTTTGGCACCATGTTCGGCGGCTGGCGTATCGTGAAAACCATGGGCCAGAAGATCACCAAGCTCAAGCCCGTGGGCGGCTTCTGCGCCGAGACTGGCGGCGCACTGACGCTGTTCCTGGCGACCGGGCTGGGTATTCCTGTTTCCACCACGCACACCATCACCGGCGCCATCGTGGGCGTAGGCTCCACGCAGCGCGCTTCAGCCGTGCGCTGGGGCGTGGCCGGCAATATCGTCTGGGCCTGGATTTTCACGATCCCGGCTTCAGCATTCGTGGCAGCAATCGCGTACTGGGTCAGTCTTCAGGTTTTCTGATCGCGCCACGCACTGAGCATGCGTCGTGGCCTCTCTTTAATCAAGCCGGGGCCGCGGAACTGGCTTTGCCAGGCCGCAGGCGCAGCGGCCCCCTCGGGGGGCAGAGAGCTACACGAAGTGAGCGACCGTGGGGGCCATATTCACTGCGATATCTTCTTGGCCTCTTCGACTTGGTATTCAAAGTAGCGCTGGAAGCTGAACACGATGCTGGACATCAGTGAGATGGTGCCGAACAGCAGGGCAAACACCACCGCGCCTATGGTCAGCCAGTTGGTGTTGCCCGCCTGGGTATCGGGCGTAGCCGTGTTGTGCAGCGCGTTCCATTTGTCGGTCGACATCAGGCCGTAGTAAATCGCGGTGAGCGCCGTACCGGCCAGCGTAAAGCCCAGCAGCGGAATCAGCACCCAGGCGAGGTGATCGTCCTGCCCATAAAGCCGCACACGTTCCACGCCCCACCAGCCCAGCGCGGCGGCGATGGGGTGCAGCCAGGCCCAGATGTCGCCCAGGCCGAACAGGTAGAGGCGGTGCACGCCGAGCTGGCCGGCTGCGAAGGCGAGCCAGGCGGCGAGGGTTTTGTTTTTGGGCGCTTTAGGGGCTGTGGAGGCGGTTGCTTGCATGCGGCGATTATGCGGCGGGTGCATCCACCGGCGGCTGCGTGTCACCTGCGCCCAGGGTCTTTTCCATGATCACGATGTCGCGCCAGGCGCCGAACTTCCAGCCGCAGGAGGCAATGGTGCCGACCTCTTTGAAGCCAAGCGAGCGGTGTACGCCCACCGAGCCGGCGTTGGCCGAATCACCGATCACGGCCATGGCCTTGCGTACGCCCACCGCTTCAAGCCGTGCCAGCAACTCGGCCAGCAACGCACGGCCCAGGCCCTTGCGGTGCAGGTCAGGCGCGAGGTAGATCGAGTCTTCCACTGAAAATCGGTAGGCCGGGCGGGGCTTGAACCAGTTGCCGTAGGCAAAGCCGGCGATTTTTCCATCCTCTTCGGCGACCAGGTAAGGCAGGCCCTTGGACAGCACGTCGGCCCGGCGGGCGGTCATGTCGGCCACGCTGGGAGGCTCGGTTTCGAAGGTGCCTGTGCTGTGCAATACGTGGTGGCTGTATATGGCCGTGATGGCGGAAATGTCTTCTTCGCGGCTGGGGCGGATGAGGGGCATGTCGGTGGTGGTTTCGGAGACAGGAGAATGGGTGTGCGGGGGGCTTCAGGAGCGGGGTAGGGGTGAATTTGGGCAAAAACCGTTCGGCAGGCTATAATCTCAGGCTTTGCAGCAATTCGCTGGCCGGGTGGCCATGTCGTGTGTCTCAAGCGCTGCAGAACATTGGGGTATCTACCTTACCGGTAAGCCCCACCACCCGAAGGATAAATCATGGTCGTCATTCGACTTGCACGCGGCGGTTCCAAGCACCGTCCTTTTTTCAATATTGTTGTGGCTGACAAACGCGTTCGCCGCGACGGCCGTTTCATCGAGCGCATCGGGTTTTACAACCCGATTGCCAAAGGTGGCGAAGAAGGCCTGCGCATTGCGCAAGACCGCCTGACCCACTGGATCGGTGTGGGCGCCCAGCCGTCTCCTACCGTTCTGCGCCTGGTCAAGCAAGGTGCTACGGCTGCTGTCAAAACGGCCTGAAGAACTCGGTCTGATTTAGACTGATTTAGAGATTGATGCAGCCCGGCCTTCAGTCGTCGGCAGGCTTGACACCCTCAAGCCTTCCGCACGACGCCATCGAAGTCGGGCGCATCCTGGATGCATGGGGCGTCAAGGGCTGGGTGAAAATCCTGCCGCACAGCACCGATCCAGAAGCGCTTTTCGCGGCCAAATCCTGGTTTTTGCAGGCGCCTGACGCCAAATTCCGCCCGGGGTTTACCGTGTTCTCCGGCACAGTCACGCTCAGCGTCGACGAAGCCAAAGTCCACTCCGATTCCGTCGTCGCCAAGTTCATGGGCCTTGATGACCGCAATGCGGCCGAGGCCTTGCGTGGCGCGCGTATCTTCCTGCCACGCAGCAGCTTTCCCGCCGCCTCCAAGGATGAGTACTACTGGGTCGACCTGATCGGCCTGAACGTGGTCAACCGCGAAGGCGTGCCATTGGGCCTGGTGCGTGACCTGATGGCCACCGGCCCGCACTCTGTCCTGTGTGTGGAGTACACCGTCCAGCAGGAAGACGGCACGAGCGTGACCGCCGAACGCATGATTCCGTTTGTTTCCGTGTATGTCGACGCGGTGGATATCGCCGGCAAATGCATCACGGTTGACTGGCAGCCGGACTACTGATTTTTGTAGCCCAAAGGGGCTGTTGCCCCGAAGCGCCGGGCTCGCACACAATAGCCCCATGCGCTTCGACATCATCACACTTTTTCCCGAGCTTTTTGCGCCCTTCCTGGTCAGCGGCGTGACCCGCCGCGCCTACGAATCTGGCCTCGTCGAGGTGAAGCTCTGGAACCTGCGGGACTTTGCCGACGGCAACTACCGCCGCGTGGACGACCGGCCTTTCGGCGGCGGCCCCGGCATGGTGATGATGGCTGAGCCGCTGGCGCTGTGCCTTGAAAAAATACAGGCTGACCGTGCTGCGAGCGGTGCGCCCAAGGTTCCCACAGTGCTTTTTTCTCCCGTGGGCAAGGCTTTGGACCATGCCGGCGTTGAAGGCTGGTCGGCCGGCGCCGGTGCGGTGTTGATCTGCGGCCGCTACGAAGGGCTGGACCAGCGCTTCATCCAGGCCCATGTTGACTTGCAGATCAGCCTGGGCGATTTTGTGCTGTCGGGCGGGGAAATTGCCGCCATGGCCTTGCTCGATGCGGTGTCCCGGCTGCAGCCCGGGGTGCTTAATGACGAGGGCAGCCATCAGCTGGACAGCTTTAATCCTGCACTCGACGGCTTGCTGGATTGCCCCCATTACACGCGGCCCGAAAGCTGGCGCGGCCAGCCTGTTCCGACCACCCTGATGTCTGGAAACCACGCCCACATTGAGCGGTGGCGGCGCGAACAGCGCCTGGCGCTGACGCAGCGCCAGCGCCCAGAATTGGTGCAAATGGCACGGCAGAGTGGGAATTTGAGCGAAAGTGACGAGGCTTTTCTGGCCGATTTGGTCGAAAACCCGGACAAAGACGCTTGAAAAAGCACTGACTTGCTATAATCAAAGGCTTTTCGATCCTCTGGCGGCCACTGCAACCATCTGAATCATCTTCGGGTGAATCCATGGATTTGCGGTCTTTAGCGTAGCGCGTGTATGAGCGAAGAAGTTAGATGGAAAAATCATGAATCTGATCCAGACCCTTGAGCAGGAAGAAATCGCCCGCTTGAACAAGACCATTCCCGTTTACGCTCCCGGCGACACCGTGATCGTCAGCGTCAATGTGGTGGAAGGTACGCGTAAACGTGTGCAGGCTTTTGAAGGTGTGGTGATTGCCAAGCGCAATCGCGGCCTCAATTCCAGCTTTATCGTTCGCAAGATCTCCAACGGCGAAGGCGTGGAACGTACGTTCCAGGTTTACAGCCCGCTGATCGCGAAGATTGAAGTCAAGCGCCGTGGTGATGTGCGCCGTGCCAAGCTGTACTACCTGCGTAGCCGCAGCGGCAAATCCGCACGTATCAAGGAAAAGCTGGGCGCCAAGGCTGCCTAAAAGCACCTCCGCCCTGAAAAGCCGCTCTGTCGAGCGGCTTTTTTTTGCCTGCTAACCTCTCACCCCATGAACAACACCCGGCCCCTGCCGAAGTTTGACCCGCGCAGCATCCCGGTGCTGGGTATTGATGACCATCTGGCGGGCGTCCCTTCGGCGCACCTTTCACCGGAGGCCCTGCGCCAGCGTTTTCGGCATCCGCCTGTGTGGACTCCCGAACACAGCGTCGAAAAGAAATTTACCGACCGCACGCCCGCACTGGCTGCGGTGCTGATTCCGCTGGTCATGCGGGACGAGCTGACGCTGCTGCTGACGGAGCGGACCACCAACCTGTCCACGCACTCGGGCCAGGTCGCCTTGCCGGGCGGCCGCACGGACGAGACCGACCGCGATGCGGTGGACACCGCGCTGCGGGAAGCGCACGAGGAGGTTGGTCTGCCGCGCGACCATGTGGAGGTGCTGGGCACCTTGCCGACCTACGTCACCGGCACCGCTTTCATCATCACACCGGTCGTGGCGCTGGTGAGGCCCGGCTTCGTGCTGCAGCCCAACCCCGGTGAAGTCGCAGATGTCTTCGAGGTGCCGTTGGGCTACCTGATGAACCCGGCCAACCATCGCCGCCACGAGATGGAATTCGACGGCGCCCTACGCCAATGGCTTTCCATGCCGTACTCAGACCCCTCCATGGAAGGTGATGGCAACGAGGCCAGGGAGCGCTATATCTGGGGCGCGACGGCTGGCATGCTGCGTAATCTCTATCGTTTTCTAGTTGCGTAACACCCCCGTCCGGGCTCACTTCGTGTAGCCCGTTCCCCCAAAAATTGGTACACCCCTGTCCAAGCTCACTACGTGTAGCTTGTTCCCCCCTCGAGGGGGCGGCGCCTGCGGTCTGGCAAAGCCAGTCCCGCGGCCCCACTGGTGAAATACCTCCACCACTGGTCGCACCCATCGAATTCTTCAAACCAGCATGAGCCGTGGAACCGGCTTTGCCGGGCCACAGGCGGGCGGCCCCCTCGGGGGGCAGGGAGCTACACGAAGTGAGCGACCGTGGGGGCCAAGTTATGATTCCTCATGAGCTTTTTTGCCGTTTTGTTTGCACTCATCATCGAACAGGCCCGTCCGCTGGCCCGCGGCAACTGGATTCATGCGGGATTTCGGGGCTGGGCCCGCTGGACCAACCGCAGCCTGGATGCCGGCAAACCGCACCATGGCTGGATCGCATGGACGGTCGCCGTGCTGGTGCCGGCGCTGGTCACCTTCCTGATTCACTGGCTGCTGTGGACCATCAATCCCGTGCTGGCTTTTGCGTGGAACGTGGCAATCCTCTATGTCACGCTGGGCTTCCGGCAGTTCAGCCACTACTTCACGGACATACGCGATGCGCTGGATGACGGCGACGAAACGACAGCGCGCGAATTGCTGGCGCAGTGGCGCCAGGTCGATGCGAGCGAGCTTCCACGCAGCGAAATCGTCCGCCACGTGATTGAATATTCGGTGCTGGCCGCGCACCGCCATGTGTTCGGCGTGCTGGGCTGGTTTTCGGTGCTCGCTGCGCTGGGGCTGGGGCCCGCAGGCGCCGTGCTCTACCGCATGAGCGAGTTCGTTTCACGCTACTGGGCCTATAAAAGAAGGACCGCCGCCGCGGCAGGCGAGGGCGCCAGCACGGCGTTGCAGCTCGCCGCAAGCCGAGCCTGGGGCGTGATTGATTTTGTGCCCGCCCGTGTCACCTCGCTGGGCTTCGCGGTGGTCGGCAGTTTTGAAGACGCCATTGATGCCTGGCGCAACTACACGCATCGGTTTCCGGTTGGCACACCTTCGGCCTCTGAAAACCGCAACGACGGGATCATCCTGGCTGCTACGTCCGGTGCCGTGAACGTGCGCCTGGGCGGCGAAGCGCTCAAGACCACGTTTTCGGCGGACACCTCGCAAAGTTTCCAGGCGGGTGGCCTGGACGCGGAAGACGGCATCGCCACAGAAGCCACGCCTGGCCGGGAGCCCGAAGTGGCGCACCTGCGAAGCATCGTGGGGCTGGTGTGGCGTTCCGTGGTGCTGTGGATGGTCTTGCTGGCGCTGCTGACCCTGGCACGCCTGCTCGGATGAGCGGTAGCACGCCTTCCGCTTTGCCCTTCGGGCAATCCTTCTGGAGCCCTGCGGTGCGCGGTCTTGTGCCGTATGTGCCGGGAGAGCAGCCCGGCGTTGCGGACCTGGTCAAGCTCAACACCAACGAGAACCCTTACCCGCCGTCGCCCCGTGTCGTTGCCGCCATCACGGCAGCGGCTCAAAACGGCCTGCAGCTTTATCCCGACCCGCAGGCCAACGCACTCAGGCGGGCGATTGCCGGCTGCCACGGCATAGACGCGGGCCAGGTGTTTGCCGGCAATGGTTCGGATGAAGTGCTCGCGCACGCTTTCTGCGCATTTTTCCGCCACGGCCAGCCGCTGCTGATGCCGGATGTCAGCTACAGCTTTTACAAGGTGTACTGCGGGCTCTATGGCATTGAGGTTGGGCTCGTGCCGCTGGATGCGTCCCTGCGCATCAATGTGGCGGATTACACCGCGCCATGCGCAGGCGTGGTGATTGCCAACCCGAACGCACCCACCGGCACCGGCCTGCCGCTGGCGCACATCGAGCAGCTGTTGCTGCGGCACCCCGAGCGGGTGGTATTGGTGGACGAGGCCTATGTCGATTTCGGCGGTGAGACCGCCATCAGTCTGATTGCGCGCTATCCCAATTTGCTGGTGGTGCACACGCTGTCCAAGTCGCGCTCGCTGGCCGGATTGCGTGTTGGTTTTGCGGCCGGCCAGCGCCACCTGATCGAAGCCCTTGAGCGGGTGAAAGACAGCTTCAATTCCTATCCGCTGGATCGTCTGGCCATCGCCGGCGCCGTGGCCGCTTACGAGGACCGTGCTTATTTTGAAGCGACCTGCACGGCCGTGATCCAGAGCCGCGATCTGTTAAGCCGGCAGCTGCAAGGACTGGGCTTTGAGGTCCTGCCTTCGCAAGCCAACTTCGTGCTGGCTCGCCATCCTGACCACGACGCAGCGGCCCTCGCGATCGGCTTGCGCGAAAAAAACATCCTGGTGCGCCATTTCAGGCAGCCGCGCATCGACCAGCATTTGCGCATCAGCGTGGGCACGCCGGCGCAATGTGAGGCGCTGGTGCAGGCCTGCCGCGAGCTGCTCAAGGCCTGACGTTGTTGCCCGGCCGGGCGCTGCCCGTCAATTCCCGTCAATAGCGGGGTTGCGACAGCTCGGCAAAAAGTTCGCTATACAAACGATAGCGACTCGCGCTGATTCCATCTGGGCTGGGCCCCGATTTGACCACTGAAATAACGCCACAACCCGGCTCATGCAGGTGGGTGCAGTTGTAGAACTTGCAGTCCTGGGCGTGTGCCTTGAGGTCGGGCATGTAGTTGGCCAGCTGCATTGGGTCAATGTGGTGCAGCCCGAACTCCTGAAAGCCCGGCGAGTCGATCAGCGCGGTACTCCTCTGGCCGCCCGTGCCGGTATTTACCCAGTACAGGGTGGTACTGGTGGTGGTGTGTTTGCCTGAATTGAGGGCCTGCGATATTTCCGCCGTCAGCACCCGTGCATCGGGCACCAGCAGGTTGGTCAGGCTGCTTTTACCGGCGCCTGAAGGTCCCAGTACCAGCGTTTTTTTGTCCCGCAGCAAGTCTGTCAGTTCCTGCAGTTCCGGGTGCGGGGCATCGGCCGGCCCGCTTGTCGCTGTTTTGGGTTTGATGGCCAGCGAGAGCATTCTGTAGCCCATGGCCCGGTAGGGCGCCAGCTTGGCCCAGGCGCGCCCGAAAGGCTCGGTGAGGTCGCTTTTGTTCAAGGCGATGATGGGGGTGATGCCCTCGGCCTCAGCGGCAATCAACGCGCGGGTCAGCTGGCTTTCCGAAAACTCGGGCTCGGCTGCGATGAGGATCAGCACCTGGTCGAGGTTGGCGGCGAAGGATTTGGTGCGCATCTCGTCCTGCCGGTAAAACAGGTTGCGGCGCTCTTCAATTTTCTCGATGGTGCCTTCGTCTTCGGAAGGCAGCCAGCGAATGCGGTCACCCACCACGGCCTGGCTTTTCTTGCCGCGCGGGTGGCAGATCACACGCTCGCCGGTATCGGTCTCCACCAGCACGTGCCGGCCAAAGCCCGCCACCACCAGCCCGGGCCGCGTGCCCGCGACGGGAGCGGCGGCTGGGCGTGCCGGTTTGCTCAAGCCAGCAAGGCGTCAACCTTCGACGCGCAGAAAAAATCACTGACAGAGACACCCTCGACATCGTGCGTGTTGAAGCGCACGGTGCATTTGCCGTAGCTCACGGCCAGGTCGGGGTGATGGTCTTCGGCATTGGCAATGAAAGCCAGCGCGTTCACGAAGGCGATGGTCTCGTAGTAGTTCTTGAAGGCGTAGGTTTTTTCCAGTGAGCCGTCGATCAGGCGCCAGCCCAGGGCCTGCTCGCCATTGAGCTTGCTCAGCTGGGTGACGATTTCCGTGGCGCTCAGGGCACGGCGGTTTTGGTGGATCGGGTTGCTCATGTCGCGGTGCTTTCAACAGAAGGAATCATGCGGCCCAGCCGTTCGGAGGCGGGCGGATGCGAATAGTAAAACTTCACAAATACCGGGTCGGGCGTGAGGGTGCTGGCATTGTCCTGGTAGAGCTTGAGCAAAGCGCTTTGCAAATCCTTGCCATCCGTTTGCGCCACGGCGTAGGCGTCGGCCTCGAACTCATGCTTGCGCGAGAACTGGGCGAACACCGGGGAGACAAAGAAGCTGAAGAGCGGCACTACCAGCAAAAAGAGCAGCAGTGCCAGCGCGTCGTTGGCGCCGGTGAGGTTGGGCCGCACGCCCAGGCCCGTGTAGAACCACACCTGCGACGACAACCAGCCCAGCAAGGTAAACCCGGCCAGGCTCATGGCAAACATCGAAACGATGCGTTTGATGATGTGCTTGTGCTTGAAATGGCCCAGCTCGTGCGCGAGCACGGCGTCAACTTCACCGGGGTTGAGCTGCTTGAGCAGGGTGTCGTAAAACACCACGCGCTTGGCCGCGCCGAAGCCAGTGAAATAGGCATTGGCGTGGGCCGAGCGTTTGCTGCCGTCCATCACGAAGAGGCCTTTCGCCGCAAAGCCGCAGCGCTGCATCAGGGCCGTCACGCGCGCCTTCAGCGTTTCGTCTTCGAGCGGTTTGAACTTGTTGAACATCGGCGCGACGACGGTGGGGTAGAGCACCAGCACCAGCAGGTTAAAGCCCATCCAGGCGCCCCAGGCCCACAGCCACCACAGGCTTCCCGCGCTGCCCATCAGCCACAGGATGAGCGCCACGATGGGCAGGCCGATGACGATGCCGACCAGCGTCGATTTCACCAGGTCGGCCAGCCAGAGCTTCAAGGTCATCTTGTTGAAGCCGAAACGCTCTTCAATGCGGAAGGTGCTGTAAAGGGTGAAGGGCAGGTCGAGCAAACCGCTGATGAGGCCAAAAGCGGCCAGCAGGATCAGCTGCGGCACCAGCGCGCCCCAGGCGGTCAGGCCGGAACCGGCGATGGCCTGGTTCAGCGCATCGATGCCGCCCAGCAGCGTCCAGCCCAGCAGCACGGCGGCGGCGAAGGCCATCTCCAGCATGCCGAAGCGCGCCTTGGCAATGGTGTAGTCGGCTGCCTTCTGGTGCGCCTGCAGCGAAATCGTGGCCGCAAAAGCGGCGGGCACTGCATCGCGGTTTCGGGCCACATGGCGGATCTGCCGCGAAGCCAGGTAGAACTTCGTGAGCAGCCCCAGCACCAGAAAGGCAGAAAACACCCCGGTGAAAACAAGCGAATAGTCGGTCATGGCTGGCAGTTTAGGCGATCAGCGAGAATCGCAAGATGCCTGAAACTGAACCCCTACTCAAAAAATCAGACCAGAACCTCGTCTGGCTGGACTGCGAAATGACCGGCCTCGACCCGGAAAAAGAGCGCCTGATCGAAATCGCCGTCATCGTCACGGGTCCGCAACTCACGCCGCGCATCGAAGGCCCGGTTCTGGCGATCCACCAGACCGACGAGTTGCTGGACCAGATGGACAACTGGAACAAGGGCACCCACGGGCGCAGCGGCCTGATCGACAAGGTCAAGGTCAGCACTGTGGACGAGGCAGATGCCGAAGCGCAGATTCTGGCTTTTTTGGCCCGATACGTTCCCAAGGGTGTTTCGCCGCTGTGCGGCAACACCATCAGCCAGGACAGGCGCTTCCTGGTCAAGTACATGCCCAAACTCGAAGCCTTCCTGCACTACCGCAACGTTGACGTCAGCACCTTCAAGGAACTGGCCAAGCGCTGGAGTCCCGAGGTTTACAGCGCCTTCAAAAAGCGCCAGAGCCATACCGCCCTGGCCGATGTGCATGAGTCGATTGACGAGCTTGAGCACTACCGGCAACACTTTCTGAAGTGAACGTGGCTTAAGCCTTTTTTGGGATTTGGCGAGGCAGGACGGGCGCAAGAAGCTATTGAAATGATAGCAAATCAGCGTGCATGCGGCTGCGGCAGGAAGCCGCAATGGACTCGTTTGGTCAGGGGGACTGGTAGAAACCCGCAAAGCACGCTATAATCGTGGGCTTGCAGTGCACTGGGTGCCCTGCATTTGTACATCTACCTCACACTTTTGACTCCAATAACGGAGTCACCGCTTCGGGCACATTTCTGCTGCCTGGACCGCATATTCGTTTGATGGTTGATGTTTTATTAACCATGAACGAATCCTCCGCATCGCGGGGGTGAAGTTTCCTGTTCCCTCGCCAAAAGCGTTGCGCACAGGTGATTAGTGAGAAAAACATGACTGACTCTTTTGAGGCTCGTGGCGACGTTTTGCCCGACACAAATATTGATACCGCCGCTGAAGCCGTGATCCACGTGATTCCGGATTTTTCTTCGGACGAGCCTTCGATGGCTCCCACCTCCCTGGAAGCCGTAGTAGCCGAACCCAATGGTTTCGTGAAGCTGGGCCTGGCCAAGGAACTCCTGCAAGCTGTCGCCGACATGGGTTTTACCCAGCCGACGTCCGTGCAGATGGCCACCATCCCCAAGGCCATGCAGGCCCTGGACCACGACGCCAAAAGCGACCCTAAAGCCAAGTTCACCGACCTGCTGGTTTCCAGCCAGACCGGTAGCGGCAAGACCGCCGCCTTCCTGCTGCCTGTGCTGCACACCCTGCTGAAACAGCAGGAAGAAGCCGAGCGTTTTGAGCGCTCCGAATTTGAACGCCTGAGCGCCGAAGCCGTCGCCCGCGGCGAAGCACCGCTGAAAAAACCCAAGCGCAAAGACCCGACCAGCCCGCGCAACTTCAAGGCTGCCACGCCCGGCGCGCTGATTTTGTGCCCAACGCGCGAATTGGCTCAACAGGTTTGCGCCGACGCGATCGACCTGGTTCGCCATTGCCGCGGCCTGCGCATTGCCAACGTGGTCGGCGGCATTCCTTACCAGCTGCAAATTGCCAAGCTGCAAAATGCCGACCTCGTGGTGGCCACCCCCGGCCGCCTGCTCGACCTGCAGCGCAGCATGCAGATCAAGCTGGACCAGGTGCAGTTCCTGGTCGTCGACGAAGCCGACCGCATGCTGGACCTCGGCTTTGCCGATGACCTGACCGAAGTCAACCAGCTCACGATCGAGCGCAAGCAGACCATGATGTTCAGCGCCACGTTTGCGCCGCGCATCATGCAACTGGCCACGCGCGTCATGCGCCAGCCGCAGCGTGTTGAGATCGACTCGCCGCATGAAAAACATGCGTCGATCACCCAGTCGCTGCTGTGGGCCGACAACATGACCCACAAGCGCAAGCTGCTGGATCATTCGCTGCGCGACACCACCATGAACCAGTCGATCGTGTTTGCCTGCACCCAGGTTGAATGCGACGGCCTGGCCAACGACCTGGTACAGGAAGGTTTCAGCGCTGTGGCGCTGCACGGCGCGCTGGGCCAGGGCCTGCGCAACCGCCGCCTGATGGCTTTCCGCGATGGCCGCGTCCAGATCCTGGTCGCGACCGACGTGGCTGCCCGCGGCCTGGACGTTCCGTCGATCACCCACGTGATCAACTACGGCCTGCCGATGAAAGCCGAAGACTATGTGCACCGCATTGGCCGCACCGGCCGTGCCGGCCGCGAAGGCCAGGCGATCACGATTGCCGAATTCCGCGATCGCCGCAAGATCCAGGACATCGAGCACTACATGCAGCAGAACCTCAAGCCCAGTGTGATCGCCGGTCTGGAGCCGCAGCAGCGCTTTGCCCCGACCTCCGACCGCCCCCGCGGCAACTTCGGTGGTGATCGCGGCGACCGCGGTGGCCGCAGCTTCGGCGGCGGCGGTGGTGATCGTGGCGGCTATGCCGGCCGCAAGCCCGCAGGTGGCTTTGGTGGTGGCGCTGGCGGTGGCGGCTTCGGCGCTCCTCGCCACAACGACCGTGACGACCGCGCTCCCTTCCAGGGCCGCGCTCCTGGACCACAGGGTGGCTATGGCGACCGTTCCGGTTTCAATGACCGCGGCCCGCGCCGCCAGGATGACCGCGGCTTCGGCGGCGGCAACAACACCGGTTTCGCCCCGCGTGAAGACCGCAACTTCGCTCCGCGCAACGAAGGCTTTGCTTCCCGCAACGAAGGCTTTGCACCGCGCCCTGACTTTGCCAACCGCAAGCCCGGCGGCTTTGCCAAGCCAGCTGGCAAGGTATTTGTGCCCCGTGATGCGGCCAAGAAGTCCGGCAAGTTTTCCAAGCCAGCGCGTGACTAATCTTTAGCGCCCTCGCTGCGGCAAACAAAGGCCGCTGCAGACACTGTCTGCAGCGGCCTTTTTCATGCCCGCATGGCCCAGAACAGGCGCACCTGCTTTCGCAGCGAGATGTTCAGGCCAGGCCGAACGTTTTCCTCAGGCCTGCTTCGACAGGGCCAGCTGGCATGAAACGGCGCAACCTGGCCAGAAGAGAGGCCTCGCCTTTGGGCGTACGCCGCATTTTCCATGTACCCAAAGCGGCATCGACAATCGTGGTGGCCACCCCGTCGGGCTCCGGCGCTTGATGGACTTTTTCTTTGAATGGCCTGGGCAACGACGCTGCGCTCCTGGTCGTAGGCCGGGATTCTGGAAGCCGTTTGATCGAGTCTTGCAGGCCGATGAAAACCTGCTGCGTGCCTCCGATACGCGGGCACATGCGCAAACGGAATCAGCACGCGCAGCGGTGGCTGCTTTCAAGGCGCTAGGCGGCGGCTGGCAACCCGGCAAACCGGAATCTGTGGCGAGCGGCGCATTTTGAGGCAGATCCACACAGTCAACCAGTTGCGAGTATCGAACAGAGGGGCTTGGCATGTGCTTAGAACACTTATTTGAATATTCTGACATGCCCAGCTATGCTCCAACTTTCAACTGCTTTGGAACACCGATGTTCAGTCACATCACCGTCGGCTGCAGCGATCTTGACATATCCAGTCGCTTCTACGACGCGATTTTGCTGCCGTTGGGCCTCGTCAGGCGTCTGGTCCCGCCCCGTCCTGGGCGACTCTGGTCGTGCTGGATTATGCCCGGGGCGGAGCTACCGCGCTTCTATATATATCTTCCCTACGACGGTAGGCCTTGTACCTCCGGCAACGGAAGCATGGTCGCATTCGTCGCTCCGAATCCCGAATCTGTCGATGCCGCCTACGAGAACGGGATCAAGGAAGGCGGGACTGACGATGGCAAGCCAGGCCCTAGAGACAGGTACGGCGCAGGCTACTACGGTGCGTACATACGCGACCCAGACGGGAACAAGATTCATCTCGTTTATCGAGGAGACCTTCTGCCCCGCGCACCCGATGCGGTCGCCATCAAGTAAACCTCGGGCAGCCATCAGGCAGGCATCAAGGAGCCGCCGTACGTATCGATGGCGCCCAGGGAGAAACATGAAACTTCGCCAGCTCTGTTGCCGCACGTCAATCTGCTGAGCTTCCGAGCAGGCCCGGCCGCTGTCAGTTCATTCCGTTGCGGCTGGCCAGCTCGACAAACAAGCCCGAATGGTCCAGATCGCTCAGGCCATGCTCCATGCCCTCCGCGTAAAGTTGCTCGAACAGGGCGGTGACCGGCGCTTCAAAGCCGATTTCCTGTGCGGTGGCCAACACATTGCGCAGGTCTTTCAGCTGTATCGACAGCCGGGCGCGTGCCGAAAAATCCCGCTCTACCATGCGCTGGCCGTGCACCTGCAAAATGCGGCTGTCGGCAAAGCCGCCGGTAATCGCTTCCTTGACTTTCGCCATGTCGGCCCCGCCGCGCGCGGTGAACAGCAGCGCCTCGGCCACCGCGCCTATGGTGATGCCCACAATCATCTGGTTGGCCAGCTTGGTGAGCTGGCCGCTGCCGTGCGGGCCCACATGCACGGCGTGGCCGAGGTGCTTGAGTACAGGCAGGGCCCGCGCAAAATCTTCCGCCTTGCCTCCGGCCATGATGGCCAGCGTGCCGCTTTGTGCGCCGCCGGGGCCGCCCGACACCGGTGCGTCCACATGGGCAATGCCCAATGCGCCCAGGCGCGCCGCATGGTCGCGCGCTTCGCGCGGCTGGATGGACGCCATGTCTAAAAAGAGCGCGCCCGGTTTCATCGCGGCGGCCACGCCCTGCGTGAACAGCACGTCTTCCACGACCGGGCCGCTTTCGAGCATGCTGATGACGATGTCGGCTGCGGCCACCGCGGCACTGGTTTGTGTATGTGGCGTGGCGCCTAGCGCCGCCAGCGAGTCGGCCTTGCCCGGCGTGCGGTTCCATGCCTGCAGTGTGTAGCCCGCTTCGCACAGGCGCCTGGCCATGGGCAGGCCCATGATGCCCATGCCCAAAAATGCGATACGGGGCAGGGGCGTGTCACTTGTGATGGTCAATTCATGTCCTCGGAATGGCGTTGAACCATCATGAAGGAACCGGCGGGGAGAAGGCTGTCAGGCAGCTTTCTAGGCGGCTTTTTTCAGCGCCGGCGCAAACATGCTTTCCATCTCCTGGCGCACTTTCCAGGCGTGGGTCGATGTGTCCATCGCCACATCGGCCCAGCTCAGACTCTGGCCTTTCTTGACCGCACGCACGACCTTGACGTTATGCGCCAGGCCCAGCGGCAGCCCGCCCATCTTCATGGAAGTATCGGCCGGCAGCAGCTTGCCCCACACGGTGTAGCCGCCTTCGCCGTCCAGCATGTCACCGGGCTTCAGGTCGCGTTTGGCGGTGGCCACCACGTCGGCGTTCCAGCAGGTCGCCACGCCGGTGGGCTCGCCGCGCAGCGCGACGCTGGCGACCGACACGCCGACTTCCAGCCCGATCAGGTGCCAGCGTTTGTACAAGGTGAAGTAGCGCCCGCTCGGGTCGGTGTGCGCGTTGTATTCCTCAAAGCAGTTCTTGATGTAGTCCGTTTCGGCCTCTACCGTGACCCAGACGCCCATGCGGATGTCATAGGGAATTTTTCGGCCATTGGCTTCGAGTGACGAGATCACTTCGACCATACCCTTGCGCTCGAGCACGCCACCTTCGCTGATGGGGCGTGTCACGTAGGGAATGTCTTCCACGCTGGCCGGCGGGTAAAGCAGGCCATTGCTGGGCACGGTCAGGCCCGTGGCGTTGGCCACAGCAGTCGATTCGATGGAGGGCTTGGAGCCGTCGAGAAAACTGTTGAACATCTTTGGGTTGAGCCCTCCGCGCGCGGCCTGTTCGGGCGTGAGGCCGTAGTTGCCCCACACGGTTTCGGGTGTTGATTCGCAAAAATGCGGCAGCCATTTGTGGCCGCGTCCTGCCGCCACCACCGGAAAGCCGCAGGTGCGCGCCCAGTCCACCAGGTCGCAGATCAGCGCCGGCTGGTCACCGAAAGCCAGCGAATACACCACGCCGGATTCTGCGGCCTTGCGCGCCAGCAGCGGGCCGCAAAAGGCATCGGCTTCTACCGTGACGTTGACCACATGCTTGCCGTGTGCAAAGGCTTTCAGGCAATGCTCTACCGCCGCGATCGGATTGCCGGTGCATTCCACAATGATGTCGATCTGCGGATGCGTCACCACTGCCTGCCAGTCGTCGGTGATCCAGGTTGCTCCTGTTTTGATAGCTGCTTGCGCAGATTTTGCCTGGGCTAGAGCCGGATTCCAACCCACACGGGCGAGGTTGGTGCGCGCCGCGTCAGGCGACAGGTCGGCAATCGCCACCAGGTGTACGCCAGGCGTCCGTGGAACTTGCGCCAGGTACATGGAGCCGAATTTGCCGGCGCCTATAAGGCCGATGCGCACCGGTTTGCCTTCGGCCGCGCGCTGCTGGAGTTTGGAGTAAAGGTTCATGGATGAGCGGTCTTGCTGATTAATTTCGATAAATCTTGTTTGCTTTTGGACCGAAGACGACGGGGGTTGTCATCTCAGGTAATTCCAACTTGCGCAGTTCGTTAAGGTCTCTGTAATGACTCGTGCTGGATTCCGTGCATTCGATGTATATGGGTTTTTTTTCTCCCACGCGTACTACGACGCCTGCTTCTTTTTCAGGGAATCGCGCAGAGGAAAATTGGTACACGGTGTACGACGCTTGGCCGATTTTGAAATGAAGGTTATCTGCACCTGTCCAACCATTCGGGCTACGTACGGAAAACTGAAACGCTTCCCTGGCGTGCATTTGGGTCGTAGCTGGATATGTCAGCTCGGGAGTCTGACCTAGTTTGCCAAAACGGTATTGCATGTAGGCATTCGCGGATGTCTGGGCAGATGTGCGGCAGATCGACATGTGTTTATCGCTTTTCCCCGCGATTGGGCACGACAACACGACCAGTTCATGCGTTTCGCAATGAGTGCCTGGACCACCGAGTTCCTCCTCGGCAGTTGCGGGTGACGCAATAAATTGGCCAATTCCGAAAGCGATACAAGCCAAGCGATTCATATTCATCATCAGTTCTGCCAATGGTTACGCAGCCAATTTCAGTTCTTCCATCGAGGTTTGCAGCGCGCTCGCCGGCACGCCGTCCTTCCACGGCAGATCCACCGGGTAGTCTTTGAGCAGGCAGTCGTCGGGCAGGCATTCGATCGGCGTGAAGTCGCGGTGCGCGATGTATTCGGGGCGCTTGTGGCGGCGGATGTGGTTGCTGATGGCGCACAGGCTCAGGTAAACGCTTACCCGGTTGAAGGGCGAAAGGTTGCTGCCTGAGGCGTGCACCAGGCAGGAGTGAAAGAGGATCATCGAGCCGGCCGGGCCCTTGGGGCTGACGATGCCGCCCCCGACGTGGCGGCCCGCCGCGTCGTAAGTGCCTTTGCCGCCGGCGCGCTGCACCAGCTGGCGGATCAAATCGTTGTCCACCGTCCAGAGCGGGTAGCTGGTGGTGGTCAGGTCGTGTTTCGCATCGACCACGCCTTTCTTGTGGCTACCGGGGATGAACATCAGCGGGCCGTTGTGCTCGGTCACGTCGTCCATGAAGATGGCCACATTCATCGCGCGCTCGGTCGGCATCATGTCGTCGTTGAGCCAGGTGCCGTAGTCCTGGTGCCACTGCCACACGTCGCCTTCAAACGCCATCTTGCCGTTGATCTTGAACTGGTGCATGTAGAGCTTCTCGCCCAGCAGGTCTTCCACCGGCTCGATCATGCGCGGGTGCCGCGCCAGCCGCGCGAAAGGTTCGCTGTACATGTGCGCGGCGAAGTTGGTGCGCACCGCGTCCTTGCCCTTTTCGCGCACGTTGTAGTCTTCGCGCCGGCTGTAGAGCTCGGGCACGGCATCGTTGAGCGCCCGGGTTTCTTCGGGTGTGAAGAGACCGGGGAAAAACAGGTAGCCGTCGCGGTCGAATTGCGCAAGTTGCTCCGGGGTCAGTTTCATCGCATGTCTCCTGGTGTGTGTTGTCGGGTGTCAGGGCGCTGCGCGAGCGCCGGTTTGGCTGAGTGCGCTGGACAGCAGGTTTGCCAGGTTGTGGCCCGCTTCCTCGCCATGCTCGCGGATCAGCGCTTCGGCCTGGGTTTCATCACCGGCCGCGATGGCCTCGGCAATGGCTTCGTGCTCATCCCAGATCGATTCGCGCATGGTTGATACCTGCAGCACAGCACCCATGGCGCGGCGGATGTGGTGCCAGTGCAGCTGCGCGCTCTGGGCGATCAACGGGTTGCCCGAGGCGGCGTAAATGGCCGCGTGAAATTGCGCGTCGGCCGCCATCATGGCCTTGACGTCGCCGCCCCGCGCGGCCTTGCGGCCCTGGCTGATCAGTTGCGGGTCGAGCCGGCAGCGGCCTTGCGCGGCCAGCCGGGCGGCCAGCGCATCGAGTGCACTGCGCACCTGGTAGATCTGTACCAGCCAGGCCACGTCCAGTGGCGCCACCAGCACGCCGCGCCCCGGGGCGTCCAGTACAAAGCCGTCCTTCTTCAAAAGGCGCAAAGCCTGCAGTACCGGTTGTCGCGACACCGCGAGTTGCTCGGCAATGTCTTCCTGCATGATGCGCGCACCCGGTGCCAGCGAGCCTTCGCTGATGGCGTCCAGCAGGCTGCGGTAGACCTGGTCGACGAGGTCGGGCGTGGATTCGATTTTGATCAGTTGTTGCGTCATATTCGTACTCTGTATACAGAATACACTGTGATCGAAGACCTGAAATTTCGGGTTTACCCGTAAATGGCTGCGGGCGGCCGGGCTGTGCCAAGATGGCACCCATTGAAGCCGTTTTGACACTTTGAGGAGAAGAACAATGACCCAGCCCGATCCCGCCTGGCTTGACCGCATGTACAACAACCGGGCTCTCGTGTCGGACCACGGGGTGTATTTCACGCGCTGGGCTGACAGCTCGCAAGCCATTCGCAAGCGCGTGCCCTGCCAGATCGATATTCCCTATGGCAACCATGCGGGTGAAATGCTCGACGTGTTTCCGGCGGGTGATTTCGCCACCCATGGCGGCACCCAGGGCCAGGCCGGTGCGCCGGTGCTGGTGTTCATTCACGGCGGGTACTGGCGGTCTCTCGACAAGGCCGACCATTCCTTTGTGGCGCCGGCCTTTACGCAGGCCGGCACCTGCGTCGTGGTGCCGAACTATGCGCTGTGCCCCGCGGTGACCATTCCCCAGATCACGATGCAGATGGTGGCGGCGCTGGCCTGGACCTGGCGCCACATTGCCCGCTACGGCGGGGATCCGTCCCGCATCACGGTGGTAGGCCATTCAGCCGGCGGACACCTGGCTGCCATGTTGATGGCGTGCGACTGGCAGGCCTATGCCCGCGACCTGCCGGCAGACCTTTTGAAAAATGCCCTGTCGATTTCAGGCCTGTACGACCTTGAACCCATGCGCCACACGCCTTTCCTGAAGGATTCGCTGAAACTCACGCCTGAACAGGTGCTCAAGGCCAGCCCGGCCCTGCTGCCGGCGCCGGGCCGCGGTACCTTGTACAGCGTGGCGGGTGCCGACGAAAGCGCGGAGTTTCTGCGCCAGAACGTGTCGATCCAGCAAGCCTGGGGCGCCGGGGTGGTGCCGGTTTGCGAGTCCCATCTGGGGCGAAACCATTTCAGCATCCTGGAGGCGCTGACGGAGCCGTCTCACCGCCTGCACCAGCTTGCATTGCAACTGCTGGCGGGTAGCCGGTCCTAGATATCGACGTCGTACTCCAGCACCACGTCGGACGCCGGCAGGCCGCCCCGGATCGCCCAGTTTTCGCGTGACGCCTCACGCAGCAGCACTTTCACGTGGTCTGCGGGAATGCCGCACAGCCCGAGTTTTTGCACGATGGCCTGGTACAGGGCGCGTTTTGTTTCCAGGGATCGCCCGACGAAACAGTCGATCGTCACCAGCGTGTAGCGGTCGCCTTTGTCGGGCGGCGCACGAAAGCGCTGCGGCTCATGGACAACCAGCCGGATGGAGGTCGTCCAGAGCGGCACCTTCAGCGCAGAGGTCAACGCCTCCTGGACGGCGTCCATGAGGGCTGCTTCTTCTTCGCCGGAACAGGGCCGGCGTACTTCAATGGCTGCGGTGGGCAAGGGGAGTGGGTCTCTTCAGGAACAAGGCTTATTGTCGCCGGAGCCGGCCTCGCTACTATTTGTTACCGCCGGCCTACATCAGCAGGTGTTCACCCGCGTTGTCGCCGCCCAGGGTCACATAGTTGACCTTGCGGATGTCCAGCAGCTTCGTGCCGCCGGCGTAACTGATGGAGCTCTGGATGTCTTCTTCCATCTCGCGCAAGGTATCGGCCAGCGTGCCCTTGACCGGCTCCAGGATGCGCTTGCCTTCGACGTGCTTGTACTCGCCCTTGTTGAAGTCCGAGGCGCTGCCGTAGTATTCCTTGAAGAGCTTGCCGTCCACTTCGACGGTCTTGCCCGGGCTTTCTTCCAGGCCCGCCAGCATGGAGCCGATCATCACCATGGTCGCGCCAAAGCGCACCGACTTGGCGATGTCGCCGTGCTCGCGAATGCCACCGTCGGCAATGATGGGTTTGGTCGCCACGCGAGCACACCACTTGAGCGCCGACAGTTGCCAGCCGCCGGTGCCGAAACCGGTTTTCATCTTGGTGATGCAGACCTTGCCGGGGCCGATGCCGACCTTGGTCGCGTCGGCGCCCCAGTTTTCCAGATCGATCACCGCTTCGGGCGTGCCCACGTTGCCGGCGATCACGAAGGATGCCGGCAGCTTCTGCTTGAGGTAGGCGATCATCTTCTGCACCGTGTCGGCATGGCCGTGCGCGATGTCGATGGTGATGTAGTCGGGCACCAGGCCCTCGGCGGCCAGGCGGTCCACCGTGTCGTAGTCTGGTTTTTTCACGCCCAGGGATATCGAGGCGTAGGCGTCGCGGGCTTTCATGTCTTTCACGAACTGCACGTTGTCCAGGTCGAAGCGGTGCATCACGTAGAAGTAGCCATTCTTTGCCATCCAGGCGCAGATCTCCTCATTGATGACCGTCTTCATGTTGGCCGGCACCACCGGGATGCGAAAGCTGCGGCCGCCCAGCGTCGCGCTGGCGTCGCACTCAGAACGGCTTTCCACGCGGCATTTGCGCGGCAGCAGCAGAATGTTGTCGTAGTCGAAGATTTCCATGATTCCCAAGCCTTTGAAAAAACTGTTGAAGAACAGAAGGCGCTTGGACTGGACCGGCTTGCTGGCAGGCGCTTGCGTGGGCAAGGCTGAAACAAAAAACCGGGCGCAATTGCTTGGGCCCGGTGATTGATTTTATGCGCCTCTCAAGCGGGCGTTACCCTGCAAAGCGGTATAGCCTTTATATGCATAGTGGCATCTTGTGTTTGAAGCGAGGCGTCAGCGCACTTCGACCTCGGCCACGCGCACGGTTTCCTGGCCGCGCGCCAGGCGCAAGGTCGTCCACTCATCACGTGCCTGCGGCGTGCCGAACCCGGTGGTAACGCGCACCATCACCGTGGTGCCAGCCGACAGCACCTGCTGGCGGTGACCGTAGAACTGCGCCTCCACGCTGTACTTGCCGGCTTTGGCGGTCTTTAGCGAAAACTCCTCCGGCCCGTAGCCACCCCTGGCGTCGGGGCTCATCGCGCCGCCCTGATGGGTCAGCCGATTCGCATAGCTGGCCCTTTCACCGTTCGGGTCGCTCACCCACATGTCGATGTCCGTGTCGTCGGTATCCCAGGCCATGACCACACGCAAGGCCAGCGGCAGGTTGCGGCGAAGGCGCGTGTCCACAAGGCTCATGTCCAGCGCCGGCTGGCCGCTGGCGACGGGCTGGGCGGCAATCGCGTTGAGTTCAGCCAGCGCAATCATGTTGATGCCGGCGAAGCGGCCGTTCCAGGGCTGCGACACCACTTCCCACAAGGCGTTGACGGCGCGCTGCGGCTGGCCGCTCTCGGCCAGCGCCAGGCCCAGGTCGCGCCAGGACTGCGGCTCATTGGGCGCCAGTTCGCTGATGCGTTCGAACACCGGCACGGCCAGGTCGTTGCGGCGCGCCTGCACCAGGCGGTAGGCGTAAAGGCGTAGCAGCTGGCGGTTCTCCAGGTTCATCTCCGCGAGGTTGGAGAGCACGCGCAGCCCCAGCTCGGGCAGGCCGCGGTCAAAGAACACGCCCGCTGCATCCATGTAGAAAGAGCTGCTGCTGAGGTAGGCGGCGCGTTCGTCGAGATAGACGCGGTAGAGCTCGTCCTTGCCGGCATTCTGCAGGCGCTTCATGTAGGGCGCGTCGGGCACCCAGGCCTGCAGCGCGATGGTGGCTACGGGCGCGGCGGCAACCGCCTTGGCACTGCGTTTGTCCATGACGTCGGAGCGTGCTTCGGCCATTACGGCCGGTGCGGCTGCGGGGGCTGCAGCGGCAGGGGCAGCAGGGGCGAAGGAAAGTGGTGCTGCGGGTGCGCCCTGGGCTTGCTCGCGCGACCGTGCTGTGCCGGCCAGACTGCCGAGGCCGCCCTGGCTGATGTGCTTCTCGGCCTTGGGCTCCGCATGTTTGGGTGCTTCCTTGGGAAAGTCCCTGCCCCACCAGCGCTGCTTCTCGTCAAACTGCCTCACCATGGCCTCAATGTGTGACTGCCGCGTCTGCGCGGCCTGTGCGAGTTGTTGCTGGCCCAGCCGCGCCACTTCATCCGCCAGCTCGGGCGGGGCCGGGAGGTTGTAGCGTGCATAGTCGGTGGCCAGCTCCAGCACGATCAGCGAGCTGTTGGGGCCCACGACGCCGTGCGCCGCCGCGATGCGCTGAAGTTCTGCGCTGTGCAGGCCGGCATTTTCAGCCAGCTCGGCGCTGCGCCATTGGGCCCACTGCTGGCCGGGCCAGTGGCCGCTGACCGGCTTGGCGCTGACCTGCAGCGCCAGTGTGCGCTTGCGGCCGTCCGGGTGCGCCAGCGTGATGTCGATGCGGGCGGTGCTGTCCAGCAGCTCGCCTGCCACCGAGACGCGGCCCTGGCTGATCCGCGTTGTCGGCGTCACGAGTTGCCGCGCGGACAGGCTGTCCAGCTTCTCAATGCGCCAGCCGTGCATCAGCATGGCTTGCGCGCCCTCTTCGGGCGATTGCAGCGCAGCATCGACCAGCGCACCGCCGGTGCGGTCGGCCAGCCTGGCCAGGCGCGCCATGTCGGCGGAGGCTGCGCCGTTGATCACCATCACCGGTGCCGTGTGGGTGTAGCGAATGAGTTTTTTACCGTCCGTCATCAGGCCGTCGGTCACCATCAGGGTGGTGTCCACGTCGGCGGGAATGGGCAGGTCGTCAAAATTGCTGGAGCCGTCGAAGGGCTCTGCGCGCAATGCATCGGCCAGTTCACCGAAGCGGCCCGGCGTGACGGTGAAGCTGCGCACAGCCTCGGCCTTGTTACGCACCACGAGCAGGCTGAGCTTGACGGGCTTGCCCAGCTTGCGGAAGTAAGCCTCCAGCACCGGCAGCACCCGGGCCTGCGCGGCGGCCGAAGCCGATGCGTCCCACACCAGCGCGATGTGTGCAGGGGCGGGCCGTCTCACCAGCTCATCGCGCACGTCGAGTTGCCCGGCAAAGAACGGCTTGCCGGCAGATTCACCGACCATGACCTGCGGCTTGCCGGTGCGGCGCAGCGCCACCTGAAGCCAGCCCGCAGGGCCCTGGGGCGCCTGCCAGTGCGTTTTTTGCAGGGCCAGTTCTGTGCCGGTGGCGCTGGCGTTCAGCTCGGTGCCGGCGGGCGCCTGCAGCAGTTCCACGTCCCGGTGGGCTGCGCCATGGGCGCGCACCTTCACCTGCAATTGGCCCACGCTTGACGCGAACACCAGCGGCACCCTCAGTACACCCGCATCGCGCTGGCGCGGCAGGGTCTCGTTGAATGTGATGAGCACGCGGCGCTCTCCCTGGGCCGGGATGGGATAAACGCGCAGCTTGTACTGGTTGCCGGCGGCGGCTTCCAGCAGGCCCGGGTCTACGCGCCGGCGGCGTATGTCTTCAAAGATCTCCTGTCCTTTGGCCTTGGGTACAGGTACTGCGTCGCGCAATTGGCCGTTGATATCCAGCGCGAAGCCGGTCACGACCTGGCCCTCCTGCAGTGGGAACTGCAGCTCGCCTTCGAGCACGCGGGGGTTGGGGTTGAAAAGGCGCAGCTCGACGCTGGTACGGGCCTGGTCGCCGAAGAGGTCGACTTCGATGGAAACGGCCCGCAGCTGGATGGGCTGGCCCGCATGGTTCACGGCGATGACCGGCGGCCGCCAGTCGGGCGGCGGCGCGAACTTTCCGTTGGGGAAAGGCTGCGGCATCGGGCTGAGCGCCAGCGCCTGCAGGCTGAAGCAGGCTGCGGCGGTGGCCTGAAGGAGGCGGGCGGCAGTCAGCCGGGTGAATCCCGTGAAGCCGTGAAAACCGTTTGGCATGAAAACCCCTTTTGTTGTTGGCGATGCACCGTGAAACGGCGCACGCAACACAAAGGGGTTAAATGGCGCGAAATATTTTTAAGGCACGCAGCGCGACTGCGCCGCGGCCACCACCAGGCCTTTTTCGTTTTCCACCCAGCCCACCACGTGCATCCGGTCCGGGTTGGCGCCCTCCGCAATGCTCATGGAGCGTGCATCAAAGAACCGGTTTTGCTCTGTTTTTGATAGCTGCTTGCGCCCGTTCCAATTGGTCTGGAGCACGTTTCGAATCAAATTCCGCTCGACCGGGGAACCTTCGGTGCCGGCCGGCAAGGTTTCGACCAGGGCAAGCCAGGCTGTCCATTGGCGGCCCTTTGCGGCGGCCGGGATGGGCTTGAGCTCGATGGAAGTGCCCAGGTAGCCGCTGAGCGGCAGACCATGCGCGACACGCAGGGTGGCGCCCTTGATGGCTTTGATGGGCGAGGTGGTGGCCAGGCTCTGTGCGGGCACGGCCTGGCGCAGCGCCTCCAGCCGTTGCAATCCTTCGCTTGCGGCGACGGCGGACAGCGGGGCGTCGCTGCCCTTGTCGCCCGGAACTACCCAATCCAGCGCAACCTGGCCGGCCGTGGCTTGCGGAGTGGCCGGGTCGGCCCAGCAGGTGTCGCAGTTGGCATTGATAAAACGCTCAAGCAGCATCACCGGCCGGCCCTGGCCGTCGCTGGAGCAGGACGACTGCGCACGCGCCATGCCGGCAAAACCGAGGCCCACCGCCAAAAGGCTGGCGGCCAGCCAAGCAGGCCCTGATGGGCCCAAACCTGTAGTCATGAAAACCCCAAATATGGCTATGTTCGCAGAAGCTGCGGCCGGGCGGGGATTTACGGGTTTCCCGGTCGCAGTCCGGCGTATACCCGGCGGGTGCAGAAGAAACTGAACCATACAATTTCAAAAGAGGCAAAGTTGAACGCGCGGCGCGAGCGGTGTTACCCTGCGCGCAGTCTTTCACAATTGCAGCGGCGTGCCTGACATGCCGTTGCGCGAACCCATAGCCAATGCCTGCCATGAACGAAATCCCCGCTTCTGCATCTACTTCCACCTGTGACGTACTGATTGTGGGCGGCGGCCCGGCCGGCTCCACCATTGCAGCCTTGCTGGCCGCCCAGGGGCGCGACGTGGTGCTGCTCGAAAAAGCGCACCACCCGCGGTTCCACATCGGTGAATCGCTGCTTCCGGCCAATGTGGAGCTTTTCGAACGCCTGGGGGTGCGCGACCAGGTTGACCGCATCGGCATGCCCAAATGGGGCATCGAGTTTGTTTCACCCGAACACGCGCACTGCAGTTACATCGAATTCGCCGACGCCTGGGACAAATCGATGCCTTCGGCCTGGCAGGTGCGGCGCTCTGATCTCGACGAACTGTTGTTTCGCAACGCGGCGACGCGTGGGGCAAAAACGCTCGAAGGCTGCACCGTGCGCGATGTGGTGTTTGACGCGGAAGGCGCCACCGTTCAGGCGGAGCTGGAGGGCGGCGCGAAGCGCAGCTGGCGGGCCCGCTTCGTGGTGGACGCTTCCGGGCGCGACACGCTGCTGGCGAACAAGCTGCGCTCCAAAGCCAAGAGCAAGGAACACAACAGTACGGCGCTGTTTGGCCATTTCACGAATGTCGAGCGGCTGCAGGGAAAGCGCGAAGGCAATATCAGCATCTGCTGGTTTCCGCACGGCTGGTTCTGGTTTATTCCGTTGGCCGACGGCACCACCAGTGTCGGCGCGGTGTGCTGGCCGTATTACCTGAAGTCGCGCGAAAAGCCGCTGCGCAAGTTCTTCATGGACACCATTGCCCTGGCGCCGGAGCTGAAACGGCGTCTTGCCAATGCCACGCTGGTCGATGACGCCGTGCATGCCACCGGTAATTTTTCGTACAGCAGCACCCACGCTACCGGCGACCGCTACCTGATGCTGGGCGATGCATTCACGTTCATCGACCCGATGTTCTCGTCAGGTGTTTACCTTGCGATGCACAGCGCTTTTGACGGTGCCGAGCTGGTGGCAACGGCGCTTGACCAGCCGGCCGACCTGCCCGCTGTGCGCAAAAGCTTCGAAGCCATGATGCGCAAGGGCCCGAGCGAGTATTCGTGGTTCATCTACCGCGTGACCAACCCGACCATCCGGCACATGTTCATGCACCCGGCCAACCCGCTGCGCGTCAAGGAAGCCCTGCTGTCACTTCTGGCGGGAGATATTTTCGGCAAGACGCCGTTCTGGGGACGGCTGCGCATGTTCAAGGCGATCTATTACGGTATTTCGCTGGCGAATTTCCGCCGTACCTGGGACGGCTGGAAGCGCCACCGCATGGCCATCCGCGACGTAGGAGCGCTCAAGGGCGAGACCATCCTGAAGACGGACGGGAGCTAGAGCCCCCACGGTCGCTCACAACGCGCAAGCTCCCTGCCCCCGAGGGCTGGCAAAGCCAGACCCGCGGCCCCGGCTGGTGAAGAAAAATCTGCCTCGGGCGGACGGGGAGCATCCCGGCACAGTGCCGGAGCCGGTGTTCTTTCTACAATGGGGGATGTTCCCAGAAGTCCCCACAGAAGTCTCCAGTTCCCCTCTGCTGCAAAACCTTAACCCGGAGCAACTCGCAGCGGTCACGCTGCCCAATACGCATGCGCTGATCCTGGCCGGTGCCGGGTCCGGCAAGACCCGTGTGCTGACCACACGCATCGCCTGGCTGCTGCAAACCGGCCAGGTGTCGCCCGGCGGCATTCTGGCTGTCACCTTCACCAATAAAGCCGCCAAGGAAATGATGGCGCGGCTGTCGGCCATGCTGCCGGTGAATGTGCGCGGCATGTGGATAGGCACCTTCCACGGCCTGTGCAACCGCTTTTTGCGCGCGCACTACAAGCTGGCCAACCTGCCGCAGAGTTTCCAGATCCTCGATACACAGGACCAGCTCTCAGCCATCAAGCGCCTGTGCAAGCAGTTCAATGTGGACGACGAACGTTTTCCGCCCAAGCAGCTGATGTGGTTTATTGCCGGCAACAAGGAAGACGGCCTGCGCGCCAAAGACGTGCAGGTGCGCGATGAGGAAGGCCGCAAGAAGGTCGAAATTTATGCCCTGTATGAAGAGCAGTGCCAGCGCGAAGGCGTGGTGGATTTCGGCGAACTCATGCTGCGCAGCTACGAACTGCTGCGTGACAACGCGCCGGTGCGCGAGCACTACCAGCGGCGCTTTCGCCACATCCTGATCGACGAGTTTCAGGATACCAACAAGCTGCAATACGCGTGGATCAAGATGCTGGCAGGGCAAGGGCCCGATGCGATCCAGGGCACCGGCGCGATGCCGGGCGGCTCAGTGGTGGCGGTGGGTGATGACGACCAGAGCATCTATGCCTTTCGCGGCGCGCGTGTGGGCAACATGGCTGACTTTGTGCGCGAGTTCGAGGTGACACATCAGATCAAACTCGAGCGCAACTACCGCAGCTTCGGCAATATTCTTGATTCAGCAAACGAGCTGATCAGCCACAACAGCAAACGCCTGGGCAAAAACCTGCGCACCGAAGCGGGTCCGGGTGAACCGGTGCGGGTGTACGAATCAAGCAGCGATTTTGCCGAGGCCCAGTGGTTTGTGGATGAGGTCAAGCAACTGGTGCGTGACGGCACCGAACGCAAGGAGATCGCGCTGCTTTACCGCAGCAATGCGCAAAGCCGGGTGATGGAAACCGCGCTCTTCAACGCCGGTGTGCCTTACCGCGTCTACGGCGGCCTGCGCTTTTTCGAGCGCGCTGAAATCAAGCATGCGCTGGCTTACTTGCGCCTGCTGGAGAATCCACACGACGACACCAGCTTCATGCGTATCGTCAATTTTCCGCCGCGCGGGATTGGCGCGCGCAGCATTGAGCAGTTGCAGGACATCTCGCGTGCGGCCGGCTGTTCGCTGTACGACGGCGTGAGCGCTGTGCCGGGCAAGGCGGGTGCGAACCTCGGCGCCTTTGCCGCCAAAATCCAGGTGCTGAGCGAGCAGACCACGGGGCTGACGCTGCGGGAGATCATTGAACTGGTGCTGCAGCACAGCGGCCTCGAAGAGCACTACAAGACCGAAAAGGAAGGCCAGGACCGGCTGGAGAATTTGGCCGAACTGGTCAATGCTGCCGAGTCTTTCGTCAGCCAGGAAGGTTTTGGCCGTGACGCAGTGGCGCTGCCGGTCGACGAACTGGGCGCGCGGCTCACGCAGTCACCGGCCAGCCAGGGGCTGGACCCATCCGCGCCGCTTGTCAGCGAGCCTTTGCCCGAGGCCCTGGCGCCTGACACCGAGACCGGCGAGACGTTGTCGCCCCTGGCGGCCTTTCTTACGCACGCCGCGTTGGAGTCGGGCGACAACCAGGCCCAGGCCGGGCAGGATGCGGTGCAGCTCATGACCGTGCATTCGTCCAAAGGGCTGGAGTTTGACTGCGTCTTCATCACCGGCCTGGAAGACGGCATCTTTCCGCACGAGAACTCGATGAGCGACCGCGATGGCCTGGAAGAAGAACGCCGCCTGATGTATGTCGCGATCACGCGCGCGCGCAAGCGCCTGTATCTCAGTCATTCGCAAACCCGCATGCTGCACGGCCAGACGCGCTACAACCTCAAGAGCCGGTTTTTTGACGAGTTGCCCGAAGCCGCACTCAAGTGGATCACGCCGAAGAACCCCGGTTTTGCGTCGGGCATGGGCTCCGGCGGATGGGCTGGTGCTAGCAATTCAGGAGCTGGTAACGCACGTGGAGATTGGGCTAGCGGCGTTTTTTCTTCAAAAGCCGGCAGCGCAGAGCGTTTTGCCAACCCGCCGGTGCCGCCTCAGAAGAATGCGCCTTCGCATGGGCTCAAAAGCGGCATGGAAGTGTTCCATGCCAAGTTCGGCGAAGGAAAAGTGCTGATGCTGGAGGGCAGCGGCGACGATGCGCGCGCACAGATCAACTTCACGCGGCACGGTGTGAAGTGGCTGGCCCTGAGCGTGGCCAAACTGACGGTGGTGTAGTTGCCGGGCCGGCTGAGGCATTTTGATGAATTCAAACTGACGGGAAAAAAATGACAGAGACAAATTCCGAAACCGGAATCGAGACCGGAAAAAATGAAGGCACTGAAAATCCTGAAGGCTCGTCAGCGATTTACGTTCCGCACCAGGAATTCCGCACCGGCCTGCCGCACGGCCGGTTCCGCGTGATCGTGAATCCGGAGCGTGCACAAAAATACGTCAAGCACCGGCTCTTTGTGGTCGGCATTTCCTTGCCCCTCCTGGGCATCGGTGTGGTGCTTTCCATGTACGGCTACCTCTGGGTGGGCCTGCCGATGGTCGTCGTCGGCGTGTTGATGCACAGGGTTATCAAGGCCCATGCGCCCAAGATATTGCTGCACCTGGCGCTCAGTGACGCCAAGACCTACGAAGAAGCGATGGAGTACGAAATACTCGAAGTGCGCCGCGCTACTTGAGCAACCTGCCGTCGCGGCCGATCACGGTCACTTCAACAAACTTCGAGCCGACACGGTTCTCCGGCGAAAAGCTGACCTTGAAACCTCCTGCGTCGTAGCTGTTCATCTTCTCCAGCTGGGTGATGATTTTCTGGCGCGTTGGATCGGCGCCGCTGCGGCGCATGGCTTCAACAAGAATTTTGGCTGCAATGAAGGACTCCATGCTGGCATAAGAAACCACCTTGTCCGGCTGGTATTTGGCCATCAGGGTCTGGAACTCGCGGGCCACCGGCGCCAGGGTGGAATAAGGGTAGGGCATGACCTGGGAAATACCGATGCCGCGGGCGTTGTCCTCTCCGGCATTTTTGAGCAGTTCCTTGAAATTCACCACCGAGATACTGAACAGGCGAGCCTTGCTGCCTTGCGCCCGCATCTTCTTGATGAAAGCGGCGGAGGCACGGTTGACTGAAACCATGATGATGGCGTCCGGATTGGCAGGGGTGATGGCCGAGACCGCTGCATCAACTTCCTCGGGCTTGGTGCGGTCATAGTTGCCCGTGGCCACGGCCGTCATACCCAGTTTTTTCAGCGCGCTTTCCGCACCTGCCAGGCCGCTTTTACCGAAGGGGTCGTCCTGGTACATCACCGCGAAGCGGCGCAGGCCAATGGTGTGCAGGTGTTCCACCATGCGGGCAGTTTCGTCGGCGTAGCTGGCCCGGATGTGAAAAATCAGGGGGTTCACCGGGTCGCGCAACTCTTGAGCACCCGTGTAGGGCGCCAGCAGGGCAATGCCCGCTTCCTCAAGCACCTTGTTCTTGTTCAGGGCCAGCACGTTGCCGGTTCCGACAAAACCGAACAGGGCCAAAGGCTTTTCCTCTGCCAGAAGTTGACGCGTCAGGGCCAGGGTCTGGTCCGGTTTGTAGCTGTCATCCTTCAGTGCGACGCGTATCTTGCGGCCATAAATGCCGCCGTTGTCGTTGACATAGGCGAAATATGCAGCGCCGCCGGCCACGTATTCGTTACCGGTTCCGGCGATGGTGCCCGTCAGCGGTGCCACCTGCCCGATCACCAGATCTTCGCGTGCCGGCGCCGCCTGCCCGGACAGGACAACCGACAGCAGGGCGGCCAAGCTCATGGCTTTGGCCATGAGATGTATTTTTTTGTTTTCCATCAGTCTTCCTGGTTAATTAAGATTACTTACTTGTTCTGCATTGCAGAACTATTTTCCCGATCATTCGTTCAAATTGTGAAACATTAAGATACATTTTTGATAGTGGATTTCCCTCGGGTGATGAGTGCAATGCTGTCTGGGTGCCACAATCGCTGGACTTTTTATTCTGCAATGCAGAACTAGCAATGTCTCAATCTCCTTTTCCCGGCAGGCCGGCTCCCGGAGCGGTCAGCCCTGTTCATGCCAAAGAAGATCGGCACTTTGTGACGGCGTTGGCACGCGGCCTGGATGTGCTCAGTGCTTTTCGCTCGCGAGACCGGTCCTTGGGCAACACGGAACTGGCACGCCGCTGCGGCCTGCCCAAGTCAACGATTTCGCGTTTGACCTATACGCTGACCAAGCACGGTTACCTGGAGCATGCGCAGGACGCCAGCGGCCGCGCGGGTTATCGGCTGGGTAGTGCGGTACTGGCGCTGGGAAGCGCCATGCTGGCGCGCATGGACATGCGGCAGCTCGCCAGGCCGTTGATGCAGGATCTCGCCGACAGTTCGCAGGCCATGGTGTCGTTGGGGATACGCGATCGCCTGAGCATGATTTATGTGGAAAACTGCCGCAGCGAATCTGCGCTCACGCTCAGCCTGGACGTGGGTTCGCGCATTCCACTGGCCAGCACTGCGATGGGGCGAGCCTACCTGTGCGGCTGTTCGGATAAGGAGCGTGAGACCCTGCTTGAGCGTATTCGGGTCCAGGACGAGGAAGCGTGGCCTAAAACCCGCGAGGTGATGGCGCTGGCGCTGGCGCATTACCGCGATCACGGCTGCTGCGCCTCTTTTGGTGATTGGCAGAAGGACGTTAACGCTATTGCTGCTGCATTCCGGCCTGCGGGCAGACGCTCCGTCATGGTGGTGAGCTGCGGTGGCCCGGGGTTCAATCTTTCGCCGCATTTCCTGATGACGCAGGTGCAGCCGCAACTGGTGGCATTGGTCAGGCGGCTGCAAGACGCATCCGGCGATGCCTTGTAGGCAGCGCTGGCGCGGCCGGAATCAGTAGGTCATTTTTCCGCTACCGTCCTTGATGCCTTTCCTGCCTGCAATTTGCCAGGAGGTCCGCTGATCGATCAGGCCGGCGAGGAATTCCAGTTCCTCGTCACTGTGATTGATCGCGTTGGCGGGGGTGAGGCGGCGGCCGTTTTTGGGCTCCACTTCGCCCCAGAATGACTGGTGGTAACTTGACTGTGACACGGTCTTTTCCCCGTTCGACTCCATGTCAACCGTACCATAGCAGTTGCAGAAATAGCTGCGGTTGCCCTGGTCGGCGAAGACCTCGGCATAGACGCCCGTGCCGCGTATGCCGGCCGTCAGCGTGGGCAGGACAATGGCGCGGCTGCTGCCCTTGCCCCAGACGCTGACCACGGCGCCCGTGAGCAGGCGCAGCAGGCTCACGGTACTGAGCGAGCTGCCGCGTTCCACCTTCATCATGGAGTTCTCACGCACCTGGAATGCCGAGTTGCCGATGACAAACATCAGGTTGGAACCCGGGCCCGTCTGTATCTGGTCGCCGGTGAGGATGGTTTGGCCGGTCTGCAGCCGGTTGCCGTTGAGCAGGGCATCGCCCCGGAGCTCGACGATGTTGCTTCGCTGCTGGGCCATAGCGGCCGGCAATCCCCCCATTGCCACCCAGGCGGCTGCCGCCTTGAGCGTGTCACGCCGTTGAAACCACAAAATTTCCTGTTCGGTACGGCCTTGCAGCTGGTGCTGGGTCATGAAGAATCTCCTGGGGTAGCGGGGTCGTTGTTGGTGTTTTCCGGGTTATTGGCGCCGTCCGGCGAGTCACCGGGTAGCGTGGCCACGAAGCTATCACGAAACGTGAAGTAAATCGAGGTGGAAAACATGGCTGCAATGAGCAAGCCCAGGGGCATCATTGCCGCGGCCATGAACTCGGCGCTGCCTGTCAGGCCGGCAAGCACGCTCAGCACGATGGCCATGCCCATGGATACGCCGAGCCAGCCCAGCCCGAACATGAGGAAGGCTCCCGCGTTGCGAACGCAGGCGACAACGCTGAAAAAGAGGCTTTTGACCGGAGAAATGCCGTGCCAGTGAACCAGGGCGGGTGCGTGCCAGAACAGCAGCAGCACCGGCAGGTACAGCAGCAGGGACACCGACATGTTCTTGGCCATGGCCAGCTGGAACTGCGGCGTCATCATCGCCTCGCGGCTCGCGTCGGCGGCAACCGGGGGATCCACCAGCATCGGTACGATCCAGTTGATCAGCACGCAGAACGCCGCATAGATCGCGCCAAGGACAAGCATCGCGCCCAAGCGCTCGCGTCCCGCGCGAAAAGCGCTGAGGAGCACCGTGGGCATGGGAAATTTTCCCTTCACGGCTTCCTGTGTGGCGGCCATCAGGCCCAGCATGGCAGCGGGAACAATCATCAGCGCCAGGATCAGTCCGAAAAACGGCAGCAAGGAAAGCACCGTGACTGCGGCCAGGTACAGGAAAAACAGGCCCGACATGGCCAGCGGCTGCTGCATGAAAGTCTTGATGCCCAACCTGACCCAGGTCATGCCGGTGCTTGCGGGAACAATATTAAGTTTCATGGTCTTCAGCGAGAAAAGAGAGCCGGACGAAACCGGGCGATTGCAGAAGGGCAGTTTGCCTGAAAGCAGCGATGCTTGGCGCTGGCCCTCACACAGGCCTTGGCCGAAGGGCAATCAGGCCCGCGGGGTGGCTTGGGCTAGAGGACGTATGGGTGCGTGAGCCGCTCGCGCAGGACACGCTCGAAATGGCTGGGGTCGTGCGGCTTGAGCACTGCGGCTTCACGGGGCAAATGCCAGTCCCACAGCCGCGATAGCCAAAAGCGCAGGGCTCCGGCGCGCTGCATGGCTGGCAGGAGCCTGCGCTCCTGCGGCGTCAGGTGACGCACGCTTTCGTAAGCCTTCATGAAGGCCGCCGAACGGGTTTCGTCCTGCGCACCGGTTTCCAGGTCTATGCACCAATCGTTGAGGCATACACCAATGTCGAACAGGAAGGTGTCGCAGCCGGCGAAGTAAAAATCAAAAAAACCGGTGAGCCTGCCGTCTTCGAACATCACGTTGTCGCGAAAGAGGTCGGCGTGTATGGCGCCGCGCGGCAGGCTGCCAAAGGCGGATGAAGCCGCTACATGGTTCTGGTAGGCCAGCTCGCCCAAAATAAGGCTGCGCTGCTCGGGTGTTATGTAGGGCAGCACGACCGGAACGGTCTCGTTCCACCAGGCCAGGCCCCGCAGGTTGGGCTGGCGCCGCGGGTATTCGAGGCCTGCGAGGTGCATGCGTGCCAGTGTTTCCCCGACGCCTGCGCAGTGGCCGGCAGTAGGTGCCAGCTCACTGTGGCCGCGCAGCTTGTTGACGACGGAGGCCGGTTTGTCCTTCAGGCGGTGAAGAATGTTCCCTTTGGGGTCGGCTGCCGGATCTGGCACCGGAATACCGTGCGCCGCCAGGTGCTTCATCAAGTGCAGGTAAAACGGCAACTGCTCGAATGTCAGGCGCTCAAACAGGGTCAGTACATACTGGCCCTGGTCGGTGTCGACAAAGTAGTTGGTGTTTTCGATGCCGCCTGCGGCACCTTTGATATTTTGCAGCTGCCCCAGATTCAGGGCGTTCAAGAACGCTGCAGCCTCGTCAAACGAGACTTCGGTATATACGGCCATGCCTGAAACTGGATCCTGGAGTTCTTGGAGTACGTGGGGGCTGCGAAAAATCAGAACTTCAGCACGTTCCAGACGCGTGAGCCGTTGGTGTCGTTGTTGGTCGACGCGGGGGCGGTGCCCCGGGCGCCTTCTGCGGGCTTGATTTCGTAAGCCGCACCGCCGACTTTGGGCTGGACCAGGATTTGCTGCGTTTCGCCGCCCACACGGAGTTCGTCGATCCGGCTGCCCGCGTCTTCAGTGCGAATGCGCTGGATCGCCTTGTCCGGCCGGCCGGCAGGCGCCGGGGCCTCCGCGGTCACGGGCGGCACTGCGTTTTGTGCAGGCGCTTGAGCCATGGCCGCAGCCAGCGGCAGCACCGCAAACGCGGCGGCAAGAAGAGGGCGGAAAGCGTGGTTCATGCCTGCATTGTAGGCCGCAGGGCCCGGCCGACAAGCCCGGCATGTCGTAATAAGGGGGCTGCGGCTGTAGGCGGAAAGCTTCCCCACAGGCCAGCGCGGGGCGCTATCGGCGCCGCGGGCAGCGGCGGGCCGATATCCCCGACAATCGGCTTCATGAGTACCGACAAAAAAACACTGCTGCTGGTGGACGGCTCCAGCTACCTGTACCGCGCCTTTCATGCCATGCCCGACCTGCGCGCCAACCCGGGCGACCCGGCCAGCCCGGCCACGGGCGCCATACGCGGCATGGTCAACATGATGCAAAAGCTGCGCAAGGACGTGCGCGCTGACTTCGCTGCCTGCGTGTTCGATGCCAAAGGGCCGACATTTCGCGATGCGCTGTACCCTGAATACAAGGCCCAGCGCTCACCCATGCCCGACGACCTGCGTAGCCAGGTCGAACCCATCCACGAAGTAGTGCGCCTGCTGGGCTGGAAAGTGCTGGACGTGCCCGGAGTGGAGGCCGACGACGTGATCGGAACGCTCGCCTGCATGGCTTCAACTCAGGGGATCGAAGTCATCATCTCCAGCGGCGACAAGGACTTGAGCCAGCTGGTCGACGAAAACATCACCGTCATCGACACCATGAACGACCGCCGGCGCGACCTGGCCGGGGTGGAGGCTGAATTCGGCGTACCGCCGCGGCTCATGGTGGATTACCAGGCCCTGGTCGGCGACGCGGTCGACAACGTGCCCGGCGTGCCCAAGGTCGGCCCCAAGACGGCCGTGAAGTGGCTGCTCGAATACGGCTCGCTTGATGCGCTGGTGGCACGCGCCGGCGAGATCAAGGGCGTGGTGGGTGAGAACCTGCGCCAGTCACTCGATTGGCTGCCCAAAGGCCGTGAGCTGCTGACCATCAAGAAGGACTGCGAACTGGACGGCTACATCCCCGGCCTGCCCGCCCTGGATGCCATCACCATCGGCGGCCAGCAGACGGAACCCCTGAAAGCCTTTTATGAAAAGTATGGCTTCAAAGGCCTGGTCAAGCAGATCGAAATCGAAAGCACGCCGCCGGAATTGATTGGCGGACCTGAAGGCAGGCACAAGCCCGTGCCCGCCGGCGGTCCAGGCGGCCGTTCGGATTCGCCGGGCCTGTTTGACGAAGCGCCCCTGACCGATACGCCACCGGCCGAACGCGCCAGCAACCTGAACTACGACACGGTGCTGACCTGGGAAGCGTTTGATCGCTGGCTGGCAAAGATCGAAGCGGCAGAATTGGTGGCGCTGGACACCGAAACCACCTCGCTCGACGAAATGCTGGCGGAAATCGTCGGCCTGAGTTTCAGTGTCACGCCCGGCGAGGCGGCCTACATCCCGCTCACACACGATTACCCTGATGCACCCGCCCAGCTGCCGCGCGACGATGTGCTGGCGCGCCTGAAACCCTGGCTGGAAAACCCGAGCAAAGCCAAGCTGGGCCAGCACGTCAAATATGACCGCCATGTGTTTGCCAACCACGGCGTGGAAGTGCAGGGCTATGCGCACGACACCATGCTGCAAAGCTATGTGCTGGAAGTGACCAAGCCGCACGGCCTGGCCAGCCTGGCCGAGCGGCATGTGGGCCGCAGCGGCATCAACTATGAAGACCTGTGCGGCAAGGGCGCGCACCAGATCAAGTTCAACCAGGTCGACATCGCCAAGGCCGCCGAATACTCCTGTGAAGACTCCGACCAGACGCTGGACGTGCACCGTGTGCTGTGGCCGCGGCTGGAGGCCGACGAGAAACTGCGTTTTATCTATGAACTGGAAATGCAGAGCAGCGAAACGCTGTACCGCATTGAGCGCAACGGCGTGATGATCGATGCGCCCACGCTGGCCGCGCAGAGCCACGAGCTGGGCCAGCGCATCATTCAGCTGGAAGCCGAGGCCTATGAGATCGCCGGTCAGCCCTTCAACCTGGGCAGTCCCAAGCAGCTCGGCGAGATTTTTTTCGACAAGCTCGGCATGCCGGTCATCAAGAAAACCCCCAGTGGCGCACGCAGCACCGACGAGGAGGTGCTGGAAAAGCTGGCCGAAGACTACCCGCTACCTGCCAAGCTGCTGGAGCACCGCTCGCTGAGCAAACTCAAGGGTACCTACACCGACAAGCTCGCGCAGCTGGCGTTGCCCCGTACCGGCCGCGTGCACACGCATTACGCGCAGGCCGTCGCGGTCACGGGGCGGCTTTCCAGCAACGACCCCAACCTGCAGAATATTCCCATTCGCACGGCAGAAGGCCGGCGCGTACGTGAGGCCTTTATCGCGCCTGCAGGCAGCGTGATCGCCAGCGCTGACTATTCGCAGATCGAGCTGCGCATCATGGCGCATCTGAGCGGCGATGAAGCACTGCTGCGCGCCTTCACCGACGGCCTGGACGTGCACCGTGCCACGGCCGCCGAGGTGTTCGGGGTGGCGGTCGACCAGGTCAGCAGCGAGCAGCGCCGCTACGCCAAGGTCATTAACTTCGGCCTGATTTACGGCATGAGCAGTTTCGGGCTGGCGCGCAACCTTGGCATCGAAACCAAGGCCGCGGCGGCCTACATCGACAAGTATTTTCAGCGCTATCCCGGCGTCAAGAACTACATGGACCAGACCGTGGCGTTTGCCCAGGAACACCACTACGTCGAAACCGTATTTGGCCGGCAGCTGTACCTGGCGGAAATCACCGGCGGCAACGGGCCACGCAAGAAGGCCGCGGAAAGGCAGGCCATCAACGCGCCCATGCAGGGCACGGCGGCCGACCTGATCAAGCTCAGCATGAACAAGGTGCAGCAGGTGCTTGACGAAGAAAAGCGCGCCACCAAAATGATCAT
Source organism: Polaromonas sp. P3_A5 (assembly GCF_056403055.1). Lineage (NCBI taxonomy): Bacteria > Pseudomonadati > Pseudomonadota > Betaproteobacteria > Burkholderiales > Comamonadaceae > Polaromonas > Polaromonas sp. P3_A5. The sequence goes on from NZ_JBFUGF010000001.1 coordinate 1,149,036, forward strand.
GCAGGTGCACGACGAACTGGTGTTTGAAGTGCCGGAGGCAGAGGTCGAGTGGCTGCGTACCGAGATCCCGCGCCTGATGGCCAGCGTCGCTGAGCTGAAAGTGCCGTTGCTGGCGGAGATTGGCGTTGGGCCCAACTGGGACAAGGCACATTAAGCCGGCTCCATTTTCCCTGCGATGGGGCTGTGTGTGAGGCGGGGCTGGAAAATCCTCGTCGCTGGTGTTGTCCTGCCCTTGCTGATGGCTGGCGCCGCGGCAGGCTATGCCTGGTACCGGTTGACCCAGCCGCTTGTGCCGGCTGGCGAGACGCCAGCACCTGCTTCGCAAACGGCATCCGCCGCGAGACTGAAGCAACTGGTCTACAAACTCTCCACCGATTTTCCGAACCGCACGTTTGATAACGGAACCCGGCTTGAAGGTGCTGCCGTCTATCTGGAGTCACAGCTTTCCGGACTGGGTCTTCAGGTGGAGAGCCAACGCTTCACGGCCAAAGGCAGGCCATACCGCAACCTGGTCGTGAAGCTGGGTCCTGATACACCTGAGGTGATGGTGGTGGGTGCGCACTATGACGTGGCTGGTGAGCAGCCCGGCGCGGACGACAATGCCAGCGGCGTGGCGGGCCTCGTTGAGCTGGCACGCTTGCTCAAGGGCCAATCTTTCCGCCAGCGGGTAGAACTGGTGATCTACACGAATGAAGAGCCTCCTTTTTTCCGCACACCTTACATGGGCAGCGCCATTCACGCCCGGTCTCTCGCAGAGTCCGGCAAGCGCGCATACCTCATGTTGTCGCTCGAGTGCATCGGCTACTTCAGTGATGAGCCGGGAAGCCAGGACCATCCCGTGCGGCTTCTCAATGCGATCTACCCCACTACCGGAAATTTCATTTCACTGGTGGGTTTCTACCAGGACGGCGACATCGCACGCCAGGTCAAGGCGGCGATGAAGTCGGCCTCCGACCTGCCGGTGTATTCCATCAACGCGCCGGGTTTCGTGGTGGGTGTCGATTTTTCAGACCACCTCAATTACTGGAACGAAGGCTATGTGGGAATGATGGTCACCGACACGGCTTTCTACCGGAACAAGGCCTATCACACGCCGCAGGACACCGCAGACAGGCTGGATTACCGGCGCATGGCGAAAGTCGTCGATGGAGTGCGCGCGGTGGTCATGCAGCACGCTGCAGTCGCGGGGTCGGCACGTTAGGTTTATTGTCCCCTGCACCTTGTTTTGTTACGCAATGATGGGTGTTGTGACAGGTTTAGTGCGATGCTTGGTCATCGGCAGTTTTGCGCGCGGTAACCATGTAGTAGCCGAACCCCGGCAACCACACGCCCAGCAGGAAGGCTGCATACGATGCGACGATGTGACCGCGGCGCAGCGGCGACAGGCGAAAGCGGGCGCGCCAGAGTTCACGCAAGGCAAAGCGCGTGGCGAACAGCGGAATCTGCAATGCACTCGGCGCCAGGCGCAGGCTGATGTCCTGAAACCGGATGTCGGTGAAACCCTGGCTTGCAAGCGCAGTGTGCAGCGCGTCTTTCTCGGCCAGCTCGTTCACAGCCCAGTGATGGCACCACAGCCTGTAGATTCGTTCCATGAATCCGGGCAGGGGTTTGTTGTTGCGCCGTAAGGCGTCGGCAATCACCAATGTGCCGCCGGGACGCAACAAGCGAGCCGCCTCACGCACCAACGCGCGCTTGTCGGCGCCGGGCGCGTGGCAGGCGCTTTCCAGTGCGTAGACCCCGTCGTAGGCACCCGTGCGCAAGCCGGTGTCCACATAGTCGGCCAGGTGAAAGCGGACCTGGTTGGGCAAGGCCGCGGCCTGGTTGAGTTCGGCTCCCTGCACGATTTGCCGCGCCACCAGCGTGACGGCGTCTACCGTGCTGTGCTTACGGGCTTTGACGATGGACCTCGCCGTGGCACCGGCGCCGCAGCCCAGGTCGGCCAGCCGGACGGCGCCATTGGCTGGCAGGGCCAGCCGGTGCAGTACTTCCAGGTTCATGCGCTCCAGCATGGCTTCGCGGCCCAAGGGGTTGACCTTCCAGGACCAGTAGCCGAAGTGCATGTTCATGCCGGGGCTCCAGGCGCGGTAGTCGTCGGCCACGGCGTTGTAGTAAGACCTGATGTCCGCCAGCCGTGCTTCGCCTTCTTTGGCCGGCTGGGTGATGACGCGACTGGTGGCAGGCGTTGCGGTGATCATTTTGATTCTCCGTTCATGAGCCTCTTCAGGCGGGCCAGCCGGCCGTGGAGGATTCATCGGATACAGCGGATTCGGCGGGCTTGGCGATCCGGGCGCCCTGCACATGGGTGGCCAGCTCTTTCGCAGCCAGCCATTGCCGCACCTGCATCCACACATTGCGCGAAATGATCGCCACGGTGACAAACACGCCCGCCAGCACCAGCCACAGCGAACGCCGCACGGTGTCGATGACGCTGCTGCGGTCATTGAATTCGCCGAAGGTCAGCATCAGCAGCAAGGTGCCGGACACCGCCAGCAGGTAGGCGCAGCGTATCCAGAACTCGGCCCCGCCGTCGGCGTCGCACAGCATGCGCAGCACCTTGTAGAGGATGGGCTTGAGGTAAGTGATCGCAACGACCGGGCCGACCAGCGCGATCAGCAGGGAGACAAAAAACAGGTTGGCACTCATGATGATTTCCTTTCGTTTGCTCGGATGGTTGGGTGAGTGGTGATGGAACGGCTTAGCGTGAGCAGCTTCCGGCGTCGCAGCGCGCCAGGACCGAGCGCTCGGCCGCGCGCCGCACAGCGCCTTCAAACAGCAGGCGAACGAAGCCGCGCGGGATGCGGTGGCGGTTGCGTGCCAGCACCGGGTAGCCCCATTCGGCCAGCGGGCGCAGCAAGGGCATGCGCATGGCCGAGCTGACCCAGCCCAGGCCGACGGCTTCGTAAGCCAGCCGGAACACCTCGACGCCCTTGAGCACGCGGCCGTCCGCAGTGCGTGCATGGATGAGGTCCAGCAGGTCTTGCATCGTGGCGCCGGCAGGCACATCGGCGAAGTCCGGCGCCGAGACATCGGCAAAGCGCAGATGGCCTTCGGTGTCGCGCAGCATGAGGTTGCTCATTTCTGCATTGCAGAGCGGGCAGGCGGATTCGTAGAACAGGGTCAGCGGATAAATCGTGGGATCCAGCCCGGCCTTGAAGCTGTCGTAACGGGTGTTGCCCAGGTCGGGAACGCTGCGGGTGGTTATGCGGGCGCTTGTCATATTTCTCTCCTTTAGAAATTTCAGTACAAACAGAAATCAATAGTCAAAAAAAGGGCCAAAGCTGGCCAGGTCCTCTAAATCAAAAAGTGGGCGGTAAAAGTTCGGAGGGGTCCATGAGTTTCGCGTCGCTGTCGCCTCGCACGAACTTCTGCACGCTGGCGCCCATGCGCAGCACTTTCTCCAGCGTGGTGGGTGACAGCCGCAGCATCTCGTCGGCCCACGAGCCCAGGGATTCCATCAGGCGCAGCGTTTCCCGTACCCGGTCCTGGGCATCGGCGGACTCGGCCTCAAAGCCGTCTTCCTTCACCAACTCGCGCAGCATGCGCACGGTCGGGTCAAACTCGCGCTCCTTGCGTTCGCGCACCACGGTGCGAAAGAGTTCCCAGACGTCGAGCGAGGTTTCGTAATAGTCGCGCCTGTCGCCCAACACATGGGTCGCACGGATCAGGTTCCAGTTCAGCAGCTCCTTGAGGCTGGTGCTGACGTTGGAGCGCGCCACTTCCAGCGTATCGGCGATGTCTTCGGCATGCAGCGGGCGGCCGTGGAAGAAAAGCAGGGCGTGGATTTGTGAAACGGTGCGGTTCACGCCCCAGGCGGTGCCCATTTCTCCCCAGTGGACGACGAATTTGCGGGCGACGGGGCTGAGTTCCATGGCTTTGAATATACGCCGTCTGAAATTTCTGTCAATACAGAAATAAAGGATTCTGAAAAGAAACAACAACGTAGGCCCAAGCCCGAGAATACGGCGCATGACAGACATCAAGACCTACGGCATGTCCGAGCGGGCCGACCACCTCGACTTCGACATCCGGTCCCAGCTGGTGCGGCCGCCGCTGGTACGCCCGCACCGGCACGAGTATTTCCAGATCCAGATCAGTCTGCAGGGCGACACCGAACAGAATGTGGCCGGCACGGTGCGGCCTTTCCGGCGCGGCTATTTGAGTTTTATCCTGCCTTACCGCGTGCATGTGATCCCGCATCCCGAGGGTTCGCGCTACGTCATCATCAACATGTCGCAGCAGTTCCTGCGCCCCGGCCTCGATGTGGATCCGCTGGATCTGGAAGACGTGCCCTTGAGCCGCGCGCCCGAACTCGCGCCCTTCCTGTTCCAGGAGTACGCTGACTTCTATTTTTCCGAGGAAGAGTTTCCCGAGATCGAAGCGCTGCTGGAAAAACTCGCGTTGGAGAACGCGCATCGCCGCTTCGGCTCCATCGAGATGATTCGCGGCCTGATGCTGCAGCTGATAGGCATGGTCTGCCGCAAGTACGAAGCCGACCTGCTGCGTTTTTCGGCCAGCCAGGCGCAGCAGGGCAGCCGGCGCGCCAGCCTGCAGCGCGCGGTGCGCTACATCCGTGAGCACCTGGCCGGCGAGGTCACGCTGGCCGACGCGGCAGCGGCCGCTTTCCTCTCGCCCAACTACCTTGCGCACCTTCTGAAGAAAGAAACCGGCAAGACTTTCACCGACCTGGTGACAGAGCGGCGCCTGGAGTTTGCGCAGGAACAGCTGGCGCACAGCAGCCAGCGCATCGCCAGCATCGCCCATGCCTCGGGCTTTGCTGACGAGGCCTACTTCGCGCGGCGCTTCAGGCAGCGCTTCGGCCAGACGCCCAAGGCTTTTCGCGACTCGGTACGCGCCAAAATTTCCGGTTCAACCTGAAGCCGCTGCCGCTGCAGCGCAGCAGCGTTGCATTGAATCGTCCGGTTAATGCGTAATTGCGTCCGCCTGCGCGCGGCCTGCGCACCCTAAGCTCGATAGCTGGAGAAAAACACCCGACAACAAGCTCCAGCTTTCATCAATCCCAGGAGACACACATGACACACCCAGACATGAGCAAACGCGGAATTCTGCAAACAGGCGCCCTGATGGCGACAGGCGCCGTCGTCGGCTGCGCCACGCCGGGCACGGCGGCCAATGCGCCGGCCACGCCTTTCACGGTGGCTGAGACCTACATTCCCATCGCGGGTAGCGCCGAAATGTTTCCGGTGCGCCGCATTTACTGCATAGGCCGCAACTACGCAGCACATGCGATCGAGATGGGTTCGGATCCGAGCCGTGAACCGCCGTTCTTCTTTCAGAAGCCGACGGACGCCATTCAGGTGGTGCCGCCCGGCAAGATCGCAGACCACCCGTACCCCACACTGACCAAAAACTACCACTACGAAGTCGAACTCGTGGCGGCGCTGGCCAAAGGTGGGCGCAACATCCCGATGAGCGAGGCGCTGGATCGTGTCTATGGTTACGCTCTCGGCCTGGACATGACACGCCGCGACCTGCAGCGCGGTATGGGCGACCAGAAAAAGCCCTGGGAAATCGGCAAGAGCTTTGACATGTCGGCTCCCATCGGTCCCATCCACAAAGTTGCGCAGACTGGCCACTACACCAAAGGCGCGATCTGGCTCAAGGTCAACGGCCAGGTCAAGCAGCAGGCCACGCTGAACCACATGATCTGGTCGGTGGCCGAGCAGATCTCCAAACTGTCCGAAGCGTTTGAGCTCTTTCCCGGCGACATCATTTACTCGGGCACGCCTGAAAACGTCGGCCCGGTGGTCAAGGGCGATGTCATCGAATGCCATATCGACGGCCTGCCGGAGCTCAGTGTCAAGATAGTTTGAGTTTGAGTGTGGGGCAGGGCGGTGGGCAAGGGAAAACACCAGCGTCATTGCCTCGCGGTGGCAAGAACTTCCGGGGCCGCATAGACTCCGACTGTTTGCCTTTTGACAACCTCCCACAATCTACCGAGGAAACCGCCATGCTTGAACACGACCAGAAGAAAGACTTCGACGCCCTGCTGCCCGGGCGGTCCACCGAAGCCGGCGCCAGCCGCCGCACCGCGCTCAAAACGGCCCTGGGGGTCGGGTATGCCGCCACCGCCATGCCCATCATGGCGCAGACAGCCATCAAAACTTCCTCAGAAGGCCTGAAGACCGGCGAAACCACCTATGAAGTCAATGGCTTCAAGGTGCCCGCGTTTTTCGCGGCGCCGGCCGGCAAGACCAACCTGCCGGTGGTGCTGGTGATCCAGGAAATTTTTGGCGTGCACGAATACATCGCCGACACGGCCCGGCGCTTTGCCAAAGCCGGCTACCTGGCGATTGCCCCCGAGCTCTATGCGCGCCAGGGCGACCCCAGCAAGTACAACGAAATGGCCAAGCTCCTGGCCGAAGTGGTGTCCAAAGTGCCTGACGAACAGGTCATGGCCGACCTGGACGGCGCCGTGAAGTGGGCAGCCGCTAACGGCGGAAATGCCAAAAAGGTGGGCATCACCGGTTTTTGCTGGGGCGGCCGCATCACCTGGCTGTATGCCGAGCAAAGCAAGAACGTCAAGGCCGGCGTGGCCTGGTACGGCCGCCTGGTCGGCCAGCCGTCGGCGTTGACGCCCAAGCATCCGCTGGACCTGGCCGCCAACCTCAAGGCGCCGGTGCTGGGTCTGTATGGCGGGCAGGACGGCGGCATCCCGCTGACCACCGTCAACCAGATGAAGGACGCGCTGGCCGAGGCCGGCGCCAAGGGCAACAAGGCCGCAGCAGCTTCCGAGTTTGTGGTCTATCCGCAAGCTCCCCACGCCTTCCATGCTGATTACCGCCCGAGCTACCGCAAGGATGCGGCAGATGACGGATTCAAGCGCGCTGTTGAGTGGTTCAAAACCCACGGCGTGAATTAAAAAGCACCCCCGTCCAGGCTCACTTCGTGTAGCCTGTTCCCCCCTCGAGGGGGCGGCGCCAGCGGCCCGGCAAAGCCGGTTCCGCGGCCCCTGCTGGTGAAATACCCCACACTGATTGCGCCCTGAACTCTTCAAGCCAGCATGAGCCGCGGGACTGGCTTTGCCAGACCGCAGGCGGGCGGCCCCCTCGGGGGGCAGGGAGCTACACGCAGTGAGCGACCGTGGGGGCTAACCACTTGACAGGCTTGATAAGATTGAAGCAACCCCGGCCGCAGGCATTGGATGCCCGCCCGGGGTTTTGTCGTCTGTGGTGTAACCTCTGCGGATAATTTTGAGTGATTTCGGGCCTTAGCCCAATAAATACGAGCGCAAGCAGCTATGACTTTGATAGCAATCCTGGTGGGAACCCTGGCTGCAGGCATTGGCAGCGTGTGGCTGGCGGCGCTGCTCAGCTTTGGCGTACTGGCCCGGTACACCCAGCACATGCTCAGCCTGGCGGCCGGCGCGCTACTGGCCACGGCCTTCATGCATTTGCTGCCCGAGGCTTTTGAAAGCCAGGCCGGGGCCAAGGAACTGTTTGCCACCTTGCTGGTCGGGCTGGTCTTCTTTTTTCTGCTGGACAAGGCCGAGCTGTGGCATCACGGCCATGAGCACCATGGCGGCGAACACCATGGCCCCGAGGTGGCGGCGCATGCGCAGCATGACCATACAGAGCATGTCCATGCCGCGCACAGCCACCACGGCCACCACGGCCATACGCATGGCGAAGCCAAAAGCGGCAGCTGGGCTGTGCTGGCCGGCGACAGCGTGCACGCTTTCGGCGACGGCATCCTCATCGCCTCGGCCTTCATGGCCGATTTGCGGCTGGGCGTGGTCGCCGCGCTGGCGGTGCTGGTGCATGAAGTGCCTCACCACATGGGTGACCTGGTGGTGCTGCGCCAGACATCCAACAACCGCCGCGCCGCCTTCATCAAGGTGTCGCTGGCCGGTGCCGTCACCGCGCTGGGCGGCGTGGTCGGCTATGCGCTGGTCGACCAGCTGTACGACTACCTGCCGTTTTTCCTGATCATGGCGTCCAGCAGCTTTATCTATGTCGCGTTGGCCGACCTGATTCCCCAGTTGCAAAAACGCGTCACTGCCCGGGAAACCATGGCGCAAATCGCCTGGCTGGGCATCGGCATCGGCCTGGTCACGCTGATCAGCGGCCTTGCGCACCACCATTGAGCGGCAAGGCGCAACTGCGGTTGCTGTCAGACGGCGCCTGACAAGTACAAGGCCTGGCGACCTATAGGCGGGTTTCGGGCGGAGCGGGAAGATAAGGCCAAGCATCTTCCTGATGCCCCGTTGCGTTGTGCAAAACACTGTGCAAAAGGCAGGCCCGCCATGAACTTCCATTCAGACTCCACCACGGTTTCCAGCGCTTTCCGCCCCTCGGCCTACGATGTCAGCGGCGAGTTGGCTCAAGAAGCGCCACAGCGCAAGCCGCGTAGTTTTCATCGCCCGCGCGCAGCCGCGTACATCGCTTTTTTCATTACCGTTTTCGCCAGCATGGCAGCCGCTGCTGCGCTGGCAATCCATGACATGCCTTTGATGGTGGTGGGCCTGTGATGAGCGGCACGCGCAAGCGGCCGGGCAATGAAGAGCCCGAACCGACATCGGAGGCGGACCTGCCGTCCGACGGCCGGGACGAGAAAGGTGAAGCGATGATCCGCGACTTGCCCAGACGGGTGGAGCCGCCGCAGTCTCTGCAGTCGCCTGGCAAGTTGCACAACGACGCCGGAAAGGGAGGCAGGAAGTAGCCATGGCCACCAACCCGAACGTTCCGCCACCCGAGCCGCTGCCGCCCCTGGACACCCCGCCGGACCCGGGCGAAGTGCAGACCACCCCCATGCCAATGACGCTGAAATAGGCGAAAACAGCTCCGCAAGAAATGTTGACGGGTCTGGGCGGTGGCTGCCCGCCTGGAGCTTGCAAGGGCCATCAAGTCTGGATATGGTCGGGGGATTTCATTCCCGGGAGACACGATGGCCGACGTTCTGAATGTGCGCTGCTGCATCGCAGGAGGCGGCCCGGCCGGCATGATGCTAGGCCTGTTGCTGGCACGCGCCGGGGTGCAGGTGCTTGTGCTGGAAAAGCACGCCGATTTCCTGCGTGACTTTCGCGGCGACACCGTGCATCCCTCCACCCTCGAAGTGATTCACGAGCTGGGCCTGCTGGAGAAATTTCTGGCGCGCCCGCACGATGAAGTGAGCGAGTTGCGCGCCGTGGTCGGCAACACCGAACTCGTGCTGGCCAGCTTCAGGCATTTGCGCCTGCGCTGCAAATTCATCGCGATGATCCCCCAGTGGGAGTTCCTGGATTTTGTGCGCGATGAAGCGGAGCTGTATCCCGGTTTTCGCCTTATCCAGAACGCCGAAGTGACCGGCGTGATCCAGCAGGGCGGCGTGGTGACGGGCGTGGAGGTCGCCACGCCCGGGGGCGCCTTGCAGGTGATGGCGGACCTCCTGATCGGCGCCGATGGCAGGCGGTCCACGGTGCGCAGTTCGGCGGGGCTGGTCGTGCGCGATCTGGGTGCGCCTATTGATGTGCTGTGGATGCGCCTGCCCAAGATGCCGGGCGATCCTTCCACGACGGGCGGGCGCATTACCAACGGCATCTTCCTGGCCATGATTGACCGCCGTACCTACTGGCAGTGCGCCTATGTGATTCCCAAGGGCGGCATCGAGGCCGTTCGCTCGCAGGGGCTGGAGGCTTTCAGGGCTGATGTGGTGAAGGTAGCACCGCTCTTTGCCGACCGTATCGCCACCCTGGCCAGTTGGGACGACATCAAGCTGCTGAGTGTGACGGTGGACCGGCTGGAGCACTGGTACAAGCCCGGCCTGCTGTGCATCGGCGACGCTGCACATGCGATGTCGCCTGTGGGCGGCGTGGGCATCAACCTGGCGGTACAGGATGCCGTGGCGGCGGCCAATATTCTGGCTGCGCCGCTGGCGAACCCGCAGGTGGACCGGGCCGCCCTGACGCCCTTTCTGGCGCAGGTGCAAAGACGGCGGTTGTTTCCCACACGCGTCACGCAGGCGGTGCAGGTCGCCATCCAGAACCGCCTGCTCAGCCCGGTACTGGCGGCGCGGGGGCGCGACGGCCCGCCCATGGCACTGCCCTGGCCACTGAAGTTGATGCGGCGCTGGCCCCTGCTGCAGGCGCTGCCGGCCTATGCGGTCGGCGTGGGCGTGCGGCCGGAGCATGTGCGCTCACCAGCGCAGCCGGTGACTTCCGATACCGGCTGAATGGTCGTGAATGCTATTGATTTGATAGCTGATTGCGCTTTTCCCATAATGGCAAACGACCGTTTTTTGTTTCGATTTTTGAATATTTTTGGTGGCCGGTACTGACCTGCGTGGCTTTCTTTTCCAGTGGGATTTGAACGCTGGCGTCCGAAGGAAAAAGACGAAAGAAGAGGGTTTGTAGGCTTGTTCCTACGCAATCCACAGGCATTGCCTACATTCCTCGGCCGCAACGATGCCTACAGTGAATAAGGCAGGCACAGGTGCGTAGCAGGTGTGCAAGCGCCGCAACCCACCCCCCAATCCCACTCAACAGTCTGCACCTCGCTGCGGCTTTCTGCCGCAAGCAGAGGTGACCTTCAAGGAGACCGTCATGAAAACCGCCGCAGAGACAATTCACTCCCACAGGCCCGAACCCAGCCCTTCGAAAGGACGCCTGGGTGACCGGCCGGACAACGGCTCGCGGAGCAGTCGTGGTGCCGGCCCTTCGTCGGGGTCACGCCTTGACAACCCGCACAAGCGCATCCGGCTGTCCGGCCACGCACGCGCGCATTGATGCGGGTGCTTTTTCATCAAACGTTCGCGTGCGCATCAGGCGAAAAACGCTTACAGCCCTGTGGGACACCGTCTCATGGGGTAAGCCCGATGTAGCGGGCTAAATTGAATTCCGGCTGACGTTCAGCCACTCACCGTTCAGCCATTTCATCTTCAAAAAAGGAAACCGACATGCACGCATCCAAATTCAAACCTGCTGCCCTTACCGCCGTTGCCCTGGCCGCTTTGCTGGCACTGGGAGCCTGTGGCAAAAAGGTGGAAGACACCGGCGCGTCGCCTTCGACACCTGCCGCTTCACCCTCGACCACACCTTCGCCGTCGACCACGCCATCCCCAACAGGCAGCAGCTCTTCGATGGGTACGTCCACAACCGGTAGCACCCCAATGGGAACCAGCACGTCTCCGATGACAGGTGACGCAGCGACGCCTGGTACGGCAGCCAGCGCTCCGGCCAAGTAATCGGATATGAAAATCCGGCATTGACCGGTACTTTTTGAGCGGGTCCTGCGCGGCCGCTTCAACATGAAAAAAACCTGCACGCTTTCCAGCGTGCAGGTTTTTGTGTTTCTGGCGGCGCCGCGAAGCGGGGCGGCCTCAGCCCTGTGCGACCGGATGCGCCGGGTCGCTGCACCAGTCGCTCCAGCTGCCGGCGTAGAGCCCGCTTCTTCCGAGGCCGGCCAACTCCATGGCAATGATGTTGGGAACGGCGCTGACGCCGCTGCCGCAATGGTGTACCACGGTGGCCGGGTCGCGGCCGGCCAGCAGGGCTTCAAACTCGGCCTTGAGCTGGACTGCCGGCTTGAACTTTCCGTCGGGCCCCAGGTTCTGGCCGAAGGGGCGGTTCAATGCGCCGGGGATGTGGCCGGCCACCGGATCCAGCGGCTCCACCTCGCCCTTGAAGCGTGGCGTGGCGCGCGCGTCAACCAGTGTTTGTGCCGGGCGGCCCAACTGGCTCGCCACGGTCTGGGCCGATACCAATGTGGCTTTTTCCGGCGCCAGGAGGAAGCTGGCCTGGAAATGCGCAGGTTCTTCGCCGCTGTTGACGGCGCCGCCGGCGGCCTGCCATGCTTGCAGCCCACCGTCGAGCACCGCCACGTTTTCATGACCGGCCCACTTGAGCATCCACCACAGGCGCCCGCAGTAGTTGGCGCCGTTGCGGTCATACACCACCGCCTGCATGTTGTTGGCAAAACCGACGCTGGAAAGCCAGGTGGCGAACTTCTCGCGGTTTGGCAGCGGGTGGCGTCCACCTGATGCCGGTGCATCAGCGCCGCTGGCCGTGATCACGCCATGGGCGCCCGCCACGCCGTGCTTGGCGCTCAATGCGGTGTCCAGGTTGGCATACACGGCGCCGGGAATGTGCGAGGCCAGGTACTGCTCCTGGCCGGCGTGCGGCTTCATCAGGTCGAAGGTGCAGTCGAAGATACGCAGGGGCTTGGCCGATGCCATCAGGGCTTGCAGTTGTTCGGCGGAAATCAGGGTGGTGTAGCTCATGGAAAACTCCTTAATGCTCTTCAGCCGGGGCATTGGGCGCAGCGCGGGCGCGCAAAACAGTTGCGGCAATCGCGCTGACGATGATGAGGCCCATGCCGGCCCAGCCGATCAGGGGGATATTGTCGCCAAACAGGATCAGGCTGTAGATAGCCGCGAACACAATGCCCGAGTACTGCAGGTTGGCCACCATCAGCGTGCCGCCATGGTTTTCTGACATGGAATAAGCCTTGGTCATGGACAGCTGGCCCAGCGAAGCCAGGATGCCGATGGGCGGCAGCCACAGCGCGTGTTCCCAATTCCAGGGTGTGATGCCCATGACGCACATGCCGAGCGCGCCGGCAACCGCCGTGCCCACGGCAAAATAAAACACGGTGCGCGTTTCGGGCTCACCCATGCGCGAAATCGCCATCACCTGCATGTAGGCAAAGGCGGCGCCCAGGCCGGACATCAGGCCCACCAGCCCGGCGAAGGTCTGGTTCTGGTCGATGGCAGGGCGCAGCAACATGACGACGCCGGCAAAGCTGGCGAGGATGGCCATGACGAGAGGCCCCTGGCTGGAAAATAGAGCCCCCACGCTTGCCGCTTCGCGTGCTGCGCTGCCCCCCGAGGGGGCGCTCGCGCCTTGGGGCGGCCCGGCGGCGCTCAGCGTGTCATTTGCCTTCGGCGGCGCCCAGGCCATCAAAGCGCCGCCGACCAGGAAGGCCGCAATCCACACGCTGCTCATGTAGTTGAGCGTCATGGCGGTCGCCAGCGGCAGATGGGCAATGGCGTAAAACCAGGCCGACAGCGACATCACGCCAATCACGCTGCGCCAGGCATGCATGGACGGGTAGCGGGTGGCCAGGGTGATGCCGCGCGCGCGGGCGTAGGCGGCCATGAAGACGATGCCCAGGGTGCCGCGATAGAACACCAGTTCGGCGCTGTTGAAGTGTTCCGACGCGTACTTGACGCAGACCCCCATCGTGGCAAACAGGAAGGAGGAAAGAATCATCCAGACGGCTTGCATCGATTTCAGGGTAAGGAGTTATGAGTGGTAAAAGTGGCTGGGATCCGCAATGGTATTGCGCAAGCAGCTATCAAATAAATAGCAGTTCCGGTGCCGTCAGATCATCTGCGTGGTTTTGCTGGCGCCCATTTCGCGGCGGTACCACTCGTGAAAGTGCTGCATGCCGTCTTCCATGGGGCTTTGGTAAGGCCCGAACTCGTTGTCGCCGCGAACCATCAAGGCCTTGCGGCCGGCGTCCATGCGCAGGGCGATTTCGTCGTCTTCCACGCAGGTTTCCATGTAGGCGGCTTGTTGCGCTTCGATGAATTCGCGCTCGAAAGCGCAGATTTCTTCGGGGTAAAAAAACTCGACCACATTGAGCGTCTTGTCGGGGCCCTGTGGATGCAGCGTGCTGACCACCAGCACATGCGGGTACCACTCAACCATCACGTGCGGGTAGTAGGTGAGCCAGATGGCGCCGTATTTGGGCGGTACGCCCTTGCGGTACTGCAGCACCACGTCATGCCATTTCTTGTAGGTGTCGGTGCCGGGCTTGCCCAGCTTGTCTGACACGCCCACGGTCTGCACTGAATAGTTTGGTTCAAGTTGCCAGCGCAGGTCGTCGGTGGTCACAAAGCCGCCCAGCCCGGGGTGGAAGGGGCCGACGTGGTAGTCCTCCAGGTAGACCTCGATGAAGGTCTTCCAGTTGTAGTTGCACTCGTGCAGGTGCACCTTGTCGAGCTGGTAGCCGGAAAAGTCGAGGTCGGCGTAGGTGGCCAGCTGCGACATCTCGGCCGCCACGTCGCGGCCGGTGTCCTCGAACACCAGGCCATTCCAGGTCGTGGTCTTGTAGCGGTTCAGGTTCAGGCAGGGGTCGATCTCGAAGTGCGGTGCGCCTATGAGCTCACCGGAGGTGTTGTAGGTCCAGCGGTGCAGCGGGCAGACGATGTTGCTGCCGGTATTGCCGCGGCCCTGCAGCATGGTGGATTGGCGATGCCGGCAGACGTTGGAGATCAGTTCGATGCCCGAAGCGTTGCGCACCAGCGCCCGGCCTTCGCCCTCATGCGGCAGGGCGTAATAGTCGCCCAGGTGGGGCACGGCCAGTTCATGGCCCAGGTAGCGCGGCCCGCGGGCAAACAGCTTTTGCTGCTCCCGCTGGTACAGGCCCGCATCAAAATAGCTGGAAATGGGGAGCTGGCTGGTGGCCTGCAGGAGACGGAGGCTGAGATCAGACATGCAAATTTCGGTGAACATGCCTCCGCGCCAAGGCGGTGGAGGCTGTTGACAAGCGGGTAGGCAGGCTGAGCGACAGCCCACGGAGAAAACAAGGCCGGATATCCCGCAGCAGGGGTACTGCCGTTATCGAGAACTGTTATCAATTGTACCCGCGCGGGCTTTTTTGCGGGTCTTCGCGCGCCGCCACCGGATAATAGAGATGTATGGATTCGTAGCCTCGGGCGCCGGGGCCGCAACCTGCCTGCAACGGCCTAAAATCAGCCTTCATCCAAATCACCATGGCCAAAAGTCCTTCGTCCACCGCTGCTGCTTCCGCTACCGCTGTTCCGGCATTGCCCGCCAGCTATGAGGCCGCATTGCAGGAACTCGAAGGGTTGGTTGACAGCCTGGAATCCGGGCAGCTGCCGCTGGACCAGTTGCTCACCGGTTACCAGCGCGGTGCGCAGCTGCTGAAGTTCTGCAGGGACAAGCTCGAGGCCGTGGAAACCCAGATCAAGGTGCTGGAAGGCACGGAACTCAAACCGTGGGTGCAGGAATAACCGGCGCAGCCGGCGCCACGGCGCATTGCAGGCAGAACATTCCTTCACCCCCTAAAAAAGAGACCCACGATTGAACGCCCCTGAAAAACTGCCCCTGTTTACCTTGAGCGCCTGGAGTGCCGGGCAGCTTGCCAATGTCGAGAGCGCCTTGTCGCGCTGGGTTGCCTGTCCCAGCGATGCGCCTGCGCCTGCGGGCCTTGGCGACGCCATGCGTTATGCCGTGCTCGACGGTGGAAAACGCCTGCGGCCGCTGCTGGTCATGGCGGCCTGCGAGGCCGTGCAGGGCAATGCGCAAGCCGCCCTGCGGGCCGCCTGCGCGGTAGAGCTGATCCACGCCTATTCGCTGGTACACGACGACATGCCTTGCATGGACAACGATGTGCTGCGCCGCGGCAAGCCCACGGTGCATGTCAAGTTCGGCCAGGCCCAGGCACTACTGGCCGGCGACGCCCTGCAGGCGCTGGCATTTGAATTCCTCACGCCTCCCGATGACTCAGTCGATGCGGCCACACAGGCGCGCCTGTGCCGCATGCTGGCCCAGGCGGCCGGTTTTCAGGGCATGGCCGGCGGCCAGGCCATTGACCTTGCCAGCGTGGGCCTGCCGCTGACGTCCGTCCAGCTGCATGAAATGCACCGGCTGAAGACCGGTGCGCTGCTGCAGGCCAGCGTGATGATGGGCGCGGCCTGTGGTGCTGCGACACCGGCCGCTCAAGACGCCTTGCACGATTACGGCGCCGCCGTCGGCCTGGCTTTCCAGGTCGTTGACGACATCCTCGACGTCACCGCTGATTCCGCCACACTGGGCAAGACGGCCGGCAAGGACGCCGCCCAGGACAAACCCACCTTTGTATCGCTGATGGGGCTGGAAGACTCCAAAGCCTATGCGCAGCAACTGCTGGGCAAGGCACTGCGCAGCCTGGACGCCAGCGGGCTGGGTCACACCGATGCTCTGCGCGCACTGGCGGACATGCTTGTGAACCGTCATCATTGAAGCCGTCATCAGGATTGAATACCGCGGACCGGGAAACCGGCCTTGCCATAAACAGCGACACCACGATGTACCCATTGCTTGAAACCATCAACAGCCCCGCCGACCTGCGGAGCCTGCCCCGCGTTGACCTGAAACCCCTGGCCGACGAACTGCGTGCCTACGTGCTTGACAGCGTTTCAAAAACCGGCGGCCATCTGAGCTCGAACCTGGGCACCGTGGAGCTGACGGTGGCTCTGCATTACGTCTTTAACACCCCCGAAGACCGCCTGGTGTGGGACGTGGGTCACCAGACCTATCCGCACAAAATCCTCACGGGCCGGCGCGAGCGCATGGACAGCCTGCGGCAGTTTGGCGGCCTGTCGGGTTTTCCGCGCCGCGACGAAAGCCCCTACGACACCTTTGGCACGGCCCACTCATCGACCTCGATTTCCGCCGCACTGGGCATGGCGCTGGCCGCTCAGCAAAAAGGCGAAGACCGCCATGCGGTGGCCATCATTGGAGACGGTGCCATGAGCGCCGGCATGGCCTTCGAGGCCCTGAACAATGCGGGTGTGCATGACCATTGCAAGCTGCTGGTGGTGCTCAACGACAACGACATGAGCATCAGCCCGCCGGTGGGCGCGCTGAACCGTTACCTGGCCCAGCTGATGAGCGGGCGTTTTTATGCATCCGCCAGGCACATGGGCAAGCAGGTGCTGCGCGTGGCGCCGCCGCTGCTGGAACTGGCCAAACGCCTGGAGTCGCACGCCAAGGGCATGGTCGTGCCTGCCACGCTATTTGAAAACTTCGGCTTTAATTACATCGGCCCCATCGACGGTCATGACCTGGAGTCGCTGGTCCCCACGCTGGAGAACATCAAGCACCTGATGGACACCAAGGGCGGCCCGCAGTTCCTGCATGTGGTCACCAAAAAAGGCCAGGGCTACAAGCTCGCCGAAGCCGACCCCATCGCCTACCACGGCCCCGGCAAGTTCGATCCGGCCATGGGGCTGCAAAAATCCACCGCACCGGCCAAGCAGACCTTCACCCAGGTGTTCGGCCAGTGGCTGTGCGATATGGCCGAGCACGACAGCCGGCTCGTCGGCATCACGCCGGCCATGCGAGAAGGCTCGGGCATGGTTGAGTTCCACAGGCGCTTTCCTGAACGCTACCATGACGTCGGTATTGCGGAACAGCATGCGGTGACCTTTGCCGCGGGCATGGCCTGCGAAGGGCTCAAGCCCGTGGTCGCGATTTACTCCACCTTTCTGCAGCGCGGCTACGACCAGCTGATCCACGATGTGGCCCTGCAAAACCTGCCTGTCGTGTTCGCGCTGGACCGCGCCGGCCTGGTTGGCGCCGATGGCGCCACGCATGCGGGCGCCTATGACATTCCTTACCTGCGCTGCATTCCCAACATGAGTGTGGCATGCCCCGCCGATGAAAATGAATGCCGCATGCTGCTGAGCTCGGCTTTCGAGCAAAACCATCCGGTGGCTGTACGCTACCCGCGCGGCGCCGGCGCCGGCATCAAGCCGGGAACCGGCCTTGAGGCGCTGCCCTTCGGCAAAGGCGAAGTCCGCCGCGAAGGCTCGGGTGTTGCCATCCTGGCTTTCGGCACCTTGCTATACCCGGCCCTGCAAGCCGCAGAAAAACTAGGCGCCACAGTGGTCAACATGCGCTGGGCCAAACCGCTGGATGTCGAGTTGCTGCTCAAGGTCGCAGCCACCCACCAAGCCCTGGTGACAGTGGAAGAGGGTGCCATCATGGGTGGCGCCGGCAGCGCAGTCAGCGAAGCCCTGCAAGCCGCAGGTGTCAACAAACAGGTGCTGCATTTGGGCCTGAAAGACGAGTTCATCGAACACGGCGATCCCGCAAAACTGCTCGCCCTCCAAGGCCTCGATGCCGCAGGCATCGAAGCGTCCGTGAGGGCGCGGTTTTCTGCTCTGCTGGGAACCGGCAAGCCCACCCTAAAGTCGGTAGCTTAGGCAAGACTCTTAAAGCCAGCATGAGCCGTGGAACCGGCTTTGCCGGGCCACAGGCGGGCGGCCCCCTCGGGGGGCAGGGAGTTACGCGAAGCGAACGACCGTGGGGGCCACATCTGTTCAGCTTCCCGTCAGCTCTTCAAGGGTAAACCCGGCCGGGTCGAGACCCCCTCATTTTTAGAATTCCCAAAGACCTGCAAAACGGTCTGACTGGTGCCTGAGCCCAGTGGAATTTTCATTTTTACCTTTCGGAGTCAACCTGATGGATCGTCGTTCACTCATCAAACACGCCGGCGTTGCCGGTGTTTTGGCAGCAGGCGTTGCGCCGGCTGTTCACGCACAGGCCGCTGTTCGCTGGCGCCTGGCATCCAGCTTCCCCAAATCGCTGGACACGATCTATGGAGGTGCTGAAACGTTTGCCAAGCATGTCAAGGCGATTTCAGGCGGCAAGTTTGAAATCTCCGTCCATGCTGCAGGCGAACTGATGCCCGCGTTTGGTGTGGTCGACGGCGTGCAGCAAGGCTCCATCGAGGCAGCCCATACGGCGCCTTACTATTTCTTCGGCAAGGACGAAACCTTTGCCATCGGCGGCGCCATTCCTTTTGGCCTGAACAGCCGCCAGATGAGCGCCTGGACCTTTGAGGGCAACGGCTTGAAACTGATGCGCGAGTTCTACGCCAAATACAACATGATCAGCTTTCCGTGCGGCAATACCGGCGCGCAAATGGGTGGCTGGTTCCGCAAGGAAATCAAGTCCATTGCCGACATGAAGGGCCTCAAATTCCGCGTCGGCGGTTTTGCCGGCAAGGTCATCGAGCGCCTGGGCGGCGTGCCGCAGAACATTCCCGGCGGCGAGATTTACCAGGCGCTGGAAAAAGGCACCATCGACGCTGCCGAATGGATCGGTCCCTACGATGACCAGAAGCTGGGCTTCAACAAGGTGGCACCCAACTACTACTACCCCGGCTGGTGGGAAGGCGGCCTGCAGCTGGACCTGTACATCAACCAGAAAGCCTACGACGCGTTGTCGCCCGAATACAAGGCGATTGTGGAAGCGGCCAGCGCCGCCGCACACGTCGACATGCAGGCCAAATACGACACCAAGAATCCGACGGCCCTGAAGCAGCTGGTGGGTGCTGGCGCCAAGCTCCGGCCGTTCCCCGCCGATGTCATGAACGCCGCTTTCAAGGAGTCGATGAAGCTGTATGAAGAGCTGTCGGCCAAAAATGAAAACTGGCGCAAGGTCTATGCGGACTATTCGAAATTCCGCGGCGACCAGAACCTGTGGTTCCGTTTTACCGAGGCGACCTTCGACCGTTTCATGCAGAGCCAGAAGCTGTAAAGCCATCAACTTGATCAGATAGGGGGCGAGCGGCTTGCAACTGGCAAGCCGCTCGCTGAAACGTTTTCGTCAAAAAGCCGCCTGCCCAGGCGGCTTTTTTGTGCGCGATCTACGGGTAAAAACGGGGTGTTTTTATGCAAAAGAGTGACAAAGTATCCATGCTCCGCCGATTCAATCAAGGCAATGCAATTCAACAGTTGTAGCAGGCCGAACCGATCTGGCAGATCAACGCAAAATTCGATAACTTCAGGAGAGAGTTTTATGGATCGTCGCTCACTTATCAAAAACGCCGGTATTGCCGGTGTGCTGGCGGCAGGTGTAGCACCTGCTGTTCATGCGCAGGCTGCCGTTCGTTGGCGCCTGGCCTCCAGCTTCCCCAAGTCCCTTGACACCATTTTTGGTGCCGCCGAAGTATTTGCCAAAGCCGTCAAGGCCATGTCGGGCGGCAAGTTCGAAGTGTCGGTTCATGCCGCTGGGGAATTGATGCCCGCTTTTGGCGTGGTCGACGGCGTACAGCAAGGCTCTGTCGAGGCGTGCCACACGGCCCCCTACTATTTCTTCGGCAAGGATGAGACCTTTGCCCTTGGCTGTGCCATTCCCTTCGGTCTGAACAGCCGTCAGATGAGCGCATGGATGTACGAAGGCAACGGCCTGAAGCTGATGCGCGAGTTCTATGGAAAATACAACATCGTCAATTTCCCCGGCGGTAACACCGGCGCGCAGATGGGTGGCTGGTACCGCAAGGAAATCAAGTCGCTGAAAGACATCAAGGGCCTGAAAATGCGCATCGGCGGATTCGGCGGCAAGGTCCTGGAGCGCATCGGCGGTGTGCCGCAGAACATTCCCGGTGGCGAGATTTACCAGGCCCTCGAAAAAGGCACGATTGACGCCGCCGAATGGGTGGGACCTTACGACGACCTGAAACTGGGCTTCAACAAAGTCGCTCCGTTTTACTACTACCCCGGCTGGTGGGAAGGCGGCCCCGAGCTGGACTTCTTCATCAACAACAAGGCTTTTGACGCCCTCACCCCTGAGAACAAGGCCATTGTGGAAGCAGCTGCAGCCCAGGCCCATGGCGATATGCAGGCCAAATACGACGCAAAAAACCCGGGTGCGCTCAAGCAGCTCGTGGGTGCGGGTACCAAGCTCCGTCCATTCCCGACCGACGTGATGAACGCTGCTTTCAAGGAGTCCATGGCGCTTTACGAAGAGATCAGCGCGAGGAACGAAAACTGGAAGAAGATCTACGCCGACTACTCCAAGTTCCGCGCCGAGCAGAACCTGTGGTTCCGCTTCACGGAAGCCACGTTTGACCGCTTCATGCAAGCCCAGAAACTCTGAACCCGGCCCATCGGTCATCCCGAAAGCCGCCTCTTGCAGGCGGTTTTTTTTAGTCTGTCCCGATACTGTAAAACCGGGTTGGGCAAGTGGTGTGAAATGCTGACAAAATAGATCTCCGCCCTCTTGCTCAAAAGCGCGGCTTGCATAGCCGTCGATTGCCAGCTGGGCGCCCCGCACGTCCATTCGGACCGCAAACCCGACCACCCTTCAGGAGATAGCATTTAATGGATCGTCGTTCACTTATCAAAAACGCCGGCATTGCCGGTGTACTGGCCGCCGGTGTGGCACCTGCTGTTCACGCGCAAGCGGCCATCCGCTGGCGCCTGGCTTCCAGTTTCCCCAAGCCGCTTGACACCATTTACGGCGGTGCCGAAGTGTTCGCCAAGAAGGTCAGCGAAATGACTGGCGGCAAATTCCAGATCAGCGTCCACGCCGCCGGCGAATTGATGCCTGCTTTTGGTGTGGTCGATGGTGTCGGCCAGGGTTCCGTGGAAATGTGCCACACCGTGCCTTACTACTACTTCGGCAAGAACGAAGCGTTTGCCATCGGCGCAGCGATTCCATTCGGCATGAACTCGCGCCAGATGTCGGCCTGGATGTACGAAGGCAATGGCCGCAAGCTCATGAATGAGTTCTACGCCAAATACAACCTGGTGAGCTTTCCTGGCGGCAACACGGGCACCCAGATGGGTGGCTGGTTCCGCAAGGAAATCAAGACCGTGGCTGACCTGAAAGGCCTGAAGTTCCGTATTGGCGGCTTTGCCGGCAAGGTGGTGGAGCGTCTCGGCGTGGTTCCGCAGAACCTGCCTGGCGGTGAAATCTACCAGGCACTCGAAAAAGGCACGCTAGATGCCGCAGAGTGGGTGGGCCCTTACGACGACCAGAAACTGGGCTTCAACAAGGTGGCTCCGTTTTACTACTACCCCGGCTGGTGGGAAGGTGGCCCTGAGATTGATTTTTTCGTCAACAACAAGGCGCTGGAAGCCCTGCCCGCAGAGTACCGCGCGATCATCGATGCCGCCGCTTCACATGCGCACATCGACATGCAGGCCAAGTACGATGCACGCAACCCGACCGCACTGAAACAGCTGGTGGGCGCCAAGACCAAGGTCTTGCCCTTTCCCAAGCCCGTGCTCGATGCCTCGTTCAAGGCGTCGATGGAGTTGTATGCCGAGCTGGCCGAGAAGAACCCTGACTGGAAAAAGATATACACCGACTACCGTGCTTTCCAGAAGGACCAGATCCTCTGGTTCCGCTTCGCCGAGTCGCGCTTCGACACGTACATGCAGGGTGTCACCTTATAAGCCCCCACGCTTTTCACTGCGTCTTCGACTTCGTGTAATGCGCTGCCCCCCGAGGGGGCCGCTGCGCCTGCGGCCCGGCGAAGCCGGTTCCGCGGCCCCTGCTTGAAAGGGAAATCAGTGGTTCCCCGTTTTCCCGGGAAATAAAAAACCGCGACATGTCGCGGTTTTTTTTCGCCTGCCTTTCCGGCGGCAGTGAGCCGTGCCCTCAGCGTTGGCTGCGAAAGGTCTTCAACTCGCTTACCAGCCGTTCAAATTCCGCGACCATCTCGGGCGATGCGGCGTAGAACACCGCGAACTTCCCCATCAAGGTACGCACATACAGACGTGGTGCGATCAGCCATTCGAGTCCGCGCACGCGGATCAGCTTGCCGTAGGCGAGTTCGCGCAGCTCCATGTGCTTGTCCCAGACCCAGCTCTGGTAGAGGCCTTGTTCGTCGAGGCGCGTGACGCTGCGCAGGATGTGCCACCACGTGTAGCCCACCATCAGCAGCCCGGCGATGAACCACCCCCCGCCGGCAGCCGCGCCTGAGGCCCTCCCAGCCAGCCAGGCCTGGACAAAAGCCGCGGCCAGGGCCAGCACGATGGCGGTGGCCAACACCTTGAAGGGCACGGAAAACGCCTGCCCCGAGATGCTCCCACCTGTCGGGGTGAACTTGAAGGGCGGTGGGCCGAAATAGGTGCTGGGGGCGGGTACGGGGTCCATGGAGTGCTCGCGGTATGGAAAGGAAAAACTGACAGTATGGGCTGCCAATAAAAACGCCCCTCGCGAAAGGGGCGTTGGACGCTGGCCTGGAAGGCTGCGATCGGTTATTTGGTCTTGAACAGTTCGTCGAGTTTTTTCTGTTCGTCATCGGCATTCGGCTCCGCCGGCGGGGCCAGCGGGTCTGTGCCTGCTGCACCGCTGGCCCCGCCCGCGGGCGGGGTCGCGCTCTCGTCGACGGGGATCTCGATCTTGACCTTGTCCAGGTCGACCACCTCGGGTTTGTCGAGGAAGATCGTCACCGTTTGCGGCACGAAGATGACGATCGCCACCAGAATCAGCTGCATCGCCACCCAGGGAATAGCGCCCAGGTAAATGTCATTGGACTTGATCGGCTTGGGAATGCGTCCTTCCTTGAACAGGGTGTCGGCGATCCCTCGCAGGTAGAACAGCGCAAAGCCGAAGGGCGGGTGCATGAAGCTGGTCTGCATGTTCACGCACAGCAGCACGCCGAACCAGATCAGGTCGATGCCCAGCTTGTCGGCGACGGGGCCCAGCATGGGCAGGATGATGAAAGCAATCTCGAAGAAGTCGAGGAAAAAAGCCAGGAAGAAGATGAACAGGTTGACGGCGATCAGGAAGCCGGTCTGGCCGCCAGGCAGGCCGCTGAGCATGTGCTCGACCCACTTGGCGCCGTCCACGCCCTGGAACACCATCGAGAAGACGCGTGCACCTATCAGGATGAAGACCACCATGGCTGTCAGGCGCATCGTGCCGCTCATGGCTTCCCAGATCAACGCCGGGGTCAGGCGTTTGTGCATGGCCGCCAGGATCAGCGCACCCACCACACCCATGGCGCCGGCTTCGGTTGGCGTGGCAATGGCGGTGTTGATGCCGGGCAGGCCACCCATGGAGCCGAGCACGGCAAAAATCAGGATGGCCGACGGGATGATGCCGCGCAGGCATTTACCCCACAGCGCCCAGCCGTTGAGCGTGCGCGCGGTTTTCGGAACGCCGGGAACATGGTGCGGCTTGAACACGCCAAGCATGAAGGTGTAGCCCGCGAAGATCAGCACCTGCAGGATGGAGGGGCCCCAGGCGCCCTTGTACATGTCACCGACGGAGCGGCCCAGCTGGTCGGCCATGACGATCAGCACGAGTGACGGCGGCACCAGCTGGGTGATGGTGCCGGAGGCCGCCAGCACGCCGGTGGCGTAGCGCATGTTGTAGCCATAGCGGATCATCACGGGCAGCGAGATCAGCGCCATGGCGATCACCTGGCCAGCCACAGTGCCGGTGATCGCGCCCAGGATGAAGCCGACGATGATCACCGAGTAGCCGAGGCCGCCCTTGGCGGGGCCGAACAGCTGGCCCATGGAGTCCAGCATGTCTTCGGCCAGGCCGCACTTTTCAAGGATGGCACCCATGAAGGTGAAGAAGGGAATGGCCAGCAGCAGCTCGTTCGACAAAATGCCGAACATGTTGAGCGGCAGGTTGGACATGAAGCTGGCCGGAAACCAGCCCATCTCGATGGCCAGGAAGCCCGAGGCCAGCCCGAGGGCGGCCAGCGAGAAGGCGACGGGAAAGCCGATCAGCATGATCAGCACGAGGCCCGCGAACATGATCGGGGCAAAATTTTCCATCTGCATGGGGTAGTCCTGAAAGTATTTTTATGGGAACGAGCGATGCAAACGGATCACTGAACCGGTTTTTCGTAGTGCGTATCCATCTCGAATTTGCCCTGGAGATAGCAGATGCGCTTGATGATTTCCGAGAGGCCCTGTACGAACATCAGACCGAAGCCCAGCGGCAGCAGCAGCATCGCGGGCCAGCGGATCAGGCCGCCGGCGTTGCCTGAGACTTCACCTGAGCGCAGCATGCTCACGAACAGCGGCCAGCTCAGGTAGGCCAGCAGGCCCATCACGGGAAGCAGGAAGATGGCCAGGCCGAAGATGTCTACATACACCGGCCCGTTGCCCTTGAGCTTGCCGTAAATGATGTCGACCCGCACGTGCTCGTTGAGTTTGAGGACCACAGGTGCGCCCAGCATCACGGTGGCGGCGAACAGGTACCACTGGATTTCAAGCCAGCCGTTGGAGCTGATGTCCAGGCCGTAGCGCACAAAGGCGTTGCCGGCGGAAATCATCGCGGCAAGCAATACCGTCCAGGCGGCGATCTTGCCCAGTCGCGTGGTCAGCCAGTCGTAGGCCAGTGCGAGTTTGAGGAGTGCGGACACGGGATGTCTCCGATAAGTTCTTTTGAATGAGAAAGTACCCACCCGGGTACGTCGAGGCATGAATGGTACGACGGATGCCACCCGCAGCACTGAATAAAGACTGACAAAAAATTTCCGGGTTTACCCTAGGGTTTTACGGCTTGTGCCAGACTCTCGCGCATTTTTTCAGCGTACGGCCAGCCCGTGGCCGGCGGTGACGTCCCCGATGACCGCTGCCTCGGCAAAGCCTTGGGCGTGGAAAATTGCCAGAACCTCGGCGGCGCTGTCTGCATTGCAGGACACCAGCAGGCCTCCGGAGGTTTGCGGGTCACTGAGCAGGGCTTTGTCAGCTTCGGCAAAGGTTGCGGGCAAACTCACTTCATTTCCATAACTGGCCCAGTTGCGCCCCGAGGCGCCCGTCACACAACCTTGTGCTGCGAGTTCGCGCGTGCCACTGACCAGCGGCACGCGCTGCCAGTCGATGCGCAACTGGACGCCGGCCCCGCGGGCCAGTTCCAGGCCGTGGCCTGCCAGGCCAAAGCCGGTGATGTCGGTGAGCGCATGTACGCCTTCCATGCGTGCCAGCTCGATACCCGGCTTGTTGAGCTGTGTGGTGAGCGCGATCATGCGGGCATAGCCTGCGGCGTCGAGCTGTTCCTTCTTCAGTGCCGCAGAAAGAATGCCGATGCCCAGCGGTTTTCCCAGCACCAGCACGTCCCCGGCCTTGGCACCGGAATTCTTCTTGACCCGCGAAGGGTGCACCAGGCCCAGCACCACCAGGCCATAAATCGGCTCGACCGAGTCGATGGTGTGCCCCCCCGCGATCGGGATGCCCGCATCGCGGCAGACGTCCTGCCCGCCGCGCAGGATCGCGCCTATGGTCTCCAGCGGCAGCACATTGATGGGCATGCCCACCAGCCCGAGCGCCATGATGGGCGTGCCGCCCATGGCATAGACGTCGCTGATTGCATTGGTGGCGGCGATGCGGCCGAAGTCGTAGGGATCATCGACGATGGGCATGAAGAAATCGGTCGTCGCGATCAGCGCCTGCTCGTCATTGAGCAGGTAAACAGCCGCGTCGTCGGCGGTTTCAATGCCTACCAGCAGCTGCGGCGGAATCGGGAGGTTGCTGGAGTTTTTGAGAATTTCACTCAGCACGCCAGGCGCAATCTTGCAGCCGCAACCGCCGCCATGCGACAGGCTGGTGAGCCGGGGTGGGGTGCCCGGAAGTGTTTCAGGGGCGTTCATGGCGTGCTTTCAATGGCGTTCCCGCGGTACCGGCGGTGCGCGGGGCAGCCAGTTTAAAACAAGGGGGTTTTCTCGAGCATTTCACCTGCTGCCCTCAGGCGCAACCCCGGCCGCGCTCCTGGCGCTTCAGTTGTCCTTGTCGGCCTTCAGTTCGCCTTTCACCGCGTCATACACAAACAGCTTTTTGGCCAGACCGGGCTGGTAATTGAGCATGTCAATCAGGAAGCTCAAGGCTCCGAGGTTATTGCCGAGGCGATCGACCGATCCCGCCATGTGGGCCTGCTGCTCATTGGCACCAGGTTTGAGCATCTGTTCCACGAGTTCGCGCATATGCATTACCGCCAGGGCTGCCTGGTCTACCCCCAGCATGGACAGCACGCCCTGCATCTGCGCGAGCTGCCCTGGTACCACGGCCAGGGGTTTTTTGTCCTCCGGCGTGCGGAAAAAGCTGTCGAGGGATTTTTCCAGCACACCCAGGGCCACGCGCAGTTCACCCACCACGCTTCCCATGGTCTGTTTGTCGTTGACGCGTTGGTACAGCTCCTCCATCCACGATTCCGGTGGTTGTGGCTGTCCGCCCGTCCTGGCGCTTTCAAGCCGCTCCGCAAGCCGGGCTGTCCGGGCCCACAGGCGCGGGTCGTTGGGGTCGAAATCGTCAAACACGGCTTCCAGGTACAGCACCGCGGTTGCCACCTCCAGCGCCAGTTCGGGGCTGGGGGCCTGACCCGAACTGACCGTCGAGGCGATCACGCGCGTCAGCGACCGCGCCATCGGCTCGCTCGGCGGATGCAGTTTGACCAGTGAATCCGTCACCAGGCTGAACTGGTCGTTCAGGGATTTGAACTTGCTCAGGTCTCCGGCGGTGGCTGCAGACCATGTTTCCTTTGCCGAGCTGATGCGCTTGCGGGCCTGCGCGATCAGGGCCGGGGCGAAGCGGCCGAACTGGACCGACTCATAGTCCACCGGCTTGAACCGTGTCAAGCCATAACTTGAACGAACCGCCGACAGCACCGGCGCGTCGCTGGAGCGTGGGACTTTCGCCTGGGAACACAGGAAAAGCAGATCTTCCGCAAGCCGGGCCGACGCCTCCGTACCCTTGGCCAGCCAGACATACTGCAGCAGGATGCGCAGGGTTGCACGCTTTACATAGAGATCGATCTTCAGCAGGCCTTTTGCCAGTGCTTCGAAATACGCCGCTGCAATTTTCCAGAAGGTCCTGGGCTCAATGCCGGTCTGGCCCTGGGCGAACCCCAGGCAGACATCGCTGAGGCTTTGCGCGGCTTCCGCGTCACCGGTCCGGATGAGGGTCAGCATCAACCGGTCCAGCAGCTGCCTGGATTCCCCGCCGTACGCCCTGGCATCGACAGTGATATTGAGGACCGGCTCTATCCAGCGCCACTGGAACACCCAGAGATCCGCCGGATGGACGCGGTCGGCGCCAACCAGGCCCTGGATGTCGCGGTACTGGGGGAAAAGTGACACCGCAGACACCGGTTTGCCGGCCAGCACGTCTTCGAGGTAATGCGTCAGGGAAAAACCGGCCAGTTCGATTTTGGTCGCAGCGTCCTGTGTGCATTGCCCCGGTGTCTGGATGAATTTTTGCACCGCCGTTTCCATGGCCCGCAGCACCAGCGCAGGCGCGCTCATGCCGACCATCTCCAGCGCGCCGACCGCCTGGTGCAACTGCTGGCGGGCAGTACGTAACTGGCCGGCATCCAGTGCGGCGAGATCGGAGTTGCTGACGCCTTCAGCCTCCCGCAAAAAGCGTTTCAGGGCTTTGTTGGAACCTTCCAGCGACTTGCGCAGTTCTTCCAGCACCCACGCCAGGGGCCCGAGGTCCAGGAGCGTCATGTCGAGCTCGGCGGGCGATGAGTTCAGATCGTGTGGTTGCATAAGTGGCGTGCTGGTGAGTGAGTCAAGGGGCGGGGTCAAGGGGCAGTCGATGCGTCCTCCAGACGCCCGCAGGCATTCTCAAGATACGGGGCGACTGGCCGGAGTCTATCCGTGTACTTGTTGTTACAAAAGGGGGTAAGTCGCCGTGGCGCGACACCTTGCCATCAATATTTCGTCGGGTTGGCAGGCCCCTTGTTTGTCCTCGAGCCCAGTATGCAACCTAAACACTTATGCGCGCTAGCCGGTCGTCCGTCTGCTATTCTGGTCTCAATCGGCGCGCGGCTTTGATGGTGTCTTGTTTGTGTCCATTCGTGTCAGTGCTTGCCAGACTTTGTGCGGGTTCAAGACGCTACACCTTTTCATTACTCCCGCCAGCAATCATTTTTTTCGCGATGGACCGCCAGATCGATTCGCCCCTCATGCGCAGCGCCGGCCGTGACGTCCTGTCGCTGGCGCTGATGGATGCCCGCAATCACACCTTGCGGATTTTTGGCCAGTACCAGCAGGCGCTGGAATCCGTTGGTTTTGCCGTGCCGGCCTCCCCGCTGCTGAGCCCTCCGCTGTGGATGCTCGGCCACGTCGGCTGGTTCCAGGAATGGTGGATCGGCCGCAATGTGCAGCGTGCACAGGGAATACGCTGCGCACCGGGGCACACCCGCCTCGCTTCGATGGAACCCAATGCCGACCGCTGGTGGGACCCTGCGAGTGTTCCGCACAGCCAGCGCTGGTCGCTTGACCTGCCCGATGTGGAAGTTTGCCGTGCCTATCTGCTCGACACGCTGGAAAGCACGCTGGAATTACTGGGCAAAGCCGGGGAGGACGGCGACGCGCTCTACTTCTACCGCCTGTGCCTCTTTTATGAGGACATGCAGGCCGAAGCCTTGACCCACGCCGCGCAGATGCTGGGTGTGCCTATTGAGAAGGATTTGTTGCAAGCCTTCACACCCCCGCCCATGGCACTGCGGGGCGCGCTGTTGATCCCGGCTACCACCTGGAAAATGGGCTCTGCCGCACCATCGGGCACTGCAGGTTTTGTTTTTGACAACGAGCTGGCACAGCACGACATCAGCGTGCCCGAGTTCGAGATCGACGCGCAGCCGGTGAGCTGGGCGCAGTTCGTGGAGTTTGTCGATGACGGCGGCTATGACCGGCCCGAGTTCTGGCAGCCCGAGGGATGGGAGTGGTTGCAGGCCATCGTCAAAAGCGAAGGCAGGCGCGGTCCGCGTTACGTTGAACAGATTGGTGTGGCCAGCGGCGCCGTAATGCTGACCCGCTTTGGCAAGGCCATGCGCATGCTCGGCAACCAGCCGGCCATGCACATGAGCTGGTGGGAAGCTGACGCCTGGTGCCGCTGGGCCGGGCGCCGCCTGCCCGCAGAAGTGGAATGGGAAACCGCTGCGTGCACGGCCGCCCGCAGGGGCTTTCGCTGGGGCGACGTGTGGGAGTGGACGGGCACGACCTTTCGTGCTTACCCGGGTTTTGTGCCCGGTCCTTTCGCCGCCTATTCCGAACCCTGGTTCGGCAGCCACAAGGTGCTGCGCGGCGGTTCGTTCGCCACGCGTGCGCGCCTGAAGCATCCCCGCTACCGCAACTTCTGCCTGCCCGGGCGGGACGATATTTTCTGTGGATTCAGGTCCTGCGCGCTATAAAAAGAATAGCTGGTAGCGCTAGTCCTGAAAGGGTTTCAGGCACTTTTCGCCAATTTTTCCTTGCGGTATGTCCACCAGGGCAAGGTGGCGCGCAGGGACAGCACCTTGCCGCTCTGGGCCGTTTCGCCGCTGTAGCCGGGCAACTCTTCCAGCGTGGCCTGCCAGTCGCGGCTCTGGAGCTCCTTGAGCAGTGCCTGCACCTGCGGCGTGGGCAGTTCGGACTTCAGGCACACCAGGTGGTAGCGCTCCTGCGCCAGCGGGATGAAGCCCAGGCCTTTCTCGCGCGCTGCCGTTTCAATGCCAAGGCCGGCATCGGCGACATTGCTGGCAATCGCCTGGGCCACGGCCGTATGGGATGGCTCCTGGCTCTGGTAGCCCTGGATATCTGAAGTCGCCACACCGGCTTTGCCCAGCAGTTCGTCCAGCAACACGCGTGTGCCGGTGCCTTCCGCCCGGTTCACGTAACGCACGCCCGGCCTTGCCAGGTCGGTGATGCCGGCAATCTGCAGCGGGTTGTTTTTGGCCACGATCAGGCCCTGCATGCGATGGGCGAAACCGATCAGCTTGTGCAGTCCGGGCTTGAGCAGGTTGCGGTAGGTCAGGGCCGTCACGGACTGACTGCCAGGCTGGTCCAGCGTGTGAAATCCGGCCATCATGCAGCGCCCCGCGTTCAGGGCGGCAATGGCGTCCACGCTGCCCATGAAGCGGATGTCCAGGTGCAGCCCGCGCGGGCTCGCCTGTTCGCGCAACGCAGAAAGCGCTGCGTCGTGGCTGGCATAGAGCGTGAGCACATGGGCGTTGTCGTCAAAGGCGGTGGAAAAAGCCCGTTCGATGTCGCCCCGCAATGCTTCGATCTGGGGCGCCAGCCGAGCCTGTGCCTGCCGCTCGGCCCAGAGCAGTTTCTCTCCGAATTCCGTGAGCCGTGCCCGCTGGCCCTTGTCCCAGACGATCAGTGTTCGTCCCAGGGTCTGCTCCCAGTCTTTGAGTGCACCCCACACGTGGCGGTACGACAGGTCGAGCGCCTTGGCGGCTTTGGAGATGGAGCCTTGTTCACGCACCGCATGGAGCATGTCCATCAGCGGATTGCGTATCAGGGCGTTTTTGCCCCGCTGTGGCGTGAGCAGGTAAGAGAGTTCGACTTTATGCATGGCGAGGCGGTAAGTGCACTGATTATGAGTGCACAGGTCAGCAGCGACGGGCGAAGGGCGGGCCGCGCTGCGAAGCGGGGATCAGCCTATGCAAATCAATTCATAGCGATGATTCCCGATATAAATCAAGGACTTGGGCGCTACGATTGGTACTGCGATCCGGAAGTATCGAAACATGAAAGCGCGTATTCGTAACCCATGGCAGCGTTGCAATCCTTGCGAAGGCGTATAGCCTTCGCTGCGGCTTGCGCCTCGCCCTGGGCACGAATCCATCACTTTCATTGTGTTTCGCTACTTCCGGATTGCAGTACCAGTGCCCCGCAGATCTCCCACATGAACACCTTCTCAGACAGCGCCGCCACGGCATTCACGCTCATCACCTCGCTCGATCCCATGCTGGCCAGCATCGTGGCCCGTTCATTGGCCGTGAGTGCCTGCGCCTGTCTCATTGCCTGCAGCGCTGGCCTGCTGCTCGGTGCGTGGCTGGGTGTGTCGCGTTTTCGCGGCCGCGGTGCGGTTCTGGCTGTGCTCAACACCGCGCTGGCCCTGCCCTCGGTGGTGGTCGGGCTGGTGGTGTACCTGTTGCTCTCCCGAACCGGCCCCCTCGGCTTCCTGGGCTGGCTGTTTTCCTTCAAGGCCATGGTGCTGGCGCAGGCTGTGCTGGTGCTGCCGGTCGTCACCGCGCTGGTTCGCCAGACGATTGAAGATGCCGACCGTTCTCATGGCGAGCAATTCCAGTCGCTGGGTGCGGGCCGCTTCGTGCGAGGCCTCATCCTTCTGTGGGACGAGCGTTATGCGTTGCTGACGGTGCTGATCGCCGCGTTCGGCCGGGCGATCTCGGAGGTCGGCGCGGTGATGGTGGTGGGCGGCAACATCGACGGCTTCACGCGCGTGATGACCACCTCGATCGCGCTGGAAACCAGCAAGGGCGATTTGCCGCTGGCGCTTGCGCTGGGCATCGTGCTGCTGGGTGTGGTGCTGCTGCTCAACATCCTGATAGCCTTGGTGCGGCGCTGGCGCGAGCAGTTCGACGACCGCCT
Organism: Polaromonas sp. P3_A5; assembly: GCF_056403055.1. Lineage (NCBI taxonomy): Bacteria > Pseudomonadati > Pseudomonadota > Betaproteobacteria > Burkholderiales > Comamonadaceae > Polaromonas > Polaromonas sp. P3_A5. Next base: position 1,180,844 of record NZ_JBFUGF010000001.1, read on the forward strand.
GCCGGATGTGGCCCTGGCCACCGGGGGCGCACAGCCATGACGCAGGTTTTCAACCTGCACGCCATCGGTGTGCAGTTCGGCCAGGTCCATGCGCTCAGCGGCTGCAGCCTGCGTATCAAGGCCGGCGAAAGGCTGGCACTGGTGGGCGCCAACGGCAGCGGAAAGAGCACGCTGCTTCGGACCCTCAACGGCCTGGTACGGCCTTCTGCCGGCAGCTTTCAACACGACGTGCAATTGCGGCAGGCCATGCTGTTCCAGCGGCCTTACATGCTGCGCGCCAGCGTGCTGAACAACGTGGCACTCGGACTGTGGCTGGGTGGTGTGCGCTGGAAAGAGGCCAAAGTCCAGGCATTGGCTGCCCTGGAGCGCGTGGGGCTGGAAGACCTGGCTACACGCAATGCCAAGGCGCTGTCGGGCGGGCAGCAGCAGCGTGTGGCGCTGGCGCGTGCCTGGGCGCTCAAGCCGCAGGTCCTGTTGCTCGACGAGCCCACGGCCAGCCTGGACCCCACGGCCAAGCGCGAGGTCGAGCGCCTGATGGCGGAATTTGCCGATGCCGGCATGACACTCATTTTCAGCAGCCACAACCTGGGGCAGGTCAAGCGGCTGGCCAGCCGGGTGATTTACCTTGAGCACGGCCGGCTGGTAGCCGACTTGCCGACTGCGGCCTTTTTCACCGGTCCTGTCCCCGCAGCGGCAGAAGCATTTTTAAAAGGAGAACTTGCATGAACAGCTTGAGCATGGTGTCGGGAATTTTCGGGTCGATCAGGGCTTTGGCGCTTGTCCCGCTTGCGCTGGCAGCTACTGTTTCGATAGCACAAACCAGCACTATCGTGATGGCGTCAACCACCTCGACCGAGCAGTCAGGCCTGTTTCCCTACCTGCTGCCCGAGTTCAAAAAAGCCACGGGCATTGACGTGAAAGTAGTCGCTGTCGGCACCGGCCAGGCTATCGATATGGGCCGCCGGGGTGATGCTGACGTGCTCTTTGTGCACGACCAGGTGGCGGAAGAAAAAGTCGTGGCTGAGGGCTTTGCCATCAAGCGTTTTCCCGTGATGTACAACGACTTCGTGCTGATCGGCCCCGCAGCTGATCCAGCCAAAACCAGGGGCAGGGACATTGTCGAAGCGCTGAAAAAACTCAGCGCCGCCAATGCCGGTTTTATCTCTCGCGGTGACAAGAGCGGCACGCACGCCGCCGAACTTCGCTACTGGAAAGCCGCGGGCGTCGAGACGCCGGGCGACAAGCCTGCGTTTGCCAACTACAAGGCTTGCGGCTGCGGCATGGGCCCGGCGCTCAACATCGCGGCCAGCAGCGGCGGCTATGTGTTGGCCGACCGCGGCACCTGGCTGTCCTTCAAAAACCGCGGCGACCTGGTCGTGCTGGTCGAAGGCGATACCAAGCTGTTTAACCAGTACGGCGTGATGGTGGTGAACCCCGCCAAGCATCCGCAGACCAAAGTGGTGGAAGCGCAGAAGTTTGTGGACTGGGTGATTTCACCAGCTGGCCAGAACGTGATTGCCGGCTACAAGATCAATGGCGAGCAGCTGTTCTTTCCAAACGCAAAATGAGTTCCCCCCTGTCCAGGCTCACTGCGTGTAGCCTGTCCTCCCCTCCAGGGGGCGGCGCCTGCGGCCCGGCGAAGCCGGTTCCGCGGCGCCTGCTGGTATGGATTGCTGCTGCGGTTGTTTTTTCAGGAGGCTTGACTATGGCGCATGCCCAATCGCCCGCAGCATCTGCTGAAGGCGCCGCGCCGCTGCGCGTGTATGCGGCGGGCAGCCTGCGCGAAGCGCTCACTGAAGCCGCGCGCGCGTATGAAACCCGCACGGGCGTGAAAACCCAGCTGACCTTTGGCGCCTCTGGCCTGCTGCGCGAACGCATCGAGAAGGGTGAGCCGGCGCAGGTGTTTGCCTCGGCCGACACGCAGCATCCCCAGCGCCTGTATGCCGCAGCGGGAAGTTCATGGGCGCAACCCACGCTCTTCGTGCGCAACCAGCTGTGCGCGTTGGCCGTGCCGCAGCTCAATGCCGATTCGGGAAAGTTGCTCGACCTGATGCTGGATCCCGCCGTCAAGCTCGGCACCTCCACGCCCAGGGCGGACCCGTCGGGCGACTATGCATGGGAAGCGTTCCGCAAGGCGGAAGCACTCAAGCCCGGTGCTTACACGGCACTGGACGCCAAGGCACTCAAGCTCACCGGTTCGCCCGAAGCGCCCCAGCCTCCAGCAGGCCGGGGGGTTTATGAGTGGCTGGTTTCGGAAGGGCGTGCTGATCTGTTCCTGACTTATTGCACCAATGCTGTGGCGGTTCGCAAGGACCTGCCGCGGATGAATGTGGTGCAGATGCCGGCGGCTCTACAGGTGAGTGCGGCCTACGGTTTGACTGCGCGAAGCGGGGATGCTGCTGCTGGGCAGTTTGCTGCCTACTTGTTGACGCCGGAAGCGCAGGAGGTGTTTCGGCGGTTTGGTTTTGGGGCGCCCTAGCAAGACACCCACCCCCGTCCAGTCTCACTGCGTGTAGCCTGTTCCCTCCTCGAGGGGGCGGCGCCTGCGGTCTGGCAAAGCCAGTCCCGCGGCTGCCCGCTTGCACTCATTAATCCAGCATGAGCCGCGGAACCGGCTTTGCCGGGTCGCAGGGCGGGCGGCCCCCTCGGGGGGCAGCGACCCACACGAAGTGGGGGAGCGTGGGGGCTACATATAATCACCCCGTGCCCCACCACCCCGTATCCCGCTCGACCCTTCCCGTATGGGAACGCCTTGCCGCCTGGCTGGCTTTCCTGGCCGTGGCGGCGGCGTTGTGGGCACCGGTGTCCATGCTCGCCCAGGACGTGCGCAGCGGCAAGCTGAGCGGCATTTGCAGCGTCAACACCGCTTCGTCTGATGCCGGCATGGACTCCACCGATGGCAATGCAGCCTCCCCAGGCCAGCGCTGCGACCTGTGCGGCTCAGCAGGGCTGGTGCTGCCACCTCTACCGGTAGCAAGCGTTTCCTGTGTCACCGGTACCACGGTTGCGGTGGCGGATATTCCGGCAACCACCGGCACTGCCATCTCCGGGCTGCCTTTCAGCCGCGCACCTCCCGCACTTTGAACTGAACCGCCTCTCGCTGGAGGCCTCAGGCATCCCGCGCACGGGCCTTGCGGCCGGCGCCGTGCCATCGTTCATTTCAGCGTGCACTTTCACGAGCCATTTCTGCGCACCCGTGCGCTCCGTTCGGCATGGCGCTCGCTGCGCTGGCTGGCCCTAATTTCAGCCGCAAATCCTGGTGCCTTTAATTTTCAATCCTGTAAGAATCAATCATGAAATACCCAAATGCTATTAAAACCATAGCTGCTTGCGCTCGTCCCTATTGGGCTGGAGCTATCTTTATTGCTGTATCCCTGCCTGCCACCGCACACGTCACCCTGGAATACCAGGTCGCCAATGCAGGCAGCTACTACAAGGGCACATTCAAGGTCGGGCATGGCTGCGGGAATTCACCCGTCAAACAGATCGTGGTCACCATCCCCGCGGGTGTGCAGGGTGCCAAGCCCATGCCCAAAGCAGGCTGGACGCTGGAGGTTACACGCGAGAAGCTGGCGCAGCCGCTGCTGGACCACGGCAAAACCGTCACCGAAGACGTGTCGCGAATCAGCTGGACGGCTAAAACCCCCGCTGACTATCTGCAGAACGACTGGTACGACGAATTTGTGCTGCAGGCCAAACTGCCTGCACAAGCGGGCATGTTGTATTGGCCGGTAAGCCAGGTTTGCGAGACCGGCAAGGTTGACTGGGCCGAAGTGCCTCAGCCGGGAAAAAAATTGTCCGATCTCAAAAACCCTGCTGCCGCGCTGGAGCTGATGTCGGCGGGTGGTGGTGAGCACAATCACTGAGCGAGCCCTGTAGTCTTGGTTTCAGATTCAATTCACTGCTTCAAGGAGCATTTACACATGACATCCGCAAAACTCTCAAAAGCCGTGTTGGCATTTTCGATGGCACTGGCCAGCATGCTCGCCCTGGCCCAGACGGCCGCCGTCAAGGTCGATGGGGCGTGGGCGCGCGCTACTGTGCAAGGGCAAAAAGGCACGGGGGCTTTTATGAGCCTCACCGCCAAAGATGGGGCCCAGCTGATCGGCGTGTCGTCGCCGGTGGCGGGCGTGGCTGAAGTGCATGAAATGAAAATGGACGGCGACGTCATGAAAATGCGGGCCGTGCCATCGCTTGATTTGCCTGCCGGCAAAAAGGTCGAGCTCAAGCCAGGGGGTTACCACGTCATGCTGATGGACCTCAAGGCACCGTTGGCCAAAGACAGCACAATCCCCGTGACCCTGCTGTTCAAGGACGCCAAAGGTGTGGAAAGCAAGCTCGAGCTGAAGCTGCCGGTTGCCACCGCCGCACCGGGAGCAGCCGGTGCCGCGGCCGAGCACAAGCACTGATTTGTGTTTGCCGGGTTAGCTGCGTTTGCCCGAGCCCAGGCGGCGGTAAACCGTGGCCCGGCTGACGCCGAGCGCTTTTGCGGCCTGCAGCACATTGCCGCGTGAATCGGTCACTGCCTTGCGGATCAAGGCGGTTTCGAGTTCCTTCAGCGTTCGCGACGCGGCGCCTGAAGGCGGCAGGCTGGTTGCAGGGGGCGGCGAGTCTCGGCCGGGCAACTGCGGCCGCGCATGCAGGCGCAGGCCCGTCCAGAGCGGCACCTCCAGGATGCCGCCATTCACCGGCGCCTGGCGCTGCGCCGCGTCAAACAGCATTTCGAAGGGCATGGCAAAGAGATCGTTGCAATGCGGCGCCATGCCTGCGGTGAAGCCCAGCTGCGAAATCATCTGCCGCGCCGCCTGGTTGGCGCCAGTGACGCAACCATCGGTATCCACGCACACCAGCCCATCGGTTTCATCTCCCAGCGTGCGGCCCGGCCAATTCAGCCGGATCAGCAATGCATGGGGCTTGCCCAAAGTGAGCGCGTTCTCTATGCTGCGCGCGGATTGCGCGACGAGGTGTTTGAGCTCGGGCCTCTCGACCACTTCGATGCCCGTCAGGTCCAGCATGCCGGCGCAGCGGCCGTCGGGGCCGAACAAGGGCGCGCCGGCACAGCTGTAGACCGAGGTGGCATCAAAAAAATGCTCACCCCGATGCAGCCACACCGGTTGCAGTTCGGTCAGCGCTGCGCCGATGGCGGTAGTGCCCACTTGTTGTTCCGAAAGGTCCGTGCCGATGCGTGTGATCATGTCGGCGCGGCGGTCGCGCCGGTCGATGGGGCCATTCACATTGATGACCACGCCGGCCTGGTTGGTCAGGATGGCGAAGTAGCGCGTGTCGGCAATGGCCTGGCCCAGCTTTTCCAGCACAGGCGCCGCAGCCTGCACCAGCCGGTGGTTGGCTTCCAGGGTGCGCCGCAGTGCGGTGGCAGAAACCATGTCGAAGGAGGGAGCCTGCTCCGGCCGATGGCCCTGGGCCAGGCAGCGCATCCAGGACCGTTCTATCCAGTTCTCAACCAGCGGCGCGGTGCCTGCTGGCAGTGGATCGCCGTGAAGAACTGCCTGGCGAGCGTGTCCGATGCGCGCCAGCCTGTCTTGCCCGCCCGTCGCCGGGGCGGAGTGAAAAGGGGTCATGGATGCCATGGTGCATTGTGGCCAATTCCTGCGGCACGTGCAGCGTGCGATGCGGATGGCCGTGCTCCTGCAATATAGGACAGGCAAACCGGAGTGATTACTTTTTTTCTGGGTGGAAAGTGGCCGGAATCGACTCTTAGCGTGCGCTAGTAGCTATAAAAAACATAGCGGTTTTGAGGCCGGCCACGGTCATCAGCAGGGATCCCAGCACGTGTACGGTGGCCGTAAGCGCGGCCAGCCCATAGCGCGCTTCCATCAGGAAGATCACCACTTCGGCCGAAAACGAGGAAAACGTGGTGAGGCCGCCCAGGAATCCGGTCACCAGCGCCAGCCGCCACACTGGGTCCAGCTGCGGCATGGACTGGAAACCGGCGATGCAGATACCAATCAGGTAGCCACCAATAAGATTGGCCGCAAGGGTGCCCCAGGGAATGAGGCCGCCCGGCGTCAGCCACAGGCCAAGGCCCCAGCGCGCCAGCGCACCGATTGAAGCTCCAATGGAAATCGCGATGACGTTCAGCATGACGGTAGTGGCGGCGGTGAGTTGGTTGTTTGGCGGGAGAATAGAGCCATGACTTTAACCTCAGCACCCGCTTTCAGCGAGCCTTCGGGCTTCCTGGGGGTGGTAATGCTCGACACGCGCTTTCCGCGGCTACCGGGTGACATCGGCCACCCCGACGCTTTTGGCGTGCCCGTCCGCCAGCGGGTGGTGCCGGGAGCCGGGCCCGGCAAGATTGTGCAGACCGCCGCCGGCCTGCGTGCTGCGGGTGTGCTGCCGGCTTTTGTGCAGGCGGTGCAGGCCCTGGCGAGCGAGGGCGCGCTGGCCATCACCACCAGCTGCGGTTTCCTCGTGCTGCTGCAGGACGAGCTGCAGGCGGCCGTGCCGGTTCCTGTTGTCACGTCCAGCCTGCTTCAATTGCCGACGCTGCTTGCACGCCACGCCAGGGTGGGCGTACTGACCATCAGTTCAGCGGCGTTGGGCGCAGAGCATTTGCGTGCAGCGGGTGTGACTCATGAACGCTTGGCGGATGTGGTGGTGCAGGGGGTCAATCCTGACGGTGAATTCGCCACCGCTATTTTGGGGAATCGCCAAATCATGGTCATGGAGAAGGCGTGCGGTGACGTGGTGGCAGCGGCAATCGCTCTCCGTCAGCGTGAGCCTACCCTCCAGGCGGTAGTGCTTGAATGCACCAACTTGCCGCCGTATCGCCAAGCGATTGAAGAGGCCACCGGCTTTAAGACCTGGGCGCTGACCGACGATGAACGGCTGCTGCGCCCGTGGAGATGAGCGCCGCTGGCCTCACATCTTGCCCGGCAGCCAGGTGGCGATCTGCGGGAAGAACCAGAGCAGCAATACCATGCCGCACATGAGGAAGAAAAACGGCAAGGTCACTCGCGCGATGTAGGTGATTTCCTTTTTGGTCATGCCCTGGAGCACAAACAGGTTGAATCCCACGGGCGGCGTGATCTGCGCCATCTCGACCACGATGACGATGAAGATACCGAACCAGATCAGATCCAGTCCGGCTGCCTGTACCGTGGGCAGGATGACGCCCATGGTCAGCACCACCATCGAAATGCCGTCCAGGAAGCAGCCCAGGACGACGTAGAAGATGCTCAGCACGATGATGAGCATGAAGGGGCTAAGACCGAGGCTGGAGACGAATTCGGCCAGGTGGCGCGGCAGCCCGATGTAACCCATGCTCAGCGTCAGGAACGCGGCGCCGGCCAGGATCAGCGCGATCATGCAGTACAACCGCGTCGCACCCAGCAAGGATTCCTTGAAGGTGTTCCAGCTCATGGATCTCTGCACGACGGCCAGCACGAGCGAGCCGACGACGCCGATGGCTGCGGCTTCGGTCGCGGTGGCCACACCGGTATAGATGGAACCCAACACGGCGCCGATCAGGAGTACGACCGGAATCAGGTGGCGTGACTCGTAGATTTTTTCGCCAAAACTCATCGCGGCATCGGGCGGCGGGATCTTGCCTTTGTTGAGCAAGGCCCAGACGACCAGGTAGCCTGAGAAAAGAGAAGCCAGCAACAGGCCGGGAAAAACACCCGCTATGAACAGGCGGGCAATCGACACGTCGGCGCTGACGCCATAGACGATCATGATGATGGATGGCGGGATCAGAAGGCCCAGCGTGCCGGCGCCCGCGAGGGAGCCTATCGTGATGTCTTCCGGGTAACCGCGTTTGGCCAGCTCCGGCAGAGTCATCTTGCCAATGGTGGCGCAGGTTGCCGCTGAGGAGCCAGAGACCGCGGCAAAAATGGTGCAGCCGATGACGTTGGTGTGCAGCAGTCCACCCGGTAGCCGGCTGACCCAGGGGGCGAGGCCCTTGAACATGCTTTCGCTGAGCTTGGTACGAAACAGGATTTCTCCCATCCATACAAAAAGGGGCAGGGCCGTCAGTGTCCAGCTTGAGGAAGACCCCCAGATGGTCACCGCCATGGCGTCGCCCGCGGCTCGCGAAGAGAAAAGCTGCATGCCTATCCAGGCCACACCCGACAGCGTGAGGCCTATCCAGACACCGGAGCCCAGAATCAGGAAAAGCGAAAGTATCAGCAGCGAGGTGATGGCGAGATCGGACATTGAAGCTCTTTTGTTCTTGCTTATTCGTGATGCAGCGCTTCGTCGCTGCTGGCCTGGGTGCGCCGGCCTCTGATTTCCAGCACCAGTTCATCGATGAATGCGATCATCAGGATGACGGCACCTACGCCCATGGTGATCTGGGGAATCCATAGCGGCGTAGCGTCATTTCCGGTGGAAATGTCGTGGTAGGCATAGGAGTTGACCGACAGCATGACGCTGTACCAAGCGAACAGCATCGAAAGGGCGCTAGCCGCGGCCAGGGCCCAGATTTCCAGCGCGCGCCGGGCGCTGCCACGAAGGCCGTTGAGGATCAGCGTGACGCGGATGTGCTCACCCTTCTTGAGGGTGTGGGCCAGCGCCAGAAAACCGCTGGCAGCCATGCAGTAACCGGCATACATGTCGGTCCCGCGCAGCGACCAGGCGAACTGGCGGTCGAGGACGCCGGCCAGTACCGACACCAGCGTACCGATCATGAACAGGGCGCCCAGCCATGCCGCACCGTCATACAGCGCATCGAGCATGCGGCGCATGGCTATTTCTTCGCTGCGTTGGATTTTTCGAATGCAGACAGCAGGGCTTCACCCTCGGGGCCGGCGCGTTTGATCCAGTCTGCCTTCATGATGCTGCCCACCTGGCGCAGGTCGGCCACCAGCTTGGGCGAGGGCGTCATGATCTTCATGCCTTTTTCGGCCAGGGCTTTTTTGTAGAAGTCGTTCTTCTCCTCGCTGACTTTCCAGCCACGGGTCTCGGCATCCGCGGCGGCCTTCAAAACGGCAGCCTGGGTAGGTGCGTCCAGCGCCTCAAAGGATTTTTTGTTCACGATGACGGCGTTCTTGGGCAGCCAGGCCTGCACGTCATACCAGTACTTGATGCTTTCGTAGGTCTTGGTGTCGTAGCCGGTGGAGCCCGAACTCATGTAGCTGTTGACGACGCCGGTTGCCATCGCCTGGCTCAGCTCCGCGGCCTGAACGGTCACGGGTTGCGCGCCGACCAGCTCGGCAATCTTGCTGGTGGCCGGGCTGTAAGCGCGCCACTTGAGGCCTTTCATGTCGGCGACGGCGGTGATTTCCTTGTTGACGTAGATGCCCTGGGGAGGCCAGGCCACGGTGTAGAGCAGCTTCATGCCTTGCGCGCCCAGCAGTTTTTCAAGCGCCGGCTTTTGCGCTTCGGCCAGCTTGTGTGCCGAGGCGTAGCTGGAGGCCACAAAGGGCAGGCCGTCTGCACCAAATATTGCGTTCTCGTTCTCGAAGTTGACTAACAGGATCTCACCGATCTGGGCCTGTCCGCCTTGCACCGCACGCTTGATTTCGTTGGCCTTGAAGAGTGAGGCGTTGGCGTGCACCGTGATCTTGAGTTTGCCGCCGCTGGCCTTGTCGACGTCTGCCGCGAACTGCGTCAGCGTTTCCGTGTGGAAGTTGCTGGCCGGGTAGGCCGCGGGCAAATCCCACTTGGTCTGGGCGAAGGCGTTGGCGCCGAAGGCGAGAGCGGCGGCCACCAGGGTGACTTTGAATTTCATGAAAAGCTCCAGGACAAGGAATTAGTAAGTAGTAATAGGATAGACGCAAATCCCGCGCCAGTTCACCGGGCATACCCCGAAAAGCCGGCGCCTACCTGTTTTGCGACCTTGAGGCCCCGCCATGAACCTGCGTTTTGTTGAAGCTTTCTATTGGGTTGCCTCGCTCAAAAGTATCTCGCGCGCCGCGGAGAAGCTCTACCTGACGCAGTCTGCCATGTCCAGCCGGATCGCCACACTGGAAGAAGAGCTGGGCATCCTGCTGCTGGACCGGCGCGACAAGCAGTTCAAGCTCACCGTCGCGGGCGCGCGTTTCCTGGTCTATGCGCAAAAGCTGCTGGAGCTGCAGCGCGAGGTCAAACACGAGATGGGTTCGGGTGCGGCCATGGCGGTATCGATGCGCATAGGCGCCATCGAATCGGTGTTGCACTCCTGGCTGATTCCCTGGCTCGAAAAGCTCCGCGTAGACCACCCCGGGCTGGAGCTGGAGCTGACGGTGGAAACCACGCCCATCCTGATGGACCAGGTGCAGCGCGGCACGCTGGACCTGGTCTTCGCCGCGTTGCCCGCTTCGGCGGACGGTGTGCGCAACCAGGCTTTGCCGCCCATGGATATGGCTTTTGTGGGAAATCCGGCGCTGCATAAAAAAAGAAATTACCGGCTGGATGAACTCGCGGAAATGGAATTGCTGACGTTCCAGAAAGGCTCGCAGCCGCACGTCACGCTGGTCGACCTGTTCAAGCAGAACCGCATGGAGCCCAAAAAGGTGCATGCCATTTCATCCATTTCCGCGATGGTCCAGCTGGTGCAGGGCGGCTTTGGCGTGGCCCTTCTGCCGCGCATCGCAGTGCAGCGCCTGACGGGGTTCGCCAGCCTGAAATTGCTCACCTGCGACACCCGTGTGAAGTCGTTGCCGATCCACGCGAGCTACCGCACCGACCCGACTTCATCGGTGGTCGAGACGGTGGTCAGGTCGGCCGTGCAGTTTGCCGCGGAGAGCACGGGAGCCGGCACCAAAACGGGTCGCAAGCCGGCGGCCAGGGTTGCAAAAACAGGCAAAAAAAGTGCGTCAGGGTAAATACCAATCATCGAAAAAATCGATGACGTAAGCAAAAAATTACTTGTTTGATTTCGTCATTTGCTAATCGCACACTTCGTCACATGTCATCCAACCGTCATGTTTTTACGAGGAGTGCGTCATGAAGAAATCTTGGTGGGCCAAAGTGGCCGCAGTGTTGTTGTCAACCGGCATGGCCTTTGGCGTGCATGCACAGCAAGAGATAAAAATCGGTGTGCTTTATCCGCTCACCGGGCCGGCCGCCTCCGTGGGTGCCGAGCTGCGCAGTGCGCTGGAACTCGCCGCCGACATCATCAATAACGGTGCGCCCGGTGTTTCCGAGCTGCCGCTGTCTGCCGGCAAGGGCTTGCCCAACCTCAAGGGCGCAAAAATCAAGCTGGTGTTTGCCGACCACCAGGCCAACCCGCAGACTGGCGCTACGGAAGCCGAGCGCCTGATCACGCAGGAAAAAGTCGTGGCACTCGTGGGCGCCTATAACAGCGCCGTCACCGCCACGGCCAGCCAGATCGCCGAGCGCGCCGGCATCCCTTTCCTGAACCCTGAATCGTCGTCGGCATCGCTCACGCAGCGCAACTTCAAGTGGTTCTTTCGCACCACGCCGCATGACGACCTGTTTGTGCACAACGCCTTTGATTTCCTGAAAGAACTCGAAGCCAAAAAAGGCATCAAGGCGGGCGTGGTCGCCAGCCTCAACGAAAACGGCTTGTGGGGTACGGAAACCACCAAGCTGCAGACCAAACTCGCGCCCGAGTTCAAGCAGAACCTGGTCAAGCAGGTGATGTACCCGGCCAAGACCACGCAGCTGACTTCGGAAGTGCAGACGCTCAAGGCCGCCAATCCCAACCTGGTGCTGCAGTCGTCCTACACGGCCGATGCCATCCTGTCGATCAAGACCTACAAGGAACTCGGCTTTTCGCCGGACATGATCCTGGCGAACAACGCGGGCTTCACCGATACCGATTTCATCAGGACACTCGGCAAGGACGCCGACTACATCATCACGCGTGAAGTCTGGGCGCTGGACCTGGCCAACCGCAATCCTCTGATCAAGCAGGTCAACGACCTGTTCAACAGCCGCTACAAGATCAACTTCACCGGCAATTCCTCGCGCACTTTCACCGGCCTGATGGTGATGGCGGACGCCATCAACCGCGCCGGTTCCACCGAACCCGAAGCCATCCGCAAGGCGCTGGCCGCCACCGACATGCCCGGCAGCAAGCTGATCATGCCGTGGAAGGGTGTGAAGTTCGATGCGACCGGCCAGAACACCCTGGGCCAGGGCATCCTGGTGCAGATCATCGGCGGCAAATACAACACGGTCTGGCCGTTCGACATGGCCTCGCGTGAAGTGACCTGGCCCATGCCCAAGTGGGACCAGCGCAAATAAGCCGCGAGTTTTGATCTAAAAGCCAAGAGACAACCATGACTACGGAAATATTGCTTCAGACGCTGGCCTCCGGCGTGCTGATCGGGCTGATTTACGCGCTGGTGGCTATCGGCCTGACCATGATTTTCGGCGTCATGGACATCGTGAACTTCGCGCACGGGGAATTCCTCATGCTGGGCATGTACTCGGCCTTCTGGCTGTTTTCCCTGTATGCGCTGGACCCCATGCTCACCTTGCCGCTGACAGTGATCATGCTGTTCGGCTTCGGCGTGCTGCTGTACAAACTGGTGATCGTGCGCATCATCAACGCGCCCATGCTGTCGCAGATCTTCACGACCTTCGGCATCATGATCCTGCTGCGCGGCGTGGCCCAGTTCCTCTGGAAACCGGATTTCCGCTCCATCGAGAATTCGGCGGTCAGCGGAACGGTCAAGCTGTTGGGCGTGCAACTGGGCAAGCCGCAGCTGGTCGCCGGTGTAGGGGCCGTCGTGGTCACCGGCCTGATTTACTTCTTCCTGAACAAGACCCGGCTCGGTGCGGCGCTGGAAGCCACCGCCTCTGACAAGGAAGCGGCCCGTCTCATGGGCATTGATTCGCACAAGATGTTCTCGCTAGCCTGGGGCATAGGCGCGGCCTGCGCCGGCGCAGCCGGGGTGCTGCTGTCAACCTTCTTCCCGATTTTTCCGGACGTTGGCGCTAGCTTCATCCTGCTGGCTTTTGTGGTGGTCAACCTGGGCGGCTTCGGCAGCGTCTCGGGCGCCTTCTGGGCCGGCATCCTGGTCGGCGTGATCGAGGTCATGGGCGGCCTGCTGCTCGGACCGCAGTACAAGACGGCCATCGTGCTCGTGCTGTTCCTCGGCGTGCTGATGTTCCGCCCGCAGGGTTTGATGGGCAAGGCATGATCATGAAGCAACTCTTTTTTGTTATCGCCGCTCTGGCGCTTGCCTTGGCCGTCCCCGCGGTCACGGATGCCTCGCACCTGAACATGGCGATCCTCATCCTCATGGCGGCCCAGGTGGGTGTAGCCTGGAACATCGTGGGTGGCTATGCGGGACAGGTGTCCCTCGGCCATGCGGCTTTCTACGGACTTGGCGCCTATGTCTCGACACTGCTGCTGATCAAGTTCGGCATCAATCCCTGGATAGGCGTGCTCGCCGGCGGTTTGGTGGCAGCCTTGCTCAGCCTGGGGTTTGGCTGGTCCTGCTTCCGGCTCAAGGGCCACTACTTTGCGATGGCCACCATCGCGGTGGCCGAACTGGTGCAGATTTTCTTCACTGAGTGGGATTACGGCGGTGCGGCGGTCGGGCTTTACGTGCCGATGGACAAACAAGGCTGGCTCTGGCTGAACTTCGCTACCAAATTGCCGTACTACTGGCTGGCACTGGGACTGCTGATCATCACCTTGGGCGCGAACTGGTGGATAGAGCGCAGCTACCTCGGCTACTACTTCAGGGCCATCAAGGATGAACCCGACGCGGCCCGCAGCATCGGCGTGAACATCGCCCGCTACAAGCAGGTGGCACTGTCGGTCAGTGCTTTCCTCACGGCAGTCGGCGGCAGCTTGTACGCACAGAAAGAGCTTTATATCGATCCGAATTCGGTGCTCTCGACGGCGCTCTCCATCAAGATGGCGCTGGTATCCATTCTTGGAGGTGTGGGCACCTTGTTCGGTCCGGTTGTGGGTGCCGTGGTGCTGACCAGCATCGAGGAATTCACGCGCATTGCCTTCGGCGGTACGGGCCGCGGCACTGACGTCATCATTTATGCGAGCCTCATCATCGTGATCGCGGTCTTTTATCCCACGGGCCTCATTGGCTGGCTGCGCAGCTTCCGGGAGCGCCGCGAGGCACGCGCCGATGCATCGCGGCAGATGGCGGTGCCCACCGCCACCGTGCAGAACGCCGGCGAGGAGGCCGTATGAAGTTGCTGGAAGTCAAACAGGTCAGCAAGCGTTTCGGCGGGCTGGTCGCCAACCAGGATGTGTCCTTTAGCGTGGACACCGGACAGGTGGTGGGCCTGATCGGCCCCAACGGCGCCGGCAAGACCACCATGTTCAATTGCGTGGCGGGGTTTTTCGCTCCCACATCGGGCAGCATCATGCTGGGCGGCCGCGACATCGCAGGACTGCCGCCTGAAACATGCGCCCGTGCCGGTGTGGCACGGACTTTTCAGATTGCGCGCACCTTCACCAGCATGACGGCCTGCGAGAACGTGATGACCGCGGCCATGCTGCTGCAGCACAACGTTGCGAAGGCACGCCAGGCTGCCATGGACTGGCTGGCTTTTGCCGGGCTTGAACGCTTTGCCGACCGGCCTGCCGCCAGCATGACCATCAGCGAGCAGCGGCGCCTGGCCGTGGCGCGTGCGCTGGCCATACAGCCGCGCATCCTGCTGATGGATGAAGTGATGGCGGGTCTCAACCCGTCGGAAGTTCGCGAAGCGGTCGACGTCGTTCTCAAGATCCGGGACAAGGGCATTGCGTGCCTGATCGTCGAGCATGTGCTGGAAGGCATCATGCCGATCGCCGACAAGATCGTCGTGCTGGACCGCGGCGTGAAGATCGCCGAAGGCACGCCGCAGCAGGTGTCGAACGACGCTGCCGTGATTACCGCCTACCTCGGGGACTGAAGATGCTTGAAATCAAAAACCTCAAGGTCTGCTACGACGACGTGCTGGCCATCTCCGACGTCAGCCTCCAGGTCGAGCCCGGCAAGATCGTCGCGCTGGTAGGCGGCAACGGCAACGGCAAGTCCACCACCTTGCGCGCCGTGGCAGGCCTCAATGCCGCCGCAGCGGGCAGTATTACCTTCAACGGTGAGCCGGTTCACCGCATGCCGGCGCACAAACGCGTCCCGTTAGGTCTGTCGCTGGTGCCGGAAGGCCGGCGCCTGTTTCCCCGGCTGACAGTGCTTCGCAACCTGGAGCTCGGTGCCTTTACGCGCACGGACAAGCACGAGGTGGCGCGGGGCATTGAAGAGATGCTGCAGCTGTTCCCCATCCTCAAGGAGCGCGCCACACAACTGGCCGGTACCATGAGTGGGGGCGAGCAGCAAATGCTGGCCATCGCCCGCGGGCTGATGGCCCGGCCCAAGCTTCTGATGCTGGATGAGCCTTCGTGGGGCATCGCGCCCAAGTTTGTGACCAAGGTGCTGGAGGTTATCCAGCAGGTCAATGCCACAGGTGTCTCGATATTGCTGGTGGAACAGAACCTGCAAAAGGCCCTGGGCATCGCGCATTACGGCTATGTCATCCAGACTGGCCGTATCGTGATGCAGGGCAAGGGTCATGAGCTCCTCAATGATGACCGGATCAAAAAGGCCTACCTGGGCCTTTGACGGAAAAGCCGCTGTATCACCCTATTTTTTCCAATCAAGCTTTACCCTGCCATGAACAAGATTTTTGATCGTCCCGCCGACCTCCGGATGGCCAGCCGTTGCGGCGAGTTTGCCCTGCCCACCGCGGGACACGCGAACGGCCATATCCAGGCCAACCTCATGATCGTCCCCCAGGCCCAGGCCTTTGACTTTCTGTTGTTCTGCCAGCGCAATCCCAAGCCCTGCCCATTGGTGGAGGTTCTGAAGCCGGGCGCCACGGAGCCTTTGTGTGCACCGGGGGCGGACATCACGACCGACATTCCGGGCTATCGCGTTTACCGTGACGGCGAGTTTGTCGAGGAGCGGGACGAGATCCGTTCGATCTGGAAGGACGACTATGTGGCCTTCCTGATCGGCTGCAGTTTTTCTTTCGAGGCCGCGGTCACCCAGGCCGGCATTCCCCTGAGGCATGTCGAGCAGGGCCGCAATGTCTCGATGTTCCGTACCAGTCTCCAGTGCCAGCCCGCTGGTGTGTTCAGCGGTGAAATGGTCGTCACCATGCGGCCCATCAAGAGCCGCGATGTGGCAAAGGTGGTGGAGATTTCTGGCCGGTTTGACGTTGCGCATGGTGCGCCCGTTCACATCGGCAATCCGGAGGCGATCGGCATCACCGACCTGTCGCGACCGGATTACGGCGATGCAGTCGACATCAAGGATGATGAAATCCCGGTGTTTTGGGGTTGCGGCGTCACGCCGCAATGGGTTGCCCAGAAGAGCCGACTGTCGATGTGCATCACCCATGCGCCGGGCAAGATGTTTGTGACGGACCTGAAAGGGTGAGTTCCATGCACCCGCCGCCGGGCTAATTCTCAACTCCCAAGGAGTTCCCATGAAAGCAATTTTAATAGCCGTGCTCGTCACGGCGGGGGCAGCGCACGCCCAGACAACCTGGAAGCTGGCCACGGGCTACCGGGCAGAGTCCTTCCATACGCAGAACCTCCTGCAATTTGGGCGCGATGTGGATCTGGCCACGCGCGGACAGCTGGTCATACAGGTGTACCCCAACAACACCCTGGCCAAGCTGGCGGACATCAGCGCGGCCGTGCAGCAGGGAAAGGCCGAAGCGGGCGAGACCATCCTGGCGAGCATGGTCAAGGAAATTCCGCTGGCTGGCGCGGACTCCATTCCCTTCGTCGTGGCCTCCTACAAGGACGCACAACGCCTCTGGAAACTACAGCGGCCAGGCCTTGAAAAGCATTTCACCGAGCATGGCATGAAGCTCCTGTACGCAGTGCCGTGGCCGCCGCAAGGCCTGCATTCGAACAAGCCGGTGCGGGGCCCGACGGATTTTCGGGGCACCCAGATGCGCACCTACAACCAGACCACCATGCGCATCGCCGAAATGCTGGGTGCCAAGCCGGTGGATGTGGCCATGGTCGATGTGGGCAAGGCATTGGCCGAAGGCCGGATGGACAACATGATCACGTCGGCGCTGACCGGCGTGGAGAACAAGGTTTGGGGCCCGATCAAGTATTACTACGAGATCAATGCCTGGTTCCCCAAAAACGCGGTGTTTGTGAACAGCAAGGTCTTTGATGCACTGAAGCCCGAGGCGCGCGCTGCCGTGCTCAAGGCGGCAGGCGAGGCGGAAGTCCGCGGCTGGCAGGCCAGCCAGGCGCTGGCGACCAGCGCGACCGAGGAATTGCGCGCCAACGGCGTGAAGATAGAACGCATTCCCCCCGAACTGGACACTGAGATCAAGCGCATGGGCGAGAAGTTCTCGCGCGAGTGGATACGATCGGTGGGCAATGAAGCCAATGATATTTTCGTGCCGTACTACATGCCGCAATAAGCACAGGCTTCGAATCGCATGAAAACTCCTTCTGCATCCATCGCCGCCTACCTTCATGCCAAGGATGGCAACCGGCCTCACCTGCTGGCGCAAGCCTTTACGGACGATGCCCTGCTGCAGGTCACCGTCCACACCGGTGCGATCTCGTTTCCCCCGGTGTCACGGGGAAGGGACGCCATCGGCGAGGTGCTGGTGCGCCGTTTTGGCCAGTCCTACGAGAATGTCTACACCTTCTGCCTGAGCTCGCCGCCGGAGGCCGACGCGCAGGTGTTTTGCTGTGACTGGCTGGTTGCCATGACGGAAAAGGACAGCCGCGCCGTGCGGGTCGGGTGTGGTCGCTACGATTGGTGTTTTTCGCCGCCTTCATGTCTGGCGGAAAGCCTTTCAATCACCATCGCGAGCATGCAGACCCTGCCGGCCTCGCACACTGACGAGGTCATGGATTGGGTCGCCGGTCTTCCCTATCTCTGGTGCCCGGCTTCAACGGCCCTGCGGGGCGCGCCGGACATCCAGCACCTGGCGCCGGTACTTGGGTACATTGGCAGGGCGCAGATGGCCAATTTTCCGGACAAGAGATCCCGGCCGGCAACGCCTCACAGCGTCGTGCCAAGCCAGGTCTGACAGCAGCAAGATCAATAAGATCCATAGAGATCAGCAAAGAACACGTTAACTCTGAAATCAAAAAAATTATGCAAGACACCACTTCAAAACCGGGCGGCGACCGTTGGCAATTCTGGATAGACCGCGGCGGCACCTTCACGGACATCGTGGCCAAGAAGCCCAATGGTTCGCTGGTCACGCACAAGCTGCTGTCGGAAAATCCGGAGCAGTACCGCGATGCGGCGGTCGCCGGCATCCGCCACCTGCTGGGCCTGAAAGCGGGCGAGCCGATACGCGCCGACGTGGTGGACTGCGTGAAGATGGGAACGACCGTGGCGACCAATGCGTTGCTGGAGCGCAAGGGTGAGCCGACCTTGCTGGTGACCACGCGCGGCTTTCGGGATGCCCTGCGCATTGCCTACCAGAACCGCCCCCGTCTGTTTGACCGCCACATCGTGCTGCCCGAGTTGCTTTACAGCGCGGTGGTGGAGGCCCAGGAGCGTGTGGGCGCGCAAGGCGAGGTGCTTCAGGCGCTCGACGAAGTGCTATTAAAAAAGGAGCTGCTTGCGCAGTACCAGAAAGGGCTGCGAAGCCTTGCAATTGTTTTTATGCATGGTTACCGGTTCACGGAGCATGAAAAGGCCGCCAAGCGCATCGCGACCGAGGTGGGTTTTACCCAGATCAGCA
The DNA here is from genome assembly GCF_056403055.1 of Polaromonas sp. P3_A5. NCBI lineage: Bacteria > Pseudomonadati > Pseudomonadota > Betaproteobacteria > Burkholderiales > Comamonadaceae > Polaromonas > Polaromonas sp. P3_A5. The sequence continues at coordinate 1,199,450 of NZ_JBFUGF010000001.1, forward strand.
CCTCGCATGAAACCAGCCCGATGATGAAGTTTGTGAGCCGCGGCGACACCACGGTGGTGGACGCCTACCTCTCCCCCATCCTGCGCCGTTATGTGGAACAGGTCGCCAGTGAGATGCCGGGGGTACGGCTCTTTTTCATGCAGTCTTCCGGTGGGTTGACCGATGCGCATGTATTTCAGGGCAAGGACGCCATCCTGAGCGGCCCGGCGGGCGGCATTGTGGGCATGGCCCGCACGGCCGCAATCGCCGGCCATGCCAAGGTCATAGGCTTTGACATGGGCGGCACCTCGACGGACGTGTCGCATTACGCCGGGGAGTTCGAGCGCGAATTCGAAACCCAGGTCGCCGGTGTGCGCATGCGGGCACCCATGATGAGTATCCACACCGTGGCGGCGGGCGGCGGCTCCATCCTCAAATTTGACGGCGAGCGCTTCCGGGTTGGTCCACAGAGCGCAGGCGCCAACCCAGGCCCCGCCAGTTACCGGCGCGGTGGCCGCCTGGCGGTGACCGATGCCAACGTGATGGTCGGCAAGGTGCAGCCGCGCTACTTTCCGAAGGTATTTGGTCCCAATGCCGATGAGCCGTTGAGTTACGAGGCGGTAGAGGCCCAGTTCAACGAACTGGCCGGGCAGACCGGGCGCAGTGCCGAGGTGGTGGCTGAAGGCTTCATCAACATCGCGGTCCAGCAGATGGCCAACGCCATCAAGAAAATTTCAGTGGCACGCGGCTATGACGTGACACGCTACACGCTGCAATGCTTTGGCGGTGCGGGCGGGCAGCACGCCTGCCTGGTGGCCGATGCGCTGGGCATGACCAAGGTGTTTGTGCACCCGCTGGCGGGGGTGCTGAGCGCTTATGGCATGGGCCTGGCCGACCAGAATGTGATTCGTGAGCAGGCGGTGGAGCTCAAGCTCTCGGCCGCCGTGCTTCCGGAAATTGCCGACAAGCTCAACGCGCTCGCTGCGACGGCAGAGGCCGAGCTGCAGCGCCAGCAGGTCAGCACCGGCAGCATCACCACGCATCACCGCGTGCATGTGCGTTATGAAGGCAGTGACTCCGCGCTCATCGTGCCCTTCGGTACGCTGGACGAGATCGAGTCCGGGTTCGAAGCCGCTTACCGCCAGCGCTTTGCCTTCCTGATGCAGGGCAAGGGCCTGGTGGTTGAGGCCGTGTCGGTAGAGTCCGTGGTGGCAGGCGACGCGCCTGCCGAGCCGCGCCACACCACGCATGAGCCGCGTGAAGTACCTCGCCGCGAAACCGTGCGCATGTACTCCGGCGGCCAGTGGCATGACGCCGCGCTGGTGGTGCGTGAAGATCTGCGGCCGGGCGACATCATCTCGGGGCCGGCCATCATTGCCGAGAAGAACGCCACCACGGTCGTGGAACCGGGTTGGGAAGCCGCGCTGACGGCGCTGGACCACCTGGTGCTGGACCGCCGGGCCGAACGCGCCGTGAAGTTTGCGGCGGGCACCACGGTAGACCCTGTGCTGCTGGAGGTCTTCAACAACCTCTTCATGAACATTGCCGAGCAGATGGGCCTGCAGCTGCAGAACACCGCTTACTCGGTCAACATCAAGGAGCGCCTGGACTTCAGCTGTGCACTGTTTGACACCGAAGGCAACCTGATCGCCAATGCGCCGCATATGCCGGTGCACCTGGGTTCCATGGGCGAAAGCATCAAGACGGTGATTCGCGAGAACGCCGGAAAGATGCAGCCTGGTGATGTGTATGTGCTGAACGACCCCTACCATGGCGGCACGCACCTGCCCGACATCACCGTCATTACGCCGGTCTACCTTGGTGCGGCGACACAGCCGACGTTTTATGTCGGTTCGCGCGGACACCATGCCGACATCGGCGGCACCACGCCGGGCTCCATGCCGCCGTTCTCGACATTGATTGAAGAAGAGGGCGTGCAGATCAACAACGTCAAGCTGGTAGAGCGCGGTGTGCTGCGCGAGGCAGAAATGATTGCGCTGCTCAAAAGCGGCAAATACCCCAGCCGTAACCCGCAGCAGAACATGGCCGACCTGAAAGCGCAGATCGCCGCCAATGAAAAGGGCGTGCAGGAGCTGCGCAAGATGGTGGACACCTTCAGCCTGGAGGTGGTGCTGGCTTATATGCGCCACGTGCAGGACAACGCCGAGGAGTCGGTGCGCCGCGTGATCACGCGCCTCAAAAATGGCGAGTTCACCTTGCCGCTGGACAACGGCGCCCAAATCAAGGTGTCCATCCGTGTTGACGTCAAAGGACGCAGCGCCGAGATCGACTTCACCGGCACATCGCCGCAGCAGACCAATAACTTCAACGCGCCGACGGCGGTGTGCATGGCCGCAGTGTTGTATGTGTTCCGCACCCTGGTTGACGACGACATCCCGCTGAACGCGGGCTGCCTGAAGCCGCTCAAGGTCATCATCCCGCCGGGCTCCATGCTTAACCCGAACCCGCCGGCTTCGGTGGTGGCGGGTAATGTGGAAACCTCCACCTGCATCACCAATGCGCTTTATGGCGCGCTGGGTGTAATGGCCGCCGGCCAGTGCACGATGAACAACTTCACGTTCGGCAATGCACGCCACCAGTACTACGAAACCATTTCGGGTGGTTCGGGTGCCGGCGGAAAGCTGGATGATGCGGGCAAGCTGGTGTCGGGTTTTGACGGCACCTCTGTAGTGCAGGCACATATGACCAATTCGCGGCTGACCGACCCGGAGGTGCTGGAATTCCGCTTCCCGGTGCGGCTGGAAAGTTATGAGATTCGCCAGGGCTCTGGTGGTGCGGGCCGATGGCAGGGCGGCAATGGCGGGGTGCGCCGTGTGCGCTTCCTGGAAGCCATGACGGCCAGCATCCTGTCAAACGGGCGCAAACACGGCGCCTTCGGCATGGCCGGGGGCCAGGCCGGGCAGGTCGGGCAAAACGTTGTGGTCCGGGCGCAAGGCCAGATCGAAACACTGGGCCATATCGGCCAGGCCGAGATGCAGCCCGGTGATATTTTTGAAATCCATACGCCGGGCGGCGGTGGCTTCGGGAAAGCTTGATGCCAATCACGGGCCGGTGTATGCCGGCCTGCTTCCCAAGCGGAGCGACCGCGCAGCTGTGACGGGTGGGTAAAGCGCCTGCCCGTTCACGCGTGCGCCTGATCGTCATTCGCAAAGTCATCTGCTCAGCCGCCCGTAACACTTGGGGCTGGCTTTAGTACCTGCAAACGGCTCGACGCTGTGCATCGCGGACGCGCCGTAAACCGGACCTCCCTCCCGTATAGCACTATCTTTTTTTGCACGGCAACGATCGGCCATCGCCAGGACAGTGGAAAATCTGCAGTGGAGCCAGCGCACCTTGTGACGGGGGCAGGCAGGCTTTTAGGGGTGCGGAATGCCGTAATTTCATATGAAATCCGGCCCTGGGCCAATCAGCACGAGCGCGAGAAGCTATCAATTCAGGAGCATGTATGACCGGTGCATTTTCCGACAACTACCGACTTCTGGCCCAGTACAACCGCTGGATCAATGAACGGCTGTATGGCGCGTGTGAAACCCTGTCAGATGAGGAGCGCAAGCGTGACCGTGGTGCCTTTTTCGGCTCGATCCATCACACGCTGGGCCATCTTGTCCTGGCCGACCAGGTCTGGCTCAGGCGCTTTGCGCAGTGCGGTAATGAGAACGGAATCCATTTCACGTCGCTGGGCGCTGAAGTGCTGGACATGCCGCAGGCCTACACGCTGGACATGGTGCTCTACGAAGACTGGGCCGGACTGAAAGCCAAACGGCAGCAGCTCGATGGCGCCATCGAGCAGTGGGCTGCCGACATGCCTGAGGCTTACCCGGCCATGACCATGCGGTACGCCAACTCGAAAGGGGTGCAGCGCGAGCACGTGGTCTGGAAGGCCCTCACGCATTTTTTCAATCACCAGACACACCATAGAGGGCAAGTGACGACACTGGTCACGCAGGCTGGGGCAGCGGTGGGCGTGACGGACCTGATTGCGCTGGTGTAGAGGTCTTTAAGGTGCTATGAAATAGATAGCTGCTTGCGCTCGCCCCTAAAGGACTGGAGGCAAAAATTGGCAATAAAAAACCCGCTCCAGGCGGGTTTTTTATTGGATGCGGGCCAATTACTTCTTGGCAGCGCTTGCAGCAGGCTTGGCCGCTTCAACCTTGACTTCGGTTTTGGTTTCTTTTTTGGTGTCCTTCTTGGCGTCTTTTTTGGACGTTACCGCCTCTTTGGCATCTTTGGCCGATTCCACCACGGCGTCTTTGGTCGCGATAGCCGCGCCCTTGACTGCATCCTTGGTGGCGATGGCTGCGTCTTTGGCCTTTTCGGTGACCGGCTTGTCGGCCTTCTTGCTGGTTTTGGCGTCCGCTTTGGCTTCGGTCTTGGTTTTTGCCTTCGCATCTGCGGCGGCCGGGCCGGTATAGGCGGCACCGCCAACGGTCAGCCCTGCGGCGGAGAACTCGGCTGCGCGTTTTTCTCCCACGCCTTTGACGCGGGTGATGAAGTCATCCCAGTTTTTGAACTCGCTTTTCTTGCGCTCGGAGATGATCAGCTTGGAGGTGACGGGGCCGATGTGTTTGATGCCGTCGAGTTCGGCCTCTGTGGCTTTGTTGACGTCGACCGCAGCAAAGGCTGCAACGAGAGACATGGCGGCGAAAAACGCCAGTACTTTCTTGAACATGGAAATCTCCTCAGTGGTGAGTGGCGAAGCGCGTTATGCATCCTGTGAATAAGAATGCTGTGTTTATAACGGCCCGGTTTCACACGGGGTTGACCTGCCTGGTGCGATTGGGTTGGGGAACCCCAAGCCTCAGCGATTCTTGCCCAGCCACTGCATGTAAGCAGTTACACCCGCTTTCACATCAGCAAACACATGGTCACACCCAGCGGCACGCAGGGCGCCGAGGTCGGCCTGCGTGTAGCTTTGATATTTACCCACCAAGGCTGGCGGGAAGGTGATGTAGTCGATGAGCCCGCCGCGCACGGCATCTTCCAGGCTCAGCGCCGCAGCATCCTGCCCTTTGCGCAAGGTGTTCACGACGGCGAGCGCGACATCGTTGAAGGGCTGGGCCTTTCCGGTGCCAAGATTGAAAATGCCGGATTGTTCTGGATGGTCAAAAAACCAGAGGTTCACGGCCACCACATCGTCGATGAAGACGAAGTCGCGCATCTGGCCGCCGGCGCCGTAGCCGCCGTATTCGCCAAACAGCTTGACCTTGCCTTCGGCCTGGAACTGGTTGAACTGGTGAAAGGCCACGCTGGCCATACGGCCCTTGTGCTGTTCGTGGGGGCCGTAGACATTGAAGTAGCGAAAGCCCGCAACCTGGGTGGCTGCGCCTTCAAACCGGTTGCCGAGTTCACGCCGCAGGCGCTGGTCAAAGAGCAGCTTGGAGTAGCCGTAGACGTTGAGTGGTCGTTCGAATTCGGGCGATTCCCTGAACGTGTCGGATCCGCCGTAGGTGGCGGCCGACGAGGCATACAGCAGGCGTGTTCCCTGGTCCTGGCAGGCATGAAACAACTCGCACGAAAGCGTGTAGTTGTTGTCCATCATGTACTTGCCATCGGGCTCCATCGTGTCGCTGCAGGCGCCTTCGTGGAACACTGCCTCGACCTGACCATAAGCGCCTTCGGCAAAGAGGTCGTAGAAGTCGTCGGCATCCACGTAGTCGGCGATCTGCAGGCCGGCCAGGTTGCGAAATTTGTCGCCTTCGGTCAGGTCGTCGACCGCGATGATGTCGTCGATGCCGCGGGCATTGAGGCCCTTGATGATATTGCTGCCGATAAAACCCGCAGCACCCGTGACTACTACTTTCATGATGATTCCTTTAACCTGAGGCGCAATTTAATGCGCGGCAAACAGTTCGTCGTAACTGACCGTTGCGGTACCGAACTTGCCGACCACAATGCCGCCGGCACGGTTGGCGATGGGCACCGCATCACGAAGGCTCATGCCCGTGGCCGCCATGGCAGCCAGTGTGGCGATCACCGTATCGCCGGCGCCGGTGACGTCGAACACCTCACGTGCCACGGCCGGTACATTCAGCTCACCCTGGGCGTCAAACAGGGTCATGCCTTCTTCGCTACGTGTCAGCAGCAGGGCATCAAGATTGAGTGCGGTGCGCAGGTTGTGGGCTTTGGTGCGCAGCTCGGCTTCGTCGCTCCAGGTGCCGATCACGTGCTCGAGCTCGGCGCGATTCGGCGTAATGATGCTGGCGTTTTTGTAGCGTGCGTAGTCCGCCCCCTTGGGGTCGACCAGCACCACCTTGCCGGCAGCGCGCGCCTGGGCGATCATCAGCACGATATGCGCGAGGCCACCCTTGCCGTAGTCGGAAAAAAGCACGGCGTCGTGCTGCGTGTGCAGTTTTTCAAAGGTGGCGGACTGGGAGGCGAGCACCTCGTTTTCCGGCGTGTTCTCGAAGTCGAGCCGGATCAGCTGCTGCTGGCGGCCAATGACGCGCAGCTTGACCGTTGTTTTGAGCCGTGCATCGCGGCCGAAGTAAGGGGCGATGCCGGTTTTTTCGACCAGCGCCTCCAATTGGTGGCTGGCCTCATCATCGCCCACCACGGTCAGCAGCGAGGCTTGCGCGCCCAGCGTGACGATGTTGTAGGCCACGTTGGCCGCGGCGCCTATGCGTTCCTCGGTGCGCGTGACACGTACCACGGGCACCGGGGCCTCAGGCGAGATGCGGTCTACCGCGCCGTACCAGTACCGGTCGAGCATGGCATCGCCCACCACGAGGACACGGGCTTTGGCGATTCGTTCAGCGGATAGTGTGAGAGTAGTGGTCATGTCTGTCTGTATTCAAACCAGAACAGCGTGGAACCGGCTTCGCCGGGCCACAGCTGTTGCCCCCTGCAAGGGGGGAGGAGGCGAAGCCTCCACGGGGGTGTTCATAATTCTTCTATTCGGCGGGTCGGGTAGCTGTCCCAGGCCTGGCAGCCAGGGCAGTGCCAGAAGTGCTGCGTGGCTTCAAAGCCGCACGCGGCACAACGATAGCGCATCAACGGCTTGGTTGCCTGACCCAGCGAGCGCTGCACCAGTGCGTGATGATGCGCATCCTGGAGTTGTTCCCCTTCTATCCACTTGCCGGCGGCCACCAGGGACGCCTGGCGTTCCATATGCCTGGCATACCACTGGCGTGCCGACGCAGGGTCTTTTTCCAGTTTGACGATGGCTTCAACCACGTCAATGGACGGCGTGTTGGCGTAACTGGTCTTCAGCAACTCCAGTGCGGCGGCTTCCTGGCCGCTTGCCTGGGCGATATTGGCAAGCAGGCCGGCGGCAAGTGGCAGGCCTTGCGGTGCCAGGTCTTCCAGCTTCTGCAATGTGCGCAAGGCATCCTGGGACTTGCCGAGCTGGTGCTGCAGTTTGGCCAGGTCAATCAGTGGGCGGGCCGACACCGGGGCCATGGCGACAGCCTGCTGCAATGTCTCCAGGGCCTGGCTTGTGTCGCCTGCCGCTGCGGACGCAATGGCCTGCTCGCAAAGGTAATGCGCCTGCCGGGCACTGAAGCTGCCATGGCTGGAGGTACCCAGCCTGGCGGCGATTTCGGTTGCGTTAGGCCAATCCCGCGAGCGTTCATAAATGGACAGCAACGCAAGCCGGGCCTCTTCCTCGAACGGCGTTCCCTCCAGTTTGCGCAGCGCGATTTCGGCACGGTCGAGCAGGCCGGCTTTGAGGAAATCCAGGGCCAGTGCATGCTGGGCGCGGTCGCGCTCCGGTTGCGTCAGGTCGCCGCGCGACATCAGGTGTTCGTGCACCCGCACGGCGCGCTCGTATTCGCCGCGGCGGCGGAACAGGTTACCCAGGGCGAAGTGAAGCTCGGACGTGTCGGGGTCGTTCTGTACGGCTTCGATAAAGGCGTCAATGGCCTGGTCCTGCTGCTCATTGAGCAGAAAATTCAGGCCTTTGAAGTAGGCTTTGGGCGCCTGGCGGTTTTCGATGCGCAGTTGCCGCAAATCCAGTCGCGAAGCCAGCCAGCCCAAGGTAAAGGCGATCGGAAACCCGAGCAGGACCCAGGTGAAATCAAATTCCATGGTGGAGGGTGGAGGGGTCTTCGGTCACGGTATGGGGGCCCATGGTGGAGGAGGCATATTTCGCCGATCTGCGCTTTTTCCACCAGCGCGGCATCATGACAAGAATACCGAGCGCCAGCCCGCAGGCGAAGACACTCAGGACAACCAGCACCAGAGGTGCTCGCCACATCGTGCCAAAGAAAAAATTCACCGAAACCGTTTGCTGGTTATTCAGTGCAAAAGCAAACAGCGTAAAAAAAATGGCTGCCTTGAGCAGCCACATGAGGTATTTCACTTGGTCGTCCCCCGTGGTGGTCTCGCGATTGTAGCCAGACCACCGGGGGAAAACAGCAAGACCTTACTTCGGATCCGTGACCGCCAGGAGCTCCTGGGTACGGGCATCCACTGCTTCCCGCAACGCCTTGCCCGGCTTGAAATGGGGCACCCGTTTTTCAGGGATGGCCACGCTTTCACCGGAACGCGGATTGCGGCCCATGCGAGGCGGGCGGCGGTTGATGGAAAAACTGCCAAATCCCCTGATTTCAATGCGGTGGCCGCGCACCAGGGCGTCGCTCATGGCATCAAGAATCGTCTTGACGGCATATTCGGCGTCGCGGTGCGTCAGCTGGCTGAATCGGGCTGCCAGTTCTTCGACAAGATCGCTTCGGGTCATGGATAAAGTAGCTGTACAGCGATGCAATCCGCCAGGGGCGCATCACACCGCTGCACGGTCGCCTTACTTTTCGTTGTTGTCCAGCTTGGCGCGCAACAGGGCGCCAAGGTTGGTCAGGCCAGCGCTTTCACGCGAAGACTGCTGGCTCAGGGTTGCCATGGCTTCCTGCTGGTCGGCGTTGTCCTTGGCTTTGACCGACAGCTGGATGTTGCGGGTCTTGCGATCCACGTTCACCACGACTGCGGACACTTCGTCGCCTTCTTTCAGCACGTTGCGCGCGTCTTCGACGCGGTCACGGCTGATTTCGCTGGCGCGCAGGTAGCCGATGATGTCTTCGCCGAGATCGATTTCAGCGCCCTTGGCATCAACAGTCTTGACCTTGCCGGTCACAATCGCGCCCTTGTCGTTGATCGACACGAACGTGGTGAACGGATCGGAATCCAGCTGCTTGATACCCAGGGAGATGCGCTCGCGGTCGACGTCGACTGCCAGAACGATCGCTTCGACTTCCTGGCCCTTTTTGTAGTTGCGAACGGCGGCTTCGCCGGGTTCGTTCCACGAGAGGTCGGACAGGTGCACGAGGCCGTCGATGCCGGCAGCCAGGCCCACAAAGACGCCGAAGTCGGTGATCGACTTGATGGGGCCCTTGACGCGGTCGCCGCGCTTGGTTTCCTGTGCGAACTCTTGCCATGGGTTGGCCTTGCACTGCTTCATGCCCAGGCTGATCCGGCGCTTGTCTTCGTCGATCTCGAGGACCATGACTTCGACTTCGTCGCCCAGCGCCACGAGCTTGCTCGGTGCCACATTCTTGTTGGTCCAGTCCATTTCGGACACGTGGACCAGGCCTTCGATACCTGGCTCGAGTTCAACAAATGCACCGTAGTCGGCGATGTTGGTGATCTTGCCGAACAGGCGCGTGCCTTGTGGATAGCGGCGGTTCACGCCCATCCATGGGTCGTCGCCCATCTGTTTCAGACCCAGCGAGACACGGTTCTTTTCGGTGTCGAACTTCAGGATCTTGGCCACGATTTCCTGGCCAGCCGTCACCACTTCGCTTGGGTGACGCACGCGGCGCCATGCCATGTCGGTGATGTGCAGCAGGCCGTCAATGCCGCCCAGGTCAACGAACGCGCCGTATTCGGTGATGTTCTTGACGACGCCCTTGACGGAGGAGCCTTCCTTCAGGGTTTCCATCAGCTTGGCGCGTTCTTCGCCCATGCTGGCTTCGACCACGGCACGGCGTGACAACACGACGTTGTTGCGCTTGCGGTCCAGCTTGATGACCTTGAATTCCATGGTCTTGTTCTCGTACGGAGACAAGTCCTTGATGGGGCGGGTGTCGATGAGCGAGCCGGGCAGGAAGGCGCGGATGCCGTTGACGAGGACGGTGAGACCGCCCTTGACCTTGCCGCTGGTCTGGCCGGTGACGAATTCGCCGGACTCCAGGGCTTTTTCCAGGCTCATCCACGAGGCCAGGCGCTTGGCCTTGTCGCGGGACAGCAGGGTGTCGCCATAGCCGTTTTCGACGGAGTCGATGGCCACGGAGACAAAGTCGCCGACCTGGACTTCGAGTTCGCCCTGGTCGTTTTTGAATTCTTCGAGCGGCACATAGGCCTCGGACTTCAGTCCGGCGTTGACGACGACGTGGTTGTGGTCGATGCGAACGACTTCAGCGGTGATGACTTCACCGGTGCGCATTTCAGAGCGCTGGAGCGATTCGTTAAATAGATCGGCAAAAGATTCAGACATGATTTTCCTCATCCACACAACAGGGTTCCAATAGCGGAATTGCTATTGTTTTTATAGCTGCTTGCGGCGGTTGCTTGCGGCCAGACGTTGAATAAGGCTGCGGGTTACGTTAATGAACCTGCTGACCAAGCGCAGGTTGCGCGTCGGGGGTCAGAAGGGCCGGGTGCCTTGCCACCAGTCAATCACCTGATCCACCGACTTTTCAATCGACAGATAGGAATTGTCCAGGGGCCGGGCGTCATCAGCAGGCTTCAAAGGGGCGGCTTTTCGCGATGAATCGCGGGCGTCACGTGCCTCTAAATCTTGCTGAATCTCGCTGATTATAGCTGAATTTCCCTTTGAAATCAACTGCTTATGCCGTCGTTCAGCGCGGTGCCGGGCGCTGGCCGTCAGGTAGATTTTGAGCGGTGCATCGGGAAAAATGACGGTTCCCATGTCCCGCCCGTCTGCTACCAGCCCGGGCAACTGCCGGAAACTGTGTTGCAGGGTCAGCAGCGCAGCGCGAACCTGGGGATGGGCCGAGACCCGGGAAGCGGCCATTCCGGCAGCTTCGGAGCGGATGGCTTCTGACACATCTTCCGCCCCGAGGAAAATCCGGTCGCCCTGAAAGCGAACCGGCATGGTGCGGGCGATTTGCGCAACAGCCGCCCCGTCGTCGAGCGAAACGTCGGCACGCAAGGCGGCAAATGCGCTCAAGCGATACAGGGCGCCGGAGTCAAGATAGTGGTAGCCGAGCCGTTGGGCCGTCAAAGCTGCCAGGGTACCCTTGCCCGAGGCAGTGGGGCCATCGACGCAAATCACCGGAATATGGTTGACATCTGCTCTGGCCACCGTGAACAGGGCCTCGAAGTAGTCCGGAAATGTTTTGCCGACACATTTGGGGTCAAGAATCCGGATGGGCAACCGGGCCGGATTGAAAGCGGCCAGCGAAAAACACATGGCTACGCGGTGATCGTCATAGGTGTGAATGGGCGCGGTTTTCCATTCGCCGGGCCGGGGCGGCGTAATTTTGAGATAGTCCGCCCCTTCCTCCACCGTGGCGCCGAGCTTTTGCAACTCGCAGGCCATCGCGGCGATGCGGTCGGTTTCCTTGACGCGCCAGCTGGCGATGTTGCGCAAGGTGGTGCATCCCTCGGCATACAGCGCCATCACGGCCAGCGTCATCGCGGCATCGGGAATATGGTTGCAGTCCAGATCAATCGCCTTGAGCGGCCAAGCACCGCGCGAGATGCGCAATGAATTGGGCGTGCTGTCGATTTGCGCGCCCATCATTCGTGCGGCCTCCACGAAACGAATGTCGCCCTGGATGGAGTCGGCCCCGACCCCCAAAACTTCTATGCCATTTTGGCCTGCAGAGCCCGATGCTATTGCGCCAAGCGCTATGAAATAGCTAGCAGAGGAAGCGTCGCCTTCCACATGGATTTCTCCGGGCGACTGGTAGCGGCTGCCGGCGGGGATGATGAACTGCTCCCAGCCTTTACGCTGCACGTCAATGCCGAAACGTTCGAGCAGCTTGAGCGTGATTTCAATGTAAGGCCGTGAAATCAGCTCCCCCACGACCTCAATGCAGATGTCGTCGACAGCCACAATGGGCAGAGCCATCAGCAGGGCGGTCAGGAACTGACTGGAAACATCTCCGCGCACCCGGATGGGCTCTTTCAGGTTCAATTGGCCGGAACGCAGGCGCAGGGGCGGAAAACCTTCATTTCCCAGGTAGTCGATGGAGCAGCCCAGCTGCCGGAGGGCATCAACCAGGTCGCCGATAGGCCTTTCGTGCATACGGGCCACGCCCGACAGCTCAAATTCTCCGCCCAGCAAGGCCAGAGCGGCCGTCAATGGACGCATGGCAGTACCGGCATTGCCCAGAAACAGCTTGACCGGTGTGTGAACGTTGCGGCCGCCAAGGCCGGTGATCATCGCGGTGCTGCCCTCTTGTTTTACTTCGCAGCCAAGCAGCCTGAGCGCCGTCAGCATCACGGCGGTGTCGTCAGACGCCAGGAGATCGTGAACTGTGGTTTCCCCGTGACTCAGGGCGGCCAGCAACAAGACGCGATTGGAAATGCTTTTGGATCCGGGCAGGCGGACAGTGCCTCCCGCTCCACTGAGGGGCGGAATGTCCAGGAACTCGATGTCGAACATGAATCGCAGGTTTATTTATGCGATTTTTGAGAAGAGATGCGCCAGTTGGCGCGCGTCTCGCTGGCTTGCTCAATGAGCGCTTCCAGGCCGTCGCCGTTGCTGCTCGAAATGAGTACTTCGAGGGACTGCAGGGTCTGCTGAAAGATCTTGGACTGCGCCAGCAACTCTTCGCGGTTGGCAATCAGGATGTCGCGCCACATTTTCGGATCGCTGGCAGCGATGCGTGTGAAGTCGCGAAAGCCGGGCCCGGCCAGGGACATGTAGTCCTTCCCGTGCTCCTGTCCGGTAATGCCGTTGATCAGTGCAAAGGCGATCAGGTGGGGCAGATGGCTGACTGCGGCGTACGCAGCGTCATGTGCCTGCGGCGACATCTTGAGGACATGGCAGCCCATGGCGGTCCATACGTCGGTGGCTTTTTGCAGCTGGACCGTGAAAGTCCGCTCTATGGGGGTCAGGATGACCTGCTTTCCGTTGTAGAGGTCGACATCAGCGTGTTCGACACCCGACACCTCTTTGCCGGTAATGGGATGGCAGGGAACGAAAGAGCCGACGTTACCCTGCAGGACCCGCCGTGCGGCATCGACCACGTCGCGCTTGGTGGAGCCGACATCCATGATCAGGGTGTTTGGGCCAACAAGATGCCGGATCGCCTTGAAGGTGGCTTCGGTTGCAGAAACCGGCACCGCCAGCAGGACAATGTCAGCTCCGGAGACCGCCAGCAGGGCGGAAGGTGCCTCTACGTCAATGACACCCATCTGGCGTGCGCGCTCGGTCGTCGAAGGCGACTTGCTGTAGCCCACCACGCGTTTGACCAGACCGGCGCGCTTGAGAGCCAGCGCAAAAGAACCGCCCATCAGGCCGCATCCAATGAGACCTAATTGTTCAAACATGTCGTGGTACCAGGAGTTTTGTGAGTTCGTGCATTAATCGCTGACAGGATAGGTTCCGAGAACCTTGTAAAAGGCGCACATTTGTTGCAGGTCAGCCAGTGCCGCCTTGACGTGGTCCTGCGACGGATGGCCTTGCAAATCGATATAAAAATAATATTCCCACTGGCCGGAGCGTGCCGGGCGCGATTCAAAGCGGGTCATGGAGACGCCGTGAGCTTTCAACGGCATCAGGATGTCATGGACGGCGCCGGGGCGGTTGGGTACGGAGACCACCAGGCTGACACAGTCTTTGCCGGAGAGGGGCGGGGAGGGTAGTGTTTGCGGCAGGCACACTACGGCAAAGCGCGTGCGGTTAAACGCGTCGTCCTGAATGGCGTGGGCGGCCGTATACAGGCCAAACTGGGTGGCGGCCCGATCACTGGCAATGCCGGCCCATGCAGGGTTGGTGGAGGCAAGGCGTGCACCTTCCGCATTGCTGGAGGCTGCCCGGCGCTCCACATTGGGCAGGTGCGTGGTCAACCAGCCCTGGCATTGGGCCAGGGCCTGGGGGTGTGCATACACGGCTTCGATACCTTCCAGGGACTCGGAAAGCCGCAGGAGGTTGTGGCGCACCATCAGGCTGATCTCGCCAACGATGTGCAGGGGAGAGTTCAGGAACAGGTCGAGAGATCGGGACACGACGCCCTCGGTCGAGTTTTCGACCGGCACAACCCCGTAGCTGGCGCTGCCGGCAGCCGTTGCACGAAAAACCTCGTCGATGCTGACACAGGGAACATGCTCGATGCTGGCGCCAAAAAACTGCAGCGCTGCCTGCTCGCTGAAAGTGCCGGCGGGACCGAGGTATGCCACACGCACCGGAGATTCCAGTGCCAGGCAAGCCGACATGATTTCACGCCATACGGCAGCAACATGTTCGTTTTTGAGCGGCCCTTGATTGGCTTGCTGGATCTGCTCAATAACCTGGGCGACGCGGTCCGGGCGGAAGAAGGGCGTACCCTCGCGCTTCTTGACTTCGCCGACCTGCTCCGCGACTTGGGCGCGGCGATTCAGCAGGGCGAGCAGTTCTCGGTCCAGTGCATCAATCTGTACGCGTAAATCTGCAAGATGGGTGGTCATGTCAGAGACCACCCGGCCATGCGGCGGGCGCTGCAGACCTGCCGGAAAGGCGAACCATAATGAGGGCGAAAAAACATTTCATCCTAGGCGTGTTTTTGTTCGAATTCTCGCATGTACTCCACCAGTGCCTGGACACCGGCCAGTGGCATGGCGTTGTAAATGCTGGCGCGCAGCCCTCCCACTGACTTGTGACCCTTGAGCTGAAGCAAGCCCCGTGCCTTGGCACCTGAGAGAAACGCGTCGTTCCGTGACTCGTCCCGCAAGAAAAATGGAACGTTCATCCGGGACCGGCAGTTTTTGTCGACCTTGTTGAGATAAAACTGCGAGCCGTCAATGGCGTCATACAGAAACTGCGCCTTGGTTTTGTTGCGCGCTTCCATTGCGGCAATGCCGGTAGCGCCGCCTTCTTGCTGGCGCTTGAGCCACGCGAAGGTAAGGCCTGCAATGTAGATTGCGTACGTGGGGGGCGTGTTGTACATGGACTGGTTGTCCGCTACGGTCTTGTAGTCAAAGGCGCTGGGGCAAATCGCCAGCGCACGGCCAAGCAGGTCTTCCCGGATGACCACCAGCGTGACACCTGCAGGCCCCAGGTTTTTTTGTGCACCACCAAATGCCAGGCCAACGAGAGACCAGTCAACCGGCCGCGATGCTACATGAGAGGAAAAATCGATGACCAGTGGCGCATCGCTTCCCAAGGCCTTAAGGTCTGGAAGGCTTTGAAACTCCACACCGTGGATGGTTTCATTGGTGCACAGGTGGACGTAGCTTGCGTCCGGCCGCAGCTTCCAGCCGGACGGAGGTGGTAGCAGCGTGTGCCCGTTGTCTGCATTGCTCGCAGCGACCTGGACATCGCAATACTTGCGTGCCTCTTTTTGCGATTTTTCACTCCAGCTGCCTGTTACCACGAAATCGGCCGAACGACCCTGCGAGACATTGAGGGGAACAATGGCATTTTCGGCAAGTCCGCCGCCCTGCATGAACAGGATCTTGAAGTGGGCCGGAATGGCCATCAGCTCGCGGAAATCGGCCTCCGCGTTTTCATAAATGGAAATGAACTCCTTTCCACGGTGACTCATCTCCATCACGCTCATGCCGCTGCCGTGCCAGTCCAGCATTTCGCCCGCCGCCTGCCGCAAGACCTCTTCGGGCAGGTTCGCCGGGCCAGCGGAAAAATTGAAAGGACGGGTCATTTCTTGGCGGGCGGCTTGCCTGCTCCCGGCGCGGGGCCGGTGCCAATGATCTTCAGCGCCACGTCGTCGAACTGCTTGGCACGTGCGAGGACGTCGGCACGCGAGGCTTCTACCAGCTTTTGTACAAAGACATTGCCCAGCTCGGGCGCCGTAGCCTGGTATTTCTTGACGGCAGGTGATTCAAAAAAAGCAGCAAGCTGCTGGAGTTCTTCCTGTGTGAACCGTTCTGCATACGCAGGTACCAGCGATTCGGCGCTGACTTTGCTAACCTGCTTGCTGATCAGCTGGCTCGCATCATCGGCATATTTCTTGAGTTCGGCGTTAAGTTCTTCAGACGCTTTTGGCTGCTTGGCTTTGGGAACATTTGCCTCCATTTTTGGAGCCCATTTAACAATGAGTTCCTGCGCCGTGGTGCCCGCAAGCTGGTTCACCAGCCGGTCAAGCTCCGGCCCTTGCTGCAGCGCGACCACTTTTTTGGCCAGCTCTGTTTTCGGATCTGCTGCTTGCGCGTGAACAGCCGTGGCGCCGCAGGCCATGGCAGCGATCGTGATAGCGGTAAGGAAGTTTTTCATCAGGTACTTTCGATGTTGGGGGTGTCTGTGCCGGTACCGGTTTCAGTATCGGGTTCATCCAGCGTGGCATCGTTTTCAACGATGCGCTGAAGGCCGCTTAATTGTGAACCTTCATCAAGGCCGATGAGCGTAACACCCTGTGTAGCCCTTCCCATTTCGCGGATTTCGCTGACGCGCGTGCGGACCAGCACGCCCTTGTCGGTGATCAGCATGATCTCGTCGTCCACGTGAACCAGTGTGGCCGCAACCACCTTGCCGTTGCGCTCGCTCTGCTGAATGGCGATCATGCCCTTGGTGCCGCGGCCGTGACGTGTGTATTCGGTGATGGACGTGCGTTTGCCATATCCGTTCTGGGTGGCTGTCAGCACACTTTGCTGCTCGTCTTCGGCGACCAGCATGGCGATCACGCCCTGGCCGTCTTCGAGCATCATGCCGCGCACGCCGCGTGCATTGCGGCCCATGGGGCGCACGTCGTTCTCATCGAAGCGCACGGCCTTGCCACCGTCACTGAACAGCATCACGTCGTGCTTGCCGTCGGTCAGCGACGCACCAATCAGGTAGTCGCCTGCGTCAAGATCGACCGCGATGATGCCGGCCTTACGCGGATTGTTAAATTCGTCGAGAGCGGTTTTCTTCACGGTGCCCATGGAGGTGGCCATGAAGACGTATTGATCAGCCGGGAAGCTGCGCTTTTCGCCCGTGAGAGGAAGGACGACGGTGATTTTTTCACCTTCCTGCAGGGGGAACATGTTGACGATGGGCCGACCGCGAGAACCGCGAGAACCGGCGGGTACTTCCCAGACCTTGAGCCAGTAGAGCCGGCCGCGATTGGAAAAGCACAGGATGAAATCGTGCGTGTTGGCGATGAAGAGCTGGTCGACCCAGTCGTCTTCCTTGGTGGCGGTGGCCAGCTTGCCGCGGCCACCGCGTTTTTGTGCCCGGTATTCCGACAGCGGCTGGCTCTTGATATAGCCGGTGTGTGAAAGCGTCACCACCATGTCAGTGGGGGTGATCAGGTCTTCGGTGCTGAGATCGAACGAGCTGTGCTCGATCTGGCTGCGGCGAGCGCCGAGCTTTGTCTGGCCGAATTCCAGCTTGATGGCTGTCAGTTCTTCGCCAATGATGATGGACACTCGCTCAGGCTTGGCCAGGATGTCGAGCAGGTCGTCGATCTCGGCCATGACTTCCTTGTACTCCGCCACGATCTTGTCCTGCTCCAGGCCGGTCAGGCGTTGCAGGCGCATCTGCAGGATTTCCTGTGCCTGTGTTTCCGAGAGGCGGTACAACCCGTCGTTGCCCATGCCAAACATCTTCTCGAGACCGTCGGGGCGGTAGTCATCGGCGTTCACCACGCCGCCATCGGCACGCGTGCGGGTCAGCATTTCGCGCACCAGGCTGCTGTCCCAGGGGCGCAGCATCAGCTCGGCCTTGGCGACGGGAGGCGTGGGGGCATTTCGGATGATGGCGATGAAGTCGTCAATATTGGCCAGGGCCACTGCGAGGCCTTCCAGCACGTGTCCCCGCTCCCGTGCCTTGCGCAGCGTGAACACGGTACGGCGCGTCACGACTTCACGGCGGTGCGACAGGAAGACCTGGATCAGGTCCTTCAGGTTGCAAAGCTTGGGCTGGCCATTGACCAGTGCCACCATATTGATGCCGAAGGTGTCCTGCAGCTGGGTCTGCTTGTACAGATTGTTCAGCACTACTTCGGGCACTTCGCCACGCTTGAGTTCGATCACCAGGCGCATGCCCGACTTGTCGCTCTCATCCTGAATATGGCTGATGCCTTCGATTTTCTTCTCGTGCACCAGCTCGGCCATGCGCTCCTGAAGCGTCTTTTTGTTGACCTGGTAGGGGAGCTCGTCGACGATGATGGACTGGCGCTGGCCCTTGTCGATGTCCTCGAAATGGCACTTGGCACGCATGACCACCTTGCCGCGGCCGGTGCGATAGCCGTCCTTGACGCCATTGATGCCGTAAATAATGCCGCCCGTGGGGAAGTCCGGTGCGGGCACGATCTCCATCAATTCGTCAATGGAGGCCCCCGGGTTTTTCAGCATGTGAAGGCATGCATCGACCACTTCGTTGAGGTTGTGGGGCGGAATGTTGGTCGCCATGCCCACCGCAATACCGCCCGATCCGTTGACCAGCAGGTTCGGCAAGCGGGTCGGCATGACCAGCGGCTCCTGCTCGCTGCCGTCGTAGTTGGGGCCGAAATCGACAGTTTCCTTGTCAAGGTCGGCGAGCAGCTCATGGGCAATTTTTGACAGGCGGATTTCGGTGTAGCGCATGGCCGCGGCGTTGTCGCCATCGACAGAGCCGAAATTCCCCTGACCGTCAACCAGCAGGTGGCGCAGGGAAAAATCCTGGGCCATCCGCACAATGGTGTCGTAGACTGACTGGTCGCCGTGCGGATGGTACTTGCCGATCACGTCGCCGACGATACGCGCTGACTTTTTGTAAGGACGGTTCCAGTCGTTGTTCAGTTCGTGCATGGCAAAAAGCACGCGCCGGTGTACCGGCTTGAGGCCGTCCCTTGCATCGGGCAGAGCCCGCCCCACGATCACGCTCATCGCGTAATCGAGGTAGCTTCGCCGCATTTCCTCTTCAAGACTGATGGGCAGGGTTTCTTTAGCGAACTGGGTCATGAGCGGCCTGGTTGGGATTTCGAGATCTTGAAGGAAACCGCTGATTTTAAGGCCGGAGTTTAAAGCGATGGCCTGTGGCGGGACAGCAACAAATGCTGAAGAATCTTAAGTCTGTGTCAGACGAAGCCGATAGCGTGCTTGAAGGTTCAGGCAGGTGTGGCACAATCGATGTAACGCTTTGAGTGATGGTCACTCACGGCGTGTAAATTACTAATCGCAGCCAGTCTGCGGCTTTTCTCTAGAGGAGAACCATGAAGAAACTCAACAAAGTGGCAATGTTGTTTGCTTCCGCAGCGCTTGTTACCGCCGCTGGTGCACAAACTATCGACAACTGGAAAAACGGTTCCAACGAACTGGTCTGGAAAAACGGTACCAACGAACTGTGCTGGCGTGACGCTTATTGGACGCCTGCTACTGCAGCGCCTGGTTGCGATGGCGCAATTGCCCCTGCAATGGCTCCTGTTGCTCCTCCGGTTGCTGGTCAAGCTGCGAAGCCTGCCCCTACTCCTGCCACTCCTCCTCCTCCTGCCGCAACGAAAGTTACGTACGCTGCTGACGCTTTCTTTGACTTCAACAAGTCAGTGATCAAGCCAGAAGGCAAAGCCAAGCTGGATGACCTGGTCGGCAAGATCAAGGACATCAACCTGGAAGTCATCATTGCCGTGGGTCACACTGACTCCGTGGGTAGCGATGCTTACAACCAGAAGCTGTCGGTTCGCCGTTCGGAAGCCGTCAAGGCATATCTCGTGTCCAAGGGCATCGAGAAAAACCGCGTCTACACTGAAGGCAAGGGCGAGAAACAGCCAGTTGCTGACAACAAGACCGCCGAAGGCCGCGCGAAGAATCGCCGCGTGGAAATCGAAGTGGTTGGCACCCGCGCCAACAAGTAATCCTTTCGGATCGCTTAAAAAACCGCGCTACGGCGCGGTTTTTTTATGCCTCAACGATAATGCGTCATGTCTATCAGCGATAACTTCGACCCCGCCGAACTGGCGAAATTCTCAGACCTGGCCCACCGCTGGTGGGACACCGAAAGTGAATTCCGCCCCTTGCACCAGATCAATCCGCTCCGCCTGGGCTGGATCGAGAGTTTGGTCCCACTTAAAGGGCTGCGTGTACTCGACGTCGGCTGCGGCGGCGGCATCCTGGCCGACTCGATGGCGCGCCGGGGCGCCGATGTCCTGGGCATCGATTTGGCGACCAAAGCGCTGAAAGTCGCCCAGCTTCACGCGCTGGAGGCACAGACCGAGGGTGTCCAATACCGTGAAATCAGCGCCGAAGCGCTGGCAGCCGAGCAGCCTGGCCGTTTTGACGTTGTCACCTGCATGGAAATGCTGGAGCACGTGCCCGACCCGTCTTCCATCGTCAAAGCCTGCGCCGCGCTGATCAAGCCTGGGGGGTATGTGTTTTTTTCGACCATCAATCGCAATGCCAAGGCCTTTCTGTTTGCCATCGTTGGGGCGGAATACGTACTTAATATGTTGCCACGCGGCACCCACGAGTACGCCAAACTGATCAAACCCAGTGAACTGGCCGGATACTGCCGCGCCTCCGGTCTCTCGCTTGAGCAAACCCGGGGCATGGAATACAACCCCCTGACACGTCACTATTGGCTCAGTGCGGACACCAGCGTGAATTACCTGCTGGCCACGCAAAAGAGCTGAGTCTCGTTTTTACCCACATTCGCGCTACATGTTCAAAGACACCGATGCCGTGCTGTTCGACCTCGACGGCACCCTGATTGACAGTGCCCCTGATCTGGGCGCAGCGGCCGACAAAATGCGCACGGACCGTGGCCTGGAATCGCTGCCCCTTGCGCTTTACCGTCCCATGGCCGGCGCGGGTGCGCGCGGCATGATTGCCGTGGCTTTTGGGTTGACGCCCGAAGACACCGGCTTTGGCGTGCTCCGGGAAGAGTTTTTCAGCAATTACGAATCGCGCATGACCGAAAACACCTCAGTGTTTGAGGGGGTGGCGGATCTGATCGCGCGCATCGACCAGATGGGGCTGAAGTGGGGCGTGGTGACCAACAAGTCCGCCCGCTTCACCATTCCGCTGACCAAGGCCATGCCTTTGTTCAATACAGCGAAAACCATCATCAGTGGCGACACCACGCCGCATGCCAAACCCCATCCGGCTCCCTTGCTGGAAGCGGCACGCCAGCTCGAGCTTGCCCCCGGGCGCTGCATTTATGTCGGCGATGACGAGCGCGACATCCTCGCAGGCCGGGCCGCGGGCATGCCCACGGTGGCCGCAGCCTACGGCTACCTCGGCAAAGCCGCCGATACCGAGGGCTGGAAGGCCGATGCCACTATCGCGGCGCCCGGCGCGCTCTTGAATTTGCTGCGAATGGCGTAAACTAGGCTTCCTGGGGCTGCATTGGTTTCGACGTGGGTTCGGACGCGGTGTGGTGCATGTCGAGCTGAGTGTGCTCGTAAAACTGATTCAAACAAACTAACTGCAAACGACGAACGTTTCGCACTCGCTGCTTAATTGCCAGTGAGCTTTACAACAGCAGGCCGATGGGCTGGGCAAGGGGTGTTTAGCGCAAGTTAAATGCTCCCGGCTGTAAAGATAATTTCATCGGCTGGCTCCGGGCTGGGTACCTTAACCCGGGGCAAGATAATAGGGTGCTGGCGTCCTGTGTAGCGTGCGACTGCGCGACACAGGTGGCGAGACTCAAATCAGACCGCTAAACATGTAGATCTGCCCGAACAAGGCTTGCGGACGGGGGTTCAAATCCCCCCAGCTCCACCACTTCACGAAAGCCCAGCCTTTACCGGTTGGGCTTTTTCATTGGGCGCGTATTTTCGGGGTGCCTGTCTGCTCCCTGCTCATGCCCGCCGCCCTGGTACCGGGCGACAATAGCCCCATGGCAAGCATGCAACTTCAAGAAATTCTTTTCTCTCAGGGCTTTGGCACGCGGCGCGTGTGCGCGGGGCTTATTCAACAGGGTTTTGTGGCTGTAGCGGGCGTCCTTTGTGCGGAACCAGCTATGGAATTCATAGCAGAAGGCCTGCACTTCACGGTGCAGGGCGTGGCCTGGGAGTACCACGAGAAAGCCTACCTGATGCTGCACAAACCGGCCGGCTACGAATGCTCGCAAAAGCCCAGCACCTATCCCAGTATTTACACCCTGCTGCCGGCGCCGATTCGCCAGCGCGGCGGTGGCGCGGCTGCCGGCGTGCAGGCGGTAGGGCGGCTGGATCAGGACACGACGGGTCTTTTGCTGCTGTCGGATGACGGCAAGTTCATCCACCGCATGAGTTCGCCCAAGCACCATGTGCCCAAGGTGTACGAGGTGCGGGCCAAGCACCCGGTCGACGACAAGCAAATCCAGAAACTGCTGGCTGGCGTGGTGCTGGACGACGACCCGAAACCCGTGCGAGCCGCCGCGTGTGAAAAAACTGGTGAAAACCAGCTCAGCCTGACCCTCACCGAAGGCAAATACCACCAGGTCAAGCGCATGATTGCCGCGGTGGGCAACCGGGTCGAGGAAGTGGGCGGCTTGCACCGTTCACGCATCGGTTCGCTGGATTTGCCGCCTGACCTGAAACCCGGCGAATGGCGCTGGCTGACGCCGCAAGACATGGCGAGCATTTCAGTGCCTTCGGCCAAAACCCCCTGAAACCGGTAAAAAACCTGACCCAGACGCGGCGGCAAGCGGTTACGCTGCCAGCTTCGCAAAAAGCAAACCTGGAGGAAACATGAATCCACGCCGTCAATTCCTGAATGCCGCCGCAATCGGTGCCGTGGCCGCGCCGTCGCTGGCCCTGGCGCAGCACGCGCCAAAAGCGTCGCGAGGCCCAGTCCTGTTAACCGTCAGCGGGCGGATCGGCGCGGGCAACCGCGGCGCCTTCGATCCGGCGTTCGACCAGATGATGGGCAAGCAGAAAATCCAGTTCGACAAGGCCCATGCCTTTGACTTTGCCGCGCTCACCGCGCTGCCGGCTGTCACTATCAAGCCGACGCTGGAATACGACAGCAAGCCGCACACCCTGAAAGGCCCTTTGCTGGCCGATGTTATGAAAGCTGCCGGTGTGAAGTTGACGGACAAGACGACGCTTTTCCTGCGCGCCGTGGACGGCTATGCAGCCCAGGTCACCGCCGCCGAAGCCAGCAAATACCGCTTCATCGTTGCCACCCACCTGGACGGCCAGCCCATGACGCTGGGTGGGTTGGGTCCGCTTTGGGCGGTGTACGATGCCGACCGTTTTTCCGACATGGCTGCCAAGCCGCTGCCGGCGCGCTTTGCATCCTGCCCGTGGGCGATGTACCACATCGAAGTCAAAGAGGCTTGAGCGGCGCCTGCTCCCGTTGAAATGACGGTCCAGGCCTTCTTTTTCCAGATGAAATCGGTCTTTTAGCCAATAGGGACGGGCGCAAGAAGCTATAAAAAACGTAGCACCCGTCAAGCGGTTCAATCGATGTCTTTGAGAAAGTCAGTGATCGCTTCAACCATTTTTTCAGGCTGGTCGCGCTGGGGTGAGTGTCCGCAGGCGGCCAGCCTCAGTTGACGGGCATGGGGTACGGCCAGCGCAATCTCGTCCAGTTGCCGCATCGTGCCGTACTCGTCATCAAACCCCTGGATGAGCAGCAGCGGCGCCGCAATGCGCGTGCAGTCCGGCCGGATGTCAAAGTTGCGAAAGTCCGGCGACAGCCAGACATCGTTCCATTGCCAGAAAGCGACGTCCACATCAGCGTGGTAACGAGCCAGGCGTTCGCGCAGGCCGCCAGACTCGAATGCAGTGGTCGCCTGGGCAATTGCCTGAACTGCGATGTCTTCGACCAGCACGTGCGGTGCCATCGCGATGCAGGCCGAAACCGGGTGCCGGCTGGCGTGGAGCAGGGCGATGCTGGCGCCGTCGGAATGGCCGAGCAACACGGGGTTTTCAACCCGCAGCGTATCCAGCAGCGCGGGCAACACCTCCCAGGCCTCGCGGTGCATGTAGTCGGGTAGCAGGCGGCCGGTGCGCTGGCCGTTCTGCTTTGCCGGTTCACCGCGTACGTTTGGTACGGGCTCTGACTGCCCATAGCCGCGTCGCGAATACACCATACCCGCCCGTCCGGTTGCCGTGCATACCGCCTGGGGCCAGTCCAGGCCGCGTTGCGTCCAGAGGCTGACCGAGCCCAGGCCTTCATGCAGGAAAACCACCGGAGCGAGGTCGGCGCGCCCGGCGATGTGCCTGACCTCCAGGCGCGCGCCGTTGATCTCCATCAAATTCATCGCTGCATCGTAAAGGATGTAAACGATTGGGCGAATCTGGCGTTGGAAAAAGGGGCCGCAGAGGACTTTTGGGCACCTTCAGGCATTTGCCATGGCTGACGCCCGGTACACTAGCCGGTTGCACGTAGAAAGACCGTTTTTGTGAATGTTTTCGTCCGTTTTGCCGCCGCCTGGCTGCTTGCCCTTGCCGGTTTGGCATGCTCCACCGCCTTTGCCCAGACGGCCGCCGCTGGTGCCGCACTTTCGGGAATCACAACGCCTGTTTTTGTGCTGAACTCGCTCGAAGACAGTGTCAGCGTGATCAACCCGGCCACCTGGACGGAAACCAGACGCATTGCCACCGGCAAGCAGCCGCATCACCTGTACCTCACGCCCGATGAAAAGTCGGTGATTGTTGCCAACGCGCTGTCGGACTCGCTCACCTTCATCGACCCGAAAACCGCTGAAGTGCAGCGCACGGTGCGCGGCATCATCGACCCGTACCAGCTGCGCTTTTCTCCCGACATGAAATGGTTTGTGACGGCCGCCAACCGCCTCAACCACATCGACATCTACAAGTGGGACGGCAAGGACATCACGCTGGCCAGGCGGGTGGCCACCGGCCGGACACCGAGCCATTTGTGGATCGACACCAAAAGCACCACGATTTATTCGACCATGCAGGACAGCGACGAGCTGATCGCCATCGACCTGCCCAGCCAGTCCATCAAGTGGCGTGTCAAGACCGGTTCCATCCCGGCTGACGTGTACGGCACTGCCGACGACAAGCACCTGCTGGTGGGCCTGACCGGCGGCGACGCCGTCGAGGTGTATGACGTGAGCGGCGCGCAGCCGCAGCGCACCAAGGTCATCAAGACCGGCGCCGGCGCGCACGCGTTCCGCGCCTTCGGCGATAAACGGCATGTGCTGGTCAGCAACCGCGTGGCCAACAGCATCAGCAAGATCGACCTGCAGACCCTGGAAGTGGTGGACAACTACCCCGCGCCGGGCGGCCCTGACTGTATCGACGTGAGCCGTGACGGCAAGCAGATACTGGTCACATCGCGCTGGGCGCGCAAGCTCACGGTGATCGACGTGGCAAGCCACAAGATCGTCCGGCAGGTCAATGTTGGAAAGAGCCCCCATGGCGTCTGGACGCTTGACCACGCACCTAGATAGGCCCCCACGCTCCCCCACTTTGTGTGGGTCGCTGCCCCCCGGGGGGGCCGCTGCGCCTGCGGCCCGGCAAAGCCGGTTCCGCGGCCCCTGCTTGCTTGAAGAGTCCCAGTGGACCGCCGCTGCACCGGGTCCGCTGCGGGCGTTACTTGCTATCATTTTTGCAGCTGCTTGCGCTCATCCTGCTTGGGCTGCAGGCAAAAACAATGCACAAAAAGCCGCACAAAATGCACCGCAGCCGGCCGAAGCGGCCTGCAAACCCGTCTACCTGACGCTGGACACCGGCCACATGGCTGTTGCGCCGCTGATGGCTGAGGTGTTGAACAGACACAAGGTCAAGGTCACCTTTTTTGCCGCCAATGAGCGCACGCAAACCGGCGATGGCAGCCTGGGCACACAGTGGGCTGGCTGGTGGAAGGCGCGGGCGGGCGAAGGCCACGAATTTGCCTCGCACACCTGGGACCACGTTTATTGGCGGGGCGATGTACCCGGCGCACCCGGTGCACCGGTGCAGTTCAAGATGCGGCCTTCTGCGGGCCCGCTGGAAGGCAAGGACTTCACCTGGACGGCGAAGCAGTACTGCGAGGAAATCGGCAAGTCCAGCAAACGCCTCGAAGAAATCACCGGAAAAAAAACACTGCCGCTCTTTCGTGCGCCGGGCGGTAAAACCTCGCCCGCGTTGCTGGCGGCGGCCAAGTCCTGCGGCTTTGAGCATGTGGGCTGGTCGCCCGCTGGTTTTCTGGGCGACGAGCTGTCCAGCGAAAAATTCGGCAATGATTTCCTGCTGAAGAAGGCGCTGCGCGACATCCGCTCCGGCGACATCCTGCTGGCCCACCTGGGCATCTGGTCGCGCAAGGACCCCTGGGCGCCTGCCGTGCTGGAGCCGCTCATCACCGGCCTGCAGTCGCGGGGCTTTTGCTTCAAGACCCTGGCTGAACATCCCCAGTACAAAGACTGGATTGCGTCGCAGGCCGCCCCGGTGCCTGCCAGGCCTTCAAAATAAGCCACATGGACTGGTTCAGCGATCTCTTTTCAATGGCGCAGCAGTGGCTGTTTGAGTCGGCCGTACAGCCGGCCATGTTTGCGCTGGGCATGGGCAATCTGCTGGAAGACGGCTACGACGCCACTGCCTGGTTCATGGTGGGCGTGATCCAGGTGCTGATATTGCTGG
This sequence comes from Polaromonas sp. P3_A5, assembly GCF_056403055.1. NCBI lineage: Bacteria > Pseudomonadati > Pseudomonadota > Betaproteobacteria > Burkholderiales > Comamonadaceae > Polaromonas > Polaromonas sp. P3_A5. The sequence goes on from NZ_JBFUGF010000001.1 coordinate 1,225,984, forward strand.
CCATCGTCGGCCCGCTGCAGCGCTGGCGGCCGGTAGAACCCGTGCTGGACCGGGCCACCATACGCACCGATGTGCTCTACACCCTGATCCACCGGTTGGGCCTGTTTCGCATCGCGCTGTTTTTCACGCTGGACCCGTGGTTTGACGAGGCTTTTGGCGCGCTGCGCACGGCCGGCTATGGCACTTTCCACCTGGACCAGCTCTGGCCAGGTGTGACGGACAACGCCCTCGTCAGCTTCGCGATTTACCTCGTGGTGTTTGACTTTGTGGCGTACTGGACGCATCGCGGCCAGCACCAGATCGAGTGGTGGTGGCGCCTGCATTCGCTGCACCATGCGCAGCGGCAGATGACGATGTGGAGCGACAACCGCAACCACCTGCTGGACGACATCCTGGTTGATTCCATCGTCGTGCTGGTGGCCCAGCTCATCGGCGTGGCGCCGGGGCAGTTCATTGCCATCGTGGCCTTTACCCAGCTCAGCGAGAGCTTTCAGCATGCCAATGTGCGGATGTGGTTCGGGCATGTGGGCGAGCGCCTGTGGATCAGCCCGCGCTTTCACCGCTTGCACCACAGCATTGGCATTGGCCACGAAAGCCACGGACCCAAAACACTGGGGGGCCACAACTTCGGCGTGCTGCTCCCCTGGTGGGACATGCTGTTCCGCACTGTCAATTTTGAGCAGCGTTATGACCCGACGGGCATTCGCGACCAGGTCGAAGCCAACCGCGACTACGGCAAAGGTTTCTGGTCGCAGCAGTGGCTGGGCCTGAAACGCCTCGTTGGCAAAGCCTGAACTTGCTGAGTTCTTAACCCAGCATGAGCCGCGGGACTGGCTTTGCCAGACCGCAGGCGGGCGGCCCCCTCGGGGGCAAGGAGTTACACGCAGTGAACGACTGTGGGGGCTACACTTTCAGCATGAGCAAACTCCTTGACGCCTTCTGGCGCGCCGCGATGTATTGCCTGCACCCGCGGGTCATTGTGCTGTCGATCCTGCCGCTGGTGATCATGGGGGGGGTTTCGCTGACCCTGGGCTACTTCTTCTGGGACAGTGCTGCGGAAGCCATCCGCGTGCAACTTGGGAGCTTCGAGCTGGTTGATGCCATGGTTCGCTGGCTGGAGGGATTGGGCCTGGGCCAGCTGCAGTCTGTACTGCCCAAGGTGCTGCTCCTGCTTTTGATCATCCCCGTGATCATCATCGTCTCACTGCTCTTCGTGGCATTGCTCATGACGCCGGCCATGGTGGCCTTGGTGGCTGAACGGCGCTTTCCCCAGATGGAGCGCAAGCGTGGAGGCTCCCTGTTTACCAGCCTGTTCTGGTCGCTGGGCTCCACTTTGCTGGCCGTGGTGGCGCTGGTCGTTTCGATTCCGCTTTGGCTGATTCCACCGCTGATCCTGGTGCTGCCGCCGCTGATCTGGGGCTGGCTGACTTACCGTGTCATGTCTTATGACGCCATGGTGGACCACGCCAGCAGTGAAGAGCGGCGCCAGATATTCAAGGAGCATCGCCTGCCGCTGCTGGCGATCGGTGTGTTCAGCGGTTACCTGGGTGCGGCCCCCAGCCTGCTGTGGGCCTCGGGCGCGATGTTTGTGGCAATGGCGCCCATCCTGGTGCCGGTGGCCATCTGGATCTACACCCTGGTGTTTGCGTTTTCCTCGCTCTGGTTTGCGCACTATACGCTGTCGGCCCTGGAACAACTTCGCAAGAAGAATAATGCCCTGGCGCCCGACCCGCTTGCGCAAGCAGCTATTGAATCGATAGCAAATGAGCTGGCCCCCGATGCCCTCCCCGGGCCGGCGCCCAGCTTCGGCTCACTGGGCGGCAAGCCCGAATCACAACCCTGAACCCGTTACCTGACAAGCCTGAACATGACCCCACAATTCGGCCTCATCATCGTCGGCGACGAAATCCTTTCCGGCAAACGTGCCGACAAGCACCTGCCCAAAGCCATCGAACTGCTGGGCGCGCGCGGCTTGCAGCTGGCCTATGCCGACTACGTGGGCGACGACCCCGCCCGCATCACGGCCACGCTGGCGCGGGCGTTTGCCGCCGCGCGTGAACACGGCGACGTGGTCTTTTCCTGCGGCGGTATAGGGGCCACACCGGACGACCATACGCGGCAGTGCGCGGCCAAGGCGCTGGGCCTTGAGCTCGCGCTGCACCCCACGGCCAAAACCCTGATCCTTGAGCGCATGGCGGATGTGGCGAAAGAGCAGGGGACACCCTACGAGCCTGACCGCGACGACAACATCCACCGGTTGAACATGGGCGTGTTTCCGGTCGGCGCGGAGATTATTCCGAACCCCTATAACAAGATACCGGGCTTTACCTGCCGGGCGGGGCAGGGGGCGGTTCACTTCGTTCCCGGCTTCCCGGTGATGGCTTGGCCGATGATTGAATGGGTGCTCGACAACCAGTACGCCCACCTGCACCAAAAATCGCCTTACACCGAGAAGTCGGTGATCATTTTTGGGTCCATGGAGGCCATGCTCACGCCCCTGATGCTCGATATTGAAGCGGCCCATGCGGGAGTGAAAGTGTTTAGCCTGCCCAGCGTGGACCACCCGGAATATGGCCGCCATATTGAACTGGGCGTCAAAGGCGCGCCCGAGGCGGTCAATTTGGCCTATCCAGCCATGCTGGCCGGGCTGCACAAATTTGACCTGAAGTTAGGCCCCGAGTTGGTGCGTTAATTTTTTGCACCAAGCTTGGGCGTGTATGTTGATGCACGATCATGGTGCATTCGGTGCTGGCCGGTGTTTTTTGCATTTTCAGCCTGCCAAAGGCTGGAACTGAAGCCAGATCACGGCACAATCCGGGGCTTGGCGGGAAACTCAACCGCCAATGTCTGTGGCACAAAAAGTGCATTCGACAGCCCGAATAGATTTTTCAACCACCCATCCAGCAACAGGAGATTTTGATGGCAAAGACCGTCGCAGACGTCATGAAAATGGTCAAGGAAAACGAAGTCAAGTTTGTTGACTTCCGTTTTACCGATACCCGGGGCAAAGAACAGCACGTGACCGTGCCCGTGTCCCACTTTGACGAAGACAAATTCACGTCGGGCCATGCATTCGACGGCTCCTCAATTGCCGGCTGGAAGGGCATTGAAGCCTCCGACATGCAACTGATGCCTGACCCAAAGACGGCCAACATCGATCCGTTCTTTGAAGAAACCACGCTGTTCATGAGCTGCGACGTGCTTGAGCCCGCCGACGGCAAGGCCTATGACCGCGACCCGCGCTCCATCGCGCAGCGCGCAGAGGCTTACCTCAAGGCTTCCGGCCTGGGCGACACTGCTTACTTCGGCCCCGAGCCAGAATTCTTCATCTTTGACGACGTGCGCTGGAACACCGACATGTCGGGCACCTTCTTCAAGATCGAAGAATACGAAGCGCCCTGGAATTCCGGTGCCAAGCTCGAAGGCGGCAATCGCGGCCACCGTCCTACCGTCAAGGGCGGCTACTTTCCCGTGCCTCCTGTCGACAGCACGCAAGACATGCGCGCCGAAATGGCCCTGATCCTCGAGTCGCTGGGCATCCCCGTCGAAGTGTTCCACCACGAAGTGGCCGGTGCCGGCCAGAACGAAATCGGTACCCGTTTCAGCACGCTGGTTCAGCGCGCCGACTGGACCCAGGTCCTGAAATACGTCGTGCAGAACGTGGCCAACGCCTACGGCAAAACCGCCACCTTCATGCCCAAGCCTGTTGTCGGCGACAACGGCTCCGGCATGCACGTTCACCAGTCCATCTGGAAAGACGGCAAAAACCTGTTTGCCGGTGACGGCTATGCAGGCCTGTCTGATTTCGCCCTGTACTACATCGGCGGCATCATCAAGCATGCACGCGCCCTGAACGCCATCACCAACCCAGGCACCAACAGCTACAAGCGTCTGGTTCCTGGCTATGAGGCGCCGGTCAAGCTGGCTTACTCGGCCAAAAACCGTTCGGCATCGATCCGCATTCCTTACGTTGCCAATCCAAAGGGCCGCCGTATCGAAGCGCGTTTCCCCGATCCACTGATGAACCCTTACCTGGGCTTCTCGGCCCTGATGATGGCGGGTCTGGACGGCGTGGAAAACAAGATCCATCCCGGCGAAGCCGCCACCAAGGATCTGTACCATCTGCCACCCGAGGAAGATGCAAAAGTACCAACCGTGTGCCACAGCCTGGACCAGGCGCTGGACGCACTCGACGTGGGCCGCAGCTTCCTGACCAAGGGCGGTGTGTTCACCGACAGCATGATCGACGCCTACATTGAACTGAAGATGGGTGAAGTGACCCGCCTGCGCCAGGCGACCCACCCTATCGAATTCGAGATGTACTACTCCCTGTAATCAGGGGGGCGAAAGCCCAACCGCCTACTGTTTATTTACACAGTTTGTGGTCAAAAAAGGACGGCATATGCCGTCCTTTTTTATTGCCCAAGCCGGTTGTGGGTTTGCTGGCTTTGTATTTCGGCGCCTTTGCCGCATACTGATAGACCGTCCTCGCCCTTATTGGGCATCGGGAGTACCTATGAAACACACCTTATTGCTTTCTACCTTGTCGTTGCTGCTGGCTGGCGCGGGGAATGCTGCATGGGCGCAGCAGGTATACCGCTGCGCAGGAGTCGGGGGTGCGGCCCCTGAATACATCAACAACACAAAAGACGCCCAAACCCGGAGCTGCAAACTGCTGTCCGGCGGCAATGTGACGGTGATGCAGAGCACGCCGGTGCCCAAAGCCGCGGTTCGCGTGGCTGCGGCCGCAGGCTCCAGTGGCCCGCGCACCGATGGCAGCCCCGAACAGCGGACCCGCGACAACGATTCGCGCGCCATCCTTGAGGCCGAGTTGAAAAAGGCCGAAGCCAAGCTGGCCGAGCAGCAAAAAGAATTCAACAACGGTGAACCTGAAAAACAGGGCATTGAGAGCCGTAATTACCAGCGCTACCTGGACCGCGTGGCCGAGCTCAAGGACAGCATCACCCGTAACCAGAGTGACATTGCCGGCCTGAAGCGCGAAATTTCCCGCCTGCCTGCCCCGGCCTCAGCCGCCGTCGTCAATTAAACCAAGGCGATAAGCCGCGGCGAGCCGGCTTCTGGAGGAAAATGGATGGCTTGAACAAGCCCTCCATCCGTGCCGCTTTATCGTCCGTCCCGGTCACCGGACTTCCCCCCCGCTTTCAGGCGTTTGACCTGCTGGCCACGCTGGTGGCTGTGGTGCGTACCGACGGCACTGTGGTGTTTGCCAATGCCGCGCTGGAAGACGCGCTGGGCACCTCGCGGCGGACCATTGAAGGCTCGCAGCTCCCCGATTGCTTTACCGAGCCGCTCATTTTGCAAAATGCGCTGGAGGGCGCGGGCAGCAATGAATTTGCCGCCCTGCGTTACGACGCGTGGCTCAGGCGCCTGAACCACGAACCGCTGCCCGTGCATGTGGTGGTGGCGCAAACCGACACCCCGGGTGAGGCGATTGTGGAGCTGCTGCCGCTGGAGCAGCAGGCCAAGCAGGAGCGCGAAGAGCGCCTGATCGACCAGGCGCAGGCCAACAAGGAGTTGATCCGCAACCTGGCCCACGAGATCAAAAACCCCTTGGGCGGTATTCGCGGCGCTGCGCAGTTGCTGCAGATGGAAATCGGCAAGGACCTGACCGAGTACACCCAGGTCATCATCCATGAGGCAGACCGCCTGCAGACGCTGGTAGATCGCCTGCTGGCCCCGCACCGCCGCCCGCACTTGGTGGGCGATGTCAATATTCACGAAGTGTGTGAGCGCGTGCGCTCCCTGATCCTGGCGGAGTTCCCAAAAGGTTTGAGGGTTACACGCGACTACGACATCTCGATTCCTGATTTCCGCGGAGACCGCGAACAGCTCATTCAGGCGGTGTTGAACATCGCACACAACGCCGCGCAGGCTTTGGCGGAACGGGTGGCGGCAGGCAATGCGCACATCACTTTCAGGACAAGAATCGCCAGGCAGGTAACTTTTGGCAAGCAGCGCTATCGCTTGGCATTGGAATTGCATGTTATCGACAATGGACCGGGTGTGCCGGACTCCATCAAAGACCGCATCTTCTATCCGCTGGTATCCGGGCGGGAAGGTGGTTCGGGGCTGGGGCTGACATTGGCGCAAACCTTTGTCCAGCAACACCACGGTTTGATTGAGTGCGACAGTGTGCCGGGCCGTACAGATTTCAAGCTGCTTATACCGCTGCCTTGAAATGTGTTCTCAGCCATGATTGATACATAACGCGATCGTGCAGAGGGTTCCAGAAAGCCCTGCATTGAAAGCACGAAAAAAGGGACTGCACTACATGAAACCGATCTGGATCGTTGATGATGACCAGTCCATCCGGTTTGTTCTGGAAAAGGCCCTGCTCCGCGAGGACCTTCCTACGCGCAGTTTCACCAATCCCCGCGAAGTTCTTGCCGCACTGGAAAGCGCGACGGAGGATGAAGGGCCGCAAATTCTTGTGAGCGACATACGCATGCCGGGCGGCTCTGGCCTCGACCTGCTCGAAAAGGTCAAGGAAAAACTCCCCGGCCTGCCGGTCATCATCATGACCGCGTTCTCCGACCTCGACAGCGCGGTGTCCGCCTTCCAGGGCGGCGCTTTCGAATACCTGCCCAAGCCGTTTGACTTGCCAAAGGCGGTAGAACTCATTCGCCGCGCAGTGGAAGAAAGCCAGCGCGAAGAGGTGGCTGAAGAGCGCATGGCCTCCGCGCCCGAAATGCTTGGCCAGGCGCCGGCCATGCAGGACGTTTTCCGCGCCATCGGACGGCTGAGCCAGAGCATGGTGACCGTGATGATCACCGGTGAGTCCGGTTCAGGCAAGGAACTGGTGGCGCGTGCGCTGCACAAGCATTCGCCGCGCGCCAACGGGCCCTTTGTGGCCATCAATACCGCGGCCATCCCCAAGGATTTGTTGGAAAGCGAACTGTTCGGTCATGAGCGCGGCGCGTTCACCGGCGCGCAGACCATGCGGCGCGGCCGCTTTGAACAAGCTGAGGGCGGTACGCTCTTTCTCGATGAAATCGGCGACATGCCGTTTGACTTGCAGACGCGCCTTTTGCGTGTGCTGAGTGACGGCCATTTCTACCGCGTCGGCGGGCACAACGCCGTCAAGGCCAATGTGCGCGTGATCGCTGCCACCCACCAGGACCTGGAGCAACGCGTCAAGGAGGGCGGCTTCCGCGAAGATCTGTTCCACCGACTCAATGTGATCCGCCTGCGCCTGCCCGCACTGCGCGAGCGGCGCGAGGATGTCTTCATGCTGACACGCCACTTCCTGCAACAAAGCGCCAAGCAGCTCGGTGTGGAGCCCAAGCGGATTTCCGATACAGCGCTGCAGCAGCTCAGCAACTTTGGTTTTCCCGGCAATGTGCGCCAGCTCGAAAACATTTGCCACTGGCTCACCGTCATGGCGCCGGCGCAGGTGATTGAGCCCAAGGATCTTCCGCCCGAAGTGCTGGGCATTGTTCCCGAATCGGGCAGAAACCCCGTTTTCGCAGAGAAGGTTGGGGCGGCCAAAGCGGAGTGGTCGGCAGGCGCCGCGGAGAAAACTCCTGCCAGCCATGGGGCTGAAGCGGCCGTACCGGTTCCGCCGGTCTCTGGCCCTGAACAAAGCTGGGAAAGTGGTCTTGAAGCAGAAGCCCTGGCGTTGCTGGCGACCGGTCGCAGCGATGTGTGGGATGTGCTGACCCGGCGTTTTGAATCCAAGCTGATTCAGACCGCACTGGTCAATACACGCGGGCGCCGCATTGAGGCCGCTCAAAAGTTAGGCATAGGCCGCAATACCATCACGCGCAAGATTCAGGAACTCAATCTGGAGTGAATGTGGCCCCCACGGTCGCTCACTTCGTGTAGCTCCCTGCCCCCCGAGGGGGCCGCCCGCCCTCCGGCCCGGCAAAGCCGGTTCCGGGGCTCATGCTGGCTTGAAGAATTCAGTGGCGTAACCAGCGGGGGTTTTCACCAGCAGAGGCCGCGGGACTGGCTTTGCCAGACCGCTGGCCTCGCCCCCTGGAAGGGGGGAACGGGCTACACGAAGTGAGCCTGGACGGGGGTCAACCAATCTCCACGGTCACCGGCGCATGGTCGCTGGGCTTTTCCCATTTGCGGGGCACGCGGTCTATGGTGCAGCCTTTGACTTGCGGCTTCAGGGCGTCGCTGACCAGGATGTGGTCGATGCGCAGGCCGCGGTTCTTCTGGTAGCCCAGCATGCGGTAGTCCCACCACGAAAAGCTTTTGGGCGGCTGCTCGAACATGCGGAAACTGTCGGTCAGGCCCAGCGCCACCAGCTGGCGGAAATGCTCACGCTCTTCCTTCGTGTGGTGAATGGTGTCGCGCAAGCCCTCCGGGTCGAACGAATCCTGATCTTCCGGTGTGATGTTGAAGTCGCCCAGCAACACCAGTTGTGGGTGGGCTGCCATCTCCGCGCGTACATAAGCCTGCAGACCTCCCAGCCAGCGCATCTTGTAGGCGAACTTTTCGCTGCCGGGCTCCTGCCCATTGACGAAATAGCCGTTCAGCACCCGGACGGGTCCCGCAGGGCCATCCACCGTGGCGGCAATGACGCGTGAATGCTCGTCTTCAAAACCGACAATGTTTTTCACGACATCACGCAGCGGCGTGCGCGACAGGATGGCCACGCCGTTGTAAGTTTTCTGGCCGAAAGCGGCGGCTTCATAGCCGGCGGCCTTGAGCGCTTCCAGCGGGAACTTGTCGTCCGTCATCTTGAGCTCTTGCAGGCACAACACATCGACCGGATTGGCCGCAAGCCAGTTCAGCACATGCGCGAGCCGCGCAGTGAGGGAGTTGACGTTCCAGGTGGAAATTTTCATGATTTAGTGCTCCAGCCCAATAAGGACCTGCGCCAGCAGCTATCAAATATGTAGCAAGGCAAATACGCCGATGACCAGCCCCACACCGGCCACGACGAACATGCCGTATTCAAGCCACTTCTTGCGGGTCAGCAGCGCAATGGCCGCAAGGGCAATGGCCACCTGCAGCACCGTGGTGGCCTGCGCCCAGCGGTGGTGCTGGTGCATCTGCTCATCGGACGACTTGTCCCAGGTGGTGGCTTCGGCTTCTAGCTTCTCGGCGCCGGCCTTGATCTCATTCTTTTCCTTTTCGTAGCGGTCTACCTTGCCCTGGTAGCCGGCTTTTTTGTCCTCAGGCGCCAGGTCGCGGGCGAGTTCGGCCAGCGACTGCTTGGTGCTTTTCGACTGGAAGTAATTCCACTGGTTGGAAGCTTCCGTCTTCTTGATGGCCGCGTTGTTTTTATACAAGCCCGCATTGGCCTGCGTGGCACCGCCCATGTAGGCAAAGATGGCGCCTATGGTGGCAATGATGGCCGTGATGACCGCGATTTGCGCGATCATGCCGCCGTTGTCGTGGCCGCCGTGGCCGCCTTGAGCCGCATGCTCGAGCTCATGGTCGTGGGGCCCGTGTACGTGAAATCCGCCTCCTGACATATCTTTTCCTTGTGTGTTGTTATGCGTTGTGGTGTGTGTTGCGATGGGAGCAGGGCCTATTTTCGGTAGGTGATGAAGCTGAACTTCATCCCGTTCGCCGACACGTGGTCTTCACGCGCGGCCTCCCGCCATTCGGGCCCCAGTGTCGGCGCATAGGCGTCGCCTTCAATCGTTTCGGCAATCTCGGTGACTTCAATGCGCTCTGCCAGCGGCATCGCCTGCGCGTAAATCTGCGCGCCGCCCAAGATCCACACCTCGGCTGAAGATGCGCACAGCGCCAGCGCGTCGGCCAGGCTCGCGGCCGTTTCGGCGCCGGTGTCTTTCCAGTCAGGCTGCCGCGTGATGACGATGTTGGTGCGGCCGGGCAGCGGGCGGAATTTCACCGGCAATGAATCCCAGGTCTTGCGGCCCATGATGACCGGCCAGCCGGTCGTCAGGCGCTTTAAGCGCGCCATGTCTTCCGGCAGGCGCCAGGGGATGGTGTTGTCGCGGCCAATCACGCCGTTGGCGGCGCGGGCGAAGATCATGTGGATTTTCATGGTGTTCAGAGGGAATCGATCCGGATGATATCCAGATTCAGGGGCCTGGCCGGCGCGATGATCGCGCTGCCGGGAACTGCTTGCAGTTGCTTGAGCAGGCGTGGATTGAGCGCCTCGGAGGTATAGACAGTGTGCACCATCGCCAGTTGGTCGGGCGGTGTGACGGCCTGAAGGTAGTCCTGGTAACGCGAGCGAAGCGCGTCTTCGCCAAGGCCGGTTGTGTGGGCTTGCTCATGGTCAATCCGCACCACGAGGATATTCACGGTATGAGACAGGCCTGCCGCGTCGGGCAGGTCCAGCTGCACGGCCCAGCAGCCGTCGGTCAGTGATTCACCCGCCAGCACCTCCGCCAGAAGCGGCGCCGCACCGGGTGCGATGGCGCGTACAGGGCGGCACAGGAGGGCCTCCCACAACTGCTCGTACAGCGGCGTCAGCCTCCTGTGCGTGTAGCGGCGGCGTATGACGGCTTCACGTGCGGCCTTCGGGTCGCCATGCGATGCGAGATAGCCGCAAATAACGTTCTGCGCCCCGAGGGCGATGCGTTTGTCCAGCCGGATCGATTGCCGCAATTCCTCGACGCCGGCGTTGTCGCCTCTTTCGAGCAACGCCAGGCCGAAGTAGAACCGGGCCATGGCCATTTCGGGATGGCGGGCGGCCGCTGCAGACAGCAGGGCCAGGCTTGAGTCGTCGCTCTGCAACTGCTCTTGCACAATCGCCGTCGCCAGTTCGGTCTGGGCGGGCGTTTGTTCGGAGAAGAGCACATGCACCCCACCGGCAACCAGCCACCGCATCCGCAGGTAGTCGAATCGCCAGTCGGCCTGCGTGTTTTTCTGCCAATCCTCATTGCAGGCCGACAAAACCCGGGCCCATTCCTTGCCGAGAAGCATGTCTCCGGCGCAGGGCGAGCTTTCAACCGGCGGCGGCTCGACCTGCAGGCCGAGCGCCGCCGCACGTTCATGCAGCGGCGGGTGGGTGTCTTGCGCACGCCGTGGGCGGCTGGCTCCCTCCGCGAGCGCCTGCGGCATGAAGCTGCCATGGGCCTCGACAAGATCGGATGTCAGCCCCCAGAAGTTGCCGGGCGCTTGCGCCGATTGCATGCGCAGGTTGCTCAATTGCGTGGGCAGTTTCCGGGCCAGAAGAAAAGAAATAAATTCCAGCCTGGCAAGAGCGTCGGTGAGGTGGCGCGCTGAGGAAGTCCGCGCTGCGACGGCGTCGGCCTCGAATTCACACTGACGGGACCAGCTGGATGATCGCGAGACAAAGTAGGGAACAAACCAGGACGCGATGGCCTTCAGCCCCCCATCCACGAAGCTGTCGTTGCCTTGCATGTGAAGGTAGTGGTCCCATTTGGCCCGCACCCTGTAGATCCAGTGACCCAGACGCCCGTGGTTGCGGGAAAAGTGCCCCAGCTCGTGCGCGATGACGGCTTTCACTTCGTCCTTGTTCAGCATCTTCAGCAAGGGGACACCCAGTATGAGAGTGCGGCGGCTGCCAAACAACGACAGGAAGCCGCCGGTTTGATAAGCCGCCGCGTTCAGTTCGTTGTCCAGCACGATGCGGTGGATGCGCGGCGCCGCGGCGCTGGTACACAAGCCGTCCACCATCTCAAAGAGCGCGGGTGCTTCTTCACGGCGAATGGTGTGCCGGCCAACCGTGCCGGGCGAGGGCTGGACCAGCCACCACAGGAAGAGAAAGGCCGCGAGGCCAAACACCGCGGCAAAACCGGGTCCCCAAATGGCGGCCTGAAGCATCACGAAGGGCGCGATCGGCAAGATGACCACCGTCACAAAGATCAGCTCCGAGGCCAGAGCCAGCAGTGTGAGTGAAAACCGTTGCCGCGAATTGAACGTGGAAGCCGGCGCTGCGGAGGGAGCGCCTGCCTGCACGGATGTCACACCGCTACCGGCGCCTTGATGGCGTCGTGATGCTGATACTCGAGAAACTCAAAATCTTCAAACTGATAGTCAAAGATCGATTCGGGTTTGCGCTTGATCTGCAGCGTGGGGTAGGCAAAAGGCTTGCGGCTCAGCTGCAAGGCCACCTGCTCATGGTGGTTGCTGTAGATGTGGCAGTCGCCACCGGTCCAGATGAAATCACCCACACCCAGGCCGCATTGCTGCGCCACCATGTGGGTGAGGAGAGCGTAGCTGGCAATGTTGAATGGCACGCCCAGGAAAATGTCAGCGCTGCGCTGGTAGAGCTGGCAACTCAGGTTGCCGGGCTGACCCTGGACTTCAGATGGCGCCACATAGAACTGGAAAAACGCGTGGCAGGGCATGAGCGCCATCTTGGAGAGGTCGGCCACGTTCCAGGCGCTCACGATGATGCGGCGCGAATCAGGGTTGGTCTTCAGCGTCTTGATGACTTCGCTGATCTGGTCGATGTGGCCGCCATCCGGCGTTGGCCAGCTGCGCCATTGCACGCCATAAACCGGGCCCAGGTCACCGTCTTCGCGCGCCCATTCGTCCCAGATCGTGACGCCGCGTTCCTTGAGCCAGTTGTTGTCGCTCGATCCCTGCAGAAACCACAGCAGCTCATGCACGATGGATTTGAGGTGAACCTTTTTGGTGGTCACCAGCGGAAAGCCCTCATTCAGGTCAAAGCGCATCTGGTAGCCGAACACGCTTTTCGTGCCGGTGCCGGTGCGGTCGGCCTTGAAGGCGCCGTGGGTGTCCACATGGCGCATGAAATCTTCATATTGAGAGCGGATGGGGCGGGTCATTTACAACCAGTCGGCTTGGGGTCAGGAGGGGGGCGGGGGCCGGCGGGGCGGCGTGCGGCCAAAGGTTTAATTATGCCTTTAGCACCCGTCCCGGGTTCATCAGGTTATGAGGGTCCAGGCCCTGTTTGATGGCGCGCATCATGTCCAGAGCCACAGGTGATTTGTGCTTGGGCAGCGTGTTGACCTTGAGGCTCCCCACACCGTGTTCGGCCGAGATCGAGCCCCGGTAGCGGTCCACCGCTTCGTAGACCAGGGCATTCATGGGCGTCTCCTGCTCGTTCAGGAAACGTGCCTGGTCTTCATTCTCCGGCGCCTGCACGTTGTAGTGCAGGTTGCCGTCGCCCAGGTGGCCGTAGACGACCATGCGCGCGCCGGGAAAACGCGCGAGCAGCAGGGCATTGGTTTCAGTCACGAATTCGGGGATGCGCGACACGTTGATCGAGATGTCGTGCTTGATGTTCAGGCCTTCTTCGGCCTGCGCCATCGGGATGCTTTCACGGATGTGCCACAGTGCGTGCGCCTGCGCCATGCTCTCGGCGACCACGGCGTCGGCAACGCAACCGGCTTCCATGGCGGCTTCCAGCAAGCGTTCGAAGCATTCACGCGCATGGGCTTCGGATTCGTTGTCCGAGTTCTCCAGAACCACGCACCAGGCGTGCTCTTGCCAGAAAGGCACGCGTTGTTGCGGGAAGTGCCTGGCCACCAGGCCCAGTGCGAACTGGCCCATGACTTCGAAACCGGTCAGGCCGGAGCCCAGGTGCTCATGCGCCAGGCCCAGCAGCTGTACGGCGGCCTCAAGCGACGGCACGGCCGCAAAGGCGGTGAGCTGGGATTTGGGCATGGGATACAGCTTCATGATGGCGCCGGTGATCACGCCCAGCGTGCCTTCGCTGCCGATGAACAGGTGGCGCAGGTCGTAGCCGGTGTTGTCTTTTCGCAGGCCAGAGAGGCCGTCCCAGATTTCGCCCTGCGCGTTGACGACTTCCAGGCCCAAGCAGAGGTCGCGCGTATTGCCGTAGCGCACGACCTGGGTGCCGCCGGCGTTGGTGCCGAGGTTGCCGCCAATGGTGCAGCTTCCTTCCGAGGCCAGACTCAGGGGAAACAGGAAACCGGCTTTTTCGCAGGCTTCCTGCAGGTTTTGCAGCACGCAGCCGGCATCGACCGTGATGGTCAGGTTGCCGGCGTCCAGCGTGCGCACCTTGTTCATGCGTGTCAGGCTGAGCACGACCTGCGTGCCGGTGTCGTCGGGTGTCGACCCTACCACCATGCCGGTATTGCCGCCTTGCGGCACGATGCTCACGCGTGCTGCGGCGCAGGCTTTCACCACGGCCGCGACTTCAGGCGTGGAGCCAGGACGCACCACGGCCAGGGCCTTGCCGGTTTCGCGCCTGCGCCAGTCCTGTACCCAGGGCGTCAGGTCGCCATCAATCAGGACATTGGGTGCGCCGACGATCTGGCGCAGGGACTCAATCAGTTGGGTGTGTGTGCTCACGATGTTCGGCTTCAGGTTAAGGGGTTGATGGATTTGAGGCGCTGGAAGCGGTGGAGGCGTTTTTCAGCCGCACCCGCACATGCATCGCGCAGGCGACAAACAGCGTGAGGCACAGCAGTACCTCGATGAAGGCCAGGTAGTTGCCGGGGGCGCGGTCGCTCCAGGCCCGCACCACGCCTTCGGTGAAATAAAGCCACACCAGCAGGCTGACCCAGCGGTAGGTGTACATGCGGTTTTTCATGATGCCGGCCAGCGGGATGCACAGCGGCAGCACTTTGAGCGCCAGTAATGAGCCGCCCGGGCGTATGGGCGCCAGCCACATTTCCCAGGCCAGGCCCAGCACGATAAGGCCCAGCAGGCTGGCCAGCGCGAGCCGGCGGGTGATGTCAATTTGCGTTGTTTTGTTCATGGTCATGGGAACCCGCTGGACCGTCAACAGGTTCAAGGTCAGTGGCATGATACCGGGGATGAAATTTCAGCAATATCTCGAGGACCTCTTGAGCGACCTGTCGCGCTTTCCATGGCGTGGCACAGCGCTCACGCTGCGTGACCGTTTCCGGGAAGACCACATGGGCCTGACCGCCAGCAGCCTGACCTTCACCACCTCGATCGCGCTGGTGCCGTTTTTTACGGTGGCGCTGGCCATCTTTACGGCCTTCCCGATGTTCTCGAAGTTGCAGGGCGCCCTGCAGGCCTGGCTGATTCAGAGCCTGATCCCCGACAACATCGCCCGCCAGGTGCTGGGTTACCTGACGCAATTCAGCCGCCAGGCCAATAAGCTGGGCATCGCGGGCCTGGCCGTGCTTCTGGTCACGGCCATCGCGCTCATCCTGACCATTGACCGAACGCTCAACGGTATCTGGCGCGTCAAAAAGGCGCGGCCACTGACGCAGCGTGTGCTCATTTATTGGGCTGCCATTACCTTGGGGCCGCTGCTGCTGGCGGCCAGCCTGGCGGTCACTTCTTATGTGCTGTCGGCCTCGGGCGGCCTGGTGGGCGCTTTGCCCGTCAGCCTGCGTTTTCTGCTCAGCGTTCTGCAGTTTTTCCTGGTGGCGGGGGGCATGGCGGCGATGTACCGCTATGTGCCCAATACCTACGTGAAGTGGTCGCATGCCTGGGTAGGGGGCCTGTTTGTGGCTGCGGGCATTGAGGTGGCCAAACGCGTGCTGAGCCTGTATCTGGGCGCCGTGCCGACCTATTCGCTGGTGTATGGCGCGTTCGCTACCTTGCCCATCCTCCTTGTATGGATTTATGTGTCCTGGGTCATCGTGCTGATGGGCGCTGTGATTGCCGCGTACCTGCCCAGTCTCCTGGCCGGAGTGGCCCGTCGCGGCAGCGCGCATGGCTGGCATTTCCAGCTGGCCATTGAAGTGCTCCAGCAGTTGCACCGGGCACTGGCTACCCCGCGCAAGGGCGTCAGCGCTTCGCAGCTGGCCGAGCTGCTTCAGGTGGACGGGCTGCAGCTGGAGCCGGTACTGGAAACACTGGTTGCCCTGGACTGGGTAGGCCAGCTCAATGAAGCCGAGGGCGAGGTAGAAGCCCGTTACCTGCTGCTGGCCGATCCCGACGCCACGCCGCTGGAGCCGCTGATACAGCAACTTCTGCTGGACAAAGCCGAAGCGGTCCAGGGCCTCTGGGAAAAGGCCCGGTGGCCGGCCATACGGCTGCGCGACGCGCTGTAAACCGCCAACTCCGACCCGCCAATCCCCGCACAGCAGGTTTCGGGGCTAGTCCATCCGGACTAAAAACCAGTCGCTGTTTGGGGATATTTGTGCCTGCCGGCGTGTTGTAACAAAATCTGATTTTTGATTTTTTCACGCACTGACAATGCCATCAAAAACACCAGCCAGGGAAAAATTGGACGGCGCCATTGCCCATGAACGGCAGGCGCACCAGGAAGCCCGACAGATCTACGAAGAGCTGACGGCGAAAATGTGGGCCTACCAGACCGGCAAGGGCCCGGCGCCCACCAATAAAGACTTCGAAATGTGGAGTCAGGCCGTGGAGCAGCGCGTCAAGGTCAAGCAGTTGGGCATCCGGGTAGACGGCGAGTCCGGCCTTTAATTTTTTTGCGTCGCGCCTTCGCGGCGGGTCAAGCGCATACCCGCGTCGTTTTGCCCTCCTGACGTGGCCTCCTTGCGATTTGGCAAGACTCCGCTTCAGCCCAAATGCGTGCCAGGAGGCAGGTTTGAGCCCGTTTTCAAGCCTGATTGCCTCATCCTGCAAAAGCCGTTCGGGGGACGTAAGCCTTGTAAGAATTTTTATGCTGCACCGCACAAATTTTCGCCCGTTAGGCCTTCAGGCGCGCGGGAGGAATTCTTACAAGACCATCTTTATGCTTACGCCACGATTCTCTCCATCTGCTGCAATCCCCTCAATTGACAACCAAGCTGGAGAGAACCGTGACATCACCATCGAACCTGATCGCCGACCCGGCCCTGACAAACGAGCCCATCAACATCAACGAGGAAGCCTCCCTGAAATACTGGGTCAGCGCACTCGATTGCAGCGAGCTTGAACTGCGTGTTGCCGTGGCGGAAGTAGGCCCTGCCGCCAAAGACGTGAGCACTGAGCTCGGGCGGTCTTTATGAGTGCCGCCATTCCCGATGCGCCCGGGCCGCTCGCGGTGCGGGTGAAGGAGCCGTCAGCAGGTCTTTTTTACTGGGTGGTCACGCAGCTGTCAGCCCAAGAGCACATGGCGGACCTGCGCATTGAAGGCTCCGACCACCCGTACCCCACGCATGAGGCGGCGTTGCAGGCAGGTGCGGCATGCCTCAAGGCGTTAAAAACCGGCCCTTTGCAGTCACTGGACTCCTGATAAAGCCCGATAAGGTCCGTTAGAGCCCGTTGTGGGAGGCTAAGGCCACGCCTGGAAACGGGCTCAGTTGCCTTTGATGCGCCGCAAGGCCTGAACCCACATGTCGCGGTACATGACCCAGTCTCCCATGAAGCTGTAGAGTGGCCGCTTGAACGAGGCGGGCCGGTTCTTTTCGAACCCAAAATGCCCGATCCAGGCGAAGCCGTAGCCGCACAGCAGGCCGGCCAGCAGCCACCACGGGTTGCGGGTCATCAGCAGCGCCGCCAGGCAGAGCAGCGTGAGGCTTGAGCCTGCAAAGTGCAGGCGGCGGCAGGTCGGGTTGCGATGCTCGCCCAGGTAGAAGGGGTAAAAATCCGCGAAAGACGCAAAGCTGCGGGGATCAACGGGTGTCGTGGCGCCGGTTTCCGCCGAATCGGGGCTGATGGCATTCATGGGTTTGTCTCCTGCGCCGGATATCCGGTGGTGCGCCTCATTTTGCGACGCTGGCCATAATAGTCAATCCATGGCCGCCAGCCCTCGTCACACCCTTTCCGCGCTCCTGCCTGCATGCCAACCGATCTGCTTCCAGAAACTCCCCATGGTGAACCGCCTGTGACGACGCCCCCCGCGCGATGGGTAATTTGCCTCTGCGCGGACTGGTGCGGCCTTTGCCGCGACTACGGTGTCGTCTTCTCGGAAATGGCCTTGCGCTATCCGGAAAGCCGGTTTGTCTGGCTGGACATTGAAGACGAAGCCGAGCTGGTCGGAGACCTGGAAGTGGAAACCTTTCCCACGCTGCTGATTGCCGATGCGGGCGGCACGCACTTTCTGGGCCCCTTGACGCCGCATGCGCAAACCCTTGCACGCCTGCTGGACTCGCTGGAGCAGACCAACATCAGGGCAGTGCCTCATTTGCCATCCACGCAGGCACTGTTGCGGGCGCTGGAAACGGCGCCGCACCGCGTGGGCACGCAACGCCAGGTCAGGTAGCCGTCGTTGAAAACGGCGCCTTCAGAAAACCCCTGAAGCGCGCACGGCCGCCGCGAGTGGGGCTGGTGGTCAGGCGGTAGTGCGGAAAGCGCTGCAGAAAGCGGCCGATGGCAACGCGGCCTTCAAGCCGGGCCAGGCTGAGTCCGGCACACTGGTGAATGCCGAAGCCGAAGGCCAGGTGGCGGTTGTCCTGGCGTGCCAGGTCCAGGTGTTCGGGCTGGGCAAACTGCGCCGGGTCGCGGTTTGCGGCTCCAATGCACAGCGTCAGCAACGCGCCTTCGGGCAAGTCCACACCGCCCACCTGGCAGGCCTTGAGCGCACGCCGATTGCCCAGCTGGTTGGATGACTCAAAACGCAGGAATTCATCGATTTCAATTGCCAAATCGGCCTCTAGCCCTTTATTTACTTGCGCAAGCAGCTCCAAATTTGATAGCAACATCTGCTTCGCGTGCGGCCATTCCTGCAGCAAAACCAGCGCGTTGCCGATGAGGTTGGTCGTGGTTTCGTGGCCGGCGTTGAGGATGAACACGCAGTTTTGCAGCAGTTCCGTTTCGCTGAGTCTTTCCCCCGACACTTCTTCGCCGATCAGCCGTGTCAGCACATCGTGTTCCGGGTCGCCAGGGTGTTTGCGCCGGTCGGCCACCAGGTCCTTGAGGTAGCCGGTGAAGTCCCGCACGCTGCTATTGCCCAGGGCTTCCTGTTCGGGCGTCGGTTTGGGTTCCAGCGCGCCGAGTATGGCCAGCGACCAGCCGCGCAGCGGCGACCGGTCGGCATGCGGCACGCCCAGCAGGTTGCCGATGATCTCCACCGGGATCGCCGAAGCGAAATCCTCAATCAAATCACCGCCGCCCCGGCTTTCGATCGCATCCAACAGGCTATCGACCAGCGTGATGAGCCCGGGCTCCATATCGGCAATGGCGCGCCGCGTAAGGGCGCCCATGATCAGTTTGCGAACGCGCGTGTGAAGCGGCGGGTCGTTGAACACCAGGCTGGTGGTGTGGTGTTCAAACAGGGCCGAGCCCGCTCCGTACTTGGGCTCGAACTCCACCTTCTTGTCCGAGCTGAAGGTTTGCGCATCGCGGTACACCGCCACCAGGTCGGCGTAACGCGTGAGAAACCAGGAGCCATCCGGCATGCGCTTGACCGGCTCGGTTTCGCGCAGCACTGCATAAACCGGATAGGGGTTGGCGTAAAAATCCGGCGGCAAGGCGCGCAGGTCGAAGCTGGCGGCGATTTCCTGCGCACGCTGCTGCGTCATCGCCGGCGTGGCCGTCAGCACGCTCATGGCTTGATGAAATCCTTCAGTGCAAACAAAACCCCTTCGGGTGCTTCGGTCATCATCTGGTGGCCGGCCTGCAGCATCACCGTCCTGGCATTTTTTGCTTTGGCCTGCAGCGGCGCCGCCATTTTGGGCAAGGTCATGGAATCGTTCTTGCCCAGGATGAACAGCACCGGGCACTGTACTTTTTCGATGGCCGCTTCACCGCCGGTGTAGTCGTCGCAGGCCTTGAAGCCGCGGTGGAACAGGTTGATTTTGGTATTGCTGGCCAGCACCCGTTTCATGAGCGCCTTCGACACTCCGTACAGCCAGGTGCCCGGGCCCAGCGATGAGGGTGGCGGCGCCAGCATGGAGTGCGAGAAGGTGTTGACCATATCAATCGCCTTCATGGGCTGGTTCAGTGCGTTGTCCAGCAGCGCGGGGGAAACCGTCATCGGTGCGGCGGTTCCCAGTAGCGCCAGGTGCGTCACCCTTTGCGGTGCAGTGGACGCCGCATGCAGCGCCGTGAGGGAGCCGAAGCTGTGGCCCACCAGTGCGGCGGTCTTGATGCCGGCCGCATCGAGGAGCGCGATGATGAAGGCCGCCGCTTCTTCGACTGATTGCGGCGGCTCACCTTCGCTTTTGCAATGGCCGGGCAAGTCGGGTGCCAGCACGTTGAAGCCGTGGTGCGCGAAGTAGCGGGTCTGCAGTATCCAGATGCTGTGGTCGTTCAGAACGCCGTGGATAAACACAGCCGTGGGTTTGGCCGCATCAAAAGGTTTGCCGCCGGTGTAGCAATACGTTTTATGGCCGTTGACGTCGAGGTACATGCTTCAGGTCCCCGCTTTCACGGCGGCTTTTTCTGCCGCCTTGAGGGCGCGCTTGAGGTCGTCCAGCAGGTCGTCCGGGTCTTCCAGGCCAATCGACAGGCGAATCGTTCCCTGCGTGATGCCGCCGGCCGCCAGCGCTTCGTCGCTCATGCGGAAATGCGTGGTGCTGGCAGGGTGGATCACCAGGCTGCGGCAGTCGCCTACGTTGGCCAGGTGGCTGAAGACTTTCAGCGCTTCGATGAAGGCCTTGCCCTGTTCACGGTTGCCCTTGATGTCGAAGCTGAACACTGAGCCGGCGCCGCGCGGCAGCAGCTTTTTGGCCAGTGCGTGGCTGGGGTGCGATTCGAGCATCGGATGGCCCACGCGCGAGACCAGCGGGTGGGCGGCGAGAAACTGCACCACTTTTTCGGTATTGCCCATGTGCCGCGCCATGCGAAGCGGCAGGGTTTCAATGCCTTGCAGAATCAGCCATGCCGTGTGCGGGCTCATGCAGGCGCCGAAGTCGCGCAAGCCCTCACGCCGCGCGCGCAGCAGGAAGGCGCCCACGGTGCTTTCCTCGCTGAACACCATGTTGTGAAAGCCTTCGTAGGCCTCGGTCAGCTCGGAAAATTTGCCGGGCTTTTCCCAGTCGAAACTGCCGCCATCCACCACCACGCCGCCGATCACCGTGCCGTGGCCACTCAGGAACTTGGTCGCCGAGTGGTAGACCAGGTCGGCGCCGTGGTCAAAGGGCTTGATCAGCCAGGGCGAGGTGAGGGTGGAGTCCACCAGCAGCGGCACGCCGGTGTCATGGGCAATGCCGGATACCGCTTCGATGTCCAGGACGTCGAGGCCCGGGTTGCCCACGGTTTCACCGAAGAAAAGTTTGGTGTTGGGCTGCACGGCGGCGCGCCAGCCATCCAGGTCGCCGGGCTTGACGAAGGTGGTGGCTATGCCGAAACGGCGCAAGGTGTAGTGCAGCAGGTTCTGGCTGCCGCCGTAAAGCGCGGTGCTGGCGACGATGTGCGAGCCGGCGCCCATCAAGGTGGCAATTGCCAGGTGCAGCGCAGCCTGCCCGCTCGACGTAGCAATCGCGCCTATGCCGCCTTCCAGGGCCGACACGCGCTGCTCCAGCACCGCATTGGTCGGGTTGCTGATGCGTGAATAGACATGGCCCGCGCGTTCGAGGTTAAAGAGGCTGGCCGCGTGGTCGCTCGATTCGAAGACGAAAGAAGTCGTCAGGTGAATCGGCACGGCACGCGCGCCGGTGGATGGGTCGGGCGCGGCGCCGGCGTGCAACGCCAGGGTGTCGAAGCCGGGGTCTGAGTAACCGGGCATGGGTTTGTCTCCAGTCAGAAAAAAGTGGCGGTGCGCCGGGCAATCGCAGGAGCCCGAACAGATTCTTGCAACCTGCCGTTTGATTGTGGGCTATATTTAAACTGAATTCCCTGTTGCCGCGCTGTGGTGGGACAATGAGGGCCGGCAAGCAGCACAACCGAGGAGATGGCCATGAAGGTTCTAGACATACTGCGCGTGAAGGGCAACACGCTTTACACCGTCCAGCCTGACGAACCCCTTGCCAAGGCGGCCCAGATCATGGCCGAAAAAGACATCGGCTCACTGGTCGTCATGGAGCATGGTGACCTGGTCGGCATGCTGACATTTCGCGAAGTGATTGTCTGCATCGTCAAAAACGGCGGCGAGATCGGCAGCACGCTGGTGCGCACCGCCATGGACGACCACCCGCTCACCTGCACGTCGGAGACCGAACTCGACGAAGTCCGCCGCATGATGCTGGAACGCCACGCGCGCTACATGCCCGTGATGAACCAGAAAGTCATGATGGGCGTGATCAGCCTCTACGACGTGGCCAAGGCCGTGGTGGACAGCCAGAACTTCGAAAACAAGATGCTCAAGGCCTACATCCGCGACTGGCCGGAAGAAGACGGCGCCGACCGCAGCTGACACGAGTGGTACGGGCCTGATGGCGTTCTTTGCATAAAAGATGCCGCCAGCCCAATCAGCCCAATCAGCCCAATCAGGAAGAGCGCAAGGCGCTATCAAAATAATAGCCAGATGCGCTAGGTATCTGGCCTGCTTTGCGGGGCAAGGCGATGGGAGCAGGGGTGCGCGACAACGCCAACAACGCCAACGGCCAGCTGTTTTATAGCTCCCTGTTCCTTTCCAGGCTTGCCGACCAGATACTGCTGTTCCTGGTTCCTCTGGTGGTTTTCGAAATCACGGGAAGTGTGGCCTGGTCAGGTATCGCCTTCACGGTAGAGACGCTCCCCCGCTTCCTGGCTTTTCCCGTGTGCGGCGCGCTGTGCGACCGGGTTTCGCCTCTCAAGCTTTTGCGCATCAGCCAGCTCTACCGCGCGCTCGTGTGCATCGGCGGGGCGGCCGCTTTTCAGTGGTTGGGCGGCATTGGCTGGTTGATTGCCCTGTCGGCGGTCTGCGGTGTGCTGACCACGCAGGGCCTGATGGCCCGCGAGGTCATGCTGCCGCAGATATTCAGGCAGCACCGCTTTGAAAAAGTGCTGGCCCATGCGCAGATTGCCGACCAGCTCGGCATGGTCCTGGGCCCCGTGCTGGCGTCACTGCTGCTGCGCTGGATGCCGTGGCCCGCGGTGGTGGCGGCCACCGCGGCGCTCTTTTTGCTGGCCGATGGCGCCGTGACCTTGTGGCGCCGGAAGAACCCGGTTGAGCTGGCCGCGCCCGAGACCGCCCCGGACCATTGGCTGCTGCCCATCCGCACCGCGTTTTCGCAGGTGCTGCACCTGCCGGGCCTGAAAAAAGTGATTGCGCTGGCGGCCGGCATCAACCTGGTGATCGGCGTGACGCTCGCCACCTCGGCCGCGATGGTGACCGGGCTGCTGCAGCGCTCTGCGGGCGATTATGCGTTGCTGCAAACGGCCGGCGCCATTGCCACCGTCATCATCCTGCTGTTCATCGCCCGCACTGTGCTGCCCTTGCGCACCCTGGGCCTGGTGTCATACAGCGTGATGTTGGCCGGCGGCTTGCTGACGGGGCTGGCCGGCAGCTTCTGGGTGTACACCGCCGGTTTCTTGCTGGTGATCGGCTTTGACAAGATGTTCAACGTCTATATCCGCAGCCTGCGCCAGAAACTGATTCCACCGCGCGACCTGGGCAAGACTACTGGCGTGATCGTGATGCTCAACAATTTGTCGCAGCCGCTGGCGGGGATGCTGGTGGGGGTGTTTGCAGGGGTGATGGAGGGGCGCGGGGTGATTTTGGGATTGGTGGGGGTGATGGGCTTGATTGGGATTTTGGTTGCCTGGATAAGGCGAGGCGATTAAATTGCAATCCATGCGCAAATTCTGGTCCTGCACCGCAGTCAAACCTTAACGACCGGAAGCAGCGCCATGCGTCTCTTTGTCACCATCATCGCCTTTGCGGGCATTGCCCTGTTTGGGACCGCCTTTGTCGCGTCCTATGTCAATCCAGGCCTTGTCGAGACCTTGGCGCGTGATGCGATCCGAATGGAAGTGGAGCGCAGAGTGAGCGAACGAATCGAAGCACTGGACGGCGGCAAGCTCGCGGAAATGGCAAAAGGCCTTTCTGGCAGGAATTCATCGGAGATCGCCGAACTCAAACGCAAGCTGGCTGAAGGTCTTCCTCAAAAGGTTGCCGCTGTCGCTGCGCAAATGAGAAATATCGATTGCGAGTGCCGCAAGGCGATCGAAAAATCCATGACCGGGATTCTTGAGCGCAGAACCGCCGATCTGTCGCGCATCAACGAGCGGCTCGAACTTCTGATTCGCACCCAGTACATGGGTGTGGCGGAATCACTGACGCGAGAGTTCCGCATCTTTACCGGCGCAAACGCGCTCGTCTTCTCGCTGCTCGCCATTGCCGCAGCTCTTCGCAAGCGCGCCGGGCTGCAACTTGTGCTGCCGACGGTGGTGCTGCTTGGGGCCGCAGGATTGGTTGGGTATCTGTACCTCTTCCATCAGAACTGGCTGCACACTGTTCTCTTCTCGGACTATGTTGGCTTGGGGTACTTCATCTATTTGGGGCTTGCAATCGCCTTGCTCACGGACATTGTGTTCAACAGGGCGCGCCTTACGACGCGGCTAATCAACGCCATATTCAGTGCTGTTGGGTCCAGCTTGCAGGCAGTGCCATGTTGAGAAATGACCTGACTACAGTATCGAACAAACGTGTGCCGCAAAGCCGCATCTAGCATTTCACCTCAAACAGCAGTCATGGACCGTACAGAATTCTTCTTCGCGCTATCCGGCATGGTTGTCGGCGTGTTTGTGGCCGCGACGGGATGGCCGGAGACATTCGACAAGATATTCCTGGGCGGCGCTGTTGCGCTTGGGGTTGCCGGTTCTGTGTCTGTCTCATTCATCCTTCATCGCCTAAGTGCCGGTCATCGCGATATCTACAACGAGATCGGCGCTAACCATGAAGACTTGTCGTGGGGCATTGGTGACGCTTTTGGCCGATTCAAAAAATTCTTGCGCAGTTCACGCCACCGGGAGCTTGATGACGGTTTTCTCAGTACCGCCGTGGTGGTGGGCCGCACGAGCTGGCGTTTAAGTTTTGTGCTGGCGGGAATTGCCTTGTTCTTTGCGCTCAGGAGCCTGGTCGGATGACTCCGACGCTAGGTGTCGCCGACATGGGTGAGAAATACTATGTCTGGGAAATCATCTCGTACGCATGGACCGAGATCGGAATCGAGGACACCGAATGCCGGCAACTTGTGCTGAAAGGCAATATCTCGGCGGATGACCTCAAGCTCGTCGATCGAATCATCTTCAGGGATGTCTGCGCCTCGTTTGCCTTTGACACATTCCTGATTTTTCCGCTCATGCTGTGGATGATCATGCCGGACTGGGGATACGAAGAAAGTTACCTCAAGAAGCGTATGGAGCGCTGGTACGCCCGGCCATATTGGATTCACTTTCTGAACCCGATGCGATGTCTGGGCTATCCGCTTGCCGTGCTCATGGCGCTCAAGTACCGATCGATGCTGCGCAGAGTTGTGTTGAATGGGCACGATGACGTCTAGGCAGGGCATCGGACTCTGCCGGCAAGCGCTCGCTCACGGTTCGACTTGGCGCTATTAATTCAGGAGCTGGTTGCGCCCGTATCCATTGGCCTGGAGGCCGATTTTGTATGAATTTCAGCCCATGCTCGAGTGAATCATCTCCCGAACCCGCGGATAAATCTGCTGGTTCCACTTGCGCCCGCTGAACACCCCATAGTGCCCCACGCCGGTCTGCACATGGTGAGTTTTCATGTAGGGCCGGATGCCGGTGCACAGATCCTGCGCCGCTACCGTTTGCCCTACGGCGCAGATGTCGTCGCGTTCCCCCTCAACCGTCATGAGCGCCGTACGGCGAATGGCGGCAGGTTTGACGAGGCGGCCGCGATAGCTGAGCTTGCCGAGCGGCAGGTCGTAGGTCTGGAAGACTTTTTCGACCGTTTCGAGATAGAACTCGGCTGGTAAATCGTTCACGGCCAGGTACTCGTCATAAAACACACGGATGATGTTGGCCTTTTCCACATCACCGTCCACGAGGTGCTGGTACATGTCCTGGAAGGATTTTTTGTGCCGGTCCAGGTTCATGCTCAGAAAAGCGCTGAGCTGCACAAAACCCGGATACACGCGGCGCATGTAGCCGGCGTGCGGAAGCGGCACATGGCTGATCAGGTTTTTTTCGAACCACTCAATCGGCTGGCTGGTGGCCAGGGTGTTGACGCCGGTGGGGTTCACGCGGCAGTCCACCGGGCCGGCCATCAGGGTCAGGCTGCGTGGCTGGGCCGGGTCGTCGTCTTCGGCCATGATGGCGGTGGCCGCCAGCGCCGCCACGCAAGGCTGGCATACCGCCACCACATGGGTGCCCGGGCCAATCGCCTGGGTGAAGCGGATCATGTGGTCGACGTAGTCGTCCAGCGCAAACGGGCCGTGGCTCAGGGACACATCGCGCGCGTTGTGCCAGTCGGTGATGTACACGTCGTGGTCTTGCAGCAGGGTGCGCACGGTTTCGCGCAGCAGCGTGGCAAAGTGGCCCGACAGCGGCGCCACCAGCAGCACCGGCGGCTGGAAGGGCAGGCCCGCGGGTGTTTCCTTGCGAAAGCGCAGCAGGGTGCCAAAGGGCATGGACAGAACGGTTTCTTCCGTCACGGCAAGTTCGCGCTCGCCCACCTCCACTGAACTGATGCCGTAGGCCGGCCGTGTATGCGTCAGCCGCAGGCGTGAAAACACCTCCATCGACGCCGAAATCTTGCGGAGCAGGCTGCCTTCGGTTTTACCCAGCCAGAATGCCGCGCTACCGCTTTGGGCGAACAGGCGAAACGGCGACAGCAGGTCGGACTGGGTTTGGTAGGCCTGGTAAAGCATGGTTGTCCTGACATGAATCGGAATTCGTTGTCTCTTTGTCTCTGCCAGTCCATGCAGGCAAGTTACGGGCCAGTCGGAGCCGAAAAGCGCAGGCTGGCATAAGCCTTGCGGGAGTTCATGCATCCATCCTGCTAGCCAGCAGGGCCTTTCCGGTTCAAGGAGCATGTGCATGGCCAAAGCCATCCTGACGATCAGCAGCAAGAACTACGGAGCGTGGGCCCTGCGCGGCTGGCTGCTGGCGAAGTTCGCGGGTCTGGAATTCACCGAAAAAGTGATTTCACCGGACGACCCGGCGATGAAGGCCGAAATGCTGCTGCTCTCGTCCAGCATGCTGGTGCCTTCGCTGCAGCACGGCAACGTCAAGGTGTGGGACACCCTGGCGATTGCCGAATACCTCAATGAAATCAAGCCTAAAGCCCAGTTGCTGCCCGCGGACATCAAGGTACGGGCGCATTGCCGTGCGGTGTGCGGCGAAATGCATTCAGGCTTTGCCTCCATGCGCGCGGCGCTGCCGATGAACATCAAGGCGCATTTTTCGGGCTTCAAGGTCTGGTCCCGCGCGCAGGCCGATATTGACCGCGTGCTGGAAATCTGGAAGGAATGTCTGGCCACCTATGGCGGCCCCTACCTGTTTGGCAAGCAGCTGTCGGTGGCCGACGCCATGTATGCGCCGGTGGTGACCCGATTTCTCACTTACGACGTGCCGCTGGACAAGGCTTGTACCGCGTATTGCAAGCGCATCATGGAGTTGCCGGCGATGAAGGAGTGGGTGGCTGAGGCGCGGAAGGAGCCGGATGACATTGATGAGTTGGATGCGGAATTTTGAACACCCCCGTCCAGGCTCACTGCGTGTAGCCTGTTCCCCCCTTGCAGGGGGCGGCGCCTGGGGCCGGCGAAGCCGGACCCGCGGCCCCCACTGATGAAATACCCCCGCTATATACGCCCTGAAATCTTCAAGCCAGCATGAGCCGCGGGACTGGCTTTGCCAGACCGCAGGCGGGCGGCCCCCTCGGGGGGCAGGGAGCTACACGAAGTGAGCGACCGTGGGGGCGCTATTTCCAGGGGGTGGGTGGTGGAATTTCGCAGACCGGGTCTACGTCTATAGATTTGAAGTCCGCTGGCCCGACGATTTCCAGGTATTCCATGTCGGGGGAGTAGTCGAACAGGAAATGCTTGATGCCTGGTCGCTGGTGCACCACGTCGCCGGCCTCGACCAGGGTCTCCTTGTCTTCGTACATAAAGCGGGCCCAGCCCTTGGTCATGATGACGATCTGGAAATCTGCCTCATGACGGTGCCATCCCGTGCCTGTTTCTGGTGCCATATTCGCCTTCACAAGGTGCGCGATGACTTTGCCGTTGGTCGCGTCGGCAATGCCAAGGTCACGGTACAGGAAAAAATCGCGCAAACCACCGGAGACAAACTGCGTGTCGCCAGGCTTGACATGGGAAAACTTGGTCGCGGTGCGGTCCAGCATGGGGTGCTCCTGTTCAATCAAGACATCCAATTCAGGATTGGTGCGGTGCAGCAAGCATGAAGTGTTCCAGAGTGTGTACGGCAGGCGCTACACCGCTGGCTGCACAGCCAGGGCGACAGGGAGAGCGGCCGGTTGCAAAGCTATAGTTCAGGAGCGTCTAAATCCACCACCCATCCGACTCCAAGGCGTTTGACATGTGGCTCAAGCTCATTCGTTTCCTCAAGGGGGAGCAGAGGCCTGACCCTTTCTTCAAGCGAGGGCCGGGCTTGATCGGTTTTGTTGACACTTTCACCTTAGAAGACACTGTCCATGCGTCCATCGTTGAAGACCCGAAAGCCCATTGACCAACTCAAGCCGGAAGACCTCATCGCTTTTCCCATCTGGGAGTTCGCAAGCGACGAGGAAGGGGATGAAGAGCAGGACGAAACCTGGGTTCGTCCCCATCCGGCGAAGATGATGGGTCCAGACCTTTACGCCCTGTCCGTTGCAGCTGATTTCCTTGCTTCCTCAGGCCAGACGTTCACCGGCTTTGTTGGCGTGACCATGGCTGGCGATCTCGAGTTTGGGCATGGGGTGCTGCTGCACGAAAACGACCACATCTTCGTTCCCTCGGCCGAGTACCCGCAAGCAAAAAAAGAACGCAAGGCGGTTGCGGCCGCGCTGCGCATGAAAGAGTCTCAGGTCTTCCCGCTCAAGTTCACATTACGTGTTCTTCTGCAGGGCGAAGTTGCACCGCGCCACGGAGAGTTCGCGTAGTCGCAGTGCCGGCAAGCAACCAAACGCTCGCATCATGTCTGTTCTGGATCGACCATTCTTCAATCTGTCTGTGATCAGGGCACCGGTCGCCGAGGTTGCCCAGGCGTTTGATCGCTATCCGCCAATGCGGGTTCATAGCAGCCCAACCCCGTTTGTCTTGCCAGAACAGCCGTACACGGAAGACAAAGACGCGTCGCCGCTCATTCTGTGGTCACCGGCTAACGCCCCTGGGCTAACGGTTTTTATGCCTCACCTGTCTGCGGGAGATGGTTACGTGCCAGCCTATGCGCAGTCGACGTTTCGCTTTGATGTAATTTCCGTTCGAAGTACGGCTGATGATTGCAAGAAGGACGCGCTCAATGAGTTCTCGGCTTATTCCCAAGGCGCTTTGTTGCGCTTTGTACGCGTTATGAGTGACAACCCGGGTTGGGACTTCTATCAAAAGGGAGATCCTTTGTCCTTCGAAAACCTGGAAAAGTATCAGCAGCGATTAAAGCGGAAACGATTGCAGCGAGGCGATGTGCTTGCCTACATTGAATCCTGGGGAGCTCCAATAACATCGGCAATGTTCTGGCGCAGCGACTTTTCCGCTGTTACCTTCTTGCCGAAAGGGCCGGCCCCTTCGGCATTGGTCTGACATGACCACGAGAAACCAGCGCTACCCACACTCCGGGTTTGTCCGGGCGTGTCAACGGCGGGCCTGAATCAGGCTGTCCGCGCCCCCTCAGCCCCCTCTGGGATAATCCCCCCATGAGCGGAAATACCTTCGGAACCCTATTCGCAGTCACCAACTTCGGTGAATCCCACGGCCCGGCCATTGGCTGCGTGATTGACGGCTGCCCGCCCGGCATGGACTTGAGTGAGGCCGACATTCAGGGCGACCTGGACCGCCGCCGGCCAGGCACCAGCCGGCATGTGACCCAGCGCAATGAGCCCGATGCTGTCGAGATCCTCTCCGGCGTGTATGAGGGCAAGACCACGGGGACCCCCATCTGCCTCCTGATCAGGAACACCGACCAGCGCAGCAAGGACTACGGCAACATCCTGGAAACCTTCCGCCCAGGCCATGCCGACTACACCTACCTGCACAAATACGGCCGGCGCGACCCGCGTGGCGGCGGCCGTGCCTCCGCCCGCCTGACGGCCCCCATGGTGGCTGCCGGCGCGGTGGCCAAGAAGTGGCTGGCTGAAAAATACGGCACCACCTTTCGCGGCTGCATGACGCAGATTGGCGACATCGCGATTCCGTTTGAATCGTGGGAACACGTGCCGGGCAATCCGTTCTTCGCGCCGGTGGCTGACGTTTCGAAACTGGAAGACTACATGGATGCGCTGCGCAAGGCCGGCGACTCCTGCGGCGCGCGCATTCGTGTCACGGCGTCCAGGGTGCCGGTGGGCCTGGGTGATCCGCTCTTTGACAAGCTGGACGCCGACATTGCTTTTGCCATGATGGGCATCAACGCCGTCAAGGGCGTTGAAATCGGCGCCGGCTTTGCCAGCGTCACGCAGCGCGGCACCACGCACGGCGACGGTCTGTCGCCAGAGGGCTTTCAGTCGAACAACGCCGGCGGTGTGCTGGGCGGCATCAGCACGGGGCAAGACCTGGAGGTGTCCATCGCCATCAAGCCGACGAGCTCGATCATCACACCGCGCCAGTCGATCGACACCGCGGGCAACCCCTCCGAAGTGGTGACGAAGGGCCGGCATGACCCTTGTGTCGGCATTCGCGCCACGCCGATTGCCGAGGCCATGCTGGCCCTGGTGGTGATGGAGCATGCGCTGCGTCAGCGTGCGCAGAATGCGGATGTGGTGGTCGCCACGCCCAACATCATGCGAAGCCGCAAATAAATCTGCTGCGCGGCCCGATCTCGCATCTGCGGTCCTCACCGTACGGTGTGTACGGCCCCGGTCTTCGACGCGACCTCGGGCCGCTCGCCACGATTTCTTTACGACTTCGCGCCGGTGCGTGCCTTAAGCTTTATGGCTCAGGTGGCGCAGCCCGAAACGGGTTAAAGCCCGTGATCAGCGCGGTGGCCGACAGCACCAGCACGCAACCGGGCAGCATGCTGATCGTCACCGGCTCCCCCAGAAACAGCCCGCCCCAGGTCACGCCGAACAGCGGAATCATGAAGGCCGCCGACGTGGTGGCGCTGGCCGGAATCTCGCGCATCAGCCGCATGCTGATCCAGTACATAAACCCGGAGGTAAACGTGCCCAGCACCGTAACGGCAGCCACGGCGCCCGGCGTCAGGACAGCCGAGGGTGCGGCGATCCCGCCCGGTATGAGCAGGATCAGGGCCGCGGCCACATGCACCACCGCTGACGAGGGCAGCGGCGAATAGGCCATGGTGGCGCGTTTCATGAGGATGGCACCGAAGCCGTAGCTGGCCGACGCGGCCACACAGGCCAACGCCGCCAGCACGACCCGGGGCGTGACGGCGACGGGCCCCAGTTGCACCAGCAGCGCGACGCCGGCAAAGCCGACCGCGCAGCCGAGCAGGCGGATGCGGGTGAGTTTTTCCTCACCTGCCAGCGCGGCGGCCATCACGCCGAAGAGCGGCACCGTGGCATTGAGCACCGCCGAATAGCCCGACGGGATGACCAGCGCGGCCCAGTTGTACAGCACAAAGGGAACCACCACCGACAGCATGCTCAGCAGCGCCAGCCGGGGCCACGCCTCGCGCGGCGGCCATTGGCCGCGCAGCCTGCTCATCAGCAGGCCCAGCACGATCGAGGCCAGGACGCAGCGGGTGGCCGCTACCACCCACGGCCCCAGGGCGGGGCTGGCGATACGCAGCAGGGGAAATGATGCGCCCCAGAGGGCGGACATCGCGATGAGCTGGAGGAAGTGTCGGGTTTGCATCAAACGCCGCTCGGGCGGCAACAAAAGCGGCAATGGAAAAGATGGCTGCCTTGATTGTGCAAGATTCGGCCCGACGCTGCAGCGGCCCGCAAGGCATGGCCGGGGTGAAGGCGCGGATTTTTCCTACACCGCGCCAGGTGCGGGCCGCTCGTCATCAAGGACTTCGGCAAGAAGACCGACATGAGGCGGCCGGCGCAACCTGAGGAGTTGTCACCTGCTTATGTATTTCTGGCTTCTCCTGTTTGTTCCAGTTATGTCACGGGGATTGTTTTACCGGTGACGGGGAGTGTTGGGGCGGTTTGATTTTTTCGTAAAAAAAGGCTTTTGACTAATGGGAGTGGGCGCGAGCAGCTATTGAATTGATAGCGCCTCTTTGAGGCCGGATGTTGCTCCGGCTATGCGCCTTCTTCTGAGATCTGCTGGCCGGGGGTAGCCCGGCGGCTACTCACTTTTCTTTTGCTTCGCCAAAAGAAAAGTAAGCAAAAGAAAGTTACTTGCATGCCGGGCAACCCCCGGCCAGCCACCCTCAGCAAAGCGCGCATCGCCAGAGCAAGAACCGCCCTGGCAGATGCACTCAAATCAGGTTTCTCATCGCCTGCGCCGTCTCCCGCAACACCGATAAAACCCGTCCCCCCGCATCCTCACTCGACTCATGCCCCATGGGCATGGTCACGCTGAGCGCGCCTGCCACTTCCCCGTGCCGGTCCCGCAGCGGTACGGCAATACCGCGGTAATTGAGTTCCAGCTGCTGCTCGGAAATTGCCCATCCTTGCGCCCGCACGCGCGCCAGTTCTATCCGCAGGCGGTCCTTGCTGGCGATCGTGTACGAGGTATAGGCCTTGAGTTCGTGACTGGCCAGCCAGGTTTCCAGCCAGGCGGGGTCGCGCATCGACAGCATTAAAAGGCCTGCAGCCGTGACCTGGGCCTGCACGCGCGAGCCCAGCACGTAGCCGGTGTTCATGGCGCGGCTGGAGCCGTTGCGGGCGATGTAGACGATGTCGTCGCCGTCCATCACGCTGACGTACGCGCTCTCCTGCGTTCCGGCGGTCACGCGCTGCAAAAAGGGCTGCACGATGCGCGGCAGGCGTGCCGACTCCAGGTAGGACTGGCCCAGCCTGAGCACACGCGGTGTCAGCCAGAAGAGCTTGCCGTCGCCGGCGACATACCCCAGGTGTTCCAGCGTCAGCAAATAGCGGCGGGCGGCCGTCCGTGTCATGCCGCAGCGCGCCCCGGCCTGGCTGGCGGTCAGGCGTGGGTTGGCGTCGTCAAAACATTCGATGACGGACAGGCCTTTTTCCAGCCCGGCAATCCAGTCCCGCTTGTCCAGCGTGGAAGGGCTGGGGCCCTGCAATGTAGAGGGTGAAATGGGGAGTTTGGCCGCGGTCATTTGCTGAAGTATTCACAACACGGTGTCAACGTAGGCGTAGGTCAAACCCTTGTTTCGTTCGATCATCGATCTTAAATGAGCGATAAACGATCAATCGAGTAATAAACCTGTTGGGGTTCCTGGGGCTAGCTACTAAAGTTCACACCGAATCTGGCAATTTCAATCGATTATCGAACGTTTCAGGCAATCCAGCATGTTTTCCACCATTCAGGGCAATACCGATGTGTATCTGATCCCCGGCGATCCGGTCGGGCAGGTGCGTGCGCCGGAGGTGTTCAACCTGATCTTCAAGACGCTGGGTATTGATGCTGTCCTTGTCCCGGTGCATGTGGCTGCCGGGGACATCCAGGCTTTTGTGAAGGCCGCTTTCCTGGCCAGGAACGTCAAAGGCATGCTGCTGACCATTCCGCACAAGGCCGAAGTGATGAGCCTGCTCTCGCATTGCAATGACGCGGGCCGGGTAGCCGGCGCGGTGAATGGCATTCGCCGTAACGCAGCCGGTGAACTGGAAGGCGCCTTGTTTGACGGCAAAGGTTTTGTCCTGT
Source organism: Polaromonas sp. P3_A5 (assembly GCF_056403055.1). Classification (NCBI taxonomy): domain Bacteria; kingdom Pseudomonadati; phylum Pseudomonadota; class Betaproteobacteria; order Burkholderiales; family Comamonadaceae; genus Polaromonas; species Polaromonas sp. P3_A5. Next base: position 1,259,442 of record NZ_JBFUGF010000001.1, read on the forward strand.
CGCTGGACTATTTCGGTGTGGCCTACGCCGGCAAGCGCGTGTTGATACTGGGCGCAGGCGGCGCGGCTGCCGCGATTACCGCTTCACTCGCAATGGCGGGCAGCCAGGCGCCAGCCGCCATTTCGCTCTATGACCCGGCGCCCGGCAAGGCGCAGGTGCTGGCCGACCAGATTGCCGCCGCTATGCCGCTGTCAAACGCAAGCATCGCGGCTGTGAGCAGCGGCGACCCGTCGGGCCATGACGTGGTGGTGAATGCCTCACCGCTGGGGCTCAGGGCCGATGATCCCCTGCCGTGCGATGTGTCCCGTATGGCGCCGCACGCGGCCGTCATGGACATCCTCATGAAGAACCAGCCGACGCCGCTGGTTCGGGCTGCCCGCGAGCGCGGTCTGGCCGCGCAGCCCGGATTTGAGATGCTGATCCAGCAGGTGCCGGACTACCTGGATTTTTTTGGGCATGCCGCAGCGGCGCAGGCCGTTCGCCGCGATGCCACCTTTATCCGCGGGCATTTGTACCCCGCCACGATGGCCGGTGAAATCAGGCGCCCCTTCCAAACCACACCATCTGACAGTGTTCCCATCCCAGGAGTCGGGGAAGCACGACTCGCATCACCTTGATTTTTTAACCCCCCAGAGGAGACAACCATGAAAAAACGATTCGCTCTCAAATTGATAGCTGCTTGCGCGCTCACAGTAAGCGCTAGCGCCGGTTTTGCGCAAGACGTCATCAAAATCGCCAACATTGTCGAGCTGTCCGGCGGCGGCGCCACGGCAGGCACCAACTTCAAGAACGGCGTTGAGCTGGCCGTCAGGGAAATCAATGCCAACGGCGGCATCCTGGGGAAGAAAATCCAGACAACCACCGCTGATACGCAAAGCAATGCGGGCGTGGCCAAGGGGCTGACGCAAAAGGCCATCGATGATGACGCGTTTGCCATCTTCGGCCCGGTGTTCTCCGGCTCCATCATGGTCAGCATGGCCGAATCACGACGCGCCGAGGTGCCCAACTTCACCGGGGGCGAGGCAGCCAGCATCACCGAGCAGGGCAACCCTTACGTGTTTCGCACCAGTTTCACGCAAGCCACTGCCATGCCCAAGGTGGCACGCTACATCAGTGACCAGGCCAAGCTCAAAAGCATTGCCGTCATTTATGTGAACAACGATTTCGGCAAGGGTGGCATGGACTCGATCAGGAAGGCCCTCGCCAATTCGCCGACCAAAATCCTGAGCGAGATCTCCACCGAACCCGGCCAGGTCGACTTCTCCGCCGCGGTGCTGCGTGCCAAGCAAAGCAATGCAGACGGCGTGTTCGCCTATTCGAACGAAGAAGAGTCGGCACGCTTGCTGCGCGAGCTGCGCAAGCAGGGCTGGAACAAACCCATCATCGGTGAAACCACCCTGACGGGCCAGAAGGTCATTGAGCTGGCCGGTGAGGCTGCCAACGGCGCGATTGCCCACGTAGGCTTGACGGTGGATGCGCCGGTGCCCGCCATCCGCGCCTTCAAGGCCAAGTTCGAAAAAGACTACAAGTACATCTCCGACCACAACGGCATGAAGGGCTACTCCGGTGTCTACGTGCTCAAGGCCGCCATCGAAAAAGCCGGCAAGCTGGATCGCAAGGCCGTGGCTGCGGCCATGAAGGGCTTGAAGGTCAACACCGACAAATACCCCGGCGCGCTGATGTACACCGAGTTCGACAACAAGGGCGACCTCGACCGCATGAGCTTCATGGTGGAAGTCAAAAACGGCAAGCAGGAAGTCATTGACATGGTTCCCCCGCTTGGCCTGGCCACCCGGGACGTGAGCAAGACCCTTCCTTTGGCACCTGCTGCGGCCAAGCCGGCCGCGAAGAAGTAACTGAGTAACTGCAACCTCGGCCGGCCATGCGGGGCCGGCCGCTCATGGGGCAGGGCGCAAGCCCTTCCCATTGAGAACTCCGCTGAATGCAACCGACTTTCTCCATCGGACCTTCCCATGACAGACTTTCTCCAACTCTTTTTCTCGGGCCTGGCCACCGGCAGCATTTATGCGCTGGCAGCCCTGGGCTTTACCTTGCTGTGGCAGGCCTCGGGAACGATCAACTTTGCGCAGGGTGAATTTGTCATGCTGCCGGCCTTCATGATGCTGGCCTTCATTTCGCTGGGCGCACCCATGCTGGTGAGCTTTGTGCTGGCGGTGCTGCTGGCCGTGCTGCTGCTGGGCTGGGTCTTCAAGCGGGGGGTGGTGGATCCGCTCTTCAAGTACGGCATGATGCCCATCGTCGTGGCGACCATCGGGCTTTCCATTGCCCTGCGCAATGGCGTGCGCGCCGGCTACAGCGCCGAAGCCCATCCTTTTCCGAGCCTGTTTGCCGACAAGTTGTTCAACATCGCCGGCGTCACGATAACGCTGCAGGACATCGGCACTTTTGCGCTGGCCCTGATCATCGTGATGGCGACACAGGCTTTCCTGGCCAAAACCGTCACGGGCCGTGCCATGCAGGCCGTGGCACAAAACACCGAAAGTGCTTCGGTACTGGGCATCAATGTGCCGCGCATGATTTTCTACACCTTCGCCATCAATGCCGTGCTGGCGGTGGCGGCGGCCCTGCTGGTCACGCCCACTTACCTTGCCAAGTTCGACATGGGCGAAGGCCTGGGTACGAAGGCTTTTTTCGCCGCCATCATCGGCGGCTTCAACAACTCGCGCGGCGCCTTGCTGGGCGGGCTGATCGTAGGGGTATGCGAGAACCTGGCTGCCGCCTATATTTCACCGGCCTACAAGGACGCCGTGGCGCTGGTTATTTTTATGGTGGTGATTCTCTTCAAGCCACAAGGCCTGCTGGGTAAAAAAGAGGAGCGCAAGGTATGAAGCTCGCCAACAACAAATTTGCCCTGGTATTGACGGTTCTGGCCGCTTTGCTGGTACTGGCAGTGCCGCAGTTCCTGAAGAGCTACGGCATCTACCTGCTGACCTACTGGCTGGTTTTTATCATTGCCACCATGGGACTGAACCTGACCATTGGCTACGCGGGCCAGAAATCGCTGGGCCACGCGGCCTTCTTCGGTATTGGCGCCTACACCGTCGCCATCCTGATGAAGGCGGGTGTCAGCTTCTGGCTTGGTTTGCCGGCTGCCGCACTGATCTGTTTTGCCGTCGGGCTGATCCTGGGCTTCCCGGCGCTGCGCGTGCAAGCCATTTACCTGGCATTCGCAACGCTGGGTTTTAACACCGCCATCTGGCTGGTCATGCGCAATGAAGAGTGGCTCACCGGAGGCACCTTCGGCATCAACAACATTGCACGGCCGTCCCTCTTCGGTTATTCGCTCGAAGGCAACCTGCCTTACTACTACTTTGTACTGGCCGTGACGGTCATCCTTTCGGGCCTGCTGTGGGGGTTGCTGCGCTCACCCTGGGGCAAAGCTTTCACGGCCTTGCGCGACAACCCGATACGGGCCGAGAGCCTGGGGGTGGATATCCGCAATTACACGCTGCTGAGTTTTGCCATTGGCGCGGCTTACGCCGGCATCGCCGGTGCGCTGTTTGCATCGCTGGTGCAGTTTATTGAGCCGGGGCCCTTCACCGTGGCCGCGTCCATCATGATGTATCTGATGGTGGTGGTCGGCGGTGCGGGCTATTTCCTGGGCCCCATCGTGGGCGCCGCGGTGGGGGTGGTGCTGCCGGAATGGCTGCGCGATGTGCCGCTGGTGTCCAACTGGTATTTGCCGATGTTCGGCGCTGCGGTGGTGCTGTTGATGGTGTGGCTGCCCGATGGGTTGCTCAGCATTCCTGACCGTATCCGTGCCAAGCGCGCAGCGCGTGAGGCGTCCCAGGCACGTGCGGCTGCAGCCAGCCGGATCGGAGCGGCATCATGACAAACGCATTGTTAAAAGTTGCCGGGCTCAAGAAGGCCTATGGCGCCATTCAGGCTGTGGGCGGGGTCTCCTTTGAAGTCATGCCGGGGGAAATCTTTGGTGTCATCGGACCCAATGGCTCGGGTAAAACCACCATGTTCAACAGCGTGTTGGGCCAGATCAGCCCCGATGCCGGCACGATCGAACTCAACGGCAAAACCATTACCGGCCTGTCACCGCTGGAGCTCAGCCGGCGCGGCGTGGGCCGCACCTTCCAGACGCTGCAGGTGTTTGGAAAGATGACGGTGCGCGACAACCTGATCGTGGCAGCCCAGGAGCACAAGGGCAGCCTGCTCGGCCGCATGTTTGCGCCCGGCGACTCGGGGCTGGGCGACAAGGCCGATGCGCTCATCGACCAGTTCCGCATCCGCCATGTGGCTGACAAGCTCGCCGGCACCTTGAGCTACGGCCAGCAAAAGCTGGTGGACATCGCCATGGCTTTCATGGCCGAACCGGATCTGGTGCTGCTTGATGAGCCGTGTGCCGGCGTCAATCCCAGCCTGGTGGGCGGCATTTCGTCGCTGCTCCGGGATCTGAACCAAAACCCCAAATTTGGCCGCAAGGCGTCGTTTGTGGTGATCGAGCACAACATGGATTTTGTGATGGGCCTGTGCCACCGCATCATGGTGATGGTCGAAGGCAAGGTGCTGGCCATTGGAACGCCGGCGGAAATTCGGGCCAATAAAGAGGTATTGGACGCATATCTTGGTAATTAGAGCCCCCTGTCTCGGCTCACTTTGTGTAGCCGGAATCCCCCTCAGGGGGACAACCGCTGCGGCCCGGCGGAGCCGGTTCCGCGCCGTTGCTTGGAAAGAGGTCAACTGAGGCTTCATGGAGATTGATATGACAAGTGACATCTGTATTGAATTTGACGATGTGGTGGCGGGTTACAAGGACTTCATGATCCTGAACAACCTGTCATTCAAGGTGCGTACGGGTTCCATCACGCTGCTGTTGGGCCCCAATGGTGCGGGCAAGTCCACGGTTTTGAAAGCGCTGTTTGGCCTGCTCAAACCGCGCCAGGGCCGCATCCTGTTGAACGGCGAGGACATTTCGGGCGTCAGCCAGAAAGAATTGCTGGCCAAAGGAATCGTGTTTGTGCCCCAGGGGCGCAACCTGTTTGGCCAGCTCACCGTGTGGCAGAACCTGGAGCTGGGCGGCATCACGTTGGGTACGAAAACCACACACGAGCGTATTCCCGAGGTGCTGGAGTTTTTCCCGCGCGTCAAGGAACGCCTGCATTCCCAGGCGTCAGCGCTTTCGGGTGGTGAACAGAAGCAACTTGAAATCGGCCGGGCTTTGCTGCTGCGCCCCAAGGTTATCCTGATTGACGAACCCTCGATCGGGCTATCACCCATGGTGGTGCAGGACGTGTTCAAGCTGTTGCAGAAGCTGGCGGCGCAGGGCACCACGGTATTGATGGTTGAGCAAAACGTCAAAAGTGCGCTGAAAATTTCCGATGACGCCATCGCGCTTGAGTCGGGGCAACTGGTGCTGCACAAGCCGGCGGCCGAGCTGCTGGCAGACCCCAACATCGAACGCCTTTTCCTCGGCGGCGGCCATGTGCCGGGCGCAACCGTGGCGCCCGCCATGGCAACTTCCTGAATCTGCTGCAACCTCTCACCGGAGACACACCATGAGCACCTTTGCACAGGCACCAACCGCAGACCGGGAAGCCATTCCCGAAGTTGCCAACCCCCTGGGGCTGGACGGCATTGAGTTCATTGAATACACCACTGCCAAGCCGCAGGCGTTGGGACAGGTGCTGGAAACGATGGGTTTCCGTCCGGTTGCCCGCCACCGCTCGCGCGAGGTATTGCTGTACCGGCAAGGCAGCATGAACGTGATTGTCAATGCCCACATTCCCGCCATGCCGGATGGCGCCGCGCCGACCGACAAGCCGGTGATTGCCGCTGTGGCCTTGCGCGTGCGGGACGCGGCAGACGCTTACCACCGTGCGCTGGAGCGGGGCGCCTGGGCCGTGCCGTCGCGCGTCGAGGTGATGGAGCTGAACATCCCGGCCATCCATGGCGTGGGAAAGAGCCGCATTTATTTTGTAGACCGTTACGACAAGTTTTCGATCTATGACGTTGACTTTGTCCCCATTCCCACGGTGGAGCAGCATCCGCCGGCGGTGGCGGGACTGCATTTCTTTGGTGTCGTGCAATACATCGGCAATGACCGTACTGAAGATTGGGCCGAGTTTTACCGCGAGCTGTTTGGCTTTACCGACCTGCCCGACGAACAGCGCTTCGGCATTCTGCCCAAGGGACGCATCCTTCGCAGCCCGTGCCCGCCTTCGTCGCGCTTTTACCTTCAGCTGATCGAACCTGAAGCCAGCGTGCTCGACGTGGAAGGGGACGAAAGCCTGCAGCGCATTGGCCTGGGCAGCGCAGACGTGCTGGTCACCGTTGCCGAGCTGCGCAAGCGCGGCGTGGAATTCCTCGAGTCACCCGGGGTCCATACCGAGGACCGCGGCGCGCTGACCAAGAGCTGGATGGGCAGCGTGAGTTTTGAGCTGGTCCATGACGTACGCTAAACAGGCGCCAGGCATGAGCCACTACAGCGGCAACATCGACGATTTCGGGATGGACACCATCTCGCTGGCAGGTCCGCTGGAAGCCAAGCTCAAAGCCGTGCGCGAGGCTGGCTTTACGCAGATCATGCTCGCGGCCAAAGACCTGGTAGGCCACCCAGACGGCATGGAAGCCGCCGTCGCTGCGGTGCGTGCAAGCGGTTTGCGCGTCACCGGGTTCCAGGTGTTGCGTGATTTTGAGGGGCTGTCCGGGCACCTGCACGACTACAAGATGGACATCGCCAAATCGATGCTGGAAATGTGCCATGCGCTGGGCTGCCGCCTGCTGCTGATCTGTTCGTCAACCTCGGTGCACGCCACGGGTGAAACCCAGGCGCTGGTCAGGGACTTGCGCAAGCTGGCCATGCTGGCGATTCCGATGAATATCAAGATCGCCTACGAAGCCTTGTCGTGGGGCCGCACCGTCAATGAGTTCCCGCAGGCCTGGGACATTATTTGTGAAGCCGACATGCCCAACCTGGGTTTGGGCTTTGACTCCTTTCATATGTTTGCGACAAAGACCTCGCTGGATGAGCTGGACATACTGGATCCGGACAAAATTTTTCTGGTGCAGCTGGCCGACTTCATGTGGACGGAAATCAAGTCGGTCGAGGAACGTATTGCCACCGCCCGGCATTTCCGCGTGTTTCCAGGTGAGGGTGTGCACAGCGAAGCGCTGGCCACACTGGTCACCAAGCTGCATGGCCTGGGCTACCGTGGCGATTACAGCTTTGAAGTGTTCAACGACGACTACCAGCAAATGCCTTTGCCCACAGTAGCCCAGCGCGCATGGCGCTCTGCACTGTGGCTGGGGGAGGATGTGCTGCGTCGTTCCGTGCCGCTGCCTAACCAGATCCGCTTGAGAAAATGAAGCTCCCACGCTCGTCACTTCGTGCCTGCGGTGCGCTGCCCCATTCTTCCGCGTATGGGGCGCATTTCCCCTTGGCGCGGCCCGGTGGAAAAACATCAGCCATTGTTTTTTGAGAGTTCACGGCATGAGCAGTATTTTTGAAGGTTTTTTGTCCACGCCGGAAATTCTGGAGGCCTTCAGCGAGCGTAACTTCCTGGATGCCATGTTGCGCTTTGAGGCTTCGCTGGCACAGGCGCAGGCCGAGGCCGGTCTGATTCCCGAGGCGGCGGCCCGTTCCATCGCCGGCACCTGCAAGGTCGAGCTGTTTGATGTGGCCAAGATCGTTCGCGAAAGCGGGCGCGCCGGCAGCATCGCCATTCCACTGGTCAAAGCCCTCAAGGAAACCGTAGGACTCTTCAACAAGGAGGCTGCCGGTTTTGTCCATTTCGGCTCGACCTCCCAGGACGTGATCGACACCGCGCTGGCGCTGGTGACCCGCAATGCGTTGGACCTGATTGAGGCCGACATCCGCAAGGCAGTGGCGGCGTTGCTGGTGCTGGCCCGCCGCCATGCCGCAGCCCCTGTGCTGGCCCGCACGCTGATGCAGCCGGCATCGGTCACCAGCTTTGGTTTCAAATGCGCGGGTTGGGCCGCGCCGCTGGCGCGCAGCCTGCAGCGCCTGCAGGTGGCCCGCCACAATGCGCTGGCCGTGCAGCTGGGCGGGGCCGTGGGAACACTGGCGCAGATGAACGGCAAGGGCCCGCAAATCATGGCGCATATGGCGGCCGACCTGAAGCTCAAGCCCGCTGCATTTGCCTGGCACACCCAGCGCGATGAGTGGGTGGCGCTGGGCTGCGAGCTGGGCCTGCTGGTAGGCAGCCTCGGGAAGATCGCCAAAGATATCTCGCTGATGGGCCAGTACGAAGTGGGCGAACTGGCGGAGCCGACCGAGCCGGGCCGCGGCGGTTCATCCGCCATGCCGCACAAGCGCAATCCGGTCGCCTGCATGGTGGGACTGGCTGCAGCGCAGCGCGCGCCGCAGCGCGTGGCCGCCCTGTTGGCGGCCATGGCGCAGGAGCATGAGCGCGCCCTGGGGAACTGGCAGGCCGAATTGGCCGAATGGCCGGGGCTTCTGATGTCGGCGCACGGATCCGTCCGCGCCATGGCCCAGGCCCTGCCGGGCCTGCAGGTGGACACCCAGCGCATGAGTGCCAACCTGGAGGCGCTGCGTTCCGTGCTGCCCGCTGATGCCGCCGACGAGTGGTTTAACCCGGCGCTGGTGCGGCATGCGTCAACACTCGCGCATGCCCAAGCCGACGCTGTTGAAGCACTGGTGGGGCAAACGCACACTGACAGCCATCGCACCAAGACCGCAAAAAGGTAAAACATGAACGACCATGACAAGGGAATGATCAACCGCCGGCGCGTGCTCGGTGATGCCTGGGTGGACCGTTCCATCGCCAAAAGCAATGCCTTCAACGGCGAGTTCCAGGACCTGATCACGCGTTATGCGTGGAATGAAGTCTGGGGCCGGCCGGCGTTGGGGGACAAGACGCGCCGCCTGATGGTGCTGTCGACCATGATTGCGCTCAAGGCGTACGAAGAATTTGCCATGCATGTACGCGCCGCACTCGACGGCCCGCCGGAGTCGCGGCTCACGCCGGACGATATCAAGGAAGTGATTCTGCAGGCCGCCATTTACTGCGGTGTTCCCGCCGCCAACCATGCGTTCTCTGTGGCGGGTGACATCCTTCGCGAAAAAGGCCTGCTCGCCGACTGACAGGGCACGCATCTGCGGCTCCCAAGCAATACATCATTGAAAGACGCATGAAAGAACCTCATCTGCACTGGATCAGTGAAGGCCAGGGGCCTGTCGTCGTGCTCAGCCATGCATTGGGCTGTGACCTCACGATGTGGGACGGCGTGACGGCCATCCTGAAGAATCGTTACACCGTGCTGCGCTATGACCACCGCGGCCACGGCCAATCGGAAGCGGTACCAGGCCCTTACACACTCGACCTGCTGGCCGATGATGTGGTGGGCCTTATTAATGGGCAGGGCGGTGGCCCGGTGCATTTTGTCGGGCTCAGCATGGGCGGCATGACGGCGCAGGCGCTGGCAGCGCGGCATCCGCAGCTGCTCAAAAGCATCGTCATTGCCAACGCCGCCATGTTTTACGACGACGCGGCGCGTGCCATGTGGCAGGCGCGCGTTCACACCGTACAGGCCCAGGGCGTGGCGGCGATATCAGACGGTGCGATGCAGCGCTGGTTTACGCCGGAATTCAGGGCGGACGAGGCGGGCGGCGGTGCGCGCAAGGTAGCCGCGCTACGCAAGGTGCTTGAAACCACCGATGCCACCGCTTATGCGGCCAGCTGCGAGGCGGTTTCCCGCATCGACTTCCGAATCAGTAACGGCGCGATCCAGTGCCCGGCCCTGGTGATTGCCGGCACGCGCGACGAGGCAACGCCCGTGGCCATGTCTGAAGCGATTTGCGCCAGCATCAAGGGCGCGCAATTGCGCACCTTGCCAGCGGCTCATTTGAGCGCGGTGGAGCAACCAGATGCATTTGCCGACTTGCTGGAACGCTTTTTCGAAAGCCTGCGCTAGGGCGCTGCCGGCGGCCTGATCGGGCAGGTGCGGGAGCGGGGGGGCAGGGTGCTTCGGTGATGGGGCGGCGGCGTCGATAATCGGCCCAGGCTAATAGCCAAGCCCCACCCACCCGAACATCCGGAAAGCCCCGCTTCATGAAAACAATCCTTGTCCTGAATGGCCCCAACCTCAACTTGCTGGGAACGCGTGAGCCGGCCGTGTACGGCTCGCAGACCCTGGCCGATGTGGAAGCGCTGTGCACCAAGGCCTGCGCAACCCACGGTTTCAGGCTCGACTTTCGCCAAAGCAACCACGAAGGCGTGATGATTGACGCGATCCATGAAGCCGGGCGCGCCCAGGCGGCTGGCACGCTGGCAGGCATCGTGCTGAATGCCGGTGCTTACACCCACACCAGCGTGGCCCTGCACGATGCCATCAAGGGCGCGGGCGTCACGGTGATCGAGCTGCACATCAGCAATGTGCATGCACGCGAAGCCTTCCGGCATCACTCTTATATTTCACCGGCTGCCAAGGCGGTGATGGCCGGCTTCGGCATCAAGGGCTACGCCCTGGCCATCGCGGGCCTGGCCGAGCTGGCGGCCTGATCCGGTTGCGGCTGACCCATGGCTGCGCCACCGAAATTTCCCGTTGACGAACGCGAGGTGGAGTTCAGTGCCATCCGCGCTCAGGGTGCGGGCGGGCAAAACGTCAACAAGGTCTCCAGCGCGATTCACCTGCGCTTTGACATTGCGGCCTCGTCACTGCCTGATGCCGTCAAGGAGCGGCTGCTGGCAACCAGTGACAATCGCATCACGCAGGAGGGTGTGCTGGTGCTCAAGGCCCAGCAGCACCGCACCCAGGAAATGAACCGCAGCGATGCCATGGCGCGCCTGCAGGAGATTGTTGACAGCGTCTCCACACCGCCCCGGGCGCGGCGCGCGACGAAACCCACCTACGGCTCGAAGCAGCGCCGGCTGGCCGGCAAAAGCCAGCGCTCGGAAATCAAGTCTTCGCGGGGCAAGGTGGGCGGCGACTGAGTCCTGCCGGCAGTCCACCAGGTGCCGTTCAGGTCACCATATAGGGCCCGGGTTTGTGGTTGACCCAGAGGAAAAGGCTCATCAGTACGGCGGCCATGACGGAATACGCCACGCGCTCAGGGGGCACGACTGCCAGCGCCATCAACACCACGGCCGAATCAATGGCCATCTGTATCTTGCCGGCGCGCCAGCCGTGCTTTTCCTGAAGATAGAGGGTCACGATGGTGGCGCCGCCCAGGCTGGCCCGGTGCCGGGCCAGGAAGAGGCAGCCGGTCCCCAGCAGCAGGCCGCCCACCAGCGCGGCGTACAGCGGGTGGATGTCTGCGATGTCGAGCACTCGGGGCGACCAGTCCGCCAGCAGCGACAGCAATGCAATGGACAGGAAGGTCTTGATGGTGAACTCGCGGCCCATGCGGCTCCAGGAGAACCAGTAAAAGGGCAGATTGACCAGAAAGAACAGCTTGCCGAAACTCATGCCCGTGGCGTAGTGCAGCACAAAGGCCACGCCGGCCGTACCGCCCGTCAACAGGCCTGCCTGGTTGAAGATCACCATCGCCAGCGACACAAACAGCGTGCCCGTGAAGATGCCTTGCGCATCGTCAAAAAGGGTGTGGCGCTCGGGGGGAGGAAATGGGGCCATGGGGACGCTGGGATATTTGGCTGCGGGCAGGTTGCAGCAGCTGTGCATGATTTGTGCCAATGCTGGCGGCACGCTCGTCCGCGCAAAAGGCGATGCGCCCGTGTTCCCCGCAAGCCAGGATTGCGCTTTCCAGGCGCTAAATATGCATGATTTAGGGCTCCAGGCCAATAGGAGTATGCGCGAGCAGCTATCAAAACAGTAGCGCTATGCGCGGCGCTGGTTTCCTTGCTGCAGTCTGTCCCGCACTTGTGCAGTGATTTCCAGGGAGCGCCGGGCGATGGCGGGGTCGTAAATGTGAGTGGTCACCATCAGTTCATCGGCCCGGGTGTCCTCGATGAAGCGCTGAAGCTGGTTTTCAACCGTTGCCGCCGAACCTGCGACGGCATAGCGCAGCATACGCTGCGCGCCGGCTTTCTCGGCCGGTGACCAGTAGCTTTCGATGTTGTCGATAGGCGGCGGCATCGGCCCCGGCGTGCCGCGCAACAGGTTGGTCATGGCCTGCTGCACGGAGGTGAGCTGGTAGCGTGCCGCTTCGTCCGTTTCGGCCGCGACGACATTGGCCACCACCATGGCATAAGGTTTGGCGAGCTGCGCGGAAGGCCTGAAGCCGCTGCGGTACAGGTCCAGCGCCTGCATCAGCATGTCGGGTGCGAAATGCGATGCGAAGGCAAAGGGCAGACCCAGCATGGCAGCGAGCTGGGCACCGAAGAGGCTGGAGCCCAGCAGCCACAGTGGTACCTTGAGGCCCGCGCCCGGCACGGCGCGGATTTTCTGGCCGGGCTCTAGCGGTTCAAAATAGGCCTGCAGTTCCTCGACGTCCTGCGGAAAGGTGTCGGCGTTGTTCTGGTTGTCACGCCGCAGCGCGCGTGCGGTGAGCTGGTCGGTGCCCGGTGCGCGTCCCAGCCCGAGGTCGATACGGCCAGGGTACAGCGAAGCCAGCGTGCCGAACTGCTCGGCGATCACCAGCGGCGAGTGGTTGGGCAGCATCACCCCGCCGGAGCCTACGCGTATGGTTTGCGTGCCGCCCGCCACATGGCCGATGACCACCGCGGTGGCGGCGCTGGCGATGCCGGGGTTGTTGTGATGCTCGGCCAGCCAGAAGCGCTTGAAACCCAGTTGTTCGGCATGCCGGGCCAGGGCCAGGGTGCTGCGAAAGGCATCGGCGGCAGTGGCGCCCGTGACGATGGGGGACAGGTCGAGGACTGAAAAGGGGATCATGTTTTTGCGCCCTCTCCCCGAAGGAGTGGGAGTGAAGAGGAAGCGAGCCGGCCTGAATTCATGGATGTTGTTGTAAGGGTGCCGGGCCAGTTTAGGAGCTTGGCGATGGCCGCATGAGGGGCAGGGTATAAGAACCTGTTTACGGTCTAAACGAGGCCGCGCAAGCCCCTTCTCGGGATGGGATGCAAGGCGCGGTGCGACGCCCATAGCACAGCTATGGGTTAGCATCGCAACGCCGCAGAGCGCCCGAGAAGGGGCTTGCCCTTCGGGTTGGGGTGACGCAAACGCGGTCGCGTTTGCATCCCCATTGGGGCAGCTGCACGACGCCCAGCCGGCCGGCTGGGCGGTCGGGCGATTGAGCCACCCAGGCCCCTGCATGGGCATTAGCCCATGCAAGGGCCCGGTCGGCCCACTCATCCCGATTGCACCCCAACGCGGCTCCGTTTAGACCGTAAACAGGTTCTATCTCCCATGACAGATTCGGCAAACATTGAGCTGCCCTCCGAAGCGCTTGCGATGCTGCGCACGGCCAGCCGTTTTGAAACCCCTTGCGGCGACGGCACCATGGTCTGGCACACGTGGGGCCAGGCCACGCGCCGGCCCGGGCTCGCGCCCCTGGTGCTGCTGCACGGCGGCAGCGGCAGCTGGATGCACTGGCTGCGCAACATCCCCGCGCTGGCCGCGTCGGGCCGCTGGGTGCTGGTGCCCGACCTTCCCGGTTTTGGCGATTCGGCCGCGCCTTTACGGGGCACCGATGCCGACGTGCTGCCCGAACCGGTCGAGCAAGGGCTGGCCCTGCTGGCGGGCGAGGCGGCCTGCGACCTCGTGGGATTTTCCTTTGGCGGCATGGTGGCCGGCTTTGTGGCGGAGCGCTTCCCCGCCCGGGCGGCGCGTGTGGTGCTGGTGGGTGCGCCCGGCCTGGGTGTCGCGCCCGAAAAAGCCATACGCCTGCGCGCATGGCGGCATATCACCGATGCGGGCCAGCGCGACGAGATCCATCGCCACAACCTCGCGGCGCTGATGCTGTACCGCGCGGACGCGATCAACGAACTGGCCTTGCGCCTGCACATCGCCAACGTGCTGCGCGACCGCATGAAGGGCCGCAGCCTGGCGCGCACCGGCGCGCTGGCTCAGTCACTGGCGCGGCTGCGCTGCCCGGTGTGGGCGATTTACGGGGAAGAGGATGCGCTGTACCGCGGCAAGCTTGATGGGCTGCGGGCAGCCCTGGAGCGAGCTGCGGACTTCAGGGGCCTGGCCCTGGTCGAAGGCGCCGGCCACTGGCTGCAGTTCGAGCGCGCGGAGGCCTTCGACAAAGCCCTCCTCACGACGCTCGAAGCGCCTCTTTAGCTTTTACTTTTCAATCGCGAGCAGTTCGATGTCGAAGGTCAGCGTGGCATTGGGTGGCACCACGCCGCCGGCGCCGCGGTCGCCATAGGCCGTGGCGGGTGGACAGGTCAGTGTGGCCTTGCCGCCGACCTTGATCTTCTGCACGCCTTCGGTCCAGCATGGCACCACGCGGTTCAGCGGGAAGGTGGCGGGCGCGCCGCGCTTGTAAGAGCTGTCAAATTCCTTGCCGTCGGCCAGCGTGCCGCGGTAGTGCACCTTGACGGTGTCCGTCGCTTTGGGCTGCGCGCCGGTGCCGTCGGTGCTGTGCACGATCTTCACGCCGCTGGGCAGGGTCTCGGCCGGGGCGGCGGCAAGGGCGGTGCTGGACAGGGCAATGGAGGCCAGGGCGATGAGCGCGGCGGTCAATGTCTTCATGGAGGTCATGCTTTCGTGGCTATGGGGTAATCGGAGAGGGTGACCTGGATTATCGTCCTGGCTCTCGCCTTGCCTCAGTGGTGCCGGCTCGCCTATCTCAGGTTGTCAGGTCGCTGAGCTGGATCCTGAGGGGGCGGAAGGTATGAGTGGTACTCCAGCCAATCAAAATTGGCTCAAATTGGTAACGTCAGCGTGAAAAATTTTGCATTGGCCTTACCAGTTCGAACCATAACCTCATAGCAAAAACCGCCGTCGCATAAACTGCACTTCACGCGGAGGATTCATGCTGGACCAACTCAAACAGGTCGACAACCGTCGGCTCTACCAACAAATTGCCGAGCAGATTCGCGCCTTCATTGACAAGGGCAACTACACCGCGGGTGCGCGGTTGCCGCCGGAGCGCGATCTGGCCCTGCAGCTGGGCGTCTCTCGCCCCTCGGTGCGCGAGGCACTGATTGCACTGGAAATTGAGGGCAGCGTGGAAGTGCGCATGGGCGCCGGCGTGTATGTCTGCAGCGCGGCCCAGCGCAAGCCGCAGTCCCTGGCTGCCATGGGCGAAAGCCCGATCGAACTGATGCAGGCACGCGCCGCCCTTGAGGGCACCATCGTGCTGCAGGCCTGCGCCAGGGCCACGCCCGAAGCACTGTTGGCACTGCGCCAGATTCTGGATAACATGCTGTCCGCCATGGCGCAAAACCGCTCGCCCCTGGCCTTTGACCGGCAGTTTCACCAAACGATTGCAGCCATGACAGGCAACTCCGTGCTGGAGCGGCTGGTGGGCGAGCTGTTTGACGAGCGCCACAGCCCGATTGCCGCGCGCCTGAGCGCGCATTCCGAATCGGGCCAAAGCTGGGCGATTGCGCTGCAGGAGCATGAAGCCATCTTGCGCGCCCTGGAGAACCGGGACGTACTGGCCGCACAGAACGCCATGCGCATGCATCTGCAAGCCTCCGAACAGCGCTGGGTCGAGAACCGCCGTGAATGGTCATGAGCTAGGGCCTGTTAACCTTTACCCCCTGTATCCGTGGTCAGGCCTGTGCAATTGCGCAGGCTTTTTCCCGTTTTTTTCACCCCGATTTTGATCCCGGATCACGGGTAAGCACCAATACACACGCACTTCCCGGTAAGGCCAAATACGCCACATCGTGTCAGGTGGCCTTACCAATTTGCAGGGCGGCAGATTCATCCCTCCCGGTCCCCTGACCTACCAAGAGGAGTTCGCATTGCTGTCTTCCGTGTCCGATCCGGTTCGTCCCGACGCGCCCAGCCCCGCCGAGGTCGGCGTACTGTTGCGCCTGGAAGGGATTACCAAACGCTTCCCGGGGGTGCTGGCGCTGGATGGTGTGGGCTTTGAGGTGCGAAGCGGCGAGGTACACGCGGTATGCGGCGAAAACGGCGCAGGCAAATCGACGCTGATGAAGGTGATCAGCGGCCAGTACCAGCCCGATGCGGGGGCCCTGTACTACCGCGGCGAGGTCTGTCAGTTCCAATCCACCGCCGAATCCCAGGCTGTCGGCATTGCCATCATTCACCAGGAGCTGAACCTGGCTCCGCACCTCACGGTGGCCGAAAACATTTACCTGGCCCGCGAGCCACGCAAAGGCTGGCTGATCGACCGGGCGGCACTGCGCCGCCAGGCAAAGCAATGCCTGGACCGCTTGGGGCAGGACATCTCACCGGACGCCCTGGTCAAAACCCTCTCGGTCGCCCAACAGCAGATGGTGGAAATTGCCAAGGCGCTGTCGCTCAACGCCCAGGTGCTCATCATGGACGAGCCGACCTCGTCCCTCACGGAGTCGGAGACCGAGAAGCTGTTTGCCATCATCCACGAGCTCAAGCGTACGGGGGTGGGCATTGTCTACATCTCCCACCGCCTCGACGAACTGGCGCTCATCGTGGACCGGGTCACCGTCTTGCGCGACGGACGCTACGTGTCCACCGAACGCCTGGCCGACACCAGCGTGGAAGAGATCGTGGCAAGGATGGTGGGGCGCTCGCTGGACGATGTATTCCCCAAAAGAACGTCCGTGCCCACGACCGACGTGTTGTTGCGCGTGCAAGGCCTGACACGCCAGGGTGTGTTTCACGACGTGAACTTTGAACTGCGCCGTGGCGAAATCCTGGGTTTTGCGGGGCTCATGGGGGCTGGCCGCACCGAGGTCGCTCGCGCCATTTTTGGTGCCGACCCCATCGACGCCGGCGAGGTGTTTCTGGCCGGGCAGCGTCTCACCATTCACTCGCCACGGGATGCCGTGCGCCAGGGACTGGCCTATCTGTCAGAGGACCGCAAGCACGACGGGCTGGCACTGAAGATGAATGTGGCGCAAAACATCACACTGGCCCACATGGAAGCCGTGTCCAACCGTGCGGGCATGATCCAGTTTGCGAAGGAGCAGGATGCCGCACGCCATTACATCGGCGCTCTCGACATTCGCACGCCCAGCAGCAGCCAGATCGTGCGCCTGCTCTCGGGGGGCAACCAGCAGAAGCTCGTGATCAGCAAATGGCTGTTCCGTCAATCACGCGTGCTGTTCTTTGACGAGCCCACACGCGGCATTGATGTGGGCGCCAAGTACGCGATCTACCAGTTGCTGGACCAGCTCGCAGGCCAGGGCATTGGCGTCGTGATGATCAGCTCCGAGCTGCCCGAAATCATGGGGATGACCGACCGTGTCGCGATCTTCCATGAAGGCCGCCTGGTCACCATCCTCCCCACCCGCGAGACCGATCAGGAGGAGGTCATGCACTACGCCTCCGGCCGCAGCGTGCCGCCCCTGCAAGCCGACCAGCTGACCCACTGAACCCTCCAGGACTTCTTTCCCGAACCACACCATGACCGAACAACAACAAGACCTGTTTCAGAAATTTGCCGCGCTGGCCAGCCTGCTGGGACTCATCGCCATCTTCTCGTTCACCAGCAACGCCTTCTTCAGCGTGGGCAATGGCATGACCGTGGCGCTGCAGGTGACATCCATTGCCTACCTCGGCATCGCAGCAACCTGCGTGATCATCACGGGGGGTATTGATCTCTCGGTAGGTGCCATCCTGGCACTGTCCGGCGTCGTGGCCGCCATGCTGGTCAAGGCGGGCGCGCCCGTGCCGCTGGGCATGTTTGCCGGCCTGCTGGTCGGTGCCCTGTGCGGGCTGATCAACGGCCTGTGTGTGACGGTGCTCAAACTGCCGCCCTTTATTGCCACCCTGGGAATGATGCTGGTGGCACGCGGCGTGGCCTTGCAGCTGACCGATGCCCGCGCCATCAGCGGCCTGGGCGACAGCTTCGCAGAACTGGGCAACGGAGCCTTGTTCCGCATCGTCAATATCGGTGCGGACGGCTTCCCCGATGTGGTGTTCGTCGGCATTCCCTATCCCGTGGTGCTCATGATCGTGCTGGCGCTGGCCGTCTCCGTCCTGCTTAACCGTGCCACGCTGGGCCGCCATCTGTACGCCATCGGCTCCAACCTGGAAGCCGCCCGGCTCTCGGGCGTGAACGTCAACGGCGTGACGCTGTTTGCCTATGTGCTTTCCGGTTTGCTGGCCGGGCTGACCGGTTGCGTGCTGATGTCACGCCTGGTCACGGCCCAGCCCAGCGAGGGCCTGATGTACGAACTTGATGCCATTGCCGCCGCGGTGATAGGCGGGACCTCGCTCACGGGTGGTGTGGGCACGGTGTCGGGCACCGTCATTGGCGCGTTCGTGATTGGCATCCTGCGCAACGGTTTGAACATGAGCGGCGTGTCCGCTTTCACTCAACAAATTCTGATTGGCGTCGTCATCCTGCTGGCCGTATGGATCGACCAGATGCGCCATCGCAAGTGATCCCTACCGGCAGGGCTTACCGGGACTTCGAGAGACAACCTCCACAACCACTACCCATGAGGAAAGAAATGAAAAAATTTGTCCACACACTGATCGCAGCCGCCCTGGTGGCTGCGTCGTCGATGGCTATGGCCGCCGACAAGGAAATTGCCGTCATCGTGAAGACCGCCAACTCGGACTTCTGGCAAAACGTGAAGAAGGGTGCCAACGCTGCCGTGGGAAATCTCAAGGGCTACACCGCCACCTTCCAGGGCGCAGCATCCGACACCGACCTGGCCGGGCAGGTGGCCCTGGTGGAAAACGCCGTGAACCGCAAGGTCGCCGGCATCGTGCTGGCCCCGTCGGATCCGGATGCCTTGATCCCCGCCATGAAAAAAGCCTGGGAAGCCAAGATTCCTGTGGTGTTGATTGACTCCGCCGCATCGGATTCCGGCAAGGCTTACTACCAGTCCTTCCTGGCCACCGACAACAAGACTGCCGGAGAAATGTCCGCCAAGACGCTGATCGAGAAAGTCGGTACCACCGGCAAAATTGCCGTCATGTCCTACACCGCGGGCTCGGGCTCCGAAATCGGCCGCGTGGGAGGTTTCACCGACTACATCAAGAAGCATTCCAAGCTGCAGATCGTGGGCCCCTTCTACTCCAACTCGCAGATGGGTACCGCACTGAACCAGACCACCGACGTGCTGGCCGCCAACCCCGACCTCAAGGGCATCTTCGGCGCCAACGAACCCACCGCTATCGGCATGGGCCGCGCACTGGTTCAGTCGGGCAAAGCCGGCAAGGTGGTCGCCATTGGCTTTGACGGAAACTCCGACCTGCAAGGCTTTGTGAAAGACGGCACCATCGAGGCGATTGCCGTGCAAAGCGCCTTTGAGATGGGCAACCTCGGCGTAAAGACGGTGGCGGAAATCGTGGCAGGCAAGAAAGTGCCCGCCTTCCGCGATACCGGTGTGTTGATGGTGACCAAGAAAAACATCGACACGCCCGCAGCCAAGAACGTTCTCTACTAAACCGTTCCAACCCAAGGACCCTCCGGCACCGGCTGCCGGAGGATGGGCATATGCACACCACGGATCTGAAACTCCTTCCCCGCGTGGACCTGCGGCTGACAGCCCTGGGCCTCGGCTGTTCGCAAATGGGGGGCCTGTACCGTGCCACCAGCGCCCGCGAGGTAGAGGAGGTCTTTGCGAACGCCTGGGCGGCCGGCGTGCGCTATTTCGACACGGCACCCTACTACGGCTACACCCGCTCCGAGCACCGCCTGGGCGCCCAGCTGGCCGACTGCCCCCGGCACGAATATGTAGTCAGCACCAAAGTGGGCCGCCTGCTGCGTCCTGATGCCAGTGTGACTGCTGGCGATGGCGGATGGGCCAACCCCTACCCGTTTCGCCCGCA
The DNA here is from genome assembly GCF_056403055.1 of Polaromonas sp. P3_A5. Lineage (NCBI taxonomy): Bacteria > Pseudomonadati > Pseudomonadota > Betaproteobacteria > Burkholderiales > Comamonadaceae > Polaromonas > Polaromonas sp. P3_A5. The sequence goes on from NZ_JBFUGF010000001.1 coordinate 1,279,221, forward strand.
GTATGACTACAGCTACAGCGGCGTGATGCGCTCATTCGAGGACAGCCAGCAACGGTTGGGTCTGGCCCACATCGACATCCTGTACGTACACGACATCGGCCGCGACACCCACGGCGAACAGCATGCGCATTACTGGCAACAATTGACCACGGGGGGCGGCTTCCGCGCGCTGGACGAATTGCGCGCAAGCGGTGCCACCAAGGCAGTGGGCCTGGGCGTGAACGAATGGCAGGTGGTGATGGACAGCATGCAGGAGTTCGACCTGGACTGCACCATGCTGGCCGGGCGCTACACCCTGCTGGAGCAGGACTGCATCACCCCCTTTCTGGGCGACTGCATGCGCCGCGGCAACGCCATCGTGGTGGCCGCGCCGTTCAACTCCGGCGTCCTGGCGGGCAACACCAAATTCAATTATGCGGAAGCCCCGCCCGCCGTGGTGGCGCGCGTGCAAGCCTTGGCGCTGGCTTGCGAGGAATTCGGCGTGCCCCTGCAGGCCGCCGCACTGCAGTTTCCACTGGCGCACCCTGCGGTGGTGAGCTGCGTCACCGGCACCCGCACCGCAACCCAGCTGCAACAGAACGTCGCCTGGCTGGAGACGCCCATTCCCGCCACGCTGTGGCAGGCCCTGCGCAGCCGCGGCCTGCTGCATCCCGATGCGCCGGTACCAGTCTGAGGAAGCCCCATGCTGATCGACGCGCACCCGCATTTCTGGAATCTGGCAAACCGCACTGGCCACTGGCCGTCATCTTTGGCGGCAATGCGCGCCGCCTTTACCACCTTGGCCAACATATAGACGGAAATTGACATGCAACGAATGGGATGGGTCATTGGTATCGACCCCCGGCACATCGCCGAGTACAAGCGGCTGCACGCGGCCGTCTGGCCCGCTGTGCTGCAGCGCATTCACCAATCGCAGGTGCGCAACTACAGCATTTTTCTGCGAGAGCCGGAAAACCTGCTGTTCGGCTACTGGGAATACCACGGCCGGGACTTTGACGCGGACATGGCCGCTATCGCCGCTGATGCTGAGACGCAGCGTTGGTGGACCCTCTGCGGCCCCTGCCAACGCCCCCTTCAAACCCGCGGCCCAGGCGAGCACTGGGCCGCCATGGAATCCGTATTCCACATTGACTAACCACTTCCACCCAAGGACATCTATGCTGACAGTCATTTGCGAAACTCCCGGCGTGCTGCGCACGGTCGAAGGGGCCATGCCCATCCGCAATGAAGGCGATGTGCTGCTGCGCATCCGCCGCGTGGGGGTGTGCGGCACAGATCTGCACATCTTCACCGGCAAGCAACCCTTCCTGGCCTATCCACGCGTCATGGGCCACGAGATCGCGGGTACCGTAGAGGAAGCTCCAGCGGACGGCCCCCTTCAGGCCGGCGACAGCGTCTTCGTCATGCCTTACCTGTCGTGCGGCCGGTGTGTAGCCTGCCGCCAGGGCAAGACCAACTGCTGCGTCCACATCCAGGTGCTGGGCGTGCACCGCGACGGCGCCTTCACAGAGTATCTCAACGTACCCGCGCAGTTTGTGCGCAAGGCAGAGGGTGTCTCACTGGACCAGGCCGCCATGCTGGAATTTCTGGCTATTGGTGCCCACGCTGTACGTCGCGCCGACGTGCAGCCCGGCCAGCGTGTACTGGTGGTAGGGACGGGCCCCATCGGCATGGCTGCCTTGCTATTCGCCGGCCTGCGTGGTGGTCAGGTCACAGCGCTGGACACGCGAAAGGAGCGGGTGGAATTCTGCAAACAACACCTGGGGGCGCATGCGGGTGTTGTGATAGGTGACAACGACCTGGACGAGCTGCGCGCACTGACCGATGGAGATTTTTACGATGTCGTTTTTGACGCCACGGGCAACGCAAGGGCCATGGAGCGCGGCTTCCAGTTCATTGCCCATGGCGGCAAGTATGTGTTGGTGTCGATAGTGCTGGACAATATTACGTTCGCCGATCCGGAGTTTCATAAACGCGAAGCGACGCTGCTGGGCAGCCGCAATGCCACCATGGAAGACTTCGAAACGGTGCTTGAGGCGATGCGGGGCGGCAAAATCCCCACCGCAGCACTCAACACTCATCGCATGGCCCTGGCCGATGTACCCGCCCAGTTCGCCACCCTGCTGGACCCCACGCAGGGCGTCGTCAAGGCGCTGATCGAATGCTGACCGGAGTCTCCACGTGAGCACGCCCATCCTCCAGTTTGGCACCGGGCGCTTTCTGCAGGCGCATGCGGACCTGTTTGTGTCCGAGGCCCTGGCCCAGGGCCAGGCGCTGGGCGGCATAACCGTGGTGCAGAGCACAGACAGCCCGCAGAGCAGCGCGCGCGCCGCGGCACTGGCACATGGCTACCGCGTCGAATTGCGCGGCATGCAACATGGCCGGCGTATCGAGGAAACCGTGCAAGTGAACGCAGTACAGGCCGTCTGGCATGCCCGCCGCGACTGGACACTGTTGCGCGATGCCATGGCTACCACCGTGCAGGTCATCATCTCCAACACCGCGGACATGGGCTATGCACTGGACGACTCCGACACCGCGGCGCTGCTGCGTAGCCCGACGACGACGCCGCCGCCGCGCAGCTACCCGGCCAAGCTGGTGGCGCTTCTGCACCACCGCTGGCAGCAGCAGCCGGAGGCTCCCCTGACGCTGTACCCCTGCGAACTGGTCAACCGCAACGGGGACACGCTGCGCAACCTGGTATCCACGCTGGCACAGAGCTGGGGCGTTACGCCCGCCTTCCTTCGCTATGTGCGGGAGCACTGCGTGTGGGTCAATTCACTGGTGGACCGCATCGTGTCGTCTCCGCTGGAACCCGCCGGTGCAGTGGCCGAGCCCTATGCGCTGTGGGCCATCGAACGCCAGCCGCGCATGGTGCTTCCTTGCAGCCACCCGGCCATGGTGGTGACGGATGCACTGGCCCCCTTCGAGCAACGCAAGCTCTGGCTGCTGAACCTGGGCCACACGATATTGGCCGAACGCTGGCAGCTGCTGGGCGGTGCTGCTGACATGACCGTGATGCAGGCCATGCACACCCCGGCGCTGCGCACCCCGCTGGAGGCCGTGTGGGCCGACGAGGTGCTGCCGGTATTTGACGCCGAGGGCACAGGCCCCGAGGCCCACGCCTACCTGGTGGAATTGCGCGACCGCCTGCTCAACCCGTTTCTGGAACACCGTCTGGCCGACATTGCCAAGGACCACGCGCAGAAGAAGCTGCGCCGCCTGGCACCCGTGCTAGAGCGCGCCGTGGCGCTGCAACTGCCCATCGCACAGACCCAGCTGCGCAATGCGTTAGCTGAAACCGGAAGCACCCTGGGCACTGGTGCCTGAACCACCGGCTGGTCACCTGCGTTTGATGACATGCTGCGGCGCAACATCCGACGCCGCGAGCCCTCATGCCAGGGGCCAGTCCCTCAGCGCCCGGGCGTGGAACGGAAATTCGCCGCAATTGCGCCTCCGGGGTTACGATGCGTAAACCATTCACTCCGTCGGTGGTTCCATGGTGGCACTTGCCGCACAATTCGATTCGCCCCGCCGGCTGCATCAAAGAGCCAGCGACCGGCCGCAGGACTGGCTTGGCACAACGCCCCTGCTGGACCTGGACGACACCAAGCTGCGCCTGAAGGCTCGCTCGATTGTCCAGCTGTGCCGCACCGACCGGGACAAGGCACTGGCTATCTATCGCTTCGTCAAGCGCCTGCCTTATACCAAGCGGATCAAGCTGCAGTACCCGACCGCCCGCGACGTACTTGAGGCGCGCGGAGGCGACGGTGACGACAAGGTGACGCTGCTGATCGCGCTGATGCGCTCCGCCGGCATCCCGGCCCGTGTGCGCTACATGGAGATGCGCGGCGAGATGCTTCGCGGCCTGATCCCGCGGGCCACGCCGGCGGCGCGGCCGCTGGCGGAGTTCTGGCTGGGCCGTTGGGTGCGCACCGACACCTACATCTTCGATGCCGAATACGTGGCTGCGGCGCTCGAACGCCTGAAAGCGAACGGCTGGGAGTGCGGCTGGGGTATCCACATCAATGCCCAGCTTCTGTGGGACGGAAAGAACGACGCCTTCCTCGGCGGTGTGCCTACCGAGCAGGACCCCATGCTCACGCGGCTTCTGTGCGTGGTGAGCGATCCTCTGGAACTGGTGTCGGCATCCCTCGGGGGCAGCGGGCTGCGTTACCGTCGATCACTGCGGGCCTTGCAATGGAATGCGCTGGCTCCGACCATGATTCGGGCCATTCGTGAGCTGCGGGCCGGCTCGCGTTTTTATTGAAATGACAGGCCCTAGCCCATCCGCCGCAGCAACTCCGGCACGGATGACACCAGCATCGCCACGCCGGAGCAGGTCAGCAGGCTCAGCACCAGTCTGCGAAAGGCCAGGTCGCTGATGCCCGTGTAAACACGCCCGCCCAGCCAGGCGCAAATGAGCGCAGCAGGCGCCACGATGGCCAGCATGGGCAGCGTTTCGCGCGTGACCAGGCCGGCGGCAACATAGCTGGCCATGGTGACGGTCAGCACGGCCAGATTGAAGTTCTGGATGACGGCGCGCTGGGCACTCTTTTCGTAGCCGCGCAGGGTGCACCACAGTGTCGGAATCACACCGCTGAAACCACCCAAGGCCCCCATGAAACCACCGGCAACGCCAATCGTGCCGTCGGCGACGCGGCCCCCATGGTGAATGCGCGGGAGCTTGCCCGAAAAAAGCATGGCCGGGCACCATAGCGCCAGCAGCATGCCGAGAAACAGCTTGAAGAGCTGGACGTCAAGTTGCGGCAACAACAGCAAACCCAGCGGGAGCCCCAGCAGGCCGCCGGCCAGAAACGGCAGCAGGCGCTTCCAGTCAGTTGTGCGGCTGACCGTAAAGGCCGCCATGACCTGGCCCGTCAGGCCGCCGAACACCGCCATGACAGCCGCCAGCTTCGGGTCTATAGCCCAGGCCCAGAAAGACATGGCGACAAGGCTGAAGCCAAAACCCGACAGGCCCTGGACAAACCCCGCTGCCGCCGCCCCCGCGACGATCAGGATGATGTGAGCGTCCAACTCAGGCGTAATCACTCACGGGCACGCAGCTGCAAAAAAGGTTGCGGTCGCCGTAAACGTTGTCGACGCGGCCCACCGGCGGCCAGTATTTGACCTGCTTGAGCGAGGCCAATGGGAAGGCGCCGGTTTCGCGGGAGTAAGGGCGGTCCCAGTCAGCGCCCATCAGGCTGGCCGCGGTGTGCGGCGCATGCTTGAGCGGGTTGTTGTCTTGCGGCCATTGGCCAGCTTCGATTTTTCGGATCTCTTCGCGGATGGCGATCATCGCGTCGATGAAACGGTCCAGCTCGGCCAGGGTTTCGCTTTCGGTCGGCTCGACCATCAGGGTGCCGGGCACAGGGAAGCTCAATGTGGGCGCGTGAAAGCCGTAGTCCATCAGGCGCTTGGCCACGTCTTCGGCGGTGACGCCGCTGGTTTCCTTGAGCGGGCGCAGATCGAGAATGCATTCATGCGCGACATGGCCATTCTCGCTGGCGTATAGCGTGGGGTAGTGGTCCTTGAGGCGCGAGCTGATGTAGTTGGCGCTCAGGATGGCGACTTCAGTCGCCTGCGTCAACCCTTCTGGTCCCATCATGCGGCAGTACATCCAGCTGATGGGCAACACCGCTGCGTTACCCAGGGGGGCCGCAGAAACCGCCCCCACGCCGTTGACGGGAATGCCGGCCGTGGCATGGCCGGGCAGGTAAGGCACCAGGTCAGCCACCACGCACACCGGGCCAACGCCCGGGCCGCCGCCGCCGTGCGGGATGCAAAAGGTTTTGTGCAGGTTCAGGTGGCTCACGTCGCCGCCGAACTCGCCCGGCGCGGCCACGCCCACCAGTGCGTTCATGTTGGCGCCGTCCACGTAAACGCGTCCGCCGTGGCTGTGCACCATGGCGCAGAGCTCTTTTACCTGGGTTTCGAACACGCCATGCGTGCTGGGGTAGGTGATCATCACGCAGGCGAGGTTGGCGCTGTGCTGTTCGCACTTGGCCTTGAGGTCGGCCATGTCGACATTGCCCAGCGCGTCGCAGGCGGTCACGACGACGGTCATGCCCACCATCTGGGCGCTGGCCGGGTTGGTGCCGTGAGCCGACGAAGGGATCAGGCAGATGTTGCGATGACCCTGGCCTTTGGCTTCATGAAAGGCCTTGATGACCAGCAGGCCCGCGTACTCGCCTTGCGAGCCGGCGTTAGGCTGCAGGCTGATGCCTGCATAACCCGTGGCTTGGCACAGCCAGTCGCGCAACTGCTTGTCGAGTTCCGCATAGCCCTGCAGCTGGTCTGCGGGTGCGAAGGGGTGAATGTTGGCGAACTCCGGCCAGGTGATGGGAATCATCTCGCTGGTGGCATTGAGCTTCATGGTGCAGCTGCCCAGCGGAATCATGCTGCGGTCCAGTGCGAGATCTTTGTCGCTCAGCATGCGGATGTAGCGCAGCATGCCGGTTTCGGAGTGGTGGGTGTTGAACACCGGGTGCGACAGGAAGGCGCTGGTGCGGCGCAGGCCGGCGGGGATCAGCGACTCGATGCCCTTTTCGAAAGCGCTGACCACGGGTACGGTCTGGCCGGGCCTGGCGAAGAAGGACCAGAGCAGTTCGATGTCCTTGCGGCTGGTGGTCTCGTCCAGCGACACGCCCAGGTGATTATTCAAGCGAAAACGCAGGTTGGCGCCCGCCGAACGTGCGCGGTCAGCTATCAAATTGGTAGCGTCACCCGTCTTCACCGTGACGGAATCGAAGGCGCCTGTGTTGGTGATTTCATAGCCCAGCTCTTTGAGACCCTGCACGAAGATGGCCGTATAGGCCGCCACACGCTCGGCGATGCGCTTGAGGCCTTGCGGGCCGTGGTAGACCGCGTACATGCTGGCGATGACGGCTGGCAGCACCTGCGCGGTGCAGATGTTGGAGGTGGCTTTCTCGCGGCGGATGTGTTGCTCACGGGTTTGCAGCGCCAGGCGGTAGGTCGGGTTGCCGTGGCTGTCGATGGTCACGCCGACCAGGCGGCCGGGCAGCGAGCGCTTGAATTCGTCGCGGCAGGCAAGGTAAGCCGCGTGCGGCCCCCCGTTGCCCATGGGCATGCCGAAGCGCTGGGTGTTGCCGAGCACGATGTCGGCATCCCATTCACCGGGCGGGGCCAGCAGCGTGAGCGCCAGCAGGTCGGCCGCAACGCAGAGGGCTGCGCCATCGACATGCGCCTGGCCGGCCAGCGGGCGCAGGTCATGGATGCTGCCTGTGGTGGCGGGGTATTGCGCCAGCACGCCGAAGTAATTGCCTTCGGCCATCAGTTGCGGCACCGTGACGGCTGCCGTGCTGACCTTCACCTCGATGCCCAAGGGCTTTGCGCGGGTCTGGATCACCTCAATTGTTTGCGGGTGGCAGTCGCCTGCGACGATGAAGACATTGCTTTTGCTTTTCACGCTGCGCTTGGCCAGGGTCATGGCTTCGGCGGCGGCGGTGGCTTCGTCGAGCATGGAGGCGTTGGCGATCGGCATGCCGGTCAGGTCGCAGACCATGGTCTGGAAGTTGATCAGCGCTTCCATGCGGCCCTGCGAAATCTCAGCCTGGTAGGGCGTGTAGGCCGTGTACCAGGCGGGGTTCTCGAGGATGTTGCGCAGGATCACGCCCGGCGTGTAGGTGCCGTAGTAGCCTTGGCCAATGAAGTTCTTGAACACCTGGTTCTTGGCCGCGATGGCTTTGAGCTGCTTGAGCGCGGCCGCCTCCGTGACGGGGGCCGGGATGGCCATGGCGGTGCTGCGTGCAATCGAGCGTGGAACAATGCCTTCCACCAGCGCGCGGCGCGAGGCCGAGCCCACGATGCTGAGCATGTGGACTTCGTCGGCGTCATCGATGCCGATGTGGCGGGCGATGAATTCGGCAGGGTTTTCAAGATCGCCCAAGGGCTTGGCGGATTGCATCAACATGTCGGGTCCCGTGTCAGGCTTGGCAGCCAGGAGTCAGAAAAAAGAATCGGTCAGAAAATCAGGCAGCGAAGGCGGTGTAGCGGGTTTCGTCCATCAGCGCGTCAAGCTGCGTTGGGTCGGACAGCTTGACTTTGAAAAACCAGCCGGCGCCCATCGGGTCGCTGTTAGCGAGAGATGGGTCGTCTCTTAGGGCTTCGTTGATTTCGGTGACTTCGCCACTCAAGGGCATATACACGTCGGCCGCGGCCTTGACGGATTCGACAACACCGGCGGTTTCTTTCTGGGCGAAGGTGGTGCCGACAGCCGGCAGGTCCACAAACACCACATCGCCCAGCGCATCCTGCGCATGCACGGTGATGCCGACGGTGGCGACGTTGCCTTCAATCTTGACCCATTCGTGGTCTTCGGTGTATTTGACGGTCATGAGGTTCTCCAGGGGTTGAGTGGGGTGAATAAAACGGGGAGCTTGATCTGGTGCTTAACCGCGGTAGTAGCGGGCGGGAACGAAAGGCATGGCGGCCACTTCCATGGGCACCGGCTTGCCGCGCACGATGGCGTTCACGCGTGTGCCCAGCGCAGCGAACTCAGGTTTGATGTAACCCATGGCGACGGGCTGGTTGATGGTGGGGCCCAACAAACCGCTGGTGACTTCGCCGATAGCCATGCCGTCGGTGCTTTGCAGTTCGGTGTGGTCGCGTACAGGGACGCGCTCCAGCGCCACCAGGCCGATACGCTTGCGGGTGAGTAGGGCGGGGTCTGCCAGTTGGGCCAGGATTTTGTCCGCACCCGGAAAGCCGCCGGCACGTGCGCCGCCGGTGCGGCGGATCTTTTGCATGGCCCAGTTGAGGTTGGCCTCCACCGGCGTGGTGGTGGTGTCAATGTCGTTGCCATAGAGGCACAGGCCCGCTTCCAGCCGCAGCGAATTGCGCGCGCCCAGGCCGATGGGTTTGACTTCAGGTTGCGCGAGCAGCGCGCGTGCGAGTGCGTCAGCTTGCGAAGCAGGCACCGAGACTTCAAAGCCATCTTCACCGGTGTAGCCGCTGCGGGTGATGAAGCAGTCGCAGCCGGCCACGCTGAAGCGGCCGCCGGTCATGAATACGAGTTTTTCGACACCGGGCGCCAGGCGCTGCAAGGCAGTGACGGCCTGTGGGCCCTGCAGCGCCATCAGCGCCATTTCCGGCATGGGGATGACTTCGCAGCGCGAGCCGATCTTTGCCTGGATGTGTGCAATGTCGCCGACCTTGCAGGCGCCGTTGACGATGACAAAGAGGTCGCCGCCGTTGGCGTAGTCGCGGTTGAAGAACATCAGGTCGTCGATGATGCCGCCGTCGTCGTTCAACAGCAGGCCGTAGCGCTGCTTGCCGGCGGGCAGGTCGATCACATCAACGGGTATCAGGGATTCCAGCGCGACTGCGGCATCAGCACCCACCAGGCGTAGCTGGCCCATGTGGGACACGTCAAAAAGGCCGGCAGCCTGGCGTGTGTGGTGGTGTTCCGCCATCAGGCCCGCGGGGTACTGCACCGGCATCGAATAGCCCGCAAAAGGCACCATGCGCGCGCCAAGCTCCACATGCAGGTCATGCAGGGGCGTTTTCAACAAGGTTTCGGGGGCGGCGGAAGAGGTGGACGAATCGGACAAGGCATTCTCCAGGGGGCAAACACGGTCATGGCAAGAACTTGTTCTCAATCCATGGGCTGCCCCTGCTGTCCACTTTACCTGAGAGATTCACCCGGCGATGCAGGCTTGCTCCTTCGGTGGGCTGCCCGTGAAAGGCGGCCTCTCTCCAGTAGGGAACGCCTTGCCGCGTGGTGCGCCGCAGGGCGGTTGCCAGTCCTTTTGCCTGAGCGTTCAGTGCTACTCAAGGGGGGTGCCCCCAGGGTGCTCGTGCGCCTTCGGCGGTTTTCGCGAGGAAAACTCTCTCCTGACACCGCTGAGTGTAACGGAAGCCGCTGTCGGCTCGATCAGGCGGCCTGGTGCTGCGGCAGCAGCATGGCGATGCGCTCGCTGATGGAGTCGGCGCGCTCGTGGCCCGCGATTTTTTCGATTTCCTCGATCATTTCGCGCGAGGCGCTGAGCATGGTCTCGCGGTCTTTGGCATTGCGCAGCGCTTCGCGAAAGCGCTCGGCCATCTCCGGGTTGCGCCGGGCGAACATGCGTTCGCAGATGTCGAACAGGAACATCCGGGTTGTGGCAAGCGAGCGCTTGCCTTCAAATTGATCGGCAGAGACCTGAATGGCCTGGGTGGTTTCGGGGCTGGGAAAGTTCTGTAACTGCGCCGGCGTGAGTGTTTGGGCGGGTGCAGGCGCAGGGTTTTTTGCCGGCGCGGACGTCTTGCCGGGATGGGCTTCCAGAAAGCCGTCGCGCAAAAGGCGCAGGGCAATGGCTTCGCCGTCGCCCTCAAACAGCGGGCGGAAGTCCTGGGCCGACTTGCTGCCGTCGGCCATCAGCAGCAGGGTGCGCTCGCGCTGGCCTAGCGTTCTCACGCCGGGCTTGAGCTCGGCACGGGCGCGGTCGGTTTTGTGGAGCTGCATGGATTTCATCCTGAAATGAAACCCCGAGCATGGCTGCTGAAAATGACAGCCTCGTGAATCCCGTCCGAAAAGCTATTTTGCGTAGACGAGATCCCGCAGAGCCAGCGACAGCTGCGGGACGTAAGTGACCACCATCAGGCAAGCCAGGATGACGAGCACAAAGGGGATCAGGTGGGTCACGATGCGGTCCAGCGATATCCTGGCGACGGTGCAGGCCGCGAACAGGTTCACGCCGAAAGGCGGTGTGATCATGCCCAGGGCAAGATTGACCACCATCACCAGCCCGAAGTGCACCGGATCGATGCCGAAATGCACAGCCACTGGCGCCAGGATGGGTGCCAGAACAATGATGGCGGCGCTGGTTTCAATGAACATGCCGATGATGAACAGCGCCGCGTTAACGCCGAGCAGGAAGAGGGCGGGCGATTGCAGCACTGCTTCCAGCCAATGGCCTATGGCGTCCGGCACGCCGGCCCGGGTGATCAGAAAGGCGAACAACCCGGCATTGGCGATGATGAACATGATCACGGCGCTGGAGAGCACCGATTTGCGCAGGATGACGTACAGGTCGGCCGGCTTGATTTCGCGGTAGATCACGGTGCCGACGACCAGCGCATAAAACACCGCCACCGCCGACGCCTCGGTCGGCGTGAAAATCCCGCCGTAAATGCCGCCCAGAATAATCACCGGCATCAGCAGCGCCCAGCTGGCCTGCCAGGTCGCCTTGCCAAAGCTCAGGCGGCCGTCGCCGTCGTGCTTGCCCCAGCCCTTCCAGCGGCAGTACAGGTGCACGAACAGCATCAGCGCGCAGCCGATCAAAAGCCCCGGGCCGAAGCCGGCGATGAAGAGTTCTCCGATCGAGACCTCGGCGCTCACGCCGTAAAGAATCATGGGGATGGATGGCGGAATGATCACGCCCAGTTCTGCGCTGGTGGCCTGCAGGGCTGCGGCGTAGGCGGTGGGGTAGCCGTGCTTGATGAGCGCCGGGATCAGGATGGCGCCTATGGCGAAAGTAGTGGCCACAGAAGAGCCCGACACGGCCGCAAAAATCATGCAGGTCAGCACGCAGGTCATGGGCAGGCCGCCCTGGACGCCGCCCACAATGCTTTTGGCGAACTCGACCAGGCGGCGCGAGATGCCGCCGGTTTCCATCAGGTTGCCGGCCAGGATGAAGAAGGGGATCGCGGCCAGCGGAAACTTGTTGATCGAGGAGAACATCTCCTTGACTGAAATCAGCATGTTGGCGTTGGACGCCTGGATACCGAAGATGGACGCCAGGCCGATGGAAACGGCCACGGAAACGGTGAGTGCAAAGCACAGCACCATGGTGGAAATCATTACCGCGGTCATACTTGGCCCCCACGCTTTTCACTTCGTGTAATGCGCGAGGCCTTGCAGGCCGCGGCTCGCGAGACGCTTCGCCTCTGTCGCCCGTCCAAGCCTGCGCAGGCAGGCTTGGAGCCGCGGGCTCCAGCCCCTCTGGGGCCGCGCCTGCGGCCCGGCAAAGCCGGTTCCGCGGCCCCTGCTTGAAGGTGAAATCCAGTTTTTGTTCTCATTGTGCGGTTTCCAATTCATTCCGCTGTGGGTCGATCAGGTTGCCGATGATGCCGATCACGCAGAACATGCCGCCGACAGGCATGGCCACATAGCCCCAAAACATGGAAATGGATTCAAGGCCGGCCATGGACTGCACACGCCCGCGAAGGGAATAGTCCCAGCCCCACCAGACGATGACTGCGACGAGGAACAGGGCGGCGAGGCAGACCAGCCAGTCCAGCACCCGCCGGATGCGAGGTGGGCTCCAGCGATAGAGCACATCCACGCTGACCATGGCGCCCTGGCGGAAAGCCGTGGGAATTCCCATAAAGACCATCCAGATCAGGCTGAGGCGGATCAGAATTTCACTCCACTCTGCAGGCTGCTCGAAGACAAAACGCGTCAGGATCTGGAACACGCCGAGCCCCGATGCGATGACCAGCATCACGCAGGCCACCAGCATGGAGAAGCCGGTGGTCCACCGTTCAAGTTGGAGAAATACTTGTTTCATGGATGCGCCGATACATGAGGAGAATTGAAAATTTCAATGAAAACGCCCGCAGACCAATGGTGGCGGGCGCAAGTAGCTACAAAAAAAGTAGCAAAATAGCTGCGGTACGGTTTACTTGTAGTTCCTGATCGCGTCGATGTTGGCTTTGCCGAACTGCTTTTCAAATTCGGCGTTGACTGGCGCCAGCGTTGCCACGAACTTCGCCTTGTCGACGTTTTCGATCACGGTCATGCCTTTGCTGCGCAGCTCGGCTACACCGTTGGCATCGTCCTGGTCCACGCGGGCCCGGTTCGCCTTGGTCGCTTCCTTGGCAGCGTCAATGAATGCCGTCTTGTCGCCAGCACTGAGCTTGTCGAAAGCTGCCTTGTTCATGACAAAAATACAGGGTGAATAAACGTGACCGGTCAGTGAAAGGTGCTTTTGCACCTGGTCGAACTTGGCGGACATGATCACAGACAGGGGATTTTCCTGGCCGTCGACCGTGCCTTGCTGCAGCGCCGTGAACACTTCGGGAAAGGCCATGGGCGTGGTGATGATGCCAAGGCCTTTGTAGGCGGCGATGTGCACCGGATTTTCCATGGTGCGCATCTTCAGTCCCTTCAGGTCCTCCGGAACTTTCACATCCCGCTTGCTGTTGGTCATGTGGCGAAAGCCGTTCTCGGCCCAGGCCAGCGCCTTAAAGCCCTTGGCATCGAATTTGGTCAGGAGATTCTGGCCGATGGGGCCGTCCAGCACGGCGCGTGCGTGCGCCTTGTCCCGGAACAGGAAGGGAACGTCGAGGATCTTGGTCTCGGGGACAAAGTTGGGTACGGGGCCGGTGGAGGAGAGGGCCAGCTCCTGGGTGCCCAGCTGCACGGCCTCGATGGATTCGCGTTCGCCGCCCAGGGCTCCGTTGTAGAAGGTCTGGACCCTGTAGCGGCCTGCTGTGCGTTTCTCGACTTCTTTGGCAAAGGTGTCGATGGCAATGCCCTGATGCGAATTCTGGGCCGTGGAAATGCTGATCTTCATGGTGGTCTGTGCATTTGCAGACGCCATGAATCCCGCTGCGAGCGTCATACCGATAATCAGTTTTGAAAGCTTCATGTTGTTTGTCTCCGTTGGGTGATCGGGCCGGGAATCCTGTGGACGACTGGGGCCGGTCCCGCATCAGGATTTTCCGACCATAAGCACACGCATTATTGCCGCGATGCACCAGCGGTTGTGCGCGGGTTTTCGCTTAAGTACGCCGCGATGATGCTTTCAAAATCACTGTCAGGCAGCAGGCCCAGCGACCGCGCGCGTGCTGCGTCGATATTGGCCGGCCAGTTGCCCACGATTCCTGCGATGACAGGGTCGTACACCCAGTCGATCAAATCCGCCGCATCTTTGCCGGCCACCCGGGCCAACGCCAGCGCCATTTCGCCGACCGTGGTCTTGAGGGCCGGCAGGTTGACGGCTGTGCGGGCACCCCATTCGGTGTCGCTGGCTTGCGCAGCGCGAATCAATCCCTCAACCGTACGGCCAGGTGACGCAAGAGCCACGGCCGTTTCGGGCGGCACAGGGCACTGCGCCCTGATCCCCGCCAGGGGTTCCCGGATCATGCCGCTGAGAAAGCTCGATGCCGCACCGTTGGGTTTTCCGGGCCGTACGCTCACGGTCATCAGGCGTACGTTGCGCCCGCGTATGAAACCCTTGCGCGCGTAATCAGCCACCAGTTGCTCGCCGATAAATTTCTGGATGCCGTAGCTGTTCTGTGGTGTGGGAAGCGTTCTGTCATCGATGACGGCCGGGAGTGGTTGCTCGGGTGAATTGCCAAACACTGCAAGCGAACTGGCGAATACGACGGTGGGCGATGTATTCAGGGCACGGCACGCCTGCAGCAGCGCACGCGTGGCGTCGACATTGCTGCGCATCCCAAGGTCGAAATCCGCTTCGCATTCACCGCTGACCGCCGCCGCCAGATGGAATATCAGCGTGTCTTTTTCTGTCACCACGAGTGCTTGCGGATGACCGTCTTCCAGCAGCCGGTTCAGATCGCCGGTGATGGTTCGAATGCGGTTGTCCGCGGCCAGCGCGGCCGGGGGCGCCACCCTGTCAACCAGTGTCACTGTCCGGATGGTTTGCGGTGCGCTGCCCGCAAGAGCCAATTGCCCCGCGTCCAGAAGTTGCCGGGCCAGCCTGGCCCCGAGAAATCCGGCGCCACCGGTGATGACGATATTCATGGGTATGTTGTCTCCATTTTTTGTAGGTTACTCGCCTGCATGCCCGCACCGATCCGGTTGCCTGCGGTATGTCAGGCAGTTTAGTTCGAAGGAGGAGTCGTTCCGTGCAGCCGCCAGATGGTGCTGACTTGGAAGATGCTCGGAGAAAAGTATCGTGCAACTCCGGCGGCACGGCTTCTGCTCCGACGTTCGAGCCGTTCAGGATTCGCCGCGGCGGCAGAGTCACTGATCGGGGCGCCAGGACGCCGCCAGTGATGAGCGGCTTGGCGCCAGAATAAAATGGGCCGCTGGTCCGAGCCCCGATCCTTCAGGCTGCTACCACGGGCTTCGGATTGGGTTTCGGCTTGCCCGGCACAGTTCCCAGCAGCCACAGATTCAGGCCTGCGTGCCGGCTGATGAGCAGCGCGGATACGACAGGACCAGCAATCCCGGCGACGAGTCCCAGCGTCATCAGGACATAGGTGTCCGTGATACCCAGTTTCCTGAAGGCGATACGGCTCGCAGCCGTAAAAAAAACATGCAGCAGGTAAATCGCAAATGAGAAGGATCCAATGTAGGCCAGGGGCGCGAAACTCCAGCCACTCCGCAAAAGAAGAAAGGCACTTGAGACACCGAGCGCCAGTGCGGCGACAGAACTTCCCTGCTCGGAAAATTGCGGAAAAAGCATGGCCCCGGTAGCGGCGCAAATAAATACGGCCGCTGCCACAAGCCGGGCCTTTGGCGTTCCGATGTCAAATCGTTTGCAGGCAAGCCCGGCCAGGAAAAAAGGCAGAAGGTAAACAGCGCCGCGGGCGGCGAAATAGTTGGGGGGGCTGAAGTAGTCAAACAGCACCGCGCTGAGCGCCCAGGCGACCGCAAATCCGGCCGCAGTAGAAAGTGCGTTGAGGTGTTCCAGCAGCAGAACGACCAGGAAGACAATAAAAAGCGCTTCAAGAAACCAGAAGTGCCCCACGGGCTCAATGTGCAACAGCCACCACTCGTTGACCGATGAGTTGGCGCCTGGCGTGAAGGCCTGCACGACGGCAAAAATAGTTCCCACCGTAATCAGGGGGAGCAGCAGCCGCCGGACCTTGCCTTTAATGAATTCAGCAGCATTGCCTTCATAGGGGCGAAATGCATACACATAGCCTGAGATGAAAGAGAAGAGCGGCATGCGGATATAGGCCAGCCCTTCATTGAACATCTGCAACCAGTGCCCCTCCGGAACCTTCAGGCCCACTGAGGGCGTATCCCCTACTACATGAAACAGAACCAGCAAGATGCAGGCGATGCCTCTTACCGTATCCACTTCCATGCTGCGCTTCATTTTCTTGCCGGTCATCAGCCTTGCGTTCCTCTTCTTGTTTCTTTGCTGTCTTGCTCACTGCAACTGCGTGCACAAATTATGTGCGCAGCGTAGCCAATAGCAGCCACGGCTGTGCGCCAAAAGAAAGCAAACTGTTGCAAGCCGTATCGTTTTGCGAAGCAACTGCCATCAAGCGCACAGCTGTTACGTAGTTGCAACCAATACGCGCGGGGTCTGACACCTCAATTGCATGCCTGCCACCCTACACTGAGTCGTCTTGTTCCTACATCAACTGTGCCGTCTTTGGTATTGCGACTTATACCAAGCTAGACGATTCTCAGTGGGCCCCTTCTGCCACGCCTGCACACGCAGGCAGGGGGCAGAACAAAACACAGGAAGTGATATCAAGGCATGAAATCTCACGCTCCGCTTTTTAGCGAAGATCCTGCGCACTATACGGCGCTGATAACGCAGGCTACGGCCATCACCCGGCATGCCGACCTGCTCGAATGGTTGCGCGGTGACGTCCAGTATTCCCTTCCACATGACATCCTGATGGTGGGCTGGGGCGACTTTCAGGAAGGTGCTATCCAGCACGACATTCTTTCTGAATTGCCTGGCGTACGTTCTTATGCAGACGGTACAGACGGCGTGCCCTTTTTGCTTGGCCGGCTTCATGACCACTGGGTGGCGGCCGGTGGGCAGCCCTGCCTCCTCAATTTCAGCCAGTTCGAATATTTGCTCGGCAATGCGAGCTTGCCGGGCTCCTTCACCCGTACCCTGGCGGGGATGCGCTCGGTGCTCGTTCACGCGATGCATGACGAAAGGGCGCACCAGGACTGTCTGTATGCGTTTTTCCGTGCAGATGAGATTCCCAGGGAGTCTGGGCTGAAGGCCATGAGGATGCTGATGCCTGCCATTGATAACGCGCTGCGGCAGATGGCGCTGTTGCCACAGCAGCACCCGCAAGCTGTCGTTACGGTGCGCAACGGAGCCGACGACGCGTCCGGCCTGAGCGAACGTGAAACGCAAATCATGGCCTGGGTCGCCATGGGAAAAACCAATGCCGAGATTGGAACCATCCTCAACATCAGTGGCTATACGGTGAAGAATCACATGCAGCGCATATTCCAGAAGCTCAACGTATTTAACCGGGCCCAGGCTGTCTCCAGGATTACGCGGGTGAGCTTGCATGGATGATGTCAACCCGCTCAATTCAGCCTCGGCATGGCTTAACCGGCGCGAACCCCGCTCCATGGGGTTGGGTCGAAGTCATCTTTTCACCGCAGTGGAGGCCGCGCTGGACCCTCTGGTTCTGGTGTTCTCGCTCTGGGGACTGGCTTTGTTCTTTGAAGGGTCGGTGCGTCCTGCCTATCTAATTTTGTCGGTCATCGTGTTTTCGCTGACGTTTCCCGGTACCTCCCAATTGCGTTTGCCCGTGTGGAAGGTGTTCTCGAAGATTGCATTTCACTGGATATGGATTGCCGGCTTGTTGTTGCTGACGGGTTTTGCCACCGAATATTTCTATAAATTTTCCATGACGGTATTGGTTAACTGGCTATGGGTCGCGCCGGTTGCCCAGGCGGGTGCGCATGTGGCTCTGCGTGCTGCCGCTCCGCAGTTGCTGAAATTGCAGGGGGCGGTTCGGGGTGCTGTCATCGTCGGTATGAACGAGCAAGGCGTTTCTCTGGCCCGGCACATCACAGGCTCGGCGTATTCGGGCATTGATTTGAAGGGTTTTTTCGACGACCGCGGGGAGGACCGCAGGGAGTCACAGGATGACTACCAACTGGTGGGAAAAATTGACGACCTTCCGGCTTACGTCAAGCAGCACCGTATCCAGTTTATTTATCTGTCCTTGCCCATGGCATCGCGGCCGCGCATCCTGCAGGTGCTTGATGGCCTGAAGGACACCACAGCGTCGATTTATTTTGTCCCCGACATGTTCATTACCGACCTGATACAGGGCCGCAGCGATTCGGTCTGCGGGGTCACGGTGATATCTGTCTGTGATACGCCGTTCCGGGGTGTCAGCGGCGTACTGAAGCGGGCCAGCGACGTCGCGCTGTCACTGCTGATCCTGTTCCTGATTTTTCCGGTCATGCTGGTGATCGGGATCATGGTCAAGCTTGACTCTCCCGGGCCGGTTATTTTCAAGCAGCGGCGCTATGGCCTGGACGGTGAGCAGATTCTGGTCTACAAGTTCCGGTCCATGGCTGTTACCGAAGACGGTGGCACGATTCAACAGGCTCGCAAGAATGACATGCGGATCACCCGCCTGGGCGCTTTCCTGCGCAAAACCTCACTCGACGAATTACCGCAATTCATCAACGTATTGCAAGGGCGCATGAGCATCGTCGGGCCGCGCCCGCACGCCGTGGCACACAACGAAATGTATCGCTCTCTCATCAAGGGCTACATGGTTCGCCACAAGGTCAGGCCCGGCATTACCGGCTGGGCTCAGGTGAATGGGCAGCGCGGCGAAACCGACACGCTCGACAAGATGCAGTCGCGTATCGATTGCGACCTGGATTACCTGCGCAACTGGTCGCTGCAGCTCGATTTTTTCATCATTCTGAAAACGATCCGCCTGGTCTTCAAGGACAGTGCGGCTTACTAAAAGCAAAAAAAGGACAGCTGATGCCTCACCGCGACCTCCTTCCCATTCCGCTCTTGTTGCTGAGCCTGTTTCCCTTGGCGGTGCATGCCGATGAGCTTGACACCCTTCAGTTCAAGGCTGGGCAGTCCGTCACGCACGACAGCAATGTCTTCCGGTTGTCCGATACAGCGAATGCCCAGGCATTGATAGGAACCACGGACCGCGCGGACACAGTTTCGGTGACGACAGCAGGTTTTAAGATAAACAAGCCTTTCGGGCTTCAGAGATTTGAGCTCGACGCTGGGGTCGAAGACCATCATTACAGCCGCTTTTCCAATCTTGATTTCACCGCGGTGAACTATGCGGCCGCCTGGCGCTGGAGTTTTACGCCGGCCTTGCATGGCAACCTGACCTCCGATCGGCGGGAATTTGTCGACAACACGGCCGACGTCCAGAATTCAGGTCAACTCAATCGCCGGACCAACCGCTCGACCGTGTTTGATGCGGAATACGAGCTCGATGGTGCGTGGCGGCTGGTTGGCGGACTTTTCGAACGCACCAGCACCAGCAGCCAGCCCTTCACCTTTGAAGGCGACTCACGAATTCGGGGAGCCGAGGGCGGCGTACGCTATGTCTTCCCCTCGAACACTTCCATGGCTTATCGCTATAAGCGGGGCAACGGCGACTATCCGGGCCGGGTGCCGTCGCCAACGTTTGCGGGGAGCTTTACGGATACTGAGCACGAGGTTCGGCTGGACTGGGCGCCGACCGGAAAAACCACCCTGCGGGCACGCTTGTCCCACCTCGACCGCGAGCACGACGGATTGGCTGCGCGGGATTTTTCGGGTTTTACCGGCCAGCTTGATGCGACCTGGAACATCACGGCAAAGACAAGTCTTGCCGGAGGCCTGGTGCGGGAACTGGGCAGCTATCAGACTTCTACAGCCAGCTATTACGAAGGCTATCGCTTCTTTATCGCGCCGACCTGGAAGCCCAGCGAGAAGACGGCAGTTCGCCTGCGCTACGACCACGGCGCACGCGACTTCCGGGGGCCTTTGCCGGGCTTTGCCGCAACGGATCGCCACGACACCAGCAATCTGGTTTCCCTGGCACTTGAGTGGCAGGCGCTGCGTGCCCTCAAGTTGATAGCTTCAGTGCAGCGCGACAGGCGCAAATCCACTGAGCCGGGTTTTGACTACACCAGCAATGCCTTTGGTCTTTCAGCACAAGCGAGCTTTTGATGGAATCCTTCAACCAACCCCGCTTTCAGGCGCCGGCGTGGCCCCAGCCTGCGGCGTCCTTTACAGACATTTTGCTTTCCGAAAAGGCGACAACAAGATGAAATTCATGATTCGTAACTTTCCTCCGGTCTTATTGGCCTTGCTTCTGGCGATGACGGTTCCCGCGTTCGCCCAGCCGGCCGCACCAAGTCAGTCTGCTGCAGTGACGGCTCCGGTTGCGCCTGTTGCACCGGCTGCTGCCGGTGCTGCGGCTGTGCCGACCAACCAGGACTATCGCCTGGGCGCCGGCGATTCCATTGGCGTGCAGGTGTACCAGAGTCCGGATCTCTCGGTCGACGCACGGGTATCTGAAAGCGGCGTGATCAGCTATCCCCTGATTGGCAGCGTTCAGCTGGGTGGCCTGACGATTGGAGAGGCCGAGAAGAAAATTGCAGATGCCTTGCGCACCGGCGGTTTCGTCAAGGTACCGCAGGTCAACATCGTCCTGCGGCAGGTACGGGGCAATCAGGTCGCCGTGCTGGGGCAGGTAAGCCGCCCAGGCCGTTTCCCCCTGGAAACATTCAACACCCGTGTCAGCGACATGCTGGCTGCTGCCGGCGGTGTGACCCCTACGGGTGACGATGTACTGATCCTGACCGGCCAGCGTGAAGGCAAGCCGTTTCGGAAAGTGATTGATATCCCGGCACTCTTTCTGAACGAGAAATCAGATGAAGATATTGTGCTGGCGGGCGGAGACACGCTGTATGTCAACAAGGCGCCGATGTTTTATATCTACGGCGAGGCACAGCGCCCCGGACCGTATCGCATTGAGCGGGGCATGACCGTGATGCAAGCGCTTGCCCAGGGCGGCGGACCCACGGTGCGCGGCAGCGAAAACCGGCTGCGCCTGCATCGCCGCGACGCGGCGGGGAAGGTCGTGGAAACAACCCCCCGGCTCACCGACCCCGTTCGCGCCGAGGATGTGATCTATGTTCGTGAAAGCCTCTTTTAAATCATGACACTCCATCAATTCCTGCTGATCCTGCGGGCCCGTTATCGGGTTGTTGTGCTCGTCATGCTGGTGGCCATATTGGCCGCGCTGGCCGTCAGCCTCGCGCTTCCCCGCAAGTACACCGCCCAGGCCGCCGTACTGGTTGACGTGCGCTCACCTGATCCGGTTGCCGGCGGCGCGGCCTTGCCCGGCCTGGTCGCACCCAGCTATATGGCGACCCAGGTGGACATCATCGGTGGTGACCGTGTGGCCCAGCGCGTGGTGAAAATGCTCAAGCTGGATGAAGATCCGCGCACCAAAGCCCGTTGGCTTGAAGCCACCGACGGACGCGGGTCGCTTGAGAGCTGGCTGGCCGAGTCCCTGCAGAAGGGGCTGGATGTACGGCCCGCGCGCGAAAGCAACGTGATCAACATCACCTACAAGGGCAGCGATCCAGATGTCGCCGCCACGACGGCCAACACCTTTGCACAGGCCTATCTCGATACCAATCTGTCGCTAAAGACGGAACCTGCCAAGATCTATGCCGAATGGTTTGATGACCAGACCAAGGCATCTCGCGCGAAGCTCGAAGAGGCCCAGGCGCGCCTGTCGGAGTACCAGCAGAAGGCCGGTATTGTCAGCAGCGACGAGCGTGTGGACTACGAGACCGCGAAGCTTGGGGAAATTTCCTCCCAGCTGACGACTGTGCAGGGCGAGACTACCGACAGCCAGAGCAAACGCAGCTCTCGCGGCGATACGGTCGCTGAAGTCATGCAGAGCTCCCTGATCAATGGCCTGAAGGCCGACCTTTCGCGGCTGGAGGCCAAGGTGCAGGAAATCAGCGTGCGCCTGGGTGCCAACCATCCGGAACGGCAACGCGCCGAAGCCGAACTCGCTGCGGTGAAAAGCCGGCTGGCAACCGAGACAGCGCGCATCACGGCGTCTATCGAAACAACCTACCGCGTGGGCAAAGACCGGGAGCGTGAACTCCAGGCTGCAGTGGGCGCGCAGAAAGCGCGTGTCCTCGAGCTGAACAAGCAGCGGGATGAGCTTAATGTGTATCGCCGTGATGTGGAGTCAGCGCAACGTGCTTTTGAGGCCGTCAGCCAAAGTGCATCGCAGACACGCCTCCAGAGCCTGAGCAATCAGACCAATGTTGTGCGGCTGAACATGGCAACGCCTCCCGTCAATCCTTCGAGCCCGAAACTGTTGGTGAATCTGCTGGTCGCTGCTTTTGGCGGGACTTTGTTCGGCATTGCATGCGGATTGCTGCTGGAACTGGCCAACCGCCGGGTACGCTCTGCCGAAGACCTGGTGCAGATATTGGGCCTGCCTGTGCTGGCAAGCATTTCTTCGGATGGAGGAAGCGGCAGGCTTCCCGGTTCGCGCCGCCTGATGCTGGGCAATGGAGGGACAGCATGAATAGAAACAACGCTCCGACGATACGATCGGTTCCCCTGACAGTTCCCAGCAAACCGGCCACGGGTGCCGGCCGCTCCATGGGGACAATCCTGGTGGACGCAGGTCGGCTGTCGCCGCCGGATGCCGAACGTATTCTCCATTTTCAGCGGGACCGTGGCTTGCGCTTTGGCGATTCCGGCAAAGCCTTGGGCCTGTTGAATGACGACGATGTGCGTTTTGCCCTCTCGGTCCAGTTTGATTACCCCTACCTTGCCAATGAAACCAAGCTCAGCCGGGAGCTTGTGGCGGCTTACCAGCCGGGTAGCCAGCCGGTTGAACAGTTGCGTGCGCTGCGCAGCCAGTTGATGCTGCGCTGGTTTGACACCGGGGCCGAGCGCCGGGGATTGGCGATTGTCAGCGCCGGAGCGAAAGAAGGACGCAGCTATATCGCGGCTAACCTGGCTATCGTGTTTTCACAGCTGGGGGAACGTACTTTGCTGGTCGACGCGGACATGCGGACGCCACGGCAGCACCAGCTTTTTAACCTTGGGGCGACTGCGGGCCTGTCTGACATGCTCGCTGGCCGCGCCGGGCCGGAAGCGGTCATCAGCATACCGGCCCTGCAGGATCTGTCGGTGCTGCCTGCGGGGGTCATTCCGCCTAATCCACAGGAGCTGCTCGGGCGGCAGGAGTTTTCCAAACTGTTGCAATCATTGGGCGAAGACTTTGACGTCATCATCATCGATACACCGCCGGCCAGCGAATGCGCCGATGCGCATACGGTGGCCGTACGCGCAGGAGCTGCTCTGGTTGTGGCGAGGCAGAACATGAGTTCCATGCCGCAAATGACCCGCTTCACCCACAGCCTGCGGGAGTTCGGGGTGGCTTTGGTGGGCTCCGTGCTTAACGATGCTTGAAGAATCGGCCAGCCCCCAGCCTGTAGGCGGCCTCATGTGCGGCGGCTCCCAGAAGCCCGCCTGCGGCGTCTGCTGCCAGGTCAGGCCAGCTGGCTGTCCGGCCCGGCAGGAAAGCCTGATGCAACTCATCCATGGCACCTACCATGACGGCGCTGGCTACGCAGCAAAGCGCCATGCGCCAGCCGCGCGTGCCGCTTGCAATACCGGCAGCCACGCCCACCATGCCAAAGACAAGCAGATGCGCCAGTTTGTCCCAAGGCGAAGGGAACAGCCCAACGGCAACGGGCTGTGCGCCAAGAATGTAAAGCGCTGTGGCCGTCAGGACGACGGTAATGCCCGCCAGGATGCGAAGGGTACGCAGGGTATTGCCGGGGGTTACGGTGTTCAACATGACCACGATTTTGTCATGCCGCAGGCTGAATGGGTGAGGCCGTGCTGAGTTCTTCCTTTGACGGCCCCGCTGACTGGCGCCAGCGCTGGTCGCTGCTGGTGGAAAAGATTGAGCGGGTGCAAAGCCCTGTCGACAGCCAGGTGCTGCTGGCATCCCTTAGCCATCCTGCCAGGCCGCTGGTACTGGCTTTTGCCAATGCTCATGCGATGAATTCCATGGTGGCATCGGTTCCTTTTTTTGAGGCAATGCGGTCGGCCGACCTGGTGCTCAGGGACGGCTCCGGCATGGCAACGCTGTTTAAATTGCTACGGATGCAGCCCGGTCTCAATCTCAATGGGACGGACTTCATTCCGCAATTGATCCGGGCGTTTGACGGCCGCCGCATTGCGTTGTTCGGGACACGTGATCCCTATCTGGCCAAGGGCCGGCTGCGTGTGCAGCAAGAACTGGCTCCCCACAGCCAGCTCATTGCCGCCGATGGTTTCCTGGATGTAGAGGCATACGCGCTGCTGGCAGTTCAGCATCAACCGGCGCTGATCGTGCTCGGCATGGGTATGCCCCGGCAGGAGGAAGTGGCGGCCAGGCTGCGCGCTTTGCTGGATTTCCCCTGCCTGATCGTTTGCGGCGGAGCCATCATTGACTTTCTGGGTGGAAAAACACCGCGCGCACCGATGTGGATGCAAAGGGCCGGTCTGGAGTGGTTGTTTCGCCTGGCGCTGGAGCCGCGCCGGTTGTTTCAGCGCTACGTGATAGGCAATCCGCTATTCTTAACGCGGGCCTTGCGCCTGGCCTCGCTGAACCGACGCTGATGCGGCATTCACTGCGAGCGATTGACGTTGCGGCCGCAAGTGCTGGCTTTCTTCGTCTACGGCTACCGGTGCGTAACGGTTGTCTACATCCGGTGTGCAGTTGGCTTTAACAATCTGACCGGGGTTGCCCATCACTACGCTGTAGGGGGGAACGTTCTCAAAGACATACGCTCCGCCGGCAATCCTGCTGCCTTTCCCCACGGTCACACCGCCCACCACAATCGCGTGCGGACCGATCCACACATCGTCTTCAATGACCGGGTAAACGGTGTTCCGCCGGCCCTCACTGTCAATGTAATCCCGCTGCCCGATCGTTACGCCATGAAACAGCGTGACGTTGCTGCCGATACGTGCGTTCGCATTGACGACGATGCCGCGGCCATGGGTGAGTGCAAGCCCGGGCGCAATGGCGGTTCGCCAGGGTATTTCGATTCCTGCCAGCTGGCTCGTCAGGCGGTACAGCAGTTTTGCGGGAATCATCGCGAGCCAGCGCCATGCAGGCGGAAGTTGCTGGGCTGTCTGGCAAAGACGCAAGGTGACCACCACACGAAATGCCGGATCCAGAAGGGCGCCTTTCAATGCCAGATGCCTGTCGGATCGTCCAAATTTCCGGTGAATATCGGCTTTCAGGGAAGGCATGCTATTTTTTCCATGGTTTGGCTGCTGGTTGATGCCCCGGTACAGAACCACCGGGCCGAGTCATGCACGCCGGTGCGATAAGGTGTCCACGCCAATCCCAATTGTTCCGTTGCTGCCTGCGAGTCGAGTTGAATGTGCTGTGACCACAAACGGAGCAATCCCGGTGGCAACGCATCGGGTAGCCGCCAGCCGGTGATGCCAAGCAATTTCAAAGCCCGCTCAGCTGCCTTGAGTGGCGGGCCACCTACCCAGGAGTCCACGCTCAGCTGGCGCCCGCCGATGCGTTTCACCGGCGTTGCCCTGATTTCGATAGCCAGGTCGACAAAGTAGTCGTTCCAGCGAGGACTGTCCGGCGCAGCCAGATTGAAAGCCGGCAACTCGCCTGGAGCCACCGGCAGCTGCAGTGCAACCAGCAGAGCCTGGCAAACGTCGTCCACGTGGACAAGATTGGACCAACCATCGCCTGCGATGCCAAGGTCGCCAAGACGCCCGGACTGAAGCCATCGGCCGATGCGTCCGACCCAGAGTTCACTGCCAGGACCAAAAACACAGCCTGGCCGCAGCATCACGGCTGTACCGCCGCGACGGGCAAATTCCTCCAGACTGGTTTCCGCTTCGCACTTGGCACGGCCGTACCAACCCAGGCTGGGATCACGTGGCGCACCCTCACGGATAAGGCCTTCTGCAGGGCCATAAACCGACATGGTGCTCAAATGAACAATGCGCGGACAGTTTGCCTTGAGCGCGGCGTCGACCAGGACGTGCATGCCTTCAGAAATCGACGCTGCATCGCCCGCCACGCAGTTAACAACCGCATCGAAGTTTTTTAGTGCCACCGCAAGTTGCCCGGCGTCTCGGGTATCTAGTTCCAGCCATTCGGCCCGCAACTTTTCCGTGCCGTTCGAAAGATTCTTCTGTCTGGACGCGCCCGTGGGGATCGCCCACGAAGTGCTGTGCAGCATTTCCAGCAGGCGCCTGCCGATGTGGCCTGACCCTCCCAATACCAGTACCTTCATGCGGCCTCCTTCAACTGGATCGGTGCCCGCTCTGCACGCAAGCGATGCGACAGCGTGTCGCCCAGCCGGAGCGACATGGCAATCAGGGTCAAAGTCGGATTGGCCTGGCTTGACGTAGGGAAAACGGCGCTTCCGGCTACAAACAGGTTGTGCACCGAGTGAACCTGGCAGTCGGCATTGACCACGCTGGTGCGCACGTCATTGCCCATTCGTGCGGTGCCGATGTGGTGTCCCCCGTAGGCACCGAAGCGCACGAGGTCGTCCTCAAGGGTCTGGCGGTTGTAGTCGAAGTGGGCCTTTCCGCTGCGCGCGAATTCTTCAGCCATCACGTCCAGGGTTTTGCGGACGGAGTCGATATCAGCCTGGCTGTAGCGCCAATCCACCTTCAGGCGAGGCATGCCCAGCGCATCGACAGCGCCGGCAAGTGTGACGCGGCTGTGGGCCTGGGGTATTTGCTCACCATGAACTTCAAGGCTGAAGCGGTTGGTGCGGTTGCGCAGAATCACTGACGGGAATTTGCGTTCAGCGAAGGAGCGCCTGGCCAACCAATGGGCCAGGAAAGCCGTGGTGTCCAGAGGGTCGGCCACCACATTGAGGAGATGGCGGGCGTAAGTCCCTGCCGTGGGGGCATGGCCATCGTTGAGCCGCTTTCCGTATTCGTAGCTGATCAGCTTGCGGGCCAGGAACAGCCCCGACAACACCCCGTTGCGATGCACGGGATCGGTGATGCGCGGGAAATGCAGGCGGGCGACTGCGTTGGCAAGGCCCAGGCGCCTTTGCTCGTGGGCGGCCACAGACAGCCTGCGCCTGCAATAGATGCCTTCCGGGGAAATTTCATAGCCGTGCCGCACATTGCTGACGGGCCCATGAACGGTCAGGGTGCCGACATTCCCGGCGATGTGGCACATGTAGTAGCGTCCCACCACATCATGCTGGTTGCCGACGCCTTGCGGAACGACATCCCGCGACGCCAGTAACAAACGCGCCGTTTCGAGCCCGCCCATGGCCAGTACCGTGGTATTCGGAGTCACCCAAAAGTGTGTTCCTGCCAGGGTGCGTACCTCGAGTTCCCGGACGGCCCTTCCGTCGGCGTGCAGCCGCACTGCGGTGCAGTTGGCTCCCAGCAGCACCTGGATATTGGGCGCCAGCTCAAGCCGCCGTGCATAGCGATTGCCGAAATGCGTGGGACAGGAAAACCGCTCCAGCCCATTGGTCAGCACGCGCGAACTGTCGAACCCTGCAATCATCGGACCGATTTCCGGCTCCAGGGCTTCACCCGCGTCATAAATGAACCGCCCGGCTTCCGCGAGGGCATTGGCACGCGGGTAGTAGGGCAGCAGGTCTTCGTAAGACAGTGGCCAACCGCTGTGCGGAATGTAGCTGCGGGTCTCGAAGTCAATGGGATCGAAGGGCATGCAGCGTCCGCCCCAGATCGCGGTGGATCCCCCCAGGCGCCGCTGGCGATATTTGCCGGGTGGGCTGTGCAGCCGCTCATCCGCGACTTCTCCCTCGCAGAGCGACTGGGTGGGAGCGTGCGCCTGCAGCTGCCCCGACTCCAGCAGAAGCACGGAATGCCCTTGCTCCGACAAGGTGAGCGCCAATGCAATGCCCGCAGGGCCGCCACCCACTACGCAGACGTCCGCCTGAAGGCGGCTGCCGGCCTGAATGTCATTGGCCTGCGTGATCATAGGTGGGTGTCCGGGACAGATTTGGCGGTGGTGCGCAGCGGTTGGGCTGCTACGCCGAAATTGCGCTGGTGGATGCGCGCAACGCTGGCAAAGAAACGGGCAAGGGAAAAGTTCTGTTCGTAAAGTGCCCGGCCGTTGCGCTCCAGTGAAGTCCTCAGCGCAGGCTCGTTCAGCACCCGCTGCAGGCCCCTGGCAATACCGGCTGCGTCGCCAGCCTGCACAAAGCACGCATTGACCCCATCGGTCAACACGGAAGGTATTTCGCCTACCGGGCTGCAGACCACCGCAACGCCGTTGGCCATGGCCTCCAGGATGACCAGTGGCAGGCCCTCGTCGTAAGAAGGCAATACCAGGACATCGGCGCGAGCCATCAGGCGTGCGACCTGCTGCTGGTCGGACCAGCCGGCAAAATCAAGCAGTGCTTCGATGCCCAGTTGCTTTGCCTTTATCCGGTAGGCTTCGATATCGCCGCCGCCGGCCAGAATCACTTCGGTTCGTGAGGCATCAAATCCCGGGAGCGCCAGCGCCTGCAAAAGATCCGATACCCCCTTGCGCTCCGACAGGTTTCCCAAAAAGAGCACGCGCTGCACGATTTGTTCCGAGGCTATGCGCCGTGCATGGGTAGGTTCGGGAACACCGTTGATAACGATCTCCACGCGATTGGCCGGCACGCCGAGTTCTTCGACCACAAAACGCCGTGCGGATGATCCCAGCACCACACAACTGGCCGGCAGCGAAAATACCCAGCGCGTCAGCATCTGCAGCGGACGGGGCAACGACCGGTAGAAATGATGCAGCTGCGCAGCGTGCAAATGAAGCACCACCGGAATACCGAGGGCGCGGCAGACAATGATGATCACGCTCTTGCGAAAGAGGCTCAACCGCTCGGCCATGTTCACATGGACACCCGCCAGCCGGCCGTTGAGTTTTCCGCGCACTATTCTGGCCATGGCAGTTGCCAGCACCCAAAGTGAATACAGCGCGTTGGCGCCGCCGCGGGTGTCAAGCGGACGGAGTTCCGCCGCATCGGCAGGGGCGGAAAACGCCTGGGCCTGAATCAGGTAGTCCGCGACCTTGAACATGCCGCCGCCTTTGGGCGTCCAGGGACACGCAAGGTAGATATAGCGCCCCTCGCGTTCTCGTGCGGCCGAATGCGGCAGCGATTCACTTCTCATAATTACTTTCCTGTACCTTGATAAGAAAGACCGGGCTTTCTAAAGAGTGCGCGCTTGAAGAAGGTGGTCATGGGACGCTCCAGCCACACGTACGAGATGCAGCCTGCAACCACCACGGCCGTGCCCACAGCAAGCACGATGGCCAGGCTGTCCTGCACTCCCAGTTTTTTCAGCGCCAGCACACCGGCCGGTACCACGAAGGTGTGCGAGAGATAGATGGAATAGGAAGCGTCACCCAGGAAAGACAGGCGGGAAGCCAGTGGCGCACGCAAGGTCCATGGCTCGAGCCAGATTGACCCGAGGACGACCAGCGCAGCACCGCAGCCCCATGTGGCGAAACGGTCGGCCGAGTGCCCCCAGTCAGGGATAAACATGAACATCACGCCAGCGGCGATGACGATTAGGCCGACTCCTGGCGATGCATGCCGGAAATGCAAAAAGGCATAGGCAATGCAGACCCCAAGAATGAACTCAAAAACAATGCTCTGGGCGTAGAAACCCAGCACCACCGAGTCCGGTACATACCGCCCAGCCGTGAAAATCAGCAGAAAAACCAGCAAACAAAACCGGATGCGTGGTGCGCCCAGCGCAATGGCTGCCGCAAAAACCGCATAAAAAAGCATTTCAAAATTCAATGTCCAGCCGACGGGCAGCGCGGGCAATACGAGGCCCCACGGGCTCACGGCAGGGATGAACAAAAGGGAGGCGGCCAGATGCCCGGGCTCGACGGACGCGCGGGACGCGAGGGTCGGCAAAGCCAGCAAGAGGACGACCTTCAACAAGGTATAGAACCAGTAGAGCGGCGCGATCCTCAGCAAGCGCCTTCGCATGAACACCCAGGCGGCATTGACCCGGGACGCAGCGTCGGAAGGCAATGCCGACGTTGACATGGCCATGACAAAACCGCTGATGACGAAGAAGATGTCCACTCCTGCGGAGCCGTCTGCCCAATAGTGGGTTGGCCCGGTTCCGCCGATGTGGATGGAGATCGCCTGGGTAATGTGCATGACCACGACAAGCATGGCCGCGGCAAATCTCAGAATCTGTATGCCCGTGAATTGCTGCGTCGCCCGTTGCTTCTGCAGGCTTCCATCTGGGCCGCTCAATGCGCGCTCCCCTGAATTACCTGGCGAGGCGCCATTGAGAAGTCCTTGAGTACCCGGCTCGCGATGGCCTCGCCAGCCGGGCGTTGCCGGCGAAGCAGGCCGCGTATGAGGCCTGCGGCATTGAAGCACCATGAGATCACCGAATACAGCGCCTTGGTGACAGACCGTTTTCGCCAGGTCATCAGCAACACCGGCGCCGTGACGATGATGCAAAAGAATGCCATGCGCAGAGGAGCCGACACCGGCCAGAATACCAGGCTGGCCATGATCGCCCACCAGCCCAGGACGGCCAGGTACAGGCGCAGTTCCCGCAGGCCCTGCAGCGCCAGATGCAGTCGGGGCTGGCCGGCGGCAGCGCGGACCAGTTCGCCCAGCCCGCAGATATAGCGGGTGCTCCAGCGCCGCATCAACAAGCGATAGGGTGGTGCATCGTGGCCAAAGTGATTGGCGGCATCCACCGGCAGGCGCCACAGGTGCCAGCCGAGAGCGCGCAGCCTGATGGCCAGGTCAAATTCTTCATAGCTGTGCAGGTTACGGTCGGAAAGATAGCCCGCGGCCTCAATGGCTGTGCGACGGTAAAGGCCTCCGCCGTCGAGCCGGTCGACCTTGCCAGGCAGAAGGTGCGGCGAGGCGCGTTCTCCACGCGACAGGTATTCCAGGCTCTCGGTGTTTTGCTCCACCACGCGTCCGCCGACGCCTGCGACGTTCTCATGGGCATCCAGAAAATCGAGTGCTTTCTCAAGAAAGCCTTCCTGCATCTGCATGTCGCCATCGAGGATATAAATAAAGTCGCCATGCGAATGCTGGTAGCCCAGTTGCGGGCCCACGCCGCAGCAGCGCTCGTTGGGATTGGCCAGCTGGACGATACGGATGGGGTAAGTACATGCCAGTTCCACTGTGCTGTCGGTCGAGCAGGAGTCCGCAAGAATGACCTCTCCGCCCACGGCGGAAACAGCGCGCAGCGCACTCTCGATGGTCGCCCGGATGCGTTTTTCCTCATTCAGTGCCTTGATGACCACGGAGACCCGGCAGGAATGCCAGAGAGGGATGATTTTGCGGGGTGATTTGGGGTTCATTTTTTATCCTGCTTCGGCCGGACTGCCGGTGTGAACCGTCCGGCGCGTGCGCCAAAGCTGCCAGTTTTTTACCACCTGGCCCGGCATGAAAAGCATGGCCGCCGTCAGCCACCACCGTCTTCCGGTAGCCGCGCGGTGGGCGCGCACCAGCCAGTCGAAGCCCTCACGGCGGCTTCCGGATGCCAGTGCCTGCCGTGCCAGCGTCAACTCGTGTTGCGCCACAAGCCACAGTGCAGACCGGCGTTGCATGATGGTCATGGTCCCTGAAAGTGCACGTTCCCGCATGCGTTCCAGAAACGGTGGCATGGCCAGGTCGGGGTGATATGTTGTCAGGCCGCCTTCCACCGCCAGCCGATACGCCATCAAGGGCGACCGGACTAGCGCAACGGGGGTCTTCTCAGCCAGACGGAACCATAGATCCAGGTCTTCGCCGTGCGACTCTCCCGAAGGAAAGCATGGCTGCATTTGCCGCAAGCGCGTGCTTCGCACGGACACCGCGCTGGTGCACAGCGACGGCGCGCTCATCCAGCGCCGCGGCAGATCGGTGATGAGTTCCACTTCCGGTTGATCTGCCAGCACTGGCCAGTTCGGCGGCCACATGGTGTGGGTATCGGGAACCGGCAGGAAGTCGGTGGCCACCGTGTCGACCTGCGGGTAACGCGCCTGCGTCCACAGAAGGGTTTCCAGGTACTGGGGATGGTGCCAGTCATCGGCGTCGAGAAAGGAAACCCATTCGCCTTTTGCCAGAGAAATTCCCAGGTTCCGGGCGGCGGAAACACCGGCATTGGCCTGGCGCACCAGGCGCAACCGCGGGTCAGGTATGAACGTTACCAGTTCCGCACCGCCGTCGGTGGAACCGTCGTCCACCACAATGACCTCAAAATCCGAGAAGGTTTGTGCCAGCACCGACGCGATGGTGTCGTTGATGTACGGTGCCTTGTTGTAAAGCGGAATGACAATCGAAAATTTCATGGTCGGGCTCGAGAGGTAGCCGGGGACGGATGGAAGTTCCCGGCGAAGCGGGGCATGGCGCCTTCCGGCAAGCTTGCCGGCTGCGCTCTGCGGGCATGGGCTTCGCGCGCTGCAGCGGCCAGTGTCATCAGCAAAAGCACGTGGGTAGTGAGCTCGGGGCCGTAACCGAAGAGCAGCAGCGGCACTTCACTGATGGCGCGCAGTGCCAGCGCCACGAACAACGCCAGTGAAAGGCCGCCGCTGGCACGTGCATAGCGGATGGACAGGACCAGCAGCACCAGTGCGTACAACACCAATGCAGCGGCACCCACCGTGCCGGAGCGCGATAACGTGTCCATAAACTGGTTGTGCGCGTGGGTCGCATTGGGCATACCGATGCTTTCACGGAAACTGACATCCCACAGGGTGGGTCCGTAGCCGAACGCAGGGTTGCGCTGCCATTCGTCGTAGGCAATTGCCCAGATCTGATCACGGCCGGTCATGGACGCGAGTTGCGCGCCCTGGGCGCTGTCAAAGAAGCTGGACAGACGCGCATCGATATCGCCAAACATCAGCACCAACGTGACGCCGGCCACCGCAACCATGAACCCCACCAACGAGACGATGCCGAATTCCGGCCGCACCGGGTCAGTGGCGCGGCGCAGAAACGCGGGCCCCTGGCGTACAGCAAGAATGCAGGCGGAGCACAGGGTAAAAGAAATCCAGGCTGTTTTGGATTGAGCGAGAAAAAGGACAAGGAGCCCCATTCCCCACGCCAGGCGATTCAGCCAGACGCTCTGCAGAGGACGCGCGAGAAGACACAGCAAGCCCAGCTGAGCCAGCATGCCGAGTGACACGGCATGTGCAGCCAGCCCTGCCAGCCGCGGTACACCAGGCAGCAAGCCCTGTGTATAGGAGAGGTCCAGCACCAGCGTTGGCTTGAAAGGGATCAGCAGCAAGCCCGCTGCCATAAAGAGCAGCAGGGCGTTGCGAGCCGCCTTGAATGCGAGGTCTCTTTCCATGCTGGTGGCAAGCACTGCCGCGATGCCGATGAGCAGCGGGTACACGTAATCGTGTGACACATGCGGATGCAGGCCCAGAAGAGCCGGTGAGGCCACCGTGCCTGCCCAGAAAAGAACAAAGGTGATCAACATCACCGGGGGGGCCTGCACCGTCTTGTCGCGTTGAAGCCAGTGCGTGATGATGCGTTCCCCCGCCAGCGTGAGCAGCAAGAGGGAAACCAGCGGCTGCGCCAAAGCCACCAACGGGTGGCGCACCACCACCGCAACTTCGTCCAATTTAAATGCACTGCTGGAGAGGTCGCGCCCCGAGAGGAAATTGTTCAGGGCCACCATTGCCAGGATGGCGTAGAAAATGACATGCATGTACCCGTGCGCACGGCGTGACGTGACATGAACTGCACCCGCCATGCCCAGCGTCGCCAAAAGCGCCGCCAAAATGGCACCGGCAACCAGAACCGAAATAACGATGGGTTGATCCAGGATAGCTCCTTAGAGTGGCTGCTCAAGGGAATTGGAAAGATCGGTACGTGGTGCCGAAACACCGCGGCGCAAAAACTTCGCCAGTCCGGGGACAAACCGGATGACCATTTCGGATGTTTCCCGCCCCAGCATTTGCGGCCTCAGGGCAAGCAGCAATGCCGGCAGGACTACTGCGGACAGGCTTCCGGCAAGCAGCGAGAGCAGGGGAATATCAAACCGTGCAACCGCGTGCTGACCTGCCATCACACCTAAAACGCAAGCGGCACAAAGAAGAAACCCGCGCAGGGCATCCGGTAGCAGGGACATCCAGCCAAGCTCCAGTGCACGGAATGCAGCCGTAGCCGTAACGGCTGCGCGCAGTACCAGCAACAGACCCGCCACGACTGCAGCCATGTGGATTCCCTGGCCTGCAAACAGGTAAAAACCGAGGATGCCCAAAACGATCAGCGGGAGCTGCAGCGCAAATTCGTAGTACTTGCGTCCGGTGTTCCACAGCACGGGTGTCGACAGTCCCCAGATGACGTACGCCGGCATGCAGAGGAACAAAATTCCCAGCACCCAGGCTGCCCCACTCCATGCGGGCCCATAAAGCACACGCACGATGTCGGGCGACAGAAAGGCAAGCGTCGCAAAGGCGGGGAGTCCCAACACCACAATGGTGGCCAGCATCTGCAGATAAGCGCGGCCCAGTCGTGGCCGGTCGTTTTGCAGGCGTGCGCCCGCCGCCAGGAACGCGGGCTGAAGTGCGCCCAGCAGCAAGGTGTTGGGCATCGTGGCCAGGTTGTAAGCCACGTTATAGAGACCCAGCGATTGCGCGTTGAGCAACCGGCCTATCAATACCCGATCAAGGTTGTTGAGCACCCAGTTGACGATATTGGTCAAAAAGACCGTGTGCCCCGTGCCGACAGCGGACTTTGCATCGGCATACCAGAACAGCGGGCGAAGCGCATGCGGCTTGAGGGCATAACTTGCAACAAACACGACAGCCGCCTGAACCAGCCAGGCCGCTACCAGCGAAGCCTCACCCTGGCCAAGCAGTGCCATCGGCACCCCAACAGCCACATACCCAGCGGCATAGCTGCCGACCTGAATCAGTCCCACTGCCCGGAAATTCAAGTCACGCTGCAGCAGGTAGGTAGCCGGTGCTGCCGCAGCACCCAGCAGGCACGCCACCGATAACCATTCAATGACGAATTGCGAGCGCGGCTCCCGAAAATAAGCCGACAGCAGCGGCGCCAGAAAATACAGGGCAAGCATGGTGGCAATACCCACGATCAGTTGCCATGTCCAGGCAAACCGGACATCTTCGTCACTCAGTGTGGTGCGTTGCAACAGGCTCCAGCTGAAGCCAAAACCGGAGACAAATGTGGCGAATGTCAGTACCACCATGCCGATGGCAAAAACGCCAAAAATCTCCGGCCCCAGGGTGCGGGCCAGAATCACCTGGGCCACCAGCTGCAGCCCAAAGCGTGCCGCTGTGGAAACGGCGCTCCATTTGACCGCTGCAACACCCGGACGGCCGAGGCCACTCATCCTCAAGACCTCTCTGCTTTATGGCGGCGAACGGCAATCACGCCCATCAACGCCAATGTGGCCAGCAGCGTGCCGTAAGGGTGCCATCCGGATTCGTCCGTATCTGCCTCGCCCGCCGCCGTGACACCCAGGCCGGATTGGCCACTGCGCACCGCGTCCACACTGTGGACTGTGTTGACCTTGACCGGCTCAGTGCCGGGCTGCAGTTTCATACGTGTCGCTTTGGCGGTAGCTCCCGTTGGCGTCACCGCTGCGGGCGCTGCAGGCGGGTTGGTAGACGCCGTTGCTGAAGCAATCCAGGTGGCCAAAATGGCGGTAAACAGGGTTCGAAACATAGGGTTTTCCTTCTGTCAAAGCAGGAAAAGAGTTTGTTGTGCAGTGCAGCAATTGACAATAGTCCGAATGGCTCATGGCGCGCTTTATGCTATTTATTGAGTTCAAAAAAGCGTGGCGCATTCTTGGGGCAAGACTTGAATTGCTCACATGCTGACTGCCGGCTGGATGAGTCCGTTCGGGCTATTGCGCATGGGCTCAGATGCAGATATGTCCATATCGGTTTCAGAGGTGTTCCTGTAGCCTTCGGGATTGCGCTGCTGCCAGTGCCAGGAGTCGCGGCACATGTCATCGATCGTGCATGTGGCACGCCAGCCCAGCAGGCTGCCGGCCAGGGAAACATCTGCAAAGTACTGTGCGACATCCCCGGCTCGTCGAGGTGCAAATTCATAAGGAATCGGCCGTCCGCTTGCCCGCTCAAACGCCTGGACCACACCGAGAACACTGGTGCCCTCGCCGGTGCCCAGATTGACCGTAAAGCTCTTGCCGCTTGCCAGCAAAGCATCGACTGCGGCGACATGGCCTGCTGCAAGGTCGGTGACGTGCAGGTAGTCGCGCACCCCGGTGCCGTCGGGTGTGGGGTAGTCATTGCCGAACACATTGAGCGTGGCCCGTTTGCCCACGGCCACCTGGGTGACGTAGGGCATCAGGTTGTTGGGGATTCCGTTGGGGTCTTCGCCGATCAGTCCACTGGGGTGCGCGCCCACCGGGTTGAAGTAGCGCAGCACCCCGACCCGCCACGCCGCATCTGAAATACGCAGCGATGCCAGGATGTTTTCACACATCAGTTTGGTGTGGGCATACGGGCTCTCCGGCATGCATGGAAACTGCTCGTTGATGGGCACGGTGGCGGGGTCCCCATAGACCGTGGCGCTTGAAGAGAAGACTACGGCCCGGCAGTCCGTCGTTTCCATCGCCCGCAACAAACTCAGGAGGCCGCCAACATTGTTCTGGTAGTACATGAGAGGGCGTTGCACGCTTTCCCCTACGGCCTTGAACCCGGCAAAGTGGACGGCCGCAACGCAGTGGTAGCGTTGCAGGACTCCGGCCACAAAATCGGTGTCCAGTACGTTGCCGCGTTCGCAGGGTACGGGCTGACCCGTCAGCTGCTGCAGCCGGTGCAGCACGGCAGGATGGCTGTTGGAAAAGTCGTCGAGGATGACAGGCTGGTAGCCGGCATTCACCAGCGCCACAAAAGTATGGCTTCCGATGTATCCGGCCCCACCGGTTAATAGCACACTGGGTTTGTTCAGGGTCATTGCAAAAGGCTGCATGGCAGCGGGTTGATTTGATACGGGTCACGGCGCCGGCGTAACACTGCTGAAACATGTTCGCGTGAGGGATTGCATGGACAGGCAGCATCCAGACATCACCAGACCATTCCCTTTCAGGGGCTAGGTACGAGTGTCTTTGACGCGTGGAGAAAGGATGTCAGCGTAAGCCGCATATGTGCGTGGGAAGCTGTCACGCTGGCCTCAAAGCGTTTCGAATCGTTCGGTAAGCACTTGTGAATGACGGTTGCAAATCGCCAGCTGGCGGGCAGCTGAACTGTTCGTGAGCAGTTGGCATCCCAACGGCAAACGACAAAAAGTCACAAAGATCAGGGGCTGCTGCGACTGCTCGCACAGTGCGCTGAATTCCCGGGAATTAACCCGGCGTAGCAAATCGCATGAAAAAAGCCCGGGGGAGGCCGGGCTTTTGTTGATGGAGATGCTTTGCTTACATGCCGCTGTAGTTGGGTCCGCCACCGCCTTCGGGCGTGACCCACACGATGTTTTGTGTTGGGTCTTTGATGTCACAGGTTTTGCAGTGCACGCAGTTCTGCGCGTTGATCTGCAGGCGGTCGGTATTGTCGGGGTTCTTTACGAACTCGTAGACACCGGCCGGGCAGTAGCGGCTTTCGGGGCCGGCGTACTTGGCCAGGTTGATGCTCACCGGCACGCTCGCGTCCTTGAGCGTCAGGTGCGCGGGCTGGTGCTCTTCGTGGTTGGTGTTGGAGACGAAAACCGAACTAAGGCGGTCGAAGGTGATCTTGTTGTCGGGCTTGGGATACACGATGGGCGTGCACTCGGCCGCCGGCTTGAGCTTGGCGTAGTCCGGAATGCTGTTGTGGATGGTCCAGGGCGGCGACTTGAAGCCCAGCTTGGGCAGCAGCCAGTGCTCGATGCCGGTCATGAAGGCGCCGACGTAGAGGCCCTTCTTGAACCAGGACTTGAAATTGCGCGACTGGTTGAGCTCCTGCGCGAGCCAGCTCTTGGCATAGGCTTCAGGGTAAGCGGCCAGTTCATCGTGCTGGCGGCCGGCGGTGACCGCTCCATAGGCGGCCTCAGCGGCCAGCATACCGCTCTTGATGGCCGCGTGGCTGCCCTTGATGCGGGCGGCATTGAGGTAGCCGGCTTCGCAGCCGATCAGCGCGCCACCGGGGAACACGGTTTTGGGCAGGCTCAATGCGCCGCCTGCGGTGATGGCACGCGCGCCGTAGCTGATGCGCTTAGCGCCTTCGAGATACTGCTTGATGCTGGGATGGGTCTTCCAGCGCTGCATCTCTTCAAACGGGCTGAGGTAAGGGTTGGTGTAGTCCAGGCCGGTGACCATGCCCAGCGTGACCTTGTTGTCTTCCAGGTGGTACATGAAGCCGCCGCCGTAGGTCTGGCTGTCCATGGGCCAGCCGGCGGTGTGAATCACGAGGCCCGGCTTGTGTTTGGCCGGGTCGATTTCCCAGAGCTCTTTCACACCCAGTGCGTAGCCTTGCGGGTCGCGGCCTTCGTCGAGTTTGAAGCGGTTGATCAGCTGGCGGCCCAGGTGGCCGCGCGCGCCTTCCGCAAATACGGTGTACTTGCCGTGCAGTTCCATGCCGAGCTGGAAGTTGTCGGTCGGCTGGCCATCCTTGCCGATTCCGAGGTTGCCGGTGGCCACGCCCTTGACGGAGCCGTCGTCGTTGTAGAGCACTTCGGCCGCCGCGAAGCCCGGGAAGATTTCAACGCCCAGGCCTTCGGCCTGCTGCGCCAGCCAGCGCACCACATTGCCCAGGCTGATGACGTAGTTGCCTTCGTTGTGAAAGCAGTCGGGCACAAAAAAGGCGGGCGTCCTGATCGCGCTTTTCTCGCTGAGAAAAAGAACCTCGTCGGCGGTGACAGGCTGGTTCAATGGCGCGCCTCGCGCTTTCCAGTCCGGAATCAGTTCGGTCAATGCCTTGGGGTCCATCACCGCACCCGAAAGAATGTGGGCACCGGGTTCGGAACCCTTTTCGAGAACCACCACGGAGATGTCCGTGCCTTTTTCTGCGGCCAGTTGTTTCAGGCGAATGGCGGTAGCAAGCCCGCCGGGTCCGCCGCCCACCACGACCACGTCATATTCCATTGCTTCGCGCGGGCCGAACTGGGCCAGAATTTCTTGGGTATTCATCGGGGACTCGCTGATAATGATTTTCAGGAAGGATTGTCGGTCTCGTGTTGGATTTTATGTCGCGAATGCGGCGATGCGAACGGTCGTTCTCTTTTGTACGGTTTAAATTGAGAGAGGAGCCTCTAATGGCTTACAGCATTGATCTGTCGGGGCGTGTCGCTCTCGTGACCGGTGCATCCGGCGGGCTGGGTGCGCAGTTCGCCAAAACACTGAGCCGTGCCGGCGCGGCCGTGGTGCTGGCCAGCCGCAGGCTCGACAAGCTCAAGGACCTGCGCGCGCAGATTGAGGCTGCGGGTGGCGATGCGCATGTGGTTGAGCTCGACGTGACCGACCACGCCAGCATCAAGGCTGGCGTGGCCCATGCTGAAACGGAAGTCGGGCCCATCGACATTCTGGTCAACAACTCCGGCGTGAGCACCACACAGCGCATCCAGGACGTCGGCGAGGAAGACTACGACTTCATCTTCAACACCAATGTGAAGGGCGCCTTCTTCGTGGCGCAGGAAGTCGGCAAGCGCATGCTGGCCCGTTCGCGCGGTGCCGGGCCCGGCAACTATGCCGGCGGCCGCATCATCAACATCGCCTCCATGGCCGGCTTGCGCGTACTGCCGCAGATCGGCGTGTACTGCATGAGCAAGGCCGCCGTGGTGCAGATGACCAAAGCCATGGCGCTGGAGTGGGGCAAGTTCGGCATCAACGTCAACGCCATCTGCCCCGGCTATATTGACACCGAGATCAACCACCACCATTGGGAAACCGAGCAGGGCAAGAGGCTGGTGCAGATGTTGCCGCGCAAGCGCATCGGCAAACCGCAAGACCTGGATGCACTGCTGGTGATGCTGGCCAGTGGCGAGAGCCATTTCGTCAATGGTGCAGTGATTGCAGCCGACGACGGGTTTGGCGTTTGATCGATCGGCATAACAAAGATTAATTTTCGGAGAAGAACATGATGGATTCCGTAGTGCCCTACCTCGGCCCGATAGGCCTGATCTTCCTGGCCTTGCTGGCGGGTGTGGTCAGTCCCGGCCCCAGTTTTGTGCAGGTTGCGCGCATCGCGGTTTCGCGTTCGCGCGCTGACGGCCTGGCTGCCGCGGTGGGTATGGGTCTGGGGGCGCTGGTGTTTGCCGCGTTGGCTCTGGCCGGGCTGCAGGCCCTGCTGGTCGCCTTGCCCGGTGTCTACATGGCGCTCAAGGTCGTGGGCGGCCTGTACCTGATGTGGATCGCCTTCAATATCTGGCGCGGCGCACGCCAGCCGCTGGAAATGAGCGGCGATGACACGGGCGCTTCGCGCCGCACGGTGCTGCAATCGTTTCGCCAGGGGCTGGTGACGCAGCTGAGCAATCCGAAGATCGTGGTGGTTTACAGCAGCGTGTTCGCGGCCCTGTTGCCCGCGCAGTTTCCCTTGCCCGCAGCCTTGCTGGTGCTTGTGGGCGTGCTCGTGATGGAAACCGGCTGGTATGCCGTGGTGGCGGTGGTTTTGTCTTCCGCTGTACCGCGCGCAGCCTACCTGCGCAGCAAGGCTGCGGTAGACCGCACCGCCGCCGGTGCGATGGGGCTGCTAGGTTTGCGCCTGGTAGCCACTGCGCACACTGCCTGACGGATGCTGACGGGCATTCTGGCCGGGCTCGCGGCGGGCGCGCTGTGGGGCCTGGTGTTTGTGGCGCCGCGCATGCTCGACATGGGTGCGGGTGGCTATTCGTCCGTTGACCTGACGGCCGGGCGCTTTGCGGTATACGGCGTGGTGGCTGTGCTGGTGATGCTGGCGGGATGGCGCACCCGCCGCCTGCCCACGGTGCGGCAGGCGTGGGCCGCTCTGGTCATGAGCATTCTCGGGTTCAGCGGCTACTACCTGCTGTTGGTGCTGGCCATACGCGACGCCGGCACCGAAGTGCCTTCGCTGGTAATCGGCACCATTCCCATTTGGGTCATGTTGCTGGGCAAGCCGCAAGGCCTGCGTTGGGCTTCCCTGCTGCCCGGCCTGGCGCTCACCCTGGCGGGGCTGGCGCTCATGATGGGTTCCACCCACGAGGCCGGTCAGGGAACAGCCACGAATTTCTGGCGTGGCATGCTGTTTGTGTCGGCCTCACTGGTGTGCTGGACGGCGTTTGCGATCCTGAATTCTGCCTGGCTCAAGCGGCATCCTGAAGTCAATGCCACCGACTGGGCCAACTGGCTGGGTGTGGCGACTGGCCTCGGGGCATTGCTGATGTGGCTGCTTGCGGGTTCGGACGCAAGCGTGCTGGCCGGCCGCGAAGACCGCGGTGTGTTCGTGTTGCTCTGCGTGCTGGCCGGTCTGGGCTCCACCTGGCTGGCGACGATTTTGTGGAACATGGCCAGCCAGCGGCTCAGTGCCAGCCTGTGCGGGCAGCTCATCGTGAGTGAGACCATTTTTGCGCTGCTGTATTCGTTTGCCTGGGATGGCCACTGGCCCACACTGGTACAACTGTCTGCGTGCGTGTTGTTCACGCTGGGAATTCTGGCCTCCATCAGGGCCCATCGATAGAGGCAATTGGCATCATGAAAATTGAAATTCCCGAAAAGAAAAAGCTGGTCCACGAGATGCATATCCCCATCCGCTGGGGTGACATGGACGCGATGGGCCACCTCAACAACGGCACTTACTTCCGTTATCTCGAAACCATCCGCATCGACTGGATGTATGGCATTGGCTGCAAGCCCGATCCGTCGGGCGAAGGCCCGGTCATCGTCAACGCTTTTTGCAATTTCTACAAGCAGCTGGAATACCCGGGCGACGTGCTGATGAAGATGTACGTGAGCGACCCGGGGCGCACCACGTTTGAAAGCTGGGCCACGATGGAGCGCGCGGATACGCCGGGCGTGATCTGCGCCGCGGGCGGCGCCACCACCATCTGGGTGGACTTCCCGGCGCAAAAGGCCAAAGCCCTGCCCGAGTGGATGCGCAAGCTGGTTGAAGCGTAATTCTGAAAGAAAAAGCCCGTAGGCCTAATCAGGCCGTGCGAAAGCAGCTATCAATAAAATAGCAATACTGGTGGCATATGGGTGCTGCGGTATCGCAGAAAAGCTTCAGCGAACTGTGCGAAAGCTGTCCGCGTGTTCTTTCAACCAGCGCTGGGCAATGGCGCGGGTTTGCTGGCCGGGTTCGGCAACAGTTTCCTGGTCGGGGTGGAAGTCCCGCCTGAAGTAGGCCAGCAACGGGGCCGTGCAGCGCCACACAACGCCATTTTTTCCCCAGAAAAATTTCATCGCACTCCACCATGTGCCTGGTTTGAACAGCGTGCCGTCATGCCAGAGGTTCAGCACCGTTTGACGGCCCGAGTCCCACGAAAACAGCAGCAGCGCGTAGACATACCAGCGCACGCGCCATGCGTGGTTTCCGCCAAGCGCTTGGTACAGGTCATAGGCTACCGCGCGATGCTCGGTCTCTTCGGCTGCGTGCCAGCGCCAGAGGGTCTGCATCTTCGGGTCTGCCTGATCCAGCGCGTCGCCGTGGCGAAGCATGTAGTCGGCCAGCACGGCCGTGAGGTGTTCGTAGGCTGCCGTGACCGCAAGGAAGTGGTGGGGCGCCACACCGCGTTTTTTGGCAAAATCAATGCGGGCCGTGGCCCAGTGTTGCCAGCGGTTCACCAGGCCCTGCCTCTCCAACTGTGCGTTGTACAGACCATGGATGTGGCGGTGGGTAGCCTCCTGGCCGATGAACTGCGCAGTGGCTTCATGCAGTAGCGCGTGCTCTGGCGTGCGAGGCAGCAATTTGGCGCAGTCGCGCACGGCCTCGATGAACGACTGCTCTCCGACCGGAAAACTCATCGACAAGGCGTTGTGGTACTGGCTCAGGAAGGCATCGCCGCCAAACCAGTGGCGGTCAAAGCCATCGCTCAGGTCGATCTCCAGCTTGCGCACGGTCAGGCCGTAAGCGCCGGCTGATGGGGTAGAAGATGTCGAGGCGGTGGATGTGGCGTCTGGTGCCATGGTTTTAAGTCTTGTGAGAAGGCTGATTCATGAGCATAGCGGGTGCGCAGGGTCCTGGGCGTGATTCGCGCCTGAGCGGTTTCAGGCGGCCTTGGACGGCTTGGGCACACGGCCCATCAGGTAAAACTCGGGGTTGGGCTGCATGTTGCTGAAGCTCGCCATGCGGTTGGAGAGGCCAAAAAAAGCCGTGATGGCCGCGATATCCCAGGCGTCTTCATCGTCAAAGCCGTGGCCGTACAGCGCTTCAAAGTCGCTGTCTTCAATCTGGTCCGCCTGCAGGCATACCTTCATCGCGAAGTCGAGCATGGCGCGCTGGCGTGGTGTGATGTCAGCCTTGCGGTGGTTCACCGCCACCTGGTCGGCCACCAGGGGTTTCTTTTCATAAATGCGCAGGATGGCGCCGTGCGCCACCACGCAATACAGGCATTTGTTGGCGGCGCTCGTCGTGGTGACGATCATCTCGCGCTCGCCCTTGGTCAGGCTGCCGTTGGGGTTGGAGCCCTCTTCCTTGAGCATCAGCGCATCGTGATAAGCGAAGAAGGCACGCCATTCGGCAGGGCGGCGCGCGAGGGCCAGGAATACGTTGGGCACGAAGCCGGCTTTTTCCTGCACCTCCAGGACTTTGGCTTTGATGTCTTCCGGCAGGTCCTTCAGTTCGGGAGCAGGGTACCGGGGTGCTGTGCCGGCGGTTTTGGGGCTGGTCAT
The DNA here is from genome assembly GCF_056403055.1 of Polaromonas sp. P3_A5. Taxonomy (NCBI): domain Bacteria; kingdom Pseudomonadati; phylum Pseudomonadota; class Betaproteobacteria; order Burkholderiales; family Comamonadaceae; genus Polaromonas; species Polaromonas sp. P3_A5. The sequence continues at coordinate 1,322,624 of NZ_JBFUGF010000001.1, forward strand.
GAGGGTTCCTTCAAAGGCTTTATAAGTGACTCGGACCCAAGCGTAACTGCAAGATTACCCGTCAGGTCGCGCTGGGGAATTGAAGCCAAAACAGATGCAATTGATAAAAACTATTAGGTAAATATCTTTAATTGCCTTTGATTATTTTGCAGTGAAACCTAGACTGTGCTTCACAGGCCATCACCTGGCAAGCCCGTCAAAGGAGACCCCATTAGCAGCCCCACCCACACGGCCTTGACCAAAGCGTCCCGGCTGTCCCGCAGTGCAATTCCATGCCGTCATTCGGCACCACTTAATCATCAAAGGTAACTCATCATGGCTGATCACAACACGCAAAGCGAAGGCGGCTGCCCATTCTCGGGTGGCGCCCGCAAACATGCTCTGGCTGGTGCCGCAACGAACGCCGATTGGTGGCCCAACCAGCTGAACCTCAAGATCCTTCACCAGAACTCGTCGCTGTCCGATCCCATGGGCGAGGCGTTCAACTATGCCGAGGAATTCAAGACCCTGGACCTGCATGCCGTGGTGAAAGACCTCCATGAGCTCATGACGGATTCGCAGGACTGGTGGCCTGCGGACTACGGCCACTATGGCCCATTCTTCGTTCGCATGGCGTGGCACAGCGCAGGCACCTACCGGATCGCCGACGGGCGCGGCGGCGCCGGCTCCGGCACACAGCGATTCGCACCGCTCAACAGCTGGCCGGACAACGGAAACCTCGACAAGGCACGCCGCCTGTTGTGGCCGATCAAGCAGAAATACGGCCGAAAAATCTCCTGGGCCGACCTGATGGTTCTGGCCGGCACCGTGGCCATGGACTCCATGGGATTCAAGACCTTCGGCTTTGCCGGCGGGCGCCCGGACGTCTGGGAGCCGGAAGAGATTTACTGGGGCCCTGAAGCCGAGTGGATGGGCGACAAGCGCTACACCGGCGACCGCGAACTCGAAAACCCGCTCGGTGCTGTGCAGATGGGGCTGATCTATGTGAACCCCGAGGGCCCGAACGGCAAACCGGACCCGCTGGGTTCGGCGCGGGACATCCGCGAGACCTTCGCCCGCATGGCGATGAACGACGAAGAAACTGTTGCGCTCACCGCCGGCGGGCACACCTTCGGCAAGGCCCACGGCGCAGCCGATCCGGGCCAGTACGTGGGGCCCGAGCCTGAGGGCGGCACCATTGAAGACCAGGGGTTTGGCTGGATCAACAAGTTCGGCGGCGGGAACGGCGTGCACACCGTCACCAGCGGCATTGAGGGTGCCTGGACCAAGAACCCCACCAAGTGGGACAACGGCTACTTCGAAAACCTGTTCGGCTACGAGTGGGAATTGACCAAGAGCCCCGCCGGTGCTCACCAGTGGAAGCCCAAAGACCCTGCCGCGTCGACCACCGTGCCGGATGCCCATGACTCCGCGCTGCGCCATGCCCCGATGATGACGACCGCCGACATGGCCATGCGCATGGATCCGGCTTACGAAAAAATCTCGCGGCGCTTCATGGCGAACCCGCAGGAGTTTGCCGACGCCTTCGCCCGGGCCTGGTACAAGCTGACGCACCGTGACATGGGCCCGGCTGCGCGCTACCTCGGCCCGCTGGTGCCGAAGGAGGCACTGATCTGGCAGGACCCGGTTCCCGCCGTCGATCATCCGCTGGTCAATGAGCAGGATACTGAGGGCCTCAAGGCCAAGGTCCTCGCGTCCGGGCTCTCCATCTCCCAGCTCGTCACAACGGCCTGGGCGTCTGCTTCCACCTTCCGTGGTAGCGACAAGCGCGGCGGCGCAAACGGTGCGCGCATACGCCTGGCACCGCAAAAGGATTGGGAAGTCAATCAACCGGCCGAGCTGGCGAAAGTCCTGAAAGTGCTGGAGGCCATCCAGGGCGAGTTCAATGGCGCGCAGTCTGGCCGCAAGAAGATTTCGCTGGCTGACCTGATCGTTCTCGGTGGCTGCGCGGCCGTCGAGGCAGCTGCCAGGAAGGCTGGCCACGACGTGAAGGTGCCTTTTTCACCGGGCCGTACGGACGCTTCGCAAGCGCAAACCGATGTGGCGTCGTTTGCCGTGCTGGAACCGGCCGCAGACGGTTTCCGAAACTACACCCGCAAGGGGCAGGCGCAGCGGGCAGCCGAGCAGCTGGTGGATCGCGCGAACCTGATGACGCTGAGCGCTCCCGAGATGACGGTTCTGGTCGGCGGCATGCGCGCCCTGAATGCCAATGTCGGGCAGGCACAGCATGGCGTTTTCACCAAGCGGCCCGGAACCTTGAGCAACGACTTCTTTGTGAACCTGCTCGAGATGCGCACGAAGTGGCAGAAATCTGCCGACGCTGAAGGTGTGCTGGAGGGCCGCGACCGCACGACGGGCGAACTCAAGTGGACGGGTACGGTGATCGACCTCGTCTTCGGTTCGAACTCGCAGCTGCGGGCCATTGCGGAGGTCTATGCGTGCAGCGATTCGCAGCAGGTCTTCGTGCGTGACTTTGTGGCAGCCTGGAACAAGGTGATGAACCTGGACCGCTACGACCTTGCCTGATTGAGCAGACCATCATAGGCGCTGATTGAGGCCAAGCCCGCCCTGGTGAAGACCGGAGCGGGCTTTTTTGCTTTCCATTACGCTTCGTCTTTTAGGAGCCTTCATGACGCAGCCCGCAGACAAGGATTTCGACAAAGGCCTCGCCACCCGCAAGCAGGTGATGGGCGAGGATTTTGTGGCCAATGCTTTCGACAAGGCCACCGATTTTTCCCTGCCGATCCAGCATTTCATTACCCGCAACGCCTGGGGCGATGTATGGCAGCGGCCGGGGCTGGATCTCAAGACGCGTAGCCTGATCACGGTGGCCATGCTGACGGCCCTCGGCAAACAGCATGAACTCAAGGGTCATGTGCGTGCCGCACTCAACAACGGCGTGACGCCGGAGCAGCTTCAGGAAGTGCTGCTGCACGCGAGCATTTATTGCGGCCTGCCCGCCGCGGTCGAGGCATTTCGCACGGCGGCCGAGGTTGTTGATGCGCCTCCAAAGGCTTGAGGTCTGTAAGCGATTTGAGGTTGTAGCCATTCCAATATATGGATGTATAGCTACTAAAAAGATAGCAAATAACTTTTATCCTTATCCGCCATGAATGAACCCAAGCCCTTGATCCGCCGCTGCACCGAGGCCGACTGGCCCGCCGTTTGGCCGCTGCTGCGCGCCACCTTTGAAGCAGGCGACACCTATGCCTTTTCGCCCCACAGCACAGAAGCTGAAATACACGCGGTGTGGATGGACGCGCCCCGGGCGACGTATGTAGTGCGTGAGGGGAACAGCGACGACGGCCGAGTGCTAGGCACCTACTTCATCAAACCCAACCAGCCGGGGCTGGGTGCGCATGTCTGCAACTGCGGCTATGTGGTCGCGCCCGAAGCGCAGGGCAAAGGCCTGGCGTCGGCGATGTGCGAGCACTCCCAGCAGGAAGCGCTGGCCATGGGTTTTCTGGCGATGCAGTTCAACCTGGTGGTGTCGACGAATGAGCGTGCTGTTCGGTTATGGCAAAGATTGGGGTTTGAGATTGTGGGGACCTTGCCGGGGGCTTTTCGGCATGTGAGGTTGGGGTTGGTGGATGCGTTTGTGATGTTCAAGACTTTGCGGCGTTGAGGCCGGGACAAGCCCCGGCCTCAACAAGAAAAACTCAAACCCATCCTTCAAGCACAACCTTCCCCCGCGCCTTCCCAGACTCCACCAACTCATGCGCCCGCCGCAAATTGGCGGCATTGATCGAACCAAACGTTTCCGTCAGCGTCGTGCGGATCAAGCCGGAATCGACAAGTTGGGCGACCTCATTGAGCAGGCGGTGCTGCGCCACCATGTCGGGTGTGCCGAAGAGGGGGCGTGTGAACATCAGTTCCCAGTGGATGGATGCGCTCTTGCGTTTGAACAGCGTGATGTCGAACTTCACCGGGTCGTCAATCAGGCCGAACTTGCCTTGTGGTGCGATGGCTTCGGCGATTTGTGCCAGGTGGCTGTCGGTTTGCGTGAGGCCCACGATGTAGTCCACCGCGGGGATGCCGATACGCTTGAGCTCTTCGGCAATCGGCCGGCTGTGGTCGATGACATGATGGGCGCCGAGTTCCTTCACCCAGGCTTGGGTTTCGGGCCGTGACGCGGTGCCTATCACGGTGAGCGAGGTCAGGCGCGTGGCCAGCTGCGTCATGATCGAGCCCACGCCGCCCGAGGCGCCGATGATGAGCAGTGTTTTGTTGTTGGGTGTTTTGCCCGGCACGATGCCGAGACGGTCGAACAGCATTTCCCAGGCGGTGATGCTGGTCAGCGGCAGGGCGGCCGCTTCGGCAAACCCCAGCGTTTGCGGCATGCGGCCGACGATGCGTTCATCGACCAGGTGCAGTTCGCTGTTGGTCCCGGGCCGGGCGATGGACCCCGCATACCAGACCTTGTCACCGGCCTTGAACAGTGTGACCTCGGGGCCGACGGCGCGCACGATGCCGCTGGCGTCATAGCCCAACACCTTGTAATCCGAGCCAGCGCTGCGCGCCGCGCTGGCGCGTACTTTGGTGTCCACCGGGTTCACTGAAACGGCTTTCACCTCGACCAGCAGGTCGTGGCCGGTGGGCGTCGGGTCGGGCAGGGTGATGTCGGTCAACCCGGTTTGGCCGGTCTGGTTGAGTGCGTGGGCTTGTGTGTAGCCGATGGCTTTCATGGTGATTTCCTTTGCGTGTGATGTTGCGTGGCGTTGTGTTCAGCAGTGCTCAAAACTGATTCTTGAACTGTATTGGATTTGAAAATGAAGATAAACAAGCTTTCAATTGAAGCTATTTACAAATAAAATTTGTAAATGAAAGCCCTGCAAGACCTGGAAATCTTTATTCGCACTGTCGACACCGGCAGCCTGTCGGCCACGGCCCGCAGCCTGGACCTGACGCCGGCGGCCGCCAGCGCGGCACTCAAACGGCTGGAGGCAGAATTGCAGGCGCCGCTTTTTGTACGTTCCACCCGCAGCCTGCGGTTGACGCGCGAAGGTGAGGTTTTCCTCGCACACTGCCGGCCCGCGCTGGCCGCCCTGCGCGATGCGCAGCTGGAACTTGCCAGCGGCCGGCAGCAGGTGCGCGGTGTGCTGCAGCTGGCCGCGCCATCAGATTTTGGCCGCAATGTGCTGCTGCCCTGGCTGGAAGCGTTTCAGCTGTTGCATCCCGGCATTCAATACCGGCTGCACCTGTCGGATCGCGTGACCAATGTCTACAGCGACCTGGTGGATGCGGCTTTTCGGCAAGGCGAGCCGCCCGATTCCAGCATGCTGGCGTTGCCGGTGGATTTGACGAATCGGCGCGTGCTGTGTGCGTCACCTGCCTACCTCGCGTCGCACGGCACGCCTGACACGCCGCAGGCACTGGCAAAGCATATTTGCCTGTGCTTCATGCTGGGTGAAGACGTGTATGACCGTTGGAAGTTCTGGAGAAATGGCGAAGAGCTCACGGTGCGTGCCACTGGCGGCAATGTTGCCAACGATGGCGACGCGGTTCGCCGATGGGCCCTGGCCGGCCGCGGCATCACTTACAAGTCGCGGCTGGATGTGGCGGGCGACCTGGCTGCGGGGCGGCTGGTCGCTCTGTGCACAGAATGGCAAACCGAGGCTGTGCCGCTGTACATGGTGTTACCGGGGCGGCGGCAACTGACGCCCGGCCTGCGCCTGCTCAGGGAATTTATCGGCGCACGCTGCCTGGCGCTTTCCGAAGCCCGGTGAAGCACTCGCCACATGAGGAAACCGTAGGTCCGTGTGCGGTGTGGAAAACCACCCTTACTTCAGGGTGGGGATCAGGACTACACGCTCGCGGTCGTGCGGGGCGCACAATGAATTTTCCAGTTGCCTCCCTGGTAGCTGCGAGACAGCCCGGCCGGCAGGCCTCTTCGCTGCAACCGTCCTGAAAGGAAAACAATACCCATGCAAGTCCAAGTCAATTCCAATCACACCATGCACACCGGCGAATCGTTCGAGCGCTGGGCCAGCACCGAACTCAACACCTCACTGAGCCGCTTCAAGGGTGACATCACGCGCATTGAGGTTCATATGAGCGATGAAAACAGCGACAAGATCAGCCCCGACCAGAAACGCTGCGTGATGGAGGCGCGGCTGGCGCATCATGAGCCACTGGCCGTCAACCACCACGCGCCCAGCCAGGACGAAGCCTTTCGCGGCGCAAGCGACAAGCTCAAACGGGTGCTTGACCACACGCTGGGGAAATTGCGCGACCACCACCGCACGCGTGAGACCATCCGGCACGAGCCGGACGCCATCTGAACCGTTGACTAACCCTGGTCGCCCAGGGGGACGGTCTTGGCCATCGCAAAGCGGCGGAGCATGGCCCCGCGCCGTTCAACGCATTGCTCTTCCCTCACCGCGAATCCCTGGCGCTCGAAAAATGGCCGGCTCACCAGGCTGGCCTCGGTAAAAAGCTCCACGATGCCGAGACCGCGCAGCGCAGTTTCGGCATGGCCATAAAGCTTCGAAGCCACACCGCGGCGCGCGGCAGCGGGCGACGTAAACAGGAGGTCAATATGGCCATTTTTTTCGTAGGCAATAAAGCCCAGCAGACCGCCGCCTTCCGCGTCTTGCGCCAGCAAAATTTGTAATGGCCTGAGCCGCGCTTTCCATGGGCCCAGATCGGGTGGGCGGGGCGCCCAGGCCTCGCGCTGCGCGGCGTTGTAGTGGCTTCCCGCCAGGCCATGAACCGCATCGGTGAACAGCTGGGCGACTGCGGCGAGGTCTGAATCCTGGTAAGGGCGGATATGCATGATGGGATCAACAGCGATAAAGCAGGCGATGATAAAGGTGATTTTGGCCTGCAGCCCAGTCAGGGCGGGCGCAAGCAGCTATTAATTCAGTAGCATGCCAATGGCCGCCATCTTGGTCATTGGCGCATGGCAGTTGCGCTGACGCGGATAAAAACAGCCACGGCCTCTTCCTTTTACGGCAAACTGTAATGTCCTGCTCCCGAATGACAGGACATCAGCTGCCTGGGATTGGCTGCTGTGAAATAAAACTGCGCCTCACCTTATGAAAATAGCCCTGCTGTCCGATGTGCATGCCAACCTGCGTGCGCTGGAGGCCTGCCTTGCCCACGCTGCAGAGCAGGGCGCCGGCCGACTGGCCATACTGGGAGACCTGGTGGGCTATGGCGCGCAGCCGGCCGAGGTGGTGCAACGGATTCGCGACCTGGCTGAGGAGGGCGCCGTCGTGCTCAGGGGCAACCATGATCAGCACACGGTGACGCCGCCCGTACAGGCCCGTTCGGTCGACCAGAGCGGCGCAGCCTGGACGCACGAACGGCTGGACAAGGAGGCGCTGGATTTCCTGGAGAGACTGCCACTGACGGCCACCATTGGCACCGCGCTGCTGGTACACGCCAGTGCCGATTCGCCGGGGCGCTGGCACTATGTGGACAATGAACGCCGCGCCGAAGCCAGCCTTGACGCTGCGTCGCTCGATCCGGACGTGCGCTATGTGTTTTGCGGCCACGTACACCAGCAGACGCTGTATTTCCACGGTGCGGGGCAGGGGCTGATGCGCTTTCAGCCTACCCCGGGCGTGCTCATTCCGGTGCCGGCGCACCGTTACTGGCTCGCCACCGTGGGTTCGGTGGGCCAGCCGCGCGACGGCAATACCAAATCCATGTATGCACTGTTTGACCCGGAGCTGGCCGAGCTGACTTTCCACCGCGTGGCTTATGACCACCTGGCTGCCGCAGCCGATGTGCGCGCTGCCGGCCTGCCCGCATACTTTGCGCAGCGGCTGGAGGCGGGCCTGTGAGGTTGATGGCACCCGGCACCGTGGTAGATGGATTTGTGGTTGGCGAATGCCTGCATGCCGGCGGCATGGCGCACATCTACCAGGTGGGGTATGCCGACGCAACGCACGCCGTACCTTTTCCGTTGGTGATGAAGGTGCCGCGCATGACGCCCGGCGACGGCGCGGAAAACATTGTGGGTTTTGAGGTCGAGCTGCAGCTGCTTTCCGTGCTGACCGGGCCGCATGTGCCGCGGCTGGTGGCTGCGGGAGACCTCGAAAAACTGCCCTACCTGGTGATGGAATACATCCCCGGCCGCACCCTGCAACAACTGCTGGACGAGGCCGCAGCGCCGCTGCCCGCGGAAGAAATTGCCCGGCTGGGTGTGGCAGTGGCCCAGGCGGTGCACAGCCTGCATCTGCAGGATGCCTGCCACCTGGACCTGAAACCGGCGAACGTGCTGATACGCCCCGGTGGCAATGCCGTGCTGCTCGACTTCGGTTTATCCTGCCATGCGCATTACCCGGACCTGCTGGCCGAAGAGCTGCGCCCCGCCGTTGGTTCCCCCACCTGGATGGCGCCCGAACAGGTGGTGGGCGTGCGTGGCGATCCGCGCAGCGACATCTTTGCCATCGGCGTGATGTTGTACGAACTGGCCACACGGGCGCTGCCTTTTGGCGGCCCGCAGACCCGCGGCGGCCTGCGGCAGCGCCTGTGGATGGACCCGGTGCCGCCGCGCACGCTGCGGCCCGACCTGCCCGAATGGCTGCAGGAAGTGATCCTGCACTGCCTGCAGAACGAAGCTGACCGACGTTATGCGTCGGCTGCACACCTGGCGCTGGATCTCTCTGACCCAGCGCAGATCGCCGTGACGAGGCTGGGCCAGCGCCTGCAACCCACGGGCTTCTGGATGCATTTCAAGCGGTGGTTGCGCGCAGCGGGCAAAGATTACCAACCCAGCCCGCTGCCTTCCCGGCAAATTGATGCGGCGCCCATCATCCTGGTGGCCGTGCCTTGCCTGGACGTGAGCGACGCCACGCTGTATTCATTGCGGCGCGCCGTGATGCGGGTGCTGGGCACGACACCACGCGCACGGCTGGCCTGCGTGACGGTGATTGATCCTGCGGCAACCCCGGGCCACGACACTCAGACGAGTGAAACCACCGTGCACCGGCGCTACCTGGGCATGCTTCGCCAGTGGGCTCAGCCTTTGCACCTGAGCAGCCAGACGGTGTCTTTCCACGTCATCGAATCGGGCGATGTTGCGCAGGCACTGCTGCACTATGCCCAGGGCAATCATGTCAGCATGATCGTGATGGGCGCTGCGACGCATGGCCTGCAGATGCAGCGCCTGCTGGCGACGGTGCCGATCAAGGTCGCCATGGCGGCGCCCTGTACGGTGATTCTGGTGAAGCAGGAATTGCCGTTTGACCAGCTGGGGAATGAGGCGGATCCACCGACGCTCGCCGGCATCAACACGCCAATGGTTTAAGCGGAAAGCCACCCCATCCCTTTGTGGACGAGCGCAAGGCGCTATATAAAACGTAGCAAATTAAAAAATTGAAAATGGTCCGTTCACGAGCCGGCCATGAGCCGGTGTACCAGGTCGGCCGTGGTGGACGCCTTGTACTTTCGCATCAGGCGGGCGCGGTAAATTTCGACGGTGCGGTGGCTGATCACCAGCGCGCGGCCGATTTCCTTGGAGGTCATGCCGTCCATCAGGTGCGCGGCCACTTCACGTTCACGCGCGGTGAGCTCGGCCGTGACGGGGCGGCGCGAACTCAGGTCCTCGAAAGTCCAGATGCCGGCTTCGTGCGGTGCGCTGCGGTTGAGTGCCCGCCCCGTGACGTGGCACCAGAAGGTTTCACCTTTGTTGCGGCCGTCCACGCGCTTCATGATGCGGTCGTCGGAATACAGGCCCTTGGCGTTCAGGATGGGAATCATGCGTGCGCCTATGCGCTCGTACTCGTCCGCACTGGGATAAAGAATCATGAATGACTGGCCGGCGAGCTGTTCGCGCGTGGCGCCAAACATCTCGCACAAATGCTGGTTGCAGTCCACAATGGAGCGGTTGCGGGACAGCACCAGTCCCACCGGTGCCAGATCGAATGCGAGTTGGTAATCGACTTCCACAGTACTTACCTTTACGGAAAACTACCTAACTTGATAAGTAGTATCGTAATGGATTGCTGATGGCACCTGCCAGCGTCACGACACAAGGAGATTATTTGTGAAAAAACTTTTCCCTTCCGCCGCAGAAGCCCTCAAGGGCGTCGTCAAGGACGGCCAGCTGATGGCCGTTGGCGGTTTCGGCCTGTGCGGTATCCCCGAGGCGCTGATCGAAGCCCTGCGCGACAGCCAGGTGAAGAACCTCACCGTGATTTCCAACAACGCCGGTGTTGACGGCTTCGGCCTGGGCAAGCTGCTGGAAACGCGGCAGATCAAAAAAATGATTTCGAGCTACGTCGGCGAGAACAAGGAGTTTGAGCGCCAGTACCTGGCGGGCGAGCTGGAGCTGGACTTCACGCCGCAAGGCACGCTGGCAGAAAAGCTGCGCGCAGGCGGTGCCGGCATTCCGGCCTTCTTCACCAAGACCGGCGTGGGCACGCAAGTGGCAGACGGCAAGGAGCTGCGCGAGTTTGACGGCGAGACCTATGTGATGGAACGTTCACTGGTGCCTGATGTGTCGCTGGTCAAGGCGCACACGGCCGACAAGTCCGGCAACCTGCGCTTTAACCTCACGGCCCGCAATTTCAACCCGGCCGCCGCAATGGCCGGCAAGATTTGCATTGTCGAGGTGGAGAAGATCGTTGAGGTCGGCGAGCTGGCGCCGGACGACATCCATCTGCCCGGTATTTATGTGCATCGCATTGTGCTCAATGCGAACCCCGAAAAGCGCATCGAAAAGCGAACCATCACCGAGAAAGCGGGAGTTTGATATGCCCTGGACCCAAGACCAAATGGCGGCACGCGCCGCCCAGGAACTCGAAGACGGTTTCTATGTGAACCTCGGCATCGGCATCCCGACGCTGGTGGCCAACTTCACGGGTGACAAGGAAGTGTGGCTGCAGTCGGAAAACGGCATGCTGGGCATTGGCCCGTTTCCGACCGAAGACCAGGTGGACGCCGACCTGATCAACGCCGGCAAACAGACCGTGACGACGATCAAGGGCTCATCCATCTTTGGCAGCCATGAAAGCTTCGCGATGATTCGCGGCGGCAAGATCAATTTGTCGATTCTGGGCGCCATGCAGGTCAGCGAAAAAGGCGACCTTGCCAACTGGATGATCCCGGGCAAGATGGTCAAGGGCATGGGCGGCGCGATGGACCTTGTTGCCGGCGTCAAGCGCGTGATCGTCCTGATGGAGCACGTTGCCAAAAAGAAAGACGGCACCGAAGACATGAAGATACTGCCGAAATGCACGCTGCCGTTGACGGGCGTGGGCGTGGTGGACCGCATCATCACAGACCTCGCCGTGATGGACGTGGTGCCCGAAGGCCTCAAGCTGGTGGAGCTTGCACCCGGCGTCACCCGCGAGGTCTTGCAGGCCAAGACGGGTGTCCAGCTGATTTGATCTGCAGCCGGGCGGTGGTTTTGCACTGCCGCCCGGCAACTTTCAGCGTGCGGCTAACGGCTGCACAGGGTTGCGGAAGACCTGCACCAGGCCCAGCAGGATCGCCAGCATGCCCGCCAGGCTCCAGGGCGCCAGGCGGTTGCCCAGCACCAGGTAGTCGAGGGCAGCCGTGCCTGCAGGCACCAGGTAGAACAGGCTGGTGACGTTGACCAGATTGCTCGCGTGAATCAGGCGGTACAGCAGCAGTGTGGCTACCACCGACATGACAACCCCCATCCACACCAGTGCCACCCAGAAGCCGGTGCCCAGATCAACAGACATCGGCTGAAACGGCGCAAAGAGCAGGCACAGCAACAGGCTGCAGGCCAGCTGCAGCGGCAGCACTTCGCGCGGCGCTTGCCTGACTGACTTTTGCAGGATGGCGCCCACTGTCATGCAAGCCAAAGCGCCAAAAGCAAACAGCATCCCGGTGGTGGTGAAGTGCGCACGCGCAATGCTTTCATACACCACCAGCACCAGTCCGCCCAGGGCCAGGCCAAGGCCTGCCAGCCGCCGCCGCGAAAAGGCCTGGCGCTCTGTCAATGCCAGCGTCAGGATGGGCTGCACGCCCAGCACGGTGGCCAGCACGCCGGGCGTGAGGCCGTGGTCCAGCGCCAGCAAATGGCAGATGGAATAGCTGCCGATCATCAAAAGCCCCGTCAGCGCGACGCGCAGGCGCGTGCCGGGCGCCGGCAGCCAACGCCGTCTGGCCAACCCGAGTGCCAGCAGAATGCTGAGCGCAAGGGCAAACCGTAAACCCAGAAAGGCGAAAGGGCTGGCGTGCTGCAGCCCGAGTTTGGAGAAAAGCGCGCCGCTGCTCCAGATCAGGACGAAAAGGGAAGTCGGGCCGAAGGTGGCCCAGGCCGTGTTTTTTGAAATCATGAAATTACCTGCCGAAAGAAGGACAAGCTCCAGCGAGCGCACGTGGCGCGGCTGCGCCAGTGGCTGAATCAAACGAGGCTGGAGAGCTGGACCGGCTGGGACTCAGCCGGGAGCGCGCGCGGCCGGCGGGTAAGCGCCGGAAGCGACCACGTTGCGCGGAGGTGCGGCAGGTGGGGGAGCGGTAAAGCCGCCTGTCAGGCGCATGTCATCGGCCAGCAGGGCTGGCGCAGTGGCATGGCTTGAAAAAGGCGTGTACATGGGCAGACTATACCCGGTGAAACGGCGGCGGGAGCGATGGGCTCATGAAGAGACGCTGCGCGGGGTTCAGGACGCGGCTTTTTTGCCACGCTTGCTGCGCGTGGCCGAGGGTGACTGGGTGGCCTGGGCGGCCGGTTTTGCGGCAGCCTTGCGCTTCGTTGCGGGTGGTGTTTGCAGCAGCTCGTCTTTTGCGAGGTTTTCAATCATCGCCAGCAGCACCGCGCGCGTGGTTTTGATGTCTTCGGGTGCAATGCCTTCGATGCTGACGTTGTTGGTTTCTTCGGCCAAAGGCACCAGCAGCTTCTTGAGCGCCCGGCCTTTGTCGCTCAGGTGCACGTACATATTTTTCTTGTTGGTGGGCAGCTGCTTGCGCACGATGTAGCCCAGCGACTCCATGGCCTTCATCGCAATGAACGTGGTGGGTTCCATCACGCCTGCGCGCGCGCTGAGCTCCTTTTGCGTCAGCCCGTCCGACTCCCAGAGAATGCGCAGGAAGGTCCAGTGACCAAAGGGAACACCATGCTCTGCCAGCCGCACCTGCAGCGCGCGGTGAAAGGCCCGTGAGGCATCACGGATCAGGTGCGCGAGGCGGTCATTGGGAACGGCTTCACGCCAGTGCCGGATGATGTTTTGGGTGTCGTTGGTCATGAACCGGCATTGTGACGCACTTGATACCCCGGCCGGCAATCCCGCCCGGTGCGGGCAGACTCCAGCAGCGCCAGGCACACCGCCGTGGTGGCCCGGGCCCATTCACCGCTGTGAACCGGTGAGTCGCCGTTCACCACTGCGGCAAAGAGCTCATCGATCACTTCCTGGCGCGGAACCGGCGGGGCTGGAAGGGGGTCGAAGGTTTTTTCGCCGTCAGCGTAGATGGCGATGCCTGCCGGACCGGGGCGAAGATCCGCTTTTTCGCAGCTGACGATGAACTGGCCGAAGTGCTGGTGCTGCAGGCCTTGCGGCAGGGCGGTGCCGGCCATGTACAGGCTACCGCCGTAGTTGCGCGCCGCTTTCAGCGCGGCTTCTTCAGCCGGGGTGGACGCAACCTGCAGCCGTTTGCGGGCGGCGCCATAGTCATTCGGGTTTTTGGCCTGGCCCATTTCGCCGATGTTGCCCAGCAGCTCATCCGAGTCATAGTGACCATAGCCACTGTAGGTGGCAGAGGCGAACGCACCGCCTTCAAATTCGATCAATGCGCTGTAGGCGCCTTCAGTGGGGCGAGCGGTATCCCAGGCGCCGCTGTGGGCCCGCACGCTGCGCACCAGCCCGCCGCCCAGCAACCGGACGATGTCCATCTGGTGCGTGGCCTGGCTGTGGATCACGCCACCACCGGCTGCCGTGTCGAGTTCCTCCGGCCTGCGCGGCCGGTAGAGGAAGTCGGTGTAGTTCATGGCGTGAATCATCTTCACCGCGCCGTAGCGGCCGCTGTCGATGAGTTCGCGCGTGCGCCGTATCGGCGTGTTGAAGCTATGACTGTGGCCGACGATGAGGTGAACGCCTGCGCTGCGGGCCGCTTCAATCATGCTGGTGCATTCGTCAACCGTCAGGGCCATCGGCTTTTCCACCAGCACATGTTTACCGAAGGAGGCGGCGAGGCGCACGTGCTCCGCATGGAACTGGTGGGGCGATGCGATGTAGAGCACTTCCACGGCCGGATTGGCGCACAGCGCTTCGATGGATTCGTAGCTGGGCGCGCCGAAATCTTTTTCAAACTGCGCCCGGGCCTGGGCAATCGGGTCGGTCGCGCCCACCAGCGTGACGCGGCTGTCATGCACAAAGGTGGGCAGCATGAGCGTGAACGCCCGTCCCAGGCCCACCACGCCCATCTTCAGTGTGCGGTTTGTCATAAGTCCAGTACCAGTTCTGTCGATTTTGCGCGTGAGACGCAGACCATGATGTGGTCGGCCTTTTCCTCGTCGGTCAGCACCATGTCGCGGTGCTCGGCCTGGCCTGCCAGCAGGCGGGTCTTGCAGGTGCCGCAGGTGCCGCTCTCGCAAGAGCTGGCCACGCGCAGGCCCGTGGCGCGCAAGGCCTCCAGAATGGTTTGTTCTGCACTAACCTCGACGCTCTTCCCGCTCTTTTGAAGCCGCACGGTAAAGGGCGTGTTATCGGCATACACCGTGGCGTCGACGCCGAAGCTTTCAAAATGCACCGAACCCGAAGGCCAGTGGCCCGACATGTCGGCCACGCTGTCCATCAGGCCTTTGGGGCCGCAGCAGTAAATGTGCGCGGCGGTGGGCTTTTCAAACACCGGCCACAGGTCCAGCGCCTGGTCGATGTCGCCGTTGTCGTGGTGAATCTGCACCTGGCCAGCAAACTCGGATTGCAGCTCGTGGATGAACGCCGTGCTGCCCGCATCGCGCGTGCAGTAGTAGAGCTTGAAGCTGGTGTTCGTGCGCTTGAGGTGGCGCATCATCGATAGCACCGGCGTGATGCCGATACCGCCCGCCACGAAGATCGACTCAGCGGCGTGGCTTGCCAGTTCGAAGTTATTGCGCGGCGCGCTGACTGGCAGCAACTGCCCCGCTTGCACGTCGTCCGCCATGCTGATGGATCCGCCACGGCCGCGCTCATCACGCTTGACAGCGATCTGCCAGGAGCCGTTGTCAGCCGGGTCGCTGCACAGGGAATAGTTGCGCCGCACGCCGCTCGGCACTTCAACCGTCAGGTGCGAGCCGGGCGTGAAGGCGGGCAGGGGCGCGCCGTCCGGATGACGCAACTCGAACAGGTAAATGCCTTGTGCAACCGCTTCCTTCCTGACCACCCGCAGGTTAAAAAAATCCGGCTCAATGGCGGCCGCGGCAGGGCTGCCTGCTGCGACGCTAGGGTTAACGCTCATCGTTGTCTCCGCACGGTTGTTGACAAATATCAAAAGTCCGATATTCTTAGTGTGCTAAGAATAATCTGCTTGCCCCGGATTTGCAAGCTGCTTTTTGATTGCATGCGAGCCCATGAATTAGCAACCGATGTGAAGGATATTTGCGATGTTGACCGCTGAAGAAAATGACCTGTTGTGCCGCGTGGAGGGTCAGGCTCCCATGGGCCAGTTGATGCGCCGTCACTGGACACCGGTCTGCCTGATCGAAGAAGTCAGTGAGCCTGACGGCACGCCGGTCAAGGCACGGGTGTTTGGGGAAGACCTGGTGGTGTTTCGCGACACCAAAGGCCGGGTCGGCGTGATGGACGAATATTGCCCGCACCGGCGCGTGTCGCTGGTGTTTGGCCGGAATGAAGACTGCGGCCTGCGTTGCCTCTATCACGGCTGGAAGATGGACGTGGAGGGTAATGTGCTGGAGATGGTTTCAGAACCCGCCGCCAGCGGCATGGCGCAAAAGGTCAAGCACCTGGCTTATCCGGTGAAGGAGTGGGGCGGTTTTGTCTGGGCTTACATGGGGCCGAAAGAGACGCAACCTGATTTTGTGCCACCGGCTTGGGCCCCCACCGCCGACACGAAGGTGACGATTGCCAAAGCATTGATTCCCTGCAACTGGGCACAAATCCTGGAGGGTGCGGTCGACTCGGCCCATAGCTCCAGCCTGCACTCTTCAGACATGGTACCGGCGCGCGTGGAAGGCGCCGAGGCCACGGATACCAACTGGCTGCGGCCCTCTACCGACAAGGCGCCGCGCATGCAGGTGGAGCGCGGTGCTTACGGTTTCCGTTATGCGGCCATACGCCGCCCCATCAAGAACGCGGCAACCAACGACTACATTCGCTCGACGGTGTTTGTGGCGCCCGCCACCGCACTGATCCCGCCCAACAACCTGTACAACGTCGCCAACATCAACGTGCCGATGGACGACACCAACACCGCGTTCTATTTCATTGCGTGGGGCCATCCGTCGCAGACGCCCGACACCGGCACCTGGCGCAAATTCCTTGGCCAGCAGCTGGGCGCCGACCTGGACGACAAATACCAGCCACTGCGCAATCGTGCCAACCACTTCTGGCAGGACCGCGAAGCCATGAAAGCCGGTAACTTCACCGGTATCACCGGTTTCCCCAATCAGGACATCGCCATGTGGGTGACCATGGGCCCGATTGCCGACAGAACGCATGAACGTCTGGGCGCCAGCGACATGGCGGTGGTGGAGTTTCGCAGGCAGATGCTGGAGGCGGTGAGCGCGTTCCAGGCGGGGGAAGCCGCCATCGGCACAGGCGAGCTCCGTATTCCGCCCAGTGTGGTCGCTTTTCAGGCTATTGTTCCGAAAACGACGGACTGGCGTGCCTACCAGGCGTCCTATGTGTGGGATTCCCGCGAGCCAGCGCTGGAACCGTCCTATTCCACCTAGGGCGCCACATAGGGCATTTTTTCTGCCTCTGTGCTTCTTTTCCGCCATGACACTTTAAAAAATCATCAGGAGACATTTCATGAAACAGCGCCGTCATCTTCTTCATCTTCTAGGGGCCAGCGCCATCCTGGCAGCCGGCACTCTGCTGCCGATGTTTGCCGCCGCCCAGGGTGCCTACCCCAATCGCCCCATCAAGTTCGTGGTGCCCTACGCGGCCGGCGGCCTGCCCGACACCGTGGCCCGCATTTTTGCGCAGCGGCTGGGCGACAAGCTCGGCCAGTCAGTGGTGGTTGACAACCGTCCGGGTGCCAATGGCGTCGTGGCCGCGCAGGCGCTGGCCACCGCCCCGAAAGACGGCTACACCTTCCTGGTAACGGACGGCTCGATGTTCTCCATCAATCCCGCCATCTACAAAAGCCTGGGTTACGACTTCAAACGCGATTTCATGCCCGTGTCGCTCGCGGCTCGCGCGCCGCTGTACCTGGCGGTTCATCCCAAAGTACAGGTCAATACATTTCAGGAGTTCATCGCGCTCGCCAAGGCCAAACCGGGAACCTTGAACTACGGCTCTTCGGGCATTGGCAGCACGCACCACCTGACCATGGAGGCGCTGAAGGCATCGCTCGGCCTGCAAATCACGCATGTGCCGTTCAAGGGCACGGGCCAGTCGGTTCCGGCGCTGATCGGTGGACAGGTCGACGTGTTGTTCTCGGCGCTGCCGTCCCTGGCCGGTTTTGTGAAAGGCGGGCAGGTCAAGCTGCTGGCCAACAATGCGGCCCAGCGCTCCAGCCAGGAGCCCAATGTGCCGGCGATTGCGGAAACCATTCCTGGGTTTGACTTCGCGCCCATCGTGGGCGTGCTGGCCGCTACGGGCACGCCGGCGAGTGCGATAGAGCGCATCAGCGCCGAGATGGCCCAGATCGCCAGGATGCCGGAAGTCATCACCACGCTGAACAACGCCGGCATCGAGCCCATCGGTAGCAGCCCTGCCGACTACAACAAGGCCATCCTCGGTGAAAACGAACGCCTGGCCAAGGCCATCGTGGCCTCCGGCATCAAGCCGGAATAAGGAGCCGCCCACAAAACCCTCCTGGCGTTGTTGCGCCGCCTTGCCGTGCTGTAGCACTGTCTGCGGCGACGCGCCTAGCCAGGACCGCTCCGCTGGGTTTTGTGAACGTCTCTAAACCTTCAATCCATCAAATCTCTCAAGGAACACACTGCGACATGTCAAAACTGAAACTGACTTTCGGCTGCTGGAACTATGACCGCACCCGCGCCTTGATGGACGGGAGCGTGCAGCCCGATGGCATCGACCTGAACTACCTCAACATGCCGGTGGAGGAAACCTTCTTTCGCATGCTCAGGCACAAGGAATTTGATGCGGCTGAAATGTCGCTCTCGTCGTACACCGTGTCCCTGTTCAACGAGTCGCGGCCGTTTGTGGCGATTCCGGTGTTTCCCTCGCGATTTTTCCGCCATTCCTGCATCTACGTGAATGCCAGGTCCGGCATTCGCGAGGCGAAGGACTTGATAGGCAAGCGCGTCGGCAACCCCGAGTACCAGATGACGGCGCCGGTGTGGATACGCGGTATCCTGTCCGACCACTACGGCGTGCCTGTTGACAGCGTGACCTACTTCACCGGCGGCGAAGAAGAACCCGGCCGATCCGAAAAGATCAAGCTGGATTTGCCGCCCAACATCAAGGTCGAGCGCATTGGGCCCGGGCAGACATTGGCGCAGATGCTGCTCGACGGCGAGATCGACGCGCTTTACACCGCGCGCATGCCTTCGAGCTTTTTGAAGGGGGGCGGCAAGGTCAAGCGCCTTTTTGAAGACTACGAACAGGTCGAACGCAATTACTTCAAGGAAACGAAAATATTCCCCATCATGCATACGGTGGCGATTCGCCGCGACGTGTATGAAGCCAACCGCTGGGTGGCACGCTCGCTGATGAAAGCGCTGGAGGAGTCCCAGCGGCGCACTTACGAAGACCTGTACGAAACAGCGGCGCTTAAGGTCATGCTGCCCTGGCTGACTTCGCACGTCGAGCAGGTCAAGCGTGAGATGGGCGAAGACTTCTGGCCTTACGGGTTTGAGAAGAATGAAGCCACGCTGCAGACCTTTTTACGGTACTCGTTTGAGCAGGGCCTTTCAAAGCGGTTGCTCACGCCGCAGGAGCTCTTTGCCCCCGAGTCACTGGAAGCTTTCAAGATCTGACATGGTGATGAATGCTCCTGTTTTGATAGCTGCTTGCGCCCGTCTTATAAGGGCTGAATGCCGATTTGATGCTTGATCTGGATGTCTGATACCTTTTTCGGTTACCTGCTGGCCAGCGCTGCGCTGTTGCTTTTCACGGTCTCCATCCTCGTTACCAAGGTGGCGTCCAGCCGCCTGGAGCTTGGCCTGGGCTTCCTCATCGCGGCTTCCTCCAACGTGGTGTTTTCCGCATTGGCCACGCTGGTGCAGATGGGCCTGCGCACGGATGGCTTGCGGTGGAACGCGCAGGCGTTCTGGCTTTTTGCCGCTGCTGGCGCGTTTGCCACTTACCTGGGGCGCTGGTTTTTTTACGAATCCGTGGTGCGTTTTGGACCGGCCAAGGCCAGTGTTTTCCAGATCAGCAGCCCGCTGTTCACCGCACTGATGGCCTGGCTGCTGCTGGGTGAGCGCCTGAGCTTGCTGGTGGCGCTGGGCATGGTCATGACGATTGGCGGCCTGATGCTGGTCAGCTACAAGCCCGGATTTTTTTCACGCCGCGGTTCCACGCCAGCGCTGGCGCCCGACGGAGGCCCCGCACCCGCAGCCACGCGGCCCACGGCGCTTCAGCGGGCGTTGCAGTCCGCCTTTTTGTTGGGCATGGGTAGCTCGCTGGCGTATGCGATCGGCAATGTGCTCAGGGGGTCAGCTGTGCGCAGCTGGAATGAACCCGTCGTGGGCGCGCTGATAGGCGCCGCCAGCGGCCTGGCGCTGCTCCTGGTTTTCAGCGCCGACAAGGGTGCGATGGCGGCCCGCCTGCGCTCAGCCAGCCGCAGTGGCATGGCGCTCTACGCCCTGATCGGCGTGACCACCATTTCAGCGCAGATGTGCGTGATCGGCGCCATGCGCTACATCCCGCTGTCCGTTGCCACGCTGGTGACGTTGTGCACGCCGGTCCTGGTGTTTCCGCTCAGCCATCTGCTGTTCAAGGACCAGGACGCCATCAAGGCCACCACGCTGGCGGGCAGTGGCTTGACTTTGCTCGGTATCGTGATCATCGTGATGCGTTAACGCACCGACCCTGACCCGGAAACTCAATACCGCAGTGCCAAAAAGGCACCCAGCCGGCACAGCCCCGATGATTGGGGTACGCGGTTACGAAGGAACTCAAGGCACAGATATCCTGGAAGGCTCCGAAGCAGTTATGCCGGTCCCTAAGGTCGGCCCCCTGTGCGCCGGCAATCAGCGGGCTTCAAGGCCTTCAAAGCACGTGCTCAGCACCAGGGCGACAATTTCATCGTCGGTGTACAGCTCTCCCATTTTCAAAAATTCCAGCACGGGATCGCAGGCGCGGGCATACAGGGTATACAGCACCGCAATGGGCGGGAGCTTGGGGTTGAGGGCGCCTTTTGCCTGCGCCGCCTCAATCCAGGCTCCCAGCCGGTCACTCACGTCCATGAGCCCGTCCATGTAGTCCTTGTTGGCGATCAGCGCGGTGCGCAGGCTGGAGTTCTGGCTGGGTAGCGAGGGCATTTCACCCGCCAGCTTCAGGCCCATGGTCCAAGCCACCACTTTGCGCAGCTTGTCCACGGCGGACAACTCGGGCTGCAAGTCGTCCAGAAAGGCCTGCGCCCGGCGCATGACGGACACCATGGCCGCCGCGGCGAGGTCTTCCTTGCTGGGGAAGTGCTTGTAAAGGCTGGCTTTGGCAATGCCCACGTCGGCCGCCACTTCGTCCACCGTCATGGCTTCAAACCCTTTTTCAGCCAGCAAACGGTTCACCGACTGGATGATGGCGTCTTCACGCGCCAGCAGCATTTGTGCCTTGAAGGAGGCCTTGGGGGGGAGGGGGCTCGTCATGCTGTGATTTTAGCCAGTTTAGTTTGAAAAAAGAATTATGAGGAAATATTAATACTGAATAGTTTTAATAAATACTGAGTAGTATAGAATTGACCTGAGCAATTCAAGGAGTGCGGGTGTCAATCAAAGTAGCCATCGTCGGTTCGGGTATTTCAGGCTTGGCGGCCGCCCACGCCCTCAGGGGCAAGGCAGACATCACGCTGCTGGAGGCGGGCGCCTGGTTTGGCGGGCATACCCACACCGTCGACGTGACGCTTCCCACACCGCGCGGTGAGGTCACCCATGGGGTGGATACAGGATTTCTGGTCCTTAACGAGCGCACTTACCCGCAACTGATCAAGCTCCTGGCGGAGCTGGACGTGGCAAGCGTCAAGTCAGAGATGTCGTTTTCGGTGCAGACCGACGATTTTGCCAACGGCCGCGCCATGGAATGGAGCGGCTCCAGCCTGAACACCGTGTTTGCGCAACGCGGCAATCTGGCCAACCCGCGCTTTTGGGGCATGCTACGCGACCTGCTGCGCTTTAACGCCCTGACCAGTCGCATGGCCCAAAGCGGAACCGATGCGCAACTGGGCCAACCCCTCGGAAAGTTCCTGGACGAGCACGGCTTCGGTGCCGCGTTTTGCGACTGGTACTTCCTGCCCATGATGGCCTGCATCTGGAGCTGCCCCACCGCGCAGATGCTGCAGTTCCCGGTGTCGACCATGGTGCGCTTTTGCCACAACCACGGCTTGCTGCAAATCACCAACCGCCCCCAGTGGTGGACCGTGCAGGGCGGTGCCAGGCGCTATGTCGAAAAAATCATCGAGGGCATTGCGGACAAGCGGCTGAACACCCCGGTGCGCCGTATCGAACACGTTGGCAACACGCCGGACGGCAAAGCCAGCGTGCGCATTCACACCGACGCGGGCGCCGAGCTGTTTGACAAGGTCATCATCGCCACTCATTCCGACCAGGCCCTGCGCATGCTGACCGCGCCGACGGCGCAGGAGCGTGAAACCCTGGGAGCCATTCACTACCAGTCCAACAAGGCCGTGCTGCACACGGATGCCTCCGCCCTGCCGACGCGCAGGGCCGCATGGGCGGCCTGGAACTACGAGCGCGCGGGCGGAGCCGGGCAGGAGGGCGCGCGGGTGTGCCTGCACTACCTGATCAACCGCCTGCAGCCTCTGCCCTGGGAGCAGCCGGTGGTCGTATCCCTGAACCCGGTACGCCCCATCGCACAGGAAAAAATCATCGGCGAGTACGACTACACCCACCCGGTTTTCGATCTGGCCGCCGTGGCGGCGCAAACCCGCATGCCGGCGCTGCAGGGCAAAAACCATCGCTACTTTGCGGGCGCGTGGATGGGCTACGGCTTTCATGAAGACGGCCTCAAGGCCGGGCTGGCTGCCGCCGCGCAGCTGTTGGCGGACGCATGAGCCAGCCCGTGCCGCTCATCGGTTTCGGCCAGGTGCGCCACACCCGCCTGCGCCCGCGGCGCCACGCGTTTGTTTACCCCACGTACTTCCTGATGCTGCCGCTGCGCAGCCTGCAAAAGCAGGCGCCGCAACCGGGCCAGTGGCGCATCAATCGCGGGGGCGCGCTGAGCTTTTTCGAGGCCGACCACGGCGACGGGCGCGCGCCGGAGCAGGGCGGCGCCATCGCCTGGCTGGACGAAGTGTTGCGGCGCGAGGGCATCCATGACGCGACCGGCGAGGCCTGGCTGCACACCTATCCGCGCGTGCTGGGCTACACCTTCAAGCCGGTGAGCTTCTGGTATTGCCACCGCGCGGCGGGCGACCACGAGGGCGGTCTGCGCGCCATCGTGGTGGAAGTCAACAACACCTTCGGCGAGCGTCACTGCTATGTGCTGGACGCCCCGCGCTATGGCGTGGAGCAGCGCGCGGACAAGGTGTTTCACGTCTCCCCCTTCAACCCGGTGCAGGGCCACTACCGCTTTCGCTTCATGCGCAGCGAACACGGCGAACAGGACGGACAGGCGCGTACGGTGGCCCGCGTGGATTTCTACGACGAAGTCGTCGCCGACGCCGCCGTGCTGCAGACCAGCGTGAGCGGCACGCTGCAGGCCATCACGCCCGCCGTCCTGCGCGGCGCCTTGTGGCGCTATCCCGCGATGACGCTGGGCGTGGTGCTGCACATCCACGTCCAGGCGTTGCGCCTGTGGCTGAAAAAAGTGCCTTTCTTTCGCAAACCCTCGCCGCCGCAAAGCCTTGTCTCGCGCTAGAGGCGCACGCGCAATGCATAAGCCCCATTCCAGGAGTCCGACATGAACGCCGTTACCCGCACCGTCCAAGGCCTTGCGTTTCCAAATGATGCGCCGGCCGCCGCCCGAAGCGCGCTGCGCCTGCTGCAAAACCTGCGCCACGGCGCGCTGACCCTGCACCTGCCCGACGGCTCGCAGCGCCGCTTTGGCGAGCACCCGCAGCAGCACGACATGCATATGCCCGGACACCCCAGCGCCAGCATCACCTTGCACAACTGGAAGGTGTTCGGCGCCGCGCTCAAGTCCGGCGACATTGGCTTTGCCGAGA
Organism: Polaromonas sp. P3_A5; assembly: GCF_056403055.1. Lineage (NCBI taxonomy): Bacteria > Pseudomonadati > Pseudomonadota > Betaproteobacteria > Burkholderiales > Comamonadaceae > Polaromonas > Polaromonas sp. P3_A5. The sequence goes on from NZ_JBFUGF010000001.1 coordinate 1,346,021, forward strand.
GCTACATCGCCGGGGACTGGAGTACGCCCGACCTGACCCAACTGCTCAAGCTGTTCTCCGCCAACCGCCGGGAGGTCGACGCCATGATCTTCGGCACATGGTTCGGGCTGCTGCTGTACCGCGTCAAGCACCTGCTGCACCACAACAGCCGCGCCAACAGCCGCAAGAACATCCATGCCCACTACGATCTGGGCAACCCGTTTTACCGCCTGTGGCTGGACGAGACCATGAACTACTCCGGCGCCTGGTTTGACGGCGACCTGTCCCGCTCCTTGCCCGAGGCGCAGAACGCCAAGGTGCGCCGCGCGCTGGAAATGGCCAATGTGAAGTCCGGCGACCGCGTGCTGGAAATCGGCTGCGGCTGGGGCGCGCTTGCCGAGCAGGCCGCCGTCGAACGCGGCGCGGCCGTGGTGGGCGTGACGCTGAGCACCGAGCAACTGGCCTATGCCAATGCCCGCATGCAGCGCCTGGACGTCGGCACCGGCGCGGGCGGGCGGGCCGACCTGCGCCTGCAGGACTACCGCGACATCCAGGATGCGCCGTTCGACGCGATCTGCTCCATCGAGATGGTGGAAGCCGTGGGCCAGGCCTATTGGCCCACCTACTTCGCCACCGTGAGCCGCCTGCTCAAACCCGGCGGGCGGGCCTGCGTGCAAAGCATCGTCATCAACGACGCACTGTTCGACCGCTATGTCGGTTCGACCGACTTCATCCAGCAGTACATCTTTCCCGGCGGCTGCCTGCCTTGCCCGCGGGAGTTCCGCTGCCAGGCCCAGGCCGCGGGGCTGGAGGTGGTGGACGAATTCGCCTTCGGCGCGGACTACGCCGAGACGCTGCGCCGCTGGCGCGACGCCTTCATCGCCCGCAAGGCCGAGGTGGCGGCGCTCGGCTTTGACGAACGGTTTATGCGCATCTGGGAGTTTTACCTGGGCTACTGCGAGGCTGCCTTTGACACGGGTGATATCAACCTGATGCAGTACACCTTGCGCAAACCTGAAGCGCTTTCGATATGAAAAACGCATCTGCTTGCGCGATATTGGCGGTCATTGGGTGCTTGTCTTGCTTGCAAGTTCAGGCTCTGCCCCTGCCGCAAGAGCTGCGCTCCGCCTTGCCCGCGGCCAGCCTGTCGGGTCAGGCTAATTTGAAATTCTGGGGCCTTGAGGTTTACCGGGCGACCCTCTGGGTCGCACCAGGATTCGACGGGCCAGCCTATGAAAAAAGCCCGTTTGCGCTGGAGCTGGCTTACCTGCGTGACTTCAAAGGGGCCGACATTGCCCGGCGATCCATTGCGGAGATGCGCCGCCAGGCGCCCGTCACCCCCATGACCCCGGCGCAGGAAGTTGCCTGGGAAAACCAGATGCGCGCGCTGTTCCCGGATGTCAAAACCGGCGATCGCATCACCGGGGTGCACCAGCCCGCCACGGGCGCGGTATTCTGGAGCAACGGCCGCCTGCTCGGTGAAGTGCGCGACCCGCTGTTTGCCAAACTCTTCTTCGGTATCTGGCTGTCACCGCAAACCTCCGAGCCGCAAATGCGCCGCGCGCTGCTGGCGCAGGAGAAATCCCCGGCCCCGGTGGGTGCCGCACCATGAATTCCTCTATGGCCGCGCGCATCGAAGCGGAGCCCCGGGTTCTGGGTCTGAGCGGCGGGGCGCGCTACGGCCTGCTGGGGTTGCCCCTGGCGTTTTGCGCCTTGCCGCTGTATGTATTAATGCCCAATCTGTACACGCGCCATTGGGGCGTCTCGCTCGCGGCGTTGGGCGCCGTGCTCCTGGGGGCGCGCCTGCTTGATGCGGTCATTGATCCGTTGTTGGGCCGCTTGTGCGATCGACTCTATGTCGTCTCGCTTCGCGCCGTGCTGGTGATGGGCGCATTGGCGGGAGCCGTTCTCGCCGTGGGATTTTCTTTTTTGTTTGTGCCGTTGGTGAGTGATCCCACCGCACTGCTCTGGTGGGCGGGGTTCTGGCTGGTCGTGACCTATGCAGCCTATAGCGCTTTGTCTATTGCGCACCAGTCCTGGGGCGCCATGCTGGGCGGCGACGCGCTGTATCGCAGCCGCGTCGTGGCCTGGCGCGAGGGGCTGGGCCTGGTGGGCGTGCTGCTCGCGTCGGTCACGCCCGCGCTGCTGGGCGTGACCGTCATGCTGGCCCTGCTGGTCGCCGGCCTGGCAGGCGGCTGGTGGACCTGGCGCGCGGCGCCCCGGCCCGAGCGCGGCCATGCGGCGGCAAGCGCCGCGGACAGCACCGCCGGCGCGCTCCGGCACCCGTGGCGCAACCCCGACTTTCGCCGCCTCCTGGGCGTCTACCTGCTCAACGGCATCGCCAGCGCCATCCCTGCCACGCTGGTGCTGTTTTTCCTGCAAGACCGTTTGTTGGCCAGCGAGGCCATGCAGTCCGCCGCGCTGGCCGTGTACTTTGTGTGCGGCGCGCTGTCCATGCCGCTGTGGCTGCGCGGGGTCAAGCGCTGGGGGCTGGCGCACAGCTGGCGCTTTGGCATGCTGCTGTCCATCGCGGTTTTTCTGGGCGCGAGCCGGCTGGGCGCGGGCGACGCGCCCTGGTTTTTGCTGGTGTGCGCCTTGTCCGGCGCGGCCCTGGGCAGCGACCTGGTCCTGCCCGGCGCGCTGCTGGCCGGCGTCATTGCCAGGGCCGGTGACCGCGGTCGCGCCGAAGGGGCTTACTTCGGCTGGTGGAACTTCGCCACCAAGCTCAACCTCGCGCTGGCCGCCGGCCTGGCCCTGCCTTTGCTCGGCTGGCTCGGTTATGTGCCCGGCGTGCGGGACGCCAACGCCTCCGCCCTGCTCACCGCCGCTTACTGCCTCCTGCCCTGCGCGCTCAAAGCCCTGGCGGCCGGCGCGCTCCATTTTTTCATCCTCCCAACCACGGCCCAGCCGCACACCCCATGACACAACGCACTTTTTTCCACCGCTCACGCCTTCTCGCCGTCGTCGTGTGCGCTGCCTTGCTGGGCGCATGCAGCACGCCGCAAGTGCAGGACTACGCCAGGGAAACCCCGGTGCTGGAACTGCGCGACTACTTCAACGGCACGCTCGACGCCTACGGCATCTTCACCGACCGCTCCGGCAAGGTCGTCAAGCGCTTTAGCGTGGTGATGACCTGCACCTGGAAGGGAGACGCCGGCGTGCTCGACGAAGCCTTCAGCTATTCCGACGGCACGACCCAGCGGCGCATCTGGCGCCTGACGCGCCATGCCGACGGCCACTACACCGGCCAGGCCGACGACGTGGTGGGCACCGCCGAGGGCCGGCAAAGCGGCAACGCCTTCAACTGGGCCTACACCCTGGCCTTGCCGGTGGACGGCCGGGTCATCAACGTGCAGTTTGACGACTGGATGTACCTCATGAACGACAAAGTCATGCTCAACAAGGCCGCCATGCGCAAGTGGGGTGTGGGCCTGGGCGAAGTGACGCTGTCCTTCACCAAGCGATAGACAGCCATGGCACTGAACTCTCGCATCGCGGACTGGCGCGGCCGCACGGTCTGGCTGGTGGGCTCCTCCACCGGCATAGGCCGAGCCACCGCATCAGCGCTGCACGCCCGGGGCGCGAAGGTGGTGGTGTCGGCCCGCGGCGCGGATGCGCTCAACGCCTTCGTCGACGCACACCCCGGCGCCCTTGCCCTGCCGCTGGACGTGACCGACGCGTGCGCGGTCAAGGCCGCGGCATCGGCCCTGGCCGCCCAGGATGCGTTGGACTGCGTCGTGTACTGCGCGGGCCACTATCACGCCATGGACGCCGCCCACATGGACCTGGCCGACCTGCTGCGCCACAACGAAGTCAATTACCTCGGCGCGCTCTACATGCTGGACGCCGTGGTGCCGCAGCTGCTGGCGCGACAGCCGGATACGCGCACCGGCCAGCGCGGCCACATCAGCCTCATGGGCAGCGTGGCCGGCTACCGGGGCCTGCCCAACAGCCTGGCCTACGGCCCCACCAAGGCCGCGCTCATCAACCTCGCCGAGACCCTGTACCTGGACCTGCACGCCCAGGGTGTCGGTGTCTCGCTGATCAACCCCGGCTTTGTCAACACACCGCTGACGCAACAGAACCAGTTCAAAATGCCCGCCTTGATCAGCCCCGAACAGGCGGCGAGCGAAATACTGCGGGGCTGGGCACGCGGAGAATTTGAAATCCACTTCCCCAAACGCTTTACCCTCTGGATGAAAGCCTTGCGGCTTTTGCCTTACCCCTTGTTTTTCGCGGCGACCCGCCGCCTCAGGCAGGCCTAGAAATTCATGAACTTCGCCAACTACGCTGTCGACCGCATTGCAGACACCTTCCAGACCCTCACCCCCGCGGGCGTGGAAACGCTGGGCGCCATCTACGCTCCCGATGCACGTTTTAAAGATCCGTTCAACGATGTGCATGGCTTGCCCGCGATCCAGCAGATCTACAGCCACATGTATGAGACCCTGGAGAACCCGCGCTTCGTCATCACCGGGCGCATCGTGCAAGGCACGCAATGCTTTCTGACCTGGGAGTTCCACTTTGCCTTCAAACGTTTTCAGCGGGGAAGGGCGCAGTGCATCCTGGGCGGCTCGCACCTGGTGCTGGACGGCGAAGGCCGCATCACGCTGCACCGCGACTACTGGGACGCGGCTGAAGAACTCTATGAAAAGCTGCCCGTGGTCGGCAGCCTGATGAGGTGGTTGAAGCGGCGCGGGAATCCGTAAGACGGGCTGGCCCGCAGCGGCCTGACCTTGCCGGGCATATTCATCATCGTGATGCGCTGGCCGCTGCCAACGGCAATCACGGCTTGACATCCAAGGTCTGCGATCAGTATCGTCATAGCCATGAAAACAATGAAGCTGGTTGAAGTTCCTGGCGCTTTGCTGGCTGTGGAATACGAGGCAAACCACGGCGCAACTGGCACGCCGGTTGTCTTGCTGCACGCCAACGTCGCAGACCGGCGAATGTGGCAAGGCCAATGGAACTGGCTGGCAACAGCTCACCCTGTAATCAGCTACGACCGCCGCGGCTTTGGAGCGTCGCGCACAGTGAGGCCAACGCCGTATTCAAATGTGGCCGACCTTTGGGATGTGATGGATTCTTTGGGATATGACCGTGCGGTGTTGGTAGGCTGTTCCATGGGAGGCCGCGTCGCCATCGACGCCGCATTGGCGCGGCCAGACCGGGTGAGCGGTTTGGTGGTTGTTGCGCCCGGGGTGAGCGGTGCACCGGCGCCGCAATACGGGGATCCGGTCAAAGCACTGATGGATGCGATCAGCGCCGCTGCGGCGCAGGGCGACCTGGATGCAAAGAATGAGCTTCAGGCTCGTCTCTGGCTGGACGGCCCCTTGAGTCCGCCGGAGCGAGTAGGAGGTGAGATTCGCCAGCTCTTCCTCTCGATGAATGGTAGCGCTTTACGGGCCGCCAACCCTGGCCCGGCATCCGAAGAACCTTCAGCATGGGAACAGCTGGAAGCGATCAAAGCGCCTACGCTCGTGATGTGGGGCGATCTTGACCTCCCGCACTTGCAGGAAAGATGCGCGCTTGTTGCGCGGCGCATACCCGGGGCCCAAAGCTTGGTACTTCAGGGCGCGGCGCATCTGCCGGCACTGGAAGCCCCCCAGGAATTCAACCTGGCTCTCGGGCGATATTTTGAAAGTTTGCTGCGGCGATAGAGATAGCCAGCCTTTGCCATGAACATCCTTTGCAGGACCTTGGCGCAACAGTTGAGGTCGGATGCTAAATCTTCAAAGAACTTAAAGACCTTGTTCGAAATCTGGAGCGGGTGAAGGGAATCGAACCCTCGTATGAAGCTTGGGAAGCTGCCGTTCTGCCATTGAACTACACCCGCGTTTGGGTGGCTGCTGATGAACCACTTGGCGCTGAGCCGCGCCGGTAGCGGGCTTGCGGCGAATTTTACACTGCGGTGCCAGCTTCAAAGGCATGGGCAAGCGGCGCCTGCCTGTAATCACAAAGGTGTATCCATAGGTTACTATCGCTCGACCGTGCTTCAAGCCGGCCGCCCCAGTGTCAAAGCCGCCTTTCGGGATGCAAGAAGAATTGTTTTGAACGAAACCAATTTATTCAGTCCGAGCGAATACACCGCCGCTTTGCTGCTTTACCTGCGCAAGCACCCGGGGCGTGTGCATGCGGCCCGGGCGCTGGAGATGGGGCCGGGCAGCGGCGTGATCATGGCGATGCTGCTGGCACTGGGCGCGCAAAGCGCGCTGGGCGTCGAGCTCGAGGCGCTGGCCGTGCAGGCCACGCAAAAACTGCTGGACCAGGAAGGGCTGCAGGCCAATGCCAGCCTGCTGCAGGGCGACATGTGGAGCGTGTGCGGCGACGCGCGCTTTGACCTGGTGGTGACCAACCTGCCGCAGTTCGCGGCCGAGCACATCGAGGGCGATGGACGGCTGCCGAGTTGGAGCGCCGGCGGTATCGACGGCCGCCGCAGTGTCGACCCCTTCCTGCAGGGCCTGGCCCGCCACCTGGCGCCCGGCGGCCTGGCCGTCATGACCCACAACGTGTTCCTCGATTTCAGCAAGACACAGGCGATGGTCGAGGCCCTGGGCCTGCAGGCGCGCATCGCCTACTGTGCTTCGGTGCCTTTGCCCGCGCACAAGCAGGTCAGCCTGAGCCCGCAGGTGCTGTCGCGTTTCTTGGGGGAGGGCATCCACAGGATGGGCTCCTACTGGTTTGTCGACTTCGACCTGGTTGAAATCAGCTGGAAGCACGAGGAAGCTTGATGCGAATCCGCGGCGTGGTTGAAAGCCGCTTTGCCATGCGCCGCGTGCTGGCCCTCAGCCTGGCACTGCTGTGTTTCACCGCGGCCGCCCAGGACGGCCGGCCGCCGCAACAGCCGCCGCCCGCGGCCCAGGCCGGCGCGCCGCAAGGCCGGAATTGCGACCAGGCGGTGGATGTGTTGTCGCGCGTGCTGTGCACCAAGACCCTGAGGGTGGGCGTGCGCACCGGCTATCCGCCGTTTGCCTTCGAGGACGCGGCGGGCGCGCTGCAGGGCTTTGAAATCGACCTGGCGCACCAGCTGGCGGGCTCGCTCGGCGTTGAGCCGGCGTTTGTGGTGGTCACGCCCGCCAACCGCCTGGCGCTGCTCGGCGAAGGGCGGGTCGACATGGTCATCGCCACCATGGGCCACACCTTGCAGCGGGACCGTGAAGCCCTGTTCGTGAGGCCGCACTACTACCAGTCGCAGACCATTGTGCTGGGGCGCAAAGAGCTGGAGATCGGGGGGCTGGTCAAGTTGCGCGGCAACACGGTCTGCGTGACGGTGGGCAACAGTACCAATGCCGAGCTGTCGGTCAATGGCGCGCGCCTGAAGTTGTTTGACAAGGCCTCCAGCCTGGTCGATGAGCTTCGCCTGGGCGGTTGCTCGCTGGTCGCGCAGGACGACAGCTTTTTTGCGTCTTACCTGCAGCAGCCCGCGTTTGCCGCGGCCTACGACACCAAGTTCGGCTTCGCCCCGCTGCCCTGGGGCGCGGCCGTGTCACGCAACGGCGGCGCGCGCCTGGCGGACGTGCTGGCGCTGTCGATGCAGCAGCTGCACATCTCGGGCGCCCTGCAGGCGCTGGCCAAAAAGCACGGGGCGGACTCGCCCTTCCTGGCGCAGCAGCGCCGGCTCTGGTCCGGCAGCAACTGCGCGCAGATCAGCGCCCTGAACGATCCGGCCTGCGTGATGGCGCCGCTGGACAACCAGCTGCAGCCCACCTCCTTCGCGCCCCTGGTCGACCGGCTTGAGAACTTCATCTACCACACCACCGGCACGCGGGTCACGCTGGCCATGTTCAAGATCTGGGTGGCGCTGGACCTTCTGCTGGAAGGGGTCTGGTTCTCCGTGCTGCTGGTGGTGGGCGCCGTGCTGGCGACCTGGGCTTTCGCGCTGGCCTTTGGCGCGGGCCTCACGTCCCGCATGCGCTGGCTGCGCTGGTCCATGCGCTGCGTGCTGTGGCCCATGCAATCGACGCCGCTGATTTTGCTGATGATCCTGGCCGGCGTGGTGGTCGGTGCCATGGGCGCCACCTCGCCGCTGGTCGCGCTGGCCGCTGCGGTTCTGGTGCTGGGCCTGTTCAACGGCAGCAACGCCGGGCAGGCCGTCGCGGAGGCCATGCTCACGCTGCGCGAGGAGCGCGCACAGGCCCGGCCCGCCCTGAGCGCGGCGGTCTACCGGGCCCGCGCGCAAATGGTGGCTTTCATGGTGAACGCCACCCGGGGCAGCCCGGCCGCGTCGGTGATGGGCGTGCCCGAGCTGCTGGCCGCGCTGACCGACGTGGCGTCGTTTTCCAGCGAACGCATCAACACCTACACTTTCCTGCTGATCTTCTACATGCTGCTGGTCGCGGTGGTGCACAAGCTGGCCGACGTTTGGCAGTCGCGGCTGGCCTTGAGCAGGGCTTCCTATGCTTGAGCTGCTGCCGCGCTTTATCCCGGAATTCCTGGCCGCCCTGGTCGTCAATTTCCAGATCGCCATTTGCGCGCTGCTGGGCGGCATGCTGCTGGGCGCGCCGCTGGCTTTTGCGCGCTTTCGCAACGGCCTGGCTGCCACGCCGGCTGCCTGGCTGGTCGCGCTGATGCGCACCGTGCCGACCTTTGTGGTGATGTTTTTCCTAGTCAACGTGGTGCCGGCGGGCTTTCACATCGGCTCGCGGCAGTTCGCCATGACACCCTGGCTGGCGGTGGTGCTGTCGCTGAGCCTGTATTCCACGGCCTATGTGTCGGACCACGCGGTCGAGGCCATGCGCCAGTTGAGGAGCGGTTCGCCCGTGGCGGCCATGCTGTTTGTGATGGGCCTGGTGCGCGCGTTTTTTGTGATGGTGCTGTCCTCAGGCTTCGGCGCCGCGGTGGGCGTGGTCGAGGCCACCACCATCACGCTGCGTACCATCGAAACCCTGCCCAAGGCCGGCGACAGGCTGCTGCTGATCGGCCTGGTCATTGTGATCTTCACCGTGTGCTTCCAGCTGATCTACCACCTGATCAACCACTGGCGTGGCAAGCTCAACCAGCGCTTTCACCGGCCGGTGCAGGCGGCGCGGCTGGAAGGGGCGGAGCAGCCTTGAGGGTTCGTCCCCCCCCCGGGCTCACGGCCGCAGGTAAGCCCAGCCTTCGTGCTGCTTCTTCATGATCTCGGTGACGCCGGCGGGCACATAGCTGATGCCGGCCAGCATGTCGTCCTTGCTGAGCTTCTGGCCGCGCATGGTGTTTTCGCAGGCGGTGACTTTGATGCCGGTTTTGGCGGCGTCGGCGACGCGTGAGCCGGTGGGGGACTCCAGCTTGAGCATGCCGATGCCGGGGCCGTAGGCGACGATCTCAATGTCGACGTTGGCGGCGCCCACGTCGTCCTGCAGGTTCTTGGCGTTGTTCAGCGCCAGGTTCCACTTGGCCGGGTCGTTGTCGCTGACCTGGATCACGATTCCATGACGTTTTGTGCCTGCAGCGCCCGCTGGTTGAGCGCGAGCAGCTATCAAAAAAGGAGCAAAAAGGGCCAGCGAGCCGACGGCGCCGGCCTGGATGAAGAGTCTACGGTTCATGTTGGCGTGTCTCCTGAGGGGGAGGGCTCATTTCAACACAACGGCCGTATGAAACAAGCCCCCAAGCTTGTGAGAGGCTTGGGGGCTTTCAGGGGCGGGGAGAACCGGCGGGCTCTACTGCTTTTGCCTCACGTTGACCTCATTTACCACCGGTTGCGGGTAGCGGCACGGCGGGCGCATTGCCGTCCGAGTGGATGTGATGGTCGGGCGCCTTGATCAGCTTCCGGACAAACACCACGACCTGCCACACGACCAGAGTTCCGATCATGGCCAGCAAGGTCCCGCTGATGGGTCGGTTGACGAACACGCTGAAGCTGCCCCGGCTGAGAAGCATGGCGCGGCGGAAATTTTCCTCCAGCATGGGGCCCAGAATGAAACCCAGCAGGAGTGGCGCGGCCTCCATCTCCAGGCGCAAAAACAAATAGCCCACCAGGCCGAACACGGCTGTGATGTAGATGTCGTCCAGGCTGTTGTTGATGCTGAAGGTGCCGATGCAGCAGAAAAACAGGATGGCCGGAAACAGCACTGTGTAGGGAATCTTGAAGACCGACAGCCAGTAGCGCACCAGGGGTACGTTGAGGATGACCAGGAAGCAGTTGCCCACCCACATACTGGCTACCAGACCCCAGAACAAATCGGGGTGGCTGGCGATCATGTTGGGGCCGGGCTGGATCCCCTTGATGACGAAGGCGGCCATCATCAGCGCCATGACGGCATTTTCGGGAATGCCGATGGCCATCAGCGGGATAAAGCTGGTGCGTGCGGCGGCCTCGTCGGCGGCGGCCTGCCCGGCCACGCCTTCGATGCATCCGGTGCCGATCTCATGCTTGTACTTGCTGAACTTCTTGTCGGCGGCGTAGGCGGCGAACTGGGCAATCGTGGGGCCGCCGCCGGGCAGTATGCCCAGGACTGAGCCGATGATGCTGCCGCGCAGGGCGCTGGGGATGATGCGCTTGAACTCGGGCCAGGTCGGCATGAGCTTGATCTCGCCGTTGAACGGGGTGAGGACGTTTTTGTTGTCGAGATTTTTCACCACCTCGGCAATGCCGAAGCAGCCCAGGGCGATGCTGATCAGGCCAATCCCGTCCATCAGGAACGGCAGGTCCATGGTGTAGCGCGCAGTGCCGCTGTTCACATCGGTACCGACCATCCCGAGCAGGACGCCGACCATGGCCATGGCCAGGCCGTTGAGCAGGCTGCCGCTGCTGACAAAGCTCACGCAGAAAAAACCCAGCAGCATGAGGGCGCAGTAGTCAGCCGGCCCAAACAGGAAGCCCACTTCACCCAGTGGTTGAGCCAGGGTCGAAAGCACCAGAATGGCCACGGTGCCGCCAATGAAGCTGGAAATGCCCGCGGTGAACAGGGCCAGGCCGGTCTTCCCCTTGAGCGTCATCTGGTAGCCGTCTATACAGGCGACGATGCTGCTGGCATGCGGGATCTTCATGGTGATGGCGCTCACGCTGTCGCCATATTGGGCCCCGTAGTAAATGCCGGCCAGCATGATGAGCGCGCCGCCGGTGGGAATGGAATAGGTCAGGGGCAGCAGCAGGCTGATGGTCGACAAAGGGCCCAGTCCCGGCAGCAGTCCGATGAGTGTTCCCACCGTACAGCCAAGAGCGCAATAAAGGAGGTTTTGCCAGGTCAGCGCATGCTCGAAACCCAGCGAGAGGTTATGCAGGATGTCCATCAGTAGAGGGGCAGGCTAAGGCCGAGAAAGTTTTTGAAGGCAAAGGCAACCAGGATCAGACCCACCGAGATCTTGATGTTGCGCACCACGGAATACGACGTACCTGCAAGCGTGGAACAAAACACCAGAAATATGATGGCCAGAATCATGTTGATGTAGTGGGAGATCACTGCAAACCCGACGAGGCTCAGCAGAATGAGGGCGATATTTTTGACGCCGTAGTCCAGGGGGACGGGGTCATAGAAGTGCGAGCGCACCACCGTGAGCACGCCAATCACAAACAGCAGGGAGCTCACGATCAAGGGGAACATGCCGGGTCCGGACCGGCTTAATTCGCCTACTGTGTAATTCAGCGACACCCCGCCAAAGAGCAGGGCGATCGCCATGAGGCAGAGGCCCCGCACGAAGTTACGGTTCTTCATGTTCATAGCGGTTTTCTCCATGGCTGCGCCGCTGCGGGCGTTGTCACAAACGGGGGGTGATTCATCCGTGTCTCCTTGGTGGTGGCCCCGCCTTTGGCCGGTGCACAAGTTGCAACCGACTGGGGGCGTTTGGGATGGAGCGGATGTTAGGAAGCGAGGCTTCCAATCGGCTTTCGTTTTACGCAGCCGAACTCAAAATACGTGTTATCACTAACGGGTAGAGGCGCGCCTGTGAAGCCGCTGGCTGCGGCTCAACCGGGTGCGCTCAGCCCTGTGGGCCGGATGCCAGCGGCAGCCGCAGGGTGGCACGCAAGCCGGTGCCTGAGGGCGCATCGGCCAGTTCGATATCGCCGCCGTTGCGCCTGGCATAAGCGCGCGCAATGGCCATACCTAGCCCGGCGCCGCGCGCACCTTTCTCGGTCGGGCCGGCCGAATGAAATCGTTCAAACACTTCAGCACGCCGCGTCTTGACAATACCCGGGCCGTCGTCGCGTACTTCGGCCATCGCCATCTCATCAACGATGTTCACCATCACGGTGATGTGTCCGCCTGCCGGCGTGTAGACGATGGCGTTGTGCACCAGGTTGGAAAGCGCCTCGTGCAGTTCGGCGCCTCGAGCCAGCACCGGGACCGCGGGGCTTTCGTGCGATGCGCCGGACACCGGTGCATCTTCAGCCGCGTCTACCCAGCCCAGGTCCTGGTTTTTTTCATGGGCCAATGTCAGGTGCTGCAGCACCACGTCCCGCGCGATGCCGTTGAGGTCGACGACGGCGGGTGCGTCTTCGGGTAGTGCGCTGTCGTTTGCATGCGCCAGCGACAGCAGTTGCTCGCACAGGCGCCGGCTGCGCGAGATCTGCACGACCATGGCGCGCAGTGTGGTGTGAAGCTGTTCAGGGTCTTTTTCGCGCAGCGCGACACCGGCCTGGGTCAGCATGATGGCCAGCGGTGTGCGCAGCTGGTGCGATGCGTCGGCCAGAAACTGCGACTGCTGCTCAAGCAAATCACGGTAGCTGGCCAGGTGCTGGTTGACGGCATCGACCAGCGGCGCCACTTCATGCGGCACGCCGCTGGTGTCCAGCGGCTTGAGGTCACGGCCCTTGTTTTCCAACACGGTTTTGCGCAGGCGCTCCAGCGGCCGCAAGGACCAGGTCACGCCCAGCCAGACCAGCAGAACCATCACCAGCACCATGCGGGTGTCGCGTATCAATTCCTGCCGCAGCGTGGCCGCCTGCGCCCGGTCGCGCGGCTCGGTACTTTCGGCCACCTGGATCAGCAGGTCAAAGGCCTGGCCACGCTCGTCAAGCACTTTGCTTTGAAGCGCCACCACACGCACTGCATGGTCCCGGTAGTCGCTGTCGTACCAGACCACGGGGGAGGCGATGGAAGAGGGCGAGGGGGCCTGCTGCGCAGGCGGTGCAGGCAAGTCGGTTGCGCCTAGCAAGGTCACCTCACTTGCAGAGTCCACCCCTAGCGGAGTCAATCCGATATGCAGGTACTTTTGCAGCGGGCCGGCGGCATCGACCACCGCCTGTACCGCCAATGGCGCATTCAGGTGCAGCAAACCGTCCGGACCTACCGACAGACTGCCGCGCAGTACATGGACGGATTCGAGCATGGCCTGGTCGTAGGCGTCCTGCACCTGGTTCCGCAAGGCTCGATAGTCGTTCCAGCTGTCCAGGGCCAGCAGGCCCAGGATGGCCGGGAGCAGAAGCGTCAGCAGTCGCGCGCGTATGCCGAAGCGGTCGAGGTCAGTCCGCAGTATCTTCATGCGCTTCACGTGCGGTGGCCTCCAGCATGTAGCCCAGGCCGCGCACGGTGACGATGCGCACGTCGCCGCCGTCGAGCTTGCGGCGCAGCCGGTGGAGCACCAGTTCGATGGCGTCAGGGCCGGCATTGCTGTCGGCCGGAAAGACCTTGGCCGAGAGTTGCGACTTTTCTACCGGCGAGCCGCTGCGCGCCAGCAGCACCGACAACGCGGCGCTTTCGCGCGGTGTAAGTTGCAACAGCGTGCCGGCCAACGTGAAGGCGCGGCTGTCGTGGGCACACGAGAGCGAACCGCACTGCAGCGGCGCGTGCGAGCGCCCCCGGCTGCGTCGCACCAGCGCGGCGATGCGGGCCTCGAGTTCTTCAATCGCAAAGGGTTTGGTCAGGAAGTCGTCGGCTCCGACGTTCAGGCCTTTGACCCGGTCTTGAAGCGAGCCCTGCGCAGTCAGCACCAGCACGGGCGTGCGGTTGCCGGCCTTGCGAATATCGGCCAGCAGGTTCAGCCCGTGTTTGTCGGGCAGCCGCAGGTCGAGCACGATCGCGTCGTAGTCATTGCCGGCCAGCAGTGACTCGGCGGTGCCGGCGTCCTGCGCATGGTCGGGCACAAAGCCACTTTGCTTGAATGCGCGCACCAGCCACGAGGCCATCTCGGCTTCGTCTTCCACAAGCAGCAGGCGCATGTTGGTTCGATTCGCTGTTTGCTGTGAGTGAATCGATTCAGCGCTGGATGTCCCCAAGGCACAGGTACTTCATCTCCAGGTATTCCTCCATGCCATGGCGGGAACCCTCGCGGCCCAGGCCGGACTGCTTGACGCCGCCGAAGGGCACATGTTCAGTGGCGATCACGCCGGCATTGATGCCGACCATGCCGTATTCGAGCGCCTCGGCCACGCGGTAAATGCGCCCGATGTCGCGGCTGTAAAAATAGCTGGCCAGGCCAAATTCGGTGTTGTTGGCGGCGTCAATCGCCTCTTGCTCTTTCTGGAAGCGGAAGACCGGCGCGAAAGGGCCGAAGGTTTCTTCGCGGGCGCAGAGCATGTCTGCGGTGGCTTCGGAGATGACGGTCGGCTCAAAGAACTGGCCCTTGATCTTGTGACCACCCGCAAGTAGTTTTCCGCCTTTAGCCATCGCGTCATCCACATGGCGCTGCACCTTGTCGACAGCGGCGTCCTCGATCAGCGGGCCCTGCACCACGCCGTCCTCAAAGCCGTTGCCGACTTTCAGCAGCTTGACCTTGGCGGCGAATTTCTCGACAAACTGGTCGTACACGCCGTCCTGCACATAAATGCGGTTGGCGCAGACGCAGGTCTGTCCCGCATTGCGGTATTTGCTGGCCATGGCCCCATCAACGGCCGAGTCCACATCGGCGTCGTCGAACACGATGAAGGGGGCATTGCCGCCCAGTTCCAGCGCCAGTTTCTTGATGGAGGGCGCGCTTTGCGCCATCAGGATGCGGCCAACTTCGGTGGAGCCGGTGAAGCTGATGTGGCGCACCACGTCGCTGGCGCAGAACACCTTGCCCACGGCAATGCTATTGGCGCTGTCGGCTGTCAGCACGTTGAGCACGCCGGCCGGGATGCCGGCGCGGATGGCCAGCTCGGCGGCGGCCAGGGCCGTCAGCGGTGTGAGCTCGGCCGGTTTGATGACCACCGGGCAGCCGGCTGCCAGGGCAGGGGCGACCTTGCGCGTGATCATGGCCAGCGGGAAGTTCCAGGGCGTGATGGCCGCGCACACGCCGATCGGCTGCTTGATGACCATCAGGCGGCGGTTGTTGTCGAACTGGGGCAGGGTCTCGCCGTTGACGCGCTTGGCTTCTTCGGCAAACCACTCGACAAAACTCGCGCCGTAGGCGATTTCGCCCTTGGCCTCGGCAAAGGGTTTGCCCTGCTCGGCCGTCATGATGCGGCCCAGGTCTTCCTGGTTGGCCATCAGCAGCTGGTACCACTTGAGCAGGATGGCGTGGCGCTCCTTGCCGGTCTTGCTGCGCCATGCGGGCCAGGCCGCGTTGGCCGCGGCAATGGCGGCTTCGGCATCCTGGGCGCCCAGGTTGGCCACATCGGCCAGCTTCAGGTCGGTGGCCGGGTCATTGACATCAAAGCGGGATGAACCGGTGACCCACTGGCCATTGATCAGTGCGTTGGTCTTGAAAATGCTGGGGTCTTTGAGAAGGGAGATGGGGGAAGTTTTCATGTCCATGTGCTGGTGTCCTAAAAACGGGGGGCGTGATGGAAAGCCCGGAACTGCTTTTATTCTGACAGTTTTCGGGCTTCCGGATGAAAGGAGGGAAATGCAGGTGTGGGCGCCGGTCAGCCAGTGCGGCTCGGCGGCTGTTGCCGGCCGGCAGGCTATTTCATGCGCTGGGCGAACTGCTTTTCCAGCTCGGCCCCGCTACCGCGTGTCCAGAAAGCGGGGTCAAAGGCGAGCGACCGGCGCATGTTGCCGGGCGCCGATGGCAAGTCGCTATTCGCCATGGACAGGTCCGTGACCGGTGCGCTGGCGGCAGGGCGGCTGTGTCCGGTGTCGTAGCGCAGGATGGCGTTGAAGTGGGTGGGGCCATAGGGTATTTCACGCGAAAAGGCCAGCTGCGCTTCTTCAGAGGTAGCGAAACTGACGAAGGCGCGTGCCAGCTCGCGCCTCGGCGAGCCCTTGATGATGACCCAATAGTCCAGTTCATACACGGCGTCCTGCCACGAGATGGCCAGCGGGGTGAGCCGTTCGCGGTTGGCCGCAGCGATGCGGCCATTGAAGGCGGTGGAGAGCGTGGTTTCGCCGGAGGCCAGGCGCTGGGGCGGCTGGGAGCCCGATTCCCACCAGACGATATGGGGCTTGAGTTGCTCGAGCTTGGCGAGAGCGCGCTTGACGCCCGCCTCGGTAGCGAGTGTGGTGTACACGTCGCGGCGATGGACCCCGTCGGCCATCAGTGCGATTTCCATGTTGTAGCGCGCACCCTTGCGCAGGCCCCGCTTGCCGGGAAAGCGCTGCACATTCCAGAAATCCTGCCAGTTGCGCGGTGTCTCCTTGAACCGGCCTGGGTCGTAGGCCATCACGGTGGACCAGACAAAAGCGCCGACGCCGCAATCCTGCACGGTACCAGGCAGCAACATGCCGGCATGGGGAATGCTGGCGCGGTCGATGCGCTCGAACAGGCCGGCATCACATCCCGCCTTCAGGTCCGCGGACTCCACTTCAACCACGTCCCATTCGCTCTTGCGTTCGGTCACCATGGTCCGGACGGCCGAGAGCTCTCCTGAGTACTCGACCCCTCGTGCATCGGTTTTGTAGGCTGCCTTGAAAGGCTGGATGAAAGCCACATCCTGGGCTTTGCCGTTGGCTCCGCCGAAGTTGGCGACGGTCAATCCCTGCATCGGCGCTTGAACAGGCGTCTGGGCTTGTACGGAGAGCGCCAGGCCGAGTGTTATCACGAGTGTCAGTGTGTGGGGTGTTTTCATTGAGGCAGCGCTCCGGGTGCTTGAGGGCAAGGGTGTAAGTTTGTAGAGTCCACCCGGGCTTGTCAGGCCCTGCGGCCGCGTAGCCATTCGAGCAGCAGTAAAAGGGTGGTGGTGAACAGGATGAGCAAGGTGGCCACTGCCGCGATGGTGGGCGAGATGTTTTCCCGGATGCCGGTAAACATTTGCCTCGGCAGGGTGGCCTGGTCCGCGCCCGCCAGAAACAGCGTGACCACCACTTCGTCAAACGAGGTGGCAAATGCAAACAGCGCGCCCGAGATGACACCCGGCGCTATGACCGGCAGGGTGATCCTGAAAAACGTCCGCAACGGGGTCTCGCCAAGGCTGAGCGACGCGCGCACCAGGTTGTGGTTAAAGCCGGCAAGCGTTGCGAGCACGGTGGTCAGCACAAAAGGCGCACCCAGCGCGGCATGCACCACGATCAGCCCGAAGTAGCTGTCGGCAAGACCCAGCGGAGCGAAATACAGGTAGGTGGCCACCCCGACGACAACGATGGGGACCACCATGGGCGCGATGAGGATGCCCATGAGCAGGCTCTTGAACCGGAAGTTGGTTCTGGACAGGCCGACAGCCGCCAAAGTGCCCAGTGCGGTGGCGATCAGTGTTGCGGCGGGGGCCACGATGAAACTGTTTTTGGCGGCCCTGGCCCATTCAGGTGAATCCAGCAGGTTGCGGTACCACTTCAGCGACCAGCCCGGGATTGGGTAGCTCAGAAAAGAGCTGTCGGAGAAAGACAGCGGCACCATGACCAGGATGGGCGCCAGCAAAAAAACCAGAATGGCAACGCAGGCGGCGCGCACCAGCCACCAGCCGGCCTTGTCTGCCAGGGTGGCATAGCGGGGAAAGGCGGGCCCTTTGATTTTGAGCATGATGAATTGGCGTCTGCGTCTGTAAAAGAAAAAGGGATGTCAACCGATGCTGAGTTCGGCCTTGCCGATGCGCCGGTAAACGCTGTAAAGAACCATGGTGGCCGTCAGCAAAACTGCACCCAGCGCACAGGCCATGCCCCAATTGACTTCGACGTTGGTATAGCGGGCGATGTAGTAGCTCAGCATCTGGTCATCCGCACCACCGAGCAGGGCGGGGGTGACGTAATAGCCGATCGACAGGATGAACACCAGCAGCGCGCCTGCGCTGATGCCGGGATAGGTCTGCGGCACATACACCCGAAAGAAGGCAGACAGGGGTGCGCTGCCAAGCGACACGGCGGCCCGCACGTAGGTTGCCGGCACATTCTTCATCACGCTGTAAAGCGGCAGGATCATGAAGGGCAGCAGGATGTGCACCATGGCAATTACCACGCCTGCGCGGTTGAACAGCAGCGCCAGGGGGCTGTCTATGAGGCCGATACCCATCAGCCCCCGGTTGACCAGGCCTTCTGATTGCAGCAGGACGATCCAGGCCGCCACGCGCACCAGAATGGATGTCCAGAAGGGCACCAGCACCAGAATCATCAAAAGGTTCGCCTTGCGCGCCGGCAATGAGGCCAGCCACCAGGCCAGGGGGTAGCCCAGCGCAAGGCAAAAGACGGTGACCAGAAAACTGATCTGAAAAGTTCGCAGCAAAATGGCGCCAAACGCGCGCTGGTCCGGCGGCATGCGTTCCACCTCGCCCTTGCTGTCTCGCCGCAAGTCCACCGATGCCAGCAGATAGTCGGGCGTCCAGCGGGAACTGTTTTTGGCAATCGCTTGCCAGAAGAGGGGTTCCGCCCAGCGTGGGTCGAGCTGGAGCAGCCTGGCCTGTATTTCTTCAGGCGAGCCTGTGACAGGCAGCGCGCGATAGGTCCCCATGACAAGGGAGCGCGCACCCGGCACTTCGGAGTTGAGGCGACGTGCCAGTGCACCGGCATCTGAACTGTCAGAAAGATGGCCCAGGTCTTCCACCAGTGCTGCGTAACTTGCAGGGCCGGGTGGCGTCTGGGCGTTCCAGTCCTTGAGGCTTTTCGCCGTCCGGGGCAGCGCCCTCGCCACCTCCGGATTTTCAACGGCGCGTTGCAACAGGGCCGCAATCGGCACCAGCAAGGTCAGCAGCAAAAACACCAGCAAGGGCACTGTGAGTGCAAAGGCGCGCCATTTTCGACGAGCGTCTGCGCGCGACAGCGCCTGACGCAATGTGACGGCGTCATTGCCCTGAGGGGCGCCCTGGCTGGTGATGCTGCTCATGGGGTGGTTGCTCCGCCGGCTTATTGCGTAGCCCAGGCAGCAAAGCGTTTTTCAAGCGCCTCGCCCTGGTCGGCCCAGAAACCAACATTCATCTGGATCGCCTCTTTGGCATTGGCCGGCGACGTTGGCAGATCGTCCAGCACCTTCTTGTCGAGCTTGGCCAAAGCCTGGTTGTTGACGGGGCCGTAGGCAATGTTCTGCGCATAGACGGCCTGGGTGGCGGGCTGGCTGGCAAAGGCGATGAATTTCATCGACGCATCCTTGTTGGGCGCGCCTTTGGGAATGACCCAATAGTCCAGGTCATAAATGCCGCCGGGCCAGTAGATCTTCAGGTTGCGGCCTTCGCGGTTGGCGGCGTCGATGCGGCCGTTGTAAACGGTGCTGAGGGCGACGTCGCCTGCCACGAGGAACTGGGCGGGCTGGGCGCCGGCTTCCCACCACTGGATGCTGGGCTTGAGTTCTGTCAGCTTGCGAAATGCGCGGTCGGCTCCGTCCTTGGTGGCCAGGACCTTGTAGACGTCGGCGGGTTTGACGCCGTCAGCCATCAGTGCGAACTCGAGGTTGTAGCGGGCGCCCTTGCGCATGCCGCGCTTGCCCGGGATCTTCTTGACATCCCAGAAGTCAGCCCAGCTGGTGGGCGCAGTCTTGACTTTGTCGGCATTCCAGGCCATCACGGTGGACCACACAAAAACGCCTACACCGCATTCCTTGACCGCTGCGGGCAAGAAGTCTGCCTTAGGGCCGATTTTGCTGAAGTCGATTTTCTCGAACAAACCTTCATCGCAACCGCGCTGCACATCAGGTGCTTCGACTTCCACCACATCCCAGGTGACTTTTTTCGTCTCGACCATGGCTTTGATCTTGGCTTGCTCGCCGTTGTATTCCACGGCAACGACTTTGGTGCCTGCTTTCTCGAAGGGCTCGTAGTAGGCCTTTTTCTGCGCATTGGCATTGGCGCCGCCGAAGTTCACGACAGTGATCTGCTGCTGCGCGAACGCGGGTACGGCCAGGCACGAAGCCATGGCAAGGGCAATGATGTTTTTCTTCATGGTGCTATTTCCTCGGTGGTTGATAAAGGCAGAAGGGAACGTTGAAAATGGTGAAAAGAGAAAGCGGTTACACCGCATAAATCCGCGTAAATGCGGGCGGAAATTCGAGGTGCACCGCTTCGCCCGGTTGCGGCGGCGGCTGGCCGTTCAACAGGGTGAGCGGCAGCTTGACTGTCGCTTCCGCCTGGCCGGCACCGACCTCACACAGCAGCCGCAGGTGGTCGCCGAAATAGATGATGCGGGCCACGTGCGCGGGCAAAGCACTGGCAGGCGATGCAGGCACCTGGCGATGCAACACAATGCGCTCCGGCCGGATGTAGGCTTCGACCTGCGCGTCAGCAACTGCCTGATTCACGTTGGTGCCGCCCAGAACGCGGCCATCCGGCAATTCGATGCCTGTGGCATTTCCCTTGCCTTTGAGCACCGTGCTGTCTCCGACGAAACCGGCAACAAAACGGTTGGAGGGCGTTTCATACAGCGCCTCTACCGGCGCCAGCTGCTGGATCGCGCCGTCGTTGAAAACCGCCACCCGGTCGCTCATCGTCAAGGCTTCCCCCTGGTCATGCGTGACATAGACAAACGTGACGCCCAGCTGCTTGTGCAGTTCCTTCAGTTCGATCTGCATGTGCTCGCGCAGCTGCTTGTCGAGTGCGCCCAGCGGTTCGTCCATCAGCACCAGTTGGGGCTCGAACACCAGGGCCCGCGCCAGGGCAACGCGCTGCTGCTGGCCACCCGACAGCTGCCCGGGCAGGCGGTCCGACATGCCCGACAGGCGAACCATGTCGAGCGCACGCTTGACGCGGCTGGTCTGGTCGCTTTTTGATACCTTGCGCACCGTGAGCGGATAGGCCACGTTCTGGCCCACCGTGAGATGCGGAAACAGCGCATAGTTCTGAAACACCATGCCGAAGTTGCGTTTGTGCGGCGGTGTGCCGGTGATCTGCGAACCGTTGAGGAAAATTTCCCCGGCAGTCGGCGATTCAAAACCGGCCAGCATCATCAGCGTGGTGGTCTTCCCCGAGCCGGACGGCCCCAGCAGGCTCAGGAATTCCCCGCGATGAATGTCGAGGTCGAGCTGTTGCACGACCAGCTGCTCGCCGTCATAGGTTTTCTGCACGCCAGAAAAGCGCACAAGCACATCGTTATCAGTCATCGTTTTTCCTGAACGGGGCCACGTAGGTCAACGTGATGCGGTGAAGCTGTCTGCCAGGATTTGCAGGCCTTCGTCCAGCAAGGCGTCTTCGGCCGTGAGGGGAACCAGAATCCTGATCACGTTACCGTAGGTGCCGCATGAGAGCAATATCAATCCACGCCGGGCGGCTTCGGTCACCACGCGTTTGGTCAGTGCTGCATCAGGGCGGGCAGGGTCGCCGTTTTCAAAAAGCTCTATGGCCACCATGGCACCCAGGCCTCGCACGTCGCCGATAGAGGTTTCTTTTTTCGCAATCGCGTGCAGGCCTTTGACCAGATGGGCGCCCAGCGTCTTGCTGCGCTCCAGGAGTTTTTCTTTCTCAAAGGCCTTGAGCACTGCCAGCGCTGCCGCGCACCCAATCGGGCTGCCGGCGTAGGTGCCGCCCAGGCCGCCGGGGCCGGGTGCATCCATGACCTCGGCGCGGCCGACCAGGCCCGAGATCGGGAAGCCACCCGCCATGGACTTGGCGATGGCAATCAGGTCGGGCGCCACCGGCCACTGTTCGCTGGCATACCAGGTGCCCGTGCGCCCGGCGCCGGTCTGGACTTCGTCGGCGATGAGCAGGATGCCGTGCCGGTCGGCCAGCGCCTTCAGGCGGCTGATGAACTCCGGCGGAGCAATGTAGAAGCCTCCTTCACCTTGCACCGGTTCAATGATGAACGCCGCCACGCGCTCGGGTTCCACATCGTTTTTGAGAATCTGTTCAACCGAGTGCAACGCCTGGTCGATGCTCACGCCGTGCAGCGCGTTGGGGTATTCGGCATGGAACACTTCGCCGGGAAAGGGGCCGAACCCCAGCTTGTAGGGTGCCACCTTGCCAGTCATGCCCAGTGTCATGTTGGTCCGGCCGTGGTAGCCGCCGGTAAAGGCGATGATGCCGGGGCGCTTGGTGTAAGACCGGGCCACCTTGACCGCGTTCTCGACCGCTTCGGCGCCGGTGGTCAGCAGCAGGGTCTTTTTGGCGAAGTTGCCGGGCGCCAGGGCATTGAGCTTTTCTGCCAGTTCAACGTAGGGCTCATAGGCGACCACCTGGAAGCAGGTGTGCGTGTAGAGGTCGAGCTGGGCCTTGACTGCGGCAATGACTTCGGTATGCAGGTGGCCGGTGTTGAGCACGGCGATGCCGCCGGCGAAGTCGATATAGCGGCGGCCTTCAACGTCCCACAGTTCGGCGTTTTTGGCCCGGCTGACAAAAATCTCGTGGGCCTGGCCTACGCCGCGTGTCACGGCGGCTTGGCGGCGCGCCATCAGGGCGGCGTTGCTGGAAGTCTGGTTTGGCTGCATGGTGAAGGTGATTTCCGGAAGTTCTGGGTTGACTGGGTGGAGGAAGGAGATGAGCGGACTTTAGAAGCCGGCGCCAGCCCCGTCCATGTACACCGCCGCGCTGTTTTCGACATACTGTGCGGGTCTAGAATCCTGTACATGGATTCCCCAACCCGGTGCATGGGCATTGCGATGCACAATCTGCCCTTTTTGGTTTTTTGATGCTCACACTTCGCCCGGAACTGCAGACCCCCCTTGTGAGCCAGATCGTCGACGGCCTGCGGGGCATGATTGCCGGGCAGGCGCTGAAACCGGGCGTCAAGCTGCCGTCCATCCGCGGTTTTGCCGCCATGCACGGCGTCAGCGTCTTTACGGTGGTGGAGGCGTACGACCGCCTTGTGGCCCAAGGATGGCTTGTTTCCCGGGCCAATGCCGGGTTTTTCGTCAAGCGCAGGGGCGATGATGGTGCATCGGGTGTGCCGTACGCGCAGCCCCCGCAACCTAAATTTGACGCCCGCTGGTACCTCAAGCAGATTTTTGAAAACCGCAACCTGCCGATGAAGCCCGGTTGTGGCTGGTTGCCGCACGATTTCCTGTTCGGGGACGCGCTCCGCCGCAGCATGCGGCACCTGTCGGTGGACGGTTCCTCTCTTGAGGGTTACGGCCTGCCTTATGGGCATATGGCCCTGCGTATGGTCATTGCGGAGGCGCTGGCTGAAAACCAGATATCGGTCGAGGTGGACCAGGTGCTGCTGACGCAAGGCTCCAGCCAGGCGCTGGACCTGGTGGCCCGGCAACTGGTCAAACCGGGAGACACCGTGCTGGTCGATAGCCCCGGTTATCCCAACCTGATGTTCATGCTGCGTTTTCTGGGCGCCAACCTTGTGGGGGTGCCGCGCACCCCTACCGGGTACGACCTGGCCGCGCTGGAGGCGCTGCTGGCCGAGCACAAGCCCAAGGCCTTCTTCACCCAACCCCGTTTGCAAAGCCCGACGTGTTCGATTGCGTCCGCGGCCCATCTGCACCGCTTGCTGCAACTGGCCGAGGCGCACGGCTTCACGCTGGTGGAAAACGATATTTACGCCGACATGGACCCGGTCTCGCGGTCCACGCTGGCAAGCCTGGACCAGCTGCAGCGCGTGGTCTATATCGGCAGCTATTCCAAAACAATTTCTCCCAATCTGCGCGTGGGCTACCTGCTGGCGCGAGGCGAGCTGATCGAGGACCTGGCCCAGCTCAAGATGATTTCGGGCCTTACCTCGTCCGATATCGCCGAACGGCTGACTTTCGGGGTGGTCACAGACGGCCGCTGGCGCAAGCACCTCAAGTCGCTTCGCGAGAAGCTGGCTGCAGCGCATCGCAAGACCGAAAAGAACCTGACCAGCCTGGGTTTTGAGCTTTTCCATGAGCCAGGGGCCGGCATGTACCTGTGGGCCCGGCACCCGGACCTTCCCGATGGCGCCGTCCTGTCCAAAGAGGCTACGCCCGAGGGCATCATGCTCGGCCCGGGACAATTGTTTCTGCTGGAGCCCCATCCGACGGGTTGGCTCCGCTTTAACGTGGCTTTCAGCGACGATGAGCGCATATGGCGCTTTTTGTCCCACCGCATTGATCTGGGCCGGCAAGCTGCCCAATAAGCGGGGGCATCCCCCTCAAACCTATAATCAAAGGCTTAGCCCAAGCGGGTGAGCCCGAGGGCGCCGCCTTGCCAAAACCACTATTGCAGACCATGAGCCATCCCACTTCCATGTCAGCCCCCACGTCAGCTTCAACGCCCGTATTCACCGTCTCGGACATTCGCAAGACATTTCTCGATTTCTTTGCGTCCAAGGGCCACACCGTGGTGCCATCCAGCTCGTTGGTGCCGGGCAACGACCCGACGCTGATGTTTACCAACTCCGGCATGGTGCAGTTCAAGGACGTTTTCCTCGGCACCGACAAGCGCCCCTACGTGCGCGCGGCCTCGGTACAGGCCTGCCTGCGCGCCGGCGGCAAACACAACGACCTGGAGAACGTGGGCTACACCGCGCGCCACCACACATTCTTTGAAATGCTGGGCAACTGGAGCTTCGGCGACTACTTCAAGCGCGAATCGCTCAAGTGGGCCTGGGAATTGTTGACCGAGGTCTACAAGCTGCCGCCCGAGCGCCTGCTGGCCACCGTCTATGAAGAGGACGACGAGGCCTACGACATCTGGACCAAGGAAATCGGCCTGCCGCCCGAGCGCGTGATCCGCATCGGCGACAACAAGGGCGGCCGCTACAAGTCCGACAACTTCTGGATGATGGCCGACACCGGCCCCTGCGGCCCGTGCAGCGAAATCTTTTACGACCACGGCGACCACATCCCCGGCGGCCCACCCGGCAGCCCCGATGAAGACGGCGACCGCTTCATCGAAATCTGGAACAACGTGTTCATGCAGTTCGACATGGCCGCTGATGGCAGCGTCACCAAATTGCCAGCGCCTTGCGTCGACACCGGCATGGGCCTGGAGCGCCTGGCCGCCATCTTGCAGCACGTGCACAGCAATTATGAAATCGACATCTTTGCCGAGCTGATCAAGGCGGCGTCGCGCGAGACTGGCGAAAAAGACCTGGGCAACAAGAGCCTGTTTGTCATTGCCGACCACATCCGTGCCACCGCTTTTTTGGTGAGCGACGGCGTCAATCCGTCCAACGAAGGCCGGGGTTATGTGCAGCGCCGCATCATCCGCCGCGCGATCCGCCACGGCTACAAGCTGGGCAAGAAGACACCGTTCTTCCACAAGCTGGTGGCTGACCTGGCCCGCCTGATGGGCGATGCCTATCCCAAGCTGAAGGCCGACGAAGCTCGCATCACATCTGTGCTGAAAGCCGAAGAAGAGCGCTTCTTCGAAACGCTGGAAATCGGCATGACCATCCTGGACACCGCCCTGGCGGGTGGCGCCAAGGTGCTGCCGGGCGACGTGGCCTTCAAGCTGCACGACACCTACGGCTTCCCGCTGGACTTGTCGGCCGACGTGTGCCGTGAGCGCGGTGTGGAAGTGGATGAAGCCGGCTTCAAGGCCGCGATGGACAAGCAGAAGAACCAGGCGCGCGCCGCCGGCAAGTTCAAGATGGATCGTGCGCTGGAGTACAGCGGCGAAGGCCATGCGTTCACCGGCTACGAATTGCTGGAAGAGCCCGCCAAAGTCGTCGCGCTGTATGCCGACGGTGTGGCCGTGCAGGCACTCAATGCAGGCCAAAGCGGCGTGGTGGTGCTGAGCACGACACCGTTCTACGCCGAAAGCGGCGGCCAGGTTGGTGACCAGGGCCGGCTCACGGCCGCCGGTTCCACCTTCACGGTGGACGATACGCTCAAGATCAAGGCTGATGTGTTCGGCCACCACGGCACTCAGGAAGAGGGCGCGCTGAAAGTCGGCGACACCGTGACCGCGCAGGTCAACACCGCGCTGCGCGCCGCCACCGTGCGCAACCACAGCGCCACCCACCTGATGCACAAGGCCTTGCGTGAAGTGCTGGGCGACCACGTGCAGCAAAAGGGTTCACTCGTGAACGCTGAACGCACACGCTTTGACTTTGCGCACAACGCGCCCGTCACCGACGCGCAGATCCGCGAGATCGAAGCACGCGTCAATGCCGAAATTTTGTCCAACGTGGCGACCGATGCCAGCGTGATGGCCATGGAAGATGCGCAGAAGTCCGGCGCGATGATGCTCTTCGGCGAAAAGTACGGTGAGACCGTGCGCGTGCTGACGATCGGCTCCAGCAAGGAGCTCTGCGGTGGCGTTCACGTCAAACGTACCGGTGATATTGGCCTGTTCAAGATCGTGGCTGAAAGCGGTGTGGCCGCAGGTGTGCGGCGCGTGGAAGCCGTCACTGGCGAAAACGCGCTGGCCTATCTGCAGTCGCTTGAATCCACGGTGGAAGCCGCGGCAGGTTCGCTCAAGGCCAGCCCATCCGAGCTGCAGGGCCGCATCAGCCAGGTGCTGGACCAAGTTAAATCGCTGGAGAAAGAAATCGCCGCGCTCAAGGGCAAGCTGGCTTCTTCACAAGGCGACGAGCTGGTCACGCAGGCTGTTGACGTCAAGGGCCTCAAGGTGCTGGCCGCGAAGCTCGAAGGCGCCGACGCCAAGACGTTGCGTGACACCATGGACAAGCTGAAGGACAAACTCAAAACCGCCGTCATCGTGCTGGCTGCCGTCGATGGCGACAAGGTGCAGATCGCCGCGGGTGTGACCGCCGACAGCGTGGGCAAGGTCAAGGCCGGTGAACTGGTGAATTTTGTGGCCCAGCAGGTGGGCGGCAAAGGCGGCGGCAAGGCCGACATGGCCATGGCCGGCGGCACCGATGCGTCCAAGCTCGGTGATGCGCTGAAGTCGGTGCAGGCCTGGGTGACCGAGCGCGCCTGAGGCGGTCCGTTAAATCGCTATTAATTTGATAGCTGCTCGCGCAAGCTAGTAAAGGGCTGGAGGCCAATTTCGTTCAAGAAATTGGCCTTTTTTCATTGTTTTTTCACTCAACGGCGGCCCAGAACACCGCAAACCAGCTTTGTGGGTCGGTCCAGTAGCGAACCTGCCCGAATCCGGCCTGCCGCAACAGCGCCGTCATGCTTTCCACGGTGTACTTGTAAGAGCACTCGGTGTGGATGCGTTCGCCGGCGCCAAAGCGCCGCGCATGCCCAGGCCAGCGCACCGTAAGGTCCGACAAGGCTTCCAGGTGCATTTCAATGCGCGACTCCGCGGTATTGAAGAGCGCCACGTGGCGCCACTGGCGAACATCAAAATCCGCCTGCAGGAGCTCGTTGACGTTGAGCAGCACGTTTTTGTTGAAAGCAGCCGTCACGCCCAGCGCATCGTCGTAAGCTGCCTCCAGCCGTGCGGTGTCCTTCACCAGGTCAATGCCCAGCAGCAGGCCGCGCGCCTTGCCTTGTGCCGGGTCGGCGATGTGCTGCAAGAACCGCAGGGCCTCTGCCGGATGAAAGTTGCCCAGGCTGGAGCCGGGGTAGAAAAACACCCGCTCCTGGCTTTGCACTTCGCGTGGCAACACCAGGCCGGACGAAAAATCCATGCCCAGGCCGACGATGTCGAGCGCGGGGAAGCTGTTTTGCACCTGCGCGGCGGCATCGCGCAAAAATTCCACCGAGATGTCGACCGGTACATATTGCCGCGGCTGAAGATGCGGAATGAGCGCTGCAGCCTTGGCGCAGTTGCCGGCACCCAGGTCGATCAGGCAGGCGTTGTGAACGCCACTCGCGCTCAGCGTGGCGGCGATCTGCGGGTAGGACGCCGCAAAAATGGCGGCCTCGGTGCGGGTTGGGTAGTACTCCTCAAGGCCTGTAATGGCCTCGAAAAGTTTCGAGCCCAGCTCGTTGTAAAAGAATTTGGGGCTGATGGTGGCCGTGGGCTCAAGCAAACCCTCTTCCAGCTCCTGCGCCACATTTTGGGTCTGGCCCGATTGCGACTCGTTGTAGAGGTTGATGAACTGCGGCGATGCCGTTGGCAGA
Source organism: Polaromonas sp. P3_A5 (assembly GCF_056403055.1). Classification (NCBI taxonomy): domain Bacteria; kingdom Pseudomonadati; phylum Pseudomonadota; class Betaproteobacteria; order Burkholderiales; family Comamonadaceae; genus Polaromonas; species Polaromonas sp. P3_A5. The sequence goes on from NZ_JBFUGF010000001.1 coordinate 1,374,011, forward strand.
GCCTCAGCGAGGCCGGGAAATTTGAGGGGCAGGTTCACGTTGGATCAGCCAGTTAAGTGATATCGACAGATTTAAAAGCAGATAGCGAAACGCCTTTGTAGGACTGAACCGCTTTGGGCGCAAGCGGTGCCGGCCAAATGCTGTCCTATATAGGGTTCTTTTGGACCGCCCGCTGGGCTGAGCGCGGTCAATCACCGCCATCCGTACTTCCTGTGTCACTTGGTCGCTGAATGCTGCCATTTCTTACAAAAAGCCGGGTCCGCCCCGGTATTGCGCGAGCGGCTCAGGGCGTTGGCCGAATCTGGCTTGTGTCCCCCTGCGCGAAGTGCTGCAGGGTTTCGCCGGCCATGCGGTACCGCACCCATTCAGCTTGCGGCTTGGCGCCCAGCGACTGGTAAAACTGGATGGCCGGCTCGTTCCAGTCCAGCACGCTCCATTCGAACCGCCCGCAGCCGCTGTCAAAAGCCAGCCGGGCCAGGTGACGCAACAGCCCCTTGCCGGCGCCGCTACCCCGGTGCTGGGGCGATACGTACAAATCCTCCAGGTACATGCCCTTGCGACCTAGCCAGGTGGAGTAGCTGAGGAAGTACACCGCAAAGCCCACTGGCTGGCCGTCTATCTCGCAGATGAGGGCCCGGGCAGGCGTCTCTACCTCAAACAGGCTGTGCTCAATGTCGGCGACGCTCGCAATGACCTCGTGCTCTGCTTTTTCATAGATGGCCAGTTCAACGATAAAGGCGTGAATCGCTGCGGCGTCGCCGGCTTGCGCATTCCGGATATGGATGTTCATGAAGGTTCCTGTGATTTGTGTGAAGGCGCCGGCTGGCGCATGCAGCGGATGCTATACGGTCCCTAAAATGCAGGCAGTGCATGTTCTTGCAGCGATAGAAGTTGTCCACCCCATTTACCCCTCAACCTGCGTACCAACACCAGGCCCATGCCGACCCCGTTTATTTCCCGCCGCCATTTCCTGCTGCAGACAGTCACCGCCGGCTCAGGGGCGGCCGTGCTTCCAGCGATGTCGCAGGGGGTGACCGGCCCGGCCTACGAGGTGGCTCCCTGGGCCGGTCCATTGACAGCGTTCTCGCTGGTGGACACAACCGGCAAGACCTGGCGCCCGGCCGATTTGCGCGGCCGTGCCGTGCTGCTGAATTTCTGGGCCAGCTGGTGCGAGCCCTGCCGCGCTGAAATGCCGACGCTGCAGCAGATTGCCGACCTCTACGGCGACGACAAACTGCTGGTGCTGGCCGTCAACTTCAAGGAGCCGGCAGCCCGTGCGCTGCAGTTTGCCAAAACCACCGGGGTGACACTGCCGGTGCTGCTGGACCTGGATGGAAAAGTCGGCCGGGGCTGGGGCGTGCAGGTTTTCCCGACCACCTTGATGATCGACCGCACCGGCCGGCCGCGCCAACGCGTCACCGGCGAGGTCGACTGGACCAGCCCGGCAGCAGAAAAGCTGATTGCCGGCTTGCTCAAGCCCTGAATCTGTCTCGGCACGGCACCGGCGATAATCCGGGGCCAGCCCTTGCGCTGCCTTTGCGGGCGGTGTGGGCTGCCAGACATCCCGGAGCATCTTCACCTGCCCCGGTGCACGTCGCACTCACACCCACCCGGAGATACTTTTTCATGTCGACCGTACGCCGCACTTTCCTGAAGAACACCGCAGCAGCCGCCGTGGCCGCTGCATTGCCCACCATCAACTTTGCCCAGACGCCCGCTGCCGCGCCCAGCCGCAGCAATTTCGCGCCCCAAAGCGGCGCCTGGCGCACCTTTGATGTGACCACGCGCGTTGACATCCTCAAACCGCAAGGCGTGACCAAGGTGTGGCTGCCGATTCCCTCGGTCAACAGCGACTACCAGCACTCGCTGGAAAATGGTTTCTCCAGCAACGGCACCGCCAAGCTGATGCAGGACGGCCAGGACGGCGCGAAGATGCTGTATGTGGAATTTGCGGCCGCTGAAGCAAAGCCCTATGTGGAGCTGACCAGCCGTGTGCAGACACAAGGCCGCGCGATGGACTGGTCGCAGAAAACCGCCCCCGCCGAAAGCGCCGACACGCTGCGGTACTTCACGCGTCCCACGGCGCTGATCCCGACCGACGGCATTGTGCGCAAGACCGCGCTCGCCGCCACCCAGGGCGCAAAAACCGATGTCGAAAAGGCGCAAAAACTCTACGACTGGATTGTGGCCAACACCTACCGCGAACCCAAGGTGCGCGGCTGCGGCGAAGGCGACATCAAGACCATGCTGGAAACCAGCAACCTGGGTGGCAAGTGCGCCGACCTGAATGCGCTGTTCGTGGGCCTGTGCCGCTCAGTGGGCCTGCCGGCACGTGACGTGTACGGCATTCGCCTGGTGCCTTCAGCATTCGGCTACAAGGAACTCTCGGGCAACCCCGCCAGCCTGAAGGGCGCGCAGCATTGCCGCTCGGAGGTTTACCTCAAGGGCTACGGCTGGGTGGCGATGGACCCGGCCGATGTGGCCAAGGTCATGCGCCTCGAAACGGCGGAATGGATCAAGACCACGGCCAACCCGGTGGTGGCGCCTGTGAACAAGGCACTGTTTGGTGGCTGGGAAGGCAACTGGATGGCCTACAACACAGCGCATGATGTCGCGCTGCCCAAGGCCAGCGGCGAGAAGCTCGGCTTCTTCATGTACCCCGTGGCTGAAAACGCGGCCGGCCGTTTTGATTCCTACGCACCGGACGATTTCAAGTATCAAATCACGGCAAAAGAGGTCAAGGCTTAAGCATGCTTGCGGGCGTGCAGCCTAAAAGGGCTGGTGATGCAGGAAGCAGCGGCGCAGCGATTGGAGCCGGAATTTTTAAAGACGGCTTGCTGCGGGGCGCTTCATCGTTTTGGCTTGCGTCATCAACTTGCTCAATGCAAAAAGCTGTGTGAAACTGGGCTGGAAATTTGCGGGGTTTCACGGAATTTTTATAACTGTATAAATTCACCATGTATGGGCTTGAAACCCAGCATGCAAGCGGCTTACAGGGGTTTTAGATGTCCAGATTAGATTGCAAGCGCCAGGTTATACCGCAGGCTTTGCGGCATACATTACGTTAGACCTCATGGCCCGATCTCAATCAAACGCTAGCGGGCCCGTCCCTGCGCGAGAGTTTCCCACCACGCAATTTCTTTGGGCATCAATAAGATGACTGTTCGACGACTAGAAGGCGAGTGCAACCACCCATACGATGCCACTGAGCGCATTCATTATGTTTGTACCTACCAGTTCAAAGCCATCGGCATCGTTTATGAAGTAAATGACTTGTTCGAAGGCAAGCTCACGCGCCTTGAGACCGGAGTCCTGACATGGGGAATCCATTCCTTTCCGCCACGTAGGCGACTTCATAAAATCATCCAGGAATGCATGGAAATTGTCAGCATGGAAAAGCTCTGGCTTGCCCGTCGTGAGGTCTAACATGCCAATCGACGCGGACACACAACATCACGTGGCGGCTTCGCCGCGAAGTGTTGTGCGCCGGTCATCTTCACGTTAGGCCGCACACACGCGGCATGGAGATTCATCATCGTTACCAAGATTCACTGTTCCTGTGGCTCAGTTCACGTGCAGTTGCAGGGCGCTCCGCTGGCGCAGTTCGTTTGCCACTGCGACGATTGCCAAGCGGTTCATGGCAATGCCTACTTGAGTGCCCTTTATCCAAGTGCAGCAGTGTCGGTGACTCGAGGTGAAACTGATGTGCTTTCTCTTCGAACCACACCTCGAACCAAATGCGCCTCCTGCGGCACATTCCTCTTTGCGGAAGTGCCTGGCCTTGGCGTGCGCGGAGTCAACGGTAGCCTGTTCCAGGCAGGCACGTTTCGTCCGCAGTTTCATGTCCAGTGCACCTATGCCCTGGCACCTATCGAAGACGAGCTACCTCACTTCGCGGGCCTGCCAGCCCGGTTTGGGGGCTCTGACGAACTTGTTCAGTGGTAGGGCAGAAAGTGCGGCCTAACCATTCCTTCAAGCGGACCCGCCTACGGCGGTCCGCTTAAGTCAAACGTTAGAAGGCGAATTCATGCTCCGCTCCACCACCGTACTGTTCATCGCAGAACTCGCGACTGCGATTGCGCCGGTACATGCGGCCACGCGATTTCCAGTAGGCACCTATGTCCGCTTCACTCAATCGCCATCCTTTCCTTTGGACGGCCGAGAGACCGGAACTCTACGCATTGTCGAAGCGTCGAGAAACGTTGTGAGATTTCAGCTTGAGGCGGCTGTGAATCCTCGATCCGACAACGACGAATCACTTTCGCGCAATGGCGTCATCGAGAATGGCGAGTTCCACATCAAGGGTAGGTCTGCCACCTACCGCTCTACGAATCCCGAAGACAAGGAACTCGGCACATGCGTCCTAAATCTGCAACGCTCGGGCCAAGTCATCGTGGTGGCACAGTCTGGCAAGTGCTGGTGGTTTGGAGAAGGGGTCAACGCTAGCGGTGAGTATCGACCCGCTAGAGAAGGCGAAGTACATGTCGTTCGCTAGATCGCCTTCTAACCCTTCCTTCAAGCGGACTGGCCTACGGCCAGCCGCTTAAGTCAAACGTTAAAACTCTACAAAGACAATGGTGCGGCGAAGATCTCTGAAGGGAGTTGCGTGTGGTCTCGCGACATCTTTTGCAAGCAGAAATAACGATGCTGATGGCTATTGGGCCATGGGGAAGCTCCTTAGGCACGCAAATGTGTCAGGTGCGACGCAGCTCCTAATTGATTTACTGGCGCCAAGCGATCAACCTCTCCCCGAAAATACAGTTGGACTCGTAGCGGATCGATACAGAAAGCAATTGGGTAAGCAATTGGCAACGCAACAACTTTCGCCGTCGTGGGTTGTTGCAGCAAGGGTTCATATTGACTTCTCAGTATCGGAGGACGACTTGAAGCGGCATATGATCTTTGGAAGAGGGCAACCTTTCGGTTGTGTCGTTGAGATCGTCGATGACAATGCTCGTATGTATTCCGCCAAAGCGTATGGACGGGTCACAGAACATGATCCAAGAAAAGAGTCTCGCAGTGTCAGGTGCGACGAGTTTTAACAGGTTGTTCGTCACGGACATGCAACAGCAAAATTCCGCTGCGCGGCGTATTGCCCGCCGTGCAACGTCGACGTTAGGCGTCATGAACCCACGCACTGCACTTCTTCTCGTTGGAATAGCCCTTACTGCCGTTGCAACGCATGCCGCACCCGAAAGCGCTTTGCCGCCCGACGTCGTCCAAGTTCGAACTGCGGGGTACTGGAAGAACGGATCGCGTGAAGGGGCGTACCGTGCCGTGGTTGTTCAGGAAGGATGGGAACATGTTTGGTCAAGGCTTCGAGTTGAATGGGTCGCAGCGCCGTCCTCGCGCGGAGGCAACTTTGAGATTGTTTCCACCGCAACGCCCTTGTTACCCGTAGCGGAAGGAACCACCTTGCTCGACGTAACGCTCAAGCCGAAGCCGGGCAAAGGAGTCGTTCTCACGGTTGTGGCTACGGAGAACATGCCGCCTTTTCGGAAGTCGTCGTATCAGTTTCTTGCTACGACGCCTGGAAGAGTCGAGCGAGTTGGCCGCCAGAAATGACGACTAACCCTTTCATCGAATGGGCAGTCACAAGCTGGTTTGGTCCGCTTGTGGCTGCAGCTTATGTCGAACGTCAGGTCGCATAAGAACAGCCGCCCATGTCCAAAGCCATTCATTTCATTGGCGCACTCTTCGCGATGGGGCTCGTCTGGTTTTTTGCCCCCGTGGGCTTGGTCGAGTGGCTAGCGCCGGGCATCGTGTCGGGTTATGGCTTTGTCGCAATACTCGCCACTTGCCTGTTACTTGCCGTATACCCCGCATGGAGGCTCTTTGTCCAGCGACGTCCTTAGCAGGGTTTCACGGTCTAACAGGTCGCTCGATACGGAAACGCCGCGGCCCGTTGCCACTGCGTGACAGCCAATTCCAATGTCCGGTTTAATTAAATTTTTAAACGCTATGCCCCACGACATGATCCACTTAACTCGAACAACTATCGCGCTATTCCTTATCTCGATTCTTCCATTGCAACTATGTGCAGCTGAGACGAGTTTGACTCCCGGTGAAAAAGTTATCGCCGTAGCCTCCATTCAGCCGGTAGAGAAGTTTTCAATTGAAAATGCGCCAAACGGCCTGGATATTATCTTTCCCGGCCCGGCCTTCTTCGTGAAGAAGGGGGTTGAAAAGAATCGAATCAACGAACTTAAGGCGGCGCTGGAAAAGCAGGCCTTCAACGTACAAGAGGAACTTGCATCTGCCACCTTGAGTGCTTTGAAGGAGGCCAACCAAAGTGCCATACCGGGAGATGGGATCAAATATGAAAAGGACGACCCGACGTCGATTGACTACAAAAATAGCGTAATCGCCGCGGACAGCATACTGACGGTGACCATATCGAATATGGGACTTTATTCCAGTCGGCTAAAGACGACGTTCGCGCCCAGGTTGAATGTCTCGTTTGAACTCGTAGACATAAAGACAGAGAATTCGATCTATTCGCAGTCCATCAGTTATGGCGCAGACGCCAACAAAAATTCGGATGACGAGATCACCGCCAACGCGAATTACACCTTCGCATCGTTCGAGGATGCCCTCAGTAGAGCGGCGGAGCTGGTTGAGGCGTATCGAGATGGAATCAAGAGGACGGCGCAACTCGCTGCTCAACAAATAAAAAAGGCGCATTAGGCGGTACGACCGGCGGATGTAAGTCAATTGCGCTTTTCGCACGCCCATGAAAAACCTACCCCATCATTCCAGCGGACTGCCTGCGGTGGCCGCTGAATTCAAACATCAGGCGTCGCCAAGCCAATGAGAAGCGAGTACGGTAGGGTCTTGAGACTTTCAATCGAGCGGGGCCTTGAACGCTCCCCCTTTGGATGGCAGGCACAGAAAATCAAGTCACCTTATGTCTTCCCTGGTGAGCGCGTTTTTAGCAAGCCCGGAACTGATCGCCTCGTCTGGTGCGCCCTCGTCGTACACGAGCGCTTTGAGAAATTCACTTTTGAGGTTGGGTGGTCGCTGCATGGCCGCTTCCCCGAGCTGCGCATCCGGCCTTCTCTCCAATCTCCTGTCGAGTCCCATCACCTGCCGGAGTACATGGTCCGCCTGGGGCAACTGATAGACGGCACAGATAAATGGTGGGAAATCGAAACGTTTGTGGGCGCGTCAACCTTGCAAGACCTCATGAAGTCAACTCAGGCAATAACGCCGGAGGTTGCCCGAGCCAAGGTAGAGCCAATTGCAGCGAGTGCGTTGGCAGCCCTGGAAGCGCATGCAATGCCTTTCCTGGAGGCAGTATGCAAGGTGCACCGATAATGCCCCATCCTTCAATCGAGAGGGCGTTTTCCGGCAAGCCGCGTCACGTCTCTCATCTCAAACGTTAAGGTTGCAATTGGCACGCCTTCGATTTTCCGTCAGTGACGTTCTCTCGGCGGCACTCGCGTCCGTAATTCTCGGCGCGCTCTTGGGGGGCGCGGTGTGCCTTGCAATCATGGGGTTCGGCTGGTGGGCCGGTGTTCCTTTGCAGGGCCGGTGGCAGTGGGCCTTTCTGCCTTCGCTGATTGCTGGAGGTTGCATGTCCCTCTACATGATTTGGCTCTTCATCTCAGGCAAGCTTTTACCAGTGGAAATATGGCAACGAATCGGGGGGTTCTTTGAGGGAATCAACGATGGGCCGGTCTAAGGTGCGCGCCGATCACGCGGGACTTCAACCTAACTTGCCAGTCAATACGGACGGCCACTGGCGTGTAATTCCTTCGGTCGCACCATTTCGTGGTCGCCGGTTACGTTCACGTTAGGAGCCGAGAAACACATGCTCCACGACCCGTGGCTTAGCCGATGGCTTCCGATGCTCCAGGAGTCAGCCGACTCACTGCCGGTGCTTGAGATCGGCTGTGGAACAGGCGCAGACACGTCTACCTTGGTTGGTGCCGGCCTTTCCGTTCTCGCCTTCGATCTTTCCGCCACTTCTGTCGCCGCTGCGAGGCTCCGGGCACCTCAGGCACGCATCTCATGCCAGGACATCAGAGATCCGTTTCCCCTCCGCCCTGGCGAAGCTGGTGCCGTTGTGGCAAGCCTCACCCTGCACTACTTTCCATGGCATGAAACCCTGGAACTTGTGAGCCGGATCAGGCAGACGCTCAAGCCGGGTGGGCTGCTCTTGTGCCGGCTGAACTCGGTTGAGGACAAGAACTTTGGAGCCACTGGGCATCCTGCCATCGAGCCAAACTACTACCTTGTTGACGGCCAGGCCAAGAGGTTCTTCGATGAGCAGGGCGTCGACGAACTGTTCGCAATCGGGTGGAAGGTCTTGTCCAGGGAACACCAGACGACCAACAAGTACGTTCGCAAGAAAGCGTTGTGGGAGGTCGTGGTCCAACGCGGCGCCTGACCCATCGTTCCAGCGGACCGCCTTCGGCTTGGCGCCAGGGGCGACATATAACAAGGCCTCATCAAGGCCGCAGGTCCAGCAGTGCCAGCCGACTTTCAAAGCGTCGTTGCTCGCCCGTTACCGGGTCCATGAACGCAATGGACTTGGCCAGCAGCTGCAGCGGGTAACGGTAATCGTCGTCGGGTGTTACTTCCACCGGCGGGTACATGCGGTCATTCAGCAGCGGCAGGCCAAGCGCATTCATGTGCACGCGCAGCTGGTGCTTCTTGCCCGTTACGGGGCTGAGGGCATACAGCGCTTTGTCGTCCTTCACGTCGAGCACATCGATCAGCGTTTCGCTGTTGGGCTGGCCCTCTATTTCACGCTGCCGGAAAAAAGGCTCGTCTTCGACGATGCGGCTTTTGCGCGTGAGAGGAAAGCCGATGTCGGCGCGCCATGGCGCCACGGCTTCGTAGTGCTTGGTGACCTCATGCCGGCGAAACAATGACTGGTAGGCATCGCGCTCGGCCGGGTTGACCGAGAACAGCACCAGGCCCGCGGTTTCGCGGTCAATGCGGTGGATGGGCACCAGGCCGTCGATGCCGAGCCGGTTCTTCAGGCGCACCAGCAGCGTCTCCTGCAGGTAGTGGCCTGAGGGTGTGACGGGCAAAAAATGCGGCTTGTCGGCCACCACCAGGTGGTCGTCCTGGAACAGCACGGTCTCTTCAAACGGAATGCGGGGTTCTTCGTCCAGTGCGCGGTAGTAGTAGACGCGGATGTGGCCACGGTAGGGACGTTCGGCGGTGACGGCTTCGCCGAATTCATCGACCACCAGTCCGTCTTGCATGCGTTGCAGCCATACTTCGCGCGATATCGCCGGAAAGCGTTCCACCAGGAAATCAGTGATGCTCGGCCAGTTGCCGGCCGGCAGGCCGACGCAGCTGGGGCTGATACCTGCCCGCGTGGTCAAGCCATGCAGCCCGAGCTTGGGTGTTTTACTCACACCCGCGCAGCCGCAAGATCAGGCACGCACAAACACGACGTCCCAGACGCCGTGCCCCAGCTTGATACCGCGGTTTTCAAATTTGGTCAGTGGGCGGTAGGCTGGCTTGGGCGCATAGCCGCCGGCGCTGCTGTCCGCGGTGTTTTTCAGCAGCGGTTCAGCGCTCAGTACTTCCAGGATTTGCTCGGCATAAGGCTGCCAGTCGGTGGCGCAATGCAGGTAACCACCGGGTTTGAGGCGGGCCGCCAGTTTGGTGATCAGCGGTGGCTGGATCAGCCGGCGCTTGTTGTGTTTTTTCTTGTGCCAGGGGTCCGGGAAAAAGATGTGCGCGCCGTCGAGGCTGGCGCGGGGGAGCATGTCGTCAATCACTTCGACCGCGTCATGCTGCAGGATGCGGATGTTGGACAGCTTCTGTTCGTCGATACGCTTGAGCAGGGCGCCCACGCCGGGCGTGTGCACTTCGCAGCAAATGAAGTTCTTCTCGGGCATCAGCGCGGCAATGTGCGCCGTGGCCTCGCCCATGCCAAACCCTATTTCGAGGATGGTGGGGGCGCTACGCCCAAAGGCTTTTTCAAAATCCAGCGCTGCATCGGCATATGGCAGCAAAAACTTCGGGCCCACATCGGCAAAGGCCTTGGCCTGGCCTGCCGTGGTGCGGCCGGTGCGGCGCACAAAGCTGCGGATGTTGTGGGGCGGGTGGGTGTCGGCGGGCGCGCCTTCGGGCGAGGCAGGCGGCACGGGGGGAAGGGTTTCAATCACTTGCCGATTTTAGTCGCCCAGAGTGGCGCGGCCAGTTGCAGCCAGGCGGCGGGTGTCGCGGCGTTGGCTATTCGCTCGACTTCCAGCCCCAGCGTTTGGCCCGCCTGGGCCAGCAGCGTCAGCGGTTGGGAGGTGTCCAGCGGCTGGGCACCGTTCTGCTTGGACAGCTTTTCGCCATTGGCGCCCAGCACCAGCGGCGTGTGCAGGTAGCGCGGCAGCGGCAAGCCGAGTGCGCGCTGCAGCAGGATTTGCCGCGCGGTATTGTCGGCAAGGTCTTCACCGCGGACGATGTCGGTGATGCCCTGGGCTGCATCGTCCACCACCACGGCCAGCTGGTAGGCCCAGAGGCCGTCCGCCCGTTTCAGGACAAAGTCGCCGACATCGCGGCCGACGTCTTGCATCTGTGTACCCAGGCGGCGGTCGTCCCAACGGACTTCGGCTTGTGCGGTAGCCAGCGGCGTGGCATCAGTTGCTATTAAATTAATAGCTGCTCGCGCAATACCTGATTGGGCCAGGGCGCTATTTGGCACATAATTTGGCGTCAAAAACCGCCATGCACGTGCAGCACGGCCATGCAGCCCGTTGCGGCAGGTGCCGGGGTACACCAGTTCGCCATGGCGTTCGCGTGGCTGCCCGGACGCGGCCAGCGCCCGCGCAATGTCCTGCCGTGTGCAGGCACAGGGGTAGGCCAGGCCGCGGGTGACCAGTGAATCCAGGGCATTCTGGTACCGGGCGCCGCGTTGTGACTGGTAAACCGGTGCTTCATCGGGTACCAGGGCACAACAGGCGAGCTGTTCAAGAATGACGCGGTCTGCGCCCGGCACACAGCGCGGGGTATCGACATCTTCGATGCGTACCAGCCAGCGGCCGTGGTGCGCCCGGGCATCCAGCCAGCTGGCCAGGGCCGCCACCAGCGAGCCCGCGTGGAGCGGGCCTGTGGGAGAAGGCGCAAACCTACCTTTGTAGCCCGAGGCCATAAGCAGAAGAAACTATGAGAAAGCTAACCTGGCGGCCGCCGCGCCGGGCCGCCCCAAGCAAGGCCAGCCCCCTCGGGGGGCAGCGCAGTACGCGAAGCGACAAGCGTGGGGGCTAACAAACTTCGAGGGCCATTTCAAGGCCCGAGACAAAGCCGTCTTCCACGCGGTGGCCGAGGCACCAGTCGCCGCAGGCGCCAATGCGCGATTTGGCATCCCAGGCGTGGGTTTTGCCAAGCGGCTGCTGCGTTTGGGCATGGCGCCAGCGGTGCACCGCCGCGTGTGGTGGCTGGGCGCGGATGCCGGTCACTTCTGTGAAGGCCTTCAGCAGCTTGGCCTTGACACGCTCGGCATCGTCTTCCAGGTGGCGTTCCGACCATTCCGGGCTGGCCTGCACGGTCCAGCGTTCGATCGGGCTGCGCCCAGGCTTGGACGATTCCCGCGCCAGCCAGGCAATGCGGTGGTGCGTGCTGCGCGCTGCATTCCAATGGGGCCCCAGGTGCGCCATGGTGGGCTGCATCGCTTGCGGAAAAGCCAGCATCAGTGTCCAGCAGGGCGCAACGCTAACTTCCGACAGCTCGGCCACCAGGGGCTTGGCCTGCTGTGAGCTGAGCAACAGGGCCTGCGCCTGCGAAGACGGCACCGCCAGAATGACGGTGTCAAAGCCCGAATGGACGCGGCTGTCTGCCCCGGGCCCTTCGGTTTGCAATTGCCACTGGCTGGCGTGCAGCTTGTCGGGTTCGATCCGCATGACTTCGGTTTCCAGCGCGAGCTGGCCGGCGGCATCGAGGGGCTGGGCCCACAGCCGCACCAGTGCGTTCATGCCGGGTGAGGCGACCCAGTGGGCTTCCTTGGGCGGCAGCGCCGAGGCCACCACACGGCCCAGTTCATCGAGGATGCGCACGGTGTTGGCGCTCCAGGGCCGGACCAGCCCTGTGGCGGTGGCCAGGGCTTTTTCAAAGCGCGCGTCCCGCACGGTGAAATATTGCGTGCCGTGGTCAAACCCGCCGAATTCGCTTTCGCGTGTGGCCATCCGGCCGCCGGCGCCCCGGCTTTTTTCAAACACGGTGACGCGGTGCCCGGCCTGCACCAGGGTACGGGCGCAGGCAATGCCCGCAATGCCTGCGCCTATGACGGCAATGCGGCGCGGAGCCGCGGATTCAGGGGATCGGATGGATTTTTTTGTCATGTCTTTGTACTTTGTGCGGTTTGACGAATGGGGTGCTGCGGATCGTTCAAGTGATTTGCGGCGTCCCGGCGTATGTCATCACATCTCAACCATAAACGAAAACTTCAGGAAGCTGTTCTACGCACACACTCTACACGCAGCCGCAGCGCATGCGCAGTTATTGCGTGCCACTACGGGTTTTCATGCAGACTGGTCGCGCTCCAGCAGCGCTTTTCGCGTGGCGGGATTTTCCAGTTGCTTGAGCCACCATTGCAGCGCCCGCCCGCCATGACCGTCCACTGCGCGCAGCCACGCATAACTCATGGGCACGAGGCGCGGGGCTCGCTGCATTTTTTTCTCGACCAGCCTGCCGGTGGCGACATGCGGACGCGCAAGGTATTCAGGCAGGAAGCCGCCGCCCAGGCCGCGCAGCTGGGCTTGCAGTTTTTCCTGCATGCCGGGCACCGTAAAAATGTCCTGGCCGCCGAGCAGGCCCACAGTGATGCCGCTGCCACGCTGCACGGAATCTGCCACGGCCACGGCCCGGTGGGGCATCAGCATCGCATCCGTTATCGGTTCAGCAGCTTTTGCCAGTGGGTGATGGGGCGCCACTGCGTAGATGAAATGAATGCTGCCCAGCGTCTTGTGCTGCACCGATGTATTGACGGACGGTTCCATGGCCACCCCGATGGCCAGGTCTGCCTGGCCTGAGGTAAGCGCTTCCAGCGTGCCTGAGAGCGCTTCTTCGCGGATCCGCAGGCGTGTGGGTGGGTTCAGGGCAAAAAAAGCCTCGCACAGCTCCATCACGGTGGTGCGCGAGATCACGCTGTCCACGGCCAGCGTAAGCTGCGGCTCCCAGCCGGTGGCGACGCGTTTGACGCGATTGGCCACGGCGTCGAGTTCGGCCAGCAATCGGTTGCCTTCACGCAGCAGTTCCTTGCCGGCCTCGGTCAGCTTGGCCTGGCGCGAAGAGCGGTCAAACAGCAGCACGTCCAGGGCGTCTTCCACCTGGCGGATGCGGTAGGTGAGGGCACTGGGAACGAGGCCCAGCTCGCGTGCCGCAGCTGCCATGCTGCCGGCCCGGTGCACGGCGCCAATCAGGCTGATGCTCTCGGGGGTCAGGGCATCGCGAATCCGGTTATTGCTCATTGGGAGAAATATCATTCAAATAATTTGAATGATGCCATCAAAACGCAGCAATGAAAAGCGGGCTGCCGGCGCCTACATTGGAGTCATTGCAACGCAGTTCAACGCACCTTGAAAGGAGCACCTCATGATGGCTTTAAGAACCTCCGGCGAACGCGGTTATGCCGACCACGGCTGGCTCAAATCTTTTCATTCCTTTTCGTTCGCCGGCTATTACGACCCGGCCCACATGGGTTTTGGCAACCTGCGCGTCATCAACGAAGACCGCATTGCCGCCGGCCGCGGCTTCGGCACCCATGGCCACAAGGACATGGAAATCATCAGCTATGTGCTGAGCGGTGAGCTGGCGCACAAAGACAGCATCGGCAACATCAAGGGCATCCCGCCCGGTGATGTGCAGCGCATGAGCGCGGGCACCGGCGTGCAGCACAGCGAGTTCAACCACGCAGACGGCCAGACCACGCATTTCCTGCAAATCTGGATTGAACCCAACGTGACCGGCATTCCCCCCAGCTACGAACAAAAAACGTTTGCCGATGCCGAAAAGCGCGGCACGTTGCGGCTGGTGGCTTCGCCCGACGGCAGCCAGGGCTCGGTGCTGATCCATGCCGATGCCAGGCTCTATGCAGGCCTCTTCAACGGCGCGGAAACCGCCACGCTGTCGCTCGACGCGAAACGCAAGACCTATGTGTTCCTGGTTCGCGGACAGCTTGAAGTCAACGGCCAGGTGCTGAAGGCCGGCGATGCCGCTGCGCTGCAGGCAGAAGGCACACTGCAACTGGGCCACGGCCAGGACGCCGAGGTGCTGGTGTTTGACCTGACGCCGTAACGCCCGGTCACATGCTGTAACCCATCACCCAGGTCAAGCGCCGAATGCTGGCAGCAGTATGGCGCTTGCCCAGAGTGTTTTTTTCCTCCATCATTTCCCCGTTTACTTTATTTATAAGGACTCGTCATGCTCAATTCCCTGCAAAACCCTCTCTCCCTGATCGGCCGCTTGCTGCTGGCCCTGCTGTTTGTGCCTGCCGGCTTCAGCAAGATCGCCGGCTTTGCCGGAACGGTTGGCTACATCGCCTCCAAAGGCGTGCCGCTGCCTGAAGTCGCTGCCGCCATTGCCATCGTGGTAGAGCTCGGCCTGGGCATCCTTTTGGCCGTGGGCTTCCAGACGCGCTGGGCCGCGCTGGCCATTGGCGTCTTCACCGTCGTCATCACCTGCGTCTTTCACGCGTTCTGGGTTGATCCTGCGCAACAGATGGCGTTCTTCAAGAACATGGCCATCGTCGGCGGCCTGTTCACCGTCGCAGCTTTTGGCGGCGGCGCCTGGAGCGTAGACGGCAAGACCAAAGGCTGATCCATCAACGGGGCTGCAGCTTTGGGCATGAAGCCCTGCTGCAGCCTTTTTGTTTGCCTGCTTTAGATTTCAACTCTCTGCCGCGAAAGACACCGAATGTCCAAAGTTGTCGTGATTTACCACTCCGGCTATGGCCACACCCAACGCATGGCGCAGTCAATCGCCGAAGGCGCAGGCGCTGAACTGGTGGCCATCAATGCCGACGGCGACCTGCCCGAAGGCGGCTGGGAAACCCTCGATGCCGCCACGGCCATCATCATGGGGTCACCCACCTACATGGGCAGTGTCAGCTGGCAGTTCAAGAAATTTGCCGATGCTTCGTCCAAACCCTGGTACACCCAGGCCTGGAAGGACAAGCTGTTTGCCGGTTTCACCAACAGCGCAGCCATGGGCGGTGACAAGATGTCGACGCTGAATTACCTCTTTACTTTGGCCATGCAGCATGGCGGCATCTGGGTCAGCCAGGGCGTACTGCCCAGCAACAGCAAGGCGGCGGTGCGCAGCGACACCAACTACCTTGGCTCTTACAGTGGCGCTGTCGCACAATCGCCATCGGATGCAGGTGCCGGCGAAATGAATGCAGGCGACCTGGAAAACGCCCGCAACTTCGGGCAGCGCGTGGCCGGTATCGCCGCGAGATTCGCTCCCTGAATCAGCTTTCTAAACCAGCTTTCTTTTTACAGGAATTGTCATGACCGTTGAACTCAGGCGCAACCCTCCGGCGGAGCTGGCCCAGCATCTGCAAATCCGCAGCCACGAGCTGATTACCGACGCTACGCTGGCAGAAGGCGGTGACGATGCCGGCCCCTCACCCCACGACCTGTATGACGCGGCGCTCGGTGCCTGCAAGGCCGTGACGGTGATGTGGTACGCCCGCAAGAAGGGCATTCCCGTCGACGAGATAAAAACGCGGGTTGAGCGGGACGACTCCCAGGAGCGCGCCGGTGTCTACAGGCTTGCCACCAAACTCCAGATCAAGGGCGCCCTGACGGATGCCCAGTTGCAGGAATTGCACACCGTGGCCCAGAAATGCCCGGTGCACAAGCTCATGAGCACGGTCACGACGGAAATCACGACGGATGTGGAGCGGCTGGCATGAGCGTTGCGCTGAAACTGACAGGACATCACAAAGACCTGGGCGGCGGCTTCATGGTGCGCCGCCTGCTGCCTTCCGCGCAGCAGCAGTCGGTTGGTCCTTTCATTTTCTTTGACCACTTTGGCCCGGTGACCGAACAACCCGGTACCAACCATGACGTACGGCCGCATCCGCACATCGGCCTGGCCACTGTGACCTATCTGTTCGAAGGCGCCATGATGCACCGCGACAGCATCGGCTCTGCCCAGCGCATAGAACCCGGTGCCATCAACTGGATGACGGCAGGGCGGGGCATTGTGCATTCAGAGCGCGCGCCCGACGACCTGCGTGACATCCCATATGTGAACCATGGCTTGCAGCTGTGGGCTGCCTTGCCCGCAGAGTTTGAAGAAACAGCGCCGGGTTTTTCACACACGCCGGCGGACAGCATCCCAGAGGTATCCGTGGACGGTGCGGTGGTGCGTGTGCTGGTCGGTGAGGCATTCGGAAAAGTCTCGCCCGTCAAGACCTTCTCCAAAACTCTTTACCTGGATGTGGCGCTGGCGGCAGGCACGCCTTTCACGTTGCCGCCGCTGGCAGCGCAGATGGCGCTGTATGCGGTGGACGCCGACCTGCTGCTGGACGGCGAGCCGCTGGCAATGCACACGCTGGCGACCCTCTCGCCCGGCACAGCAGTACAGCTCAGCGCAAACACCCCGACGCGGCTGGTGGTGATTGGCGGCGATGCACTGGATGCACATCGCTTCATGTGGTGGAACTTTGTTTCCAGCCGCAAGGAACGTATCGTGCAGGCCGGCGAGGACTGGGCCGCCCAGGCCATGGGGCAGGTGCCCGGGGAGACTGAATTCATCCCGTTGCCTGAACGGAAATTCACTGCGGGCTGAGGCGCGATCAAAGCCTTTTCAGGGAAAGCGCAGCGTTTAAGATCACGCGATGCAAATTTTCAGCCTGCTTCCCTGGTCCGACTGGATGGCCATTGTCTGGTTCTTTGGCGGCTGGATGGGCTATGCATGGTTCGCCCGGCACTATGGGGTCAAACGGCCTTCGCTGCTGCGTACCACCAACCGTTACCGGCACCATTGGCTGATACAGGCCACGTCGCGCGACCCGCGCGTGATCGACGGCATCATCACGCAGAATCTTTCCAGCACACCGGCATTTTTCTCTTCAACCACGATCATCATCATCGGTGGGCTGTTCGCGCTGCTGGGCACCACCGACAAGGCGGCCGAGCTGGTGCGCGAAATCCCGTTTGCCGTGCGCACCTCGGTACTGATTTTCGACCTCAAGGTGCTGCTGATGGTGGCCGTGTTTGTTTATGCGTTTTTCCGCTTCAGCTGGTCCATGCGCCAATACACCTTTGTCGCCCTGCTGATTGGCTCCATGCCGTCGCCGCAGGAGTTTGAGGTGGGGAAGTTCGACCGTGAAGCGTTTGCCACGCGCGCCAGCCGCATGGTGAGCCTGGCGGCCGAAACCTTTAACGACGGGCTCCGGGCCTACTACTTCAGCTTCGGCATCATGGCCTGGTTTTTTTCCACCTTTGCGTTTGCGCTGGCCACCGCCGTGGTGGTGCTGATTTTGTACAACCGCGAATTCAACTCGGATGTGCTGGACGTGTTGCGCGAATAGCCTGACAGTGCTTCTCAGGGCCGGCCGTCGGGCAGGTCACGCGCCAGGCGCAGGCCGCTGAATTGCCAGCGGGCATCGGGCGGAAAAAAGTTGCGGTAGCTGGCACGTATGTGGCTTTGCGGCGTGGCGCAGGAGCCTCCGCGCAGCACAAACTGGTTGCACATGAACTTGCCGTTGTACTCACCCACCAGGCCTTCCCAGGGCCTGTAACCGGGGTAGGGGTTGTAGTTCGACTGTGTCCATTCCCAGACGTCGCCGTACATTTGGGCCGGCAGGCCGTGGCTTTCCTCCTGCTGCGGCAGGGGGTGGTATGCCGATTTTTCTACAAAATTGCCTTGCGGCACAGGGCTGGCCGCCACACTGCGTGCTGCCAGTTCCCATTCAAACTCGGTCGGCAGGCGTGCACCGGCCCAGCGTGCAAAGGCGTCAGCTTCGAAGTAGCTGAGGTGGCAGGCCGGCGTGTTCGGATCCACGTCGATCAGCCCCTGCAGTGTGAAGTGCCGGTAACTCCCTTCGCTGCCCTGCCAGTAAAAGGGCAGGCTGAGACTGTTCTCAGTCACCCAGTCCCAGCCCATGGAAAGCCACAACTCCGGGCGCTGATAGCCCTTGTCGGCGATGAAGGCGATGAACTCGCCGTTGGTCACCGGCCGACTGGCGAGTTCGAAGGCCGCCACGTACGCCTTGTGGCGCGGCGTTTCATTGTCGAAGGCGAATTCGCCGTCGCGCGCCGCGTCAAAACCGTGTTCCACCAGACCGGCCTCATGGCGCAGCCAGTCCACCGGTTGCGGATGTATGCCGGCAAGCGGCCAGCGGCTGGCATAGGCGGGACGTGCCGGATTGAAAGACAGCGCGTGCTTGATGTCGGTCAGCAGCAGTTCCTGGTGCTGTTGCTCGTGGTGCAGACCGAGGGTGACCAGTTCCGCTAATTCTCTGCGCTGCGCGGTGTCGGTGCCGGCCTCCACCTGTGCGATCACTTCCAGCATGCGCTGGTCGACCTGTGCGCGATAGGCCAGCACCTCATCGAGGGAGGGGCGGCTGATCAGTCCGCGTTTGGGCCGCGGGTACTTGTCGCCTACGCCGTTGTAGTAGCTGTTGAACAGCACCCTGAAGCCTGGATCAAACGGCTTGAAGTCCGGTTCAAACCGCTCGAGGATGAAAGTCTCGAAGAACCAGGTCAGGTGAGCCAGATGCCATTTGGCAGGGCTGGCGTCCGGCATTGACTGGAGTTGGCAGTCTTCGGGGCTCAGGGGTTTGATCAGGGCTTCGGTTTGCTGGCGTACCGCGCTGAACCGAGTGGCCAATGCGGACGACCGGGCCTTGGCGCCGGGGATGCGTGAATGGGATGACTCGAGGGGCATGATGGCTACCGTGTATTTGGGGGCGGGCTCCGCCTCATTGGCATGCACAAAATAAGGCAGGGTGCGGATGTGACGGTGGTGAGCAACTAAAAGCTTCGCACGGCACTCATTCCTCAGCTGTCAGACAAGACCCCGAATGCTGGAGGTACAGCCAGGGGAACAGGCCTTGACAGTGGTTTGGCCACGGGATTGACCTGGGGTTTCAGTTCAGGGTCCAGGGCGCGCCGCTCGTCAAACACAAAACATTCGCCGTCAAAATGCGCGCGCCCGCTTTCCTCAAAATACTTGAGGATGCCGCCATCGAGCTGCCAGACGTTTTCGATACCGGCTTCGCGCATGAGGATGGCTGCCTTTTCGCAGCGAATGCCGCCGGTGCAAAAACTCACGACAGTTTTGCCCGCAAGCTCTTGCCGGTGTGCCAGCAGGGCCTGGGGAAATTCGGTGAACTTGCTGATGCGCCAGTCGATGGCGTTTTTGAAAGTGCCGACATCGGCCTCAAAGTCATTGCGGGTGTCCAGCGTCACCACCGGGCGGCCGGTATCATCGCAGCCCGCGTCAAGCCATCGCTTGAGCGTGGCGGCGTCCACCGCCGGAGCGCGCCCAGCGGCCGGCTGGATAGCGGGGTGGTTCATGCGGATGATTTCCGGCTTGACTTTGACCAGCAGCTTGCGAAACGGCTGGGCACTTGACCAGCTTTCCTTGGCTTGCAGGTCGCTGAAGCGGGCATCCTGTTTCAGCCATGCCAAAAAATCATGAATATCTGCCGCCGGGCCCGCCAGGAAGAGGTTGATTCCTTCTTCTGCCAGCAGTACCGTGCCTTTGATCGCGCGTTGTTGGAGCGCCTGTTCGATGCTGCCCTGCAGCATCGCAGGGTGCGCCAGCGTGACGAATTTATAGGCCGCAATGTTCAGGATTTGCATGATCCGGTCGATTGTAGGCAGGCATGCGGGGCCTTGCACTGCGTCACGGCGCCTCAGCGGACAGCCTCGGCCCTAAAATGACCTTTATGTTTGTTCATTTGCGCCTTCACACCGAGTTTTCAGTCGTCGACGGCACCAACCGCATCGATGAAGTTGTGGCCGCTGCGGCTGCCGACCACCAGCCGGCCCTGGCCATCACCGACCTCAGCAATCTGTTCGGGACGGTCAAGTTTTACAAGGAAACCCGGGGTGCTGGTGTCAAACCCCTGATTGGGGCCGATGTGTGGGTGCAGGTGCCGGGCAAGGACGCCGGGGCGCCCGCCGCGCGCCTGCTGCTGCTGGTGCAAAACCGTCAGGGCTACCTGAATCTGTCCGAGATCCTGACGCGGGCCTGGACAAAAAACGTGGTGCGCGACCAGGCGGTGGTCAAGCTCGAATGGCTGCAGGAACTCAATGAAGGCCTGATTGCGCTGTCGGGGGCGCAGGGCGGGGCTGTGGGCCAGGCGCTGCTGCAGGGCGACAGCGCACGCGCCGTCGAATGTGCGCTGTACTTTGCGGGCCTCTTCCCGCACCGTTTTTACCTCGAACTGCAACGCGCCCAGCGTCCCGATGACGAACGTCATGTGGCGGCCGCCGTTCAGCTGGCCGCGCGGCTCAAGCTGCCGGTGGTGGCGACCCACCCAGTGCAGTTCCTGACTTACGACGATTACGAGGCACATGAGGCCCGGGTGTGTATTTCGGAAGGCGAAATCCTGGGCAACACGCGCCGCGTGCGCAAGTTCACGCGGGAGCAGTACTTCAAGTCGGCCGCGCAGATGGCGGCGCTTTTTGCCGATGTGCCCACCGCGCTGGCCAACACCGTGGAAATTGCCCGGCGCTGCAACCTCACGCTGGAGCTGGGAAAACCCATGCTGCCCGACTATCCCACGCCGGAAGTCAATGGCGTGCGCATGCCGATCAATGAATACTTCCGCCACGCGTCGTTTGAAGGGCTGGAAGAGCGCCTGACTCACCTGTACCGCGACGTGGCCGTGCGCGACCAGAAGCGGCCCGAGTATGTGAAGCGCCTGGAGTTCGAGATCAACACCATCCTCAAGATGGGTTTCCCGGGCTACTTCCTGATCGTGGGTGACTTCATCAACTGGGCCAAGAACAACGGCTGCCCGGTGGGGCCGGGCCGGGGCTCGGGCGCGGGCTCGCTGGTGGCGTATTCACTCAAGATCACCGACCTGGACCCGCTGCAGTACAACCTGCTGTTCGAGCGCTTCCTGAATCCGGAACGGGTATCCATGCCCGACTTCGACATCGACTTTTGCCAGAGCAACCGCGACCGCGTGATCGATTACGTGAAAGACAAATACGGCAAGGAAGCCGTGAGCCAGATCGTGACCTTCGGCACCATGGCCGCGCGCGCCGCCATCCGCGACGTGGGCCGCGTGCTCGACTTTCCGTATGGCTTTTGCGACGGCATTTCCAAGCTGATTCCGAACAAACCGGGCCAGCACATCACGATTGAACAGGCAAAGGAGCAGGAGCCCATCCTGGCCGAGCGCGAGCGCAAGGAAGAGGACGTACAAACCCTGCTGGCGCTCGCGCAAAAGCTCGAGGGCCTGACCCGCAACGTCGGCATGCATGCCGGGGGCGTGCTGATCGCCCCCAGCAAGCTGACCGATTTTTGCCCGCTCTATGCCCAGCCTGGCAGCGATTCCGCCGTGAGCCAGTTCGACAAGGACGACGTGGAAGCGATCGGCCTGGTCAAGTTCGACTTTTTGGGCCTGGCCACGCTGACCATCCTGGAAATCGCCCGGGAGTTCATCATCGCGCGCCACCCGGCGCAAAAAGACTTCAAGTTTGAAGACCTGCCACTCAACGACCGAAAGGTTTACGAGTTGTTCGGCCGGGGCCAGACCGAAGCCGTGTTCCAGTTTGAAAGTATCGGCATGCAGCGCATGCTGAAAGACGCGAAGCCGGACCGCCTGGAAGACCTGATCGCCATGAATGCGCTCTACCGGCCAGGGCCGATGGAGCTGATCCCGACCTACATCGCGCGCAAGCAGGGCAAGGAAGTGCCCGAATACCCGGACCCGCGCGTCAAGACCATTCTCGAAGAGACCTACGGCATCATGGTCTACCAGGAGCAGGTGATGCAGACCGCGCAGATCCTGGGCGGCTATTCGCTAGGCGGCGCCGACTTGCTGCGCCGCGCCATGGGCAAGAAGAAAAAAGAAGAGATGGACGCCCAGCGCGAGATCTTCCGCAAGGGTGCGGGCGAGGGCGGCCTGAGCGAGGAGAAAGCCGACGAGGTTTTCGACCTGATGGAAAAATTCGCGGGCTACGGCTTCAACAAGTCGCACTCCGCCGCCTATGCGCTGCTGGCCTACCACACAGCCTGGCTGAAGGTGCACTACACCGCTGAATTCTTCGCCGCCAACATGACGGTGGAAATGGACGACACCGACAAGCTCAAGATCCTGTTCGGTGACGCGCAGAAGATGGGCATCCAGTTCGAGTCGCCCGACATCAACCGCGGCGACTACCGCTTCGAGCCGATCAGCGCCACATCGGTGCGTTACGGCCTGGGCGCCGTCAAGGGCACGGGCCAGCAGGCGATTGCCGCCATCGTGGCGGCGCGCAAGGAAGGCGGCCCGTTCACCTCGCTCTACGATTTTTGCGTACGTGTGGACCGCAGCCGGCTCAACAAGCGCACGGTCGAGGCCCTCATCAAGGGCGGAGCTTTTGACAACCTGCAGCTCAACCGTGCGTCGCTGCTGGCGTCGGTGGACCGCGCCTTTGAGTTTGCCGCTGCGACCGAAGCCAATGCCAACCAGGGCGGGCTGTTCGACATGTCCGACTCGCACGCGGCCAGCACCCAGGAGCCGGCGCTGGTCGAGGCTATGCCTTTCGGTGTGAAGGCGCGGCTGGTACTGGAAAAAACGGCGATCGGGTTTTACCTCTCGGGCCACCTCTTTGACGAGGTGGAGACCGAAGTGCGCCAGTTTGCCAAGCGCAAGATTGAGGACCTGATCGATTCGCGCGAACCTCAGCTTCTGGCTGCCATTCTGAGCGACCTGCGCGTCATCAACGGCAACCGCGGCAAGCTGATCATTTTCAAGCTCGACGACAAGACCGACGTGCTTGAAGCCTCGGTGGACGAAACGACCTTCAACGCCAACCGTAACCTGCTCAAGGACGACGAACTGGTGATCGTGCAGGGCACGCTGCAGGGTGCGTCGGAGCGCTTCGGCCGCCGCTTCAAGGTCACGCAGGTCTGGGACCTGGAAACTGCCCGCTGCAAATTCGGCAAGTACCTGCGCGTTGCGGTCAACGGCACGGCGCCGGATATTTCCAGGCTGGTCAGGGACTTCCCGCCACGCCGCGAGATGTCAGACCAGGGAGAGTTGAGCCGCGGTTTGCCGGTACGGTTGAGCCTCAGGCGCCAAGGCGAGGCCGGCGGCGTGACAGCGGAGCTTCATCTGGGGGAAGCGGCCAAATTCTTCCCCACCGATGCCGCGCTGGCCAGCTGGATGGCGCAGGCCGACAAAGGGCTGGTGCAGATTGTTTATGAATGAAATTGGCCTCTGGGCCAATAAGGATGTGCGCGAGCAGCTATTGAATTGATAGCGGACTGTTGCGCGGGGCCTAGTCCTTGGGCCTGAATTCCAGAATCATGGGCGTTGGAACCCGCCCATCCACGTCGCGCGGCATGGTGCCAGTGCGGATGATGGCCTTGATCACCGCATCGTCCCAGGCTTTGTTACCGCTGGATTTGACCAGGCGCTGGCTGATGACGGTGCCGTCCAGTGTGGTGCGCACTTCCACCTCGGCGGTCGGGTTGCCCGCAATGTCTTCGGTGAACACGATATTGGGCACGACCTTGGCCCTGACCTTGCCACCATAACTTGCTGAGGGCCCACCGGCTTTTTGCGCTGTGCCTTTGGCCTCGGCGCCGCCGGTGGCACCGGCCTGGCCCATCATTCGCTTGAGGTTTTCGTCGCGCAGCTTCTTCGCAGCAGCATCGGCCAGTTTTTGCTTCTCGTCGTCTTTCGCGTCCTGCTTCTTCGCTTCGGCCTTTTTGGCGTCTTCGGCAGCCTTGCGTTTGGCCTGCTCTTCTTTGGCCTTCAGTTCTTTTTCTTTTTTCGCGAGCTGTTCGGCCTTGAGCTTTTCCTGCTTCTGGTTCTCGGCCTCTTTCTGCTGCTGCAACAGCTTGCGCTTTTTCTCCTGCTCCAGGGCGATATCGACATTGGATGCCGGCGGCGGCGTCTTCACTTCCGGCGTGGGGCGCGCGGGTGGGGGCGGCGGTGGGGTAGGGGCTTCCACCAGTTTGGGCGCTGCCGCCTGCGGCACACTGGACCAGATTTCTGCATCAAACGACACGGCCTTGTCGCTGTGTTTCCAGTTGATGCCCCAGGTCAGCGCGGCCATCAGCAGGATGTGGGCGAACAAGGCCAGCCCGAACGCGCGCAACGACCCGCTGTCGCGGGGCGGTCCGAATTCGAGGCGATCTGCGGCGCTGGGCATGGCGGGTTACGGGCGGCTACTTGTTGCCGGTTTGTACCGAAAGGCCCACGCGTGACACCCCGGCTTTTTGCAGGTTGTCCATGACCTGGACCACGGTTTCGTACTTGATCGATTTGTCGGCGCTGATGACCACGGGCACAGCTTCGGCGCCAGCGGCTTTCACGGCCGGCTCCAGCCGTGCGATGTCGCCTGCGACGTTGCGCACGTTGCTGGGCACGCTGTCGGTCTTGATCTTGATCTGCACGGTTTCATCCTTGCTGATCAGGATCTGCACCGGGTTCTGCGGCTGGCTGGGTGCCTTGCCGACCTTGGGCAGCGCGATCATGCTGGGCGTGATGAGCGGCGCCGTCACCATGAAGATGATGAGCAGCACCAGCATGACGTCGATGAACGGCACCATGTTGATTTCGCTGATGGTGCGTCGGTTGCGGCCGCGGCGGGAATTGACTGCTGGCATGGCGGTCTCCTTACAGCTCTAGTGTCCCGAAGGAGATTGGGCGCCCAGGTTGCGCTGCAGGATGTTGGAAAACTCTTCGATGAAGGTTTCGAGCCGGTTGGCAACGCGGTCAATGTCGTGCGAGAAACGGTTGTAGGCCACCACAGCCGGAATGGCGGCGAACAGGCCGATGGCGGTGGCGACCAGCGCCTCGGCAATGCCCGGTGCCACTGTGGCCAGCGTGACCTGCTCCAGGGCCGCCAGGCCGGTGAAGGCGTGCATGATGCCCCAGACCGTGCCGAAGAGGCCGACGTAAGGCGAGACGGAGCCAACGGTGGCAAGGAAGGAGAGATTGGCTTCGATCGCGTCCACCTCACGCTGGTAGCTTGCGCGCATGGCGCGGCGCGCGCCGTCCAGCAGGGTACCGGCGTCGGTGATGCGGCGCTCGCGCAGCTTCTGGTATTCACGCATGCCGCTGGCAAAAATGCGTTCCATGGGGCCGGAGTGCTTGGCGTTTTGCGCAGCACCGGCGAAAAGGTCGTTGAGGCTCGTACCCGACCAGAACTCGCGGTCGAATTCGTCATTGAGCTTTTGCACTTTTTTCAGGGCAATGATCTTCCTGAAGATGGCGGCCCAGCTGGCGATGGACACGCCCACCAGCAACGCCACCACGGCCTGAACGACCCAGCTGGCATTGAGGATGAGGCTGACGATGGAGAGGTCTTGATTCATGTTGAAGCTTTGCTCAAGTTTTTAGGCTGTCAAGAATGGCAGCAGGAATCCGCCTGGGCTGCAGGCTGGCGGCGTCGACCCAGCCGATCCTGATACTTCCTTCACAGAGCAAGATGGGTGGTTGTCCCTCTTCTTGCCCTGTTTTTTGCTCTGTTTTTAATAGCACCTGCTGCCCGATTATCATGGACGCGCGGCCTGCTTCGACCAGGCTTGCCGTAACAATGAGTTCATCGTCCAGGCGGGCAGGGCGATGGTAGCGGATGCTGGTTTCTGCCACCACAAATATGCCACCGGTACTTTCCCTCAGGCGCTGTTGTTCAACACCGAGTGATCTGAGCCACTCGGTGCGCGAACGTTCAAAAAATTTCAGGTAGTTCGCGTAAAAAACAATGCCGCCGGCGTCGGTGTCTTCCCAATACACCCTTACCGGCCAACTAAAAACGCGCGCAGCCGGCTTCATGCCAGCACCGCCTTGAGCCGGGCCACAGCTTCCTTCAATTGATCCATGGAGTTGGCCGTGGAAAACCGTACGAATTGTTCAGGTGCCGCATGTCCGAAGTCACGGCCCGGCGTGACGGCCAGGTGGGCACGCTTCATGAGCTCGAAGGCGAAGTCCCAGCTGCCGCTGACACCCAGGCGGGCGGCCGCGGCAGTGCAATCGGCGTAGGCATAAAACGCGCCGTCCGGCATCACCGGAACCGTGAGCCCCAGGCGGTTGAGCTCGGGAATGAAGTAGTCGCGGCGCGCCTTGAATTCGGCGCGGCGGCGTTCGTACTCTTGCAGGCTCTCCGGCTCGAAGCAGGCCAGGGCGGCATGCTGGGCCACGGTGCTGGCGCAGATAAAGAGGTTTTGCGCGATGCGCTCGATCACCGGCGCCAGCGCTTCGGGCACCACCAGCCAGCCCAGGCGCCAGCCGGTCATGTTGAAGTATTTGCTGAAGCTGTTGATGCTGATCACGCTGTGGCCCAGCTCGCCGGGCATGGCCAGCGCCGAATGGCCGAAGTGCTCTTCGTAGCTCAGGCCCAGGTAGATTTCATCGATCAGCGTGATGCCGCCGCGGCTGTGCACAAATTCGTGGATGCGCTGCAGCTCTTCCGGTGCGATGGACGTGCCCGTCGGATTGGACGGGGATGCCAGCAGCACGCCGCGTGTTTTGGAGTTCCATGCCGCTTCCACCTTTTCGCGGGTCAGCTGAAAGCGTTCTTCGGCGGTGGTGGGGACCAGCACCGCATTGCCTTCTGCCGCACTGACGAAATGCCGGTTGCAGGGGTAGCTCGGGTCGGGCATCAGGATTTCGTCCCCCGCCTCAATCAGGGCCAGGCAGGCCAGTTGCAAGGCAGCGGAGGCGCCCGCGGTGATGATGATGCGGTTGGGCGCCACCTGCGCCCCGAAGCGGGAGGAGTACCAGCCGCTGATGCGTTCTCGCAGGGCCGGCAAGCCGGTGGCCTGGGTGTATTGCGTGGTGCCGCGCTCGATGGCGCGGGCTGCGGCCTGTTGCACCAGAGGCGGCGCCGTGAAGTCGGGCTCGCCGATGTTCAGGAAGATCATGGGCGATGCGCTGTGCGCAAATTCCTGCGCCAGCGCAGAGGCCGCTTTGGCAACCTCCATGACATAGAAGGGCTCAATCCGCTGAGCCCGCTGGGCGATTTTCAAGGCTGGCCTTTCACGGGGCGAGCCCCTATCGGGATTTGTCGGCAGCGACTTCAGCGGCGCGCAGCGAGGGCGCCATTTTGTTCAGGACCCCGTTGACGTACTTGTGGCCGTCGGTGCCGCCAAAGGCTTTGGCAAGCTCGATGCACTCGTTGATCACGACACGCCAGGGTACATCGAGGCAGTGGGTGAACTCATAGGCGCCTATCCACAGCACAGCATGCTCCACCGGCGATATTTCGGCCATGGGCCGGTCCAGCAGGGGCGTGATGTTTGCATCGAGCGTTGCCGCGCCTTCGATGCAGCCATGCAAAAGCGCATCGTAGTGGGCGGAGTCGGCTTTGTGAAAACCCACGAGGTCTCGGGTAAACGCGTCAATCGAATCCGCTTCGTTTCGGCCTACCAGGTGCTGGTAGAGCGCCTGCAGTGCGAACTCGCGTGCGCGCGTGCGGGCGGATTTGTCCGCCGCCTTTTTGACGCCGGTGTCGGTCAGGCCGGTGCGGGTTTGGGGCGGGCGTTTGGGTTTGGTGATGGGGTCTGCCATGAAGTGCCAGTCAGGTTAAGGGATGCAGGAGCAGGCGCTCAGGCAATTTCATTGATCAGGTTGGCCATTTCGACGGCAACGCGGGCGGCGTCGCGCCCTTTGTCGACCTGCCGGGCTTCAGCCTGTGCGACGTTTTCCGTCGTGAGTATGGCATTGGCAATAGGCAACTGGTAGTCAAGCGCCAGGCGCGTGACGGCGGCGCCGCTCTCATTGGCCACCAGTTCGAAATGGTAGGTCTCACCGCGAATGATGCAACCGAGGGCGATCAACGCGTCGTATTTGTTGCTTTCGGCCAAGGCCTGCAATGCAACAGGGACTTCCAGTGCGCCGGGCACCTTGACGTGTTTGATGTTGTCCTCTTGCACACCCAGCGCGGACAGCTCGTGTTTGCAGGCTTCTGCGAGCGCATTGGTAATGCTTTCATTGAAGCGCGCCTGCACGATGCCAATGGAAAGTTTTTTGCCGTCAAGCTTGTCGCCTGAACCTTTTTCTGCTCCAAACACGGTGTATCCCTTTGATTGATTTTTGTTGAACGAAGTGACTAGTCTTTGGTGGTGTAGCCCACGATCTCAAGGCCGTAACCCGTCATGCTCGGCATGCGGCGCGGGTTGCCCATGAGGTTCATCCGGTGCACACCGCATTCACGCAAAATCTGTGCGCCCACACCGTAGGTTCGCAAGTCCATGCGGCCGCGTTCGGGTGCCTGGCTGGCGCGCGCGGTGCCTTCAAACTGGGCGAGCAATTGCGCCGCGCTTTCACCGCAATTGAGCAGCACGGCAACGCCCCTGCCTTGTTCTGCGATGTGTTTGAGGCTCTGGTCGAGACTCCACGAATGCATGGAGCGGCCCGTTTCAAGAACGTCCAGCACCGACAGAGGCTCATGTACCCGCGCGGACACGACATCGTCAGCAGACCACGCACCCTTGACCAGGGCCAGGTGCAGGCTTTGGCTGGGTTTGTCCCGGAAGGCATGGGCGGTGAATTCGCCAAAGGCGGTCTGCAGTGTGCGGCTGCCGATTTTTTCCACCAGCGAATCGTTGCGGCTGCGGTGTTCGATCAGGTCGGCGATGGTGCCGATTTTCAGGCCATGCTGCGCCGCAAACAGCAACAGATCCGGCAGCCGGGCCATGGTGCCGTCGTCTTTCATGATTTCGCAAATGACGGCGGCCGGTGAGCAGCCGGCCATGCCAGCCAGATCGCAACCGGCTTCGGTATGGCCGGCGCGCATCAGCACACCGCCGTCGACAGCCTGCAACGGAAAGATGTGGCCGGGCTGGACCAGGTCGGTGACCCTGGCGTCTTTGGCCACGGCGGCCTGCACGGTGCGGGCGCGGTCGGCGGCTGAAATGCCGGTGGTCACGCCTTCGGCGGCCTCAATGGACACGGTGAAGGCGGTGGAATGCTTGGTGCCGTTGCGTGTGGCCATGGGCGGCAGCTGCAGCAGCTCGCAGCGCTCGCGGGTCAGGGTCAGGCAGATCAGACCGCGGCCGAAGCGCGCCATGAAGTTGATGGCTTCAGCAGTGACGTGGTCCGCCGCCAGCACCAGGTCACCTTCGTTTTCACGGTCTTCCTCGTCGATCAGGATGACCATGCGGCCGGCACGCATGTCGGCAACGATGTCTTCAACAGGGGAAATGGCAGTGGTCATGGTTCAGGGATTTTTTGGGATGTTGTTATGGGTGTCGCCCAGCATGCGCTCGACGTAGCGTGCGATCAGGTCGATCTCGAGGTTGACGTCGGAGCCTGCAGCCAACCGGCCCAGCGCGGTGTTCTGCACGGTGTGGGGAATGAGGTTGATGCTGATTTCCGTGCCGCCCGCATCGTCGGCCAGGTCGGTGACGCGGTTGACGGTCAGGCTCACGCCGTTGACGGTGATGGAGCCCTTGTAGGCCAGGTACTTGCCCAGCTCGCGCGGGGTGCGAATGCGCAGCTCCCAGCTTTCGCCCACCTGGGCGAAATGCGTCACGCTGCCGATGCCGTCTACATGGCCGGAAACGATGTGGCCGCCGAGGCGGTCATGCGCACGGAGGGCTTTTTCGAGGTTGATGGGGCCGGTTTCCGCCAGCCCGGTGGTTTTGGCCAGGGATTCGGCGGAAATGTCGATGGTGAAGCGGTTGAGGGGAAGGTCCAGCGTTGTGGCCGTCATGCAGGCGCCGTTGAGGGCGATGCTGTCGCCCAGGCCCACGTCATCAAGGTAACCCGCAGGCGTCTCGATGGTGAGGCGCTTGCCGTGGTCTGAAGAGCTGCCCAGGCTTTGGATGGCGACGATGCGCCCCAAGCCGGTAATGATTCCGGTAAACATGGTGCCATTTTCGCAGGGATTCCGGGTGCGGCGGCGCGGACGGCGCCAAAGGCCCGGAAAAGAGGGCGTTCAGCCGTGATTCACAGGGCTTGCGCGGGATTCGCGGGCCGGTTTAGCCGTCTTTATTCAAAGGAAAATGGCTGTAGCCCAATATTGACGAGCGCAAGCAGCTATTATTTTTATAGCGACCGGGCGATGTTTCGTCTGCGTTCACCGGGCAGGCCGGTGCCCACCATCGCGCTAAAAAGCGTCCCGACCCGCCACACGGGCGACGATACGCAGGTCGGGCCCAATCCTTTCGGCAGACACAAACTGCAGTTCGAGCCCGTTGGCGAGTGTTTGCAAGGGTTCCAGGGCAGCCATGCCCTGGCCCGGCCCCAGCAGCCTGGGCGCCAGGTAAACCAGAAATTCATCCACCAGCCCGCTGCGGATCAGGGATGCATTGAGCTTGCTGCCGGCTTCGACGTGCAGTTCGTTGATTTCGCGCTGCGCCAGGTCTTTCATCATGGCCGCCAGGTCCACTTTTCCCCGGGCGTCGGGCAGGCAGGTGACCGTCGCGCCCTTGGCGACCAGCGCGGCTTCTTGGGGTGAGCTCCGGGTGGCGGTATAAATCCACACCGGGCCGCCCGACCGGAATATTTTGGCGCCAGGCGGTGTTTGCAGCAGGCTGTCGACAATCACGCGGCAGGGTTGCACCGGCGTTTCCACCAGCCGGACGTCCAGCTGCGGGTCGTCTTCAAGCAGGGTCCCGATGCCCGTCAGCACTGCGGAGGCCCGGGCCCGCCACGCATGGCCATCGGTCCGCGCCTCAGGCGAGGTGATCCACTGGCTCTGGCCGTTGGCCAGCGCTGTGGTGCCGTCCAGTGAGGCGGCAACTTTCAGGCGGACCCAGGGGGTTTTGCGGACCATCCGGCTAAAAAAGCCGATATTCAGTTCCCTGGACTCCCCGGCGCCCGGCCCGACCTCCACTTCGACGCCAGCGGCCCGCAGGCGCTCAAATCCCTGGCCGGCCACCAGAGGATTGGGGTCCGCTATCGATGCAACCACCTTTTTGATACCAGCAGCGACCAGCGCATCGCAGCAGGGGCCTGTTCGCCCGTGGTGAGAGCAGGGCTCGAGGGTGACATAGGCGGTGGCGCCTTTGACCGAGTGGCCTTTATTCGCTGCATCGCGCAGGGCCATGATTTCGGCGTGGGGGCCGCCTGCCTGCTGGGTATGTCCCGTTCCCAGAATATTGTTCCCACTTGAATCTGCCAAGATGCAACCAACGCGAGGGTTTGGAGCGCTGAGGTACAGGGCTTCTTTGGACACCCGCAAGGTCTGCAGCATCAAAAGGTTCATGGATTTTCTAACGGCTCAGATTTTGGGAGGGGAACTGGAGGATCAGGGGTTTGACTCGGAGGCAAAGCCCATCTCGAGAACCCTTCGACTGGCGACTATATTCCCTTGTCTTGTCGCGGGGTTCATTTTCGTTTGCATAAGGGACTCTATGATCTGGGCCTGCTGGCTCCGGCTGATTTCCGGTCTCGAAGAAATGATGTTCATATCCAGCAAACGGCCATCTTCTGCAATCCATATTTCTATGACCAGACGACGCAGTTTCAGGCTTGCTGCAATTTTCTCAGGGAAATTCCAGTCGAGCATCGGAAGGGCAGGTTGATCTACCTCTTCAATGTCAAAAAAGCGAAGGTCAGACATACCCGGTTTTCTCGGGCTCGTGGAGGAAAGCACCTGGCTGGGCGTGACCACACCTTCAACAGGCGATGGCTTGCTTGTTGCGGCGGAGTTCTCGGGTGTGGGTTCGGTCGGCTCCGCCTGAGCAGCGTTGCTGGGTCCGGATATCACCCGGGCGACCATGTTGCGCTTAACCGGGCTTATCGCTGCCGAGGTTTTTCTGGGCTTTTCGATAGATTGCGATACCAATAACAGCAAGCCACCGTGCATAAGTAGCGAAACGGTTGCCGCAAGAACCCAGCACGTCCGTTGAGATAGGCCTCTTCCCGTCTTATGTTTCACCGGTTGGCATGGCTGGGCGCATCATTTCCAGCAAGAAGTGGCGGCATCCAGAGCAGATGAATACCCTGAATAATTAACGTTGCTTTTCACCCCCGTATTCGTAATCTGGAAGTCGCCGCATTTATCGGCAGACATCGGACCGGGTGAGCTGCGTGTCGCGGTGACGGTATAAGTTCTTGCCGCCGCGGCAGATACAGCGATGGTGTAGGCACCGCCGCCATCACGAGGTGATTGCTTCAAATTTCCCGGAAACAAATCGGCCACGAGGGTACCTGCGGTATTGCTGTCGTATTTCATGTTTTCCGTGTAGTGGCGCTCCATCCATTGCGATGCTTCAAGGAGCACAGTCCGGACTTCAGCCCTGCGTCCTCTTGCCACGTATTCCTTGTAGCTCGGAAGTGCGACAGCGCTCAAGAGGCCAATGATGGCGACCACGATCATCAGCTCAATCAGCGTGAAGCCTCTGCTTCGATGGGCAATGCCGAACAATCGATTTTCCCTTGTAGTTTCGTGAGAAAGAATTTTCATAGGATTTACCTGGTCTTGAAGGAGGGGATCTCGCGCCAGTAAATTCGCGCATTTGTATTGTTTGAGCTACCGCCTTCATCGGTGGTGTCACCAATAATACGTGTGCAATTGAGCTGGCCCGACGCGCACTGGGAAGTGGTTGCATCCCCGGATACAGTGACTCGCTGATCGGTGATTTTGATGGATGCGGTGTTATAGGTGACTCCACCAATCGTGATGGTGCCAAAGAGTCCCGTGTTCAACAGGCCGGTGATGGGGTCTACAAAGGTAATGTAGGCAGCCGGTCCACTAAAGCAGATGTTGCTGCTCGTGGCCGCCGGTGCGATAGACACAGTAGCCAGCAGGCCCTGGCTCATGGTCGGGTTACTCACCACCATTTCCGAGGTGTCCGGCAAATTGATGTACCAGCCCTTGTTGTTTGTCCAGTCCATGGCTGCGCCAGTCACATAACCTTGGCCCAGAATGCCATTGGTGGGGTCCGCGTCATCCACAGTAATGCGTACGAATGTGCGGGCTGCCAGCTGCGTCCGCAGGCGGGGAAGGCCGGTCGTCGTGTTGTCGAGCAATGTAGGGTCGGCAATGTAGGCAGCGCTGGAATAGAGGGGTTTGTCCCAGATGCCAAAAATCCCGTGAACGCGACCGCTACCGTCGGGGAAGTCGGAGCTGACGACGGATTTGCCGGTGGCGAAGTTCACCACCACACCACCCAATGGATGGAACCGATACTCTGGGGCAGACGTGATGGGCAGGCGGTCAACCGATGCGTCCGTGGGTTTGGCGATGAACAGCGGCCGTTTGTTGGTGCCATCCGTATTGGCATAAGCAACCTTCCAGAGCGCTGGATTAGGGCTCGAAACGTCGAACTTCCACAGGTTGCCCTTGAGGTCGCCCGCATAGATGACGTCCGCGACTCCGTCATTGTTTGTGTCCACCCAGGTGGCTTGCGACAATCCATTGCTGGGCCCCGCGGCAGCCACCAGCTTGACGTAATTCACGCCGGGCGTCCAGACACCGCTATATGGGCCATTTGCAAACAGGATATAGAGCGCCGCCGATCCGTTCGTGCTGTTGATGCCGTTCGGAACAATCGTGGCAAATTTGCCATTGTTCATTTTGGCAACAGCGCCGGCTTGTTCACTTGAACGATTCGTGGTGCCCATTTGCGCCAGGTTGTACCCGAGGTCGCCGCTGCTGTCGTCTGCTTCAGAGAACTGCCATTTGAAGACGTTCGCTGCATTCGTTTCCGTCAATGTAGTGGGATCCGTGACATCAAGCGCAAAGATGCCTTTCGCGCCGCGCCCCAAAGATGCAAACAGATAGGTCTTCCATGCAGCCGCAGGGGCCAGTGCGTCATAGCCCGGCGCTGTCGCATTGGTGATCGTGGATCCCAGCAATACATCTGCGGAGTAGGGCGTTCCATCCATAAATGACTGGACTTTTTCGCCGGCAGGGTCCACCCAATCTTGCAGGCGGGAATGAATAAGTTGTGGCACGTACGAAATGATGGGTGTACCGCCTACTGATGCAACAGTGGAAGCGTCGAAACCGTGCAACATGCCGTCACCTGCGCCAAGCCAGACAATGTTTTTGCGGTCTTTTTGCGCCGTGACAAACGTACCGTAGCCCGGAAAGACAGTGCCGAAGTAGTCTGCATTGGGCTTGGACGTCACCACGGGGTTGGAGTTGACGACGGGGCCCATGATGGAATTGGCGTTGCGTTTGCGGAACCTGAGGCCTGTCGGGGCTTCGTCAACCCGGCTGCCCCGCAGCCAGTTGAGCTTGGCTTGGGCCGTTGCATCGGTACCGCCCACTGCGGTGGTTTTGACGGCATTCGACAGTGCAGCCCAGGTAAACGGCGTGCCGGTTGAGTTCCCGACATTGGTAATGACCTGGCGAGTGGTGGATGCCGTCAATTTGGTATGGCCGTCCCAGTAATAGTACGTCCGGTCCAGTGTGCCGTCACTCTTGAGGCGAATATCAAAGTCACCGTCCGGCTTGACGATGAATGTCAGCAATTCTCCATGACCATCATCGCCGTCAAAGCTGGCCAGGTATTTCAGGCTGCCGGTCTGGATCTGTGCAGAAGCGACAGCGGGCGCAGTATTGGACGCTCCCACGATGGCACTGAAGGCGGCGCGCAATGCTTTTTCCAGCTCGCTTGGGCGAATCGCCAGGAAATAGTTGTCGGGGAAGCCATCTGCGCCAGACGTGCCATCCAGCTTCTTCACATCCCAGTTGGCCTTGTCGGTGGTGGGTTTTTCGAAGTAAATTTTCGGGACTGATGGCGGTACGGTAACGTTTTCATTTTTACTGAATCCGCCCCATTTCGCGGCAAGCCAGAGCGGATCTTGCAACTGTGCTGCCGTCGCTGTTCCAAAATCGTATTCAGCCCGGCTTTCTTCCTGGTTCACTTCGCAGTTGTTGCAGCCGCCCGATGTATTGATGTTGGGGTGCACGGTACCATCCGCCTTCTTCACTGTCAGCGTGGTGCTGTCTGTGAAGTTGTAGGTATAGATGCCGGAATGGAAGTGCGCGCCGTCTTTGGTGCTGCCCGATATGGTGTATCCAAACCCCTGGGGGTTCAGTGACGCAGCATTAAAAACCCGGGTGTAGACGTAGACCTTGTTGCCCACGACTTCGTAGCGCAGGATGCCGGACGCATCGCTGTCGTAGTCACCACCCTGCTCGGAGTCTTCCCAGATGATCAGGAACTTTCCGGATGTAGCTGTGGGGGTACCGACCACCCGGAAGTCCACCAGGGTGCCACCGCCAACAGCGCCACCCACAAGCAATTGATAGGACGGTTGGATGATGATTTTGCGACCCGCAATGGTGGGGTGCGGAATTTCAATGCGGGGTTTTCCGGGCGACAGCGCGACCGAGAAGCTTTTGACCTTGAATGCATCCGGATTGGCAACCAGCTGCGCGGCAGTCGGTGTTCGCACGGCGTTGGTTCTGGCCCAATAGGCCGCACCAGACAGCGCATACGAGCCGGCATACGTTGGGGCGTCAGGACACAGACCG
Source organism: Polaromonas sp. P3_A5 (assembly GCF_056403055.1). Classification (NCBI taxonomy): domain Bacteria; kingdom Pseudomonadati; phylum Pseudomonadota; class Betaproteobacteria; order Burkholderiales; family Comamonadaceae; genus Polaromonas; species Polaromonas sp. P3_A5. The sequence goes on from NZ_JBFUGF010000001.1 coordinate 1,409,536, forward strand.
TCTACTGCTGCCAGCGTGGAAATTGTCTTGCCGGTACAGGTTCCATCGTTTGTGGTGCCATTGTTCCCGATGAAAAACTTGTTGCCATGAATCCCTTCATCCGTACCAATCACATTGATCATGTTGACCAGGCTTGGGCTGCCCGGCAATGTGGCGAAAGGACTCCACTGGGTGCTCGTGTTGTTGTCATAAGACGTCACGCTGGCATTGAAGTTGATGGCATTGATGGCGCGGCACTGGCCCTGGCCGAAAATGGCATCGGCAGCTGTCTTGGCGGCGGCGTTGGCCCGGTTCACCGGGTCAATCCAGGCAGGCTTTGGCAGCCCCATGGCGGCATCTTTTGAGCCTGTTTGTGTGTAGTCATAAGTACCGCTTGCCGACAATCCACCAAGATAGCGAAGCGCTTCGGTGAACATCTCACCCATGGGATTGCCCCAGCTGGTGCACTGGTTGTCCGTCAGTGATGTCAGCTGGAAAGTACAGTTGCCGTCCCCGATATAGGTACCGTCGCTATAGCGATACCCATAAACGCGCAACTTGTTGATGGTGTAAACAATGCCCTGCGTGGCGGTGTACGTGCCATCGGTGGTGTAGTTCACTTCATTGCGAAATGTCTGCAAATTACTTCGAAGGACACCGCCGCTGATATTTTTGGCAAAGGAGCCGGTCATCAGTCCGAATTCGGCAAGGTTGCCTTCACCGTACTCATGCAGCAAGCCGATTGGCTTGAAATTGGCGGACGGATATTGCCTGCAATTTTCGGTACCCAGCAGCGCCGATGCGCAAACCTCGACCCGCACGATAAAGTCAGGGCCAGTGGTGCCAATGATGACTCCCGCCGTGCTCTTTGTGGGATTGCTGGAGCCGGATCCCAATCCGGTGACGCCTACGTTGTTACCGTTGGAGGCACTTTTTTCTCCACTCCAATGGCACTGCCACCGCTCATTGGCATTCCAGAGCTGGTAGTCGCCCTTGGCGATCCGCATCAAGGGCGGGTTGGCATTGGTGTGGGAATCGCCGTTGCCTGCCGTGTTGGTATTGAACGGCGAGTTGGCGGTCAGGTTGTCACCCAGCGTGGTATTGCAGATGGTGGCAGAAGTCTGGGTCAGGTTCTGGATGGTCCATTGCTTGATGGTCAGCGTAGGTGTTCCAGCGGTCGCACCGACATAACCCGTTGGCGTGATCACCATGGTGATCCAGGCAGGGTCTACGGCCACCGCGACACCTTCCATGTATTGGGCTGGCGTGGTCGTGTACACCGCCCTGATCTGGTCGCCGACCTCGACATTGAATGTGGTGGCCTGGGCGACGGAATGCGTCACACAGTTGTACTGAGGGGGGGCATTGGTTGCACCGCCATAGTAAGTTTCAACAAGAGTTTGGCAAGTGGTGGCAATGGCTGCCGCTGGCGCGGTGCCGGGACCGTTCTTGTGAGCCTTATTGGAATTGAACGCAAACTCGATAAGGCGCCGCGCGTTATTGGTGTTGTCGTTGCTGATGACGCTCGAAGCCGCAAGCTGGCTGGCCGTAAAAGGCGTAAGCTGATCCAGGTCGTCGCCCTTGTAATACTTGGCGAATGAATGGGCATCTGTCGGCAGGCTGGTACGCTCCAGAATGGTCAGTGCATTGGTGTCGGTGGAACGCAAGCCGCCGTACAGCACCTTGCGCACCACGTCCATGCGGGTCATGGTGGCCCAGTTCAGGAAGTTGCCGCTCCAGTTGCCCGTGCAATATTTGTCCGTGTTGGTGCTGACGGGCGCAAAGCGGTTTGTCGTGCCGCTGTAGCTATAGCATTTATAGGAGTCGAAATACCCGTAGTAATTGAAGCTGTGCTTGTAGGTGGTTTCGGGGATTCCGTCGCCGTCAAGATCCGAGAACTCGTCATACGCCCGGTAAAAAAGCTGATGGTCTTTCGACATGTTCAGCATGATCATGGGCCTCGGGGTCGAGGTCACGATGTTTGGCGGGATGGCCGGAGTCAGTGCCTGCGCGAATGCCACGCCTTGCGAAGTGAGCGCTGCAAGTAAAAATCCGGCAATAGTAATGATTTTTTTCATGGATTTTCTCACTTCATGTAGGGGCGAAAATAAGTCTGCATCACAACTTCAGTATTGAGATCTGCACCGAAACCACGGGCCGTAATGCGCATGACTTTGTCGTTGCCTGCGGCGAGGTACTCAATCAGGTATTCAGGCTGCCGTGCGACGCCGGCGAATCTCGGGACCCCGGTAAAGGTGCCCAGAGGTACTGCGCCGGTAAAGGTGCAATTGGTGCCGACACCTAACGCATCGCTCGGTTTGGCACTGGGCGAAGCAGGTGGCCCCTCCCAGAGTCCTTTTTTCCCGTTGATGGTCGGCCACCAGGGTTCAGGGTTGGTGACGGTGGTGTAGTTGCTCGTGTCGTAATACGTCCGTTCGAACCGGCATTGCCCTCTGGGGCAGGTATTGTCGAAGTTCGGCGCCCTGGTTGCTCCTCCTACGGGCCTGTCGTCGTTGCGCGCGCACAGGGCATTGGGGAGTACCGTGGGTACAAGCGAACGCAAGTCCCGTTCTGCGTCGCGCAGTGCGGCTTCTGTTGCCTGGCGGGCGACTTCATAGTCGAGTTGATTTCTCGAGAGCGTTTCACCGGTGGTTGCGCGCCGCATGCCGATGGTGCTGAGAATCGTGATGACCAGCAGGAACATCAAGACCACAGGCAGGGACACTCCTCTTTCGAGGCGTGGGGCGGTGATTGGTATGCCGGCTCGCATTAGTAGATACCTGTCAAGTTGTTGCGAATGGCAAACACGCGCTCGTACTTTTTGTAGATAGTGCGGTCCGAGGCCGTATAGGTGACGTTGGCACCCCGGCAATTGGCATAGCTGCGCAAGGAGCCGGCCTTGTCCTGGGTGCGTGAATTTTCCTGCGTGCGGGTCAGCAAACACACCCTGACCGCAGTGACGCGTTGCCACGAGGTCAAATCTCCGACCTTGGGCAATGCGGTCACTTCGGCAGCGGTATGGTAGGTCTCAGGAGACAGGCTGGTTACCCCGGCAGCCACGCCATACCGGATCACCATGTCTTCAATGCCTTCAAAAATCGGTTGATAAACAGTGTCTTCCGGGTTTTTCCCATTGCCGTTGCATCCCAGGCTTTTGGTGTTCACTGTTCGGGTGGTACTGCCGACCCCTTGGGCCGTATAGCTGGTGGCGACCAGGCCAAAGCGGTTGGACACGTAGCGCGGCAGTCCTGCGGTGATCTGGCCTGCATTGTTCGGGTCAAGTGAAACTGCTTGCCTGAGGCAGTCAAACCCATTTCCAAAAGTGCTCGCGTCCAGCTCGGGCATGGCGAAATAGTTGATAACGACCGAGTCTGGTGCGTTGGCTACGGTGGTACCGCAAGTCCTGGTGGTCGGGTTGAATACCGCGCCATCGCATCCAAACAACCCTTGCTCGTAGGCTGGAGCCGTTGAGTTTTTGGTGTTGCTGAACTTGCCCAACAAGTTGGGCGCCGCGGAGGTGGTGGCCATGATCGCGGGATAGAAGCCCGCCATCTGAAGGTCCCGGCCAACCATGTCCAGCGCAAGCTTGCCGGTCTCGTTCAGCATCGCCATATTGGCGGAAGCAGTGGCGGTTGCGCGAGTCCCCAGGTAGGCCGCCGCTGCCGCGAGGGCGAGCACCAGGCTGATGACCAGACTGACCAGCAGTTCGATCAGTGTCAAACCGCGCTGGCGGTAGCGCGCTTGCGCCCTTCCGGTGTGAAGTGTTTTCATGGAATCATCTCTAGATTGGCGCATTGCACGCCGGCCAGGGCGGTAGAGGTGCCCAGCGCTGCGGGGCAGCAGTTTCGCGACGCGATGCCTGTTGTAGTGGCTGTGCACGAATCGGGGGAACGCAGAGTCGTGCCATCCAGGTTGTCCTTGCTATACCAGGCCACTGTCACCAGAAAGCGCAGGTTGGTGCCCTTGGTTCCGGTCGACGTCACGATGCCCACCGCGCCCGGCAGCTGGCTGTTCAGGTCAAGACGCCAGACAGCGAGGTCATAGGCCGCCAGCTCGGTCGGGGTACAGGTTGCAGTGTTGCAATCTTTGGCCGGGTTCAGGTAGGTTGGGGTTCCATCAATGGATGCACGTTCGGCGGCATAGGTCCGGGAGAAGCTGTAATCAGTCTCGACCGCACTGGCATTTGCCCTGATGCGGTCCGCAAAGCCGCTGATGCTGGACGACAGTGCTGACCGCACCCATCCGGTTTGTTCAAATTTGAGAGAGGCTGTCTGCATGCCAACCATGCCCAGCACACCGATGGAAAGGATAAGCATGGCGATCAAGGCCTCGATCAGGCCTGCACCTCGCTGGCGACTTATGGACATGCACTGACTCCCGCATATTGTTTAACGCTCACTCGACCTGCAGAACTGATACAAATAGACCGGTAGTGCGGACTGCTGGTGTTTTCCAGGATATAGGCAAGCGTGAAGTTGGATTGAATACCCGCAGCGAGCCCTCGCGAGTCAAAGGTCATGCGCCGATCCGATCCGCTAGAGGCCAGCTCAAAGCTTTCGTTGCCGGTCTGGCGCACGGAAATCAGGCTTGAACCGACTGTTGTCGGGTTGTTTTGGGTAGCACTACAGCTGGGGTTGGAAAAAACTATCCAGCCAGTCTGCCAGTTGCTCCCTGCGGTTGCACACGTGGGGGTACCGCCGGTCAATGCGTTTGACGTATTGGTTGACATGCAGATGGTGACGCAGTTATTTCTGCTGATCGCCTCAACCCGCGCACGCGATATGTCATTGGTAAATTCGGCTGCGATGGCGCCAGCCTGGTTTCGCACCACAAACTGCCTCAAATTAGGCAGCCCTATGGCCAAAATCATGGCTAAAACAGCAACTGTCACCATGATTTCGATGATGGTGAAGCCTGCGTTGCAAGCGCGCGGGGCCGCTTTGGCTGGGCGGCGTAAGGATGTTGAGCACACGGTCATTCGCATGTCGTGAGTATAGGAACCGGGTTTGTCGCGCGAGGCTCCGGCTGTCGGACTCTGGCTACCACTAATCTGGTAGCGGACAGGACGCTTTTCTGCGCCGCGAGCGATTTCTACCGCCGGACCTCGTCCACCAGCGTCTTGAACTCGTCAATATCCTCAAAGCTGCGGTAGACGCTCGCAAAGCGGACATAGGCGACCTTGTCGAGCTTGCGGAGTTCACGCATGACGAGCTCGCCGATACGGTTGGACGGCACTTCCCGCAGCCCCAGGCTCAGGAGCTTTTCCTCGATACGTTCAACCGCCGAGTCGACCTGCTCGGTGCTGACGGGCCGCTTGCGCAGCGCCAGGTTCAGGGACGCCAGGACTTTGCTGCGCTTGTACTCGATGCGCCTGCCGTCCTTCTTGACGATGGACGGGAAGGTGACATCGGGCCGCTCATAGGTTGTGAAGCGCTTTTCACACGCGCCGCACTGGCGGCGGCGGCGTATGAACTCGGCGTCTTCACCCACCCGCGTCTCTACGACCTGGGTTTCAAGGTGGCCGCAAAAAGGGCATTTCATCAGGGTTGGTCCGGGTTTGAAGGCATAAATCGGCCTCCAGCCCAATCAGGACATGCGCGGGTAGCTATCAAAATCATAGTGTCCGCGCTGCCCGTCATGATTAGCGGTAGACCGGGAAACGGCTGGTCAGGGCGTGGACCTTGGCACGGACCGCTTCAATGTTGGCCGCGTCGCGCGGGTTGTCCAGCACGTCGGCGATCAGGTTGGCCGTGATGCGGGCTTCTTCGTCCTTGAAGCCGCGGGTCGTCATGGCCGGGGTGCCGATGCGCACGCCGCTGGTGACCATCGGCTTTTCCGGGTCGTTCGGGATGGCGTTCTTGTTGATCGTCATGTGGGCGCTGCCCAGCACGGCTTCGGCTTCCTTGCCGGTGATGCCCTTGGCGCGCAGGTCGACCAGCATGACGTGGCTTTCAGTACGGCCGCTGACGATACGCAGGCCGCGCTGCGTCAGGGTGTCGGCCACGATCTGCGCGTTTTTCACGACCTGCTGCTGGTAAGCCTTGAACTCGGGCGCCATGGCTTCCTTGAAGGCCACGGCCTTGGCTGCGATCACGTGCATCAGCGGGCCGCCCTGCAGGCCTGGGAAGATGGCGCTGTTGATGGCTTTTTCGTGCTCGGCCTTCATCAGGATGATGCCGCCGCGCGGGCCGCGCAGGCTCTTGTGTGTGGTCGACGTCACGATGTCGGCGTGCGGCACCGGGTTGGGATACACGCCTGCGGCCACCAGGCCGGCGTAGTGGGCGATGTCGACCATGAAGATCGCGCCGACGGCCTTGGCCACCTTGGCGAAGCGCTCGAAGTCGATGCGCAGGCTGTAAGCCGACGCGCCCGCGATGATCAGTTTGGGCTTGGTCTCGTGAGCCTTGCGCTCCATTGCGTCGTAGTCGATCTCTTCCTTGTCGTTGAGGCCGTAAGAGACGACGTTGAACCACTTGCCGCTCATATTCAGGGCCATGCCGTGCGTCAGGTGGCCGCCTTCGGCCAGGCTCATGCCCATGATGGTGTCGCCGGGCTTGAGGAAAGCCAGGAACACGGCCTCATTGGCTGAAGCACCGCAATGCGGCTGCACGTTGGCGGCCTCGGCGCCGAAGATGGTTTTGATGCGGTCGATGGCCAGCTGCTCGGCCACGTCCACGTGCTCGCAGCCGCCGTAGTAGCGGCGGCCGGGGTAGCCTTCGGCGTATTTGTTGGTGAGCTGCGAGCCCTGCGCGGCCATGACGGCGGGCGAGGCGTAGTTTTCGCTGGCAATCAGCTCGATGTGGTGCTCTTGCCGGGCATTTTCAGCCTGGATGGCGGCGAAGATTTCGGGATCGGTTTGTTCGACCAGGATGTTGCGGTGGTACATGGCAGTCCTTAAAGACGTGGTCCCTGCTATTCAATGAATGAAACAAGGGCTGCCCAGGCGAACGGCTGAACGCTTCGGCCCAACGGCTTTCAGCGGTGCGCTTCCCAGTGGTGTCCCACGTCAGCTCCAATGGTTGCGAAAACCTTGAGCCTATCGCCAGTCGCGCACCTCGCTAGTGTAACTGAGCGCGCCTAAAACCTGCCGCCTCCGGGGTTCTTCACCTGCAGCCCGAAAAGCAAAAAGCCGGGGCGCTGGCAGCGGCCCGGCTTTTTGGCAGTGCATGGGGTGAAAAGGCCCCCACAAAGCGGCCGAATCAGGACTGGTTCAGCAGCGCCACCTTGTCAGGCGTCTTGCCATCAGCTTCGGGTGTGGCCGGCAGGGAGGCCGGTACCGGGCGCGACGTGCCACCGGGTGTGGTGAAGAAAGGCGAGGGCGCACCGCGCTTGGAGGCAGACGCCACCACGGCCAGCAGGCGGGCATGTTCGCCCATCACCTTGCCGGCGTACCCGCCGTCGTCGTCCATGTTGGCTGCGCCCACATAGTATTTGAGGCCGCCCTCGACAGAGCCGGCGCGGGCGATGCATTCCTGCAGCACCTTGACGCCTACGCGCAGGTTGGTCACCGGGTCAAACGCCGCCAGCTTGCCGCCGAAGTTGTCGTACTTGTCGTGGTGCACCTTGGTCATGACCTGCATCAGGCCCTGGGCGCCGACCGGGCTTTGCGCAAACGGGTTGAAACCGGACTCGATCGCCATGATGGCCAGGATCAGGGTGGGGTCGAGCTTGGCTTTCTGGCCGATCTCGAAGGCCTCGGCCACCAGCACACTCAGCGGCTCGGGCGCGACGCCGTACTTCTTGCTCAGCCAATAGGCCACTGCCGCCTGTTGGGCGGGCAGGTCTTTCGGGTTGGACGCCGTGGCGCGCTCAATAGCGGCCGGCTCGGTAAAACCGATGGCAGCCTCCTGGCGCTGCTGCAGCCAGGTCATGAGCTTGAATTCACCGGCCTGACGCAAGTCGGGCCGGGCTGTCAGGGTGATCACCGCAAACACGACCGCCAGGCCCAGAAGGGCGAAGCTGTTGTGGGTAATCTCGAAAAAGCCTTGGGAGATGTCATCAACAATGTTTGAAACACTGCTTCGCACATTCTTGATGTGTGCGTTGACATTCAGGTTAAGGCCGAATTGTCCTAGCGCTGTCATAGCACTCCTTTCTACGCTTGCAGGCCCTTTGGGGGCCAGGCAGGCTTTGATTGGGTCGCCATCAAACCAAGGCAAGCCTTGTGGGTGTTGACCCTTGTTTGACGTTGCCGGCTTCTTTGAGGAATAGGGCAGCGGGTTCGGGTTGTCCCTAGGATTCGTGGGACTGGCGGGATTCTATGGGGTTGGTTAATAACCTGTCAATAATAACAAATCAATTCTTTATATCAAAAAGTCAAATAAAAACCTTGATTTCCGGCAAAACCGGCCTGAATCAAGGTGTTTACGGGCTTTATTTGAGATGGAGCTCTAAGTTAAGTTTTGCCTCTAAAAAGCGCGATCAGCCTTTCGCGGCTGCGGTTGTAGGCCGTTTTCCATGTTGCATGTAGTCGCCGGATCGGCGCCTGCGGCCGGCCTGGGTTGCCTGGGAGCACACAAAAAGGCATCGGCAATCACATCCTGCGCTGTGATTGAAAAGATGGTCTTGCTTGCGGGACGGCAGGGGTTTAACCTGCAATTGCGTGTTCACTCACGCATCAACCGGGTAACCAACCCCGGAAAATCTGGAAGCAATCACTTGCTTTCATCGCACTGGAGACGATAACTCTCTTCTTTGCGGAACCCCGACGGCATGAGCATAAACGCCCGCCGTCAACCCCGGTCGGTCTAACTGCCCGGGGTTTTTTCTTTTGAGGCGCCGCTTTTCACAGGCTTCAATGCCCTTCGATTGACCGTCTTTTTCAAATAAATCATTGACCTGGCGGCCCCGGCGCTAAAAACTCGACGGCTATGGCAATCAAAGATTTGAAGAAAAAATGGCAGGAATTCAACTGGCGCGAGACCAATTGGCGGGAAATCGGCAAAACCCTGCCGGCACGGGCGGCCGCTGTGGGCCGGTCGCCGCTCTGGCAGCGTCGCGCGGCCTGGGCGGTGGGCAGCTTGGTGGTGTTGTGGGTGGTGGCCTATGCGGCCGTGCCGCCCATCCTGAAATCGCAACTGGAGAAGATCGCCTCTGAAAAGCTGGGCCGGCAGGTCACTGTGGGCGAGGTCGACTTCAAGCCCTGGTCGCTCGAACTGACTCTTCGCGACCTGGCCATCGCCCGTGCCGGCCCTGTGGGTGGCGCTTCGGCAGCTTCTCCCCAGGCAACGCCCCAGTTTTCCGTCAAGCGCCTATATATAGATGCAGAGCTGGAGTCCCTGCTTCGCCTCGCCCCAGTGGCCGACGCTGTTCAGGTGGACGAACCCATCGCGTTTCTTACCCATCAAGGTGAGGGCCGTTACGACACCGACGACATCCTGGAGCGCTTCAAAACACCCGCAGATGCCCCTGCCGGCGACCCGCCGAAGTTCGCGGTCTACAACATCGTCGTCAGCGGCGGGCGCATGGACTTCACCGACCAGTCCGTCGGCAAGACCCATGAACTGCGGGAGCTGGGCCTGTCGGTGCCTTTCCTGAGCAACCTCAAATCCCAGCGAGAGGTCAAAACCTCGCCGCACCTGGCCTTCAAGCTCAATGGCAGCAGCTTTGACACCGCTGCCGAAGGCACGCCCTTTGCCCAGACCCACAAAACCGACGCCACCTTCACGCTGCGCGGTTTTGACCTGAACCCTTACCTGGCGTACTGGCCGGCGAGCCTGCCCGTCAGGCTGCAAAGCGCGGTGCTGCATGCCGACGCCAAAGTCGCGTTTGAGCAGACACCCGCCACGGTGGTGCGAATTTCCGGAACCGTGACGGCGGAAAAGGTTCGTGTGCTGGCCGCGCAAACGGTCGGGCAGTCGCCGGCTGTGGCGCCGGCGCGGGCTGCAAAACCCGGTGCATCCGGCAAGCGCGCTGCAGACGGCGAAGCCCAGCCACCGGCCCGCGCCGACTTGCTGGCCTTTGAGCGCCTGCAGATCACGATGGACGACGTGCGCCCGCTGGAGCAGTTCGTCAAACTGTCTGCGGTGGAGCTCACGGCCCCCACGTTGTCCCTCGCCCGGGACCGGGCAGGGCGGCTGAATCTGCTGTCGCCTGCGCCGGATGCTATTAAAAAAGGAGCTGGTGGCGCACAGCCAGAAAGGGCTACAGGCCAAAACTCTTCCGATATTCAAGCCCAGGCACCTGCCGGTGCGGCTTCGGCTGGCGCCCCGGCGTCTGCACCTTCAACTAAAACCACGCCTTCGTCCGCCCCCTGGAAAGTGCAGATCGCCCGCGTGGCGGTGCGTGCCGGCCGTGTGAACTGGCTGGACGAATCACTGGCCTCACCCGCTGACATCCGCCTGGCTGGGCTGACGCTCGATGCCTCCGGCATCGCCATGCCTTTTGCGGCTAACGCGCCCCTGCGGTTCAATGGTTCGCTGGGACTGGAGCCAGCAGCCATAGCGCCGGCACCCGCGCCGGCAAAAACCGGCGCCAAACAACCGGCCAAAACATCGGCCTCATCTGCGGCATCCACTGCGCAAGCGATTGCAACACCGGCGCTGCTCACCTTTAGCGGCACAGCCACCGACCAGGCCGCCCAGGCTACGGCCACCGTGGCCGCCTGGCCCCTGGGCATGGCCGCCAAATACGTCGGCCAGTTCCTGCTGCCGGCGCTGAACGGGCAACTGGACGCCCAGCTCGGCGTGAACTGGCAGGCGCCCAGCGGTGACAAGCCGCAGCAGTTGCAGGTCACCGCCCCGCAACTGGCTGTCAGCGACATCCTGCTGGCGCAGGGCAAGGTGTCGCTGGTGTCCGTCAAGCGTGTCGAACTCGCGCAGGTTGACATCGACGTGACAGGCCAGTCCTTCAAGGCCGCCAAAATGCAGCTGGACCAGCCCAAGGCCAAGGTTGACCGCGACACCGACAAGCGCTGGATGTACCAGCGCTGGATGGCGAGCCCGGGCACCGCAACGCCGGCGCCGCCCCCTACCGACGCGGCAACACGCGCGGCGGCGCCTTCATGGGCCGTGGCCATTGCCGATGTGCAGCTGGACGGCGGCGCCATGTCGTTTTCCGACCAGTCGGGTAGCAAGCCGGTGGCGTTTGAAGTGACCGCCGCCAAAGCCCAGCTGGGCGGACTGGTGCTGGACGACAGGCCGGACGCCAAAGCGCAAGCCGCCAAACCCATGCCGCTGACCGCCTCCCTGCGCCTGGCCACCGGCCGGTTTGAACCCGGCAAGGTCGACTTCAACGGCAATCTCGGCTTGAGTCCGGTGCAGGCGCAGGGCCGGCTGGTGGTCGACAGGCTGCCGGTGCAGGCCTTCGAGCCCTACCTTGCCGATGTACTCAACATCGAACTGCTGCGCGCAGATGCCAGCTTCAAGGGGCGCGTGTCTTACCGGCAGACACCGGCCGGCCCGCAGGCGCAGGTGGCCGGTGATGTGTCGCTGGAAGAGTTCCGCGCCAACACGCTGGCGCCCAGCGAAGACCTGCTCGCCTGGAAGGCCCTGAACCTGCGCGGCCTGAATGTGGCGCTGGACCCGGCCAAGGCCACCCGGGTGGACGTGCGGGAAACCGTGCTCACCGACTTCTTTGCACGCGTGATCATCCTGCCCGATGGCCGCATCAATCTGCAGAACCTGGTGAAGCCCGGCAAAGACGCCGTGGCCGCCAGTGCGGAAGGCGGAACGGCCACCCTGGCCCTTTCGCCATCATCGGCGTCATCTTCACCGCAAGCTTCATCTGCTACTGAAACGATAGCTTCCGGCGCACAACCATTGCGGTCCAGTGGCCCAAAAGGCTCAAAATTCGTGTCCGCGGCACCGGTCAGCCCGACGGCCCCCGCCGCGGCGGCTGGCGGCTCCCCGCCGCCCATCGTCAACTTCGGCCCGATCAGCCTGATCAACGGCAAGGTGTTGTTCTCCGACCGTTTCGTCAAGCCCAACTACTCGGCCGACCTGAGCGACCTGACCGGCAAGCTCAGTGCTTTTTCATCGGTGGCGCCCACCGTGCCGGGTACCACGGCCACCGTGCCCAACATGGCCGACCTCGAGCTGCGCGGGCGCGCCGAAGGCACGGCTTCGCTGGAAATCCTCGGCAAGCTCAACCCGCTGGCCAAGCCGCTGGCGCTCGACATCAAGGGCAAGGTGCGCGACCTTGAGCTGCCGCCGCTGTCGCCGTACTCGGTCAAGTACTCGGGTTACGGCATCAACCGCGGCAAGCTCAGCGTGGACGTGGGCTATGTGGTGCAACCCGACGGGCGGCTTACCGCTACCAACAAGGTCATCCTGAACCAGCTCAGCTTTGGCGACAAGGTGGAGGGCTCCACGGCCAGCCTGCCGGTCAAGCTGGCGGTGGCGCTGCTGGCCGACCGCAACGGCGTGATCGACATCGACCTGCCCATCAGCGGTTCGCTCAATGACCCGCAGTTCAGCCTCGGGCCCATCATCGTCAAGGTCATCCTCAACGTGATCGTGAAAGCCATCACCGCGCCTTTCAGCCTGCTGGCGAATGCGCTGGGCGGCGGCGGGGAAGAACTCAGCACCGTGGGCTTTGCCGCCGGCAGCGCCGAGCTGGGCCCGGAGGCTAAAGCCGGCCTCGACAAGGTGGCCAAGGCGCTGGTTGACCGGCCATCGCTGCGGCTCACCGTGGTGGGCACCAGCAGTGTCGACGCCGAGCGCGACGGTTTCAAACGCGAGCGGCTCGACGCCCTGGTGCGCGCTGAAAAGCGCCGCGCCACGGCCAAAGAGGGCGGCACCGCGACGGCGGCAGTCAGCATCAGCCCGGCCGAATATCCGGCCTTGCTCAAGGAAGTCTATAAACGCGCCGACATGCCCAAGCCGCGCAACCTGGTCGGCCTGGCCAAAGACCTGCCCGTGCCCGAGATGGAAAAGCTGCTGCTGGCCGACATTAAAGTGAATGACGACGCCATGCGCGAGCTCGCCGTGCAGCGCGGCGTGGCGGTGAAAGACTACCTGGCTTCGCGCGATTTACCGCCTGAAAGGCTCTTTCTGGGGGCCGCCAAAGCCGTGCCGCCGGAGGCCAAATGGACACCGCGCGCGGAGCTGAATTTGGCGATGCCTTAGAGCCTGTTCATGATCTATTTGAGGCCACGTTGGGGTGCAATCGGGATGAGTTGGTGGCCCGGATCCCGCCGCATGGGCTACTGCCCATGCAAGGGAACGGGGCGCCAAATCGCCCGATTTCACCCCAACCCGAAGGGCAGGCATTTTTTCGGGCGGTCTGCGGCGTTGCGCTGCTCGCCAATAGCGGGGCTATTGGCAGCGCACCGCGCCTTGCATCCCATCCCGAAAAAATGCCTGCGTGGCCCCAAATAGATCATGAACAGGCTCTTAAAACAGCGAAAATAGCGTCAGTGCTTTATTGATAAAGCTTTTATGGGGCCTTTGGGCCTGGGCGCGCAACACGGGTTGCGGCGCCGGCCCCCCATCCAATCCAACACCCGCTGCCGCCCGCAAAGTCCTCCATTCCCCGGGGAGCCTTGCGGCTGGTGGCACTTATTTTTTGACCTTGCGTTCCCATGTTTAAATCTTCCAAACCTGAAACCCCCGCCGTGAAAACGCCCACCACCAAGCAGGCTGAAGCCCATCCGCTGGACGGCCTGACCGGCGGCGCTTTCTCTGCGCCCACATCCGGTGAACGCACGGCGCGCATCCGCACCTGGCTGGCGACTGAGCCGTCGGCAGAGCAGATGGCCGAGGTCTATAAAGACCTGGCCAACCGCGACAAGGGCGCCGCGAAGCCGCTGAAAGAAAAGCTCGACGAGCTCAAGCGCAGCAAGGGCCAGGAGGCCGTGGCCGCCGAGTGGGCCGACAAAGCCCAGGCGCTGCTGGCCGTGCCCAAGCTCAACTTGGCCGACGCCCTGGCCTGGCAGCGCGACGCCGCCAAGGCCGGCGCGCCGCTGTCCAAAGAGCCATTGGCCGGTTTGAAAGTGCAGCTGGCCGACCGTGTCAAGACCATTGAAGACCTGCAGCACCGCACCCAGGTGCAGCGCGAAGCCGCCGTGCTGCTGGCCCAGCGCACCGAAGTGCTGTCGCTCAAGCCCTGGCGTGATGCCGAAGCGGCTCTCGAATCCCTGCGCGGTGACGTCACGCACTGGCAGTCGCAGGCCGATGACATCACGCACGACGCCAATTGGGCCAGTGTGGACGCCAAGTTCCCTCCGCTGCTCGACGCATCGCGCGCGCAGCTGCTCGCCGTGTGGGAAGCCTTTCAAGGCGCGCTCGCGCAGGCCCAGAAGGCTGCTGAAGATACGGCGGCGCCGCTGCCCGCAGTGCCGGTGTGGGCCGACGAGCTGCGCGCCGCGCGTGGCCTGCCCCCTGCAGCGGGTGAGCAGCCTGCACGTGCGCCCAAGGCCAAGATCGACCCGGCCGTGCTCAAAGACATGCGCGAAAAATCGTCGGCCATCGTGCAGGAAGCGCTGGCACGGCTTGAGCACGAAGTCACCGAAGGCCATGGCAAGTCCACCCCCAAGGTAGCGGCCGACCTGCGCCATGCGCTCAAGGAACATATCCGCAACATCGACAGCAAGCTCGAAGCCGCCGCGCACGCCGCATTGACGGCTGCCGGCGAACTCGAAGGCTGGCAGCGCTGGCGCGCCGACCAGATCCGCGAAGAGTTGGTCGTGAAAGCCGAGGCCCTGGTGGCCAAGCCGCTGGGCGGACGCAAGCAACAGGAAGCCCTGCGCGCCATGCGCGAGCAGTGGAAGACCAGCGACCAGGGCGGCACGCCCAACCACGCGCTGTGGAAGCGTTTTGACGATGCCTGCAACGAAGCGCACAAGGTTGTTGAGGCCTGGCTGGAGAAGGTCAAAGAACAAAGCGAAACCGTCAAGGCCGAGCGCAAGCTGCTGATCGACGAAGTGCTGGCTTGGGCCGAAGCCAACAAGGGCAACACCGACTGGAAGCACCACATCCGCAGCCTCAATGGCTTTGTCGAAAAATGGCGTGAAGCCGGTCATCTGGGTGAAAAGGCGTTTGCCGAAATCCAGCCGCAATGGAAAGCCGCGATGGACGCCGCAGACGCTCCGCTGACCGCTGCGCGCCACGACAGCATTGCACGCCGCAAGGCCATGATTGAAGAAGCCAATGTGCTGGGCGCCGAGCCGATGTTGCGCATCGACGCCGTCAAGTCGCTGCAACAGCGTTGGCAGCATGAAGCGCAGGCCGTCCCGGTCGAGCGCAAACAAGAGCAAAAGATGTGGGATGCCTTCCGCAAACCCATCGACGATGCCTTCCAGCGCAAGACTGCCGAACGCGAAAAAGCCGCTGCGGCGCTGGGCGAATACGACCGCATGGTGCTGGACGCCTCCAAGGCCGTTGAAGCTGCCACCGCCAGCGGTGATGTGCAGAAAATCCACGCGGCTGCCAAGGCACTGGAAGCGATTGTGCGCGGGCAAGTGCCTGTGCCTGCACCGGTTGCTGCTCCGGCGGCAGCGTCTGTTGAGGCTGCACTGGCCGATGCGAATGCCGCGCCGGTTTCTACGCAAAATGAAGCTGTAGCGCCCGCGGAGCCTGCGCAAGCAGCTACTGAAAACGTAGCAGATGCACCTGCTGCCACGGAAGCCGCCAGCGAAGCGGCGGCCACCGAATTTGCCGAATCCAGCGAGCCGGCGAGTGCGCCTGCCGAACCGGCACCCGCGCCCAAGCCCGCACCCAAACCCGTGGTAGCACGGCGCGGCGACGACCGCCCGGGCATGAAGAAACCTGAGCCCGCAGCGGCCGGACGCGGCGGCAAGTTTGGCGACCGCAAGGATTCGCGCCCGGGCAGCAAGCCCGGCGGCCCGCGCCAAAGCACAGACAACAAGTTTGAGCCTTATCGTGAAGGCCGCGATGACCGCGGCCCGCGCGGCGCTGACCGTGGCGACCGCAATGCACGCCCTGCATTCGAAGAGCGCGGCCCACGCCTGGGCGATGCGGCCT
The DNA here is from genome assembly GCF_056403055.1 of Polaromonas sp. P3_A5. NCBI lineage: Bacteria > Pseudomonadati > Pseudomonadota > Betaproteobacteria > Burkholderiales > Comamonadaceae > Polaromonas > Polaromonas sp. P3_A5. The sequence goes on from NZ_JBFUGF010000001.1 coordinate 1,425,438, forward strand.
TCCGCGCCCAGCGCGAAGCCTTTGAAGCCGCCAACCAGGCGCTCAAGAAACTCGCGATGCAGGCGCATGGCGAAGTGCTGACGCACTTGCTGACCGCCTGGGAAAAGCGCGACCCGGCACAGCTGCCGAGCGCGCAGGACCTGGGCAAAGCCGTGGCGCCGGCCGTGCGCAACCGCTGGGTGCAGGCCGTCAGCACGCCCTCGGGCAAGGACGCTTCCGAAGCGCTGCTGCGCCTGGAAATTGCCGCCGAGTTGCCCACGCCCGCCGAGCACATCAGCGCGCGCCGCATGCTGCAACTGCAGCTGCTGACCAAACGCAATGCGCCCGCACCAGCCGAGACCTGGGGCGAAGACACCGCCCAGGTGCTGGCCGCCGACTTCGACGCCGGCAATGCCAGGCGTGTGCAGAACGTGCTGAAGGCATTGCTCAAGCGATGACCGATTCGGCAGGCCCTGACGTAGCTGACGCAGTATTGCGGACGCAGCGCAGGGCCGCCCCAAGCAAGTCCAGCCCCCTCGGGGGGCAGCGCATTACACGAAGTGAAAAGCGTGGGGGCCAGGAAGACCGGCAACAGACGCTGGGCGAGGAAATCGCCAACAGCGTGAGCCACGGTGTTGCGCTGCTCGCTGCGCTGGTGTCGGCGCCTTTCCTGGTCATCGCCAGCGCGCGCGACGGTGACGCGCTTGATGTGGCGGCAGTCTGCGTTTTTGCCGCCACCATGGTGGTGCTGTATTTCACCTCGATGCTGTACCACGCCTTGCCTGCCATCCGGGCGATGCGTGCCAAGCGGGTGTTCCAGGTGTTGGACCACGGCGCCATTTACCTGCTGATTGCCGGCACCTACACGCCCTTCACGCTGGGCGTGCTGCGCGGGCCCTGGGGCTGGACGCTGTTCGGCCTGGTCTGGGCCATGGCGCTGGCCGGTGTGGCCGTCAAAGCCTTCGCGGGCGTGCGCTGGCCACGGCTGTCCACCATCCTCTATCTCGCCATGGGATGGATCGCCGTGATCGCCATCAAGCCGATGCTGGAGCTGATTCCAGGCTGGGGGCTTTTCTGGCTGGTGGCCGGCGGGCTTTTTTACACGCTCGGTGTCGGCTTCTTTGCCACCGATTCACGGCTGCGCTACGGCCACTTCGTGTGGCACCTGTTTGTCGCGGCCGGTACCGCTTGCCATTTTGTGGCGGTGTTGTATTACGCCGGTTGAAACTCCCGGCCTGCGGCTGCTATTAAAAATATAGCTGCTTGCGCTTACCTCTATTGGTTTAGAGGCCGATTTTCATATAAACCGCGAGCGCAATGCGGCTCTTGCGCTCAGGAAGCCGCTTCAATCAGGTGGGCAATCCCGTCAAAGCCAAGCCGCCGTGCGTGCTGCAGGGCGTTGAGTCCTTCCTGATCCACCAGCGCCGGGTTGGCCCCGGCTGCCAGCAGGCGTTGAACCACGGCGGTGTGGCCTTGCATGACGGCCAGGATCAGCGGCGTGCGGCCAGCTGTATCGGCTGCGTTGACGGGTGCGCCTTGCTGGAGCAGGCGTTCCAGCAGCTCCAGGCGTCCTGCGCGTGCTGCCTCCTGCAAGGCACCTGCCAGGCGGTTGGGCCCGGCACCTGCTTCTGCACGCGGCGCACGGTATTGCAGGGTGCTTTCCTGCTTTTGTAGAGGCGCTACGGCGCGTGCTGCAGGCGCGGCGGGCGCTGCTGCGGCAGGTGCCGCAGGTGCGGGGCGTACAGCCGGCGCTGCTGCGGCCATATCAGCCTGCGCTGGTGGCGCCGACAGCGATCCGGCCGCGGCGCCGGCCGCGCGTGGTGCTATCGAGGGCTGCGCATTTTCCTGGACGGCGGCGGCAGGCGCGGGCGCGGCAACGGGCGCTGGTGCGGGAGGCGGCGCGGCTGGAGGGGCTGCGGCAGCCAGTGCTGGCGCGGCTTCAGCTTCTCTTTGCCGGACAACAGGTTCAGTCACCGGGGGCGAGGCCACTGCTTTGTCCTGCGCCGCAGGAGCCGGTGATTTCGAAACCGGCTTCGCAATGTCGGCAGATCGCTTTTTGGCGTCGGCCTCGGTGGCGGCTGTTTGCGGTGCCACCGGAGCGGGAACTGGAGCCTTCGATGGCGAAGCTGCCGGCGGTGAAGCTGGCGACGATGACGATGACGATGACGATGAAGGTGTTGTGGCGCTGGGCTGGCCAAACGCCAGTTCTTTTTCCTCGTCGGTGCCGCGGTCAAATTGCAGCACCAGCAGCCCGGTCAGGCCGGCGAGCGCAAAGCCCGCCAGCGCGGAGATTTTCCAGCGCGACTGGTTGGCTGCCGGGCGTTGCGCTGCATCGATGGTGGCGCCGGCTTGTGGTGCGTCTTCCTGCTTGCCGGCTTCGATCACCATCTGCGCGTGGGCGCGCACGGCGTCACGCACATGCGCGCCGGGGCGGCGTGTGTCGTCTGCGCTGGCCTCACGGTAGCGCTGCAACAGCTCGTCGCTGTGCGGGCTGTGATCAGGCTCTGTCATGCAAACTCCTGTAGCTGCTGGCGCAGGCTGTTCCGGGCATAGCGCAGGCGGCTCTTGGCGGTTTCAAAGCTGACGCCGGTCGCGGTGGCGATGTCTTCCACGCTCATGCCGGCTTCGGCCTGCAGCAGGAAGGCTTCGCGCTGTTCCCGGGGCAAGCGTTCGACCGCGGCAATCAGCGCGGCCGCCTGCTCGCTGGACTCCAAACGGCGCACCGGGCCGAAGCCCGAGTCGGCTGCCAGCGTATCGCCAAGGCCCAGGCCTTCTTCATCGTCGCCGCGTCCATCGATGCTGACGTGCTGCTTTGCCGTGCGGAAGTAATCAACCATCCGGTTGTGCGCCATGGTGAACAGCCACGTTTTGAACTTCGCTGTCACCGTATAGGTGGCGGCACTGCGGGCCACGGCAAACCAGACATCCTGCAGCAGGTCGTCGGCCACCGCCTGCACCCGCACACTGCGAAACACATAGCGCCACACGCCCAGTTCATGCCGCGCATACAGCGCATCAAAAGCCGCCATGTCCCCGGCCGCATAACGCAGCATCAGCGATTCGTCGCTGTCTTCGGCTGCATCGTTGGTCGGCGTGGCGCTGGGCATGTACCAGATTATCACGGCGCAACGCGCGATCTTTCTCACGACAACAGACCACCGCGCAGGGGCTCTCCAGACCAGCAGGGGCCGCGGAACCGGCTTTGCCGGGCCGCAGGCGCAGCGCCCCCTCGGGGGGCAGAGAGTTACACGAAGTGAACGAACGTGGGGGCTCAATACCGTGGAGGGTCAGGCACATAAGACGGGTTTCCTGACTGCGGGAACGGATCAGGGATGGGGTTGCGCGCGACGGGTTCGCGGATCACACCGCTGGCGATGAGGTTCTCGCGGCTGTCGTAGCGGATGCGGATGACCTCGTTGGGCTGTGTTTGCAGGCGCGCGAAGGTGGTCTGCGATACCAGTGAGTTTTCCCGTGCGCCGTGGCCCGTGCCCAGTTTGGGGGCTGGCAGGGGGGCGGAAGGCAGCCTTCTGACCCGGCCTTCGGACAGGGCAGAAGCTTCCGCGCTGCCGCTGGCGCGGTCGGCCAGCGCGGATTTTCCGGCGGTGGATGATTCCGCCAAAGGTGCCGGTGGAGCTGATGAAGGCGAGGGGGCGTTTCGCAGGCCCAGTGATGCGTCGGCCTCGCGCTCGTTGCGGCCGGAATAGGCGGGCGCCTGGGCGACCGGCTCGGGAGCTTGCTCCCTGAAGAGCGCCACACCGATCACGCCGACGTTGCCGGGCCTGCCGGTGCGGCCGGCGTAAGAATCCCCAAGCGCAGAAAATTCAAATGCCGCGACCTCGCTGCTGCTTTTGCGCCAGCCGGTGACCTGGTACTGCTGCCAGGGTGAAAACACATAACCGGTCTGGTCCCAGGCTGCGGTTTCGCCGCTCAGCACGTTCACGCCGTCGACGGCGGTCACGGCCAGTACCCGTTCACCGAGCTTGTTGCGCACGGCGATGGCGTATTTGGCGCCGTACTGGCCGGCCACCCAGTATTCGCCGCGGTGGTGGTACAGCGGCAGTGTGGCGCCGGTGTTGCGGTCAATCACGGTCACATCGGCCAGCCGGCCGACGGCCTGCGCGGGTAGGGCGGCCATGGTGAGGATGGCCAGCAGGATCGAAGAGGCAAGAAGGGGGGTTTTCACGTGAGCTCCAGAAAGTGGTGGAGCCCATTGAAACGAAGGGGCGAGGGAAATGGGGTTAAGCCGGCCTGAAAAGGGCCAGACCGGGTCGGCCGGTTGCTATGTATTTGATAGCTGCTTGCGCCCGTTCAGATTGGGTTAAGGGGCGATTTGTCTCTCCGAAATTGTCAGCGTGGCGCCGGAAAGCCGCCGGGCGCTTATTTCGGCATAAAAAACTTGTCGAACAGCACGGTCAGGGGCGCGAAGTCCTGCGTGAAGCGTGTGCGGTTCACGAAATAGGCTTCGCAGGCCACGGCAAAAAATTCGGCCGGTGACCTGGCGCCATAGCTGTCCAGCCATGGCGGCTCGGCGCCGAAACGTGTGGCCATGGCGACTTTTTCGCAGAACCCGTCGTAAGCCGGCTGCATGACCGCATGCCACGAGGTGAGGGCACTGCGCGTGGGCAAGGGCGGGCAGCCGTCGGCGGCGCCATCGCGCATGTCGATCTTGTGGATGAATTCGTGAATTACCACGTTGTGGCCGTGCTCGGCCGAGTCGCCCGCGCCCGCCACGTCCTGCCAGCTCAGTGTGACGGGGCCGCCCTGCATGGCTTCGCCCAGCAGCTCTTCGCTGTAGTGGTGCACCACGCCGGCCTGGTCGGTGACCTGGCGGCGCGCCAGCATGGCGCCGGGGTGAACCACGATGCCCTTGAAGTCGTCGTACCAGCGCAGGCCCAGGTGCAACACCGGCAGGCAGGCTTGTGCGGCAATCGCGACCGCCATTTCATCGGTGACCTTCAGGCCGTGTGCGCCGGTGAATTCCTTTTGCTTCAGGAATTTGTCGGTCAGTGCGTTCAGCTCTTGCAGCTCGGTGACCGGCCGCCGGGCCAGAAAAGGGAACTGCAGCAGGGTGTCCATCCACAGGGTTTCCGGGATGGTTTTGGCAGGGGCTTTGGAGCCGCCAAGTGTTCGTAACCAGTTCAGCATGGGATGAAGGTTGTGGTTAAGCGAAATGAAACAAGGGTCAGCACAGCGCAATCCTTTGCAGCCCGCCTGCGGACAGGCGCAGCACTTCCGCGCGCGGCGCCGGGGCGCCCAGGTCCCAGTCGCTGAGCACCACGCGCGACAGGCCGCCACCCAGGTCATGCACGGCAGGCTTGTGCGTGTGGCCGTGAATCAGCGTGCGGGAATTGGCCGCCTGCAGCCACTGGCGCGCAGCCCGGGTGTCGACGTCGGCATATTGTGCGCCGGACTTCTTGCGCGCTTCGCTTTGCTCGCGCAGCCCGCGCGCAATCGCCTGGCGTTCGGCCAGCGGCCTGGCCAGGAAGGTGCGTTGCCATTCGGGGCTGCGGACCTGGCTGCGAAAGTTCATGTAGTCGACATCGTCCAGGCACAAGGCGTCACCATGCGACAGCAGCCAGCGCCGCCCGGTGCCGGCGGGAAAAACCAGCACGGTCGGGTCTGCCAGCAGAGTGGCGTTGCACAGGTCCATCAGGGCCTGGCCCACCAGGAAGTCACGGTTGCCGTGCATGAAAAACAGGGCCAGCCGGCCTGCAGCATTGCCCATGGCCTGCACGCAGCGCGCGTCAAAGCCGGCGGCAGGGTCCAGCAGGTCGCCTTCCACGGCGTCATCGCCGACCCAGACTTCAAAGAGGTCGCCCAGGATGAAGACCGCATCGGCCGGCGTGGTTTCAAGATAGTGCTGCCAGGCCGCAAAAGTAGCCGGCTCCGAGGCTTGCAAATGCAGGTCGGAAATGAAATCGACCGTGCGCCACACGGGCGGAGCCGGCAGCTCCGCCATGGGGGGCACGGCCTGGGGGGTGTTCACCGGCTGGATTTCGGCAAGCGCGGCCCGAAAGGGCACTCAGGCCACTGCAACGGCTTTTTGGATGATCACGTCTTCCATCGGAACGTCGTCGTGGAAGCCCTTGCGGCCGGTCTTGACGGCCTTGATCTTGTCGACGACGTCGGTGCCGGCCACTACCTTGCCGAACACGGCATAACCCCAGCCCGATGCGTTCGGTGCGGTGTGGTTCAGGAAGCCGTTGTCGGCCACGTTGATGAAGAATTGCGAGCTGGCCGAGTGCGGTGCGTTGGTACGCGCCATGGCTACGGTGTAGTTGTTGTTCTTCAGGCCGTTGTTGGCTTCGTTCTCGATTTCGCCGTCGGTAGGCTTTTGTTTCATGCCCGGCTCAAAGCCGCCGCCCTGCACCATGAAGCCCGGGATGACGCGGTGAAACACCGTGTTGGCGTAATGGCCCTTGTTGACGTAGTTCAGGAAGTTGGCAACGGTCTTGGGTGCCTTGGCGGCGTCGAGCTCCAGCGTGATGACGCCGTATTCGGCGATGTGTAGGTCTACTTTGGGATTGCTCATGATGGTGTCCTGTAGGGCTGTGTCAATTAATTGACGAGGGTTGCTGATTTGATGAGAACGGGCGTCTTGGGAACGTCCGTCGGGAAGGGGCCGCCGGCGCCGGTGGGCACGGCCTTGATCCTGTTCACGACGTCCATGCCGCTGACGACCTTGCCGAAAACGGTGTAGCCAAAGAGCTGGGGTGCGTTGACGAGCTGGGCGCGCGGGGTGTTTTCATAGACGCGGCCCTGGTATTCAAACTTCGGAACCGGGTCTCCGGGGGGAATCACCGTGGGGTTCAGGAAATCGTTGTCCTTCACGTTGATGAAGAACTGCGACGAGGCGGAGTTGGGGTCGTTGGTGCGCGCCATGGCCAGGGTGCCGACCACGTTTTTGGGGCCGCCCTTGGCGAGCGCCTCACGGCCTTCATGCGGCACCGGCGGGCGGGTTTTCTTCTCGGCGTAGGTGGCGTCGTAGCCGCCGCCCTGCACCATGAAGTTGCTGATCACGCGGTGGAAAATCGTGCCGTCGTAGTGTTTGTCCTTGACGTACTGCAGGAAATTTTCAACGGTCTTGGGCGCCTTGTCGGGATAGACCTCGACCACGAAGTCGCCTTCGCTGGTGACGAACTTGACCTTGGGTGCGCTTTGCGCGAGCGCCGGACCGGCCAGGAGGGCCACGCCCGCCGCCGCTACTGCTGCGAGTGTGGCGCGGCGCAAGGGAGAAAACACCGCGAGCGCGGCAAACGTCCTGTGAACTGCCATCAAATGGTTCCTTCGAAAAAAATCTTCCACTGGTTTCCCTGGCGGATCCAGTACTGGCGTTTGGTGCGGCCGGTTTTGGCGCCCTTGATCAGTTCGCCAAAGGTTACCACCATCGTATCGGTGCTGTCGGTCCAGCGCAGGTAAGAAACGTCCTTGAGCAGGATGTCGCGCCCACCGAGTTGCTTGAGCTCGCTTTGCAGCAGCGGCGTCCATTCGGCCAGCGTCTTGCCGTAGCTTGTGAAGTCGGGTGTGTACCAGGTTGTAAGTTTGGCCATGTCGCCGCTGGACTTGGCATGGTGCCAGCTTTGCAGCGCGGTTTCGAACGACCGGGTGTCGGCCGCCAGTGATTGCGGCGCCACCCATTTGAGGCTGTGGGCAATCACGACGGGCGTGCTGCGCACCTCGACGGTGCGGATGATGCGCTCCAGGTCGGGGTTGGCCAGCACGACGCATCCGTCGGTGGACAGCGGTGCCCGGGAAAACTGCGCCGGTGGTGTCCCGTGCAGCCAGATGCCGCCGCCGGTCTTGCCGCGCTTGACATCGAGCTGGTTGGGGTAGTTGATGGGCAGCGCGCCCGAGCCGTAAAAGTCGCGCAGCGATTTGGGGTTCAGGTTGCTGGTGATGTAGTAGACGCCGACCGGCGTGCGCAGGTCGCCTTCGACGGATTTTTCAATACCGGATTTTCCAACCGAGATGTAATAGTCCGCCACGAGTTTGAGGCCCGCGCTGGTGTTTTCAAACAGGTAAAGGCGTGACCTGGACGCATCGACGGCAATGGCGTGTTTGTTACGCGATGAAAGCACCAGGAATTGCGACGGCACCAGGCCGGGGGCGGGCCTCTCGCGCAGCGCGCGCAGGCGCAGCAGCGACTCCTGCCGCAACTCGGCCAGCAGGGCTGCCGCGGCCTTGGCAGCAGCGTCTGGAACATCGCCGGGCGTGCGCACAGGGCGTGTAAAGCCGGCCAGCAAGTCGCCGTAAACCAGTTGGGCCAGCTGGAAGTTGGGGTGGTCCTTCACGAGGCCTTCGGCCTTGCGCAGGGCTTCGCGTGAATTTGCCTGGCCGATCAGTTTGTAGATTTCAATCAACCGGGCTTCCGCTTCGCCGCCGCGCGCCTCATGCGGGGCGGAGGCTTTTGCCGGGGCGGGCCGCTTGGTTGTGTGCGCGCGGGTTTCGGCCCGCGCAGGCGAAAAGGCCAGCACCAGGGACGGTGCGATGAAGAGAAGCATTGCGGCCGCTTTTTTCATGCGGGCTTCCACGAAAGTTTGCCGGCCAACACAGACGGACAGGAACAGGCTGAACAATGCACTTGGGTCAGGCCGGCCGCCAGCGATCAGCCGCCTGTGGATTCCTTGACGATGACCCAGCGATCACCGGCCTTGGCCATCTCCAGCGTCTTGCGGCTGGAAATATTGATGGAGTCGGCGCTGTAGTCCTGCTTGAACCTGGCCGTGGCCTTGGCGCCCTGTACGGCGATGGCCAGGTCGGAGAGCTTGACGCTGATGCGCGACTTGCCGACGATGCGCGCGCGGCGGTCTTCTTCCCAGGCCTTGCGTGCCTGCTTGCCGGGAGGTGCAAAGTTCTGGCCGTAGCTGCTGAGGTAGCCGTTCATGTCCTTGTCGGACCAGGCCTGAGCCCAGCTGCGCACGGCTGCTTCGACTTCTTTTTCGGTGCCTGCGGCGGCAGCCGGTGCTACGGGTGTTGCCGGTGGCGCGGCAGGAGCAGGCGCTGCGGCCACCGGGGCTGCCGGCGCTGGCTTGGCAGCCGCTGCGGGAGCCGCAGGGGCCGTTGTGGCCGGGCCAGACGTCGGTGCGCCGGCAGCCGGCTTGGTCGGGCTTTTTGATTCGGCGGAGAACAGGGTGCGGATCAGTGCCAGCTTGGGCGGAACGGCAGCGTTGCCGCCGTCGAGTTGCAGGGCCTTGCTGTAGGCCTGGCTGGCGAGCCTGGCGTAGACGTCGCCCAGGTTTTCATGTGCGGTGGCGTAGCTGGGGTTGGTCCGGATCGCCATTTCAAGCGCCGCCCGGGCCTTGTCGAACTGGCTCTGGCCGGCATACAGCACGGCCATGTTGTTGTAGGGCTCAGGCAGCTCGGGGTAGTCTTCGGTGATTTTGGTGAAGGTCGCGATCGCGTCGCTGGTCTTGCCGGTTTCGGTCTGGATCACGCCCTTGAAGAAACGCATTTGCGGGTCGCGCGGCTTGCTGGCGAGGTACTGGTCAACCTTGGCCTGCGCCTCGGCATACTGGCCGGCACGCATCAGGCGGCTGACGTCGGCGTAGTCGTCGGCATGGGCAACGGACACCGACAGGGTGACCGCCACGGCCAGCATGCGCAGGGCGGCGGACAGCGGATTGCGTGTAAGGAAGTTTGGCGTGGGCATGGCACTCTCGCGATTTGTTTTAAAGCCCCCGGTGCTGTTTTGGCAGCCGTTGGGCGGAAAGTCAACATAAACAGCCAGGCTTTTCAGGGCGCTCCGGGAGCCGCTGAACGTTGTCCGACGGGCTGGATATACTGGGCGATTGTAACTGAGGGGGGTATAGTTCATGGCCCCCAGAATCCCGTACTTTCCGTTTTTATCGCACGTTTTCGCGTGTACGCCGAATGGCCCTTGCCCGCCCGCGGCGTCCGTGAGATAAAGCTTCTTTCCTTTGCCTGACCACCGGCTGCTTCCGGCCGATGCCAGGCTTCGCAGCATAATTTTCATGAGCCTTCGCATTTACAACACGCTGTCGCGTGCCGTGGAAGAATTTTCCCCGCTTGATCCCGGCCATGTGCGCATGTATGTGTGCGGAATGACGATTTACGATCTCTGTCACATCGGCCATGCGCGCATGATGATGGCGTTCGACGTGGTGCAACGCTGGCTCAAGGCAAGCGGCCTGAAGGTTACGTATGTGCGCAACATCACCGACATCGACGACAAGATCATCAAGCGGGCGGTTGAGCGCGGCATCACCATCCGCCAGCTGACCGACGAGATGATCGCGGCCATGCACCAGGACATCGGCGCGCTGGGCATAGAGCCTCCATCGCTGGAACCCCGTGCGACTGAGTACGTGCCGCAGATGCTGGGCATGATCGCCACGCTGGAGGAAAAAGGCCTGGCCTACAAGGGCTCCACCGGTGACATGAATTACGCGGTGCGCAAGTTTCCCGGCTACGGCAAGCTCTCGGGCAAGTCACTCGACGAGCTGCGCGCCGGCGAGCGCGTCGCTGTGCTCGACGGCAAGGAAGACCCGCTGGACTTTGTGCTCTGGAAAAGCGCCAAACCCACCGAGCCCGACGACGCCAGGTGGGACAGCGCCTATGGCCCCGGCCGTCCAGGCTGGCACATCGAGTGCTCGGCCATGTGCCGCGGCACGCTGGGCGAGACCTTCGACATTCACGGCGGCGGCGCGGACCTGCAGTTTCCGCACCACGAAAACGAGATCGCCCAGAGCGAGGCGGCCAACGGTAAGCCGCTGGCCCGCTTCTGGGTGCACAACGGTTTTGTGCGCGTCGACAACGAAAAAATGTCCAAGTCGCTGGGCAACTTCTTCACCATCCGCGAAGTACTGGCCAAATACGATGCCGAAACCGTGCGGTTCTTCATCGTTCGCGCCCACTATCGCAGCGCCCTGAATTACAGCGACGCCCACCTGGACGATGCGCGCAACTCGCTCAAGCGGCTTTATACGTCGCTGGATCTCGTCAAGCCGGCAGCGCTGCCGACCGACTGGGCGCACCCGTTTGCGCAGCGCTTTAAGGCGGCCATGGACGAAGACTTCGGAACGCCGGAGGCCGTGGCAGTGTTGTTTGAGCTGGCGGGTGAAGTCAACCGGACGGGCTCTGCCGAACTCGCAGGGCTGTTGAAAAACCTGGGCGGCTGCCTGGGCCTGCTGCAGGGCGCGCCTGGGGCCTACCTTCAGGCAGGCGCCGGCCTTGACGACGCCAGCGTCCAGCAGCTGATCGCGCAGCGGGCAGCTGCGAAGCTGGCAAAAGATTTCGCCGAAGCCGACCGTATCCGCAAGGACCTGCTGGCCAAAGGCATTGTGTTGAAGGATTCGCCCGCCGGCACCACCTGGGAGGTGCAATCGTGAGGTTCCGGGTTGTTTTTTCACCCTGTTTTTCAAGCCATTTCGGCCTCCAGACCAATAAGGACCGGCGCAAGCAGCTATGAAAAAGATAGTGAAAAGCGGCCCGGGCAGCGCCGAGCTGGCCGACGTTCCCGAGCCGGCCACCACGGTGCCCGAGTATTGGGCCGATGCCTGCAAACACCTGGTGAAAAAAGACCGCGTGATGAAGCGGCTGATTCCCTTGTTCGGCGACGCCTGCCTGCAAACCCGCGGCGATGCCTTTGGCACCCTGGCGCGCAGCATCGTGGGCCAGCAAATTTCGGTCAAGGCGGCGCAAAGTGTCTGGGCCAAATTTTCGGCGTTGCCGAAAAAAGTGACGCCTGCCAATGTGCTGCGCCTTAAAGTTGACGACATGCGCGCGGCCGGGCTGAGCGCCCGCAAGGTCGAATACCTGGTGGACCTGGCGATCCACTTTGATGCCGGCACCGTCCACGTCAAGGACTGGGCGGCGATGGACGATGAGGCCATCATCGAAGAATTGGTGGCCATTCGCGGCATCGGCCGCTGGACGGCCGAGATGTTTTTGATTTTTTACCTGATGCGACCGAATGTCCTGCCGCTGGACGATGTGGGGCTGATCACCGGCATCAGCCAGAATTACTTTTCGGGTGAATCCGTCAGCCGAAGCGACGCGCGAGAGGTGGCCGCCGCCTGGTCGCCTTACTGCAGCGTGGCAACTTGGTATATTTGGCGCTCTCTGGACCCATTACCGGTTCTGGGTACCCCCACGGGTACCGAGCAAATTTAAGTTTCATGAAGCCCTGAGGAGCAGCACATGGCGAAGAAGACCTTCCTCGATTTCGAGCAACCGATTGCGGAGCTTGAAGGAAAAATTGAAGAACTGCGCTACGTACAGACCGAGTCGGCTGTCGATATCTCTGAAGAAATCGACCAGCTGGCCAAAAAGAGCCAACAGCTCACCAAAGACATCTACAGCGACCTCACGCCCTGGCAGATCACCAAGATCGCCCGCCACGCGGAACGTCCCTACACCCTGGATTACGTCAACGAAATCTTCACGGATTTTGTTGAGTTGCACGGCGACCGGCATTTTGCCGACGACCTGTCCATCGTGGGCGGCCTGGCGCGCTTCAACGGCACCGCCTGCATGGTGCTGGGCCACCAGAAGGGCCGCGACACCAAGGAACGCGGCCTGCGCAACTTCGGCATGAGCAAGCCCGAGGGCTACCGCAAGGCCCTGCGCCTGATGAAAACTGCCGAGAAGTTCAAGCTGCCGGTGTTCACCTTTGTCGACACGCCCGGCGCTTACCCCGGCATTGACGCCGAAGAGCGCGGCCAGTCCGAGGCCATCGGCCGCAACATCTTTGAGATGGCGCAGCTCGAAGTGCCCATCATCACCACCATCATCGGCGAAGGCGGCTCCGGCGGCGCGCTGGCCATCTCGGTGGCCGACCAGGTGGTCATGCTGCAGTATTCAATCTACTCTGTCATCAGCCCTGAAGGCTGCGCGTCCATCCTCTGGAAAACCTCCGACAAGGCGCAGGAAGCCGCCGAGGCGCTGGGCATCACGGCGCACCGGCTCAAGGCCCTGGGCGTGATCGACAAGATCGTGAACGAACCCGTGGGCGGCGCCCACCGCGACCACAAGCAAATGGCCGCTTTCCTGAAACGTGCGCTCAACGACGCCTTCCGCCAGGTCAGTGACCTGAAGGTCAAGGAGCTGCTCGACCGCCGCTACGAGCGCCTGCAAAGCTACGGCCGCTTCACCGACACCAAGGCCGACGCCGGCAAGTAAGGCGCCCCGGCACAAGCTGGAGCGACAAGACGATGGCCCGCCACCATGCGCAACCCCATGGTGTTGAGGCCGAGAGTGACAGCGCCGCGATCGCCGTGGCCGCTGCGATTTCCCAATTTCAACCTGCTTTGCCGCTGGCCGTTGCGCTCAGCGGCGGCGCCGATTCTGTCGCCTTGCTGGTAGCCTGCGCCGAGAAATGGCCGGGGCAGGTTCACGCCATTCATATTCATCACGGCTTGCAGGCGGCGGCCGACGACTTTGAGCAGCACTGCGTTGCCCTCTGCGCGCAGCTCAATGTGCCGCTAATCGTCCAGCGGGTGGACGCCCGTCATGCTTCTGGCGAGAGTCCGGAAGACGCGGCGCGCAAGGCACGTTATGCGGCGTTTAAGGCTGCAGCCCAGGAAGGATATGCGCAAGCGGCTATTAAAAACATAGCAATTTCCCAGCACGCCGATGACCAGGTGGAGACCATGCTGTTGGCGTTATCACGCGGCGCGGGGCTGCCCGGGCTGGCCGCCATGCCGGCGAGATGGGAGCGTGACGGCATGACCTATTACCGTCCGCTGCTGACGGTGCCCGGGGCATTGCTGCGCGATTGGCTGGTGACGCGCGGCATCACCTGGGTGGAAGACCCGACCAACACCGACGAGCAGTTCACACGCAACCGCATCCGGGCCCGCCTGCTGCCCGCGTTGGCGCAAACCTTTCCGCAGTTTCGCGAAACCTTTGCACGCAGCGCGCGTCACGCGGCCCAGGCGCACGGGTTATTGGTCGAGGTGGCACAGCAAGACCTGGTTGTCGTGGGAACCCCCCCGGTGATCAAATCCCTGCAATCCCTGTCACAGCCGCGGCAGGCCAATGTGCTGCGTTATTGGCTGACGCTGCAACAAGCCACTCCCAGCGCAGCACAGCTCGACCAACTGCTCCTGCAAATCGCCGCCTGCACCACGCGCGGGCACCAGATCCACCTCAAGGTGGCGACCGGGCATGTCACGCGCACTGGCCAGGTGCTGAACTATGCGGCTGCAGGGGATAAGGCGAGCTAACCAGGTAGTAGTCCCTAGGTATAATTGAAGGCTTTGCTGGCGCGAAATCGCCGTTAAAAGCCCTCAAACGGGCGCTTTTACACAGGTTCCCGGCAAAAAATCCGCAACAACTCCTGATTGACATCCTGCAATGGCATTGATCGTTCATAAATACGGCGGCACGTCGATGGGCTCCACCGAGCGCATCCGCAATGTCGCCAAGCGCGTGGCCAAGTGGGCGCGGGCCGGCCACCAGATGGTGGTCGTTCCCAGTGCCATGAGCGGCGAAACCAACCGTTTGCTCGGCCTGGCCAAAGAACTGGCACCCGCCAGGACAAGCGATGCTTATGGCCGCGAGCTTGATGCGCTGGCCGCTACCGGCGAGCAGGCTTCCAGCGCATTGCTGGCCATTGCGCTGCAGGCCGAAGGCATGCAGGCCGTGAGCTACGCCGGCTGGCAGGTCACCATCAAGACCAACAATGCCTACACCAAGGCCCGCATCGAGTCCATCGACGGTGAGCGCGTACGCGCCGACCTGGACGCCGGCAAGGTCGTCATCATCACCGGCTTCCAGGGCGTGGACGAGGCCGGCAACGTCACCACACTCGGCCGCGGCGGCTCCGACACTTCGGCCGTGGCCATTGCCGCGGCTCTCAAGGCGCACGAATGCCTGATTTACACCGACGTCGACGGCGTTTACACCACCGACCCGCGCGTGGTGCCTGAGGCGCGCCGCCTGCACACCGTGAGCTTTGAAGAGATGCTGGAGATGGCCTCCATGGGCTCCAAGGTGCTGCAGATCCGCTCGGTGGAATTTGCCGGCAAATACAAGGTGCCGCTGCGTGTGCTGTCCAGCTTCACCGAATGGGACATCGACATCAACGAAGAAGCCAAGTCAGGCACTTTGATCAGCTTTGAGGAAGACGAAAACATGGAACAAGCCATCGTATCGGGCATCGCTTTCAACCGCGATGAAGCCAAAATTTCCGTGCTCGGCGTACCCGACACCCCGGGTATCGCGTACCAGATCCTGGGCGCCGTGGCCGATGCCAACATCGAAGTCGACGTGATCATCCAGAACGTCAGCAAGGACGGCAAGACCGACTTCAGCTTTACGGTTCACCGCAACGATTACTCCAAAGCCATCGACCTGCTGAAAACCCAGGTGGTGCCCAAGCTGGGCGCGCAGGAAGTCACCGGCGACGCCAAGATCTGCAAGGTCAGCATCGTCGGCATCGGCATGCGCAGCCACGTGGGCATCGCCAGCAAGATGTTCCGCGTGCTGAGCGAAGAGGGCATCAACATCCAGATGATCTCCACCAGCGAAATCAAGACCTCGGTCGTCATCGACGAGAAATACATGGAGCTCGCCGTGCGGGCCCTGCACAAGGCTTTTGACCTGGACCAGCCCGCCACCTGAAAATGGCTGAGAAGTCGTGAGATAATCGATTTATTGGAAACGTGACCGAGTGGCCGAAGGTGCTCCCCTGCTAAGGGAGTATGGGGTGTAGAGCCTCATCGAGGGTTCGAATCCCTCCGTTTCCGCCAAGACTACCGACTCTCTCCCGCATGGGGCAGAGTCGGTTTTTTTGCGCCGGATTTCTGCGATTGTTTCAAGAATGGGTAACCTTGCTTTCAACGCGAAGCGTCCGTCGCGCTGTTACCTTGCCACGCTCTTGGACTCAAGCTTTTCCAGGTCAGATACCGGCACGGGCATGAAAATCAATCAACGACCACGCAAATATGGCCGTCCATTTTTCTTTGCTACGGCACGGGAGGACTGCTGTCCGCCAGCTCGACTTCCACGTCATAGATTTCAGTGATTTTCCAGTGCGAACCGTCATGGCTTGCCTGGCCGAGTACTTTTACAAGGAATGAACTGCGCTGCTTCTCCGTCTGCAGTGTGATTTCGCAGATGAAGTCGAGCTTTTCGGGACCGTCGGGAAGCGCCCCAAGGAGTTGATAACCAGCCCGGCTGAACCTGCCCTCTTTTCTTCGCTGCCGTAATTTTTCAATCTCAGGCGTGTGAAGAACGAGGGCAGTGAGGTGGTCGATAAGTTCATCGATCACTACCTGCGGGTTTATTTTCATGTTGTATGTGAGCTCTTCTAGGAATCTCCTGATTATCGATCTTTAGTATTACATTTTTCTATCTCTGTTGTAACCAATCTCTAGTTAATACGGCATTTCGTTTTCAATAATTTCATCAATTGCAATAGAAAATTCGTCGGAACCAACGTTTTTGTTAAGCGCCAAACCCCGGCAATAGACTGCAGGCTCTCATGCCCGACCTCTTTACCTTGGTGACAGCGTTGCCGTTTGAGAATGTGTTTCCCCGCAACGCAAAAAAGTCGCCCGGAGGCGGCCAACTATGTTGTCTCGTGTTCTCAAGCTGGCGTGGCCAAAGAAGCCGCCAATTGACCGGCCTTTGCCACGATGGCTTCGCGTTCCTCCAGGGGCTTTGGGCTCCCGGTCAAATACACCGTGATCACCACAGGCGCGCATCCCGCAGGCCACAAAACGCCGATGTCGTTGGTGGTGCCATGGGCGCCTGTACCCGTCTTGTCGCCAACCAGGCAGTCCCGCGGCAGCAGGGCGCGCAATCGCCGGTCGGATGTCTTGCTGGCGATCAGCCACTGGCGCATCTGCTGGCGCGAGGTGTCTGACAGCGCATTGCCCAGCACGATTTTTTGCACGGTGCCCAGCATGGCGGCAGGCGTAGTGGTGTCGCGTGGATCGCCGGGCGTGGCTTCATTCAGCGCGGTTTCAATGCGATCCAGTCGTGTCATGCGGTCACCGAGCGAGCGCGCGTAGTCGGTCAGGCCCTTGGGCCCGCCGAAGCTGGCCAGCATCAGGTTGGCGGCCGTGTTGTCGCTGACGGTGATAGTGGCTTCGCACAACTCCGCGAGCGACATGCTGCCACCGGCTCTTGGCCCGGTGACCGGTGAATGGGAAACCAGTGCCGCGCCGTCAACAGGCAGCAGGCGGTCCAGCCGTTCCTTTCCGGTGTCTACCCGGTGCAGCACCAGCGCAGAGGCCAGCAGCTTGAAGGTGCTGCACAGGGGGAAGCGTTCCGCCGCGCGGTGTCCATGCTGCACGCCGGTACCGGTGTTGAGGATGGCAACACCGAGCCGGCCGCCGCTTTCCCGTTCAAGGGCTTTGAGCCGCCCGATGACCGAACTTGAATCAGCGGCTTGCGGTGCGCCGCTCATACCCCATAAATTCTGGGCATGAGCTGAAACCATGCCCGCCGCTATGAAGCTTCCCAGTGCGCCGGTAAATTGTCGTCTCTGCATCATTTTTACTCTCGGGTTGGTATGAAAACGGTAACGATATTGAAGGGCTGCAATTCCGGCAAACGGGAATAATCGAGGCAACTCATAAGTAAATCTTGGGCTTGAACAGATGCATCTTCCTTTGAACGCCTTGCGCGCCTTTGAGGTGTCCGCGCGCCACCTGAGCTTTACACGGGCCGCAGACGAGCTGAACGTCACGCAAACCGCGATCAGCCAGCACGTTAAAAACCTGGAGGAACGCATGGGCGTTCCCCTGTTTCGGCGGCTTCCGCGCGGCCTTGCCCTGACCGACGAGGGCCAGGCACTGTTGCCCGCGCTGTCGGAATCGTTCGGCCGCATCGGCGCGTTGCTGGAGCAATTCCGCGATGGCCGCTTTAGGGAGGTACTGAGCGTCGGGGCTGTCGGGACTTTTGCCGTGGGCTGGCTGATCCCCCGTCTGGCGGCGTTCCAGCAGGTCCACCCTTTTGTTGATTTCAGGTTGTTCACCAACAACAACCGCGTGGACCTGGCCGGCGAGGGCCTGGACTACGCCATACGCTTTGGCGACGGCGCATGGCACGGCACCGAAGCCGACCTGCTTTTTCCCTCGCCGCTGTCACCCGTTTGCTCTCCTGTAACGGCTTCCCGTCTGCGAGAACCTGCTGATCTGGCCGGTGAGGTGCTGTTGCGCTCTTACCGGTCCGATGAATGGGTGAGCTGGTTTGCCCTGGCCGGTGTGGACTGCCCGGTGGTCAGGGGGGCGGTGTTTGATTCGTCCCTGACCATGGCGGAAGCTGCCGCGCAGGGCGCCGGCGTTGCCTTGCTCCCGGTGAATCTGTTTACGCGAGAGCTGCACGAAGGGCGCCTGGCAAGGCCGTTTCCACTGGAAATTGAAAACGGCAGTTACTGGCTGACCCGGCTCAAATCCCGGCGCGTGACGGGGGCCATGGGCGTTTTTCGTGACTGGATCACCCGCACATGCTGCGCACGATAATTGCTGTGCCGAGCCTGCACCATCCCGCCTGAACACGCACCACGGAATCACCCATGCGCCTGCGCCACATCGAAGTCTTCAACGCGGTCATGCTCACCGGCAGCGTCAGCGGGGCGGCCCGCCTGATCAATGTCACCCAGCCCGCCGTCAGCCGCATCCTGCAGCATGCCGAGCTGCAGCTGGGTTTTGCCCTCTTCCAGCGCAGCAAGGGCCGGCTGACGCCGACCTCCGAAGCTTTGACGCTGTACCCGCACATCGAGCGGCTGTTTGCCCAGCTCGATGAAGTGCAGCGCCTGGCGGCCAACCTCAAGACGGGTGAAAGCGCCAGGGAGCTCCGCATCCTGACGGTGCTGGCGCTCAGCTACGAAATCCTGCCCCACGCGATCAAGCTCTTTCGGATCAAGCATGCTGACGTGGCGATTACCGTGCGGGCGTTGCATTCGCCGCAAATTATCTCGGCGCTGGCGCTACAGGAGGGGGATGTCGGTTTCCTTTTCAGCCCGGCAGCGCATTCGGCGCTGGCACAGGAACACCTGGCCGACGGCCGCATGGTGTGCGTGGCGCCCAAGGGCATGCTGCCTGGGCGCCTGGTCAAGCGTGGCAGTGTCACGCTTGAGGACCTCACCAAGGTACCGGTCGTCGGGCTTGACGTGATGGACCCGGTGGGCCGCAGCCTCAACCAGGCCTGCCGCGAGGCAGGGGTGGGCCTCGAATTCCATATCACCGTGCAGACCTACCATTCGGCGCTGGCGCTGGCCCACCACGGGCTGGGCATTGCGGTGATTGACACGTGCACAGCGGCGTCCGCCGATCTGACGCGTGTGGACCTGCTGGAACTGGAACCCTTGATCCCGGTGCCGATCAATGCGCTGTTGCCCGCAGGCAAACCCGGCTCGGTCATCGTGCGGTCATTTGTGAAGTGTTTTCAGCAAGCCCTGACGCAGCGCGCTTCAACTCCCGCGTTGCGCAAAGCCTGAAGGTCAGCGCTCCAGCATGCGGCTGATGCGCTGCGCAGAGCCGAACGCCAGGGTGAAACCCAGGGCGCCATGCCCGGTGTTGAACAACAGGTTGGCCGGGCCTTTGGCATGCGTGCCAATGACCGGCAGCCCGGTGGGAGTAGCAGGGCGCATGCCGGCCCAGGGGTTCAGGGTTTCAAAGTGGCTGCAATCCGGAAACACTGTCTGCGTCGACGCTTTCAGCGAAGCAATCTGTGCCGGGTCGACGGCGGTGTCGTAGCCCGAAAGCTCGGCCATGCCTGCCACGCGCAGGCGCGAACCGATGCGGGCAAATACCACCTTGCGGGCGCTGTCGGTCACGCTCACCTGCGGTGCTGCGCCATCGCCAGGTGCGACGTCCACCGTGATGCTGTAACCCTTCAGCGGGTAGACCGGAAGGTGCACACCCAGCGTGCGTGCCATGCGCGCAGACCCGGCGCCCATCGCCATCACATAGCGGTCGGCTTCGAGATGGCCTTGCGGCGTCGCGACAGCTGCAACCAGGTTGCCGCGCACAACCAGTTGCTCGACGGGTGTGTCCAGCAGGAAGCGCACGCCTTCCCGGCGCAGCACCGCGAACAAGCCATCGCAGGTCTTCTGGCAGTCGGCCGCACACTCGCCTGGTGTGTAGATGGCGCCGGCGATTTGTCCGTGGCGGTTTTTGAGCGCGGGCTCGATCTCCACGCAGCGGTCGGCGCTGACCGCCTCCTGGGTACTGCCCAGTTCACGTTGCAGCAACATCTGCCGGCGCGCTGCAGCGAACGCGGCATCGCTGGCGTACAGCACCAGCTTGCCCGTGGCCGAGAAATCGCAATCCAGTTTTTCTTCGGCCATCATCGCGTCAAAAGACTGGCGGCTGAGCGCCGCCAGCGACAGCAAATGGCTGGTGGTGTTGCGTGAGGTCTTGCTGTTGCAGGCCGCCAGAAACTGCGCGCCCCACAACCACTGGCGCACATCCAGGCGAGGCCGCAGCTTCAACGGGGAAGAGGGCGACAGCAGCAGCTTGGGAAGCTGCCGCCAGATGGCGGGATCTGCCAGCGGCTGCACGTAGGAGTAGCTCAGTTGTGCGCCGTTGCCGCCGCTGGCGCCGCTGCCGGGGCTGGCGCGGTCCACCACTGTCACCTCGTGGCCGGCCCGCCGCAAGCTGTAGGCGGTTGCCAGTCCCACGATTCCTGCACCGAGCACACACACATGCATAGAAGCCTCTTTGTTCCCTGAAAGAGCGCCACTTTACGCAGTGGGTACAGGTTTGAACAATGCTGAATGCGCGAGGGTCATGACGTGTGGTTATGCCCTCCTGCGAAGGGTGGCCGAAGGGATTCTGGGTAAACCATGAGTTTTGGTCATGGGTTTGCCGCGAAAATGAATGACACGCCAGACGCTGCTGTTCCTACACTAGCGATGCCAGCTTCCCGAAACTACCAACCCACCGCCCCCCCGAAAGGACAAGCATGAAATTCACTATCCTCATGACCGCCGTGCTGCTGACAGCCGGCCTGGCCACCACTGCCGGCGCGCAAACGGTGCCGACCCTGAAAAAGATCGCCGACAGCAACAAGATCACCGTGTCCTATCGCGAAGCTTCGGTGCCTTTCAGCTACCTGATCGGGTCCAAAACCTCGGTGGGTTTTTCGGCAGAACTGACAGAAGCCATCATTGACGACATTCGCAAGAAGGTGAAAAAACCCAATCTCGAAGTCGCCTACATGCCCGTGACCTCGCAAAACCGCATCCCCTTGCTGGTCAACGGCACCTACGACCTCGAGTGCGGCTCGACCACCAACAACAGCGCGCGTGGCAAGGACGTGGCATTTGCCATCAACCACTTCTATACCGGCACCCGCCTGCTGGTCAAAAAATCATCCGGCATCAAGAACTACGCCGACCTGGCCAAAAAGACGGTGGCCAGCACGACCGGCACCACCAACGCGCAAGTGATCCGCAAGTACAGCGCCGACAAAAAACTCGACATGCAGCTCATCCTGGGCAAAGACCACGACGATTCGCTGCTGCTGGTCGAGAGCGATCGCGCCCTGGCTTTTGCCATGGACGACATCCTGTTGTTCGGCCTGATGGCCAACTCCAAGAATCCGGCGTCGCTGGAAGTGGTGGGTGATTCGCTGCAGGTGGAGCCCTATGCCTGCATGCTGCGCAAGGACGACCCTGAGTTCAAGAAGCTGGTGGACGGCACGATCATCCGCCTGATCAAGTCCGGCGACTTTGCCAAGATGTACGCCAAGTGGTTCACCTCACCCATCCCGCCAAAGGGCGTGAACCTGAACCTGCCGATGAGCGAAGAGCTGAAGGCCAACCTCAAGGCGCTGAGCGACAAGCCGGCCATGTAAGCACCAGACGGGGAGCGCCTGCGCGCCGCTCCCCGTCCTGCTTTCACAGCTGCCGCGCCCGATCGGGTCCGCAGCTTCTCCTCCCCCAGAAATCCCCAACCCGGAGCCTTTGGCGCCAGTGGGTGGGTGCGCGCCTTGAATTTTGTTTTGGAGTTTGAGCCATGAGCAGCACTGAAAGACAGGCCCTGCACAGAGCCCATGTGGTCGGCATCCTGGGCGGCATGGGCCCGGCGGCCGGCGCGGACTTTGCGCGGCTGTTTGTCCAGGCGTGCGCGGATCACATGCGGTCGCTGCAGATTCCCGTGTCTGACCAGGCATTTCCCGAGCACTGGCTGGCCCAGGTGCCGGTGCCGGACCGCAGCAACGCGCTGGGTTCACCGGGGCCGGGCGGCCATCAGCCCCTGGATCCCATGTTGCAAGCAATGGGGAAACTCGCCGCGTTAGGTGCCACCACTGTCGCGGTGGCGTGCAACACGGCCCATGCGTGGCACGCCGAATTGCAGGAGCGCTTTCCCCAGCTTGAAGTGCTGCACGTGGCGCGTGAGGTCGCGCAAAACCTGGCCGGCCGCGGGGTAGGGCAAGTAGGTTTGCTGGCGACCGAGGGTACGTACCGGGCGGGCCTCTACGACCAGGCCTTGCGCCAGGCGGGGCTGCAATGCCACATTCCTTCCGTTGAAGAGCGTGAACGCCTGATGCGCGGCATCTATGAGGGCGTGAAAGCCGGCAACATGGCTTTGGCGCGTGAATGTTTTGCAGGCGTGGCCAGCGCGCTTGCAGGGCGGCACGGTCTTTCAGTGCTGGTTCTGGGCTGCACCGAGATTCCGCTGGCACTCAGCGCGGTGCCTGGCATGGATTCACTTGAACTGGTGGATCCGGCGGCCCTGCTGGCGCGGGCGCTGGCGCAGCGAGCGTATGCCTGAGCGTTCATCACCATCCTGCATGGCTCAGAACAGCCAATTTTTGAATCAAATAGGCCTCTAGTCCAATGGGAATGTGCGCGAGTAGCTATAAAAATGATAGCGAAAACGGGGCAGTTTCCCAGTCTCTCAATCGGCTGATGCGCTCCAGCGGTTGTCCCAGGCCTTGTCGAGCGTGCGCCGGTCGCGTTTGGTGGGGCGTCCATGTTCCTGGCTGCCGGCCGGATCGGCTGCCACCCGGCGCTGCTCGGCGGCCTCGGCTTTGAGGTGCAGGCTTTCTTCGGTTTCTTCGTAGAGCTGCTGGGCCACCGGCGCTGCGCCTCGCAGCTTGCTGATGCCGCGCACCATCAGGGTACGGGTGTAGGGGCCCTGCCGCAGTGTCACGGTGTCGCCGGATTTGACTTCACGCGCGGGCTTGGCTTCGATGCCGTTGATGCGTACGCGGCCCTTGTCAATTTCTTCCACTGCCAGGGCGCGGGTCTTGTAGAAGCGGGCGGCCCACAGCCACTTGTCGATTCGCAATTTGTCCATTGGGGCCTATTCTGTACCAAGGCATGGGGCGCTGTGTAGGATCGCGCCGCGTTTGGATCGTGAACAGGTTCTCACGTCGTGGGCAGGCGTACCGTGGCGTCCAGGCCCGTTACACGGCCGTGTACGACGCGGTTTTCCAGCGTAATGCTGCCATGCATGGTTTCGGTGATCTCGCGGCAAATGGCCAGGCCCAGCCCGGAGCCGTGGCGCACGTTGCCTGCGGAAAAAGGCTGGTAGAGCCGCGCCGACAACTCTGCCGACACCCCCGGCCCGCTGTCGCTGATGGTCATGGCGACAACGCTTGCATCGCGCACAATGCGCACCGTCAGCGTGCCGCCGGCCGGCGTATGCTTGATGGCGTTGTGCAGCAGGTTGCGCGTGAGTTCGCCCAGCATCCATTCATGCGATGTGACGCGCGCCGGCACGGTTTCTATCTCGAAATCGATGTCCTTCTCGGCAATCAGGGGCGAGAGGTCCAGCGCCACAGAGCGCACCACCTGCGCCAGGTCGATGGCCTGCAGGTCAGCCTGCTGGCGCAATTGCTCCACCTTGGCCAGCGCCAGCATCTGGTTGGCCAGGACGGTGGCGCGGTCCACCGTCTGGTTGATTTCCGCCAGCGCGTCACGGGCATCCATGTCGCCGCGCAGTGCGGATTGCACCTGTACCTTGAGCACCGCCAGCGGTGTGCGCAGCTGGTGGGCCGCATCCCGGACAAAGCGCTTCTGGTTGTCCAGCAGGTGCTGCAGCCGGCCCATGACCTCGTTGGTGGCATCCACCAGCGGCAGAAGTTCGCGGGGCGCATCGGGCGCGGTAATTGCCGTCAGGTCGCCTTCGGGACGGGCCTGCAGCTCGGCGCTGAGGCGCCGTACGGGCCGGGTGGCGCGCTGCACCACGACGATCGCCACCAGGGCGATCACCGCCAGCAGCAGGGCCTGGCGCCACAACGTGTCGAACAGGATTTTGCGGGCCAGTGTTTTGCGCAGTTCCAGGGTTTCGGCCACCTGGATTACCGCCATGGCGCGGCCTTTTGCACTGGACACGGGCTGGAGCAGAACCGCGACCCGCACATCGTCGCCCATGAAGACGTCGTCATAAAAATCCACCAGCGCCGAATAGGGGGGCCGTGCCGGGATGCGCCCGTGCCAGAACGGCAACTCCGAAAAACCGGACACCATGCTGCCGCCGAGGCTGGAGACCCGGTAAAAAAGCCGGCTCTGGTTGTCAGCTTCAAAAGCTTCCAGCGCCGCGTAGGGCACTGTGACGCGCAGCTCGGACTGCTCGTCGTAGCCCGTAACATCGAGCTGCTCGCCGATGGATTTGGCAGAAGCCAGCAGCGTACGGTCATAAGCCGTGTTCACCGCGCCCAATGCCTGCCGGTACAGGCTGAAGGTGTTGGCCACTACCAGCAGGCCCACCGGCAAAAGAATGCCGATGAGCAGGTATCTGCGCAGGGAGATGGCGCTTGCGCCGGGTTTTGTTTCGGGTGCTGCGGGGGGAACTGCCTGAACGTCCTGTCGCGGCTGCGGGGAGCTCATGCATCCACTTTCAACAAATAGCCCAGGCCGCGCAGCGTGACCAGCGTGACGCCGGTTTGCGCCAGTTTCTTGCGCAGGCGGTACACCACCACTTCCACCGCCTCGTATTGCACGTCCGCCTCGCCGGGAAACACCAGCTCGAACAAGCGCTCTTTTGACACTGCATGGCCGGGTTTGGCGATCAGTGCCTGCAACAGCGCCAGTTCACGGGGCGTCAGCTCCAGCACCTGGTCGCGGTGGTAGATGGCCCCGCTGTCTTTTTCATAGCGCAACTCGCCCACGATCTGTGCGCCGGCGTCGTTTTCCATGGGAAGGGCGGTTGCCGCACGCCGGCGGCTCAGGGCACGCAGGCGTGCTTCCAGCTCATCGAGGTCGAAGGGTTTGGGCAGGTAGTCGTCGGCCCCGGTGTTCAGGCCCATGATGCGGTCACCTACCGTGCCGCGTGCGGTCAAAATCAGCACCGGTGTGGCCAGCCCCTTGAGGCGCGCCTGCTCCAGCACCTGCAAGCCGTCCATCCCGGGAAGGCTGAGGTCCAGCACCACCACATCGGGCTGGGTGTCCGTCCATTGCGCCAGCGCCTGGCGGCCGTCGGTGCAGCTGAAAACCTCCATGCCGCGGCGGCCCAGTGCTCGCTGCAGCGCGGCCTGCATCGAGGCATCGTCTTCGATCAGTAACAATTTCATGGGGGGCAACATGTTAGGGCCTGTTAACACTATGTTTGCAAGATGCGTTGCGAGTCAAAAAGGCCTTGAGCAAGGCGCAAAACGCAGGCGGGGTGGACCCCGTCAAGGCTTTGCAACGCCGCGCAAGGCTTTTTTGATCGCAACCCGGAGGGAATGGGGTGAGAAAGCCGCCACTCGGCGTTGCGCTCCTAGCCCAGACGAAGGTCTGGGCGTCGTCACGCGCCTTGATTGGCGGCTTTCTCACCCCATTCGCATTTGCAAACATAGTGTTAACAGGCCCTAGACATTAGCACTTTCCCCAATGCTTCCGGACAGCCGTTTGACAGAAACGAAGCGCATGATAAGCCCGTGATCGGCTGGATGCCTTCGCCAGCCCGGCAAGCTCAACAATTTCACAATCCTATTTTCAAGGAGACATTCATGCGTCGCGATACCTTTCTCAAATCCCTGGCAGCCATGGCGGCTGCGGGCGCCTTGCCCCTGCCGGCTTTTGCCGCGGCCAACGTCAAGATGATGATTCCCGCCAATCCCGGCGGCGGATGGGACACCACGGGCCGTGCCCTGGGCAAGGCCCTGACGGACTCCAAGGCCGCCGATACCGTGACCTATGACAACAAGGGCGGCGCCGCCGGCGCACTGGGCCTGGCCCAGTTCGTCAACGGCTCCAAGGGCGACCCCAACGCACTGATGGTGATGGGCGCCGTCATGCTGGGTGGCCTGATCACCGGCAAACCGCCGGTCAGCCTGTCGCAAGCCACCCCGATTGCACGCCTGTCCAGCGAATACAACGTGTTTGTGCTGCCTGCCAACTCGCCATTCAAGTCCATGAAGGACGTGGTCGAGCAGCTCAAGAAAGACCCCGGCAGTGTGAAGTGGGGCGGCGGTTCGCGCGGCTCCACCGAGCACATCGCAGCGGCCATGATCGCGCAGAAGGTCGGTGCCGATCCCTCGAAGATCAACTATGTGGCTTTCCGCGGCGGCGGCGAAGCCACGGCTGCCATCCTGGGCGGCAACGTCACTGTGGGCGGCAGCGGCTACAGCGAATTTGCCGAGTACATCAAGGCCGGCAAGATGAAGGCCATTGCCGTGACCTCGGGCAAGCGCCTCCCCGGTGTGGATGTGCCGACGCTCAAGGAGCAGGGCATTGACGTCGAAATCGGCAACTGGCGCGGGGTCTACGGTGCGCCTGGCATCACGGACGCACAGCGCAAGGCCCTGACCGACATGGTGCTGGCCGCGCTCAAGTCGCCGGCCTGGGCCGAAGCCGTCAAGAAGAACGACTGGACTCCCGCAGTCCTGACGGGCGAGGCATTTGCCAAGTTCGTGGATGACGACTTTGCGGCGCTGCGCGCCACGATGGTCAAGTCCGGCATGGTCTGATCTTCGGCGTTTTTACGCCCCCCACGCTTTCGCGTATCAGCGGCACGCGGCGCCGTCAAATTTGATGAAAATTTGACGAAAGGCCCGCGTGCCCCCAGACTGCTCATGTCTGGCCAACCTTCCCCGCCTTTCGGGAACTATAACGATGACAACTTCAGATCCCTCGGCCGTCTGGCCGCAAACTCTGGTCGGTGCCGGTGTGCTGCTGACCGGCCTGGCGCTGGCCTTTGGTGCGATCAGCATTTCTTCCGAGGCAGGTTATGGCGGTGTAGGCCCCAATTTCCTGCCCTGGGTGGTGTCGGTGGGCCTCGCCATTTGTGGCGCCTTCATCATCTGGGAGGCGCGCAGTGGCGGCTTTCGGGACCTGGACCTGCCTTCGGGTGCGGCGCAGGCCTACTGGCCGGGTTTTGTATGGGTCTCGGCGGGCTTGTTGCTTAATGCCGCCCTCATCACCACCATCGGTTTTATTCTGAGCTGCACGCTGTGTTATTTGCTGGCTGTGCAAGGCCTGCGCCGTGCGGGTGGCCAGGCAAGCGTCAATGCGCCGCTTACCTGGGTCACCGATTTTGGGGTGGGTTTCGCGATTTCCGCGCCGGTGTTCTGGATGTTCACGAAATTCCTGGCGATTAATCTGCCGGGCCTGACCAGCACGGGGTGGATCTGATGGATATTTTCAATGCCCTGATGGCGGGTTTCGCGACAGCGATCACGCCGGTTAATTTGCTCTGGTGTCTGGTGGGTTGTGCTCTCGGCACAGCGGTGGGTGTGCTGCCCGGCATCGGCCCGGCGGTGGCGGTGGCGATGCTGCTGCCCATTACCGGCAAGGTCGATATCACGGCCTCGATGATCTTCTTCTCAGGCATTTACTACGGCGCGATGTATGGCGGATCGACCACGTCCATCCTGCTGAACACGCCTGGCGAAACCGCCAGCATGGTGACGGCCATGGAGGGTAACAAGATGGCCAAGAGCGGGCGCGCGGGCGCGGCACTGGCCACGGCTGCTATCGGCTCGTTTGTGGCAGGCACCATTGCCACCGTCATCGTCACGCTGTTTGCGCCTTTTGTGGCCGAGTTCGCAGTCAAGCTGGGTCCACCGGAATACTTCCTCTTGATGCTGCTGGCCTTCACCACGGTGAGTGCGGTGTTGGGCAAAAGCACCTTGCGCGGAATGACGGCGCTGCTGGTCGGCCTGGCCGCAGGCTGCGTGGGACTCGACCAGATCTCCGGCCAGGGGCGCTATACCGGCGGCATCCCGGAACTGCTGGACGGCATTGAAATCGTGTTGGTGGCGGTGGGCCTCTTTGCGGTTGCCGAAGTGCTCTATGGGGTGCTGTATGAAGGCCGCATGGTGGAAGAGCAGAACAAGCTCAGCCGCGTGCACATGACCAAGGCGGACTGGAAGCGGTCGATCCCCGCCTGGTTGCGTGGCACGGCCATCGGCACGCCCTTCGGGTGCATCCCGGCGGGC
Source organism: Polaromonas sp. P3_A5 (assembly GCF_056403055.1). Lineage (NCBI taxonomy): Bacteria > Pseudomonadati > Pseudomonadota > Betaproteobacteria > Burkholderiales > Comamonadaceae > Polaromonas > Polaromonas sp. P3_A5. Next base: position 1,453,707 of record NZ_JBFUGF010000001.1, read on the forward strand.
GGCACCGAGATCCCGACCTTCCTGAGCTATGCAACGGAAAAGAAGCTGGCCCAAAACCAGCCGCACAGTGCGGAGTTCGGCACCAAAGGCGCCATCGAAGGCGTGGCCGGCCCCGAGGCTGCCAACAATGCGACCGTGACGGCTGCGCTGATCCCGCTGCTCACGTTGGGCATACCGACCTCCAACACCACGGCGATCTTGCTGGGCGCGTTCCAGAACTACGGCATCCAGCCCGGTCCGCAACTGTTCACCACGTCAGCCGCCCTGGTGTGGGCGCTGATTGCTTCGCTTTACATCGGCAACGTGATGCTGCTGGTGCTGAACCTGCCCATGGTGGGCCTGTGGGTCAAACTGCTGAAAATTCCCAAACCGCAGCTGTACGCGGGCATCCTGATTTTTGCGACGGTGGGCGCATACGGCATGCGGCAAAGTGCATTCGACCTCTTTTTGCTGTACGCCATCGGCCTGCTCGGTGTGCTGATGCGACGCTTTGACTTTCCGACCGCCCCTGTGGTGGTGGGCATGATCCTTGGCCCGCTGGCTGAGGCTCAATTGCGCAATGCCATGTCGATTGGCGAAGGCAGCCCCGCCGTGTTTTTCCAGCGCCCCATGTCGATCACGCTGGTCGTGATTGTGGTTGCGGTGCTGGTGCTTCCGCGTATGGCTAAATACTGGAAGGCGAAAAAACCTGCAAGTTGAGTTTTATTACTAAAAGGAGATGACATGCTGAACATCAAACGACGCACCGCATTGGGTGGGCTCGCCGGGTTGGGCCTGACCACATTGGGCAGTACATTCCCCGCCTTGGCGCAATCCGCCAAGGCGCCGGCAGCTGTCGCTTCTCCAAAAGGCAAAGCCGCCAAACTTGCTTCGAAACTGCGCATCGTGATACCGGCCAACGCCGGCGGGGGCTGGGACCAGACCGGCCGTGCGTTGGGTACGGCCTTGCTGGGTGTCGGTGCCGCTGACGAGATCGAATACGAAAACAAGGGCGGCAAGGGCGGCACCATCGGCCTGGCCTATTACGCCGAAAAGTACGGCAACGATCCCAACACCCTGTTGATGGGCGGTATGGTCATGGTGGGCGCGGTTGCCTTGCAAAAACCCGCGGTCGACATGACTCGCATCCAGCCGATAGCCCGCCTGACCAGTGACTACCTCGTGGTGGTGGTGGCTGCCAGCTCGCCGATCCGTACCGTTGCCGATCTTGCCAGCCGGCTGCGCACCAACCCCAAAGACGTGCCGATCGCCGGGGGGTCGGCCGGTGGTGTGGATCACGTGTTTGCGGGGGTGCTGACCCGAGCCTCCCAAAGCAAACCGGAAGAACTGGTGTATTTGCCTTTCGCCGGCGGTGCCGAGGTGGTGCAGGCCGTGCTGGGTGGCAAGGCAGTGGCCGGCATATCGGGCTACAGCGAGTTCAGCGATGAACTCGCCAGCGGGAAATTGCGTGCCATTGGCGTGTCGTCCAAGCGCACGGTTTTTGGCATTCCCTCGATTCGCGAGCAGGGGCTCGATGTGGACATGGCCAACTGGCGTGGCGTGTTTACCGGCCAAAACGTGGCACCCGCCCGCCAGGCCGAAATGGTCGAAGCGGTGAAAGCAGCCGCAGGGTATGAGTCCTGGCAAAAAACACTGAAGCAGAACCACTGGGATTCTTCGCTGCTCTCGGGACCCGGTTTTACCAGCTTCATTGACTTTGACCTGACGACCTCGCGAGTCATGGTGCACCTGCTCAAGCTCAAAGCCTGACGCTCTGCGGCAGGGTTTTCGGAAGGGGCGGCCGCGTGGGTCACCCCTTTTCTTTCTCCGGCGTCCATCTGATGGATGGCATGGAAAGTGCTGTACCTGTTGGGGAAACCGGCGCATGCCGGCCTGCTGCCTGATACATGCCACCACCGCTGGAGAATCTCATGCCGACTGTTCGACGACGTATTTTTCTCGGTGGGCTCTCCTGCCTGGGCGCAGCTGCCGCCGGCGTTGTCCCTGCACCCTTGTGGGCACAGGCTGCCGTGAAGGGCAAGCTTGCGCCCAGGTTGCGCATCGTCATACCAGCCGCCTCGCGCAGCACGCTGGACGAAGCGGGCCGTGCCCTCGGCGATGCCCTGGTTGGCCTGGGCCTGAGCGACGAGATCGAATACGAAAACAAGGAGGGGCACGGCGGCACCACAGGGCTGGCCTGGTATGCGGGCAAGTACGGATCCGATCCCAATGCGCTTTTCATGGGCGACAGCAACCTGGTCGGCGCAGTGGCTTTGCAAAAACCAGCCGTGGACCTGACCCGGCTCCGCCCGGTGGCCCGCCTGACCAGCGACTACCTGGTGGTGGTGGTCGCCGGCAACTCGCCCATCAAGACCGTCAACGAACTGGCCGAGCGCCTGCGCACCAGCCCCAGGCTGACGCCCATGGCGATTGGTTCTGTTGGGGGTGTGGACCACGTGTTTGCCGGCCTGCTGGCCAAGTCGGCCGGTAGCCGCCCTGAAGACCCGGTGTACCTGCCCTTTGCCCGCAATTTTGAGCTGGTGGATGCGGTATTGACCGGCAAGGCGGTGGCCGGCGTTTCCGGATACGGAACTTTCAGCGCAGAACTGGCGAGCGGCAAGCTGCGCGCGGTGGGTGTGTCATCCAAGAAGACAAGCTACGGTGTGCGGTCCGTGCGGGAGCAGGGGCTGGACCTGGACATGGCGAACTGGCGGGCCGTCTTCACCGGCCAGGGCGTCACGCCCGCGCGCCAGTCGGAGATGGTTGAAGGCATCAAGGCGTCGCTGGCCTACGAGCTGTGGAAAAAAACGCTCAAGGAAAGTTATTGGGAACAGTCCTGGCTGTCCGGGGCCGACCTCACCAACTTTATCGACTTTGATACCAAGACTACACAGCTAGTGATGCAGCTGCTCAAGCTCAAGGCTTGATAGCCACCGCAAGGAATACGGCTTATTGGGTGGCGCCCAAGGCCCGCGCGCGCTGGCGTGTGCTGGTCAATTCCGCAGCTTCTGCACCGGCTGCCGGCCAGCCTGAAAGATGCTGCTGCGCCAGCTCGGCAAGCCCCGCAAGCCATTCATGGCTGTCGTTCAGGCAGGGGATGTAGCTGAACTCCTTGCCGCCGGCATGCAGGAAAGCTTCGCGGGCTTCCATGTTGATTTCTTCCAGCGTTTCGAGGCAGTCGCCGGTAAAGCCGGGGCAAATTACATCGACCCGCCCGACACCTGTCTTGGCCAGGGCCACCAGTGTGGGCTCGGTATACGGCTCAAGCCATTTGGCCTTGCCAAAGCGCGACTGGAAGGTCACCTTGTACTGTGTGGGCTGCAGCCCCAGCTGGGTGGCCAGCAGCCGGGCGGTTTTATGGCATTCGCAGTGATACGGGTCCCCCAGCTTCAACGTGCGTTCGGGCACCCCGTGAAAGCTCATGACCAGCTGCTCGCCGCGCCCGGCAGTGCGCCAGTGTTCGCGCACGCGGGCCGCCAGCGCGCTGATATAGCCGGGATGATCGTGGTAGTGGTTGACAAAGCGGAACTCGGGGATGCGGCGTATGCGCGCCGCCCAGGCGTAGACCGCATCAAAAACGCTGGCCGTGGTGGTGCCGCTGTATTGTGGATAGGCCGGCAGTATGAGAACGCGCGTGACGCCGTCGGCCTTGAGCTGATCAAGCTGCGAGGCAATGGATGGATGGCCGTAACGCATGGCGTAACGCACCTCGACGGGCAGTCCGCGCACTGCCAGGTAACCGCGCAGCATGACGGCCTGTTTTTGTGTCCACACCCGCAGCGGCGAGCCTTCCTTCATCCAGATGCTGGCGTATTTCGCCGCAGACTTTTTGGGCCGCACGCGCAGGATGACGCCGTGCAGGATCAGCCACCAGAGCGCTCTGGGGATCTCCACCACGCGCGGGTCGCTTAAAAACTCCGCAAGGTAACGGCGCAATGCCGGTGCCGTCGCCTCATCGGGCGTACCCAGGTTGCAGAGCAGGACCGCCGTGCCGCAGGCCGTGGGTGTGGCCGGCGCTGCACCGTGCGTGAAGGGGGGCTCGGGGTTGAAAGGTGTGAGGATGCGCGAGCGAAAAGACATGGGTTATTCTCGCCTATCCCATTGACGCTGCCTATGCTTGACCTGTCCACCATAAAAGCCATCACACTTGACCTCGATGACACCCTGTGGCCCATCTGGCCTGCCATTGAAAGGGCCGAGAAAGCACTGGACGACTGGCTCAGCCAGCATGCACCGATGACCGCGGCGCTGTTTTCCAATCCGGCGGCGCGCCATGAGATCCGGGAGCACGTCACACGCTCGCGCCCGGAGCTCAAGTACAACCTGAGCGCGATACGCCGTGAGGCGATACGGGTGGCGCTGTACCGCTCCGGCGAAGACCCGTTGCTGGCGGAAGCCGCGTTCAACGTCTTCTTTGAAGAACGCAACAGGGTCACCTTGTTTGAAGACGCGGTGCTGGCGCTGGAATTCCTGTCCGGGCGTTACCCGCTGGTGGCGGTTTCCAACGGCAACGCGGACGTCGAACGAATCGGCATCGGCCGGTATTTCAGGGCGGCCATCAGCGCCCAGCAGTTCGGTGTGGGCAAGCCCGACCCGCGCATTTTTCATGCGGCAGCTGGGGCCGTGGAGGTGCAGCCCCAAGAAGTATTGCATGTGGGTGACGACGCCACGCTGGACGTGCTGGGCGCGCTTAATTGCGGCATGCAGACGGTGTGGGTGAATCGCTCCGACCAGATGTGGGCACACCCCGCGGTGCCGCACGAAACAGTGACCACGCTGACCGAGCTGTGCGATTTGTTCCCGCGCTGAACGGGTTGACTTTCAGGAGGCGCTTTCCATGACACTCAAAATCTACGGCACAGCTGCCTCACGCGCAGCGCGCCCCCTGTGGGCGGCGCAGGAAATGGGCCTGGCCTATGAGCACGTTGCGTTGCCGTATGTGGGTGGCGCCACGCGCACGCCGGAATTTCTCGCCATCAACCCGAACGGCCGCATCCCGGTAGTGGACGACGATGGGGTTCTGGTCTGGGAGTCCATGGCCTGCGTGCTTTACCTGGCCGAGCGATTCAAAAAAAACGATGCGCCAGGCCTTGCCGCACAGAACCCTGCGGAGCAGGCAGACATCCTGCGCTGGAGCTTCTGGGTGGTGACCGAGTGCGAAAAAGACGCCCTGGCGTTCCTGATGCATCGCATCATGATGCCGGCAGAGCGCCGCAAGCCCCAGTTGGCCGAGGACGCCGAGCGGCATCTGCTGGGCCCACTGCGGGTGCTTGAGCAGCATTTGCAGTCGCGCAGCTACCTGGCGGGTGAACGCTTTACGGCGGCCGATATCTGCGTGGCTTCCGTGCTGGCGTGGATTCAGGGTGCTGCCGGTCTGATGGCGCAATGCCCGGCAGTGGACGAGTGGCTCAAGCGCTGTCTTGCGCGTCCGGCGTACCGTGCAGTGAGATTGATGGCGAAAAGTGCCTGAAACCCTTTGTGGCTTTGCGCAAACAGCTATTTAATTGATAGCAATACGGGTGACGTGGCCGCAATGACCGCGGAGCGCGGATGTGCCGGGGCAGATCAATGCAGGCGCTGCGCCGCTTCCAGCCCCGAGCGCACGGCGCCTTCCAGCGTGGCCGGATAAGGCCCGGCGATGTAGTCGCCACAGGCATAAAGACCTGGTGCTACGTCGATTGCCGGGCGCAGCAGGCCCGGCGTGCAGGCAAAAGTCGCGCGCTTTTCCACGATGGTTTGCACCTCCTGCAAGGTGCCCAGGCCCAGCTGCTGTGCCGCCTGCGCCAGTACCTGTGCCGCCAGCGTCGCGCCGTCGCCGGTGCTGGCGCTGATCACAAAAGCCAGCAGACCGGTGGAACCGCCCAGTTGCCCGCGGTCGAACACAAATTGCGCGGGTGCGGTCGCATCGGCGCGTAAGGACAGCATGGGCTGCTCAAGGCGCACGCCTGCCGCCCAGGCGTAGACCGTGGTCAGCGCTTCGTGTTGAAGGCCTTTCACCTGTGCCAGCCAGTCGCCTGGTTGCAGGCCGCTGCTTTCCACAAGCCGCGCCGCTTCATGGGGCGGGCAGGCCAGCACCACGCAGTCGAAGGCTGCGCTGATGTCGGTGTTGACCACCCAGCTGGAACCGAGGGGCGCAATGGATTGCACGCGGGCGCCCAGCCGCACGGTGCTGCCCTGGGCCGCCAGCCAGCGCAGGGCGGCGTCGGGCAGCAGCGCGCTGAGGTCGGTGCGGGGCAGCAAGAGGTTGGAACCGCCGCTTTCCGAAAACAGCGAGTCGTGCATAACGCGCAGGAAAACCTGGCCGCTGGCCCGCTCTGCAGGGGTGTTCAGCGCCGAGACGCAGAGGGGCTCGATCAATGAGGCCATGGCACCGGGTGACAGGCTGCGGCACAGGTCTGCCACCGACACGCCGGGGTCGCACTTGAATTTCGCGAGCTGCCAGCCAACGGCGACCTTGAGCATCGAAAGTTTGTCGGCCCAGGACCAGCCGCGCGCCAGGAGGATGCCGGCCAGCGCATCGAGGGGGGCCGGCAGTTGCGGAAGCTTCAGGCCGCTCCCGTCCGGAAACCGCAATGTCAGCGGCAGCCGTAGCAAGGAAGTTTCTGCGTCGACACCCAGGTCCTTCATCAGGCGCAGCGTTTCGGTATAAGCGCCGATCAGGATATGCTGGCCGTTGTCGAGCACGACCGGCTTGCCTGCCACAGTGCCGCCAACGCGGCGTGCACGTCCGCCGGCGACACGGGTGGTTTCAAACAACGTGACCTGATAGCCCAGCCGCGTGGCCTCCACGGCAGCAGCGCAGCCGGCCCAGCCGGCGCCGATCACGGCGACTCTCATGGCCTGCACGCTGGCAGCAACGGAGAACAGGCGCGGTGAGCGAGCACAGGAGCTATGTGCAAGCCGGGGCCGCGGAACTGGCTTTGCCAGGCCGCAGGCGCAGCGCCCCCGCGGGGGGCAGCGAACCACACGAAGTGGGGAGCGTGGGGGCTCATTGGATTTTGCCGAAGGCCTGGGTCTTCCACGCTAACCAGAATTTGCGCAGCGGTGTGAGGCTGACGCGCTGGTGCAGCACCTGGTAGCCGTCGGCGGCGATTTCGCGCAGCAGGGTGCGGTAGATGCTGGCCATCATGAGGCCGGGTTTCTGGGCGCGGCGGTCGGCTTCGGGCAGCATGGCCAGCGCTTCGTCGTAAAGTGCCAGCGCGCGGTCGGTCTGGAATTTCATCAGCGCGCTGAAGCGGTCGGAGTACTGGCGCTTGAGGACCTCATGCGCCTTCACGTCAAATTGCTGCAGCTCGTTGACGGGCAGGTAGATGCGGCCGCGCATCGCGTCTTCGCCGACGTCCCGGATGATATTGGTGAGCTGGAACGCCAGGCCGAGCTTGTGCGCGTAGGCGGTGGTGGCTTCGTCGGTCTGGCCGAAGATGCGCGCCGCCACTTCGCCCACGATGCCGGCCACCAGGTGGCAATACTGCCGCAGGCCGGGAAAATCCAGGTAGCGGTTCTGCTCCAGGTCCATCTGGCAGCCGTCGATGACAGCCTGCAGGTGGCGCGCTTCGATGCGGTAAGTTGGGGCGTGCGGCATCAGCGCTTTCATCACCGGATGCGTCGGGGTGCCGGCATAGGCGTTTAGCACTTCGCCTTGCCACCAGGCGAGCTTGGTGCGCGCTACACCGGGGTCGGTGATTTCGTCGACGACGTCGTCGATTTCGCGGCAAAAGGCGTAGAACGCGGTGATGGCGGCGCGCCGTTCCTTGGGTAAAAACAGGAAGGCGTAATAGAAACTGCTGCCGGATGCGGCGGCTTTTTGCTGGACATATTGCTCAGGCGTCATACGGTAATTGTCACATGGGACTTGTTGGCCGGATGGGTATCAGGATGCTTTGGGGGCAGTGCGTTCGGCGACGTAAAGCTTCAGCGCAAGCACCAAGGCAATCAGGACGACCCAGACGATCAATACATCGCCGAATTGCCAGAAGAGCCAGAGCGGAGAGCCTAATTGACCCAGCAAGGGCAGCAGGAACGGCTGCAGCCGCGGTGTCCAGAAACCAGGCCTGGACATGCAGGCCGATACCAGGGGATCGAAGCTGCCCGGATTGCATCCGAGGGCCTGCAGTATTTCGCGCGATACATACGTGCTCAGGAAGGGCGTGCCGAAGGCGATGCAAAACGCAATCAACCCCAGCAGCAGAATCCAGAAGCTGGATTGCAGAAAACGGTGCAAGGCCCGCCGGAAGGAAATTGCTGCCGGGACAGGCGCACGCGAAGTGGTCACGGGCTTGCGGGGGTTCTGGGCGGCATGGCGGCTCCAGCCGATGGCAACCAGCCAGGCCAGGATGAGCCCCCAGAAACTGCGCAGCAGCATGAAGGGGTAGTCCAGCGGCGTCTCTGCAGACAAAAAGGGTGTGAGCCTTGAGGCCAACGCGTTCTGGAGGAAGGAACACGTTCCGGCTCGCGGGTCTGCATGGAATTGGCAATTGAGGGCGGCCAGGGCCTGCTCTGCAATGACGCCGCCGATCAGCGCGAAGCTGATGCAAAAGAGAAAGAGGCCCCACACCAGCGCGCGATAGAGGCCCGAGGGCGGCAGTTTTACCGGTGGCGTTGCCATGTGGCTTTCTGTGGGTTTGTTGATGGATCTGTCCGTCCCCGGTGAGATCCGGTTGTTTGCCTACATGAACAGCGCACGCCAGCCCATCACCAGCACATCCCGGGGGCCCAGCTTGGGGCGCCGCTGCAGGGTATTGAATCCCTGGGACTCGATCTTCTCAAGGATGCGCAAGCCGCCTTGCACCACCAGGCGCAACTCCCAGCCGCCGCGGCCCGGTATTCTTTTCGTGAGTGGCAAGCCTTTTAGCATCGTGGCCCTTGCAGAGCGTGCGCAAGCAGCTATCAAATTGATAGTAGAGGGGTTGACATCCAGCGCCAGCAGCTGCGCTTCGTCAACGCCGTGGCGGGCCCAGGCATCGGCCGGCAGGTAAATACGGCCGCGCGGAATGTCCACGCTGAGGTCTTGCCAGAAGTTGATGAGCTGCAGGGCGGTGCAAATGCAGTCGCTCATGTGCAGCGAGGCGGCGTCATGGATGCCGTACAGGTGCAGCAGCAGCCGGCCCACGGGATTGGCCGAGCGGTTGCAGTAATGGGCCAGTTCGGCCTCATCGGCATAACGCTGCTTGACGACGTCCTGCTCAAAAGCGCTGAGTAAGTCAGCCAGCAGGTTTACCGGCAGCTGGAATTCCGCCATCATGGGCGCCAGCTGTGCAAACACCGGCGCCCAGCGAGACGAGGGCGCCAGGCCTGTGGAGGCGGCCACCAGGTCGGCGCGGTAGGCCGCCAGGTCATCCAGGCGTGCTTGCGGCGGGGCATCGCCTTCATCGGCCATGTCATCCGCCGTGCGGGCAAACCAGTAAATCGCCGCGATGGGCGGGCGCAGGCGCGGTGGGCACAGCAGCGAAGCCACCGGGAAGTTTTCATAGTGCGCCACACCCTGCAGAGACGGCGTCAGGGTGGCTGGCGATTGGGAGCCTTGGGTCATGCGGGCGATTGTCGCTTGACAAGCCCTGGCAATTACCCTAGATTACTAACCGGTCAGTCAGTAGCAGCTTCCTGACTCTTTTCCAGGCTCATTTTTTACCCTGCCATCCAAGCGGGTTTCATCCCGATCAGATCATGAACAAAACCGTTTTCTCCCTGGTGGGCGCCGCCGTCCTGCTGGCAGCCTGTTCCAAACCCGCCCCGCCAGAAGAGCCGGTTCGCGCCGTCAAGGTGGTCACTGTCGGGACCAACGCCTTTTCATCGAGCCACGAATATGCCGGCGAGGTCCGCGCCCAGGTGGAATCGAGGCTCGGCTTTCGGGTTGCGGGGAAGATCATCAAGCGGCAGGCTGAACTGGGCCAGCGCGTCAAGGCCGGGCAAGTGCTTGCCAACCTCGATCCCCAGGATTACAAGCTCGCGGCCGATGCAGCCCGTGCGCAGGTGGCAGCTGCGGCCACCAACCGCGACCTTGCTGCTGCCGATTTCAAGCGCTACAGGGAGCTGAAAGAGCAGAACTTCATCAGCGGTGCCGAGCTTGAGCGCCGTGAAACCACGCTGAAGGCGGCCCAGGCGCAACTGGAGCAAGCCCAGTCCCAGCTGGCAGTGCAGGGCAACCAGGCAAACTACGCGGCGCTGGTCGCCGACGTGTCAGGTGTCGTCACCGCCATCGAGGCCGAGCCGGGCCAGGTCGTGACGGCCGGCGCGCCGGTGGTGCGGATTGCAGCGGATGGTGTGCGTGATGTGGTGTTCTCTGTGCCCGAAGACAAGGTGGCGGCGATCAAGGTCGGCTCGCCGGTCAGTATCCGCGTGTGGTCCCAGACCGCCGAATTGACCGGAAAAGTGCGCGAAGTGGCGGCCAGCAACGACCCCGTCACGCGGACCTACACCGTCAAGGTTTCTGTTGACGCGAAAGAACCGCCGCCGCTGGGCGCCACGGTGTATGTGGTGCCGCAGGCCGGCAGCGTGGTCGGCGCGCCGGTCATCAAGCTGCCGACAACGGCGCTGCGCCAGGAAGGCAAGGCCACGGCGGTATGGGTGGTTGACAAGGCCACCATGACCGTCAAGCCGCAACTCATTCAGGTTGCCACGGCAGACGGCAACGACGTGGTGGTGGCTTCCGGGCTGCAGCCCGGGATGATGGTGGTCAGCGCCGGCGTGCATGTGCTCTCACCGGGCCAGAAAGTCAGTATTTACCAGCCGAGTGTGGCTGTAGCCGGTGCCAGTCCTGCGCAAACAGCTATTAATTCCGTAGCAACACCTGTGGTGCCCGCGGCCCCTGTCACGGTGCCGGCTGCCGTTTCCGCAGCTTCTGCTGCGAAGTGAGGGCGGCATGACGCAACCCCACCCAGACAGCAGCAGCGCTGCCGGCGAACTGGCTTCGCCCTCGACCCGGTTCAACCTTTCCAAATGGGCGCTGGACCATCCGGCGCTCACCCGTTACCTCCTGCTGGTGCTGATGATTCTGGGCTTTGCCGCCTACTTTCAGCTCGGACAGGACGAAGACCCACCGTTTACCTTTCGCGCCATGGTGGTGCGCACCTACTGGCCGGGGGCCACGGCGCAGCAGGTGGCCGAGCAGGTGACCGACAAGCTGGAGCGCACGCTGCAGGAAGCGCCCTTCGCCGACAAGATACGCAGCTACTCCAAGCCGGGCGAGTCGCAGATCATTTTCCAGATCAAGGATTCGTCCAAGCCCGCGGACGTGCCCAACGTCTGGTATTCGGTACGCAAGAAGGTCGCAGACATGCGCGGCACCCTGCCCGGCGGTATCCAGGGGCCGTTCTTCAACGACGATTTCGGCGACGTTTATGGCGTGATCTACGCGCTGGAGGCCGACGGTTTTAATTACGCCGAACTCAAGACCTTTGCCGACGATGTGCGCCAGCAACTGCTGCGCGTACCCGACGTGAGCAAGGTTGAACTTTTCGGCGTGCAAGATGAAAAAGTTTTCATCGAAATCTCGCAAAAGCGCCTGGCGCAACTGGGGCTGGACCTGAACCAAGTGCTGGCGCAGCTGGGCCAGCAAAACGCGATTGAGTCGGCCGGGGCGGTTCAGACGCCGCTGGATGTCGTGCAGGTGCGCGTGGCGGGCCAGTTCGAAGTGATTGAGCAGCTGCGGGTGATGCCGATCCGGGGCAGTTCGGGCAACCAGCTACAACTGGGTGACATTGCCGAGATCAAGCGCGGCTATGTGGATCCGCCTTCCGTGAAGGTGCACCACCAGGGCAAGGAAGTGATTGCATTGGGCGTGTCCATGGGTAAGGGCGGGGACATCATCGCTTTGGGCAAGTCGCTCACCGCGCTCTCAGCCCGCATCGAGAAAACCCTGCCCGCCGGTATCAAACTGGTGAACGTGCAGAACCAGCCCAAGGCGGTGGCGACCTCGGTGAATGAATTTGTGCGCGTGCTGATCGAGGCCGTGGTGATCGTGCTGGCGGTCAGTTTCATCGCCCTGGGCTTTCACAAGCGGCCACACAACGGCCCCGGCCAGTTGCCGTTGTGGAAGCGCTATTACATCGACATGCGGCCCGGCCTGGTGGTGGGCATCACCATTCCCCTGGTGCTGAGCCTGACCTTTCTGGCCATGTGGTACTACGGTATCGGGCTGCACAAGATTTCGCTGGGCTCGCTGATCATCGCGCTGGGCCTGCTGGTGGACGATGCCATCATCGCTGTCGAAATGATGGTGCGCAAGATGGAGGAGGGGTACGACAAGGTGCGCGCCGCCACCTTCGCCTATGAGATCACCGCCATGCCCATGCTGACGGGTACCTTGATTACCGCCGCGGGCTTTTTGCCTATCGGCCTGGCCAAGTCCACCACCGGTGAATACACCTTCGCGATTTTTGCGGTGACCGTGATCGCGCTGGTGCTCAGCTGGATCGTTTCCGTGTATTTCGTGCCTTACCTGGGCACGCTGCTGCTCAAGGTGCCGCCGCATGTGCAGGAAGTGGCCGCGGGCCAGGACAGCCCGCACGAAATGTTCGACAGCCCGTTCTACAGCAATTTCCGCAAAACGGTGAACTGGTGCGTGCAGCACCGCTGGATCACGATCGGATCCACCGTGCTGATCTTCGCGTTGGGCATCGTGGGGATGGGCAAGGTGCAGCAGCAGTTCTTCCCCGACTCCAGCCGCCCTGAAATCATGGTCGACATCTGGTTCCCGGAAGGGACTTCCTTCGCCGCCAACGAGGCTACGGCCAAACGGGTTGAGGCGCGCCTGATGAAGGAAGAGGGCGTGAGCACGGTGAGCACCTGGATAGGCTCGGGCGTGCCGCGCTTTTATTTGCCGCTGGACCAGGTCTTTCCGCAGACCAACGTGTCGCAGATGATTGTGGTGCCTCAGGATTTGAAGGTGCGCGAATCATTGCGCATCAAGCTGCCGGCGCTGCTGGCCACCGAATTTCCCGAGGTGCGGGGCCGCGTCAAGCTGCTGCCCAACGGCCCGCCGGTGCCTTACCCGGTTCAGTTCCGTGTCGTGGGCATTGACCCGCTGGTGCTGCGCGAGCGCGCCGATGAAGTCAAGGCGGTGATGCGCGAAAGCGGCAACACGCGCGGCGTCAACGACAACTGGAATGAATCGGTGAAAGTGCTGCGGCTGGAAGTGGATCAGGCCAAGGCGCGCACGCTGGGCGTGACCAGCCAGTCGATTGCACAGGCTTCGCGCACCATCCTGGCAGGCACGCAGGTGGGCCAATTCCGTGAGGGCGACAAGCTGATTGACATCGTGCTGCGCCAGCCGCTGGACGAGCGCAACGCCATCACCGACATCGGCAACGCCTATCTGCCCACGGCGTCGGGCAAAGCGATTCCGCTGACGCAGATTGCCAAGCCGGTATTTACCTGGGAGCCGGGTGTGATGTGGCGCGAGAACCGCGACTACGCCATCACGGTGCAGAGCGACATCGTTGAAGGTCTGCAAGGCGCCACGGTGACGCAGGAGTTGATGCCCAAGCTCAAGGCGCTGGAAGCCAAATGGCAGGGCAATGGCATGACGGGCTACCGCATCCAGGTGGCTGGCGCGGTGGAAGAAAGCAGCAAGGGTTCGGTTTCCATTGTTGCTGGATTGCCGGTGGCGCTGTTTATCATCCTCACGCTGTTGATGCTGCAACTGCACAGTTTCAGCCGTTCGATCCTCGCCTTTCTGACGGGCTTCATGGGCATCGCAGGCGTGGCCGGAGCACTGCTACTGCTGAACCGGCCGTTTGGTTTCGTCGCGCTGCTGGGCGTGATTGCACTGTTCGGCATGATCATCCGCAACTCCGTCATCCTGATCGACCAGATCGAGCAGGACCGTGCCCGAGGCGTGCCCACCTGGGACGCCATCGTCGAATCCGCCGTGCGCCGGTTGAGGCCTATCGTGCTGACGGCTGCCGCCGCGGTGCTGGCGATGATCCCGCTGTCGCGCAGCGTGTTCTGGGGGCCTATGGCGGTCGCCATTATGGGCGGCCTGGTGGTGGCGACGGTGCTGACCTTGCTGGCTCTGCCTGCCATGTATGCAGCGTGGTTCCGTGTCAAACGGGAAGACGGGCAGGACATCAAGCCACAAGACAGCGCCAAGCCACTGCCGGCGTGATTCTCTCTGGCCGCCGGTTGCGGACGGAAAACCGGGCCCGATAACGGCTAAAATAGAGAGTTGACCGATTTCAAGCGGGGATTCGGAGGTTTTTCGGATTCCCGTTTTTGTTTCCGGCGCGCGGGTGGCGAAATTGGTAGACGCACCAGGTTTAGGTCCTGACGCCAGCAATGGTGTGGGGGTTCGAGTCCCCCCCCGCGCACCACCCTGAGACCTGTGGGCACCTGTTGCCCCGTGCGCTCAGCCGTTGCGGAAATCCCGCAACATGCCAGGTGAAAACCTGTTTTGACTATTTTTGATCTTAGGAACCATCATGGCCGTGACTGTTGAAACCCTTGAAAAGCTCGAGCGCAAAATGACGCTCACGCTGCCCGTCAACACCATCCAGTCGGAAGTTGACACCCGTCTGAAGAAGCTGGCCCGCACGGTCAAGATGGACGGTTTCCGTCCGGGCAAAGTCCCCATGAACGTGGTGGCCCAGCGTTATGGCTATTCGGTGCATTACGAAGTCATGAACGACAAGGTCGGCGAGGCTTTTGCCGTGGCCGCCAACGAAGCCAAGCTGCGCGTTGCCGGCCAGCCGCGCATCAGCGAAAAAGAAGGTGCGCCTGAGGGCGAACTGGTGTTTGACGCGGTGTTTGAGGTTTACCCTGAAGTCAAGATCGCCGACCTGTCGGGCGCCGAAGTCGAAAAGGTCAGCGCTGAAGTCAGCGACGCCGCCATCGACAAGACGCTGGATATCCTGCGCAAGCAGCGCCGTACCTTTGCCCAGCGCGCAGCCGATGCGCCGGCGCAAGACGGTGACCGCGCCACCATCGACTTCGAAGGCAAGATCGACGGCGAGCCTTTCGCAGGCGGCAAGGCCGAGGACTACCAGTTCCTGATCGGCGACGGGCAGATGCTCAAGGAATTCGAAGACGCCGTGCGCGGCATGAAAAGCGGCGAAAGCAAGACTTTCCCCCTGAACTTCCCCGCCGACTACCACGGTAAAGATGTGGCCGGAAAACAGGCCGATTTCCTCGTGACGGTCAAAAAGATCGAAGCAGCTCACCTGCCCGAAGTCAATGAAGCACTGGCCAAGTCCCTGGGCATCGCTGACTCCACGGTCGAAGGCTTGCGCGCCGACATCAAGAAAAACCTCGAGCGCGAAGTCAAGTTCCGCCTGTTGGCCCGTAACAAGAACGCAGTGATGGACGCGCTGGTGGCCAACGCCGAACTCGACCTGCCCAAGTACAGCGTCCAGGCCGAACTGGACCGCATGATCGAAGGCGCCCGCGCCGACTTGAAGCAGCGCGGCATCAAGGACGCCGACAAGGCGCCGATTCCCGAAGAAATCTTCCGTCCCCAAGCCGAAAAGCGCGTGCGCCTGGGCCTGGTGGTGGCCGAGTTGGTGCGCAGCAATGACCTGCAGGCCAAGCCTGAGCAGCTCAAGGCGCACATCGAAGAGCTGGCCGCCAGCTACGAGAAGCCGCAAGACGTGGTGCGCTGGTACCTGAGCGACAACCGCCGCATGGCCGAAGTCGAGGCTGTTGTGATTGAAAACAACGTGACCGACTTCGTGCTGGGCAAGGCCAAAGTCAGCGAAAAAACCATCTCCTTCGACGAGCTGATGGGCCAGAACTGATTCTTCAGCGCTATTGCTGACATTGGGGCTTGTGCTTTGCGGCACAGGCCCCAATTTCTTTGAGCTACGGCACAACGGCTCGCGAGTCTGTTGTCAGCCATCGCCGAAACTCCCTGGGGGAGTTTTTGGGTACAGTACAAACATCTCTGGAGAAAACATGATGGTCCGAAACAGTATTTACGGCGGCAGCTATACCGGCCCGCAAGCAGGCGCTCAGGGTGCGCAAGGCCTGGGCATGGTGCCCATGGTCATCGAGCAGTCCGGCCGCGGCGAGCGCTCTTACGACATTTACTCGCGCCTGCTCAAGGAGCGCGTGATTTTCCTGGTGGGTCCGGTGAATGACCAGACGGCCAACCTGGTGGTGGCCCAGCTCCTCTTCCTGGAAAGCGAAAACCCGGACAAGGACATTTCCTTCTACATCAACTCCCCCGGCGGTTCCGTGACGGCCGGCATGGCGATTTACGACACCATGCAATTCATCAAGCCCGACGTTTCCACCCTGTGCGTGGGCATGGCGGCCAGCATGGGTGCTTTCCTGCTGTCGGCCGGCACCAAAGGCAAGCGCTTTTCGCTGCCCAACTCGCGCGTCATGATTCACCAACCATCCGGTGGTGCGCAAGGCCAGGCGTCGGACATTGAAATCCATGCCCGAGACATTCTCAAGACGCGGGATCAGCTCAATCGCATCCTGGCGGCCAATACCGGCCAGCCTATCGAAAAGATCGAGCGCGACACCGAACGTGACTATTTCATGTTTGCGGAAGACGCCAAAGAGTACGGGCTGGTCGACCAGGTCATTTCCAAGCGGCCCTGAGCGTCGAAAGTTCTTCAGTTGCACCGCAACAACGGCGTTTTCTGTAACAGAAACGCCGTTTTTTTATTGGTTATCATTAGGTAACAGTTCCCCCTTCAGGCTCCTTAAAGGCATCCCCCCAATGGCCGAGAAAAAAGGCTCCTCCAGCGAAAAGACTTTGCACTGCTCCTTCTGCGGTAAAAGTCAGCACGAAGTCAAAAAACTGATCGCTGGCCCTTCGGTTTTTATCTGTGACGAGTGCATCGATCTTTGCAACGAGATCATTCGCGACGAACTTCCCGCTGGTGACGACGTTCGCGAGACGCGCACCGACCTGCCCACGCCCTCAGAGATCAAGGGAACACTGGACGGCTATGTTATTGGCCAGGAACCGGCCAAGCGCACCCTTGCAGTGGCGGTGTACAACCATTACAAACGCCTGCGCCATAAGGAAAAAGCCAAAAAAGACGATGTGGAGCTGACCAAAAGCAATATTTTGCTGATCGGCCCCACCGGTTCCGGCAAGACCCTGCTGGCCCAAACGCTCGCGCGTACGCTCAACGTTCCCTTTGTGATGGCCGACGCTACTACGCTGACCGAAGCCGGTTATGTCGGTGAGGACGTCGAAAACATCATCCAAAAGCTGCTGCAGAGCTGCAATTACGAAGTTGAACGTGCCCAGCAGGGAATCGTCTACATTGACGAAATTGACAAGATTTCGCGCAAGTCCGATAACCCGTCCATCACGCGTGACGTGTCAGGCGAGGGTGTGCAGCAGGCGCTGCTCAAGCTGATTGAAGGAACGATGGCGTCGGTGCCGCCACAGGGCGGCCGCAAGCACCCCAACCAGGACTTCTTGCAGGTGGACACCACGAATATCCTGTTTATCTGCGGCGGTGCATTCTCAGGTCTGGAAAAGGTCATCGAGAACCGGACCGAAGCTTCCGGGATCGGTTTTGGCGCCGCCGTCAAGAGCAAGAAGGCCCGCAGCCTGACCGAAGCCTTCAAGGATGTCGAGCCTGAAGACCTGATCAAGTTCGGGCTGATTCCTGAGCTGGTCGGCCGGATGCCGGTCGTGGCGACGCTGGCCGAGCTCACAGAAGACGCACTCGTGCAAATCCTGACAGAACCCAAAAATGCCGTGGTCAAACAATTCAGCAAGTTGCTGGCCATGGAAGGGGTTGATCTGGAAATCCGGCCCTCCGCACTCAAAGCCATTGCCCGCAGGGCGCTGGCCCGTAAAACCGGTGCGCGCGGCTTGCGTTCCATCCTGGAGCAGTCGCTGATCGACACCATGTTCGACCTGCCGAATGCCAGCAATGTGGATAAAGTGGTGGTGGACGAGTCCACAATCGAAGAAAACAAAGCTCCCTTGCTTGTGTACCGTGAAGCGGCCAAGAAAGCCTGAACACCCCAAAAGGCTGGCCGGAATGCTTGAAAAGCGCCTCCTGCGCCCCATGTCTGGGTTGATTGTGTTTCGCCGGGCCATGCAACTGGCTGCCACGGCCAACGTTTAAGGTTTATATGTCCGGACAAACTTCATTGCCTTCCACCCCCATTGACCTTCCTCTCCTGCCTCTGCGGGATGTGGTGGTCTTTCCGCACATGGTGATCCCGCTGTTCGTGGGTCGCCCCAAGAGCATCAAGGCGCTGGAGTCGGCCATGGAAGCCGAGCGCCGCATCATGCTGGTGGCACAAAAAGCCGCTGCCAAGGATGAGCCTTCGGTGGAAGATATGTTCCAGGTGGGCTGTGTTGCCACGATCCTGCAACTGCTCAAATTGCCTGACGGTACCGTCAAGGTTTTGGTGGAAGGACAGCAGCGCGCCAGCGTGAACAAGATCGAAGAGGGCGAGCAGCATTTCACGGCCAATGTCACACCTGTTGAGCCGGTGGTGGTGATCGCCGGTGACAAGACCAGTGAGATTGAAGCTCTGCGCCGTGCCGTGATGCAGCAGTTTGACCACTACGTCAAACTGAACAAGAAAATTCCGCCCGAGATACTGACCTCGATTTCCAGCATCGACGATGCGGGACGCCTGGCCGACACGATCGCCGCGCACCTTCCCCTCAAGCTGGATGCGAAGCAGGTGATCCTGGATCTTGACAAGGTCAAGGCCCGGCTAGAGAACCTGTACGAACAGCTTGAGCGTGAGGTCGACATCCTCAACGTCGACAAAAAAATCCGTGGGCGTGTGAAGCGTCAGATGGAAAAGAACCAGCGCGATTTCTACCTCAACGAGCAGGTCAAGGCCATCCAGAAGGAACTAGGCGAAGGCGAAGAGGGGGCGGACATCGAAGAGATCGAGAAAAAGATCAAGACCGCCAAGATGCCGCAGGAAGCCCGTAAAAAGGCCGAGAGCGAGCTCAAAAAACTCAAGCTCATGTCGCCCATGTCCGCCGAGGCGACCGTGGTGCGCACCTATATCGATGTGTTGACCGGCCTGCCGTGGAGTAAAAAGACCAAGATCAAGCACGACCTGGGCAACGCCGAGAACGTTCTTAACGAAGACCACTACGGTCTTGAAAAAGTCAAAGACCGTATTGTTGAGTATCTTGCGGTGCAGCAGCGCGTGGACAAGCTCAAGGCTCCGATCCTGTGTCTGGTTGGGCCTCCGGGGGTTGGTAAAACCTCCCTGGGCCAGTCGATCGCCAAAGCTACGGGCCGCAAGTACGTGCGTATGGCTTTGGGCGGCATGCGCGATGAGGCTGAAATTCGCGGCCATCGCCGCACCTATATCGGCGCCTTGCCGGGCAAGGTTCTGCAGAGCCTGACCAAGGCCGGCACGCGCAATCCGCTGTTCCTGCTGGATGAGATTGACAAGCTGGGCACCGACTTCCGTGGTGACCCCTCCAGCGCGCTGCTGGAGGTGCTCGACCCTGAGCAGAATCACACCTTCGGTGACCACTATGTCGAGGTGGACTTCGACCTGAGCGATGTGATGTTCGTGGCAACCTCGAACTCGATGAATATTCCGCCGGCCTTGCTGGACCGCATGGAGGTTATTCGCCTGTCCGGTTACACCGAAGACGAAAAGACCAGCATCGCGATGCGCTATCTGTTGCCCAAGCAGGTCAAGAACAACGGCGTGAAGGAAGAAGAGCTTGAAGTGCAGGAGCAGGCCGTGCGCGACATCGTGCGTTACTACACACGTGAAGCCGGCGTGCGCTCGCTTGAACGCGAACTCTCCAAGATCTGCCGCAAGGTGGTCAAGGGAATCCAGCTCAAAAAGATGGCACCCAAGGTCGTCGTGACACCCGATAATCTCAACGATTTTCTGGGGGTGCGCAAGTTCAACTATGGCCGTGCCGAACAACAAAACCAGGTCGGCCAGGTGGTGGGGCTGGCCTGGACGGAAGTCGGCGGCGACTTGCTGACGATTGAGGCTGCCATGATGCCCGGCAAGGGCGTGATCACACGTACGGGATCGCTGGGCGATGTCATGAAGGAATCCGTCGAAGCCGCACGCACGGTGGTGCGCAGCCGCTCCAAGGTTCTCGGCATCAAGGACGAGATGTTCGAAAAGCGCGATATCCACATCCACGTACCGGACGGTGCGACGCCCAAGGACGGTCCAAGCGCGGGCGCCGCGATGACCACTGCTTTTGTTTCCGCGATGACGGGTATCCCTGTGCGTGGTGATGTGGCCATGACGGGTGAGATCACCCTGCGCGGCGAGGTCACGGCCATCGGCGGGCTCAAGGAAAAGCTGCTCGCCGCCTTGAGGGGTGGCATCAAGACCGTGCTGATCCCCGAGGAAAATGCCAAGGACCTGCAGGAGATTCCAGACAACGTCAAGAGCGGCCTGGAGATCGTGCCGGTGAAATGGATCGACCAGGTGTTGCAGGTTGCGCTCGAGCGCCAGCCTGTTCCGCTGACCGACGAGGAAGCCGCTGTTGTTGCGCCGGCTGCTGTGGTTCCGCCTGCGGAAGCAGCCGGTACGGTGAAGCATTAATGAGGCCTTTCGCAAAGTTTTTTGCGGCTTTTGGAAAAGCTCAAAAAACTACGCTATAATTTGAGGCTGTAATCGCGGGAGTAGCTCAGTTGGTAGAGCGCAACCTTGCCAAGGTTGAGGTCGAGAGTTCGAGACTCTTCTCCCGCTCCAATTCAAAGGGCAGCACTTTAAAAATGCTGTCCTTTTTCATTGGGGGTTTCGTTGGATTATTGGGTAAAGCCGTCGGGCTTTATCAAGCAGACAGAATACGGCGCGGTAACAAAGCGGTTATGTACCGGATTGCAAATCCGAGTAGGTCGGTTCGACTCCGGCCCGCGCCTCCATCACAGCTTCCTGCAACCAGCCCCAGTTATGGGGCTTTTTTGTTTGACAATACGCTGCCGGCCGTTTGAAAACGGCGTTTGAGCCTGAGTGGTGAAATAGGTAGACACAGCGGACTTAAAATCCGCCGCTTCGTGAATAACGGGCGTACCGGTTCGATTCCGGTCTCAGGCACCACGATTGGGCGGCTCACCCACGCGCCGGGCGCGCTTTCGAAAACTGGGTAAGATAAATTCCATCATGTCCCGCTACAACACACCTTTTGAGATCCACGTCCACGGCGAAGTGCCATTGCGCGCGGACGTTAATTTTGAACAGCTGCAGGAGGCTCTCAAGCCACTGTGGAAATACACCGGCTCCAAGTCCCTGGCGGCCGGTGCTGCCAGCGCTTATGAGGAAGAGCCGGGCATCCGGTTCGACGCGCAAAAACATTTGCTTCAAATGTGCTGGACAGTCCCTGGCGACGAAGACTTTCGCCAGGCGCTCGACGAAATGTGCATGGGCCTGAACGACCTCGCTGAAGCGGGCGCTCCCATCGAAGTGACCTTCTACGACTCCGACTTTGACGAAGATGAAGGCGCAGACGAAGAGGAAGCCCGTGATGATTTCGCGATGTATTTTGTAGGTCCCACGCCGGCAGCGATCATGCAGGTGCAGCGCGATCTCCTGGTCCAGGACATGATCGGCCTGATGGAGCGCCACTTTGACGGATCAGAGCTCGGTGAGGTCGTTGCGGCCGTCGACAAGCTGTTCGAGCAGCGCTTTGATGCACTGGTGAACTCCATGCAACTCGGTAAACCGCCGCGCGGCCTGGGCGGACCCCAAGGTGGCTCCGGCCATGGCGGCGGTGGCCGCAAGCCCCGGCATTTGCACTAAGCCGGCTTGGGTGAGTCTGAGGCTGCGGGCGAGCCAGGAAAGCCGAGTCCCCGCAGGTAAACGTCTATCGCATGCTGGCCGACTTCCAGCAGGTCAAAAGCCCCCGGATCCAGCAGCCAGTTCTGTATCAGGCCATCGATCAGCGCATGCAGCCCCTGCGCCGCCGCTGAAGCCGGTGCAGGCAACTGGAGGCGCATTTGTGCAGCTGCCGCCTCTATGCTTTGCTGGATGCCGGATAAAAAACCACCGCGCACTGCCAGGTGACGCAGGCGAACCGCCTGGAGTTCTTCCACATATTCGACCTTCTGGGTCGCGACTTCAAAGACGCGCCGCGTTTGCGCGTCGGTCACAATTTGTCGCAGCGCGTTGGCAGTGGAGCGTCGTATCCTGTCCATCGGATTGAGGAAGTCCTCGCCCGGATGTTGCTGCGGGTCTATTTCCTGGTTGAACGAGTTCTCCATGGGCAGGGTAACCCGCTCCATCATGGCGTTGAACAGGTCTGCCTTGTCCTTGAAATGCCAGTAGACCGCACCGCGTGTGGCGCCTGCGCGGCGTGCAATGTCCTGCAAGCTCGTGCGTGAGACACCTTGAGCCTGAAATAGATGTTCAGCCGCATCCAGCAGCTTGTGCCGGGTCGCCATGGCTTCTTCTTTTGTCCGACGGGCCAATCCATGTCTCCTGCAAGTCAATTTAGCGGGTTGTCGTATACATTCACAAATGTATGTAAACTATATCACTCGTAAAAACCCTTATTCTTTTTGTTTTCGGCAAAACGATGACTTGCATCAAACGCCGCTCACATATTCCGCTTTCCGCTTTTTTCCCAAATTTTGAGGATCAGCATGCCCAAGTCTCGCATTGTCCATTCGCCTTTATTCTCCTCTTTTGCGCCATACCAGCCTCTCGTCCTGGTTGCTGCACTCACATTGTTCCTGGCCGGATGCGGCAAGGGTGCCGGTGCTCCCGGCGGGGCACCGCCTCCTGCGGAAGTGGGTGTGGTGACAGTTACCCAGGGTGACGTCGGTCTGGTGACCGAGTTGCCGGGCCGCCTGGAGGCTTCACGCGTGGCACAGGTCAGGGCCCGCGCGGCCGGTATCCTGCAAAAACGGCTGTTCCGTGAAGGCAGCGACGTAAAAGAAGGGCAGGCGCTGTTCACGATTGATCCCGCACCATATGCCGCCGCCGCCGCCAGCGCGAAAGCGGGCCAGGCGCGCGCTGAGGCCAACCTGGCGCAGGCCGCCGCATTGGCCGAGCGTTACAAGCCGCTGGTAGAGGCCAACGCCATCAGCAAGCAGGAATATGCCAACGCCGTTGCAGCGCAAAAGCAGGCGGAGGCCGACGTTGCTGTGGGCAAGGCGAATGTGCAGACAGCCAGCATCAACCTGAGCTACGCCGCAGTGACAGCCCCAATCTCGGGCCGCATTGGCCGTGCGCTGGTCACCGAAGGCGCTTTGGTCGGCCAAGGCGAGGCCACCCAGCTGGCTGTCGTCCAGCAGATCAACCCGATGTATGTGAACTTCACGCAATCCGCCCCTGAAATCATGAAGCTGCGTGCTGCCATGGAAAGTGGTCAGTTCAAACGTGCCACGGGCGCCGAAGCGGCCAGCGTGCGCATCGTGCTCGAAGATGGCACCGAATACGCCCGTCCCGGCCGCCTGCTGTTTTCCGACCTGACGGTCGACTCCACGACGGGGCAGGTGACCCTGAGGGCTGAAGTGCCCAATCCCGGGGGCCAGCTGCTTCCCGGCCTTTATGTGCGCGTACGCCTGGAGCAGGCGCAGGCCAGCAACGCCATCACCTTGCCCCAGCAAGCTGTCACGCGCACCGCGCAGGGCGACACTGTCATGGTGGTGGGCGACGATGGAAAAGTCAGCCCGCGTCCCATCAAGATCGGCTCCGCCAAGGGCAACCAGTGGGTGGTGCTCGACGGCTTAAAGACCGGCGAAAAAGTCATGGTGGACGGGTTCCAGAAACTGCAGCCGGGCGCACCGGTGAAGCCCGTGCCGTGGCAACCGGCCGGTGCGAAGCCGGCCGATGCGGCTTCCGCCCCCGCATCCGCCGCCTCCGGTGCGCAAGCTGCTGCGCCTGCTGCCTCCGCTGCTTCTGCAGCAGCGAAGTAAGGAGCCAACTACATGGCCAAGTTTTTTATTGATCGGCCGATCTTTGCCTGGGTGATCGCACTGTTCATCCTGGTGGTTGGCGGCGTGGCGATCACGCAGCTGCCGATAGCCCAGTACCCGCCGGTCGCGCCGCCTTCGATTGTCGTCAACACCGCCTATCCCGGCGCTTCTGCCCAGACGCTCGAAGACAGCGTGCTGTCGGTGATCGAGCGAGAGATGAACGGTTCACCCGGCCTGATCTACATGGAGTCGGTGGCGCAGGCCGACGGCTCCGGCAGCATCACGCTGAGCTTCGAGCCCGGCACCAATCCCGATCTCGCGCAGGTGGATGTGCAGAACCGCCTGTCGCGCGCCTCACCGCGGCTGCCCGCCGCGGTCACGCAGCAAGGCGTTCGCGTCGACAAATCACGCTCCAACTTCCTGCTGTTCATCATGCTGTCGTCCGACAATCCCGCGCACGACCCCGTCGCGCTCGGTGATTACGCTTCGCGCAACATCGTGCCCGAGATCCAGCGTGTCAAAGGAATCGGCCAGGCCCAGCTCTTCGGCAGTGAGCGCGCCATGCGCATCTGGCTGGATCCGGCCAAGCTCACGGGCTTCAGCCTGTCGGCAAATGACGTTAACAACGCCATCCGCGCGCAAAACGCCCAGGTGTCGGCCGGCAGTATCGGCGACCGCCCCAATGTGGCGGGACAAGGCATTGCTGCCACCGTGGTAGTCACCGGCCAGCTTGCCAATGTCGAGCAGTTCGGCAACATTGTCCTTCGCGCCAATACCGACGGGTCGTCGGTGCGCCTTAAAGACGTGGCCCGCATCGAACTGGGTGGCCAGACGTATGCCACGTCGGCTCGCCTGAACGGCAAGACGGCGATCGGTATCGGTGTTCAGCTGGCACCCAGCGGCAACGCGCTTGCCGCTGCCAAGGCCGTTCGAACCAAGATGACCGAGCTCGAGCGCTATTTTCCGCAAGGCATGAAGTGGAGCATCCCCTACGACAGCTCGCGCTTCGTCAAGATTTCGATCTCCCAGGTTGCTGAAACATTGTTCGAGGCCGTAGCCCTGGTGTTCCTGGTCATGTTCCTGTTCCTGCAGAACTGGCGCTACACCATCATCCCGACCATCGTGGTGCCGATTGCACTGCTGGGTACTTTTGCCACCTTGCTGGCGCTCGGTTTCTCCATCAACGTGCTGACCATGTTCGGCATGGTGCTGGTGATCGGTATCGTCGTTGACGATGCGATCGTGGTCGTCGAAAACGTCGAACGCATCATGACCGAAGAGGGCTTGCCGCCGCTGGAGGCCACCCGCAAGGCGATGGGCCAGATTTCGGGCGCCATCATTGGCGTCACCGTGGTGCTGATTTCCGTGTTTGTGCCTTTGGCATTTTTCGCGGGCTCGACCGGCAACATCTACCGCCAGTTCTCCGCCGTGATGGTTTCGTCCATCGGCTTTTCCGCCTTCCTGGCCCTGTCCCTCACGCCGGCACTTTGCGCCACGCTGCTCAAGCCGGTTGAGGCTGGGCACCATCACGAGAAAAAGGGTTTTTTCGGCTGGTTCAACCGGGGGTTCTCGCGCACCGCAAAAAGCTATGAAAGCATGGTCGCGCGTATTCTCAAACGCGCCGCACGTTACCTGGTGATCTATGTGGCCATCATTGCCGCTGTGGCGGTGGTATACCTGCGTTTGCCCACATCCTTCCTGCCCAATGAAGACCAGGGCAACCTGCTGGTGAACGTGCAGTTGCCGCCGGGCGCAACTTACGAGCGCACGCTTTCGGTGATGGAAAAAGTCGAGGGTTTCATGCTCAAGCAGCCGGAAGTCGAAAGCATGGTCGGCGTGCTTGGCTTCAGCTTTTCCGGCCAGGGCCAGAATGCCGCGCTGGCGTTCGTGACGCTCAAGGACTGGAACGAGCGCGACGGCGAAGCGCATTCGGCCTCAGCGATAGCAGGACGGGCTTTCGGCGCCCTCATGGGTGTGCGTGATGCCTTCATCTTTCCGCTCAGCCCCCCACCCATTCCCGAACTGGGCACGGCCTCGGGCTTCAGCTTCCGCCTGCAGGACCGCGGCGGTGCGGGACATGATGCGCTTATCAACGCACGCAACCAGCTTTTGGGCATGGTTGCCAAGAGTCCGGTGCTCACACAAGTACGGCCCGATGGCCTGGAAGATGCGCCGCAGCTGCAGCTCGACATTGACCGCGACAAAGCCAATGCGCTGGGCGTGCCGTTTGACGCGATCAACGCGGTCCTGTCCACCTCGCTGGGTTCCAGCTATGTGAACGACTTCCCCAACCAGGGACGCCTGCAGCGCGTGGTGGTCCAGGCCGACGCGCCTTCGCGCATGCAGCCCGACGACCTGCTCCGGCTCAACGCCATCAACAGCCGCGGCCTGCCGGTTCCGTTGTCGTCGTTTGCCAGCACGCGGTGGATCAAGGGTGCCATGCAAACGGTGCGTTACAACGGCTACCCGGCCGTGCGTATCAGCGGCAGCGCTGCGCCAGGCTACAGCTCGGGCGCAGCGATGGCCGAGATGGAAAAACTCGCAGCGCAACTGCCGCAGGGCTTCGGTTTCGAATGGACGGGCCAGTCGCGCGAGGAAAAACTCGCAGGCGCGCAGGCCATGCTGCTCTACGGCTTTGCCATCCTCGCGGTGTTCCTGTGCCTTGCCGCCCTGTACGAAAGCTGGAGCATTCCGCTCGCGGTGATCCTGGTGGTGCCGCTAGGCGTGATCGGTGTGTTGCTGGCAACGCTGCTGCGCAGTTATTCGAATGACGTGTACTTCCAGGTGGGGCTGATCACCATCATCGGCCTGTCGGCGAAGAACGCGATTCTGATCATCGAGTTCGCCAAGGACCTGCAGGCGCAGGGTAAAGGTGTCATCGAGTCGGCGCTGGCCGCCGCGCATCTACGGTTCCGTCCCATCGTCATGACGTCGCTGGCCTTCGGCCTGGGCGTGCTGCCGCTGGTACTGGCTTCCGGCGCCGGCTCCGCGAGCCAGCGCGCCATCGGCACCGGCGTGATCGGCGGCATGATCACCGGCACGATCCTGGCGGTGATTTTCGTTCCGGTGTTCTTTGTGGTCGTGCGCGGCCTCTTCAAGGGCAGCGAGCGGCAAAACAGGATGTATTCGGAGCATGCCAAAGCAGCAGGCATCACCGGAGAAGAAGGAAGTGAGGGTAAAGCCCATGAATAAATCCAGCATGAAACCCAGGTTTCCGCAGCTTTTGGCGGTTGGTGCTGCGGCACTGCTGGCCGGCTGCTCGATGATCCCGAAGTATGAGCGCCCGGCTGCGCCTGTTGCAGACCAGTGGCCGGCTGTTTCCGGTTTCACCACCGGTTCCGCGAAGGCGCAGCCTGCTGCTACCGCACCGGCTCCGACTGTCGCTGCGGCCGACATCGAGTGGCAGGCTTTTTTCAGCGACCCCAAACTGCGGCAGCTGATCGAGGCCTCGCTGCGCAACAACCGCGACCTGCGCATTGCCGTGCTCAATATTGAGCAAGCCAGGGCCCAGTACCGGATCCAGCGTGCCGACCAGTTCCCCACGATCAATGCCGGCATCACCGGTTCGCGCCAGCCCAATGCCAACGGTAACGGCAGCATCACGAGCTCCTACACCGGCGGTTTGTTGATGCCGTCCTATGAGCTCGACTTTTTCGGCCGGGTCTCCAGCCTGAAGGAAGCGGCATTGGCGCAGTACCTGGCTACGGAAGAAGGTCGCAAGACGGCACAGATCAGCCTGATTGCGTCGGTGGCCAACACCTACCTCAGCCTGCTGGCCGACGAAGAACTGCTGGCCATCACGCAGCAGACGCTGGCTACACGGGAAGAGTCCTTCAAGCTCAGCAAGCTGCGCTTTGACAACGGCGTTGCTTCCGAGCTGGATTTCCGCCAGGCCGAGTCATTGACCGAAGCCGCCCGTGCATCGCTGGCCCAACTGGTGCGCCAGCGTGCGCTGGACCAGAACGCCCTGACCCTGCTGATCGGCCAGCCGCTCAGCGGTGACCTGGCGGTGGCCTTGCCTGCCGGCAAAGGTCTGGCCGACGCACCCATGATGGTGGACGTGCCGGCGGGGTTGCCGTCTGATTTGCTGGAACGCCGCCCTGACATCCGCCAGGCTGAGCAACAGCTGCTGTCTGCCAACGCCGACATCGGCGCTGCCCGTGCGGCTTTTTTCCCGCGCATCTCGCTCACGGCTTCTGCCGGCAGCGCCAGCTCGCACCTGTCGGGCCTGTTCAAGAGCGGATCCTACGGCTGGACGCTGGCGCCGCAGCTGATCCTTCCGCTTTTTGATGCAGGCCGTAACCGTGCCGGGCTGGATTCGGCCAACGCCGGGCGTGACATTGCCATCGCCCAGTACGAAAAGTCCATCCAGACAGCTTTCCGTGAAGTCGCCGATGCGCTGGCGGGCCGCGACACCCTGGGCGAGCAACTGCGTGCCCAGCAGGCGCAGGCCAATGCCGAGGCGACGCGTTTCAAGCTGGCTGATCTGCGCTACCAGAACGGTGTGGCCAGCTACCTGGACCAGCTCGATGCGCAGCGTTCGCTGTTCGCCGCACGTCAGGCGGTGGTGCAAACCCGGCTGGCCCAGCTGCAAAGCCAGGTCACGCTGTACAAGACCCTGGGTGGCGGCTGGAAAGAGCCGCCTGAGGAAGCCTTGAGCCTGAAGGCGTCCACCCAGCTCAGCCGCTGAGCGGGTGCGCGGCGCCTGAGGGTGTCCGCAGGGACCGGACACCCGTGTTACAAAATTGATAGCTGCTTGCGCCCATGGTTATTGGGCTGGCAGCTATTTTTGTATGAATTCTCACAAAAAGCAGGACAGCCGATTTTCTTCCGGTACCCAAAATTCAGGTGACTTGTGCCTGCAAGCCAATCATCATGGGCGCAAGCAGCTATCAAAACAATAGCAACCCTGCGGACACTCGCCATGGCGTCAGAAGGCGCCGCCGCTTCGCCGCCGGAATTGCGTGAAGGCTTGAGCCAGGCAGTGGCTCCAGCCGTGCCGCGATGCACGGCTTGAATCGCGGTACCTGCCCGTGCCCGGTGGCTGCCGCATCCTGTCGCCTCGCTCGTTCAATTGTGAGCAAGTGTTCCCTATGTATCCCCCTGACTTCCGCGCCACCCATGGCTTCGTGAAGGCACGTTAATTGCTGAAGGGTTACTCCCTACGGGGCCGCGTCTGGCGCGGCGGTATATTCGCGCCGACTGACAGGCAAACGGGGGCTCCTCTCACGAGAGGGCCCCGTTCCATCAACCATGGCGGGCCACAAGCCCGCCAATTTTCTATTCGGGAGTGCAACAGGCATGAACTCAAACTGGACGATGAAGGCGCTGACAAGCGCCGTGCTGCTGGCCTTGGCCGGCCTGGCTGGCCTGGCGGTTGCGGCCACGGTGCCCGCGGGCGTGAAGCTGCACGAGACGCAGGAGCTGGTCCGCAACAATGGCTCCGAGCCTGAAACCCTGGATGCGGCACTGGCGACGGGCGTTCCGGCCAACAACGTGATCCGCGACATGTTCGAAGGGCTGGCTGCTGCCGACCAAAACGGCAAGATCGTCCCTGCCGTAGCGGAGAGCTGGAAGCAGGTCGACCCTCTGACCTGGGTCTTCAAGCTGCGCAAGAACGCCAAATGGTCCAACGGCGACCCGGTGACGGCTGAAGATTTCATCTACAGCATGCGCCGCTTCGTCGATCCGGCGACCGCCTCCAAATACGCTTCCACCTACGGCGTCTTCCTGCTCAATGCCAAAGAAATCATTGAAGGCAAGAAGCCCGTCACCGAACTCGGCGTCAAGGCCATCGATCCCTATACCCTGGAGATCAAGACGCCTTTCCCGGTCGGTTTTCTGCCCGAGGTCGTCTCCAATCCCCAGCTCGCGCCCTTGCATAAAGCCACGATCGAGAAATTCGGCAAAGACTGGACCCGGCCCGCCAACATGGTGAACAACGGCGCCTTCTCGCTGAAAGACTGGCAGGTCAACAGCAAGATCATCCTGGTCAAGAACCCGTCGTACTGGGACGCGAAGAATGTCCAGCTCACCAAACTCACCTATCTCTCTGTCGAAGACGGCAATGCCGATGTGAAGCTCTATGAGTCGGGCGAGAACGACTGGGTCTACCAGCTCCCGCCCGGCACCTTCGACAAGTACAAGGCGCAATACCCCAAGGAAATCCGCAACACCGACATGCTGGGCCTGCGCTATTACTCGCTCAACAATGCAGACCCGGCACTCAAGGACATCCGTGTGCGCAAGGCGCTGTCGATGGCGCTGGACCGCGACATCCTCGCGCAGCGCGTGACGGCCGACGGCCAGACCCCTGCTTACGGCGTGATCGTCAAAGGCACCTCGGGCGCCGACGTCACCTCTTACGATTGGGCCAAATGGCCCGCCGACAAGCGCATCGCCGAAGCCAAAAAGCTGCTGAAGGAGGCCAACCTTCCGGCCGGCACCAAGCTGAAGTTCTCCTACAACACCAGCGACTATCACAAGAAAATGGCCATCTTCGCGGCCTCGGAGTGGAAAACCAAGCTGGGCCTGGACGTTGAACTCGAAGCGATGGAGTTCAAGGTGCTCATCAAAAAGCGCACCGACAAGGATTACCAGATCGCCCGCAACGGCTGGATCGCCGACTACAACGACGCCACCACCTGGCTCACGCTGGTGCAGTGCGATTCTGACCAGAACTACCACAACAGCTGCAACCGCAAGGCCTCCGCGCTGATCGACGAAGGCAACCAGTCGATGGACCCGGCCAAGCGCAAGGTGCTGCTGACGCAAGCCGCAAAGATGATCATGGAAGACTATCCCATCATCCCTTTGCTGCAATACACCGTACCGCGGCTGGTCAAGCCTTATGTGGGTGGCTACTCGACCACCAACGCGCTGGACCGCTACCGCGGCAAGGACCTGTACATCGTCAAGCATTGATGTCCGTCCGGGCAGGTGCCCTGTGTGCCTGCCTGTCCTTGATCTGCTTTTCACCGCCTTTCAATGTTTTTTCTGATGCCTCGCAGGTCTTTCAGGGCTAAGCTGTGCCTGGCCGACGCGCTCAGGCGCTCACACTGACATAGACCTAGCCCGGAGATATTCCCCATGTGGTCCTACACCTTCAGGCGCATCCTGGCGACGATTCCCACCTTGCTGGCCGTCGTCACCGTCTGCTATCTCCTGCTGCACGGCACGCCCGGCGGGCCTTTCGACGACGAACGCAAGGTGTCCGCTGCGGTGCTGGCCAACCTGCAGGCCAAGTACCACCTCGATCTGCCACTGTGGCAACAATACCTGTATTACCTCAACAGCCTGCTGCACGGCGACCTGGGCGCTTCGTTCCGTTATGCCGACTGGTCTGTCAATGAACTGGTGGCCAACGCGCTGCCGGTGTCCGCGGCGATAGGTGGGGGTGCCATCGTCATCTCCTTCTTTCTGGGTGTGTTCCTGGGCACGGTGGCCGCCGTGCGCCAGAACAGCGCGGTCGACTACCTCGTGATGCTGCTCGGCAACGCCGGGCATGTGTTTCCCTCGTTTGTGATCGGCCCAGTCCTGATTCTGGTGTTCGCCGTCTGGCTGAAGTGGGCGCCGGCCGGGGGCTGGAATGATTTCGCCCCGCGTTTCATGATCCTGCCCATGCTGCTGCTGATTTTCATCAACGTGGCCACCATCGCGCGCGTCATGCGCGGCAGCCTGATTGAGGTGTTGCACAGCAACTTCATCCGCACCGCGCGCGCCAAGGGCCTGCCCATGCGCGTCGTCATCCTGCGCCACGCCCTTAAGCCCGCGCTGCTGCCGGTGGTGTCTGTCATGGGCCCCCTGGCGATCTCATCGATCACGTCGGCTATCGTGACCGAGTCGGTGTTCTCCCTGCCGGGCATCGGCAAGCTGATCGTCAATGGCGCCGCCAACCGCGACTACACCCTGGTACTGGGCCTCGTTGTACTGGTGACCGTGATTGCCGTCACGCTGAACCTGCTGGTGGACCTGGCCTACGCCTTGCTCGACCCGAAGATCCGGTACTGAGCAGAGGCCTGCATGTTGTTCGAACAAAAAACCAGACAAGACCAGCTCGCTGCGGCTGTCGGCCAGACGCTGGCCGACGCCGAGATCCACGGCCGCAGCCCCTGGGCAGATGCGCGCGTGCGCTTCATGCGCAACAAGGCCGCGGTGTTCAGCCTGTACCTGCTGGCATTCATCACGCTTTGCTGCATCGTCGGGCCCTGGTTGCTGCCGCATGCCTTCGATGCGGCCGACTGGGACGCGATGAGCCTGCCGCCCACGCTCAAGAATGCGCATTTTTTCGGTACCGACGAGTCGGGCCGCGACCTGCTGGTGCGCAGCCTGGTGGGCGGCCGCGTCTCGCTGCTGGTGGGTTTCCTGGCGACGCTGTCGGCCGTGACGCTGGGCATTGTGTGGGGTGCGACGGCGGGCTTCATAGGCGGCAGGGTAGATGCCTTCATGATGCGCGTCGTCGACATGATGTATGCCGTGCCTTACCTGTTGATCGCCATCCTGATGGTGACCATATTGGGGCGGGCTTTTTACCTGGTGGTGATCACCATCACGGTGTTCTCCTGGATGAACATGGCACGCGTGGTGCGCGGCCAGACGCTGTCGCTGCGCTCCAAGGAGTTCATTGAAGCGGCCCGTGCGCTGGGCGTGCCCACGCGGCGCATCATCTTCCAGCACATTGTTCCCAATCTTCTGGGCATCGTCGCGATCTACACCACGGTCACCGTGCCGGCCGTGATCCTGGTCGAGTCCGTGCTGTCATTCCTGGGGCTGGGCATCCAGGAGCCCATGACAAGCTGGGGCGTGCTGATCCACGACGGTGCATCCGTCATGGAGGTCTCGCCCTGGATGCTGCTGTTTCCGGCGGGGATGCTCTCGCTGACGCTGTACTGCTTCAATTACATCGGGGACGGCCTGCGTGATGCGCTCGACCCCAAAGACCGCTGAGCCGCACCATGAGCCTGATTGAAGTCAATAACCTCGGGGTTCAGTTCCAGACCCAGGACGGGCTGATCTACGCCGTCAACGGCATCAACTTTTCGCTGGAGCGCGGCCAGACCCTGGGCATCGTCGGCGAGAGCGGTTCCGGCAAAAGCCAGAGCGTGCTGGCCATGATGGGGTTGCTCGCGGGCAATGGCAAAGCCACCGGCCAGGCCTTGTACAAGGGCCAGGATCTGCTGGCCATGAAGCCGGCCGAGCTCAACAAGATACGCGGCAACCGCGTCGCGATGATCTTCCAGGACCCGATGACTTCGCTGAACCCTTACCTGACGGTAGAGCGGCAGATGACTGAAGTGCTGCAGTTCCACAAGGGCCTGGACCGGAAGTCCGCCCGCGCCAGGTCGGTGCAACTGCTCGATGCGGTCAAGATCCCGGAAGCTGCCCGCCGTATCACCATGTACCCGCACGAATTTTCGGGCGGCATGCGCCAGCGCGTGATGATCGCCATGGCCTTGCTCTGTGAGCCCGAAGTGCTGATCGCCGACGAGCCCACCACGGCGCTGGACGTGACGGTGCAGGCGCAGATCATCGCCTTGCTGCGCGACCTGCAGCGCGACTTTGGCACCGCAATTGTCATGATCACGCACGACCTGGGCGTGGTGGCCGGTCTGTGCGATGAAGTCATGGTGCTGTACGGTGGGCGGGTGATGGAGCAGGGCAGTGCCGACAGCATTTTTTATGGTGCCTCCCATCCGTATACCGTGGGCCTTCTGGGCGCCATACCGCGCCTGGACGCGGATGAGGAAGCGCTTGTGGCCATCCCCGGTGCACCGCCCAACATGGCGCGGCTTCCCAAGGGCTGCCCGTTCAGCGAACGCTGTACGCTGGCCAGTGACCAATGCCGTGACGTGATGCCCGCGTTGCTGCCGGCCACGCACAACCCGGCGGTGCTGAGGGCTTGCCACAAATCCAGCGAGGCTGTGTCTGAACTTGCGGCCAAGGGAGCCGTCCATGCGTGATGCATCTCAACCCATTTTGTCGGTGCGCGACCTGAAAGTGCACTTCAGGATCAAAAGCGGCGCCTGGCCCTGGTCGCCCGCCCGCACCCTGAAGGCCGTGGACGGCATTTCCTTCGACATCCATGCGGGCGAAACGCTGGGCGTGGTGGGTGAGTCGGGCTGCGGAAAATCCACCTTGGCGCGTGCCGTGCTGAACCTGATTCCTGCCACCGCCGGCAACATTGTGTGGATGGGGCAGGAAATGACCGGCGCCTCCCCCCGGGCCTGGCTGGGCGTCAGGTCAGACATCCAGATGATCTTCCAGGACCCGCTGGCTTCGCTGGACCCGCGCATGACCATCGCGCAAATCATTGCCGAACCTTTGCGCACGCATCGGCCGCGCATGCCCGAGGCCGAAGTGATGCAGCGCGTTAAAACCATGATGAGCCGCGTCGGCCTGATGCCGCAGCAGATCAACCGCTACCCGCATGAATTTTCAGGCGGCCAGTGCCAGCGCATCGGCATCGCCCGGGCGCTGATCCTGGAGCCCAAGCTCATCATCTGCGACGAGCCGGTGTCGGCGCTGGATGTCTCGATCCAGGCGCAGATCATCAACCTGCTCAAGGCCCTGCAAAAGTCCATGGGCCTGGCGCTGATCTTCATCGCGCATGACCTGGCGGTTGTCAAACACATCAGCGACCGCATCCTGGTGATGTACCTGGGGCATGAAATGGAAGTGGCGAAAAAGAAAGCGTTGTATGCCGCGCCGCGCCATCCCTACACGCAGGCGTTGCTCTCGGCGATCCCGATTCCCGATCCGGCGCTGGAGCGAAAGAAGGTGATTCAGTTGCTGCAAGGCGACCTGCCGTCGCCCATGTCGCCGCCCTCGGGATGCGTGTTTCGAACGCGCTGCCCGCAGGCCATCGCGCGTTGCGCCGAAGAGGTGCCCGAGCTTCGCCGCCTGGACGACCAGACTGAAGCGGCTTGCCTGCTGGCTTGAGGGATTTTATGGCTGCGGCTTAATCAGGGCGGGCGCGAGCAGCTATCAAAACTATAGCGATCTGGTTCAGGCCCGAAGAACGCAGAGGTAGGCGGCGAACACCGCGGCGAGCCACACGGTTTCTACCAGCATCAACGCCATGGGCCGCCAGCCCAGCCGCACCAGTTCCTCGAACGAGGTTTTAATGCCCAGCGCCGAAATGGCGATCACCAGGCAGATCCGGGAGACATGGCCCAGCGCGTTTGTGAGCTGCTGTGTGACCACGCCCGCGCTATTCAGCAGTACCAGCGCCATGAACCCCACCAGAAAAAAAGGCAGCAAAGGTGCACGCCGGCCGGCATTGCCTGGTGTGCTGATCTGGCGCCGCCAGTAATAGGCAAGCACCGCTACCACCGGCACCAGCAGCGTGACACGGAACAGCTTGACGATCACCGCCACATCGCCGGCATCATGGGAAATCATCAGGCCTGCACCTACCACTTGTGCCACGTCGTGGATCGTGCCGCCCAGAAAGATGCCGGCGCTGGTTTCGTCCAGGCCCAGCACCTTGACCAGCAAGGGGTAGACCACCATTGCCAGCGTTGACAAGCCTGTTACGCCGACCACGGTGAGCAGCGTGTGGCGCTCGTTCTCCTCGGTTTTCGGCATGACGGCCGCAACCGCCAGTGCCGCCGACGCGCCGCAGATGGACACGGCTGCACCGCAGAGCAGGCCGAAGTCGGTGGCAAGGCCCAGGCGCCGCGCCAGCCAGGCGCCCAGTGCAATGGTGCTGGCAACGCCCAGCAGGGCAGTGGCCAGCGGACCGATGCCGAGCTGGCCGATTTGCGCCAGCGTGATGCGCGCCCCCAGCAGGGCCACACCGATGCGCAGCAGGGTTTTGGCGCAGAACTCAATGCCGGGTCGGCAGCGTTCGTCCTGGTGCAGGAAGTGAAAGGCCAGACCGAACAGCAGGGCGTACAGCAGTTGTGGGCCGCCGTAATGTTCAGAGACAAAGGTAGCGGCCAGCATGATGAGCAGCGGCGAGGCGATGCCCGGCCAGAGGCTGCGGGTGCGTTGGAGCCAAAGGTATGCGTTGCTGGGCATGGTGATGCAAACCGGAAGGAAAAAGGCAGGCAAGGGCCGCCGCAGAGGGCGGATGAAATCGAATGGGGGAGAGGAAAGGGGCTGGGGGTGATGCGAAGGGCAAGGGCGCAGAGGTAAAACCCTCAGGCCGCCAATGCGGCAAACCCCTGCTGCAAGTCGCTCACCAGGTCGACCGGGTCTTCCAGCCCGATGTGCAAGCGCACGATCTGGCCGTGGCCCGACCAGTCGGTCACGCTGCGGGCACCGCGCATGTTGGTCAGCGTGACCAGGCTTTCATAGCCGCCCCACGAAGCGCCCAGGCCGAACAGCCGAAGGCCGTCGATCAGCCGCTCGGCGGCGGTCTGGTCGAAGGCGGGCTGAAGCTCGAAGGACAACAGGCCGTTGGTGCCCTTGCAGTCGCGTTGCCAGATGGCGTGGCCTGGATGGCCGGGCAGGGCCGGGCAGAACACGGTCGCCACTTCACTGCGTGTTTGCAGCCAGGCAGCCACCTTCAGGGCACCGCGTTCATGCAGGGCCAGGCGCGCGGCCATGCTGCGTGTGCCGCGCAGCACCAGGTAGGCATCGTCGGGGCTTACCGTCATGCCGAAGGCATCGCTGCGTTCGTTCAGCGCCTGCCAGGCGGCTTGCGTGGTGGCTACGGTGCCCATCATCACGTCGGAGTGGCCCGACAGGTATTTGGTGGCCGCCATGATGGACACGTCGGCGCCCAGCGCCAGCGGCCGGTACTGGTAGCCGGAGCCCCAGGTGTTGTCGGCCACCAGCAGCAGGCCGCGTGCACGGGCGATGCCGGCCAGGCGCGGCAGGTCGCACATTTCATACACCAGCGAACCCGGGCATTCGGCATAAATCATGCGCGTGCCGGCCTCGATTTTTTCTTCCACGTCGCTGCCATCAGCCGCGAAGAAAGTGCAGCGGATGTTGTAGGGCGTGAGGAAGGACTCCACCAGCTTGCGCGCCGGTTCGTAGACGCTGTCCGACATCAGCAGGTGGTCACCGGGCTTGAGGTAGGACAACAGCGTCATCGCGATGGCGGCCAGGCCTGTGGGAAAGAGCCGGGTGCGCCAGGCGCCTTCCAGCTCGCTGACCATGTCTTCCAGTGCGTAGTTGGTCGGGTTGCCGCGCGCCCCGTAGGTGAACACGCGCTCATCGCCGCGGCGCAGGCGCATCTCGCGCTGGTGCGCTGTGTTGTCAAACAGCACGGTGCTGGCGCGCACCACGGCCGGGTTGACCGGCCGGCCTCCGTCATAGGCCGGCTGCTTGCCGGCGTGGACCAGGCGGGTCAGGGGTGACGCACTGGGTGCGGTGGCCGGTGGTGTTTTTTTGCTCATGTCGGGGCGGTTTGATGAATCCGGGGTCAGTCTAGCTTGGCGCCCGAGAGCTTGACGACGCGCGACCAGCGGGCAATGTCCGCCTTGAGCTGCGCGGCAAAAGCCGCCGACGTGTTGCCCACCACTTCGCTGCCGCCGTCGGTGATCAGCTTGCTGACTTCCGGCGACTTGAGCGAGCGCACGATGCTGTCGTGCAGGTAAGCCACGCGTTCGGGTGGCGTGCCCGCCGGTGCGAAAAAACCGTACCAGTCTTCAAAGGTCGTGTTCTTGTAGCCCAGCTCTTCCAGCGTCGGTACCTTGGTGAACACGCCGATGCGGCGCGGGCTGGTGACGGCCAGGGCGCGCATCTTGCCGTTCTGGATGAAACTGGACACCGAGGCGGTGGAAGTGATGAGCACGTCCACCTGGCCGCCCAGCAGGTCGGTGATGGCCGGCGCCGCGCCCTTGTAGGGCACGTGGGTCATGCTGATGGCGCTGTCTTTTTCCAGAACCACGCCGACGAGGTGCGAGAGTGTGCCATTGCCGGGCGTGGCATAGGTAACTCGACCGCCTGGGACTTTGGTCTGCGCGGCGAGGTCGGCAAAACTTTTCAGGGGCGAGTTGCTGGCCACTACCAGCACCAGCGGTGCGGCATTGATCTGGGTGATGGGCAGGAAGTTTTTCAGCGGGTCAAAACCCGGCGAGGCATACAGCGAGGGATTGACGGCCATCAACGAGACCTGGCCCGTGAGCACGGTGTAGCCGTCTGGCTTGGCGTCGGCCACGGCCTTGGCGCCTATGTTGCCGCCGGCGCCGCCGCGGTTGTCGACGATGGCGCTCTGTCCGGTGATGTCGGACAGTCGGCTCGTCACGAAGCGCGTCGTGGCGTCATTGCCGCCGCCGGCCGGGAACGGCGACACAAACTTGATGGCCTGGTTCGGGAAGCCGCCGACCTGCGGCATGGGTTGGGCTGAGGCGCCGCCGTGCACGGCGAGCAGGGCGCAGCACAGTGAGGCTGCGGTGAATTTCAGTTTGGCAAGCATGGGGGTTCCTGAATGAATTGGGGCAAAAGATGAAAAAAAAATGAGGCGGCGCGGGGCCAAATCGGTATTACGCGGGGTGGGTGGCCCCGGCATCAGGCAACTGGAATGCCTTCAGTTCCAGCGCGTCGAGCTGCCCGATCAGGTTCACTTCCCAGGCCAGGTACTGGCGGGCAGCTTCCTTGTTGCCGTCGTGCCGGTCATGCACGAAGAACAGGTAGTCGATGCAGTCGCTGTCGGCCGGAATGTTGTCAGTGGCCTGCAGCGCAAAGCCGGCGGCGCGCCAGGCGTCGAGGCCGCCTTCGAGCAGGCTGGCTTTCAGGCCCAACGCCTGGAGGTCAACGGCCGCGCAGGCGGCCGCAGCGGGCTCGTCGGCAACCAGCACCACCGGGCGGTGTTCACCGGCCAGCGCCTGTGCCAGGCGTGGGCGGATGGACCAGCGTGTACCCGCGATATGGTTTTGGCGAAACTGCATGCTGGGACGCAGGTCGATGGCGACCACGGTGCCATCGGCCAGCCCGGCCGACAGGGCCTGCGCGGTGGTGGCGGGCAGCGCGGGCAGGGCCACGGGCGCCGTGGCGGGCAGCGCCAGGCCACTGGCCAGGCCCTGGTCCAGCACGCTGGCGTCGTGGCCCAGCTGGCGCAGCCAGCTGGCGACCGTCAGCGCGCGTATGCCGTCCGTATCAAACAGCACCAGCCGCGCCTGGCGCACGCCCACATACTGGTCGGTGGCCTGGATCAGCTGGCCGCCCGGCGTGTGCTGCGCGCCGGGCAGGCTGCCGCGTGCAAATTCTTCGGGGCTGCGGACATCGCACAAAAAGAGCGTGCGCTGCGCGTCGCCGGCCCAGCCGCGTACAGTCTGTGCGTTGACGACAGGGACATCGAAACGCTTTGCCAGCGCCTGGGCTGCCGCGCGCATGCCCGCGGGCTCTGTGGGCTGGGCCGAGTCCTTGTAGCGGCGCGTGCCGCCGTGCTCGAGTTTGAAGTCTGCCAGGTACCAGCCCTGGGTACCGTTTTCCAGCGCCGATACGGGGTTGCGCAAGCCGAGGTTGATCAGCGTTTGCGCGCCGATGATACTGCGCGTGCGGCCTGCGCAGTTGATCACGATGTGCGTGCTTTCGCTGGGGACCAGGTCGCGGATGCGCAGGGCCAGCTCGCCGTTCGGGCAACTGATCGCCGTCGGGATGTTCATCTTGCGGAACTCCGAAAACGGCCGACCGTCGAGCACCACCACGTCGTCTTGCCGCTCCAGCATGGCTGCAAGTTCAGTCGCACTGACGCGGGGCGTGTGATAGACCTGCTCGGCCAGTTCGCCGAAAGTTTTGGACGGCACGTTGACGCCGGCAAACAACGGGAAGCCAGCGACTTGCCAGCCGGCTGTGCCGCCCTGCAGCACCTGCACATCGCTGTAGCCGAGTGCACTGAAGCGGCGCGCGGCCAAAGGCGCTGCGCCGCTGCCGTCGTCGTCATACACCACCAGCCGCACACTGCGGCGCGGCGCCAGGCGCGGTGCGTCCAGCTCAAGCCGGCTGTAGGGCAGAGGGATGCCGTAAAACAAATGCGACTGGCCGTACTGGCCGTGCTCGCGCACATCAAACAGGGCGATTTCCGCGCCGTCGTGCAGCCAGGCTTTCAGCGTGGCCGCGTCTACAAAACGTGTCATGGGATAGGGGGCGTGTAGGTTCGGAAATTCAGGGAAGGGGGTAAGGGCGCGCGGGTGTTCAGCGGCGCGTCTGCACGCCGATGCCCATGGTTTCGTACGTACCTTTTTCCAGGTCGTAGCCGGTGCGCGTGTTCAGCGTTTCAAGCGCGCGGCCATACATGTGCAAGTGGCGTATCACCTGGCCGGCCGGAATCTCCACCGAATGGATGTCTTCGGGCATCAGGGCGATGCCCGTGCCGGGCTCGACCACGACGGAGTTGACCTCTTTGAGCTGCGCCTTGCCCGGCACTGAGCCATCGTCCTGGCGTTCGTACACGCGGTTGATCTCGGAGCCTTCCACGGCACTGATGCAGGCCCAGGTCGTATGGTTGTGCGGCACGATGCGTTTGCCGGGACGCATCACGTTGAGGTAAAGCGCGAAGCTCTGGTCGGCGTCTTCAGCGATCAGGTAGCGCGCCTGCAGTTCGGGGCTTTCGGGCGCAGCGAAATCCGTAGCGTTCCACAGCTCCTTCTGGCCGGCCAGCTGGTTCAGGACCGCGAGCACTTTGGCCAGCGACTGGCGATTTGCTTCGCCGCTCCCAACAATAATCTTAATGTTTTGAATGGCGGCGCCAACTACCTGGTTGCGCTCGGCTGCTGCGGTCATGGGCATCTTCCTGAGTGAGGTTTTGGGTTTACTTGGCCTAATATAGTCAACTCGTATTTCTGAAACAACTCAGAAATAGAGATAAATACATTAGCATTTGTAATAAGTAGATATTTGCAAAACGCCTGGAAATGAAAACCCTTGATCTGGAATTGCTGCGAGCGCTGGTGGCCATCGACGAGCAGGACAGCTTTGCCAGCGCCGCCGTGCAGCTGGGCAAAACACAGTCGGCGGTGACGCAGCAAATGCAGCGGCTGGAAGACCAGATCGGCCACCCGCTGTTTGAAAAGCATGGGCGCCAGAAGCGCCTGACGCCGCATGGGTTAAAGCTGCTCGGTTATGCGCGCCACCTGCTGGCCATCAATGACGATGCCTTGCGCAGCCTGCAGCAAGGCAACCTGGAGGGTGTACTGCGCATAGGCGCGCCGCACGACGTGGCCGACACCATGCTGCCGACGCTGCTGGCACAGGTGGCGCGTGCTTCGCCGCTGTTGCAGCTAGACATCCATGTGGGGCGCAGCCCTTTCCTGATGGAATCTCTCAAGCGCGGCGAGATCGACATGACTATCTCCAACCGCAACGACCCGGCACTCGACGGCGTGGTGCTGCGTACCTCACCCACGGTATGGTTGTGCTCAGCCAGCTACGTACATGACCGCGCCAAGCCGGTGCCGCTGATCCTGGTGGAGGGCCCCAGCGTATTTCACAGGCTGGCACGCGAGGCGCTGGACGCTGCCGGAATTCCCTGGTCGCCGAGCTATACCGCTTCCAGCCTGATCGGCATCAAGGCTGCACTGCGTGCGGGTTTGGGCGTGACTGCGCGCGGCATCGAGATGGCGGGCAGCGACCTGCGCGTGCTGGGCGAAAACGATGGACTGCCGCGCTTGCCTGAGCTTGATTACTACCTGTTCGTTCGAAAGAATGTCATTAACCCGGTGACACGCAAGGTGTTCGAGATGCTGAAATCCAACCTCGGTTTGATTCGCAGCGCGGCGGACCCGGCTATCCCTGCCGCGCGTGCTGATCGGGAAATTTAAGCAGCGTCGGGAAAAATAAACGGCCAGAATTCCGGCGGAAAACGTATCCACGATGCACTGCAGACTTTTTAATTACTTTGCTAAAAATAATCGCGTGTGAATTTTCGGTGTCGCGAGATCACAAAAAATAAACGCGCGAAAAACGTTGGACGCGAGCCACATGTAGCGGTTGTATCTGCGTGGTAACACGGTGCATGCGTCATCCGCGGTGTACGCTCGCCGGACGCTGACGATGCCCACGAGGAGGTGGGGTTGTCTCGCGTATCCGATCAATGCAAGGAGAGCTCATGTCAGTTTCAACATTCCCCATCAAGCGGCGCACGCTGCTTGCTGGTTCCGCAGCCACCCTGGCGCTTGGCGCTGCGCCCGCATGGGCTGCCTACCCCGACAAGCCCATCAAGATCATCGTTCCCTGGGCAACGGGCGGTAGCACCGATGCCATTACCCGCGTGCTGGCACAGCGGCTGAGCGAAGGGCTGAAGCAACCCGTGATCGTCGACAACAAGCCGGGTGGCGCGGGCCACGTCGGAATTGACCAGGCTGCCAAGTCGGCACCCGATGGCTATACGCTGGCGATCGTGGAGTTGTCGCACGTGTACGCGCCCGCAGTTGTTGCCAACCTGCCTTACGACATGCTGCGCGACTTCACGCCGATCACGCTGGTGGGTACATCGCCCATGGTGCTGTTTACCGGCATGGGTCCCGAAAACAGCGACTTCAAGACTTTCCTGAAAACTTCTTCGACCGCCAAGGGCGGGCCTCCTGCCATGGCGAACAGCGGCACAGGGTCTATCAGCCACCTGGTGGGCGAGCTGTTTTCCCAAGAGACCAAAATCAAGTTCAACATGGTGCCTTACCGCGGCGGCGCGCCGGCGATGGTTGACCTGGCTGCCGGCCAGGTGTCCTCTTACTTCGCCACGCTGGCGACCGGCTCCAGTCTCATGGCCGCCGGAAAGGTCAAGGCGCTGGCGGTGACGGGCCGCAAGCGTTCGGACGTCCCCATCCTGCGCTCCTTGCCGACGATGACTGAGCTCGGCTTGAAGAACATGGATGTGGCGCAGTGGTGGGCGCTTGTTGCGCCAGCGACCACGCCGCTTGAAGTCACCGAGCGGCTTCGCCTCGAACTCCTGAGTGCGATGTCGGATTTCAAGGTGGTGGAACGTATGTCTGCTTTGGGCGTGGAAATGAAAGGTACTTCACGCGACCAGTTGCGT
This sequence comes from Polaromonas sp. P3_A5, assembly GCF_056403055.1. NCBI lineage: Bacteria > Pseudomonadati > Pseudomonadota > Betaproteobacteria > Burkholderiales > Comamonadaceae > Polaromonas > Polaromonas sp. P3_A5. Next base: position 1,496,406 of record NZ_JBFUGF010000001.1, read on the forward strand.
GGATTCCTTCGGGCGGAGTCGGAGCGCTGGCGCACCCTGGCGCGTAACGTGGGACTGAAGCCGCAATAACTTCAGTTGCTTCAACGGATTCGGCTCATCACTGAGTCGATGAGTACCAGCGCCGGCGAGTCCAGCCGGCGCTGTGGTGCTATAGCTGCAGGCCCAGCCAGCGTCGTGCGGCTGCGTTCAGCGACTCCTGCAGACCCGTTGTCAGCAAAGTGATGTGGCCGGGTGCGTCGCCTTGCCGCAACTGCCCGGCGGCTTCGAGCAAACGGCGGGTCTGCCGCGCGACCGGCTCGCCGGTCTCGATCAGGCGGACGTCGGTGCCCACCATTTTCTGCAGTGTGTCCCACGCGAAGGCGTAATGCGTGCAGCCCAGCACCAGAGTATCGACCTGCCCGGCTTGGCCGCCGAAGGGGCCGATCGCTTGCGTGTATCCACGGCATAAAGCACTGATCTGCGCAACATCATGGTTCTGGATCGCATCGGCCAGCCCGTCGCACGGCTGCAGGATGAACTCGGCCTGGCCTTTCAGCGAATCGTGCAGGGCGCGCAGCTTGGCGCTTGCCACCGTGCCGCGCGTCGCCATGACGCCGATGCGGCCTGTCCTGCTCAACGCGACGGCCGGTTTGAGTGCCGGCTCGACGCCGACCAGCGGCAAGTCCGGGTGCTCGGTTCGTACGAGGTGAACGGCGGCCGCCGTCGCGGTATTGCACGCGATTACCAGTGCCTTAATCGCATGCTCTTCGCGCAATTTGCGCACGACGGCGCGCGTGCGCTCAATGACAAAAGCGTCGCCGCGCTCGCCATAAGGCGCGAAGCCCGCGTCGGCCAGGTAGACGAAGGACTCTGCGGGCAATTGGGCCCGCAACGCCTTGAAGACGCTAAGGCCGCCCACGCCGCTGTCGAACACGCCGACCGGCCGGTCGGCGCCGGCATGGCCTTCGCTCACGCGGCTGCGACGGGAATGTTTTTGAACTCGCCGGTGGCGATTTTCTTTTGCCACTCGGCTGGGCCGGTGATGTGCGCGCTGGTGCCGCCCGCATCCACCGCCACGGTCACCGGCATGTCAACCACGTCGAACTCATAGATCGCTTCCATGCCCAGGTCGGCAAAGCCCACGACCTTGGCTGTCTTGATGGCCTTGCTGACCAGGTAGGCGGCGCCGCCGACGGCCATCAGGTAAGCGCTCTTGTGCTTCTTGATGGCTTCGATGGCAACCGGGCCGCGCTCGGACTTGCCGATCATCGAGATCAGGCCGGTCTCAGCCAGCATCATTTCAGTGAAACCGTCCATGCGGGTGGCGGTGGTCGGGCCGGCAGGTCCTACGGCTTCATCACGCACCGGATCAACCGGGCCGACGTAATAGATGACGCGGTTGGTGAAATCAACCGGCAGCTTTTCGCCCTTGCCCAGCATGTCCTGGATACGCTTGTGCGCTGCGTCACGGCCGGTTAGCATCTTGCCGTTGAGCAGCAGGGTCTGGCCGGGCTTCCAGCTGGCAACTTCTTCTTTGGTCAGCGTATTGAGATCGACCTTCTTGCTCTTCTTGTAGTCGGGCGTCCAGTTCACGTTGGGCCAGAGGTCCAGTGAAGGCGGGTCCAGATAGACCGGGCCGCTGCCGTCCATCACGAAGTGCGCGTGGCGTGTGGCAGCGCAGTTGGGAATCATCGCGACGGGCTTGCTGGCGGCGTGCGTCGGGTACATCTTGATCTTGATGTCCAGCACGGTGGTCAGGCCGCCCAGGCCCTGCGCGCCTATGCCCAGCGCGTTGACCTTCTCAAACAGTTCAAGGCGCAGCTCTTCGGTCTTGGTCATCTTGGCGCCCGAAGACGATTTGGCTTGCAGCTCATACATGTCCAGGTCGTCCATCAGGCTTTCCTTGGCCATCAGCACGGCTTTTTCGGCGGTGCCGCCAATGCCGATGCCCAGCATGCCGGGCGGGCACCAGCCGGCGCCCATGGTGGGCACGGTTTTGAGCACCCAGTCGACCACCGAATCGCCGGGGTTGAGCATGACCATCTTGCTTTTGTTTTCGCTGCCGCCGCCTTTGGCCGCCACGGTCACGTCGATCTTGTTGCCGGGCACCAGCTCGGTGAAGATCACGGCCGGTGTGTTGTCCTTGGTGTTCTTGCGGTCGAACTGCGGGTCGGCCACCACCGAGGCGCGCAGGGTGTTGTCAGGGTGGTTGTAGCCGCGCCGCACGCCTTCGTTGATGGCGTCGTCCAGGCTGCCGGTAAAGCCTTCCCAGCGAACGTCCATGCCGACTTTAAGGAACACGTTGACGATGCCGGTGTCCTGGCAGATCGGGCGCTGGCCGGTCGCGCTCATCTTGCTGTTGGTGAGGATCTGTGCAATCGCATCCCTGGCGGCCGGGCTTTGCTCGCGCTCATAGGCTCGCGCCAGGTGGGCGATGTAGTCGGTGGGGTGGTAGTAGCTGATGTACTGCAGGGCAGCGGCTACGGATTCGATGAGGTCGGCTTGCTTGATCGTGGTCATGGTGGGTCGTCGTTATGAGGGCGTTTCGGGGAAATTTCGGGCAAACCCCGCAATTATCCGCCCTTGGCGGGCAACTCGGGCATGTCGGGCGAGAGGATCCAAAACCCTTCAGATGAGAATCTTTCTCGTCTGCAGTCATACTAGGACTCTTAACCATCTTTTTTGACGCGCAGGATATTTCCATGACGACAAGCAGCACGCGCACGGAGCGCGATACCTTTGGCCCTATCGAGGTGCCGGCCAACAAACTCTGGGGTGCGCAGACGCAGCGCTCGTTGCAGAATTTCGACATCTCGGGCGAGCAGCAGCCACGTGAAATCATCAAGGCGCTGGCGCAGGTCAAGCGCTCATCGGCCAGGGTCAACCATGCGTTGGGCCTTCAGGACGAGAAAAAAACCAAAGCCATCGTGGCCGCAGCCGACGAGGTGATCGCGGGCGGGCATGCGGACGAATTCCCCCTGGTGGTATGGCAGACGGGCTCCGGCACGCAGACCAACATGAATGTCAATGAAGTGCTGGCCAACCGCGCCAGCGAAATTCTGGGCGGCGAGCGCGGCGAGGGCCGCCTGGTGCACCCCAATGACGATGTCAACCGCAGCCAGTCGTCCAACGATGTGTTTCCTACCGCCATGCATGTTGCCGCTGTAGAGGCCATGACCCACAAGCTCCTGCCAGCGATTGCGAAGTTGCGCGCGACGCTGGCGCAAAAAGCCAAAGACTTCGACAGCATCGTGAAGATTGGACGTACCCATCTGCAGGATGCGACACCACTCACCCTGGGCCAGGAGTTCTCGGGTTATGTCGCGCAGCTTGACCACGGCGAAAAGCATGTGCGTGCCGCCTTGCCGCACCTGTATGAACTGGCGCTCGGCGGTACTGCCGTTGGTACGGGGCTGAATGCACCGAAGGGGTATGCGGAGCAAGTGGCGGCCGAACTGGCCACGCTGACAGGCCTGCCTTTTGTGACCGCACCCAACAAGTTCGAAGCGCTGGCCTCGGTCGACGGCCTGGTGCATGCGCACGGCGCCCTCAAAACACTGGCAGCCAGCATGATGAAGATTGCCAACGACGTGCGCTGGCTGGCCAGCGGCCCGCGCAGCGGCATCGGCGAGCTCAGCATTCCCGAGAACGAACCTGGCTCGTCCATCATGCCGGGCAAGGTCAACCCGACGCAGAGCGAAGCCGTGACCATGTTGGCGGCGCAGGTGTTCGGCAACGACGTGGCCATCAACTTCGGCGGTGCCTCGGGCAACTTCGAGCTCAATGTGTTCCGGCCCATGGTGGCGCACAACTTTTTGCAAAGCGTGCGCCTGCTGGCCGATGGCATGGTGAGCTTTAACGACCACTGCGCCGTCGGCATTGAGCCGAATCGCGAACGCATCGCCGAGCTGGTTGACCGCTCGCTGATGCTGGTGACGGCACTGAACACGCACATCGGCTATGACAAGGCCGCCTTCATCGCCAAAAAGGCGCACAAGGAAGGCAGCAGCCTGCGCGATGCGGCGCTGGCCTCGGGCCATGTCACGGGCGAGCAGTTTGATGCCTGGGTGCGGCCTCAAAACATGGTGGGCTGACGCCGGCCGCAACCCGGTTCGGCGGTGGTTGGCTGAGGGTTTGAAGAGGCAAAGGGTTTACCCTATGATTGCTTCTGTAGATGCTCACGCAACAAAGGAAACTCATGACCGCTTTCGCCCTGTATCTGAAAATTGCCCAACCCGCCGTCAGGGCGCGCGCACGCCTTATGCTGCGTGAGTTGCTTGCTGCTACGCCTCTGCATATTTTTATCAGCGCGCTGCGGCCCCGCTAATTGTTGCCGGGCGGTTTGCGCCGCCATCGATAGACCGCGTGACGCGGTTGCTTTTCTCTCTCTCGTTTTTTTTCAGTGCCTCCCAGGCCCGGTGCAACGCCGGGCGTTTGCTGACCCTCGAATTGCGTGTTCAGGCTCAGCTCGGCCATTACCCGCACACCCTCATCTTGTGAATTGAATCCGTCGCAGAAACCGGGGGGTAACGCTGCATGATTCTTTCAATCAGCTTTCGTTTTTTTCGCGTTGCGTAAAGTTTTTTCCAAACTTGATCGCGATCAAGCGGGCTTCGAAATGCGCGCTCTCACAATCCGCCCACAACAACAGCATCAGCGATTGCAAACGCAATTTCCACGGCATACAACGACAGGAGACTTTCATGACACACGCCAATACGGCCACCCCCGCGCCATCGAACGCTCATCGCTGGATACAGCTTCTCTTGGGCATCGTCTGCATGGCGATGATTGCCAACCTGCAATATGGCTGGACCCTTTTTGTCAATCCGATTGCCGACAAGTACGGCTGGAGCAAGGCCGCCATCCAGGTTGCTTTCACGATTTTTGTGTTGACTGAAACCTGGCTCGTGCCGATTGAAGGCTATCTCGTCGACCGTTTCGGGCCACGTCCGGTGGTCATGGTCGGCGGCATTCTTTGCGGCGTGGGCTGGGTTATTAATTCCTTTGCCGATTCACTGATGCTGCTCTACATCGCTGCTGCGATCAGTGGCGTTGGCGCGGGTGCGGTGTACGGTACCTGTGTCGGCAATGCCTTGAAGTGGTTTCCGGATCGCCGAGGCCTGGCTGCGGGTCTCACGGCTGCAGGTTTTGGCGCGGGCTCCGCGCTCACTATTCTTCCGATCTCGGCCATGATCAAGGGCAGCGGCTACCAGTCTGCCTTCCTGTACTTCGGGATCATTCAGGGCGTGATCGTATTTGTCGTGTCGTTCCTGTTGACGCGGGCACCGGCGAACCTGGCCAAGAGCGGCTCGATCTCCACGATCAATGTGCAGCAGAGCCGGCGCGACTACACACCGTCCGAAGTCCTGCGTTCACCGGTGTTCTGGGTGATGTACGTCATGTTCGTGATGGTGGCGGCCGGCGGGCTGATGGCTACGGCCCAGCTCGGACCTATCGCCAAGGATTTCAACGTCGGCGACGTGCCCGTCAGCATCATGGGTCTGGCGCTGCCGGCGCTCACATTTGCCATGGCCATTGACCGCGTGCTTAACGGGCTCACCCGTCCGTTCTTTGGTTGGGTGTCGGACCAGATCGGCCGTGAAAAAACGATGCTGATCGCCTTTGGCATCGAGTCGGTGGGCATCCTGGCTCTCTACCAGTTTGGCCACAACCCGGTTGCCTTCGTGGTACTGACGGGCATGGTGTTCTTCGCCTGGGGCGAGATCTACAGTCTCTTTCCATCAACCTGCGCCGATACCTTTGGCTCCAAGTACGCCGCATCCAACGCCGGCCTGCTGTACACCGCCAAGGGCACGGCGTCGCTGCTGGTTCCGCTGTCCAGCGTGCTCACGGCGATGACGGGCAACTGGCACGCCGTGTTCATTGTCGGCAGCGTCATGAACGCGATTGCTGCCCTGATGGCGTGGTATGTGCTGCGCCCGATGCGGCGCGCCGAGATGGAAAAGGCTGTGCTGCCGGCGGCCGCCTCCGGCAAGGCTGCCAGCTTCGGTCATCTTCCGCAGTCCGCGCAATAAATAGAGTAGAGGTCAGGGCTTGCGGTCCGATGCCTTCAGTGGCGCTTGGCCGCAATGGCTGACATCACGGCTGAGCCATGAGCTGCGGCCTCCGCTGTGTGGGAGTACCTGCCTGCCAGGCTGCGTCTCTGGGACAATGGCGGGATGCTCAAGTTTGTCTACCGCACACTGAACCAGTTCATCAATTCGCAGTCGCTTTCGGGCGTGGTGCTGGCGCTGGCCGCTGTGGCGGCGCTGGTACTGAGCAACTCGCCATGGAGTGAGACTTACAACCGGTTTGTGCAACTGCCAGGCGAACTGCGGGTGGGCGGTGATCTGCTGGTGCTTTCCAAGTCGCTACTGCATTGGGTCAATGACCTGTGGATGGCGGTGTTTTTCTTTCTGGTGGGCCTGGAGATCAAGCGCGAATTGATCGAGGGCGAGCTGGCCTCGCGTGCACAGGCGCTGTTGCCGGCGGGCGCTGCGTTGGGCGGCATGGTGGCGCCGGCGCTCATCTACATGGCGATCAATGCCGGCGACCCGGTCGCGATGCGCGGCTGGGCGATTCCGGCCGCCACCGACATTGCCTTTGCGCTGGGCATCCTGGTGCTGCTGGGCAGCCGCGTGCCGGCATCGCTCAAGGTGTTTTTGACGGCTGTCGCCATCATTGATGACCTGGGCGCCATCCTGATCATTGCGTTTTTCTACACCGAGGGTTTGTCGGTGATGGCGTTGGTGGCCGCCGCGATCGGTGGGTTGCTCTTGCTGGCCTTTAACCGGGCGAAGGTGATGGTTGTAGGGCCCTACGTGGCAGTGGGCCTGGTGATCTGGCTTTTCGTCTACAAGTCGGGCATTCATGCAACGCTGGCGGGCGTCATTACCGCGCTGGCGATTCCCCTTTCAGACGGCAAAGGCGGCTCGCCGTTGAAAACCGCTGAGCACGCGCTGCACCCCTGGGTGGCTTTTGCGGTGTTACCGATGTTTGCGTTTGCCAATGCGGGAGTGTCGCTTCAGGGGGTGACCGTCGGAACGCTTCTTCAGAGCGTGCCCTTGGGTATCACGGCAGGCCTGCTGGTGGGCAAGGCGGTCGGCGTGTTTGGGGCTTCCTGGCTGCTGATTCGCTTTGTCGGTGCACGCCTGCCCGCCGGCGCTGGCTGGAGCCAGTTTTTTGGTGTCTGCCTGCTGTGCGGCGTGGGCTTTACCATGAGCCTTTTCATCGGTGCGCTCGCATTTGCCGGCCAGGATGCGGCATACGAGACGCAACTAAAGCTGGGTGTGCTGTGCGGTTCGTTGTTGTCAGGGGTGCTGGGTGCGGTGATGCTGATGCGCGCCAGCACCCCAAAAAAGGCGCCGGACTAGCTGTCCGGCGTGGCTCGCTTAGTGCTTTTGCGCGGCGATGGCGGACATGATCTTGTCGGTGTAGGCGATCGCAATCGCCGACAACAGGAAGGTGATGTGGATCACCGTTTGCGCAATCAGGACCCTGTCGGTGTAATTGTCGGCGTTAATGAAGGTCTTCAGCAAGTGGATGGAGCTGATGCCGATGATGGCCGTTGCGAGCTTCACTTTCAATACCGAGGCGTTCACGTGGCTCAACCATTCGGGCTGGTCCCGATGGCCTTCGAGGTTCATGCGGCTCACAAAGGTTTCGTAGCCGCCCACGATCACCATGATCAGCAGGTTCGAGATCATGACCACGTCGATCAGCGCCAGCACTACCAGCATGATGACCGTCTCGTTGAGCGACACGATGGGCGTGGAGGTCTTGTAGCCGATGCTGGTGATCAGCGACTGCAGTGCGGTCTGGCTGCCGAAGGCGGCTTCAATCAGGTGCCACAACTCCACCAGAAAGTGCAGCACGTACACGGCCTGAGCGGCGATCAACCCGAGGTACAGCGGCAATTGCAGCCAGCGGCTGGCAAAAATCAGGTTGGGCAAGGGGCGCAGGGGCGAAATTTTGGCGGGGGTGGGGGATTGGGTGGATTCAGTCATGATGGCGTAAGCTGGGGGTTTGCGGCATTGTAGGGGGAGCGCAGGTACCCCCTGAATTGCAGAAGTTGTAAGGTTCAAGCCAGTCAGTGGCTTGTAAGTGCGGCAGAAGACAGTACCACGCATTCAGTGACAAACAGGAGACAAAACCAATGAGCGCCCCTTCATCCGCGATCGAATCCACCCTGGTTGAAAATCGCATCTTTCCGCCGACACCAGCCACCGTAAAGGCCGCGCGTATTTCGGGTATGCCGGCTTACCAGGCGCTGTGCACCGAAGCCGAGAAGGACTTTGAAGGGTTTTGGGCTCGCCTGGCGCGCGAAAACCTGAGCTGGAAGAAGCCATTCACCCAGACACTGGATGAGTCCAATGCTCCGTTCTACAAGTGGTTTGCCGATGGTGAACTCAACGCTTCCTACAACTGTCTGGACCGCCATCTGGGCACACCGGTCGAAAACAAAAAAGCCATCATCTTTGAAAGCGACGACGGCAAGGTCACCAACGTCACTTACAAAGAATTGCATGCCAGGGTCAGTCAGTTTGCGAGCGCGCTGAAAGGCGCCGGCATCAAAAAGGGCGACCGCGTCATCATCTACATGCCAATGACGGTCGAAGGCGTGGTGGCCATGCAGGCTTGCGCGCGCATAGGCGCCACGCATTCGGTGGTTTTCGGCGGCTTCTCGGCCAAGAGCCTTCAGGAGCGTATTCAGGACGCCGGCGCCGTGGCCGTTATTACCGCCAATTACCAGTTGCGTGGCGGCAAAGAGCTGCCGCTCAAAGCCATCGTCGATGAAGGCATCGCCATGGGCGGCTGCGAGTCGATCAAGAACGTGATCGTCTACCAGCGCACCGCCACTGCCTGCAACATGGTGGCCGGCCGCGACAGCCTGATGCACGAGATCACCGCCAAGGCGGCACCGGTGTGTGAGCCCGAGTTCGTCGGCGCAGAGCACCCGCTTTTTATCCTTTACACCTCGGGCTCGACCGGCAAGCCCAAGGGCGTGCAGCACAGTACCGGCGGCTACCTGCTGTGGGCCAAACTCACCATGGACTGGACCTTCGACATCCAGCCCGCCGACGTGTTCTGGTGCACCGCCGACATCGGCTGGATCACCGGCCACACCTACGTGGCCTACGGCCCGCTGGCTGCCGGCGCAACGCAGATCATCTTTGAAGGCATACCGACCTTCCCGAATGCGGGCCGCTTCTGGCAGATGATCGAAAAACACAAGGTCACGATTTTCTACACGGCGCCTACGGCCATCCGTTCATTGATCAAGGCCGCCGAGGCTGACGAGAAGGTGCATCCGGCCCGCTCGGACTTGAGCAGCCTGCGCATCCTGGGCTCTGTTGGCGAGCCGATCAATCCCGAAGCCTGGATGTGGTACTACAAGAACGTGGGTGGCGAGCGTTGCCCCATCGTCGATACCTTCTGGCAAACCGAAACCGGTGGCCACATGATCACGCCGCTGCCCGGCGCTACGCCGCTGGTGCCCGGCAGCTGCACGCTGCCATTGCCCGGCATCATGACCGCCATCGTCGACGAAACCGGCAAGGATCTCCCTAATGGCGCAGGCGGCATGCTGGTCGTCAAGCGGCCCTGGCCCTCCATGATCCGCACGATCTGGAACGATCCGGACCGTTTCAAGAAAAGCTATTTCCCCGAAGAAATGGGCGGCACGATTTACCTGGCCGGCGACGGGGCAGTGCGCAATGTCGACAACGGCTACTTCCGCATCACTGGCCGCATCGATGACGTGCTGAATGTGTCGGGCCATCGCATGGGCACCATGGAAATCGAATCGGCACTGGTAGCGCACTCTACGCTGGTGGCCGAGGCCGCCGTGGTGGGGCGGCCCGATGACTTGACGGGCGAAGCCATTGTGGCCTTTGTAGTGCTCAAGCGTTCACGCCCGACGGGTGAGGAAGCCAAGGCGATTGCCAAGGAGCTGCGCGACTGGGTGGGCAAAGAAATCGGCCCGATCGCCAAGCCCAAGGACATCCGCTTTGGCGACAACCTGCCCAAGACCCGAAGCGGCAAGATCATGCGCCGCCTGCTGCGCGGCATCGCCAAGGGCGAGACCATCACCCAGGACACCTCGACGCTTGAAAACCCTGCCATTCTCGATCAGCTGTCTGAAAAGCAGTGATCGAGAACGTGGCGTAGCCGCGTCAGCGAAGCTGGGGCAGGGTTGGGGGACACTCATATCGCGAAGCGATGTGACGTGGCCACAAAACCCTGCCATTCTCGATCAGCTGTCTGAAAAGCAGTGATTTGAAGCGGCATAAAAAAAGCCCGTCAATGACGGGCTTTTTTTGGGCCAGAAGCCCTCGGTTATTTCTGGGTCAGGATCCAGGCAACCAGCTTTTTGGCTTCGTCTGGGCTTACCTGGGCGTTGGCTGGCATGGGCACCGGGCCCCAGACGCCTGAACCACCCTTGATGACTTTGGCGGCCAGCTTGTCTGCTGCGTCTTTTTGCCCTGCATATTTGGCTGCGACATCCTTGTAGGAGGGTCCAACCAGTTTTTTGTCAACGGCGTGGCAAGCCATGCAGTTTTTTGCGGTTGCCAGTTGCAGATCCGCCAGTGCAGGGGTTGATACTGCAAAAACTGCAGCCATGGAAGCGATGACCGAAAGAATGCGTTTCATGGATTGTCCTCGTGGGGAGTTGTGGATTCGGTTACAGTCAATTAACGTCATTGTAGTGGTGCCGGTTGACCCGGGTTTCAAGGGTTGACCCGGCCAAACCACCACACATTCAGAGGAGTTACAGATGTTTTTTCTATTGGTTGGAATTGCTGCATTGGCACTGAAGTATCTCGAAATCGGTCCCGTTGCTACATTGAGCTGGTGGATTGTGCTTTCTCCATTCGCGCTTGCAGCCCTCTGGTGGTGGTGGGCGGATGCATCGGGCTATACCAAGCGTAAGGAAGTGGACAAGATGGACAAACGCAGGCAAGACCGCATCGACAAGCAGCGTGAAGCCATGGGCATGCTTTCGGCGAAGAAAAAGAAATAGCTGATACAGCGCAACTAGCTAAGACGCCAGTCAAGTTACCCGGTTTTCGCAACTGGCAGCTGGCCCCAAAGCAAAGAGCCCGTGAAGTCTGTAACTTCACGGGCTCTTTGCGTTTCAGCGGATCAAATCAATAGTCGTCCAGCACCGCACCCTTGCTGGCACTTGATGCATTGAAAGCGAACTTGGCCTGGACGCCCCGGGTATAGCGTGGCGCAGGGGCTTTCCAGCCGACCTTGCGTTTAGCCAATTCGGCGTCACTGATATTCAGTTGCAACAGGAGTTGCTTCGAATCAATGGTGATCGAATCGCCTTCATTAATGAAGGCGATATTGCCGCCAGCCGCAGCTTCAGGCGCCACGTGGCCGACCACCATGCCCCAGGTGCCGCCCGAGAAGCGGCCGTCTGTGATCAGGCCCACGCTTTCGCCGAGGCCGGCACCGATCAGCGCGCCGGTGGGGGCCAGCATTTCAGGCATGCCGGGGCCTCCTTTGGGCCCGAGGTAACGCAGCACCATGACATCGCCGGCCTTGATCTTGCCGGCCAGGATGGCTGCCAGCGCGGACTGTTCGTCATCAAACACCCGGGCCGGGCCGGTCATGACGGGGTTCTTCAGGCCGGTGATTTTGGCTACGCAGCCTTCGGGCGAGAGATTGCCCTTCAGGATGGCCAGGTGGCCCTGCGCATACATCGGATTGTTGATGGGGCGGATCACGTCCTGGTCGGCGCGCGGCACCTCGGGTACATCCTTGAGCGTCTCTGCGATGGTCTGGCCGGAGATCGTCAGGCAGTCGCCATGCAGCAGGCCGGCGGCCAGCAGCGTTTTCATCACTTGTGGAATGCCGCCGGCGCGATGCAGGTCCACGGCAAGGTATTTGCCCGACGGCTTCAGGTCGCACAGCACTGGCGTACGCTGGCGTACGCGTTCGAAGTCATCAATGGTCCATTCGACGCCGGCTGTGTGGGCGATGGCCAGGAAATGCAGCACGGCATTGGTGGAGCCACCGGTGGCCATGATCACGGCTACGGCATTTTCAATCGCCTTTTTTGTGACGATGTCGCGCGGCTTGATGTCCTTCTTGATGGCTTCGACGAGCACTTTGGCCGACTCTTTGGCCGAATTCATTTTTTCGTCATGCGGGTTGGCCATGGTGCTGGAGTAGGGCAGTGAGATGCCCAGGGCCTCGAAAGCGCTGGACATGGTGTTGGCCGTGTACATGCCGCCGCAGCTGCCGGTGCCCGGAATGGCGCGGCGCTCGATTTGCAGCAGGTCTTCGTCGCTCATGCGCCCGGCGGCGTTTTCGCCCACGGCTTCAAAGACGCTGACGATGTTGAGGTCTTTGCCCTTGTAGGTGCCCGGCAGGATGGTGCCGCCATAGACGTAGATCGCCGGCACGTTGGCGCGCAGCATGCCCATCAGGCCGCCCGGCATGTTCTTGTCGCAGCCACCAACCACCAGCACGCCGTCCATCCACTGGCCCTGCACGCAGGTCTCGATGCAGTCGGAGATCACTTCGCGGCTCACGAGGGAGTACTTCATGCCCTCGGTGCCCATGGCCATGCCGTCGGAAATCGTGGGTGTGCCGAATACCTGCGCGTTGCCGCCAGCTTCCTCGATACCGGCAATTGCCGCGTCGGCCAGTTTTTGCAGGCCGCTGTTGCAGGGCGTGATCGTGCTGTGCCCATTGGCCACGCCGATCATGGGTTTTTTGAAATCGTCGGCCTCGTAGCCCATGGCGTAGTACATGGAGCGGTTCGGCGCGCGCGATTTACCCTCGGTGATGTTCCTGCTGCGTGGGTTGGCAACGATGTTGACGGTTTTGGTTTCCATGGGTGTCTCGTGGTGTTGGCTACTGTGGCTTGCCCGCGTTTGACCTTGGGCATTCATCGGGAGAAACAGAGTATGCGTGCTTTGATTGATTCTTTCCAATCCATTATTAATCATCTATTAATATGTATGGCATATGAAAGATATTCTCGGCACCACGGGCATGGCTTCCCGTAAACCGCCCTTGATCGAGCTTCGCCTGTGGCGTCAGTTTCTGGCAGTGGCCGAGGAACTTCATTTCGGCCGCGCTGCCAAAAGCCTCAACATGACCCAGCCGCCGCTCACGCAGGCCATTGCGCAGCTGGAGGCGCATTTGGGCCTCAGATTGTTCGACCGCACCAAGCGTAGCGTGCAGCTCACGACGGCAGGTGCTGCCTTGGTGCCCGAAGCGCGTGACCTGCTGACACGTGCCTTGGCTCTTCCGGCATATGCGCGCGCCAGCGCGGACGGCGAGGCCGGGCGCTTGCGGCTGGCTTTTGTGTCTACGGTCGGTTTTGAGTTGTTGCCGCGTTGGGTGCAGGCCTTTCGCGAGCAATACCCCAAGGTGCAGCTGGAATTGATAGAGGCGACCGGCGACGTGCAGCTGCAGGCTTTTGAGCGCGGAGAGATCGACGCGGGCTTCATGTTGCATTCCCCTGGTTTCGCGCCGCCAGGCCTGGCCTGCCGGCACATCAGCCAGGACCCGTTGGTGGTGGCGCTACCCGGGCAGCACTCGCTGGCAAGCAAGGCGACGCTAGCGCTCCCTGATCTGCTGGGCGAGCCTTTAGTGATCTTTCCGCGGCGAATCGTTCCGTCACTTTACGACGCGATTTTTGCGATGTATCACGCCGCAGGGCAATTGCCGCAGGTTGCCCAGGAAGCCATCCAGATGCAGACCATCGTGAACCTGGTATCCGCCGGGCTCGGCGTGGCCTGGGTTCCCGAGAGCGTGCGGCAGTTTCAGCGCCCTGGCGTGGTGTATCGCAGCCTGCCTGGTGGCAGGCCTTCCATGCGTAGTGGTGCACGGGGTGCTTCGGCCGTGGTGCCTGGCTGTGAGACCAGTCTGGTCTGGCCGCGGGCCAGCGCCAACCCGGCGCTTGCCCGCTTTATCACCTTTATCGGCGCATAGACCGCTCGAAGGCTTCTTCCCGTTCGCGTTGCCGGCGCGCCGCCACCGCACTTTGCTGCTGCTGCTTTTCCGCTGGGGTGAGTTCGCGCTGCTCCATTCTTCGTTGGGCTATTTCGCCGGCACTGCTGCAGCGGGCGCCGTGGTTGGCTTCGCAGTTGGCAATGATCTGTTTGTCGGAAGCCTGCGCCTGGGTTTGGGCACCGCCTTTGCGCAGGCCACCCAGTGCCGAGGGCATGGCCTGGCGCGATCCGCCGCTGGATCGGTCAGCAGCAGCTGCCCGCGCATTCGCCGCAGCGTTTTCCGCTGCCCAATCCTTGGGTGCTGCGGCGGCTCCGCCATTGCCATAAAGCACGCCGGGCACGCCTGTTACAGGTGTGCCGTCAGTTGATGCTGGTGCCGCGGCAGGGGCGGGTGCGCGGACAATGAGCTTTTCATTGCCACCGCCGCTGGTCGCACAGGGCGTTTGTGAAAACACCTTTTTGCCGGCTGAATCAAGGCATTGGTAGACCTGTGCCGCAGCGGGTTGGATGCACAACAAACCCAAGCCTGAAACAACGGTAAAACAGAATAAATGACGCATGGTGTGATCCTGTACGGCGTTGCTCCCAGTTTAAGCGAGCGGGCTCACTGTAAGCCCTTTCCTACGAGCCTCGCATGCAAAAATACGGCCCATGCTTATTCATCCGCAAATCAATCCGGTTGCCCTGCAGTTGGGTCCCCTGGCCATCCATTGGTATGGCCTGACATATCTGGCGGCTTTTGGCCTCTTCTTCTTCCTGGCTACGCGGCGCCTTCGCCACGAGCCCTATGCGTCCATCACCGGCCCCGGCGCCTGGTCGCGCAGGGACATTGAGGACATCCTGTTCCTGGGTGTCATGGGTGTGGTGGTCGGTGGGCGGCTCGGCTACTGCCTTTTTTACAAGCCCGGTTACTACCTGTCGCACCCGCTTGAAATCTTTTTTGTGTGGCAGGGCGGCATGAGCTTTCACGGCGGGATGCTGGGTGTGCTGGCCTCGCAATGGTGGTTTGCCCGTTCGCGCCAGCGGCCTTGGCTGCAGGTCATGGACTTCGTCGCGCCTTGCGTACCGACCGGGTTGGCGGCGGGGCGCGTTGGCAACTTCATTAACGGTGAGCTCTGGGGACGTTTCAGCGACCCTGCTTTGCCCTGGGGCATGGTATTTCCGGGCAGCGGCGCCATGCAGCCGCGTCACCCCTCACAAATCTATCAATTCCTGATGGAGGGCTTGTTGCTGTTCGTGCTGCTCTGGTTGTACGCGCGCAAGCCGCGTAAGGTGGGGCAGGTCTCCGGGGCCTTCCTGGTCGGCTACGGCGTGTTTCGTTTCATCGCCGAGTTTTTCCGTGAGCCAGACGACTTCCTCGGCATCCTCGCCCTGGGCATGAGCATGGGCCAATGGCTTTGCGTGCCCATGATCGCAGCGGGTGCCTGGCTCTGGGTGTGGGCTTCCCGGCAGGGTCAACCCCAAAAATCCATCGCAGGCAGCTATTGATTTGTGGCGATAGCTCCGGGCGTCAGGACTATCTGGTGCCCTGAGCCTCTCGCTTCGGGGTGCTAGGGTTTCTCCCTGTCGTTTTCAGGCACAACTCACTTGTCTGACTGCTTTTTAACTCTCATAATTATGTGTAATTACTTGAAATTACCGCTGGAATTCTGAAAACTCCAGACGCTGCCGGGGCAGTTGTATGGAAGCAGGTGGATTTTTCGGGACGTGCCGGGCCACCGCAGTTGCCGGGTTCGGTGGATGTGTCGTGTATTTGGGTTCATTGCGTCAGCCGGTCAAAAGGGGTCTGTCATGCGTCTGGTCCAGAGTTCATTGCATCAGGAGGTCGCCAATACCCTGCGCGAGCAGATTTTTGCCGGCCAGCTGGCGCCCGGGAGTTTTCTGGACGAGGTGGCGCTATGCGAACGGCTGGAAATCTCCCGCACGCCACTGCGCGAGGCGCTCAAGGTACTGACCTCGGAAGGGCTTCTGCGCCACGAACCCCGGCGTGGTTGCTTTGTCAATGAGGTGACCGAGCAAGACCTGGACGACATTTTCCCGGTCATCGCCTTGCTGGAGGGGCGCTGCGCCTATGAGGCGGCACGCAATGCCACCGACGCCGATCTGGCTGCGCTCACTACTTTGCATGAGCGGCTTAACAGTCACGCCAAAGCCGGCCGGATCAATGACTATTACGCGACCAATTTCGCCATTCACGAGGCCATCATTCTGTTGGCCAACAACCGCTGGCTCGCGCAGGCGATTGCGGACCTGCGAAAAATATTGAAGCTTGCCCGGCTCCAGCAGTTGCACGCGCCGGGCCGGCTGGCGCAAAGTCTTTCAGAGCACATGACGGTGTTTGCGGCCCTCAAAAGCCGTGACAGCGAAGGTGCCGATGCCGCCATGCGCACGCACCTGACGCGCCAGCGCGAAGCGCTGCGTGACCTTTCCCGCAGCCAGCGCTCCAGGGTGGCCTCATGAGCGCCGCAGACTGGCTCAGCCGCAATGTTTCGCGGCTCACGGCAGGCGAAAAAGGCCTTACAGAAAAAACGGCCGCAGGGCAAACAGACCGTGCGCAAGCAGCTACAAAAAAGATAGCAGCTAGCGTCGAATTGCCCGCACGAAGCACGCATGAACGGCTTCTGGCAACTTTGAGCCATAAGGACGAAGCGCTGTCGCCGCGTGTACTTCGCCGCACCTTGCAGGAGTTGCAGGCCATCATTGATCCCCGCGTCAGTGAGGTGGAAGGCGGCCGGCGCGCCATGGCCATCGCGGCCTGGTACCAGGGCGCCACCCCGGCTCGCCGGCGCGACCTGTGGATGCTGATGAGTGAGCAGTTCGTCGCCAATCCGCAGAAGGTCAAGGCCGCGCAGGCGCAGTTTGCGGCTGCCGTGGGTACACCCGAAGAGGCCGTGGCCGAGGTGCGTTACCGCCGTGCCACAGTTTCGCCGCGCCGGCGTCTGCTGCAGCGCTTCAGCGTCTATCCGGGCGGCATCCAGTTCCTGGTCGAGATGCGTGCCGACATGCAGCCCAGCCTCAAGGCCGACAAGCGCTTGCTGGCCCTGGATGTCGAAATGGAATACATGTTCTCGACATGGTTCGATGTCGGTTTCCTTGACCTGCGCCGCATCACCTGGGATTCACCGGCGTCACTGATTGAAAAGCTGATCAAGTACGAAGCGGTCCATGACATCAAGGGATGGGCCGACGTCAAAAACCGGCTTGACAGTGACCGTCGCTGCTATGGCTTCTTCCACCCGCGTCTTCCAGAAGTGCCGCTGATTTTTGTCGAGGTCGCGATGGTCGAGACGATTGCGGGCGACATCATGCCTTTGCTTGATGAGCTGGCAGCGCCCTCGGACCTGAGCCGTGCGACCACTGCGATTTTTTACTCCATCAGCAATACGCAGGCCGGCCTGCGCGGCGTGAGCTTTGGCGATTCACTGATCAAGCGCGTGGTGGAGACCCTGAAAGAGGAGTTTCCCAAGCTCAAGACCTTTGCCACCCTTTCACCGATTCCGGGGTTTCGCAGCTGGCTGGGCAAGAACGCGGCGGCCATGCTGGAAACGCTGGGAGACAAGGAGCTTGCCGCCCTGGGCCGGGCGGTGGGGTTTGAGCCGCCCACTGCGGGGCACCTGCTGACCGCCGCAGAGAATCCGCTGGCCCTCAACGAAAAGTCGCCGGTGCGAAAGATGCTGCTGCACTGCGCCGCCCATTACCTGGGCCGGGCCCTGGAAGAGGGCAAGCCGCTGGATCCGGTGGCACGCTTTCATCTGGGCAACGGGGCGCGCGTAGAGCGCATCAACTGGGCAGGCGACCCGACGCCCAAAGGGCTCAGGCAATCGTACGGCCTGATGGTGAATTACCTCTATGACCTCAAGCGCCTGGACAAGCACCGCGCCTTGCTGGCCCAAGGAAAGGTGGCTGTGTCCGGCGCTATTGAATCGCTTTTGTAGTTTTTGCAGTTGCAGACGAGCAGTAGACAGATGTAGACAGATAAAAACGAAGGAGACAGACATGAGACCCGTTCACCTGATGGGAAGGTTGGCGCTTGCGTCGCTGGCCGCCGTGTTTTTGCTGGGACATTCCGCCCAGGCCCGCGTCACGCGGATCGTGATTGACGAAACCGTTCCCCTGGCGGCAGACCTGTCAGGTGGTGTTGCCTTTGAACAGGTTGCCGGCCGCGCGTTCGGCGAGCTGGACCCCAAGGCGCCTGGCAATGCCATCATCCAGGACATTGAACTGGGCAAAGAGGCCGATGGCAAGGTGCGTTACGTGGCCACCTTTGTGTTGACCAAGCCGGTTGATTCGTCCAGGGCCAGCGGCCTGATGTGGCATGAGGTGCCCAACCGTGGTTTGCGCCGGCCCAATGTGGTGCAGGAGCGTGCGCTGGGTGACATCGACCTCACCAGCGCCTGGCAGGGCGACAACGCCGGCGCCACCATGGTGCGGGCCACTGCTGCGGTCGAGCTTCCCCACTGGCTCAAGGTGCCGGTGGCAAGGAATGCCGATGGCTCACCCGTCACCGGTGAGGTGTTTGGCCGCATCGTCAATCGCACCGGCCCGGGTTCGCAGCCGCTGATCGTGCAAACAAATCCTGTTCCGTACAAGCCAGTGAGCCTGGACACGCGCCAGTCGCGCCTGGTGTCGCGCACGGCTGAATCCACCCGTGGCGATGTGACCGGCGAGACAGTGATTCCTTCCACCGACTGGGCCTGGGCCAAATGCGATGCGGCCAATCCTTTTCCCGGCATACCTGATGCCACGCAGATTTGCCTGAAGAACGGCTTCGATGCCAGCAAGCTTTACCAGGTGGTGTTCAAGGCCGCCGACCCCTACCTGCTGGGCGTGGGCTTTGCCGCCTGGCGCGATATGGGGGTGTTCTTCAAGACGGCCAGGGCCGATGACGCCGGCACACCGAACCCGGTGGCTGGGGTGGTGACCCACAGCATTGGCCGGGGCGTCTCGCAGTCCGGTAACTTTCTGCGCGGCTGGCTGCACCTGGGCTTTAACCGGGACGAAGCCGGGCGCCAGGTGCATGACGGCCTCTGGCCCATCATTGCGGGCCGGCGCATCGCGCTGAACTTCCGCTGGGCCCAGCCCGATGGCGTGCTGGAGCTGTACCAGGCCGGCAGTGAAGGGCCGCAGTGGTGGGCACGCGCGGCCGACCCGGTGCGCGGTGGGCCGCCTGCCGGTATTCTTGATCGTTGCGAAGCCAGCAAGACCTGCCCGAAAATCGTTGAGCACTTTGGCTCGGCCGAGGTTTGGGCCCTGAAACTTACGCCGGAATGGGTGGGTACCGATGCCAGGGCCGACCTGCCTCTGCCTGCCAACGTGCGGCGCTATTACATTGCCAGCTCCAGCCACGGCGGCGGGGCAGGGGGCTTTGACACCAGCCTGCCGGGCGTGGGCCTTCCAACGGCAGGCGCCAGTTGTCCGGGCAACAATTTCGGCATGGGTGTGTTACCCGCCAACCCGGTGCCGCATACCGAAACCGTGAACGCGCTGCGCGCGCACTTTCGCAACTGGGTGATGCGTGGCGCCGAGCCACCGCCCAGCCGCTGGCCTACCCTGGCGCCGCGTGCCGGCGAGCCGCGCGGCTCGCTGGCGCTGGCCACCAAGGAAGGCATCGGCTTTCCCACGCTGCCGCAGTTGCGCCCCACCGTGCCCGAGCCGGACTTCATCATGCCGGTGCTTGACTATGACTGGGGCCCCGCGTTCAACCCTGCCGATGGCTCGGGCGTGGCATCCAATGCGCCGCCGCCCATCCGCCGGGTGCTGCCCATGCTGGCGCCGCGTGTGGACGCCGACGGCAATGAGCTGGGCGGCGTGCCGGTAGTGCTGCTCGAAGCGCCGCTGGGCACCTACCTGGGCTGGAACATCACGACGGGCGGCGCCCGGCCGTTCCATCAGGGACAAATCTGCAATTACGTGGGCGGCATGGTGCCCTTTGCCCGCACGGCGCAGGAGCGCAGTGCCAACGGCGACCCGCGCCTGTCGCTGCAGGAGCGCTACGGTTCGCACGAGGGCTATGTGGTCGCCGTGCGCAAGGCCGCCGACAAAGCCCAGGCCCAGGGTTTCCTGCTGGCCGAAGACGCGGTGCGCTTAATCAAGGCTGCCGAAGCCAGCGCGGTGCTGCGTTGAAGGCGATTTTTAACGAATATCATCCCGTAGTAAAACTTATCAAAGGAGACAAACCATGATTTCATTTAACCGGCGCGACGTCCTGCGCATCGCTGCGGCCAGCGCTGCAACCGCATCACCCCTGCTGCATGCGCAGTCAGCCTGGCCCACCAAGCCGGTGACGATGATCGTGCCGTTTCCAGCCGGCGGCGGTACCGATGCGTTCGCACGGCCGCTGTCGGCGCAGTTCGCCAAACTCACAGGCAAGCAGCTCATCATCGACAACCGCGGCGGAGCCGGCGGCACCTTGGGCGCGAGCATCGCCGCCAAGGCGCAGCCCGACGGCTATACGCTGTTCATGGGTGCCGTGCATCACACGATTGCGCCGTCGATGTATCCCAAGCTGGACTACGACATCGAGAAAGATTTTGTGCCGCTGGCCCTGATGGCCAATGTGCCGCAGGTGCTGGTGGTCAATCCCCGCAACATGCCGTTCGCAGACTTCAAGGCTTACATCGCGGCCGTGCGCAAGGCACCCGGCAGATACAACTACGGCTCCGCCGGTGCGGGTACTTCGCACCATCTGGCCGGGGAGCTCTTCAAGCAGCAAACCAAGACCTTCATCACGCACATCCCTTATCGCGGCGCGGGCCCTGCGCTGCAGGACTTGATTGGCGGCAACGTCGACATGATGTTTGACGGCCTGGGCTCTTCCGCCAACCACATCAAGGGCGGCCGCATCAAGGCGCTGATGGTGTCGGGCACGAAACGCAACCCGGCTTTCCCGGACGTGCCCTGCGCCGGCGAACTCGGCCTGCCCGACTACACCGTGACCACCTGGTACGGCATCTGGTCGCCCAAGGGCACACCAGCCGACGTGCAGGCACGCATCGTGGAAGACCTGCGCAAGGCCGCCACCAGCGACGAGCTCAAAGCCATCTGGGCCAACAACGGCGCGGACTTCGGCAACCTCACGCCCCAGCAGTTCGGCACGTTTGTGAGCAACGAGGTCAAACGCTGGTCGGCGGTGGTGAAAGCCTCCGGCGCCAAACTCGACTGACCCCTTGATGACCGGTGTCGTTTTACTGGAAGTGAAAGGCCCCGTTGCCTTTGTGACGCTGTCCCATCCCGGCAAGCTCAACGCCATGTCTCGCGCCATGTGGCGCGAGTTGCGCGCGGCGTTTGAGCGCATCCAGCAAAGCGCAGCGTTGTGTTGCGTGCTGGTGCGGGGAGAGGGCGGGCAGTTTTGCGCGGGCGGCGACATCTCCGAATACGCCGGCTTTCGCTTTGAAGAAGCGGGCCTGCGCGCGTTTCATGAAGACGATGTATGGGGCGGCTTGCAGGCCATGCTGGACTGCGACGTCCCCATCGTCGCGCAGATCGAAGGCAACTGCATGGGCGCCGGCGTTGAGATCGCCAGCTGCTGCGATATCCGCATTGCCGGCGATACGGCAAAGTTCGGTGCGCCCATCGCGAAGCTCGGCTTCCCGATGGCGCCGCGCGAGGCTGCGCTGGTGATGCGTGCCGCCGGAGAGCTGACCGCTCGGGAGATGTTGCTTTCGGCTGCCGTTCTGGGGGCCGCCGAGATGAAGCAGCGCGGCTTTCTCAACCAGGTTGCGCCAGGCCAGGACGTCGAGGCCCTGGTCATGGCGTGCGTGGATCGCACCTGTGCCCTTGCGCCTGGCGCCGCGCGCCTGAATAAACAGGCATTCAGGGCTCTGGCGCCCACTGGATCAGCGCAACCAGCTACTGATTTGATAGCAACAGCCTACCGTTATGCCCCTTCTGCCGAGCACCGCGAAGGTATTGCCGCTTTCACTGAAAAACGCCTGCCCCGGTTTGATCGCCGGGCGGCCGACATTCCAACCATAGCCAGCCTGACCCATGAAAAACCATAACCTGTTTGCAGCGCTTCGAGCCGCATTTCCTTCTTCGCTCAATGAAGTCGCCGTCGAAACTGACAACGGCCTCTGCTATTCGTGGCGCGACCTCGAACGCGGCACTGCGATGATGGCCAACCTGCTGGCCTCGCTGGGGTTACCTGAAGGGGCCAGGGTGGCGGTGCAGGTCGAGAAGTCGGTGGAAGCCATGATGCTTTACCTGGCGACGCTGCGCGCCGGCTATGTGTTTTTGCCGCTCAACACTGCCTACCAAAGCGCCGAGATCGAATACTTCATCGACAACGCGGAGCCGTCCGTGATGGTCTGCAGCAGCAAGAATTTTGGCTGGGTCAGCAAGATCGCCTTCAAGGCCGGCACGCAGAACGTGTTCACACTGGACGATGACCGCACAGGCTCGCTGCTGGACCGTGCGGCGCATTGCAGCGACCAGCATGAAGTGGTGACACGGCGGGCGGACGACCTGGCCGCCATCCTCTACACCAGTGGTACCACCGGCCGCAGCAAGGGCGCCATGCTTTCGCACGGAAACATGTTGAGCAATGCGCTGGTGCTCAAAGATGCCTGGGGCTGGAAAAAAGGCGATGTGCTGATCCATGCCCTGCCGATTTTTCATGTGCACGGACTCTTTGTTGCCATTCACGGTGCGCTCATCAACGGCAGCAAGATGATCTGGCTGGCCAAATTCGACCCCAAGCTGGTGGTGAAAAAGCTGCCCCAAGCCACGGTGTTCATGGGCGTTCCCACGCTGTATGTGCGCCTGCTGGCCGAGCCGGGGCTGACCCGCGAAGCCTGCCGCAACATGCGGCTCTTTGTGGCGGGGTCGGCGCCTTTGCTGATCGAGACCTTCAACGAGTGGAAAGAGCGCACCGGCCACACCATTCTGGAACGCTACGGCATGTCGGAAACCGTGATGCTCACGTCCAACCCTTACAAGGGTGCCGAGCGGCGCGGCGGTACGGTGGGCTTTGCGTTACCCGGTGTCAGCCTGCGAGTGCAGGACGAAGGCGGCGAGTCATTGCCGGCCGGTGAGATCGGCGGCATCCAGGTCAAGGGCCCGAATATTTTCAAGGGCTATTGGCGCATGCCGGAGAAGACAAAAGAAGAGTTCACCGCAGACGGCTACTTCAAGACCGGCGACGTGGGCAAGATCGACGAGCGCGGCTACATCGTCATCGTGGGCCGCAGCAAAGACCTCATCATCAGCGGCGGTTACAACGTCTATCCCGCCGAAATTGAAGGCTACATCAACGACATGCCCGGCGTGGCCGAAAGCGCGCTGGTCGGTGTGCCGCACCCGGATTTCGGCGAGGTCGGCGTGGCCGTCGTGATCGCCAAGCCGGGCGTCGTGCTTGAGGGAAGCAGGATTGTGAGCGAACTGAAATCGAAGCTGGCCAACTTCAAGATTCCCAAGCACTGCTTTGTGGTCAACGAGTTGCCGCGCAACACCATGGGCAAGGTACAGAAGAATTTGCTGCGTGAGCAGTACAAGGGATTGTTTACCCGGGCCGCGGCTTAAGAACAGGTTCTAAGGCGCAAAGTCGTCGACCTGGATCACCTTGTCGGCGGCGCGCAAATAAGCCAACGCCAGGTTCGGGCGGCTTGAGGCTTGCGCGGCGTGCTCCATGGACTGATTGCTGCGCACGGCCTTGTTCAGCGCCACGGTTTCTTCGCCGAGCTGCGTTGCCAGATCGAGCGCGTCCATCAGGTCGCGCAGCCCGCCGCTTGTTGGCGTAGCCAAATCGGGGCACAGACGCCTTACGACAGCGGACTTGGTCCGCAGAAGTTTGGCAAGTTCCAGCAGCTGAACGTCCCGAAGCGGTGCCAGGCGCGTGCTGCGGTTCAGCACCAGTGCACCCACTACACGCCTTAGCGGCGAAGGAAAGTTGGCGTAGAGGGCCTCCAGCGTGTTGCCGGCTTCATCGAGCTGCACGCGAATGGCCGCCTGTGCGACCGGCAGCATGGTCGTATCCTTGTCGAAGGCATGGCGCCAAAGGCAGGCGCTGGCCATGTAGAGATGGGCCAGCACATCGCCCAGCCTTGCCGACAGCAACTCCATGCGCTTGAGCTTGCCGCCCAGCAAGCCCATGGCCAGGTCGCAGGTCAATGCGTACTGGCTGCTCAGGCGGGCGATCAGCCGGGCTTCTTTTTCGAGGCCCAGGGGTGGCGTGCCTTGCATGGGCGCACCGGCGATGCTGTGCCAGAAGTTACGCAGCACGTGTCCGCCATGGCCGATCAGCGCTTCCCCCAGCGCCTGCGCATCGTTGCCCTGCACGGCTTGCATTTCCTTCATCACGTAGGGGTGGCAGCGCACCGCGCCTTGTCCAAAAATGATCAGGGAACGGGTGAGGATGTTGGCGCCCTCGACGGTGATGGCGATGGGCGCACCGCGGTAGGCCACCGACAGCAGGTTGGACGGGCCCTGGATGATGCCTTTCCCGCCCAGAATGTCCATGCCGTGGCTGACGGCGCGCCGCCCAGCTTCGGTCAGGTGCACTTTCAGGATGGCGCTGGCCACGCTGGGCTGCTCTCCTTTGTCGAGCACGGCAGCGGTGTAGCGGCGTGCGGCGTCCGTCGCATAGAGCTCGCAGGCCATCTCCGCAATCACGCCGGCAATGGCGTCGAAGCGGCCGATGGGAAGCCCGAACTGCTCCCGCACCTGGCCGTAACCGTTGGCGACGAAAAGAGCCGTTTGCTGCATGGCCGAGCCCAGCGCAGGCAATGAGATGGCGCGTCCTGCGGCCAGGCATTCCATCAGCATGCGCCAGCCCTGGCCGACCTGCTGCTCGCCGCCGATGATCCAGTCCATGGGGATGAAGACTTCACGGCCTTCGATGGGGCCATTCATGAAGGCGGCGTCCATCGGCCGGTGCCGCCTGCCGATCTGCATGCCCGGTTGCGGCACGGGAATCAGCGCGCAGGTGATGCCCAGGTTGCGCTGGCCTTCGGGCAGGGTTTCGTCCACCGCGTTGAAGGCCAGGCCGACCACGGTGGCGATGGGCGCCAGCGTGATGTAGCGCTTGGAGAAATCCACACTGAAGCCGCGCACCATGACGCCGTCGATCTCGCGCTCGGTGACAACGCCGCGGTCAGGGATGGACGCGGCATCGGAGCCCGCATAAGGCGAGGTCAGTCCGAAGCAGGGCAGGTCGCGGCCATCGGCCAGGCGTGGCAGGTAGTGCTCTTTTTGTGCCGCTGTGCCATAGCGCAGCAGCAGTTCGGCCGGGCCCAGCGAATTGGGCACCATGACGGTCACGGCGGCAGAAATATTGAGTGTGGCGATACGCGTCACTACCGTGGCATGGGCGTAGTGGCTGAACCCGAGGCCACCCCATTCCTCGGGAATGATCATTCCGAAGAAGCGCCTGCCGCGCATGAAAGCCCAGACCTCGGCTGGCAGGTCGCCGGCCTGGTCGATGGCGAAATCGTCCAGCAGTGCGCACAATGCCGTGACCTCGTTGTCCAGGAAGGCCTGCTCTTTGGCGCTCAGTACATTGGGTCCAGCGGCCAGCAGGGCATCAAAATGGGGTGTTCCCGAGAACAGCCGGCCTTCGAACCCGACCGTGCCCGCCTCCAGCGCTGCCCGCTCGGTGTCGCCCATGGCGGGCAGCGCGCGGGCAAAGGGCTTCATGGCGGCCTGGCCTAACCATTGGGTAAGTCCCATGGGTTTCTCCTGAGCTGAAAGTAAGGGAATTGCCCTTAGCGTATGCAGCGCGAGCCATTTGGGCAGCCGTCCTTGGGCGTATCTGGCTGTAGGCGAATTGGCCCAGATGCCGGGCTGCCGTGGAGGCAGGCCCCGGGGAGAAAAAGTTCCCGCGGCTTTAGGGCCTGTCATCATATAAATCGCCCCTGTGTGGCACCCGGAAAAGGTCGCAATCTAGGCGCGAAATGAAGCCGGGGTAGGCCCCCGGTGAGGCTTCGCAACGACGAGTGCGGCCTTTTCCGGGTGCCACCCGTAGGGCTGGGGCTGCAAGGGGCGCCTCGCGTTGTTGCAGCCCTTGACCGGGGGATACCCCGGTCGGCGGCCTGCGCCTAGCGCTGCGCCCCTTGCAGCCCCAGCGCGGGGGCGATTTATATGATGACAGGCTCTAGCCCTCTTATACAATTGCTCCGGTCTGATTTTTGCTTGAGTTTCCTGGTTTTTACTTCCAAGTTTTAAGAGGAGTTACGGACATTATGAAAAAGCATCTTGGCTATCTGGCGATTTCAACCATCCTGGCAGCTATGCTGGCCGGTTGCGGTAAAAAAGAGGAGGCGCCTGTCGCGGCCACTCCGGCTCCCGCAGCCAGCGCACCCGCCGCTGCCCCCGCCGAAGAAAAGGTGCTCAATGTCTACAACTGGCCTGACTATGTCGCCAAGGACATGATCGCCAACTTCGAAAAAGAAACCGGCATCAAGGTCAACTACCAGACCTTCGAGAACAACGAAGCCCTGCATGCCAAGCTGGTGGCAGGCAACACCGGCTACGACATCGTGGTGCCCGGCGCTGTATTCGCCAAGCCGCAAATCGACGGCGGCCTGCTCTCCAAGCTCGACAAGTCCAAGGTCGCCAACTACGGCAACCTCGACCCCGCCATCATGGAAAAGCTGGGCACCATCGACCCGGGTAACGCCTACCTCGTCCCCTGGGCCTGGAGCTTCACCACGGTCGGCATCAACAAGGCCAAGGTGACCAAGGCGCTGGGCTCCACCCCCATGCCTGAAAACGCATGGGACCTGGTGTTCAACCCGGTCTACACCGCCAAGCTCAAATCCTGCGGTATTGCCTACCTCGACTCGCCAACCGAAGTGCTGCCGCCCGCCATGCATTACCTGGGAAAAAACGCCTATTCGAACGACCCGGCCGACCACAAGGCTGCGGCCGAAATGCTGGCCAAGGTGCGTCCGCACATCCGCATGTTCTCCAGCACCATGATTGACGACCTGGCCGGCGGCAAGGCCTGCGTGGCACTGGCCTGGGCCGGCGACATCAACATCGCCCGTGCCCGAGCCCTTGAAAACAAGAGCGGCAATGACGTCGAGGCCCTGTTGCCCAGCACCGGCGGCCTGATCTTCTTTGACACGCTGGCCATTCCGAAGGATGCCAAGCACCCGAACAACGCGCTGGCCTTCATCAACTACTCGCTGCGTCCCGAGGTATCTGCATCTCTGACCAACGAGCTGGGTTACGCCACCGCCAACAAGGCCAGCCTGGCCAACGTCAAGCCAGAGATCGCCAAGGACAAGGCGGTATTTCCCGATGCGGACAATCTGAAGAAAATGGTGTCTCCGGCCAGCTTCAGCAACGAAGCGCGTGAATCCATGAGCAATGTGTTCACGGCCTTCAAAAAAGGCAAGTGACGTTTTACTGATCTCTGGCAAGCGCTGATTTCAGTGTGAATCCGGCTGTGCATGCAATGCTTTGTGTGCGCAGCTTTTTTCTTGGTGAGAACCCCTGTTCATGAATCTACCCCTCCCGGCCGGTGACGGATTTTTGCGGACTGAGCAGCTGGTCAAGCGCTTTGATGGCGTGGCGGCGGTGGACGATGTGTCCCTGTCGATTCACAAGGGCGAAATCTTCGCGCTGCTCGGGAGCTCGGGTTGCGGCAAGTCGACCTTGCTGCGCATGCTGGCGGGTTTTGAAAAACCGACCGAAGGCTCGGTGATCCTGGACGGTGTGGACATCGCCTCTTTTCCGCCTTACGAACGGCCCATCAACATGATGTTCCAGTCGTACGCGCTCTTTCCCCATCTGACGGTGTGGGACAACATTGCCTTCGGACTCAAGCGCGAAGGCATGCCCAAGGGTGAGATCGAGGCGCGTGTGCAGGAGATGCTCAAGCTGGTCCAGCTGGAGACCTTTGCCAAACGCAAGCCGCACCAGCTCTCAGGCGGCCAGCAGCAACGTGTGGCCCTGGCGCGCAGCCTGGCCAAGCGGCCCCAGTTGCTGCTGCTCGATGAGCCGCTGGGCGCGCTCGACAAGAAGCTGCGCGAACGCACCCAGTTCGAACTGGTCAACATTCTTGAATCCGTGGGCGTCACCTGCGTGATGGTGACCCACGACCAGGAAGAGGCCATGGCCATGGCTTCCCGCATTGCCGTCATGAGCCACGGCCGCGTCCTGCAGGTCGGCACGCCAAAGGAAATTTACGAGCACCCCAATTGCCGGTTTGTGGCCGACTTCATCGGCAACGTCAACATGTTTGAAGGCGAGCTCACGCTGGACGAGGCGGACCGCTGTGAAGTCACGACGGAGCAGGGCGTGGTGAACGTGGGCCACGGCATCAGCGGCACGCTGGGGATGTCGGTGGCCATCGCGGTGCGGCCGGAGAAGATTCACATTGCCAAGACCCGTCCTGAGGTGAACGTCAACCTGTTCACCGGCAAGGTGCGGGAGATCGCTTACTTCGGCAGCTACAACACCTTCATTGTGGAAATGCCGGGCGGTCGCAGGGTGAAAATCACCGAGACCAACACCACGCGCCACGAGAGCTCCCTGATCACCTGGGAAGACGCGGTGTTCTTCTGGTGGGACGATTCGGCGCCCGTGGTGCTGACTCAATAAGCTGCTGCTGCGACGCCAAGCTATCTCACTACCGCGATGAAAATTCATTCCTGGCTTCAACTCAACCTGGGGCGGCGCTTCGTGATCGGCGTGCCTTATGTCTGGTTGCTGCTGTTCTTTGTGTTGCCTTTCCTGATCCTGTTGCGGATCAGTGTCACGGACATGGGCAATGGCGTGGATCCCTTCGCGCCGCTGATCGAGACGGTGCAGGGGTCCTGGCACGTCATGCTGCGCTACAACAACTATGCGTCCATCTTCATCGACAAGGCGGCCGATACGGCAGGCGGTTTTGGCAACACCATCTACATGGAGGCTTACAAGACCTCGCTGAAGTACGCCTTGCTCACCACGCTGTCTTGCCTGGTGATCGGCTATCCGTTTGCCTACTTCATCGCGCGCTCGCGGCCGGCGATTCGCCCGGCCTTGCTGATGATGGTCATGTTGCCGTTCTGGACGTCTTTCCTGCTGCGGGTCTATGCGTGGAAGGGCATCCTGGCCGATCAGGGCGTGCTCAATAACCTGCTGCTATCGCTGGGCATCATCCAGGAGCCGATGGTGATGCTCTACACCGACGTTTCCATGCTGGTCGGTATGACCTATGTGTACTGCCCCTTCATGATCCTGCCGCTTTACGCCAACCTGGTGAAGATGGATTTTCGTCTGCTGGAGGCTGCCCATGATCTGGGCGCCAGCGCCTGGAAGGCTTTCTGGCTGATCACTGTTCCACTCAGCAAGTCCGGGATCATCGCCGGTTCGATGCTGGTTTTCATCCCCAGCGTCGGCGAGTTCGTGATTCCGTCGCTGCTTGGGGGCGCTGAAAATATCATGATCGGCCGCGTGGTGTGGGACGAGATGTTCAGCAGCAACAACTGGCCGCGCGCATCCGCGCTGGCTGTCGTGATGATCCTCCTGATCCTGGTGCCGCTGGCGTTTTACTACCGCTCCAGCAGCGACCGCGATGCGCAAGGACGGCATTGACATGAAAAACGTGTTGAGACCAATCCTCCGGTTTTTTGAGAACAACGTCGGCCGGATCTGGATGGGCCTGGTATACCTGTTCCTGTACATTCCGCTCATCTTTCTCATCGTCTTTTCTTTCAACAGTACCCGGCAAGACGGTGTTTTCACCGGCTTTTCAACGCGCTGGTATGAGGCGCTGCTGTCGGACTCCCGGTTGGTGGAAGGATTTTTTCTGTCGCTCAAGGTGGCGCTGATCACCGGCACGCTGTCGGTGGTGCTCGGCAGCTTCGCTGCCTTTGTACTGGTTCGCTATTTGCGCTTTACCGGGCGTACGCTGTTCTACGGGTTGGTCAATGCGCCCCTGGTCATGCCCGAGGTCATCATCGGTCTGGCCCTGCTGCTGCTGATGGTGGCGGTGCAGCGCGCCATCGGCTGGCCGGACCGGGGTTTCATCACCATCGTGACGGGGCACACCTTGCTCGGCATGGCCTACGCCACGGTGGTCATCCAGTCGCGGCTCAGCGAAATGGACCGCACCCTGGAAGAAGCCGCCATGGACCTGGGTTGCCGGCCTGTGCAGGTGTTCTTTCTGGTGACTTTGCCCAGCATTGCGCCGGCGTTGGTATCGGCCTGGCTGCTCACCTTCACACTGTCGTTTGACGACGTCGTGATCTCCGAATTCTTGTCGGGGCCCGGCGTGACGACCTTGCCGCAGGTGATCTTCAGCTACGCCCGCCGCGGTGTGAACCCGTCGATTTACGCAGCGGCCACGATTTTGATCACGGTGGTGTCGTTGGGCATCATTGCCTACAGCATCTCCGTGATGCGCCGGCAAAAACGGCTGGACCGCGAAATCAGTGCGGCGGCTCGACCGGAACAGGCTTTCCCGGACCCCGCCCGGGCAAAGTAGCCAGCACGACGCCGGTCAGCGCGATGGCAAAAGCACCGATCTGGGTGCCATTGAGCTTTTCTCCCAGAACAATGACGCCGACCGCTGCGGCGCTGACCGGCAGCAATACGGTGAAAACGCCGGCCTGGTTCGCCGGAATCCTCCTGAGCCCGGTCATCCAGAGCCAGACCGTCCATACGCTGGCCGCGAGCGAATAAAACAGCAGCAACAGCCAGGCGGAGGGCGCCACCTTGCCAAAGTCAAATCCCCAGGCCATCCAGAGGCCGAAAGGGGTGACGAGGGCAAAGCCCCAGAGGTTGATCAGTGCGGTGATGCGTTTGGGGCTGAGTACGCCGGTCAGCTTCTTGCCGATCACGGCGTAGGCCGCCTCGCATAAAACCGCACCCACCAGCAGCAAATTGCCCAGCCAGGCATTTCTGTGTGCCAAATCGGCCTCCGGGCCAATGCTGACGGGCGCAACCAGCTCATTTTTTGATAGCGAAACAAGGCCAATGCCGACCACTGCGCAGGCTATAGCGCCCCATACGCGCGCACCGATGCGTTCCCGCAGGAAGAGCCAGCTCATCAGCGCAACGGCTGCCGGAATGGACGCCATGATCACACCGGCCGCAACCGCGCTGGTCATGCTCACGCCAAACAGCATGAAGATGGAAAACAGGAAATTGCCCAGAAAGGATTCGAGGAACAGCAGTCGGCCGGTTTGCCGGCTCATGGGGACTTCGCCTGCCGGTTTTTTCAGCCAGTGCAGCATGGCGCTGCCACCGATGCCAAAGCGCAGCCAGGCCAGCAAAAAGACGGGGAAGGCGATGACGAGGGGTTTGGAAAGCGCCACGTAGCTGCCAACGAGCGACATGCTGAGCGCCAGGCAGGCGTAAGCCACGATTCGGTTCATTAAACTGGAGACTCCTGTGGTGCGGGCCAGTGCGGGGCCTGCGTTTATACCGGCCGGGAACGGCCTGGCAGAGGTTGAAATCATGCCTTAATTTCAGTGGGGCATTGCCGGTTACACGCAGCCTGGACAGCCCACAATCCGATGACGACTCTCTGGCGACGACACTCAAACAATGCCTCAATCTCCTGTCCGTTATGTTTTTGTTTACGGCACCCTGCGCAAGGGTGAGCAGCGCGACATCAACCATTTGCAGCCGCCACCCCGCTGGATAGGGCGCGCCAGCGTGGCAGGCGTGATGCACCATCTGGGTAGCTATCCGGGCCTGACGCTGACCGGACCGGGAACCGTGCAGGGAGAGGTGTATGCGGTGGCGCCCGAGCTGGAGCGTGTGCTGGATGAAATCGAGGAGGTCTGGCCGCAGCAGACCGGTGAATACACCAAGCGCGAAGTGGCGGTGCAACTTGAGCCGGTATCCGGGTCTGGTCAACCGGAGCGCGCGCGGGAACTGGTGTGTTTCCTCTATGAGATCGCCCCCGAACGGATTCACGGCAAACCGGTGATTACGCTGGGCGACTGGGTGTTGCATCGAACCGGCGGCGCCAGCTGAGTCGTTCGCAAAGGGCTTCAGGACCCTGAGAGGAGGCAGGGGCTGATGTGCGCGCTGACCACCGATGCAAGCCGCCCTTCACATTTCATCATTCAATAAATTGATTCCGTAATGTGGAATCAACAAATGCTGCAGTGCAAAATTATTTCTCAATATGAGAGATAGAATTTTATATTACGATAAGTTAAATAAATATCGTTGATTTTATTGAATTTTATTTTTGTCTTATATAAGACATAAGAGCTTCACAAGGTCTTGTAGAAGACTTAAAGTTGATCCATCGAATTCGCCATTTCTTTTTTTCAACCTACGGAGCCCACCATGCCGCAAACCCTGACCGAACAATTGAGCCGCGACCAGCAAATTTCCGCCCTGGAAAAAGACTGGGCCACCAACCCGCGCTGGAAAGGCATCAAGCGCGGCTACAGCGCCGCCGACGTGGTGCGCCTGCGCGGATCCTTCCCGATCGAGCACACGCTGGCCCGCCGCGGCGCCGAAAAACTGTGGGATCTGCTGCACAACGAGCCCTACGTCAACTGCCTCGGTGCCCTGACAGGCGGCCAGGCCATGCAGCAGGTCAAGGCCGGCGTCAAAGCCATCTATCTGTCGGGCTGGCAAGTTGCTGCCGACAACAACAGCTACTCCGCCATGTACCCGGACCAGTCCCTGTACCCGGTGGACTCGGTGCCCAAGGTCGTTGAAACCATCAACAACACCTTCCGCCGTGCGGACGAAATCCAGCACTCCAAAGGCATTGATGCCGGCGACAAAGACTACATCGACTACTTCGCACCCATCGTGGCGGATGCCGAAGCCGGTTTCGGCGGTGTTCTGAATGCCTTCGAACTGATGAAGGCCATGATCAAGTCCGGCGCCGGCGGCGTGCACTGGGAAGACCAATTGGCTTCCGTCAAGAAGTGCGGCCACATGGGCGGCAAGGTCTTGCTGCCCACCCGCGAGTCCTGCCAGAAGCTGATTGCCGCGCGTATGGCGGCCGACGTCTGCGGCGTGCCCACGCTGGTGATTGCCCGTACCGATGCCGAAGCCGCCGATTTGCTGACTTCCGACTACGACGAGATCGACAAACCTTTCCTGACGGGTGAGCGTACCGCCGAAGGCTTCTACAAGACGCGCAAGGGTCTGGAGCAGGCTGTCGCCCGCGCTAACGCCTATGCCCACTACGCCGACCTGGTGTGGTGCGAAACCGGCACGCCTGACCTCGACTTCGCAAAGAAATTCGCCGATGCCGTGCACAAGGTTCACCCAGGCAAGATGCTGGCCTACAACTGCTCACCGTCTTTCAATTGGAAGAAAAACCTCGACGATGCCACCATCGCCAAGTTCCAGCGTGAGCTCGGCGCCATGGGATACAAGTACCAGTTCATCACGTTGGCTGGCATTCACTCCATGTGGTACAACATGTACGACCTGTCGCAAGACTACGTCAAGCGCGGCATGACGGCTTACATCGAGAAGGTGCAGGAGCCCGAATTCGCAGCACGTGACCGCGGCTACACCTTTGTGTCGCACCAGCAGGAAGTTGGCACTGGGTACTTC
Source organism: Polaromonas sp. P3_A5 (assembly GCF_056403055.1). NCBI lineage: Bacteria > Pseudomonadati > Pseudomonadota > Betaproteobacteria > Burkholderiales > Comamonadaceae > Polaromonas > Polaromonas sp. P3_A5. Next base: position 1,529,834 of record NZ_JBFUGF010000001.1, read on the forward strand.
GATGAAGTGACCACCGCCATTCAGGGCGGCAAATCCAGCGTGACCGCACTGACCGGCTCTACCGAAGAAGAGCAGTTCCACTGATCTCACCTGACCGACGATTACCCAGACGCTTGCGCCCTTGAAGCGCAGCTTTTCAGCCTGGACAGGACCTAGGGCCTGTCCGGGCTTTTTTACGGGCGTTTTTTAGCGTAGAGTGCAGTTTGTTACATAAAACACAAGATGTGCATCATTAACCGGAGGAGGTTGCCGTGTCGGAATTAACCGTGGGTTTCAAGCGTGTTCCCTGTCCCGATTGCAATGGCACCGGCGAACTGCGCATTGAAAGCGAAAACATCAATGAGCATTTTGAAGTCGAAAAACAAACGGTGATTACCGAATGTCCGCGTTGCCTTGGTCTGGGATTTTTGCCGCCGGCTTCGCCTCAATAGGACTTTGTGGCGCGAGGCGAACAGGTGGCCGGCGAGCCATCTGCAAGCTGCCGTAAAATAGCCGCATGCAATCAATCAAGCTGGAAACAGGAAGGATCGTTCGGGTTATGACACCGCGAACTACGCCCTCGTCCGTTTTCTGGAGTCATCCAGGGCGCTAGTCCGCACCCCTTGGTGATTGTTAGCTACTGATTTCATAGCTTAAATCCATATCCCCCTATCAAAGCGCGGCAGGTTCCGCGCTTTTTTGTTTTTTCTGATTTCAGCCTGCTTATAGAAGTTATTCCCATGATTCAAATCACGCTCCCCGATGCTTCCAAGCGCGAATACCCCCAGGCCATTACGGTGGCCGAAGTCGCTGCCTCAATCGGCACCGGCCTGGCCAAAGCGGCCCTAGGCGGCAAAGTTGACGGCAAAGTGGTCGACACCAGCTATCTGATTGATAAGGACAGCTCGGTTTCCATCATCACAGCCAAGGACGCCGATGGACTGGACATGATCCGTCACTCGACAGCCCACTTGCTGGCCTACGCCGTCAAGGAACTGTTCCCGGATGCGCAGGTCACCATAGGCCCGGTGATTGAAAACGGGTTTTTCTACGATTTCTCCTACAAGCGCCCCTTCACGCCGGAAGACCTGGTGGCGATCGAAAAGCGCATGACCGAGCTTGCCGCCAGGGACGAGCCGGTGACCCGCCGTGTGCTGCCACGCGATGAAGCCGTGGCGCATTTCAAGAGCATAGGCGAGCATTACAAGGCGGAAATCATTGCGAGCATTCCCGCCAATGAGGATGTGTCGCTCTACCGCGAAGGTGCTTTTGAAGACCTGTGCCGCGGCCCCCACGTGCCCAGCACGGGCAAGCTGAAGTTCTTCAAGCTCATGAAGGTGGCCGGTGCCTACTGGCGCGGCGATCACCGCAATGAAATGCTGCAGCGCGTTTACGGCACGGCCTGGGCCACGAAGGACGAACTCCAGCAGTACCTCACGATGCTGGAGGAGGCTGAAAAGCGCGACCACCGCAAGCTCGGCAAGGAACTGGACCTGTTTCACATCGACGACCATGCGCCCGGCCTGGTGTTCTGGCACCCCAAAGGCTGGACGGTCTGGCAGGGCGTCGAGCAGTACATGCGCAAGGTCTACCAGGACAACGGCTACCAGGAGGTCAAGGGCCCCCAGATCATCGACAAGACGCTGTGGGAAAAAACCGGCCATTGGGACAAGTACCGTGACAACATGTTCACGACCGAGAGCGAAAAGCGCGAATATGCGCTCAAGCCCATGAACTGCCCCGGCCATATCCTGATCTTCAAGCAGGGCATTAAAAGCTACCGCGACCTGCCGCTGCGCTACGGCGAGTTCGGCCAGTGCCACCGCAACGAGCCTTCGGGCGGGTTGCACGGCATCATGCGCGTGCGCGGCTTCACGCAGGACGACGGCCATATCTTCTGCACCGAAGATCAGATCCTGAAGGAATGCGTGGACTACACGACCTTGCTGCAGAAGGTGTACACAGATTTCGGCTTCAAGAACATCATCTACAAGGTCGCCACGCGCCCCGAGGCTCGCATCGGCTCGGACGAAAGCTGGGACAAGGCTGAGCATGCGCTGATGGAAAGCCTGCGCGCGTCCGGCTGCGAATTTGAAATCGCCCCCGGCGACGGCGCTTTTTACGGCCCGAAGATCGAATACACGCTCAAAGACGCCATCGGCCGCCAGTGGCAATGCGGCACCATGCAGGTCGATTTCTCCATGCCGGAGCGGCTGGATGCCGAATATGTGGGCGAAGACGGTAACCGTCACCGGCCTGTAATGCTGCACCGCGCGATTGTGGGCAGCCTGGAGCGTTTTATCGGGATTTTGATCGAGGAACACGCCGGCGCGCTACCAGTCTGGCTGGCCCCCGAGCAGGTTTCGGTCCTCAATATCACCGATTCCCAGGCTGAATATGCCCGGGAAGTTGCCAAAACACTGCAAAATCAAGGGCTTAGGGTCAATCTGGACCTGCGCAACGAGAAAATTACGTATAAAATACGGGAGCACTCGATGAAAAAGCTGCCGTATATCCTTGTCGTAGGCGACAAGGAGAAAGCGGCAGGTGCCGTTGCAGTGCGCGCCCGGGGTAACAAAGACCTTGGAGTGATGCCTCTCGAAGCCTTCGCTGAAACGATCGCTTCCGACATCGCGAAAAAAGCCTGATTTTTAACAAAATTGTTGATGAATTTGGCCTGTCGTCCTTACAGGACGGGCGCAAGCAGCTATAGCTTTTATAGCAAGAGTTAAAGGATAGAACCATCGCTACTGAATTTCGTGACCGCCGTCACCGTGAAGAACGCAAGCATCGCTTGAACCGTGAAATCATGGCCCCTGAAGTACGTCTGAGCGGGCCAGACAATGAGCCGCTGGGCATTGTCAGCATCACCGAGGCTTTGCGCCTTGCGGGTGAGGCCGATGTGGACCTCGTCGAAATCTCCCCCACAGCGGTTCCACCGGTGTGCCGGTTGATGGATTACGGCAAGTTCAAGTACGCCGAGCAGAAGAAGGCGGCGGAAGCGAAGTCCAAGCAAAAAGTGATCGAGATCAAGGAAATCAAATTCCGGCCCGGCACTGACGATGGGGACTACAACATCAAACTGCGCAATATCAAGCGCTTTTTGGAAGAAGGCGACAAATGCAAGATTACCTTGCGTTTTCGCGGTCGCGAAATCACGCACCAGGAACTGGGCTTGGCCCTGCTGGCGCGTATTCGTGATGAGTTGGCCGATTTGATTGTGGTGGAGCAGTTCCCCAAGCTTGAAGGCAGGCAGATGGTCATGATGATCGCGCCGGGCCGTAAAAAGCCGGGTGCTGCCAAACCGGCAGCCGAGACGGCCCCGGCACCGTCCGCAGCCTGAGGCTGGCGAGCAGAGGGTAAAGATAAGGGGCGCTTTGCGGCGTTCCGGTGAAAGCAGGTGCAAGCCGGCTTTCCAAAAGCAGAAGGGTCAAACCTTTTGCGAGCAGTGAGAAGTCGCAAGATTTCCCGCTTAACAAGTGTCTCGGGGCCATCAAGTCTGCGGAAGGTTCGCAGCGCCTCACGAGCACAAATGAAAAGGAGCATTTACATGCCCAAAATGAAGACCAAGAGCGGCGCTAAAAAGCGTTTCCGCGTTCGTCCGGGTGGTACCGTCAAGCGCGGCCAAGCCTTCAAACGTCACATCCTGACCAAGAAGACCACCAAAAACAAACGCCATCTGCGTGGTGCGGTGACTGTTCATGAGACCAATATGGGTCACATGGCACAGATGCTCCCAGGCCAGGGCATTTAATTAACGACGAACAAGGAGTACACACATGCCTCGCGTCAAACGTGGTGTAACGGCTCGCGCCCGCCACAAAAAAGTTTTAGCCCTTGCAAAAGGTTTCCGCGGCCGCCGCGGCAATGTCTTCCGTATCGCCAAAGAAGCGGTAATGAAGGCTGGGCAATATGCCTACCGTGACCGCCGTACCAAGAAACGCGTGTTCCGCCAGTTGTGGATCGCCCGTATCAACGCTGCAAGCCGTTCCTTCGGCTTGACCTACAGCCAGTTTGCTAACGGCCTGAAGAAAGCCGGTATCGAGATCGACCGCAAGGTTCTGTCCGACATGGCCATTCATGACAGCGCTGCTTTCGGCGCCATCGTTGAACAGGTGAAAGCCAAGCTGGCTGCCTGATTTTCAAGCCGGGCAGTGTTGGTGCTATTAAATCAATAGCTGCTTGCGCACGAAAATAAAGGGCTGGGGCTTGAAAAGGCTCTGGCCCTTTTTCATGGCCCTTACTGCAGTACTCACGGAACAGAAGTGCTGCTGAAAGCGCCTTCGCTGTTTTGTATTTCGAACAAGAGAACGTATGACTCAACCCGATGCCCTCCAAGAACTGGTTAGCAGCGCCCAGGCCAGTTTTACGCAGGCGAACACGCCCGCCGACCTGGAAAACGCCAAGGCGCAGTTCCTGGGAAAAACCGGCCGCGTCACGGAGTTGATGAAAGGCATGGCAGCGCTCAGCGTCGAAGAGAAGAAGTCCCGTGGCGCCGCTATCAACCTCGCCAAACAGGCGATTGAAACCGCGTTGACCGAGCGCCGGCAGGCGCTGGCCGACGCCGAACTGCAAAAGCAGCTCAAGGCGGAAGCGCTCGACGTGAGCCTGCCCGGCCGTCAGCGCACGCAGGGCGGCTTGCATCCGGTGTCACTGACGCTGGAGCGCATTGAAGGTATTTTTGGCTCGATGGGTTTCGATGTGGCCCAAGGCCCTGAAATCGAGACGGACTGGTTCAATTTCACTGCGCTCAATACGCCCGAAGACCATCCAGCGCGTTCGATGCATGACACGTTTTATGTCGAGGGCGGCACCGAGGCCGCGCCCAATCTCCTGCGCACCCACACCAGCCCCATGCAGATCCGCTATGCGGTCCAGCATGTCAAGAAGCACCGCGCGCTCATCGACGCAGGCGGCCGTATGCCCGAGATACGCGTCATCGCACCGGGTCGCACCTACCGTGTCGACAGCGATGCCACGCACTCGCCCATGTTTCACCAGTGCGAAGGCCTGTGGATAGGCGAGAACGTAAGCTTCAAGGATCTCAAATTCGTCTTCACTGATTTCTGCCGTACTTTCTTCGAAAGCGATGACCTGGTGCTGCGCTTTCGCCCCAGCTTTTTCCCGTTCACGGAACCCAGCGCCGAGATCGACATCCAGTTCCAGACCGGCCCGCTCGCCGGCCGCTGGCTGGAAGTGGCCGGCTCTGGCCAGGTGCACCCGAATGTGGTGCGCAACATGGGGCTGGACCCCGAGAAATACATCGGCTTTGCCTTCGGCATGGGCCCTGACCGCCTGACCATGCTGCGCTACGGCGTCAACGACCTGCGTCTCTTCTTCGACGGCGACATCCGCTTCCTCTCCCAGTTTCAGTCCTGAAATAACAAGAACAAGAAAACAAGGTTAGACCATGCAATTCCCAGAATCCTGGTTGCGCGAATTCTGCAACCCGCCTTTGACGACCCAGCAGCTCGCCGACACACTCACCATGGCCGGCCTGGAGGTCGAAGAACTCAAGCCGGTGGCACCTCCGTTCACCAGGATTGTTGTTGGTGAAATCAAGGAAGCCGTCCAACACCCGGATGCCGATCGCCTGCGCGTCTGCCAGGTCGACGTGGGGCAGGGCAGCCTGCTCAACATCGTTTGCGGTGCGCCCAACGCCCGCGTCGGCATCAAGGTGCCATGTGCCCTGGTCGGCGCCGAGTTGCCTCCCGGTGAAGACGGCAAGCCCTTCCTGATCAAGGTCGGCAAACTGCGCGGCGTGGAAAGCCAGGGCATGCTGTGCTCGGCGCGCGAACTCAAGCTCTCTGAAGACCACGGCGGCCTGCTCGAACTGGTGGCCGATGCGCCGCTGGGCCAGGACATCCGCGAGCATTTGAAGCTCGACGACACCCTGTTCACCCTCAAGCTCACGCCCAACCTGGCGCATTGCCTGAGCGTCTACGGTGTTGCGCGCGAAGTCGCTGCGCTCACGGGTGCACCGCTGAAGACGCCGGCCATTCCCGCCGTGGCTGCCGCCGACACCGCGAAACTGCCGGTGAAGATCAGCGCGCCCGATTTGTGCGGCCGCTTTTCCGGCCGCGTGGTGCGCAACGTCAATACGAAAGCTGCCACACCACAATGGATGGTCGATCGCCTGGTGCGCTGCGGCCAGCGCAGCGTGACGGCGCTGGTGGACATCTCCAACTACGTGATGTTCGAGCTGGGCCGTCCCTCGCACATCTTTGACCTCGAAAAAATCCATGGCGGGCTCGATGTCCGCTGGGGCAAGTCCGGCGAGACGCTCAAGCTGCTTAACGGCAATACCGTGACGGTTGACGAAAAGGTCGGCGTGATTGCCGACAACGCGCAGGTGGAGTCGCTGGCCGGCATCATGGGCGGCGATGCGACCGCCGTCTCGGACGACACGAAACATGTCTACGTCGAAGCCGCCTTCTGGTGGCCCAAGGCCATCGCTGGTCGCTCGCGCCGTTATAACTTCTCGACCGACGCAGGCCACCGTTTTGAGCGAGGCGTTGATCCCGGGCAGACCGTCGAGCACATCGAGCGCATCACCCAACTGATCATCGATATCTGCGGCACACCGGAAACGGTGTGCGGCCCCATGGATGACCAGCAGGTTAACGTTCCCAAAGCGGTGCCAGTCACTTTGCGGGTGGCGCGTGCAGCCAAGGTGATCGGCATGCCGCTCACACAGGCTCAATGCCTCGATGCGCTCCAGCGCCTCGGCCTGCCGGTGACGCAGGGCGAGGGCACGTTGACCGTGACACCACCCAGCTACCGCTTTGATCTGCAGATTGAAGAAGATCTCATTGAAGAAGTGGTGCGCATGGTGGGCTACAACCAGCTTCCCGAGACGCCGCCGCTGGCCCCCATCACCGCCAGGTTGCGCGCTGAAGCCGAACGCAGCCCCTTTGGCGTGCGTCGCGCCCTGGCGTCACTGGGTTACCAGGAAACCATTAACTTCAGCTTCGTGGAAGAGCGCTGGGAGCATGAGCTTGCCGATAATCCCAACCCCATCAAGCTGCTCAATCCCATCGCCAGCCAGATGAGCGTGATGCGTTCCTCGTTGCTGGGCTCGCTCCTGCAGGTGCTCAAGTTCAACCTGGATCGCAAGGCGCCCCGCGTGAACGTGTTTGAACTGGGCCGCGTTTTCCTGCGTGACGCAGATGTCCAGAATACCGATACCACCGTGGCCGGCTTCAACCAGCCCATGCGTGTGGCTGGCTTGGCCTATGGCCCGCGGGCGGCACTGAACTGGAGCCAGCCTGACAAGGGGGTGGATTTTTTCGACATCAAGGGCGACGTGGAGGCTTTGCTCGCGCCGCTTCAGGCTGTCTTTTCGCCTGCGGCGCACCCCGCCATGCACCCCGGCCGCTGCGCGAGCGTGTCTGTAGGCGGCAAGTCGATCGGCTTTGTGGGCGAGCTGCACCCGCAGTGGCGCCAGGGCTACGACCTGGCCCAGGCGCCACTCCTGTTTGAGCTGGAACTGGATGCCGTGCTGCAACGGCCGGTGCCCGAGTTCAAGCCGGTCAGCAAGCTACAGCCGGTAGAGCGTGATATCGCCGTCATCGTGGCGGAGGGTGTCAGCCATGCCGCGCTGATGTCGGCCATCCATGGCGCCAATACGAAAGGCCTGCTCAAGGGGGCAACGCTGTTTGACGTCTATCGGCCGCAGCAGGCAAGCGCGAGCATGCAGCTCGGCGAAAAAAGCCTGGCCGTGCGCTTGGTGCTTTCGAGCGGCGCCGCTACACTGACAGACGAGGAGATTGAGGCGGCCGTTCAGTCGGTGCTCGACAATCTGCAAGGTCAGTTGGGTGCCCGCTTGCGGGCCTGACCTTTCACGAATACCGCTCACAATAAAAGTCGCCAGGAGTACCGTTGCATGGATTTTTCTGTAGAAAGCCTGGAAACCCCGGCGCTGACAAAGGCGCATCTGGCCGAGTTGCTGTTTGAACAGATCGGGCTCAACAAACGCGAATCAAAGGACATGATTGACGCGTTTTTCGACTTGATCTCGGACAGCCTGGTGGACGGAAATGACGTGAAAATTTCCGGATTTGGCAATTTCCAGATTCGCACCAAAGCACCTCGCCCCGGCCGCAACCCCCGCACCGGAGAAGCCATTCCCATCGAGGCTCGCAGGGTGGTGACATTTCATGCCAGCCACAAGCTCAAAGACCAGATCCAGGGCGAAACTGTTGCCGAATAAGTACTAAACCCGGTGGCTTCGTCCGCCGGGTTTACGTATCCGGGTAGGTGTTTGTAATTAAATGTCACCTGTGTGACGGAACAACACATCCCAAAAAACCGGCGCAACTCTTTGCGCTAAGTTTCGACTTAGAGTAGATTTGGAGGTTTCCTCCTTAGCGCATTGATTTAATTGGAGAAAACGCTCCCACCCATTCCCGCGAAACGCTATTTCACCATCGGTGAAGTCAGTGATTTGTGCGGCGTCAAACCTCACGTGCTCCGTTATTGGGAGCAAGAGTTCACGCAACTACGCCCGATGAAAAGGCGTGGCAACCGCCGCTACTACCAGCACCATGAGGTGCTGATGATCCGCCGGATCCGTGATTTGCTCTATGACCAGGGCTTCACCATCAGCGGCGCACGCAACAAGCTTCAGGAAATCGTTCAGACCGAACGCGACAAGCGCCGTAATGGTGAAGTCATGCTTGACGGCGTAGAAGTGCTGGAAGGCGGTGAGTCCCTGCTGGAGGATTTTGAGGATTCCAGTGACCACTCGGACTTCGAAGACAGCGAGCCGGAGGGCGCGGATTTGCCCAGCGGCAGCGCGGCTCAGCAACGACTGCAATTGGTACGGCGCGAGTTGTTTGAAATTCGTGATCTCCTCAGCGCCGGGCACTGAGAAGCATTTTCGGCACGCTATAATAAAAGGCTTGTCGGTGTGTGGCGCAGCCTGGTAGCGCACTTGCATGGGGTGCAAGGGGTCGAAGGTTCGAATCCTTTCACACCGACCATAAAACCAACAGATAGCCGGTTAGCTAACGCTAACCGGCTTTTTTGTTTGGATCGAATATTTGTTGAAGTATCCGGTCGGCTGTCTTTGAGATCGACGTCAGAGGATTGCCCGTCGATTAGCTCGACGCAATTGTGTCTGGGGAAAACGCGATGGCAAGTCGCAAGCGCCTGCGTATCAGGCCGGAACAATGCTGGGGATCTGCGTGGCCGGCGGGGTGTTACGGCTGCGGCCGCAGCGAACCAGGCCGTCAATCATCACCATGCCAACGCCGGGAATATCCCCGCGTTGCACACTGTCCAGCAGGTTGAGCCCCGCTGAGTGCTGGGCTTTGTCCATGAAGACCAGATCAGCATCACGGCCTGTTTCTATCAAACCGCAATTGAGTTTGCGAATGCGCGCGGTGTTACCCGTGGCAAAGCAAAAAACCAGCTCCGCCGGGATATTGCCCAGGCTGGAAAGGAGGGCGATAAGGCGCAGCACACCCAGCGGCTGGACACCGGACCCGGCCGGCCCGTCGGTACCCAGGATGACGCGATGCGGGCACTTGAGCTGCAGCGCCGCCTGCGCGGCTGCAATTGCGACTTTTTCATTGCCGTTATGGACAATTTCAATGGCGCGCGATGATTTCTCACAGAGTTCGCAAACATGTGCTTCCGACAGTGCCGTATGACCGCCATTGATATGGCCGATGACATCGGCGTCTGCTTCCAGTACCACGTCCTTGTCAATCAGGCCTGAGCCGGGAATGGAAGGGCCACCGGTGTGAATGGTGCTCTGGATGCCGTATTTCCTCGCCCAACCCACCATCTCTTTGGCTTCGTAGCCCGCCTTGACTGAACCCAGGCCCACCTCGCCGAGCAAGGTTACGCCGGCGTCGGCAAGGTCCTTGAAATCTTGTTCGGTCATCCCTTTTTCGATGATGGGTGCACCGGCAAGTACCTTGACGCCGCCTGGGCGGAAGTTGTCGAATGCCCGTTGTGCGGTTATGGCCAGCGCCTTGAGGCCCACGATATCCTTGGGGCGCCCTGGCAGGTGAACCTCGCCGGCAGAAATCATGGTGGTGACGCCGCCGTGCATGGTGGAGTCAATCCAGCCGATCTGGTTCTGGCGCGGCGTCCAGTCGCCGAAAACCGGATGCACATGGCTGTCGATCAAACCGGGTGCCACGCAAGTCTGGTGCGCGTCAATCACGGTCTGCGCATGCGCCGTGTCACAGTCCTTGGCCTTTCCGATAGCTACGATGAGACCGTCGTTCACAACGATGGTGTCCGCGTCCAGGATAGGCTGGTCGATGTCTCCGGAGAGCAGCAGGCCAATGTTCCTGATGACGACCTTTCCTGATTTTCCGCTTGATGCCGCTTCTGCCATGGGTGGCCTTTCAAATGCGTGGGGTTGAGCTCAAGGATTCAGCATGACAGTGCGCAGCACGGTGCTGATGATGAAGGCCTGCCATTGCGCCAGCGCCTCAGGTGTTTGCAGGTCTTCGCCGAGGAAGGCTGACAGCGTGTGGCGGTTAGAGATATAGAAGTAGCCGGTGGCGGCAATCAGCAGGTAGACATTGCGGGCGGAGATGTCTGCCCGGAAAATTTTCTTGCGCACACCGCTTTCCAGCAGTTGCCGGATGATGGCGATGGCGGGAGACGAGTAATCCCGGGCGCGTTGCGATTTGGCAATGTGCTTGCCGCGGTGCAGGTTTTCCGTATTGAGCAGCGTGATGAACTCCGGATTTTTGCTGTAGTAGGACACCACGAAGCAAATCACGTCGGTCAGGGATTCCACGGGATGCTCGATGTCCAGCGACAACTCGAGCTCGGCGTCATTCATGCGGCGGTACATGTCTTCCAACACTTCGATGAACAAGCCTTCCTTGCTGCCGAAGTAGTAGTAAATCATGCGGTCGAATGACTTGGCCGACCTGGATATTTTCTCTACGCTCCCGCCGTCATACCCATAGCGCGCGAAGACGCGGGTGGCTGCCCGCAGGATGTTGTCGCGCGTGGTCTGCGCGGCTTGCTCCCGTACGCCGGGCCGCTTGGCAATCGTGCGTTTGGTTGTGGCAGTGCGCGGCTTGATGGTTTTGGCCGTCTTCGCTGTCATGTAGAGGTGTCCAGTCGCGGTTTATGCGTGATCAAGCGAAAAGGTGTGATGGATGGCTTCCCGGGGAAATGCAATGATTTGAAAGCAAGCGCTGGGCCATCTTCATTGTTCGGCAAAGGCGCGTTCGATCACGAAATCTCCCGGCTTGGACGTATTGCCTTCGATGAAGCCTTTGCCTTCGAGCATGTGTTTGAGGTCCTTGAGCATGGCGGGGCTGCCGCAGATCATCACACGGTCATGCGCCGGATCCAGTGCCGGCAACTGCAGGTCGGCCAACATCTTCCCGCTTTCGATCAGGTCGGTGACGCGACCCATGTTGCGGTAAGCCTCCCGCGTAACGGTAGGGTAGTACAGCAACTGCCTGGAGATCAGCTCACCGAGAAACTCATGTTGGGGCAAGTGATCCACAACCAGGTCGTGATAGGCCAGCTCGTCTGCCTGCCGCACGCCATGGACGAGCACTATCTGCTCAAACCGTTCGTAAGTCTCCGGGTCCCGGATGATGCTCATGAATGGCGCCAGGCCCGTGCCGGTCGAGAGCAGGTAAAGCCTTTTGCCCGGCAGCAGGTAATCAATTACCAGTGTGCCGGTTGGCTTGCGTCCAACGATGATTTTGTCGCCGACCTTGATGTGCTGCAGCCGTGACGTCAGGGGACCTTCCGCGACCTTGATGCTGAGGAATTCGAGATGCTCTTCATGATTGGGGCTCACGATGCTGTAGGCGCGCAGCAAAGGCTTGTCGTTGACCCTTAACCCGATCATGGTGAAGTGGCCGTTGCTAAAGCGCAGTGATGTGTCGCGTGTGGTGGTAAAGGTAAACAGGCGGTCAGTCCAGTGATGGACGGACAGCACAGTTTCTTCATTGAAAGCGCTCATGGTGTTATTCGGGAGTGATGGTTATGAATTGGAGAGGCTGCGTTGATGTCTCATGGTTTCATGATCTGCCGGCTTGTGAGCCGATCTTTCCATTGCGCGGTCTCGATAGGTATTTGCATGCCCTGGCCAAACGATGCCGCCACGGAGGCAATGTGCCACATTAATGTAGTGAACGCAACATTTAAATTCAGTGTGTACAACATTTTAAAATAAGTTTAAGACAGCCATGTAAATACTATTGCATGAGAAATCCGCATGCGCTACATTGAATCTCGTATGTAGTGAATGCAACATGTAAATTAAGTGAGCACTACATTGGTGAATTCGCCCCAAGATGGTGAGAGTGGCAGAAGGACGAGCACGATGACTGAACATACAAAGACGGACGGCTTGCCTGGCATGGATGCCTTGACGTTTCCGCTGGTTTTGGAAAAGGCCCGGCCGCGAAACGAGCGAATGAATAGCGAGAAAATCGAGTGCAATGCCTGCCCGGTTCTATGTCAGATATCCGAAGGGCGCAGCGGGGCCTGCGATCGCTATGCCAACCACGGCGGAACGCTTGTTCGGGTCGACCCGGTGTTGTTGTTGCGCCGTACGCTGTCCGTCGGAGGGACGCATATTGTGCCGTTTGCGGGGCGTACAGATGCAAGACTTCCCGCGCCAGAAGATCTGTCCGGTGGCACGGATGGCGCATCAGCGGTTCCATGGAGCGGTGATCTTCTACTGGCTGATGAAGTGTTTGTCACGGGTGTGGGTTCATCAACAACTTATCCCGACTACAAGCCGGCACCATTCATCGTTTCATCGAAAGCGGCCGGTGTTGATCTGGTCACTGTGGTCACGGAAGGAATTTTCAGCTATTGCAGCTTCAAGGTAAAAATTGACACTGACCGCTTCCTGGGTGCCGAGCAGGCCAATGTGCGCTGCAAGGGAGAGGTAATCGGGCATGTGACGACGGCCGAGTATGGCTCGCAGATGCTGTCCCTGGGTGGTGTGCATCACCTGACGGGAGGTAGCAAGAAAGAGGGCCGTGTCACGGTCGAAATGATGAAGGCGCTCGGCAACAAGCAGGCCGTGGAGTTTACGATTGACGGCGGTTCCCAGATACTGATTCAGGCTGGCCGTGCGCCTGTCGTGAATGGCGTTGAGGAAGAACGCATGCGCGTGGGTTGCGGGTCGGCTACGGTCGGAATTTTTGCGAAGCAGTTATTCGGCAAGCTTGACGAGGTGGTGGTGGTCGACGACCACATTACCGGTGTGCTGACCGAGCATCAGGCGGGGCGTTGTCTCGATATGCGCCCGTCAGGTATCCGGATGCGCGGACGAAAGTCCACGCCGGGGCGCTATTTCCAGGTGGCAAATCCTGGAACGGGCTGGGGTGGGACGGATATCGCCGATCCCCTGTCCATCATCGAGGCGTGGGACGGTAATGTCGCCTGGCCGGGCCTGCGCTTGTTGATGACGTCCACCACCGGTGAGCATGCAAGCTGGTATGTGCTCAATGAAGAGCTCGTTCCCGTGGAGCAAGAGATGCCGGCGGAAGTGCGCCATGTCGTTGAGCGTATCGGTGAAAACTGCGAGCCCTCGCTGGCGACGGTGCTCTTTCTTGCGGGAGCCGGTGGCAGCCTGCGGGCCGGTGTCACTGAAAATCCGGTTTTGCTGACGCGCGCCATCAAGAGTTCCCTGGTGAATGTGACCTGTGGCGGGGCTCCTGCCTACGTCTGGCCCGGTGGAGGGATCACCGTGATGGCCGATGTCATGCGCATGCCGGACAACAGTTTCGGAACCGTTCCCACGCCGGCCATCGTGGCTCCCATTGAATTCAGCATGAAGCTTGACGACTATCGCGCGCTGGGCGGGCACATGGACTATGTGCGCACGCTGGAGGATGTGTTGTGTCGCGGTGCCTGGCACAACGAGGGTGCACCTGTAGCTCTGGAATGGGCCAAGCTACCTTCCGCCAACCCCTGGCCTCTGGCGCGTTCTCCGTTATTGGGCTGAGGCACTTGCACATGAACTCTCAACGCTTGCAACTTCCCGACGGGCGCTGGCATTTCCAGCATGGTCCGATGGATATCATCATTGGCGCCCATGGAAGGCCGGCTGCGGTAGAGGACGCTCATGCCAAAGCGTGGGAGCGTTTCAGCGATATCCTCGGCGAGCTGGTCGGGGAACTTCCTCTCCTGCGGCAGCCTGTACGGGATGAGTGCCATCTGGAAGGGGTCATAGCCCGGCGCATGTGGAATGCGTGCCACCCTTACCGGCATGGCTTCATCACCCCGATGGCGGCCGTTGCCGGTGCAGTCGCGCAGGAGCTGGTCGCCTGTTATGCCAATGGCGGGATAGACCGCGCCTGGGTCAACAACGGCGGTGACATTGCCCTGCACTTGGCGCCAGCGCAATCTGTGCGGATCGGCCTGTATGCAGATCTGGCGCGCCTCGATGTGAACGAGGTATTGGCCGGCGTTCATACCGACGGGCAATTCGAGGTTTCCAGCGCGCTTCCTGTTCGCGGCGTCGCTACCAGCGGTTGGCGAGGGCGAAGCTTTTCTCTGGGTATTGCCGACAGCGTGACGGTCCTTGCGCGTACTGCCGCGCAAGCGGATGCTGCAGCCACCATGATTGCGAATGCGGTCGATGTTGCCGACGTGCGAATCAAACGCAGCAGAGCTTGTGACGTGAAGGACGACACCGACCTTGGCGAAATGCTGGTGACAATTGAGGTGCCGTTGCTGGAGGCGGAAACGGTTCGGCGCGCACTGCGCACCGGGCTTGAACGCGCACAGGCTCTGCAGGCGGCGGGATTGATCTGGTCGGCTGCGCTGGTTTGCCAAAACCAGCTGATGACCACCTCTGATAAAACGTCGCAACGATTGCAAAATCACAGTGCTGAAGTGCCGGCTGGTTCGGTATTTGCTTAATGAAATGAATGGACCTCACACCATGATTGAAATTCGGCGTATTTTTACGCACGTGGAGCAGATACGGCATGAATTCGGTCCGATAGCGCCGGTGCCTCTGCTTCGCGGGGCAGTTGGCGCGGTGCTGACCAACCCGTTTGCGGGGCGGTATGAGCCCGACCTCCTGCCGATGATGGACCAGCTTCAGCCCGTGGGTATCCAGATGGCTGAGCGTCTGCGCGCCGCAATGGCGGTGCCGGCCGAACATATTGAGGGTTACGGAAAAGGAGCGATTGTGGGCGCGGCAGGGGAACTGGAGCATGGTGCGCTCTGGCATGTGCCCGGCGGGTACGCGATGCGTGAGCTGCTTGGCTGGAAAGGTGATCGCAACGCTTATGCCCGTGGGCAGGCTGAGGAAAAAACCGGCCAACCCGGTAATGCCTTGTCCATCGTTCCTTCGACAAAAAAAGTGGGTGCGCCGGGTACGGCGCTGGATGTTCCTTTAACGCACGTCAATGCGAGTTATGTCCGTAGCCATTTCGACGCCATTGAGGTGCGTGTGCCAGGGGCTCCCTTGCCAGACGAAATCGTTTTCATCCTGGCCATGAGCACGGGCCCGCGCATTCACGCCCGGGTGGGTGGGCTGGCCGCCAGTGCCATCGCCAAATGGGATGGCTTGCGTTAAACCCGATGCGCCAGATATTTAGCAGTCACCGAGACAAGGAAAAACCATGACAGCCAGGATTCGAAAAATTGTTGTGCAAATCGACGAAACATACATCGAGATGGGAAAGGTCGTCGCTCCTCCGACGCGAAAGGCATTGGCGATGGCCGTGATCGAGAATCCTTTTTCCGGGGTGTACGCGGAAAAACTCGATGCGCTGATTGACATCGGCGAAGAGCTTGGCGGGCTGCTGGGGCAAAAGTGCGTGCAGGCCCTTGGCATTGCGCCGGGCCAGGCCCATAGTTACGGCAAGGCCGCCATCGTGGGTGAGGCAGGCGAGCTCGAGCATGCGGCAGCGATCCTGCATCCCAGACTGGGCGCCCCACTGCGCCTGGCGGTGGAAAAGGGTGCTGCTCTGGTGCCGTCAAGTAAAAAGCGCGGTGGCCTGGGTACTGCCATTGACGTGCCGCTGGGACACAAGGATGCCGCATTCGTGCGCAGCCACTTTGATGCCATGGAGGCGCGCATTGCCGATGCCCCCCGGGCCAACGAAATCGTGGTGGCTGTCGTCGTCACGGACAGCGGCCGCCCCCTGCCGCGCGTGGGGGGGCTTCAAATCCACGAAATCAAGGGGGAGGATGGGTTAAGGTAGCCCCGGCTGCCAACCTACTTATCACCAATGACTCACCATCGCCGTCTATCTGATCCACGACAACCAGGAGTATTTATGAAGCTGCACAACAAAATGCTGAGCACCGTCGCTTTCCTCGGACTGATGACCTCATTCGTGAACGCGCATGCGCAGGGCGTCATCAAGATAGGGGAAATAAACAGCTACAAGGCCCAGCCAGCTTTCCTGGAACCGTACAAGAAAGGCATGGAGCTGGCCGTTGAAGAAATCAATGCTGGTGGCGGCATCAACGGCAAGAAAGTCCAGCTGGTTATCCGCGACGACAACGCAAATCCGGGTGATGCGGTTCGTGCGGCCGAAGAGCTTGTCTCGCGCGAAAAAGTTGACGTGCTGACGGGCTCCTTCCTTTCCAATATCGGTCTGGCGCTGACCGATTTTGCCAAGCAGAAAAAGTTCTTCTTTCTGGCGGCTGAGCCTTTGACAGACAAAATCGTCTGGCAAAACGGCAATCGCTACACATTCCGCTTGCGGACCTCCACCTATATGCAGGTTGCCATGCTGGTCCCTGAAGCCGCCGCGATGAAGAAAAAGCGCTGGGCAGTGGTGTACCCCAATTATGAGTATGGGCAGTCCGCAGCCGCGACGTTCAAGACCTTGCTGAAGGCCGTACAGCCCGATGTGGAGTTCGTGGCCGAGCAGGCGCCTCCGTTGGGCAAAGTCGACTCTGGCAGTGTTGTGCAGGCCATGGCGGACGCCAAGCCGGATGCCATCTTCAATGTTCTTTTTGGTGCCGACCTCTCAAAGTTTGTTCGTGAAGGCAATACCCGCGGCCTGTTTCAGGGGCGTGAAGTCGTCAGCTTGTTGACGGGCGAACCCGAATATCTCGATCCGCTCAAGGAAGAAACGCCTAACGGCTGGGTGGTTACCGGCTATCCGTGGTACGGCATCCAGACTCCCGAACACAAGGCTTTCTTCCTTGCTTATCACAGTAAGTACAAAGACTATCCGCGCCTGGGTTCCGTGGTCGGCTATAGCGCCATCAAATCCCTGGCCGAAGGCATGAAAAAGGCGAAATCAACCGATACGGAAAAGCTGATTACCGCTTTCCGCGGCCTGAATGTGACGACACCTTTCGGCCCCGTGGTTTTTCGACCGGAAGACCACCAGTCCACCATGGGGGCCTATGTGGGCCGCACAAAAAATGAAGGCGGCAAGGGCGTGATGGTCGACTATCGATATATCGACGGTTCAAAAGTCCAGCCCAGCAACGCTGAAGTGAAAAAAATGCGCGCTGCCGACTAGACCGAGGCAAGTGCTGACGGCGGCAGGTGCCGCGCCTCGTGCATGCACCCATCGCGGTTTGCCGGCAGTTCCGGTGCCGCCGTCATGTTAATGGTGTGTCCGCTGTGCGCTGCTTGCCGGCCACGCTATCCCGCAGAAAAAAGGTTTGTTCATGAGCTTCTCAGGCTTTATCGTGCAGTTGCTTAATGGCCTGGCCGGCGCATCGTCGCTGTTTCTCGTGGCAGCTGGTTTGTCGTTGATCTTTGGTGTTACGCGGATTGTCAATTTTGCCCATGGATCTTTTTTCATGGTGGGTATCTACGTTGCCTATTCATTGGTCAGTGCTCTCGGCAATACCTTGGGTTTCTGGCCTGCTCTGTTGATGGCTGCTTTGGCTGTAGGTGTTCTCGGTGGCTTGGTCGAGGTCTTGTTGCTTCGCCGTATATATCGTGCACCGGAGCTATTCCAGCTGCTGGCAACGTTTGCCCTGGGCCTGGTGATCAAGGACGGCGTGCTCTGGTTTTGGGGTGCCGAAGAACTGCTTGGTCCCCGGGCGCCCGGTCTGACGGGCTCCGTGGCGATTCTCGGACGCCAGTTTCCTTCCTATGACATTTTTCTGATCGTCGCGGGACCTGTTGTCCTGGGCCTGCTCTGGCTTTTGCTCACTAAAACCCGATGGGGTACCCTGGTCCGGGCTGCTACCCAGGACCGCGAAATGGTCAGCGCGCTGGGTGTGAACCAGGCGTGGCTGTTCACAGCCGTTTTTGCATTGGGCGCACTTCTGGCGGGCCTTGGGGGCGCGCTTCAGCTACCGCGCGAGCCCGCCAACCTGGAAATGGACCTCAACATCATCGGCGCCGCGTTTGTGGTGGTGGTGGTCGGGGGCATGGGCTCCATCCCGGGTGCCTACGTAGCGGCACTGCTGATTGCCGAACTCAAGGCCATTTGCATCTGGCTGGGGCTGGTCGAAATTGCGGGCATTAGCATCTCTTTTTCCAAGCTGACCCTGGTGGTGGAGTTCGTCGTAATGGCGGTTGTCCTGGTGGCCCGTCCCTGGGGATTGTTCGGCAGGCCCCAGGCGCCCAGCCGGCATACAGGCATGGCTGAAGAACCGCTGCGCAGGCCGCACCGCTTGTATGCCTGGGGTTGTGCGGGCCTGCTGGCGGTACTGGCTTTGATGCCTGTGCTGGCGGCGCAGTCGCCTTACGTGACAGTGCTGCTGATTGATCTGCTGGTTGCCGTCCTGTTCGCTGTCAGCCTGCATTTCATCATGGGACCCGCGGGGATGCACTCGTTCGGGCATGCCGCCTACTTCGGCCTTGGGGCCTATGGTGCCGCGCTGCTGGTGCGCAGCCTGAACATGCCCATGGAGCTGGCGCTGGTCGTTGCACCCCTCGTGGCGGCCCTGGGCGCTTTTGTCTATGGCTGGTTCTGCGTCAGGTTGTCCGGTGTTTACCTCGCCATGCTGACGCTGGCCTTTGCGCAAATTACCTGGGCTATTTGTTATCAATGGGACGTGTTCACCGGCGGCAGCAACGGATTGACCGGCGTATGGCCCTCTGAGTGGCTGGCGGACAAACGTATTTATTACTACCTCACCCTTGTCTTGGTGGCCGGGGGCGTCTTGCTGATGCACCGGATGCTGTATTCGCCGTTTGGCTATGGCATGCGTGCGGCACGCGACTCGGTGCTGCGCTCTGATGCCATCGGCATGAATGTCAAACGTCTGCAATGGGCCGCGTTTGTGATTGCGGGTTCTTTTGCGGGGCTGGCTGGCGCGCTTTATGCCTTTTCAAAAGGCAGCATCTCGCCTGAAAGCCTGCACGTCAGCAAGTCGATCGACGGTCTGGTGATGGTTTTGCTGGGGGGTATCCAGACGCTTTTGGGACCTGTCGTGGGGGCCGTCACGTTCACATGGCTGCACGATACCGTGGCGCGCAATACCGACTATTGGCGCGCCATGCTGGGCGCCATCATCCTGGTTCTTGTGCTGCTGTTTCCCCAGGGGATTGCAGGCTTTGCCAAACAGCTGCTGGCCAGTCGCCGCAGTGCGGGAGAGAAGTCATGAGCTTGCTGAAGGTGTCAGGACTGGGTAAATCGTTCGGTGGTGTCAGGGCTGTCGATGGTGTGAACTTTGAGCTGGCGGCGGGTGAACTGCTGGCTTTGATCGGACCCAATGGTGCCGGGAAGTCAACCACGTTCAATATGGTCAACGGTCAGCTGCGCGCAGATACAGGCTCCATCCAGCTGGACTCGCAGGAGCTGATCGGCCTGGCTCCCCGTGAAATCTGGCGGCGCGGTGTCAGTCGGACATTCCAGATCGCCGAAACCTTTTCTTCACTCACGGTCGTGGAGAACGTCCAGATGACCTTGCTGTCCGCAGACCATCGGCTTTTTTCCATGTGGCGCCGTGCCGCAGATTACAAGCGCGACGAGGCCATGGCGCTGCTTGAGCAGGTCAACATGAAGCCGCAGGCTGACCGCCCTTGCAGCGTGCTGGCATATGGAGATGTCAAGCGTGTGGAATTGGCCATGGCCATGGCCAACAACCCCAAGTTGCTGCTCATGGATGAGCCGACAGCCGGTATGGCTCCCAGGGAGCGAAACGACTTGATGGCGCTGACCAAACAACTGGTCATTGACCGGGGCATGGCGGTGCTTTTTACCGAGCACAGCATGGACGTGGTGTTTGCCTATGCTGACCGCATGATCGTGCTGGCGCGTGGCCGGTTGATTGCGGAAGGCAAGCCGCAGGATATCCGCGACCACCCCAAAGTCCAGGAAGTCTATTTCGGCAGTGGCAAGACCTTCGAGAAAAAAGCCATTGAAAAGGAAACTGCGTGATGGGCAACGGCAACGAGATACTGCTGGAGGCGAAAGACCTGTCGGCCTGGTATGGCGCGGCGCAAATACTGTTTGGCGTCAACCTGGCTGTCAGGCGCGGCGAAGTCGTTGCCCTGATGGGGCGCAATGGCGCCGGCAAATCGACCACCCTGAAGACGCTGATCGGGATGCTCGACAAGCGCCGCGGCAGCGTGGCTTTTCTTGGCAAGGATATCTCCAGCAGTGAACCACACCATGCGGCTCGCATGGGCCTGGGCTTTGTGCCGGAAGACCGGCGAATCTTCACCGACCTGACAGTGACCGAGAACCTGGAAGTAGGGCGGCAGGCGCCGCGCCGCTGGCCCGACGGCAGTGAGGCGCCCTTGTGGACGCCGGAACGCCTCTTCAAGCTGTTTCCCAACCTGGGTGAGATGCCCACGCGTCCCGGCGGCCGCATGAGTGGTGGCGAGCAGCAAATGCTGACAGTGGCCAGGACCTTGATGGGCAATCCCTATCTGGTTCTGCTTGACGAACCCTCCGAAGGCGTAGCGCCCGTCATTGTGGAGCAAATGGCCAACATGATCCTGGAGCTGAAGGCCCACGGTGTCAGCATTCTGCTGTCCGAGCAAAACATGCATTTCGCCGAATTGGTTTCCGACAGGGCGTATGTATTGGAGAAAGGGCAAATCCGCTTTGAAGGATCCATGGCGGATCTGGCTGCCAATGAAGAAGTGCGCCGTGCCTATCTCAGTGTGTAGGCCGTATCTCATCGATGTTGAGAAATCACCACGCGAGCCCGCACCGGTTCGGTAAATATGGGTTTCATCGTCACACTGTCCGTTAACCAGCTGGAGCGTACGCTGCCTGTTGCGGAGCAGGCCAGCCTGCTGACCGTGCTGCGTAACGATTTCGCGCTGAATGGCCCGAAATATGGCTGCGGTTTGGGCGAGTGTGGCGCATGCACCGTGCTGGTCGATGGCGTGGCGGCACGCGCTTGCGTTATTCCGGCATGTGGCGTGGCAGGCCGCGAAATCACCACCCTTGAGGGTTTGGGTACGCCGGCGGCCCTTCACCCGGTCCAACAGGCGTTTATCGAAGAGCAGGCCGCCCAGTGCGGCTACTGCCTGAACGGCATGATCCTGATGACTGTCGCATTGCTGGCGCGAAACCCCGCACCGGGCGAGGACGACATACGTCGCGAGCTGTCCGGCAATCTCTGCCGCTGCGGCACGCACCTGGAGATCGTGAGGGCTGTATTGCGTGCGGCAGAGCTGACGCGCCAAAGCCTTGCCCGGGGTAACTCGCCATGACGCGTCGCGCCGATGCGCCCCTGACACGCGCCGATTTTCATGCGGCCAGCGGCGTCTTGCTGGTGAGCCGCGAGCCGCCGCCGGCGCCTCCACCCGCCCGTGGCCAACCTGCATTGGTCAGCGCCAATCCGCAAGAGGGCGTTGAAATACTGGTTGCCGTGTGGGATGACGGCAGCGTGACGGCCCTGAACGGCCATGTCGATCTAGGCACCGGTATCCGGACGGCCCTGGCGCAGATCGTGGCTGAAGAGCTCGACGTTGCGCTCGGGCAGGTCAACATGGTTCTTGGGGACACGACGCGTGCGCCCAATCAGGGGGCCACGATTGCCAGCGCGTCCATCCAGGTTCATGCCGTCCCTTTGCGGGCCGCGGCGGCGCAGGCACGCGCGTGGCTGGTGATGCGCGCAGCGGGCGTACTGCAGGTGGATCCTTCCCTCCTCGCCGTGCGAGATGGCGTTGTTTCGGTGGCAGGGCAGGAAGATAAATCGGTGACGTATGGCGCGTTGCTGGCCAATGAGCATGTACATCTCTCGCTGGTGCAGGGCACCCCTGTCAAGGATGCTGCCGACTACCGCCTGGTGGGGACCAGCGCGGCACGCCTGGATATCCCGGCCAAGGCCACCGGGGCACTGACATTTGTGCACGACATGCGCGTACCCGGCATGCTGCACGGCCGCGTCGTGCGCCCGCCCTATGCCGGGGCTGACCACGGCGACTTCATCGGCAATACGCTGGAATCGGTGGACGAATCATCGATTTCCCACATTCCGGGCATTCGCGCGGTGGTGGTGATCCGCGACTTTGTCGGCATCGTTGCAGAGCGGGAAGAGCAGGCCGAACAGGCGCTGCGTGAATTGCGTGTCAGCTGGAAGCCGTGGCCCGGTCTCGCCAGTCTGGGCGACCTTGAGCAGGCGATCCGCAACAACCCGGCCACGCAGCGCAGGCTTGTCGACGACGGCAACGTGGACACCGCGATGGCAAGCGCGGCACAAGCCCTGGCGCGCAACTACGTCTGGCCCTATCAAATGCACGGCTCCCTCGGGCCTTCGTGTGCCGTGGCCGATTGGCAGCAGGAGCGCCTGACGGTATGGGCAGGAACCCAAAACCCCCACGTGCTGCGGGCTGACCTGTCGCGCCTGACCGGCCTTGCCGACGTCGCCATCGACGTGATCCGCATGGAGGCGGCGGGCTGCTACGGGCGAAACTGCGCTGACGATGTGGCGGCAGATGCCGCGCTGCTTTCGCGTGCTGTGGGCAGCCCTGTCCGTGTGCAGCTGACGCGTGAGCAGGAACATGCCTGGGAACCCAAAGGCGCAGCCCAGCTCATGCAGGTGAACGGTGGGCTCAATGCCGACGGGTCGGTCGCGGCATATGACTTTCAAACGTCTTATCCTTCGAATGGCGCGCCCACGCTGGCATTGTTGCTCACCCGCACCATCGAACCGGTCGCGCAGTCCTATGAAATGGGCGATCGAACCGCCCGGCCACCCTACGAATACGCCAACATGCGCATCGCCGTCAATGACATGGCGCCGCTATTGCGTGCGTCATGGCTGCGCGGTGTCTCGGCGCTGCCCAATTCATTCGCGCATGAGTCCTACATCGACGAACTGGCAACAGCAGCGGGTGTCGATCCGGTGGAGTTTCGGCTGCGGTACCTGAAGGAGCCGCGCGCCGCCGAGCTGGTGCGTGCCACGGCCGAGCGCGCCGGCTGGATGGCGCATACGACGCCGCAGCAGCAGCCTACAGCGCCTGGTGATCCACAGGACGTCGTGCGCGGCCAGGGCTTTGCGTATGCCCGCTACATGCACAGCAAATGGCCGGGGTTCGGGGCGGCGTGGGCGGCCTGGGTGGCTGACGTCGAAGTGAATCGCAAGACGGGCGAGGTGCATGTCCGGCGCGTCGTGGTAGGGCATGACGCCGGCACGCTGATCAACCCCGCCGGGGTTCAGCACCAGATCCATGGCAACGTGGTGCAGACGACCAGCCGTGCACTCACGGAACAGGTCACGGTGTCACCCCAAACAAATCAGGTGACCAGCCTGGAGTGGGGAAGCTACCCCATCCTCAACTTCAGGGACGTGCCGGTGATTGAGGTCGTGACCATGGCGCGCCCCGGTGAGCCACCGCTTGGCGCCGGAGAGTCGTCTTCGGTGCCGGGTACGGCAGCCATCGCCAACGCCATTTTTGATGCCACCGGCGTGCGCTTTCGCCAGCCGCCTTTTACGCCGGAAGTGGTGCGTGCCGCGCTCAATCCCGGGCTGGCACCCGAGCCGGACATCCCAACAGCTCCAGCTCGGTTGCCCAATCCCGTACCTGAGGGCGCGGCATGGCCGAAAGGCGTGGCCTGGTGGTCACGCGCAGGCGCCTTGCTCGCGGGGGTTGTGGGCATCGTGTGGGCGCTGGCAGGTGGCCGGTCGGTCATCGCTCCGGTGGTGCAAAGCGGCACATCCGTTTACACCGCCGCAACGCTGGAACGCGGCCGGCAGCTCGCGGCCTCGGGCGATTGTGTGGTGTGCCATACAGCACCCGGCGGTATACCCAATGCCGGCGGCAGGGCCATGGATACGCCTTTCGGAAAGATTGTCACCACCAACCTCACACCCGATGCGGACACCGGCATAGGCTTGTGGTCCTTCAGCGCCTTCCAGCGCGCCATGCGTGAAGGAATTTCCCGCGATGGCCGCTATTTGTATCCCGCGTTTCCCTATACCGCGTTCGCCAAAACCAGCGATGAAGACCTGACCGCGCTGTATGCCTACCTGATGGCCCAGCCCCCCGTGCGATCGGAACCACCGGCCACGCGGCTGACCTTCCCGTTCAGCGTGCGGCCGTTGATGGCCGGGTGGAACGCGCTGTTTCATGAGCCGGCGCCTTACCGTGCCGACCCGGCGCAGACTGCCGAATGGAATCGTGGCGCCTACCTGGTCAACGGTCTGGGCCATTGCGGCGCCTGCCATACGCCGCGCAACGCCGCAGGCGCCGAGCGCAGCGGAAAGGCCTTTTTAAGCGGAGCCGTGGTGGATGGCTGGGACGCTCCAGCGCTGACTGCACTCTCGCGTGCGCCCGTACCCTGGAATGCTGCGGAGCTGTACCGCTACCTGCGTAGCGGCTACTCACCGCAGCACGGCATTGCCGCGGGTCCGATGGCACCAGTGATCAAGGAGTTGGCCGCCTTGCCTGAAGAAGATATTCGTGCGATGGCGACTTATCTCGTGTCTTTTAATGAGCCAACTACGGAAGCTGAAAGCGTCCAGCGCACCGGGCAGATCGTCTTGTCCACCCGGCAATCGGCTGTCAGCTTGCCGGGCCCTGGCCAGCGCCTGTTCAGTGGCGCTTGCGCATCGTGCCATCACGACGGCGACGGCCCGCGACTGCTGGGGGTGAACGTGCCGCTGGCCCTTAACAGCAAGCTGCACAGCGAGCGGCCCGACAATCTGGTGCAGGTGATCCTTGAGGGAATTCAGTCACCGGCGAGCAAAGACATCGGGTTCATGCCGGCTTTTCGTCACAGCCTGGATGATGCCCAGGTTGCCGCGCTGGTGGCTTATATGCGCGGACGCTATGCACCCTCGGAACCGGCCTGGCAGGATTTGCCGGCAACCGTTTCACGCCTCCGCGCTACGCCGGGCCAGCACTGAATCTTTTCAATCAGGCGAAGGCCGCACGGCCTGCGTCGCCCTGACAAGCGCCGCGCGCGCCAGCAGGCGTGTGGAGTCCAGAGTCGGCAGGGGCGAGTTTGAATCGCTCATGATCAGGGGGATTTCCGTGCAGCCCAGGACGACTGCGTCGCAGCCGTCGCTTTTCATCCGCTCGATGACTTTCTGGAAATATGCGATCGCTTCGGGCTTGAAGACACCGTACACCAGCTCGTCCATGATGATGCGGTTGATTTCGTCGCGCTCCGCGCTGTCTGGACGCAAGTATTGCAGCCCGCGGGCCGCGAGCTTGTCGGGGTAGACCTCACTGTCGACGAGCCATCGCGTGCCGGTGATGCCGATGCACCGGAACCCGCGCCTGACCGCTTCTTCGGCAACGACTTCCGCAATATGAAGCCAGGGCAAGGGGGATCGCTCCTGCACGTAAGCAAAAGCCTGATGGATGGTGTTGTCCGGGCAGATAAGAAAGTCAGCTCCGGTTTTTGCGAGCTTGTGCGCGGAAGCGAGCATGATGTCGCCCACGCCATTCCAGTCATTGCGGTAAATGCACGCCATGTAATCTGAAAGCGACGGCGTATGCATCGACACTTCAGGATGGGCATGCGGCCCCATGGCCTTGGCGCCTTCCACACAGATGGTTTGATAACAAAGCGCAGCGCCTTCGGCAGAGCAGCCGACGATACCGATGTGTTGGGGCATGACCTGTCTTCCTTATTTGCTACGCGGGCTCTGGTACCGGGTCGGCAGCAGGCGAGGTGGCCGGGTGCGGTGTGACTTCTCCCTCGGCGAGTTCCCCGCCCAACGCCTCCAGCATGTCCGGAATCAGCGAAGACAGCTCGCCGGTGATGATGGCTGCATCGCTGTCAAAGCCGTCGTCGTCCTTTCCGCTTTCCTGAACGCCGTCCAGCACCACATCGAGCAGCTTGAGTTTTTTCAGCTGCGCGGTTTCCGTCAGCACAAAAGACACGCGCTCGTTCCACGTCATCGCCAGCTGCGTCGGCAACTTGCCGGCGGCAATGTGCTGGGCCACTTCCTCGATCTCCAGCGTGTGGCGCGAGTAGCGCACCGTGGATTTCTGGTCGTCCGGCGTCTTGAGCTCGCAGTCGCGGTCTACCGTGAAGTTATATGGCGCTTCGCGCGTCGACAGCCAGTGCGACATGGCGGCAGCGGCCGACATCTGCGTCTGGATGGGGCTGGCCTTCAGGCCGGGCAGGGCGCCCGGCACCTCGCTCAACGCTTCCACGAGATAACTCACGATCTTGTCGGCGCCCGTGAGGTTGCCGGAGTCAACCACCAGGAATTTGTTGACGACGTCGATCCAGAGCGTGGTGGTCGAGCGCTTGGTGAAGGCGCGCGGCAACAGGTCCAGCATGACTTCCTGCTTGAACTCCTTCTTGATCTTGGCGCCCACGCGTTCGCGGCCGGTTTCTTCCTTGTATTTTTCGATGCGTTCTTCCACCGCGGCCTTGATGGCGGACGATGGCACAGGGCGGCGCTCGGTGCAGAGCCGGGCGATCAGCTGGCGGCCCACGCTTTCGAGCAGGACGGTGCTTTTGTTGCCGCGCGGTGGCACCCAGCCACTGGATTCAGGCTCTGTTGCGCCGCAGGGAACGAAACGGTGGGACTGGAAAATTTCTTCAAGCGCTTCCAGCGGAGGAAGCACAAAATCGTCGGCAATGCGGAAAAAGATTGCGGTGTTGAACATGAAATCCGGGGAAGAGGTTAAAAAAAGAGACTGCCGGAAGGCCGATGAGGGGGCGGAAAATCCGCGGTGAGAACCAGCCGGATACAGAGAAATTCTACCGGGCGTCCTGCCTGCAGAATGTAACGGCCGGCACGGGCTTGAAGGCCTTCATTCAATATCAAACGAATGGATGCCGTAGGCACCCTTGCGGCGGTCTTCGAAGTACTGCTCCAGCGTCTGCTTGACCGTCTTGAAGGCAATTTCGTCCCAGGGAATTTCGGCCTCAGTGAACAGTTTGGCCTCCATGGTCTCATGGCCTGGATTGAATTCGGTGCTCAAAAGCCGAGCCCGGTAATACATGTGCACCTGCCCGACGCGCACCACGTTCATGACCGTAAAAAGGCCCAGCATCTCATATTGGGCGCCGGCTTCTTCATCCGTTTCACGGGCTGCGCCCTGCGAGGTGGTTTCGCCCAACTCCATGAAGCCGGCAGGCAATGTCCACTTGCCCCGACGCGGCTCGATATTGCGTTTGCAGAGCAGCACTTGCGCGCCGTCCTCGCCCCAGCTGGGCACGGTGCCAACGACATTGAGCGGGTTTTCGTAATGGACCGTATTGCAGGCCGGGCAGACGGCCCGCTCTTTTGTGTCGCCGTCGTCCGGCAAGCGATAAGCCACGGCGGTGCCGCAGACGCGGCAGTGGTTCAGGGGCGGTCGTTGCATCAGATGAGTGTAGCGGCTTTGCGCCGGCCGAGGCCTGCCGAGGCGCACGGCAGGCTTGCTGCCGTGCTATCAAAAAAGTAGCTACTCGCGCCCGTTTTTATTGGGCTTAACGCGTATTTCGTTTGTTTTCTTATTTCAGCGACGAGTAATTCACCGGTACCCAGGTGTAAGCCTTGCCCGCGCCCTTGCGCACATGGCCAAGGCCGGGGAAGGCAATATGCGCCGCGCCGACCAGGTAACCATTTTTGGCGGCATCGGCGTAGGCCTTGGCGCGTTCCTTGGCGGCCGGTGGGGACTCGGAGTCAAACTTGATGGTGACCTCCGGGTTGTCGAACTGGACTGCCGCCACATGCATCAGGTCGCCCCACAGCAT
The DNA here is from genome assembly GCF_056403055.1 of Polaromonas sp. P3_A5. NCBI lineage: Bacteria > Pseudomonadati > Pseudomonadota > Betaproteobacteria > Burkholderiales > Comamonadaceae > Polaromonas > Polaromonas sp. P3_A5. Next base: position 1,557,820 of record NZ_JBFUGF010000001.1, read on the forward strand.
CAGCTTCTCCCCTTTGCTTTCCACCACATACACGCTGTGGCCGGCCGTGTGGCCGTGGGTGGGCTGCGCCTTCACGCCGGGCACGAGCTCGGTGGCGCCTTCAAAGGTCTTGAGCTTGCCGGCCGTTGCGTAGGGCTTGATGGACGCCATGGCACCCTGGAAAAAGCCCTGGGATTCTTTGGGCGCTGCGTTCATTTTGGCTTCATCCAGCCAGAAATCGGCGTCCGCCTTGTCCACACGCACCACGGCATTCGGAAACGCCATGGCGCCGTTCACCACGAGGCCGCCCACGTGGTCGGGGTGCATGTGGGTGATATAGATCTCGTCGATCTGCTCGGGCTGGTAGCCGGCGGCTTTGAGGTTGGCCTGCAGGCTGCCCAGCGTCGGGCCGAAGAGGCCGGACGCACCCGTGTCGATCAGCACCAGCTTGCTGCCGGTGTTGATGAGGTAGGCATTGACTGAAGTCTCGACTGCGTCAGGTAAAAATGAACGCTTCAGTGCCGCGCCGACTTTCGCCGGCGTTGTGTTGGTGAGCAGGTCTTTCACGGGCAGCTTGACAGTGCCGTCCGACAGGGCTGTGACTTCAAAATCGCCCAGTGTGACGCGGTAGTAGCCGGGCGCCTGGGTCTTGACCATGGGGCCGGCCGCAAAAGCGGGCAGGGTGAAAGAAGCGCTCAGGCTTGAGGCCAGGATGGTGGCAGCCAGGGTTTTCAAAATGCGTGACATGAAAGAACTTCCTTGGGGTAAAGGGAATGATGAACCGGGCTCACCCGTCATACGGGGGCCGGGTGGATTCTTATGCAGACGCGCCATGAATGAAGCCGCAGTTGCAGTAACCCGGCTGTCGTGCAGGTTTTGCCTGAGGTGGCGCGCTATCAAATCAGGAGCTGGTTGCGCCCGTATTCATTGGGCTGAAGGCCGAAAAGGCACAAGAACATAGGTGAAGCATAAAAAAACCGGGCATAAGCCCGGTTTCGTGAATGCGCACCTAGCGCGGCCTGTTGATCAAGCCTTGGTCGTCTTGGTGTGCTTTTCAATCAGGGCGCGTGCCGTGTCCAGCAGTTTCTTGCCGTCAAAACCCTTCTTGTTCATGTCTTCCACCCACTCGACTTCCACCGTGCGTGATTTGCGGCGGAATTCCTGGGCTTCGGCCGCACTCACGGTGTAGATCGTGTTGCCGCGGTCACTGGCGGTCTTGCGGCCGGGAACGTCGTTGCCCTGCTGCACCTTGCCCAGCCAGGCCGAGGTGGCCATGCCGGAGTTGTTGTCGATGACCTTCTTGAGGTCGGGCGCGAGCGAGTTGTATTTCGCCTTGTTCATGGCCATCACAAAGGTGGTGGTGTAAAGGCTGCCGCCGGCGGGGTCGAACTCGGCATGGAACTTGGTGAGCTCGTTGACCTTGACCGAAGGCACCACTTCCCACGGAATCACGCAGCCGGTGATGGTGCCTTTGCTCAGCGCATCGGGGATTTGCGGTAGCGGCATGCCGACGGGCGTGGCGCCCAGCACGCCCATGAGCTTGGTGACCTGGCGGGTCGGCGCGCGCAGCTTGAGGCCGCGCATGTCGGCAATCGACTTGACGGGCTTGTCGACCGTGTGGATCACACCGGGGCCGTGCACCTGCAGTGCCAGCACCTGCGTATCCTTGAATTCATCGGGTGCAACGGTTTGCACGTATTCCCAAAACGCCTTGGAAGTCGCTTCGGCGTTGGACATCATGAAGGGCAGCTCAAACACCTCGATTCGCGGGAAGCGGCCGGCCGTGTTGCCAGGCAATGTCCACACCACGTCAACCACGCCGTCCTTGGCCTGGTCGTAGAGCTGCACCGGCGTGCCGCCCAGCTGCATGGCCGGATAGCCTTCAAACTTGATGCGGCCGCCGGATTCTTTTTCGACTTTTTCCATCCAGGGCTTGTGCATGGCCAGCCAGACATTGGACGAGGGCGACATGAAGGTATGGAACTTCAGTGTCACGGCCTGCTGGGCCAGGCCCGACAGCGCCGGTGCGCCCAAGGCTGCGGCGGCGCTGGTTTTGAGAAGGGTTCGTCGTTGAATCATGCATGTCTCCTGTAAACAATATGCCTAACTTAAGGCATGGGAGCGGGTTTGAGAAGCGGTGAAAGCCCTAGCCGCAGGCTTGCTAGCTGATGTATTTCACCAGCCACAGCGATATGCCGGGGAAAAGCAGCAGCAGGGTGGTGCGCAGGGTGTCGCTGATCAGGAAGGGCATGACGCCCTTGTAGCTTTCGCTGATAGGCACGTCTTTGGCCAGGCCATTGACCACATAGACGTTCAGGCCCACCGGCGGCGCCAGCATGCCAAAGCCGACGGTCATCAACACCATGATGCCGAACCAGATCGCGGTGGATTCCTTGGTCATGCCGAAGTCCAGGCCCATCACCATCGGGAAAAAGATAGGAATCGTCAGCAGCAGCATCGACAACTCGTCCATCACTGCCCCCAGCACCACGTAAAACAGCAGGATGGCCGTGACAACCATCAGTGGTGACAGTCCCCAGCCGCCGACCACGCCGGCGAGCTGGTTGGGTACCTGTGTCAGGGCCAGGGCGGAGTTCATCAGGTCGGCGCCTATAAAGATCAGGAAGATCATGGCCGAGCTTTCCGCCGTGGCATAAAAGCACAGCTTGAATTTGGCCCAGGTGATCTCGCGCTTGAGCAAGGCGGCTACGAAAGTGGCGGCGGCACCCACCGCGGCGCCTTCAGTCGGCGTGAACAGGCCGCCGTAAATGCCGCCGAAGACGATGATGAAGATGATGGCGATGGGCAGTATCCCCAGCGCGGAAGCCAGCGTCATCGGCGGCCTGTCGTTGTCTACTTCGGGCGCCTGTCCGGGCACCAGCCGTACATAGATGGCAATGGCCACCATGTAGCCGAACATCGCGATGATGCCCGGCACCATGGCTGCGGCAAACAGCTTGGCGATGTTCTGCTCCGTGAGGATGGCGTAAATCACCAGTGGCACCGAGGGCGGGATCAAAATGCCCAGCGTGCCGCCGGCTGCCAGCGTACCCGTGGCAAGGCGGCCCGAATAGCCGTGGCGCTTCATCTCGGGCAGCGCCACGCCGGTGATGGTGGCGGCCGTGGCCACCGAGGAGCCGCAGATGGCGCCGAAAGCCGCACAAGCCAGGATGGACGCCATGGCCAGACCGCCCTTGAACCGGCCCATCACACCTGCTGCGAACCCGAAGAGGGCGCGGCTGATGCCGCCCTGCGTTGCGAAATGTCCCATCAGGATGAAGAGCGGGATCACCGACAGGTCGTAGCTGGCAAAGCGCGCGAAGGCCTGAGTGTTGAGGAAGCTGGAAAACGGCCCCCAGCCGGTCTGCATCACGTAACCAATGGCGCCCGCGGTAAACATGGCGACCGCGATAGGCACACGCACGGCCATGAAGACCAGCATGATGCCGAAAATGACGAGAGCCAGGGTGATGGAGCTCATACGTGTGCCTCCAGCTCGTCCAGCGGATTGTGCGGCGCATGGGCGTCGCCGAAGCCGAACGCGGATTGGCACACACCGATCACGCAGGTCAGCACAAAAGGCGGGACCATGGCGGCATACACCGTCCATTCGGGAAAGCCCAGGATCTGGGTTTCAGAGTGCGTGTTGTACGAATTGAGGCCGCCCAGCACCGTGCGCCAGGCCAACAGGGCAAACACCAGGCCCAACAGCAACGCACCGAAACGGTCCAGCCTGTCGTTAGAGGTTTCGCCCAGTTTGGCGGTGAAGAAGTCGACGATGATGTTGCCGCGTTTGATCTGACAAAGGGGCATGAACAGCGCGATCGCGGCCCCCGTGACCACGCCGGTGAGTTCGAAGTCGCCGACGAGGGTAGCGCCCAGCAGGTTGCGGCCGATCAGGCTGGCGCAGGTCATGAGCGTGATCACCGTGAGCAGAACGCCCGCCAGCACAGCGCAGAATTTTGCAAGGGACTGCAGGATTTTCAAGAAGGCTCTCCAAAAAGCAGGTCTTGGCATTTGGGAGCTCCCAAAAACCGGGTAAGCCGATTATCAGAATTGAGGAGGCAAGCAGTCAGGCGGGTTACCCCGGGTAAAGCGGGGTATTTGCGCGGTGATTAAAGCAGCTGCGCGGTTATCGCGCAGCTGCCCCGCCGTGACATGCGCTTGCTAACCCCGTGTTCAGATGACTTTGACGGTGAGTGTTTCCAGCCCCGCCACACCGCCGACCATGGTGTCGCCCGAAACCACAGCCGCGACGCCTTCAGGCGTGCCGGTATAAATCAGGTCGCCCGGTTGCAGCTCCCATGCTGCCGACAGGTGTTCAATGGTTTCCGCGATGTTCCAGATCAGCTTGGAGACATGGCTGCGCTGGCGGTCCTTGCCGTTCACCTGGATGTAGAGCTCGGCATTGGCCACGTCGCCGGCTCGGGCCGCGGGTGTGATGGGGCCGATGGGCGCGGAGTGGTCATAGGCTTTGCCAATGCACCAGGGGCGGCCCTGCTTTTTCATCTCGCCCTGCAGGTCGCGACGCGTCATGTCCAGGCCCACGGCATAACCGTAGATGTGCTTTTGCGCATCGGCCGCCTTGATGTTTTTACCGCCGGTGCCAATGGCCACGACCAGCTCGATTTCGTGGTGCAGGTTCTTGGTCAGCGATGGGTAGGGAATGGTGCCCGTGACGCCGGCGTCCACCACGACAGCGGCGTCAGCGGGCTTGAGGAAGAAGAAGGGCGGCTCACGGCCTGTAAAACCCATTTCCTTGGCGTGTTCTTCGTAGTTGCGGCCCACGCAGTAGATGCGGTGCACGGGAAAACGGTCTTTGGTGCCCACAACAGGGACGGACACTGCGGCCGGTGGGGTGATGACAAAACTCATGACAACCTTTCTTCTCTGTGTATGCCCAGGGCCTGATGCACCGGGCGGTCTGAAAAACTGAACAGCACACAACCTTGCGCCGAACGCAATTGCGCAGTGTGCCACGACGGAATCACAAAATGGTCGCAAGGGCCAAACTCAAAAGTCGAGGTTTTGCCATCGCGCTCAATGCTGACGGAACCGGTGCCCTCGACCACGCTGAACACGGCCCCGTCGGTCTGGCGCCATGACTTGCCCTCAAAGCCGGCCGGCAGGCGTTGCATGAAGGTGGCCATGGTCGGCATGGGCGAGCCGCCGGTGGCCGGGTTCACATAGCGCAGCTTGACGCCGTCCCAGGCATCGATGTCGGCATGGGTTTCCAGCTGGTGCAGGGTTTCGCGCGTGCGGTCGTAGGGGTAGCTGAAGATGGGTGAGGTTTCACCGAACGGGGCGTCATACCGCATCGGCAGCATGTTGGCGCCGTAGCGGTGGCTGCTGATGCCTTGGGGCTTGGTGACTTCCTGTTGCTTGGCCGTGCCGTTTTCGGCAAAGCCTGCATCAAAGAAGCGCAGCATCGGGATGTCCAGGCCGTCCAGCCAGACCACCGGTGTATCGGACTCCACGCGGCCTTCGTGGCCGTGGTCATGCCAGGTCCAGCTGGGGGTGATGATGAAGTCGCCGGGTTTCATCTGCGTGCGCTCGCCATCCACGGCGGTGAAGGCGCCATGGCCTTCCACCACGAAGCGCAATGCGCTTTGTGTGTGGCGGTGGCTGGGCGCTATTTCACCCGGCATGATGACCTGCAGACCTGCGTACAGCGACTGCGTGATGCACGACTGCCCACGCAGGCCGGGGTTCTCCAGGATCAGCACGCGGCGTACCGCTTCTTCAGCGGTGATCAGCTCGCCCGACTTCATCAGGAAGGGATGCACGTCGGCGTACTTCCACAGCGCCGGCTGGCAGGGGGTGCTTGGCGATTGCGGCACCAGCGCGTGCAGCACTTCCCACAGCGGCGTCATGCTGTGCGCCGAGATGGCTTCATAAAAGGCCTTGCGTGCAGCGCCGTGGGGTGCTGAGGGCTGGCCTGGGGCGGTAGGGGGCGTCATGTCCATGATGGATGTCCAGTCTCTGGGGTGAAAGATCGCCGCTTAAAGGTCGTTATCGAAATACACGCCGTCCCGCATGAGCAACTGCTGCAGCTGTTTCACGTCGGTATCGGAAAAAGCCTGCCCGGCGCCGGGCATGGCCGCCGCCGTACCCGCTGCCTGGCCCATCACAAAGCAGCCGCCGCTGGCTCGCGCGGCCGATTGGCCTTCGTGCGTCATCGAGGCGCAGCGGCCGGCCACCAGCAGGTTGGCGACGCCCTGAGGCACCAGCATGCGCCAGGGGAGATCGTTGTAGACGCGGCCCTGCGCCTCATCGGTGTTGCGCGGAAATTGCCAGTCGATCCGGCCGTCCGCATGCAGCTCCATTGGCCAGGCATTGACGCCGATGGTGTCGTCAAAGCGGGCCGATGAAAGGATGTCTTCGCCGCTCAAGGCATAGAGGCCCTGAATGCGGCGTGTTTCGCGGATGCCGACCTGCGGCGCGATGTCGACGATGGCGGACTCCGCAAAGCCCGGCACTTCGTGGCGCAGGAAGCGGAAGTATTCGGTGATCTGGCGGCGGCCTTCAAGCTCACCTTCGCTGAGCTGCCGCGCGTCGGTGGCATCCATGGCCGTGCCTTGCGCGTTGCGGATCTGCGTGACGTTGGCGCGCCACTCGGTCGGGTTCTTCTGGGGGCGGAGGATGGCACCTTCACGGGGAAACTTGTAGCGGCCTGGCTCGCGCGCCTGGCTCTCGGCCATCAGGGTGTTGATGGCTTTGAATTCGCCCACAGCCGCCAGCGCGCGGGGTGCATCCACGTGGCCGACGCGAAACATGGTGGAGGGAAACAGTGCGCTGCCATGCCCGTCGCCCAGCTCAAACGGCACGCCGGCGAAGTTCGCCACATCGGCGTCGCCCGAGCAGTCGATGAAACGCGCGGCACGGATTGCCTGGCGGCCGGATTTGGTCTCGACCACCAGGGCGCTGACGCGATTGCCTTCCATCACCACCGCAGCAGCCCAGGCATGGAAAAGGATTTGCACACCGGCCGCCACCAGCAACTGGTCGGCTGCGCACTTGTAGGCCGACACGTCATAAGAGCGCACGCGGATGCGGCCCTGCATGCCGTCTTGCGGCGCGTTGAGGCCACCCAGCGCGTCAATGCGCTGCAGCAGGTCGTCGGCCACGCCGCGCACTACCTGCTGCATCTGGCCGTTTTTGCGGCCGTAGAGGCCCGCGAAATTGGTGACGCCGCCGGCTGTGCCCATGCCGCCGAGGAAACCATAGCGCTCCACCAGCAAGGTGCGCGCGCCGTGCCGAGCTGCGCTGACGCTGGCAGCAAGCCCTGCTGGCCCGCCGCCGATTACGACAACGTCAAATTCGCCGTAGACGGGCAGGGAGCGTGCGGGTTCGGTGACGGTGGGCATGGCTGTCTTCAGTTGCCTATTCAAGCTTGATACCGCGCGACTGGATGATGCCGCCCAAAATGGCGGCTTCGTCTTTGACGCGGCTCCTCAGGCCGTCGGGCGAAGTGCCCACAGCCTGCCATCCCTGGTTAAACAACTTTTGCCGCGTGTCGGCGTCGCGAATGATGCGCGGCACTTCTTGCGCCAGCCGCGCCTGGGCCGCTTTGGAAAGGCTGGCCGGGCCGATCAGGGCCGTCCAGACTTCCAGGTTGACATTCGTCACGCCGGCGTCGGCCAGCGACGGCACTTCCGGCACCAGGGAAGAGCGTCCGCCGGCCAGGCCAATCGCCCGGAGCTTGCCCGACCGCACATGCGGCATGGCCACGCCGGGCGGGATCAGCGCCATCTGGATCTGGCCGCCCAGCATGGCGGTCACCACCTGCGGGTTGCCGGCGAAGGGCACGTGAACCGGTGAGACGCCGGGCATGCGGCTTTTCAGCAGCTCCATGCCCAGGTGCGCCACCGAGCCGTTGCCGACCGAGCCGTAGTTCCACTGGCTGCCGCCCTGACGCGCGGCAGCGAAGAATTCGGCGCCGCCAGGCTGGCCCGCAGGCGCTACCAGCACCAGGGGCGCCGTGGTCAGTAGTGAAATGGGCGCAAAGTCTTTGGCCGGGTCATAGGGCAGCCTGGAGTACAGCAGCTTGGCCGAGGTCAGGTTGCCGTTGATGACGACGCCCAGCGTATGGTCGTCAGTGGCTTTGGCGACCTGGTCGGCCGCGATGTTGCCTGACGCGCCGGGTCTGTTTTCCACAATCACGGGTTGGCCGAGGGCGTGGCCCAAGGGTTCGGCCAGGCTGCGCGCCGCCATGTCGGGCGTAGAGCCGCCCGGAAACCCCACAAGGATGCGCACCGGCCTGGTCGGCCAGGCCGCATCTTTTAAGTCTTTTGGAGCTGCAGCCCAAGAGGGATAAGCGCAAGCAGCTATCAAAAGCGTAGCAATTACCCGGAGAGCAGCGGTGTTGGGAAGAAGAGTCATGACAATCCCTGGGACTTTTGAAACCGTCATTGGAACAGTTTTGACGGCTCGATTCCGTCGTACATCCACTTCAGGCCGGCGAAACCCGCGCTCTCGGTGCCGCTCTGGAACATCTGGTTGCGCAATTCGCGTTGAACACCGGCCGCATGGTAAATATCACCGTAAAAACGGGCAGTCAATTGCACGCGGCCGGTACGCAGGTAGCGCTTTTGCTGGTATTTCTGAAAAGCCTTTGGCACATCGCCGCGGGTAAAGCGCAGCGCTTCACGCAGCACGACAGCGTCTTCAATGGCCTGGCCGGCGCCCTGGGCGAGGTACTGCAGCATCGGGTGGGCGGCGTCGCCCAGCAGGGTCACGCGCCGGTCGGTCCAGTTTTTCACGGGTTCACGGTCGCACAGTACCCACATCTTCCAGGTCTCGATTTTTCCCAGCAGTTCCTTGACTTGCGGGCAGGCATCGGCGAAACGTTCGTTCAACTCGGCCGTATCGCCAAAGGTGTTCCAGCCCTCGTCGTATTTGTTGCTGTGAAAAACAGCCACCAGGTTGAAGAGTTCGCCGCGGCGCAGGGGGTAGTGAACCAGATGGGTTTTCTCGCCACCCCAAAGCAGCACATCGTCGCTCCACAGATGGGCCGGTACATCCTCGCGCTTGAGCACGGCGCGGTAGGCGATATGGCCCGACACGCGAGGTTTGCCGTCGCCCACCACGGCTTCACGGATGCGGCTCCAGATGCCGTCTGCGCCTATCAGCGCGCTGCCTTCCACGGTTTCGCCGTCTGCAAGGTGCACGGTCACGCCGCTTTCCGACTGGTCAAACGACTCCACCCTGGCGCTGGTGCGCAAGGTGACGTTGGGCTGCGCCCGGCAGGCATTGAGGAACACCTGGTGCAGGTCGGCGCGGTAAATCACGCCATAAGGAAACCCATAGGTGGCGCGGGCCAGGTCGCCAAGCGGGACACGGACAACTTTCTCGCCCGTGCGCACATCGTTCATGCCAAGACCGGTGGGAAAGAACGCCACACGGTTGACGGCTTCAGTGAGGCCCAGGTAGTCAAACATGCGGAAAATATTGGGACCGAGCTGGATGCCGGCGCCGATCTCGCCAAAACTCGCCGCCTGCTCCATGAGCGTCACGGCGCGCCCGTCCTGCGCGAGCACCAGGGCCGCGGCCAGCCCGCCAATGCCGCCGCCCGAGATGAGGATGGGGGATGTGTGTGACATGTATGAGAGGGTATCAGGGGGCTTCGACAATGATAAGTATGCTTATCATGTATGTACGCTAGTACATACCCTGAGCGCAAAGCTGAACGGTAAACTCGGTAAATGGCAAAAAGCTTTAACTTCAGCGAGGCCCCCGGGCACTTGATCCGCCGGGCACAACAACTCGCGGTCGCGATCTTCATGGAGGAGACGGCCGGGTTTGATGCGACGCCCGTGCAGTTCGCCATCCTGAATGCGCTGATGGACGACCCGGGCGAAGACCAGATCACTCTGTCGGGCCGCGTTGCCTTTGACCCGGCCACTTTCGGGTCGGTGATCGGGCGGCTGGAGGCCAAAGGCTGGGTCAAGCGGGAGGCTGACCCATCCGACAAGCGCCGCAAACTGCTGTGGACGACGCCCGAAGGGGAAAAAGTTGCACTGCAGATGAAGCGTGCTGTCAGCAAGGCACAGCAGCGCATCGTGAGCCCGCTGGATGATGACGAGCGGGTGCAGCTCGGCCTGTTGCTTGGTAAGCTGATCAGCGGCCACGAAAACGCGGCCAGGTAGCCGGCATCAGAACTGCGCGCAGACAAAAAAACGGGGCCGTCAGCCCCGTTTTTTATTGTCTGCCTGTTTGCCAGGCCCTGGCTCAAGGCTCAGGCTGACTTGGCCACCAGGTCGAAATGCTCCACCGTGGGCGGGCCGGCAAAGAAGGGCCCGACGATGGCACGCCAGTCGGCAAAGGCGGGCGACTGACGAAAGTCGACGGTGTGGTTTTCCAGTCTGTCCCAGAAGATCTGCAGGATGTAGCGTTCGGGGCTTTCAATGCCCTTGTTGACCTTGAAGCCCTGAAAGCCCTTGGCTTTGGAAATGACTTCGCGGATGCCGCGCTGGATGGCTTCGTCAAAGGCTGCTTGCTGGCCCGGGTGAATGCGGATGTCGGCGAGTTCGAGAATCATGAACAACTTTCTGAGGTAATTAATACTGGGTAGAAGGCAACTCTACCGTCAATCCGTCGAGCGCGGGCGTGAGCTTGATCTGGCAACTGAGCCGGCTGTTGGGAAGGCGCGGCGCGGCGGTAAATGCCAGCATGCCGAGCTCTTCGCCATCAGGTGGCGGCAGGGTTTGCGTGTCCGAGGAAAAAGGTTCCTGCACGTGTACATGGCAGGTGGCGCAAGTCAGCAGGCCGCCGCAGTCGGCGGCAATGCCGTCAATGCCTGCGGCCACTGCGGCTTCCATCAGGCTTTTGCCGACTTTGCCTTTTACCGGCGTGGAGCGGCCGCCCGATTCGATGAAATGGATGGTGATCATGGTTATTTTTTATGCGGGCCGCGGCGGTTAGATCCGGCTGAAGTATTCACGTCTTTGCCAGTCGTCCTGGTCCTGGGCCTCGGCATGGCGGGTGATTTCGGCCTGTTTGACCCGCGTGAGGTAAGCGATGAACGCGCTGCCGAATGCCTCCGCCAGCGTCGTGTCGCCTTGCAAGGCTTGCAGCGCCTCTTCGAGGCTGGTGGGCAATCTTTTGGCGGTGTCACCATAAGGCGCGTCGGTGGCTGGGGGGGCTTTCAGGCGGCGCGCGATGCCGTCCAGCCCGGCGTGGATTTGCGAGGCCAGATAGAGATAAGGGTTCGCGGCGGGTTCGCCGAGGCGGTTCTCGATACGTGTGCCGTTGTCGTTGCATTGGCCAACCACGCGCAGCATGGCACCGCGGTTGTCCCGGCCCCACAAAATCGATTGGGGCGCCAGCGCATTCGGCCGAAAGCGGCCGAAACCATTGATGGTGGGCGTGCAGAAGGCCGTCATGCCGCGCGCATGCGCGAGCAACCCGGCGAGGTAGTGTTCGCCGGTTTCGGTCAGCGTGTACTGCGCGTGCGCGGGTGTGCTTCCGTCCGCGGGGCTTTGGCGTTTGAAGGCGTTGGCACCGGTTTTCAGGTGCACCAGTGACTGGTGCAGGTGCCAGCCGCTGGACATGATGTTGGGAAAGGGCGGGCGGCACATGAAGGTGGCGTGGTAACCGGCACGCCGCAAGGCCTGTTTCACCGCACTGCGAAACAGCACCATGTTGTCGGCGGCTGTCAGCGCATCGGTGGCTTCAAATACCGCCTCGACCTGGCTGGGCCCCAGCTCGATTTCCAGCGACAGCAGGGGCAGCCCCAGCGCCTGCGCCGTGCGCTGTACGATGCGAAGCGGCTCCTCGGCCATGTCCACCCATTGCTCTGACAGCAGGTGGTAGCCGGGATGGATCATGGTCACCTCTGGCGGCAAGCCCGGCCAGTCGGCCCGCGTCGGGTCAAGCTGGGGAACGCTGCCACCCTCGGCAATCCGGTAAATGTGGAACTCGATTTCCAGCCCACACTTCATGCCGTAGCCGGCTTCGGCCAGGTTGGCGAGGGCGCTTTGCAGCACGCGGCGAGTGTCGAACTCCACGGGGCTGCCGTCGGGGAACCACGGCTGGCACTGCACCCAGCCGGTCTTCTCCGCCCAGGGCAATTCTTTCAGGCTCGCCGGGTCGGCCAGCAGCATCACATTGCCGCCAAATTCAAAGCCCGGCAGTTCAGCGGCGCCGCCAGCCTCGAACACTTTGTAGGCGGTGCGGTCGGCCGTGTCCTTGAGCAGCAGCGTGCTCACCATGCCCACGCCTTCGGTCATGGCCTGTGCGGCAGTTGCGGCCACCAGTGTCTTGCCGCGCAACATGCCATGCAGGTCGCACCAGGCAAAGCGCACCAGCTCAAGGCCGCCCGCCTCGATGCGCCGCGTGGCATCGGCCAGCGCAGCCTGCCTTGCCGCGTCTTGCACGCCGCATTGCGCCGCAAAGCTGCTCATGGCTGAGTGACGGTGCTGGGTGAGTCGGAGGTGGCTCTGGCGCCCAGCCACGGCGCACTCTCGCGTTTGGTGCGCGCGGTTTGCTGCCACCACTGAGACCATTCGCCCGCCGGCGCAATGCCATCCACCGTGTCCGGGCCGGTGATCGCTGCGGCCAGCGCAGGGTCGGCGATGCCGGGCGCCACGCCGCCGTTTTGCACGGTCTCAATCGCCTTGAGCAGCACGCGCCGGTTGGCCATGATGACCTTGTCGGAGGTGCCCAGGTGTTCGCGTGTGCGATCCTGGATCTCGCCCATGCTTTCCACGGCCCATTGGTCGTGCACATTGATGTCTTCTTCGCCCATGCCCAGGTAGGTGGTGCTCATCTGCTCTTCGGCGTTGAAGCCCCAGTTGTTGTGGCGGCCCGCTTTGGGAATGTAATCGGGCAGGGCAATGAACTGCTGGCGCTGCGCGCGCATGCTCTCGCGGTCCAGCGGGGCGCCAAAGCTGGTGAAGAAGGTGTACCAGTAGGTGTTCGTGTCGTCTACCGGCACATGCATCTGCGTGATGGTCATGGTTTCCGACAGCGGAATCACAAACGTGGCCGGAAAGATGGCGTTGGTCACGCGCACATGCGTGAGCTTGTCGGTCATGGCGCGCAGTGCGGTCAGCTGCATGCCCCAGGGCTTGTTTTCAAAGCTGATGTCGGGCTGGGCGAACTCGCGCATGATGCGCGTCATCGGCCACTGCTCGCCGTCCTTTGTGCCGGCGCTGGCGCTGCGAAACTGCTTGCCGGCCGGGTTTTCGCCGATTTCGTCGAGCGGATCGTCCTGCAAAAAGCGATGCAGGAAAGACGGGTGCGCCGGGTCGATGCCCACTTCAAAAGCCTGCAGCCAGTTGGCGTTCCACAAACCCTTGAAGGCAAAGCTGTGCGTGGCCGGTGCGGTAAAGCAATCAAAAGCGGGAAAGGGCGGCGGTGTGCTGCCCTCGTCGCCCATCCAGGCAAACAGCACGCCGGCTTTTTCAATCACGGGGTAGCTGCGCTGGCGTATGCGTTCACACAACTTGCTGCCCGTGGGCTCGGCCGGTGTTTCCAGGCAGCGGCCGTCGGTGGCGAACTTCCAGCCGTGAAAAGGGCAGCGCAGGCCGCCGCCTTGCGCGGCGCTTTCGCGGCGGCCAAACGACAGGTCGGCGCCGCGGTGCGCGCAGTCGCGGTCCAGCAGGCCCCATGCGCCGGAGGTGTCCTTGAACAGCACCAGATTCTGGCCGAACAGTTTGAGCGCCTTGACCGGGCGGATCTCCATACGCGGGTCCAGCGCCGGGTTGAACTCATCGACCAGCGCCGCAGGTTGCCAGTACTGGCGCAGCAGCTTGCCGCAGGGCGTGCCCGCGGTGATGCGGGTGAGCAGTTCGTTCTGTTCAGCGTTCATGGAGACCTCAAAACGGTATACCGAAATTAAAATTCAGTGTACATTCTCGGGCATGAACTTGCAAGAAACCGTTTTGATGCAGTTGCGCGACCTGATCTTGCGCGGCGAGTTTGAGCCGGGCCAGCGCCTGGCCGAGCAGCAACTGGCCGAGCGCCTGGGCGCCTCGCGCACACCGGTGCGGGCCGCGCTGGTCACGCTGGAGCAGGAAGGGCTGGTCGAGGCCAATGACACCGGCAAATACCTGGTGCGCCAGTTCACCCCGCGCGAGGTGGCCGATGCCATTGCGGTACGCGGCCATCTGGAGGGCATGGCGGCGCGGCTGGTAGCTGAGCACGGTGTGTCACGCCAGTTGCAACTTGATTTGCAGTCCTGCCTGGACGAAGGCGACCGCGCACTGGCCGCCAACCCGCTGGGCTATGACAACTACGCGGCCTATGCGGCCATGAACGACCGCTTCCACGCGCTTATCCTGGAGGCCAGTGGCAACCGCGCACTGCAACGCGCGATCGAATTGAACGACAAGCTCCCCTTCGCGTCAGCCTCGGCCATGCTGCCCATGCAGTCCACGCTGGAGCAGGACCGCGACTGGATGCACTACGCGCACCGCCAGCACCACATGCTGTTTGCAGCGCTCAAGGCCGGGGAGGGGGCGCGTGCCCAGGCGCTGGCAGTCGAACACACGGAAGTCGCACAGATGAACATGCGCATGGCGCTGCAGCGGCGCGCCGAAACCGAAAGCCTGATGCCTGGTTTGCGCCTTGTGGTGGGCGGCTAGCGCCTGCCCGCGGTCTAGCGCTCTCCCATTAATAACTTCAGGTCGATGGATTCAGCAACCGCCTTATTGCCGGCATCACCCAGGTGCAGGTGGTCGCCCGAGTCATAGGCGGGCAGGATGCGCAGCGGGTTCTGCGGATCGCGCGCCACCGCATCAAAATCCAGCACCGCATCGAATTCGCCGCTGTCGCGTATCCATGCGTTGACGCGCTGGCGCACCGCGTCTTTTGCGGGGCTGTAGTAATTGGCAATCGGTGAGCCCGGCATTGTCAGCGCGCCCTCGAATGGGGTCAGCGTGGCGCCGACGATGCGCACGCCGCGGCTCCTGGCGCGAGCAATCAGCTGCCGGTAGCCGGCGATCAGTGCGTCAGTCTGTGTGGCGGGCTCCTTGGGTTCAAGGGTGCTGCCAGGCCAGCTGATGTCGTTGATGCCCATGAGCAGCACTACGGTGGCAATACCGGGCTGACCCAGCACGTCGCGCTCGAACCGGGCCAGTGCATTCATGCCCATGTGGTTCTTGAGCACCCGTCCGCCCGAAATACCCGCGTTGAGCACGGCCACGTTTTGACTGGCCAGGCGGCGCGCCAGAAAATCCGGCCAGCGCTGGTCGGCGCCCGGCGTGGACGCCGCGCCGTCGGTGATGGAGTCGCCAAAGGCCACCACGCTGCGTGTGCCCGGTGCGGCGTCGACCAACACCGCGCTGAGAAAGAGGCGGCTGTTCACCGTGGCATCTGCCTTGAGGACGCTCGCGTTCACGGCATTGCCTGCCGCAATCTGCGCGGGCTGAAGGCCGTCCCAGTGAATGGTGGTGAGTGGTGTCGTTTGTGGAAAGTAGAGGCTGACCGACAGGTGGGCCAACGGTGCGACGCGCGTCTCGATCGGGTCGCTCATCACGACGGCGCTTGCCGGCACGGTAACGGCCTGTTGCCCCCCAAAGGTCACTGCCTTTCCGGCTTCGCCGGCAGGCGCTATCTGGGCCGCGCCTACCTGCAAGGCTTGTGAGCCATATTCGTTGGACAGCACGATGCGCACGCGTGAGCCGCCCACGCTGGCCCGGACGGTCTGGCGCACGGTCTGGTCGTGAAGCGTGGCGGGAAGGCCCAGCGGCAGCACAAAGTCATTGCTCCAGGTGGGTTGGGGGCTTGCCGTCCAGCTTGGCATCCACACGCCGGCACCAGCTGCCTGCGCCTGCGGTAAAGCACTGGCAAACAGCAGCGCGAATGAAAGAACGGCTTGAAATACGCGCCGCTTTGAAAGGAAAAATGTGTTCATGGTGTGGTTCTCTCAGCAAGTGACGGGGATGGCGCGCGGCTCGGCCTTGTCGCGCGACAGGCTGTACAGAGTGACCGCGATGCCGGCCACCGTGATCAGCGCAGCCAGCCAGCTCAAGCCGCCCAGCCCGAAGGAACTGTTGACGACCAGGCCGCCCAGCCACGCGCCCAGCGCATTGCCCACATTGAAGGCACCGATGTTGAGGCTGGCCGCCAGGTTCTGGCCTGCGCCGTGCGCCTGCTGCAGCACGCGCATCTGCAGCGGCGCCACCGTGGCAAAAGAGGCCGCGCCCAGCAGCCCGATAAACACCACCGTGGCCACCGGCGAATGCAGCACAAAGCCCATCACGCCCAGCACCAGCGCGAGCGCGCCCAGTGTGAGCAGCAGCGACATCCGCAGCCCGCGGTCGGCCAGGCGTCCACCCAGCAGATTGCCCACAAAGAAGCCACCGCCAAACACCAGCAGGATGGGCGACACCGCCGCTTCGCTGAAGCCGGTGATCTGCGTGAGGATGGGCTGGATGTAGGTGAAGATCGCAAACAGGCCGGCGAAGCCGAGCACCGTCATCAAGAGGCCCAGCAGTACTTGCGGGCGGGCCAGGCCGGCCAGCTCTTGCCGGATGGTCGAGGTACCGTTTTCAGCCGCGCTGCGCGGCACAAAAATGGCCAGCACCACAAAGGCGAGCAAGCCGATCAGCGTCACCACCCAGAAAGTGGAACGCCAGCCGTAGTGCAGGCCCAGCCAGGCGCCAGCGGGCACGCCGAGCAGGGTGGCCAGCGACAGCCCGCTGAACATGATGGCGATGGCCGAGGCCTTGCGCTCGGGCGCGACCAGGCCGGTGGCCACGATGGAGCCCACGCCGAAGAAGGTGCCGTGCGCCATCGAGGTAATGACGCGGGCGGCCATGAGGCTGCCGTAGTCCGGCGCCAGCGCGCAGGCCAGGTTGCCCAGCGTGAAGATGGCCATGAGGGCCAGCAGCACGGTTTTGCGCGGCAGCTTGCGCGTGGCCAGCGTCAGCACCGGCGCGCCCACCGCCACGCCCAGCGCGTAGCCTGAAATCAGCAACCCCGCCGACGCGATGGTCACGCCCAGGTCGGCGGAAACCTGCAGCAGCAGGCCCATGATGACGAATTCGGTCGTGCCGATACCAAAGGAGCCCGCGGTGAGGGCCAGCAGGCCTAACGGAAGTGAAGGGAGTGATTTGCGCGCATCCATGAAAGTCGCCTAAAAAGAGGATGTGCTGAGTGTGAAGACTAAGTTATATCTTGACTAGAATGCCGCAAAGACAATCATTTATGAATTCAATTCACAATAATTCACGAAAAAATACCAGAGCATGCCCCGCATAGACGTCAACCGCTCCGGCGAGATGGAGGCCTTTGTCCAGGTCGTGGACAAGGGCGGTTTTTCGGCCGCCGCCCGGCAGCTGTGCATGACCCCTTCGGCCGTCAGCAAGCTGGTGACGCGGCTGGAGGCGCGGCTGGGTACGCGGCTTGTCAACCGCACTACGCGCAAGTTGCAGCTCACACCCGAAGGCACGACGTTTTACGAGCAGAGCACGCGCGTGCTGGCCGACATGGACGAGGCCGAACGCGGTGCGGCCGCCGGCGCCATGCCGCGCGGGCGCGTCAGCATCAACGCCAGCATGCCCACCGCGCACTGCTTGCTGCTGCCGTTGGTGCCGGCCTTTCACGAGCGCTTTCCGGATATCTCGCTGGACATTACCTTGACAGACCGCGTGGTCGACTTGCTGGACGAGCGCACCGATGTGGCAATCCGCTGGGGTGCACTTGCGTCGTCCCAACTGGTGGCGCGGCGCCTGGGCGATACGGCGCAGGTGATTGTCGGCAGTCCCGGGTACCTCGCCCGGCACGGCACACCGCGCACACTGGAAGAGCTGGAAGTGCACCAGCGCCTGGCCCATACCTTCAAGCGCAATATGCATTACTGGCCGGTACGGGTAGACGGGCAGGTTCAGCAGTTGCCGATCACCGGCTATGCGCGTGCCAGCGACGGCGAGGCGCTGCGCCACCTGGTACTGGCGGGGGCGGGGCTAGCCCGCATGTCGATGTTCCACGTCGGCCGCGACATTGACGCGGGCCGCCTGGTGCCGGTGGCTGAAAGCCTGAACCCGGGCGAGCGCGAACCCATCCATGCAGTATTTGTCGGCCGGGGCGGCCGCTTGCCGGCGCGCGTGCGCGTGCTGCTGGATTTTCTGGTTGAGCAGGTCACGCAGGAGGTTCTTGATGGTGGCGGGCTCGGGCATGACTACCAGCTGCATCAACCCTGACGCCTGAATGCGCCCGCACACAAACAGTGCGTGAGCGCTAAGTACTACCCCCTACATAGGTTCCCTATGGTTGCAGCGAGATAACTTGCCTAGTATTGGTAACAAGTCGTAAGGCTGCAAGGCCGCTCCGGCCATGGAGATTTCTATGCACCGCAATTCTGTTCACACCTTGGGTCTTTCCCTTTTGCTGTTGGCATTGTCCAGCGCAAGTTTTGCGCAGGAGCGTTTCAGCGTATCCGCAGACAACCAGGAAGTCACCGACAGCCGCACCGGCCTGGTCTGGCGGCGTTGCGCGGAGGGCATGGTCTGGAAGGGCAAGACCTGCACCGGGCAACCGGCTTTCCTGAACCATCCCGATGCGGCCGCGCGTGCCAAGGCGGCTTCCGCGCCGGAGGCCCAATGGCGCTTGCCGATTCTCAAAGAACTCTCCAGCATCGTCTCTGCACGAGAGGCTGACGTGGACAAGGCGGCGATAGATCCGAATGCTTTTCCGGGCACGCCCGTGGCGCGCTTCTGGACATCGAGCAGCACCGGCCCGGGCTATTTCACCTTTGTGGGCTTCAGCGACGGCAGTGCCGGTGAAGCCCCGCGTGCCACGGCGGCCGTCGTGCGCCTGGTGCGCAATGCGAAGTAAGCGGCACCCAACGCCGGCAGCAGCCGGCGCATCGGCCCTCAGTCTTTGGCCACCTGCAGCACCAGTTTGCCGAAGTTCTCGCCGTTGAAAAGCTTGAGCAGTGTTTCCGGGAAGGTGTCCAGCCCCACGACGATGTCTTCCTTGCTTTTCATGGTGCCGGCCTTGAGATAGCCGGCCATCTCCGCCACACCGACGTGGTAGCGGTCGGCGTAATCAAATACCACGATGCCTTCCATGCGGGCGCGATTGACCAGCAGCGATAAATAATTGGCGGGGCCCTTCACGGGCGTGGTGTTGTTGTATTGGCTGATGGCGCCGCAGATGATGATGCGGGCACCGCGCGCCAGCCGCGCCAGCACCATGTCCAGGATCTCGCCGCCCACGTTGTCGAAGTAGATGTCGATGCCCTTGGGGCAATGTTCCTTCAATCCGGCACGCACGTCGCCGTTCTTGTAGTCGATGCAGGCGTCAAAGCCCAGTTCCTTGACCACCCAGTCGCACTTGGCCTTGCCCCCGGCAATGCCCACCACCCGGCAACCCTTGAGCTTGGCGATCTGGCCTACTGTCTGGCCCACGGCGCCGGCCGCGCCGGAAACCACGACGGTTTCGCCGGCCTTGGGCAGGCCGACTTCCAGCAGGCCGAAGTAGCCGGTCATGCCGGGCAGGCCCAGCACATTAAGCCAGGATGTGAGGCCCAGGCGCGGGTCGATCTTGAACATGCCGCTGCGCTTGATCTGGTCGGCCGGGATCAGGCAATATTCCTGCACGTCGAGTGCGGCGTTCACGTAGTCGCCCACGGCAAAGGCCGGGTTTTGCGAGGCGATCACTTTGCCCACACCGCCGGCACGCATCACGGCGCCGATTTCCACCGGCGGGATGTAGCTTTTGGCGTCGTTCATCCAGCCGCGCATGGCCGGGTCCAGCGACAGGTAAAGGGTTTTGACGAGCACGCCGCCCGGGCCGGGTTCGGCCACGGGCTCGGTGGTGAAGCTCCAGTTGTCGCGTGTGGGCAAGCCGACGGGGCGGCTTGCCAGGCGAATCTGGTGGTTGGCTAAGGTGGCGATGGCGCTCATGGTGGTCTCCGCTGAATTGGGGAAGGTTGTCGCCAGAATGGTAGCGGCGACCGGGCTTTGCACCAGTCGCGCAGGCGATTCGCGCGGCGGGCTGGCAAGGTTTGGGTTTATGCTTTAGAGATGAAACTCCACAACTATTTCCGCTCTTCTTCGTCGTTTCGTGTACGCATTGCGATGGAGCTCAAGGGCCTGAGCTACGACTACATTCCTGTGCACATTGCCAAAGGGGAGCACAAGCAGTCGCCTTACGCCGCCCTGGCCGCCGACACCCTGGTGCCCCTGCTGGAAGTCGATGGGGAAAAGCTGTCGCAGTCGATGGCCATCATCGAATACCTGGATGAAAAATACCCGGAACCGGCCTTGCTGCCGGCGGATGCATTGGGCCGCGCCAAGGTGCGCGCGCTGGCGCAGTCCATTGCCTGCGAAATCCATCCCGTCAATAACCTGCGCGTCCTGAAATACCTGGTCAAGGAACTCAAGCTCGACGAAGCTGCAAAGAACGCCTGGTATGTGCACTGGTGCCGTGAAGGCCTGGAGGCCTTTGAACGCCAGCTGGCCCAATTGCCGGCATCGACCTATTGCTATGGCGATACACCGACACTGGCTGATTGCTGCCTGGTGCCGCAGATATTCAATGCCAAACGCTTTAACGTGAGTTTTGACGGACTGCCGCGCACCATGGCCGCGTTCGACGCCTGTATGGCGCTGCCGGCCTTCCAGAAAGCCCAGCCTTCGGCCTGCCCCGACAACGAAGCCTAAATATGTGGCCCCCACGTTCCCCACTTCGTGTGGTTCACGAGGCCTTGCAGGCCGCGGCTTGCGAGACGCTACGCCTCTGTCGCCTGTCCAAACCTGCTCAAGCAGGTTCGGAGCCGCAGGCTCCAGCCCCTCAGGGGCCAATTTTCCTGGGGGCGGCCCGTCGGAAAATTACCGGTGCCTGTTTTGCATACTGATTGGCTGATTCCCGACTGGCCGGCGCCTGCCGGCGTGCGTGCAGTGTTCACCACACGTGCCGGTGGCGTGTCGCCCGTTCCCTATGACAGCCTGAACCTGGGTGACCACGTCGGCGACCAGCCGGCCAATGTTGCGGCGAACCGCGATGTGCTGCGGCGGGCAACGGGCAGCCACCCGGTGTTCCTTCAGCAGGTGCATGGCAGCGAGGTGCTGGTGTTGAGCGCCGATGCCGCCGACGGCCAGACAGCCGATGCCTGCGTGACGGATCAGGCGGGACTTGCCTGCACCATCATGGTGGCCGATTGCTTGCCGGTGCTGTTCGCGAGCGAAGAGGGCGCTGTGGTGGCCGCAGCGCATGCGGGCTGGCGCGGGCTGGCAGGAAGCCCGACGGGCCCGCACGGTGTACTTGAGGCAGTTTATGAGTCATTTCGGGCTCTGGCCCAACAAAAACAAGCGCAATCAGCTATCAAAATAATAGCATGGCTCGGACCGTGCATCGGGCCTGCAGCGTTCGAAGTCGGCGCTGAAGTCAAGGCCGCATTCGAAACCGTTCAGTCTGACGCCGGCCGCTGCTTTACGCCGTGCGGCAGCGATAAATACTTGGCCGACTTGCCGGCGCTGGCGCGGTTGCGCCTCAAGGCGATGGGGATTACACAGGTGTACGGCAATGATGGCAGCGATGCATGGTGCACCGTGGGCAATCCGTCAAGGTTCTTTTCCCACCGGCGGGATGCCGGCGTCACTGGTAATGGGTTTGGCGCCACGGGGCGCATGGCCGCCTGTATCTGGCGCGTGTGACGGTGAGGGTTTGTCTGGGGCTGCGTCCGCGTCTGCAGTTTGCTGCAGGCGCTCCTCTGCTGCGCGCTTCTTGATCGCCTTGCTGCGGGCAGGTGCACCCATCAGGTAAACCACCAATGCCACAGGACCCAGTCCATAGAGTACAAAGGTGACCAGTGCCCCCAGAAGTGTGCCGTTGCTGTTGGTGGCTTCGGCAACACTCATCATGAGCACAACGTAAATCCAGGCGATGACAATCAAATACATAAATACGTAGAACTCCGCGGCCCTGGTGAGCAATTTGTAATGCAAATCCTACGATACTGTTGGTGTGCTCAAAAGAGTCACCAGGACTCAACATGGATCGGGGAGACAAGATGAATTTTGACGCAAAGCAGGCCGAAGCGGCCCGGCAGATGCAAGACACCTTTGCGGCAGGCCTGCAGCAGGCCATGAGTGTCATGGCAAACGCCGGATCAAGCGCCGGCTTCAATACTGGTGCAAACAACGGATTTGCGCCAATGGGTGCATTCAGCACAGGCCAGACCCCACCGGCACTCCAGTTCGATCCGGCCAGGCTCCAGGAATTGCAGCAGCGCTATATCGCGGACGCCTCAGCCCTGTGGAACCAGGGGTTGCAGGACGGCGCCGATACGCTGGTGTCTTCTGACCGCAGGTTTTCAAGCGCGGCCTGGAAGACCAACCCCGTCTCGAAATTTTCGGCTTCCACCTATCTGCTGAACGCCCGCACCCTCATGGCCCTGGCCGACGCCGTCGAAGGCGACGCAAAGACCCGCGCACGCGTGCGCTTCGCGGTCGAGCAATGGATGGCGGCCACGGCGCCCAGCAATTTCCTGGCGCTCAATGCAGAGGCACAGCAAAAAGCCATCGAGAGCCAGGGCGAAAGCATCGCCCAGGGTCTCACCAACCTGCTGCACGATCTGAAGCAGGGCCACGTATCCATGACCGACGAGCGTGTGTTCGAAGTCGGTAAAAACGTTGCCACCACCGAAGGCGCGGTGGTGTTTGAAAATGAATTCTTTCAACTGCTGGAGTACAAGCCCCTGACGGCAAAGGTGTACGAAAAGCCTTTCCTGCTGATCCCGCCATGCATCAACAAGTTCTACATCCTTGACCTGCAGCCCGAGAACTCGCTGATCCGCTATGCCGTCAGCCAGGGCCACCGCACCTTCGTGGTGAGCTGGCGCAATCCGGACGAGTCGATGGCCCGGAAGACGTGGGACGACTACATCGAGCACGCCGCCATCAAGGCGATCGAGGTAGTGCAGGAGATCACCGGCGCCAAGACCCTGAACGCACTGGGTTTTTGCGTGGGCGGCACCATCCTCGGAACAGCGCTGTCCGTGCTGGCCGCACAGGGTAGAAAGCCGGTGGCCAGTGCCACGTTGCTCACCTCGTTTCTTGATTTCACCGACACCGGCATCCTTGATATCTTCATCGACGAAACCTCGGTCAAGTACCGTGAGGCCGAGATGGGGGAGGGCGGCTTGCTCAAGGGGCAAGACCTGGCTTCCACCTTCAGCTTCCTGCGACCAAACGACCTTGTCTGGAATTACGTGGTCGGCAATTACCTGAAGGGCGAAACACCGCCTCCGTTTGACCTGCTGTACTGGAACAGCGACTCCACCAACCTGCCGGGCCCGTTTTACGCCTGGTACCTGCGCAATACCTATTTTGAGAACAATCTCATCAAGCCGGGCAAGACCGTGGTGTGCGGCCAGAAAGTAGACTTGCGCAAGGTCAACATTCCTGTGTACATCTACGGCTCGCGTGAAGACCACATCGTGCCGATTGGCGGCGCCTATGCCTCCACGCAGCACTTGCCTGGAAAAAAACGTTTTGTCATGGGTGCTTCCGGCCATATTGCGGGTGTGATCAACCCGCCGGCCAAGAAAAAACGAAGCTACTGGACCCGTGACAAGCTGCCACAGGGGAAGTTTCCCGCGACGCAAGCCGGTTGGCTCGAAGGCGCGACAGAACATCCTGGCAGCTGGTGGACGGATTGGTCGGAATGGCTCAAGGGCCATGCTGGCAAGCAAATTGCTGCACCCAAAACCTATGGCAGCCGCAAGTACAAAGCCATCGAGCCTGCGCCGGGCCGCTATGTCAAGGCAAAAGCCTGACACAGCAAGCCGCGCCTCTCAGACCGCATTCATAAACGCATTCATAAACGCATCCTAAAACTTCAAAAGGGACACATCATGGAAGACATCGTTATCGTTGCTGCCGGCCGCACCGGCGTCGGTAAATTCGGCGGCTCGCTCGCCAAAATACCCGCAACCGAGCTCGGCGCAGCCGTCATCAAGGGTGTGCTGGAGCGTTCCGGCCTCAGCGCAGACCAGCTCGGCGAGGTCATCATGGGCCAGGTTCTGACCGCCGGTGTCGGCCAGAACCCGGCACGCCAGTCGGTCATCAAGGCAGGTTTTCCCAACGGCATTCCGGGCCTGACCATCAATGCGGTCTGCGGCTCCGGCCTCAAAGCCGTCATGCTGGCAGCGCAGGCTGTGGCCACGGGTGACAGCGAAATCGTCATTGCCGGCGGCCAGGAAAACATGAGCGCCGCGCCGCACGTACTCAACGGTTCGCGCGACGGCCAGCGCATGGGCGACTGGAAGATGATCGACTCCATGATCGTCGACGGCCTGTGGGATGTCTACAACCAGTACCACATGGGCATTACCGCCGAAAACGTGGCGAAGAAATACGAGATTAGCCGCGAGGCGCAGGACGCCTTGGCCCTGGGCAGCCAGACCAAGGCCGCGGCCGCGCAGGACGCCGGCAAGTTCAAGGATGAAATCATCTCCATCACCATTCCGCAGAAAAAAGGTGATCCGGTGGTATTTGCCGCGGACGAATTCATCAACCGCAAAACCAGCGCCGAAGGCCTGGCGGGCCTGCGCCCAGCGTTTGACAAGGCTGGTGGTGTGACGGCCGGTAATGCCTCGGGCCTGAATGACGGCGCTGCCGCGGTGATGGTCATGACGGCCAAAAAAGCCGCCGCACTGGGCCTCAAGCCATTGGCGCGCATCGCCAGCTACGCAACCACCGGTCTCGACCCGGCCTACATGGGCATGGGCCCGGTACCCGCGTCGACCAAGGCGCTGCAGCGCGCAGGCTGGAAGGCCCAGGACCTCGACCTGCTCGAAATCAACGAAGCCTTTGCTGCCCAGGCCTGCGCGGTGAACAAGGAGATGGGCTGGGACACCAGCAAGGTCAACGTCAACGGCGGCGCCATCGCGATCGGCCACCCGATTGGCGCGTCCGGCTGCCGCATCCTGGTGACGCTGCTGCACGAAATGGCGCGGCGCGATGCGAAAAAAGGGATTGCCAGCCTCTGCATCGGCGGCGGCATGGGGGTTGCCCTCACACTGGAACGCTGAATATAAGGTAAAAGAGGCTGAGACTGGCTTGCACCGTGCGCAAGCAGCTATTAAATCGATAGCGAATCACGGTGGGCCGTTCGGCAGGGAAGTCATCAGGTAAACGGTTTCGAATAATTCACAAAATCAAGGAGAGCGAAATGGCAAAGAAAGTAGCGTATGTCACGGGCGGTATGGGCGGCATTGGAACTGCCATCTGCCAACGGCTGGACAAGGATGGGTTCACGGTGATCGCCGGATGCGGCCCCACGCGCGACTTCACCAAATGGCTCGACGAGCAAAAAGCCCTGGGCCATACTTTTTATGCTTCCGTGGGAAACGTCGGCGACTGGGATTCCACCGTCACGGCCTTTGACAAGGTCAAGGCCGAGCATGGCCCCGTGGCTGTGCTGGTCAACAACGCCGGCATCACGCGCGATGGCCAGTTCCGCAAGATGAGCAAGGCCGATTGGGATGCCGTGATCTCCACCAACCTCAACAGCATGTTCAACGTGACCAAACAGGTCATCGAGGGCATGATTGAAGCGGGTTTCGGGCGCATCATCAACATCTCGTCGGTCAACGGCCAGAAGGGCCAGTTCGGCCAGGTGAACTATTCCACCGCCAAGGCCGGCCTGCACGGCTTCACGATGGCGCTGGCGCAAGAGGTGGCCGCCAAGGGCGTGACGGTCAACACGGTAAGCCCCGGCTATATCGGCACCGACATGGTCAAAGCCATACGCCCTGACGTGCTGGAGAAAATCGTCGCAGGCGTGCCCGCCAAACGGCTCGGCCAGCCCGAGGAGATTGCCTCCATCATTTCCTGGATCGCGTCCGATGAAGGCGGCTACGCCACCGGCGCCGACTTCTCGCTCAATGGCGGCCTGCACATGGGCTGAGCACCGTCGTCCGGGCGGTTGATCAAAACCCGCTTCGGCGGGTTTTTTAATGTCTGACTGTTTGGCGTAAACAACCTGCGAACGCGTGGGGAATTGGCCATGGGCCATTTCAATCGTCTGTAGTAAATTAAAGAGACATGTTCTACGGGGACAGCCCGTATGCCGGGCTGCGTCGCAGGCTTTCCCTTGAGTCTGAACGGGCTCTTGATCGTTTCCAGAAGGAATCCCTCTCGCATGCCCCATAGCGTTTCCCTGATCAGCACGATTGCCGCCGGCTTGGGTCTGGCCCTGATTTTTGGTTTTCTCGCCGTGCGGCTGCGTTTGCCCGCGCTGGTGGGTTACCTGCTCGCGGGTGTGATCATCGGGCCGTTCACGCCCGGCTTTGTGGCGGATGCGGAGATCGCGAGCCAGCTCGCTGAAATCGGGGTGATGCTGCTGATGTTCGGCGTCGGGCTTCATTTCTCGCTGGACGACCTGCTGGCGGTGCGCAAGATCGCGGTGCCTGGCGCCATCGTGCAGATGACGGTTGCCACCGCGCTCGGCATGGGCCTTGCGCACTGGTGGGGCTGGAACCTCGGCGGGGCGCTGGTGTTTGGCCTGTCGCTGTCGGTCGCCAGTACCGTGGTGCTGCTTCGGGCCCTTGAAAGCCGCGGCATCCTCGACTCGGTCAATGGGCGGATTGCCGTGGGTTGGCTGGTCGTGGAGGACCTGGCCATGGTGCTGGTGCTCGTTCTTCTTCCGCCGCTGGGCGGCTGGCTGTCGGGCAAGGTCGATGCCGATGTCAATGCGCTGTGGAAAACACTGGGCATTACGCTGCTGCAGGTGGGCGGTTTTGTGGCGCTGATGCTGGTGGTGGGGCGCCGCTTCTTCCCCTGGGTGCTGTGGCAGGTGCAGCGCACTGGCTCGCGCGAGCTGTTCACGCTGTGCGTGGTGGCCGCCGCCGTGAGCATCGCGTTCGGCGCGACGGCGCTGTTTGGTGTGTCCTTTGCGCTCGGCGCCTTCTTCGCCGGCATGGTGATGCGCGAATCTGAATTCAGCCACCGGGCTGCTGAAGAGTCGCTGCCATTGCGCGACGCTTTCGCCGTGCTGTTTTTCGTGTCGGTGGGCATGCTGTTCGACCCCTGGGTATTGCTGGAACGGCCACTGCAGGTGCTGGCCGTGGTGGGCATCATCATCGTCGGCAAGACATTGGCGGCCGGCTTGCTGGTGATGGTATTTCGCTATCCGCTGAACACCGCGCTCACCGTCTCGGCCAGCCTCGCGCAGATCGGCGAGTTCTCGTTCATCCTGGTGGGCCTGGGTGCATCGCTGGGCCTGCTGCCCCCCGAAGGGCAAAGCCTGGTGCTGGCGGGTGCGCTGATATCGATTGCACTCAACCAGCTGGTCTTCAAGGCCGTTGAGCCCTTGCAGCAATGGATCCTGGCGAAGTCACCCCTGGCGCGCAAGCTGGAGGCCCGCGATGACCCGACGGCGGAGCTGCCGGCCACGACCGACCCGAAGTATCTGTCGAATCATGTGGTGCTGGTGGGCTATGGACGGGTAGGACGGCGCATCGCCGATGCACTGAAGTCCCATCACATTCCGTTTGTGGTGGCAGAGCAGAATCGCGAGGCAGTGGAACAGCTTCGGGAACAGGGTATTGCGGCCGTGTCTGGCGATGCGGTGGAGGCGGAAGTTCTGGTTCAGGCTCACATCGCGCAGGCGCGCATGCTCGTGATCGCGACGCCCGACACGCTGGACGTCAGACGTATGGTCGCCACTGCGCGTTCACTGAATCCGGCCATTGAAACCGTGGTACGCACCCACAACGAGGCCGAGGCGCGCCTGCTCGACAACGAGAAGGCCGGCAAGGTCTTCCTCGGTGAACAGGAGCTGGCGCAGTCCATGGCGCGCCATGTGCTGGAGCGCGCCGGCACCGCGGGCGCGTCAACCGCAGCGCATTAGGTGCTTGCTTTGGCCCGCAACACGGCGGAGCGCACCAGCGCTAGCCTGTCGTTGCCGAAATACATGTCGTCACCCACAAAGAAGGTGGGTGAACCGAACGCACCGCGCCGGATCGCTTCGTCGGTGTTGGCCTTGAGCTGCTCCTTGATATCGGGTTGTGCAATGCCGGTCAAAAATGCCTCCGCGTTGATGCCGGTCTGTCGGCAGATGGCGGTCAGCACCTCGTCTTGGGAGATGTCTTCCTCACGGGTGAAATACGCCGCGAAGGTGGCTTCGACAAACTCAAGGTAGTGCAGCTCGGCCGTGGCATCCTGTGCAATCCACAGACAGCCGCGCATGGCCTTGACACTGTTGACCGGAAATACCTGGGGTGGAAATGAAATCTTCAGGCCCGCTTGGCGCGCGTTGTCCTGCACGTCCTTGAGCGTATAGCGGTTCTTCGGCGAATTCATGTCTTCCCGCGCGGCATAAATGCCTTTGTTGACGCTGTTGAAGATGCCTCCTACCAGCACCGGCCGCCAGCGAATGGCTTCCCCTAACTCGGCTGCCAGCGGCTGGATGTTGCGAAAAGCGATGTAGGTCCAGGGGCTGGAGCAGTCGAAGAAGAATTCAATCATGGGTATCCCGGTTTTTGAGGAAGGAAAAGGGGGTCAGGAAACCTTGTGCGCGCCGTCCCGTACGCTTTGCGCTGTCTGGCCAAACAGGGCCTTGCGTGCCTCATCGGTCAGCGCCGGTGCGCGCAGTTCCTTGCCCAGGTTCAGCCCGCGTTTGACGGCAGGCCTTTCAAACAGGGCGTCGTACCAGCGTTGTACATGGGGAAATTTTTGCAAGTCAACCTGCTGAGCCTTGTGTGTACGCACCCAGGGAAAGATGGCCATGTCGGCGATGGAGTAAGCAGCACCCGCCACATGCACACCGGTTCGTGCCAGTTGCGCATCGAGCACGCCGTAAAGGCGGTCCACTTCCTTGCTGTAGCGCTCGATCGCATAGGGGATTTTGTCCGGCGCATACAAAAGAAAATGCCCGTTTTGCCCCGCCATGGGACCGAGCCCACCCATCTGCCACATCAGCCACTGCATAGCCTGGTAGCGCTCGCGCAATTCGGCAGGCAGAAAGCGGCCGGTCTTTTCAGCCAGGTACACCAGTATGGCGCCGCTCTCAAACACCGCCACAGGCGCCCCACCGCCGGCAGGCGCGTGGTCGACGATGGCCGGCATGCGGTTGTTGGGGCTGATCGCGAGAAATTCCGGCGTGAACTGCTCACCCTTGCCGATGTTCACCGGGACCAGCCGGTAAGGCAGGCCGCATTCTTCCAGCATGATGGAAATTTTCCAGCCGTTGGGTGTAGGCCAGTAGTGCAGGTCAATCATGGGAAATCCTCGGGGTTTTTGAACTTGTTGAGCGTTAGATCAATGGCGCCAGCTGTGGATGGTCGGCGGCGATTTGCCGGGCTTCGTTGCCGCCCGGCTCCATCATCCGGAAGTCGGAAAAATCAAAGCCCGGACCCACCATGCAGGCCATGAGGGTGTAGCCCATCGCGGCATTCGCCTGTGGCCTGGCTGCCTGCCAAAGGCCGGCCTCTACAACGTGTTGAGGGGTGGTTGCTACGCTGACAGGGCCCAGCGCCGTGCTGCTCAGGCGGTTGTCCTCCGCGTTCCATGTCCAGAGATCGAGTGGTGCGCCCTCCAGATGGACCCACACTTCGTCAGAAAGAACGCGGTGCCAGCGAGAGTGCTGTGTGGCGTCAAGCAGAAAGTAAATAGAGGTCAGTGCGTTGCGCACCGGTCTTCCGTCCTGCGGCGCAACTTGCTGTGTGGAGCGGAACACCTCGCAGTACCAGCCTCCTTCGGGATGCGGTTTCAGCCGCAGCTGTTCAATGAGCTGGCGGGCGCGGGGCGCTGTAGTGAATGGATCTGGCGTGTGGCTGGGCAGGGGCATGAGGCGCAGTGTGCCTTAAACCCGGGCCGGTTTTCAATCTGCCCCGATGGTCCTTGGGCACCTGCGGGACAGGCGTTACTCCAGGTCCTCGATCGCCAGGCTGTGGTACTTCTGCGCATAGGAAAAAGGCACCCTCCGCACGACTTCCATGATGCGCTCCGTGGCGTCTTTGGACGGCACCGGAATCATCAGCGCGTGGTGGCCTTCCCGTGCGAGGTCCACGTACTTGTGAACTGTTGCGCCCTCAGTGCCGACACGCGGCAGGCTCACGTCCGAATGGCCATCCGCCTTGCCGATGTCTTCGAGGATGTCTTCCGGTGTCAGCAGCATGATGCCGTTACTGGCCATTTCCAGTTCATGGGCCACGTGCCTGGCGTCTTCAAGATTCGGGAACATGATGAAGGCGTAGCCGGTGGGGTAAAAGACACCCCCCATACTGAGCATTTTTTTGGTCAGTTCGAAGTTCTTCATGGCGAGTCCTTTCATGCATTGCGTTGGTTCAACGAATCATTAAGGCGCGAAAACTGTAAATTCCCGGTCAGCAATCACATCCTCTTCCTGTCAGACGCAGACGTCAAGTCAGGCCCGAGGCTCACCTCTTATGCCAGCAGGGGCCGCAGGCGCAGCGGCCCCCTCAGGGGGCAGGAAGCTACACGAAGTGAGCGACCGTGGGGGCTACAAGTCCTCTAGCTTGATGGTCGGCTCAGCCATCACACGCACCGTGCTTTGCAGGCCCTGCAGGAGCTGGTTGGCGAAGTAGCTGCTCTGGGTGTCGGGCTCCAGTGCAGCAAACACCAGGTTGCCAAGCGGTTGATTCAGCGGCACGTAGTAGCTGCCGCGAGGCACGTCCACCACGCCGCGTGTCAGGCTGACCTGGACTTTGAGAACGGCCTTGGCGTCGGCGATGGTGCCGCGTACGTCCTGGCGTTCGCCCGAGGTGCTGGAAGTTTCCCGATAGCTGTCGCCGAGCATGGAACCCTGTTCGGCAACGCGCTGTACCTGGACGCCGTGCAGCCGCAGCCGGTCGACGGCCACGGTGGAGGCCGCCGACAGCCAATAGCCGCAGGGGCGTGCGCGAGCTTTAAGGACGCGCAGCGCAAGGGCAGAATCCCAGTCCACGGACACGGTCTTGTCGGCGCCTGTCACGGGGTCGAGCATGAGCAGGTCGTACTGTGCGGAAGTAGGCGCTGCCTCCACGACTGCTTCCTCCTTGCAGGCTTTGGCGCCGACTTCCTTGTCGAGGTAGGGCCGCAGCTGTTGCAGCTCGTTCGCGCGCTGGGCGGTGCTCGCCAGCGCACTGGTGATGGCTGTCACATGGGTGTGAACGCGCCGCTGGATATGCAGGCGGCCAATGCCAACTCCGCGTGTTTCGATCAGCAGGCTGATGGCGTTTTTCAGTCCATAAACATTTCGGCCGGTGTCGGGTTGGGTGCCGCCCATCGAGATTTTTTTGTCGGCCAGGTCGCTTGAGGTGGTGTAGTACCACTCCGTGGTGAGGTTTTGGCCCTTGAGGGCTGCCAGCAGAGGGCGCCGGTACCACTCTTCCGCGGCCTTGGTCAAAAACTCGGGCAGGTTGGCGGTGGTGGCGTACTGGAACAGCGCGTCGAATTTCTGCACGCTGCCGAACTTCTGCAGGAAGCGGCCCACGACCGTGTACTCATGGGCGTCGACTACCACGGTGGGGTGGTAATCGCGGGCGAGCCTGGCAAGCGCCTGGGCTTCCGGCGTGTTGAGCAGCATGTGGTCGCGGTTCATGTCCAGCCCGCCTGTGGTCGCACGTTGCTCATTCGCTGCACCATCAGGATTGGCGCGCGGAACAATCACCACATTGATGCGGTCCAGGGCAGGCTGCAGCAAACCTTGGGCAAGCTCCCGAGCGATGACCAGCAGCGCTTCGCTGCCGGCAGGCTCGTCGCCGTGCTGCTGGCCTACCAGCAGCACCGTGGGCTTGCCTGCTGACTGCATTACCGTGGGGTCCGTGCCGCCGGCGCGGGTCAGGACCAGTGCTTCAAGTGTTTCACCGCGCTGTGACCGGCCAATGGGCAGCACGGCAGCCCTGACCCCGGGCGTGCGGGAAGCTGCGGCGGCCTGCTCGCGCAGCCATGCCTGGATCTCGGCCTGCGTGGTGAACGTGGTGCGGCCGGCTTGAAGCCCTGGCGTGTTGTAAACAACGGAGGGTGCCGGAAAGCGCGCGGCAACCGCGTCGCTATAAGGTGCGGGTTGGCCGACCGTTGCTGTTGGGGGCGCGACGGGCGAGGTCTGGACCGCAGCGGCCACAGGCGCAGGACGTTGCGCGGCGGGCGCTGGGGCTGGTGAGGGCGCAGAAGTCTGCGTGGAGGGTGGCGTCCATGGCGGAAGCGGTACCGAAGTGCAGGCGATTAGCAACGTCAGCGGAAGCAGTGCGACAAGCGGATGTATCCGGAATGTGGGCGGAACGTGTGCGTGTGAGGTGGAGTTGTGCGGCATGGTCGGCGTCATTTGTTCCTGCACTTCAGGGCCTGAACTGTTCGAAGAGGTGTAGCCGCCCATATTACCCGCTTGGCAGCCCGCAGCGCGCGGGTTCGGGCGAATTAGACGGACCTCTGCAGCAAGGCCGCCACGGTTTTCGCTCGGCTCCGCCAGGTTCCTGTATTCCTACAAAAGCGCTCCCGGGTTTCCCACAAATCTCGCGCGAGCGTCGGCCTAAATTGGCTGGGCGATTGGTTTTGCCGGCCGCATTGAATTTCAACCCACAAACAGACTGACCATTAACCCCAAAGAGGATCCCCATGAGCAAAGCACCTCCAAAAAAGCACGATGCTGTAGATCTGCTGGATGCCGACCATATTGCCGTTAAAAAGCTTTTCACCACATTCAGGAAGTTATGCGACAGCCATGCGTCCGGCGAGGAGAAGCGCGAAGTAGCCGACAAGATCTGCCAGGAGCTGACGGTACACGCGCAAATTGAAGAAGAAATCTTCTATCCTCAAGTTCGCGCGGCCATCAACGACGACGCGCTGCTCGACGAGGCGGAAGTGGAGCACGGTACGGCCAAGGACCTGATCGCGCAGATATCGGGAATGGACCCGGAAGACGACCTGTATGACGCCCGCGTGACGGTACTGGGCGAATACATCGACCACCACGTGAAGGAAGAGCGCGAGGAAATGTTCGTCAAAGCCCGCAAGTCCAGGCTGGACCTGGTTGCATTGGCCGACGAGCTGAGCCAGCGCAAAATGGAGCTGATGGACGAATTCAAGACCGCTGAAGTCTGACAGGGTTTCAGCCGGTTGCGCAGGCCAAGACCCTGCGCAGCTGCGGGTGCGTCCTTTCTGGGAAAATGGGGCTATGTCAGCCCTTTTCCCATTTCCCGCTGCGCCTGCATCTGGCGCCTCTGCCGCATTGCCGGGCCATCCCTGGCGGCTGAGCGTGGCGCCGATGATGGACTGGACCGACCGGCATTGCCGCCACTTTCACCGGTTGCTGTCGCGCCACGCCTTGCTTTACACCGAAATGGTGACCACGGGTGCCTTGATCCACGGTGACGTGGAGCGCCACTTGCGCTTCAACGCCGAAGAACATCCCGTGGCGTTACAGCTGGGCGGCAGCGAGCCGGTGGATCTGGCGCGCTGCGCGCAGCTGGGCGAACAATGGGGCTATGACGAAATCAACCTCAACTGCGGGTGTCCCAGCGAGCGCGTGCAGCGCGGGGCTTTCGGTGCCTGCCTGATGGCCGAGCCGCAGCTAGTGGCTGATTGCGTGAAAGCCATGGTCGATGTGGTCGATGTGCCGGTCACGGTGAAGCACCGCATCGGCATCGACAAGGCTGAAAGCTATGAGTTTGTGCGCGACTTTGTGGGTACGGTGAGCGAGGCCGGTTGCAAGGTCTTTATCGTGCATGCGCGCAATGCCTGGCTCAAGGGCCTTTCCCCCAAGGAAAACCGCGAGGTGCCGCCGCTGCGTTATGAGCTCGTGCATCGCCTCAAGCAGGAATTTCCGCACCTTGTCATCTGTATCAATGGTGGCCTGAACACGCTGGAACAGGTGTCACAGCAGCTAAACGTGCTCGACGGCGTGATGATCGGCCGTGAGGCCTATCACAACCCCTGGTGGCTGGCTTCCTGGGACAGCGCCTTCTTCGGCGCTGCCGAATCCCTGCCAACCCGTGAAGCTGTGGAGTCGCAGATGTGTGACTACATGGTGCGCGAGGCTGCCGAGCATGGCACGCCCAAGAGCGCCATTGCGCGCCACATGCTGGGTCTGCGCAACGGCTTGCCTGGTGCGCGGCGTTGGCGCCAGGTCTGGAGCGACCACCGCTTGCGCGACTTGCCGCCGCATGCCGTGATGGCGCTGGCACACGAAATGCCGGCTTTATCGCCATCAGTGCTTGTCGACACCACCACCATGGCCGATGCCTGATTCCGCGCAAAAACAGGCGCGCCAGGCATTGGCCTTGCTCTGGCTGGTACCGGCGCTCTGGACGGTCAACTACATTGTGGCGCGCAAGGCGCCGGGCGTGATAGGCCCCTATCTGCTGGCTTTCGGGCGCTGGGGCCTGGTGGCATTGTTTCTGCTGGTGCTCACGCGGTCCGAGCTGTGGCGCCAGCGCAGCCACATTGCCAAGGTGTGGTGGCAGTACCTGGTGCTGGGCACCCTGGGCATGGTGATTTGTGGCGCTTGGGTCTACCAGGGGGCACGTTCCACTGGTGCGATGAATATCGCGCTTATTTATGCGGCGTCGCCGGTGCTGATAGGTCTGGGGGCGGTGATCTGGCTTGGTGAGCGCCTGGGCCTGCGCCAGGGCTTGGGCGTGGTGCTGGCTATTGCCGGCGTGCTGCATGTGGTGGTCAAAGGCCAGTGGACGGCACTGGCCGGTGTGCAGTTCTCGGCGGGAGACCTGTGGATCGTGGCTGCCACGGTGTCATGGGCGGCCTATGCCTTGCTGCAAAAGCAGTGGCCCAGCCCGCTTGGCGCCACGGCCCGGCTGGCGGCCATCTGCGCAGGCGGTAGCCTGGTGTTGCTTCCCTTGACTGTGTGGGAAATGTCGCGGCCTGATGTCCTGCCGTTAAGCGGCTACGGGCTGTGGCTGATCGTGGTGGCCGCGATTGTGCCGGGACTGGGCGCGTACTGGATTTACGGCTGGGCGCAAAAAATCCTGGGCGCCAGCCGTGTGGCGGTGTCGCTTTACCTGGGCCCCCTCTATGCGGCACTGGCTGCCTGGGTTGTGCTGGGCGAACCGTTGGGCTGGCACCACGCGTTGGGTGCTGCATTGATATTGCCGGGCGTATTTTTTGTAACGGGCGCCGACAAGGGGCTGACTAAAAAACATTCAGGGCCGATACTGACAGAAGGCACTTGAAATTCCTGACACGCATTGGTGACTTCAGCTAGTGGCCTGCTGTTTGTCCATGCAATGCGTGTGTGTGATTTTTGTCTGTTGAATGCGCTCCGGGTTTGAAATGAATCGCGGCCAGCGATTTTGCATTCTTCAACAAAACATTCAAAGCTGCCTGATTGCCTGCGCACTGAGCTATTAAAAAAATAGCAAACTCAACGACCATGAAGACAGACGTGCGATGGTGCCGACATAGTGCACACACGCATACATATCGTCCGCATTCGTTAAAAAATACGCTGTACCTATTCGCGCATTTGGAAAATAATGGAGACGATTGTTCCTTGGAACTTTCCGTTGACGCTGCGATCTATCAATCGCATGGTGTGAGATAACAGTCGATGCATTGCGCGGAATCTGAAGCAGATTTCCATCACGAGTCGGGGTGCTTCGGTTCCCGCGCGCAAAGGAGGCTTTATGGATGTCGTCCGTAATTTTCTGACGCGTTATGAACAGACGCGAGAAGAGGAGCTGTCCATTGAGGACTACCTCGACGCCTGCAAGCGCAGTCCTCTCGTCTACGCCACTGCGGCTGAGCGGATGCTCGCCGCCATTGGCGAGCCTGAACTGCTGGACACCCGGCATGACCAGCGCCTGTCGCGCCTGTTCGGCAACAAGGTCATCAAGATCTACCCGGCGTTCCGCGACTTCTACGGCCTGGAGGATCCCATCGAGCAGGTGGTCTCTTACTTCCGCCATGCCGCGCAGGGCCTGGAAGAGAAAAAGCAAATTCTGTACTTGCTCGGCCCGGTGGGCGGCGGCAAGTCGTCCATCGCCGAGCGGCTCAAACAGCTGATGGAGCAGGTACCTTTTTACGCCTTGAAGGGCTCGCCTGTTAATGAGTCTCCGCTGAGCCTGTTCAATAATGCAGAGGACCTTCCGCTGCTCGAATCCCAGTACGGCATTGCACCGCGTTACCTGCAGCGGGTCATGTCGCCGTGGGCGGTCAAGCGCCTCGAGGAGTACGGTGGCGACATTCGCCGGTTCCGCGTGGTCAAGCGCTTTCCTTCTATCCTGAAGCAGTGCGCCATTTCCAAAACAGAGCCCGGCGACGAGAACAACCAGGACATCTCTTCGCTGGTCGGCAAGATCGACATCCGCAAGCTGGAGACTTACGCCCAGGACGATCCCGACGCATACAGCTATTCCGGCGGCCTGTGCCTGTCCAACCAGGGCCTGCTTGAATTTGTCGAGATGTTCAAGGCGCCCATCAAGGTGCTGCATCCCTTGCTGACCGCCACCCAGGAGGGCAACTTCAAGGGCACGGAGGGCTTTGGCGCCATTCCCTTCGACGGCATTGTGATGGCGCACTCCAACGAAAGCGAGTGGAAGGCTTTCAAGAACAACAGGAACAACGAGGCTTTCCTGGACCGGATCTACATCGTCAAGATTCCGTATTGTCTGCGCGTGTCGGAGGAGGTGAAGATTTATGAAAAGCTGATTCACAACTCCTCGCTGCGCAACGCCATCTGCGCCCCCGGCACCTTGAAGATGATGGCGCAGTTTGCTGTGCTGACGCGCCTGAAGGAGCCCGAGAGCTCCAGCATTTTCAGCAAGCTGCAGGTGTATGACGGTGAAAACCTCAAGGACACCGATCCGAAAGCCAAGAGCTACCAGGAATACCGCGACTATGCGGGCGTCGATGAGGGAATGAATGGGATCTCGACGCGCTTTGCCTTCAAGATTTTGTCCAAGGTGTTCAACTTCGACTCCACCGAAATCGCGGCCAACCCGGTGCATTTGATGTATGTACTGGAGCAGCAGATCGAGCGCGAGCAGTTCCCGCCTGAGACCGAGCAGAAGTACCTGGCCTACATCAAGGAAATCCTGGCCATGCGTTATGCCGAGTTCATCGGCAAGGAAATCCAGACGGCCTACCTGGAGTCCTATTCGGAATATGGGCAGAACATTTTCGACCGTTATGTGACCTACGCCGATTTCTGGATCCAGGACCAGGAATACCGCGATACCGATACCGGTGAAATCTTCGACCGCTCGGCGCTCAATGCCGAGCTCGAGAAAATCGAGAAGCCCGCCGGCATCAGCAACCCGAAAGATTTCCGTAACGAGATTGTCAATTTCGTGTTGCGCGCACGCGCCAACAACGCGGGCAAGAACCCGGTCTGGACCAGCTACGAAAAACTCCGCACCGTGATCGAGAAAAAAATGTTCTCGAACACCGAAGACCTGTTGCCGGTGATTTCGTTCAACGCCAAGGCCAGCGCGGACGAGCAGCAAAAACACGAAGACTTCGTCAACCGCATGGTCGCCAAGGGGTATACCACGCGGCAGGTCCGGTTGCTGTGCGACTGGTACCTGCGGGTACGCAAGAGTTCCTGAGGCCCACGGCGCGCCGTGGCGGCGCGTCCTGTGTCAGGTGTAGTCATGTGTATGTGACCGGAGATCACTGTGCTCCAGCAAGTCATTGACAGGCGGTTGGCGGGAAAGAACAAGTCCATCGGCAACCGCGAGCGCTTCCTGCGCCGATTCCGCGGGCAGATACGTGACGCCGTGCGCCGTGCTGTCGCGGGCCGCAGCATCCATGACATCGAACAGGGCGAAGACGTCACATTGCCGCGGCGCGATGTTTACCAGCCGGTGTTTGGGCACACCGGCGGCACGCGCGAGACCGTGCACCCCGGCAACCGTGAATACGTGCGCGGCGATCACATCGCGCGGCCGCAGGGTGGCAGCGGCGGCGGGTCGGGCGGTGAGGCCAGTCCCGACGGCGCGGGGGAAGACGACTTTGTCTTTCGCATCACACGCGAAGAGTTCATGCAGTACTTCTTTGACGACCTTGCGCTGCCCGATCTCATACGTACCCAGCTTTTGCCCGATGCGCCGGAATGGAAATCCCGCCGTGCCGGCTTCATCTCGGATGGAACGCCAACCAACCTGCACGTGGTGCGTTCGCTGCGGGTCGCGCTCAGCCGGCGCATCGCCATAGGCGGGGAGACGCGGCGGCAGGTGCATGAACTGGAGGCGCAGCTGGCGCTGGCCCTGCGCGACGCGCCGGATTTGCCTGACGAGATTCTTTCCTTGAGGACACAAGTCGACGCGCTTCGCCGGCGCCTCAAGACTATCCCGTTTTTTGATCCCTTCGACCTGCGTTACCGCAACCGGGTCAGAGTGCCGCAGCCCAGTGCCAAGGCGGTCATGTTTTGCCTGATGGATGTATCGGGCTCCATGGACGAAACGCGCAAGGACATCGCCAAACGGTTTTTTATCCTGCTGTACCTGTTCCTCAGGAAGCATTACGAGAAAACCGACGTCATCTTCATTCGCCACCACACCCAGGCCGCCGAGGTGTCCGAAGAGGAGTTCTTCCAGTCCACCGAAACCGGCGGCACCGTGGTGTCCAGCGCACTGGCCTTGATGCACCAGATCATCCAGGAGCGCTACCCTCCCGGCGACTGGAACATCTACGGTGCCCAGGCTTCGGACGGCGATAACTGGCACCAGGACTCGGCCCGCTGCCGCGAGTTGCTGGTCGGCAAGCTGCTGCCGGTGTCGCGGTATTTCGCCTATGTCCAGGTCGGTGAAGAGGACCAGAACCTCTGGGAGGAGTACACCCAGGTGCAAGAGGACAACCGGAATTTCGCGATGCGCAAGGTCGCAGCCGCGGACGAAATTTTCCCGGTGTTCAGGGAGTTGTTCAAAAAAGGCGCCAAGCCATGACAAAGACCGCAAAAAAGCCTGCCGAAGTGGCGGCGCCTGGCTTGTCCGGCACCGGGCGCCGGCATGCCTGCCTGCCCAGCCCATCCGACTGGTCCTTCGAGTTGATCGAGCTCTACCACGGCGAGATTGCGCGAAAGGCAAAGTCCTTCGG
Source organism: Polaromonas sp. P3_A5 (assembly GCF_056403055.1). Lineage (NCBI taxonomy): Bacteria > Pseudomonadati > Pseudomonadota > Betaproteobacteria > Burkholderiales > Comamonadaceae > Polaromonas > Polaromonas sp. P3_A5. The sequence continues at coordinate 1,596,750 of NZ_JBFUGF010000001.1, forward strand.
CCTGGACACCTACCCGGTTCAACTCGAGGTCATCACGGCCGAGCAGATGATTGATGCCTATGCCTCGGTAGGCATGCCGGTGAACTATCGGCACTGGTCCTTCGGCAAAGAGTTCATCTCGACGGAAAAAAATTACCGACGCGGCCAGATGGGGCTGGCTTACGAAGTCGTGATCAATTCCAACCCCTGCATCGCCTACCTGATGGAAGAAAACACCATGCCCATGCAGGCGCTGGTGATGGCGCATGCCTGCTACGGCCACAACTCCTTCTTCAAGGGCAACTACCTGTTCCAGATGTGGACCGACGCCGGCGCCATCGTCGATTACCTGGTGTACGCACGGGCCTACATTGCCGAGTGCGAAGAGCGCCACGGCTGGGAGGCGGTCGAGCAACTGCTGGATTCCTGCCACGCCCTGATGAGCCACGGCGTGGACCGTTACCAGCGCTCGCAGAAGCTGTCGCTGGCGGAGGAAGAAGCCCGCCGCAAGGACCGCGAGGCTTATCTGCAGCAGCAGCTCAATGACCTGTGGCGCACAGTCCCCAGGTCTGCCGACAAGCCGGCCGAAAAAACCCATCGCCGTTTTCCGCCGGAGCCGCAGGAAAACATCCTGTATTTCATCGAGAAGAACGCGCCCCTGCTGGAGCCATGGCAGCGCGAGGTGATCCGCATCGTGCGCAAGATCGGCCAGTATTTTTACCCACAGCGCCAGACGCAGATCATGAATGAAGGCTGGGCCACCTTCTGGCATTACACGCTGCTCAATTCCCTGTACGACGAGGGCTTGCTGACCGACGGCTTCATGATCGAATGCCTGCGGTCCCACACCAATGTCATTTACCAGCCGCCGGTGACACATCCGGGCTACAACGGCGTCAACCCCTACGCGCTGGGGTTTGCCATGTTCAGCGACCTCAAACGCATTTGCGAGTCTCCCACGGAAGAAGACCGGCAGTGGTTGCCGGACGTTGCCGGCTCCAACTGGCTGGAGACGCTGGACTACGCGATGCGGCATTTCCGCGACGAGAGTTTCATCGGGCAATACCTTTCGCCGCGTCTGATACGCGAATTCCGCCTCTTCTCAGTGGTGGATGACGCGAGCAGGTCCGAGCTTGAAGTGGCGGCCATTCATGACGACGCGGGTTATCGGCATGTACGCGAGGCGCTGTCGCGCCAGCATGACCTGAATTACCGCGAGCCCAACATACAGGTCTGGGACGTTGACGTACGCGGGACCCGCTCCCTGACCTTGCGCCACAGCCGCCACAACGACCGAACGCTCACCGACGATGTCCAGGAGGTGATCAAGCATGTTGCGCGCCTTTGGGGTTTTCCCGTCCTGCTTGAAAGTGTGGACAAACATGGCAAGGTGGTGCAGCACTGGGAGGCGGTGCCGCAGGCCTGATTCCATTCCATTCAGGGGTCGGCCGAAGGCCAGGTTGTCAGGCCGCCGCTTCCAGTCCGTTCCTGAAGTGCTCCCGCATGCGCTGCGCGGTGGCATTCGCGTCGCCTGACGACAGCGCCTGCATGATGGCGCGATGCTCGGCAAGCGACTCTTCAATGCGGCCACTTTTGAGCAGCGAGTTGTGCCGGTTCAGCTTCATCACCTTGCGCAAATCGGCCACCATCTGGTCGCGCCAGCGGTTGTTGGCGATTTCCAGCAGGCGCATGTGAAAGGCTTCGTTGATCTCGAAGAACCGTTCGCGATTGGCAACGGCTTTTTCCAGTTCGTTGTGCAGGCCTTGCAGTTCTTTTAACTGGGCAGGCGTGGCCTGGGTTGCCACAACGCTGGCCGCATCGCTTTCCAGCAGCGCGAGCAAGTGGTACACGTCGGCCAGGTCGCGTTCAGATACTTCGGTCACATAGGCGCCGCGGCGCACTTTCATCGTGACCAGGCCTTCGGTGGCCAGCACTTTCAGGGCTTCGCGCAGCGGCGTTCGGCTGATGCCGTATTCCTCGGCCAGCTTGAGCTCGTCAATCCAGCTGCCCGGCGTCAGCTCGCGGTTGAAGATGCGCTGGCGCAAAAGCTCCGCCACTTCTTCGTAAAGCGCTCGAGGGGTCAGGGACACTGCGGCCATGGGCATAAAGGTGTGTTTTGAATGTGCGAAAGCTTCGAGTGGGCGTTGCTTTCGATCAGCGCTGCACGCGAGTTAGTGGGCATTTTACTTCAAACTGAATTTTGCATCAATAATTATAAATGATGTAAACTTGACCGGATTCATGACTTCCTCTCATGCTGAGCCTATGCTGTTCCCATCGCGACGCCCGGCGTGAAGACCCGTTACGGTAACCCATCCCATGTCCAAGCCCAGCAAAGAACCTGAATTTCCCGCAGCCAGCCTCGAGGTGTGGGCCAGAGCCGCTGCCAAATCAGCGCCCGGCGGCGATGTGGGCGGGTTGAACTGGCAGACGCCTGACGGCATCAGCGTCAAGCCGCTCTACACCGCTGAGGACACCAAAGACCTTCCCCATACCAATACGTTGCCGGGTTTTGAGCCTTTCATTCGGGGGCCGCAGGCCACCATGTATGCGGTGCGTCCCTGGACGATTCGCCAGTACGCCGGCTTTTCCACGGCTGAGGAGTCGAATGCTTTCTATCGCAAGGCGTTGGCCGCGGGAGGGCAGGGCGTGTCGGTGGCGTTCGACCTGGCCACGCACCGCGGTTACGACAGCGACCATCCGCGTGTGACCGGCGACGTGGGCAAGGCCGGTGTGGCGATTGATTCGGTCGAGGACATGAAAATCCTGTTCGACCAGATCCCGCTGGACAAGGTCAGCGTCTCCATGACCATGAACGGTGCGGTGCTGCCGGTTTTAGCCGGCTATGTGGTCGCGGCCGAAGAGCAGGGCGTGAGCCAGGACAAATTGAGCGGAACCATCCAGAACGACATCCTCAAGGAGTTCATGGTCCGCAACACCTACATCTTTCCGCCGCAGCCCAGCATCCGCATCATTGGCGACATCATTGAATACACGGCGCAGAACATGCCGAAGTTCAATTCGATCTCGATCTCGGGTTACCACATGCAGGAAGCCGGTGCCAACCAGGCGCTAGAGCTGGCCTTCACCTTGGCCGATGGAAAAGAGTATGTAAAAACCGCGCTGGGCAAGGGCCTGGACGTGGATGAATTCGCCGGGCGCCTGAGTTTCTTCTGGGCCATCGGCATGAACTTCTACCTTGAAGTCGCCAAGATGCGCGCCGCGCGCCTGCTGTGGTGCCGCATCATGAAAGGCTTCAACGCCAAGAGCCCCAAGAGCCTGATGCTGCGCACGCACTGCCAGACCTCCGGCTGGAGCCTGACCGAGCAGGACCCCTACAACAACGTGGTGCGCACCACCATCGAAGCCATGGCGGCCGTGTTTGGCGGAACGCAAAGCCTGCACACCAATTCGTTTGACGAGGCGATTGCACTGCCCACCGAGTTCAGCGCCCGCATCGCCCGCAACACCCAACTCATCATCCAGGAAGAAACCCATATCCCCCACGTGATCGACCCCTGGGCCGGCAGCTACATGATGGAAAAGCTCACGCAGGACATGGCTGACGCTGCCTGGGCCATCATTGAAGAAGTCGAGGCCATGGGCGGCATGACCAAGGCCGTCGACAGCGGTTGGGCCAAGCTCAAGATCGAAGCGGCTGCCGCTGAAAAGCAGGCGCGCATCGACAGCGGCAAGGACGTCATCGTCGGCGTCAACAAATACAAGCTCAAAACCGAAGACGCCATCGAGTCGCGCGACATCGACAACGTGGCGGTGCGCGACGGGCAGATCACAAGGCTCAAGGCCATCAAGGCCAAGCGGGACAACGCCGCAGTACAGGTTGCGCTGGACGCGCTGACGGCCGCCGCCGAAAATAGCAACGGCAATTTGCTGGACCTCAGCATCAAGGCCGTGCGCCTGCGTGCCACGGTGGGTGAGGTCAGCGATGCCCTCGAGAAAGTCTACGGGCGCCACCGCGCCGATACACAAAAGGTGACCGGTGTGTACGCTGCTGCTTATGACTCCGCCGAAGGCTGGGAAACGCTCAAGACCGAAATCAACGCCTTCGCTGAAGAGCAGGGCCGCCGCCCACGCGTGATGATTTCCAAACTCGGCCAGGACGGCCATGACCGCGGCGCCAAGGTGGTGGCCACGGCGTTTGCCGACCTGGGCTTTGACGTCGATATGGGCCCGCTGTTCCAGACGCCCGAAGAGTGCGCGCGCCAGGCGATTGAGAACGACGTGCATGCGGTGGGCGTCTCCACGCTGGCGGCCGGCCACAAGACACTGGTGCCGGCCATCATCGCCGAGCTCAAGAAGCAGGGCGCCGATGACATCATCGTGTTTGTCGGCGGCGTGATTCCGCGACAGGATTACGAGATGCTGTACGAGGCCGGCGTGAAAGGCATCTACGGCCCGGGTACGCCGATTCCGGCGAGTGCCAAGGACGTGCTGGAACAGATTCGGGCTGCGTTGAAGTGATTTTCAGGGTGTTTTTGAGGCTCAGTCCCATCATGCTGCTTGCCGGTGCGCTCAATGCGTATGCAAACCCGCCGCAAGAGTGGATCAGGACAAGCAAAGCCGATCCAGCGTTGATTTGTAGCGAATTGCAGTCCTCATTCCCTAAAAAGCTAAGCGAGGCTGTGGCTTTGGGTAAGGTGAAAAGCCAGACGGTCGAGTCTGCTGGGGAGTATTGCGAGCCAGAAAATTCCTGCGAGATAAGGACGCTCGATTTTGTGGGCTTGAACGCCAGGTTGCTGGTAACGAAGAAGTCGCAGGACATCAGCGTTTTGACCTTCAAGGTCAATGAACCCCATTGGCATTTTCTCAGGCAAGTTCAAATTGGCGAGACGCTTTCATCTGTGAGCCAGAAATTCGGGGTGCCGATCAGCGCCACGATGCCCTCCCCGATAAAGCTACTGGGGGAATGTGCCGGTCTGCTGCTGGAGCACAGGAGTGGACGGGTCATGAGTATTGATGTTGACTGCCAAGCCTGCTGGTAAAGCAATGAATACCCTGACCGCCCTGCTAGACGGCGATGCGATGGCCCAGCGCCGCGCCATCGCCAAAGTCGTCATGCTGATGGAGTCCATCCGCGTTGATCCTGGCCGGCACCGCGGATGTGCGGGACCAGATTCAAGCCGTTGTTGCGAAAGGAGTGTGCGGTGACAGACATCAGTTCCCGCTTGTCCTTGCAGCCGGTGCTTGCCGGCGACTTCGAGGACATGCTGGCCTTGCGCGTCGACGCCATGCGCCCCAGCCTGGAGCGTGTCGGGCGCTTTGACCTTGCGCGCTCGCGCGAGCGCCTGTTAGCGGGATTCATTCCGCAGCACATGCAACACATCCTGCTCGATGGCGAGCGTGTGGGTTTTTTCACGCTCAAGCCTGAAGGCGAAGCGGCCCTGCGGCTTGATCACCTGTATTTGCGCAGCAGTGCCAGCGGCCAGGGCATAGGCGCATGGGTACTGCGGCTGGTGCTGGCCCAGGCGCGCGAGGGCGGTCTGGTTGTCAGGCTCACCGCGCTGAAAGAAAGTGATGCCAACCGTTTCTATCTGCGCCACGGTTTTGTGCTGCAAGGCGAAGAGGGCGTGGATCTGCACTATGTATGGTCAGTGACGGAGTTGGCGACGTGATGGCCGCGCCCGATTTCCTCCAGGCCATCATGGGCCCGGACCCAATGGTGCAGCGCCGCGCCATCGCCAAGGCCATCACGCTGCTGGAGTCCACCCGCGCCGACCACCGGGCACAAGGCGACGAGTTGCTGACTGCTTTGCTGCCCAATACCGGCAAAGCCATGCGCCTGGGCATCAGCGGCGTGCCCGGCGTGGGCAAGTCCACCTTCATCGAAGTGCTGGGCCTCTACCTGATCGCGCAGGGCCACCGTGTCGCTGTGCTTACCGTCGATCCTTCCTCTTCAGTCTCGGGTGGCTCCATCCTGGGTGACAAGACCCGCATGGAAAAGCTCTCGGTGCATGAGCGTGCCTACATCCGTCCCAGCCCTTCCGGCGGCAACCTGGGCGGTGTGGCCGAGAAGACGCGAGAGGCCATGTTGGTGTGCGAGGCCGCCGGGTACGACGTGGTGATCGTAGAAACTGTCGGTGTGGGGCAGAGCGAAACCGCCGTCGCCAGTATGACCGACATGTTTGTGCTGATGCAACTACCCAATGCCGGCGACGACCTGCAAGCCATCAAAAAAGGCGTGATGGAGCTGGCCGACCTGGTCATCATCAACAAGGCCGACATCGATGCCGACGCGGCGATGCGGGCCGAGGCGCAGATTACTTCCGCCATGCGCCTGTTCGGCCTGGTCAATAACGCGATGAATAGCACGCAGGCCGCCAGCTTCGACAAGAACTGGCACCCGCAAGTCATCCAGCTCAGCGCCCTTCACAACAAGGGCGTGGACGTGTTCTGGAAAGCCGTGACGCAGTTCAAGGCCCTACAGACCGCCAACGGCCAGCTGGCAGCACGCCGCAAGCAGCAGTCGCTGGCCTGGATGTGGGAACGCATAGACGCCGGCCTCAAGCAGGCTTTCCGCCAGGATCCGCAAGTGCGCGAGCGCCTGCCCGGCCTGCTCGCTGAGGTGGCGCGTGGCGAAGTGGCGGCATCGACAGCTGCGAGGAGCTTGTTGGCCCTGGCATCCAAAGAGGGGAACTCATGAAGAAAATCGCCATTCTTTGCGTACTGCTTCTGCAGGCCTGCCTCGCCTGGGCCGGCGGCATGGTCGCCGGCGAGCCGCAGAGTTTTGTCTTCACCGACAAAGGCTATTTCGCGGACAAGCCCGTCACGGTGCATTACTACAAGGCGCACAGCGCTGGTCCGGATGCGCGGGTGATGATGGTGATCCACGGCGCGGAGCGGCAGGGCTCGCGCATGCGCGACAACTGGATGCCCTTTGCGGAGAAAAATAAACTCATCGTGCTGGCCCCGGAGTTTGACGAGGCGCGGTTTTCTTCCAGGTTGTTCAACATGGGCGGCATTGAAAGCCGTGATCGTGCCCAGTGGTCTTTCCAGATCGTCGAGCATCTTTTTGATTTTGTCCGTGCTGGTGAGGGCCTCGCGGCGAGCGACTACCTGCTGTTCGGCCACTCGGCAGGTGGGCAGTTTGTGCACCGCTTCATGCTGCTGACCGAGGCACCCCGCGTTTCAGTCGCCGTGGCGGCCAATGCCGGCAGTTACACCATGCCCCGCTATCCAGGTCTGATGGAAGACAAATTCCCTTACGCGCTTAACGAAAGCATTGTCAGCCCCGACAAACTCAGGCAGGTTTTTGCCCGCAAGCTGATCGTGCTGCTCGGTGAAACTGACATAAAAACCGATGAGGCCAACCTTCCCAAGGCCAGGCAAGCCACCGCCCAGGGCGTGAACCGCTTTGAGCGCGGCACCCACTTCTTCGAGCAGGCCCAGACGCAGGCGCAGAAGCTGGGCACCCCCCTGGCCTGGGAGCGTGTCACCGTGCCGGGCGTGGGGCATGACTCACGCCGTATGAGCCAGGCCGCCGCGCGCCTTTTGTTTGAACCCGTTAAATAAATTTCACCGTCCCACCATTGCGGAATACACCATGCAAGAAATCCTTGAACAACTCGAAAAGAAACGCGCTGCGGCGCGCCTGGGCGGCGGGCAAAAGCGCATCGATGCGCAACACGGCAAAGGCAAGCTGACGGCGCGCGAGCGGCTGGAACTGCTGCTCGACGAAGGCACGTTTGAAGAATGGGACATGTTTGTCGAGCACCGCTGCATCGACTTCGGCATGGAAAACAACAAGGTTCCCGGCGACGGTGTGGTCACTGGCTACGGCATGATCAACGGCCGTTTGGTGTTTGTCTTCAGCCAGGATTTCACCGTGTTCGGCGGTGCCCTGAGCGAAGCCCATGCCGAGAAAATCTGCAAGGTGATGGACCAGGCCATGAAGGTGGGCGCACCTGTTATTGGCCTCAACGACTCGGGCGGCGCCCGCATCCAGGAGGGCGTGGCTTCGCTGGGCGGTTATGCCGATGTGTTTCAGCGCAACGTGATGGCCAGCGGCGTGATTCCGCAGATCAGCATGATCATGGGGCCGAGCGCCGGCGGCGCCGTGTATTCCCCCGCCATGACCGACTTCATCTTCATGGTCAAGGACAGCTCCTACATGTTTGTCACGGGTCCTGAGGTCGTCAAGACCGTGACCCACGAGGAAGTCACGGCCGAGGAGCTGGGCGGCGCCACCACCCACACCACGCGCAGCGGCGTGGCCGACCTGGCATTCGAGAACGACGTCGAGGCGCTTCTGATGCTGCGTCGCCTGTACAACTACCTGCCGCTGAACAACCGCGAAAAGGCTCCGGTGCGCCCCAGCGCCGACCCGGCTGGCCGCATGGACCTCAGCCTGGACACGCTGGTGCCTGAGAACCCGAACAAGCCGTACGACATGAAGGAACTCATCGTCAAGACGGTGGACGACGGCGATTTCTTCGAGATTCAGCCCGAGTACGCGAAGAACATCATCATTGGTTTTGCTCGCATGGAGGGGCAGACGGTGGGCATCGTCGCCAACCAGCCTTTGGTGCTCGCTGGTTGTCTGGACATCAAGAGCTCCATCAAGGCAGCGCGCTTTGTACGCTTTTGCGATGCCTTCAACATCCCGGTCATTACTTTTGTCGACGTGCCCGGCTTCATGCCCGGCACGTCACAGGAATACGGCGGCATCATCAAGCACGGCGCCAAGCTGCTGTATGCCTATGCCGAATGCACGGTACCGAAGATCACTGTCATCACGCGCAAGGCCTATGGCGGCGCTTATGACGTGATGAGCTCCAAACATCTGCGCGGCGACGTCAACTTCGCCTGGCCTAACGCCGAGATTGCCGTGATGGGCGCCAAGGGCGCGGTGGAAATCATCTTTCGTGAAGACAAGGGCGACCCGGCCAAGCTGGCTGCCAAAGAGGCCGAATACAAGGCTCGCTTTGCCAACCCATTCGTCGCGGGCGCGCGTGGGTTTATCGACGACGTGATCTTGCCGCATGAGACGCGCAAGCGCATCTGCCGTTCGTTGGTGATGTTGCGGGACAAGAAGATTGAGAACCCGTGGCGCAAGCACGGCAACATCCCGCTGTGAACGTAGCATGATCAGCCACTATCCCCGATTCCGCGAAGGCGCGGCACCCGGCCTTGTGCCCAAGCTGGGCGGCTTGCCCTGGGGGCTGCCCGCGCATCTTTGGCCCGTTTGCAAGGAGTGCGGGCGGGCCATGAGCCATCTTGCGCAACTGCCGGCCGCTGTTCCTGAACTTCCGCTCGCGGATGGCGAAGTGCTGTTCCTTTTCAAGTGCGAGTGGGACAGTATCTGCAGCTTCTGGGAGTCTGATGCCGGCGCAAACGCCGCCTTCACGGTGCCGCAAAGCCAACTGGGCACGCTTGCAACCGACCCGCCCGCCGCTGCCAGTGACGGGCTGCCGGCTGTGCTGTCCGAGTTGGGCGTCGTGAGCTGGCGCACTGACGACGATGGCGCGCCGCCCGAGCTCGAAGAGGCCTTTTACGATTACACACGCCACTTTGAGCTGCCGCCGGAGCTTGGACACCCCCACGACTGGGAGAGCCCCTGGTGCACCAAAAGTGGAGGCGTTCCCTATTGGACCGCCAACGGTGCGCAGCGGATGCCGCCCGGCCGGCTGTTTCTGCAGATTGACAACTGGGTAGAACTGGAGAGTGGCAGTGCGGCCGAGGTCGCCAACTTCTGCTCGGACGGCATCGCTTACGTGTTTGTCGATCGCTCACAAAATCCACCGATTTACACGATGTTTATCAACCGCTGAGGCGGTTAACGAAGACAGGCTCAATGATGTTTAAAAAAATACTGATCGCAAATCGAGGTGAGATCGCCTGCCGGGTCATCAAGACAGCCCGCAAGATGGGTATCCAGACCGTTGCCGTCTATTCTGACGCCGACAAGGACGCGCGCCATGTCGAACTGGCGGACGAAGCCGTCAACATCGGCCCCGCGCCCAGCCGTGACAGTTATCTGCAGGCCGACAAGATCATCGCGGCCTGTAAGCAGACCGGCGCGCAGGCGGTGCACCCCGGCTACGGCTTCCTGAGCGAGAACGCGGGCTTTGCCAAGCGGGTCGAGGAAGAGGGCATCATCTTTATCGGTCCCAAGCACTATTCGATTGCCGCCATGGGCGACAAGATCGAATCGAAAAAGCTGGCCGGTGCGGCGGGTGTGAATTGCATTCCCGGCGTGAACGATGCGATTGAAACGGCCGAGAAGGCGGTGGAGATTGCCAAGGGCATCGGTTACCCGGTGATGATCAAGGCCTCGGCCGGCGGCGGGGGCAAGGGCTTGCGGGTGGCCTTTAACGACAAGGAAGCATTCGAAGGTTTCACGAGCTGCCGCAATGAAGCGAGGAACAGCTTTGGCGACGACCGCGTCTTTATCGAGAAATTTGTCGAGGAACCTCGCCATATCGAGATTCAGCTGCTGGGTGACAGCCACGGCAATGTGATTTACCTGAACGAACGCGAGTGCTCCATCCAGCGGCGCCACCAAAAGGTGATTGAAGAGGCGCCGTCGCCTTTCATCAGCGACGCGACGCGCAAGGCCATGGGCGAACAGGCGGTGGCCTTGGCCAAGGCCGTGAAGTACCAGAGCGCTGGCACGGTGGAGTTTGTGGTCGGCAAGGACCAGAGCTTTTACTTCCTCGAAATGAACACCCGCCTGCAGGTGGAGCACCCGGTGACGGAATGCATCACGGGGCTGGACCTGGTGGAGCTGATGATTCGCGTGGCGGCTGGCGAGAAACTACCGATTGCGCAGAAGGATGTGCAGCGTAGCGGCTGGGCGATTGAGTGCCGTATCAACGCCGAAGACCCGTTCCGCAGCTTTTTGCCTTCCACCGGACGGCTGGTGCGCTTTCAGCCGCCCAAGGAGACCATGTTTGCGGCCGACATCTCGCAGCTGTACGGTGTGCGTGTTGACACCGGCGTGCAGGATGGCGGCGAGATCCCGATGTTTTATGACTCGATGATTGCCAAGCTCATCGTGCACGGCAAGGATCGCAAGGAGGCGATTGCCAAGATGCGTGAGGCGCTTAATGGTTTTGTGATCCGCGGCATCTCCAGCAACATTCCTTTCCAGGCGGCCTTGCTGGCGCATCCGAAATTTGTGGCGGGTGACTTCAACACGGGCTTTATTGCCGAGAACTACAGCAAAGGCTTTCATGCCGAAGACGTGCCGCATGACGATCCTTCGTTCCTGCTGGCGTTGGCTGCTTACGTCAATCGCCGCATGCTGGGCCGTGCCGCCGGCATCAGCGGACAGCTGCCGGGCCATGGCGTGACGGTGGGGGAAGAGTTCGTTGTGGTGAGCCTGGGCTCTGCGGGGCAGAACACGCAGCACCCTGTAACGGTGCGAAATTATCAAGCCCAATCGGGCTCCGGCACAGTAGATACGGGCGCTGGTAGCTATGAAATTTGTAGCAACTGGCATCTGGGCGGCGCGCGCATACGCGGCACGGTGAATGGGCAGCCTTTCGCCGCGCAGGTGGAGCGCGGTGTGGGCCGCAACCCGCTGGCCATCCGCATTGCGCACAACGGCACACGGCTGGATGCGCTGGTGCTGTCGCCGCGCGCGGCGCAACTGCATGCGCTCATGCCCTACAAGGCGCCGCCGGACATGAGCCGCTATGTGCTCTCGCCCATGCCGGGCTTGCTGGTGGATGTGGCCGTGCAGGTGGGTCAGAAAGTGCAGGCCGGTGAGCGCGTGGCCGTGATTGAGGCGATGAAGATGGAGAACGTGCTGTTTGCCGTAGCCGACGGCGTGGTCGGCAAGGTGCTGGCGGCCAAGGGCGAATCGCTCAGCGTGGACCAGCCGATTGTGGAGTTCCAGGCATGAGTGCCACTCGACCCTTCAAAGTGCTGGGCATCCAGCAGATCGCCATCGGTGCCACCAGCAAAGACCGGCTGCGCACGCTGTGGGTCGACATGCTGGGCCTGGAAGTCACCGGCAACTTTGTCAGCGAACGTGAAAACGTCGATGAAGACATCTGCGCGATCGGCAGCGGCCCGTTCAAGGTCGAAGTTGACCTGATGCAGCCACTGGATGTGGACAAGAAACCCGCGGTGCACACCACGCCGCTCAACCACGTGGGCCTGTGGATAGACGACCTGCCCAAAGCCGTTGAGTGGCTGACGGCCAAGGGGGTGCGCTTTGCACCCGGCGGCATTCGCAAGGGCGCAGCGGGTTTTGACATCTGTTTCCTGCACCCCAAGGCTAACGATGAGTTTCCTGTTTCGGGTGAAGGTGTACTGATTGAATTGGTGCAGGCACCGCCCGAGGTGATCAAGGCTTTCTCTGCCCTGGGCTGAGGGGCTGCTCAGTCTTTTTTGCCGCGTTTTTCGCGCTGCACACGGGCCCGGGCCAGGGCGGCCTCAATCACCATGCGCTTGCGGTCCGCCACGGCGGGGTCGCCCTCGGGGCGTGCAGCTGAAGCTGGTAGCGGGGCCTGTGGCGGGTTTTTCGCTTTCCCTGCGCCTTTGTCCTCCGGGCTTGTGCTGTTCCTGTACCGGTTCTGATGGAATTCATAACGGGCTCTGGCGGTGTCAGCCTCTTGCGGAGACCATGCCGTCCAGCCCGTGCGCTCGCCGGTGACGTTTTCCAGGCTGATGCAGTCGACAGGGCAGACCGGTATGCACAGCTCACAGCCTGTGCACCAGGGCTCGATGACGGTGTGCATCATCTTGTTGCTGCCCATGATGGCGTCGGTCGGACAGGCCTTGATGCACAAGGTGCAGCCTATGCACCAGTCTTCATCGATGAAGGCGACAGCACGTGGGCCTTCGGTACCGTTGGCGGGATTGAGCGGCTGAACGGGCTGACCGGTGATGGCCGACAGCCGCTGCACGCCTTCGGCGCCGCCTGGCGGGCATTGGTTGATGGGGGCCTGACCTGTTGCAATGGCCGTGGCATACGCCGCGCAGTCAGGATAGCCGCAGCGGGTGCACTGGGTTTGGGGCAGTGCGGCGTTGATGCGCTCGAAAAGGCTGGAGTCGGGGGGGGAGGTCACCCGCCTATTGTCCTACCAGTCATGGCCCGCTCTGCCTGCGCTCTACCTTCGCGACCCCGGCCTTGCCGCCGCCCTCAAGCCTTCTTGCTGCGTGCTGCTTTTTTTGCCGCCGGCTTTGCTGCGGCCTTCGGGGCGGCTTTGGCGGCAGGCTTTGCTGCTGCGGTGCGCACCGGTTTTGCTATCGTTTTGGTAGCTGCTGGCGCACGCTTGGATTGGGTTGGAGCCCGATTGTTCTCAAGAATGAAGGCCTTGACCTGCGGGTAGACAATCTCGCGCCAGCGGCGGCCGCTGAAAATCCCGTAGTGGCCCGCGCCCTTGACTTCCAGGTGCTTTTGCAGTGCCTTGGGGATGTTGTGGCAAAGACCGTGTGCTGCCTCGGTCTGGCCGGAGCCCGAGATATCGTCCAGCTCGCCTTCGACCGTGAAGTGGGCTGTGGTCTTGATGTCTTCGGGCCGCACACGCTCAATTTGGCCATCCACGCCCTTGACGTCCCAGGTGCCGTTGACCAGCTTGAATTCCTGGAACACCGTCTTGATGGTGTCAAGGTAGTAGTCGGCGTCCATGTCGAGCACGGCGTTGTACTCGTCGTAGAACTTGCGGTGCGCCTCGGCACTGGCGTCATCACCTTTGAGCAGGTCCTTGAAGTAGTCGTAGTGGCTGCTGGCGTGGCGGTCGGGGTTCATCGCGACGAAGCCGGTGTGCTGCAAAAAGCCGGGGTAGACGCGGCGGCCTGCGCCCGGAAAGTTGCTCGGCACGCGGTAAATCACATTGTTTTCAAACCACTCGTAGCTCTTGTTCATGGCCAGGTTGTTCACGGCCGTAGGCGATTTTCGGGCATCGATCGGGCCGCCCATCATGGTCATGCTCAAGGGCGTCGCTTCGCCGCGTGAGGCCATCAGCGACACGGCAGCGAGCACCGGCACAGTGGGCTGGCAAACGCTGATGACGTGGCAATTGCCGTAAATACCCTGGAGGTGGCGAACGAACTCCTGGACGTAGTTGACGTAGTCGTCCAGGTTGAATGAACCTTCAGAAAGCGGCACGGTGCGCGCATTTTTCCAGTCGGTGATGTAGACCTTGTGGTCTTTGAGCATGGTCTTGACCGTGTCCCGGAGCAAGGTTGCATAGTGGCCCGACAGCGGCGCCACGATCAGCACGGCGGGCTCGCCCTTCAGGCCTGTCAGCGTGGCGGGATCGTCGGTGAAGCGCTTGAAGCGGCGCAGCTCGCAAAAGGGCTTGTCGATTTCCACGCGTTCGTGGATGCTGACCTCGGTGCCGTTGACATCCACCGTCCGGATGTCGAAAGCCGGTTTTTCGTAGTCTTTGCCCAATCGGTAAATCAGGCTGTAGCCGGCGGCTACGCGTTGTGCAAACGGGTTTTGGCCCATGGGCGACAGGGGATTGCCGTAGAGCTTTGCAGCGGCTTGCGCAAAGTCGACAAAGGGCTCCATCAAGGTGCGTTGGGCTTCATAGACTTGGTACAGCATCGGGGTCGACCTTGGGGTTAGGGTTACTTCGGTAAATCGTAATATGTTGCAGTGCAATATAACAGGGGGTTGCCGCACTGATTTGAGGATAACCACCAATACCGGGCGGTTTTCACACTGTTGACGCCAAAAGCACCACGATGGTGCCAGCCTGGCTTGCGAACCGAGAAACCGCCACCACCTGCGGGATTGAAAGAACACTTACCATTCTGCCTGCAGCCGGTGGTCTTTGCCCATCCTGAGCTGCAGCCCTGAACAGGAAAACGACATGCCTCCCCTGATTGACGCCTCCTCGCTGGATCAACTGGCTTCTTTGAAGAAATCAGACCGGATGCCGGTGCTTTTTGTGGGCCACGGCAGCCCGATGAATGCCATCGGCGACAACGAGTACCGGCGCAGCTGGCAGGCGCTGGGCGCCGAGTTTGGGTCGAAATTCCCCAGGCCGCAGCTGATTCTGTGCGTTTCCGCCCATTGGCTGACCGAAGGCTGGTGGCTGACGGCCATGGACAAGCCCAAAACCATCCACGACTTTGGCGGCTTTCCGCAGGAGCTCTTCGACCAGCAATACCCCGCGCCCGGCGACACCGCGGCGGCGCAGGTGATCAGCCAGTTGGTCAGGCAGCGCGCATCGGCGCCGCTCGGCCTCGACGAAGGCGAGTGGGGACTGGACCACGGTGCCTGGTCGGTGCTCAAGCCCATGTTTCCGGATGCGGACATCCCGGTCATCCAGCTCAGCATGGATTACAGCCGGGCTCCCGACGAGCACTATGCGCTGGCAAAGCAGCTGAAGGCGTTGCGGGACCGCGGCGTGCTGATCGTGGCCAGCGGCAATATCGTGCACAACCTGCGCCAGATGCAGCGCGGGGCCGCGGGTAACCAGGCCTACGACTGGGCGCTGGAGTTTGACCAGACTATCGGTGGTTATCTGCAGCAGGGCAATCTGGATGCGCTGCAGAATTTCCAGAAGCTGGGCCAGGTGGCGAAGATGGCGCACCCCACCCACGAGCACTACCTTCCGCTGCTGTATACGGCGGGCGCGGTTGACGCGAAGGAGCCAATACGGTTTTTCAACACCAGCTTCCAGGCTGGCTCCATTTCCATGCGGTCAGTAATTTGGGGATGAATCCGTTGGAGCGGAGTGTCAGATAGCTTTTTGTGCTATTAAATTGATAGCTGCTTGCGCTTGTCAGTCATGGTCTGCAGCCGTTTTTTTTGAAGAGCCTGGCTTTTGCCACTGCCGTGCTGGGGGCCGGTCAGGCCACTTGCGGATGGATAACCTGCAGCCAGCTCCAGCGATCCTGATAAGCCTTCGCCTTTTTCTCGAACAGCGGCAGGTGGTTGCACAGCAGGTTGGGGCTGAGCTTGCCCTGGTACAACTGCGCCAGGCCGTTGGGCGCATAAAGCTCTACATCCGTCCGCTCCGCAGTATTTGCCCTTAAGCCGACACACGTACAGCTCACCAGAAACCGGTCGATGCCATCGCGGGAGCTTTGCAGGGCGGGGTAGGGGAAGCCGAAATACTCCTGATACCAGGTATGGACCCTGGCCTGGTTTTTGGCTTCCACCACAATGCCCCGGCCCGCAAAGCAGGCGCTGACACGTTCATTGACGGCTGCTTCGCCTGCGCCTGAAAGGTCGGCAGGGTCAAAGTAAAACAGGTCGTAGTCTTTGATGTGGGCTTCGGGTGGCTGGCCCGCGTGCAGGTTCCAGATTGTCTGGAAGAGGCATCCCGCCACCAGCCATGCGTCGGGCAGTCCCAGCGCAGGCAGGTGTTCCAGAATGAACCGGTTGTGGCGGTTTTTCAGCGCGTCCCGGATGAATTCATCCGGGAGTACGGCCTCAGACGACCTTGGCAATCGACGCGCAGACGTAGTCGATGTTCTTGCTGTTCAGGGCGGCCACGCACATGCGGCCGGTGTCGGTGCCGTAAACGCCGAATTCATTGCGCAGGCGCACCATCTGGTCCTTGCTGAGGCCCGAGTAGCTGAACATGCCGATCTGGGCGGTGATGAAGCTCATGTCCTGCTTGACGCCGGCGGCCTTCAGGCCGTCCACGAGCTTTTGGCGCATGGCCTTGATGCGCACACGCATTTCGCTCAGCTCTTGCTCCCATTGGGTGCGCAGCGCGGGGGTATTGAGCACCGTGGCCACCACCATGCCGCCATGGATCTGCGGGTTGCTGTAGTTGGTGCGAATGACCAGCTTGAGCTGCGACAGCACGCGGTCGGCTTCGTCCTTGGATTCGCACAGCACCGACAGGGCACCCACGCGTTCGCCGTAGAGGCTGAAGCTCTTGGAAAAGGACGTCGACACGAAAAAGCTCAGGCCGGCAGCCACAAATTTACCGATGACGGCGCCGTCTTCCGCAATGCCGTGGCCAAAGCCCTGGTAGGCCATGTCGAGGAAAGGCGTGAGCTTTCGCGCCTTGACGGCGGCGATCACCTGGTCCCACTGGGCTGCGGTGATGTCGTAGCCGGTCGGGTTGTGGCAGCAGGCGTGCAGCACGACGATGGTGCCTTCGGCGGCTGCATTGAGGGCGGCGAGCATGCCGTCGAAGTTGACGCCGCGCTTGGCTGCATCGTAGTAAGGATAGCTTTCAACCACGAAACCGGCCTGGCTGAAAAGCGCGCGGTGGTTTTCCCAGCTTGGGTCGGAAATCAGCACCTTGGCATTGGGGCTGAGCTTTTTGAGGAAGTCGGCGCCGATCTTCAGGCCGCCCGTGCCGCCAATGCCCTGTGCAGTGGCTACTCGGCCGCTTTTGACAGGTTCGCTGTCGACGCCGAAAACCAGGCCCTTGACGGCCGCATCGTAGGCGGCGATACCGTCAATTGGCAGGTAGCCGCGCGCCTTGGGAGACTCCATCATGAGTTTTTCTGCCGCCTGTACGCATTGCAGCAGGGGGAGCTTGCCGTTGTCGTCGTAGTACACGCCCACGCCCAGGTTGACCTTTGCAGGATTGGTATCGGCATTGAACTGCTCGTTCAGGCCCAGGATGGGGTCACGCGGGGCCATTTCGACAGCGGTAAACAAAGACATGAAATATCCTCAGAGAAGTGAAAAGAAGGCGAAAGCGACGATAGGGGGTTCAGGTCACGGATTTAGGTCACAAGCTGACCGGAAAAAAGGCTACAAGAGGTGTCAAAAGCGATAGCGGGGGCAACTACAAGGCGAATGGGGATTGCAATTTCCATTTTCGGCCGAATGTCGTATTCTGTTTGGTTGCCCTGAATTTTAACGGGGCCTGATCGAGGTTTTATGCCAGAAGCTATGGAAGTCATAACTGATTCAGTCAACACCGACCCCGCTGTGGGCGAGTTCGTGCGTTTCCCGGATTCGCCGTTCGAGCTGTTCCAGCCCTATCCGCCTGCGGGCGACCAGCCCACCGCAATTGACCAGCTGGTCGAGGGCATCAACGACGGCGAGGTGTTCCAGACCCTGCTGGGCGTGACCGGCTCCGGCAAGACTTTTACCATGGCCAATGTGATTGCCCGCCTGGGCCGGCCGGCCATCGTGTTTGCGCCCAACAAGACGCTGGCCGCGCAGCTTTACAGTGAGTTCCGCGAGTTCTTCCCGAAAAACGCGGTCGAGTATTTCGTCAGTTACTACGACTACTACCAGCCTGAAGCCTATGTGCCGCAGCGCGATCTTTTCATCGAGAAAGACTCGGCCATCAACGAGCACATCGAGCAGATGCGCCTGTCGGCCACCAAGAGCGTGCTGGAGCGGCGCGACACCATCATCGTCGGTACGGTCAGCGCTATTTACGGCATAGGTGCGCCTGAGGATTACACACAGATGCGGTTCATTGCGCGCATCGGCGACAAGATGGGCCAGCGCGACGTGATCGCCAGGCTGATCCGCATGCAGTACACGCGCAACGAGCAGGACTTCGCGCGCGGCACGTTCCGGGTGCGCGGGGACGTGATCGACATTTTCCCGGCCGAGCATTCCGAGCTGGCCATACGCATCGAGCTGTTCGACGACGAGATCGAGTCGCTGCAGTTGTTTGACCCACTGACAGGCCGCATACGCCAGAAAATCCCGCGCTTTGTGGTCTACCCCAAGAGCCACTACGTCACGCCGCGCGACAAGGTCATGACGGCGGTGGAGACCATCAAGCTGGAGCTGTCCGAGCGGGTGGCCCAGTTCGTCGCCGACGGCAAACTGGTGGAAGCCCAGCGCATCGAGCAGCGCACCCGGTTCGACCTGGAGATGCTCAGTGAAATCGGCCACTGCAAGGGCATTGAGAACTACACCCGCCACCTGAGCGGTTCGCCGGCGGGATCACCCCCTTCGACGCTGTGCGATTACCTGCCCAAGGATGCCGTGATGTTTCTCGACGAGAGCCACGTCATGATCGGTCAGCTCAACGCCATGTACAACGGCGACCGCGCACGCAAAACCACGTTGGTGGAATACGGTTTTCGCCTGCCGAGCGCGCTGGACAACCGGCCGCTCAAGTTCGAGGAGTTTGAAGCCAAGATGCGGCAGGCCGTTTTTGTCTCGGCCACGCCAGCGAATTATGAGAAAGAGCACGCAGGCAAGGTGGTGGAGCAGGTGGTCAGGCCCACCGGGCTGGTGGATCCGCAGGTGGAAGTGAGGCCGGCTACCCATCAGGTCGACGACGTGCTGCAGGAAATCCGCATCCGGGTCGAGAAGAATGAACGGGTGCTGATCACCACGCTGACCAAACGCATGGCCGAACAGCTGACGGATTATCTGAGCGACAACGGTGTGAAGGTGCGCTACCTGCACAGCGATGTGGACACGGTCGAGCGGGTAGAAATCCTGCGTGACCTGCGGCTGGGCGCGTTTGACGTGTTGGTGGGTATCAACCTGCTGCGTGAGGGGCTCGATATCCCGGAGGTGTCGCTGGTGGCCATTCTGGACGCCGACAAGGAAGGCTTTTTGCGCGCCGAGCGCAGCCTGATCCAGACGATTGGCCGCGCGGCCCGAAACCTGAACGGCCGTGCGATTTTGTATGCAGACCGCATCACCGACTCCATGAAAAAAGCCATGGATGAAACCGAACGCCGGCGTAACAAGCAGATTGCCTTCAACCTGGAGCACGGCATCACGCCGCGCAGCGTGGTCAAACGCATCAGGGACCTGATCGATGGTGTCTACAGCGAGAAATCCGGCAAGGAAGCCGAAAAGATCGAGATGCAGAAGGCATTGGTGGAAGACATGAGCGAGAAGGACATCGCCCGCGAGATCAAGCGGCTGGAAAA
The DNA here is from genome assembly GCF_056403055.1 of Polaromonas sp. P3_A5. Classification (NCBI taxonomy): domain Bacteria; kingdom Pseudomonadati; phylum Pseudomonadota; class Betaproteobacteria; order Burkholderiales; family Comamonadaceae; genus Polaromonas; species Polaromonas sp. P3_A5. Next base: position 1,616,484 of record NZ_JBFUGF010000001.1, read on the forward strand.
GCAGATGATCGAACACGCCAAGAATCTCGAGTTCGAAAAAGCCGCGCGGGTACGGGACCAGTTGCACATCCTCAAGGAGCAGGCTTTTGGCGCGCCTGGCACCGATAATGTCGTACCGCTAAGCGCCGCAGGCCAAACCCGCGCCTAGGCCGATCGACCCGACCACTCACTTTGTGCACGGATATGGTGCATAAAGTGAGTCGAGCTACGGGTTAGCCCTCATGTTTTGAGCACCCTCAGCGGGAAAAACCCTGCTCGTGTTATACTTGACGAAAACAGTCAAGAACAATATCAGAACAACAAAAAAGCCCCCGCGATACCGGTTGACTGACCTGGGCGGCTGGAGGAAGAGTTCCCTGTAAGTCACAAGCTTTCAGGGTGAAAACGACAGTCAAGCCATTTAAAGGAGCTTGTTATGCGCCTCACGACCAAAGGCCGCTTTGCGGTCACCGCGATGATTGATTTGGGATTGCGTCAGAACAACGGCCCGGTCACGTTGGCCGCCATCAGCCAGCGCCAGCAGATTTCCCTGTCCTACCTCGAACAGCTGTTCGGCAAACTGCGCCGTCACGAACTGGTGGAATCCACCCGTGGTCCCGGCGGCGGTTATACGCTGGGCCGCAAGGCTTCCGAGATCACCGTGGCTGACATCATCGTGTCGGTGGACGAGCCGATCGACGCCACCCAGTGTGGCGGTAAGGAAAACTGCCTGGGCGAAGGCGGCCGCTGCATGACGCACGAGCTGTGGGCTTCACTGAACAGCCGCATGGTGGAGTTCCTGGACTCCGTGACCCTGCAAAAACTGGTGGAAGACCAGCTCGCCAAGGGCGTGGTGATCGAGAATACCCCGCAGGTGAAAAAAGCCATTTTCACAGCGCCGGTTGTCAAGCCGATCCGCGTGAATGCACCGAACTCGGTCTTCGCACTGGGCAATGCATTTTCCAAATCCTGATGGAGCGATGCCGGGCGTCTGCCCGGCACCATCCTTTTGTGAACCGACTGCATTGACTTCATTGATCGCGCTGCCAGCCAGCCTGTGAATTTAAAGAGCTAGCCACATGGACACCCCACACTTTCCCATCTACATGGACTACAGTGCCACGAACCCCTGCGATCCGCGGGTGGTGGACGCCATGATTCCCTGGTTGCGCGAGCACTTCGGCAACCCCGCGTCCCGCAGCCACGCCTGGGGCTGGGAAGCGGAAGCCGCTGTCGAGAAGGCACGCGAACAAATTGCCGACCTGATTGGCGCCGATCCGCGCGAGATCGTCTGGACCAGCGGCGCGACCGAGTCCAACAATTTGGCCCTGAAGGGTGCGGCTCATTTCTACAAGACCAAGGGCAAGCACATCATCACGGTCAAGACCGAGCACAAGGCTGTGCTGGACACCTGCCGCGAACTGGAACGCCAGGGTTTTGAAGTGACCTACATGGACGTGCAAGCCGACGGCCTGCTCGACCTGGAGGCGCTCAAGGCCGCTATCCGCCCCGACACGATTCTGGTCAGCGTCATGTTCGTCAACAACGAAATCGGCGTGATCCAGGACATCCCGGCCATTGGCGCCCTGTGCCGTGAAAAAGGCATCATCTTCCACGTGGATGCCGCGCAGGCAACCGGCCGTGTTGACATCGATCTTGCCACCTTGCCGGTCGACCTGATGAGCCTGACCTCGCACAAGACCTATGGCCCCAAGGGCATTGGTGCCCTGTACGTGCGCCGCAAACCGCGTGTACGCCTGGAAGCGCAAATGCACGGCGGTGGCCATGAGCGCGGCATGCGTTCGGGTACTTTGCCCACGCACCAGTGCGTCGGCATGGGCGAGGCCTACCGCATTGCCAAGGCCGAGATGCACGAAGAGAACAAGCGCATCCTTGCCTTGCATGAGCGCATGCTCAACGGGCTCAAGGACGTGGAAGAAGTGTTCCTCAATGGCCACGCCGACAAGCGCGTGCCGCACAACCTGAACATGAGCTTCAACTTCGTCGAAGGCGAATCGCTGATCATGGGCATCAAGGGTCTGGCCGTGTCCAGCGGCTCGGCTTGCACATCGGCCAGCCTGGAGCCCAGCTATGTGCTGCGCGCCCTGGGCCGCAGCGACGAACTGGCGCACAGCAGCCTTCGCATGACGATTGGCCGCTGGAGCACCGAGGAAGAAATCGACTACGCGGTCGCCACCATCAAGGAAAACGTGGCCAAACTGCGCGAACTCTCCCCCCTGTGGGAGATGTTCAAGGATGGTGTTGATTTATCCACCATCCAGTGGGCCGCCCATTAAGGCGAGCCCGCAATTCAAGACAGCTTAAAGAGGTAAACAAAATGGCATACAGCGAAAAAGTGGTAGACCACTATGAAAACCCCCGCAACGTCGGCTCCTTTGAAAAGGGCGACGAAACGGTAGGCACCGGCATGGTCGGCGCGCCTGCTTGCGGCGACGTGATGAAGCTGCAGATCAAGGTCAACCCGGTGACGGGCGTGATTGAAGATGCACGTTTCAAGACCTACGGCTGCGGCTCCGCGATTGCGTCAAGCTCGCTGGTGACCGAGTGGGTCAAGGGCAAGACGCTGGACGAAGCGGCAAGCATCAAGAACAGCGCGATTGCTGAAGAGCTGGCCCTGCCGCCTGTGAAGATTCACTGCTCCATCCTGGCGGAAGACGCCATCAAGGCCGCCGTGAACGATTACAAGCAAAAGCACACGCACTGATCAATCGCATTGCCCGTCACCTGTTTCCTTCGAGTGATTTAAATGTCCGTTACCCTGACTGATGCCGCCGCCCGCCACGTGACCCGCTACATGACCAAACGCGGCAAGGGTGTGGGCGTTCGCCTTGGCGTGAAGACCACCGGCTGCTCCGGCCTGGCTTACAAGCTGGAGTACGCCGACGAGATCGCACCGGAAGATGTCGTGTTTGAAGACAACGGCGTCAAGGTGCTGGTCGACCCTAAAAGCATGGCTTACATCGATGGCACCAAGCTCGACTTTGTGCGCGAAGGCCTGAACGAAGGCTTCAAGTTCATCAACCCCAACGAACGTGACCGTTGCGGCTGTGGCGAAAGCTTCCGGGTTTGACGGGCGAGCGGTCGAACGCGTGCTGCACCCTTATCAAAGCCGCCTCCACTGATTGTGCTGGCGGCTTTTTCTCGGCATGAATCTCCAATCCAACGACTTCGAGCTTTTCGGTGTTCCCCAGCGCTTCGCGCAGGATCGCGCGGCGCTTGACGCGCGCTGGAAGGATTTGCAGCGCGAAGCGCATCCTGACAAATTCGCGGCTAAGGGTACGGCCGCCCAGCGTGTGGCCATGCAGTGGTCGGTGCGCATCAACGAGGCCTACCAGCGGCTGAAAGACCCGCTCAAGCGGGCGAGCTATTTGTGTGAGCTGAACGGTGCGCCCATTAACGCCGAAAACAATACCACGATGCCGCACGACTTCCTGATGCAGCAGATGCAGTGGCGCGAAGCGCTCGACGATGCCGAAACAACTGAAGATTTTGAAGAAATAGCCTCCCAAGCCACAGTTGACGCGCGCAAGCAGCTATCAAAGATAGAGCAACTGCTGGACGTGGACAAGGACTTTCCTGCCGCAGCCCAGCAGGTCAGAAGCCTTATGTTTATTGAGCGCTTTGCCAGTGAGGTTGATGCACGCATCGACCAGCTGGGACAATAGGAACCTGTTCAATGTCTTTTTGGAGTCGCACAAGTACCTTTTCGGGATGGGATGCAAGGCGCGGTGCACCGCCAATAGCTGGGCTATTGGCAAGCGCCGCAACGCCGCAGACCGCCCGACAAGGCACTTGCCCGAAGGGTTGGAGTGAAATCGGGCGATTGGACACCCCGGCCGCTTGCATGGGCATCAGCCCATGCGGCGCATCCGAGGTATCCACTCATCCCGATTGCACTCCAATGCGATCTCCAAAAAGACATTGAACAGGTTCCAAGGCATTACAGAAAAAGTACGACAACCGCGCATGGCACTCCTGCAAATTTCCGAACCCGGCCAGACGCCCGACCCGCACCAGCGACGCATCGCGGTGGGGATTGACCTGGGGACCACACATTCGCTGGTCGCCAGCGTGCGCAGTGGCGTATCCGAATGCCTGCCCGACGAGCAGGGGCGGGTGCTGCTGCCCAGCGTGGTGCGCTACCTTGAGGACGACAAGCGCCAGATCGGCTATGAAGCCCTGGCCGCGCAGGTGGAAGATCCGCGCAACACCATTTCTTCTGTCAAGCGTCTGATGGGCCGCGGCATTGACGACATCGGCAGCCGCGCTCAGTTGCCATACGAGTTGAACGACAAGCCGGGCATGGTCACGCTGCAGACTGTCGCCGGCGAGAAAAGCCCGGTCGAGATCAGCGCGGAGATTCTGGCCACGTTGCGTTACCGCGCCGAAGACACTTTTAATGACGATATTTATGGCGCCGTAATCACGGTGCCGGCCTACTTTGACGACGCCCAGCGCCAAGCAACCAAAGATGCGGCGCAACTGGCCGGCTTGAACGTGTTGCGCCTCCTCAATGAGCCCACGGCCGCCGCGATTGCGTATGGATTGGACAACGGCAGCGAAGGCGTCTACGCCGTCTATGACCTGGGTGGCGGCACCTTTGACATTTCCATCCTGCGCCTCACGCAAGGTGTCTTCGAAGTCGTGGCGACCGGTGGCGATTCCGCATTGGGCGGTGATGACTACGACCGTGCGCTTGTCGACTGGGTGCTGGCCAAGGCCGGGCTTGCGGCGGACACGCTCACGCCGTCCGATAAGGCGGCCTTGCAGCGTACCGCCCGGAACTGCAAGGAGGCGTTGTCGTCTGCGGACCCCGTGCCTTTTTCGGTGCAACTGGCTAAAGCCCTCGTCAATTTCGAAATGAAAGCGGAAGATTTTGAAACTGCTACCGCCCACCTGACACAGCGCACGCTGGCGGCCGTCCGCAAGGCGTTGCGCGATGCCAAACTGGCCAAAGAAGACATCCAGGGCGCGGTGCTGGTTGGGGGTTCCACCCGCATGCCGCAGGTGCGCAAGGCGGTTGCCAGCTTCTTCGGGCGCGAGCCGCTGGTCAACCTCAACCCCGATGAAGTGGTGGCGCTGGGCGCGGCCATTTCAGCCAACCAACTGGCCGGTAACAACATGGGCGCAGACCTGTTGCTGCTCGACGTGATCCCGCTGTCGCTGGGCATCGAGACCATGGGCGGGCTGGTCGAGCGCATCGTGCCGCGCAACCAGACCATCCCCACGGCCATGGCACAGGACTTCACCACCTACCAGGACGGCCAGACCGCCCTGGCGCTGCATGTGGTGCAGGGCGAACGCGACCTGGTGGCCGACTGCCGCAGCCTGGCCCGCTTCGAGCTGCGCGGCATTCCGCCCATGGTGGCGGGCGCTGCCCGCATCCGCGTGACGTTTACCGTCGATGCCGACGGGCTGCTCAGTGTGAATGCGAAAGAACAGGTCAGCGGCGTTGAGGCACGCATCGACGTGAAGCCTTCCTACGGCCTGTCGGACGACGATATTGCGCGCATGCTGCAAGACAGCTTTTCAACCGCGCAACAAGACATGCAGGCCCGTGCCCTGGCCGAAGCCCAGGTCGATGCCGACCGCATGATTCTGGCCACACAAAGCGCCCTGGCAGCGGATGCCGACCTGCTGAGCCCCAATGAACGGGCGCAGATCGACAGCCTGATCGTCGGCCTCGCCGACACGCGTGCCCACGGTGATGCGGCCGCAATCGAAGCGGCCACCCAGGCGCTGGCCAAAGGCACCGAAGGCTTTGCCGCCCAGCGCATGAACCGGGGCATCAAGCAAGCCCTCGCCGGTAAAAACATCGAGGCGGTCTGAACCGACTGACAACCATGCCCATCATCAAAATACTGCCTCATCCCGAATACTGCCCACAGGGCGCTGAAATCAGTGCGCCGGCCGGCACCTCGATTTGCGAAGCCCTGCTCGACAACAAGATCAACATCGAGCACGCCTGCGACCTCAGCTGCGCCTGCACAACCTGCCACGTCGTTGTGCGCGAAGGTTTCAATTCGCTGAATGAGCTCGACGAGAGCGAAGAAGACCTGCTGGACCGCGCCTGGGGCCTGGAACCCAATTCACGGCTGAGTTGCCAGGCCTTCCTGGCCCAGTCGGATGTGACGGTGGAGATACCCAAATACTCCATCAATCACGCAAAGGAAAATCATTAGCCCCCACGCTTGCCACTGCGTGTGCTGCGCTGCCCCCCGAGGGGGCGCATTTTTTCTAGGGGCGGCCCGGCGGAAAAACATCCACTGACCCAGCACAGCGATAATCCAGCCATGCGCCAAATCGTTCTTGACACCGAAACCACCGGTCTTTCCGCTGAAAACGGCGACCGCATCATCGAAATCGGTTGCGTCGAACTGGTAGCCCGCAAGCTCACCGGCAACAACCGCCACTTCTACCTGAACCCCGAACGCGACAGCCACGAGGACGCGCTCAAGGTTCACGGCATCAGCAACGAGTTCCTGAAAGACAAACCCAAGTTCTCGGCCGTGGCCAATGAACTGCTGGAGTACCTGCAGGACGCCGAGATCATCATCCACAACGCGCCTTTTGACGTGAGCTTCCTCAACAAGGAACTCGAACTCATCGGCAAGCCGCCCATCAAGCATTGCGTGGCCAAGGTCACCGACAGCCTGATGATGGCCAAGGAGCTGTTCCCGGGCAAACGCAACTCGCTGGACGCCTTGTGCGACCGGCTGGAAGTCGACAATTCGGGCCGGACCTTGCACGGCGCCTTGCTGGACGCTGAACTGCTGGCCGATGTCTACATCAATCTGACCCGTGGCCAGAATGCGCTGGTGATGGATGTTGGGGACAGCGCCCGGGAAGGCGATAGTGACGTGCCCCAGATGGATCTCAGCGCCTTTGACCTGCCGCTGCTCGCAGCCAACGACCAGGAGATCGCCGACCATGAAAAGCTGCTGGTGGATATTGACAAGGCCAGCAAGGGTAAAACGGTTTGGCGTGTTTTGGCGGCGTAAACAATAAAGCCATCGAAACAGCATATAATCTTAGGCTGACCAATAGGGCGGTTAGCTCAGGGGTAGAGCACTGCATTCACACTGCAGGGGTCGCAAGTTCGAAACTTGCACCGCCCACCAGAATTTGAAGAACAAAAAAGGCCAAGTCTTGCGACTTGGCCTTTTTTCATTTCGGCGCCGTAAACACCGATAGGCGCCAATAAGCGCCGCTTTTTTGCCGTCGTGCTTAGAGCACTTCGCTGGCGAAATCAGCCAGCCGCGAACGTTCGCCGCGCGCCAGCGTGATGTGTCCGCCGTGGGGCCAGCCCTTGAAGCGGTCGACGGCAAAAGTCATGCCCGATGAGCCTTCAGTCAGGTACGGTGTGTCAATCTGCGCCAGGTTGCCCATGCAGATGATCTTGGTTCCGGGACCGGCCCGCGTGATCAGCGTTTTCATCTGTTTGGGCGTCAGGTTTTGTGCTTCGTCGATGATGACGTACTTGTTCAGGAAGGTGCGGCCGCGCATGAAATTCATGCTTTTCACCTTAATGCGCGAGCGGATCAGCTCGTTGGTGGCAGCGCGGCCCCATTCGCCCGAACCGCTGTCGGTCTTGCCCAACACTTCCAGGTTGTCGTCCAGTGCGCCCATCCAGGGGCCCATTTTTTCCTCTTCGGTACCCGGCAGGAAACCGATGTCTTCGCCAACGCTCACGGTGGCGCGCGTCATGATGATCTCGGTGTAGCGACGGTCATCCAGCACCTGCGTGAGGCCGCTGGCCAGTGCCATCAGCGTCTTGCCAGTGCCTGCCGTGCCGGCTAGCGTGACGAAGTCCACTTCGGGGTCCATCAGCAGGTTCATCGCGAAGTTTTGCTCGCGGTTGCGCGTGGTGACGCCCCAGACGGCGTTTTTGAGGTGGTTGTAGTCCTTCAGGGTCTTCAGAACGGCGGTTTTGGCCCGAATTTCCGTCACGCGGGCATACAGCGGGGGTTCGCCGGGGGCTTCAAAAAAAACAAACTGATTGATCAGCAGGCTACCCACGATGGGGCCCGTGATGCGGTAGAAGGTGTGGCTGCCTTGCTGCCAGCTTTCGACGGTTTTGCTCTGGCGCGTCCAGAAGTCAGCCGGCAGGGCCAGCGAGCCCGAATACAGCAGGTCGCCATCTTCCAGGGTTTTGTCGTTCTGGTAGTCGTCTGTGGCCAGGCCCAGGGCGCGGGCCTTGACGCGCATGTTGATGTCCTTGGACACCAGAACCACCTCGCGCGGCGCGTATTCCTTGCGCAAGGCCTCGACCACGCCCAGGATCTGGTTGTCGGCCTTGCCCTGCGGCAGGCTCATGGGCAGGGTGTAATCCAGCGGTTTGGTCTGGAAAAACAGGCAGCCACCAGCTTCAGGGTGGCCGGTGGTGTCCAGTTTCAGGCCTTTGGCAATGTCAGCGCCCTGGGTGCCTGCCAGCGCGTCCAGCGTCCGGCTGGTCTGGCGGGCGTTGCGCGCCACCTCGGTCATGCCCTTTTTGTGGCCGTCGAGCTCTTCAAGCACGATCATGGGCAGGAAGATGTCGTGCTCCTCAAACCGGAACAGGCACATTGGGTCGTGCATCAACACATTGGTGTCGAGCACGAACAATTTGGTGGGGCCGGTGCGCTTGGCCTTTTTGGGCTTGGCAGCCGGCTGCGGCAGTGGAATGCTCTCTTTTTTATAGCTGCTTGCGCTCGTCCTTGAAGGGTTGGCAGGCTCTTTTCCTTGAAACGCTGACGGATGCTGGCTGCCATCCCCTGCTGCGCGGCTGTCAAACAGGTCCATCACCGGGGGTTTCTGGGCGGATTCGGCACTTTCCGTCTTGCGTGCTTTGGAGGGCGAGCGGGCGGGCGCGTCAAGCGCGTCGGGGGAGAGCAGGGCGGCACGTTTGGTCGGGGCGGGGGGCAGGGGCATAGTGCTTAAAACTCTCTAAAAAAGAAGGGTTCCAGAAGCGAAAAAGCCGCCTTGAAACCAGGGCGGCTTGTTCTTTTGGCGCAGTTGCGAAGGTCAACAGCATGAGTTCATTATGCACAACTCGCGTGACAGGGCAATCCTTTGCAATTCTTTGTTGCTAACTGGCGTCAGGGCTGTTTCAGGCAGCCTTTTTGAGCGCCTTGACGGCCTTGAGCACGTCGTCCACGTGGCCGGGCACCTTCAGGCCGCGCCACTCTTCTTTCAGCTGACCGTCGGCGCCCACCAGGAAGGTGCTGCGCTCGATGCCCTTGACCTTCTTGCCGTACATGATCTTGTTTTTGACCACACCGAACATGTGGCACATTTTTTCTTCGGTGTCCGCAATCAGTTCGAACGGGAGTTCAAGCTTGGACTTGAACTCGTCGTGGGACTTCATATTGTCGCGGGACACGCCGAACACGGTTGCGCCGGCCTTGACGAAGTCCTTGTAGCGATCACGGAACTGCATGGCTTCCGTGGTGCAACCCGGTGTGTTGTCCTTGGGATAGAAGTACAGCACAACGACTTTGCCGAGGTGGGATGTGTTGGAAACCTTGATGCCGCTTGTGGCGATCGCTTCAAATTCGGGGAGTGGTTTATTGACGACGACTGCCATACTGAGTAGACCCTGACGAAAGTAGTTGTAATTAGCCGCGCCTTTTGGCAACCGGCCCGGGACGTGAGTCCTGGATGTGGTGCCAAGTGCAACCCTAGATTTTACCCTGAAAGAGAGGGCATTTCAGCCTTCTGTTCCTTCTGTTTCAATCAGCAGGGCAGCAATTACCTGCCGGCCTTCTCCCGCGAGGATGTTGTAGGTGCGGCATGCCGCCAATGTGTCCATGGTCTCAATGCCGATGCGGCGCTCCATCAGCGTGCGCAGGAAGGCCGGAGGCGGAAAGCGCAACCGGGAGCCGCTGCCAAAAATCACGAGTTCAGGCTGCGTCGCGGCCAGCAGGGCGAAATGCTCTGCCGTGAGTTGCTCAAAACGCGTGCAGTTCCAGTCAAACTTCTCGCCCCTTGAGCCAATCACGATGCTGTGTTCGATTTTCTCCGCGACACCATTGCTTCCCAGGCCGACCCAGCCTGGACCGTAGCCAAGGATGGACTGAACATCGAGACGGTCTGGCTGAAGTTTCATACGGGATTATTTGGGCGTTTCGATGGTGCGGAGGGCGCCGATGCACGGGGCGGTTTGACGGGTTTTAGAGGCGAAAACCCTCTTTTATGTGGTCAAATTATAGATTCCGCCCGAATTTCCCGCCGCAGTGCTGACGCTTCTTCCCCGTTGCCAGCATGGTGGGCCCCGAGGCCTTGCCCACATACCGATAAAACCGCATGAAACCGATCACCAAATCTGCCAAGCTGGCCAATGTCCTTTATGACATCCGCGGTCCGATCATGGATGCCGCCAAGCAGATGGAAGAAGAAGGCCAAAAGCTCATCAAGCTCAATATTGGCAATCTGGCGGTGTTTGGTTTTGATGCGCCCGAAGAAGTCCAGCAGGACATGATCCGCAACCTGCCTGCCTCGGCCGGTTATTCGGACAGCAAGGGCATTTTCGCGGCGCGCAAGGCCGTGATGCACGAAACCCAGAAGCAGGGCATCAAGGGCGTGACGCTGGACGACATTTACCTCGGTAACGGCGCGAGCGAACTGATCTCGATGGCCACCAACGCATTGCTCGACGACGGCGACGAGCTGCTGCTGCCGGCGCCAGACTACCCGCTGTGGACGGCTTCCACCAGCCTCTCGGGCGGCACGCCGGTGCATTACCGGTGTGATGAAAGCAATGGCTGGATGCCCAATCTGGACGATATCCGCGCCAGGATCACGCCAAAGACCAAGGCCATTGCGGTCATCAACCCCAACAACCCGACGGGCGCGCTGTACTCCGACGAACTGCTCAAAGGCATCATCGACATCGCACGCGAGCACGGTCTGGTCATTCTCGCGGACGAGGTTTATGACAAGGTGCTGTACGACGGTGTGAAGCACACGGCCATCGCCAGCCTGTCGACTGACGTGCTCACGGTGACCTTCAATTCGCTTTCCAAGAGCTACCGCTCATGTGGCTACCGCGCCGGCTGGATGGTGGTGTCCGGCCCCAAGAAGCAGGCGCAGGACTACATCGAAGGCCTGAACATGCTGGCCAACATGAAGCTGTGCTCCAACGTGCCCGGCCAGTGGGCCATCCAGACGGCGTTGGGCGGCTACCAAAGCATCAACGACCTGACTTGCGAAGGCGGGCGCTTGCGCCGCCAGCGCGACCTGGCCTATGAGCTGATCACCGCCATTCCGGGCGTGAGCTGCGTCAAGCCCAGCGCTGCGCTCTACATGTTTCCCCGTCTCGATCCCAAGGTCTACCCAATCAAGGACGATCGCCAGTTTTTCCTGGAGCTCCTCAAGGAGACCAAGGTCATGCTGGTACAGGGCACGGGATTTAACTGGCCCGAGCCGGACCACTTTCGCATCGTCTTCCTGCCGCATGAGGAAGACCTGCGCGAAGCCATTGGCCGCATTGCGAAGTTCCTCGAGAACTACCGCAACAACCGAACTTGACCCTGCATTCGGCCCCATTCCTCTTCCTCGCTCTTTTGAGGGCAGGACTCCAAATCAACGTAAAGCAAGACCTCAGCGACTATGAAACCGACGAATTTGAGCCCGATCCGGGTAGGCCTTCTGGGCATTGGCACCGTGGGTAGCGGCACCTACAACGTACTACAGCGCAACCAGGAAGAAATCCGCCGCCGCGCCGGCCGCGGCATTGAGATCACCATGGTGGCCGACCTCGACGTGGCGCGCGCGAAGGCCGCAGTCGGCCCCGGTGTGCAGGTCGTGGACGACGCCCGCAAGGTCGTGGCCAGCCCTGACGTCGACATCGTGATCGAACTGATAGGCGGCTATGGCATCGCCAAACAACTGGTGCTTGAAGCCATCGAAGCCGGCAAGCACGTGGTCACCGCCAACAAGGCGCTGCTGGCTGTGCACGGCACCGAGATTTTTGCAGCGGCTCACCGCAAGGGCGTGATGGTCGCGTTTGAAGCGGCCGTGGCCGGCGGCATCCCCATCATCAAGGCCTTACGCGAAGGCCTCACCGCCAACAGCATCCAGTGGATCGCCGGCATCATCAACGGCACCACCAACTTCATCCTGTCCGAGATGCGCGACAAGGGCCTGGACTTCGACGTCGTGCTGAAAGAAGCACAGCGCCTGGGTTACGCCGAAGCCGACCCCACCTTCGACATCGAAGGCGTGGACGCCGGCCACAAGGTCACGCTGATGTCGGCGATCGCCTTCGGCATCCCGGTGCAGTTCGACAAGGCTTACGTCGAAGGCATCACTGGCCTGGCCGCACAAGACATTCGCTATGCCGAACAACTCGGTTACCGCATCAAGCTGCTGGGCATCACCAAGCGCGCCGCCAATGGCATCGAGCTGCGTGTGCACCCGAGCCTGGTGCCGGCCAAGCGCCTGATCGCCAATGTTGAAGGCGCGATGAACGCCGTGGTGGTGCAGGGCGACGCCGTCGGCACCACGTTGTACTACGGCAAGGGCGCGGGCAGCGAGCCCACCGCCAGCGCCGTGATCGCCGACCTTGTGGACATCGCCCGTCTGCACACCGCAGATCCCGAGCACCGCGTGCCGCACCTGGCCTTCCAGCCCGATGCGATGAGCGACCTGCCTGTGGTGCTCATGTCCGAAGTCGTCACCAGCTACTACCTGCGCCTCAAAGTCGCAGACCAGGCCGGTGTACTGGCCAAGGTCACCGGCATCCTGGCCGGCACGGGCATCAGCATTGACGCCGTGCTGCAGCGCGAAGCCGATGAAGTGGGCGGCGTGGGTTCCACGCACACCGACCTCATCATCCTCACGCATGAGTGCGTGGAAGCGAAGATGAACGAAGCCCTGGCGCAAATGCAGGCGCTGCCTACGGTGCTGGCGCCCATCACGCGCATCCGCAAGGAGGAGCTGGCCTGATGCTGTACATCTCCACCCGCGGCCACGCCGAACGCAAGCGTTTTTGTGAAATCCTGCTCGAAGGCCTGGCGCCCGACGGTGGCCTCTACTTGCCCGAGCAATATCCGCAGGTGGATGCCGCCACGCTGCAGAAGTGGCGTGGCCTGCCTTACGCTGAACTGGCGTTCGAGGTTCTTTCGCTCTACGTCGACGACATTCCCGCCGTCGACCTCGAGGCTATCTGCAACAAGACCTACACCGAAGAGGTGTTCGGCACAAAAGCCATCGTCCCGCTGAAAAAGCTTGAAGACGGCCTCTACCTCGAAGCCCTCTCCAACGGCCCCACGTTGGCCTTCAAGGACATGGCCATGCAGCTGCTGGGCAACCTGTTCGAATACGAACTGGCCCGCCGAGGCGAAGAACTCAACATCCTGGGCGCCACCAGCGGCGACACTGGCAGCGCAGCCGAATACGCCATGCGCGGCAAAAAGGGCGTGCGCGTCTTCATGACCTCGCCGAACGGCCGCATGAGCCCCTTCCAGCAGGCGCAGATGTTCAGCTTGCAGGACGAGAACATCCACAACATCGCGATCGACGGTGTGTTTGACGACTGCCAGGACATCGTCAAGGCCGTCTCCAACGACCTGACCTTCAAGCGCCAGTACAAGATCGGTACCGTCAACTCAATCAACTGGGCGCGCCTGATGGCGCAGGTGGTGTATTACTTCGCGGGGTATTTTCAAGCGACCCAATCGAATGCCGAGAAGGTCAACTTCACCGTTCCTTCCGGCAATTTCGGCAACGTCTGCGCCGGCCATGTCGCCCGCATGATGGGCCTGCCTATAGCCAAGCTGGTAGTGGCCACCAACGAAAACGACGTGCTCTACGAGTTCTTCCGCACCGGTGTCTACCGCGTGCGCAGCAGCGCCGACACACACGAAACCTCCAGCCCGTCCATGGACATTTCCAAGGCTTCGAACTTCGAGCGCTTTGTGTTTGACCTGCTGGGCCGTGACGGCGCCAAGACCAAAGCCTTGTTCCATGACCAGCTCGGCAGCCAGGGCTACTTTGACCTGAGCGCGGAGGCAGCCTTCAAGTCGACCGCGCAGCGCTACGGTTTTGTGAGCGGCAAGAGCACCCATGCCGACCGGCTGGCCACCATCCGCGACACCTACAAACGCTTCGGCACCATGATCGACACCCACACCGCCGACGGCGTGAAGGTGGCGCGCGAGCAGTTGCAACCCGGTGTGCCCATGATCGTGCTGGAGACTGCGCTTCCCATCAAGTTCGCGGCGACCATTGAAGAAGCCCTGGGCCGGTTGCCCACGCGGCCGGCGAAGTTCGAAGGCATTGAGGCCTTGCCGAAACGCGTCAAGGTGCTGCCGGCCGATGCAGCCGTGATCAAACGCTACATTGCCGACAATGTGCATTAAATCGGGCTGTAGCCCATATCTGACTTGCGCAAGCAGCTATATTTTTAATAGCGGCCTGGGCGTCTTCCGGCCTTTCTTTCTGTGAGAGCGACATCATGAACGTGGTCGGATTTGCCGGGTATTCCGGTTCGGGCAAGACGACACTGGTCGAAAAGCTGATCCCGGCACTGAAGGCCAGAGGCCTGCGCGTGTCGGTGGTCAAGCATGCGCACCACAAGTTCGACATTGACCATCCCGGCAAAGACACTTTCCGGCATCGCCAGGCCGGTGCCTTTGAAGTGGTCGTGGCCTCGCCAAACCGGCTTGCGCTGATGCGTGAATTTGAAAAGCCGTCCGAGCTCACCGTTCACCAGCTGATCGCCGAGCTGTATGGCGGCGTGGACTGGGTGCTGGTAGAGGGCTTCAAGAGCAGCGACCTGCTCAAGATCGAAGTCTGGCGTGCGCCTTCGGCCGACTATGCCGGCAAGCCCCCGCTCTACCCGGACGACGATTTCATCGTCGCCGTTGCCACGGATGCACCCGGCAAGCTGCCCCAAGCAACCTTGCGCCCGGTGCTGGATTTGGACGACGCCGACGCCGTGGCGGAGTACCTGGTCAACAATCAGGAACGCTTCGCCTATTCGTTTGAAGACCGTTTCGGTTAAACGTTCGCCAAAGCAGGCTTTTTTCGTTCCGTTCATGTTTTTGTTCCGGACACCCCGACCATGAGTTCTGTTTCCTCCGCGCCCGCCGGCCCGGCGCTTGCGCCGCAGCCCGGCCGGGCCCCCTTGAAGCCGCTGGACCAGGCGCTGGCCGAGTTGCTGGGCCGCGCGGCATTGCTGCCAGGTGCCGAGACGGTTTCCACCTTCGATGCCGACGGCCGGGTGCTGGCCCAGGACTTGGTGTCCAGCCTCGATGTGCCGGCACACGACAACAGTTCCATGGACGGCTATGCGGTGCGTGTTGCCGACTGGTCGGCCGATGCGGTGCTGCAGGTCAACCAGCGCATTCCGGCCGGCAGCAGCGGCCACATGCTCGCGCCAGCCTCTGCGGCGCGCATTTTCACCGGCGCCCCCATTCCGCCGGGCGCCGACGC
This sequence comes from Polaromonas sp. P3_A5, assembly GCF_056403055.1. Lineage (NCBI taxonomy): Bacteria > Pseudomonadati > Pseudomonadota > Betaproteobacteria > Burkholderiales > Comamonadaceae > Polaromonas > Polaromonas sp. P3_A5. The sequence goes on from NZ_JBFUGF010000001.1 coordinate 1,631,901, forward strand.
GGTGGTCATGCAGGAAGACTGCGAGACGGTCAACGCCGGCAGCGAAAGCCAGGCCGGCGTGCGCATTCAGACAGCGCCCAGAGCGGGCCAGTGGATTCGCCGTCGGGGCGAAGACGTCGCTGCCGGCGCCGTGGTGCTGCACCGTGGCGAGCGCCTGACGCCGGCCTCGCTTGGTCTTGCCGCCAGCATCGGCTTCGACAGATTGCAGGTGGCGCCCCGGGTGCGCGTCGCCCTGTTTTCCACGGGCGACGAACTTGTCATGCCTGGCGAGGTTGCACCCGCCGACATGAAGCCCGGCGCCATCTACAACTCCAACCGCTTCTTTTTGCGTGCGCTGCTGCTGCGCCTGGGCTGTACGGTCACTGACCTGGGCATCGTGCCCGACCGCCTGGACGCCACCATCGCCGCGCTCAAGGGCGCCAGCGAGCAGCACGACCTGATCCTCACCAGCGGTGGCGTGTCGGTGGGCGAAGAAGACCATATCAAGCCCGCCGTGCAGGCGCTGGGCGAACTGGCGCTCTGGCAGATCGCCATGAAGCCGGGCAAGCCCTTCGCCTACGGCAAGATTGCAGGCTCCCACTTCATCGGCCTGCCTGGCAACCCGGTGTCCAGTTTTGTGACCTTCCTGGTCCTGGTGCGGCCCTTCCTGCTCAAGTTGCAAGGGGCTGTGCAAACCGCCGTCAGCCCGATTGCGGCGCCGGCCCATTTCAATTGGCCCAAAGCCGACAAGCGCCGCGAATTCCTGCGCGTCAGGCGCAACGCGTCCGGCGGGCTGGAACTGTTCACCAACCAGAGTTCCGGCGTGCTGACCTCGGTGGTCTGGGGCGACGGCGTGATCGACAACCCGGCAGGCCAGACCATCGCGCACGGGGACGTGGTGCAGTTCCTTCCGTTTTCAGCCTTGATGTCGTGAGGGCATTCCCGGTAAGACCTTTATGAAAATCACCGTCAAATACTTTGCCTCGATCCGCGAAGCCATAGGGCAGGGCAGCGAGTTGCGCGACACTTCTGCCGCTACGCTGGCCGCGCTGCGCGATGAGTTGCTGGCGGCCACGCCCGCGCACGCTGCAGCGCTTGCGCGCGGCAAGTCGGTGCGCATGGCGCTCAACCAGGTCATGAGCGATGAGTCGGCTGTACTCAGCGAAGGCTGCGAAGTCGCCTTCTTTCCCCCCGTCACCGGCGGTTGATTCACTCACTCTCGGCGGCTCAAACCACCAGCGCATCCAGCTTCACAAGCCGCTCCACCAGCGCCGCAGACGCGCGCGTCATCGGGCTGCGCAACTCGTCACTCAGCAAACTCTGTCGCGCCAGCAATGCCTTGAGCGGGCCTGGATTGGGTTCTGCAAACAGGGCTTCAATCAGCGGCGGCAGCGGTCTCCACAAAGCCTCGGCCCCAGCTACGTCACCCGCTCGAAGGCGCTGAACAATTTCCGCAAATCGCGACGTATGCAAATGCGCCGCTGCCGCGATAGCGCCCCGGCCGCCTGCTGCCACAGTCGCGAAGATGTTCGCATCCTCACCGGCCAACACCTGCAATTGCCCATCGGCGATCAGTGCCCGCGTTTTTGCCGGGTCACCCCCGCAATCCTTGACGGCCTGTATGCGCGGGTGCGCCGCCAGCGCCCGGATGGTCTCAAGCGCCATCTGGCTGCCCGTGCGGTAGGGGATGTCGTAAAGCACCACCGGCACCGCGCTGGCATCGGCCAGGGTGGTAAACCACTCGACCAGGCCCGCCTGCGAGGGCCGGATATAGCTGGGCGCCGGCAGCAAGATGCCCGCGAGGTTCAGTGGGCTCAAAGCACGAACGCGCGCCACTGTTTTGCCCAGGTGATAGCCCGACAAGCCCATGATCACAGGCAGGTCGGGGGCTTCGGCCATCACGGTTTGCAGCACCTCTAGTTGCTCTTCATCGCTGAGCGCGGCAGCTTCACCCGTAGAGCCGCATACCACCAGCCCGGCGATGCCGCTGGCCTGGTAGTGCGCTACCAGGCGCTTCAAGGCACCGTAGTCGACCTTGTCCTGGTCAAACGGGGTAACGAGCGGGATCCAGAGTCCCGAGAAATCGTGAGTTGCCTGAGTGGCTTGATTTGCCTGCTCGGCATTGAGCACTGTTTGCATGAATACACATCCCAAAAAACTGACCGGCTAAAAAGGCCGTCATCAGAACAAGAGAAGGTGTCCGCAAAAGACTCTGAAAAAGTAACCGGCGGCTCCATCGCTCATTCGACGACGGAACCGCAGCCCCGGTCAAATGAGCAACGGTTTTTTCGATTTGCTGGCGCACGCCTCAAAGCCGCGGGCGCTGTCGTGCGTCCGGTTGGCAAGAAGGTGAATGTGGCCAGTCATGCAGCCATATTACTTGAGGGGCCGGGCTGTGGCACTGTTTCGGCGTTGAATATGCACCGGCCTGGTTGGCCCAGTGGCAAAATTGCCACTATGGCCCAGTCTCCCCCCCGCGTCCTCATCACCACCGACGACTTCAACCTCGCCGATGAAGTTGCCGCGCTGCGCGCAGACGACAAGCGCGTCGGCGCCGTCTGCACCTTCACCGGCACGGTTCGGGACCGCAATATGGCCCCCACGCTCGGCACTGGCGTGTCCTCGCTGCCCCCCGAGGGGGCTGAACTTGCTCGGGGCGGCCCTTCGCTGCGTTCGTCGGCCGGCGCGGGAGAAGTACTTTCCATGGAGCTCGAACACTACCCCGGCATGACCGAAAAAGCCATCGAAGCCATGATCGACGAAGCGATGGCACGCTTTGACATCTTTGGCGCGCGCGTGGTGCACCGCGTGGGCCTGCTGCAGCCGCTGGACCAGGTGGTGATGGTGGCCGTAGTGTCAGCCCATCGCGGCGAAAGCTTTAAGGCCTGCGAATTCCTGATGGACTACCTGAAAACCCAGGCGCCGTTCTGGAAGAAGGAAGAAACGCCGGAAGGCGCCCGCTGGGTGGATGCCCGCGTCACCGACGATGCGGCGCTGGCCAAATGGGGAATTTCGGCCCGAAACGCTTAGCCCCGCAATTTTCTGATTTCTCTGGAAGGTATTTATGTTTCGTTGTTACAGAGTTCTATCGCTGTTTATCTGCTTCATAGGCTTGGCTGGTTGTGCAAGCAATATCACGCGACAAACACCCGATGTGCAGACCAGGCGGGTAAGCAGCGCCGAAGTTGTGTGGGTCAATCCTGGCGCCATACCCATGGCCGTCACCGTTTCCACTTACGGCTATTCCCCTCCGCCTGTCAGCGGCGCATATGTCGTATCTGCCAGGAAAGAGGTCGAAGAGCTGCTGACTGAAATCCGGGGGCAAATGACTGCCCAGATTGAAACAGCGCTAAAAGACGGCGGTGCAACGCGCGGCGATGATGCGCAGATTCGTATCCGGGTCACTGGGACTCACCACACCATAACGGGTCCAGGGGCTGTTCTGGTTGTTTCCGTTCACTTCAAGGAATCACCGCCAGGCACAAAGCCTTGGTCCGTTGAAATCAAGGGAGGTACGCCCATCGGCAGTGACAGCAAAAGCGTGGCGGGCAAATTTGCAAGAACGGCTGTTGCGGAGCTGGCTGCGGCAGGAATTATCAAGGTCAGGGCGCAGTAGTTTGGCGGTTTTCAAGTTCAGGTAGCAGGCCGTTGCGCTTCACGCAAGCAAAAACACCTTGATCTCTGTGACCGGCAGTGGCTCTTTTCCCAAGGGCAGCGAGGCGTCTTTGGCTGGTGGATCCCGAAGCCGCTGGACAAGGTGGTCCGGCAACGCCTGAACCGGGCGGGCTTGACGCACATCAAACGCGGCCCAATGGCTTGCCTTGCTTGCTGCTAGATGACTTGAAAAGGGGCGTAAAAGCCCCAAACTCGGCAATAACCGCTCCTTTGTGAGCCCGGAGCCCCTTTGCGGAGTCAAATTCAATGCGACAAGACAAATTAACCACCAAATTCCAGGAAGCCCTGAGCGATGCGCAGTCCCTCGCGCTGGGCAACGACAACGGCTATATCGAGCCGGTTCACCTGTTGGCAGCCATGCTGCGCCAGGAAGACGGCCCGCGTGCCCTCCTTGAAAAAGCCGGCGTCAACGTGGGCGGCCTCACGCAGGCAGCTGATGCGGCCGTTAAAAAACTGCCGCAGGTGCAGGGCCAGGACCAGATCCAGGTCAGCCCCGACCTCGCCAGGCTGCTGCAGGCCACTGAAAAAGAAGCCATCAAGCGCAACGACCAGTTCATTGCAGGTGAACTCTTTTTGCTGGCTGTGGCCGACAGCAAGAGCGACGTGGGCCGGCTGGCCAAAGAAAACGGCCTGACCCGCAAGGCGCTGGAAGCGGCGATCGACGCCGTGCGCGGCGGGCAGGGCGTGAACAGCGCCGACGCCGAAGGCCAGCGCGAAGCCCTCAAGAAATACTGCACGGACCTGACCGAGCGCGCCCGCCTGGGCAAGCTCGACCCGGTGATCGGCCGCGACGATGAAATCCGCCGCGCGATCCAGGTGCTGCAGCGCCGAACCAAAAACAACCCCGTGTTGATCGGCGAGCCCGGCGTCGGCAAGACCGCCATCGTAGAAGGCCTGGCCCAGCGCATCGTGGCCGGTGAGGTGCCGGATTCGCTCAAGGGCAAGCGTGTGCTGAGCCTGGACATGGCCGCACTGCTGGCCGGCGCCAAGTTCCGCGGTGAGTTTGAAGAGCGCCTGAAAACCGTGCTCAACGAACTCGCCAAGGACGAAGGCCAGACCATCGTCTTCATTGACGAGTTGCACACCATGGTGGGCGCCGGCAAGGCAGAAGGCGCCATGGACGCGGGCAATATGCTCAAACCTGCGCTGGCACGCGGCGAGTTACATTGCGTCGGCGCCACTACGCTCGACGAATACCGCAAGTACATCGAAAAAGACGCCGCACTGGAGCGCCGCTTCCAGAAGATTCTGGTGGGCGAGCCGAGCGTGGAGGCGACGATTGCCATCCTGCGTGGCCTGCAAGAGAAATACGAAGAGCACCACGGCGTGCAGATCACCGACCCGGCCATCGTGGCCGCGGCCGAGCTGAGCCATCGCTACATCACCGACCGTTTCCTGCCCGACAAGGCCATCGACCTGATCGATGAAGCCGCGGCCAAGATCAAGATAGAGATGGACTCCAAGCCCGAGGTCATGGACAAGCTCGACCGCCGCCTGATCCAGCTACAGATCGAGCGCGAAGCCGTGCGCCGCGAAAAAGACGAGTCTTCGAAAAAGCGCTTCGACCTGATTGAAGAGGAGATCGCCAAGCTGCAAAAGGAGATATCCGACCTCGATGAAATCTGGCAGGCCGAAAAAGCCCAGGCGCTCGGCTCCAAGGACGTGATGGAAGAAGTCGGCCGCATCCGCTTCCAGATCGAGGAATTCACCCGCAAGGGCGACTTCAACAAAGTCGCCGAGCTGCAATACGGCAAGCTGCCCGAGCTGGAAAAGCGCCTCAAAGAAGCGCAGGCTAGCGAAGCCAGCAAGGGAAAGTCCAGTGCGCCCACCTTGCTGCGCACCCAGGTCGGCGCTGAAGAGATCGCCGAGGTCGTGGCGCGCGCCACCGGCATCCCCGTCAGCAAGCTGATGCAGGGCGAGCGCGACAAGTTGCTGCTCATGGAAGGCAAGCTGCACGAGCGTGTGGTCGGCCAGGACGAAGCCATCGGCGCCGTGGCCAATGCCATCCGCCGCTCGCGTTCGGGTCTTTCCGACCCGAACCGGCCTACGGGATCTTTCCTGTTCCTGGGCCCCACCGGCGTCGGCAAGACCGAGCTGTGCAAGGCGCTGGCGGGTTTCCTGTTCGACAGCGAAGACCACCTGATCCGCATCGACATGAGCGAGTTCATGGAAAAGCATTCCGTGGCCCGCCTGATCGGCGCGCCTCCGGGCTACGTGGGCTACGAGGAGGGTGGCTACCTGACCGAAGCCGTGCGCCGCAAGCCCTACAGCGTGCTGCTGCTCGATGAGGTGGAAAAAGCCCACCCCGATGTCTTCAATGTGCTGCTGCAGGTGCTGGACGATGGCCGCCTGACCGATGGCCAGGGCCGCACTGTGGACTTCAAGAACACCGTGATCGTGATGACCAGCAATATCGGCTCGCCCATCATCCAGTCCATGGTGGGACAGCCGTATGAGGATGTGAAAGAGGCGGTAGAGGGCGAGCTGAAGAACTACTTCCGGCCCGAGTTCCTGAACCGTATCGACGAGACCGTGGTGTTCCATTCGCTCGACGCGAAAAACATCGAGTCCATCGCCCGCATCCAGCTGCGTACCCTGATAGCGCGTCTGCAGAAGATGGACCTCAACATGGAGGTGTCGGAAGCGGCGATTGCCGAGCTCGCCAAGGTCGGGTTCGACCCTGTGTTTGGCGCGCGTCCGCTCAAGCGTGCGATTCAGCAGCGCATTGAAAACCCGCTGTCGAAGTTATTGCTTGAGGGCAAGTTCCCGCCCAAGAGCACCATCCCGGTGGATGTGGACCCGATCCAGAATCCGGGGGTGTTCAGCTTCGAAGCGGCGGCCGGGTGAGGCCGGGCTGAGCGGCGCCTGCAGCTTGCTATCGGATTGATAGCTGCTCGCGCTTACCAGCCGGGGGCTGGTGGCTATTTTTGATGTGAAAAAGACAAAAACCCGTTCCTGCACACGCAGGTAACGGGTTTTTTCTTGCTCGCCGTCTGAAGCGGCTGGCAGAGCGGCTTGCTGACAGGATCCGTTAAAGTCATTCGCAAGACCGTACAAAAACCCGCAGCCATGAAAGCCATCGACTGCATGGCGGCGCCGGCGCTGCAAAGGAGACAAACGCCCATGAGCACCCTGATCTACACCCACGAAGCCTGTTTCGACCATCGTCCCGGCCCGCACCACCCGGAGTCGCCCGAGCGTCTCGAAGCCGTGCTGCGGGCACTGAAGACACCGGAGTTTGCGAAGGCGCTCTGGCGCGATGCGCCGCTGGGCTCCTTCGATCAGGTGCTCCACGTGCACACACCCGGCTATGTGGAGCAAGTGCAGGCTGTGTCGCCGGCCGAGGGTTACCGCGCGCTCGATGCCGGTGACACCATCCTGTCGCCGGGCTCGCTGGAGGCGGTGATGCGTTGCGTGGGTGCGGCCTGTGCCGGCGTGGACGATGTGGTGACAAGGGAGGCGAGCAACGTTTTTTGCGCTACCCGCCCCTGCGGCCACCATGCCGAGGCCGACCAGGCCATGGGTTTTTGCGTGTTCAACCAGGCGGCCATTGCAGCGCTGCATGCCCGCGAGCGGCACGGCATCCAGCGTGTTGCGGTGGTGGACTTCGACGTGCACCACGGCAACGGCACGCAGAACTCGTTCTACGACGACCCGGACCTGTTCTACGGTTCCTGCCACCAGTCCCAGTTTTACCCCGGCACCGGCGCGCGCCATGAAACCGGCGTGGCTGGAAACATCGTGAATGTGCCGTTTCCGCGGGGCACCGGGTCTGCCGCCTTCCGCGCCGCGATGACCGACCAGTTGTTGCCGGCCCTGCGCAAGTTTGCGCCCGGGCTGCTGATCATCTCCGCGGGCTTCGATGCCCATCATCTGGATCCGCTGGGCGGCCTGAAGTTCACGGACGACGATTACCACTGGATCACCCGGGAGTTGATGAAGGTGGCCGATGAAACCGCCGAGGGCCGTGTGGTTTCCGTCCTCGAGGGAGGCTACAGCATGGAAGGCCTGGCCAGCGGCACGGCGGCGCATGTGCGCGCGCTGATGGGCAACTGACCCGGGAAACGCCCGGGGAACGCAAACAGACAGGCCCTAGCTGCCCAGGCCCGCATAAATGGTCTGCACATCGTCATTGGCATCGATGGCGGCCAGGAAGGCTTCGACTTCCTCGAGTTCGGCGGCGCTGAGGGTTGCCGGATCGACCGGGTTTTTCGGCTTGTAGCCCAGCTTGGCCGACAGCACGCTGAAACCCTGGGCCGGCAGTGCGCGGCTCACCAGGTCCAGGTCGACTGCGTCGGTCAGGAACAGGGTGGTGCCTTCTTCTTCGCCCGGCTCAAAGTCCTGGGCGCCCGCTTCAATGGCGGCCAGCTCGGGGTCGGCGCCTGCTGCGGCAGGTTCGGCTTCAATCATGCCCACGTGGTCAAAATCCCAGGACACCGAGCCGGAAGTGCCCAGCTGCCCCTTGCGAAACAGCACACGAACTTCGGATGCGGTGCGGTTCAGGTTGTCGGTCAGGCATTCGACCATGACCGGCACGCGGTGGGGGGCAAAACCTTCGTAGATCACGTGTTCAAAATGAACCGCATCGCCCGTGAGGCCGGCGCCTTTTTTGATGGCGCGCTCCAGCGTGTCTTTGGGCATGGAGACCTTGCGGGCCTGCTCCACCACCAGCCGCAGGCGGGCGTTCAATGACGGGTCGGCACCGCTGCGCGCGGCCACCATGATTTCCTTGGCCAGTTTTCCAAATACCTTGCCCTTGGCATTTGCGGCCAGTTCCTTGCCTTTTGCTTTCCACTGCGCGCCCATGTTTGATCTTCCTTGGTGTGTCGTGGCGCCCGATGCGCCCGGCTTGATGCTTATTGATGTGAGGTGAGCGGCCACGCGCGGGATGAGGAAAAAGCGCGGGACCGGGGGCTCTGGTTATACACCCATGGCCGCGGCGGCCTGCCGGCGGGCCTTGCGGGCGAGCTACACACATTGGCATTCCTGAAATTGCTATCTATTTGATAGCTGCTGGCGCACGATGTTATTAGGCTGCAGACATTTTTGATGCCTGAAAAGGGGCAGAAACAGCCTTCCTGGCCGCCCAAACGCTCAAACCACCACGCCGGCGGTCTGTAGAAATGCCTGCAGGGCGGTAAAGTCCAGCGGCTTGGTGAGGTGCTCGTCGAACCCGGCGGCCAGCGCGCGGCTTTTGTCTTCGTCCGTGCCGAAGCCGGTGAGGGCCGCGACCGTCACCTGCTCGCCGCCGTGCAGGGCGCGCAGGGCTGCCAGCACCTCGTAGCCGTTCATTCCCGGCATGCCGAGGTCCAGCAAAACGGCCTGGGGTGCCTGCTGGCGAAACATCTCCAGCGCAGCGGGGCCGTCATAGGCCACTTTCACCTGGCAGTCCATCAGCCTGAGAATCTCCGCCAGGCTATTGGCTGCGTCGCGGTTGTCGTCCACCACCAGGATGGCCGCGCCCGGACCGCTTGCGTCATCGGTGCCGTGCACGCCTGTCTGCGCATTGGGCAGGAAAAAAGTGAATGTGCTGCCGCGGCCTGGGCCCTCACTTTCAGCATGCAGTGCGCCGCCGTGCATTTCCACCAGGGAGCGTGCCAGCGTCAGGCCGATGCCCAGCCCGCTTTCCCGCGCGGCTGTCTGCGCGTCGCCCTGGGAGAACAGCTCGAAGATCTGGCTGAGCGCCTGGGACGACAGACCCAGCCCGTTGTCGCGGACCGAGGTGTAGAGCTGCGTGCCCTCTTGCCAGACTTTCAGCTCGATCAGGCCCGCCTCGGGGGTGTACTTTGCGGCATTGACCAGCAGGTTCTGCAGGACCTGGGCAAGCCGTGTGGCGTCTCCCTGCACCAGCGGCGACGCGGCCGGGATGTCTGCCTTCAGGCGGTGGCGCCGCGCATCAAACAAGGGGCGCACGGCCTCAATGGAGCGGGCCACCACCTGGTTGTAGGAAACCTGCTCCGCCTTGAACCGGATCTTGCCGGTGGTCAGCCGCCCGACATCGAGCAGGTCGTCGACCAGGCGTGTCATGTGCGTGAGCTGCCGGTCAATCATGTCGCGGCTGCTTCGAACCAGCGGGCTGGGGGAGGGTTCCAGTTGCAGGATGGTGATGGCGTTGCGGATGGGCGCCAGCGGGTTGCGCAGCTCGTGCGCCAGCATGGCCAGGAACTCGCTCATGCGCTTGCTGGATTTTTCCAGCTCGTGCAGGCGCCGCCTTTCGGTCATGTCGCGTGTGACTTTGACAAAGCCGCGCAGTTGCCGGCCCGTGTCATACACCGGGGCGATCACCACATTGGCCCAAAACACCGAGCCGTCCCGCCGAACGCGCCAGCCTTCTTCTTCAGCGCGGCCATGCTCCAGGGCCGCCTTCAGCTCGGCTTCGGGTTTGCCGGCCTCCAGGTCTTCAGGGCGGTAAAACAGGCTGAAATGTTTGCCGATGACTTCGCTCGGGCTGTAGCCCTTGATGAGCTGCGCGCCGCTGTTCCAGCTCTCGATCACGCCGTCGGGGCTGAGCATGAAGATCGCGTAGTCCCGCACCCCTTCGATCATGAACCTGAAGCGTTCCTCGCTCTCGCGCAGCGCTTCCTCGTGAGCCCGGCGTTCCGTGAGGTCGCGTGTGACCTTGCCGAAGCCGGCGAGTTTTCCGTTCTCGTCCCTGAGCGCGGTAATGACAACATTGGCCCAGAAACGGCTGCCGTCCTTGCGTATGCGCCAGCCTTCTTCCTCGAAGCGCCCGTCTCTTTCCGCGCGGCGCAGCTCCTCGGCGGGCCATCCGGCGGCGACGGCCTCAGGGGGATAAAAGGTGGAGAAATTCCGGCCGATGATCTCGTCGGCCCGGTACTGTTTGATGCGCTGGGCGCCGATATTCCAGGACATCACGTTGCCCGCGGTGTCGAGCATGAAGATGCCGTAGTCCTGCACCGCATCCACCAGCAGGCGAAAGCGATCCGTTGTAATCTGTTCCGGGCTAGGAGCTGGCTTGGCGGACATGCCCGCCATGATAGCCAACTTGACCATCCCGGCCTATCGGCCGTGTTCGCGTGGGGGCGTCAGCCGCGCGCGGGTATGCCCAACCCCGTGACGACGGCAGGGCGCGCCACAAACGCGTCGAGCACGCGCGTCACGTTGGGAAATTTCTGGATTTCCACCAGCTCACCGGCGCCATAAAACCCGATCAGGTTGCGCACCCAGCCGAAGGTGGCGATGTCGGCAATGGTGTAGTCGTCGCCCATGATCCAGCTGCGGCCTTCGAGCCGCTGGTTCAGCACGCCGAGCAGGCGGCTGGACTCGGCGACATAGCGGTCGCGCGGGCGCTTGTCCTCATAGTCCTTGCCGGCGAACTTGTGAAAAAAGCCGAGCTGGCCAAACATCGGGCCGATGCCGCCCATCTGGAACATCAGCCACTGGATGGTTTCGTAACGGGCAGCTGCGTCCGTTGGCAGGAATTTACCGGTCTTCTCGGCAAGGTAGATCAGGATCGCGCCGGACTCGAATAGGCCCAGCGGTTTACCGCCAGGACCGTTCGGATCGAGGATGGCCGGGATCTTGTTGTTCGGGTTGAGCGACAGAAATGCCGGCGACATCTGGTCGTTGCTGCCAAAGTCAACGAGGTGCGGCTCGTAGGGCAGGCCGCACTCTTCCAGCATGATCGATACCTTGACGCCATTGGGCGTGGGCAGCGAATACAGCTGGATGCGGTCAGGGTGCTGGGCGGGCCATTTCCGGGTGATGGGGAAATCCGCAAGGGAAGTGTTTGTGGGTTGGGTCATGGGTCGAAATTCTGTTGTCAAAAGCGAAAACGCCGACGGCGCAGCCCGCTAGTCCCGCCGGCCAGCGGGGGTATTCAGGCCCGCCAGCCGCGAAGACCGTGGCCGGCCCTTTACTTCACCGGAATCACCGTGCCCGCCGGCACCGGAACCGCTGTCACGCTGTTCTGCGGCGAACCTTCGATCACGCGGTCGGAATAGGTGAGGTAGACGAGGGTGTTGCGTTTGGTGTCCACCATGCGCACCACACGCAGCTTTTTGAAGACGAGCGAAATGCGTTCGCTGAACATTTCTTCCTGCTTATCGATCGGTTTGCCTCCCGGGAAACTGATCACGCTGGTCTGCCGGCAGGCTATCGAGGCTTCGGCCTTGTCTTCGGCCACGCCGAATGCGCCCTTTATACCGCCCGTCTTGGCGCGCGAGACATAACAGGTGACGCCGCTCACCTTGGGGTCGTCATAGGCTTCCACCACGATCTTGTGGTCCGGCCCGATGAATTTGAAGACCGTGTCGACCGCGCCGATCTCTTCACCGCCGGCGCCTCCGCAGGCGGACAGAAGCAGCACCAGGCTGAGGGCGCAAGAGGCGGGGCTGAATCGTTGCAGGGTGAGTGGGCGCATGAACATGTCCTTGGTGCTTGGTATGGGAATCGGAAGGGCGACGGGAGGGCGTCAGGTAGCTACTGTACAAAGCCCGCCGCCAGGTGCCTGGGCTGCGCGGCCCTGCGACAAGGTAGTATATTGGATTGCTATATATTTGATAGCTGCTTGCGCTTGTCTTTATTGGGCTGTAGCCATTTCAGGTCTTCACCAGGTCAAAATGCCCGCTCGCAAGGCGTTCCCCATTGACCATGATGTCCACCGCGTGCCGCCCGGCATGGTGCACACGGGTGGTGAAGTCGCGCACGACCTGGCTGCGCGACAGCTGCACGCTTTCGCCGGCGGCCAGCGTTAACTCCTTGAGTTTGAATACCTTGGCCGAGCTGCTGCCCGATTTCTTGACGTAGTGCACCGCGTAGTCCACCACCAGCCGCTGGCTTTGGCGCGAGGTGGATTGCAGTGTGAACGACAGTGACATCCGCTCGCCCAGGGTGAGTTTCTTGGGGGTGATGGACAAACCGCTGATGCCGACGTCCGCCTTATTGCCGGCGCCGATCACGCCCAGCGCGTGCCTGTCGCCCTGCTTGATCAGTGTGCGCAGCGCGTGCCGGGCAATCCACGCGGTGTGCGGGTTGTCCAGCGGCCAGCTCTTCAGACGCTCCAGCACCCAGTCGGGGTGCAGCTTGGTGACGTCGTTGAGGTGGTTGGCCACCGACTTGCGTACGTAGAGGCTGCTGTCGGACTTCAGCGATTCCAGGATGGGCGCGGCAAGTTCGGGGTCGGCCATCAGCGCATCCAGCCTGAAAGACCAGGGCAGGCGAGGGCGGCTGCCTTCGCTGGCCAGGCGCCGCACATGCTCGCTCCCGTCTTTGGCCCAGGCCTTCATCACGGCCAGCGTGCGCGCAGGGTCCTGGCGGATGAATTCACGGATGGCGAACTCCGAGGTCCCGAAGGCGGTGAAAAACTTCAGCGCCTCCATGGAGGTGTCGAAATCATCGCGCCCATACAGGCCCACATAGTCCGGCAGTACCAGCGTGACGAAGCCGCTGTTGATGCGCGGGGCCAGCTTGCGCAGGATGGCGATGGCTTTTGGGAAGTCAGCCGGCAATGTGGCGTGCAGGCACTCGCTGGTGCGCCGCAGGCGCTGCATCAGCGAGAGCTCGTCCAGGCCAGGGAGCGCGAGTGCAAGAAATTTTTTACCGTCAAAACGCGGGTAGATCACAGCGGTTTCAGCCGCGATGTGGTGGTAGCGCGCCTTGTCAAAGATGTTTTTCAGGGCGGGCGCTGCTTCGGTGGACATGGCGCGAATTCTCCCATGCTGCTTTGGCAGCGAGCGCCATGATCTGTCCTATATAGAAGATTGCCCGCGCCGATGAGTCAGTTGTCCTGCAGCCGGTGCAGCTGTCGGCGCAGACTGTCCAGCTCGTCCATCAGTTCCATTGCCAGCGCCGCACCTGCTGGGTTCACCCCCAGGTCGCGCTGCAGGCGCACAGCCACGGTGGCCCGGTGCAAGTGCACGCCGGTGAAGCGCCAGACCTCAGGAGCCTCTCCCACAGGCGCCAGCAGGCCTTCGTGTACCAGGTCCACGATGAGCTCCGACTGCGCGGAGCAGGCCCGGCAGAGATCGTCAAGGGTGAGTTCATCCTGGTCTTCCAGGATGAAGCCGGCGAGGTAGCGGGTGGGGGTGTTCATGCCTTGGCTCCCGAGGTTTGCAGGGCGGTGCGCGGCCTGAAGGCCTTGAATGCCGCCGCCATGTCTTCGTACGCTTTCTTTGCCGCATCCGTGTCCGCGGCCGGCAAGACCACCTGCAGCACAAAATAAAAATCTCCCGGGGTCTTGCCCGGCAGCCCGCGTCCCTTGAGCCTGAGCTTGCGCCCGCCGGCAGAGCCCGCCGGGATTTTCAGCTCCACCTCGCCGGTGGGCGTGGGCACTTCCACCTCGGCGCCCAGCGCGGCTTCCCATGGCGCGACGGGCAGATTCATGTACACGTCATGGCCCTCGGCACGGTACAGGGCATGCGGCAGAAATTCAACATCCAGGTAAAGGTCGCCCGGGCTGCCTTGACCCATACCGGGAGAGCCCTGGCCCGCCAGGCGAATGTGCTGGCCTGCGCGTATGCCCTTGGGGATGACGAACTCGATGCTGCGGTCCTGCATCGTCACGCCGGCTTCACTCTCCATCGGCATGCGCAACTGCAGCTTGCGCGTGGCGCCGCTGTAGGAGTCGCCGATGTCGATCTGGATTTTGGCGTGCTGGTCCTGGCCATGCATGTCAAAGCTTCGGCTGCCGCGCATATCGTCAAAACCACCCCGGCCTTGCGGCCCTCCGCCCATGCCGCGGAAGATCGCGTCGAAAAAGTCGCTGTGGTCAAAACCTTCGGCTCCGCCAAAATGGGGAGCGCCGGTGGCACCCCTGGAGGCCTGCCCCGGGTTCCAGCCCGGTGGCGGGCGGAAGTCCTGCCCGGCCTGGTAGTTGGCGCCCAGTTGGTCGTAAGCGGTGCGCTTTTCAGGATCGCGCAACACCTCGTAGGCTTCGGCGATTTCCTTGAAGCGTGCCTCGGCGTTTTTTTCCTTGCTGACGTCGGGATGGTATTTGCGTGCCAGCTTGCGGTGTGCCTTTTTGATCTCGTCGGGCGTGGCGCTGCGCTCTACGCCCATGACCTTGTAGTAATCCTTGAATTCCATGAAACACTTTCATCAGGGATGGTTTACCTGCCAACCACCATAGCGGATAAGTGCCGGCGCGATTGTCAGCCAAATGCCTGAGAACCCGTTTAGACCGTCAACAGGTTCTGCATCAGGTCTGTAAATGGGGTCAAGTGCCTCAGGGTCAACCCGCAGTGCTGCTGGAGTTGCGTCCCTACTGCTCTGCCCCTGTGGCCCCTATCATGGCCGCATGAGTTCCAGCACACCTCCGTCCGTCCTTCGCACATTGTTCGAAGCCCAGCACCAGGCCAGCCGGGCACAGACAGAGGTTCCGCTGGCCCTGCGGCGGGAGCGCCTGCTGCGTATTCGTGCTTTGCTGGATGAGCACGGCAGCGCGCTGGCACAGGCCGTCAACGCAGACTTCGGCGTGCGGTCGCCCCAGCTCACCGAAATCGCCGACATCTTTGTGCTGCGCTCGCTGCTGTCCAGTACCCTGCGGCATTTGCCAAAGTGGATGAAACCCGTGAAAGTGCGCACGCCGCTGTACCTGCAGCCCGCGCGGGCCTACCTGCAGCGCCAGCCCTTGGGCGTGGTGGGCGTGGTGTCGCCGTGGAACTACCCGGTGCAGCTGTCGCTCGGGCCGGTCATCACCGCGCTGGCGGCCGGCAACCGCGTCATGCTCAAGCCCAGTGAGCTGACGCCGAAAACTTCTGCCTTGCTGGCGGCCCTGATTGAACAATCCTTCGCACCTGATGAACTCTGCGTGGTGCAGGGCGACGGCGTCCTGGCCGCCGAATTTGCCGGGCTGCCGTTTGACCACCTGTTTTTTACCGGCTCCACCGCCGTGGGCCGCAAGGTCGCCGAAGCGGCCGCCGCCAACCTCACGCCCACCACGCTGGAACTGGGCGGCAAGTCACCCTGCATCATCGACGCGTCCTGCGACATCGACAAGGCCGCCATCAAGATCGCCCACGGCAAACTGCTGAACGCCGGCCAGACCTGCATCGCGCCCGACTACGTGCTGCTGCCCAAGGGCAGTGAAGCCGCGTTTGGCGAAGCCTTTGCGCGCGCCGTGGCCGCGCTGTTTCCCACCATCGCCGGCAACCCCGATTACGCTGCCATCATCAGCCCGCGCCACCATGAACGCCTGCAGGCGCTGCTGGCCCAGGCCGAAGGTGAGGGCGCGCGCCTGCAAACCATCCAGGCCGGTGCGCCCGGCGCGGGCGCGGCGTCGCGCCAGATGGCGCCGGTGCTGGTGTTCGATGTGCCCGCCGGCTCGAAACTGCTCAGCGAGGAAATCTTCGGCCCCATCCTGCCGGTGATTCCCTATGCGTCGATCGATGACGCGATTGGCTATGTCAACGCCCGCCCCAGGCCGCTGGCGCTGTACTGGTTTGGCACCGACGCCGGTGCCCGCGACCACGTGCTGGCGCGCACCGTGAGCGGCGGCGTCACTGTCAACGACACGCTGATGCACATCGCGCACGAGAACCTGCCTTTCGGCGGTGTGGGCGAAAGCGGCTGGGGCAGCTACCACGGCGAAACCGGTTTCCTGCGGCTGACGCAGCAAAAGCCGGTGATGGTGCAGTCAAAGTGGGCGAGGGGCGACCTGTTTTATCCGCCTTATGGCAAACGCTTTGACCAGGTGATGGGCTTGCTCAAGCGCTTGATCTGAGGTTTGACCTGAAGGGCTGGCGTTCTGGTGATGGCGCCGTTCAAATTTCTTTGAGGAAACCCGAATCCTTTTGCTGAATGTGGGCCTCTTTGCCGGTATCAACCACCGACAAGGAGATCCTGATGTTTTTTCCGCAACGAAATCTTCCTGACTGTGCGCCGGGCGGCACCATGGGTGGCACCGCATCCACCGGAGGTGCCCATGTTCTGTAGCACCTCGGTCACCCAACATCTGCTGCGCGGGATAGGCGCGCTGGCCTTGCTCGTGTGCGCCGCTCTGGTTTTCCAGGTGCATTCCCTGTGGGCGTTGCTTCCCCTGGCGGGCGCGCTGGTGTTGATGCGCGGCTGCCCGATGTGCTGGCTTGTGGGCCTGTTTGAAACCATCGCGCGGCGCCGCAGGTCAGCAGACAGCAAAGGCCAGCCATGAGCGCCGGTTACCAGTCACCCCAAGACCTGCAACTGGCGCCAGCCTTCGTGCGGCTGGCGCCTGTGGAGGCCCGGGCTTTCCTCGCGTTTGACCATGCGGCCAAGCGCGAAGGCGGCCATCTTGAGCCCCGTGTGCGCGAGCTGATTTCGCTGGCGGTGGCGCTTACCACCCAATGTGGCTATTGCCTGGACGTGCACACCCGCGCGGCCAGGCGGCTGGGCGTGACGCGCGAGGAGCTGGCGGAAGTGGTACTGGTTGCGGCGGCTGTGCGGGCAGGCGCCAGCGTGGGGCACGGCCTGCTCGCCTTGCGCCTATTTGATGGCGATGGGGAGGAGACGGCGCTTCCTGCCGGTAACTGAAAGGTCTGGCCCATTCCTTAACGCCCCTTTAGAATCCCCCCAAAATAACTGGAGGGATGGGCCATGCCTTTTGTCGGATTGGGACTTCATTTCATTGTGGCGGTGTTCTTTGCCGTTCATGCCTTGCGTAGCGGCCAGCAGATGTACTGGCTGATCATCCTGTTTTCGTTTCCCATGCTGGGCAGCCTCGTCTACTTCCTGGCGGTCTACCTGCCGGATTCGCGGCTGGAACGCGGTGCGCGCAAGGTCGTGGCCGCAGCCGCAAAAACACTGGACCCGACACGCGAACTCCGTGAAGCACACGCTGCGTTTGACTACACGCCCACCGCGCAGAACCAGATGCGGCTGGCCTCTGCGCTGCTCGAAGCCGGCCAGGCGCTGGAAGCTGCGCAGAGTTACGACGCATGCCTAAAGGGCCCATTCGCCTCCGACCTGGAAATCCGGCTGGGCGCCTCAAGGGCCTATTTCGCCTGCGAGCGCTATGCCGAGGCCATCACTCACCTTGAATTCATCCGCAAGACCGACCCCGCCTTTCGCGCGGAGCTGGTGTCGCTGCTGCTTGCCCAGGCCTTTGCCGGCGCCGGCAGGGGGGCGGACGCGAAAGCGGAGTTTGAATCCGCCGTGGACCGTTTTGGCAGCTTTGAAAGCCGCGCTGAATACGCCATCTGGGCCGCGATGAACGGGGATACCGCCACCAGCGCGCGCCTGCAGATTGAGCTGCAGCGGTCCATGGAACGCTGGAACAGGCACACACGCGAGCTGAACAAGCCCTTGCTGCGCCGCCTCAACGCGGCGTTTGAAAAACACTGACAGCAGGGCGCCCCGGGCAAGGTGACTTACCGCTGCGCCCCGAACACCTGCACCCAGTAAATACCGGCGCTGCTCTGGGTGTTGACCGCAAAGGCCGTGCCCATTTCGGTATACGCGGGCGCCATGATGTTCGCGCAATGGCCGGGGCTGTTCAGCCAGCCCTGCACGGCGGTGTCGGCCTGCATCTGCCCCGCGGCGATGTTTTCGCCAATGGCCTTCCAGCCGTAGCCCGCGCGTGTGGCGCGGCTGGCCACGTCGCTGCCATCGCGCCCGGTGTGGCTGAAGTAGCTGTACCTCGCCATGTCTGTGGCATGCACCCCGGCGATGTTGTACAGCAGGGGGCTGTATTGCAGCGGTCCTGCGGCTGCAAAAGCCTGCGCACCGCAGCGGCGCGGGCTGGCGCGTGCTTCATTGACCAAAGCCAGCACCCGCGCTTGCACATCGCCGGCCTGGGCCGCCGCGGGAGGCGAGAAGGGGGCGGCCAGAATGACCCAGGTTTGTGCCCCGCGCTGGTAGAAACCGGCTTCAGCGAGCTCGGCATGCATGACTGCGCTGCATGATTTGCCCAGGGTCCTGCGCGCCAGCGCTGAGGGGCCGGTCGCGCCGCGCACGGCAATCTGTGCGGTCCGCACGGCGCGGTAGTCGACAGCTTTCAACGCCTCGTCCATCGTGCGGCCGCCGCCCATGAGCTGTGCCGCCCGCGACAGGGCGCTGTTTTCACGCAGCAGGGAAACCTTGGCGCCGCGCCCGTCACAACCGTCCTCCCGTACCCGGTTCAGCTCGCGCAGCAGGGTTGGGTGGTTTGAGGGGGCTGGCTGTGCGTGTACCTGGCTGGCCGCGGCCAGCCAGGCGGTCAGTGCCACGCATGCTGCGGCACGCCACCGTCGGCTTTGCTGGGTATTCTTTGTCGCGGGGAGTTGCATCAAGCCATGATAGCCAGCGAGGGGTATTTCACCAGTGGGGGCCGAGGGTCCGGCTTTGCCGGCCCCAGGCACCGCCCCCTTGAGGGGGGAACGGGCTACACGAAGTGAGCCCGGACGGGGGTAGGTCTATTTACTCTGAAAATGACTGGGTGGCTGGCCCATGGCGGCCTTGAACATCGCGGTGAAGGCGCTGTCGCTGGCATAACCGCTGGCCGCCGCCACGGTGCTGACCGATTGCCCGCGCGTGAGCAGGGGCAGGGCGTGGGCCAGGATGGCTTGCTGGCGCCATTGCTGGTAGCTCAGGCCCAGTTCGTCGCGAAAAAGCCTGGCCACCGTGCGTTCGCTGGCGCCGGTGCCGGCAGCCCATTCGGCCAGCGTGGCCCGCTCTGACGGTGCGCGCAGAACGGCTTCGCAGAGCGCGCGCAGCCGCTTGTCCCCGGTTTGCGGATGCGGCATGGGCACGCCGAGGGCCTGGGTGTCGGCACATACGAGCTCGTCGAGCACCAGGCTGGAAAGAAGCTGTTCCCGGGCAACCGGTAGCGGCTGCTCTGGGGTGGCCGCGTCGAGCGCGTGGATGGACTCGCGCAGCAACGGTGACACCACCATCACGCGGCAACCAGTCCAGCCCTTTGGGGTGGCGCTGGCGTCGAGGTACAGCGTGCGGAATTCGGCCGCTTCCAGCACGGTGACATGGTGTTGCGCCCCCGGCGCGATCCACACGGCGCGGGAGGGCGGCACGATGTAGGTGACTTCGCCGCCGGCATGGCCCGCCTTTTCGGCGGTGACCTGCAAGACACCCGTAGAGCAGTAAGCCAGTTGCGCCCAGGCATGGGAATGGGGCTTGAAATGGGTATCGGCTTCCAGCGTCCGCGCCCGCACGCGCACCGGCCGCTGGCGGCTGGGTGTGAAGTTGTCGGTGTCGCCCACCGGCACGAAATGGAGCGGGGCTTTACGTTGCGGCATGGTTGGAGATTCTGTTCACCTGAATCTGGATGTGATCGTGGGGCGAATGCCATCAAAGCGGTTTGTCTGAAATTCGCCGAAACATGGCTTTATGTCGCATTTCAGAAGGCTTGGCCAATACTACGATAGCGCCATGAATACTTCAAGTACGACCCTGAACGCGCCCGCTGCAGTCCCTTTTCGTGCCGACGCCAGCGTGATCGGCCTGGTGGGCCTCGCACACATGATCAGCCATTTCAGTCAGCTGCTGCTGGCGCCGCTGTTTCCCTGGCTCAAGGAAGAGTTCAGCGTCAGCTATGCGGAGCTGGGCTTCTTGATGACGATCTTTTTTGTGGTGTCATGCGCGGTGCAGGCGCTCTCGGGTTTTGTGGTCGACCGCTTCGGGCCGCGCCCCATTCTGTTTGCCGGGCTGAGCCTGCTCGGTGTGGCGGCTTTTGGGTATTCCGTCAGCACCAGCTACTGGATGCTGGCCGGCTTTGCCGTGATTGCCGGTGTCGGCAACGGTGTGTTTCATCCGGTGGACTACACGCTGCTGAACCGCAAAGTCAGCGCGCCGCGCCTGGGCCACGCCTACAGCGTGCACGGCATCACCGGCAGTCTGGGCTGGGCACTGGCCCCCGCAGTGGTGGTGACGCTGACGTTTGCCTATTCGTGGCGCGTGGCATTGGCGGCGGCCGGTGTGCTGGCTTTTGCGGTGCTGGCGGTGCTGGTGATGAACCGCGACAAGCTCACCCTCACGATGGCGGCACCGGTCAAGGGCGCGCCCGCGGCCGACAGCAGTCTGGGTTTTCTGAAGATACCGGCCGTCTGGATGTGTTTTTCTTTCTTCTTCTGGTATGCCATCGTTCTCAGCGTGGTGCAGGCCTTTGCACCCGAAGCCGCGCGCCACCTGCATAACGTGCCGCTCGCACTGGTAGCTATCTGCCTGACGGTTTATATGGTGTGCAGCGCGGGCGGTATGGTTTTTGGCGGCTTCCTGGCATCGGATCCCGCACGCTGCGAGCGCATTGTGGGCATCGGGTTTGGTGCGGCGGCTGCCGTGGCGGTGCTGCTGGCCGCAGGCAGCTATCCCGCATGGGTCGTGCCTGTGCTGTTCGGCATCATGGGCTTCGCCACTGGCATCGCCGGGCCGTCGCGTGACCTGCTGGTCAAGCGCTCAACCCCCGAAAACGCCTCCGGCCGGGTTTACGGTGTGGTGTATGCAGGCCTGGACATCGGCCAGGCCGTGTCGCCGCTGATCTTCGGCGCGATGATGGATCATGGCTACTACCGCGGCGTGCTGCTGGGCCTGGCGCTGATGCAGGCGGTGTTGATCGCCAGCGCCTTCAATGTGCGCCGGGTGCGCCGCACAGTACTCGCCACGGCCTGAGCGTTCCGGGGCTTGAGTGTCGCGGCCCCGCGACGCGCCTGCAGGACGGATGCGCAGTTTTTCCTGCCCGGTCCTATACTGGATCGCATCATTTCCGGAAAGAAGGCATGCGATGAAACGTCTTACCCGGGCTTCTTCTCCTGTACCTCAGGGTGTTCGGTTTTTGCCGTCCGCTGTGATCTTCACCGGCTTGGTGTTTACGGGCATCGCGCAGGCACAACCCACCCCGCTCAAATACCAGCTGACGGGCGACATTGGCGGCGCCGTGTATGGCACGCAAAGCGTGATCCGCAGCAAGAGCAACGACACCGCCTTGCTGCCCTATGCCTATGCGGACTATGGCCGCTTCTTTGCGCGTGTCGACACACTGGGCATCAAGACCGCAAGGATGGGCTACGGCTACCTGGAATTTTCCGGCCGCATCAGCCAGGACGGCTGGCGTGCCGATACCGCCGCGCTGTCGGGGCTGAAAGACCGCAAGCGGCCGATCCCGTTGGGCATAGGGACCTTTCAGGAAACGCCTTACGGCGGGTTTTTCGTGAACGCGTTTGTGGACGCCAACAAGTCGCACGGTGCATTGCTGGAAGCCACTTACGCGGCGGAGTTCAAGGTCGGCAGCTGGTCGTTCTTTCCGCAGGTGGGGCTGGAACACACCAGCGCCAAATACAACAACTACCTCTACGGTGTGACCCCGGCCGAGTCAGCCGCCAGCGGGTTTACAACCTACAACGCCGGCGCCTCGACAGCGCCCACGCTGGGCCTGGGGGTCGATGTGCCGCTGGGTGACCCCTGGGTGCTGACGATGCAGCTGCGCCGCAAGTGGCTGGGGTCTTCGGTTCAGGGCAGTCCCCTGGTCAGCCGCCGGACGCAGGACACCGGGTTTATCGCCGTGTCGTACCGCTTCCGCTAGGCCTGCAAGGTCCATGGGGACTGCGATGACCCACAACAGTATCGGGCGGCTGCTGGCCTTGACGGCGGCACTGGTGTGGGCGCCTTTTGTCTGGGCGGACGAGGCCTTGTGGGCGCTGCTCAAGAGCGGCGGCCAGGTGGTGCTGGTCCGCCATGCATTGACCACACCCGGCGTGGGCGACCCGCCCGGCATGAAGATCGGCGACTGCGGTACGCAGCGCAACCTGAGCGATGAAGGCCGCGCGCACGCGCGGCAGCTGGGCGAGGCCTTCCGTCAGCGCGGCATTGCCGTCGGGAGCCTGCTCTCCAGCCCGTGGTGCAGGTCGATCGAGACGGCGAAGCTGGCTTTTGGAAAAGCGCCGGACCTGACGCCGGCGCTGGGCAACCTCTTCGGCCGCAGCGAGGAGTCGGGCCGGCAACTGGCCGCGCTTAGGCCCTTGGCCGGGCAGATTCCTGTGAAGGGCAATACGGTGATGGTCTCGCACGGCTCGACCATTTTGGCCCTGACCGGCATATCGCCGGACACCGCCGAGATGGTGGTGCTCACGCCGCAGGGCGAGGGCCGCTTCAAAGTGGCGGGGCGGATGATCGCCCATAAACCCTGAACGCGCCGTGTTGATTTACACCGCTGAACGATGGCGCGCAATGCAGGTGTCCAGCACCTCGCCACCATCCCGCAGCCACCAGTTGGCTGCCGAAAAAATCTCAACCTCGCTGTAACCCGCAAAGCCCTGGGCTTCCACCCAACCGCGAATCTTCGGGATGTCGATGACGCCGTCGCCCATCATGCCGCGGTCGTTCAGCAAGTCGGCCGTGGGTGTCAGCCAGTCACAGGCGTGGAAGGCGAGCAGGCGTTCCTTGCCGGCCCGTTCGATTTGCCGCTGCAGTTTCGGGTCCCACCACACGTGGTACACGTCTACCGCCACACCGAGCGCGCCACTTCTTGAGGGGTCAAGGGCATCGCAGACGTCGAGTGCCTGCTCCATGGTGTTGATGCAGGCGCGGTCTGCCGCATACATGGGGTGCAGCGGCTCGATGGCCAGCGGCATGTTGCAGCTTGTGGCGTATTCGAGCAATTGGGCAATGCCGTCGGTGACCTGGCTGCGCGACAGCGCCAGGTCTTTGTGCGCCGCCTTGCCGGCCAGCGCACCGGGCAAACCGCCCACCACCAGCACCAGGCAAGCGGCCTTGAGTTCGCAGGCTTCATCGACGGCGCGGCGGTTGTCGTTGTGGGCAGCCTGCAGGCCGGCGGCGTCGGCTGCGGGGAACATGCCGCCGCGGCAGTAGCCGGAGAGTTCAAGCCCGTGGGTTTTGACGAGTTTCGAAACAGCGGGCAGGCCGGCGGCCGTGACCTGGTCGCGCCACGGCGAGATCGCCTTGATGCCGCGCTGCACGCAGGCTTCGATGATGGTGGTCAGCGGCTGCTCGACGCCGCGGCTTTTGCGCACGGTCGCGGTGTTGATGGAGAGCCAGCGGTGGTCCTGGGAAAAATTACGCATGCGGTAAAGGTAGGGGTGTAGTTTTAGTGAAGTCAGTTGGACGGTGGTGCGATTTTCTGCCGGCGCAGTTCGCGGATGATGGCTGCGTTGTCGAGCTCGCCGTCGCCGGCGGCAATGGCTGCACGCATCAGCGCTGCATGGGCTTCGGACAAGGGCAGTTTCTGGCCTTCGGCCGCGGCACTGTCAATCATCAGCTTGACGTCCTTGAGATGCTGGTGGATGCGCGACTGCGGCGCAAAGTTTTCCTCCACCATCATCCGGCCCTTGGCCTCGGCCGCGCCTGATGTGGCCGGGCTGGCCAGCACCAGCGCCAGGAATTGCTCGGGGGGAATACCCATGTTTTCGGCAAAGACCATGCCTTCGGCCAGCACCGCCCGGTTCAGGCCCAGCACCAGGTTGGTAGCCAGCTTGGCTTTGGCGCCCATGCCGGCGCCGCCGACGTGGATGCGTTGGTCTGAAATGGCGGCCAGAACGGATTCGCATGCTTGCAATGCCCCGGCCTCGCCGCCCAGCAGCAGGGTGGCTTCACCGGCGGCGATCTGCTGGCTGGAGCCCGAGAGCGGCGCTTCGATGAAGTTGATGCCGCGTGCTGCGAGCCGCGCGGCCAAGGCCGCGAGTTCGTGAGGTGTGCCGGTGGAGCAGTCGATGATGCTGCGAACGCCGAAGACGGACAGCAGGCCGCCCGGCCCTTCGACCACCTTGAGCACGTCGTCGGTATTGAAGACCGCCAACACCATGCAGGAAGCCGCATTGGCAACTTCGGCCAGGGAGCCGGCAGCGCGGCCGCCCTGGGCGGTGAGGGCCGCGCGGGCTTCTTCGCGCAGGTCGAAGCCGGTGACCTGGAAACCGGCGGCCATCAGGCGCTGCGCCAGCGCGGTACCGACGAGGCCCAGACCGACAATGCCGATAGCGTTTGCAGCTGGAGCCATGCCTTCACGCCGCAAGCGACGCGCCTCCGCAGATCTGGATCTCCTGGCCGGTGATGGCCGCGGCGTCGGGTGAGAGCAGGAAGGTGACCAGCGCGGCAATCTCCCGCGGCTGGATCAACCGGCCCAGCGGCGGCAGCTTCGGCGGGACCGTCGTTCGCGCAGGGTCGGCAAGCATGGCTGTTTCGGTGGCGGCCGGCGACACCACATTGACAGTGACGCCTGAAGCCACGGTTTCGGCAGCCCAGCTGCGTGCTAGGGCCACCAGCGCGGCCTTGGTTGCGGCGTACTGGCTGCGGCCGGCCATGCCGCGCGCCACGCGGCTGCCGACCAGCACCACGCGGCCTGTGCCCGCTTGTGCCATGGCCGGTACCACCAGGTTGGCGATGCGCGTGACGGCATCCACGTGGAGCTGCCACATCAGCGCTGAATCTTCGTTGCGCAGCGCACCAAGCTGGCCGACGCGCAGCACGCCGGCGGCGTGGATGAGCGCCTGCACCCCGCCAGCCGCACGCACGGCGCGCTCCGTGGTTTCGGTATTGCACAGATTGACTTCGGTGGACGAAAACGCCGGATGCACGATGCGCGCAGGCGCCAGGTCCAGGCCGACCACGTCCCAACCCTGGTCCAGCAGCGCTTGCGCAATGGCCAGGCCGATGCCTGAGCTGCTGCCCGTGACCAGGGCGCGTTTCACATCTTCAGTGGCCATGGTTGTGCATGTTATTCGACACGGATGTTGCCGTCCGTGATGATCTTCTGCGAGCGTGCCATGTCACTGCTCTGGAACTTCGCGAAGTCTTCGGGCGTGCCGGGTGTCAGCACCAGGCCTTGCTGGAGGAGCTTTTCACGCATGTCGCTGGCGAGCGCCTT
The DNA here is from genome assembly GCF_056403055.1 of Polaromonas sp. P3_A5. Lineage (NCBI taxonomy): Bacteria > Pseudomonadati > Pseudomonadota > Betaproteobacteria > Burkholderiales > Comamonadaceae > Polaromonas > Polaromonas sp. P3_A5. The sequence goes on from NZ_JBFUGF010000001.1 coordinate 1,657,291, forward strand.
GTTGGTTTCGGCGTTGAGTTTCTGCGTGATGTCTGCCGGCAATTTTGCCGGGCCCCACAGGCCGTACCAGCTGTAAAACTCGTAGCCGGGAATTGTCTCGGCCACGGTCGGCACATCGGGCAGATTGGGCACGCGCTTGTCGCCGGTCACGGCAACGACGCGCAGCATGCCGCTCTTGTGGTACTGCAGCGAGCCGAGGATGGGGTCGATGAAGCCGTCGATCTGGCCGCCGATCAGGTCCTGGAACGCCGGCGCCGTGCCCTTGTAGGGCACCACGGTGTATTCGATGCCGCCGGCGCGCTTGAGGAGTTCGGTTGACAGGTGGCCGGCCGAACCAATGGAGCCGACCGCAAACGTCATCTTGCCGGGATTGGCCTTGGCGTGGGCAATCAGCGACTTCACGTCGGTGATCGGCAGGTTCTTGTTGATGGCAATCGACAAGGGCGCCTTGGCAACCAGCGAGACGGGCGTAAAGTCTTTCACCACACCGTAAGGCACCGACTTCATCGTCATGGGTGCGGTGGTGAAAGTGGAGGCATTGAAGAGCAGGGTGTAGCCGTCTGCTGGCGCCTGCGCGACCACATGCGCGCCGATGGTGCCGTTGCCGCCCGCACGGTTTTCCACCACAAAGGGCTGGCCCATCTGTTCGCTGAGCTTTTGCGCCAGTTGCCGGCCCACCGCGTCCAGCGTGCCGCCGGGCGGGAAGGGGATGATGACCTTGACCGGGCGGCTGGGGTAAGCCTGCGCCGCGGCGCCGAAGGCTGCGGCTGCGAGGGCTGTGGCCAGGGTGGCCTTGAGGAAAGTGCGTGTCTTCATGGTTGTCTCCAGGTGAATTTATTTATGAACGATCTGACAGGAATATCGCGACGGTTTTTTCAAGCAGGCGCCGCGGAACCGGCTTTGCCGGGCCGCCAGCGCCGCCCCCTTGAGGGGGGAGACCGCTACACGCAGTGAGTCGGCAACGGGGGGGAACCATTACATGCCGTGCAGCGCCAGTAGCGTCTTCATGCGCTGGGTTGCCAAGTCCGGTTGTTCAAGCAGGTTGGAGGCATCGGCCAAGCGGAACAGCTCGGCGAAGTGCTGCAGCGAACGCGTGCTCTGTTGCCCGCCCACCATCGTGAAATGCTTCTGGTGGCCATTGAGCCAGGCCATGAAGACCACGCCGGTTTTGTAGAAACGTGTGGGTGCGGCAAAAATGTGGCGCGACAGCGGCACGGTGGGGCCGAGGATGGCGTGAAATTTCTCGACATTGCCTTGCGCGAGTTCGCCTAGTGCGGCGCTGGCGGCCGGTGCGATGGCGTCGAAGATGCCCAGCAGCGCATCACTCTGGCCGTGCATCGCTTCCTTGCCGAAACCATCGCCGGCAATCAGCTCGGCGTAGTTGAAGTCGTCGCCCGTATACATGCGTACGCCCGCTGGCAGCCTGCGGCGCATCGCGATTTCCTTGTCCTTGTCGAGCAGCGAGATCTTGATGCCGTCAACCTTGTCGGGGTGGGCGTTGATGATGCCGAGCGCCGTGTTCATGGCTTTCTCAACATCGCTGCTGCCCCAGTAACCCGCCAGCGCCGGGTCGAACATGTCGCCCAGCCAGTGCAGCACCACGGGTTGCCTGGCCTGGCTCAGGATACGGTCGTAGACGCGTTCATAGTCTGCGGGGCTTTTGGCGACGCGGGCGAGCGCGCGGCTGGCCATCACGATGAGCTTGCCGCCGAGTTTTTCAATCGCGGCCATCTGCTCTTCGTAGCCGGCGATGACTTCATCGACGCTCTTGACGTTTTCCAGCACCAGGTGGTCGGTGCCGCAACCGGAAGCGACCAGCGCGCCCGGCACTTCCTTGGCGGCGTCGAGTGAACGGCGGATCAGTTCCAGAGAAGTGGGCCAGTCCAGGCCCATGCCGCGCTGCGCCGTGTCCATGGCTTCGGCCACACCCAGGCCCAGCGACCACAGGTGACGGCGGTAGGCAATAGTCGTGTCCCAGTCGATCGCGCAATTGACCCAGGGGTCGATCGCGGCCAGCGGGTCGGCGACCACGTGGGCGGCCGAGTAGGCGATGCGGTTGAATTTGACGCCCGGTGCGGGCTTCACCGGTGTGCGGCCTTGCAGCGTGTAAGGCCGCAGGCCGCCCGCGGCGACAGGCAGGGAAAGGGTTAAAGCCATGAATCTACCTTTTCTGTATGAAAAATGTGCCTGTAGCCCTTATCTCATGGGCGCGAGCAGCTATCAAACTTGTAGCGCGGGCACGTCCACCCAGCGGCGTTCCTTCCAGCTTTCGAGCGCGGCTTCAACCAGCTGCACGCCTTTGGCGCCTTCGGGCAGCGTCCATTTGTAGGGTTCGTTTTCCACCACGTGGCGGATGAAGTGCTCCCACTGGATCTTGAAGCCGTTGTCGTAGGTCTGGGAGTCCGGCACTTCCTGCCACTGGTCGAAGAAGTTCATGGTCTGCTTCTCGTCGGGGTTCCAGACCGGACGTGGTGTGGTCACACGCGACTGGGCCCGGCAGGACGACAGGCCGGCGACGGCCGAGCCGTGTGTGCCGTCGACATGGAAGGTGACCAGGTCGTCGCGGCGCACGCGTGTGGCCCAGGACATGTTCATCTGCGCAATGACGGGTTCACCGTTGTGACCGACCAGTTCAGCCGTGGCGTAGGCCGCGTCGTCGGCGGTGGCCTTGTAGGGCTTGCCGGCTTCGTCCCAGCGTTCGGGAATGTGGGTGGCGCCTATGCAGGAGATGGACTTGACTTCGCCGAACAGGTTGTCCAGCACGTAGCGCCAGTGGCACATCATGTCCAGGATCATGCCGCCGCCGTCTTCGGTGCGGTAGTTCCAGCTCGGGCGCTGGATCGGCTGCAGGTCGCCTTCAAAGACCCAGTAACCGAACTCGAGCCGTACCGAGAGCATCTTGCCGAAGAAGCCGGCGCGGCGCAGCATGTCAAGCTTGCGCAGGCCGGGCAGGAAGAGTTTGTCTTGTACGGCGCCGTGTTTCAGGCCGGACTTTTCGGCCAGGCGGGCGATCTCGACGGCCTCGTTGAGGTTGGTGGCAATCGGCTTTTCGCAGTAGACATGTTTGCCGGCGCGGATGGCCTTGGCCAGCAGGGTGGGGCGCATCTGCGTGGTGCCGGCGTCGAAGAAGATGGTGTCGTCCTTGTTCTTCAGCGCCTCGTCGAGGTCGGTGCCCCAACGCGCGAGGCCATGGGCTTTGGCCAGGGCTTCAATCTTTTCGGCGTTGCGGCCGATCAGGATCGGGTCGGGCATCACCTTGTCACCGTTGGAGAGCGTGACGCCGCCCTGTTTGCGGATCGCGACGATGGAGCGGATCAGATGCTGGTTCATGCCCATGCGTCCGGTGACGCCGTGCATGATGAGTCCTAGTCGTTGAGTAGCCATGGGGTCCTTTGAGGAGGTGAAAAATGCGGCGGCCCTACCTGGTCCGGCCAGGGGTGTTGGAGGGACGGGACGCTGCGGGGAAACTGACCGGGTGTTACTGGGTGGGCTGCAGGCCAGCGGCCTTGACCAGCACGGCATTGCTCTTGATCTCGTCCTTGATATAGGTGTCGAACTGCTCGGGCGAGAGTGTCCAGGTGTCGGCGCCCAGGGCGGCGAAGCGTTCCTTGACTTCGGGCGTGTTCAGGGCCTTGATCACTTCGTCGTGCAGGCGGTTGACGATGTCGCGCGGTGTTTTCGCGGGGGCCATCATGCCGATCCAGAAGTTGAACTCTGAACCCGGAACGCCGGCTTCAGCCGTGGTGGGGACCTGGGGCAGGGCGCTGGCGCGTTTGGGCGAGCCGACCGCGAGGGCCACGAGCTGGCCGTTCTTGATCTGGCCTATCACCGGTGCGATCGGCGAGAAGTAGTAGTCGACGCGGCCGGCCATCACTTCTGTCACGGCTTCACCGGAGCCCTTGAAGGGAATGTTGGTGGCTTCGATTTTGGCGGCGAGCTTGAATTTCTCGGCGTTCAAGTGGGTGGCGCTGCCCTGGCCGGCCGAGGCGAAGTTCATGCTGCCGGGCTTGGCGCGAGCCGCGGCCAGCAGCTCCTGCAGGGTCTTGATGTTTTTGGCCGGCGACATGACCAGCACATTGGGCGTGCTGGAGATCGGCGTCACACCCGTGAAGTCGCCCAAGGTGTCGAACGGCAGCTTGGCGAATGTCGAGGGGCTGACCGTGTGCGAGGACGAGTGGATCATGATGGTATAGCCGTCCGGCGCGGCCGTGGCCACGGCCTGCTGGCCGATGGTGCCGCTGGCGCCGCCGCGGTTGTCGATCACCAGTGTCTGGCCCATGCTTTGGCTCATCTTGTCGGTGATGGCGCGGGCAATGATGTCGGTGGTGCTGCCCGCGGCAAAAGGCACGATGACCCGGATGGGCTTGTTGGGGTAGGCGCCCTGGGCGCTGGCCACCAGGGGTGACAGTGCCGCCAGGCAGGTGAGGCTGGCCACTGCGGCACGACGTGTGAATTTCATGTGCTTTGTCTCCTGAAAGGGGTCATTGAAGGACTGCGAAAGACCTGTGCATGCCGCCGGTGTTGTTGGGTTACCGGAATGCAGTTTACTCATAATTCACCAATAAGTGAATTACGAATTGTAAAAATGGCCTCGTCGCTGCGTCAATGACTGCCCGGAATCAGTTTCTAAGGACATACCCTAGGATGACCTCGCACATGTGCGAGAGTCGCTCGTGGCGGGCTTTGGGCGTCATGAGATCGCGCCCGAAAATGGCCGACAGCGTGTGGTTGTTCGACAGGTAGAAATACGACATGCCGGCAATGGAAACGTAGAGCTGCACCGGGTCGATGCCGCCGCGAAACAGCCCGTCTGCGCGCCCGCGCTCCAGGATTTCCGCCAGCGTCTGGACCAGGGGCGAGTTCATTTCCTGTACGCGGCTGGACATGGCCAGATGCCGCCCCTGGTGCAGGTTTTCACTGTTGAGAAGCGTCAAAAACTCCGGATGGGCAATGTAGTATTCCCAAGTGAATTCCGTGAGGCGGCGGATGGCTTGCGCCGGATTCATGTCGCGCAGATGCAGCTCTGTTTCTGCCTCGCGGATGTCGGCATAGGCGTTTTCCAGCACCGCCAGGAAGAGCTCGTCCTTGCTCTTGAAGTAGTAGTAGATCAGGCGTTTATTGACGTCGGCGCGCTCGGCAATCCGGTCTACCCGCGCACCGCCCAGGCCGTGTTGTGCGAACTCGTCACGGGCCGCCAGCAGGATGGCCAGCTGGGAGCGGTCGGCATCGCGCGAGCGGGGTTCGGCGGGCTTGGTTTTAGGGGTCGGCATGGCAAGAATTTAACTGTTTGGTGAATTAAAGCAAGAACACTCGAGAGTCATCGTTATTGGATGACAGACAGCGGCCAAGGGTACCTCCATAATGAGGCAGGTACCGGCCGTCCGCGCCGGCGCCCCTGAGGCAAAGGAGATGGTCATGAACAATTCAGACACGCCGAAAGACGGCGACTTCGCAAACTGGGTAGACCAGAAAGCCGAGGCGCTCAAATTTGAACTGGGTGAAAAATTCCCGGTACCGCCGTCCGAACTGCATTCTCCCTCGGTGCACGTAGAGACCGGCCGGCAGAAGCTGGAAGAAGTACTGCTCGAACACGAGGAGCCGACGCAGGAGTTCCTCGACGAACTGGCCGCCCTCGAATCGGCCCCGCCGCTGAGCGACGAAGAGCTGGCGCGCCAGGCCCTCGCCGCCGGCGGTGGTGACGGCGACGCGGCTACGCCCGAATAATTGTTCCACCCCCGTCCAGGCTCACTGCGTGTAGCCTGTTCCCCCCTCAAGGGGGCGGCGCCTGCGGCCCGGCAAAGCCGAAAAATTGAGCCACCCCTATCGGGCTCACTTCGTGTAGCCCTTTTCCCCTTGCAGGGGACGGCGCCTGCGGCCCGGCAAAGCCGGTTCCGCGGCACCCGCTTGGTTGAAGAGTCGCCGCTAGGTCGCTGCGCCTGTGCACATTCCAGCGGCACAATAGGCTCATGACCACCCCTCAACTTGCTGGCCACCTTCTCGTCGATTGCCTTCTGGCCCAGGGCGTTACCCATGCATTTGGTGTTCCGGGTGAAAGCTATCTGGCCGTGCTCGACGGCCTGCATGCGCGCCAGGACAGGATCCAGTTCGTCACCTGCCGGCAAGAGGGCGGCGCGGCCTTCATGGCTGAGGCCCACGGCAAGCTGACGGGCCGGCCGGGCGTGTGCATGGTCACGCGCGGGCCGGGCGCCACCAATGCGTCCATCGGCGTGCACACGGCCTTCCAGGATTCAACCCCCATGGTGCTGCTGGTTGGGGACGTGGCCAGCGACTGCCGCGACCGCGAGGCTTTTCAGGAAGTCGATTACTTCAACTTTTTTGGCCCGAGTACCAAAGGCTTTGCCAAGCGCGTGGAGCGGATCGACCAGGCCGACCGCATTCCTGAATACGTGGCGCGCGCCTTCGCCACCGCCATGAATGGCCGGCCCGGCCCCGTGGTGCTGGTGCTGCCGGAAGACATGCTGACGCAGATGACCGCCGCCCAACCGTTGCCGCGCGTGGAGGCGGTGCAGGCCTGGAGCGACCCGGGCTCGCTGCGTACGCTGCGCGAGATGCTGCTCAAGTCCGAGCGCCCGCTCGTCATCGCCGGCGGCGGCGGCTGGACGCCGCAGTCGGCGCAGGCGTTGCAGCGCTTTGCCGAAAACTGGAAGCTGCCGGTGGGCAATGCCTTTCGCTTCCAGGACACCTTTGACAACCACCATCCGCTCTACGCGGGCGACGTGGGTATCGGCCTGAACCCGAAGCTGGCCGCACGCGTGAAGGCAAGCGACCTGATCATCGCCATAGGCCCGCGCCTGGGTGAGATGACGACCGGTACTTACACGCTGCTGGAGGCGCCCCGGCCCAAGCAAAAGCTGGTGCATATCCATTCGAGCGCCGAGGAGCTCAACCGCGTCTACCAGGCCGATCTGGCCATCAACGCCACCATGAACGCGGCTGCGCGATCGCTGGAGGTACTCACGGCGCCGGTGTCTGTGGCCTGGGAAGCCTGGACCACATCCGCGAACGAGGACTATCTGGAAAACCTCAAGCCGACACCTTCCGCGAACCTGCCGGGTGATATCGACATGCCCGCCATCGTCGGCATGCTGCAAAAGCACCTGCCGGCGGATGCAGTGCTGACCAACGGCGCCGGCAACTTTGCCAGCTGGGTGCATCGTTTCTTTCAGCATCACGGTCTCGTCAAAGGCCACAAGACGCAGCTGGCCCCCACCGTGGGCGCGATGGGTTATGGCGTGCCGGCCGGTATTGCTGCGGCCATCACGACAGGACGGGTGGCTTTCACCATCGCGGGTGATGGCGACTTTTTGATGAACGGCCAGGAGCTGGCCACTGCCGTGCAGCACGGCGCCAAAAGCATCATCGTGCTGCTCAACAACGGCATGTACGGGACGATCCGCATGCACCAGGAGCGGGAGTATCCAACACACCAAAGTGGTTCAAGCCTGAACAACCCGGATTTTGCGGCGCTGGCGCGCGCCTACGGTTACGCCGGCGTGCGCATCACGCGCACCGCGGATTTTGAGGCGGAATTGCTTGCGGCGCTGGCTCGCAAGGAGGGCACGGTGATTGAGGTCACGCTGGATCCGGAAGTCATCACCACGCGTGGCACCTTGTCGGCGATTACGCAAAACGCTCTGGCCAAGGCGCCGTAACCATTGCAGCAATGCGGGCCGCTACCGGATAGCTACTGGCCTGCGTACTGGTCCGCGGCGACGATTTTGGGGTCGAACTTCAAGCCGGCCAGTTCCTCGATCTCCGCGATGGCGGCCTGGTTGCGTTCGAAGGCCGGCATGTCTATCGACTCATAGGTGTCGCCGAACTGCCTGATCGGTTTTTCCTGACTGAAGACGAAACCATAGGCCAACAGCTTCGCGCCGCGTTTTTGCGATTCGGGCACGACCACAACCTTCCAGAATTTTTTGGGGATTTTGACCTTGCCGGTTCCCCAGTTTTTGGACTCGAAGAATTCGGTGAGCACCGGCCCCGCGAACAGCACGGCGCGCCCGCCCGACTCCTGAACCTGGTCGGTGAGCAGGCGCTCAAACTGGCCCCAGATACCGACCACTCCGCCTTCATAGACGCGCTGGCCGCTGCGGTCATTGGGGTTCTCCTGGTTGAATGCCTCATGCTGCGGCGTGCAGTTGGGCCAGTGGTAGCTGTCGGCGTTCGCGAATTCGGTTTCGTCCGCGTCGGCGCCCCAGCAGTTGTCTTCGCGGCGGACAATGTGCCCGCGGTCAATCCGTTTGGCCGGGCCGTAGACGTCCTTGTTGAGCAACTGGTATTCCAGCGGCAGCCGCGGGTCTTCTCGCCAGTTTTCCCCTCCGAAATCCGCCCGCTTCCGCGGGTCGGTGCGTGATTTGGGGCGGTAGTCGTAGTTCGAGGCGGTCCACAGGCACATGCGTGTCGGCTTGTGCATCACGAGGGAAAAGTGGTGGTAGTCAAGCGGTAGCGGATCGGTCGGCGCCAGGTGGCTTGTCTTCACTGCGGGCACGTCGTCCACACCGGCATTGAATTCCTCATAATCGGCAACCGAATAGAGGGCACCATCCCATCGCGATTGGGCCACAGGGGCTGGAACCTCCTGGCCGAGGAATTTCGGGTTGTATCCCTTGCGGCCCGCGTAGTCCTCGTCGAAAACCAGGGACTTTTCCTGAAAGGCGGTGAAGAGGCCATCCGCCGAAGGCGCACCGGAACCATCAGGCAAACGAACTTGCGCGGCCGCCGCCGGTGCAGGCACCGACACGGGCGCAGCGGCGGCAGGCACGCCGGGCTGAAGCGCCTGCCCGCCATAGACGTGCAGGGTTACAGGCCCCGAGAAATTGAAGGTGTTGCCGCCGCCGGGCCGTGAGGCGAGAGGTAAGAGGGATGACGAGGGGGGGCCGGCCGGCACGCTCTCTGTGCCGGTGAGCGGGTCTGCCGTGGTCGCCAGCAATTGCCGGGCGATCATGCGCATGGATTCTGGAATCGACATGGATTTAAGCCTTTCAACGATGAAACTGACGCGCGCGCCCTCATTGGCGATCCACTGGATGTCGTCGTCGCTTTGCGACTCCGGGTCCCAGGGCGCGCCCCGTTTGTCCAGGATCCGGCCGTCCCGCATCGCCGGCACGCCGCAGTGGTGCAGCGCCACCAGTTCCCAGTCGGTGTTGTAGACCGGGGAGCCGGAGGAGCCCGGCCGCGTGTCCGTCTCATAGTGAAGAAAGCCGGTGGGCAGGATGTCCATTAACTTGTTGTCGCTGATGGCGAAGGCCCGCGGCCCGCCGGCGGGGTGCTGGATGATATTGACCGGAGCGCCCGTCAACACCTTGCCCGTTGCCTCGATCAGCCGCGTCCAGCCGCATGAGGCAATCTGGTCGCTCTCGCGGCTGCGGGGCTGCACCGCCACGATCGTGAAGTCGAGGTCCGGGTCGGTAACAAAGAAACGGTCTGGATCGAAGTCGTAGTATTTGCCGTTGTTGATGCCGTACTCATCGCGCACGTAGAAAAAATTCGCCGCGTGGCCGTCGACGTCGATCTTCGAAGGAAACACGTGATGATTCGTCAGTAGCAGGTCGAACCCGATCAGCAGGCCCGTGGCCACGCCGATGGGCGTATGGCCGGCGCTGCGCTGCTGGACGATGCGGGCCACGGGTTTCGCGGCGTCCGAGGCCTGGACGCTGGGCGCGTATTCCACGGGATTCCACGTACCAATGGCACGCTCGGGGAAAAGGGGAAAGCCGCCCGCGGCCCTGGTTAATTGACGGGCTGTCCATTCCGCTTGGCGCTTGGGTGTGTCGGCGGCGCCCGGGCCTTGGTTCCGGATTTTTTCAAGGCCGGTTTCGCGCTGCTTCATGCGCTCTTCCCAACGCCGGGCCGCATCCGTCAGGATGCCCTGTTGCCTCGTCTTGACCGCTCCGAGTGTCTGTCCCATTTCTTGTTCCTTCGCCGGCCTTCGGCCTGCAGAATTCGGGGAAATGGATATTCCTCCATTCCACGGGAAAATGCACCCTCCAGTCGGAGGAGGCTTCACAAGCAGGGTTAGTGCAGACCTGTAAAGACGTACAGCGGCTCGCGAAAAACAAGGCGCCACAATGAAAAAACCCTCCTTGAAGAAGGAGGGTTTTGAATGGAGGCGGCTTTATGACAAAGCCGCTTCAAGCCATGAAGGATTATTCCTTGATGTCGACAGCGTAGAAGTTGTGGCGGCCGAACGGGCTGTTCTTGTAGCCGATCACGCTTTTGCGGATGGGCTTGAGCTGCACCGCGTGGGCGATGGTGAACCAGGGAGCCTGTTCCTTGAAGATGACCTGGGCCTGCTGGTAGAGCTTGATGCGCTCGGCAGGATTGGTCACCGTCTTGGCTTTCAGGACCAGGTCTTCATAAGGCTGGTAGCAGAACTTGGCGATGTTGGAACCGCTGGCGGACTGGGCTGAAGCGCAGCCGAGCAGGGTGTACATGAAGTTGTCAGGATCGCCGTTGTCGCCGGTCCAGCCCAGCATGCCCATCTGGTGTTCGCCAGCCTGCAAACGCTTGCGGTACTCGCCCCATTCGAAGCTCTTGATCTCGGCGGTCACACCGACCTTGACCAGGTCAGCCTGCATCAACTCGGCAATGCGCTTGGCGTTCGGGTTGTACGGGCGCTGCACGGGCATGGCCCACAGGTCGGTGGTGAAACCGTTGGGGAAGCCGGCCTGGGCCAGCAATTTCTTGGCGGCTTCGGGGTTGTACTCGTCGTCCTTGATGGCGTTGTTGTATGCGGCCATGGTTGGCGGGATCGGGTTCTTGGCGGCAACACCGGTGCTCAGGTACACACCGTCAACAATGGCTTTCTTGTTGATGGCCATGTTGATGGCCTTGCGCACGCGCACGTCGTCAAACGGCTTCTTGGTCGTGTTGTAGGCGAGGTAGCCCACGTTCAGGCCGGCCTGCTCGACGATCGTCACGTTCGCGTCCTTGCGGATCGCGTCGAGGTCGGCGGGATTGGGGTAGGGCATGACGTGGCATTCGTTCTTCTGCAGCTTGGCCCAGCGGACCGAAGCGTCAGGCGTGATCGAGTACACGAGGTCGTCGATCTTGGCTTTGCCGCCCCAGTATTGCGGGAAGGCCTTGTAGCGGATGACCGCGTCTTTTTGGTACTGAACCAGGTAGAAGGGGCCGGTGCCGACCGGGTCCTGGTCGATTTTTTCCGGCGTGCCGGCTTTCAGCATGGCGTCGGCGTATTCCTTGGACTGCAAGGCCGCGTAAGGCATGGCCAGGTTGGCGAGGAACGGTGCTTCAGGCTTGTCCAGCGTGATCTTGACGGTGTAGTCGTTGACCTTTTCCACCGATTTCAGCAGCTTGGGCATGCCCATGTCGCTGAAGTAGGAGTGGTTGGGGCTGGTGACCTTGAAGAAAGCGTTGTCTTCTTTCCACTGGCGTTCGAACATGAACAGCACGTCGTCTGCGTTGAAGTCGCGCGTTGGTTTGAAGGCCTTATTGCTGGCATGCCACTTCACGCCCTTGCGCAGGTGGAAGGTGTATTCCTTGCCGTCGGCGGAAATGTCCCATTTTTCGGCCAGGCCGGGAACGACCTTGGTGCCGCCGTATTCGAATTCCACGAGGCGGTTGTAGACGGGTTCGTTGGCATCAAACGACGTACCCGTGGTGTTGACGCCAGGGTAGAAGTTTTCGGGGCTGCCTTCAGAGCAGAACACCAGCGTCTTCGCGGAGACGGGTGAAAGTGCCAGCAGCGCTGGCAGGGCAACAGCGCACAGCAATGCGCGCTGGACCGGACGCAGCCGGCTTGCACTTGGTTTGGTCTGAATCATTTGACGATCCCTTTGGAGGTTAATGCTGCTTCTTGCAGCGGGGCTTGCGGCCAGATTGCACAACATTTGTGACGTTGTGCGCCCTGGTCATTGAAAAACGTGGCCTGAAACCGGTGCTTGAGCGCATGGTTTCAGGTCACGCAGTGAGAAAGTTTTCAGCATAGTGGCACGCAACCTGCCGCTCTGCAACTTCACGCAGCTGCGGCCTTTCGGCGCGGCAACGGTCGGTGACGTGGGGGCAGCGGGTGGAAAACACGCAACCGGTGGGCGGGTTCAGCGGCGAGGGCAGCTCGCCCTTGAGCACGATGCGCTGTTTGACGCCGGTGCCGGCCAAGCCGGGTGTGGAGGCCAGCAGGGCCTGGGTGTAGGGGTGCAGGGGTCGGTTGAACAGGGCATTTTTCTCGCCTTGTTCAACGGCATGGCCCAAGTACATCACCAGCACGTCGTGGGCGATGTGGCGCACCACACCCAGATCGTGCGAGATGAACAGGTAAGCCAGGCCCATGGACTGCTGCAGGTCGGCCAGCAGGTTGAGCACCTGGGCCTGGATGGAGACGTCAAGAGCCGACACCGGCTCATCGGCCACTACCACGATGGGGTTGAGCATCAGCGCGCGCGCGATGGCGATGCGTTGGCGCTGGCCGCCTGAAAACATGTGGGGATAGCGGTCATAGTGCTCTGGGCGCAGGCCCACCATGGCCAGCATGGCGCGTGCCTTTTCGGCGCGCTCCGCAGCGTTCAGGGTGGTGTTGATTTCAAGCGGCGCTTCAAGGATGGCGCCGATTTTCTTGCGCGGGTTGAGTGAGCCGTAGGGGTTCTGGAACACCAGCTGCACGGCCTTGCGCAGGCCCACGCGCTTTTCGGGGGAGCCGACGGCGTCGATGCCGGTGATGCGCAGTTCGCCGCCCGTGGGCGTTTCGATCAGCGACACCATGCGGGCCAGCGTCGATTTGCCGCAGCCGGATTCGCCCACGACAGCCAGCGTCTTGCCGGCATGGACCGAGAAGGACACGCCGCCGACGGCTTGCAGGTGGTCGGACTTGCGCATGAAACCGCGGCGGATTTCGTAAACCTGTTTGAGGTTTTTGGCCTCGACGACGGGGCCGGTAGGCAGGGTGCCTGGGGTAGTGACGGTGGCGGTGCTCATTGCGCGGCCTCCATCACGGGGGTGTCGCGTTCGATGTTGGCCTCGCGGCTGGGATCACCCAGTGGGTAGTGGCAGCGAACCATGCCGTCCTTCCAGGCGCGCAGCAGCGGGCGCTCGTTGCGGGAATGTTCGGTGGCATAGGCGCAGCGCGGGGCAAACAGGCATCCGGCAGGGCGGTCATAGAGGCCGGGCACCATGCCGGGGATGGTTGCCAGGCGCGCGCTACCGTCGCTGCGCTCGGGCAGGGCCGACAGAAGTGCTTCGGTGTAGGGATGCTGCGGGGTGTTGAAGAGGGCGTGTGCGCTTTGCTCTTCCATGATCTGGCCGGCGTACATCACCGCGATGCGCTGTGCCATTTCGGACACCACGCCCATGTTGTGCGTGATCAGCACCAGGGCCATGCCACGCTCTTTTTGCAGGCTGCGCAGCAGGTCCAGGATTTGGGCCTGGATGGTGACGTCGAGCGCCGTGGTGGGCTCGTCGGCAATCAGCAGGCGCGGGTTGCAGGCAATCGCCATGGCAATCATCACGCGCTGGTTCATGCCGCCCGACAGTTGGTGCGGATAGGCCTTCAGGCGGCTTTCGGGTGAATTGATGCCGACCTGCTCAAGCAGTTCGATAGCCTTGCGTGTGGCCGCCTTTTTATCCATGCCCAGGTGCAGACGCAGGGTTTCGGTGATCTGGAAGCCGACGGTGAAGCAGGGGTTCAGGCTGGTCGTGGGTTCCTGGAAGATCATCGCGACGTCTTTGCCGATGAGCTTGTTGCGCTCGCCTTGCGACAGCTTGAGGAGGTCGTGGCCGGCAAACCGCAGTTTGTCGGCTTTCACGCGGCCGGGGTAGGCCACCAGGCCCATCAAGGCCATCATGGTGACGCTCTTGCCGGAGCCGGATTCGCCCACGATGCCGAGGACTTCGCCTTCTTCCAGCGACAGGCTGATGCCGTCGACGGCGTGCATCACGCCGTTTTGTGAGGGAAATTCAACAGAAAGATTTTCGATTTCAAGAAGGGCCATATTAGTAACTCCCCCTTCTCGGCTCACTTCGTGTAGCCGGATCCCCCCGCAGGGGGCAACAGCTGCGGCCCGGCAAAGCCGGTTCCGCGCTGTTACTTGCGAAGAGGTTCATGAGGGGTGGGTGAATCTTGTTCATCTTTTTAGCTTGGGATCGAATGCATCACGCAGTCCGTCGCCGAGCAAATTGAAGGCCAGCACAGTGATCAAAATTGCGAGGCCGGGGAAGGTGACTACCCACCAGGCGCGCAGGACGAATTCGCGGGCGTCGGCCAGCATGGTGCCCCATTCGGGTGAGGGCGGCTGGGCGCCCAGGCCCAGGAAGCCCAGGGCGGCTGCGTCCAGGATGGCGGTGGACACGCCGAGCGAGGCCTGGACGATCAGCGGCGCCGTGCAGTTGGGCAGGATTTCGCTGAACATGAGGCGGATGCGGCTGGCACCGCTCATGCGTGCGGCGGTTACGTAGTCGCGCGAGGTTTCGGCAATCACCGCGGCGCGTGTGATACGGACGTAATGCGGCAGCACGACGATGGCGACAGCCAGCATCGCGTTCATCAGGCCGGGACCGAGGATGGCCACGATCACGATGGCCAGCAGCAGGCTGGGCAGCGTGAGGATGATGTCCATCAGGCGCATCACCGCGATCTCGAAGATGCCGCGGAAAAAGCCTGCCAGCAGGCCCAGCACCGTGCCGACGACCACCGACAGCGCCACCACAGCCAGGCCGATGACCAGCGACAGGCGGGCGCCGTACATCAACCTGGTCAGGATATCCCGGCCGATCGCGTCTGTGCCCAGGGGGTAAGTCCATGACCCGCCGGTTTGCCAGGCTGGGGGTTTGAGGAACACCGCGTTGTTGGTGATATTGGGCGCATGCGGCGCCAGCAGCGGCGCGAACAGCGCGATCAGCAACACGCCAATGACAATGACCAGGCCGATCACGGCGCCGTTGTTTGCACTGAAGTAGTTCCAGAATTCGCGCAGCGGATGCGGTGGCGCGGGCGCAGTAGCGGGTTTCAAGGTGGCCGTGCTCATCGCTGATGCCTGATGCGTGGGTTAATGATGCCGTAGGTGATGTCCACCAGCAGGTTGACGGCCATGACGATGGCGCCCAGCAGCAGGATGCCGCCCTGCAGCACGGGGTAGTCGCGGCGACTGATGGCTTCGATCAGCCACTTGCCGACGCCCGGCCAGGAAAAAATGGTTTCGGTGAGGATGGCGCCGGTGAACAGCACGCCCACCTGCAGGCCGATCACGGTGACCACCGGGATCAGCGCGTTGCGCAGCGCATGCAGGGCCACCACGCGCAGGTTGGAGAGGCCTTTGGCGCGCGCGGTGCGGATGTAGTCCTCGCCCAGCACTTCCAGCATGGCCGAGCGCGTCATGCGCGCGATCACCGCCAGCGGGTTGGTGCCCAGCACGATCATGGGCAATATCAGGTGCGAGGCGGCCGACCAGAACGCGCCCTTGTCGTCCGACAGCAGCGAGTCGATCAGCAGAAAGCCGGTGGTGGGCTCGATGAAGTACTGCACGGAGAGCCGGCCCGACACGGGTGTCCAGCCGAGCTGCACCGAGAACAGCAGGATCAGCAGCAGCCCCCACCAGAAAATAGGCATGGAATACCCCGTGAGGGACACCCCCATGACGCCATGGTCGAGTATGGAGTTTCGCTTGACCGCCGCCAGAATGCCCGCGGGGATGCCGATCAGCAGTGCAAACAAGATGGCGCACACGGCGAGTTCGATGGTGGCCGGAAACAGCGTGAGGAATTCGCGCAGTACAGGCTCCTGCGTGATCAGGGACTTGCCCAGGTCACCCTTGAGGACCCGGCCGATGTAGATGCCGTACTGCACCATTACGGGTCGGTCCAGGCCATATTCCTTGAGCAATTGCGCGTGGCGCACCGGATCGATGCCGCGCTCGCCCGCCATGGTTTCGATCGGGTCGCCGGGCACCATGCGGATCAGGAAGAAGGCCAGCAGAGTCATCCCCAAAAAGGTGGGAATGATCAGGCTCAGTCGGGTAAAAATAAAGCGCAGCATTATCGCGGGATGCTAAGGCAGGACTTGGCGCGGGGTGTGGGAAAACCGTCGCGCTGGTGACAGGCAGGGCGCGCGAAATTTTCCGCCGCCTCGGTTTTTGAATGCAGTAGCTGCAGTGGCATCGACATGGAGTCTTGTTTTGTTAAGTCTGGTGCGGGCGGTGCCGCGGGGAATTTTTTATCTTAGCAACAATAGCGTCGGTTTTCGACTGTGCCGCTGGTGGCAGGCTACCGAGTAACCCTATGGCATTAGCAGACGTTTCAGGTAGTTTTGGGCGTTAATGGAAGCGGGCGGAAGAGCGCCGGAGTAACGCAGGAAGCGTGCCAGCGGCTGGGCGCTTTGGCATAGGCCCCGCTGCACGCGCGCATAAAAAAAGGCCGGTAGATACCGGCCTTTTGATATCGGCAAGAGCCGATTACTTGACGTGCTTGCCGATCAGGCCAGCCATCTCGAACATCGACACCTGCGCCTTGCCGAAGACGGCACGCAGTTTTTCGTCGGCGTTGATCATGCGCTTGTTGACCTTGTCCTGCAGGCCCTTGGATTTGATGTAAACCCACAGCTTGCTGACGATCTCGGTACGTGGCAGAGGCTTGTCGCCCACCACGGCTGCCAGTGCGGGGCTCAAGGTCAGTGCCTTCATGAACGCTGCATTGGGAGTGCGCTTTTTGGCAGGCGCTTTTTTCGCTGCTGGCTTTTTGGCCGCAACTTTCTTGGCGGGAGCTGCTTTCTTCGCGGCTACCTTCTTTGCAGGCGCTGCCTTTTTCGCAGGAGCCTTCTTCGCAGGAGCTGCTTTCTTCGCAGCTACTTTCTTTGCCGGAGCAGCCTTTTTTGCAGGCGCTTTTTTAGCCGGTGCTTTTTTTGCAGTTGCCATGATTGATTTTCCTTCTAGAAGTTGATAAATCACCACACGGATAACTACTCTTCCTTGTGGCAATGCGGATGCTACTGGAGAAAAACGCAGTTTCCTAGTGCAAACGCACTTTATTTGCGCCTGGATGTTGCAGATTTACCTCTGAAAATCAGGAAAACGCCTATGAGAATCACGCCGCAAGCCGCCCATTCGCCCCCGGTGACGTGCTCTCCGGCGAAAAATGCGCCCAGAAAAATCGCGATCAACGGGTTCACAAAGGCGTAGCTGGTGGCCACTGCAGGTGACGCATTGGCCAGCAAATACAGGTAGGCGCTGAAGGCGATGAGCGAGCCGAACACCACGAGATAGAGCCATGCGAGCAGGGCTTCGGGCTGCGCCGGCCAGTTGGCGGCGGCCTGGTGGTGCTCACCCAATGCAAGAGAAATCACCATCAACACCGCGCCGCCACACAACATTTCGCTGGCAAAACCCGCGGGGCCGTTCGCCAGCGGCAGCCGGGTGGTGGACAGCACCGAGCCAAGTGACCACAGCAAGGTCGCCCCCGCAATGCACGCCATGCCGACGGGAGCAGCGCTAAAGCTGGAGCCTTGCACCAGCATCAGCACACCTGCCAGCCCCACCACCATGCCCAGGAACTCCAGCCTGCTGGGCCGCTGGCCCAGCAGGAGGCCCCAGGCCGACACCATCATGGGAACCACCGCGATGAAGGTGGCGATCAGTCCGGAGCCGATGTGAACTTCAGCCGATGCTGTCAGCCCCATCCCGCCGCCCAGCATCAGGGTGCCGATGACGGCGGCGTTGGCCCACTCGCGCCTGCTGGGCAGCTTGTGCCCGCGTATCAGCACCCAAGCCATCATCAGAAGGCCGGCCGCCAGGAAACGCGTGCCCATCTGGAAGAAAGGCGGAAAGCTGATCAGGGCAAAGCGGATTGCCAGGTAAGTGGAGCCCCACACCAGGTAACAGGCGAGCAGGGCAGGGATCAAAAGCGCCGGCGCTTTGCCGGTGGCGGAGGATGAAATGAGTGCGGAGGTCATGCCCGCATGGTAGGTTGCCAAACGCCCTCAGACTATGCAAAACTAACGGCAAAACTGCAGCTGGCCTTTAAATTTAAAGCTTAAAAAGCGATATGACCGAAACCACCGAATGGGACCATTACGACAGCCGCATCCTCGGCGAACTGCAGCGCGATGCGCGGATCACCATGGCCGAGCTGGGCCGCCGTGTTCACCTGAGCCAGCCGGCAGTCACGGAGCGTGTGCGCAAGCTCGAACTGGGCGGCGTGATCAAAGGTTACCGGGCCGAGGTTGACCTGGCGCGGCTGGGTTACGGCATACGCGCTATCGCGCGGGTAGGGCGGGTCGAGTACGCCCGGGTGGTCAAGCTGATCGAGCAGACGCCCGAAGTGATCAATGCCTACAACGTCACCGGCGAGGACAGCTGGGTGCTGGAAATCGCGGTGATCGACGTGGCGCACCTGGACGCGGTGGTGACCAAGTTCTGCATCCTCACCGAGACCTCGACCTCCATCGTGCTGAATGCCCCCCGCGAGAATGCGGTGGTCTTGCCCGCCCGGCGCGAAGACATCAAACCCGTCATCAAGAAAGTCACCGGAAAATGAGCCAAGACAATCTCGCCTCCTTCGCCACCTGCGATCTCTGCGACCTCCACAAAGGCGACACCTCGGGCCGCTTCAGGGTGCTTCCGCCGGTTTTCAGGAGCTATGGC
Organism: Polaromonas sp. P3_A5; assembly: GCF_056403055.1. Classification (NCBI taxonomy): domain Bacteria; kingdom Pseudomonadati; phylum Pseudomonadota; class Betaproteobacteria; order Burkholderiales; family Comamonadaceae; genus Polaromonas; species Polaromonas sp. P3_A5. The sequence continues at coordinate 1,675,896 of NZ_JBFUGF010000001.1, forward strand.
GGGCATCAGAAGTTCAGCGGGCCTGTGGTCACCGTTCAGTGCTTTGAAGACAACTCGCCAGTCAAGGCGGCGGTGGAGTCGCCCGGCGAGGCGCGCGTGCTGGTGGTGGACGGGGGCGCCTCGCTGCGCCGCGCGCTGCTGGGCGGCAATCTGGGCGCCGCCGCCGCCAAAAACGGCTGGGCAGGGGTGCTGATTGACGGTTGCGTGCGCGACGTGGCGGAGCTGGCGCAATGCCAGACCGGCATCCGCGCCCTGGCAAGCATGCCGCTGCCCACGGAAAGGCGCCAGGCGGGCCTGCGTGACATCGCTGTGCAGATACAGGGCGTCTGGGTGCGGCCGGGCGACTGGCTCTACTCCGACGAGGACGGGGTGGTGGTGATGCCGGCGCCTGCGCAAGCGTAGACGCAGGGCGCTTGCAATCCAGGCGCTCTGCCGCCGGGCGCAGAAGTTTGCAGCGGGGGCGCTGGATGGATTATTGGCAAAATCGGCCTGAAACCCAATAAACAAGGGCGTAAGCGGCTATAAATTTAATAGCACTCACGCGCTGTCTTTACGCAGCAGAGGCGGGCCGCTCATGCCCTGCTTCTCATTGCTGCCAAAAAATACTCAGAACCCCGCAAGAGCGATCGAGTTCTTCAGCGCTTGCCCACCGCCGTAGCTATCCTGCTCGGGTGGCACGCCGCCCAGCGACACGCGGATCGCGCAGTATTTGAACTCCGGGATCTTCGCAAACGGGTCCAGCGCGGCGTTGGTCAGCTTGTTGATGGCCGCCTCGTAGTAACAGAAAGGTACAAAAACCGCGCCGCGTGGCGAGCTTTCGTCGGCGCGGGCATACAGCTCCACCTTGCCGCGGCGTGACTCAATGGTCACCACGTCGCCGGGCTTGCCACCCATGGCGGCAAGGTCGAGCGGGTGTACCAGGGCGACAGGATCGGGCTCGATCGCGTCCAGCACCGTGGCGCGCCGGGTCATGCTGCCGGTGTGCCAATGCTCCAGCTGGCGCCCGGTGATCAGCACCATCGGGTATTCGGTGTCCGGGCGCTCATTGGCCGGGATGATGTCGGCCGGCACGAACTTCGCGCGGCCGCCTTCGCGGGGGAAGTCGTCCACGAATACCACCGATTGGCCGGGATCGCCTTCCTTCATGCAGGGGTAGGTGACCGAATGCTCGCGGTCAAGCCGGTCCCAGGTGATGCCGCCAATGCTCGGCATGGTGTGGCGCATCTCGTCGAAGACTTCGCTGACATGGTTGTAATGCCAGCCGCAGCCCATCCGGTTGGCGATCTGCGTAATGATCCAGAGGTCCTGGCGCGCATCGCCGGGCGGGTTGATCGCCTTGCGGCCCATCTGCACCAGGCGGTCGGTGTTGGTAAAGCTGCCGTCCTTTTCAGGAAAGGCGCTGGCCGGCAGGATCACGTCCGCCAGGTAGGCCGTTTCGGTCAGGAAGATGTCCTGCACCACGAGGTGCTCCAGCGCCGCCAGGGCTTCACGCGCGTGGTTGGCGTCGGGATCGGACATGGCCGGGTTCTCGCCCTGCACGTACATCCCCTTGATGCCGCCCTTTTTGATGGCGTGCATCACTTCGACCACCGTCAGGCCGACCTGGTCGTCCAGGGTGCCGGGGGCCAGCTTCCAGGCCTTCTCGAAACTGGCGCGGACCTCGGGCTTGGACACATGCTGGTAGTCTGGCAGCATCATGGGGATCAGGCCCGCGTCGGACGCGCCCTGCACGTTGTTCTGGCCGCGCAGAGGATGCAGGCCGGTACCGGGACGGCCGATCTGGCCGGTCATCAGCGAAAGGGCGATCAGGCAACGCGCGTTGTCGGTGCCGTGCACGTGCTGCGACACACCCATGCCCCACAGGATCATCGAGCCTTTGGAAGTGGCGAACAGCCGGGCCACATAACGCAGCGTGTCGGCATCGATGCCGCAGATAGGCGCCATCAATTCGGGCGTGTAGCCTTCGACGTTCTTGCGCAATTCTTCGTAGCCGATGGTGCGGCTGTCGATAAAGGCCTGGTCCACCAGGCCCTCGGTCACGATGACGTTCATCATCGCGTTGAGCATGGGCACGTCAGTATCGGGCTTGAACTGCAGGTGACGGTGCGCCACGCGCGTGAGGTCGGAGCGACGCGGATCCATCACGATCAGCTTGGTGCCGTTTTTCACGGCGTTCTTGATCCAGGTGGCGGCCACCGGGTGGTTCACCGTCGGGTTGGCGCCGATGATCACGACCACATCGGCCTTGGTGACATCCATGACGGGGTTAGAGACGGCGCCAGAACCAATGCCTTCCAGCAAGGCGACGACCGACGATGCATGGCACAGGCGCGTGCAGTGGTCCACATTGTTGCTGCCAAAGCCGGTGCGCACCAGCTTCTGGAACAGGTAGGCTTCTTCGTTGCTGCCCTTGGCAGAGCCAAAGCCGGCCAGCGATTTCTTGCCATGCTGGTCGCGGATGGCGGCCAGCTTGCCGCCGGCGAATTCCAGCGCTTCTTCCCAGCTGGCTTCGCGGAACACGTCCATCACGCGGTCCGGATCCATCGTGAAGTCGCCGGTTTTGGGCATGCCTTCGCGGCGGATCAAGGGTTTGGTCAGGCGATGGGGGTGGTGTGCATAGTCAAAGCCGTAGCGGCCCTTGACGCACAGGCGCTCATGGTTGGCGGGGCCGTCGCGCCCTTCAACAAACAGGATCTTGTCGTCCTTGACGTTGTAGGTCAGCTGGCAGCCGACACCGCAATACGGGCAGACCGACTCGACCTGCTTGTCCGGCACGGTGAGTGCAGCTTCACGGGCCGGCATCAACGCACCTGTCGGGCAGGCCTGGACACATTCGCCGCAGGCCACGCAGGTGGACACACCCATGGGGTCGTCCATGTCGAAAACAATCTTGGCCTGGTCGCCGCGGAAGGCCAGCCCGATCACGTCATTGACCTGTTCGTCACGGCAGGCGCGCAGGCAGCGCGTGCACTGGATGCAGGCGTCAAGGTTCACGGCGATGGCCGGGTGGGACACATCCTGACGCACCTGCGGGCGCGCCTCGAAGCGAGGCTTGCCGACCCCGATTTTGGCCGCCCACTGGTCCACCTCGTTGTTGCGGGTGTATTCCTTCTCGGGCATATCCGACAGCAACAGTTCCAGCACCATCTTTTGCGATGCCACGGCGCGCTCGCTATCGGTGACGACCTTCATGCCGGCGGCCGGTGCCCGGCAGCATGAGGGAGCGAGTACGCGCTCACCGTTGATCTCGACCATGCAGGAGCGGCAGTTGCCGACGGCTTCCAGGCCCTCCTTGAAGCACAGGTGGGGGATCTCCACGCCTTCGCGCTTGGCGACCTGGAGCAAGGATTCAGTGGCGCGGCCCTGGACTTCGCGGCCGTTGAGGCTGAAGCTTACGAGCGGCGAGTCGAGTTCGGCGAGTTCCTGGCGGGTAATTGCATTCATGGGAGATCCTTAAAGTGCACAGCTAGGCCGGCCGCAGCGCCGGGCCGCCCCAAGCAAGGCCAGCCCCCTCGGGGGGCAGCGTAGTACGCAAAGCGACAAGCGTGGGGGCTCATAGTTCATGGGAGAAGTACTTGACGACGCAGTCCATGGGATTGGGCGCTGCCTGACCGAGGCCGCAGATCGATGCGTCGCGCATGACCAGAGACAGGTCTGCCAGCAGAGCGAGATCCCACTTGGGTTGCTCCATGAGATGCGCCGCCTTTGCCGTGCCGACACGGCAGGGCGTGCACTGGCCGCAGGACTCGTGGTGGAAGAATCGCATCATGTTGCGTGCCGCATCGGTGGCTGTGTCCTTGTCGGACAGGATCATCACGGCGGCCGAGCCGATGAAACAGCCGTAAGGCTGCAGCGTGTCGAAGTCCAGCGGGATGGTGTTCATCGTGGCGGGCAGGATGCCGCCTGAAGCACCGCCGGGCAGGTAAGCATAAAACTTCTGGCCGTCCAGCATGCCGCCGCAGTATTCGTCGATCAGCTCCTGGATGGTGATGCCGGCCGGTGCCAGCTTGACGCCAGGCTCCTTGACCCGCCCGGACACGGAGAACGAGCGCAAGCCTTTGCGGCCATTGCGGCCGTGCGAAGCGAACCACTCACCGCCTTTTTCCAGGATGTCGCGCACCCAATACAGAGTCTCGAAGTTGTGCTCGAGCGTCGGCCGGCCGAACAAGCCCACTTGTGCGACGTAGGGGGGGCGCAGGCGGGGCATGCCGCGTTTGCCTTCGATGGATTCGATCATGGCCGACTCTTCGCCGCAGATGTAGGCGCCCGCGCCGCGGCGCAGTTCGATTTCGGGCATGCCGGTCATCAGGGGGTCCAGCCTCAGCCTGGCCACTTCGGCCTCCAGCATGTTGCGGCAACCGTGGTATTCGTCGCGCAGGTAAACGTAGATTTTTTCGATGCCGACAGCCCAGGCAGCGATCAGCATGCCTTCGAGGAAGCGGTGCGGGTCACGCTCCAGGTAAACGCGGTCCTTGAAGGTGCCGGGTTCGCCTTCGTCGATGTTGACCGCCATCAGGCGCGGGCCTTTTTCGGCACGTACGATGCGCCACTTTCGGCCGGAAGGAAAGCCGGCGCCGCCCAGACCGCGCAGGCCGGAGTCTTCCATGGTCTTGAGAACAGTCTCGATATCGCGCTCGCCCGAAATGCACTGCTTGAGCAGGCTGTAGCCGCCTTTCGCCTGGTAGGCGGGCAGGTCGGTAAAACCTTCGGGAACATGCTGGGTGGCCCTTGCCGCCACGGTTGCGGCGATGGTTTCGCAGCTGGCGTTCGGCACCGGGTTTTGTCCCACCACGGCCGCAGGGGCCTGCTCGCATCGACCAATGCAAGGCGCTGCGATGACGCGGATGTCCCGGCCGAGCAGGGCGGGCAGCCTGTCCAAAAGGTCTTTGGCGCCTGCCATTTCGCAGGCCAAGCCATCGCAGACCCGCACCGTGAGTGCGGCTGGAGCGGCTTCGCCCTCCTTAACCACGTCGAAGTGGTGATAGAAGGTTGCCACCTCATAGACCTCGGTCTGCGCCAGCCTCATCTCCTGAGCCAGTGCGGCCAGATGGGCGGCCGACAGGTGACCGAACTTATCCTGAATCTTGTGCAGGTGTTCGATCAGCAGGTCCGGCTGACGCGACTCGGTGCCCAACAGGCTCTGCACTTCGGCCAACGACTGCGGGTCGACGCGGCGCCCCTTGGGTGCTTGACGCTTTCGCTGCTTGGAGGCGTCGATGACGGCGATGGGAATGATGGGGTGGTTCATGAAGCGTGTGGGCTCGCTGTGTGGCTGGCGTTGGTGGCGTGAGAGTTGCCCGACCTAGATCACGCGTTCGGCGCGTAATTCGGCGATGTAATCGGCGCCGTAGCCCAATTGCGTCAATACTTCGTCGGTGTGCTCACCCAGCAGGGGTGAGCGGGTGACCTCGGTGGCGCTGTCGGACATCTTGATCGGGTTGCCCACGGTCAGGTATTTGCCGCGGGTGGGGTGGTCGACTTCAACAATCGTTCCGGTTTCGCGAAGCGCGGGCTCTTCCGCAATTTCCTTCATCGACAGAATGGGGCCGCAGGGGATGTCGTATTTGTTGAGGATTTCCATGGCCTCGAATTTGGTCTTGGTCATGGTCCATTTTTCGATGCGCGCAAAGATCGGCTTCAAGTGCAGCAAGCGGGCGGCCGGCGTCGCGAAGGCTTCGTCGTCGATCCAGCTCTCTTCGCCGATCACCTTGCACACGGCTGGCCATACGGCGCCCTGGGTGATGAAGTAGATGTAGGCATTGGGGTCGGTTTCCCAGCCCTTGCATTTCAGGATGGAGCCGGGCTGGCCACCGCCAGAAGCATTGCCGGCGCGGGGGACCGCTTCGCCGAACTTGCCGTCGGGGTACTGCGGATACTCGTGCATGGTGCCGGTGCGCTCCAGGCGCTGCTGGTCGCGCAGTTTGACCCGGCACAGGTTCAGCACGGCATCCTGCATGGGCGCCAGTACTTTCTGGCCGCGCCCCGTGGTGTTGCGCTGATAGAGGGCTGCGACGATGCCGAGCGCGAGGTGCAGGCCGGTTCCGCTGTCACCAATTTGTGCGCCCGTGACCATGGGCGGGCCGTCGTCAAAGCCGGAAGTGGAGGCCGAGCCGCCGGCACACTGGGCGACGTTCTCGTAAACCTTGCAGTCTTCGTAGGGGCCGGGGCCAAAACCCTTGACCGATGCGACGATCATCCGGGGATTGAGCTTCTGGATGTGTTCCCAGGTGATACCCATGCGGTCCAGCGCGCCTGGCGCGAAATTTTCGACCAGCACATCGCATTCCTTGATCAGGGTGTCCAGGACCTCCTTGCCCTTCGGCTTCTTGGTGTCCAGCGTGATTGAACGCTTGTTGTGGTTCAGCATGGTGAAGTACAGGCTGTCCACGCCGGGAATATCGCGCAACTGTCCGCGAGTCGCGTCGCCTTCGCCGGCGCGCTCGACCTTGATGACGTCTGCGCCGAACCATGCCAGCAACTGGGTGCACGTAGGCCCGGACTGGACGTGGGTGAAGTCAAGGATGCGAACGCCGTCTAACGCTTTGCTCATGAAAGTTCCTGCTGGAGGTTGAAATGGATGCTCGTGTGGCTTGCGCCATGCTGCAGGACACCTGGGTGCCCGGTTCAACCCCTATGTTAATCACTGCACCGGTGATGTGCCTTTGTCTTTTGGGTTACGGTGTTTTGCCTTGAGGGACAAGCTGCATCTCCAGTTCCGTCAGGCGTTTTTTCAGATTGCGTTCTTCGGCAAAGCGGGCGGTTTCATCGCGGATCACCGCGACGATCGCCGACACCTTGTTGTCCGGGGTATGTAACAGCGCGACGGTAAAGGCAATAGACAACCCGTGCCCGTCCTTGTGCACTGCGGGCACACGAAGGACGTCGTTGCCATACCGCGTTTGTCCGGTCGCCATTGTCTTGTGGTAGCCGTCCCAGTGGCGCTGCTGCTGGCGCTGCGGGATGATGATGTCCAGCGATTTACCCAGGGCTTCTTCTTCTGTGAAGCCAAACATCCGCTGGGCCGCAGGGTTCCACAAGACAATTGCACCACCGGCATCGGAAGCCACAATGGCATCGCCAACAGCCTCCACAAGCTGTTTCAGGTCGGTTGTTGTTTGCATATGTCCACTCCTGTTACCGAAAAATAAGCTGACTGAGGCCTTAAAAAAAACGGCGCTCAATCTGAACGCCGTCTTTCTGGGCCATCAAGACCGCTACTTCAAGATTGCGCTCACACCGCTTTTGCAGTGTGCATGGCCGCGATTTGGTCTTTGCTGTAACCGAGTTCGGCCAGAACCTCATCGGTGTGCTCGCCCAGCAGGGGCGATGCCGTTACTTCGGGCTTGGTGTCAGAGAACTTGATCGGACTGCCCACGGTGAAGTAGCTACCGCGCACTTTATGCGGGACTTCAACGATGGAGCCACTGGCACGCAAGGATTTGTCATGCAACAACTCCTTCATCGACAACACGGGCGCGCAAGGAATATCAAATTTTCGGAAGACGTCCACGGCTTCGAACTTGGTCTTGTCGGCGATGAATGCTTCAATCGTGGCGAAGATATCCATGATGTGCGGCTGGCGTGCCTTGGCCGTGGTGTAGGCCGGGTCGGTTTTCCACTCTGGTTTGCCCAGTGCGTCGCAGATCGGCTCCCAGGCGTGCCCCTGGACCGTGAAATAGATATAGGCGTTGGGGTCGGTCTCCCAGCCCTTGCATTTCAAAATCCAGCCGGGTTGTCCGCCACCGCCGGCATTGGCGCCGCGCGGTACCACGCCGTCTTTGAAAGCTTCCATTTCATGCGGGTATTGCGGGTACTCTTCCAGGTAGCCAAGGTTGTCCAGACGCAACTGGTCGCGCATTTTGACGCGGCACAGGTTGAGCACACTGTCCTGCATGGACACGGCGACTTTTTGGCCCTTGCCAGTCTTCTGCCGGCCGATATAGGCCGTCAAAATACCGATGGCCAGGTGCATGCCGGTATTGCTGTCGCCCAAGGCGGCAGACGAAATGGTGGGGCCTGAGTTCTCGCCCTTCCAGTAGCCGGTGGTGGACGCTGCACCGCCTGCGCACTGGGCCACGTTTTCGTAAACCTTCAAGTCTTCGTAGTGGTGGCCGTCAGAGAAACCCTTGACGGATGCCAGAATCATTTTTGGGTTGAGTGACTGGATGTGTTCCCAGGTGAATCCCATACGGTCCAGCGCACCGGGACCAAAGTTCTCGACCATCACGTCGGATTCCTTGATGAGCCTCTCCAACACTTCCTTGCCTTCGGGCTTTTTGGTGTCCAGCGTCAGGCCGCGCTTGTTGCTGTTGAGCATGGTGAAATACAGCGCGTCAGCGCCTTCGATGTCACGCAACTGGCTTCGGGTAACGTCGCCAGAGCCAGGACGCTCGACCTTGATCACGTCAGCGCCGAACCAGGCCAGCATCTGGGTACAGGCGGGTCCTGCCTGAACGTGGGTGAAGTCGATGATCTTGATGCCGGCGAGTGGTTTGTTGCTCATTTTGATTTCTCCTTAGGATGCTTTGGATTACTTCTTTGCTGCAGCGCTTTGCGGATTCAGACTTGTGATCCGGCCGCTCTCGGTGCCTGCAGTTTCGTCAATGATCGCGTTGATCAGGGTCGGCTTGCCGGACTTGACGGCTTCGTCCAGCGCCTTGGCCAGCTCTGCCGGTGTGTTGGCTAGAACGCCCACGCCGCCGAAAGCCTGCATCATCATTTCGTAGCGTGCATTCTTGACGAAAACGGTGGGTGCCACATCGCCGCCTAGCGGATTGACGTCAGTGCCCTTGTAAATGCCGTTGTTGTTGAAGACGATGACACAAATTGGAAGGTTATAGCGGCAGATGGTTTCTACCTCCATGCCGCTAAAGCCGAAAGCGCTGTCGCCTTCGATGGCAATTACGGGTTTACCCGTAACCACCGCGGCAGCGACGGCAAAGCCCATGCCGATGCCCATGATGCCCCAGGTGCCGACGTCCAGACGCTTGCGGGGCTCATACATGTCGACAATGCTGCGCGCGAAATCCAGGGTGTTCGCGCCTTCGTTCACCACGATGGCGTCGGGACGCGCCTTGACAGCATTGCGGATGACGTTCAGTGCGCTGTGGAAGTTCATCGTGGGCGGATTGAGCGCCAGCGTCGCCGCCATTTTGGACAGGTTCTTGTCCTTGCGTTCGTTGATCCCTTGAGTCCATTCGGCCGGCGGTTTGGCCCAGCTTGAGCCCAGGCCTGCCAGCAGCGCGGAGACGCACGAACCGATGTCGCCGACCAGGGGTGCGGCGATCGGTACGTTGCTGTCCATTTCGGTCGGCGAGATGTCGATCTGGATGAACTGGCGGGTGTCGGCATTCTGGCCGCCCCAGGTCTTGCCTTTACCGTGCGAGAGCAACCAGTTCAAGCGCGCACCGACCAGCATCACCACATCGGCTTCTGCCAGCACGTGAGAGCGGGTGGCCGAAGCCGACTGTGGATGCGTATCGGGCAGCAGGCCTTTGGCCATGGACATCGGCAAATAAGGGATGCCGGTTTTCTCGATCAGGGTGCGGATATCGGCGTCGCACTGCGCATAGGCAGCGCCTTTGCCAAGCACGATCAGCGGGCGTTTGGCGCCCTTGAGCAGGTCCAGTGCGCGTTTGACCGCATCGGGGGCGGGAATCTGGCGCGGTGCGGGATCGACCACCTTGATGAGCGATTTCTTGCCGGCTGCGGCGTCCATCGACTGGCTGAACAGTTTGGCCGGCAGGTCGAGGTAAACGCCGCCGGGACGGCCAGACAGCGCCGAACGGATGGCGCGAGCGATGCCGACACCGATGTCTTCGGCATGGAGGACGCGAAATGCTGCTTTGCACAATGGCTTGGCAATTGCCAGCTGGTCCATTTCCTCGTAGTCGCCTTGCTGAAGATCGACAATCTCGCGCTCGCTGGAGCCGCTGATGAGGATCATCGGGAAGCAATTGGTCGTTGCATTGGCCAGGGCGGTGAGTCCGTTGAGGAAGCCTGGCGCGGATACCGTCAGGCAAATCCCTGGTTTTTGCGTCAGGAAGCCCGCAGCCGCAGCGGCGTTGCCGGCGTGCTGCTCGTGGCGGAAAGAAATCATGCGGATTCCTTCGGCCTGCGCCTTGCGGGTCAGGTCGGTAATGGGAATGCCGGGCAGGGCGAAGATCGTGTCAATGCCGTTGAGCTTGAGGGCATCGATGACGAGGTGAAAACCGTCGATCTGCTCTGTCGTGGAGGTCGCGTTGGTCATAATGAATGTCTCTTCGTGTGACTTCGATAAAGGTTGAGCAAAGCAGTTGGCTGTGTGTCCCGCCCTGGAAAACGTATTGACCTGAATCAGGGTCTTCCGCGGTGGGTCACGTTGCTTCACTTTTTGCACTCAGGCGGGTCATTTGCACCGTCGAGGTATCATAGGAATCGATTCAGATTTGGCCATTGACCACGGTCAATTTTCGGTGGATTCCCCACCCCGAAAAACCCGCCAATCTGCGTCTCGCTCAATCCTTATTGCCCCCATGTCGTCCATACCAAATCATCCCGAGAGAAACGTCATTCGCGTGCAGTTGGCGCAGAACATTGTTTTGAAGGGGATGACGGCGGAACAGAGTGCAGAATTGGAGTCGCACCTGGTCATTGTTGACGGCCAGAAAGGTGATTCCCTGCTGGAGCAGGGCGTGCACGAAATGGAGCAATATTTCATTCTTGAGGGCATCCTCAAGCGGGTGGTGACCAACGAGCAGGCCAAGGAGATGATTCTTCGCTTTGCCGACGAGCGGGACATGGAAACCAGCTACGCGGCCTGGCGCCTGGGCACCCCCACGCCATACAGCACGGTCTGCGTTACCAAGGTTCGGGTGGCAAAGCTGCCCTTGCCCGAATGGGTGGCTTTCCTGGAGCGGCATCATGAAATCAAGCAGTCGTTCGAGTATTACGTGATGCGCCTGATGAGTGAAATCATGGCCCATACCATCACGCTGCATTTGCTGGATGCACCGGGGCGCGTCAAGCGCTTTCAGCGCAAACATCCGGAGCTGTTTGACCGCATTCCGAAGAAGGAACTGGCGTCTTACCTGAATCTCTCAGCAGAAACCCTTAGCCGGCTTAAACAACGCGGCAAGATCTGACAGGTTCAGCGAAGCGGAAATAAAAAAGCCGGGTGATGTACCCGGCTTTTTTGTGGCTTTTCGCAGGAGGTCAGTCCACCGGCTGTTCTGCCGCGAATTCGCTCTTCTTGGGTGGGCGAATCTTTGCCATGACGCGAGAAATCAATGGCCAGAACAGCAACACCAGGGCCAGCGTGGTGATGCCGCCGACCAGTGGGTTAGACCACATGATGGACATTTCACCTTGCGACACAAGCATGGCCTGGCGGAATGAATCCTCAGCCTTGTCTCCGAGAACCAGTGCCAGAACCAGCGGCGCCAGCGGATAGTCGAGCTTCTTGAAGAGATAGCCGATGACACCGAACAGCATCATGAACCAGATATCCAGCATGGCGTTGTGCACGGTGTAGGCGCCAATCGCGCAGATCACCACAATCACAGGGGCAATGATGGAGAACGGAATGCGCAGGATGGATGCGAACAACGGGACGGTGGTCAGCACAACGATCAGGCCCACCAGGTTACCCAGGTACATGCTGGCGATCAGCCCCCAGACGAAGTCCTTCTGTTCAACAAACAGCAGCGGTCCGGGCTGCAGGCCCCAGATCAGCAGGCCGCCGAGCAGCACGGCTGCGGTGGGTGAGCCTGGAATGCCCAGTGCCAGCATGGGGAGCAGGGCGCTGGTGCCGGCGGCATGCGCTGCGGTTTCGGGCGCAATCACGCCTTCGATTTCGCCGGTGCCGAATTTCGAGCCGTTCTTTGACATCTTCTTGGCAAGGCCGTAACTCATGAACGAGGCAGGTGTGGCGCCGCCAGGGGTGATGCCCATCCAGATGCCGATCAGCGAGCTGCGAAGGGACGTCATCCAGTATTTCGGCAACTTCTTCCATGTTTCCAGTACGACCTTGGGGTCGATTTTGGCGCTCTTGCCAGAGAAAGCCAGGCCTTCTTCCATGGACAGCAGGATTTCGCCGATACCGAACAGACCGATCACCGCGATCAGGAAATCGAAACCGCGCATAAGGTCCGGGATGCCGAAGGTCAGGCGCAACTGGCCGGTCACGGTGTCCATCCCAACAGACGCCAGCGCAAAGCCGATCGTCATGGACGCGAGGATCTTGAACGGAGACCCTTTTCCCATGCCCACAAAGCTGCAGAAAGTCAGCAGGTAGACCGCGAAAAACTCGGGAGGGCCGAACTTGAGCGCGAACTTGGCGACGAGTGGCGCCAGGAAGGTGATCATCACCACGGCAACGAAAGCGCCGATAAAAGAGGAGGTGAACGCAGCCGTCAGCGCGGCGCCGGCTTTGCCTTGCTGGGCCATCGGGTAGCCGTCAAAGGTGGTGGCCACCGACCAGGGCTCTCCCGGAATATTGAACAAAATGGAGGTGATCGCACCGCCAAAAAGCGCACCCCAATAGATGCAGGACAGCATGATGATGGCCGAAGTGGGCGACATCGTGAAAGTCAGTGGCAGCAAGATAGCCACACCGTTGGCGCCGCCCAGGCCGGGCAGCACGCCGATCAGCACACCCAGAATGATGCCCACGAACATCAGGACGATGTTCATCGGCGTCAGGATGACGCTGAATCCGTGAAAAAGCGAGTTAAGTTCTTCCATTTCGATATCCGGTAAAAGTTCAGTGGGCTCGTTGTGGGTAGAGGGGGCTCAGTAGCCGAGGAAGCTCAGCGGCTCGAACTGGCCCTTGAACAAGGGAACCTTGAACCAGACCTCGAACATGAAGAAAAAAAGTGCGTTCACAAGGAAGGCTGTGATCACGCTTTTGATCGGGGAAAATTTTCCCAGGATGATCATGAACAGTGCGATGTAAACGGCCGATGCAACGTAGAGGCCTAAAAACTGGACTGCCCCCACGTAAACGATGGCAGGAATCAGGACCGATAAAACGCGTTTGAGCTGTTCGCCGTCGACGAATACTTCGGTATTTTTTTCCTTGCCGAACAGGGTTTGATAAAGGGTGCCGGCGCCTGAAATGCACAGGATGATGCCGATATAAAACGGGAAGTAGCCTGAGCCGGGGCCGTCGCTGGTCCAGCCGGACCCGAGGGCCCAGCTGCCCTGGATGACTATGGCGCCCAGGATGACGATACAGGTGGCGACGATTGCTTCAACGACATAGGTCGCGACGCCCGAGCGGACTTCCGCGCCGGATTCTTGGTTTGGCTCCATGAGCAACTCCGTTGGATTGAGTGCCCTGCACCAGGGCGAACTTGATTGATTGTGGGGCTGGCGCGTGGCCAGCCCGCAGGGGAAAACCCGGCGAACGGGGCTTTCTTGATCGTTACTTCGCGATGAAGCCGGCTTCCTTCATCAGCTCGCGATGGCGCTGTTCAGCGCTGCCCAGCCATTTGCCGAACTCGTCGCCGGACATGGAGGTCTGGTTGAACGCGCCTTTTTCCATGTAGTCTTTCCACTCAGGCGTGTCGCGAATCTTCTTGAGCAGCGTGACGTAGAACTCGAGCTGGTCTTTGGACACACCGGGCGCCATGAAAATGCCGCGCAGCATGGTGTAGTCGGTGGGCACACCGGCTTCCTTGCAAGTCGGGATATCGGCCCACGACTGGGTATCGGTGACCTTGGTCTTGTAAGTCATCCGTTTGTCATCGAAGACGCAGAGGGCCCGGAGCTGGTTGGCGCGCCACTGGGCAACTGCCTCGATCGGATTGTTGACGGAAGAGTCAACGTGTTTTCCGACGAGCTGCACAGCGACTTCACCACCGCCCTTGAAGGGGACATAGATGAATTTGGTGCCGGTGGCCTGCTCAATGCCGACGGTGATAATCTGGTCTTCCTGCTTGGAGCCGGTGCCGCCCATCTTGATTTTGCTGGGGCCTGCGGTTTTCACAGCTGCCAGGTAGTCCTTGGCGGTCTTGGCGGGGTTTTCCGCATTCACCCAAAGAACGAACTGGTCCAGCGCCATCATGGACACGGGGGTCATGTCGCGCCAGTTGAAGGGAACACCGGTTGCCAGTGGCGTGGTGAAGAGGTTGGACAGCGTGATGATGATCTTGTGCGGATTGCCCGTGGCCCCTTTCACCTCGAGGAAACCCTCGGCGCCCGCGCCGCCGGACTTGTTGACGACGATCAGCGGCTCTTTCATCAGCTTGTGCTTGATGACGATACCTTGCATCAGGCGAGCCATCTGATCGGCCCCGCCACCGGTACCTGCTGGTACCACGAACTCCACCGGCTTGGTGGGCTCCCAGGCCGCGTGGGCCGGGAAAGCCGTCAGCGCCGCTGCTGCGATGGCGCATGTCCCTGCTGCAGCCACTTTATTCTTGATGCTCGCAAATCTGGTTTTCATCACGTTGTCTCCTGTATTGGGTAACTCTGTTGTTGGCTGGAATTTCTTTACTGATTCCCTAGCCGAGCATATTGCAGACGTATGGTCTTACCAAGTGGGCCAAAAACTCTTGACAGGGGTCAAGTTTGCGGGATTTTCGAGCCGCTCTAGGGTTTCTCCGGAGCCGCTTCGGCGCTGTATGGCGCGCCTGGATAGCGTATGTCCCTAGGAGGAAAGTGTGACAACGCCGTAACATGAATTTCAGCGGGCTAGCTGATGCTCCGCGTCGAGGTGCGTGACTGGAACCTCACACATGCTTTGAAAGGTAAAAACCATGAAAAACGCATTGTTCCTGGCAGTTCTGTTTTCCTGCGGTGTGACCGCCCAAGCGCAGTCGTGCGAAGGCGGGCTTTACCTTAATCCGCAAGTGATCCGGGGCGAGGGAGCCTCGCAAACCGAAAGTGCCCTGAAAGAACTCGTTGACTTTATCCGTCCCACGGGGCTGTCGGTCACGCCGGTGCTCAACATCCGGGAGACGCAGGATGTTTTGACAGCCGTCAAGAAGCCGGCTCCACCATGCTGGGTCTATGGCAACCCCGTGGTCGGTCTTGCCTCGGGCTATAAGCCGGTGGCTGTCAACATGGACCCGATCCAGTCGGCTGTACTGATTCTGGCTGACATCGGAACGGTCAAGGACGGCAAACCGGTCGAGTTGAAGACGCTCCCTCCCGCTGATCAAGCCAAAGTGCTCGCCAAGCTCAAGGCGACCAGTTGCTTTGGCATGAAAAGCGGTGTGACCACATCGCTCGTAAAAGCCGAGAATTTTTGCGGCACGGTGGTCGAAATATTGCCTCAACAAGGGCTGGGGCAAAGCTACTTGCCGACCAAAGCGGCATTTCATTGGCAAGCGGACCGGTGGGCCGGCCTGATTACCCGGCTACAGAGTGCACAGGCTGCCACCATGAAAAGCCACCACGGTACCGATGAACGCATCCATATGGCGCAACTGGTGATTGTGCCGACCGCCAACGCGAGTTGGGGCTACGGGCTGTACGTTCACCCTGGCGCTCCAGCAGATGTGACCAAAAAAGCGGCTACTCTGTTCGACTCCCTCAAGAACGCAAACCCGCTTCTGTTAAAGGCGTTGGACCTTGGGGCCAAGTTCGATTTCGACACTCCTTCGGACGCAGTGGTTGAGGCTATGAAGAAATCGTTGGCCTTTGGACCTTGAGTCGGATCGTTTTTGAGGCTTGCCGCAGGTCGCGGCAACAAGAAAAACCGTTGTGCGCCGCAGCAATTGGATGAGGCCTGATTGGCTGGCACAGTCCTGTCGGTGCCAAGCCCAAAGCCCGGCGTTACCGGGCAATCAGGCCGCGAGCTGAAGGCGCACCTGTCCGCGCTCTTCGTCCATGGTTTTTGCGAGCAGCTTGACCAGGGCATATACCGTGTCGATGTGCGGCGTTGGTGTTTGCGTAAGGCGTCCCAGTTCGACTACTGAACCCACCAGGGCGTCGATTTCCGGGGCTCGACCGGCTTCGATGTCCTGCAGCATGGATGTTTTGTGCTTGCCCACTTTCTCCGCACCGGCGATGCGCTTGTCCAGCGTGACGCGGAACTCGATGCCCAGTTTGTGCGCGACTTCCTGCGCCTCGCGCATCATGCTGGCAGCCAGTTCGCGTGTCAGCGGATATTGGCAAATGTCCACCAGTGTGGAATGGGCCAGGCTGCTGATGGGGTTGAAAGTGAGATTGCCCCAAAGCTTGAGCCAGATCTCCGATCGGATGTTGTCCAAAACGGGCGCCTTGAACCCCGCGTTGCCAAAACATTCTGAAATTCGCGTGACACGTTCGCTGATTGAGCCGTCAAGCTCGCCGACCGGAAAGCGGTCGCCTTCGATATGTTTCACGACACCTGGCGCCACAAGTTCAGAGGCCGGGTAGACGACACAGCCGATGACGCGCTGCGGAGGGATCATTTTTGACAGCGTACCGCTGGGGTCCACGCTATGGACCTGGCTTCCTTCAAACGGGCCACCATGGTTATGGAAGTACCAGTAGGGGATGCCGTTTTGCATGGTGACGACTGTGGTGTCACGCCCAAACAGCTTGGGAAGATCGTTGGCTACAGCCTCTACCTGATGTGCCTTCATGGCCAGGATCACCAGATCCTGCGGGCCGGCTTCTGTGTAGTTGTTGGTCGCCTTGACATTTTCCGCAACGTGTTCGGTGCCATCATGCATGATGAGCTTCATGCCTTTTTTGCGAATAGCATCCAGGTTGGCGCCCCGTACGATGAAGGTTACGTCCTCACCGGCCAAAGCCAATTTCACACCCACATAACCGCCGATGGCTCCGGCCCCAATGATCGCAATCTTCACACCCGTGCTCCTGGTAAAAAACGTTATTCGAACCGGTTACTGAGCCTGCCGATACCGGCAATCTCCACTTCGATCGTGCTTCCCGGTTTCATGGATCCCACGCCGATTGACGTACCGCACAGGATGATATCGCCTGCATAGAGTGTCATGTCCTGGGATATCAAGCTCACCAGCTGCTTCACTGAAAAGCGCATGTCGCTAATGGGATAGTCCTGGCGGATCTCGCCGTTGAGGATGGTTTTAACCACCAGCTTTTCCGGATCAAGGCCTGTGGCAACGACGGGGCCGAAGGGGCAGAAGGTATCCAGCCCTTTGGCGCGTACCCACTGGGCAAACGAGGCATCACGGTTCAGTATGTCGGCGACCGTCACATCGTTGGCGCAGGTGTAGCCGAACACATGATCCATTGCATCGCGCTCGGAAACCTGCTTGCAGGTTTTGCCGATGACGATGCCCAGTTCGCCTTCGAAAACAACCTTGCCATCGCATGGAGGTTTTACGATGATTCCGTTTGGATCCAGGTAGGAGTTCGGCGCCTTGATTAAGTAGAGCGGTTCGGCCGGCACGGCCAGATTGAGCTTTTGACCCAGGGCGTGGAAGTTGTTCCACATCGCGATGACCTTGCTGGGCCGTACCGGCATCAAAAGCTCGACGCTGGCCAGCGGCAACGCCCGGTCTGTGGGTGTCGCACCGGAGAACATGTTGCCCTGGCAAACCCGGATGTTCTCTCCCTCGAGAGTTCCGAAGCCGGTTGAATTGCCTTCCCTGAAACGTAGCCAACGGTTAGACATTCCGGCCCTTCACGTGTACAGCGCACTCGGCGTGAACCGGGGTGCAGGGGTGGTGTTTTTTGGCCGGCTATTGGCTGGCGTGAGTGAATGGCTGGACCAGCCGGCATAAGGAGCCGGGTTTGCCCGGCTGGCGACCATGCTGGCATGGCAGCGGGCCTTGGCCGCTTCGATGGCCTCAACCAGGAAATCTGCTTCGTAGGCTCGCAGCAGATGCGCCTGCTCGGTTTCCAGATAGGTGCGCACGGCATCGCGACCTTGGGCCTGCAATCGGGCATAAGTGGCGGCATCCCAGTGCCAGGTCAAACCGAGCTCTTCGAATGCGGCGTTGTAGGCGTGGCGGGTCTGGTCGGTCCGGTCGGCGGCGGTGTTGTCAAGCGAGGCGTTGAGCATGGAGGTCTCCTTTGATGGGTGGATGCTCTGGGGGCACTTTTCGATGCGCGATGCACCGGGCTTGAGACAACTGTAGAAAGAATAGATGATTAATGATAGTTAAAGTATTTCACATAAATGATTATCTATGAGTTATATATAAATATTGCCTGGCGCGAAGGGTTGTGGTTCACGCAGGTGGGTAAGAGTGCAGTGACTTTCCGGTGCGCCTGCGTGCGGACGCCAATCCCGAGCAAGTGAGGTCAGAAATGGAGGCTGGAGTTTTTTCGGCAGTTCCATCACGGAATGCGATCCGGCCGCACGAGACTTTTTCTTCGGCTGGACCAATAACGGGCCCAATGCCGGCTGCATGAGCGGTGCGACTTTGGGGACGGTTAACTCCCGGTGCAAACGGGCGCAACGCAAAGACGCCGGATCCCCGCTTGTGCCGCGCGTTCCGGCAACGATCACCCGGCTTGCTGGCCGATCTCGAAGTTGGCCAGTTTCTCCAGTGCACGCACCATGGCAGAGTGGTCCCAGGTTTTGCCACCGTGTGCGACGCAGGAATTGAACAGCTCCTGCGCGGTGGCCGTGTTGGGCAGCGAGATGCCGAGCAGGCGCGCGGTGGAGAGCGCCAGGTTCAAGTCCTTCTGGTGCAGCTCGATGCGAAAACCCGGACCAAACGTGCGCTTGACCATGCGTTCACCATGCACCTCCAGAATCTTCGATGACGCGAAGCCGCCCATCAAGGCTTGGCGTACACGCGCCGGGTCGGCACCGGCGCGGGCGGCAAACAGCAGCGCCTCGGCCACCGCTTCGATGTTGAGCGCCACGATGATCTGGTTGGCCACTTTGGCGGTCTGGCCGTCACCATTGTCGCCAACCAGGGTGATGTTCTTTCCCATCAATTCAAACAGCGGCTTGATGCGTTCAAACACGGCTTCCGGGCCGCCGACCATGATGGACAGCGTCGCATTTTTTGCACCGACTTCGCCGCCCGACACCGGTGCGTCGAGGTAGTCGCAGCCCAGTGTGTTGATTTTCTGCGCAAAGGTTTTGGTGGCTATGGGCGAGATGGAGCTCATGTCGACGACAACCTTGCGTTCACCTGCGTCTGCGGACGAGCCCTTCAGACCGGTTGCAACACCGCCGTCGCTAAACAGCGCAGCCTCCACGTCGGGGGTATCAGGCACCATGATGAAGATGATGTCCGCGCGCTCAGCCACGCCGCGGGCATTTACGCATTGCGTGGCGCTGCCACTGGCAATCGCGTCGGGCATCTTGCCGAGGGTATGGACAAACAGCTGGTGCCCGGCCTTGATCAGATGGCCGGCCATGGGCGTGCCCATGATGCCGAGGCCGACGAAGCCGATTTTCAGGGCGTTGGAGGTCATGTAGAAGTATTCCTTGTGAGATGGTGCGGGTCAGCTTGTCAGGCGCTGGCGCCAGCCCAGTCCTGCGTCCGTCGTGCTGGCAGGTTTGTATTCGCAGCCTATCCAGCCGCCATAGCCAAGGCGGTCCAGATGCGTGAACAAAAATGCGTAGTTGATCTCGCCGGTGCCCGGCTCGTTGCGGCCGGGGTTGTCGGCCAGCTGGATGTGAGCGATGCGTGCCAGATGTTTTTGTATCGTCGCCGCCACTTCCCCTTCCATGCGCTGCGCGTGGTAAATGTCGTACTGCACGAAGGCGTTGTTGGCGCCGACCTCGTCCAGAATGTCCAGTGCCTGTGCCGTACGGTTCAGGTAGAAGCCCGGAATGTCAAAGGTGTTGATCGGTTCGATCAGTAATTTGAGGCCGTTTTTTTTCAGTTCGCTGGCTGCATAGTGCAGGTTATCGACAAAAGTCTTGCGCAGAACGGTGTCACTGGCCCCCGCGGGTGTTTTGCCGGCCAGGCAGTTGAGTTGACCCACACCGAGCACTTGGGCATACGCGATGGCTTGGGCCACACCGGCACGGAATTCTTCCACGCGATCGGGGTGACAGGCAATACCGCGTTCGCCGGCTTCCCAATCGCCGGCGGGCAGGTTGTGCAGCACCAGCTGCAAACCATTGCCATTGAGCCTGGCCTTGATGTCAGCGGCGCTGAAGGCATAGGGGAAAAGAAACTCCACGGCCTTGAAGCCAGCTTTGGCGGCCGGTTCAAAGCGGTCGAGGAACGCATGTTCGGTATAAAGCATGCTGAGATTGGCGGAAAATTTAGGCATGGTTTCTCTGCTGGTGGGGCGTTGGGCGTTGCTGGGGGGCTTATTCGAGCAAGCCAGCCAGTTCCAGGCCTTCTCGGCCCTTGGGGTGGCGACAGTCGATGTCTTCAAACTCGTTGACCTTGTCGATCTCCGTGCCCATGGCGATGTTGGTGACCTTTTCGAGGATGACTTCCACAACCACCGGCACCCGGTATTTGCGTGCCATCACCTGTGCTTCGACCATGGCGTCATTGATCTTTTCAGGGTCGGTCACGCGCAATGACTTGCAGCCCAGGCCTTGCACTACAGCCTGGTGGTCCACACCGTAACTGCGCAGATCGCCTTCGCCTTCCGGTACGTTCTGGTTTTCAAAAGCCAGCTGGACGCAGTAGTCCATCTCAAAACCTCGCTGGGCCTGGCGGATCAGGCCCAGATAGCTGTTGTTGACCAGCACCTGCACATAGGGCAGATTGAACTGCGCGCCCACGGCCAGCTCCTCCATCAAAAACTGGAAGTCGTAGTCGCCGGACAGCCCGACAACGGTACGTGTCGGATCGGCGGCCACCACACCGAGGGCCGCGGGGATGGTCCAGCCCAGCGGACCCGCCTGGCCGCAGTTGATCCACTGGCGTGGTCCGTACACATTGAGGAACTGCGCCCCGGCAATCTGGCTCAGGCCAATGGTTGTCACGTAAATGGTGTCGCGGGGGAACACCTTGTTCATTTCCTCGTACACACGCATCGGTTTGATGGGTGTCTCGGTAAAGTGAGACTTGCGGTGCATGAGCTTTTTTCGCTCGGCACAACGGGCGGCCCAGCTGTCATAGTCGGGCAGGCTCTTGGCAGCCTTGCGTTCGCGGGCGACTTGCACCAGAAGTTCCAGCGCGGCCTTGGCGTCGCTGACAATGCCAAAGTCGGGATTGAACACCCGGCCGATTTGTGTCGGCTCGATGTCTACGTGCACAAAGGTGCGGCCTTTGCAATACACCTCGGGCGAACCGGTATGGCGATTGGCCCAGCGGTTGCCGATGCCGATGACGAAGTCGCTGGCCAGCATGGTGGCGTTGCCGTAGCGGTGGCTGGTTTGCAGCCCACACATGCCGGCCATCAGGGGATGATCGTCGGGAATGGTGCCCCAGCCCATCAGGGTGGGGATGACCGGCACACCGGTGAGCTCGGCAAACTCGACCAGCAGATCTGAAGCATCGGCGTTGATGATGCCGCCGCCGGCGACGATCAAAGGCTTGCTGGAAGCAGCAAGCATGTCGAGTGCTTTTTCGATTTGTTTGCGGCTGGCAGCCGGCTTGTAGACCGGTAGCGGCTCATAGGTGTCAATGTCGAATTCAATTTCGGCCATCTGCACATCAAAAGGCAGGTCGATCAGCACCGGGCCGGGTCGTCCCGAGCGCATCAGGTGAAAGGCTTGCTGGAAGGAGCGCGGCACCAAAGCCGGTTCGCGCACGGTCACGCTCCACTTGGTGACCGGTTTGGAAATGGACTCGATGTCGACCGCCTGAAAATCTTCCTTGTACAGACGCGCACGCGGCGCCTGGCCGGTGATGCACAAAATGGGGATGCTGTCGGCAATCGCCGAGTACAGCCCGGTGATCATGTCGGTGCCGGCCGGGCCGCTGGTGCCAATGCACACACCGATGTTTCCGGCCTTGGCGCGCGTGTAGCCTTCGGCCATGTGCGACGCGGCCTCGACGTGCCGGGCCAGGATATGCGTGATCGACTGGCGCTCACGCAGTGCGGAGTAAAACGGGTTGATGGCCGCGCCGGGCACACCAAAAGCTTGTGTGATGCCTTCTTTTTCCATCACCAGAACGGCGGCCATGGCGGCCTTCATTTTTGCCATCGAAGTCTCCTAGAGGTTGCTGATCGTTGAGACGGATGGTCGCGGCGTTGGTGGTTGCGGGGAAGCCCCATCCTGTGCATTACGCTTATTCCAAACTGGAATAAATGATTGCCTGGCCGATGTCGCCGTGGTCTACTTGTGGCCATGGACCGCATTCAAGCCATCCGGCTTTTCATTCGCGTGGTGGACCTCGGCTCTTTCAGCAAGGCGGCGGCCGACATGGGTATGGGCCAGCCGTCGGCCACCAAACTGGTGGTGCAACTGGAAAAGCAGTTGGGTTCGCGGCTGCTCCACCGCTCGACCCGCGGCGTGACGCCCACTGAGATAGGCGCGCTGTATTACGCCAAGTGCAAGCTGATTGCACATCATGTCGAAGAGGCCGAGACGGTGGCGGCGCTATTGCAGTCGCAGGTCCAGGGCGGCCTGCGAATCACTACCTCCGTAGCTTTTGGACGGCGTGTGCTGGTGCCGCTGGTCATGCGGTTCATGCAGATGCACCCCAAATTGCAAATCGAGTTGAACTTTGAAGACCGTTATGTCAACCTGGTTGAGCAGGGCATTGACGTGGCGATCCGGATGGGACCGCTCGCTGACTCGACGTTGGGGGCGCGTTACCTGGGTATCAACCCGTGGGTGGTCGTGGCCTCGCCCGAATACATCAGGAAGCGCGGTGCGCCGGCCGATCCTGCGGATCTTGTCACGCACGATGCGCTGATCTACAGCACGGTGCAAGGCGATGCGCGCTGGCATTTCAACGGAGCCGAAGGCCAAGCGTGGCAGGTCTCGGTCAGTGGGCCGCTGCGCTCGAACAATCTCTCGGCGCTGCTGGTGGCAGCGCGTGGCGGTATGGGCGTGGCGGCCTTGCCCCGGTATGTGGCGCATGAGTCAGTGCGCAGCGGCACCCTGGTGCCTCTCCTGAGCGGCTGGGTGCTGCCGTCGCAGGAAATCCATGCTGTCTATCCCTCACCCCAACTGGTGCCGGCCAAGGTCAACGGTTTTGTCGGCTGGCTGCAAGGCCAGTTCGGCGAGTCCTGGTGGGCGGACCAGAAATAGCCACAGGCGAAAGCTTGCCCCCAGGTCGACCGGCCAGCAATGAATGATTATCTATTGCTAATCCATTTGATACCATGAATTACTTGTGAGTTATGGACTAAAGGGGCCGAGATGAAGAATGCGACATTGCGCCAGCTCAAGGTGTTCGAGGCTGTGGCCCGCAACTTGAGTTTTTCGCGAGCCGCCGAAGAGCTGCACCTGACGCAGCCAGCAGTGTCCATCCAGGTCAACAAACTGGAAGACCACGCAGGCCTTCCGCTGTTTGAGCAGCTCGGCAAAAAAATTCATCTCACGCCGGCGGGCATTGAGATGCTTCATTCCAGCCGGATCATCATCCAGCAGTTCAAGGAGGTGGAGGAAGCCATGGCGCAGTTCAAGGGCATCTCCGGCGGCAAGCTGAACGTTGCGGTGATCAGCGCCGGCGACTATTTCTTTCCGCGCCTGCTCGTTGAGTTTGCGCGGCGCCACTCGGGCGTGACGCTGGACTTCGGCGTCTGCAATCGCGAAGAACTCTTGAGCCAACTGACCGACAACCTGACAGATCTGGCCGTCATGGTGCGCCCGCCACTGGATATGGACACGGTGAGCGAACCTTTCGCCCCGCACCCCTATGTTGTTGTGGCAGCACCCAACCATCCGCTGGCCGCCAAAAAGCGCATTCCGCTATCGCGCCTGGCCAGCGAACCCTTTGTTGTGCGTGAAAAAGGTTCTGATACCTGGAATTCGATGGAGGAGGGTTTCGGCACGCACCTGGCCGACCTCAACATCGCGATGGAGATCAAGAGCACGGAAACCATCAAACAGGCCGTGATCGCGGGCATGGGGGTGAGTTTTCTGTCGGCGCATACCATCAGCCGCGAACTTCAGGTGGGCAGCCTGACCGTGCTCGACGTGCAGGGTTTTCCGTTGATGCTGAATTGGTATGTCGTGCACCGTCGCAACAAGCGGCTGACGCCGGTAGCGCAGGCGTTCAAGACTTTTTTGATGACGGATGGCGGGGCGTTGATCGAGCAGACAATTGGTTTTCGGCCCAAAACGGCACAGCCCCGGCGTGCTGTCACCCGCCGTTAGCACAACAAGGGTTAGCGCAGCAGGAAATAGGCTGCCAGGATATACAGCACGACGGCGAAGACTTTTTTCAGCGGCTGGATGTCCATGCGGTGCGCGGTGCGTGCGCCCAGCGGCGCCGTACAAATGCTGGCCACCGAGATGATGACCAGTCCTGGCAGGTAAAGAAAGCCGATGGAGCCGGGCGGCATTTGAGGTAGGTTCTGGCCAGCCCAGATGTAGCCCAAGGTGCCGGCCAGCGCAATCGGAAAACCAAGCGCTGCCGAGGTTCCCACGGCGTCATGGATTTTCACGTTGCACCAGGTCATGAAGGGCACCGAAACGAAGGCGCCGCCTGCGCCCACCAGCGAAGACAGCATGCCGATGACACCACCCATGCCAAAGGTGCCCAGGCGGCCGGGCAGAGTGCGGCTGGGTTTGGGTTTACGGCCCAGAAACATCTGGGTGGCTGAAAACGCCACAAAAACGGCAAACAGGATGCTGAGGATTTTTCCCGGCAAGGCCACCGCCAGTTGGGCACCAATCAATGACCCCAGCAAAATGCCGGGCGCCAGCAGCCGAACGATGGGCCATAGCACGGCCCCGCGCCGGTGGTGCGCACGCACTGATGACAACGAGGTGAAGCAGATGGTGGCCAGCGAGGTGGCGACCGCCATTTTCACGGTGTATTCCTGCGGGTAGCCCTTTGCCGTGAGGATGAAGGTGATGAACGGCACCATCAGCATGCCGCCGCCGATGCCCAGCAGGCCTGCGAGAAAACCGGTGCACAGACCCAACAGGAGAAGTTCGGCAATAAGTTGGGGTTCGAGAGACATCAGATCTGCTGTGGCACGGCGGGCTGGGCCCGCAACCGGCTATTGTTTTTGTTCGCGGCCTGGATTCCGTTCGGATCCGGGACAAGAAAAGAAAGGTGTCTGCGAGTGCCACTGGACCGTCATCCTGAACCGGGGTTCAGGTGGGCGAGGGCAGTCAGGTTTCGGGTTCGTCTGACGCGAGACGATCACACCTGCCGGACAATTTACCAAGCCCGTGCTCGAAGAGCATTGGTTCAAGGAAATATAAAGCCCAATGCGCATCGCAGACGTGTTCATTGTAGGCCTTTGCGGCTCCCGCGCGCGAAGTGGGGGAGTGATTTACCGCAGGGGTGCGGGCTTAAAGCAGGCGGCCGTCAACGCCCAAGGCTGTGTCAAGCCGCTGTAGCAAGGCTGTGAGTTGCGGATGCGTTGTTTCGCCAGCACTGGCGGTTGTTTCCGCTGTTGTCGCGGCGGGTGTGGGCGTAGCGTTTGGCGTGCGCTCGGGGAGCTCAAAGGCGAGATTGAGCGCCGCCAGAACGGCAATGCGGTCACGTGCCTTGATTTTCCCGGCATCGCGAATCCTGCACATGGCCATGTCAACACGGTTGACCGCGTCCAGCATTCGGGCGTCGCCATTTTCGGGGCAGCCCAGCAAATAGCTTTGGCCCATGATCTGCACTTCGAGCTGTTTCATGACTCGGTTCCCACGGTGTTTTTGGCGGCATGCCCGTTGGTTTCGGGCAGGCGCTCCAGCAGTGCATCCACACGGGCGCGTGCCGCGCCGAGCCGCGATTTGAGGGAGTCGCGTTCGTGCGTCAGAACGCCAACCTGCTCCACCAGGAGCTCGTTGGTACGCTGCAGCTCCTCATAGCGCAGCAGGAGCCGCTCAACGCGTTCGACGATCTGGTCGATTTGGGTTTGGTTCGACATGGCAGCTCCGATTGTAGGGTTTGCGGCCGGACATGGGGAAGGCCCGCGTAGAATCTGCCCTGTTGGTGCCCGCAGTGTGGTTCGCACGCTGCAGTTCAACGGGAAGCAGGAGGGGGTCAAAGCCATGCATCAGGTCAACCTGATTCGCTGGCGCCGAGACCTTTAACCTGCGCTGCCCCCGCAACGGTAATACGGACGAATGGGCTCCTGACGCCAAGTCAGAAGCCCATTCAGCTTTCATCACTAGCCACTGAGCGTTTTGAACACACGCTTGGGAAGGCGATGGAGGCAGTTCCGTCAGCCCGGATACCGGCCAACAAGGTGAACGCGCACGTCCATGAACTGGCATGAGCGTTTGTAACGCTCATGCACTGGCGGGGAAGCCAGTGAGGGTATTTTGTTGATTGTCTGATTCCATGAAAACCTGTGTTTTCCACACACGCCTTGCCGTGCTTCCGCTGGCTGTGGCCGCTGCCTTTCCCGCCTTGTCCCAGACTACCCCGGCGGCCCAGGCCGGCGCGGCGCCACAACTCAAGGAAATGGTGGTAACCGCTACGCGCAGCGCCCAACCCATCGGCGATGTCATTGCTGATGTCACGGTCATTGACCGTGAAACCATAGAGCGCGCCGGCCCGGTGGGGCTGGCTGATGTTCTGGTTCGCGTGCCGGGCATACAGATCACCCGTAACGGCGGTATCGGCAGCAATACAAGCGTTTTTGTGCGTGGCGGTGAAACCCGCCACACCCCGGTTTTTGTAGACGGCGTGAGGATGGAGTCGCAGACGACGGCTGGAGCCGCCTCCTGGAACAACATTCCACTCTCGCTGATTGATCGCATTGAGATCGTGCGCGGCCCCAGCAGCGCAGTCTATGGCTCCGACGCCGTGGCCGGCGTGATCCAGATATTCACCAAGCGCGGCCAAGGCCCTTTTTCGCCTTCCGTGACGGTGGGTTACGGTTCCTACAATACCAGCCGGGTCGAGCTCGCCGCCAGCGGTTCAGCGGGCGGCTTTGACTATTCTCTGGGCTTGACGCAGGGACAAAGCGATGGCTTCAATGCCCGGACCATCCCGGCTCAAAACCCCGATGCCGACGGCTACAAAAGCCAGAGTGCCAATGCCAAGCTGGGTTTTCAAATCAATCCTGACCACCGCATTGAAGCCAATGTGTTGCAGAGCCATATGGATGCGCAGTACGACGGCGGCCTCACACGCGACTTTCGCCGTATCAGCGACCTGCAGACCCTGGGCCTGCAGTGGGAAGCCAAATGGTCTGGCCAATACAGCACCAAGCTGGCGGTCACGCAGGGTACCGACTCCGGTGAAGAAGGCCTGAATGGCTCGACCCCGCAGGTTTCTTACGACAAGAGCACCATCAGCACGTTGTTGTTCCAGAACGAATACCGCATTGGCGCGCATCTCCTGAGCGCTACACTGGAAAGCCGTCGCGATGTGTTCCGCCTGGTCGGCTCTTCGGCCGTGCCGGCTGGCATGAGCACCCTCAACGGGAACCGTTCGCTGGATGGCGTGAGCCTGGGCTACGGCTGGAGCGGCGGCGCGCACACGGTGCAGTTCAACGCCCGCCATGACACGGACAGCGAATTCGGCGGAAAGACCACCGGCTCCGCCGCCTATGCCTTTGCGCTCACGCCACAGTGGAAAGTGTCCGCATCCGCCGGCACCTCCTTTCGGGTCCCCACGCTGTACCAGCGT
Source organism: Polaromonas sp. P3_A5 (assembly GCF_056403055.1). Taxonomy (NCBI): domain Bacteria; kingdom Pseudomonadati; phylum Pseudomonadota; class Betaproteobacteria; order Burkholderiales; family Comamonadaceae; genus Polaromonas; species Polaromonas sp. P3_A5. The sequence goes on from NZ_JBFUGF010000001.1 coordinate 1,703,438, forward strand.
TTCAGCATTTACGGCACCTCGACCTTGAAGCCCGAATCCGGCCGCAGCGTGGAAATGGCGCTCAAATATAGCCAGGGGACTGCCCAGTACGGTGTCACCGCTTATCGCAACCGCATGACCAACCTGCTGAGCTTCGTCACGGGCAACGGTCCCTGCATCAATGGCGGCCCGCCGACGGTGCTGAGCAATCGTGGCTGCTATGCCAACACGGCGCAGGCCCAGTACACAGGGCTGACATTCACGGCTGCCGAGACGCTGGGCAATGTTCACATCCGCGGCTCGCTGGATCTGCAAAATCCCAAGAACCTGGTTACCAACCGAACCCTGCAGCGCCGCTCCCGCCAATACGGCACGCTGGGCGCCGAGATGCCGGTGGGCGGCTGGCAACTGGCGACGGACCTGGTGATGGCCTCGCACGCACTCGACAGCGACACCAGCAACGTGGTGCTGCCAGGCTACTCGCTCGTGAACCTGAGCGCCACGACGGCGCTGTCGCGCGACTGGAAACTGGTCGCCAAGCTGGACAATGTGACCGACAAGGCCTACCAGACTGCCGGCACTTACGCCAATGGCCGGCGCTCCGTGTACGTCGGCCTGACCTGGGCACCCCAGTAAGCCTCATCCACACCAGCCATGCAAACTTCCGCCCGTTGCCCTGCCATCCTCATCGCCGCCCCGGCTTCCGGCCAGGGCAAGACGACGGTGACCTGCGCGCTGGCGCGCCTGCATGCGCGGCAGGGCCGCCGGGTTCGGGTTTTCAAGTGCGGGCCGGACTTTCTGGACCCGTGCTGGCACGCCCTGGCCAGCGGCACGCCGGTGTACCAGATGGATCTGTGGATGACGGGCGAGGACGATTGCCGCGCGCGCCTGCATGCGGCGGCACTGGAGGCCGACCTTATCATTGTGGAAGGCGTGATGGGCCTGTTTGACGGTGAACCCAGCGCGGCCGACCTGGCACAACGCTTTGGCTTGCCGGTGCTGGCGGTGGTGGATGCATCGGGCATGGTGGCAACCTTCGGCGCGCTGGCCTTTGGCTTGCAGCACTATCGCCCCGACATGCCCTGGGCCGGCGTGCTGGCCAACCGCGTGGCCAATGCGCGGCATGCGGGCATGCTGCAGGCCAGTGTGGCACCGGACCAATGGTTGGGGGCGGTGCTGCGCAATCCCGCCATGAGCCTGCCCAAGCGCCACCTGGGGCTGACCGTCGCGACCGAAGTGGCAGATGCCATGGAAAGGCTGGACGCCGCAGCCGATACGCTGGCCACCACGCCGCTGGGTCAGATGACCCTGGACGACTTGCAGCGATGGGCGGTGGACTTCGCGGCGCCGGAAGCCTCTGCGCCCATTGCTCCCATGTTGAAAGGCAAAACCATCGCTGTTGCGCGCGACGCCGCTTTCTGTTTTATCTACGCCGCCAACCTCGATACCCTGCGCGCGCTGGGTGCTGAGCTGGTGTTCTTTTCGCCATTGGCTGACGCGGCTGTACCGGTCTGCGACGCGATGTGGATTCCTGGTGGTTACCCCGAACTGCACGCAGAGACAATTGCGGCAAACACCGCGCTACGCACCAGCCTGGCCGCACACATTTCCGCAGGCAAACCTGTATGGGCCGAGTGCGGCGGCATGATGGCCCTGTTTGAGACGCTGGTCACGCTGGATGGCAAACGCCATGTGCAATGGGGTGTGCTACCTGGCGAAGTGACCATGCAAAAGCTGCTGGCCGGCCTGGGCCCGCAGCAGCTGGCCCTGGAAAGCGGCACCTTGCGCGGCCACACTTTCCATTACTCGACCACGGCCACGCCATTACAGGCCGCGGCACGCACCTCGCGGCCGGGCACCGCGCCCGCGCCGGACGCGGGCGAGGCCGTGTGGCAGCATGGTGCGGTGCGCGCCAGTTACTTTCATGCCTGGTTTCCATCCTGCCCCGAAGCGGTGGCAGCGCTATTCACCACATCTGTAGAGGTGACTGCATGACGGACTTGCTGCATTACCAGCCCGGCCCGCAGCGCATCGTCTGCCTGACCGAGGAAACCACCGAATGGCTCTACCTGCTGGACCAGCAGCAGCGCATTGTGGGCATCTCGGGCTACACCGTGCGGCCCAAACGCGCGCGCGACGAGAAGCCGCGCGTCAGCGCCTTTCTGAGCGCGAAGATCGAGAAGATCATGGAACTGCAGCCCGACTGCGTGCTGGGCTTTTCGGACCTGCAGGCCGATATTGCTTCGGACCTGGTCAAGCGCGGTGTGCAGGTCACCATCTTCAACCAGCGCAGCGTGGCCGAAATTTTCTCCATGCTGTTCCAGCTGGCCGCCATGGTGGGCGAGGCAGAGCAGGGTGCGCAGCGCATTGCACAGATGCAGGCCGATTTGCGTGCCATGCAGGCGGCCGTCGCGGCCAGGGTCGCCAAGGGTGCGCGCCGCCCCAAGGTGTATTTTGAAGAATGGGACAGCCCGCACATCAGCGCGATCCGCTGGGTGTCGGAGCTCATCGGCATCGCGGGAGGTGACGATTGCTTTCCTGAGCTCGCCGCCGAATCGCTGGGCAAGAACCGCATCATTGCCGACGGGGCCGAGATCGTCCGCCGTAACCCGGATCTCATACTGGGCTCCTGGTGCGGCAAGAAATTCCGGCCGGAGAACGTGGTGGCACGCGAGGGTTGGGGTGCGGTGAATGCGGTGCGTCACAACCAGCTGTTTGAAATCAAGTCGCCCGACATACTGCAGCCCGGCCCCGCTGCGCTGACCGACGGCGTGGCCAGGATGCACCAGATCATCCTGCAGTGGATGGACGCTGAACAAGCCGGAGCGTTCCGATCATGAGCGCTATGACGATTGCCAAAAGCGAACTGATTCTGGGCGGCCAGAAAAGTGGCAAGTCACGTCGTGCCGAACTGCTGGCGCGCCAGTGGCTGGACCAGCGACTGGGCCACCGCGCCGTGCTGATTGCCACCGCACAGCCTTGGGACGAGGAGATGCGCCAGCGCATCGCCCGCCACCAGGCGGATCGCGCCGAGCGCGTGCCCGGCATGACCACGGTGGAAGAGCCGTTGGCACTGGCGGAGGCGATTCAAAAACACAGCCAGCCCGACACCTTGGTAGTGGTGGACTGTCTGACGCTGTGGCTCACCAACCGGTTGATGCCCGTGGATTTTGAACAAAATAAGCCTCTAGCCCCCATGGACAGTGCGCCAGCCGCTTCTCTTTTGATAGCAATTACCCAGGCCCCTGGCCCGGTGGTGCTGGTGGGCAACGAGATTGGGTTGGGCGTAATTCCCATGGGGCGCGAGGTTCGCGCCTTTGTGGATGCCTTGGGCAAACTGAACCAGGATGTGGCCGCTGCGTGCCAGCGCGTGACGCTGATGGCGGCAGGCTTGCCACTGACTTTGAAGGATGCGGGATGAAGATGGACATCCGCCGCTTTCTTTGCCCCTTTCTGTTGCACAGACGCGGGGTGGCAGAGCGTTTTGCTCCGTGTCCCCCGCCCGCGTTGCGGGCTCCTCCTTTACCTGCGCAAAACGCTCTGCCACCCCGCGTCTCGGTGATGCTCGTTTTTGCGTTTGCCTTTACCTTTGGTCTGGCGGGTGTCGCTCGTGCCTTGCAGGTCACCGATGACCGAGGGGTCACCGTCACCTTCCCCGCCGCGCCGCAGCGCATTGTGAGCCTGTTGCCGTCGTTGACCGAAACCGTGTGCGAGCTGGGCCAATGCCAGCGCCTGGTGGGGGTAGACCGCTATTCCAACTTCCCGGCCAGCGTGCAAAAACTGCCCCAAGTTGGCGGCGGGCTGGACCCCAACATCGAGATGATCGTCTCTCTCAAGCCCGATGTGGTGCTGATGGCCACCTCGTCGCGCGCGGGCGAGCGGCTGCAGGCGTTGGGCATCAAGGTGGTGGCGCTGGAGCCGCGAAGCCATGCCGACGTGCAGCGCGTGATGCTCAAGCTCGGCCAGTTGCTGGAGGTGCGTGATGCCGCACGCATCTGGCGCGCGATTGATGCCGGTGTCTCGGCTGCAGCCCAGTCGTTGCCGACCAGCGTGCGCAATGTGAAGATCTACTTCGAAGTGAACCAGGGGCCGTATGCAGCGGGCGAGTCGTCCTTTATTGGCGAAACGCTCACACGCCTGGGTGCCAAAAACATCGTGCCTGCCAAGCTCGGGCCGTTCCCCAAGCTCAACCCCGAATACATCGTCCGCGCCAACCCTGACCTGATCATGATCGGCCAGCGCAGCGCCGGCGGTTTGACGGTGCGGCCCGGCTGGCAAAGCATCCGCGCACTGCGCGAGCAGCGGGTCTGCATTTTCCCACCCGACGAGGCCGACATGCTGGTGCGTCCCGGCCCGCGCATGGCTGAAGGTGCGCGCCTGATGGCCCAATGTCTGCTGAAAAATGCGCCCGCCCCGGGAGCCAAACCATGATGCAAACCCGCGTTTTCTGGCTGGTCTGGGCCGGTGTGCTGGGAGCATTGGCTTTGGTGGCGTTGGGTATCTGTGTCGGCAGCGCCGGACTGGAGAACCTGATTCGTCCGCTGCTCAACCCCGCACAGGACCCGCAGCAAACCGCCATGGCACAGCAAATCATTTGGCAGATCCGCCTGCCGCGCACCTTGGGCGCCTGGGCCGCCGGCGCCTTGCTGGGCCTGGCCGGTGCCGTAGCCCAGGGCCTGTTTCGCAACCCCCTGGCTGACCCGTATTTGCTGGGCAGCGCCTCGGGTGCCTCGCTGGGCGTGGCGCTGGCATTGGCCGCTTTGGGTGGGGGCGCCGGCATGTTGGGCGGCAGCATGATGAGCGGCGGTATGGCCGTCAGTGTGTTCTCCAGCAGCTTGTGGGTGCGTCTGGGGTTGACCGGTGCGGCGTTTCTGGGCGCCGTGTTTGCGGTGATGCTCACGCTGGTGCTGTCGCGCGGTGTGGGCCACACGCTGCGCCTGCTGCTGGCCGGTGTGGTGGTGGGCGTTGTGCTGGGTGCCATGACGCACCTGGTGCTGCTGTTCTCGCCCGAATCGTTGCAGGCCATGCAGGCCTTCATGCTGGGCTCGACCGCCTTTGTCGGTTGGACCTCCTGCGTGCTCATGGCTTGCGTGTGGGGTGTATGCGTGCTGGCATCGTGGCTGCTGGCGCGCGTGCTCGACGGCCTGAGCCTGGGCGACGCCACCGCCGTCAGCCTGGGCCTGCCGGTGGCGCCTATGCGCGCGGCGCTGGTGGCAGTGCTGGCATTGGCCACGGGTACGGCGGTAGCGCAAACCGGGTTGATCGCTTTTGTAGGCCTGGCCGCGCCGCACCTGGTGCGCTCGGTGGTGAAGACTACCCATGCGCACCTGATGCTGCTCTCCAGCCTCATGGGCGGCGTGCTTCTGATGGCGGCCGACACGCTGGCACGCTGGCTGATCGCGCCGCAGGAGCTGCCCGTGGGCATGCTCACCGCGGTGCTGGGCGGCGGCTATTTGTTGTGGCTGATGCACCGTAGCAGCAGTCTGGGTGGAGGGCGTGCGGTATGAGTGATGCTATGAAATCAATAGCTGTCCGCGCAGACTCCATAAAGGCCAGTCTCGGAAATGGCTTGCAAAAGCAACACGTACTGCACGGCATCAGCCTGGACATTGCGGCGGGTCGATGGACCAGCATCGTCGGCCCCAACGGCGCAGGCAAGTCCACCTTGCTCAGGGCGCTGGCCGGCGTGCTGCCGCACAGCGGTGAAGTCAGCTTGCTCGGCCAGCCGCTGCAAAGCCTGCCGCACCGCGAACGCGCCCGCCAGCTGGCCTGGCTGGGCCAGAACGAAACCTCGGCCGATGACCTGACGGTGTGGGACGTGGCCATGCTGGGCCGCTTGCCGCACCAGGCCTGGCTGGCCCCGCCCAGCGTCGCCGACCGTGCAGCGGTGGAGCAGGCCCTGCGCGCCACCCGTGCCTGGGACTGGCGCGAGCGCGCCTTGGGGCAACTGTCGGGCGGCGAGCGCCAGCGCGTGCTGCTGGCGCGTGCCCTGGCAGTGCAGGCCCAGGTGCTGCTGATGGACGAGCCGCTCGCCAACCTCGACCCGCCGCACCAGGCCGACTGGCTGGACGTGGTGCGTGCGCTGGTGGCCGAAGGAAAAACCGTGGTCAGCGTTCTGCATGAGATCACCATGGCATTGCAAGCCGACACCATGGTCGTGATGGCTGAAGGCCGCATCACCCACCAAGGCGCCTGCGCCGATCTGGCCACACACCGCGCACTGGAAGACGTATTTGACGGACGCCTTGCCGTTCATCCCTTGCAAGGGCAGTGGATTGCGCTGCCCAAAGTCAACCATCCTGCAAAGAGAGCTCCCATGCAAATTGAAACCCCGCCCGTCGATTACGAACGTGTCGTTCCCACGGCCGAGCGCCGCGGCCTGATCATGATCAATACCGGCCACGGCAAAGGCAAGAGCACGGCAGCCTTTGGCCTGGCCCTGCGTGCGCATGGCCGCGGCAAGGCCGTCAAGGTCTACCAGTTCATGAAAGTGCCCACTGCCCGCTTTGGCGAGCACCGCTTGTTTGAGCAACTGGGCATCCCCATCGAAGGCCTGGGCGATGGCTTTAGCTGGAAGAGCCGCGACCTGGACCACTCGGCCCAGTTGGCACTCGACGGCTGGGCCAAGGCAGAAGCCACCATCCGCGCCGGCGAGCACTTCATGGTGGTGCTGGACGAAATCATGTACCCGCTGCGCTACGGCTGGATTCCGCTGGAGACCATCCTGACCTGCCTGCGCGAACGCCCACCGCATGTGCACGTGGTGCTGACGGGCCGCAACGCACCGGGTGAGCTGGTAGACCTGGCGGATACGGTGACGGAGATGACTTTGGTCAAGCATCACTTTAAAGCCGGCGTTCCCGCCCAACGCGGCATTGAGGACTAGAGATATGGCCCCCACGCTTTTCACTACGCCTTCGGCTCCGTGTAATGCGCTGCCCCCCGAGGGGGCGCTGCGCCTGCGGCCCGGCAAAGCCGGTTCCGCGGCCCCGGCTGGTGAAGAGGAATTCCGCTCAAGTTTTGCTGCACGTATGGCATTGCGCCTGCTGCCCACGGTCTCGCTGCTGGCAGTTCTCGGGCTGCTCTCCAGCTTCGCGATGGCTCAGGGCACGCAGCCGGTGTCGCGCATCGTCACACTTGCGCCCTCGCTGACCGAGGCCGTGTGTGCGCTGGGCCGCTGTGCGCAGCTGGTGGGCACCGATCGCCACTCCACCTGGCCCGTTTCGGTACTGGCGCTGCCCAAGGTGGGTGGGCTGGAAGACGCGCAGGTCGAACGCATTGTCACGCTGCGGCCGAACCTGGTTTTGCTGGGTCCGCGCAGCCGCGCGGGGGAACGCCTGCAGGCGCTGGGAGTGCCGGTGATGATGCTGGATGCCCGCACCCATGGAGACCTGAAACGCATGCTGGTGAAGCTGGGCGACACCTTGAGTGAACAGGCCCGTGCCACCGAGCTGATCGCCCGCATCGAGGGTGAGCTGGACGCCGCCGCGGGCCGCATGCCCGCCGCGTTGCGCGGGCGCACCGTGTATGTGGAGGTGGGCGCAGGATCGTCTGCAGCCAGCGAGAAGAGCTTTATTGGTGAGACCGTGGCCAGGCTGGGCCTGGTCAATGTGGTGAGCGGCGATCTGGGCCTGTTCCCCCGGATCAATCCCGAGCTGCTGCTGCGCCGCCCGCCCGATCTCATCATTGGCCCGCGCGCCACGCTGGCCAACTTGTCAGACCGCCCCGGCTGGAGTGCACTGCCGGCAGTGCGCCAGCAGCAGCTGTGCCTGCTGGATACTGAACGCATGGACCTGTTGTCACGCCCTGGCCCTCGCCTGGGCGAGGCCGCCCAAATGTTGGTGGAGTGCCTCAAGGCCCTGCCTCCCCGTGACGCGCCCCGTTAATTTTCTTTATCCGAGAGACTCTTATGCAAACCCGAAAAATCCCCGCCACCATCGTCACCGGCTTTCTGGGCAGCGGCAAGACCACGCTGCTCCGCCACCTGTTGGCCAACGCGCAGGGCCGCCGCATCGCGGTCATCGTCAATGAGTTTGGCGAACTCGGCATCGACGGCGAACTGCTGCGCGGCTGCGGCATAGGCTGCGACGAGAACGGTGAAGAAAATGGCCAGTTGTATGAGCTGGCCAACGGCTGCCTGTGCTGCACGGTGCAGGAAGAGTTCGCGCCCGTGATGGAGCAGTTGGCCAAGCGCCGTGACCAGATCGACCATCTGATCATCGAAACTTCGGGCCTGGCGCTGCCCAAGCCGCTGGTGCAGGCCTTCCAGTGGCCCGCGCTGCGCAACACCTTCACCGTGGATGCCGTAGTGACCGTGGTGGACGCGCCTGCGGTTGCCGCGGGAGACTTTGCCGACGACCCGGTGGCCGTGGACGCCCAGCGCCGCGCCGACGACAACCTGGACCATGACTCGCCCTTGCACGAGCTGTTTGAAGACCAACTGGCAACGGCCGACCTGGTGATCGTGCACAAGACGGATGGGTTGACGGCCGAAGAATTGGTGGGTGTGGAAGCCGCCATCCGCGCCGAAACTTTGTCCGGTGTGAAGCTGGTGCATGCGCAGCATGGCCGCATAGATATTGGCGTGTTGCTGGGCCTGGAGCGCGCAGTGGAAGACCAGATCGACCAGCGCAAGACGCATCACGACGAGGAAGAAGACCACGACCATGATGCGTTTGACTCGGTGCAGGTGGCGCTGGACGTGACCGGCCGCGAAGCATTGCTGGCCGCGCTGCGCGATGTGGTGGGCCGCCACGAGATTTACCGCGCCAAGGGTTTTGTGGCCTTGCCCGGTGTGGCCATGCGCCTGGTGGTGCAGGGCGTCGGTACGCGCTTTGACAGCTACTTCGATCGCCCCTGGCGTGCGGATGAAGTGCGCCAGTCGCGCCTGGTGCTGATTGGTTCCGAGCTCAATGCGGCTGTGTTGCAGGCTGAGTTGAGTGCGACGCTGGCGGCACCCGTCGCGGCTTGAATCCAAATGCACGCTGAAGCTTTAGTTTTGTGGCGGGCACAGGCCGACGGGGCACTCCGCTCCGCGGCTGTCCTCCGCCCTGTGGGCTCCTCCTTTATGCCGCTGCGCAGAGCGCCCCATCGACCTGCGCCAGGATGGGCTGTTCAACCTTACCTTGTGAAATAAAACATGCATTTGCTCTCCACCCGCCCTGGCGGCCACGTTGAAGACGGTGGTCAGGGCGTGGTGCGTGTGGAGCAAACGCCGGGCGACATCGTGGTGCTCAGCGCGGCGGACACCACGCTGTCGCTGCTGGCCGATGCGGCGGGTGCATTGCCCGAAGGCTTTCCCACGGTCCGCCTGGCGAACCTGATGTGGCTGCGCCAGCCCGCTTCGGCCGACATGTATGTGGACGAGGTGCTGCAACATGCGCGCGTGGTGGTGATTGACCACCTGGGCGCTGCCAGCGACTGGGCCTATGTGGTGGAGCGCGTGCGCGAACTCGCACGCGAACGCGGCCAGTGGCTGGCGCTCTTCTCGGGTGACGCGAGTGAAGACTTGCAACTGCTGTTGCGCAGCACCGCCCCGCATGAGGACTGCCGCCAGCTCTGGCGCTGCCTGCGCGAAGGCGGCCGAGACAACGCCCGGAACTTTTTTGAATTGATAGGCTATTCCGCGTTTGGCCTGGGGACTCGGCCCACACCGCCTACGGTGTTGCCACCGGCCATAATTTACGAATCGCTGGGTGCCCAAGCGTGGCAAGACGGCGCGCCGGTGGCATTGCTGGTGTTCTACCGTGCCCATGTGCAGGCCGGCAACACTGCGGTGTTTGACGCGATGCTGGCCGCATTGCATGATCAAGGGCTGAACACTGTGGCCGTGGCCGTGGATTCGCTCAAGAACCCCGCTAGCCTGGAGCTGTTGCAGTCGCTGGCCGCGCAACACGGCGTGGGCGTGGTGCTCAACGCGACCAGCTTTGCCATCACCGCACTCGATGGCGACGATGTGGACAGTGTGGACGGCGCGCAGATGGCCCCATTGGCTGGTGATGCACCGGTACTACAGCTCATCACCGCGGGCTGTTCCCAAGAGCAGTGGCAAGAAGACCCGCATGGCCTGGCCCCGCGCGACTTGGCGATGCAGGTGGTGCTGCCCGAGGTGGACGGCCGCATCGGCACCCGCGCCATCAGCTTCAAGGGCCTGGCGTGGCGTGACGAGCGCACCCAGGTGGACGTGGTGCGTTACCAGCCCGAACCCGAACGCATGGCCTTTGTGGCCGAGCTGGCGCGCCGCTGGTGTGTGCTGCGTGACAGGCCGAATGCCGATAAACGCATCGCACTGATCCTGGCCAACTACCCCAACGACGATGCCCGTCTGGCGAATGGTGTGGGCCTGGACACCCCGGCCTCCACGGTGGGCCTGCTGCGCGCCATGCAGGACGCAGGTTATGTCACAGGTGCCTTGCCCGAAGGCGGTGACGCACTGATCGCCGCGCTGGTGGCAGGCGTGACCAACAACCTGGACGCGAACGGCATCCGGCCGGCAGGCCAGAGTCTTGCCATGGCCGATTACCTGCAGGACTTCAACCAACTGGACCTTGCCAGCCGCGACGCAGTGAACGCGCTGTGGGGCTCCCCCGAACAGGACCCCATGGTGCGCAGCGGCCGCTTCATGGTCTCCGGCCTGCGCCTGGGCAACGTGTTTGTGGGTATCCAGCCCGCGCGCGGGCGTGACCTGGACCTGGTGGCGACTTACCACGACGCCGACCTGGTGCCCACGCACAACTACCTGGCGTTTTACTTCTGGCTGCGTCGCCAGTTTGCGGTGGACGCGGTGGTGCATGTGGGCAAACACGGCAACCTCGAATGGCTGCCGGGCAAAAGCGTGGCGCTGGGTGCGGCCTGCTGGCCCGACGCCATCCTGGGCCCCTTGCCGCACCTGTATCCCTTCATCGTCAACGACCCCGGCGAGGGCAGCCAGGCCAAGCGCCGCACGCAGGCCGTCATCATCGACCACCTGATGCCGGCCCTGACCCGCGCCGAAACCTACGGCCCGCTGCAAAAACTCGAGCGCCAGATGGACGAGTACTACGAGGCCCTGTCACTGGACCCACGCCGCGCCCAACGCCTGCGCGGCGACATTCTGGAGCGTGTGCTGACTGAGAACCTGCACACTGACCTGGGCTTTGCCAAACCCGCCGATGACGCGGGCCGTGAAGCGCTGCTGCTGCGGCTGGACGCCTACCTGTGCGAGATCAAGGAGTCACAGATCCGCGATGGGCTGCACATCCTGGGCACATCACCACAGGGCCGCCAGCAAATCGACACGCTGGTGGCGCTGGCGCGTTTTCCAGGTGGTACGGCCGCCGGCCAGCGCAGCCTGCTGGTGGCATTGACTCAGGATTTGGAGCTGGATGGTGTGGACGGCTTCAGCGTGTTGAGCCCCGAATGGGCCGCACCTTGGGGCGGCCCATTCCCTCCGGTGTTGCAAGACATGAGTACCGAAGCCTGGCGTCACGCCGGCCATACACGCGAGCGGCTGGAACTGCTGGCCCGGCAATTGGTAGCTAGCCATGTGGTGGCCGATGCGCCATGGGACGCCACTGCCTGGCCGCACGCCGCCCCGGTGCTGCAGCGCATGCGCATTGTGTTGCGCCCCCGTCTGGACGCTTGTGGTCCGCAGGAGATTGCGCAGTGCCTGCGCGGCCTGTCTGGCAAGTTTGTGCCCGCCGGTCCCAGCGGTGCACCCTCGCGTGGCCGGCCTGACGTGCTGCCCACAGGCCGCAACTTCTATTCGGTGGACACGCGTGCCGTGCCCACACAGACCGCCTACGCCATGGGCGCCGCGGCGGCTGAGCGCGTGATTGAGCGCCACCTGCAAGACCATGGCGAGATGTTGCGCTGCCTGGGCCTGTCGGTCTGGGGCACCAGCACCATGCGCACGGGCGGCGAAGATATTGCACAAGCCTTTGCGTTGCTGGGCGTGCGGCCCAAGTGGGCCGACGGTAGCAGCCGGGTGGTGGACATTGAAGTGCTGCCCATGGCTATCAGGAACCGTCCGCGCGTGGATGTGACTTTGCGCGTTTCGGGTTTCTTCCGCGATGCCTTCCCCAATGTGATTGACCTGTTTGATACCGCCGTGCGCGCCGTGGCCGCGATCAGTGAAGAGGACGAGCCCGACGACGTGAATCCCATCCGCGCCCGGGTGCAGCGCGAAGCGGCCGAGGCACAGGCCAAGGGCTTGAGTGCAGAGGACGCCCAGCGCGAAGCCACCTGGCGCGTGTTTGGCCCGCGCCCCGGCGGTTATGGCGCTGGTCTGCAAGAGGTCATGGCCAGCGGCCGCTGGAACGACGGCGCCGATCTGGCTCAGGCCTATCTGCGCGCCGGCGCCTTTGCCTACGGGCAGGGCGAGCACGGCGCACCAGCGCGTGGCAGTTTCGAGCAGCGCCTGGCCGGTCTGGATGCCGTGCTGCACAACCAGGACAACCGCGAGCACGATGTGCTCGATTCGGACGACTACTACCAGTTCCAGGGTGGCATGGCGGTGGCAGTCGAACATCTGGCGGGTGCGCCCGCATCGCTGTATCACGGCGACTTCAGCGTGCCTGGTGCGCCGCGTATCCGCACGCTGGGCGAAGAGGTGGCGCGCGTGGTGCGTTCGCGCGCCGTCAACCCCAAGTGGCTGGAGGGCGTGCGCCGCCATGGCTACAAGGGGGCTTTTGAGATGGCCGCCACGGTGGACTACCTGTTTGCATTTGACGCCACCACAGGCGTGGTGGGCGACCACCAGTACGCGCTGGTGGCCGATGCTTATTTGCACGACGACACCAACCGCGCGTTTTTGCAGCAGCACAACCCCGGCGCACTGCGCAGCATTGGCGAGCGCCTGCTGGAGGCCATGCAGCGCGGCCTGTGGGAGGCGCCGGGCGAGCACCGCGAACGCATCGAAGACCATTTGCTGGTGCTGGAGCGCCGGCTTGAAGAACACGGAGAAGGACCCTTGCCATGAGCACGACCACGACCACGACCATGAGCATTCCTGAACTGAACATTCCTGTTGAGCCCGCCACCCGCGCGGCCTTTCCCTTCACCGCGCTGGTCGGCCAGCCGCAGCTGCAGCTGGCTTTGCAGCTGGTAGCCATAGACCCCGGCATTGGCGGTGTGCTGATCAGCGGCCCACGCGGCACGGCCAAGTCCACTGCGGCCCGTGCGCTGGCCGCGCTGCTGCCCGGTGCACCCTTTGTCACCTTGCCGCTGGCCGCCAGCTTGGAGCAACTGGTGGGTACGCTGAATGTGGAAGACGTGCTGCGCGACGGCCAGGTGCGCCTGGCGCCTGGGCTGGTGGCGCGGGCCCACAACGGTGTGCTCTATGTGGACGAGGTCAACCTGTTGCCCGATGCGCTGGTGGATGCGCTGTTGGACGTGGCAGCCAGCGGCGTGAACACGGTGGAGCGCGATGGCATCTCAAAACAGCACGCCGCGCGCTTTGTGCTGGTGGGCACCATGAACCCGGAGGAGGGCGAGCTGCGCCCGCAGCTGCTGGACCGCTTTGGCCTCTCGCTGGTGCTGGCCAATCCGGTGGATGCCGCAGAGCGCACCGCCATCCTGCGCGCGCGCCTGGGTTTTGATGAAAACCCCGGGGCCTTGGGCGCGCAGCATGCCGAAGAACAAGGTGCGCTGAGCGCCGCATTGGTGGCCGCCCGCGCTGCCTTGCCACGCCTGATCTGGTCGGACGCGGTGCTGCACCATGCCGCTGCCTGCGCGATTGCCGCCGGTGTGGATGGCATGCGCGCCGATCTGGTGATGCTGCGCGCCGCACGCGCGCTTGCCGCGCTGGAAGGGCGCAGCGAAGTGTCTGTGGCCGATGTAGACGCTGTGGCTGAACTGGCACTGGCCCACCGCCGACCCGAAGGCAGTGCGACACCAGCGCCCGGCACCCACAGCGCACCGCAGCAGCAACCGCAACACAACCCGCAGCGCCTGCAAGACCCGCAAGCTGCTGCGTCCGCGCCCCAGGGCGATTGGGGCGCCTTGCCTGCCCAGCCCGAGGGAACGACCAAGGTTCAAAAAATTGCCGGGTGGCCGCCAAAAAAAGCCTAGGCCACCCCAGCCGCCGCCCGCGCAACGGGACTGGCAGCTGGCGGTGGCCTCCGCCCCAATCTCCCTCTGGAAGTTCAGCCGCGCCCAACGCACGGCAGCGCAGCAGTGCGATTGCCTGGCTGCCCACCGTCGTGGCCAAAGGCCCTGCGCCGTTGCAGCGCGCGCACCTGCGCCACCAGCCGGTCGCGCTGCGCGCCGGGCGCTTGCATTGCATCGTGCTCGACACCTCGGGCTCCATGCGTCAGCGCGGCCGTCTGGCGCTGGCCAAGGGCCATGCGGCCTTCATGATCGAGCAGGCCGCGCGGCAGGGCGACGATGTGGCGCTGTTGCGCTTTGGCGGGCAGGGTGTGGAACTGCTGCTGCCCCCTGGCCGCGCGCGTGCCGCCGGCAGCCAGCGCCTGCGCCCGCTGGGCGGTGGCGGTGGCACGCCGCTGGCCGAGGCGCTGTTTCAGGCTGACCGCTTGCTGCAACGCACGCTGCGCAAAAGTGGCCCCACGGAGTGCTGGCTGTGGCTGCTGACCGACGGCCGCACGCTGGAGCAACCGCAGGCGCCGTTGACCCCGCAGCACCTGGTGATTGTCGATTTTGACGATCCGAAAAAGAACCTGGGCCGCTGTGCCGCCTGGGCCATGCGCTGGGGCGCGGAGCACCGCCTGGCCATGGCCCCGGGTTACCAACCGTAAAAGATCGTCATGTCCGACACCGAAATCATTGTCTGCACCACCTGCCGCCCGTCGGGCGCCTCGCGTGAGCTGCCCGCCCATGGCCTGGCCTTGTTCGAAGCGGTTCAGGAAGCGCTGCTGGTGTGTGAGCTCGACACCGGGCTGCACAAGGGCCTTCAGGTGCGCGGCCAGGCGTGCATGAGCGGCTGCACCCGCGCCTGCACCGTGACCTTGCAAGCCCAGGGCAAATTCAGCTACTACTTTGGCGACCTGGCCCCCGATGCCGAGACCGCGGCCCAGGTGATTGCCTGCGCGCAACTGCACGTGCAAAGTGCCGACGGCAACCTGGCCCGCAACGCGCGGCCCGATCGCCTGCGCAGCGGTATCCTTGCCCGATTGCCCCCTGTTGGTTTGAACGGCCTGGGCTCGACATGAGCGGCCAAATGCACTAAGTTTGTTTTTTTCACCCCACCCACCATCCCACTTACCTCAAGGAGAACGCCATGACTGAACCGACGACGCTGACCCACAACCCTTCTCACACCCTGAATCCCGGCCTGGCCGTGCTGCGTCCCCTGCTGGGCGCCGCCGCATTGGGCCTGGTGGTGCTGTACGGCGTGGCCTTTGCCGAAAGCCCGCTGGCCCACAACGCCGCGCACGATGTGCGCCACATCACCGTCAAACCCTGCCATTGAGCAGCACTTTCACCGGGAGACAGCTATGGTTTTTCAACGATTGATCTGGGCGGCGCTGGCCACTGCCGTGGTGGTGGGTAGCGTGCAAACCGGCGTGCAGCGCTGGCAAGCCGCCCCGCTGATTCTGGCGGCCGAGGTGTACGAGGAGCAAAAGGTGGAGGCTCCGGCGCCCGCCGCCGCTCCCGCTGCCCACGTGCATGCCGAAGGTACGGCCCCTCATACGCACGAGCACGGTGCTGCCAAGGAATGGGAACCCACGAACGGCGCCGAGCGCATTGGCTGGACCTGGGTGGCCAACATGCTGCACGCCTTCAGCATGGCGCTGCTGGTGTTTGCGGTGATGGGCGTGTGGCTTTACAAACGTGACGCACAACGCGGTGGCGCGGTGGCTTCACTGCGCCTGGCCGGTGTGGTGGCTGCAGCTGGCTGGTTGAGCTTTCACCTCTGGCCTTCGCTGGGTTTGCATGCGGAAGTACCCGGCATGGAAGCCGCGCCGCTGCAGGCCCGCCAGGTCTGGTGGGTGCTGGCAGTGAGCAGTGCAGCGGGTGCCTGCGCCGTAGCCGGTTTTGCGCGCGCATCCTGGCGCTGGCTGGTGTCCGCAGCCTTGCTGGCGCTGCCGTTTGTGGTGGGTGCACCCAAGCTTCAAGGTGATGCCCTGGCCGGTTTTGGTCCCGAAGCCCATGCCGCGCTGGAACAGCTCGGCACGCAGTTCATCTGGGCCACGACCTGGGTGTCTCTGTCGTTCTGGGTGAGCCTGGGCCTGGTCAGTGGTTTGGCCTTCCAGCGCTGGGTGCGCCCGGCTTTGCTGGCGGTACTGCAGCGCGCTGACGTGCCTGCTGTTGGCGCGGTGCAAGCTCCTCAGTGAATGGTGTGACGGGCTTTGTCTCCGCCGCCGATGCGGCCCGACCCGGCCACGCCTTCAGCACCGCTGAGCAGCAGGCGGTGTACCGGGCCATCTTCGAGCGGCGCGACATGCGTCACTTCAGCGGCGGCACGGTCACTGACGACATACTGCAGCGCTTGCTGTCGGCCGCGCACCACGCACCCAGCGTCGGCTTCATGCAGCCCTGGCGTTTTATTCGCGTGCGCAGCCGGCCTTTGCGCGAAGGTATTCACGCGCTGATTGAGCAGGAACGTGTGCTCACGGCCCGGGCCTTGGGCGAGCGCGAAGACGAGTTCATGAAACTCAAGGTGCAAGGCGTGCTCGATGCGGCCGAGGTGCTGGTCGTGGCCTTGCCACCGGGGCGCGAACAGCATGTGTTTGGCCGCCGTACCTTGCCCGAAATGGACCTGGCCTCGGCGGCCTGCGCCATCCAGAACCTCTGGCTGGCGGCCCGTGCCGAGGGCCTTGGCATGGGCTGGGTTTCGATTTTTGATCCGCAGCAGCTGGGCGGGTTGTTGCAGATGCCCGAAGGCAGCAAGCCGATTGCGGTGTTGTGCCTGGGCCCTGTCCACGCTTTTTACGACCAGCCCATGCTGCAGGCTGAAAAGTGGGCGCGCCGTGCCCCGCTGGCCGACATGGTGTTTGAAGACAGCTGGGGCCAGACCACCCCGCGTGAGCCGGAAGCCGGCTGAGATGTTCACGCACTGGGCCAGCCTTCATGCCTTGTCCGTTCCTGCTTCCATGGCAGGGCACACGGCGTGCGTGCTCGGTGTAGTGCTGTTGCTGGCTTTATGGGTAGACAAATCTTTCGGTGAACCACCCACAGGTGTGCATCCGGTGGTCTGGATGGGCAACTACCTTCGGGCCTGCGGAAGCATTATCGTGCGCTGCCCGCCCGGGCCGGCTTTTTTCCTCGGCACGCTGGCCTGGTGGGTGGGTGTGGCATTGGTGGGCGCAGCAGCCTGGGGAGTGCAGGCACTGGTGTTCTGGCAGCTCGCCGGCTACATCAAGGCGCCGGCCTGGGGCGCCGCCATCGACACTGCGCTGCTGGCCGCGCCGATGGCCTGGTTACTCAAATGCATGCTGTCATGGCGCATGCTGCGCGAAGAAGTCGGTGCGGTCGAACTGGCGTTGGGCCAGTCGCTGGAAGCAGGACGGGAGCGCCTCTCCTGGCTGGTCAGCCGCGACACCGCCCAGCTCACTGAAAGCCAGGTGCGGGAAAGCGCGATCGAGTCGCTGGCCGAAAACCTCAATGACTCTGTGGTGGCCCCGGTTTTCTGGTTTGCGTTGCTGGGTTTGCCGGGGGCGGCCATTTACCGCTTCGCCAATACGGCGGACGCCATGTGGGGTTACCGCGGCACCTACCGCGGCAAAAATTGGGAATGGGCCGGCAAGTGGGCGGCGCGCGCGGACGACGTGCTCTCCTGGTTGCCGGCACGCCTGACGGCACTGTTGCTGGCGTTGGCGGCAAGAGGCCTGCCGCTCAAGGCATTGCACGAAGAAGCCCGCAAGACCCCGTCGCCCAACAGCGGCTGGCCCATGGCGGCCATGGCGTTGGCGCTGGGTATCTCGCTCGGCAAGCCGGGCGTATATATCTTGAACCCCCAAGGGCGGCCACCTGAAGCATCGGACACGGCCCTGGCCCAAACCTTGGCCTCGAAGGCGGTGTTCTCCCAAACCTTGGTTGCCACTCTGGCGATGCTGTTGATGGCGCTGGCGGTATCGGCATGAGCACCAGCCTCGTCACCACGCGCATTCACGGCGGACCCGACGCGCTCGGTGTGCCGCTGCACGACTTTTCAACCAACAGCAATGCCTGCGGGCCTTGCCCTGCAGCGCTGACTGCCGTCGGCCAGGCCGACGCCACCCGTTACCCCGACGCCGGCTACACGCAGTTGCGCAGGCAACTGGCGGTCTTTCATCGTGTCGATGAGGCGCGTGTATTGCTGGCGGCCAGCGCCAGCGAATTCATCTTTCGCATGACCACCCTGGCCGCGCAGCAGGGCGCACGCGCGGTGTGGCTGCCACCGCACAGCTACGGCGATTACGCACAGGCAGCGGGGGCGCATGGCCTGGAGGTGGCCGGCAAACCCGAGGATGTGCAGCTGCTCTGGGCCTGTGAGCCTTCCAGCCCATTGGGTGCTGCGCATCGCGGCCTGGGTGAGCTGGTTGATGGCCGGAAAGTGGTGGAAGTGTCAGCCCTTGTCGTGCTGGACCGCGCTTACGAGCCCTTGCGGCTCAGCGCTGTGCCCACGCTCACGCCGCAGCAGCTGCAAACCACCTGGCAGCTCTGGACGCCCAACAAGGCGCTGGGCCTGACCGGCGTGCGTGCAGCCTATGCGATTGCACCGATGGAGCAATCGGACAACGCTGCAGCGCTGGAGCGACTCTGCCCCTCGTGGCCGGTGGGCGCGCATGGTGAGGCCATGCTGCAGGCCTGGGCAAGCGAAGAGGCACAGGACTGGCTCGCCGGCAGCCTCAACACCTTGCGCGAATGGAAAGCCCGGCAGATCAGTGTCTGCGAATCGCTGGGATGGACATGCCTGCCCAGCGACGCCAATTTCTTCTGCGCCCAGCCGGCCTTGCCCGAAGGCGTGAGCTTGCAACAGGCATTGTCCGCAGTGCGCACCCAGGGCATCAAGCTGCGCGACACGACGTCATTCGGTTTGCCCGGCCATGTGCGCCTGGGCGTGCAGCCGCCAGCCGCGCAGGATGCCCTGCACAACGCGTGGCAACAACTCTCCAGGACAAGTTCATGAGTGCAAAAAGTGTCATGGTGCTGGGCACCACCAGCGGCGCCGGTAAAAGCTGGCTGACGACAGCGCTGTGCCGCTACTACGCGCGCCAGGGGCTCAAGGTTGCGCCCTTCAAGGCGCAGAACATGAGCAACAACGCAAGGGTGGTCGCGCAAGGAGAGATCGGTAGCGCGCAATACTTCCAGGCCTTGGCGGCGAGAGCTGTACCCGACGTGCGCATGAACCCGCTGCTGCTCAAGCCCGAAAAAGACACACAAAGCCAGGTCGTGTTGATGGGCCAGGTCAACGCCGAACTCTCGCGCATGGAATGGCGCGGCCGCAGCGCCTCGGTCTGGCCGGTGGTGTCGCGGGCGCTCGATGAGTTGATTGCGGACAACGACGTGGTCGTGATGGAGGGTGCAGGCTCGCCGGCCGAAATCAACCTCAAGTCCAGCGACATCGTCAATATGCGCGCTGCGCAGCACGCCAACGCGGCCTGCCTGCTGGTGACTGACATCGACCGCGGCGGCGCCTTTGCCCACCTGTATGGCACCTGGGCCATGCTGGACGAAGCCGAGCGCAAACTCATCAAGGGCTTTGTGCTCAACAAATTCAGGGGCGATGCCAAACTGCTGGCGCCCGGCCCGCAAATACTGCAGGACTTGACCGGCATTCCCACGGTGGCGACGCTGCCGATGTGGTGGCAACACGGCCTGCCTGAAGAGGATGGTGTGTTTGACGACCGCAGCACCGCGGCAGGGGAAGTCTCCACCACCGTGGCCGTGATTGCCTACCCGCGCATCAGCAACCTCGACGAATTCCAGCCCCTGAAAAATGTGCCCGGCGTACGCTTGAAGTGGGTGCGCAGCCCGGTCGATCTGGCCGGCGCCGACTGGATCATCCTGCCCGGCTCCAAGCACACCAGCGGCGACCTGGCCTGGCTGCGCGCACAAGGGCTGGACCAGGCCATTGCCGCCCACGCAGGGCAGGGCGGCGCGGTGCTGGGCATTTGCGGTGGCCTGCAGATGCTCGGCGAAGCGTTGATTGACCCGCATGGCATCGACGGCAATGCACCCGGGCTGGGCTTGCTGCCGGTGGTCACCGTCTTCGAAGAAAGCAAAACGGTACGGCAGCGGCAGGCCCGCTTTGGCGAGGTGGACGGCGCTTGGGCGGCACTGTCAGGCGTGGCCCTGCAGGGCTATGAAATTCACCACGGCCAGACCGCGCAGCACCCGGCGCTGGCCGCAGCGGGCGACACGGCCAGCGCGGTGATGGCAGAAGGCCTGGCCTGGCAGAACATTCGCGGTAATGTGCTGGGCCTGTATCTGCACGGCATGTTTGAAGACCCGGCGGTATTGCAGGCGCTGTTTGGCGCCACGGTGCCCACGCTGGACTCGGTGTTTGATGGGTTGGCCGACTACATCGGCGAGCACTTTGCACCCGGTGTACTGCAATCGCTGATCAGCGACCGGTAAGCCTCTCAGGCCTATCCAGGCATCCGCTTCAAAGGCCCGAAGCAGGCCTGCAACGACTCGGCCTTGCACACAATGAACTGGTCCTGCTTGGGGCTGAACTGGATGAAGCGCACGACCGGCGGGTCCGACGCTTCGTGCAGGTCGCCTGAGCAGTCCCGCTTGCCATTGCTGTCGGTCACGGTGTCGGTGAGCCGGTAAAACCCTTGCGCGCTCGGCGCT
The DNA here is from genome assembly GCF_056403055.1 of Polaromonas sp. P3_A5. Classification (NCBI taxonomy): domain Bacteria; kingdom Pseudomonadati; phylum Pseudomonadota; class Betaproteobacteria; order Burkholderiales; family Comamonadaceae; genus Polaromonas; species Polaromonas sp. P3_A5. The sequence continues at coordinate 1,724,135 of NZ_JBFUGF010000001.1, forward strand.
GCGGATATTTCGTAGTCGCCTCGCGTGACTTCTTCGCCGCTGGTGTTAAGCCGGGTGCCCTTGGCGCTGTATTGCCAGGTTTCGGTGCAGGCTTTTCCTGCCAGCGTCCAGCTCCAGGTGCCCACGAGAGGGTGGGGCGAGGGTACTGACGCTGGGGCGGGTGGTGTGGGCTTGGCCGTCTGCGCAGCGGCAAGGCCACAGAACAAGGTGGCAAGGGCCAAACCCGTCAGCTTGCGCAAGGGGTGGCTCCTGGCCATGGAATGGGGATAGCGGTGTGAAAACGTCATGGGGTGATTATGAAGAGGCCGCAGCACAGCTTTCTGCGTGCAGAGCCATCCCTTTGTCGCCAAGTGTTATTCTTTAGGGAAACAAGCCCATAGACCAATAGGGATAAGCGCGGGCTGCTATAAAAATCATAGCTAATAAGGGCTTGCTCTCTGCCGTCAACCCGGTGGGCGTTTCTCCGGCAGCCACAAGGTGACACGGGTGCCGCGGCCATCAGAGTGCCAGTGGATCTCGCCGCCGATTGACTGTGCCCGGCGCTGCTGGTTTTGCAGGCCCTTGCCGCCTTTTTGCAAGGCGTTTTCCAGCGAAAATCCCTGCCCGTTGTCGCTGATGACGACACTGACCCCACCGTTTTCAACCCCGGTGCCGACGCGGATTTCACTGGCCTGGGTGTGCTTGAGGGTGTTGGTGAAGGCTTCTTGCAGGATGCGCAGTATGTGCAGCGCGTTGCGCGGGTTCAGCCAATCCAGCGGTGGTACATCGGAAACCTCCCAGCGCAGCGAGATACCGGCGCCCGCCAGCCGCGGGCCCAGGCGAAAGCGCAGGGTAGCCAGCAGCAACAGCAGGTCAGCCTCCACCGGTTCCATCGAATCGATGGTCAGCTTGAGGTCGTCGATGCAGCCCTTGAGAACTTCCGCCACATCGGCCTCGCTGAGCTGGCCTCCTTCCACCACGCGCAGTGCGCTGACCAGCGAGGAGCCCAGCCCGTCGTGCATGTCCTGTGTCAGGCGCTGGCGTTCCTGGCTCAGCGTTTCGCGTTGCTCGATTTCACGCAGCCTGTCGTAGCTCACCGCCAGTTCTGCTTCACGGCTTTGCAGCCGCTCTTCCAGGCTGGCGTTCAGCTGCTCCACCCCACCCAGTGCGCCCACATACTGCCGGAACATGATCACGACGAACACGCCGAACAGCGCCATGGCCGCGTAGGGTGTGAGGTAGTAGCTTTCCAGGTCCAGCACGTATTTGAGCCGGGCCCAGTCGTAGACGCCGAACACATAGTTGAGCAAAAAGGCGATTGACAGCATTTTGGCGTCCAGCGACCGGCTGCGCCATGAATGCCACAGCCCGACCACCAGGATCACCGTGGCCATGCCGATCAGCAGCAGGTAAGCATGGGGCCGCAGTGTAAGCAGGCTGGGAAAGACGGAGGCAAAGGGCAGCGTGACGACGGAAAACACCACAGCCATTCCCAGCATCACGCGGCTGAGCCGGGGCATGACGCGGCCATGCAGAAACTGCAGGAAATAATGCGTAATCAATGATTGCCACATCAGCGCGTTGAGGGTAAGCCAGATAAACCAGGCGTCGCTGACGATCAATTTTTCGGGACCCAGCTGGAAATGCCAGCGCCGTGTCGCGCTCAGCACGGCAATCGCAAACAGGTAGAGGCTGGCGGGGTGACGTCGCACCACCCACACGGCCAGCGAGAACAGCCCGACCGCCAGGAAAGCCGCACTGCACATAAAGGGCAACTGGTTGGCCAGCCAGTCGCGTTTGGCGGCCATCTCGACCAGGCTGTCGGAGTCGCCGGCATAGAACGAGGAAATCCCGGCCTCGGGCGAGGGCAGGCTGTCCAGGCGTATCAACAGGGTTTGCGGCGGCGGGCTGTCTGCGGCCAGGTTCAGCGGCAGCAACAGCGCGGGGTGGCTGAAGAGGTTCCAGACCGGGCTGCCCGTGGAGCGAAAGCGTAGCTGGCCGTCGGCATACACCGCGATCTGGCCGGCCGCCAGCCAGCGGGTCAGGTAGAAGTGCGTGGGGGTTTTCATGCCCTGCAGTTCATCGAGCCGTATGCGCAGCCAGGTCGTGACGACGGGGAGCTTGCCGCCGCTTGACGCCACCGGTTTTTGAATGACAGAAGGCAACTTCACTTTCGTCCAGGGCCCCGGCAAGGCGGCTTCGTCCATCGCAGCGGCCAGCGGCTTGAAGCTGGCCGCCTCTTCACGGATCATCTCGGCTTCGGTGTAATGCACAACCGGTCCCGCGGCCCAAATGGGGGCACCGCAGGCCAGCAGCCAGGCGCCCAGCAGCAGCCGGCGCGCCAGGCCCTTGTGCACCTCAGGCCGCCAGAATGCCCTGGTGCCTGGCTTCATAAATCGCTTCGGCCCGCGAATTCACATTGAGCTTGCTGTAAATGCGCCGCACGTAAGTCTGCACCGTGTGCTGCGACACCTGCATCAGCCGGGCAATCTCGTCGGCGGTGAAGCCTTTGGTGATGAGCTCCAGCACTTCTTTTTCGCGGCTGGACAGCGCGGCTTGCTCATTGGCAGACGCAACCGGTGCCACTGCGGGCGCGGCAGCCGGCGCGGCACGAAAGCGCATCAGGATCTGCCGCGCGATCAGCGGGCTGATCGGGCTGCCGCCGCCGTGCAGGCTGCGGATCTCGTGCAGCATGTTGTCCGGCTCGCTGTCCTTGAGCAGGTAGCCCGAGGCGCCAGCCTCGATGGACTGCAGCACATGCGCCTCGTCGCCGAAGGCTGTGCACACCATCACGGCGCAGGTCGGCCACAGCGTATGTGCCGCGCGTATCACGTCAATGCCCGAGCCGTCGGGCAGGCCCAGGTCGACCAGCAGCACGTCGGCCGGTGCGCTTTGCAGCGACTGCAGGCCCTGCGCGCGCGTGCTGGCCAGACTCATAAGCCGGATGTCGGGCGAGGCCGCGATAGCAGTCACGATGGCGTTCTGGAAGTGAACGTCGTCCTCCACGAGCGCCACGTGGATCAGGGATGGGGTCGAACTGGATTGCATGTCGTCGCTTCCTGCGGGGTGCCGCATCCGCAAACATGCATTGTGCGTCAATGCATGGCCTGCGCGTGTCCCCATATTTAGCGACACGTTGATGTTGCGGCCGCCCTGGCTCAGGCGATCGGGGCCGCAATGGGCGGCGTTGCGGCAGGTGCAAGGTCAGCCGCGTGCCTGCCAGCGAAGATTCAAACTCCACGTTGCCGCCTACCGCCTGTGCGCAGCGCTGCTGGTTCGATCAGCCCTTGCCGCTGCTGTCCAGCGCCCGTTTCACCGCAAAGCCCCTGCCGTTGTCGGCAGTGCTGACACTGACCCAGCCGCCAGTCGCACCGGTAGTCACGCGCATCTCGCTGGCCTGCTCTGCTGCGGTCGCAGCGCAGTCAGTGCCTCAGCCGCCAGACACCCTACCAACAATCCCGCCCGCCATCGGCACTGAAGCCTTCCGCGGAATGAAATGAGGGGTAAATCGGTCTCCAGCCCAGCATCAACGGGCGCAAGCGGCTATCAAAAACGTAGCAAAAGGTTGACTCACATCAACCTGCTGACGTCTATCGGCGATTCTGCGGTGAGTGGCCTTGCAGGCGTGTCCCCAAAACTGGGGACAGACAGCCATCTGTTCCGCCTCGCTGCATGGGTCGAATAGCCAGGTAACGAGCCGCGACGCGGCCTTGCTTCCTCGTGCATGCATCTCTTTGCGTCCTGGGACGTTGTATGGCAGCGCTTGTGCGGTGACCGGAAGTGCGTTTCAGAGGGGATTATTCCCCTCGGCGTTACGGCCCTGTCCCTAGAACTGGGGACATACAGACGGCAATGCCCATCCTACGATTTGCACGTTTTGTAACCATTGCGCGCGCCACCTTTGGGGTGCGCGCAGGCGCTCCCAAACCGCCCGTTTTTCCAGAAAGCCACAACCATGAAAAGCCACGCCAGCATGAACCGCATTTACCGTCTTGTCTGGAACGCCGCCTTGAGCCTGTGGGTGGCCGTGGCGGAAAACGCCAAGGGGCGAGGCAAAGGCGGCTCGTCGCGCGGCAGCGTGCTGTTCAGCTCGACCCCTGGCGGAGGGGCAGAAGGCGGAAGTGAAGGCTCAGGCTTTACGCTCAATACGGCCTGCCGTGCTGCGCTGGTGCTGCTCACTTCCCTGGCCGTGGTTACGCACGAGGCCCGCGCGGCCGATGCGGCCAACGCCAGCGTAACTGCCGGTGCGGGCAATGTCTCCACACTCGGCAACACCACCACCATCAACCAGGCCAGCCAGCGCCTGGCGATCGACTGGACCAGCCTGTCCACGCGCGCCAACGAAGCGCTGGTGTTCAGCCAGCCCAATGCTTCAGCGATAGCCCTGAACCGCATCATCGGCAGCAGCCCCAGCGAATTCCTCGGCAGCCTGACGGCGAATGGCCAGGTGTTTATCCTGAATCCCAATGGCGTTCTGTTTGGCGCCGGGTCGCAAGTGAACGTCGGTGGTCTTGTCGCCTCGACGCTCAATATGAGCAATGCCGACTTCATGGCCGGCAGTAACGTTTTCACGAACTCGGGCGGCAACGGTTCGGTGGTCAACCAAGGGACGATGACGGCGGCGAACGGCGGCTATCTCGCCCTGCTGGCTCCAGAAGTTCGCAACGAAGGCGTGATGACGGCATCGCTGGGAACAGCCTTGCTGGCTGCCGGCAACAAGGTCACGCTCAACCTGGACAACGGTTCCTTGCTGGGCTACAGCATCGACCAGGGGGCCCTCAACGCACTGGCAGAAAACAAACAACTCATCAAGGCCGACGGCGGACAGGTGCTGCTGTCTGCCAAGGCGATGGATGCGTTAACCACGGCCACGGTCAACAACACGGGCGTGATCGAAGCCAGAACGATTCAGAACAAGGGCGGCCGCATCATGCTGATGGGCGACATGCAGACCGGCACCGTCAATTTGGGCGGCACGCTCGATGCATCCGCTCCGAACGGTGGCGACGGCGGTTTTATTGAAACATCTGCCGCCCATGTCAAGGTTGCCGCGGGCACGCGCGTTACCACCCAGGCGCCGCAAGGCAAGACCGGCAAGTGGCTGATCGACCCGCAGGACTACACCATCGCAGCCAGCGGTGGCGACATGACAGGTGCAACCCTGAGCGCGAACCTTGGTACCACCGACGTGGAGCTGCAAAGCAGCGGCGGCGGCACGGCCGGCAATGGCGACATCCACGTCAACGACGACGTTTCCTGGAGCGCCAACACCCTGACCCTCACGGCAGCGCGCGACATCAATATCAATGCGGTGATGACCGCCAGCGGCAACTCCGCGCTGACCCTGAACACTGGCGCGACCAACGGCGCCGATGCGGGTGTGGCAGGCGGCACCGTCAAGGTTGGCCTGACCTCAACCGGCTTTACCGGCCGGGTGGACTTCGCCCGCAACGGCACCGGCTTCCTCACCATCAACGGAAATGGCTACACCGTCATCAACAGCCTGGGGGGCGAAGGCAGCACGACCGGCACCGACCTGCAGGGTATGAACGGCGATTTGAACGGCTACTACGCCCTGGGCGCTAACATCGACGCCAGCGTCACTTCCGCCTGGAACGGCAACGCAGGATTCGATCCAATTGGCAATACGTTCAACGGCCGTTTCAACGGCCTCGGTCATACGGTGTCCAGCCTCACCATCGACCGGAGCGCGCAGTTCGTTGGCCTGTTTGGTAGGGCCAGCGGAGCGCAAATCAGCAACGTAGGGCTGGTGAATGGCAGCGTTCGCGGTGTCAATTATGTCGGCGGTCTGGTGGGATATAGCTACAACGGAAGCACGATCAGCAACAGCTACGCCACGGGTGACGTCAGCGGCGGCGACAATATCGGCGGGCTGGTGGGGCAGAACACTAACGCCACGATCAGCAACAGCTACGCCACGGGCGACGTCAGCGGCGGCGACTATGTCGGCGGGCTGGCGGGGTCAAACGACGGCGGCACGATCAGCAACAGCTACGCCATTGGCAACGTCAGCGGCGGCGGCCTTGTCGGCGGGCTGGTGGGGTCAAACGACGGCGGCACGATCAGCAACAGCTACGCCGTTGGCAACGTCGTCAGCGGCGGCGGCTATGTCGGCGGGCTGGTGGGGTCGAACAGCAGCGGCGGCGCGATCAGCAACAGCTACGCTATGGGTGACGCCAGCTGCAGCGGTTATTGCCGTCTTGCCGGCGGACTGGTGGGACAGAATACTAACGCCACGATCAGCAATAGCTACGCTATGGGTGACGTCAGCGTCAGCAGTGGCGAGGAAGTCGGCGGACTGGTGGGGCAGAACACTAACGCCACGATCAGCAACAGCTACGCCACGGGCGACGTCAGCGGCAGCCTCTACTATGTCGGCGGGCTGGCGGGGTCAAATGACGGCGGCACGATCAGCAACAGCTACGCCATTGGCAACGTCGTCAGCGGCGGCGGCTACTATGTCGGCGGGCTGGTGGGGTGGAGCAGCAGCGGCGGCACGATCAGCAACAGCTACGCCACGGGCGACGTCAGCGGCAGCGGGGGCGCCAATGTTGGCGGGCTGGTGGGGTCAAACGACGGCGGCACGATCAGCAACAGCTACGCCACGGGCGACGTCAGCGGGGCCGCCAATGTCGGCGGGCTGGTGGGGTCAAACGACAGCGGCACGATCAGCAACAGCTACGCTATAGGCGACGTTAGCGGCGGCGACTATGTCGGCGGGCTGATCGGCTACAACGGCGGCACGATCAGCGACAGCTACGCCACGACGGGTACGGTCACCGGCGGCAGCGATGTCGGCGGGCTGATCGGCTACAACAACGGAACGATCAGCAACAGCTACCACAGCGCCACCGCCAACCCGGGGCTGCCAGACGCTTTCGGCACTGGCAAGACCGATGACGAGTTGAAGCGGGCCAGCACCTTCGCCGGCTGGGACATTGCCACTGCAGGCGGCAGCAACGCAGTGTGGCGTATCTATGAGGGCCACAGCATGCCGCTGCTGAGAAGCTTCCTCACGCCACTGAACCTGGCCGATGCCCTCAACGCCACGCAGACCTACAACGGCACTACGCAAACCGCCGCAGCGACCACCCTGGTCGATGCCAACCTGCTGGGAGCGGCAGCCAGCGGCCGCAATGCGGGCTTGTACAACGGCTACTACTCCACCCAGCAGGGCTACGACATCAGCGGCGGGAACCTCACCATCACCCAGGCCAACCTGGTGCTGACCACCACCGACGTCAGCAAAACCTACAACGGCCAGCTCGACGCTGCAGGCACGTTCACCGCGACCGGCAGCACCCAACTGTTTGACACCGACACCGCTACCGGCGGCAGCTTTGCCTTCCTCGACAAAAATGCGGGCACCGGCAAGACGGTGACCGTGGGCGGCGCCACGCTCAACGACGGCAACAGCGGCGGCAACTATGTGCTCAGCTATGCGGACAACACCAGCAGCACGATCACGCCTAAAGCCCTGACTTACAGCACCGCTGCTGCCAACAAGACCTACGACGGCGACACCACAGCCGCGGCGACATTGAGTGGATTGACCGGCCTGATTGGGACGGAAACGGTGACGGCTACCAGCACCGGTGCCACCTTCAACACCAAAGACGTTGTCACGGCCAACCTGGTCACCGTCAACAGCGCCACATTGGCCGACGGAAGCAATGGCGGCCTGGCCAGCAACTACAGCATTGCGGCAGGTGGTACGGCGGCAGCCAACATCACGGCCAAGGCACTGACCTACAGCACCACTGCGGCGAACAAGACCTACGACGGTGACGCCACGGCCACAGCAACCCTGAGCGGGTTGACAGGTCTGGTCGGTACGGAGACCGTCAACGCCAACGGAACGGCAACTTTCAACAGCAAGGACGTAGCCACGGCCAATCTGGTCACCGTGAACAGCGCGGCGCTGGCGGACGGCAGCAACGGCGGCCTGGCCAGCAACTACAGCATCGCGGCAGGCGGCACTGCTGTGGCCAACATCACCGCCAAGGCGCTGACCTACAGCACGGCAGCGGCGAACAAGACCTACGACGGTGACAACACGGCCACCGCAACCTTGAGCGGGTTGGCGGGCCTGGTGGGTACCGAGACGGTGACGGCCAGTGCTGGTGCAACGTTCAACACCAAAGACGTTGCCACGGCCAACCTGGTCACCGTCAACAGCGCCACATTGGCCGACGGAAGCAATGGCGGGCTGGCCAGCAACTACAGCATTGCGGCAGGTGGCACTGCTGTGGCCAACATCACCGCCAAGGCACTGACCTACAGCACCACCGCTGCCAACAAGACCTACGACGGCGACACTACGGCTTCGGCCAGCTTGAACCTGATAGGGCTGGTCAATACGGAAACCCTGGGAAGTACTGCTGGCGCTACCTTCAATACCAAAGACGTTGCCACGGCCAACCTGGTTACCGTTAACAGTGCCACGCTGGCCAATGGAACAAACGGCGGGCTGGCTAGCAACTACAGCATCGCCGCTGGCGGCACCACTGCGGCCAACATCACGGCCAAGGCACTGGCCTACAGCACCACAGCTGCCAACAAGACCTACGACGGTGACACTACGGCCACCGCAACCCTGAGCGGCCTGACGGGCTTGGTCGGTACCGAGACGGTTACCGCAAGTGCTGGTGCAACGTTCAATACCAAAGACGTGCTGACTGCCAACCTCGTGACCGTTAACTCGGCTACGCTGGCCGATGGCACCAATGGCGGGCTGGCCAGCAACTACTCCATCGCCGCCGGCGGTGCCGCTGCAGCCAACATCACCGCGAAAGCGCTGACCTACAGCACCACTGCAAGCAACAAAACCTACGACGGCGATAACACGGCCACCGCAACCCTGAGCGGCCTGACGGGTCTGGTGGGTACCGAGACGGTGACGGCCAGTGCCGGTGCGACGTTCAACACCAAAGACGTTGCTACGGCCAACCTGGTCACTGTCAATAGCGCGACGCTGGCCAATGGAACAAACGGCGGCTTGGCCAGCAACTACAGCATCGCCGCTGGCGGTACCGCTGCAGCCAACGTCACGGCCAAAGCCCTGACCTACAGCACGGCAGCGGCGAACAAGACCTACGATGGCGACACCACAGCCACCGCAACCTTGAGCGGCCTGACGGGTCTGGTGGGTACGGAGACGGTGACGGCCAGCAGCACCAGTGCAACATTCAACACCAGGAATGTTGCCACGGCCAACCTGGTCACCGTGAATTCAGCCACGCTGGCCGACGGAAACAACGGTGGGCTGGCCAGCAACTACAGCATCGCTGCTGGTGGAACTGCTGCAGCCAACATCACCGCAAAAGCGCTGACCTACAGCACAGCAGCCGCTAACAAAACCTACGACGGTGATAACACCGCCACAGCAACCCTGAGCGGGCTGACCGGCCTGGTGGGTAGCGAGACGGTGACGGCCAGTGCCGGTGCAACGTTCAACACCAAAGATGTGCTGACCGCCAATCTCGTGACTGTGAACTCGGCTACGCTGGCCGATGGAACAAACGGCGGGCTGGCCAGCAACTACAGCGTCGCGGCTGGTGGCACCGCTGCAGCCAGCATCACCGCCAAAGCCCTGACCTACAGCACGGCAGCCGCCAACAAGACCTACGACGGTGACGCCGCAGCCGTTGCGACATTGAGCGGGCTGACCGGGCTTGCGGGCACGGAGATCGTAACTGCCAACGGAACGGCAACGTTCAACAGCAAGGACGTGCTGACCGCCAACCTGGTCACCGTTAACAGTGCCACCTTGGCAGATGGCAGCAACGGCGGCCTGGCCAGCAACTATTCCATCGTCGCGGGCGGAACTGCGGCAGCCACCATCACAGCCAAAGCCCTGACCTACAGCACGGCAGCTGCCAACAAGACCTATGACGGAAACGCCACAGCCGCTGCGACATTGAGTGGATTGACAGGCCTGGTTGGTACGGAGACAGTGACGGCCAGTGCCGGTGCGACGTTCAACACCAAAGACGTTGCCACGGCCAACCTGGTCACCGTCAATAGCGCGACGCTGGCCAATGGAACAAACGGCGGACTGGCCAGCAACTACAGCATCGCAGCAGGCGGCACTGCTGCGGCCAGCATCACGGCCAAGGCGCTGACGTACAGCACGGCAGCGGCGAACAAGACCTACGACGGCGACAGCACGGCCACTGCCACCCTGAGCGGACTGACTGGCTTGGTAGGGACCGAGACGGTGACGGCCAGTGCCGATGCGACGTTCAACACCAAAGATGTCGCCACGGCCAACCTTGTGACCGTCAATTCAGCCACGCTGGCCGACGGAAGCAACGGCGGACTGGCCAGCAACTATTCCGTTGCCGCCGGCGGAACTGCGGCAGCCAACATCACCGCAAAAGCGCTGACCTACAGTACTACTGCAAGTAACAAAACCTACGACGGTGACAGCACGGCCACTGCCACCCTGAGCGGACTGACTGGCTTGGTAGGGACCGAGACGGTGACGGCCAGTGCCGGTGCAACGTTCAACACCAAAGATGTGCTGACCGCCAATCTCGTGACAGTGAACTCGGCCACGCTGGCCAATGGAACAAACGGCGGGCTGGCCAGCAACTACAGCATCGCGGCAGGCGGCACTGCTGTGGCCAACATCACCGCCAAGGCGCTGACCTACAGCACGGCAGCTGCCAACAAGACTTACGACGGTGACAACACGGCCACCGCAACCTTGAGTGGGCTGACGGGCCTGGTGGGTACCGAGACGGTGACGGCCAGTGCCGGTGCAACGTTCAACACCAAAGACGTTGCCACGGCCAACCTGGTCACCGTCAACAGCGCCACATTGGCCGACGGAAGCAATGGCGGGCTGGCCAGCAACTACAGCATTGCGGCAGGTGGCACTGCTGTGGCCAACATCACCGCCAAGGCACTGACCTACAGCACCACCGCTGCCAACAAGACCTACGATGGCGACACCACAGCCACCGCAACCTTGAGTGGCCTGACGGGACTGGTGGGTATCGAGACAGTGACGGCCAGTGCCGGTGCAACGTTCAATACCAAAGATGTGCTGACCGCCAACCTCGTGACCGTCAACAGCGCCACGCTGGCAGACGGCAGCAACGGCGGGCTGGCCGGCAACTATTCCATCGCCGCTGGCGGTACCGCTGCGGCCAACATCACTGCGAAAGCGCTGACCTACAGCACGACTGCTGCCAACAAGACCTACGACGGCAATGCCACAGCCGCTGCAACCCTGAGCGGGCTGACTGGCCTGGTGGGGACGGAGACCGTAACTGCCAACGGAACGGCAACGTTCAACAGCAAAGATGTGCTGGCCGCCAACACAGTCACCGTGAACAGTGCGACGCTGGCAGACGGCGCCAACGGAGGCCTGTCCAGCAACTACAGCATCGTGTCAGGTGGCACTGCTGTCGCCAACATCACGGCCAAAGCCCTGACTTACAGCACGGCAGCGGCCAACAAGGAGTACGACGGCAGCATGGGTGCAACGGCCACGATCAGCGGCCTGACCGGCCTGGTCGGGACGGAAACTGTCAGTGTGGCGGGCAATGCCGCCACCTTCAACAGCAAAGATGTGCTGGTGGCAAACCTGGTCACCGTCAATAGTGCGACGCTGGCGGACGGCAGCAACGGCGGGCTGGCCAGCAACTACAGCGTCGCAGCAGGTGGTACCGCTGCTGCCAATATCACCGCCAAGGCCCTGACCTACAGCACGGCCGCCGCCAACAAGACCTATGACGGCAACACCACGGCCACCGCAACCCTGAGCGGGTTGACAGGTCTGGCCGGTACGGAGACCGTCAACGCCAACGGAACGGCAACTTTCAACAGCAAGGACGTGGCCACGGCCAATTTGGTCACCGTCAACAGCGCGACGCTGGCAGACGGCAGCAACGGCGGACTGGCCAGCAACTACAGCATCGCGGCAGGCGGCACTGCTGCAGCCAACATCACCGCCAGGGACCTGACGGTGACAGCCGCTGGCGTGAACAAGGTGTATGACGGTACGACGGCAGCCACCGTGGGCTACGGCGACAACCGTGTGGCCGGTGATGTGCTGGGCGTCACGGGCACTGCCTCCTTCGCCGACAAGAACGCCGGTGTGGGCAAGACCGTCGGCGTGAACGGCATCAGCACTTCAGGCACCGACGCCGGCAACTACAACCTGCTGAACACCACTACAACGACCACGGCCAGCATCACGCCCAAGGCACTGACGGTGACAGCCAACAACGACAGCAAGAACTACGACGGCACGGCCTACAGCGGTGGCAACGGCGTGAGCTACAGCGGTTTTGTGGCGGGCGATACGTCGGCTGATATCGGCGGAACCGTGGGCTATGGCGGATCTTCTCAGGGGGCCGTGGCCGCTGGCAGCTATGCGATCACGCCGGGCGGGCTGAACTCGATCTCCGGCAACTACGCGCTGGGCTTTGCGAATGGCGCGCTCAGCATCAAGACTTCCGACGCCGGCACCGTGGCGCTTGGCAGTGAAACACTGGTCGGCGCCTATGACAGCGCGATGCAGGCTGTGGCCGGCATGGGCGGCGCGTCCGGCGGTGGCGCAGGTGGTGGTGGATTTGGCGGCAGCGCTGACGCCATGGCCGGCACGCTGGCGGCCGCCGCGGCGGAAGCGGGCAATACCGACGAGAACTAGACTCACCCCCGTTCAGACTCACTGCGTGTAGTCTGCTCCCCCCTCGAGGGGGCGGCGCCTGGGGCCGGCGAAGCCGGACCCTCGGCCCCTGCTTGGCTCGTCGGGCGGTGGTGGTTTCGGCGGCAACGCCGCGGCTGATGCGCTCGTAGCAGTCGTTTGGGCGCCTGCACCAGGATTGATAGCGAAATCAGGCTGCAGCGCAATAAAGATGGGCGCAAGCAGCTATCAAAACTGTAGCAACCAAGGGGCGCAAGGCTGCGCCGTGCGTGAAACCCAGGCTATCGCGTCGGTCCGGGGCGTCGTAATATGGCATTTGTCATGCGCGGCGCATGGGCCTGTGGCCCCAACTGGCATACCATCGCCGGCAGGAAAAGAGAGATCTTGGGGGCTTCGCCGCCCGTCCTGTCCCGAAAGGCTACACATGAAAAGCCATGCCGGCATCAACCGCATTTACCGCCTGGCCCGACGCCGCGCCAGTGCAACGGGCGGGTTCACACTCAACGCTGCCTGCAGCGCCGCGTTGCTCCTGCTTGCCGGAGGTGCCCAGCAGGCCCGGGCAGCAGACGCTGCCAGCGCCAGCGTGTCTGCGGGCGCCGCCAGCCTGGCCACGGTGGGCAACACCACCACCGTCAACCAGACCAGCCAGCGCGTGGCGATTGACTGGACCAGCCTGTCTACGGTGGCCAATGAGGCGCTGATCTTTAACCAGCCCAATGCGTCGGCGATTGCGCTTAACCGCGTCACCGGTAGCAGCCCGAGCGAACTGCTTGGCAGCCTTACGGCCAACGGCCAGGTGTTTATCCTGAACCCGAACGGCGTGCTGTTTGGCGCCGGAAGCCAGGTCAATGTCGGCGGCCTGGTCGCCTCGACGCTCAGCATGAGCAACGCCGACTTCATGTCCGGCAACCATGTGCTCACAGGCTCGGTCGGCTCGGTTGTCAATCAGGGCACGCTGAACGCGGGGCAGGGTGGCTACCTCGCCTTGCTGGCGCCCGAAGTACGCAATGAAGGCGTGATGACGGCATCGCTGGGCACTGCACTTCTGGCCGCAGGCAACAAGGTCACGCTGAACATCGACAACGGCAGCCTGCTGGGCTACAGCATCGACCAGGGCGCCATTAACGCGCTGGCCGAGAACAAACATTTGATCCAGGCGAACGGCGGGCAAGTACTGCTTTCCGCGAAAGCCATGGACAGCTTGACCACCGCCACGGTGAACAACACCGGTGTCATCGAAGCCAAAACGATCCAGAACAAGGCCGGCCGTATCCTGCTGATGGGCGACATGGACACCGGCACGGTGAACGCAGGTGGCACGCTGGATGCATCGGCACCCATGGGCGGTGATGGCGGCTTTGTCGAAACGTCGGCGGCCCACGTCAAGGTAGCCGACGGTGCCGTCATCACCACTTTGGCCGCTGCAGGCGGTGGGGGCCACCACGGCACATGGCTGATAGACCCGACCGACTTCACCATCGCCGCGGGCAGCGGCGCGCTGACCGGCAGCGGCATAGGCGCGGGTACCCTGGCCGCCAGCCTCAACCTGGGCAATGTGGCGCTGGCGACCAACAATGCCGGCGGTACGGATAACGGCGACATTCACGTCAACGCGGCCTTCACCTGGAACGCGGGCACCACGCTGACCTTGAGCGCCTGGCGCAATATCAACATCAACGCGTCCATCACCTCGCAGCACGCCAATGGCAAGCTGGCGCTGGAATACGGGCTGGGCGCCATCAATGCGGGGAACACTGCAACGTACAACGTCAGGGCGACAGTCAACCTGCGGGCTGGCGACAATTTCAGCACCCGGCTGGGCAGCGACGGCGTCACCGACCCATACAAAGTCATCACCAGCCTGGGCGTGGCAGGCAGCACCACCGGCACCGACCTGCAGGGCATCAACGGCAACCCCACCGGCAACTACGTGCTGGGCGCCGACATCGACGCGAGCGACACGGTGAACTGGAACGCCGGTGCCGGCTTCGATACCCTGGGTGGCGTCGGCGCGCCGGGTATTTTCGAGGGGCGTTTTGACGGCCTCAACCACAAGATTCGCAACCTCTTCATCAACCGCCCGGGCGACAACTTTGTGGGCCTGTTCGGCCTTACACAGAGCACCAGCATCCAGAACCTCGGGCTGGTGGGCGGCAGCATCACCGGCGCCGACTTTGTGGGCGCCATCGCGGGGCAGGGCTGCTGCACCACCTTCAGCAATGTCTACAGCACAGCATCGGTTCAGGGCAACGACGAGGTTGGAGGCCTGGTGGGCGAACTCAGCCAGGGCGGCATCACCGACGCGTACGCCAGCGGCGCCGTGAGCGGCGCCGACAAGGTGGGCGGACTGGTCGGCAGCTCGCTGGACGGCATCATCACGCGCGCCTACAGCACCGGCCGCGTCACTGCCACCGGCATGGCAGGCGGGCTCGTGGCCGAACAGGTTGGAACGGCAGCGACAAACAACAGCTATTGGGACATTGGCACTTCTGGGCAGGCCACCAGCGCGGGCGGCACCGGCAAGACCAGTGCGCAGCTGACGCAGGCCAGCACTTTCAGCGGCTGGGACATCGCCACCCAAGGCGGCTCCACGGCCACGTGGCGCATTTATGAAGGCCAGACCGGTCCGCTGCTGCGCAGCTTTCTGCAGCCGCTCGCGCTGCCCGACACCAGCGTGGCCTACAACGGTGCGCAGCAGTCGGGCGCCGGTGCGCCGGGCGTCACGGCCGCCAGCGGCACCAACCCTGGCAGCTACTTCGCCTGGTCGGACCAGGAGGGCTACGACATCACGGGTGGCACGCTGACGATTTCGGGTGGCAATTTCCTGATCGACGAGGCCTACCGCAGCGCGATGATCTACCTGGCCGGCGTGAACCGCTCCGCGAACCCCCGCATCGGCCTCAGCCCCGACGCCCAGGTCGATGCCCTGAGGACGGCCGCCGCCGAAGCCGGCAACACGGGTGAAGACGAGTAAGTGTCAAGCTGGCGGTGGAGGACAGGAAACGCTTCTCGTCATGCGGTACCACCCAGGAAGTCAGGAAGTGACTGGAGGGGTGCTATGTTTTTTATAGCTGCTGGCGCACGTCTGTATTGCCTGTAGGCGTGATTTCTTGGTCAAAAATTGCCAACAAAATGGGATTTTTGGGATCTACGCACCCCGACAGGGCTGGAAAACAGCGCTAAACGTTTTTTTCAGCCAATTCCGGCCTGTTCTTTAATGCAAAAAGTGCCTCCAGCGCAATATGGACGTGCGCGAGCAGCTATTAAAAACATAGCGTCAAAATCCCCCTCCAACACGCGCGGGCATCGTTGGTTCCCGCACCCGCGTAGGTACGCCGGTGTTGAAACGCCACATGCAGTCGTTTCCCCATGCATTTCGGGGGTAATTCAAGGATACTTATGGTTACCTTCACGGGGCCCTTGTTACCCCGCTCGCCCAGGCGGTAGCCGGATTTCCTGACCTTCCGAAAAGACTCCCATGAAAAGTCACGCCAGCATCAACCGCATCTATCGCCTGGTCTGGAACGCCGCGCTTGGCCTGTGGGTGGCCGTGGCTGAAACCGCCAAAGGCCGAAGCAGGGGCGGCTCCGCGCGCAGCGGTGTTGAAGTTGCTTCCGCCGGCCCTCGTGGGGGCCTCGTTTTTGTCCTGCATGAACGGTGCCGCGCTGCCGTGGTCATGCTGCTGGCGATGTCCGTCTTTAACTTGCAGGTGCATGCTGCCGATGCGCTGAATTCCACCGTGGTGGTGGGCAGCGGCAATGTCAGCACCAGCGGCGCCACCACCACGATCAACCAGGCCAGCCAGCGCCTGGCGATCGACTGGACGCATCTTTCCACCGCGGCCAATGAGGCGCTGGTGTTCAACCAGCCGAATGCGCAGGCCATCGCGCTGAATCGCATCACCGGCAGCAGCCCGAGCGAATTCCTGGGCAGCCTGACGGCGAACGGCCAAGTGTTTATCCTCAACCCGAACGGCGTGCTGTTTGGTGCGGGCAGCCAGGTCAATGTCGGCGGCCTCGTGGCTTCGACGCTT
Organism: Polaromonas sp. P3_A5; assembly: GCF_056403055.1. Classification (NCBI taxonomy): domain Bacteria; kingdom Pseudomonadati; phylum Pseudomonadota; class Betaproteobacteria; order Burkholderiales; family Comamonadaceae; genus Polaromonas; species Polaromonas sp. P3_A5. Next base: position 1,740,829 of record NZ_JBFUGF010000001.1, read on the forward strand.
TCCATGAGCAATGCTGACTTCATGGCCGGCAGCACCACGTTTGGCACAGACCCCGGCCAAGCTGGCACCGGCAGCAGCGCCGGCAAGGTTACCAACAAGGGCACGTTGACGGCTGCGAATGGCGGCTATGTGGCCTTGCTGGCGCCCGAGGTACGCAACGAAGGCGTCATCCGGGCCATGCTGGGAACCGCCTTGCTGGCAGCGGGCAACAAGATCACCCTGAACCTGGACAACGGCAATTTGCTGGGCTACAGCATTGACCAGGGCGCCATTAACGCGCTGGCTGAAAACAAGTTGCTGATCCAGGCGAATGGCGGCCAGGTTCTGCTGTCCGCCAAGGCCATGGACCAGCTGACCACGGCGACGGTGAACAACACCGGCGTCATTGAAGCCAAAACCCTGCAGAACAAGGCCGGGCGCATCCTGCTGATGGGTGACATGGAGACGGGTACGGTCAATGTCGGCGGCACGCTCGATGCCTCGGCTCCCGATGGCGGCAATGGCGGCTTTGTCGAAACCAGCGCCGCGCATGTGAAGGTGGCCGACAGCGCCAGGGTCACCACGCTGGCTTCCGCCGGCAACACCGGTAAATGGCTGATAGACCCCAACGATTTCACCATCTCCGCCGGGGGCGACATGACGGCCGCAGCCGTCGCGGCCGCTTTGACTGGCGGCAACTTTGAAATCCAGACCGCGACCATGGGCACGGCCGGCGGCAACGGCGACATCCACGTCAACCAGGCCATCAACCGGACGGACAACAACACCTTCACGTTGACTGCCGAGCGCGACATCAACATCAATACCGGCGCGAACATCACCAAAACCAATGCAGGCGCGGCCGGTATGACCATGACCGCCGGGCGCAACATCCTCCTCAACGGCAATATCGGTGTGGGCGGGCCTTCCACAACTCTTTCTGTGACGGCCAACGCCGTCGGCGATATCACCGGCGTGGGAACCCTGAACCTGAACGGCGGTGCGCTGGACATGACGGCCGGCGGCAGCATCGGCGGCACCGACGGTCTGGGGCAAATCTTTGCCGGCAGTTTGAAGCTGAAAGCCACCACGGGTGAAGTGGTCATGAATAGCGGCGTGGACTGGCAGGGTTCTTCCTTCGACCTGTACGCGGGTACCAACATCCGGGGAAATGCCGGCGCCGTCAACGCCACCATGAGTGCCCCCGGCGGCAGTTTCACCGCATCTGCGGGCAACACGGGTAATGGCCGAATACGCATCAACAGCTTCTCCAATGCCATAGGCACGCTCAACCTGACCGCCCTGGGGACAGGCGGAGGTGGCCAGGTCGACTTTTTGAGTGCCTCAGCCATCGCCAACGCTTCCATCACGGCAGCCCAGGACGTGAACGTCAGCGCGACTGGCAGCCTCAACCTCAATGCCCTGACCCTGACGGGCGCCAACCAGAACGTCAGCCTGGCGGCCGGCGGTGGCACGCTAACGACGCTGGGGGCCTTGAACACCGGCGCAGGCAACCTGACCTTGTCGGGCGGCTCTATTTCCCTGGGCGGCGACCTGGGCGCCAAAGACCTCAGCCTGACCGCAACAAGCGGCCTGAACATCAACAGGAACCTCACGGCGACGGGCAACCTGGCGCTCACCGCGAGTAATGCGGCCATCCAGCAAACCGCCGGCGTCCTGGTCGCGGGCGGCACGACGACCGTCAATGCCGGCGCGGGTAGCGTCAACTTGAGCGGCCTCAACAATTTCAACGGCGCAGTCAGCGTCAGCAACCTGGGCGTGAACAACGTCGCGATCAACAACGCGGGCGGTGCGCTGACCCTGGGCACTGTGTCGGTCGGCAGCGGCACGCTGAGCCTGAGCGGCAACAACATCGCGCAGACGGGCGCGATCACGCAGGCCGCCGGCGCGGGCGCGGTGACCATCAACGGCGGCGCCAGCGCGATAGACCTGAGCAACGCGGGCAACAATTTCACGGGCGCGGTCGGGCTCAATAATTCCGGCAACAACGCCGTGACCATCCGGAATGTGAACGATCTGGTGCTGGGCCCATCCACCGTGGGCGGCAGCCTGACGGCGACTTCCAGCACCGGCTCCATTTCGCAAGCCGGTGCATTGAACGTGACGGGCGCCTCCACGTTCACGCTCAACGGCACCAGCAAGGACGTGTTGCTGGGCACTTCGGCCAATACCTTCGGCGGTGGCGTGACGGTCAATGGCAGCGGCAGCGTCAGAGACATGGCCTTCCGTTATGGCAGCGGTTTTGCCTTTCCCACCACGCCCACCTACTCCGGCATCCTGACACTGATCAGGGACGTCGGAGCCATCAACCTGGGCACGCAAACCTTCAGTGGCGGCCTCGCGCTGACGGCGGGCGGGGGCATCAACCTGTTCGGCGGTACGCTGCAGACGGGCGGCGCGCAAACTTTCAACAGCGCGGTAACGGTTGCCGGCACCGTCAGCCTGGTCAGCACCGCCGGTGGCATCACATTCGCCAACACGGTCGACGGCGCGAACGCGCTGAGCACCACGAGCGCCGGGCCCACCAATTTCAATGCGTCGGTGGGTGCCACCACGGCGCTGACCAGCTTGAGTGTCAATTCGGGCGGCGCCATCAACGTGCAGACCGGCGCCACGCTGCGCACGGGCGACCTGATGCTGACGGCAGCGGGCGGCATAGGCAACGGCACCGGTGGTGCGGCAGCCATCGATGCGGCGCGCCTGAGCGCCATCAATTCAGGCAGCGGCCATATTGCGCTGTCGCATGCCGGTACAGGTACGCTGGTGGTGACAGACCTGGGGCAGGGCGATGGCATACAGAACAGCGCAAGCGGCGCCAACGTCAGCCTGGCGGCGGCCAACGGCAGCATCCAGGTGCTGGGCAGCACGGTCAGCGCGGCCGGCGGCAACGTTGTGCTTAGCGCGGCTGGCGCCAGCGCGACGCATTCGGTGGAGATCGTGAACAACGGCGCTACCCAATCGAACGTTACTACCACCGGCACAGGCAACATCACCATCAACGGCAACCTGACGAGCGGCGGCGCCAGCGCCACCGGCGGCTCGGCGGGCGGCGTGGTCGTCACCAATTCCAACATCACCGCAGGCAACGGAGTCATCACCATTTCGGGCGATGCGGGCTGGCCTTCCGGTTTACCGCAAGTGTCACGTGGCGTGCGCCTGGATTCGGGCGCGAAAGTTACCGGCGCCGGCAACATCAGCATCACGGGCCGGGTCGGCAGCAGTTCGCTGGCCACCAGCAAAGGCCTGCAGTTGGCCGGCGGGGCGGAAGTTTCCAGCACCGGTGGAGACGTTGCGCTCACTGGCACGCTAACCAATCATTCCATCCTTGATGGTACGGGCCTGCATGTCAGCGGCAAGGTGCAGTCCGGCGCCAGCAAAAAAATCACGCTTACGGGCTCGGCTACGGTGGGCGGTAGCGCAGGCAAGGGTGTGCTGATCGATGGGGCGGCGGAGCTGCTCGCGGGCACGGGTGGTTTGACCATTGTGGGCACCACCAGCTCCGCGACCACTGCCACCAGCGTCGTCGGCACATCCATCACCGTCAGCATTGGTGGCGTCAGCCCCATTGTCAGCTCCACCGGTGCAATGGACATCACGGGCACCCTCGACGGGGGATCTATCGTCGGAGGCTCCGGCTTGGTCATGGAGGGCGGCACCATCAACTCCAATGGCGCGAACATCGTTTTGCGTGGCTCCGGCGTGCCTGCGCCTGCGCCTGTGGCTTCCCGTGATGTCAATCTCAGCGGTACGACGGTCACCAGCGGTGGCGGTGAAATCCAGATTATTGGCAACCGGGTCCAGATTGACAGTACGGTCAATGCAGGGGCCGGCCGTGTGGTGATTGCGCCCTTTAGCACCAACCGGGAGATCACGCTCTCGTCACCGGTGGGGGGTATTGAAGCCGTAACACTGAATTTGAGTACCACTGAGATCAACAACATCACGGCGGGGGTGTTGCAGATCGGTACCCTGACGAGCACGGGCGGCATTGAGATTGGTGGTGCCATAACTGCCGCACCGGGACCCTTGCCGGTCATCAGTTTGCTCAATGCCAGCACCATCAGCCAGACGGGGGCCATCAGTGTTGGCAAGCTCAACGCGGTAGGCTCCTCCGTGACCCTGACCAACGCCGGCAACCAGATCGACGAGATCAGCGGGCGCTCTACCACCGGCGCATTCGCCGCCACCAGCAGCAAGGCTGCGCCGCTCACGGTTGGTACGGTTGACGGGTACACAGGCATCAACTCGGGCAGCAACGCCACCACGCTCACCAACCTGAACGGCGCCATCGCGCAGACCCAGGCCATTGTGGCCAGCAGCTTCACCGGCAGCGGTGTGGGTGGCGTCAATCTCAACCTGGCTGCCAACCAGATCGGCGCCTTTACGGCGACCAATAGCGGCGCGGGCGATATCGTGCTGCGCAACGGCATCAACACCACACTCACGTCCCTCACCAATACCGGCACCGGCCGCATTGACGTCGACAACATCGGCACGGTCACGCTGGCGTCAAGCGGCATCACCAGCAGCGGCACGGCCACGGGTACCACCGCCGGCACAGCGGCGGTGCGCGTCAAAGGCTCGCAGGGCATTGTGGCCAGCGGCGCGGCTCCGCACATCAGCAATTCGGCGGGCGGCTCGGTCTACCTCGACGGCGGCGCAGGCAGTGTAGGCACCAGCCCCGCCGGTGCGGTGGGTATTTCCGCTGCGTCCGTCACTGCGGTGGCGGCAGGCGGCGCCTCGCAGGTCAACCTGAGCCTGGCCAACGGCGGCACGCTGGAAAACATCTTCGCGGCGGGCAGCGTCAATGTCACGGCCACGACCGGTAACCTGGCGGTCAAGACGGTGTCGAGCAGCTCGGTCAGCCTCAGCGCCGCGGCCGGCGCCATCACCGACGCCAACGGCGCGGCGAACAACATCTCAGGGACGTCTCTGACTGCTTCCTCACAAAACGGCATCGCGCTGGGTACCAATGTGAGCGGTGCGCAGGCGCTGAGCACCACGGGCGCAGCCGGCGACATCACCATCACCGCCGCCAATGCCATCGACACCAGCAACTTCAGCGTGAGCACCAACGCGGGTTCCGCCCAGACCGTCAGCCTGGCTTCGAATGCCGGCATTACGGTGGGCGGCGCGTTCGGCAACAGCCAGGACAAGCTCAAGCTGATCACGACCGGCGGCAATATTGCCGTCAACGGCGCGCTGACGGCCAGCGAACTCACGCTGAACACCGCCGGTACCAGCACCCAGAGCGCGGCCATCACTGCCACGGGCCTGGAACTGCTGGGCACCGGCAGCCATACGCTGAACAATGCAGGCAACGCGGTGACCACGCTGGCCGGCAACACCGGCAACGTCAGTTATTCGCAGGCCGGCGCGCTGGCCATCGGTACCGTCAACACGGCAGGGTTGACCGCCAGCGGCAAGGTGCTGGTGCGCGCCACCGGCGCGGCGGGCGACATCACGCTGAACAATGCGGTCACCTCAGGCAGCGCGGCGAACGACTCGCTGGTGCTGGCCGCCGGGCGCAACTTCATCAACAACGCTGGCGCCACACCGCTGAACCCGGGCGCGGGCCGCTTCCTGGTGTATTCAACCGATCCGACGGCCAACACCATGGGCGGCTTGGCCTCTACCGGCAACGCCTTTAGCCGCACTTATGCGGCCAATGCGCCCACCGATGCTTCCATGACTTCGCTCAGCGGCAACCGCATGGTATACAGCGTGACGCCGGTGCTCACCATCACGGGTGACAACCAGGCCAAGGTCTATGGCGCGGCCGACCCGGGCCTGACTTACACGCTGAATTCCGGGCTGGTGGCCGGCGACACGGCCGCAACCGCGCTGGCCGGCCTGCTGGCAGCGCCGACGGGTTCCGCGGCCTCCGCAGGCACGCATGCCATCACCCAGGGCACGCTGGCTTCAGCCCTGGGCTACGGCATTGCGTACACCAACGGCACCCTGACGGTGGGCAAAGCCACGGTGAGCGTGACGGGCATGGCGGCCAACAACAAAACCTACGATGGCAGCGCAACAGCGACCCTCGGCAACGTCGGCACCCTGACGGGCCTGGCCTACGGCGAGCTATTGACCCTGAATTCCACGGGTGCCAGCTTCTCCGACGCGAATGCCGCCAACGGCAAGACCGTGACCGCCACTTACGGCCTGGCCAACGGCGCGGGCGGCCTGGCCAGCAACTACCAGCTGGCGGCGGCGCCCGTCACGGCGACGGCCGACATCAACAAGGCCAACCTGAGCATCACGGCCAACAATGACAACCGGACCGTGGGCGCCGCAGCCTATACCGGCGGAAACGGCGTGAGTTTCAGCGGCTTTGTGGGCGGCGAAACGGCGGTCGTGCTGGGCGGCGCGCTGACCTACGGCGGCAGTTCGCAAGGCGCGAGCGCTATGGGCAGCTACGCCATTACGCCCGGGGGCTACAGTGCCGGCAACTACGCGCTGGCCTATGTCGACGGCGTGCTGACCATCAACCCGGTAGCAGCGCCTGCGCCGGTGCCGGTAGTGCCAGGCGGCAGCCCGGCAAGCGACGCTTATCTGAGCGCGCTGCGGAACATCGCGAGCCTTGGCGCTTCAGGTGACGGTGGCGGCGCGCAGGGTGGTGGTGCGGACCCCAGTGACGCCCTGAAAGCCGCCGCTGCCGAAGCCGGAAATACGAACGAGGAATAAGCCCACCCCCGTCCAGCCTCACTTCGTGTAGCCTGTTCTCAGGGGGCGGCGCCTGCGGTCTGGCAAAGCCAGTCCCGCGACCCCCGTTTATGCGCCCAGAACTCTTCAACCAGCATGAGCCGTGGAACCGGCTTTGCCGGGCCACAGGCGGGCGGCCCCCTCGGGGGGCAAGGAACTACACGGAGTGAGTGACTGTGGGGGCCAATGGAAGCCACAAGGTAAAGCGCGTGCCCGCCGGCCCCGATTGCCAGTTGACCGTGCCGTCAATGGTTTGCGCGCGGCGCCGCTGGTTTTGCAGGCCTTTCCCCGCGGCGTCGCCAAAGGCTTGGTCGACATCAAAGCCCTGGCCGTTGTCTTCGATGATGACCTGCACCCCGGCGCCTTCGATGGCAGTGCTAAAGCGGATCTCGGTCGCATGCGTATGGCGCAGGATGTTGGCCACGCTTTCCTGGATGATGCGCAGGATGTGCAGCGCGCTGGAAGGGTTCAGCCAGTCCAGCGTGGGGAGTACCTGCACTTCCCACAGCAGCGTGACGCCGGTGCCTTCCAGCCGGGGTTCGAGCCGGAAACGCAGTGTGGCCAGCAGCAGCAACAGGTCGGCCTCCACCGGCTCCATCGAGTCGATGGCGAGCTTCAGGTCGTCCATGCAGTCCTTGAGGGTCTGCGTCACGCGTTCGTCACTCATGCCGCCGACTTCGATGGAGCGGATGGCGCTGATCAGCGTCGAGCCCAGGCCGTCGTGCATGTCCTGCATCATGCGCTGGCGTTCATCGCTCAGCATCTGCTGCTGGGCGATCTCGCGCAGGCTGCGGTGGCTGGCTTCAAGTTCGGCTTCACGCGCCCGCAGGCGCTCGGCCAGGCTGGCGTTGACCTGCTCGACTTCCGCAATGGCGCCGGTGTAACGGCGGTACATCACATAACCGAAGACGCTGAAGGTGATCGCGTTGGTATGCGGGCCCATATACCAGCTTTCGGGGCTGATGAAATTGTTCTGTACCAGCCAGTCGGTCGCGCTAAAGAGCGTGGCCAGCACCGTCCCGATGGCCACCACCATGGCGCTGCGAGAGCGCCCCCAGGCGTTGATGACGCCCGCCACGCTGACGCTCACGCCCATCAGTGCGGCCACCACATACAGCACTGGTGTGGTCCTCGGCGTGTTGGGCAGGGCCGACCACAGGGGCAGGGTCAGCAGGGCCATCAGCACGGACGCGGTGATCAGTGCCCGCGTCAGCCACAGTTGCTGGCGCCGGTGCAGCAGGCCGATTGAAAAGTGCACCACCGTGACCAGCCAGAACAGCGAGTTGACGGTGAACCAGGCAAACCAGTCGTTGGCAATCGGGAAGCTCACATAAAAATGCAGGCCCCGCACGAAGGACATGACCGCCAGCACAAAAAACAGCAGATAGCCCGGCTCATGCCGGCGCCGCAACCACACCAGCAAGGCGAAGATGCCGACCGCGAGGAAAGCCGAGCTGAACATGCCCGGCAATTCCTGCTGCAGCCATTGGCGGCCGCGGTAGCGCCAGCTGATGGCATCCACCGGGCCCAGCCACAGTGATGACAGCGCCACCTGCGTCGCAGCCGTGTGCTCGATGCGCAGCGTGATCTCGTGCGGCGGCCGGCCATCGGGTGATTTCTCCAGCAGCACCCACAGCGGCGTGTGCGGGCTGTTCCATAACGGGCCTTGCTGCTGTGCGGTGTGTACCAGGTGACCGTCGGCATACACCGCGAGGGTGCCGTCGGTGCGCACGCGGGCCGCATACAGCGCCAGCGGCGTGGACGATGCCGGGGCCTGCGGCACGGTCAGTCGAAACCAGCTGGTGCGTGTGACGGGGGCCACGCCGGCGGATGCTGCAGCCCGGGCCTGTCCCAGCAACGCTATGGGCAGGGCATGCGGCAGCGTAACGGGTTGCCAGCGGTCCAGCAGGATTTGGCCGTCGAGGGTGAGCGGTGGCGAGGTGAAGCCCGCATCGGTTTGCACCTGCCAGTCAGCCTGGGTGAGATGCAGGGCCGCTGCGTTGGGGGAACCACCCTCGCGGGTGCCTGCAGAGTCACAGGCGACAAGACCCGTCAGCACCGCAGCTGCTGCCAGCAGCGCTACGGCCGCACGGGGCGAAAAGCGCAAGGGGCGCAAGAGGCGCGAGAGGCGGTGGTGATGAAAGGGCATTCGCGCGGGCAACTACTGCGCCAAAATGCCCTGGTTCCTGGCTTCGTAGATTGCTTCAGCCTTGGAGGTCACCTTGAGTTTGCTGTAGATGCGCCGCACAAAAGTGCGCACCGTGAAGTGCGACAACTCCATCAACCTGGCGATTTCCACCGCAGTGAAGCCTTTGGTGATGTAGTCCAGCACTTCTTTTTCACGTGCCGACAGCAGCGATGACGCGTCGATATCGGCGGGCGTCGTGCCGGCGCCGGCTGCGGTGCTGCGGCGAAAGCGCGCCAGCACCTGCCGGGCGATGATGGGGCTGATCGGGCTGCCGCCGCTGGCCAGGCTGCGGATCTCTGCCGCCATCTTCAGCGGTGAGCTGTCTTTCAGCAGGTAGCCGGCAGCGCCGGACTCAATCGACTGCATCACATGCGTCTCGTCGCCAAAATTGGTGCTCACCATGATGCTGCATGCCGGCCACTGTCGGGAAGCCGCGCGGATCACGTCGATGCCAGAGCCATCGGGCAGGCCTAAATCAACCAGCAGCACATCGGCCGGCGGCTGCATCAGCATCTGCAAGCCTTCGGCACGGGTACCTGCCGCGCCCACCAGGCGCATGTCAGAAGCGCCTTGCACCACGCGGCTCAGCGCTCCGCGAAAGCCCGGATCGTCCTCGACGATGGCGACATGGATCATGGGCAGGTCTTGTTCAGCGGGAGGTGCATTCATCAGGCAGACATTTTGCGACGGTTTTCGGGTACACGACTCGCTATTTGTGTAGATCGTTTGTTCTACGTGCAAGCCGGTAACGGGTGTCTTGTCACCGGCAGGGCCTGTTCACTGCCCCGTCGGTGCCGATCATCATGCCATCCGGCCGACCGGATCGCTATATTTTTGATAGCTGTCTGCGCCCATTGCTGTTGGTCTGCAGCCCGATCTCGTCTCTAGAACGGGGCACCTGAAGGTATCTGGCGTAGCGCATATGCGCTACAGACAGCGGCTTTCGTGATTCGTACGATGACGGCCAGTCGGCCAGAGCGTTCCATAACAGCCGGGGCGCGGGCCCGGCTGATTGGCGAACCGCCTGGTCCGCTGCAAGCTCCGCCCTTCAACGAAAGTCTTCCATGAAAAGCCACGCCAGCATGAACCGTATTTACCGCCTCGTCTGGAACGCGGCTTTAGGGTTGTGGGTGGCTGTGGCTGAGAACGCCAGAGGCAAAAGCAAGGGCGGCTCTGCGCGTAGCAGCGTGCTGTTCGGCTCGGCACCGGCCGAATCGGCTGAAGGGGGTGGCGAAGGCGCGGGCTTCAGGCTCAATACCGCCTGCCGCGCAGCGCTGGTATTGCTCACTTCTCTTGCCGTGGTCACGCACCAGGCGCGTGCTGCCGATGCGGCCAATGCCAGCGTGACCGCGGGTGCGGCTGGCATCACCACGGTCGGCAACACCACCACGATCAACCAAAGCTCCCAGCGGGTAGCCATCGACTGGACATCCCTGTCTACCGCAGCGAACGAAGCGCTGAGATTCAACCAGCCCAATGCGCAGGCGATTGCGCTGAACCGCATCACCGGCAGCAGCCCGAGCGAGCTGCTGGGTAGCCTCACGGCCAACGGCCAGGTCTTCATTCTCAATCCCAACGGTGTGTTGTTTGGTGCGGGTTCTCAGGTCAACGTTGGCGGCCTGGTGGCTTCTACCCTTTCCATGAGCAATGCCGACTTCATGGCCGGCAACAACGTGTTCACGGGTTCCGGTGGCTCGGTGGTGAATCAGGGCACGCTGAACGCAGGGCAGGGCGGCTATCTGGCACTGCTGGCGCCCGAGGTGCGCAACGAAGGCGTCATGACCGCGAGCCTTGGCACGGCGCTTCTGGCAGCCGGCAACAAGATCACCCTGAATCTGGACAACGGGAGCCTGCTCGGTTACAGCATCGATCAGGGCGCGATCAACGCACTGGCCGAGAACAAACAGCTCATCAAGGCCGACGGCGGCCAGGTGCTGCTCGGCGCCAAAGCGCTGGACAGCCTCACCATGGGAACCGTCAACAACACCGGCGTCATTGAAGCGAAGACGATTGCCAACAAGGCCGGCCGCATCATGCTGATCGGCGACATGGAGCACGGCATGGTCAACATGGGCGGTACGCTGGATGCCAGCGCCCCGGATGGCGGTGACGGCGGCTTTATCGAGACAAGCGCCGCGCACTTCAAAATCCTGCCGGGCTTCAGGGTGAACACGCTGGCGCCGCGAGGCAAGACCGGCACCTGGCTGCTGGACCCGGCCACGATGACCATCGCGGGCGGCACAGGCGGGGCCGCCGACACCATTTACGAGGACACGATTGAAGCGATGGGTTCCGACGTGGTTATTGAGGCCACGGATTCGATCAACGTCACGGGCACTTTCGGCAATGGCGATGTGGAGCTCCTCAGTGGCCGCAATCTCACCATCAGAACCACAGGCCCCACCGGTACCGGCATCGACCTCACGGGCAGCACGCATGGCGCCGGCCTGACGTTCAAGGTTTCCGGCGGGGGCTCGGCGAGCGTGACCACAGCCGCGGCCAGCCAGGCCATCAAGACCTCCGCAATTTCCGTGACCGGCGGCGCCGGAACGATCAATATCAACTCCGCCGGCGCGCTGGATATCAGCAACACGGTCCTGCAGACCAGCGGAGGCGCGATCACGCTGTCCGGGGCGGGCCAGGCCGGGAGCTCGGGCGTTCTGGTGTCCCAGAGCACCGTGAACGCCGGCACCGGCGCCCTCACCATCAACGGCACCACGACAGACCAGTCGCAGTATGGCGTGCTGCTGGACCGCTCCACGCTTACCAGCGGCAATGCCAACATCAACAGCGCCGATAGCGCCGTGAAGCTGGCGGGCACCAGCGTGGCAAGCACCGGAAACATTACCGTCGAAGCGTCGGGTGCCAGGACGAGCCACCACGCGCTCGAGCTCGTCAATGAAGGCGTCACGCAAACCAACGTCGGCGTCAGCGGGGGCGGAACGATAAACATCACCGGCAGACTGGTGAACGGCGGCGGCAGCGCCACGGGCGGCTCTTCGGGCGGCGTGGTCGTCACCAATTCCAGCGTGACCGGCGGTACCGGCACCGTCACTATCGCCGGTGACGTAGGCACGACCGGGGTCATTGCTCAGGTGGCCCGCGGGGTACGGCTGGATTCTTTGGCCAGGATCACGGGTGCGGGCAACATCGACATCACCGGGCGTACAGGGTTGTTTTCCCTGGCAGGTACTGCCGGCGTGGAACTCGGCACCGGCTCGGAGGTATCCAGCACCGGCGGCTATATCACCGCTACCGGCCGGGCCGGTGTCAGTAGTGCCGCCACCGAGGTCAAGGGCCTTATAGCAAGAGGAAAAGTGCAGTCCGGCACCTTGCGCAGCATCACGCTCGACGGTTCGTCCTCGTTAAATGCTGCCGGGATCAGCGGCTCCGGCGTCCTCATCGATGCAGGCGCAGACATCATCGCGGGCAGGCTTGGTTTTAACAGTACGGGTTTGTTCAGTAGTTCAAACGGGGGAACGGCGAATATTACCGGCATCTCCATGGTGGGCGGCAGCATCAACTCGACCGGCGAGATCACCATGATCGGCAACCTCGGTGGGACAAGCTCTATGGGCGGGGGGCATGCCGTGAGCCTGACCGGCGGCAGCATCAACTCCAACACGGCGGCCATGACGCTGCGCGGAATGAATTTTCCTACGGGTGCAATTGCGCCGGCCGGCAGCTACGCCCTGAACATCGACGGCACCAGCATCACCAGCGGAGGCGGTGCGATCACGCTGCTGGGCGACCGCATCAACATCGGCTCCGCCGTCAACGCGGGCGCGGGCAAGGTGCTGGTCAACACGGACATCTTCAGCGCCAACCAGCCGATCACACTCGGCGGCGCATCAGAAACCGCCGCCATGAACCTGAGCAACGCCGAGCTTAACCGGATCACCGCGTCGGTGATCGCGATCGGCAGCACTTCCAATACAGGCGGCATAGTCATCGGCAACACCGGCGGCGCGATCAACCTGGCCAGCGCACCCAGCTTGAGCCTGATAAACAGCAACGCTGCAGGTTCGGGCATCTCGCAAACAGCGGCATTCACGGTTGCCAACCTGAAGGCCGATGCACAAACCGTCATCCTGGCCAACTCACTCAACCAGATCAGCCAGGTCAGCGGTCGCGCCTACGGAACGAACAATTTCGAGGTTAGCTCCTACTCTGCATTGTCGGTGGGGACGGTGGACGGAACGGCCGGCATCACCCAGTCCGGCACCGGTCTTGTTGCGCTGCTAAGCCGCGGCGCGCTGTCGCAAACCCAGGCCATCGTCGCGAACACCTTGCAGGCCACCAGTTTCGGGGGCATGACGCTGGCCAACGCAGGCAACCAGATCCAGAATTTCGGCAGACTTAACAACAGTACATCGGGCGACATCACCCTTCGCAACACCGCCGCCACCGCCAGCTTCCAGGGCAGCTTCAACAGCGCCGGCCGCGTCGATATCGCCAACACGGGCAATATCTTGATGGTGGGCTCCTACATGCCTTTTTTGAGCAACGCCACGGGTACGACTGCGGGCACCGCCGGCTTCAGCATGGTGGCCACGGGCGGCATCAGTACGCAAACTGTCCAGACCAACATCAATCCCCTCTCGGGTGGCTCGGTCTACCTGGAGGCGGGCAACGGCAGCATAGGCGCCAGCACCGCCCGCCCCATCACCATTTACACGACCGGCCCGGTCGTTGCGGTGGCGAGCGGCGCCGGTTCACAGGTCAACCTGGACCTGGCCAACGGCGGCACCCTGGAAAACGTCAGTGCAACGGGCGCGGTGAACGTCACCGCTGCCTTCGCCCTGGCGGTCAAGACGGTGTCCGGCAGCTCGGTCACTCTCAGCTCCTCGCTCGGAGCCATCCTTGACGCCAATGGCGCGGCCAACAACATCACCAGCACCACGCTTAACGCGACCGCACGGGAAAGCATCACGCTGGGCACCAATGTGACCGGCCTGCAAACGCTGGCGACCACAGAACCTGGCGCTGCGGGCGACATCAGCCTCACTGCCGCCAATGCGCTGAGTACCAGCAATCTCGCCATCAGCACTAACGCCGGGTCTGCGCAGACAGTCAGCGTGTCATCCGCGGCCGGCATCACGGTCGACAACGCCTTCGGCAATGCGCAGGACAAGTTCAAGCTGATCACGACCGGTGGCAACATCGCCATCAACGGCGCGCTGACGGCCAGCGAACTCACGCTGAGCACCGCCGGTACCAGCACACAAACCGCGGGCATCACGGCCACCGGCCTGGAGCTGCTGGGCACGGGCACGCACATCCTCAACAATGCAGGCAATGCGGTCACGACGCTGGCCGGCAACACAGGCGATGTGGCCTACGCGCAGGCCGGTGCGTTGACGGTGGGCACCGTCAACACGGCAGGCCTGACGGGCACCGGAAAGGTGCTGGTGCGCACCACCGGCGCAGCCAGCGACCTCACGCTGGCCAACAGCGTCACGTCCGGCAGCGCAGCCAACGATTCGCTGGTGCTGGCCGCCGGGCGCAACTTTGTGAACAACGCCGGGGCTGGCGCGCTCAACCCAGGCGCGGGCGGCCGTTTCCTCGTGTATTCGACCGATCCGGCTGCCAGCACCCTGGGCGGCATGGCTTCCACCGGCAATGCCTTTGGCCGCAGTTACGCCGCCAATGCGCCCAGCGATGCGTCGATGACCTCGATCACCGGCAACCGCTTTGTCTACAGCGTTGTGCCGACGCTCAACGTCAGCGGCGACAACCAGAGCAAGGCTTACGGCGGCGCCGACCCGGCTCTCACCTACGCCGTCAACAGCGGCCTGGTGGCGGGCGACACCGCGGCCAGCGCGCTGAACGGTGCGCTGTCGGCGCCCACAGGCGCTGCCACGACCGGCCCCACACATGCCATCACGCAGGGCACGCTGGCATCGGCCCTGGGTTACAACGTCGTCTATACCAACGGCACGCTGACGATGACCGGTACGCCGCCTTTGCCTGCATCCCTTTTCGGCGTAACTTCAGCGCTGGATGGGCCTTATGTGACCGCGCTCAACACCATTGCCGGCACGGGCAATGCCATGGGTGGCGTCACGGGTGGCGCCGATAGCGCCAATGGAGATGGCACAGGCAGCATATCGAGCGCGGTGGACGACGATCCGTTCAACATACTGGATGATGGCGCGCGCATGAAGGCGTTGAATGCCGCCGCAGAGGCAGCCCGCCAGGACAGAGGCGAATAGGCGGCAGCTTGGGGAGGAGGCGGGGTAGGCGAGGCCCTGGTGGGCCTGCGGTGAGACTCTGCGCAGGCAGCCTGCACGGGTGTGGTGACCTTGCTGGCCACTGGCTTGCCTTTGGTGACTGCCAGTACAGGCAGTACTACGCCCGGCACGCCAGACACAGTGCAGTACAGGATCGCGCTGCAAACCGTCTACCAAACCAGCCGCGAGACGGTCAACAGCGGCCCCGCCAGCTTCATTGAGCCCGACAACCGCGACGATGAGGCGGGCGGGAATGGCAACGGCAGTAACGGCAACAGCGGTGACAGCGGCGACGCCAGGCTGTTGAACTCGCTGGTCAGTATCGTCAGCTGCGGTTTATTGATGCCCAAAAGCGTTAGCCACGCCACTTGTGAATAAACCATTTTCATGGCTCTTCATTAGCTCAGTCGGGCTGTAGCCATTTATGGGCGGGCGCAAGCAGCTATTAAAAATGTAGCAATGACTCCGCGAAAGCCAAGTCGTCCCCCAACGATGGCAAGCTGGACGCGCGGCCTGGCCATTTCGGAGCCTGCAGGGAATCCCTGGTTGGGCTGAGCGCTTACATCAATTGGGGCGCCGTTGGGCGACGTTGGGCGACGGATTAGGGTGGGCCTCATAGCGCATTTGTGCTACAGGCAAAACCGGCAGATATAGTTACGATTGGTTTCATGTCCCTAAAAATGGGGACATACAGGATGAGCTGTCTCTGCGACATTGCCGGAGCGGTCACGCTGGACGTACTGCATCCGCAGTATGGCTGCATGAGAGTCGGGTACACACAATTGCAGGATGTCGCCCGGGGCATCGAAGCCATGGCCCTGGGGGGGCGATGGGGTGTATGGATGGTCAGCTGCCATGAAGGAGCAGTGGCTTGTGTTGGATGAGCATTAAGAAAAGTAGAGCGAAACAATGAAACAGAATTCGTTACCCCTTTCCGCGCTGGCTTCAGCCCTGATGCTGGCCTTGCATACCGGCGCCTGGGCGCAGACTGCCCCAGCCCCCGACGCCGGCCAGGTGCTGCGCGACCTGCAGCAGGCGCCCGCCTTGCCGCCGCCACAGAGCGTTCCGCTGCAGCGCATCGAAGAGTCAGCCGACCCCAGCCAGAAAGGCGAGGCGAGGGTGCTCGTCAAATCCATCACCATCACCGGGAATCAGGAGATTCCCAGTGCGCAGCTGCAACCGCTGGTGGCCGGCCTCGTCGGCGCCGAGCGGTCGCTGAGCCAGCTGAACGCCGCCGCCCGCCGCATCACCGCCTACTACCGCAGCCAGGGGTTTGCCGTGGCCCGCGCTTATTTGCCCGCGCAGGACATCACCGATGGCGCTGTCACCATCAGCGTGATTGAAGGGCGCATTTCCAGCCACAAGATCAACAACCAGTCGCTGCTGAGTGACGAACGCGCGCAGGCCTACCTGGGCCAGGTCAAGGACGGCGACGTCATCAAGTCCGACCAGATTGACCGCGGCCTGCTGCTCTTGCAGGACACCCCCGGCGTCAGCAACTCGCGCGCCACGCTGCAGCCCGGCGCCAGCGTGGGTACGTCCGAGCTGCTGATTGAGGTCAACCCCGCCAAGCCCTATAGCGGCAATGTTGTGGTCGACAACTACGGCAGCCGCTACACCGGCGAATACCGCGTGGCCGGTACGTTCAACCTCGTCAGCCCGCTGAAGATCGGTGACCAGCTCACCGTCAATGCACTGACCAGCGGCCGCAACCTCAGCTTCACGCGGCTGGCCTACCAGTTGCCTGTGGGCAGCGACGGCCTCAAGGTAGGCGCCGCGTACTTCGATACGCGCTACAAGCTGGGCCAGGAGTTTGAGACCTTGCAGGCCCATGGCACGGCCACCGCCGCCAGCGTGTTTGCCGCTTACCCCTTCATCCGCAGCCAGCTTAAAAACCTGAACGGCACCGTGTCGGTTGAAGACAAGCAGCTCAAAGACTATGTAGACGCCACCTCTACCTTCACACCCAAGAAAGTCCTGGTCACCACCTTCGGCCTTTCAGGCAACCTGCAAGACGCCCTGGGCGGCGGGGGCATCACCGGCCTGGATTTGTCGGTGGCGATGGGCAACCTGCGTATCAACTCGCCCACCGCCTTGGCCATTGACGCGGCCTCGGCCCAGTCCAACGGCAGCTACACCCGTGTTTCTTATGGCGCCAACCGTCTGCAGCGCTTTACCGACAGCACCTTCCTGGCGGTGTCGGTGACGGGCCAGCTGGCCAGCAAAAACCTGGATTCGTCCGAGAAGTTCTCCTTGGGCGGTGTCAACGGCGTGCGCGCCTATCCGCAGGGTGAGGCTGGCGGCGACGAAGGCTACCGCGGCACGGTTGAGTTGCGCCACAACGTGATGGCCAATGTGCAGGCTACCGTGTTCTATGACTGGGGCAAGGTCACCATCAACCGCAACCCTTTCGGCGCGGCGGCTTCCAACAGCCGCCAGCTGGCCGGCGCGGGCTTTGGCCTGAATGCCAGCCTGGCGGGTGTGCAGCTGCGTTCTTCGCTGGCCTGGCGCACCGACGGCGGCCTGCCGACTTCCATCCCGGCCTCATCGGCCAAACGGCCCACGCTGTGGCTGCAGGCGTCCATGGCCTTCTGAAGGGCCTGGTATCTGAGGCTTGCCGGCGGCTCTCAAATTCCCGAAGTAAATCGGGTGTTTGGCTAATAAGGACGGGCGCAAGCAGCTATCAAAAACATAGCGACTTCGAGCACTGCCTTGCGGGTTGCCGTGTAAAAGTTTTTTCGGCCTGGTGATTTGGAGCAGGGCGGTAAAGGGGCGGCACTATCGCGCGCTAGGCGCGCTGAAAAAATAGCGCGCCGAGGTTTCCAGGACGCGCAAAGCGTTTGCCCTGACATCGCTTGAGAGCTGCTTAGGGGCTTGCACGTAAAACGGCCAGTTGGCAGAGGTGCGGCCCTGTTGTGGCCGGGTGAACGGAATGACTGGCGTGGCCAGGGTGACAGGGGTGAAGGGTGGCCTGGTGGGAGGGTCATGTAGAAGCTGCATGTCAGTCTCTGGGTTGGTTGTTCTATGGAAATCACTTTTGAAGAACA
Source organism: Polaromonas sp. P3_A5 (assembly GCF_056403055.1). NCBI lineage: Bacteria > Pseudomonadati > Pseudomonadota > Betaproteobacteria > Burkholderiales > Comamonadaceae > Polaromonas > Polaromonas sp. P3_A5. Next base: position 1,759,002 of record NZ_JBFUGF010000001.1, read on the forward strand.
ATGGTACTGTACATACATACAGTCTTCAACTATGATTTACCCATGGACACAAACACCCCACCCGAATGGATTGCCCGCTGCGCTGAAAGGCTGCACCAGCGATGGCACACCGTCGGGCCTGACCAGCTTGAAGAGGTCGCCGCAGTCATCTGGCAGGACGTGAACCTGCGGCGCATGGCGCCCGCTGACGCCGCGGCGCTATGGCTCAAGCCGGTTGTGCCAGCCCCAGACGGGGCATAGCGGGCCGGCCGCAAGCGGCGCAGCGCGCAGCGGCCTTACTTTTTCATTTCGTCCTTGCCCATGGCGTCCTTGGCCATGGGGTCTTTTTTCATCTTGTCTTTTTTGGCCATGGCCATCTTGTCGTCCTTCTTCATGCCGTCCTTCGCCATGGCGTCTTTACCCATGGCATCTTTCGCCATCGGGTCCTTGGCCATGGCATCTTTTTTCATCGCATCCTTCTTCATGCCGTCTTTGGCCATGGCGTCTTTGCCCATGGCGTCCTTTTTCATCGCGTCTTGCGCCATGGCGCTGCCGCCGGCGAAGAGCATGCAGGCAGACAGGAGGGTTGCAGTCAATTTGTTCATGGTGTTGTCCTTGAGTGGTAGTGAATGAATGGATTGTTGAAAAAAGGCAATCGTTAAATGATTGCCCGCGTTGCAGGGTCTCTGAGCGGCGCTCAGCTACCTCCGAACCAGTTGTAGCCCTGGTCTTCCCAGTAGCCTCCAGGGTAGGTGTTGGTGACAAAAATCGCCTGGATGTGTTTGGGGTTCTTGTAGCCCAGCTTGGTGGGCATGCGCAGCTTCATCGGGAAGCCGTATTTGGGTGGCAGCGGCTGCCCGTCGTAAGTCAGCGCCAGCAGGGTTTGCGGGTGCAGCGCGGTGGGCATATCGATGCTGGTGAAGTAGTCGTCGGCGCATTTGAAGCCGACGTACTTCGCGCTCAGGTCGGCGCCCACATGACGCAGGAAACTGCCGAAGTGCACGCCGCCCCATTTGCCGATCGCGCTCCAGCCTTCCACGCAGATGTGGCGGGTGACCTGGTCCACTTGTGCCATGGCGTGCAACTCGGGCAACGCCCATTTGCGCCTGTCGGACACCATGCCCGTGACTTCCAGCCGGTAGCTGCTTTCCTCGATTTCCCGGATTTCGTCCTCGCCGTAGTAGGCGTTAAAGGGGAAAGGCCGGGTGATCATGGATTCGGGGTAGGTCGGCGCCAGGCGGTTGGGGTCAAACAGCAAGCCCTGCACTTCGTCGTTGATACGCGAAATCTTGCTGAGAGCCGTGTTGACGCTTTCGCTGTCGTCCAGCATGCAGCCGGTCAGCATGGAAAGGCCACCCAGCGTGAGCGAGGTGCGTAAAAAATTGCGGCGCGCCGTGCCGAGCTTGCGGGTGTGGGCAATGCGTGCAACGGCTTCGTCCAGCACAGCGGCGCTGTCGATGTCCATACGGGGAGGGGGCTTGATGATCATGGGGAATCCTTGCGCTTTGCGGCGGTTGGGCAGTTCGGCGGGTCAGCGGCCGCGAACCATGTAGACGAGGGTGCGCGGCACCAGCGCCACCATCACCAGGTGAACCGCGACGAATGCGGCCAGCGCGGCCATGGCGAAAAAGTGAACCAGGCGCGCACCTTCGTAACCCCCCATCAGTTCGCGCAGGAGCGGAAACTGCACAGACTTCCAGAGCACCAGGCCTGAAACGACGAGCAGGACACTGTCCACCATGACAAAGAGATAGGCCAGGCGCTGTACGGTGTTGTAGTGGCTGGGGTCGGCATGGGCCAGCTTGCCCTTGAGGGCCGCCAGCAAGTCGGCGACCAGCGCCTTGGGTGAAAGCGGAAAGAATTTGTGAAAGAGCCGGCGCGTGACGATGTTGAACGCCAGGTAGAGCAGGCCATTAAAGAACAGCAGCCACATGGCCGCAAAGTGCCACTGCAGCGCGCCGCCCAGCCAGCCGCCCAGCGTGAGGTCTTTGGGAATGCTGAAGCCCAGGAAGGCAGTGGCGTTGTAGATGCGCCAGCCGCTCATCATCAGCACGACCACGGCCAATGCGTTGAGCCAGTGCATGGCGCGCAACCAGCCAGGGTGGATGATCTGACGGGACGTGTTCATGAAATGCTCCTCTTGTGCTGGCCGCAACGCCCGGTTTTCCAGTGGATTACCGGGATTTCCGCCGCAGTCTTGCTGCGTGTTGCTGTTTGGTCGGGCCGGGCACGCACTTCTTACACGCTGATGGCATTTATTTGCAAAAAAGGGCCCCGGGCTGGCTGGATGGCCTTGGGTTGGCTGGCGCCTAAAATCGGCCGGTGTCCCTGCCCAAACCCGCAATAGAGCCAAGATGCACCGCTACAAAAGACTGATCGCCGTGGTCGCGTTTCTGGGCCTGCTGCTGGCGGTGTTCCAGCTTTCCGGTTTGCGCGACAACTTCAGTCTGGTCTTCCTGCACCAGAAATTCCTGGACAACGAAGTCAGCGGCTTGCTGATTTTTATCGCGCTGTTTGCGCTGGGCAACCTGATTCAGATCCCCGGCTGGATTTTTCTGGCCGCGGCTGTGCTGGCGCTCGGCGAGATGTGGGGTGGCCTGGCAACTTACCTCGCAGCCGTGATCTCATGCGCCTTCACCTTCTGGCTGATTCGCCTGATGGGCGGGGACGCTTTGCGGCAGATCAAGGGTCGGTGGGCTCAACGCACGCTGGCTCAGCTGGACGCGAGGCCGGTGGCGAGCATCGTGGTGCTGCGCACGCTGCTGCAGACCGTACCGGCGCTGAACTATGCGCTGGCAATGTCAGGCGTGAAGTTTCGTGACTACCTGGTGGGCACCCTGCTGGGCCTGCCGCTGCCGATTGCGCTGTACTGCGTGTTTTTTGATTACCTGGCGCGGGTGTTGAAGGTGCCGGGGTACTGAACCTAAACGGCGTTGCCTGCCATGCGGGAAAAGAAGGGCAGCGCAATCGCTGCCGCAAGAGAGAAGAAAAAAACCAGCCCATAGGTCATCAGGGCGAGCAAGGCTCCGCCTTTCAATTCAAGGGGTGCACCCGCCCTTGTTCTGGCTCGCGAGCCGAGCCACCATGCACCCAGACCCAGTTGTGCCGCCAGTCCGGTGGCCAGGTCCACAAGGGATTGGCGTATGGGGTCCGAGCCGGCGCCCAGCGACCTGACAACAGCACCGACGGCGAACAGAACCATGAACAGGACAACACCGAAAATGAATGCGTGTTTCCAGCTCAGTTGCGTACGGCGATAAAGCCAGGCCGCCAGTTTGACGCAGACAACATACGAAAAAATGGTGAATGCAATCGGGACAAGGCCGGGAAGTTCTGGCATGCGTCAATCTCCGCAGTCAAGGGCCTTGCCCAGCACATGCTGGTAGACCGCCAGGTCTTGCGCCGAAAAGCAGCAGAACACCACTTCCGTCAAGGAAGAGGGTTGCTGCAGAGCCTGGCGCACGCTGGCCACTGCGACCTGGGCAGCCAACTCAATCGGGTAGCCGTAAATGCCGGTGCTGATGCTGGGGAAGGCCATCGACGTGACGCCTTTGGCTGCCGCGATTTCCATGGCGCGCCTGTAGCAGGAGGCCAACAACTCAGGCTCGCCGTTGTTGCCGCCGCGCCAGACCGGACCCACCGTGTGGATGATGAACTTCGCCGGGAGCCGGTAGCCTTTGGTGGCTTTGGCCTCGCCGGTTTTACAGCCGCCCAGCAGGCGGCATTCATGGACCAGTTCAGGCCCTGCAGCGCGATGAATGGCACCGTCGACACCGCCGCCGCCCAGCAGCGATGAATTGGCAGCGTTGACGATGGCGTCAAGCTGCAGTTTCGTGATGTCGGCCTGGACGGCCCGGAGGGTTGCAGGCATGGCGACCTCTCTGGATGGCTGAACCTTGCTGGGAGAAACGCGTGCCCGCAGGAGCGGGCGCGCGCTGTCTCACAACACCTTGCTCAAAAAGCGCTTGGTACGCTCTTCCTTGGGGTTGTCAAAGATCTCCGCCGGTGAGCCCTCTTCGATCACCAGGCCTTCGTCGATGAACATCACGCGGTCGGCCACCTGGCGGGCAAAACCCATTTCGTGGGTGACGACCACCATGGTCATGCCTTCTTCGGCCAGGGCCTGCATCACGGCCAGCACTTCGCCGACCATTTCGGGGTCGAGCGCAGAGGTGGGTTCGTCAAACAGCATGATGCGCGGCTGCATCGCCAGCGCACGGGCAATTGCCACGCGCTGCTGCTGCCCGCCCGAAAGCTGGTTGGGGTAGGCGTCGATCTTTTCGAGCAGCCCGACCTTGACCAGCAGTTCACTGGCGCGGTTGCGTGCCTCAAGTGCCGTCAGCTTGCGCACCTTGGTGGGCGCCAGCGTGATGTTTTCCAGCACGGTTTTGTGCGGAAACAGGTTGAAGCGCTGGAACACCATGCCGATTTCCGAGCGCAGGGCATCGACGTCGGTTTTGGGTTCATGTACGGACACGCCGTGCACCAGCACCTCGCCACCGCTGGCGTCTTCCAGTCCGTTCAGGCAGCGCAAAAAAGTGCTTTTGCCCGAGCCGGAAGGGCCGATGACGCAGACGACTTCGGTGGCCTTGATGGCGCAGTCGATGCCGCGCAATACCGGCGTGTGGCCAAACTGCTTGGTCAGCCGCTTAACGCGAATCACCTCGTCCATAACGAGCCTCCAGTTTTTTGACAAGGTAAGCCAGGCCCAGCGTCAGCACCCAGTACATGAGGGAGATGGTGAGGTAGGGCTCCCAGTAGCGTGAATAGGCGCCGGCGACGGTGCGCGCGGCGTAGGCCAGTTCGGCCAGACCAATCGCCGAGATCAGCGACGAGTCTTTCAGCAGCGAGATCGCGTTGTTGCCCAGCGGCGGCAGCATGCGGCGAAAAGCCTGCGGCAGCACGACGTGGTACATGGTGCGCGGAAAAGACATGCCCAGCGAACGCGAGGCTTCGACCTGGCCCTTGTCGATGGACTGGATGCCGGCGCGGAAGATCTCGGAAATGTAGGCGCCGGCATTGAGCGTGAGCGCCACGATACCGGACAGGAAGGCGCCGTAGTTCTGCTTGATGTCGCGCGCTGTCTCGCCCGAGATGATCAGGCCGTCAGTCGGGTTGATGAACAGCGGCAGCACTGCGAAGTGGATCAGCAGGATCTGCACGAACAACGGCGTGCCGCGGAAAAAGCTGACGTAGACGGTAGAGGGCCAGCGCAGGGCGTATTTGCAGATCGCGCGCGCGGGCGAGTGGCGCGATTCGGCCACGCGCGCCATGCCGACCGCCAGGCCCAGCAAGGTGCCCTGCACGATGCAGATCAGTGTCACCATGATGGTCATCTGCAGGCCGCGCCAGAACAGCACGCTGTACTCGGCAATGATGTCGGCCCGGAACCAGCCGAACCAGAGGACGTGTTCCATAAGGAGGTGTCCTGATGTTTACTGGGCGGGCAACGCGGGAGCGTCGGCCTGGAACCATTTCTTGTAGATGGCGGCGTAGCTGCCGTCGGCCTTGACGGCGGCCAGGCCTGCGTTGAGTTTGTCCTGCAGCGCCTTGTTGCCCTGTTTCACGACGATGCCGAAGTATTCCTTGGGAAAGCTCGCGTCGCTGACGGTCTTGAGCTGTTTGTGTTCCTGGGCGCGAAAGGCGATCACCCCGTTGTCGCCGATGGCGGCGTCCAGGCCGTTGTTGGCCAGCTCGGAGATCACGACCGGGGTGCTTTCAAAGCGGCGGATGTCGGGGTTGGTCTTGCCGAATTCGCGCGAAGCCATGTCGTCGCCGGTGCTGCCGGTGACCACGCCGATTTTTTTGCCGGCAAGGTCTTTCAGGCTCTTGGCCGTGCTGTTGCTGTGCACGGCGATCAACTGGCGGGCTTCGAAGTAGGGGGCGGTGAAGTCGTAGGACTGCTTGCGCTTGTCGTTGATGGTGACGCCCGAGATGACCAGGTCCACATCGCCGTTGTTGAGGGCCGCGAAGATGCCGGTCCAGGGGGTGTTGACGATCTTGATCTGCAGGCCGGATTTCTGGGCGATGGCTTTGATCATGTCTACGTCATAGCCGACAATTTCCTTGGTCGGGCTTTCATAGGCAAACGGACGGTAGGTGGCGCTGGAGCCGACGACCAGCTCCCTGTTTTGGGCCTGGGCTGCGCCCAGCGCACAGGTAAGCAAGCCGGCTGTCGCGGCAATTTTTTGCAGAATGTTCATGGTTGTGTCCAGAGGATCTGAGTGAGGGAAACGCTCGCCGGCTCGCGGAGAGGCCGAAAAGCGAAAGTAGCCAATGGTAACGCGTGCAAAAGCCGTGCCTGGCGCGTTCCGGGCAGGGTTTTCGCGGGGGACGATGCAGGGATGGGCGGGCAGCGGGCCCGCGATGCCTGACCGGTTCTAGGCCCTGAGCTGTTTGTTAAAAAACGCCAGGGTGCGCTCCCACGCCAGCTTGGCCGCGGCGGCGTCATAACGCGGCGTGGTGTCGTTGTTGAAGCCGTGTTGCGTGCCCGGGTACTGGTAGGCGGTGTAATTCGCACCTGCCGCCTTGAGTGCCGCCTCGTAGGCAGGCCATGCGGCATTGATGCGCTCATCCACCGCAGCGAAATGGATCAGCAGCGGTGTCTTGACCTTGGCGGCATCTTCCGCTGCCGGCAGGTTTCCGTAGAAGGGAACGGCTGCGCTGAGCTCCGGCAGGCGCGTGGTGAGTGTGTGCGACATGCCGCCGCCATAGCAGAACCCGACCACACCCAGCTTGCCGGTGCAGTCGTCCCGGCTCTTGAGCCAGGTGGTGGCCGCCACGAAATCCTCCACGCACTTTCGCTGGTCCAGTTTGGCGAACAACTCGCGCGCCTTGTCTTCGTCGCCGGGGTAGCCGCCCAGGGGGGTGAGTGCGTCGGGTGCGAAGGCGATGAAGTTGTCCAGCGCCAGCCGGCGGGTGATGTCTTCAATATGCGGGTTGAGGCCGCGGTTTTCATGAATGACAAGCACGCCGGGCAGTTTGCCCGTGGCATTGGCAGGCCTGGCCAGATAGCCTTTGACTGTGCCTGAGCCGGCGGACGACGGATAGCTGACCATGTCGGTCTTGATGCGTTTGTCATCCCGGGCAATTTGCTGCCCCGCGGCAAAATCGGGGCTGAGGGCGGCCAGCAGGGCTGTTGCGGTCAGGCCGGCGGTGGCGAATTTCTGGGCGCGCTCCAGGAACCCGCGCCTGTCAATGGTGCCGTGGACATAGGCATCAAACAGAATCAGCAGTTCCTGGTCAAAATCCTGGGCGGTCTTGCGTGGCATGTTGGGCTCCTGCAAAAAATCGAGCATACCGATTCGTGGCCTGCGTGGCAAAGGTCATCGTCAACCCGCAGGGCCGCAGTGTTTTGCGGCGCCATCCGGATGCTATGAAAAATATAGCTGCTTGCGCACGGCGGGGTTGGGCTGGAGGCTCTTTTTGTGCCTGAAACCCCTGGAAAACCGGCAAAACCTGTTTTAATAACGCACCGGGACGCTGGCCTGAATTGACAGGGCGTCCGTTCTGTGACTCACTGGGGTCGCTGTTCGCACTGCCTGGCTTCGGCGGCATCCCCAATCGATAGAGGAGAACTGCATCTTGAACCTGATTTCCTGGCTGATGACGTTGCTGGGCGTCGCCGTGGGCGCGCTTGCAGGTGTTTTGCTGTATGCCGCCTGGCTGCGCAAAAGCGCGAGTGCGAAGCTGCGGATACCCCACAAATGGCCGCTGCGTGCCCGCGGGGTGGTTACCAACGATGAATACGAGGTATGGAAATGGCTGCGAAGCACTTTCCACGACCACGCGGTGATGGTCAAGCTGCCGGTGCTGCGCTTTACCATTCCGCTGGAAAAAGACAAGGAAAAGGAAAAAGACAAGGAAAAAACCGAACGCCTGCTTGAGCTGCTCAATGGCGTCTACACGACTTTCACCATCTGCACCCTGGATGGCAAAGTTGTCGGTTGCGTGGATTTGCGCGGCAAACGTGATGTGAGCAAGGCCACCCGCCAGCTCAAGGAGACACTGCTGTCGGATTGCGGCATTGCCTACACCTCCATCAAGGCCGGCCGTCCGCCCACGGTCAGCGCCATGCGTGCCGCCTTCCTGGGGGAAATTCCGGAGGAGCTGGTGCAGGAGCACCAGGAAACCCGCGGCGGCGACAGCAGTTTCCACGCCGACCTGGAATCTTTCACCCGGGAACGTGTCAAGGCCGCCAAGGACGCCGCGCTCAAGGAACTCAACAAGGACAACCAGCCAGAAGTCTCGCGGGCCGCGGCTACGAGTAACGTCGGCTTCAATCCCGACGGTACGGGGGGCATTCGCATAGACAAGAACAATCGTTTCGCCACGCAGTGGGAAGATTCCTTTACTCAACCCGCCGATGCGCGGCCGGCCAGGATCGAATAGGGGACGCGGCAATGAGCGCTGCGCAAAGGCAGCTGCCCGCGAGCGGCGGTCAGAGGAAAACGCTGCCGTGAGCAGGCTGGGGCATACCCGGGACAAGATCTACAAAACTGTGGCACGGCAGCTCCACGGGGTGGTGCCGTGCTGGGTGTGCGGCGAACATGTCACGCCCCAGGCCGCCACCCTGGAGCACATCCTGCCCCTGAGCGAAGGGGGCAACAGCCATGCAGAAAACCTGGCGATCAGCCATGAAGTCTGCAACGGCCAGCGGCACGCTGCAGGTGCCGTTCCGGCTTCTGCCGTCTCGCCGGGGCAGGTCCAAAGGCGCAAGTCCCCGCTTCTTGCCGCCAATCCATGACATCTTGCTTGCGGTACCTGTTTCGGTTTGTGCTTGCCTTGCTGCTGGTGGGTGCCGGGCCATTGGTTTGGGCGCAGCCGCAGGAGCCCGTGCAGGAGCGCACCGAAGCGGGTGAGATCACCATCGGCGGCGACGACAGATATGTACTGTCGCAGTCGTTTACCTACCTTGAAGACGCCGGCGGCGAGCTGACACTGGCCGACCTTTTGAAACCGGATGCCCAGGCGCGCTTTCAGCCGGTGCCGCAAACCGGCTCGGCCACCAATTTTGGTTTGACCAGCTCGGCCATCTGGCTGCGTGTGAACCTGCGGACCGAACGCAGCACACCCGCAGACTGGATGCTGGAGCTGGCCTATCCGCCGCTGGACCGGCTGGAGCTGTATTCACCGGACGGCAAGGGCGGCTTTGTGTGGCAGGTGGGCGGTGACCTGTTGCCTTTTGCAGATCGGGCCGTGGTGCACCGCAACCACGTGATGCCGGTGCGTCTCAAGCCCGGTGCCGTCAATACGCTCTACCTTCGGGTGACGTCGGACGGCACGGTGTCTGCGCCCGTTCGTCTCTGGCAGCCCGCGGCGCTGTGGCGGCACGACCAGGCTGAGTACGCCACGATCAGCCTCTACTTTGGGTTGCTGGTCGGGCTCTTTTTCTACAACCTGCTGCTGTTTTTCTCGGTGCGTGACCGGGCCTACCTGATCTATGTGGCATTTGTCGGCTGCATGGCCATCGCGCAGGCCGCGTTGACGGGTTTTGGCGCGCAATTCATCTGGCCGGGCCTTACCTGGTGGAACAGCATTTCGCCCCCTGCGGGCATGGCGGCGACCGCCTCTTTCGGCATTTTGTTTGCACGCAGCTTTCTTTCCAGTGCACTCAAGATGCCCCGCATGGACCGCTTTATAAAGGCGCTGGTGGGCGGCTGGCTGCTGACCCTGCTGGCCGCTTTTACGATGCCTTATGTGGTGTCTTCATGGATGGTGACCGTGCTGGCGGTTCTCAGTGTCACCACGCTGGTCGCGGTGGGTTTGCTGAGCGTGCGCATGGGGCATCCCGGGGCCCGGTATTTCCTGGCGGCATGGGCCCTGCTGCTGGTGGGTGTGGTGACGCTGGCGTTGCACAACACGGGTGTCCTGCCGTCGAATGTACTCACGGCCAATTCGCTGTTGATCGGGTCGGCGCTGGAAATGGTGGTGCTGTCGTTTGCGCTGGCGGACCGCATCAACGTCACCCGGCAGGAAAAAGAGCAGGCCCAGGCCCGCATCATGGCTGAGCAATCCATGGTGGAGGCCTTGAGCGTTTCCCAGGAAAACTTTCGCACCCTGCTGAAAGAGCGCGAAATGATCCTGGAAAACTCCATTGTGGGCATTGCCTTCCTGACACCGGATGGCCGCTTTCGCTGGGCCAACCAGGCCATGCTCAAGGTATTCGGTGCAGGCAGCAATCCATTGACCTCGATGGAGCCGTTTTACCTGTCGCGTGAGCAGTACCTGACGGTGGGCGGTGAAGTGGCCGCCTGCGTGAGCCGCGGTGAAAACTACGAAGGTGAGATCCAGGTCCGGCAGTTTGACGGTACGCTGATCTGGGTGTCGCTGTCGGGCAAGTCCGTAGCCGGACGCGACCTTTCGCAGGGCACGGTCTGGGTGATCATCAACATCACGCAGCGCAAGGAACTGGAGGCCAAGCTGCTGCGCACATCTTCCGAGCGCGAAGCCATTCTTAATAGCGCGCTGGTGGGCATTGTGCTGTCGGTGAACCGGCGCCATGAGTGGGTCAACGAGAAATTCGCCCAGATGATCGGCGGCCCGCGCGAAGAACTGATGGGGCAGTCTTCCAGCTATATTCATCCCGACCTTGCCACCTGGGAGCAGTTCGGCAAGGAGGCGCGTGAGACGCTGATTGCCACCGGCAGTTATATCAATGAACGCCGGCTCAGAAGGCGGGACGGACAGCTCTTCTGGGTGCAGATGGCCGGCAGCTGTGTTCAGCCCCATGACCCTGATTCAGGCGTGATCTGGGCGTTCCTTGACATCACAGAACGCAAGAAATCGGAAGAAGACACACGCGAGGCCCTTGAGCAGCAAAAGGCGCTCAATGAACTGCGCACGCGCTTCGTGGCCATGACCAGCCATGAGTTCCGTACACCGCTGTCTGGCATTCTTTCCGCCGAGGAATTGCTCAGGCATTACGGCAGCCGCTTGCCTGAGTCGGAAAAACTGGAGATTCTGGACAGCATTGCCGCCGGCGTGAAACGCATGACGGGCATGTTGGACCGCGTGCTGCTGCTGGGCAAGGCCGATGCCCAGATGCTGGAGTTTGAACCGCATCCGCTGGACCTGCACAGGCTGTGCCAGCAATTGGTGGAAGAGGCGCGCACCCAGCAACCGGACAGCCTGTGCGAGTTGCAGCTGGATTATTCCGCCGGGGCGGGAGAAGGCCTGTACGACGAGAAGCTCCTGCGCCACATCTTCAGCAACCTGCTCTCCAATGCGGTCAAGTACTCGCCGCTGGGCGGTCTTGTGCGGTTCACCGTGAGCATCGATCAGGACATGACCGTCATGGAGGTGGCGGACGAGGGCATCGGTATTCCGGAGGACGAGTTGCCGCACCTGTTCGAATCTTTTCACCGCGCCAGTAACGTGGGCACCATCCAGGGCACCGGCCTGGGCCTGGCGATTGTGCGCAACGCGGTCGACATCCACGGCGGCACCATCGATGTGCACAGCAGCGCCGGCTCGGGAACCACCTTCATTGTGCGCCTGCCGGCCAGGCACTGAGCGATCCACATGACTCCCGTAATCCACAGGCGCCGGTTGCTTCAGTCGCTGGCGGCGGCGGGTGCTGGTTTTTACCTGCCAACCAGGGCATCGGCCCAGCAACGGCTGACCGGCAATCCTTTCACGCTGGGCGTGGCCAGCGGCTCCCCCACCCATGACTCGGTGGTGCTCTGGACGCGGCTGCTTCTGGACAATGATGCGGCCATGCGCTTGCAGCCGGCGCCGGTGGCCGTGCGATGGGAGATTGCGCACGACGATCATTTTTCGCGCATCGTGCAAGCCGGCCAGACCCATGCCGTACCCGGTCTGGCCCACTCGGTGCATGTGGAAGTGCAGGGCCTGGAAGCCGACCGCTGGTATTTCTACCGCTTTGCGGTGGGCGATGCGTTAAGCGCCACCGGCCGCACCCGCACCTTTCCGGCACCCGATGCCGCTGTGGGGCGGCTGCGGCTGGCCTATGCCTCTTGCCAACGCTGGGAACACGGCTACTACAGCGCCTACCGCCATATGCTTGCAGAAGAGCTTGATCTCGTGCTCTTCCTGGGCGACTACATCTACGAGTACCCCAACGCCGGCCAGCCGGTGCGTGTGCCCACGGGCGGTTGGGTGCTCACGCTGGACGACTACCGCCAGCGCTATGCCATGCACAAGGTTGACGCCGACCTGCAAGCGATGCATGCAGCCTGCCCCTGGCTGGTGACGTGGGATGACCACGAGGTGCAAAACGACTACGCGGGCGCCACACCCGGCAACAGCGGGCCGCCGGCGCCGGACTTTGCCGCCCGCCGCGCTGCCGCTTACCAGGCGTTTTATGAACACATGCCCGTGCGCGCTTCGGCGCTGACGCGGGCCGTGGGCGGCCTGGCAAGCGGCGCAGAAATGCGCATTTACCAGCGCGTTCCCTACGGCCGCCTGGCCTCGCTCTACATGCTGGACGCCCGCCAATACAAAGATGCGCAGGCCTGCACGCGTGACGGCAAAGCTGGCTCCGGCACACTGAACCCCGCCACTTGCGCTGCGTGGAAAGATCCGGCCCGCAGCATGCTGGGGGCGCAGCAAGAAAGCTGGCTGGATGCTGAATGGAGCCGGGCCGCCAGCAAGGAGAGCGGCTGGAATCTGGTCGGCCAGCAATCGCTTTTTGGCCAGCGGGACTTTCGCCGTGGGCCTGAGCAGGTCTTCTGGAACGACGGCTGGGACGGTTATGCCGCGGCGCGTATGCGGTTCACGGACTCCCTGCGCAAGCACGCCGTTGCGAACCCGGTCATCCTGGGCGGCGATGTGCATGAAAACTGGGTTGGCCACATCAAGGCCGACTACGCGGATACTTCCAGCCCGTCCGTGGGCACCGAATTCTGCGGCACCAGTATCACGTCCCGTTCAGCCGGTAACGCGAAAATTCCGGACTACCTCGCCGAAAATCCGCATTTCGTGTTTGCGGACTCAGAACGGAAGGGCTACGGCGTGGTGGAACTGACCCCGCGCAAGCTCACTACCACCTTGCGTGTGGTGAGCGACGTGACGCGCGCCGACAGCGGTGTGCGAACACTGGCGCAGTTTGCGGTGCAGGCGGGGCGCCCGGTGATCGAGAAAGCCTGAATCCGGCATGAGTGCAGCAGGCCCCGGGTTCAGGTATTTTGAGGCTTTTTCGTAAGAAAAATCGGGCTCTAGCCCTTTCAGTGCATGCGCGAGAAGCTATTAAAACAATAGCAAACGAGTGCCCGCCCCAGATGAGTACCTGAGGCGCGGCACCCGGCGCGGCCAGCAGCGTCAAGCCGCCAGCTCTTCTTCTTCCAGGTTGTCGCTGAGGAAGCCACCGCTTTGGTGCGCCCAGAGCCGTGCATACAGGCCGCCGTTGGCCAGCAGGCTGCGGTGGTCGCCTTCTTCGACGATGCGCCCTTGGTCCAGCACGATCAGCCTGTCCATGGCGGCGATGGTTGAGAGGCGGTGGGCGATGGCGATTACCGTCTTGCCCTGCATCAAAGTGTTGAGGCTGCTCTGAATGGCGACTTCCACTTCGGAGTCGAGCGCGCTGGTGGCTTCGTCCAGCAGCAGGATGGGCGCGTCCTTGAGCATCACGCGCGCAATCGCGATGCGCTGGCGCTGCCCGCCTGAAAGCTTCACGCCGCGTTCACCCACGTGGGCGTCGTAGCCGTGGCGGCCGTGCGGGTCGGTCAGGTCGGCGATGAAGGTGTCGGCCTCGGCACGCCGCGCGGCCAGGCGCATGTCGTCGTCCGTGGCGCCGGGGCGGCTGTAGGTGATGTTGTCGCGCACCGAGCGGTGCAGTAGCGAGGTGTCTTGCGTCACCATGCCGATGTGGCTGCGCAGGCTGTCCTGCGTCACGGTGGCGATGTCCTGGCCGTCGATCAGGATGCGCCCGCCGTCGAGGTCATAGAACCGCAGCAGCAGGTTGACCAGCGTCGATTTGCCGGCGCCCGAGCGTCCGATCAGGCCGATTTTTTCACCGGGCCTGACGGTCAGTGTCAGCTGGTCGATCACGGGTTTGTTCTTGCCGTAGCTGAAGTTCACGGCTTCAAAGCGCACCTCGCCGCGCGGCACGTCCAGCGCGGCCGCATCGGGCGCATCGACGATGGTGTGCGGCCGCGAAAGCGTGTTGATACCGTCCTGCACGGTGCCCACGCTTTCAAAGAGGCTGGTGGTCTCCCACATGATCCAGTGCGACATGCCTTGCAGGCGCAGTGCCATGGCAGTGGCCGCGGCCACCGCACCCGCGCCGACCTGGCCCAGGTGCCAGAGCCATAAGGACGTGCCGGCCATGCCGAGGATCAGGCCCATGCTGAGCGTGTGGTTGACGATCTCGAACGCGCTGACAAGGCGCATCTGGGTGTAGCCGGTCTTCATGAACTCGCTCATGGCGTCGCGCGCGAAGCCGGCCTCGCGCCGGGTGTGCGAGAACAGCTTGACGGTGGTGATGTTGGTGTAGGCGTCGGTGATGCGGCCGGTCATCAGCGACCGGGCGTCGGCCTGCTGCTTGCCAATGCGGCCCAGCCGCGGCACGAAGTAATAGAGGCTGGCGATATAGAGCGCCAGCCAGACCAGGAAGGGCGCCACCAGTTTCGTGTCGAACGCGGCGGCCAGCACCGTCATGGTGGCGATATAGACGCCCATGGCCACCAGCACGTCGGCCAGCACGAAGAGCGTGTCGCGCACCGCCAGTGCAGTCTGCATGACCTTGGTGGTCAGCCGGCCGGCGAATTCGTCCTGGTAGAAGGACATGCTTTGCCCCAGCATCAGGCGGTGAAAGTTCCAACGCAGCCGCATCGGGAAGTTGATGGCCAGCGTCTGGTGCTTCACGGTGGTCTGCAGCGCGACGGCGGCGATGCTGGCCACCACGATGAAGGCGAGCCAGCCCAGTGTGTTGCCGTGCTCGACCCACAGGTTGGCGGGCGCCGTCGCGCCCAGCCAGTCGACGATGCGGCCCAGCATGGCGAACAGCAAAGCCTCAAAAACCGCCATCACCGCCGAGAGCAGCGCCAGCTGCAGGATGTAGCCGCGCGCGCCTTCGGTGCAGGCCCACAGAAAAGCCATGAAACCCTTGGGCGGCAAGGAAGGGTCGGCGTCAGGGTAGGCGGGAAGCTGGCTTTCGAATCGTTTGAAAAAAACCATGGATGTCGTTTGTCTTTGGTTCAGGTGTCTGCTTATAAGGTGTTATGGCTGTGGGATCGTTGACTTATTTCGGAGTGATTGATGCGCCGGCTGTGATGCCGGCAACACCAGGGCTTCAGCTGAAGAGCTCCAGCATCCGGTCCAGGCCGCCTTCATTGATGGCCACCATGGCCTGCTCGCGTACGCGCGGCTTGGCGTGATAGGCCACCGAGAGGCCGGCCACGCCCATCATGGGCAGGTCGTTGGCGCCGTCGCCCATGGCGATCGCCTCAAGCGGGTTGATGCCCAGATTGCCGCAGGTCTCGAGCAGCATCTTGCGCTTCTCTTCGCCGTCGCAGATGTCGCCCCAGGGCTGGTCGACCATCTTCCCAGTGAGAAAGCCGTCTTTCACCTCCAGCACGTTGGAGCGCGTGTAGTCGATGCCGAGTTCGTCACGCACGCGGTCGGTAAAAAAGGTGAAGCCGCCGCTGACCAGCAGCACTTTCATGCCGGCTTTCTTGCAGGTCTGCACCAGTTCGGCCGCGCCGGGGTTGAGTTTCAGTCGCTCGCGGTAGACCTCGTCCATGCTGGCCACGCTCACGCCCTTGAGCAGGGCCACGCGCTGGCGCAGGCTCTCCTTGTAGTCGGTGATCTCGCCGCGCATGGCGGCTTCGGTGATGGCTGCCACCTCGGCCTTGCGGCCCGCAGCGTCGGCGATTTCGTCCACACACTCGATATTGATGAGCGTGGAATCCATGTCAAAGGCGATCAGCCTGAAATTGCTGAGCTTGAGGTCTGGCGTAGAGACGTTGACGACGAGGCCGGGGGAGATTTCAGCGGGGGTCATGCGGGCGTTGCTTCTGTGGTGGAGGGGGTTTTGGGTTGACCGAGAGAGCGCAGGATGTCGCGCACCATTTGCGCGCGGTCTTTGGGTTCGGGGAGCTCGCGCTCGATACGCAGCTTGTCGTTGCCGGCCAACTTGATGTGCCGGTTCTTCTGGATGAGGTGCATGATGGCCATCGAATCGATGGGCGGGTCTTTCTTGAAGGTGATGTTGATGCCGCCGGGCGCGGCATCGACCTTGACCACGCCATAAGGCCGGGCGATCACGCGCAGGCGGTGCACGTCGATGAGTGTCTGTGCCTGCGGCGGCAGCTTGCCGAAGCGGTCGACGATTTCCTCCAGCAGCGCGTCGATCTGGTCGGTGTTCTTCGCCGTGGCCAGTTTTTTGTAGAAAGACAGGCGCAGGTGCACGTCGCCGCAATAGTCGTTGGGCAGCAGGGCCGGGGCGTGCAGGTTGATTTCGGTCGTCACGCTGAGCGGCGACAGCAGGTCGGGCTCGCGCCCGGCCTTGAGTGAGGCCACGGCTTCGCTCAGCATCTCGTTGTAGAGCTGAAAGCCCACCTCGAGCATGTTGCCGCTCTGGTTTTCGCCCAGCACTTCGCCGGTGCCGCGGATTTCCAGGTCGTGCATTGCCAGGTAAAAGCCCGATCCGAGTTCCTCCATCTGCTGGATGGCTTCGAGCCGCTGGCCTGCCTGCTTGGTCAGGCCCTCGATGTCGGGAACCATCAAATAGGCATAGGCCTGGTGGTGGCTTCGGCCCACGCGACCGCGCAGCTGGTGCAGCTGTGCCAGGCCGAACTTGTCGGCGCGGCTCATCACGATGGTGTTGGCGGTCGGCACGTCGATGCCGGTTTCGATGATGGTCGAGCACAGCAGCAGGTTGTAGCGCTGGGCGATGAAGTCTTTCATCACGCGCTCCAGCTCGCGCTCGGGCATCTGGCCGTGCGCCACAGCAATGCGCGCTTCGGGCAATATCTCTTCGAGCTTTTCGCGCCGGTTCTGGATGGTCTCGACCTCGTTGTGCAGAAAGTAGACCTGACCGCCGCGTTTCAACTCGCGCAGCACGGCTTCGCGGATCACGCCGTTGTTTTCGCTGCGCACAAAGGTCTTGATGGCCAGGCGGCGCTGCGGCGCGGTGGCGATCACGCTCAGATCGCGCAGGCCTTCAAGCGCCATGCCCAGCGTGCGCGGGATCGGCGTGGCCGTCAGCGTCAGCACGTCAACCTCGGCGCGCATGGCCTTCATGGCTTCTTTGTGGCGCACGCCAAAGCGGTGCTCTTCATCGATGATCAGCAGGCCCAGGCGCTCGAACTTCACGTCCTGGCTCAGCAGCTTGTGCGTGCCGACAACGATGTCGACCGTGCCGTCGGCCAGGCCCTTGATGGCGGCGGTAATCTCTTTGCCCGAGCGGAAGCGGCTCATCTCGGCGATCTTGACCGGCCATTTGGCAAAGCGGTCCACCAGCGTCTGGTAGTGCTGCTCGGCCAGCAAGGTGGTGGGCGCCAGCAGGGCCACCTGCCGCCCGCCGGTCACGGCGATGAAGGCGGCACGCAGCGCGACCTCGGTCTTGCCGAAACCCACGTCGCCGCAGACCAGCCTGTCCATGGGCCGCGGGCTGATCATGTCCTGGATCACGGCGTGGATGGCGGCGCGCTGGTCGGCGGTCTCTTCAAAGCCGAAGTCGTTGGCGAAAGTTTCGTAGTCGCCGGGCGAATAGCGGAAAGCATGGCCTTCGCGCGCGGCGCGGCGGGCGTAGATGTTGAGCAGCTCGGCGGCCGAGTCGCGGATCTGCTCAGCGGCCTTGCGCTTGGCTTTTTCCCACTGGCCGCTGCCCAGCCTGTGCAGCGGGGCTTCTTCGGCGCTGACGCCGGTGTAGCGGCTGATCAGGTGCAGCTGGCTGACGGGCACATACAGTGTGGCGCTGTCGGCATACTCGAGGTGCAAAAACTCCTGCAGCAGCGGCGTGCCGTCGGCATTGGTGCCCTGGCCCAGGTCCATGTTGATGAGGCCGCGGTAGCGGCCAATGCCGTGGGCGCTGTGCACCACCGGATCGCCCACGTTGAGCTCCGACAGGTCCTTGATCAGTGCTTCAACGTCGCTGACCTGTTCCTGCTTTTTGTTGCGGCGGCGCACGGTGGCGCCCGCGGCAAACAGCTCGGTCTCGGTGATGAAGTCGATGCCTTCTTCCAGCCAGCTGAAACCGGTGTTCAGCGCCGCGGTGGCGATGCCGAGCTTTTCGTCGCTGGCCTGGAAGTCTTCGAGGGAATCAAACGCCGGCGGGCTGACGCTGCTCGCGCGCAGGAAGTCCAGCAGGCTTTCGCGCCGGCCCTCGCTTTCGGCCAGCACCAGCACCCGGTGGGCCGTGTTGCGTACGTGGCCCTTGAATTTGGCCAGCGGATCTTCGGCGCCACGCACCACGGCCATTTCGCCCAGCTTTTGAAACTGCGCGTTGTCGGCCACGTCTTCGACCGTGGCGCGTATGGCCAGTTGCGCGTAGTCGTTGGCGCGCGCGTAGAACTGCTCGGTGCCCAGGAAGAGCGACTCGGGCGGCAGCGCCGGGCGGTCGGGTGCATCACGCACCAGCCGGTATCGGTCCTTGGTGTCTTGCCAGAAACGCTGGAAGGCCGGCTCCAGGTCACCGTGCAGCACCACGGTGGCATTGCCGCCCAGGTAGTCAAACACGGTGGCGGTTTCTTCAAAGAAGAGCGGCAGGTAGTACTCGATGCCGGCGGTGGCTACGCCGTTGCCCATGTCTTTGTAGATGCGGCTCTTGGTTGGGTCCCCGTCGAGTAGTTCGCGCCAGCGGCTGCGGAACCGGGCACGCGCCTCGTCGTCCATCGGGAATTCGCGTCCAGGCAAGAGGCGCACCTCGGGCACGGGATAGAGGCTGCGCTGGCTGTCAGGGTCAAAGGTGCGGATGCTGTCGATCTCGTCGTCAAACAGATCGACGCGGTAAGGCACAGGGCTGCCCATGGGGAAGAGGTCAATCAAACCGCCGCGCACCGCGTATTCGCCGGGGCTGACTACTTGCGTCACGTGGCTGTAGCCCGCCAGCGTGAGCTGGGCCTTGAGCCGCGTTTCATCGAGCTTTTGTTTGACCTTGAACTGGAAGGTGTAGCCCGCCAGAAAGCTGGGCGGCGCCAGGCGATATAGCGCCGTAGTAGCGGGCACGATGACGACGTCGGCGCCAGTTTCCTTGTCGCGCTGCTGGATTCGCCACAGCGTGGCCAGGCGCTCGCTGATCAAATCCTGGTGCGGCGAGAAGGTGTCGTAGGGCAGGGTTTCCCAGTCCGGGAACAGCGCGCAGCGCAGGTCAGGTGCAAAAAACGTGATCTCGTCCATCAGGCGCTGGGCCGTGGTGGCGTCCGACGTGATGATGGCGGTGAGCTTGCCGGCGGCTTTTTCGCGGGTGCCCAGACGTGCCAGCAGCAGGGCATCGGCAGAACCGGCGGGCTGGGGCAGGGTGTAGCGTTTGCCGGTGACGAGTGAGGGTAGGTGCATTGATCGGTGCGCTGGCGAGTGTGTCGTTTCAAACAATCAGGAAAGAGGAAGGCAGGAAAGGCCAAAATCCAAACGACAAAAGCCAGACACCCCAAACCATCCGGAGTGGGGTGCCTGCATGCGTTCAAGCATCGATTTTAGAATCTATGATGAAGTTATGACGACAAGCCCTGCCAATAACCGTTCCGAACCCCGTTTTTTTGTGCTGATTCCCTGTGCGGGGCAAGGTAGCCGGGCCGGAACCCCTCAAGCCAAGCAATACCAGATGATTGACGGCATCCCTATGGTCCGCCATACCGTAGAGGCTTTTCGGGCGCTTCCAGGCACTTTCACCGGTTTGTGGGTGGTCATTTCCCCGTCGGATGACGATTTTTTGAAGGTGTTTCCCGATTTCGGCAACGCGAACGAAACCCTGTCGGTTGGTGGCGGACTGACCCGTGCGGCCACGGTGCTGAACGGCCTCAAAGCGATGGTGGCGCGGAAACCCGGCGGCGCGGCCCTGACCGACTGGGTGCTGGTGCACGATGCGGCGCGCTGCCTGGTCACAGCCGGGCAGATCAAGGCCCTGATCCATGAATGCCGCAATGATTCCGTGGGCGGCCTGCTGGCTCAAAAGCTGCCGGACACGCTTAAAACCGAACGGGACGGCCGCGTGGCCGCCACTGTGGACCGTAGCGACAAATGGCTGGCGCAAACGCCGCAAATGTTTCGTATCGGCGCGCTGATCGATGCGCTGGAGCGCGCCGGAGACGCTGTCACGGATGAATCCAGTGCCATGGAGGCGGCAGGGCTTTCTCCCCGGCTGGTCAGTGGGAGTGCGCAGAACTTCAAAGTGACCTATCCGGAGGATTTCGCGCTAGCGGAAGCTATTCTCGAGCGGCGCAGAAAATAGCTCATGGCTGCTACTCAATCACGCAATTCCATTCACGCAAGGCCCGACGATGACCACCTTGAACTTTCGAATCGGTGAAGGCTGGGACACCCACGCGTTGGTGCCTGGGCGCAAGCTCATCATCGGTGGTGTGGACATTCCCCATACCGTCGGCTTGCTTGGCCATTCGGACGCCGATGTGCTGTTGCACGCAATCACCGATGCGTTGCTGGGCGCTGCCGGGCTGGGCGACATCGGCTCGCATTTTCCGGACACCGACGCGCGCTTCAAGGGCGCTGATTCGACCCTCTTGCTGGCAGAGGTCGGGCGCTTGCTGGCAGAGCGCGGCCACAAGATCGGCAACATCGACAGCACGGTCATTGCGCAGGCGCCCAAACTTGCGCCTTACATTGCGGCAATGCGGACACGCATCGCAGAAGTGCTGGCGCTGGAAGTGGGACAGGTGAACGTCAAGGCCAAGACCGCCGAAAAGCTCGGCCCGGTAGGACAGGGCCTGAGCATGGAAGCCCGGGCTGTTGTTCTGCTTTTCTAGTGCTATCGTTTTGATAGCTTCTCGCGCACGGCCTGCCTGGTCGGAGAGGTGATTTCCCTTTGAGGCCGGCTGCGGAGCCGGGCAACCGTCCGCAGGGGGAATCAGCTCCTGCGCAGCTTGATATGCGCGGCGAGCCCGCCGGAGCCTGTGTTGGCCAGGCCAAACACGCCGCCCATGCGGTGAATCGTCTTTTCGACAATCGCGAGACCCAGGCCCGCGCCGGTGGCGGCGGTGCGTGCGGCGTCTCCCCGGAAAAACGGGCGGGTGAGCTTGGACAAGGTTTCGGGCGCCACGCCCATGCCGTGATCCCGTACCTTGATCAGCACCCACTGGTCACGGCCTTTGGCCGCAATATCAACCAAGGCAATGCCGGTTTCGGGCGTCTTGCCGTAGCGCCTGGCATTTTCAAGCAGGTTTGAAATCACGCGCGACAGCTCGACCTCGTCGGCCAGCACGGCCATATCGTCCGGGATGGTGACGGTGACCCGCATGTCTTCATAGTCGGCGATGGCGTACACGGCGGCATCGACTACCGCATTGAGTGAAACCCGTTCCAGCCGCGGTGGCTCGGGCCGGGCATAGTCGAGGAATTTGTCGATGATGGCGTCCAGCTGGGTGATGTCTGCGGCCATGTGCTCGCGCGCATCCATGTCGGTGACGCTCATCTCGGTTTCCAGGCGCAGCCGGGCCAGCGGGGTGCGCAGGTCATGGGAAATCCCCGCCAGCATGATGACCCGGTCCTGCTCGATTTTGGACAGCTGCTCGGCCATGCGGTTAAAGCCGATGTTGACCTCACGGATTTCGCTGGTCGCCACTTTTTCATCGAGCAGGCTGGCATCGAAGTCGCCGTCCCGCATTCGGCTGGCCGCGAACGACAGCTGCTTGAGCGGCCGGTTGATCAGGCGTGCGATAAAGGCTGCCCCGGCCAGCGACAGCGCTGCAGCCGTGATGAGCCAGATGATCCAGGTGCTGTTGCGTGAGGGCCCGATCTTGGAGGGGTCAGTGAGCAGCCAGTACGCATCGCCGTCGATAGTAAAGCCCACCCACAGGCCCTTCTGGCCGTTGACGCTGCTGGCCACCACAGTGCCGGCACCCAGCCGTGTCTTCAGCTCTTCGGCCGTGCGTTCACCGAGTTCATCGCTTTCAAAAAGCTCGTACTTGTCCTTGGGCTCGCGCGGCGTGATGCGTACGCGCTCCTCGTCCGCCAGGGTCTTGATCAGCGATACGCGGGCGATGGAGTCGGAATAGCGGAGCGCGGCGCGGCTGAGGTTGACCAGCGAGGCCAGTTGCTGCGCACTCTGGATGGCCCGCGGCTCGGATTCGAGTGCCCGGAAGGTCTGCAGCCAGGCAACGATGGAGCCGAACAGCAGTAGCGCCAGGAAAAAGAAGGTCCGCCAGAACAGGCTGAAACCCCTGCGCGGGCGCATTTCCAGCGGGGCCGGGGCGGTTTCGAGGGGAACTGGGTTGGTAGCGTCCATAGGAGATCAGTGCATACCGCAAAGCGCGGGCGAAAAATGGACGTTAGCACGATACAGCTGGGCAGCGGCAGGCAAGCTGTTGCCGCCTGTTGCTGGCGCGCCATACAGGCCCCCACGGTCGCTCACTTCGTGTGGCTCCCTGCCCCCCGAGGGGGCCGCCCGCCTGCGGCCTGGCAAAGCCAGTTCCGCGGCTCATGCTGGGTTGAAAAATTCCAGCGGGCACAGTGGGAGCACATGTTTTTACCAGCATGAGCCGCAGGGCCGGCTTTGCCGGACTGCAGGCGGGCGGCCCCCTCGGGGGCAGCGCATTACACGAAGCCGAAGGCGCAGTGAAAAGCGTGGGGGCTAGTTCGTGCCGTCCGGCACAAACACGTAGCCAATACCCCAGACCGTCTGAATGTAGCGGGGCACCGCTGCGTCCACTTCGATCAGTTTGCGCAAACGCGATACCTGCACGTCCAGGCTGCGGTCAAAGGGCTCGAATTCGCGCCCGCGTGCCAGTTGTGCCAGTTTTTCGCGGGACAGCGGCTGCCGCGGGTGGCGCACCAGGGTTTTCAGCATGGCGAATTCGCCGGTGGTCAGCGGCAGCTCTTCGCCGTTCTTGTGCAGGGTGCGCAAGCCCATATCGAAGGAAAACGGCCCAAAGGTAATCACTTCCTGGTCGCTGGACGGCGCACCCGGCACTTCGGCCGTCGGCCGGCGGCGCAGCACGGCGTGGATGCGGGCGAGCAATTCACGGGGATTGAACGGTTTTGCCAGGTAATCGTCGGCGCCGACCTCCAGGCCGACAATGCGGTCCACGTCCTCACCTTTGGCGGTCAGCATGATGATGGGCGTACGGTCATTGGCGGCGCGCAGGCGGCGGCAGATGGAAAGGCCGTCTTCGCCGGGCATCATCAAATCCAGGACGATCAGGTCGACGGCGTCGCGCAGCATGATGCGGTTCAGCGCTTTGCTGTCTTCGGCGAGGATGACCTCAAAACCTTCCTGGGCCAGGTAGCGGCGCAGTAGATCGCGAATGCGGGCATCGTCATCAAGGATCAGGATTTTGTCGGCACGGGCGTTGGGTTGAGCTTGGGTCATAGTCATCTGGTAATTTGTAACAGAGCCATTTTGAAGGCTGAAAAGGCGGGATGTCGCATTTTTCAGTCGGTTTGACACACTGTTACAAAAGTTGCGGCCACATGCAAGTGTGCGTGTTGACTATGGCAATGCGCCTACATTCGATTGAAAAAACACATGTAAAAATAATCGGCCGCTCCCCGGGCACCGCGCTGGCGGGCCTTTGCAAGAGCAATACCGGGCGAATGCGCCTGGTTACTTGCGGTGAACAGGCTGCTTGATTTGCAGCGTTCCGGATGTTCACCGCGATTTTCCCCTCCATTTCACGCTTGTCTTTTTTAGCCAGAAGCGGCTGAAATTCACCACCCCGAAAGGTAATTCTGATGCGAGCTCCAAAATCGATCGCTTTGTGTGTCCTGTTGGCAGGCGCAGTGCTGGGTAGCCATGCCATGGCCCAGACCAACTTCCACGAATCCCTGCAGAACGTGGCCCAGTTATCGGTCAGCGGCTCGGTGGAGGTGCAGCAGGACCTGTTGTCGATTTCATTGACCACAACCCGTGACGGTGTTGACGCAGGCGTCGTGCAAAGCCAGCTCAGGCAGGCGCTTGAGACCGCGCTGACCCAGGCCAAGCAGGCGGCAGTGCCCGGACAGATGGACGTGCGCACCGGGAATTTCAGCCTGTATCCGCGCTATGGCAAAGACGGCAAGATCAATGGCTGGCAGGGCTCCACCGAACTGGTGCTGGAAGGCAAGGACTTCCCGCGCATCACCAGCACGGCGGGCAAGATCCAGACCCTGACCATGGGCAACGTCAGTTTTGCATTGAGCCGGGAGCAGCGCGCCAAAGTCGAGGGCGAGGCACAGGCGCTCGCGATTGAGCGTTTCAAGGCCAAAGCCAGCGAGGTGGCGCGCAGTTTTGGTTTTGCCGGCTACTCGCTGCGCGAAGTCTCGGTGAATGCCAACGACCAGGGCTCTCCACCGCGTCCCCGCATGATGGCAATGTCGGCCAAGGCCGAAATGGCCGATGCATCAGTGCCTGTGGAAGCCGGCAAGAGCACGGTATTGGTCATCGTGTCGGGCTCTGTGCAGATGAAGTAAGACACTTGCCGGCGGGCGCTGCACAAAGCAGCGCGGGCGCCGGCTGCTGCCCGCCGGCCGTACGGCTGGCCATCTGGGCTTTGCGCGCGTGGCGCGCCACCACCCGTGAGCGGACATGGTCGTAAGCCCAGTTAAAGCAGAAGGTATAGGGCAGGAAGAACAGCACGATCGCAATGTCCAGTACAAAGGCTTCCCACAGGCCGATGTCCAGCCACCAGGCCGCCAGCGGAACCACCGCGATGATCAGGCCGATTTCAAACAGCACGGCATGCACGGCACGCGCCGCCAGGGTGCGCTGAAAGCCCATGCGGCGCTGCGCCCGGTCAAACAGGACGTTGAACAGCATGTTCCAGCTCATCGCCATCAGCGAAACCATCAGGGTCAGCAGGCCCATGTGCGCCAGCGAATAACCGAGGAGCCAGGTGCCGAGCGGCGCGCAGATGGCAATGGCCAGAATTTCAAAGCCGAGGGCGTGGAAAAAACGTTCTTTCAGGGATTTTTGGAGGCTCATGACGCGCGTTCTAAATGATTTACCGACCGTTGAGGCGAGATGCCTTACTGTCATGACGGTATTTTCATCGTTATTTCGAATACATTAAAATCAATAATCATCGAAAAAATAGATAGAAGACCGCCATGCGCCATTCCCCGGAAGCCTTGACCGCTTTTGCCGAGGCTGCGACCCTGGGTTCGTTCTCGGCCGCGGCCCGCAAGCTGGGAAAAAGCCAGTCAACAGTGAGCAGTGCGATTGCCAATCTGGAAATCGACCTTGGCTTGAACCTGTTTGACCGGAGCAGCCGAAAGCCGGCATTGACGGAACACGGACGGGTCATGCTGGGCAAGGTGCAGGAAATCCTGGCGGCCAGCGACCGGCTTGACCGCACCGCCAGCCAGCTTGGGGGAGGCCTGGAGCCCAGGCTCAGCGTGGTCTGGTCAGATACCTACCAGTCTGACCGGTTTGAAGAAATGCTTTCGGCTTTTGAGAAAAGCTTTCCCGACCTGGAGTTTGAATGCCTGATTGCCGAACACGGCGACCTGGTGTCGTTGGTGCAAACAGGGCGGGCAAACATTGGCGTGGTAGCCGCCCAAGGCGCCTATCCGCCCGACATCGGTTCGGCCACGATTGCCGAGCAGTCTGAAATCACGCTGTTTGTGGCCACCGCCCACCCATTGGCCAGCATGAAAGACATCACGCCCGACGTTCTGGCCAATTTCAGGGAACTGCGGCTGGATACCTATATAGAGATGGAGCAGGGGGCCCAGGGAGCCCGGGGCTCGCATGGGGCGCGCCAGTCGCGCAGCGCCTGGTCCGCTCCCAGCTACCTCATGCTGCTGGAAATGGCGGTGTTGGGTTTTGGATGGGCAGCCATTCCACGCTGGATGGTGACGCGCTTTGCGACCGGCAAACTGGTCGAACTTCATGCGCGCGGCTGGCCGCGCAGGGTGCCTGTGGACGCCGTGTGGTCACGCCAGCGCCCCCTGGGCCGTGCCGGAATCTGGCTGTTGCAGGAGATGCTGGCACCGCATCTGCCCGCGGTTTTATAAGAAGAAAGTGCTTGAAAGCAAAGAAGAACGGGCGCAAGCAGCTATGAAATTGATAGTGAATGCATGAAGCGAAAATGTGAAAAAGCCCGCATGCCATGAAAGGCATGCGGGCTTTGGGCTGGTGGCTACGCTGCCACAACGGTCTAGAAGCGGTAACGCAGGCCTATGCTGGTGGTACTGAGGCGTTCCTTGCCGCCACCGGGGTACTTCATGTCATGTTCGTCCCACTGCAGCACCGCCGACAAGGTAGGGGTGAATGCCCATTCGGCACCCAGGCCGTACGACACGCCCCAATTGCTTTCGCTGCCTGTTGCAATGCCGGACGCAGGTGCAGCGGACACGTGGCTGCGTCCATAGGTCGTCCCCAGCTTGCCCAGCAGGTTGAAGGAGTTGCTCATTGGCAAACGGCCGACCAGGCTCAGGTTGATGCCTTCTGCATCGGTCTGCCCGCCGCCACGGTTGATCTTGCCGAAATCGGTATAGCCCAGTTCCAGTCCGAAGTTGTTGTTGAAATAGCTGCCGCCGTAGATGTTGTACGACGTGTCCCTGTTGTCGGAAGGAAAACCGCCGGCACCGCTTGGCAGGGAAAAGTCTGAGCTCCCCACGTTCAGGCCGAAATAGCGCGAGCCCGGTGCGTAAAACGAATAATTGCTGCTGGACGTGGTGTTGGACGATGTCGAACCGCTTTGGGCGTTGGCCCCTGCGGCCGCAGCCAGGGCAGCGGCGGCCAGCACGGTTGCGGAGAGTTTGCGGGTCAAGGATGGCATGGTGTTTCCTTCAATGGCTGAAATTTCGGAATGCACTTTTTCGTCTGGAAAAAGCGGCTTGATTGGCTTTCCGCTGTGAAATTTAAGGGTCGTACCCACACGCCGTTGTGAGGCTAAAAGTTAAAACGCTGTAGGACAAACGGAAGTTTGCGAAGGGGCTGAACCGCGGGGACGCTACCGCTGGTTTGCCAATGTGCTGCTGCTAAAGTCAGGGCATGCCCTCCATTACCTGCCTGCCCGGAAGCACTCCGCTGGTTCTTGATTCCCCGCACAGCGGGACGATGTATCCGGCTGATTTCAGGCATGCCTGCGAGCTCGCCGTGCTGCGCAGCGCCGAAGACACTCATGTTGAAAAACTGTATGACTTCGCGCCGGCGTTGGGTGCGCATTGGGTTGAGGCGCATTTCCCCCGAAGCTACCTGGACGCCAACCGCAACACCACCGAAATGGATGTGTCCCTGCTGGATGCGCCCTGGCCCGAACCGGTAGACGACGATCCCCGGGTCATGTCCAAGGTCCGCCTGGGCAAGGGGCTGATCTGGCGCACCACCGACGAAGGCGTGCCGCTGTATGACCGCAAACTGGGAGTGGCGGAAATCCAGGCGCGCATCGAGCAGTGCTGGAAGCCCTACCACGCCGCCGTGGCGCAGGCGATTGACGCCGCCTGGCGGCAGCACGGCTACAGCATCCACATCAACTGCCACTCCATGCCGGCAGTGGCTTCGGGCAGCGCCACCGATTTTCCGGGTGAGGCGCATGCGGACTTTGTGGTCGGCGACCGTGAAGGCACAACTGCCAGCAAGGCGTTGTCGACACTGGTGTGTGAGAACCTGCGCGCGCATGGTTACAGCGTGGCCTATAACCACCCCTATAAAGGCGTGGAACTGGTGCGCCGCTACAGCAACCCGGCCGGGCACCGGCACAGCATCCAGCTGGAGATCAACCGCAAGCTGTACATGGACGAAACCACGCTGGAGATGACACCGGGCGCCGGGCCGCTGAAGGCGACGTTGCGCTCATTGGTCGAGGTGTTGCTGAAGACCGACCCGCGCACACTTTGATGGCGGCGCGCTGCGCTGTTCGGGTGACCACCATCACCTCCTTTTCATGAACGAACCAAACCATTCGCCACCATGCTCACCTTTTTCAGCGACAGCCACCACGACCATGCCCCTGTGTTTGAGTTTTACCGCGGTGAGCGCGTGCCGTGCTTTGAAACCCCGGCGCGCGCCGAATACATCAAGGCCCGCCTGAGCGAGCGCGGCCACGAGCTGCGCACACCCCAGGCCGACAGCCGCGCGCTGTTGGCCAAAGTGCATAGCGCCCGCTACCTGGCGTTTCTCGAGCATGCCTGGCGCGACTGGGTGGCGCTTGAAGAGGGCAACGACCAGCGGCAGCCTTTTCCCTCTGTCTGGCCCGTGCGTACCTTGCGCAGCGATGTGGAGCCCCTCAATTTCACCGCACGGCTGGGGCTTTATTCGATGGACAACGGATCACCGCTTTCCGCGGGGACCTGGACGGCCGCCAAGGCCGGTGCAGATGCCGCCGCTGGGGCTGCCGCCTTGTTGGCGACTGGTCAGTCCGCCGCGCGCGGCGTGTTCTGTTGCAGCCGTCCGCCGGGCCACCATGCAGGGGCCGATTTCATGGGGGGCTACAGCTTCCTGAACAACGCTGCGGTCGCTGCCCAGGCGTTTCGGGACGGCGGCGCCGCGCGCGTGGCGGTGCTGGACGTGGACTACCACCACGGCAACGGGACACAAAGCATTTTTTATGACCGCGCTGACGTGCTTTTTGTGAGCCTGCATGGCGACCCCTTGACCGAATACCCGTTCTACCTGGGCCATGCCGATGAAACCGGAGCGGGCGAGGGCGAGGGCTTTAACCTGAACCTGCCGCTGGCCGCCGGCTGTACGGTGCTGCGCTGGTTTGAGGCGCTGGAAGCGGCATGCCTGCGCATCAAGCAGCACCGCGCCGACGCGCTGGTGGTGTCACTGGGGCTGGACACCTTTGCCGAAGACCCTATCTCCAAATTCGCGCTGCTGCCTGGCGACTTTATCCGCCTGGGCGAGCGCCTGGGCAAGCTGGGGTTGCCCACGGTATTTGTGCTCGAAGGCGGTTACGCCGCTGCGGCGCTGGGCACCAATGCCGTCAACGTCATTGAAGGTTTTGAGGGCGTTTGATATGGACCAGGTCGATTGCGTGGTGATTGGTGCGGGTGTGGTGGGCCTGGCGGTGGCGCGTGCGCTGGCCTTGCAGGGCAGGGAGGTGATGGTGCTGGAAGCCGCCGACGCGATAGGCACAGGCACCAGCTCGCGCAACAGCGAGGTGATTCACGCCGGCATTTACTATCCGCAGGGTTCGCTCAAGGCGCAGCTGTGTGTGGAAGGCAAGGGCCTGCTGTACGACTACTGCGCGGAACGCGGCATAGGCCACAAGCGCTGCGGCAAGCTGATCGTAGCGACCAGCGAGGCTCAGGTGGCGCAGCTGCAGGCCATCCGTGAAAAGGCCGCCGCCAACGGCGTGAAGGACCTGGTGCTGCTGACCCGCGAAGAAGCCCGGGCGATGGAGCCGCAACTCGAATGCGTGGCGGCGCTGCATTCGCCCAGCACCGGTATTGTCGACAGCCACGGCCTCATGCTGGCGCTGCAGGGCGATCTTGAGAATGCTGGCGGACTTGTGGTGCTCAATTCGCCCCTGACCCATGCGGAGTGTGCGCAAGCAGCTATTAATTTAATAGCAAAAGACGGTACGGAGCTGCAGGCCAGGACTGTCGTCAACGCCGCCGGGCTGCAGGCCCAGCACCTGGCCAGCCGCTTTGCAGGCTTTCCGGCGCAGCATGTGCCGCCCAGCCACTACGCCAAAGGCAACTACTTCACCTTGCCCGGCCGTTCGCCCTTCAGCCGCCTGATCTACCCCGTGCCCGAAGCAGCCGGCCTGGGCGTGCACCTGACCATCGACCTCGGCGGCCAGGCCAAGTTCGGCCCTGATGTGCAGTGGGTCGAGTCACCCGACGACCTGGTGGTGGACCCGAAGCGCGGCGATGGCTTTTACGCCGAAGTGCGCAAGTACTGGCCCGCATTGGCCGACGGTGCGCTCATGCCGGGTTACTCGGGCATGCGTCCCAAGATCCAGGCGCCTCATGAAGCCGCTAAAGATTTTCTGATCCAGGGGCCGCGTGATCACGGTGTCGCCGGCCTTGTGAACCTCTTCGGTATTGAGTCACCGGGGCTCACGAGCTCGCTCGCGATTGGCGACTACGTCAGCCGGCTGCTGTAAACACGTTTACTGCGCCGCCCAGCCGCCATCCATGTTCCAGGCCACGCCGCGCACATTGTTGCCGGCCGGTGAGCAGAAAAACACCGCCAGCGCGCCCAGCTCTTCGGGCGTGGTGAACTGCAGCGAAGGCTCCTTTTCACCCAGCAGTTGCTGCTTGGCGGCCTCATTGCTGATGTTGCCCGCCGCGGCTTTGGCATCCACCTGTTTTTGTACCAGGGGCGTCAGCACCCAGCCGGGGCAGATGGCGTTGCAGGTGACACCGGTGGTGGCGTTTTCGAGGGCGGTGACCTTGGTCAGGCCCACGATGCCGTGCTTGGCGGCAACGTAGGCGGATTTTTCTGCAGAGCCCACGAGGCCGTGGACGGACGCCACATTGATGATGCGGCCCCAGCCCTTGCCGCCGTTGGCGGCCAGCATGGCAGGCAATGCCAGGCGGGTGGCATGAAAGGCGCTGCTCAGGTTGATGGCGATCACGGCGTCCCATTTCTCCACCGGGAAGTTCTCCACGCGAGCCACGTGCTGGATGCCGGCGTTGTTGACGAGGATGTCGACCTGGCCGAATTGCGCGGCAGCGAACCGCATCATGTCCTCGATGTCGGCGGGCTTGCTCATGTCGGCGCCGTGGTAGGCCACGCGCACGCCCAGCGCCTCGATCTCGGCCTTGGGGCCGTCCACATCACCGAAGCCGTTGATGACGATGTTGGCGCCTTGGGCCGCCAGCGCCTTGGCAATGCCCAGGCCGATCCCGCTGGTCGAGCCGGTGACGAGGGCTGTTTTACCTTTGAGCATGATGTTTCTCCGGATGATTTACGATGGTTGAGCTGGGATTCTGAACAGCGCGCGGTGCAGACTGCGCGTCGCCGATTTTTCAAGCAATTATCAAGCCTTTGAATTGAACTGCCGCACCATGACCCAACCTACGCTGAACTACGTAAATTGCCCGGACGCCGCAGGCGGGCATCGCATGGCGTACTGGCAATGGGGCCGGCCGGACAGCGCGCACGTCGTGGTGTGCGTGCACGGCCTGTCGCGGCAGGGGCGCGATTTTGATGTACTGGCGCGCACGCTGTGCGAGCAGGCGCCGGACGGCATTCGCGTGGTCTGCCCCGATGTGGTGGGCCGTGGGGAAAGCGACTGGCTCAAAGACCCCATGGGCTACCAGCTGCGGAGCTATGCCGCCGACATGCTGGCGCTGCTGGGCCAGCTGCACGTGCAGGCGCCCGTGGTTTCGCTGGACTGGGTGGGTACCAGCATGGGCGGCTTGATCGGCGTGGCGGTGTGTGGGACGCCTGGTCTGCCCTTGCCCACGGCAGTGCGCCGGCTGGTGCTCAATGACGTCGGGCCGGCCATCCAGTGGCAGGCAATCGTGCGAATCGGCACCTATCTGGGGCAGGCCGGTCACTTCGGGTCGGTGCAGGAGGCGGCCGATGCGATGTGGGCGATTTCCCAGAGTTTCGGCCCGCACACGCCCGAACAGTGGTTGGCGCTGTCGCGTCCCATGCTCAGGCGCGTCTCGGACGCCGCCGATACCAAGTGGCGCCTGCATTACGACCCGGCCATCGCCGTGCCTTTCAAGCAGGAGACCGAGGACTCCGCGCGCCAGGGTGAAGCCGTGCTCTGGCAGCTCTACGACAATATCAAGGCCGAAACGCTGGTGATTCGCGGCAAGCAGTCGGACTTGCTGAGCCCCCAGACGGCCCAGGCCATGACGGCCCGCGGCCCGCGCGCCCGCGTGGTGGAGTTTGACGGCGTAGGCCATGCACCCACGCTGGTGGCTGCGGACCAGGTGACCGCCGTGGCGGGTTTCCTGCTTGGGTAGCACCCTGGTATTGAATTGGGTAATGCTGGGTAAGTGCCGCAATGCTGCACTGCCAGCCTCGCAACTATTTGACTGAAGTTTCATGAAAAGCAATGTGGTCGGGCCCGGTAGCCCCGCAGCCTCCCAGGGGGTGAATGCCTCCATCGTGACCGCCACGGCCGACAGCCTGCCGGACCAGCCGCATGCGCTGGCCCGTGCCCGGGCGTTTGCCGAGCCCCTGATTGCCAGTGAAACGCACGACACAGGCGAAAACATCCTGGCGCACGCTGATGCGGTGGCGGCCATCCTCAAAACCATAGGCGGCTCGGAAGCCATGCAGGCGGCCACCTACCTGGTGTATGCCTGCCAGCACCTGACCAAGCCGCAGGAAGTGATCACCAAGGCCTTCGGCGCCAACTACGCGGCGCTGGCGATAGAGACCACCAAATTGGTGCAGGTGCAGCGCCAGGCGCGTTCGGCCAATGCCAAGGCGCAACTGCTGGACGACCCGGCTGCGCAAACCGAGAACGTTCGCAAGATGCTGCTGGCGTTTTCGCGCGACCTGCGGGTGGTGATGCTGCGCCTGGCCTCGCGCCTGCAGACGCTGCGCCACTACGCCTCGACCCGGCAGACCGCGCCCCTGTCGCTGGCCTACGAGTCGCTGCATGTGTTTGCACCGTTGGCCAACCGCCTGGGCATCTGGCAGATCAAATGGGAAATGGAAGACCTGGCCTTCCGTTTCCTGGAGCCCGATACCTACAAGCAGACGGCCCGCCTGCTGGATGAAAAACGCGTGGAGCGCGAAGGCTTCATGGAGGCCTTGCGTGCGCAGCTGGAGCGCGAACTGAACCAGAACGGCATTGCCGCGCTGGTGCAGGGCCGGCCCAAGCACATCTACAGCATCGTTAAAAAAATGCGCGGCAAGTCGCTCGACTTCGAGCAGGTGTTTGATATCCGTGCCTTGCGCGTGATTGCCGCCGACGTGAAGGGCTGCTATGCGGCGCTGGGCTTCGTGCATTCGCGCTTTACGCCGGTGGACGGCGAGTTTGACGACTACATCGCCAAACCCAAGACCAATGGCTACCAGTCGCTGCACACCGTGGTGCGCGATGACGCGGGCAGGGCGGTGGAGATCCAGGTGCGCACGCAGGCCATGCATGACCACGCAGAGCACGGCGTGGCCGCGCACTGGGCGTACAAGGAGGCGGGGGCCAAAGGCTACGCGGGCGTGTCGGCCAGCAGCGAGTACGACGCCAAGATTGCTGTTCTGCGGCAGTTGCTGGCCTGGGAGCGCGATCTCTCGGGGCCAGCTGCCCAGCGAGCGCGTGATGACAAGCAGGGGCTCTTTGAAGACCGCATCTATGTGCTGACGCCGGACGCGGCCATCGTGGAGCTGCCGCAGGGCGCGACCACGGTGGACTTCGCCTATAGCGTGCACACCAGCCTGGGGCATCGCTGCCGCGGCGCGCGCCTTGACGGCGTGATGGTACCGCTCAACACCCCGCTGCAAAACGGCCAGACGGTCGAGGTGATCACCGTCAAGGAGGGCGGGCCGTCGCGCGACTGGCTTAACCCGGAACTGGGCTTTTTGTGCAGTCACCGCGCGAAGTCAAAAGTGCGCGCTTGGTTCAACGCGCTGGCGATGGAGCAGACGGTTGCCAGGGGCCGCGAAGCGGTTGAAAAACTGCTGCAGCGAGAAGGCAAGACGTCCATGAAGCTGGACGACCTGGCGGTGCAGCTCGGATTCAAGACGGCGGATGATTTGTTCGAGGTGGTGGGCAAGGACGAGTTGTCCCTGCGCACGATCGAAAACATGCTCAGGCCGCCCGAGCCGGCCATGAGCCAGGACGACTACGTGCTGGCCAAAAAGGCGCGTGCGCCCAACCCGAATGCAAAAAAAGGCAATGGCGGTGTGCTGGTGGTGGGCATGGGTTCCTTGTTGACCCAGCTCGCCAAGTGCTGCAAGCCCGCACCGCCCGATGAAATCCTCGGCTTCGTCACCAAGGGCAAGGGCGTCAGCATTCACCGCAGCGATTGCAGCAACTTCCGCAACATGGCGAGTGGCAGTCCTGACCGCGTGATTGAGGTTGAATGGAACTCGCCCAAAACCGCAGACGGTGCGGTGTATCCGGTGGATGTGGCGGTGGAAGCCGCCGACCGCCAGGGGCTGCTGCGCGATATCTCCGAAGTATTCGCCAAGGAAAAGATGAACGTCATCGGTGTGCAGACACAGTCGGTGAAAGACAACCGCGGCGGCACGGCCTGGATGACCTTCACGGTGGAAGTGGCGCAGTCAGGCCGACTGAACCAGGTGCTGGGCATCGTGGCCGAAGTGCCCGGCGTGCGGTCCGCGCGGAGACGTTGAACCCGGCTGCAGGACTTTTTTCGGCAAATTTTCGGGGCGAAGCAAGATAGCCGTTTTGCTTTGCTACAATACGAGCTTCGAACAGTCCTTAGGCGCGTAGCTCAGCTGGTTAGAGCACCACCTTGACATGGTGGGGGTCGTTGGTTCGAGTCCAATCGCGCCTACCAATTCCCTCGACGGTTCCTGATCCAGATCTGCATTCTTTGTAATGCGGACTGGCACACAGGGTAAACCAAGGGGATTGAGTACATCAGAATTCCTAGAATGTATTGAGTCCCGGCGTTTCGACGCCGGTCGTCATTCAGAGGAGAAATCAGTGCCAAAAAGCAAATCCACCAGCCCGTCATCCGGCATGCCGCCTTCACAGGGCGACGCCTCTGCCGACGGCACTTCCGGCGCCAAAAGCGGCCGGGCTGCCGGTAAGGCTGCGGCTTCACGTGTGATCAAGAAGTACCCGAATCGCCGGCTGTACGACACCGAGACATCGGCCTACATCACGCTCACGGAAGTCCGCCAGCTGGTGATGGACAGTGCCGATTTTGTGGTGCGCGATGCCAAGACCAATGAAGACTTGACGCGCAGCATCCTGCTGCAGATCATCCTTGAAGAAGAAACCGGCGGTGCGCCGATGTTTACCGAAGCCGTGCTGGCCAACATCATCCGTTTTTACGGCAATGCGATGCAGAGCTTCATGGGCGCTTACCTCGAGAAGAACGTGCAGAGTTTTATGGACCTGCAGGTCAAGATGGCCGAGCAGTCCAAAGGGCTGAGCCCCGAAATGTGGGCGCAGTTCATGAATGCGCAGTCACCCATGATGCAGGGCATGATGGGCAATTACGTGGAGCAATCCAAAACCGTTTTTACGCAAATGCAGGAGCAGATGCAAAAGCAGAGCGAGCAGATGCTGCAGGCTTTCGGCCTGAAACGCTGAGTTAAAAGCCAGGGGTTGAATCTCTGGTGGTCCCTGGAAATCAGGGACCTGAGACAATACACCCCATGAGCGAAGTTATTTCCCCACCTGTTTCCGTAAACACCAAGCCCGCACCGCGCGTCGGCTTTGTCAGCCTGGGCTGCCCCAAGGCCTTGACCGATTCCGAGCTGATCCTCACGCAATTGAGCGCCGAGGGCTACCAGACCTCCAAGACCTTCGAAGGTGCGGACCTGGTCATCGTCAACACCTGTGGCTTCATCGACGACGCGGTCAAGGAAAGCCTGGACACCATCGGCGAGGCGCTGGCCGAAAACGGCAAGGTCATCGTCACGGGCTGCCTGGGCGCCAAGGCGGGCGAGGGCGGTGGCAACCTGGTGCGCCAGATGCACCCGAGCGTGCTGGCCGTGACGGGCCCGCACGCCACACAGGAGGTGATGGACGCGGTGCACCTGAACCTGCCCAAGCCGCATGATCCTTTCGTGGACCTGGTGCCGAATGCCTTTGGCATTGCCGGCATCAAGCTGACGCCCAAGCATTACGCCTACCTGAAGATCAGCGAAGGCTGCAATCACCGCTGCACCTTCTGCATCATCCCGTCCATGCGCGGCGACCTGGTGTCGCGGCCTATCGGAGACGTGCTCAACGAAGCGCGCGCCCTGTTTGAAGGCGGCGTGAAGGAATTGCTGGTGATCAGCCAGGACACCTCGGCCTACGGCGTCGATGTGAAATACCGCACCGGCTTCTGGGATGGTAAGCCTATCAAGACGCGCATGCTGGAACTGGTGCAGGCACTGGGCGAGATCGCCGAGCCGTATGGCGCCTGGGTGCGCTTGCATTATGTGTATCCGTACCCAAGTGTGGACGAAGTGCTGCCGCTGATGGCCACCGGCAAGGTGCTGCCTTATCTGGATGTACCGTTGCAACACAGTCATCCGGATGTGCTCAAGCGCATGAAGCGGCCAGCCAGCGGCGAGAAGAACCTTGAGCGCATTGCGCGCTGGCGCGAAATCTGCCCTGAAATTGTGATTCGCAGCACATTTATCGCCGGTTTTCCCGGCGAGACGGAAGCAGAGTTCGACCATCTGCTGGACTTCATGCGCGAGGCCAAAATCGACCGTGCAGGCTGCTTTGCCTACAGCGCGGTAGAAGGTGCGACGGCTAACGATATTCCCGGTATGCTGCCGCTGGCGTTGCGTGAAGAGCGGCGCGCCCGCTTCATGGCCGTGGCCGAAGCGGTGTCCAGCCAGAAACTGCAGCAGCGCATAGGTGCAACCATGCAGGTGCTGGTGGATTCGGCGCCGGCGCTAGGCCGAAAGGGTGGCACCGGGCGCTCTTATGCCGATGCGCCGGAGATCGACGGCATCGTCAAGCTGTTACCGCCCGAGAAAATCAGCAAGACGCTGAAAGTCGGCGAATTCACCCGGGCCCGCATTGTCGGAACCCAGGGCCATGACCTGGTTGCCGTGCCTGTTTGATTAACGATACTGCGGACGCTAAACCGGGCCTGAAGAAGAGGCCCGGCCACAAAAAAAGCCACTGGGTCACAGTGGCTTTAATCTTGCTTTACCCCAGAGTCAGTTTAAGAGTCTGGAGAAGCTGTTTGGTGTATCTGGTGCCCGGGAGAGAACTCGAATCTCCACATCTTGCGATACACGGACCTGAACCGTGCGCGTCTACCAATTCCGCCACCCGGGCACAGCTAGCAGTGTACCATTACTTCAATGCTTTCTCAGGCTCGGCCCCTCAAATTTTCCTGAAATATTTCGGCTGCATACTTAAACCCGGCAGCCTCCAACGAAAAGAGACTTTCTATCAAAACAACTCACTCCCATCCGGGCGGATCGTCCGCCCATTCATCCGGTTTGCTCGCTGAATTCGAGGGCACCGTTTCCGGCCACCGAGACGGCCATGGTTTCGTATTGCGCGATGACGGCGAAGCAGATATTTACCTGCCGCCCAACGAGATGCGTGCAGTCCTGCACAAGGATCGCGTCAAGGCCCGCATCGTGCGGCACGACCGCAAAAACCGGCCCGAGGGCCGCGTCACGGAAATCGTTGAGCGATCCTCGAATCCCATCATCGGCCGCCTGCTGCAGGAAAGCGGCGTCTGGCTGGTTGCACCCGAAGACAAGCGCTACGGCCAGGACGTCCTGATCCCCAAGGGCGCTACCGGCACGGCCAAGGCCGGCCAGGTGGTGGTAGTGCAACTCACCGAGCCGCCGGCGCTGTTCGGCCAGCCTGTGGGCCGCGTCAAGGAAGTACTGGGCGAGATCGACGACCCCGGCATGGAAATCGAGATCGCGGTGCGCAAGTACGGCGTGCCGCATGAATTCAGCGACGAAGCGCTGGCCCTGGCCCGAACCCTGCCGGACGCCGTGCGGCCTGCCGACAAAAAGCACCGCGTTGACCTGACGGACGTGCCGCTGGTCACCATCGACGGCGAAGATGCCCGCGACTTTGACGACGCCGTGTATTGCGAGCCCGCCAAAGTGGGCCGCGGCAAAGGCTGGCGCCTGCTGGTGGCGATTGCCGACGTGAGCCACTATGTGGAAACCGGCAGCGCCATCGACATCGACGCTTACGACCGCGCTACCAGCGTGTATTTTCCGCGCCGCGTGATTCCCATGTTGCCGGAAAAATTGTCGAATGGCCTTTGCTCGCTCAACCCGAATGTCGAGCGCCTGTGCATGGTCTGCGACATGCTGGTCAATGCCAAGGGCGAGGTCCACGCCTACCAGTTCTACCCGGCGGTGATGTTCAGCCAGGCGCGCTTTACCTACACTGAGGTCGCCGCCATCCTGGCCAACACACGCGGCCCTGAAGCTGCGCAGCGCAAGGCGCTGGTGCCGCACCTGCTCGACCTGCACGACGTGTACCAGGCGCTGCTCAAGGAGCGTGGCGAACGCGGCGCGGTGGATTTTGAAACCACCGAGACCCAGATTGTTTGCGACGAAGCAGGCCGGATTGAAAAAATCGTCCCCCGCACCCGCAACGTGGCGCACCGGCTGATTGAAGAAGCCATGCTGGCGGCCAACGTCTGCTCGGCGGACTTCATCTCGCAAAGCAAGCACGTGGGCCTGTACCGTGTGCACGAAGGCCCAACGCCCGAGAAGAAGGAGATGCTGCGCAACTACCTGAAGGCGGCCGGCATCGGCATGACCATCACCGATGACCCGGCGCCCGGCGAATTCCAGAAGATCGCGCTGGCCACCAAGGACCGGCCTGACGCACAGCAAATCCACTCGATGCTGCTGCGCTCCATGCAGCAGGCAATCTATACGCCGATGAACAGCGGCCACTTCGGTTTGGCCTACGAGGCTTACACGCACTTCACCAGCCCGATCCGGCGCTACCCCGATTTGCTGGTGCACCGCGTCATCAAAGCTGTGCTGAACAAGGCCAAGTACCAGCTCCCGACCCTGCCCACGCCGGGCGAGGCTGAGGCCAAGCTGTCCAAACGCCTGGCCGCGCGCGTCAAGGAACCAACGCAAAAACCGAAAAAAGCCAGCGCCGACGAACTCGCCTGGCAGGCGGCCGGCCTGCACTGCAGCGCCAACGAACGCCGCGCCGACGAAGCCAGCCGCGACGTGGAAGCCTGGCTTAAGTGCAAGTACATGCGCGAGCATCTCGGTGAGGAATTCGGTGGCGTCGTCACCGCGGCCACGGGCTTCGGCATTTTTGTCACACTGGATGCGATGTACGTCGAAGGTCTGGTGCACATCACCGAGCTGGGTGGCGAATACTTCCGCTTCGACGAAGCTCGCCAGGAACTGCGCGGCGAGCGCACCGGCATCCGATATGCCATCGGCACGCGGGTGCGGGTGCAGGTCAGCCGGGTGGACCTGGACGGCCGCAAGATCGACTTCCGCCTGGTGAACGAGGGCCAGGACCTGGTCGGACGCGCCATGAAGGACAAGACAGGCGGCCATGCGGCGGAACTGCCTGTACAGGAACGCGGCGCCTCGCGCCATGCGGCGGAGCCCCGAAGCGGCAAGGCGGGCAGCAAAGGCGCTGGAAAACGCTCGGAGTCGCGCTCAGGCGGCCGCGGCGGCGGCACAGCCAGCCGCGGCGCCAGCAGCAGTGAAAGGGCGCCCAAATCGCCCATCCAGGCCCTCAAGGCGGCTGTCAAGAAGGCGGCAGGCAATCCGCCGGGCCGCAAGCAGGGCAAGAAGCCGCGCCGTTAGGCATCGGGACACCATGAGATTTCAGTTCAAACCCTTTTTCCCGACTGTGTTCCCTGCGCATAAGGCACGCCGCCCATGCTGATACGCGTATTGGCCTTCCTGCTTGAAACGCTGTTCTTCCTGTTGATTGCAGCGGCTTTGCTGCGAGCCTGGATGAACTGGGTCCGGGTCAACATGACGGCCCAGCCCGGCCGTTTTGTGATGGCCGTGACCGATTGGCTGGTCAAGCCCTTGCGCCGCGTGCTGCCCAGGCCGGTGATGCAGTCCCGGGTGGACTGGGCCAGCATTCTGGCGGCCGTGTTGCTGGCAGTGGCCTATGCGTTGCTGTGGGGCCTGTTGTTTGGCCTGCTGTTGGGGGGTACCGTGTGGACTGCCGGGGCTGCGCCTGTCGTATTGCTGACGCTGCTGTCCTTTGCGCTGAAGATGCTGATCCGGGTGGCGCTGCAAACCCTGTTCATCCTGGTGCTCGGTTTTGCCATC
This sequence comes from Polaromonas sp. P3_A5, assembly GCF_056403055.1. Lineage (NCBI taxonomy): Bacteria > Pseudomonadati > Pseudomonadota > Betaproteobacteria > Burkholderiales > Comamonadaceae > Polaromonas > Polaromonas sp. P3_A5. The sequence goes on from NZ_JBFUGF010000001.1 coordinate 1,798,852, forward strand.
CTCTCGTGGGTGCAGCCGGGATCATCCGCGTATGGTTTGCTGGGGCGCCTGACCGAGCCCTTGCTGGCACCCCTGCGCCGCGTGGTCCCCACGGTGGGCGGCGTGGATTTGTCCGCGCTGGTGCTCATCGTCCTGATTCAAATCGCGCTGATGATCCTGGTGTAAGGCCTCATCGGCCTCATCTGCCATCTGCCGCGCAGGTCACTTGTGATGGCCTTGTGCACGGGCCAGTTCCGACGCCGTCAGGGCCATACCCGGGGCCTGGGCGGCCCAGTCATCGGCCAGGCGGCCATGTGCAAACACGGCGCTGCAGGCGGCGTCGAAAGCCTCCAGCCCGGCCGCCAGCCGTGCGCCCACCATGCCCGCCAGCACGTCGCCGGTGCCGGCCGTGGCCAGCAGGGCGTTGCCGGTGCTGTTGATGGCGCTGCTGCGGCCCGGCGCCGCGATCACCGTTCCTGAGCCCTTGAGCACCACCACACACTGAAACCGTTCGGCAAGCTGCCGGGCCGAAGCCAGCCGGTCGGATTGAACCGCGGCCGCTGTGGTTCCGGCCAGCCGGGCGGCTTCCAGCGGGTGCGGTGTCAGCACCGTGCGGTAGCCGCGGCCGTGACGTGCAATGAGCTGCGCCTGGAACTGCGTGTCCCCTGCAATGGCATTGAGCGCATCGGCATCCAGCACCAGCCGCCTGGCTGTCGACAGCACCCTGGCCAGCATGGCCCTGACGGCCTCGCCGCCGCCGCAGCCGCACACCACCACCTGCTGTGCGAGGTCCAGCGCCTCGGGCGCGCGGAACATCAGCTCCGGTTGTTGCGGGTCGACTGCGATGGTTGGCTTGCCGAGCAGCGCCACAAATACCCGGCCGGTGCCGGCATGCAGGGCGGCCCGCGCCGCCAGCAGCGCGGCGCCCGCCATATGGCTGTGGGCGGCGGACTCTCCCCCGAGCACGGCCACGTCACCAAAGCTGCCTTTGTGGCTGGCATGCGCGTTGGCTGACCGGGGCGGCTGGCCGGCCCGGTCGGCGCCCAGCAACCAGGCGTCGGTCTGGCCTGGTGTTGCAGCCTGCGTCTCATGGACGCCAAGATCGTTAAACCAGACCTGGCCCGCCCAATCCCGGCCGCCGGCGGTGAACAGCCCCGGCTTCAAGGTTAAAAGGCTTAAGGTAAAAATGGCCGTAGCGTCCGGTGAATGGGCGCAAGCAGCTATCAAATGTGTAGCAGACCCGGTGTCCGCGTCCAGGCCGGTCGGCACGTCCACCGCCAGCCGCGGCGCACTGCCGGCTTGCATTCGCGCCAGCCACTCCAGGATTAAGGCCGTGCCTGGGCGCTCAGGGTCCAGCGCGCCGCCTATGCCCAACAGGGCGTCGATGCAGAAATCAAAATCATCGGGCGGTTGCGCCGCCATGGGCACGCCCGCGGCGATGGCGCGCTCGCGCGAGGCATGGGCGTCGCGCGGCAGGCTGGTTTTTCCGGCGGGCAGGCCGGTCCAGGTTACGACCACTGTTTTGCCCCATTGGTGCAGATGCATGGCGGCCTCAAAACCGTCGCCGCCGTTATTGCCTGGCCCGCAGGCGATCCAGATGCGCTGCGCATGCGGCGCCAGGGCCAGCGCCAGGCGCGCCACCGAGAGGCCGGCTCGCTGCATCAGCGTGTGGGGCGGCAGCCCGGCGGCGGCATGCCGTTCAAGTTCACGCGAGGCCGCCACACTGTGAAGTGGCTCGCTGCGGGCGCTGGAAATTTTTCGCATGGCCCGATTGTGCGGCCCCGCAAAGTAAAAAACCCGGCAGGCCGGGCTTTGGGCGTAGCCGCGGGGTGGTTTCAGCCCAGGCGGGCGATGCCCAGGCCTTCCATGTCGATGTCCGCGCTTTTGCCGGCCATCAGGTCGACCAGCGCCCGCGCGCTGCCGCAGCTGAGGGCCCAGCCGCTGGAGCCATGCCCCAGGTTGAGCCAGAGGCCGGGAATGCCGCTGTCGCCGATGATGGGCGGCCCGTCGGGGAGCATGGGCCGGGCGCCTTTCCATTCCTGCACGCTGGCGCCGGTGTTGGAGAGCTGGGCCGCACCCGGGAACCAGTCGTGCAGCACCTTGTACAGCGTCTGGATGGACGATGCCCGTTTGCTTTCAAGCGTGCCGCCGATTTCGGCGCTGCCCGCCACGCGCACGCGGTTGCCCAGGCGGGAAATCGCGACCTTGTAGCGCTCGTCCATCAGTGCGCTGCGTGGTGCGTTCAGCGGTTCGCGGATCGGCGCGCTGATGGAGTAACCATAAACCGCTGCCATGGGAATCTTCAGGCCCAGCGGCCTCAGGAGTTCCGCGGAGGCCAGGCCGGCGCACACGACCACACGGTCGAAGCCGCGTGGGGCGGTTTCGCCTGCTATCAAAATGCTAGCTGGTTGCGCACGTTCCAATTGGGCTACAGCCGTATTGAACTCAAAATTCACGCCGATGCGCTGGGCTTCGTTCTTCAGCAGCAGGGCAAACTGGCGGCAATTGGCTACCTCGTCGTTCGGCAAGTGCACGGCGCCCAGGAAGTCGGTGTCCGGGCTCAGTGCCGGCTCGATCTTGCGCACCTCGTCGGGGCCGATTTCCTTGAACACCACGCCGGCGTCGCGCAGCACGGCCAGGCCCGGCTGCACCAGCTTGCTGTCTTTTTCAGAGCGCAACAGCACCATGTAGCCGGGGCTGCCGTCGTACTCGAGCTCCAGTTCGGCCGTCAGGTAGTGCAGCCTTTCGCGGCTGTAGAAGGCCAGTCGCTGCATGCGTGCGCGGTTGGCCAGGTAGGTTTCGAGCTTGCAGGCGCGGAACCATTTCCACATCCAGGCCAGGTCGCGGCCTGACAGGGGCAGGCCGAGCTTGACCGGCGCGTGGCGGCTGAAAAGATGGCTGATGACTTTTCCCGGCATGCCCGGCGCGGCCCAGGGCGTGACGTAGCCGGGCGCTACCAGGCCGGCGTTGGCAAAGCTGGTTTCCTCGGCCGCCGCACCGCGGCGTTCAAAGACGGTGACCTCGTGGCCGTCCAGGGCCAGCTCGTAAGCGGTGGTAATGCCGATGATGCCGGCGCCAATGACGGCAACCCTCATGCGAGGCTCGCGCGGTCATGTGGGGCAGGCACGGGGCGCTGGGCTGGAGAGATGTTTTTGTACATTTTTATAGGAAAAGAGCTTTGAAGCCAATGGGGATGAGCGCAAGCAGCTATTGTTTTTATAGCGAATTCGCCAGGGCGGCTTCCACCTGCAGGGCCAGGTCCAGCACCGCGTCGTCATGCAACGCCGCATGCCAGAGCATCAGGCCCACGGGCAACTGGCCGGGTGTGTGACAAGGCAGGGAAATGGCGCAACCGTCGAGCATGTTCACCACGGAGGTGTTGCGCAGCAGCAGGCCGTTGACCCGGAAAAATTCGGCATCGTCATCCAGCACACCGGCGATCGGCGGCGCGACGATGGGGACGGTGGGCGAGAGCACGGCGTCAAAGCCTTGCAGGCATGTTTCCATGTGGGCCACCCAGGCCTTGCGGGCGGCCAGCAGGTCGATGTAGTCGGCCGCGCTCATGCCGGCGCCGCGCAGGATGCGCAAGGCCACGCGCGGGTCGTATTCGGCCTGGTGTCTGGTGATCAGCGTTCGGTGCCAGGCATAACTTTCCGCCGCCGAAAGGCCGCCGGTGGCATTGATGGCGGCCAGCTCGCCGATCTCTTCCAGGTCGATTTCTTCAATATGCGCGCCCGCCTGGCGAAGGATTCGCAGGCTGCGCCCAAACGCCTCGGCGACGGTGTTGTCCAGGTGGTCCTGCATCACGGTGCGGGCAACGGCCAGGCGACAGGAGGCGAGAGGTTTGCCGGCCAGTTGGACCTTGCGTGCCGCCAGGACCTCATGCACGGTGACTGTGTCGCGCACTGAACGGGTCAGGGCGCACACGGTGTCCAGGCTGGTGGACAAGGGTAGGGCGCCTTGCGTGGGCACCAGGCGCGCGGTGCTTTTGAAGCCGACGATGCCGCAAAGCGCCGCCGGGATACGGATCGATCCGCCGGTGTCGGAGCCGAGCCCGACCAGGGCCGCACCCGTGGCCACCGAGACTGCCGCACCGGAGGACGAGCCCCCGGGAATACGCGCCACCTTCGGGTCGGCCGGGTTGACGGGTGTGCCGTAGTGCGGGTTGATGCCGACGCCGGAGAAGGCGAACTCGACCATGTTGGTGCGCCCCATGAACGTGGCACCGACAGCACGCAGACGTGCCACGGCGGGGCAATCTTCTGCGGCAGGCGCGGCGCCTGCCAGCACGGTGGATCCGGCTGCGGTGGTCTGGCCTGCCACGTCGAACAGGTCCTTGACCGATACCGGGATACCGGCAAGCGGAAGGCCTGCAGCGTTCGAAACGGGGTTTTCCGCCGTTCCGGCGAGGTTTGGGCTCCCCGGCATGAAAACGTGGCGGCAGGCGTCACTTTGGGCCGTGGCCAGGGCCTGTTCGAAAACCCGCTGGGGGGAGGTCTGACCGGCGGTCATGGCCTGGCGAGTGGCATGGAGGTCGCCTGAGGGGGGTATCTGGCTCATGGGTCAGGAGGGTGTTATACTCGACAGGCTTTGCAAATGACGATTTTGTTGTTTGCAAGGCAAATCGCAAATCAGCCACTCAAGGTGTTGCCCCGGAAATCTCGAAAGAGGCCAACGGGACGATAAGCGCTGATTTTAGACACAACCTTTTGGAGTATTCCTATGTCGACCACTATGCGCGAAATGCTGGAAGCAGGCGTTCATTTCGGACACCAAACCCGCTTCTGGGACCCCAAGATGGCCCCTTACATCTTCGGCCATCGCAACCGTATTCACATCATCAACCTGGAAAAGTCGCTTCCGATGTACCAGGAAGCGATGAAGTTCGCGAAGCAGCTGTCTGCCAACCGCGGCACCATCCTGATGGTAGGCACCAAGCGCCAGGCTCGCGACATCGTCGCCACCGAAGCCAAGCGCGCAGGTGTTCCCTATGTTGACCAGCGCTGGCTGGGCGGCATGCTGACCAACTTCAAGACGGTCAAGACTTCCATCAAGCGCCTGAAGGAAATGAAGGCCCAGCAGGAAGCCGGCCTTGATTCCATCAGCAAAAAAGAACAGCTCACCTTCAAGCGCGAAATCGAAAAGCTTGAAAAAGACATCGGCGGCATTCAGGACATGAACGCCCTGCCGGACGCCATTTTCGTGATCGACGTGGGCTTCCACAAAATCGCGATCCTGGAAGCCAAGAAACTCGGCATTCCCCTGATCGGCGTGGTTGACTCCAACCACTCGCCTATCGGCATCGACTACGTGATCCCCGGCAATGACGACTCCTCCAAGGCTGTCGCCCTGTACGCCCGCGGTATCGCCGACGCGATCATCGAAGGCCGCGCCAATGCCGTGAACGACGTCGTCAAGGCGGTTTCGGCTGAGAGCTCGGATGAGTTCGTGGAAGTGGAAAACGCAGCCGCCTGATAGTTTTCGGCTCTGCGCCAGACGCGAAAAAGGGGCTCGCGTAGCCCCTTTTTCACAACCTAACGAAAAGCTGGGTGCGAATTGATCGCTTCCAGCGTGTCAAAACGACAAAACGGAGAATCAAAGATGGCAATTACTGCAAGCATGGTCGCTGAACTGCGCGCCAAGACCGACGCCCCCATGATGGAGTGCAAGAAAGCACTGACCGAAGCCGAAGGCAACTTCGAAAAAGCCGAAGAAATCCTGCGCGTCAAGCTCGGCAGCAAGGCCGGCAAGGCCGCTTCCCGCGTCACCGCCGAAGGCGTTGTGGCTGCGCACCGCGAAGGCGATGTGGGCGCGCTGGTGGAAATCAATTGCGAAACCGACTTCGTGACCAAGAACGACAGCTTCCTGGCCTTCACCAAGGCAGTGGTCGAAGGGATTGTCAAGAACAACCCGGCCGACGTGGAAGCTGTTGGCACCATGCCTTTGTCGCTTGACGGCTTTGGCCCGACGGTCGAAGACGTGCGCAAGGGCCTGATCGGCAAGATCGGCGAAAACATGAGCGTGCGCCGCTTCAAGCGTTTCTCGGGCAGCAAGCTGGCCTCTTACCTGCACGGCACGCGTATCGGCGTAGTCGTGGAGTTTGAAGGCGACGAAGCCGCAGCCAAGGATGTCGCCATGCATGTGGCCGCGATGAAGCCCGTGTCCCTGTCCAGCGCTGAAGTTCCCGCCGAACTGGTCGCCAAGGAGCGCTCGGTTGCTGCAGCCAAGGCCGCTGAAGATGCCGCCAAGGCACAGGCTGAAGGCAAGGCCGTCCAGTCCGCTGAAATTGTTGCAAAGCGTATCGAAGGTGGCGTGCAGAAGTACCTGAAGGAAGTCAGCCTGTACAACCAGACTTTCGTCAAGAACGACAAGCAGACCGTCGAGCAAATGCTCAAGGAAAAAGCGACAACGATCAAGTCTTTCACGCTGTATGTCGTGGGTGAAGGCATTGAGAAAAAGGTGGACGATTTCGCTGCCGAAGTCGCCGCCCAGGTCGCCGCAGCCAAGGCTGCTTGAGCATTTCAGTCCAGCCGGAAGGCCGCTAAACTTCAGACAACCCAACAAAGAAAGCTCTCACATGCCAGCCTACAAGCGAATCTTGTTAAAACTGTCAGGTGAGGCCTTGATGGGGGATGATGCCTTTGGCATCAACCGCGCGACCATCGTGCGCATGGTGGAAGAGATTGCCGAAGTCACCCGCATGGGTGTCGAAGTGGCGGTCGTGATCGGCGGCGGCAACATTTTTCGCGGTGTGGCCGGCGGTTCCGTCGGCATGGACCGCGCCACCGCCGACTACATGGGCATGCTGGCCACCGTGATGAACGCGCTGGCCTTGGGCGACACGATGGACAAGGCCGGGCTGATCGCTCGCGTAATGTCGGCCATCGGCATTGAGCGCGTGGTCGAGCCTTATGTTCGTCCCAAAGCCCTGCAGTACCTCGAAGAAGGCAAGGTCGTCATCTTCGCGGCCGGCACCGGCAACCCGTTTTTCACCACCGATACGGCAGCCGCATTGCGCGGCGCGGAGATCGGCGCCGAGATCGTGCTGAAGGCCACCAAGGTCGACGGTGTGTACACTGCGGACCCCAAGAAAGACCCGAAAGCCACGCGCTACACCAACATCACGTTTGATGAAGCCATGGGCAAAAACCTCGAGGTCATGGATGCCACCGCTTTTGCGCTGTGCCGTGACCAGAAGCTGCCCATCAAGGTGTTCAGTATTTTCAAGCATGGTGCGCTCAAGCGCGTCGTGCAGGGCGAGGACGAGGGAACCCTGGTTCACGTCTGAGCCTCCTGTCCCAGCTTGTTCTTTTTCGCTATAAAAATCCGGAGATTCGACCATGAGCATTGTTGAAGTCAAGCAGCAGGCAGAGCAAAAGATGCAGCAGTCCATTGACTCGTTCAAAAATGGCCTGACCAAGATCCGCACTGGCCGCGCCAACCCCGGTTTGCTCGATACCGTGCATGTTGATTATTACGGCTCCATGGTGCCGATCAGCCAGGTGGCCAATGTGTCGCTGCTCGACGCCCGCACCATCAGCGTCTCGCCCTGGGAAAAAGGCATGGGCGCCAAGATCGAAAAGGCCATCCGTGATTCAGACCTGGGACTCAATCCGGCCGCGCAGGGTGACCTGATCCGCGTGCCCATGCCGGCCATGACCGAAGAGCGCCGTCGCGAACTTACCAAAGTCGTGCGCGCCGAAGGGGAGCACGCCAAAGTGGCTATTCGCAACCTGCGCCGCGATGCCAATGATGGCGTCAAGAAACTCGTCAAGGACAAGCTCGCTTCTGAAGACGACGAACGCCGTTCGCAGGACGATATCCAGAAGTTCACGGATCGTTTCATTGCCGAAGTCGACAAACTGGTCGCCGGCAAGGAACAAGACATCATGGCGGTTTGACGCCTCGTCGTCTGGCCTGATTCACCATGGCCACCGCCCATCCCATAGTCCCGCACCACGTTGCCATCGTTATGGATGGCAATGGTCGCTGGGCGACCAAACGGTTTTTACCCCGCATTGCGGGCCACAAGCAGGGCGTTGATTCGCTCAGCCGCTGCGTTCGCGCATGCCTGGACCGCGGCATCGGCGTCCTCACGGTTTTCGCTTTTTCTTCCGAGAACTGGAACCGGCCGGCTGAAGAGGTGTCCGGGCTGATGGAGTTGCTTGCCTATTCTCTTTCCAAGGAAGTCCCCAGCCTGAATGCCAACGGCGTGCAACTGCGTTTTGTCGGAGACCGCCTGCGGCTTTCCGAGAAAGTCCAGGCAGGGCTGGCGCAAGCTGAGCTCGACACCTCCACCAACCAACGGCTGGTTTTTAATGTGTGCTTCAACTACGGCGGCCGCTGGGATATTGCCCAGGCTGCCAACAGATTGGCCAGCCGCGGTGAAGCCATTACCGAGCTGTCGCTGGACAGGGAGATGGCACTGGCGCACGTGCCGGACCCGGATCTGCTGATTCGCACAGGCGGTGAATTGCGGATCAGTAATTTTTTGCTGTGGCAGGCAGCTTATTCAGAGCTGCATTTCTCCGACAAGTTGTGGCCTGAATTTGACGAGACGGCGCTGGACGAGGCGATAGCCGTCTTTCGGACTCGCGAACGACGCTTCGGCAAGACCTCCGCCCAGGTCAGCGGCCGCAGCACCAATGAAAATACAAAGGCTGCCTGATGCTTAAACAGCGCGTGATCACAGCGATTGTCCTTCTGGCTATTTTGCTGCCAGCCCTTTTCTACAAGACGCCAGAGCCCTTTTGTGCCGTCGCGCTGCTGTTGATTGCTGCGGGTGCCTGGGAGTGGGGCCGGCTGAATGCACTCGGGCAGGGAGCCTCTGTGGGGCTCGCCGCCGTTTGTGTCGGGCTGTGCGCGCTCGCGTGGTACTTTGGCCTGCTCGTAAAGCCGCTGCCGCTTCTTTGGGCTGCTGCAGGTGCTGCCTGGGTGCTTGCCGGTGGCTGGTTGCTGCGCAATGGCGTGGCGGGCTGGCCGCGCATACCCAAAGTAATTCGCCTTCCAGGGGGGCTGGCTGCGTTGTTGGTCGCCTGGCTGGCTGTGGCACAGGCCCGTGTGGCAGGCATTGACTTTTTGCTGTCCGTTCTGCTGCTGGTCTGGGTGGCCGATATCTTTGCCTACTTTGCGGGTCGCGCCCTGGGAGGCCGGTTCAGCAAGGGCAAGCTGGCTCCTTCAATCAGCCCGGGTAAAAGCTGGGAGGGCGTGTGGGGCGGCATGGCCGGTGTGGTGGCGCTGTCGCTGGCCTGGGTGTGGCTGGGCCGCGCGGGCATTGGCGGTGGCTTCTGGGCTGACGCCACGCTTTACAGCCGGCTGGCTGATCATCACGGCATGGTCGTCATGCTGCTGGCGGTTATTTTCCTGGCCGCCATGAGTGTGGTGGGCGATCTGGTCGAGTCCCTTATCAAGCGCAGTGCCGGGGTGAAAGACTCCAGCGGCCTGTTGCCGGGCCACGGCGGCGTGCTCGACCGGGTCGACGCGCTATTGCCCACACTGCCCCTGGCGATGATGCTGGTTACCCTTTAGGCTTTGCTCCCGTATGTCCTTTGAAAAGCAGCGTGTGACCGTTTTGGGCTCCACGGGGTCCATTGGTGTCAACACGCTTGATGTCATCGCCCGCCACCCTGAGCGCTTTGAGGTGTTTGCCCTCAGCGCGGCAACCCAAACGGACTTGATGCTGGCGCAGTGCGCCCAGTTCAAACCCCAATACGCGGTGATGGCCAGTGAGCCGCATGCCCGTTTGCTGGCGGAGAAGATCAAGGTAAATCAGCTTCCGGTGCAGGTTCTATGGGCGCAAGACGCTCTCGAAATGATAGCGTCACACGAGTTGGTGGATACCGTCATGGCCGCTATTGTGGGCGCTGCCGGGTTAGGCCCATGCGTGGCGGCCGCAAAGGCGGGCAAGCGCCTGCTGCTCGCCAACAAGGAGGCCCTTGTCGTCGGCGGCGAAGTGTTTATGCGGGCGGTTCGTGAAGGGGGTGCCCGGTTGCTACCGATTGACAGTGAGCATTCGGCCATTTTCCAGTCATTGCCCGAAGACCCGGCGGTGTGGCCCCGGCGCATCGAAAAAATCATGCTGACCTCGTCGGGCGGTCCTTTTCGCGCCCGTGATCCGGCAACTCTGCGCGACGTAACGCCCGAGCAGGCCTGCACGCACCCGAATTTTTCGATGGGCCGCAAGATTTCTGTGGATTCGGCCACGATGATGAACAAGGCTTTGGAGGTGATTGAAGCCAAGTACCTGTTTGGTGTCGTGCCGGAGCAGATCGAGGTGGTGATCCATCCGCAGCAAATCATCCATTCGATGGTGCAGTTCCATGACGCATCGGTGATGGCCCAGCTGGGTACGCCGGATATGCGGGTGCCGATTGCCTATGGCTTGTCCTGGCCGGAACGGATCGAAAGCGGCACGGCGCGCCTGGATTTTGCCCGTATGGCCGCCATGACATTCGAGGTCCCGGACTTTCAGCGCTTTCCCTGCCTGCCTTTGGCCTGGGAGAGTTTGCGTGCGCCGCCGGGCACTTGCGTGGTACTGAACGCAGCCAATGAGATTGCTGTTGCGGCCTTTTTGGACCGGCGCATCCGCTTCGACCACATTCATCATGTAAACCATGCAACTTTGGAGGCCGCGGCAGTCTCTCAGGTGGACGATATAGCGGGCTTGCTGGCGCTGGATGAGCAGGCCCGCCGCGTTGCCACTCAAATCACCCAAGGTCTGGAGTCCTGAGATGCTGACACTGGTTTCTTTCGTTGTGACTCTCGGTATCCTGATTGCCGTGCACGAATACGGCCATTACCGCGTCGCAGTGGCGTGTGGCATAAAGGTTCTGAAATTTTCCATCGGATTCGGCAAACCGATTTACACCTGGAAGCTCAAAAACAAGTCGACAGAGTTTTCCATCGGCATGCTGCCTCTGGGCGGCTACGTCAAGATGCTGGATGAGCGTGAGGCCCCGGTGGATCCATCCGAGCGCCATCTGGCTTTTAATACCCAGCCGCTGAAATCGCGGGTTGCCGTGGTGGCCGCAGGCCCGGCCGCCAATTTGCTGCTGGCCATAGTGCTGTATGCCGTGGTCAACTGGAGTGGCTTGCAGGAGCCCAAAGCCATTTTGGCCAGCCCGGTGGCAGGATCGCTTGCCGAAAAGGCTGGCCTGGATGGCGGAGAAACGGTTCAGCAGGCGGCTTTTGAAGGTGACGACCTGGAGGTCGTTCATTCTTTTGAAGACTTGCGCTGGAGGCTCACGCAAGGTGCACTGGATGGTCGCGACCTCACCTTGGTGCTTGGCAGCGATGGCGCAGCGTCAGGGCAGACTGTGCGGTTGCCGCTCAGTACGCTGGGTGCACCCGAAGCAGATGCCGACCTGTTCAGGAAAATTGGCATTCTCGGCCCCTGGACCCGTCCCGTAATTGGTAATGTGATGCCCGGGGGCGCCGCCGAAAAATCCGGACTGCGTGCCGACGATCTCGTGCTTCGCATCGGCGAGACGGCCATTGTGGATGGGCAACAGCTGCGCGAGGTGATACGTACCTCTGCCCGCTCGCCCGGCGCCGGGGCTTCCGTCGTCCCGCAGGCATGGCAAATCAGCCGTGCCGGCGCATCCGTAGTGCTGCAAGTGACGCCTGAGCTCAAGGCGGTGAACGGAGTGATGGTCCCTCGGATTGAAGCCTACGTGGGGTCTCCTCCCGAGTTTGTCACGGTGCGCTACGGCCCTGTCGATGGTTTGTGGCAAGGCGCCGTCCGCACCTGGCAGGTTTCGCTGCTCACACTCAAGATGATTGGGAAAATGGTCATCGGCGAGGCGTCGCTTAAAAACCTGAGTGGCCCGCTCACGATTGCGGACTATGCGGGGAAGTCAGCCAGCCTTGGGTGGAGCAGTTATCTGCTGTTTCTGGCCCTTATCAGCGTGAGCCTTGGCGTCCTGAATTTACTGCCGCTGCCGGTTCTGGATGGGGGGCACCTGATGTATTATCTTTGGGAGGGGATCACCGGCCGGGGCGTGTCCGACGCCTGGATGGACCGGTTGCAGCGCGGTGGCGTTGCTATCCTGCTGGGCATGATGTGCGTTGCCCTGTTTAACGATGTCACCCGGCTTTTGGGCTAATTCCTTACATTTCATGCAAAAACAAATAAATCGCTTCAAAGTTCGTGCAGTTTGCGCTATCGCCGCCGGTCTTTTTGCAGCCAGTTCGGCTTGGGCCGTTGACCCTTTCACGGTGCGTGATATCCGGGTTGAAGGCTTGCAGCGCGTTGAGCCCGGAACCATTTTTGCCTCCTTGCCCTTTCGGGTCGGCGAAACCTATAACGACGACAAGGGTTCCACCGCCATTCGTGCGCTGTTTGGGCTGGGTCTGTTCAAGGACGTGCGGCTTGAAGTCAGTGGCGACGTATTGGTGGTGATCGTTGAAGAGCGTCCCACCGTTGCTGACGTGGACTTTGTGGGTGCCAAGGAGTTCGACAAGGACGCGCTCAAGAAGGCACTCCGCGAGGCCGGTGTTGCGGATGGCCAGCCGTTCGACAAGGCGCTCGCCGACAAGGCGGAGCAGGAGCTCAAGCGCCAGTACATCAACAAGAGCCTGTACGGCGTTGAAATTGTCACCACAGTCACGCCGATCGAACGCAATCGGGTCAACCTGACTTTCAGTGTGACCGAAGGCGATGTCGCGAAGATCAAGGAAATCCACATTACAGGCAACAAGGCGTTCAGCGAGTCAACCCTCCTGAGCCTCTTTGACCTTGATACAGGGGGCTGGCTCAGCTGGTACACCAAGTCGGATCGCTACTCGCGCACCAAGCTCAACGCCGACATTGAAACGCTGCGCTCCTACTACCTTTCGCGGGGCTACCTCGAGTTCAAGATCGACTCTACCCAGGTTGCGATTTCCCCGGACAAACAAAGCATTGCCATCACCGTCAACGTGACCGAGGGCGAGCGTTTTGTGGTTTCGGGCGTCAAGCTTGAAGGCAACTACCTGAACAAGGAAGAAGAATTCAAGACTTTGGTGAAAATCACGCCTGGTGAGGCCTACAACGCGGACGAGGTCGCTGAAACGACCAAGGCGTTCAGCGACTATTTCGGTACTTTTGGCTACGCTTTTGCCCGCGTCGAAGCGGTGCCGGAAATTGACCGTGTCAATAACCGCGTGGCATTTGTGCTTCAGGCAGAACCATCCCGCCGTGCTTATGTGCGGCGCATCAACGTGGCCGGAAACAATCGCACGCGCGATGAAGTTGTGCGTCGCGAGTTCCGCCAGTTTGAGTCGTCCTGGTACGACGGCGACAAAATCCGGCTTTCCCGCGACCGTGTCGACCGTCTGGGTTTCTTTACCGATGTGAATGTAGAAACGCAGGAAGTGACCGGTACAAACGACCAGGTCGACATTACGGTGAACGTGGTTGAAAAACCAACCGGTAATTTGCAGCTTGGTGCGGGGTATTCCAGCGCGGACAGCCTCTCACTGGTATTCGGTATCAAGCAGGAAAACGTTTTTGGCTCCGGCAACTACCTGGGCGTTGAAGTCAACACCAGCAAGTCAAACCGCCAGATTGTGCTCAGCACCATTGACCCATATTTCACGGCCGACGGTATTTCGCGCACCATTGATGTCTATGACCGTACGTCGAAGCCGACCTCGGGCCAAGGTGGTGACTACAGCCTGAAAACGCGTGGTGCAAGCATTCGTTTCGGTGTTCCGTTTACCGAGAACGACACGGTTTATTTTGGTACTGGCTACGAGCAATTGACGATTGTGCCGGGTACCAATTTGCCGGTCAGTTATCTGAACTATGCGAACCAGTTTGGCTATAAAAGCAACTCGATTCCGTTGACCGTGGGCTGGTCGCGCGACAGCCGCGACAGCGCGCTGGTGCCTACCTCGGGCCTGTACCAGCGTGTGTACGGTGATTGGGGTGTTGCCGGCGATATTAAATTTGTGCGAGCCAATTACCAGGCTCAAAAATACATTCCACTCAACAAGCAGTTCACGATTGCGCTTAACGGCGAGTTTGGCTGGGGTAAAGGCCTGAGTGGCCAGCCCTATCCGCTCTTCAAGAACTACTATTCAGGCGGCCTGGGTTCCGTGCGCGGATTTGAGCAGGGCTCACTGGGCCCGCGCGATGCGTCTGATCTCGCTATCGGTGGTCCGAAGAAGCTCACGCTCAATGCCGAACTCATTGCGCCGTTTCCTGGTGCGGGCAATGACCGTACCTTGCGCCTTTATGGGTTTGTGGACGCAGGCAACGTTTTTGGTGAGAATGAACGTTTCCGTGTGAATGACCTGCGGGCCTCCACAGGTATTGGTATCAGCTGGATTTCCCCAGTGGGGCCCTTGCGCATCGCTATTGCGACGCCGCTGCGCAAAATGCCAGGCGATAGAATAGAGCGGTTGCAATTCCAAATTGGTACATCTTTCTAATGAAGCATTTTTCAATCAAAATTTTCCTGGGCGTTGCCATTGCACTGGCGGGTTTCTCCGCAAGTGCGCAGGAGTTCAAGGTCGGGATTGTCAACCTTGACCGGATTTTCCGGGAAGCCAATTCCGCGAAAGCCGCCCAAACCAAACTCGAGCAGGAATTCAGCAAGCGTGAAAAAGAGCTGAACGATCTGGCGACCCAGCTGAAAACACTCTCCGACAAGTTTGAGCGTGAAGCCCCAACGCTTGCCGAGAGTCAGCGCGTTTCACGGCAAAAGCAGCTTGTTGACCAGGATCGGGACTTCCAGCGCAAGCGCCGTGAGTTTCAGGAAGACCTGAACACCCGCAAAAATGAAGAGCTCCAGCAAGTCATCGAACGCGCCAACAAAGTTGTGAAGACGCTGGCTGAGACGGAAAAGTACGACCTGATTCTCCAGGAATCGGTCTATGTCAATCCCAAGCATGACATCACCGACAAGGTGATCAAGGCGTTGAACGCTTCCCGTTGATTGCGGGGTGTTCACCACGATCACCATCGTGAAAATGGCAGGCGCAGTGTGACACTCCGTCTTGCCGATATCGTTGAATCCCTGGCCGGTGCAGTACAGCTCGAACTGGTCGGCGACCCCGGCCTGCAGATAGAGCGGCTCTCCACTTTGGAGGCTGCCGGTCCCGCGGACCTGAGTTTTCTCAGCCACCCCAAATACCTGTCCAAGCTCGCGCAGTCCGAGGCTGTCTGCGTCATTGTGGCGCCCGCCGCGCGCGAGGCCGCAGTCAAGCGGGGCGCCTGCATCGTCACAGACGATCCTTACCACGCTTTTGCGTTGGTCACCCAACTCTGGAAGAGGCGGCATTCCCCGCAGGTGGTTCCGCACATTCACCCCAGTGCCTATGTCGATCCTTCTGCCACTGTGGCGTCCGGCGTTTCGATTGGTGCATTTGCCTGCATCGGCCAAGGCGCGGCGATTGGTGAAAATGCGCGGATTGCGGAGCATTGCGTCGTCGGGCCGCATGCGCAAATCGGCGCGAACACCCGATTGTCGGCGCGCGTGACTGTCGCCGACGGCTGCCGCGTCGGGGAGCGCTGCATCGTACATTCCGGCGCGGTGATCGGCGCCGACGGTTTTGGCTTTGCGTCGCACCAGGGGCAGTGGGTGAAGATCGAGCAACTCGGCGGTGTGCAGATCGGCAATGATGTCGAGATCGGTGCCAACACCTGTATTGACCGCGGTGCGCTGCAGGACACGGTGCTGGAAGATGGTGTGAAGCTCGACAATCTGGTTCAGATCGGCCACAACGTCCGGATTGGCAAACATACCGCCATGGCCGGCTGTGCCGGCGTCGCGGGCAGCGCCACGATTGGTGCGCATTGCACGGTGGGGGGCGGCGCCATTGTGCTGGGCCACCTGACGCTCGCCGATGGTGTGCATGTCTCGGCTGCATCGGTGGTAACCCGATCCATTTTGAAGCCCGGGCATTACACCGGGCTCTTTCCCATCGACGACAATGCTGTCTGGGAAAAAAATGCCGCTACGCTCAAGCAGCTTCATACGCTTCGTGAGCGTCTCAGGGAGGTCGAAAAAGCCATCCTGCACTCAGGACACACTCAAGAAAAATCATGATGGATATCCACCAAATTCTCAAACAGCTGCCGCATCGTTATCCCATCCTGCTGGTGGACCGTGTGCTGGAAATTGAAAAAGGCAAACGCATCAAGGCGCTCAAAAACGTCACGATCAACGAGCCCTTTTTCATGGGGCACTTTCCCCATCACCCGGTGATGCCGGGGGTATTGATACTGGAAGCTATGGCGCAGGCGGCCGCGCTGCTGGCTTTCGAGACGCTGGGCGTCACGCCCGACGACAAGACGGTCTATTACTTCGCCGGTATCGATGGCGCACGCTTCAAGCGCCCCGTTGAACCTGGCGACCAGCTGATCATGGACGTCACACTGGACCGCATGAAGGCCGGCATTTTTAAATTCAAAGGGGTCACCAGGGTAGGTGACACCATTGCCTGCGAAGCCGAATTGATGTGCACCATGCGCACGATCGCGTGAATGGCCCCCACGCTTTTCGCTTCGCGTAATTCGCTGCCCCCCGAGGGGGCTGCTGCGCCTGCGGTCTGGCGGAGCCAGTCCCGCGGCCCCGGTGTGAAGGGGGACTTGCCCATGCGGCTTTTGGCCGACCTATTCGCTGAACAGTTGATTTTGTCATGACGGCTATACATTCCACCGCACTTATTAGTCCGCAAGCCCAGCTCCATGAATCGGTGAGCGTCGGTCCTTATACGGTCATTGGTCCGCACGTGAAGATTGGTGCCGGCACCACCGTGGGCGCCCACTGCGTAATCGAAGGACACACCACCATAGGCCGTGACAACCGGATTTTCCAGTTCAATTCACTGGGTGCAATTCCGCAGGATAAAAAATACGCGGGTGAACCTTGTGAACTGGTGATCGGCGACCGCAACACCATTCGCGAGTTCTGCACCTTCAACATCGGCTCGCCGGGCGACACTGGCGTGACCCGTGTGGGGGATGACAACTGGCTCATGGCCTATGTGCATCTGGCGCACGACTGCGTGGTGGGAAACAACACCATTTTTGCCAACAACACCCAACTGGGTGGCCATGTGCATGTCGGCGACTGGGTGATTCTGGGCGGCTTCACCGTCGCGCACCAGTTCGTGAAAATCGGTGCCCACAGCTTCACCGCCATGTGCTCGCTGCTGTTTGCCGATTTACCGCCTTTTGTCATGGCGCAGGGACAACCGGCCGAGGCGCGCTCCATGAATTTTGAAGGGCTGCGGCGACGGGGCTTTTCACCGGAGCGAATTTCCGCTGTCAAGGCCATGCACAAAGCGCTGTACCGTGACGACCTGACCCTGGACGTATCGCGCGAGCGCATTGCCGCTCTGACGGAAAAGTACCCGGATGCTGCGCCTGACGTGCAGATGATGCTTTCATTTCTGGAGCAAACCTCGCCGCAGCGCGGCATTGTCCGGTAAGACCTATGTCGTTGATGGAGCCAAGCCCTCTGCCAGCCCGTAGAGAGGCAGGCCTCCCCGTTGCGGATTCCCTGAGAGCCCGTTCCCCCTGCGTGGCGATGGTCGCGGGCGAAACCTCTGGAGATTTGCTCGCCGGCCTGCTGCTCGATGGTTTCAAGGCCCGCTGGCCGGCACTGACGTCAAACGGTATCGGCGGCTCACAGATGGCGAGTCGCGGTTTTAACGCCTGGTGGCCCAGTGAAAAGCTCGCGGTACGCGGGTATGTCGAGGTATTGCGGCATTACCGCGAGATTGTCGGCATACGCGAACAACTGAAGCAACGCCTGCTGGATCAGCGCCCAGACCTTTTCCTTGGCATTGATGCACCCGACTTCAATCTTGACCTGGAGGCGGCGCTCAAGGTCCAAGGCATCAAGACCGTGCATTTTGTCAGCCCCTCCATCTGGGCCTGGCGTGCCGACCGTGTTGAAAAGATACGGCGCAGTGTGGACCACGTGCTGTGCATCTTTCCTTTTGAGCCTGCGCTGCTGGCCGCTCATGGTATTGCCGCGACCTATGTGGGGCACCCGCTGGCCAATGTCATACCCCTGCAGCCTGACCGCGCAGCGGCCCGGCGCAAACTGGGTTTGCAGGATGAAGACACCGTGGTGGCCATTCTTCCCGGCAGCCGGAAATCCGAAATAGAGTACCTCGCTCAACGATTCTTTAAGGCTGCAGCCCTTATTCAACGTGCGCAACCAGCTATCAAATTTATAGTTCCGGCCATTCCCGCGTTGAAGCACATGATTGAACGCCATGCCGACCTGGCAGGAATGAAACCCCATCTGCAGATCATCGAGGGCCAGTCCCACAGTGCACTGGCGGCATGCGATGTAACGCTGATCGCCAGCGGTACCGCCACGCTGGAGGCGGCGCTTTTCAAGCGGCCCATGGTGATCGCCTACAACATGAACTGGCTGTCATGGCAAATCATGCGGCGCAAAAAATTGCAGCCCTGGGTGGGCCTGCCCAATATCCTCTGCCGGGAGTTTGTCGTTCCGGAGCTGCTGCAGGACGCCGCTACGCCTGAGGCGCTGGCAGTGGGCGTGCTGAAATGGGTTGACGCAAAGTCTTCGGCACCTGACAAAATAGCGGCCGTAGAACAACGATTTACCGCGCTGCATGCGGAACTGCAGCGGGACACTTCAAAACTGGCGACAGATGCGATCCAGCAAATTCTTGAAAGCTGAGCAGACACCCTTGTCATGGGATACGCCTGGCCTTGTGGCTGGCGTGGACGAAGCTGGCCGGGGACCGTTGATGGGCCCGGTGGTCGCGGCCGCCGTCATTCTTGATGAGCTCAATCCCATTCAGGGGCTGGCCGACTCCAAGAAGCTCACGGCCTTGCGCCGCGAAAAACTCTATGACGAAATTCGCGCCAAAGCGTTGTGCTGCTCGATTGCGCTGGCAACCGCCGAGGAAATCGACAGCATCAACATCCTGCAGGCCACCATGCTGGCCATGCGGCGCGCGGTAGAGGGCCTGCGCCTCAAGCCCAACAAGGTGCTGGTCGATGGCAACCGGCTGCCGACACTGGTGATCCTGTCCGAGGCCATCGTGGGTGGTGACGCGCTGGTGCCTTCGATTTCCGCTGCGTCGATCCTGGCCAAGGTCTACCGCGACCGTTGGTGCGCGGAGTTCCATCTTGAGTATCCCCAGTACGGATTTGCCGACCATAAAGGCTACGGCACGGCCGAACATCTGGCTGCGTTGCGCGAACACGGCGCCTGTCCCCAGCATCGCAGGTCCTTTGCGCCGGTGGCTGAGGTCTTGCGGTGAGTTCCAGCTTCTCCGGGTCCTCCGGCTCCGCCACGTACATCACTTCGCGCGACAACCCCCTGATCAAAGAGCTGCGCAAACTGTCGCAAGACAGCACCGCGTACCGCAAGCAGGGCCGCGTCTGGCTGGAGGGGGATCATCTATGCCGTGCTGCACTGGCGCGCGGCCTGAAACCTGCCATCGCAGTTTTTTCTGAATCATTTTGGTCTGCAAGCCAGTCTGAATGGGCGCAAGCAGCTATCAAAAACATAGTGATTCCCGATGCAATGCTGCCGGAAATCAGCGGCCTGGAGTCACCCGCGCGCATGGGTTTTGTGATGGATTTGCCGGCGCCCGCCAGCCCGCAACCCCATGCATCCTCGGTCATTCTGGACCGGGTACAGGATGCCGGCAACGTGGGCTCCATCCTGCGCAGCGCGGCGGCCTTTGGGTTTGGCCAGGTTCTCGCCCTCAAGGGCACGGCGGCCCTCTGGTCGCCCAAGGTGCTGCGCGCCGGTATGGGCGCCCACTTTGCACTGCAGCTGGTGGAAGGCCTGGAGCCCGAGGCTCTGGCAGCATTGACCGTGCCCATCGTTGTCACCAGCTCGCACCAGGGCAGCTTTTTGCATCAGCAGAAGTTGCCTATGCCGTGTGCGTGGGCCATGGGCCACGAAGGGCAGGGCGTTAGCGACGACCTCATGAGCCGGGCGGCGCTCAAGGTCCGCATCGACCAACCGGGGGGCGAGGAGTCTCTTAATGTGGCAGCCGCGGCCGCAATTTGCCTGTACGCAAGTTCGCTGAAGATATAGACCCACCCCCGTCCAGGCTCACTGCGTGTAGCCCATTTCCCCTTGCAGGGGGCGGCGCCTGGGGCCGGCAAAGCCGGACCCGCGGCCCCCACTGGTGAAATACTCCCCTGCATTCGCCCTGAATCTTCAAGCCAGCATGAGCCGCGGAACCGGCTCTGCCGGGCCGCAGGCGCAGTCCCCTGCAAGGGGAAATGGGCTACACGTAGTGAGCCCGATAGGGGTGTGCCATTTTCGGCTTTGCCGGGCCGCAGGCGGGCGGCCCCCTCGGGGGCAGCGACTCACACGAAGCGGGGGAGCGTGGGGGCCACATCCCTAGGCTATAATCAAGGGCTTTTCAAAACACAGCTTCGCCCGAGCGCAGACAAAGCAAACACCCTCACAAAAGCAGCCAACTAAGGCAGCCAGCAAGAGTCTCCCAGAGACGTTTCTTGTGCACGCTTGGGCGAACCGTAACCAACCCGGAGAACCCAGTGCTTTTGTCTCTACAGGGATCACGCGAAAAATCCCCACACGCCATACTGGCGCTCGCAGACGGCACGGTCTTTATCGGCAATTCCATTGGAGCCGCAGGCTCCACAGTCGGCGAGGTGGTGTTCAACACCGCCATGACCGGCTACCAGGAAATCCTCACGGATCCGAGCTACTGCCAGCAGATCGTCACCCTCACGTACCCACACATCGGCAACTACGGCATCAATGCCGAAGACGTCGAGGCTGAAAAAGTCCACGCCGCCGGCCTGATCATCAAGGACCTGCCGCTGCTGGCCTCGAACTTCCGCATGACCATGACCTTGTCCGAATACCTGGTCAAGGAAAACACCGTCGCCATCGCCGGCATAGACACCCGCCAGCTCACACGCCACCTGCGTACCAAGGGCGCGCAAAACGGGTGCATCCTGGCTTTGCCCGCCGGCGAAGCGGTGAGCCAGCCAGCGATCGAAAAAGCCGTCGCTGCTGCCCGCGGCGCGCCCAGCATGGCCGGCCTGGACCTGGCCAAGGTCGTCTCGGTCAAGCAAACCTACGAATGGACGCAGACCGAGTGGAAACTCGGCGCGGGTTACGGCGTGCAGATCACGCCCAAATTCCATGTCGTGGCTTTCGACTTCGGCGTGAAGAAAAACATCCTGCGCATGATGGCCGAGCGCGGCGCGCGCATCACAGTGGTGCCGGCGCAAACGCCTGCAGCCGATGTGCTCAAGCTCAAACCCGATGGCATCTTCCTGGCCAACGGCCCGGGCGACCCTGAGCCTTGTGACTATGCGATTGCGGCGGTGCGCGAACTCATTGAAACCGGTATCCCGACTTTCGGCATTTGCCTGGGCCACCAGATCATGGCCTTGGCCAGCGGCGCGAAAACCTTCAAGATGAAGTTTGGCCACCACGGTGCCAACCACCCGGTGAAAGACCTGGACAACGGCCGCGTCAGCATCACCAGCCAGAACCACGGTTTTGCGGTTGACGAAAAAAGCCTGCCCGCCAACCTGCGGCCCACGCACATCAGCCTGTTTGACGGCACATTGCAAGGCCTGGCCCGCACCGACAAGCCGGCGTTTTGCTTTCAGGGTCACCCGGAGGCCTCGCCCGGCCCGCACGATATTTCGTATCTGTTTGATCGTTTCACAGCCCTCATGGAACAGCATGGAGGGAACAAATAATGCCAAAACGTACAGACATCAAATCCGTCCTCATCATCGGCGCCGGCCCCATCATCATCGGCCAGGCCTGCGAGTTCGACTACTCCGGCGTGCAGGCCTGCAAGGCGCTGCGCGAAGAGGGCTACAAGGTCATCCTGATCAACAGCAACCCCGCCACGATCATGACCGACCCGGCCACCGCCGACGTCACCTATATCGAGCCCATCACCTGGCAGACGGTCGAAAAAATCATCGCCAAGGAACGTCCCGACGCCATCCTGCCGACCATGGGTGGTCAGACTGCGCTCAACTGCGCGCTCGACCTCTGGCACAACGGCGTGCTCGACAAGTACAAGGTCGAGCTGATTGGCGCCAAACCTGAAGCCATCGACAAGGCCGAAGACCGCCTGAAATTCAAGGACGCGATGACCAAGATCGGTTTGGGCTCAGCCCGCTCCGGCATCGCGCACAGCATGGACGAAGCCTGGGCCGTACAGAAGACCGTCGGCTTCCCGACAGTGATCCGCCCCAGCTTTACGCTGGGCGGCACCGGCGGCGGCATTGCCTACAACTCCGAAGAATTCGAAGTGATCTGCAAACGCGGCCTCGAAGCCTCGCCCACCAACGAGCTGTTGATTGAAGAATCACTGCTCGGCTGGAAGGAGTACGAGATGGAAGTTGTGCGTGACACCGCCGACAACTGCATCATCGTCTGCTCGATCGAAAATCTGGACCCGATGGGCGTGCACACCGGCGACTCCATCACTGTCGCGCCGGCGCAGACGCTGACCGACAAGGAATACCAGATCCTGCGCAACGCCTCGCTGGCTGTGCTGCGCGAAATCGGCGTGGACACCGGCGGCTCCAACGTGCAGTTCTCGATCAACCCGGTCGATGGCCGCATGGTCGTGATCGAGATGAATCCGCGCGTCTCGCGTTCTTCGGCGCTGGCTTCCAAGGCCACGGGCTTCCCGATCGCCAAGGTTGCCGCCAAGCTGGCGGTGGGTTACACGCTCGACGAGCTGCGCAACGAGATCACCGGCGGCGCTACCCCTGCGAGCTTTGAGCCCAGCATTGACTACGTTGTCACCAAGATTCCACGGTTCGCGTTCGAGAAATTCCCGGCCGCCGATTCGCGCCTGACCACGCAGATGAAATCCGTGGGTGAGGTCATGGCCATGGGCCGTACCTTCCAGGAGTCCTTCCAGAAAGCGTTGCGCGGCCTGGAAGTCGGCGTCGACGGCATGAACGAGAAGACGCAAGACCGCGAAGTGCTCGAGAAAGAACTCGGCGCGCCAGGTCCTGACCGCATCTGGTACGTGGGCGATGCTTTCGCCCAGGGTATGAGCGTCGATGAAGTCTTTGCGCTGACCAAGATCGACCCCTGGTTCCTGGTGCAGATCGAGCAAATTGTCAAGATCGAGCTCGAGCTGGAAACCACCTCGCTCGACAAGATCGACGCCGTCACGCTGCGCGCGCTGAAGCAGAAAGGCTTTTCCGACCGTCGCCTGGCCAAGCAACTCAAGACCACCGACACGGCCATCCGCGAAAAGCGCCGTGCGCTGGGCGTGCGCCCGGTCTACAAACGTGTGGACACCTGCGCCGCCGAGTTTGCAACCAATACTGCCTACATGTATTCGACCTACGAGGCCGAAGGCAGCGAGTGCGAAGCTGCGCCGACCGACAAGAAGAAAATCATGGTGCTGGGCGGCGGGCCCAACCGCATCGGGCAGGGCATCGAGTTTGACTACTGCTGCGTACACGCGGCGTTGGCCATGCGTGAAGACGGCTACGAGACCATCATGGTCAACTGCAACCCTGAAACCGTCTCTACCGATTACGACACCTCGGACCGCCTCTACTTCGAGCCGCTGACGCTTGAAGATGTGCTCGAAATCGTCGACAAGGAAAAACCGCTGGGCGTGATCGTCCAGTACGGCGGCCAGACGCCTTTGAAGCTGGCGCTGGACCTCGAAGCCAACGGCGTGCCCATCATCGGCACCTCGCCTGACATGATCGACGCGGCAGAAGACCGCGAACGCTTCCAGAAGCTGCTGCACGAATTGAAGTTGCGCCAGCCGCCCAATGCCACGGCGCGCACTGAACCTGAAGCGCTTGAAAAAGCCGCTGCGCTGGGCTACCCCCTGGTCGTGCGCCCCAGCTATGTGCTGGGTGGCCGCGCCATGGAAATCGTTCACGAACAGCGCGACCTCGAGCGTTACATGCGCGAGGCCGTCAAGGTCAGCCACGATTCACCTGTGCTGCTTGATCGCTTCCTGAACGACGCCATCGAATGCGACGTCGACTGCCTGCGAGACCCCGAAGGCCGCACCTTCATCGGGGGCGTGATGGAGCACATCGAGCAGGCCGGCGTGCACAGCGGTGACTCCGCGTGCTCTTTGCCGCCATATTCCCTGAGCGCCGAAACCGTCACCGAAATCAAGCGCCAGACCGCCGCGATGGCCGAGGCACTGACGGTGGTGGGTCTCATGAACGTGCAGTTCGCGATCCAGAACATTGACGGCAAAGATGTCATTTACGTGCTGGAAGTCAACCCGCGTGCCTCGCGCACGGTACCCTTTGTCAGCAAGGCCACCGGAATACAGCTGGCCAAAGTGGCAGCACGTTGCATGGTGGGCCAGTCGCTGGCTTCGCAAGGCATCAAGGACGAAGTCACGCCGCCTTACTTCAGTGTCAAGGAAGCGGTGTTCCCCTTCGTCAAGTTCCCCGGTGTGGACACGATTCTCGGCCCCGAGATGAAATCCACGGGCGAAGTCATGGGCGTGGGCAAAACTTTCGGCGAAGCCTTCGTGAAGTCCCAGCTCGGCGCGGGCACCAAACTAC
Source organism: Polaromonas sp. P3_A5 (assembly GCF_056403055.1). Classification (NCBI taxonomy): domain Bacteria; kingdom Pseudomonadati; phylum Pseudomonadota; class Betaproteobacteria; order Burkholderiales; family Comamonadaceae; genus Polaromonas; species Polaromonas sp. P3_A5. Next base: position 1,823,336 of record NZ_JBFUGF010000001.1, read on the forward strand.
CAACCTCCGGCAAGGTGTTCCTCACCGTCAAGAACAATGACAAACCGCGTGCCGTGGAAGTCGCGCGCAAGCTGGCGGCCCTGAAGTTTGAAATCGTGGCCACCAAAGGCACTGCGGCCGCCATCCAGGCCGCGGGTATCGCCTGCACCGTGGTCAACAAGGTCACCGAAGGCCGGCCGCACGTGGTGGACATGATCAAGAACAACGAAATCGCCCTGGTCATCAACACGGTGGAAGAGCGGCGCAACGCGATTACCGATTCGCGCCAGATCCGCACATCTGCGCTGCTGGCCCGTGTGACGACCTACACCACCATTGCCGGCGCCGAAGCGGCCGTGGAGGGCATGAAGTACCTGGACAACCTGCCGGTTTATTCCGTGCAGGAGTTGCATGCTCAGCTAGGCTGACAGCCTCACGACCCGGGTTTTTTCCGGATTTCCGCAGGTCCGATTTGCATTAAACTTGTTTGATTGAAATTTTGGATTCAAGCGCCGCCGCCAGGTGACTGGTGGCGGTTTCGCTTTTGAGAGGAGCAAAAAACATGGCAACCATTCCCATTACCAAGCGTGGCGCGGAAAGCCTCAAGGCCGAGCTGCACCAGCTGAAAACCGTCGACCGGCCCTGGGTCATCAATTCCATTTCCGAAGCGCGTGCCCAGGGTGACCTGAGCGAAAACGCCGAATACGACGCCGCCAAGGACCGTCAGGGCTTCATCGAAGGCCGTATTCAGGAAATCGAAGGCAAGCTCTCCGCCGCCCAAATCATCGACCCGTCCGAACTGGACGCGGGCGGCAAGGTCGTGTTCGGTTCCACCATCGAACTGGAAGATGAAGATACCGGCGACAAGGTGACTTATCAGATCGTGGGTGAAGACGAGGCCGACATCAAGGCGGGCCGGGTCAACATCAGCTCGCCGATTGCACGTGCGCTGATCGGCAAGGACGAAGGCGATACGGCTGAAGTTCAGGCACCCGGTGGCCTCAAGCGCTATGAAATCATCTCGGTGATGTACATCTAAACATCCTGATTTCATTCATGAAGCAGCGCTTCAATGTGATGGTGGCAGCTCTCTGGTGGGGCAGCTTGACCAGTTTGGGATTCGTCGTGGTCCCGATGCTGTTCGCCAATCTGGGAGCCCCCGCCGTGGCCGGTGCCATGGCCGCCAAACTCTTTACCGCGCAAACATGGCTGAGCACGGGCTGTGCGATGTTCCTGTTGCTGATTCTTAATAAAAAAGACGATCCAGCCCTGGCGTGGCAAGCGCAAGCAGCTATCAAATTCATAGTGGCCGGTTTGCTGCTGGCCCTGCTGGTGGAGTTCGGGGTTGCGCCGCGTATCGTCAGCGTACGCGCCGAAGGCGGCAATCTCAAGCTCTGGCATGGCCTGGGCACCGCCTTCTATGTGGTGCAGTGGCTGTGCGCCGGCCTGGCGCTGTGGCGCCTGAGTCGCTCGACGGTAACCGAAATCACCTGAGTTTCGCCGGCAAGCAGGGGCCGCGGGACCGGCTCTGCCGGACCGCAGGCGCAGCGGCCCCCTCTCGTGATGAAAGGGGCAGGGAGATGCCGCAGGCTACACGGAGTGAGCGACCGTGGGGGCCATTTCCGCGGCTTCCAGCGTATTGACCAGCAGCATGGTGATGGTCATGGGGCCGACACCGCCGGGCACCGGTGTGATGTAGCCCGCCACTTCCTTCACGCCGTCAAAGTCCACATCACCGCAGAGTTTGCCTTCATCGTTGCGGTTCATGCCCACGTCGATCACGACGGCGCCCGGTTTGACCATATCGGCCGTCAATACGTTTCGCTTGCCGACGGCCGCCACGATCACGTCGGCCTGCAGCGTCATGGCCTTGAGGTCTTTGGTTGCGCTGTGGCAGATGGTGACGGTGGCGTTCTTTTGCAGCAGCATCAGCGCCATCGGCTTGCCGACAATGTTGCTGCGGCCGATGACCACGGCATGCTTGCCTTTGAGGTCGTAGCCGATGCTTTCCAGCATCTTCATGCAGCCATAAGGTGTGCAGGGCCAGAAGCCAGGCTGGCCGACCATGAGCGCGCCGGCGCTGGCGACGTGAAACCCGTCAACGTCTTTCGCGGGAGAGATCGATTCGATGACTTTTTGCGCGTCGATATGGGCAGGCAGCGGAAGCTGCACCAGGATGCCGTGGATGGCCGGGTCGTTGTTGAGCGCCTCTACCCGTGCCAGCAGGTCAGCTTCACTCAGGGTGGCAGGGTATTGCTCAAGCACCGAATGCAGGCCGTTGTCTTCGCAGGCCTTGACCTTGTTGCGCACATAGACCTGGCTGGCCGGGTTTTCACCCACCAGCACCACGGCCAGACCCGGTGTGATGCCGCGAGCGCGCAGGGCGGCGGCGCGTTGGGCGACTTCAGCGCGCAGTTGTTTGGAGAGGGCGTTTCCGTCGATCAGCTGGGCAGTCATTTTTATCGATTTTTCAAGTAAAAACGCCCGCAAATCCAATCATCACGGGCGCAAGCAGCTATCAAAAAGATAGCGAAAGGAGGTCAACCCTTGGGTGCGTTGGATCCGAGGGCTATTTTGAGCAGGTCGGCCACGGTATTGGCGTTGAGCTTTTCCATGATGTTGGCGCGGTGCGCTTCTACCGTCTTGATGCTGATGCCCAGGTCGTCGGCAATCTGCTTGTTGAGGCGGCCGGCCACGATGCGCTCGAGCACCTGCGCTTCGCGCGAGGTGAGCTTGGCGAGCAGGGCGTCGCGGCTGGCAGATTGCTGGTAGTCGCTGAAGGCTTCCTTGGCCTGCTCAAGCATGCGTTCGACCAGGTTGACCAGGGCTTCTTCCTGGAAAGGCTTCTGGATGAAATCCATGGCGCCTTTTTTCATGGTGTTGACCGCCATGGGTACGTCGCCGTGGCCGGTAATGAACACGATGGGGAGCGGTGACTTGCGTTCGACCAGGCGGTCCTGCAATTCGAGGCCCGTCATGCCGCCCATGCGGATGTCGACTATCAGGCAGGCGACTTCACGCGGGTCGTAGCGGGAGAGAAAGGTTTCGGCCGAGTCGTAGCAGCGGACCCGGTAGTCCTTGCCTTCGAGCAGCCACTGCAGGGAGTCGCGCACGCCCTCGTCATCATCAACGACGTAGACGGTACCTTTTTTGGGAATCAAGCTCATGCCAAACTTTCTTTCGTGAACTTCTCGAAAAGACGGTTCTTGAAGGGGTTTCAATGAACGCCGGTATCCTTGGTTGCTATGGTATCGCTAGCAGGCACCACCGGTGCCAGCAGGGGCGTCACGGGGATCCAGAAGGTAAACCGGCACCCCACCACTTCGTCCCCATTGTAGAGGTTCTGGGCCTCCATTCTTCCCTGGTGGGACTCGACAATACTGCGGCAGAGTTTGAGGCCTATGCCCATGCCTTCGGCCTTGGTCGAATAGAAGGCTTCATACAGCCGGCCCATGACTTCAGGCGACAGGCCGCGCCCCGTATCGAGCACCGAAAACTCCACCACGGCCTGGTCTTCAATCTGCTTGGGCACCACGCGCAATTCGACGCTGCGCCGCGCCGTCGGCAGGTGCGCCTGTTCAATCGACTCAGCCGCGTTTTTCATCAGGTTGATCAGCACCTGCTCGATCAGGATGGGGTCCACCATGATGTCGGGCAGGCGGGCGGCGATGTAGTGGCTGAGCCGCACGTGATGGCGCCGCAGCTCGATGTCGGCCAGCTCCATCGCATTGCTCACGATAGTCGCCACGTCGGCGGAGCTGCGGTTGGGCTCGCTGCGTTTGACGAAGGACCGTATGCGCTGGATGATCTGCCCGGCGCGGTGCGCCTGTTTGGCGGTTTTCTCCAACGCCACCAGCAGGTCTTCGTTGCTGATCTGCTGGCCCTTGATGCGCGACACCATGCCGTTGCAATAATTGTTGATGGCCGTCAGCGGCTGGTTGAGCTCGTGCGCCACGCTGGAGGCCATTTCCCCCATGGTGATCAGGCGGCTCGCAGTCTGGGCCCGCTCGTTCTGCTGGGCCGCCTGCTCTTCGGCATGGCGCCGCGGTGTGATGTCGGTGGCAATCACCATCTGGGCCAGGCGGCCGTCCACCCACGTGAGGTAACGCGAGCGAACCTCCAGCCACTTGCTGAGTTCGGGCACAAAAATTTCGGCGTTTTCCGTCTGCGCCGCTGTCAGCGTGTCGGTCGGCAGGCCCGCCAGGCCATCGACCGCATCCAGCGCATCTTCGGTGGGTACGGCTGAAGGCACGCCGGCTTGCGCGATCAGGTTCAGGTGACCGGAAACTTCACCGCCAAACCACGAACGGTACAGCTTGTTGGCAAACAGCAGCTCTTCACTGCCCAGCGGCGCCACGGACACGGCCGCGTCCAGCCCCTCAAGTACCGTGGTGAAACGTTCGTAAGAAGCTGTGAGTTCTTCGCGAATGCGCTTGGGCTCGGTGATGTCCGTCATGGACGTCATCCAGCCGGTTTGCTGGCCGCGCGGATCAATCAGCGGCGAGACATACATGCGAGCGTCAAAAATCTGGCCGTTCTTGCGCTTGACGCGCACCTCGAAACCACCGGGCGGCGTGCGGCCGTGCAGTTCATCGTCCAGCCGCTGCATCAGGGTCTCGATCTCGCCTTCCGGCCAATGCGGGAAGGGCGGCGTACGGCCCACCAGGTCGCCTTCAGTGAGGCCCGTCATCTGGCAAAACGCCGGGTTCACATAGGTGATGCGGCCCTGCAGGTCCAGCGCGCGCATGCCGGTCAGCATGGAGTTCTCCATCGCGCGGCGAAAGTTGGTTTCGGAAATCAGCGCCTGCTGGGCCTGCACACGGCGGCGCGTATGGCGCCAGGTGCCCAGCAGCATCCACACCGTCAGTGCGCTCAGGGCGCTGACCAGCCAGAAAAAGCCGCTGCCCACCACGCCCAGTGAGGCCCGATAGCCTTCCGCACGAATCAGCAGGCCGTTGCCCACCGGTGAAACCGGTATTTCATATTCGGCGGCGGCATCGGTCCAGGGCAAAAGCCGGGCCGCGGGGTTGCGGGGCGGCGGGAGGTTGCCCGCCAGCACCGTGTTTTTGTCGTCGATCAGCGTGACCGCATATTTGGCCGTCACGTCCGTCGGTACGCCAAAGCGCAGCAGCCCGTCGATGGAGTATTCGCCCATGATGACGCCGGCAAATTTCCCCTGGTCATCGAGCGGCACCTGCAACTGCAGGGTAGGGGTGTTGTAGCCGCTGGCTTCCTTGGTCACCAGCGGGCGCGAATACACGGGTTGCCGCAGGTCTCTTGCCAGGTCATAGGTGCCGTCTGTTTCGCCGACCTTGAGTTGCTCGCCGGCGCCGCGCAGCTGGCTGGCATTGGCGCTGGGCGATACATAAGCCACCTTGATCCGCCGCCTGCTGTCCACCCAGGTGACTGCCATGAGTTCCGGATATTGGTTGACCAGGGATTCGGCCTGCGAGATGAATTCTTCCGTATCCACTTCCTTGTTGGAGACATCCCGCCCTATGCGCATGAGCTGTTCCTGGCGCTCCAGCAGGCGCAGGCGCAGGCGTTGCTGGGCGTATTCCACATCGCGCTTGACGGCCTGCTGTTCGCGGTCGATTTCTTCGATGCGCAGGTAACCGAAGGCTGCGATCACGGCTGCCAGAAACAGTACCACGGCCAGCAAAGGCCCCAAGGTGATGAAACGGTCCTGGCGCGACGGCGACTGCTTGCGCCACCAACGCCTCCACAGGGCAAAGGTGGCGGAGTTCGCCATCGTGTCGGGGGGGGCAGGGGCTTGCTGGGTCATAGGGATGGTGCAGTTTAAGTGAGATGCCCCTCTGTGGTCAGGGTTGACCCTGATCTTTTAAGGTGAGGCTACAGGCTGCGCTGTCGCATCGTCGGTTTCAGTAACGCAGCCAATATTTGCCAGAGGCATTTGCCATGGGTATCGATTTGCCCAAGGCGTATGAAATTTCTTAATGTGAAATCAATAAGCACTATTTGAAATTTAACAAATATTGTGAGAAACTAGACGCTTGAATCTAATTTGCGTTTAAAACACGCTTAGGCGCAATTGGACACAGGCTCCGCGCACAGCCCGACAAGAGGCTGTATTGCGGATTAACAAAGCTTTATCAGGCTACTCAGGAGACAAAAAATGGCTGCCATTCCGAACCAAGCGGGCGACAACTTGCGCGCTGCCGCCAACGACGCGCTGGACAAGGACACCCAGGAAACCCGCGAATGGATGGACGCCCTGTCCGCCGTCATCGAAAGTGAAGGTCCCGAGCGCGCCCACTTTCTGCTCGAGCAACTCCTTGAGCACGCCCGCCAGAAAAGCATCGACATGCCTTTTTCGGCCAATACGGGCTATGTCAACACCATTGAAACCGACCACGAAGAGCGTTCCCCCGGCAACCTCGAGATTGAAGAACGCCTTCGCGCCTACATGCGCTGGAACGCCATGGCCATGGTCGTCAAGGCCAACCGCCTGCACCCCGCTGATGGCGGCGACCTGGGTGGCCACATCGGCTCCTTCGCCTCGCTGGCCAGCCTGTTCGGCGCCGGCTTCAACCATTTCTGGCACGCCGAGAGCGCTGAACCGGGTAAAGAGCACGGCGGTGACTGCCTTTACATCCAGGGCCATGTATCGCCAGGTGTCTATGCCCGCGCTTACCTTGAAGGCCGCCTGACCGAAGAGCAGCTGCTCAACTTCCGTCAAGAGGTCGACGGCAAGGGCCTGTCCAGCTACCCGCATCCCAAGCTCATGCCCGAGTTCTGGCAGTTCCCCACCGTCTCCATGGGCCTCGGCCCACTGATGGCGATTTACCAGGCGCGTTTCCTCAAATACCTGCACGCCCGAGGCATTGCCAACACCGAAAACCGCAAGGTCTGGGTCTTCTGCGGCGACGGCGAGATGGATGAGGTCGAATCCATGGGCGCCATCGGCCTGGCTGCGCGCGAAAAGCTCGACAACCTCGTCTTTGTCATCAACTGCAACCTGCAGCGCCTCGACGGCCCTGTGCGCGGCAATGGCAAGATCATCCAGGAGCTCGAAGGTGAGTTCCGCGGTGCCGGCTGGAACGTCATCAAGCTCATCTGGGGCAGCAACTGGGATCCGCTGCTGGCCCGCGACAAGGATGGCGCGCTGCGCAAGGTCATGATGGACACGGTGGACGGCGACTACCAGGCCATGAAGGCCAACGACGGCGCCTTCGTCCGCAAGCATTTCTTCGGCAAGGACCCACGCACGCTCGAGATGGTCGCCAAGATGAGCGACGACGACATCTGGAACCTGCGCCGCGGCGGCCACGACTCGCAAAAGGTCTATGCGGCATTCCACGCGGCCGTCAAGCACGAGGGCCAACCCACCGTCCTGCTGATCAAGACGGTCAAGGGCTTCGGCATGGGCAAGATTGGTGAAGGCAAGAACAACGTCCACCAGACCAAAAAACTGGCCGACGAAGACATCAAGGCTTTCCGCGACCGCTTCAATATCCCGATTCCCGACAGCCAGCTCGCCGACATCCCGTTTTACAAGCCGGCCGACGACACGCCCGAGATGCGTTACCTGCACGAGCGCCGCAAGGCCCTTGGCGGCTACCTGCCGCATCGCCGCGTCAAGGCCGACGAGCAGTTCACCGTGCCGGCCCTGGAGACCTTCAAGTCGGTGATCGAACCCACGGCCGAAGGCCGCGAAATTTCGACCACGCAGGCTTATGTGCGTTTTCTCACGCAACTGCTGCGCGACCAGGCCCTGGGCCCGCGCGTCGTGCCCATCCTGGTAGATGAAGCCCGCACCTTCGGCATGGAAGGCCTGTTCCGCCAGATCGGTATCTACAACCCTGACGGCCAGCAATACACGCCGGTCGACAAAGACCAGGTGATGTACTACAAGGAAGACAAACAGGGCCAGATCCTGCAGGAAGGCATCAACGAAGCCGGTGGCATGAGCAGCTGGATCGCAGCCGCCACCTCGTACAGCACCAACAACCGGATCATGATCCCGTTCTATGTGTACTACTCGATGTTCGGCTTCCAGCGTGTCGGCGACCTGGCCTGGGCGGCCGGCGACATGCAGGCGCGCGGTTTCCTGCTGGGCGGCACCTCGGGCCGCACCACGCTGAATGGCGAAGGCCTGCAGCACGAAGACGGCCACAGCCACATCCTGGCCGGCACCATCCCCAACTGCATCAGCTACGACCCGACCTTTGCGCATGAAGTCGGCGTCATCCTGCACCATGGCCTCAAACGCATGGTGGAAAAGCAGGACAACGTCTATTTCTACCTGACGCTGCTCAATGAAAACTACGCGATGCCCGGCCTCAAGCCCGGCACCGAAGAGCAGATCATCAAGGGCATGTACCTCTGCAAAGAGGGCGCCAAGCTCACGCCGCGCGTGCAACTGCTCGGCTCCGGCACCATCCTGCGCGAGTCCATTGCCGCGCAAGAACTGCTTGAGAAAGAGTGGGGCGTTGCCGCCAACGTGTGGAGCTGCCCGAGCTTCAACGAACTGGCCCGCGACGGCCAGGACTGCGAACGCTGGAACCTGCTGCACCCGACCGACAAACAGCGTGTGCCGTTTGTCAGCCAGCAGCTCGAAAAGCACACCGGTCCGGTGGTTGCATCCACCGACTACATGAAGGCCTATGCCGAGCAGATTCGCTCCTTCGTACCCAAGGGCCGTACCTACAAGGTGCTGGGCACCGACGGGTTTGGCCGCAGCGACTTCCGCAGCAAGCTGCGTGAGCACTTCGAGATCAACCGCCACTACATCGTCGTGGCGGCGCTCAAGGCGCTCAGCGAAGAGGGCACTGTGCCGGCGGCCAAGGTCGCCGAGGCCATCAAAAAGTACGGCATCAACGCCGACAAGATCAATCCGCTTTACGCTTGAGTTAAAACCCTGACGTAGCACCTGTAGCAACCGGAGACAAGAATATGGCAGTGGTAGACATTCAAGTTCCTGATATCGGGGATTTCGACGAAGTGACGGTGATTGAGCTGATGGTCAAGCCCGGCGACACCGTGAAGGCGGAGCAGTCGCTGATCACCGTGGAGTCCGACAAGGCCTCCATGGAAATCCCCTCCAGCCACGCGGGTGTGGTGAAGGAGCTCAAGGTCAAGCTCGACGACAAGGTCAAGCAGGGCTCCGTGGTCCTGACGCTGGAAGTGTCCGGCGCCGAAGCCGCCCCGGCTTCAACAGAAAAACCGGCTGCAGCGCCCGCTGCGCCTGCGCAAGCAGCTAGCAAATCTGTAGCGGCGTCGGCACCTGCACCTGTAGCGGCCCCTGCTGCTTCCGGTCCGGTGGAAGTCCGTGTGCCCGATATCGGCGACTTCAAGGACGTGTCTGTCATTGAAGTCCTGGTCAAACCCGGCGACACCATCAAGGCCGAGCAGTCGCTGATCACGGTGGAATCCGACAAGGCCTCGATGGAAATCCCGTCGTCTGCCGCAGGTGTGCTGAAAGAACTCAAGGTCAAGATGGGCGACGTCGTCAACATCGGCGACCTGCTGGCCATCCTGGAAGGTTCTGCGGCTGTGAGCGCATCGCCTGCGCCCGCGCCAGCCCCCGCTGCAGCGCCTGCCGCAGCATCTGCTGTTGCCCCTGCACCGGCAACGTCATCTGCTCCAGCGAGCCAGCCGGCCCACAACCCCACCACCGCACCGCAGGGCAACCTGCCGCATGCCTCACCCTCGGTGCGCAAATTCGCACGCGAGCTCGGTGTGCCGCTGGCAGAGGTCAAAGGCAGCGGCCCCAAAGGCCGCATCACGCAAGACGACATCCAGGCCTTCACCAAGTCGGTGATGGACGGCAGCGTTCGCACCCAGGTGCAGGCCGCCAAAGCGCCCGCATCTTCGGGTGGCGGCGCAGGGCTCGATTTGCTGCCATGGCCCAAGGTTGACTTCACCAAGTTCGGCCCGGTCGAGCGCAAAGACATGTCGCGCATCAAGAAGATCAGCGGTGCCAACCTGTTGCGCAACTACGTGATGATCCCGCACGTCACCAACCATGACGATGCCGACATCACCGAACTGGAAGCCTTCCGCGTTTCGACCAACAAGGAAAACGAAAAGGCGGGCCTCAAAGTCACCATGCTGGCTTTCCTGATCAAGGCCAGCGTTGCTGCCCTGAAGAAATACCCCGAGTTCAATGCCTCGCTCGACGGCGACCAGATCGTCTACAAGCAGTATTACCACATCGGTTTTGCTGCCGACACGCCCAACGGGCTGGTCGTTCCCGTGCTGAAAGACGCCGACAAAAAAGGCGTGCTGCAGATCAGCCAGGAAATGGGCGAGCTGGCCAAGAAGGCGCGTGACGGTAAATTGACGCCAGCCGAAATGCAGGGCGCCAGCTTCACCATCTCTTCACTGGGCGGCATCGGCGGGCGTTACTTCACCCCCATCATCAACGCGCCGGAAGTCGCCATCCTCGGCGTGTCCAAGAGCCAGATGGAGCCGGTCTGGGACGGCAAGGCCTTCCAGCCGCGCCTGATGCTGCCGATGTCTTTGGCCTGGGATCACCGGGTGATCGACGGCGCAGGCGCTGCGCGCTTTAACGCTTACCTGGGCCAAATCCTCGCCGACTTCCGCCGCGTCCTCCTCTAAACGGGGCGGAACCATGACAACACTTGTAGTCGTCAAAAAGGCGGGGCAGGTTGCCATCGCTGCCGACACGCTGGTGACCTTCGGCGACACCAGCCTGGGCCACCGGTTTGAAGCCAACAGCAAGATCTTCAAGGTCGACACGCCTGCCGGCATGAGTTACGTGGGCATGGCCGGTACGGTGGCGCATTTTCCGGTGCTGCGCAAGGCCATGGCGGCCTTGCCCAAAGAGCAGCTCAAGCTGGGTTCGCGCGACGAGGTGTTCGACACCTTCGTCAAGCTGCATCCCATGCTGAAGGAAACGTTCTTCCTGCAGACCAAGGAAGACGACAACGATCCCTACGAGTCCAGCCAGTTCACCGTGGTCATTGCCAATGCCAGCGGCATTTACGGCCTCTACAGCTACCGTGAAGTCTTTGAGTTCAAGGAATTCTGGGGCATTGGCTCAGGCCGCAGCTTTGCGCTCGGCGCCATGCATGCCGCCTGGGACAAGGCCAAGACCGCGCGCGAAGTGGCCATGGCCGGCCTGAACGCGGGTTGCGAGTTCGACAAGAACTCCGCCGGGCCCGTCGACATATTCACCCTTAAATTGAAAGCCTCCAAATGAGTGCATCCCCTGTGATCGACATCAAGGTACCGGACATCGGCGACTTCGACGAAGTGTCCGTCATTGAAGTGCTGGTCAAGCCCGGCGACACCATCAAGGCCGAACAGAGCCTGATCACCGTTGAAAGCGACAAGGCCTCGATGGAAATCCCGTCTTCGTCGGCCGGCGTGGTCAAGGACATCAAGGTCAAGGTGGGCGACAAGGTCAAGCAAGGCTCCGTCGTGCTGACGCTGGAAAGCACCGGTGCTGCCGCTGCGACCGCCACAGATGCGGCACAAAAACAGGCTGCAGCGCCCGCAGCACCTGCGCAAGCAGCTCCTAAAACTGTAGCGATCCCTGCCGCAGCACCAGCCCCGGTTGCCGCCAGCTTCACCGGCTCGGCCGACCTGGACTGCGACGTGCTGGTGCTGGGCGCCGGCCCTGGCGGCTACTCCGCCGCCTTCCGTGCCGCCGATCTGGGCCTGAAGGTTGTGCTGGTAGAGCGTTACGCCACGCTGGGTGGCGTCTGCCTGAATGTCGGCTGCATTCCTTCCAAGGCCTTGCTGCATGTGGCCGCCGTGATGGACGAGGTCAAGCATTTCGACAGCCTGGGCGTGAGTTTTGGCGAACCCAAGCTCGACATCAACAAATTACGCACCCACAAGGAAAAGGTCGTCGGCAAGCTCACCGGCGGGCTGACGGCCATGGCCAAGATGCGCAAGGTCACCGTCGTGCGTGGCCTGGGCCAGTTCGTCGGTGCCCATCACCTGCAGGTTGAAGAAACCAGCGGCGCCGAAGGCCAGGAGAAAACCGGCAAGAGCCAGACCATTGCGTTCAAGAACTGCATTATTGCCGCTGGTTCGCAAGCTGTACGCCTGCCTTTCATGCCAAACGATCCCCGCGTGGTGGACAGCACCGGCGCGCTGGCACTCAAGGAGGTGCCCAAGCGCATGCTGATCCTGGGCGGCGGCATCATCGGCCTCGAGATGGGCACGGTGTATTCCACACTGGGCGCACGCCTGGACGTGGTCGAAATGATGGACGGCCTGATGCAGGGTGCCGACCGCGACCTCGTCAAGGTCTGGCAAAAAATGAACGCGCCGCGTTTTGACAACATCATGCTCAAGACCAAAACGGTGGGCGCCAAGGCAACCAAGGCAGGCATCGAAGTCACGTTTGAGTCCGCGGAAGCTGGCGGCAGCGCCCCGGCCCCGCAGACCTATGACCTGGTGTTGCAAGCCGTGGGCCGGACACCCAATGGCAAGAAGCTGGCTGCCGAAAAAGCCGGAATCACAGTCTCCGACCGCGGCTTCATTCCGGTCGACATCCAGATGCGCACCAACGTGCCGCACATCTTCGCCATCGGCGACATCGTGGGCCAGCCCATGCTGGCGCACAAGGCCGTGCACGAAGCGCATGTGGCTGCCGAAGTCATTGCGGGTGAACTGCAAGGCAACAAGGAACTGGCCAGCGCCGCCTTCAACGCCCGCGTGATCCCCAGCGTGGCTTACACCGACCCCGAAGTCGCATGGGTCGGCCTCACCGAAGACCAGGCCAAGGCCGAAGGCATCAAGGTCAAGAAGGGCCTGTTCCCCTGGACGGCTTCCGGACGCGCCATCGCCAACGGCCGCGACGAAGGCTTCACCAAGCTGCTGTTTGACGACAGTCCCGAAGCGCATGGCCACGGCAGGATCCTGGGCGGCGGCATTGTCGGCACGCATGCCGGCGACATGATCGGCGAGATCGCACTGGCCATCGAGATGGGTGCGGACGCCGTCGACATCGGCAAGACCATACACCCGCACCCAACGCTGGGCGAAAGTATCGGCATGGCGGCGGAAGTGGCGCACGGTAGTTGCACCGATTTGCCGCCAACGCGAAAGTAACGCTGAAAAGTTGCCAGAGGCGCTACTAAAGTCAGTAGCCGGCCGCGCAGACACCGCAAGGGTTGCGCGGTTTTTTTTATGGGTTGAGTTTGAACGCAGTCCTGAGAGAGCCTTGCCCAACCCAAGGCCGACGTGTAGCTGACGCCTTGCATGCGTTGGTGCGGCGTATCACCGATCTTCAAGGGAAAAGTGCCTCTAGCCCTTTCCAGATAAGCGCAAGCAGCTATTGAATTGATAGCGAAGTTCGCCCTCTTGGTGGACATTTTTTTTGACATGCGCGGGCCGTGTAGACGTATACCAAAAGCATTCCCTGTTGTTTTGGCGCCTTCACAGCGCTGGACAACAACTCGTTGTCAAGGGCAAGCCATTAGAATTTCGACGACGCCAGCATTCCAAGTGTTGCGAGCGGGACGCGATTCGTTGCTGCCTGTCCGCGCCATGGGGTACCCCCATGGTTTTTTTGTACTTTGCGATTTCGGCGCGTGAGCGGACTGCGCATTCTGCGCACCCAGCTCACGCATGACCTGCTGGTTGGGATGCCGGCGTCAACCCAATTCCATGCGCGAAGCCAGCTTCCGACATTTGATTGCACGCGGCCTGGCTCGCGCACTGCTCGCCGACGCGGACAAGGCGGGCGGCACCACCTTGCGAGCTCTTCAGGCCAGGGCTGCCGCAGCCATCGGGCAACGCCCCGCGTGGCTTCGGGAACTGCTTGAACCGCTGTCTCTGTTGTCGGCCATCACCTGGCAAAAATTTGACGTCACTTCGCTGGCACGGCGGATGGAGGCATCGCATGCCTTTGATCTGGCCTTTCGGGAGGAGGGCGACGACGAAGACGAAGACGGGGAGCCCAATGACTCCAGGGAGCCGCAAGCCTCGCAACCGGATGATGACCGGGATGACCCCGAGCCGGAAAGGCCACCGCGCATTCGCCGGTTGATCCTGCGACCGGCGGTGATGCGCCCCCGGCCGTTGGGGCTGGAAGCTTGCGTCTTGCCCGACATCCCTACGGATGCCGATCTGGCGCGCTGGCTCCAGCTCTCCCGCGAGCAACTGCGCTGGCTGGCCCCGGCGACGCCGGCAGTTGTCGAGCATTACCGTTACGGCCTGCAGCCTAAGCAGACAGGTGGCCTGCGTTTGCTGGAGACGCCCAAGGCAGAACTCAAGCGTGTGCAACGTCACATCCTGCATACGCTGCTCAGTCAGGTGCCGGTGCATGAAGCCGCGCACGGCTTTACCGTCGGCCGCTCAGTCAAAACCCATGCGGCAGCTCACGTCGGGCAAGCCGTGGTCATCCGTTTTGACTTGCAGGATTTCTTTGGCAGCGTAGGGGCAGCCCAGGTCAATGCCGTCTGGCGCACGCTGGGTTACCCCGAAGGTGTGGCGCGAAGTCTCACCGCGCTCTGCACACACCGTACGGCGGGGATGGTGATCGAGCGTCTGCGCGACGATGGCGGGCTTGACTGGATGGGTGCCAAGCGCCTTGGTTCCGCGCATTTGCCGCAAGGCGCGCCCACCTCCCCGGCGCTGGCAAACCTCTGCGCTTTCAATCTCGATTTGCGGCTTGAGGGATTGGCCTGGGTGTTCGGCGCGAGCTATACGCGCTACGCCGATGACCTGGTATTTTCAGGCCCCGAGTCGCTGCGACGGCAGTTTCGCGCCTTGCACGCCTGGGTTGCAGAGATCGTTCGCGATGAAGGCTTTACCCTGCATCCGGACAAGACGCGTTGCCTGCCGCGGCATCAGCGGCAGCGCGTGACCGGAGTCGTGGTCAACGTTCACCCGAACGTGCCGCGTGATGATTTCGATCGGCTTAAAGCGTGTTTGCATCAAAGCGTGTTGCACGGGCCGGCGTCGCAAAATAAAAACCGGCTTGCCGACTTTCGCTCGCACCTGCTGGGCCGGATCGGTTGGGTCGGGCAATTCAGCCTGGCGCGGCAGGCGAGACTCATGCGCCTGTTTGAGCAGATCAACTGGTCGACCTGAAGGCTGCGAGGGCCGCGGAAGCGGCGCACCGCAGTTGTACGAATTTGCCGCCGGCGCGCGGCTCTAGCGCGGGGACGGCATGAGCCGTTCCTGAATCAGCTTCAGGGCGTCCGGCGAAACGCTCTCTTCGCCGCGGAAGGGGTTATCCATCGCGGCGATGAAAAACAGCATCAAGCCGACAAAAGTCGCCAGGATGCCCGACAGCACAAGGTGTAGCGCCAGCCGGTCCATGGAAAACAGCCACAGCAGCGAAAAGTTCAGCGCCGCACCCAGACATACCACCCACCACAGCACACCCGAGAGGGAGGTGCTGACGCTCTGCAGGCGCGCATACCGGGCCTCCAGAAAGCTGTTGAATTGCCGCAGTGTTTCGGCATGCAGGATTTCCTGGGTCCGGTTGGCAGGGGCAAATGACAGCAGCTTTTGATGAAGGTCTGAAACGCGCGTGGTGCCGCCAGCATGCAGCCGTCCTTGCCGCTGCTCGGGCCAGGCTTCGACGATCAGAAAGCGTACGTAGTCCCTCATCTGGCCCTCCAGGGTGGCGCGCGCAGGCTCCGGATAGTTCGACAGATCACGGTACAGCGCCGCAATGGCGGTGGCCTCCTTGCCCACGGCTTTTTCTGCATCCGCGAAGTTCTGGTAAGTGGCAACCGCGATCAGGCCCAGCATCAGCCCATAGAACACCCCATAAGCCGAAAGAAAGTAGCTGACAAATTCATTGGCGTCCGGCTGCGGGCCCACCCACTTGCGCACCAGCGGCCGCAGCAGAAGCAGGCCACCCCACGTGTAGGCCAGGCAGACGGCGCAAAAAAGCAGCGCCAGCATCCAGTTGGGTATGTCGTAAATCCAGTAGAACATGGCGCCTGCCCCTTTTTTTATGTCGAACCCCCACCCCGATGCGGATGATAACCACGGTTGCATGCCGGAAGCTTTCGGTCCGGCGGTCCCGGCAAATGCGGGGCAGTGCTGCGGCAGGGATTGAATACCCGAAATGTTGAAGGGAGAGTTGGGTGAAAGGCCTGTAAATAGTGCGCAAAATGCTATCAATTTAATAGCTAACTCGCTTTGCGTGAACCTCAGGCCGTACACCGGGCGACTCCAGCGCTGTGCCTTTCGCGCGGACATTCAGCTCAAGCTCCACCAGCTCCTGCGCGTAATAAGCAAAAGCCTCTGCCCGCGCTCCGGCATGCACACGAGCGCCTCTTTCAGGGGCCGCTCACGCGGCCATCTGTACGGCGTGCCGGAAGATATCGCCCGGCGTGCTCATCCAGACCTGGCCCCGGTCACGTGCGGAGGCGACATGCTGAAGCGCGCGCCGCAGGTGGCGCAGGCGGTAAGGCTGGCCGACGATGTAGGGGTGCAGTGCAATGCCCATCACCAGTGGTGCTGAACCGCTGGCCTGCGATTGCTCCAGCATCTCATCAAGCTGATCGATGATCAGCTGCGCAAAGTCTTTGCCGTCCATCTGACGCGCAATGATCATCGGGATGTCATTGAGTTCCTGCGGGTAAGGCACAGCCCACAAAGCCTTTCCGCTGCGGGTGCGCATTGGCAGCGGCTGGTCGTCGTGGCACCAGTTCAGGGTGTAGCCATAGCCGCTTTCAGCGAGCAGGTCAGGGGTATGCAGGCTTTCCGAAATCCACGGTGAAAGCCACCCGGCGGGGGACTGGCCGCTCTCCTGTTGCATGCGTGTGCGGCACTGCACCAGCAGGCTGCTTTCGTCCGCTTCACTCATGGCGGCCTGGCGTTCGGCGTTGGTGTGGCCATGGCCGACCAGTTCATCGCCGCGCGCTACGCAGGCAGCCACCAGCTCGGGGCAGTGGTCATACAGTGCGGTGTTGATCAGGGCGGCCGCCGGCAGGCCCAGGCTGTCAAACAGCTCGAGGCAGCGCCAGCTGCCCACGCGGTTTCCGTACTCGCGCCAGCTGTAGTTCAGGACATCCGGCTGCGGGCTGGCCGGGCCGATGGTGGCACCCATGCCCTCGCCGAAGGCAAAGTGCTCGATGTTGAAACCCAGGTAGACAGCCAGACCAGCACCGTTGGGCCAGCGATAAGGTTTGCGCTGGTTGATCGCCTGGTAGTCAAAGCGATTGTGCGTCGGCAGGGCGCCGCTGTAGCTTGCCGCCATCAGCTGATCACAGCACAACCAGGCCTGCCCGCACCAGCAGCCATTCGGCGCTGTCGTTCCACACGTCCATGTGTGTGATCAGCCCGCTTTTGACGACATAGCGGTCCACATAGCGGTTGCCTTCGAAAGGCGTTCCGTCAGGCCATTCTCCGTACAGGGTTCCCAGGCTGTAGACCACCGCTTCGTCGGGCACGGCACCGTTTGAGCCAGCGGCAACCGTTTCGGTGCGCTCAATCCTTTTTTTCACCCATTTGTAGCGCGATGCATTAAATTTGGTGCACTCAGCGGGGGCGCTCATGGCCCGGCCTCCGGTGAAAAGAATCTTCATGCCGGGTGCGGTGAACCGGCTGGCGGCCACCGGGTCAGGAAGCATGATGAGCCGGAGGAACTCATTGACCACGTCGGCAGCGCTTGCCGTGTCGCTGGAAAAGGTGTGAGTGCTGCTCAATCAGGATGCTCCTGCGGCTGTCGTTGCCGGAAAAATCATGTTATCACCTCGACGTTGGCCAGCTTGGCCACGCTGCGCCAGGTGTCGATCTGCGAATTGATCAACTGAACGAACTCTGCGCCGACCACCGCATTCTTGCGCGGCAGGGTCTGGATTTCTTCCAGTCTGGCTGCGATGTCCGGTTTGGCGAGAATTTCAGGGATCAGTGCCGTCAGCCGCGCAAGAATGGGCCCAGGCAGGCCTTTGGGCGCTGACAGCCCCAGCCACTGGGAACCCGTCAGCCTGGGAAAGCCGAGCTCGGCAAAGGTCGGAATGTTGGGAAGCGCTGGCAGGCGGCTCGGGGTAGAGACAGCCAGCGCGCGCAGGGACCCCGCCTTGAGTTGGGCCACGTTGGTGGTGATGGGATCGAGCAGGCTGTCGATCTGCCCGCCCAGCAGGTCTTGCATGGCCGGCGCGCTGCCTTGGTAGGGGATGTGGTCGTGTTGGGGCGCCTTGCCTTCAATCTTGAGCATTTCGCCAAACAGGTGATTGGCAGAACCGATGCCCGATGAGCCATAACGCACAGGCCGGGTCCTGGCGGCCGTCAGGTATTGCTCCAGGGTCTGGAAGGGCGACTGTGCACGCACCAGCAGCACCATGGGCGCTTCGACCAGCATGCCCATGTGAGAAAAATCATTCACCGGGTCAAAGGGCATGACTTTGCGGGTGGCTGTGGCATAGATGTGCACCGACGCATGGCTGACCAGCAGGGTGTAGCCGTCGGCGGGCTGCTTGGACACGTGGTCGGTGCCGATCAAGCCACCCGCACCCGCGCGGTTTTCCACCAGGACGGTCTGGCCCAGCGCCTGCGACAGGTGTGGCGCCATCATGCGTGACACGGTATCAACCAGACCGCCTGGTGGGAATTGCGCGACCAGTCTGATCGGCCCACGCGAAGGCCAGGCGCTTTGGGCGCTTGTCCATGCTGGAGCGGTCAGGGCAGAGATGCCGGCGGCCAGGGCGTGACGACGTTTCATGGAATGCTCCTGAAGGGCTGAAGGCTGCATTGGCAACCATCAACACGATTGAAAGCGGGGAAGCGGGGAAGCGGGGAAGCGGCTGATGACATCTGGCGATCAGCAACTTGTGTGCCAATTCGACTGTTCAGGCATTCGCGCTTTGGAGCCGGGTTTTCTTTGTGCCCCGACGCTGGCACCAGGAGGTGCCTCCCGGCCCAGGTCGTGTGACGGGATAAGCCTCATGTGACGGAAAGCCGGCACTGACCCGAACGGGACGGTCCGGTTTTGAGATGGTAAAAAGCGCAGCAGCCCCTCGCCGGATTTGCTCAATACGCTATGTAATTGATAGCATCCGCAGTACTGCCGCTCAAATCACGGCCGCACGCCCGGCGTCTCCATTGCCATGCCTTTTGCACGGGCATTCAGGTAAAGCTCCAGTTCCACCAGCTCCTGCGCGCCATAGGCAAACGGCTCGGCACGCACCCCGCTCATGCAGCCGCGGATGCGGCGCTGCAGCGAACCCAGCGCCTGCCATTCGAGACGGTACACCGGGTAGCCCGTGGGATGTGCCTCGGGAATCAGGCTGCTGGCCAGACGCCTGCCGGCCAAACCGTCATGGCACTGCGCGCAGGACAGGTTGAGCTGGCCCATGCGCTGCGCGAAAAGCTGCTGCCCACGCTGGCGGAAAGGCTCCAGCCGGGCATCATCGGGCGGTAATATTGGCAGGCCGCGCGACTGCAGCGCCACATAGCTTTCCAGGCTCAGCAGATCCTGGCTCTCCGGACGAAGTGGCGCGGCCTGCTGGTGATGCTGGCGGCACTGGTTGATGCGCTGGCTCAAGGTGATGGGCCGGCCGAGTTGAATGTCAAACGCCGGGTATCGCGCCGACACGCCGCGCATGCTGTCCGGCGTTGTGTGGCAGCTGATGCACGCCTTTCCGTTGGCACCTGTTGGCTGTTTCCACAGCGCTTCGCCGTCCTTGACCCACAACATGCCGGGATTCAGCGCATCGTCTTTCTGCATGGCCTGGGTGGATGCGCTCATGTCCTCAAAGCCTGAACGGCGAAGGTCTTTTGGCGGCGCGGTCTGTGCGCCGGCATGGCATGCCAGCAGGAAAGACAAAAGGCCCGCGGGGATGCGCGTCATCCCGTGACGGCCAGGTTGATGCTTTCAGTCTGCGCAAAACCGTTGTCGCCTTCCCAGCGAAGCACCAGCGTACCGCTCTCGGTGGCCACGGTATGGAAGGCGAGGTAGGGATTGGCCGAGACGGCCGAAAACAGCTCGGCGCTGAAGACCAGTTCGCCGTTGTAGCGGCAGCTGAAGGTCTTGATGATGTTGCGCGGCAGGATCTTGCCGTCCTCGCCGGCGCGAAAGCCGGTTTCCATCGGGTGGCCTATGGTCGCGCGTATCTCGATGACTTCACCGCGTCTGGCGGTAGTTGGGGCATTGATGAGTGTGCGTGCCATCAGGGATCGCCTTCAATACAAGCCGCCAGGGTCACGATGACATTGACGGTGTGCGACCAGTAGCTGCCGTCGCTCATCAGCGCCACTGCCACAAGCTGCTGCGAAGTGGCGAGCCGGATGCGCGTGGTCACGCTGGCCTTGCCGGAGCGAGGCCCTAGCGTGAAGCGGGCCACATCGCGCTGGGGGTTTTTCTCGTTGAAGACGGCAATGCTTTTCACGTGGTCGGCCGCCGTCATGGGGCTGTCCACCGTGACGGTGATGGGCACCACATTGCCGTTGTCGACCAACTCGGCTATGTCAAGCTTGACTTTGCCCGCTCGTACCGGAGCGCTTTGGGCATAGGCCGCCACCGCTGCCGCCAGCTCACCGGCCTGCGCCGCTGCGGGACGCAAAACGACGCCCAGGCCCATGCTGGCCGCGCCCGCCAGAATCTGGCGCCGATTAAAAGAAATAAAACGGCCTGCTGTGGTCATGAGTTCACTTCAGTGTGAGCAGAAAGGCCACCACGTCTTCAATTTGCTGGGCGTTCATGATGGGCTTGCCCTGCCAGGCCGTACCCACGCGCACGAGGCCGTCGTTGCGGTAGTAGGCGGGCATGATGCTGGCCGGGTTCAGGCGTTGCGCGTCGGCAATGCGCAGGCGCAGCTGCCCTTCGTTCCAACGTGCGCCCGCGCCCGCCAGGTCGGGCGCCAGGTTGCCCTGGAAGCGCTCTTCGGGAATGGGCCCGGTGTGGCAGAGCAGGCACAGGCCGTGTTGGCGGCTCGCGACGATGGCGCGGCCGCGTGCCGGGTCGCCGGGCGTGACCGTCAGTGCCTGGGGTATCGCGTCGCCAACAACCTGCAGCGCCGGGACGGATTGTTGCGCGAAGCTGGTCCAGGGCGCCAGCATCATCACCCCGCCGGCGATGGCGCCATGCCAGTTCATGCCTTCTTGAGATCGTGGTTCTTCAGCGGCAGGTCGCGTATGCGTTTACCCGTCGCCGCGAACACGGCGTTGAGCACTGCAGGCGCGGCGACCGCGATCGTCGGTTCACCGACGCCGCCCCAGAAGCCGCCCGAGGCGACAATGATGGTTTCCACCGCCGGCATGTGCTGCATCTGTACGACGGGGTAGGTGCTGAAGTTGTCCTGCTCCATGCGTCCGTCTTTTTGTGTGCATTCGCCGAACAGCGCTGCTGACAGGCCGTAAGCAAAGGAGCCTTCGACCTGCGCCTCGATCTGCTGCGGATTGACCGCATAGCCCGGGTCGGTGGCGGCCACGATGCGGTGGACCTTGAGCACGCCGTCGCTGCTCACCGATACCTCGGCGCAGGCCGCCACGTAGCTGCCGAAACCCATGGTTTGTGCCAGGCCCCGGTAGACCTTCTGGCCGCCGACGTCGGGCGGGGGCACGTTCCACTTGACGCGTTCGGCCACGGCATTGAGCACGGCCAGGTGCTTGGGGTGGTTCGTCATCAGCTTGCGCCGCAAGGCCAGCGGGTCCTGCCTGGTGGCAACCGCGATTTCGTCGATGAACGATTCGAGGTAAATCGTGTTCTGGTTCAGGTTCACGCCGCGCCAGAAGCCGGGCGGCACACTGGGGTTGCGCATTGCATGGTCGATCAGCAGGTTGGGGAAGCTGTAGCCAATGGAGGCTTCAGGCCCCGGTGCGTTGAGGCCCTGAAACTGCACCGGGTCGAGTCCGTTGCGCACGTT
Source organism: Polaromonas sp. P3_A5 (assembly GCF_056403055.1). Lineage (NCBI taxonomy): Bacteria > Pseudomonadati > Pseudomonadota > Betaproteobacteria > Burkholderiales > Comamonadaceae > Polaromonas > Polaromonas sp. P3_A5. The sequence goes on from NZ_JBFUGF010000001.1 coordinate 1,845,088, forward strand.
TTGCGGCGCCACGCCGGCCAGGATGGACTGGCCTGAAATGCGCATGTGCAACGCGGTGACGTTGCCCTGCGCGTCCAGCCCGGCCTGCAGCTTGCACTGCGTAACCGGGTGGTAGCGCCCATGCAGCATGTCTTCCTCGCGCGACCACAGCAGCTTGACCGGCACACCCGGCATTTGTTTGGCAATGTCCACCGCCTGGCGTACCCAGTCGTGCACCGCGCCGCGCCGCCCGAAGCCGCCGCCCAGGTGAATCTTGTAGACCTCGCATTTGCCGGCCGGCAGGCCTGCCGCTTCGGAGGTGGCCGCCAGAGCCGCTTCACCGTTCTGGGTAGGCGTCCAGACTTCGCAGCGCTCGGGCGTCCAGCGTGCGGTCGCATTCATGGGCTCCATGGTCGCGTGGTTCTGGTGCGGGTAGGAATACACCGCTTCGATGCGTCTGGCCGCTGAGGCCAGCGCTGCTTTGGCGTCGCCGTTCTGGTTGCCGACGGCTGCGTCGGGCGCGTCCAGCCCGGCCTTGAGCATCTGGGCAACGCTGGCGCTGGAGTTGGCGGCATTGGGGCCGTTGTCCCATTCGATGGGCAGCGCGTCGAGTGCGGTCTTGGCGCGCCACCAGGTGTCGGCCACGACGGCCACCGCACTGTCTCCGACTGCCAGCACCTTCTTCACGCCGGGGCGTTTCTCAACTGCGGCGGCATTGAAGCTTTTGACCTTGCCGCCGAACACCGGGCAGTCCTTGATGGCCGCGTTGAGCATGCCGGGCAGTTTCAGGTCTGCGCCGTACACCTGCTTGCCGGTGACTTTGTCCATTGTGTCCAGGCGCGCCAGTCGCTTGCCCACGAGCTTCCAGTCTTTCGGGTCCTTCAGCTTGACCTCGGCGGGCGGCGCCACTTTGGCTGCCGCAATCGCCACTTTGCCGTAGGTGGTTTTGCGGCCCGATGGCGTGTGGGTGATCACGCTGCTGGCCGCGGTGCATTCGGCCGCCGGCACCTTCCATTCATCGGCTGCGGCCTGCACCAGCATCATGCGGGCGGTGGCTCCGCCTTTGCGCACATAGTCGTGCGATTCGCGGATGCCGCGGCTGCCGCCGGTAGAGAAGTTGCCCCAGGCCCGGTTACGCGCCAGGTTCTGGCCGGGTGTCGGGTATTCGGTGGTGACTTTGGCCCAGTTGCATTCCAGCTCTTCGGCTACAAGTTGCGCGAGCCCGGTCAGGCTGCCCTGGCCCATTTCAGAGCGCGCGATGCGGATGACCACCGTGTCGTCGGGGCGCACCACAACCCAGGCGTTGATCTCCGGCGAGGCTGCGCCCTGGGCAGCCGCCGTGCCGGCGAACGGAATGTGGAAACCTACGATGAGGCCGGCCGAGGCACCCGAGGCCAGGAAGCGGCGGCGCGAGAGACGCAGAGAGTTTGCGGAGGGCAGGGGGGTGGCGCTCATGTCGTGCTCCCGTCGGTGTGTTGAATGGCGAGCGCCGCGCTTTTGGTGTTACCGCCCGCGGCAACAACCTTGATGGCGGCGCGGATGCGGTTGTAGGTGCCGCAGCGGCAGATGTTGGTCATCGCCTCGTTGATGTCGGCATCGGTCGGGTTCGGCTTGGCCTTGAGCAGCGCTGCTGCCGTCATCACCATGCCGCACTGGCAATAGCCGCACTGCGGAACGTCCAGCGCAACCCAGGCCTTTTGTATGGGGTGCGAGCCGTCGGGTGAGAGACCTTCGATGGTCACGATTTTTTCGGTCGCACTCACCGTCGAGACGGGCCGCACGCAACTGCGTGTAGGCACGCCATCGATGTGCACGGTGCAGGCGCCGCAGGCCGCGATGCCGCAGCCGTATTTTGTGCCGGTGAGCCCAAGCTGTTCGCGGATGACCCACAGCAGCGGTGTGTCGTCCTCCACTTCAAACTCACGCACGGTACCGTTGACGTTCAGTTTTGCCATGGATGCGCTCCTCAATATTTGAAGGAAGGATGGGCCGGATGACTGGGGGATAGTAGCGCTGGTGCATGTCAAATGCACCCGGCAATGCTATACCTGAGTAATGTGCTGACTTGCGCTTGGCAATAAAGTTCGGCCGGGTAAACCCTTGTGAGACCGGCGCTTTTCGTCAGCGAGCTTCTGCCAGCGGCAGGCCGGTGAAAGCCGCGTAGCGTTGAGCGGCAAGCCGCAGTGCGCCGGCGCTGCCGCGCGGCAGTGGCGCGAAGGGCGCTGTGCTGATGCTGAGCGCGCCTTTTTTTACCTGCGCCTGCCAGGTGCCGGCCACGCGCCCGCCGACCAGCAGCGCCGGGCGGAACAGGCCATTGGGCGTCATGAGCTTGCCGGCGTGTTCGCTGTCGATGATGGCTTTGCGATCCGTATAGCCCAGCACGTATTCGTCGAAGCCGGCGAGTAATTGAAGCGCGGGCTTGCCGGCTGGCGGTAAAGGCGTGCGTTTGGACCACCACACGGTGTTCCCCTCAAACAGTGCCCGTGCCAGGCCGGTTTCGGCCATCTCCAGCGCCGCCCTGGCTTCGCCGGCGGCCAGCCCTGACCACCAGGAAAAATCGGCCAGCGTAGCGGGGCCATGGCTGGCGAAGTAGCGCTGCGCCAGTTGTTTGAGTGCGTCCTCGCGAAGCAGCTCCTTGCTGGCTTCGAGTCCGGGAGGCAGCCATTCATCGAGCAGTGTGTAGGTGGCCTGCTTGCCGCGCGGGTTGCCCAGGCAAATCAGCCCGACCTGGGCCGCGCGGTACAGGATGCGCCCCCCGCGATGGCCTTCAGTGTTGATACGGTGCTGCGCGAGTGCAGCAAAAAGTTCCAGGCGCGTGAGCTGCTGGCCGCCTTCCAGGCACTGCCGGATGGCCGGGAGGATTTTGCGGAAGGCTGCCTCATCCAGCTGGACCTCACGGTAGGCTGCCGCGGTGCGGGTCAGCAAAGCCGGTGCGGTCAGTGCCAGCAGCCAGCGCAGGTCGGCGGCCGCCACCAGGTGCAGCGTGCCGCGCAGGACCCAGCTGCGGACCACCTTGCGTTGAGCCAGTGCCTGTTCAATCGACGCGTCGGTGATGGCCGCAGCGGTTGTGAAGCGCGAGCCAACTGCCCATCGGGCGTGGGCATATTCCTGTGCCTGCACGGCGCCAAACCACTGCACGGCCTGATCGGTTCGTTTGAAATTTGAGGCCCCAGGCGGGGCGGTTGCAACAAGGCGCTGGCTGGCCTGCCGCAGCGCGAGCAGTTCCTGCCGCGAGATCTCCGCCATGCTCAGGCAACGTTTTCAAGCATGGCGAGCATGCGGCTTTGCCAGGCTGCGGAAGAAAACCGTTCACGCAGCAGTTGCTGCGACGCCTGCACCATGGCCTGGCGGCGGGGTACGTCTGCCAGCAGGTCGGCGCATGCCAGGGGCATGTCCTTGAGGTCTGCCATGACCAGATGAACGCCTGGCTCGATGCCGAAATCTTCAGCGCCTTCAAAGATGTCGGAAACGACGGCCGTGCCGGCCGCCCAGCTTTCGAATGTCCGGAACTGGTCGAAGTACGTGTGTTCCGGATCGGCATGGATGTTCAGGTTGATGCGCGCACCGGCGCGGCAGGCGTCGCGCGCGGCGCCCCACAGGCCGCTCCAGACGAATTCGGCCTTCAGGGTGGGCGCCGTGCCGGCGAAGTATTGCTCGGCATCCCGCCGCCGGGGCGTGTCGCCGCCCAGCATGATGATGTCGCGGGTTCTCTGCGCTTCAGGAAGGGGCGTTCGCACATGTTTGCCGGCCACCATATAGGGCAGCTGGCAAGTGGCAAGTGCCGGGAAATGCTGTGCGAGGTAGCGTGCTATGGAGGAATCCATCGCCAGCACAGCGTGCAAGCCGGGTGCGATGGCGTCGAAAAGATCGGTCTTGTACCGATGTACGGTAGCCAGTGCATTCTTTGTCAATGGATCAAACATCCACAGCACGTGCTTGCCGTTGCGCGGCAGGCCCTGCACGGAAAAACGGGGCAGTGCATAAATTCCGGCAATCAGCAGGTTGACGTCGCAGTGGCCGACATCGGGCAACGGCGCGTCGGTGCTGGTGCCCAGGTCAATGAACTCCACGTCATGGCCTGCCTTCACCAAAACGTCCATCCACAAGCGCGAAGCGTTGCCAAACAAGGTGTCGATGTCGGTGTAGATGTGGATTTTCAACGCGTCTTCCTGCGGCTTCTTTGTGTTGCTCTTCAGCTTATAGCGCAAGGCGCCAAGGTGGCCAGGGCCAAGCAGGCGTTGGCGATCCGCAAATAGACCCAGGAGTCATTGCCGCTGTGATCTGTTGTCATCGCCGTTCGACGGTCCGAATGGCGGCGCTTGTCGTTCCGGCAATGCCATCCGTGCGCGGTATCGGGGACCTGCGGCAAAACTTTACACAACGCACCTGGATTTCCTGGGGAATTCTTCACCGGCAAGAAAGATTTTCAGTAAGTCAAAGGTAACTGAATGTATGTCTTTCTGGCTCTAAATGTAACCAATAGGGCCGCGTAATGTGTGCAGAAAAGCCCTTTTTGAAAAAATTGGGGCGAAATCATTACATAAGACTGTTGGTAATTAATCACTTTTTCTCCCTTGTATCAGGTTTCACAATTGGTTACCGTGAATTAGTTCACAAAAAATACAGCCCGCAAGTGTCGAATCACAACACCTGCAGGCACTTCGGAAACCTTGATTTTCAACGGGGCTGGCGATGAAGCGTATCGATCATGTGGGCGTGCACAGGATGTGGACTGGTGCTTTTTCTGTGCTCATGGTCATTGCGACAACTGCGCTGGCGCAGCAGGCGCCATCCACCATTGACCCCGGCCGGGTTCGCGAGCGTTTTGATTTCCAGCCTGAGCCCGGCGCCTCAGCGGCACCTCCGGAAATCAGGACCGAGCCAACAGGGCCTTTGCCTGAATCACTCAGGGCCATTAAGGTCACGCTCAGGCGCATTGATATTGAAAGCAGTACCGTGCTGCCCGGTGGCATTCTTCAGGCGAATGCGGACAGCTATACCGGACGGGAGATTACCGGCAGCGAGATTCTGCAACTCGCGTCTTCGCTCACCGCGATGTACCGTAACGCAGGCTACATCCTGTCATTGGTGGTGGTGCCGCCGCAGTCTCTCGCCGACGGTACGCTCACCCTGCGTGTGGTTGAGGGCTACATCGACAAGGTGAACATTCAGGCAGGGGACGATGTCAGTGCCCATGTGAAGGAGCAGCTCGCAGCCATCGGCGAGAAGATCAGGGCGTCGCGGCCCATTCAGGGCCCCGTGCTTGAGCGCTACCTCCTGATCGCCAATGATTTTCCGGGTGTCGAGTTGCGCAGCGTGCTGGCCCCTGCGCATGCGCCGGGTGCGGCTGACCTCACACTGATCGCCAGCGTGAAGAAAGTCGAGGGCTTCGCTGCCGCCGACAACTATGGGTCGAAATACCTCGGCCCCGCCGAGATCGGCGTGGAAGTGAACATCAACCAGTTGCTGGGCGTCAACGACCAGTGGCGCTTTCGGGGCATGAGCAGCGGCAACTCCGAGCTGGCCTATGCACAAATTTCCTATAGCCAGGTAGTCACGACAGAGGGTCTCAAACTGTCCGCTGCCGTGTCCAGGGCTCGCACACGTCCAGGCGACATCCTGACGCCGTTTGATATGCGTGGCAACGCGGACACGATGACGGTCTCTGCTGCGTATCCGCTGCTTCGAACCCGCAATGAGAGCGTGACTGCACGGGCAACGTATGAGCACACCGACGTGCAAACCGACGTGCTGGGCACCCGGGTGATTGAAGACCATCTCCGTGTGCTGCGCCTGGGGCTTGGGTGGCGGGTGCTTGACCGCCTGGGCGGGCAGAACTCGCTGGATGTGGATTTCAGCCAGGGACTGGGTGGCACCCGGGAATCCGATCCGCTCAAAAGCCGGGCAGGGGCCAAAGGGGTGTTCAACAAACTTACCTTCGATTACGAGCGTACCCAGCCCCTTGCTTCGAACCTTGCACTTACGCTGGGCCTGAGCGGGCAGTGGGCCAACACCCCCCTGCTTTCGTCCGAGCAGTATGCGGTGGGCGGCCGGCGGTTTGGGCGGGCCTACGAGCCTGCTGAACTGGTGGGCGAGCGCGGGCTGGCGTTTCGCGCCGAACCTCGTTATTCCGGTTCCTCGGACTTCGCGGGCTTCAGGTCATGGCAGCTCTTTGCCTTTTATGACATCGGCAAGGTCTGGACGGTGGGCTGTACTTGTGTGGGCATGCCCAACAGCCAGAGCCTGGCATCGGCAGGGCTGGGGACTCGCCTCTTCCTTCCAAGGAACGTGGTGGCTGCGGTCGAGATCGCCTGGCCCCTGACCAAACCCATCGCGAGTTATCAGCCCCACGGAAAAGACCCCCGGCTACTGGGCACGCTGCTGGTGCGCTTTTGATGATTTGTTCAATGACTTTTCTTTGCCTCAAGAGGTGATCCATGAACGCTAAGCTGAACCCCCCGCGTATTTTTCCTGCCGTCCGGCGCCGGCGATCTTTTGCGCTGAAAGCCCTTCCGGCGGCGGTCGCCATGCTGTTCTCGCCGCCAGGCTGGCCGGTTGACATCGCCGGTGGCGCAGGCCTTCCCCAGAACGGCACGGTGTTTTCCGGCACGGCCTCAGGCTCGGTGTCGGGCAACCAGCTCACCATCAACCAGGGAACCGACCGCGCCGTGGTTAACTGGGGCTCGTTCGACATCAACCCCGGAAAGATGGTGCAGATCAACCAGCCCAACGCAAGCTCGGCCATGCTGAACCGCGTGACAGGCGACGCCAGCCCTTCCCAAATACTGGGCAGCCTTTCGGCCAACGGAACAGTGATGCTGATGAACCCCAATGGTGTGATGTTCGGGCAAAACGCCGTGATCAATGTGGGCTCGCTCATTGCCACCACGGGCAACATTGACGTCAACAACTTCATCAACACCGGCGGCGCACAGATCACCGGGGCCGTCGGCAGTATCACCAACCATGGCAGCATCACCGCGCAAAATGCCGGCCTGGTGGCTTTGGTCGCGCCGTCGGTCACCAACCACGGCAGCATCACCGCCACCGGCGGCACGATTGCCCTGGCCGGATCGACCGCCGCCACGGTCACCACGGTGTCGCTCAACAGCGGGCTGTATGAGTTCGCCATACCGGGCGGTGCAACGGGTTTGAGCGTGTCCAATATGAACCATGCCAGCCTGAACGGCGCGACCCTCTTGCTGGGCGTGGGCGATGCCGCCAATCTGCTGTCCGGCGTCATCAACCTGGAGGGCATTCAGCAAGCCAGCAATGCCATCGTTGTCAACGGCCATACGGTGGTGCTGAAGTCGGCACTGGACGCAACCCAGGTCAGCGGCAATGCAGGCCAGGTCGATGTGTACAGCGGGGCACGTATCCAGGACGCCGTCAACATTTCAAAGACCGGCACACCAGGAGCGGGGGGCTCTGTAGATGTTCACGGAGGCGCTTATGCCGAGCAGGTCACCCTGAACAAGGCCAACCTGACACTGACAGGCCTGGATGGCGCAAAAATCGTGGTGCCCGATGCCGGGCAGGTCAACGGCATCAGCATTACCGCCAACAATGTGACGGTGACCGGGATGGAGATCGCCGGGCCGGTTAACCAGCCCTACACAAGTTATGCGTGGGGTTCCAACATCAGCCGCGGCATTGCCGTGGCCAATGGCGTCACCGGTTTCACGATCAGCAACAACAACATCCATGATGTGCGCAACGGCATCCTGATCGACGGGCGCAACACGGGCAGTGTGACAGGCAACCGGATTGAAAATACCAAGAGCGCCATCTCTGTGCAGTACACCGACGGCAGCGGCATTGGCATGGCCGGCAACAGCCAGGGCCCGGTGGGCAACGAGTGGGGCCTGAACCTGCACCTGAACGGGCACATGGTTGGATCGAATCCCAACCCTGTCTCCAACAGCACGCCCATCGCTGCCGCTCCTACCCTGTCACAGCAGCAATCTCTGCTGGACCTGAGCGCGGCCAATGGCGGCTGGTCCGTGCAGGACCAGGCGTACACCTCGTCCAACCGCACGCACGTGACGGTGGCTACCACGGGCTCTTCGGGCGCACAGGGCAGCGTACTCACCCCGCTGGGAAGCATCCAGGGCGGCGTGGATGCCGTGGTCACGGGCGGCACGGTGAACGTGGCGGCCGGTAGCTACAGCGGCAGCGTCAGCATCACCAAGTCGCTGACGCTGGACGGCGCGGGGGTGGGGCAGACGGTGCTGCAGTCCGCCTCGGCTGGCACCGGCGACGCGGTCACTATCAACAATGCTTCCAACGTGACGCTCTCCGACCTGTCGATTGCCGACTACCTGTACGGCTTGCGCATCAACGGTACATCCAACGACGTGACCGTCAATCGCGTGGCTTTCAACAACAACACCTTCGGCATGCGCAACGGCACCACGACCCGGGCCGACAACTTCCGCATGCTCAACAGCACCATCACCGGCGGACAGATCGGTGTGCAGACCTACAACGGTTACCAGATGGTCGGTGGCGCTCCGGTGGCCACGGGCTCTTTTGAGAATGCATTGTTTGAGAACGTCACGGTGGACGGCCCCAGCTTCAAGGGCTTTTATCTTGAAACCGCGAACAACCTGACTCTCAGGAACGTCACCGTCTTGAATGCCGGCAACTATGGGGCGCCTGCATCTTCATCGCTGCATAAACGTTATGGCGCCGGCATCGACATCAACCTGAAATACGACAACTTCAATGCGATCAATTTTGACAACGTGACGGTCAAAAATTCTGGCGCGAGTTCGGGTGATCCGACGGCTGCGGCGGTGGTCATCAAAACACGCGGCATCGCCGGTGACAGCGCCGACTACATGGCCGCACCGGCCAGCTTGCAAAGCGTCAACATCTCCGGCGGCAGCATCGAGGGTTCCAGCCGGACAGGCATACGCTTTGAAACCATGAGCAATGGCCATGGCGGCCAGCCCACGGTCGCCATCGGCGGCGGCACCCAGTTCAAGAACAACGGGCAGGACATCTCGGTGGACGCTGTTGCGGTTGATGCTCGCGGCGCCGTCTTCGACGGTGCGGCCGACGGTTTTGCCATCGAAGACCGCGTGACCCATGCACTCGATACCACCGGGCGAGGCCTGGTGACCTGGACGGACGGCAATGTCTACGTCACGCAGGCCAGCGGCAGCATCCAGAGAGGCGTCAATGCCGTGGTTGCCGGCGGCACGGTCAATGTGGGCGGCGGCACTTATGTGCAGCCCTCCACGCTGGTGGTCGACCGTAGCGTCACGCTGGCCGGTTCGGGCCAGGGATCGACCGTGATTGACGCACACGGCGTCAGTGGTTACGGCATCAACGTGACCGCCGACAACGTGTCACTCAAGGACTTCACGCTCTACGGCCCGAGTGCCAACGTAGCCGGGTCCTACGGCATCAAGGTAGCGCCCGTCGGAGACGCATCAGCGCGGCTGCGCAACTTCTCCATCAGCAATGTCACCAGCCGCGGCGCGGGCCGGGCCGAGCTGGACCTCAATGGCGTTGACGGCGCGCTGATAGACCGTGTGACGGCCGACGGTGCGCCGGTGGGCAACAACACCGGCACGACGCAGGGCGCCGGCATACAGCTGACCGACAGCGCCAACGTCACCGTCAGCAATTCGACCACCCGCAACAACGCCTGGGGCGGCCTGGCGCTTTACCAGGCCAACCGTCATTACAACCAGCAGGTGAACAACATCACGGTGGCGAACAGCAACAGTTTTACCGAACGCAATCCGGTGTACATGCAGGATGAATCAGCGAGCCGCAACTTTGGCGCACTCAGCATCGCGGGCTTTGACTTTGCCGTACGCAATGCCGGTACAGCAGACAACAGCTACCAGTACACCTGGCTGCAGGCCTCGCAGCAAAACGCCCTGGACTATGCCGTCAATCTGGGTAACGCGGGCTCCAGCTACGTTCAGGGCTGGAACGGCGCGCAGGCCACACAGGACTTCCAGGTGGGCATCGGCAATCTGCTGGGCGGCGGGACACAGGCGCTATCCATCGGGACGGCCATGGGCAATGCGGCAACCGGTGCCAATATCCGCGTAGGCGCCGGTACCTACGCCGAGGACGTGGTGGTAAACAACCCCTACAACCTGTACTTCGGCGGCTCGACCCTGCACGGCCTGACGCTCAATGCCGGCGCGGGCGGCTCCGGCATCAGTGGCAACGTCACGGTTGACGGTGCGGGTGGCATCCTGTTCAATGCCCCGGTGAACCTGCTGGGCGACACAACGCTGGCAACCCTGGGCGCCAACATTACGCTCAACGGCGATGTGCAAAACGCCGGCAGCGCAGCCCGCGCGCTGCGGCTCGTCGCAGGCTCGGGCAGCACCCGCGGCAATGTGCACATGGTGACGGGCGGCACGGAAACCAACGCGCTCGGCCGGTTTGAGGTTGTGGCCAGTGACTTCAGCCTGGACAGCACCTTGTGGGTGAAAGGCTACGGCATTGACGCACTCGGCAATGTTGCCCTGAGCAACCACACGCTGCGCGGGCAGGACGCTGCACAGTCCAACACCCTGAACGCCGGCGGCGACGTGAGCGGCTCCACCATCAGCCTGGGTGCCGTCCAGGTCACCAGCGGCGGCGACGTTTCGGCCAACGTCACCGCCAGCGAAGTGGCGGTGGCCGCCGTAGGCGACGTAAGCGGCACCACCACCAGCCAGGGCAATGTGCAGATCAGCAGCAGTACCGGCGACATCAGCGGCAACATCACCGGCAACAACGTGGTGGTGCAGGCTCAGGGCGACGTAAGCGGCACCACCACCAGCCAGGGCAATGTGCAGATCAGCAGCAGCACCGGCAACGTCAGCGGCAACATCTCCGGTAACAATGTGGTGGTGCAGGCGCAGGGCGACGTGAATGTCGTGGTCACTGCCAGCAACTCGGCATCGCTGGCTGGCGACACCGTGGTGGCCAACGTGGTCGCGCCCATCATGGCCGTGGAGGCCGTCACCGAGGTGCAAATTTCCGGCACATCCGCCCAGGTGAGCATTGATTCGCCAAAAGGCAGCGTTAGCGGCAGCTTCGGGCAGGTGACCAATTCGGGCAGCGGCCTCGTTAATGTCAACGGCAAGCCGCAGGGCAACCAGCAACTTTCATCCAATGCGGAAAATAACCGCGTGATTCCGGCCGGCAATAACGTGGCTGACAACGCCGGGGCCGGGGCTGACAGTGCAGGGGCAGCTACGCCGACGCTTCAACTGGCGCTGGCCGGTGAAGGTACGACTTCTCTGGTTTCGAGCACCCCTGCCAAAGCAGGCGATGCCATCGACAACGGCCAGGCCGTGGAGCTGGACATGTCACCAGGCAATGGAAAAGAGAAGGAATGAGGATTGGCCGGTGAATTGCCGGGCTGGGTGCAGGGCCTGAGCTTGACCCGAAGATTGGCGCCGATGCGACGCCTGCACCCTTGATTTCGATTTAATTCCGGTATTGGTCCTGCTGCATCAGCAGCTCAGCCTGCCGCGCAGCCGACACCTGCGGGGCTGCCGCCTGAACGGATGGCTTGTCCGGCGCGGTGGCTTGCGGCTGCTGCGGGCGGGCGGGCAATACGGCCGCGCGGGGTGTGGCCTCTTGTGCCACCCCATTGGACGGCTGCACGCGGCGGGCGCCGTCAAAGCGGCGCTGCCAGTAGCTCACGCCCATGCTTTCGACGCGCACTTCAGCGCCGGGCTTGGGCGAGTGGATGAACTTGCCGTCGCCGACATAAATGCCGACATGGCTGAAAGCGCGCTTCATGGTGTTGAAAAACACCAGGTCGCCAGGTTGCAATTCGGTTTTGTCGATGCGCTGGGTGGCGGCGGCTTGTTGCTCGGCGCGGCGGGGCAGCAGCAGCCCGACGCTTTGTTCGTAAATGGCGCGTACAAAACCGCTGCAGTCAAACCCGGTTTCAACGGTGTTGCCGCCGCGCTTGTAGGGCACGCCCAGGAAGCCCATGGCGTTGACGACCAGCTCGGACGCCTTGTTGGTGACACTGTGGCGGACGTTGTCAATCTGGGTCAGCAGGCCCTTGTCGGCGAGCAGTTTGTCCATGTCGTTGTCGCCGCCTGAATTGCCGGGTGCCGCATGTGCGCCGGCTGCCAGCAGGGCGGCAGAGGCTATGACGAGGGCAGGGGCAATCATTCGCATGGCGCCAAGCATACTTGACGGATTAGTCCTACGTCAACTCATGTTGTTTCTTGATAACGTTGACAAGCCATTGATTTGTAACGAATTTGTAGGGGATTACCCGATTTATTACCCCTGTATGCCATGTTTTACACCGCCTTGGCCCCCGCTTGGACATGATCAAAAGGCGGTTTTCCCGGTCAAATGGGCGTGAATGGGCCGATCAATGTGCTTTCGGGGGCTTTTTTTAGGGTGAAATATGGCTTTAAACCAATACCAACGGGCGCAAGCTGCTATATCTTTAATAGCGGCCAGCACGCTGTTTCAACCCGCCCAGGCTCAGAGTGTTCGTCCTGAAACCGTGGCGGCGGGCCTGGAGAACCCCTGGGGCGTGGCTTTTTTGCCGGGCGAGCGTTTTCTGGTCACGGAGCGCCCCGGCCGCCTGCGAGTCGTTGGGCCGGGCGGCAAGCTGGGCGCGCCGGTGGCGGGCCTGCCAGAGATTGCCGCCGGCGGGCAGGGTGGCTTGCTGGACGTGCTGGTCGACAGCGACTTTGCCCGTAATCGAACGCTGTATTTCTGCTTTTCCGAGCCGGCTGCCACCGGTAACGGCAACAGCACGGCGCTGGCACGCGCCAGCTTGAGTGCTGACGACACCCGGCTGGAGAACGTCAAGATCATCTTCAGCCAGAAGCCCAAGGTGGCCAGCACGGCGCATTTCGGCTGCCGCATCGTGGAAAGCCGCGCAGCATCGAACGGCGCGCCCGATGGCAAGCTCTTTCTCACGCTGGGTGAGCGCTTCAGCCGCAAGGACGACGCCCAGAAGCTGGACAACCACCACGGCAAGATTGTCCGCATCAACAAGGACGGCTCGGTTCCCCAAGACAACCCTTTTGTCGGCAAAGCGGGGGCCTTGCCTGAAATCTGGAGCTACGGCCACCGCAACGCCCAGGGCGCGACGCTGGGGCCCGACGGCACCTTCTGGATGCATGAGCATGGGCCGCAGGGCGGCGACGAAATCAACCTTCCCAGGGCCGGGGCCAACTACGGCTGGCCCGTCATTACCTACGGCGAAAACTACGGCGGCGGAAAAATCGGCGAAGGCCTGACCGAAAAGGCCGGCATGCAACAGCCGCTGCATTACTGGGTGCCGTCCATCGCGCCTTCCGGCATGGCGTTCCTGACCAGTGAGCGTTACGGCAAGTCCTGGCGCGGCAACCTGTTTGTGGGTTCGCTCAAGTTCGGCTACCTGGACCGGATCGAACTGGCGTCGCCGTTCTCCGGCAAGGTGGTGCGCGAAAGCAAGCTGCTGTCTGAAGCCGGTGATCGCATTCGCGATGTGCGCCAGGGGCCGGACGGGCTGCTTTACGTGCTGACCGACAGCAACAACGGCAAGCTCATACGCCTGCTGCCCGGTGGCTGAACGCAGGCAGGCCTAGCCGGCCACCGCAATGAGATCGATCTCGACCGACGCACTCTTGGGCAGCTGAACAACGCCCACCGACGTACGGGTGTGGGCCCCGGCAGGGCCCAGCACGGCATACAGCACTTCAGATGCGGCATCGGCGACTTCGCTTTGCTGGGTGAAATCCTGCGCCGACTGCACAAACACCGTGATGCGCAGAATGTGCTTCACGCGGTCCAGGCTGCCGAGGCTTTGCCGCAGCAGCGCCAGCGCGCGCATGGCGCAGATTTTTGCCGCCAGCTGGGCCTGCAGAACAGACGTTTCCGAGCCTACGCGGCCGGTCACGACCACGGTATTGCCAACGCGCGGAATCTGCCCGCTGACAAAGACCTGGTCGCCGTGCTGCACGACAGGCACGTAATTGCCGCCTATCTTGATCTCACCGTCAAAGCTGTAGCCGAGTTCGGCCTGCACTGCGGCGAACCGGGTGTCGCGTGAATCTTCCATGGGCAGGAATTCCTCTTTATGTAGTTGGATGGAGCGTAATGCGGGTGTTTCAGGCAGGGCTCTTGAGCCGTAGCAGGCTCAGACCCAGCAGGCCAAACGCACCGCCACAGAGACGGTTGAAAATGCGGGCCCGGCGGGGCGTGCCAAACCATTGGTGGGTGTGTTTGGCCAACAGCACATAGGTGAAGTGGGAGACCAGCACGCACGCAGCGAAGGCGCTGGTCAGTGCGAAAAATTGCGGCAGCATCGGCGCCTCCGGATGAATGAACTGGGGGAACAGCGCGGTGAAGAACAGGATGCTTTTGGGGTTGGTCACCGCCACCAGCAGGCCTTGCCGGAACAGTGCGGCATTGCTCTTTCCGGAGGATGTCCCGGCCGGCAAGGGCGTGTCGAACATGGAGGTCTTGCTGGTCCACTGCCGCCAGCCCAGGTACATGAGGTAGACGGCGCCCACGGCCTTGAGCACAGCGAACAGCCAGGCCGAGGTGTGCAGCAAGGTGCCCAGGCCCGCCATGGCCGCGGTAGAAACGGCGAACACGCCGAGCACATTGCCGGTTGAACTCCACAGCGTCTTGCGCGGCCCCCAGGCCACGGCGTTGGAAACCGCCAGCAAAATGCCCGGCCCGGGGCTGAGCGCGGTGACAAGTGAGATGGTGATGAAGAGCAGCCAGGCGGAAGTGGTCATGGTGAGATCAATTAAAAAATGATGAGGCGATTTATTTCCGGCGGCGGCTATGCCGCCTCGGCGCCATGCAACCAGCTGCGCACGGCCTTCACGACTCCTGAAAAGTACCTTAAAAGCACGCTTCCCGTCTGGCCCGGGGCTTTTGCCGGGGCTTGGTTCAGCACGCATGCCGCGCCCCCGTGCTGGGCGGTCACCGTGATCCATCCAGTCTGGGTGACGGTATGCGACTGTCCCGCCTCCAGCGGCATGCTGTCGCGAAAGACCTGCTCGGCAAGCCAGCGCGGGGTGGCGGTCACCAGCAGCGTGCCCGAGGTGCTGATCAGGGCACTGCCCGCTTGGGTGTGAAAAAACAGGGACTCACCGGCGTCCAGGTGAAGGTGGCGAGGGGCGAATTGCTCTTTCATGGCGGCTCCATTCATGGGTGGGTGAACTGGAAAAACGGGGGAAGGAGACACCAAGGTTAAAGAGACCGACACTATCCCGACAGAGCCAAACAAGTCCTTTCTGTATCGGTACAGATGGCTATTTATTCATCTGTTATGGTCTGATTTCGCCCCATCTGTGGCTGTGTCCCCGCTTCCCCTTCACGGATCATTCGGTTTATGGACATGCAACCCTCGCCATCCCTGTCGCAACCGCTCTATCTACAGCTCTCCAGCCATTACCGCCAGGCGATCCAGTCCGGCGTTTTGTCGCCCGGGCAGCGTATGCCGTCCGTCAGGGCGTTGACGCGGCTGCACCAGGTCAGCCTGTCGACGGCGGTGGAGGCCTGCCACACGCTGGAAGACGAAGGCCTGCTGGAGGCGCGGCCGCGTTCGGGCTACTTTGTGCTCAAGCGTCGCCGGATGGATATCCAGCCGCCCAGCGAGCCGGAATGCGGCCACAGGCTGGACCCGGCACAGTACGTCGGCATCCACGACCGGGTGTCCGATTTCGTCGCCAAATGCGATGTTTACCCGCTGGTCACCAACCTGGCAGGCACCTATGGTTCGCCCGAGATGTACCCCGCCGAGGCCCTGAAAAACGCCGCCACGCGTGCGTTGCGCAAGCACCCGCAGCTGCTGGTGAACCCGCCCGACTTTCTCAACGATTCACCGCTCAATGCCGTGCTGGCCAAGCGGGCGCTGGAGGCCGGCATGCGGCTGTCAGCGGAAGACATCCTGGTCACGCACGGCTGCATTGAATCGCTGAACGTGGCCCTGCGCGCGGTGGCGCGGCCGGGCGACACCGTCGCCGTCGAGTCGCCCACCTACCACGGCCTGCTGCAGATCCTCGAAAGCCTGGGCCTGCGCGCGCTGGAGATTCCCACCAGCCCGAAGCTGGGGATTTCCGTGGAGGCACTGGATTTGGCCTTCCAGACACACGACCGCATACGCGCCGTGGTGGTGATCCCTAATTTCCACAATCCGCTCGGCAGCGTCATGCCTGACAGCGAAAAGGAAAAGCTGGTCGCGCTGTGCGAGCGCCAGCAGGTGGCATTGATTGAAGACGACACCTACGGCGCATTGGGGCCTGACGACATTCCGCTGAAGGCAGCCAAGGCCTGGGACCGCAGCGGCTCGGTGATTTACTGCGCGTCGCTGCGCAAGACCCTGTCGCCGGGGCTGCGCCTGGGCTGGGTGGCCGGCGGGCGTTGGCAGGCGCGCATCAAGATGCTCAAGTATGCGCAAAGCCGCGCCAACGACATGCTGGGCCAGCTGGCCGTGGCCGAGTTCATGGCCTCCAGCGCCTACGACCGCCACCTGGCCCGGCTGCGCCGCATGCTCAACGTGCAGCGCGAGCAGATGGCCGAAGCGATTGCCGCGCACTTTCCCGCCGGAACCCGGCTGCAAGTGCCCCATGGCAGCATGATGCTGTGGGTGGAGCTGCCGGCAGGCACGTCCGCGCAGGCGGTGTTTGACACCGCCATCCGGCAGGGCATACGGGTGGCGCCCGGTTCCATGTTTTCCAACTCGAACCGCTTTGACCACTTCCTGCGCATCAGTTGCGGTTCACCGTTTTCCAGCGAGACCGACAGCGCCCTGCGCAAGCTGGCAGGTATTGTGTCGGCGCAAGCTGGGCCCCGGCCGACTTGAGGGCATGCGCTGCTATTTTGAGGATTTTAGGGCTCCAGCCCTTTAGGGATATGCGCGAGCAGCTATCTTTTTGATAGCGTCATGCGCTTAATGCACCGCAGCGTGGCTGCGTTTCACGAAAAACAGGCCCGCACCTACTGCCATCAGCATGCCGCCGAACAGCCGGTTTTGCAGCCGCACCGCACGTGCATTCCTGAAGAGCTTTTGCAAGCGGCTCGCGGCAAACGCGTAGCCGTGCATCACCACAGTGTCGACTGCCACAGTCGTGAGCGCCATCACTAGCAGTTGCGGCCACAGTGGCCGGGCGGGGCTGATGAACTGCGGCAGCACAGCCACCATGAAGAGGATGCCTTTGGGGTTGGTGACGTTGGTCAGCAGCCCGGTGAGAAAGCGCCTGCGCGCTGAAATGCCGTTCGCATCAGCTGCCGGGCCGGCATCTTCCGCCGCGATGCCGTTTGATGACCGCCATTGCGACCAGCCGATATAGATGAGGTAGAGCGCGCCCAGCACTTTCACGACGCTGAAGGCCAGCTCGGACGCCACCAGCAACGAGCCCACGCCCGCCCCGGCCACCAGCAAAATCACCACCAGCCCGATCTGCAGGCCCGCGATGGTGGCACGCGTGCGCTGCATGCCGTAGCTCAGGCCATGGCTCATGGCCAGCACCGCGCCCGAGCCGGGTGAGAGCGCGATCAGAATTGAGGCGAGGAAGTAAGCGGTCCAGGTGTCGATGGCCATGATGAAGCGGTGGTGAAAAGGGAGAGAGGAGAGGGCGCCCGCACCGGGCGAAAGCCTGCCATCCTACATGGACAGGCAATAGCCCGCGGGTATCATGGCCCAATGGCTTCAACAGCATCATCCTGGCAAGGCCGCCTCTCGCAAACACGCCGCACCGCCCAGCACTGGCTGATCGAATGGTGGCGTCTGGTGAAATTGGGCGCGATCATCCTGGTGTTGACCCTCTCGCCTTCCAGCTACAGCCCGCAAAGCCGCACGGTGCTGTCCCGCCACATCTACATCAACACGGCGCCCATCCTTCTGGGCTTTACCTTGCTGTGCGCGCTGGTCACCGTGGTGCTCACGCGTATCGTGCTGGTGACTGCGCTGAGCTACGGCTTGTCGCAGTACGCGTTGCAGGTGGTCATCCGTGTGCTGGTGCTTGAACTTATTCCGCTGACGGCGGCGCTTTTTGTGGCGCTGCGCTGCACCATCCCTGATGGCGCCGAACTCACGGCCATGCAGGCCAGCGGTGAGCTTGACGAGATGCGCGAGCGCGGCATCGAGCCGGTGCGGCGCGAGGTGCTGCCGCGCGTGGTGGCGGGCATGTTCTCCGGCATCACGCTGGCTGCGCTCAGCTGTGTGGTCGCGCTGGTGGTGGCCTATATGGCGACCTACGGCTTTGCCTTGTCGGGCCTGGCGGCCTACACCCGGCTCTTCGGCCAGGTCTTCAGCCCTTCCGTCACGCTGATCTTTGTGCTCAAAACCCTGTTCTTCTGCCTGGCCGTGTCGTTGATCCCCATGGCCTCGGCGCTTTACGGCATGGGCGAAGCCAGCGTGCGCACCAGTGCCGAGATGCGCGGCCTCGTGCGCATGTTCGCCGTGATTTTGCTGATTGAAGTGGCTTCGCTGGTCGGCAACTACTATTGACCTGCTTAAAAAAATACCAAAAACAACACCAAAACAAACCATGAGTTCACCCCACGACCCTTCATCCCCGGAGCACGGCCGGCCGGATCCGCTCCAGCCGGCGCGCGAGGCAGAGTCTTCGCCGGCGGAGATCGCCAGCCTGGAGTTCAAGGCCCGGCTGCTGCTGCTCTTCATGCTGCTGTTGGTGGTGGGCTCGGCCCTTTATGTGATGTATGCGCGCGGGGCGTTTGAGTCCACGCAAAGCCTGGTACTCATTGCGGAGGATTCCGAAGGCGTGGTGGTTGGCATGGACCTGACTTTCTCGGGTTTCCCGATAGGCCGCGTCAAGCGCATCGAATTGGCCAGCGACGGCAAGGCCCGCATATTGGTGGATGTCGCCTCCAAGGATGCCCACTGGCTGCGCACCACCAGCGTCTTCACACTGGTGCGCGGCCTGGTAGGCGGCACCAACATCCGTGCCTACACCGGCCTGCTGAACGACCCGCCGCTGCCCGACGGCGCGGAACGTACCGTGCTGCTGGGCGATGCGGCCGGCGAAGTGCCCAAAGTGATCGCTGCCGCCAAGGACCTGATTGAAAACCTCAACACCCTCACGGGAAGCGGCGGTGCGGTGGGCACCAGCCTGGCCAACCTGCAGACGTTGACGGAGCGGTTGAACGGGCCGGGCGGCGCCTTGACGGTATTGCTGGGCAGCGAGGCAGAGGCCAAAAAGTTTGCTGCCACGCTGGAGCGCACCAACTCGCTACTCACCAAACTCGACGGGCTGGCCGCCAAGACCGACACCCAGGTGTTCGGCGACAAGGGACTGATGCCAGAAACCCGGGCCACCGTGGTTCAGCTCAACGCCATGCTGGGCGAGGCCCGCACCAGCCTCAAGAAAGTGGATGCATTGCTGCAGGACGCCCAGGCCGTCACCCGCAACGCCAAAGATGCCACTGACGACCTGGGCGCGCTGCGCGCCGACGTGGAAGCCAGCCTGCGCAAGGTTGAGGGGTTGATCAACGAAATCAGCCGCAAATGGCCCTTCGCCAAAGACGCCCGCGATGCGGAAATGAAGTTGCCATGAAGAACACCTTTACGCATACCGCCACGCTGACTTCGGCCTTGCTGCTGGCCGCCTGTGCCGGCGGCCCGCAACCGCCCGATTGGCAACTTGAGGCCAAAGGTTCGATGGACCGCTCTGTGGCCGCCTACATGGAAGGCAACAGCCGTGTCGAGATGGCCGAACTCGGGCGTGCCCGCACCCAGCTGACACGCTCCGGCCGGGCCGAGCTGTTAGCCACTGCCGAGCTGCTGCACTGCGCCACCCGGGTTGCCAGCCTGGTGCTTGATGAGCCGTGCACCGGCTTTGAGAAGCTGCGTGAAGACGCCACCGATGCCCAGCGCGCCTACGCTGATTACCTCAAGGGTCAGGTACAGCCGCAGGGCATCGCGCTGTTGCCTGAAGCGCAGCGCCGTGCCGCGGCCGGCGACGCCGGCGCTGTGGCGGCCATTGCCGACCCTTTGTCGAAACTGGTGGCTGCCGGCGTGCTGCTGCAGGCCGGTAAAGCCAGTCCTGCGGTGATCACCCAGGCGATTGATACGGCGTCTGTGCAAGGCTGGCGCCGGCCGCTGCTGGCCTGGCTGGGCGTTCAGCTGCGCCGGGCAGAGCAGGGTGGCGACACCCAGGAAGCGGCAAAGCTGCGGCGCCGCATCGAGCTGACGCAGGGCATGCCTGCACCGGTGAAACCGCAAACACCCTGATCCTTGTCCGTTTTGCCTTGAGAGAAACAACCGTGAGCTACCGCCTCAGGCTTTACGCCTATGAAGACGCCTCCGCAGAAGAACTGCAGGCCGCCGAGCAACGCTTCAGGACGGCGCTGGAAACCGAGCTGGGAGACGAAAGCCTGGTCTGGCCGGTGTATGCGGCCTACATGAAACTGGTGGCGACGTATGGCGAAGCGCCGGCCGAAGATGTCCTGTCAGGCGACGAAATGGAAATCTTCAACCAATGGCAGGCAGCCGAGCTGGCCGCCGTGACGGCGGCGCTGGGCCCCAACCGCTACATGGGCGACGCGCAGTTTGAAATTCGTCCGGCCTGAAAGGGAGCGGACCTGAAGCGTTCAGGGAGAGCGGCTCAGCCGCGGTGAGGCCAGCGCCTGGAGCTGGTCGGCAATCGCAATGTCGACAGGCTTGAGCTGTTTGAGCAGCTGCGCTTTTTCCAGCGCGGCGTGCAATTGCTGCAAGTCCTTGCTGCTGGTGGTCGCCTTGATCTGGGCCAGCGCTGCCGGGGTGTTGCCGGTTTTCAGTACAGCCAGCATCTTGCCGACCCATTCACTCGTTGCAGGCTTTTTGGGGTTCATGCGCCATTGTAGGTTTGCTATTAAAAGAATAGCTGTTTGCGCTTTCCCACATTGCGCCGGCGGCCGATTTTATGGTGAATTTTCCGGCACCCGGCCCCGGGGGCTTGACCTTGAGTGCACTCAAGGTATTCCAATCCTTTCAGGGCCCCGGCAATGTTGCCGGCCTCCATCCACTTCGCATTCCGTGCGAAGAAGCCTTCAAGGAGTTTCATCATGAGTGCAGCATCCACCAACAACATCACAGCCGCCAACCGCCAGCGCATGCAGGAGGTCATGGCTGAACTGGACAAAGGCAACGGCCAGGCATTTGTCGACGCCATGGCAGATGATTTTTGCTGGACCCTTGAGGGCAGCACGCCCTGGTCGCGCACCTACCGCGGCAAGCAGGCGGTCGTCACCGAGCTGCTGCGGCCGCTGTTTGCCCAGTTCGCCACGCCCTATGTCAGCACCACAGGGCGCGTGATGGCCGACGGCGACATGGTCGTCATCGAGTTCCGCGGGCAAGTTACCACCCATGCCGGCAAGGCCTACAACAACCGCTATTGCTATGTTTGCCGCATGGAAGGCGGGCAGATGAAAGAATTGACGGAGTACTTCGACACCGCCCTGGTGAGCGCTGTGCTGGAGGCGCCCGCGCTGGCCGCCTGAGCCGTTATACAGTCGGGCATGGCTGAAAGTTTTCTGATCGGGCAGCTTGCCGCACGCACCGGCCGCAGCGTGCACACCATACGCTGGTATGAGGCGCAGGGCCTGATCCCCGGCGTGACGCGCGACGCCGGCGGCCGACGCGTCTATGGCGACCTGCACATCAGCTGGCTGGACCTGATGGACCGGCTGCGGCGCACCGGCATGTCGATTGCCGAAATGCGGGAGTACACCGCGCTGGTCAAGCAGGGCAGCAGCACACTCAGGCAGCGGCAGGCGCTGCTGGCCGCGCACCGCGCGCAGGTCAAGGACATGATTGCCGAATGGCAGCTGGCGCTCAAGCTGCTGGACAGCAAGATCGACTTTTACGGCGAGTGGGTGGCGTCGGGCAAACGCCCGGCCGTGAAGGTGGTTGAGCGTGCGGGCGTCGCGCTCGCATCGCGGCCCAAAGAAAAATCGCGCCGGCCTGGAAAAACCTAGCGGCTACCCGTTTTTCCGGCCGGGCTGTCCAGCCCGCCCAGCAATAGGCGCAGGCCTGCCAGCGCCGCATCGGCGCCGTCCATCTGCGCCCGCACGATGGCGCCGTCCACTGCCAGCGCGGCGGCCCGCGCCGCCTCGGTTTGGCCCGCGCCGTGTGGCAGTAAATCGGCAATGACTTGCTGCATGTCCTGCTTGTGCCGGCGCGCAATGTCTGCCACGCCCGGCAGGGTGCCACCCACTTCCGCCACGGCGTTGATGAAAGCGCAACCGCGAAACGCCGGGTCGGCGAACCACTCGGCCATGGCCTGCACCAGCGGCGCCAGCCCACCGCCGGGTTGCGCGCCATGGCGGCCCAGCGCGTCGACAAACCAGCCCATCCAGCGTTCATGCCGGTAGTCCAGGAAGGTGCGGATCAATTCGTCCTTACTGGGAAAGTGTCGGTAGAAGGTGAGCTTGGCCACGCCCGACTCGGCAATGATGCGGTCGATGCCGGTGGCGCGCAGGCCGTCACGGTAGAAAAGTTCGTGTGCCGTGACGAGGATGCGCTCGCGTGCGGGGAGGGTGGAAACATCCATGGCGCCATTGTAGACGTCATGTAGACAGGTTTGTCTACATGTGCCAGAATTTCGTCATGGTAGACAAAGCTGTCTACATCTGGTTTTTGCCCATTTTGTTCAACCCCAGGAGATCCCCATGGAATCACGGCCGCCGCTTCCCCCTTTTACCTTTGAAACCGCCGTGCAGAAAGTCCGCGCTGCTGAAGACGGCTGGAACACGCGTGAGCCGCAGCGTGTGGCTATGGCCTACACGCCGCAAAGCAAATGGCGCAACCGCGCCGAGTTCGTCACGGGGCGTGAAGAAATCGCAGGGCTGCTGTCACGCAAGTGGGTGCGTGAACTGGACTACCGCCTCATCAAGGAACTCTGGGCCTTTGGCGGCAACCGCATTGCCGTGCGTTTTGCGTACGAATGGCATGACGATGCGGGCAACTGGTTTCGCTCTTACGGCAACGAGAACTGGGAGTTCGACGAAAACGGCCTGATGGCCGTGCGCCACGCCAGCATCAACGACCTGCCCATCAAGGCCGCCGATCGCAAGTTCCATTGGCCGCTCGGGCGCCGGCCCGATGACCATCCGGGCCTCAGCGATCTTGGGTTGTGAGGGGTTTGGGGAGGGCTGTAAAATCCGCTCCCCCTGCGCACCGTGTTGTTTGATGTTGTTTGAAGGCGGTGCGTGACCTGAATTTGCCCCCGGCTCATTGCCGGGGCGCTCCACCCGAGTGACCGCGTTTTGACTGACTCCCACACCCCGCCGGCCGGCTTGGCCGATGAATCCCCCAACGACACCCAGCCCATCCAGGAACCCAGGCTTTGGTGCGGCGACGGCTGGACGGCCAAGGTCATCAAGAATGAAGACGACGACGGCTGGGCTGTCGCCATGATCAAGGACGGCGAGCCCGAGCCCGCGCTGGTGGGGCCGTGGACCATGGGGCGCGACAAGAAGAACCCCAAGCCGCTGGATGGCCCGGCCTTCAGCACGCTGGTCAAAACCGCTTCCGAATTTGTGCGCCGGCATGAGCAGCAGCTGCATGCCACGCTGCACCAGAGCATCACCGTGACGGCCAATGCGGCGCGCATCACTGTTTCGCTCGACATCATTCCGGACGAAGACAACCCGCACGGCCTGCTCAGCGCCGCCGACGAAGCGGGCGAGCAGCTCGCGCAGGTGCGCGTGGCGCCGTCCTTCAAGCTCACCCGCGCCAGCGCCGTGGCGTGGGCCGAAAGCGGCTTCGCCAAGCCGGCCGGGCGGTGAGCACGCCCCGCGCCTGCGGGATCGACTTCGGCACCTCCAACTCGACGGCAGGCTGGAGCCGGCCCGGGCTTCCCGCGCTGCTGGCGCTGGAAGGCGGCAAACCCACGCTTCCCTCGGTGGTGTTCTTTCATGCCGAGGACGCGCATGTGAGCTATGGCCGAGCGGCGCTGGCCGACTACCTGGCCGGCTATGAAGGCCGCCTGATGCGTTCGCTCAAAAGCCTGCTCGGCACGTCGATGATCGACGACCACACCGAAGTCGCCGGCCGCGCGCTGCCGTTTCGTGTGCTGTTGGCGCAGTTCATCGGTGAGCTCAAGCACCGCGCTGAAAAAGCCGCCGACCAGCCTTTCACGCAGGCCGTGCTGGGTCGCCCGGTGTTTTTTGTCGACGACGATGCTGCCGCAGACAAGAAAGCCGAAAACACATTGGCCGAGATCGCCCATGCAGTGGGCCTCAAAGACATCGCCTTCCAGTACGAACCGATTGCGGCGGCGTTTGACTATGAGTCGCAAATCCGGCGCGAAGAGCTTGTGCTGGTGGTCGACATCGGCGGCGGTACGTCGGACTTTGCGCTGGTGCGCCTGTCGCCCGAGCGGGCCCGCAAGGCCGACAGGCGCGACGATATTCTGGCCAGCGGCGGTGTGCACATAGGCGGCACGGACTTCGATAAATACCTGAGCCTGGCCAGCGTCATGCCCACGCTGGGCCTGGGCAGCCTGCTTCACAGCGGGTTGCAGGTGCCGTCGGCCCAGTACTTCAATCTGGCGACCTGGCACACCATCAACCAGGCCTACAGCAAGAAGTCGTGGACGCAGATCAGCGATATCCGGCGTGGCGCAATCGAGAAAGACAAGCTGGACCGCCTGCAGAACCTGGTGCGCGAACGGGCAGGGCACTGGCTGGCCATGCAGGTCGAGGCGGCCAAGATTGCGCTGTCCGATGCACCCGAAACCGTCATGGACCTGGGGCGCATTGCGCCGGGCGAGACGCTCACCTTGCACCGGCCCGATTTCGACGCGGCCATCAATGAGCTGGTCGGCACTGTGGCGCGTACCGTGATGGGACTGGTCAAGGACGCGGTTGTCAACGCCGACGACATTGACACCGTGTTTTTCACCGGTGGCTCCAGCGGGGTGCCTTTGCTGCGCGAGCAAATTTCAGCATTGCTGCCGCAGGCACGCAGTGTGGAGGGTGACCGTTTCGGCAGCATCGGTGCCGGGCTGGCGCTGGATGCAGCGCGCAAGTTCGGCTAGGGCCTGCCAGGCCGCGGCTTACAGCAAGGCCATGAATTGCTGCAAGGCTTGGCCGGGATGCTCGTCGCGCCGGCGGATAAAAAGTGTTTTGACGGCGTATTTCTTGCCCGTCGATGGATGGCAGCGTAAGGCGGACCTGTTGGCAGCGTTTTCGACAATGGACCGTGGAAGCAGCGAGATGCCGACCTCCGCGGCTACACAGCCCAGGATGCCTTCCAGTGTGCCCATTTCAAGCCGGGTGTACCTGGGCCAGCCGCGCTCGCTCAGAAGCTGTTCGAACCGCTGGCGATAAGAGCAGCCGGTCTTGAACATGATCGCCGCCGCGCCGTTTTCCAGGCGCCTGCCGAGCTCACTGGAGCGCACCCAGCTGGCAGACGAGACGAGCACCAGTTCTTCTTCGAACGCGACCAGGCTGAGCAGCGCATGGTTGTTGAGCGGGCCGGCGATGAACGCACCATCCAGGCGCCGCGTGAGCACGGCCTCGATCAGTGTCGCGGTCGGGCCGGTTTCCAGCGTGATGGCCACCTGCGGAAGCACGCGGCGGTATGCGGCGAGCAGCGAGGGCAGCCGGACCGCAGCGGTGGTCTCCATCGAGCCGATTGTCAGGACGGCGGGAGCGTCTTCCTCCCCTTTGGCCGCGGCCTGCGCTTCATCCATCAGCGCCACGATGCGGTTGGCATAGGGCAGCAGCCGCTGGCCCGCACGCGTCAGTTCCATGCCGCGGCTGTGGCGCTTGAAAAGTGCCAGGCCCAGCTCCGATTCCAGCACCCGGATGCGCTGGGTGATATTGGATTGCACGGTGTGCAGCGTTTGCGCGGCAGAGGTAATGCCGCCCTGGCTGGCGACGGCGGCAAACGTTTTCAGGCCCAGAACATTCATGGTCAACCCATCGCTAAAAGAGAACGGAGGGATCACAACAAATCGTTTTTACAGAGACATCATATTAGATACAGTTTGTTTCACCTAGCAACATCTGTGGCAACGCAAAGGGCCTGACGAATGAACCAGCTCTTCAGTGATTTGCATGACGGCGGGGCCATCGCTGGCATCTTTTCGGAGCGGAATTTTGTCGACCGCTGCCTTCGTTTCGAGCGTGAACTCGCTGTCGTGCAGGCTGAACTGGGTGTGATTCCTCAGGATGCGGCGGATGAAATCTGTCGCGTTGCCCACGTCGAAAACATCGATTTTGCGCAACTCAAGCAGAAGACACGCCTTGTCGGCCTGCCCATGGTGGGGCTGGTGAACCAGGTGGTCAACCTGTGCCGCGGCGATCTGGGCCAGTATGTCCACTATGGCGCAACGACCCAGGACGTGATGGATTGCGCACTGGCGCTTCAGATGCAGGAGGCATTCGCACTGATCGGCGATTCGCTGGCGCAATTTTCGGGGGCGCTGGGCTCATTGGCCACGACCCACCAGCGCACCATTCAGGCCGGCCGGACCAATCAGCAGCATGCGTTGCCCGTCACCTTCGGCTTCAAGGCTGCGGTCTGGAATTCCGGCGTGCTGCGGCAGATGGACCGGCTTGCACAGGCTGTGCCGCGCGTGGCCACCGGGCAACTGGGTGGCGCTGTGGGCACGCTTGCTTCATTCTCCGGCGCGGGGCATGAAACACGCCGGCGCCTGATGCAGAAGCTGGGGTTGAACGAACCGGATATTGCGTGGCATTGCATGCGTGACGGCCCGGCCGAGGCGGTGCTTCTTTTGTCGCAGATCGCTGCGACGCTCGGAAAGATCGGCCGGGACCTGCTGATGCTTTCCAGCACGGAAGTCGGTGAAGTGGCTTTTGCCGCCGACAGGGGCGCCAGCAGCACCATGCCGCAGAAAAACAATCCGGTCGCGGCGTCGTCCGTCGTCGCTCTTTCGAGAATGCTGTTCCACACGGCCCCGATGATGCTGGACGCGGCGATCGTGGAGAACGAAAGGTCGCTGGACGCCTGGTATGTCGAGCTGCATGCAGTGCCGCTGTGCTTCTCCCTGATGGGAGCCCTTCTGGTGCAGGCCACGACCATGCTGGACGAGCTGGTGGTGGACTCCGCAAGGATGGCGCGCAACGTCGCCCTCACAGACGGGGCGATCGTCACCGAGACCGTGCAGATGGCGCTGGCCAGACGCATCGGCCTGAACCGCGCGCATGAACTGGTTGCCCGTGCCTGCCAGGAGTCCAGGGTGGAGGGCGTATCGATAGCGGCTGCCCTGGTGGGCTTGCAGTGCGGGCTGGACGAAGCCGCAGTGAATGCGCTGCTTGATGTGAACGAACACCTGTCTTTTGGTGCGCGCGAGGTGGACGCATCGCGCAGGCCGCCGCCTGCCGCCGGGGGCCTGGCAACGCAATCCGTATCCGTTTAACCAACCCGAGGGGATTTATGACCAGAGCCATCTGCATTGCCTTCATGCTCGCCTTCTGCGCTGCGTCTGCGTGCGCTCAGGAGGCCTATCCCACCAAACCGGTCACCCTCATCGTGCCCTTTGCGGCCGGGGGGCCCATGGACAAACTGGCCAGGGAGCTTGCCGTGCCGATGCAGGCCCAGCTGCGCCAGCCTGTGGTTGTTCAGAATCTGTCCGGCGCCGGCGGCAACCTCGGCACGGTCATCGCCATGCGGGCTCCGGCCGATGGCCACACGCTGCTGATGGGGCACATCGGCATGGCGACTTCGCCGGCGCTCTACCGGAACCTGGGCTTCAAGCCGGATGTGGATTTCGCGCCGCTGGGGGTGGTGGTCGATACGCCCCTGGTGCTGGTTGCACGGCCGCAGGTGCCTGCGGACTCCTTGGTGAGCCTGATCCGGTGGATGGCCCGGCAGCCGCAGGTCAGGCTCGCGCACGCCGGTGTGGGCTCGTCATCGCACCTGTGCGGCTTGCTGCTCCAGTCTTCATTGAAAGTCAGCATTACGACCGTGCCCTACCGTGGCAGCGCGCCCGCAGTGGCAGACCTGCTTGGCGGGCATGTGGACATGATCTGTGACCCCACCCCTACGACGGTCGGCCATATCCAGGCCGGCAAGCTCAAGGCAATTGCCGTGACCTCCGCCAAACCCCTGACCGGCACGTCGCTCGCCGCCGTTCCGACCATGGCACGGTTCGGCATTTCGGGTGTCGAACTGAGCATCTGGTTTGCCCTTTATGCGCCGAAGGACACGCCGCCGCACATCCAGCAGCGGCTCAATGATGTGCTGCGGGTGGCCATGAAAACACCTGCCTTCAGGCAGGCGCAAATTGCCTCAGGCATACAGGTTGTGGAAGATGACCGTGCCACACTGGCCGGGCACCGCAGCTTTCTGGGCAACGAAATTGCCCGGTGGGGGCCCATCATCAAGGCGGCCGGTGTTTATGCCGACTAGCTGTGGATGCTGTCCCATGTATGTGGCAGCGCTACAGGAATTAAAAGAAGAAGTCAGTCCTTGATAGACGATATTTAACTATTGTTTTTGTATAAAACGCTAGTTTAGTATTGATTGATCTGACTTAATTAGATAAAATACTATCGTTTTAACAAGAAACGATATTTTTCTATCTATGAAAACATTGTCTGAAGTTGCTGCCAGCCTGGAAAGCCAGCGCCAACGCCTGGGACTGGATTACCAGGCCGTTGCCGAAAGCACAGGGCTGACGCCTTTGTCGGTGCGCAGCGTCCTTCAGGGCAAGACGGCGCCGCGCGTGACCACGCTGATGGCCATTGCCGACCAGCTCGGGCTGGAGGTGCTGCTCCTGCCCAAGCGGGTGGCTGCAGGGCTGCAGCCGCAAGCCGCCGAAGGGCCGGCGCCGGCCTTGTCGCGGGTGGACCGCATCGTGGCCGAAACTTCCCAGCTCGCTGCGGCAAACATCAAGAACGTCAGGCCCTGATCCATGAACGTTCTGGCGCTCGATATTTATATCGGCACCTTGCGTGCCGGCCTGCTGTTCCAGTACGGCACGGGCAGCAGCGCGCTCACACGTTTCATTCCAGACGAGGTTTTTTGGTCCAACCCCGATTCGCCGGTGTTCTCCTGGGCCGCTACCGACGACGACCCGCAGCGCCGGGAGATTTTCTGGCGCAGTTATGTGAACACGCCGTTCTTCAATGCCGAAGGCGGGCGCCTGCCGGCCTTCTTCCAGAACCTGCTGCCCGAAGGGCCGCTGCGCCGCCACCTGGAGCAGTTGCGCGGTTGCGGACCCAACGACCATTTCGACATGCTGGCCGCCTGCGGCACAGACTTGCCGGGCAATGTGTATGCCTACCCTGCGCACCTTGATGCCGACGCGCTGGCAGGGGTGGTGACGCAGCACAACGATGCGCTCGAAATGTCCGTCACGGCCGATCCCTTGCCCGACGCGACATCGCTGTCGGGCGTGCAGCCCAAGCTGGCATTGGTGCAGCAGCCGGGCCGCTACGTGGCGCGCACCCGCGACGCGCAAGGCACCCACATCATCGCCAAGCTGCCCACGGCCGAATTTGCCCTGTTGCCCGAAGTGGAAGAGCTTTCCCTGCGGCTTGCGCGGGCAGCCGGCGTGAACGTCTGTGAGGCCTGGCTGGCGCCCATGGACGAGATCGTCGCCGAGCAACCCTTTGTGCTTGGCGAAAGCCGGCATTTCCTGGCCGTCAAGCGCTTTGACCGCGGGCCTGAAGGGCACATTCATTGCGAAGACTTTGCGCAGATCCTGCGCATCCAGCCGGAAGAAAAATACACGCATCCCGCCGCAACCTACGCCGCCATGGCCCGGACTTTGCGCGAAGGCATGAGCCTGGATGCGCACGTGGGCGAGGGCGCTGCAGAGGAACTGATCCGCCGCGTGATGGTCAATGAAATGCTCGGAAACTATGACGCTCACGTCAAAAACTTCGGTGTGGTGTACCCGGGTGGCCGCACACCCGAGTTGTCTCCGGCCTACGACGTGGTGGCCTACGCGGCCTACCTGGGCGGCAGGGGCCACGCGCTGCGCTTTGTGCCCGGCGGAGAAAAACAGGCCAGGCTGACCGCCAAGACCTTGCGCAGTTTTTGCAACGCCACGGGCATGTTTGAAACGCGCGTGCGCGGCGTGCTCAATGAAGCAGTGGGAAAAGCGTGTGAGTCATGGCCGCAGATGATTGCCGCCAGTTCGCTGCTCGAACGGCAAAAGCAGAACCTGCTCAAGCACTTTGACGCCTGCGAGGCGGTGGTCAGCTGGCGCGCCCGGCGCAGGGCGAAAAGCGCCGCAGCCGGCTAGCTGAGAAACTGGCGCGGTTCCGGCTGTGGCCGGGACTCTTTCAACCAGGCTTGCAGGTCCTCCGACCCGCCGATTTTTTTCCCGCCTGCGAATACTTGTGGCGCCGTTCCCGCGCCTGCAACCGCTTGCAGCGTACTGGTGGTGATGCCCTGGCCCAGGATGATCTCCTCATAGCTAAGACCTGCTTCGTCCAGCATGGCCCGGGCTTTCGCGCAAAACGGGCAGCCCGGCTTGCTGAAGAGGGTGATGGGCTCGGGCGCCACGGCTTGCGGTGCAAGGTACTTGAGCATGGTGTCGGCGTCCGAAACCTCGAAGGGGTCGCCTTCCTTTTCAGGTTCAATGAACATCTTCTCGACCACGCCGTCCCGCACCAGCATGGAATAACGCCAGGAGCGCTTGCCGAAGCCGAGATCACTCTTGTCAACCAGCATGCCCATAGCCCGCGTGAAGTCGCCGTTGCCGTCCGGGATCAGGGTGATATTGCCGGCCTCCTGCGCCTTGCCCCATTCGTTCATCACAAAGGCGTCGTTGACCGAGACGCAGACCACGTCATCAATGCCATGGGCCTTGAAGGTGTTGGCCAGCGCATTAAAGCGCGGCAAGTGGGTGGAAGAGCAGGTGGGCGTGTAGGCGCCGGGCAGCGAAAAAACCACGACGTTTTTGCCGGCAAACAGGTCAGTGCTTTTCACGTCAACCCACTGGTCGTTCTGGCGAGTTTTGAAGGTGACGTCGGGGACGCGCTGTCCCTCGTTGTTGGGGAGCATGGGAAATCCTTTGGCTGGTATGTGTGCGGGGGAGCGGTGTGGCATGGCTCTTGATCTAAAAATCAGGGCGCCGATGTCGGTCGCAACCTTGCCGTCTGATTCATTGTGGAGAGCGTCAACGGCAGGACATGTCGGACAGCGACGACATCTGTGTAGGGCATCGTCAGCAAGGCAGGCGACCGGCAGGCCTGATGGCCTGATGTTTGCATGACAATACCCATTTCATGAACCCCCGGAGCTCCGCATGAACTTTGCGCCCGACCTTGCGACGGTCACCCACGGTATTCAACTGGCAGTGGCGCCGGTGTTTTTGCTCACCGCGGTGTCGGGCATGATCGCCGCCGTCGCCGGGCGGCTGGCACGCATCATCGACCGCGCGCGTTTCCTGGAGAACCGGCTGGAGACCGGCGGCGTGGAAGAGGCCCGCGCGCACCGCATGTATGCCGAACTGCGCGAGTTGCGCCAGCGCGGCTGGCTGGTCAACATCTGCATCGCCTTTCTGACCTTTTGCGCCATGCTGATCGGCACTACCATCATCCTGCTGTTTTTGGGTGAGACGAGTGAGTTGCCGACCCTGCGCATTGCCACTGTCTGTTTTTTGTCGGGCGTGGTGTGCTTTCTTCTCGCGCTGGTCTGTTTCCTGGCTGAAACGCTGCTGGCCACACGCCTGCTCAAGTTTGCCGAGCCGAAAAAATAGCGCGGTGGTTTGAGGTTTGATTGTTTTGCAGGTCTTAAATGCCTGCAGGCCAATTGGAACAAGCGCGAGCAGCTATAAAAAATATAGCAATCGGGTTTTTCTCCTGTCGTAATAGTGGCCGGCAGAAAACGCCAGACCTTCAGATACGTGACAACGTATGACTGCGAAACAGCTTGTTTCCTTACATCCCCATGCTGTGTTTCTCCGCCAGAATTGTGCAGCTCTGCGTGTAGCGGCACGCCCGTGCGGACGTGCCCGCAGCGTGCAGCGCGGCAGGTGAATGCCCTGTCAACGGCAACCGCAGGCCGCCGTTGAAAAAGGGACGCTGTGCACTTGTTGCCTGTGTCCGGCGAGCCCTGTACTGAAAACCACTGGAGAACCACGATGACAACAACACACACACCGACAACAGGTTTGCGCCTGACCAGCCGCAGCCTGGCACTTTTGATGGCAGGCGCGCTGATGTGCTCCGCGAGCTTTGCCGAGAAACCCGAATGGGCCGGCGGCGGCAAGAACAAGGACAAGGGCGGCAAGCACAGCCAGGTGGAGCAGTCAGACCAGGACGATCACGGCGGTAAAAAAGACAAGAAGTCCAAAGGCAAGAAACACGAAGACGTCAGGGTAGGCGGCTATTTTGTTCCCGAGCAACGTGTGGTGCTGCAGGACTACTACGGCAAGCAATTCAAGTCTGGCCATTGCCCTCCGGGCCTTGCCAAGAAAAACAACGGCTGCATGCCCCCCGGCCAGGCCAAAAAGTATGCCATCGGGCAACCGCTGCCTGCCGGCGTGGTGTATTACCCGGTGCCTGCATCGGTGGTGGTGCGTCTGGGCCCTCCGCCCTCGGGCCATAAATATGTGCGTGTCGCGACCGACATTTTGCTGATTGCGCTGGGCACCAGCATGGTGGTGGATGCCGTGCAGGATCTGGGCTCGCTCTAAGCCCTAAAAAGTCCTGAAGCCCTAAGGCTTTCCGGGTTTGCGATGTTTGAGCTGCTGCAGCCCGGGCTGCCACGCTTTCATGCGCTCCATGACCAGGTCGTGCAGCGCCTGTGCCGCCACCGAAAGGCTGCCTTCCTGCCGGCGCACGGCATAAATTTTTCGTGACAGGCCAGGCGTGGCCAGCGGCCGCGTCAGCAGGTTCTTTCGCTCAAAGTGAAAGAGCGTGAGCGCCGGCACCACGCTGATGCCGATGCCAGCCTCGACCATGCCGGTCACCGTCGCCAGCTGGTCTACTTCCAGCACCGTATGGGTCTGCAACGGGTGCAGCGCTGCGTCCAGCGCCTGTCGCACGCTGCTGTTGCGCGACATGTGGATAAACGGGAAGGCCGCCAGTTTCTTCAGCGTCAATACTTTTTCTGCGGCCAGGGGATGGTCCGTGCGGCAGACCAGGTGAAAACGGTCGGTGCAAAGCAGCTGCGTGGTCAGGCCCGCGTGCGTGGCGCCTGTCGAGGCGAGCGCGAAGTCGGCTTTGCCGCTGCGCACCAGCTCAATGCAAGCGTCAGACAGCAGGTCGCTGAGGTTGAGGTCAATACCGGGCCAGGCCAGCCTGAATTCCGCAAAGATGGAGGGCAGCCAGCCTGCCGCGAGGGAGGGCAGGGCCGCAACATGCACGCGTCCCTTGCGGCGCTCGACGTGATCGCTCAGTTCACCCACCGCGGCGCTGAAGTCACCCAGCAATTGCCGCGCCGGCGCTTCAAACAATCTTCCCTCCGCTGTCAGCTGCACGCTGCGCGTGTCGCGGTCAAACAGCCGGGTATTCAGCTCTGCTTCCAGTGTCTGGATCAGGGCGCTGAACGCAGGCTGCGACAGGTGGCAGGCGGCCGCGGCCCGGGTAAAGCTGCTCAGCTCCACCAGCGCCAGGAAAGCCCGCAGCTGGCGCGTCGACAGGTTGGGGCTGCGTGCAGGCGGGCGGGCCGCATTTTTCGGGGTGGTAGTGGACGCAGTCATTAATCTGATTTTCAAGTCAATCAATAGGAATTTTGCATTTTACAAATAAAAGGTTGGGGCTTAAATTCGTGGCATTCAACGCTTGGCCATGATGACCTCTACCACCGCCGCTGCAGCCGCCCGTACCGCCACACCGCCCGCCAGCCTGCTGATCGGTTGCGCGGCCGGCTTTTCGGGTGACCGTGTGGACGCGGCCGGCCCAGTGGTAGACACCCTGATCGCGCGGGGCGGGCCGGCCTTCCTGATTTTCGAGACGCTGGCCGAACGCACGCTGGCCCTGGCGCAACTGCGCCGCCGCGCCGACCCCGGCGCCGGCTTCGAGCCGCTGCTGGACGACATGCTGCGCCCCGTGCTGGCGCGCTGCCTGCAGCACAACATCCGCATCGTCAGCAACTTCGGCGCGGCCAACCCGATGGGCGCGGCGCGGCATATTCAGGCCATGGCCCGGGAGCTGGGTTTGGCTGCACCGCGTATTGCGGTGGTCGAAGGTGACGACCTCTCGGAAGAGCGGCACCGCCAGCTGCTGCGCACCCAGCTGGGCAGCGCGATGGACGGCATCCGCATGGTCAGTGCCAACGCCTACATTGGCGCTGAAGCGATTGCCGCTGCGCTGGACGCCGGCGCGCAAATTGTGGTGGCCGGCCGCGTGGCCGATCCGTCGCTGGCCGTCGGGCCTGCCATGTCGCACTTTGGCTGGCGTGCCGATGATTGGGACCTGCTGGCACGCGCCACCATGGCCGGCCATTTGCTGGAATGCGGGGCGCAGGTTTGCGGCGGCTATTTTGCAGACCCCGGCTACAAGGACGTTCCCGATTTGCACGCCGTCGGCTACCCGATTGCCGAAATCAGCGCCGACGGCAACTGCATCATCGGCAAGGCTGCCAACACAGGCGGGCTGGTGAACCTTGCCAGCGTCAAGGAGCAGTTGT
Source organism: Polaromonas sp. P3_A5 (assembly GCF_056403055.1). NCBI lineage: Bacteria > Pseudomonadati > Pseudomonadota > Betaproteobacteria > Burkholderiales > Comamonadaceae > Polaromonas > Polaromonas sp. P3_A5. Next base: position 1,879,574 of record NZ_JBFUGF010000001.1, read on the forward strand.
TGTATGAAGTGCATGACCCGGCTGCCTACCTCACGCCCGACGTTGTGGCGGACATCACCACGGCGCAGATTGAACAAGCCGGCCCCAACCGCGTGGCGCTGAGCGGTGTGCGCGGCCATGCCCGGCCTCCCAGCCTGAAGGTCAACCTCTGCCATGAGGGCGGCTGGCTGGCCGAAGGTGAAATCTCTTACGCCGGCCCGCGCGCCGAGGCCCGCGCCCGTCTGGCGGCCGATGTGCTGCGCCGGCGCCTGCCGGCCCTGGCGCTGCGGGTGGACCTGGTCGGCGCACTCAGCGTCATGGGTGACGATGCCGGCAACCTGCTCGCCGCAACGCCGCCCGGTGACGCGCGCGACATACGCCTACGCGTGGCTGCCACACACACTGACCGCCTTGAGGCCGAGCGGCTGACGCGGGAAGTCACCGCCCTGTACTGCTGCGGCCCAGCCGGCGGCGGCGGCGTGCGCACGACACTGACACCAAGGCTCAACACCTTGCCCTGCCTGGTGCCCCGAGACGCTGTGAAGGTGTCGTTCAGGATGCTCGATACCGCAGCGCTGGCTACCGCAGGGGAGGCCGCATGAGCCAGGCCATGATCACGGTCCCGCTGTACCGCGCCGCGCACGGGCGAACCGGCGACAAAGGCAACCGTTCCAACATCAGCGTGATTGCCTGGCACGCTGAGCTTTATCCCGTTCTTTTGCAGCAACTGAGCGAAGCCGCAGTGGCGCGCCACTTTGCCCACCGCAAGCCCAGCTGTGTGCAGCGGTTTGAACTGCCCTTGCTGGGCGCGCTGAATTTTGTGCTTGACGACGTGCTGGATGGTGGCGTGAATGACGCGCTCAACCTCGACACGCACGGCAAGTCGCTTTCATTCTGGCTGCTGGATCTACCCATCGAGGTTCCCGCGGCGCTCGCAGGCCTGTTGGCCGGAGGAGACCACGCTTTTTAACGGAGCCGATTCACCAGGACACCAGGACACCAAGACGAGATCAACAACGTCAGATACGCCTCATCACAACATCAGGAGACAACATGAAAACCGCCACTCAAAAATTCGTCCACAGCCGCATCCGCCCCGCCATGCTCGGCATCGCCGCGCTATGGGCCATCGCGCCTCTCGCCGTGCCCATGGCGGCACAGGCGCAGGGCTTTCCCGAAAAGCCGATCACCTTTGTCGTGCCGTTTGCGGCCGGCAGCGCGACTGACCAGCTGGCACGCGCCATCGGCCAGGCCGTGACCAACGACACCAAGGTCAGCGTGGTGGTCGACAACAAGCCCGGCGCCAACAGCTTCATCGGCGCCCAGGCAGCCGCCAAGGCGAAGCCCGACGGCTACACCGTGTTCATCACCACCAACACCACGCAGTCGGCCAATGAGCACCTGTTCAAAAAGCTGCCTTACGACCCGGTCAAGGACTTCGCACCGCTGACCGCGCTGGGCCGCGGCGGCCAGATCATGGTGGTCAACCCGGCACTGCCGGTCAACAGCGTGGCGGAGTTCATTGCGCTGGCCAAATCGAAACCCGGCAAGCTGTCTTTTGGCAGCGGCAGCTCGTCCAGCCGCGTGGCGGGCGAGCAGTTCAAGCAGATGACGGGCACCTACATCCTGAACATTCCGTACAAGAGCAATCCGCCCGCGGTGACGGACCTGCTGGGCGGCCAGATCGACATGATGATCACCGACATGGCGACCGGCCTGCCGCAGGTCAAGGGCGGCAAGCTCAAGGCGCTGGGTGTTTCCACCCGGCAGCGTTCACCGTTGGCGCCCGAGGTGCCGACCATCGCCGAGGCCGGCGTCAAGGGGTATGAAATGACCTACTGGTTTGCCGCCTACGCGCCCGCCGGCACGCCCGCGGACGTGGTGGCGAAGCTGAGCGACATGCTGGTCAAGGCGGCCCGCAGCCCTTCGGCCGCACCGTTTTACCAGGCCAGCGGCACTGAAATCTTCACCAGCAACCCGGAAGAGCTCCGCAAGTTCCAGGCGGCAGAAACGCTGAAGTGGGGAAAGATCATCAAGGCTGCGGGAATCGAGCCTGAATAACGGTGTGGGGCTGGATCTGAATTAAATGGGCCTCCAGCCCTTTGTGGGCGAGCGCAAGAAGCTATCAAATTAATAGCTAATGGGGCCGGCTGGCCTGGCCTGCCCGGCGGTGGGGCAGGCCAATACCGCGATGACCGGCTGGTCATCCGCCTGCAGGGCATCAGTGCTTCCTGTGCGTCATTCTTTAAATTTAAACAATGTTCAATTTTTAGAACAAGCGTTAATTTTTACCAAAAATGGCGCCATGGGCGGGTGGTCTTTCCGCCTATATTCAATTGATGCAAGCCCGAATAGACCGCCAGCAAGCCCAAAGTGATTTACGCCGAACCCTGATGCTGGACGCCGCCCGGTCCGTCTTCGAACGCCTGGGCATCGACGGCGCCAGCATCCGCGAGATCGCCAAGGAGGCGGGCTACACCGCTGGGGCCATCTATTCCTATTTTGACAACAAGGAAGCCATTTACGGAGCCTTGCTGGCCGAGTGCCTGGAGCGCCTCAATGGCGTGGTGGCGTCTGCGGGTGAGGCGCGGGGCGGCCCGGCTGAGGTGCTGGAAGCCAAGGCCAGCGCATGGTTTGGTTTTTTTGCGGCCAATCCGCGCGACCTGGACTTGGGTTTTTACCTCATGCAGGGCATGCGCCCGCGCGGCCTGGGCACCGAGCTGAACCACCAGCTCAACGCCCGCCTTCACGACGCCTTGCGGCCCTGCGAAACGGCCTTGAAGGCCATGGGTTTAAATGCTGAGGACGCATTGCGCGAAAATACGGCCTTGTTCGCGCATGGCATGGGCTTGCTGCTCCTCAAACATACCGGTCGCATCCGCATGTTCGGGCAGGACGCCACGCTGCTGTTCGATGCTTATGTGATCGGCCTGGTGGAGCGCCTGCAGCGCAGTCCGGCCTGATCTTTCCGAGAACTCCTCCAGAATTTCCCAGGACCCCCGATGCTGCTTGACGCCGACGACTCCCAACTTGTGCTGGTCGACTACCAGACCCTTCTGATGCCCGCCATTTTTGAAGGCGGCCTGGTCATGGCCAACGCCGTGAAGCTGGCCCGCATGGCCAAATTGCTGGATGTACCGGTGTGGGGTACGGAAGAAAACCCCGAAAGCCTGGGCGCCACCGTGCCCGAAGTGCAGGCTGCCATTCAAGCCGCTGGCGGCAAGATCATGGACAAGATGTTCTTCAGCGCCGTGGCCGACGGCCTGGGCGACATGCTGCGCCCACCCGTGCGCAAGGTGCAAACCGGCGGCAATGCCCGCAGCCTGCCCAAACACCTGCAAAAACCGGCACCCGAACCGGAAGAGGGCAGAAGCACCATCGTCATCGCCGGCTGCGAAGCCCACGTCTGCCTGATGCAGACCGCGCTGGACCTGCTCGAAGAAGAGTTCGAGGTCTGGGTGGTCACCGACGCCTGCAGTTCACGCACCGAGCGCAACCGCGACGCCGCCTTTGACCGCCTGGCCGGCAACGGCGCCGAACTGGTGACGACCGAGATGGTGGCGTTTGAGTGGCTGCGCACGGCGGAGCATGAGGTGTTCAGGGATGTGCTGGGGTTGGTGAAGTAGGGTGCGGACCAAACACACCTGATACAGATAAGCCCGCCCGGTCTGCCGTTGGTTCGCTCAAAATGTCGAACGTTCAGGTCAAGGGTGGATAACCAGCCACTGAGTGCCGACCACCTTCAGCGCCACCTCCATCCCAACTCAGGCCTCAATGAGAAATTACGCATTACCGGTAGCCATTCGGCTCCTGGCATTTATAGCGCCACTACTCTTTTTGCAACTGTATTCACAAAGAGCGTTCGAGTACGCACGCACACAAGAGCGTCACGGAGATACTGGCCTGGGGATCGCCATTCTTCTTGGTTTCATGACCTTCATCATGCTGGGCGCGTTCCTGATCGATCTCATCATCCAGATCCGAAAGAGACGGCCTTTCGCCTATTTGACTGACGCTTTCATCTTGCTGATGCTGCTCATGCCGTTTGGCTGGTTTGCGTGCAGTTGGTTTGGGTTGCACAACAGTCTTGCTTGCAGGATTCCCATGGTATTTTTCAGCCAGGTCCTAAGCTGGCTTGATCTGTGAGGTTTTTTTGACCGCCTTGCAACCCGTACCTTGTTCCGAATGAAATACCTATCTCGCGTCTTCCGCGTCTTTTTTATCTCCCTGGTGCCGATGGTGCTGACAGCCTGTGCGTTTGGCACGGGTGAAATTGTGCAGCCTGCTAGCCAGGTCGATTCACCAAGGCTTGCGTATCCGGCGCATGCCAGGCGCCTTGAAGAGCAGGGCGTTGTCAGGTTGCGGGTGCAGGTCCTTGCGAGTGGCAGCGCGGGCGAGGTGCGGCTCCGTCAAAGCTCGGGTTCTGCCACGCTGGATGCGGCCGCAGTCGAGGGCGCGAAAAAGTTCAAGTTCAACCCAGCCAGAACGAAGTGGGGCCGTGCCGTGGACTCCTGGGTGGATCTGCCGATCAAGTACGCTCTTGAGTAGCTGGCCGGGTCGGCATGTGATTTTCCCGCTAAAGATCCTCAACCTCTATGGTGTCCATGTCGCGTGGATGCTTCAAGTCATGCCAGTGGATAAAAAAACGTACCCGGTACACGCAAAGCTTCTCGGTGCTGAGGCTATAGTGCAAATATCAAATCCGCTCCCTCAGCTGATCAGGCGGACGGATCAACTGCAGTGGGAGCAGGGCTTCATGGGATTATTTGTACAGGCATAAAAATCCAGCGTATTTGAAATGCCAAAAACAAGAGGGTTTGGGAGGATTCGATGTCCAAGTTAAACCATAGCCGTCAAGTTAGACCGCAGCTTTTGCGGCCTGAATTGCGTTAGGCATCTCATGGCACTGCTTTTAAAAATCATTGTCGTGCTGTTTGGCCTCGCATCTATCGTTGCGGGTGTGAAGAGTGTCTTGCGCCGGGAAGCTAAATTCACATGGAATGAAGATAGCAATGAGCAGCGTATCGTTGAAGGGCTTCCAGCGATCCTCATCGGCCTGGGCGAGATCGCCTTAGGCCTTTACATCATCTTCGCTCTACGTTCTCATGCAAGCTGAGATATTCACATCGGACCGCTTGGCCATCGCCGATGTCGCCTGACCTCTCCTTCAAACGGGCACCTTGCAGAGCGCTTATGTCAAACGTCAGGCTCCTATCTTCCCGGGTTGTCGCGGGTTGTTTCAGGTTCGAGGGACCATTCTCTGAAAGTGGCCAATTGCATGCCGCCTGATCCTTCCATCGAAGAGGCAACCGCAGCCCACTTGGGCCGACCGCTCATGCCAAACGTCGGGCTAATATGACTTCTGCAATCCACCTGAATCTGTCTGTCGCGGTCTTTGCCTTCGCAGTTCTTACTTCATCGTCAGCCTATGCATCTCCCTGCATGCAAGGTGCGAGATACGAAAGGAAAGATGGGGCCTATATGTCCATCGACACTCCAACCGAATCATCCGATGGGTTGGATCGAGCCCACTTTGAGCTGCAATCGTTGGGGAAAATGATTGCTGGAGCACCTACGGTTGGTAACCTGGAAGGTGAGCTGACATTTACACGAGACTCTTGCGCAGGATTCTTCTCCAGTCCGGATATTCCCTGCGCCATAATCGCAACGTTCAATGGAAATCGGGCGCAGGTTTACCAAATCGGGCACTGCTACTCTGGTGCAGGCGCATACGCTGATGGTGTGTATATCAAGTCGAAGGCCAAGCCATTAAAGGCTCTAACCAAGTAGTGGACGTCAAGGTATGAAGCCTAACCGGTCGGCCGATGCGGACACAGCTGCAGGTTGCTGTTTCGCGGCTAGTGTTGGTTGCCGGTGACCGCCAACGTTAGGCTTCGTTCCATGGTGCTGAGCAAGTTCGTGAAACTCATTCTCATTTTCTTGGGTGGCCCCTTGATCGCCTTTGCCATTCTCTTCGTCGGCTGCGAAGGAAAGCATCCTGCACTTGGCGTCATGTGTGGCCACAATATTCTCATGTCGCTGGTACTTTTCACGTTCGCGGCCTGGTTTGTGCTGGGTACCATCTCAGTCTTGATCGGTGTTCCAAGAGGGGATGAATGAATAAATTCGCTGCAGCCTGCTTACGGCCTGACTTGCCAATCGACACGAACCCACAACAGCAGCAGGCGGCTCCGCCGCAAGTGTTGGTTGCCCAGTCATCTTTACGCTAGGCCACTAATTCCATGGCAGCGATCTTTGCATTCAAATGTTCATGCTGCGGTGAGCTGCATGAGGGCTCGCCGAGTTTTGCATTTCAGGCGCCAGATCCATACACCTGGCTAACAGATGAACAGAAACAAGACATCGGGCAGCTGTCCGATGACCTTTGCGTTATCCGCCATGTCGAAAGAACCGACCATTTCGTCAGGGCTGTTCTGGAAATTCCAATACATGGCGTAAGTGAGCCCTTTGTTTGGGGTGTGTGGGTTTCTGCAAGTCAACAGAGCTTTGAGCGCTATGTTCAAACCTTTGACACCCCGGTGGAAGGTGACGGCTTCTTTGGCTGGCTCTGCAACCGGATCAACCTGTATCCAACCGAGCAATCCAGGTCCGCAGATGTGTACATACAGCTGGGAGGTCTTCGGCCCAAAGTTGTCTTGCATTCCACAGTCAATGAGACTGATCAACTGGCAGTTGACCAGCTTTCGGGTATTACAGTTGAACGTGCCCAGTACCTGGCAGAGAGGGCTATGCACCAATGAGAAGGCGGCCTATGGTCATGTTCGGTTTGGCCCACATCCATTCCTACTGGACCTCTTCTTCGATAGGAGCAGCGGGCTGCCGTTGTGGTGCAGGTCCAGCAGAAATCCGCGCTGCGGCCGCACAGGATTAACAGCGAAGCCATTTCCAGCGAAGTCCCGGCGCGCCGGTATCATGGCGAGGCCCTAACCCCTGAAAACCGCATGACCATCCTGCTACTCCCCCTCGTCCTCTTTGCTCTCATCACCCTGATGCCTGTGAAATGGGCTGCCGGGTTTGTCGACGCTGGCAACACCAGCTATGGAGCCGCTGCCATTGCGGCGATCACCGCGCCCGTTGTGAGCTTGGTGGTCTTCAAGCTGTCCGGCGGGTTCATGGGCTTCGTGTTTGCCTTTGCGGCCGGGATTGCAGTGTACGCCGCGATTTTCCGCGTGCCGGGCCGATCCCTCATCGGTTTTTCCATCATGGTCGTTGCCTTGCAGGCTGCTGTGCTGTTTGTCTTTGTCTCCTTTGGCGTCAAGACGGGGCAGGGGCTGGTTCTGACCCTCTAGGTGCGTCTAGTGCACGAACGGGTTCTTGCAGGCCGGATTTGCGGGTACATAGACTGAGCCGAGGTTTCGTCTCGTGCTGTATCGCGTCAGCCGGGGCTCTCTCATGTCAAAACGTTAAGCGTCAGAACCGGCTTCGCAGCGTGCGCATATCAAACTTAAAAGGAACCCCACTCGCCATGAACAGCACCCTCGTTTCACTGTTTGAGTACAAGGCCTGGGCGAACACCGAGCTCCACGCCGTCCTCACAAAGTTCGATGCGCAGCAGCATCCCAGTGAGTTTCGCGCCATGCTTCACACACTCGATCACGCCAACGTTGTGGATCGAATTTTTCAGGGCCATCTGACCGGCGTCGCCACGCAGCTCTTCAAGGCAACGCACTCCGAACCTACTCCGAGCTTGCCGGAGTTGCGGGAGATCGTGAGATCCACAGACGAGTGGTACCTGCAGTTCGTACGCGGTGTCAGCGCCGAGCGTTTGAAACATCGGGTGCGTTTCACATTCACTGACGGTGACAGCGGCGAAATGTCTTGTGAAGAGATGCTGCTCCACGTCATTACGCACAGCGGCTATCACCGCGGGAGCATTGGCCAGATGCTTGAAGATATGGGCACTGACTCTCCGCCAGACTCCCTGACAAAGTTTCTGCACAGGCATGAACCGGAGCGTCGACTCGGAGCCAAGGGGTAGCGAGGCGGGCGCACGGCAACGCATGCAGTGACGGCGTCTAACCCCTCGTCCAACTCTCCCTTGGCACCAACCCCGTTTGCATTTAACAAATCATGGCAACTTTGGACACGGGCCCTTTTTTTCATGGCACGAAAGCCGAATTGCAGACAGGCGATCTGCTGACGCCAGGCTTTAAATCAAATTACGACGACAGCGTTGTGATGAATCACATCTATTTCACAGCCATTCCCAAAGGCGCCGGGCTTGCCGCGGAAATAGCCAAAGGCAGCGGCAGGCCGCGGGTCTATATCGTTGAACCGACGGGAGAATTTGAGAACGATCCCAACGTCACAGACAAGAAGTTCCCGGGCAACCCGACTCGGTCCTATCGAAGCAAACTGCCTGTAAAAGTTGTTGGCGAACTCGAAAGCTGGGAACCCTATGACTCACAGTTCATTCAACAACTGAGAGACCGCATAGAGAATGGCATGGGCAAAATCATCAATTGATATGAATCTCCCCTATGAAGCAAACATCCAGTTGTGGCGATAGGGCGCCTGACCCCTCGCTCAAGCGCCGACCTGCTACCGCAGGCTTAGCTCAAGCGTTAACCCGCTGAAGTCATGCACACTGAAAAGCCAGATATCCTTCCCGAAATACGCCTTTCTCGGTTCTCTGCGGTCGGGGACGGCATGCACGTCGAAGTTTCAGCACCGGTGGAGGCTGGGGACACCGCTGGTCCAATCCTGACGTTCCGGGAGGATGAGCGGTTGGGAAAGCAGGTGGTGCTGCACTTCCCTCATCGAGACATTGCGTTTCCACTCTCTGAGCTTCAGCGAGCCATCATCTATGCCGAAGCAGAGGTGCACAAAGAGTCGTTCTATGACTAGCATTTTTTTTGGATGCCTGTAGCGCGCTCAGCGGCCTGGCAGTCTGGTCAACACGAGCGCCCACAAGAACCTGCTCCCCTGAGGTCGCTCCTTTCTGCAGTCGCTGGTCAGGTTAGGCCTCCGCCTGGCGCCGCAGCAATCCGGGAGACGCAGGACTAAGCCTATGACCAGGATGGAAAAACCTGAAGATGCGCCCGGTGCATTTCAAGCCGCCTGGAGTGGTCACGACATGACGGCTCTCGGGGCGCTGTTCGATCGGGACGCAACGTTCGTGAATCGGTTCGGGCACTATGTCCGGGGCGTTGAAGAGATCGTGGCACTGCATGTTCCGATTCACGAAACAATCTATCGCGACTCCACGCTGCAGAACGAGCTCATCGATGTCGCCCATATTGCAGACGGGGCGGCGGTCATCCATTTCTGGAGCCGCCTGGCTGCCGGCGCCGCCCACCCGGCCGGGCCCCATGTGGTGGACACACTGATCCTCGCAGTGCTGACGAGACAGAGCGATATCTGGCGCATTCGGGCGCTGGAGAATGTGACCCTTGTGAACCCGCGGACAGGTGAGGCGATCTTGCGCGGCTAGCGTGGTCTTGAACTGATAGAGCGTCTTCTGTCAGTCGAGTCTTTTGCTATGAAAAGAGTAGCTGCTCGCGCATGCGCTTATTGGCTTACAGGCTAATTTCGCTCTAAGAAATCGGCTAAATCGGCCATTCACGCATACCCTTGAGGCCTAAAAACAGCCAAAAAGCGCCTAAAACAACTCCCGGGAAGGCAAAACACACCTTATTCAGATGCAGAAAGTAGCTGAAATCCAATAGGGGCGGGCGCAAGCAGCTATTAAAACAATAGCAGATCCCGGAGAGCCAAGGGCATCGTCAGCCTCCTGAAAGCCCATTATCCATAATTAAGAATTCAGTTTCGCCGGTTTTCCAGCGTTTCTGGCCTAGAACAACCCATCCGGAGACAACGCCGTGTTCAAGTCATTTCTGCTCACCAGGTCCGACGCCGGCTTTTCAGCGGCCATCACCGACACCGACGAGGCCCAGCTCCCCGCCGGTGACGTGCTGGCGCAGGTCGAATATTCCACCCTCAATTACAAGGACGGCCTGGCCATCACCAACAAGGGGCCGGTGGTGCGCAGCTGGCCCATGGTGGCGGGCATTGACGGCGCGGGCACGGTGCTCGAGTCGACTCACGCCGGTTGGAAGACCGGCGACCGCTTTGTGCACAACGGCTGGGGTCTGGGTGAAACGCGCTGGGGCCTGATGGCCGAACGCGCGCGCTTGCAGGGCGACTGGCTCGTGAAATTGCCGGCAGCCTTCACCACCCGCCAGGCCATGGCGATTGGAACGGCGGGCTATACCGCCATGCTGAGCGTACTGGCGCTGGAGGCGCACGGTGTGAAGCCCGGCGACGGTGAGGTGCTGGTGACGGGCGCGACCGGCGGCGTGGGCAGCGTGGCCGTCGCCTTGCTGGGCAAGCTGGGTTACACCGTGGTGGCGGCCTCCGGCAAGGCCAGCGAGGAAGCCTATTTGAAACAGCTGGGTGCCGCCAGCGTGATCGACCGGGCCGAACTGTCTGCACCCGGCAAGCCGCTGCAAAAAGAACGCTGGGCGGGCGTGGTGGACGCCGTTGGCTCGCACACGCTGGCCAATGCCTGCGCGCAGACGCGCTACGGCGGTGTGGTCACGGCCTGCGGGCTGGCGCAGGGCGCGGATTTCCCGGCGACGGTGATGCCGTTTATCTTGCGCGGCGTGACGCTGGCAGGCATCGACAGCGTGATGGCGCCGCTGGCCAAACGCCAGCAGGCCTGGGACCGGTTGGCAAAAGACCTGGACACTGCCAAGCTGGAGGCGATGCTGGAAGAGATTCCGATGGTGAAAGCGGCAGAAAAAGCGGCCGACTTGATGTCGGGCAAGGTGCGTGGCCGTATCGTCGTCAAAATCTGAGCATGAATTCAAAAAGCAAAAACGGAGACGAGACATGACGAGCTACGCAGACTTTTACCGCCAGTCCATCGACCAGCCCGAGGCCTTCTGGACCGAGCAGGCCCAACTGATCGACTGGCACAAGCCCTTCACCCGCGTCTGCAATGACGACAATCCGCCGTTTGCCCAGTGGTTTGAGGGCGGGCAAACCAACCTGTGCCACAACGCGGTAGACCGGCACCTGAAAGACCGGCCAGACCAGCCCGCGCTAATCTACGTCTCCAGCGAAACCGGCGTTGAAAAAACCTACACCTTCACCGAGCTGCACGCCGAGGTGCAGCGCATGGCCGCCAGCCTGCTGGCCATGGGTGTCGTAAAGGGTGACCGCGTGCTGATCTACATGCCCATGATTGCCGAGGCCGCCTTTGCCATGCTGGCCTGCGCGCGCATAGGCGCCATCCACTGCGTGGTGTTCGGCGGCTTTGCCAGCGGCTCGCTCGCCTCGCGCATTGACGACGCCACGCCGCGCGTCATCATCAGCGCCGACGCCGGCTCGCGCGGCGGCAAGGTGGTGGCGTACAAGCCGCTGCTCGACGAAGCCATCCGCCTGTCAAAACACCAGCCCGAAGCCGTGCTGCTGGTTGACCGCGGCCTTGCGCCCATGCCTATCGTGGCCGGGCGCGATTTGCATTGGGAAACCCTGCGCGCCAAGTACATGCATGCGCTGGTGCACTGCGTGTGGCTGGACTCCGCCGCCATCAGCTACACCATCTACACCAGCGGCACCACCGGCAAGCCCAAGGGCGTTCAGCGCGACACCGGCGGCTATGCCGTGGCGCTGGCCGCCAGCATGAAGCACATCTTTGACGGTCGCGCCGGCGAGACCTATTTTTCGACCAGCGATATCGGTTGGGTCGTCGGTCACAGCTACATCGTCTACGGCCCGCTGATCGCCGGCATGGCGACCATCATGTATGAAGGCCTGCCCACGCAGGGCATGGACAAGCAGCCCAACGGCGCGATCTGGTGGAGCCTGGTGGAAAAGTACAAGGTCACCGGCATGTTCAGCGCGCCCACCGCCGTGCGCGTGCTGAAAAAGCAGGACCCGGACCTGCTGAAAAAACACGATCTCTCCAGCCTGCGCGCCTTCTTCCTGGCCGGCGAGCCGCTTGATGAACCGACAGCCCGCTGGATCAGCGAGGGCCTGAACGTGCCCATCATCGACAACTACTGGCAGACTGAATCAGGCTGGCCCATCATCACGATTGCCAACGGCGTTGAAAAGAAGGCCAGCAAGTTCGGCAGCCCCGGCGTGCCCATGTACGGCTACAAAGTCAAGATCCTGCATGAGTCCACCGGCGAAGAGCTGACCCAGCCCAACGAGAAGGGTGTGGTCGTCATCGAAGGCCCGACGCCGCCGGGCTTCATGCAAACCATCTGGAAGGACGACGCGCGCTTCGTCAACACCTACTGGAAGAGCGTGCCCGGCAAGCAGGTCTACAGCACTTTCGACTGGGGCATACGCGACGAAGACGGTTACTACTTCATCCTGGGCCGCACCGACGACGTCATCAATGTCGCAGGCCACCGCCTGGGCACGCGCGAGATTGAAGAAAGCATTTCAGGCCATGCCGGCGTCGCCGAGGTGGCGGTGATCGGCGTGGCCGATCAGCTCAAGGGCCAGGTGGCGATGGCTTTTGCAGTGCCCAAGGATTCGAGTGTGCTGGCTGACAAGGCTGCAGCAATGAAGCTTGAAGGCGAAGTCATGAAGCGCGTGGACGGTGATCTGGGGGCTGTCGCCCGCCCGTCGCGCGTGCACTTCGTGTCGGCGTTGCCCAAAACACGCAGCGGCAAGATGCTGAGGCGTGCGATTCAGGCTGTGTGCGAGGGCCGGGACCCAGGAGATTTGACTACGATGGATGACCCGGCGGCGCTGCAGCAGATTCGGGATCGGGTGGCTGGGTAGGTCGCCCCCACGAAGGACCGTGCGTCACAAAATCATCGGATACGCTTATGCAGGCGCTTCACAATTTCGTATCCCGCAGGCTGAATATCGCTTCGAAGTGAAGGTCTTTGCAGCGCCCGGCCAGTTGCGACAACACGGCTTTACCCAGGGCCGAGCGCGCCCTGGGATGCGTGATCAGTATGCGAATCCCCAGATCAGTCCTTGCGTGAGGAAAAGCTTTGCCTAGCTCTGCGCTATGCACCCATTCCGAATAGGCATTGAGTTTGCGGATGGCGCGTGGTTTGGTCAGGCCGTCTTCCAGTGGCCGGTCAATGACCAGAAGCAGCGTAATGGTGCCTGATTTGTCATCTACCTGAATGCCGTCCAGCTGGTGTATGTCGTTGACTCCCAGGCCAGCCGCAGGCGCGAATTTTGCGCAAAGAAGCAGCAGACTGATGAAAGAAATACGCCAAAACAGAGATCGCATAAGGGATTGGTAATTCGCAGTTTTAACTTTGGCAGAGACGTGAAGGGCGTTGCTAGTCCGGTAAGGCAAGCGCCATGCCTTCCATCATGCCTTTCGCTTCTGGTTCCGGGGACTCTGTCCAGACGCGGTTCCCGTTGGTAGCGGTGGGGCGGTTAGCGGCTTCCTGGATAAGAGCACCGACTAAACCAAAAAACTGACCAAAGCCACCACTTGGCTGTGAAAACGTCGCGAGTAGATAGAAAAAACGCCGTTCGTCTGATTGCACGCTGATCTCGGTAACGCGTTCCTGGCCCGCAGGGGTGGCGGCTGTGAGCCGCCGGGCGCCGGGCGCGACGCCGATGGCTGTATAGCTATTCGGTGGCATGGTGGCTACTTTGACGCCATCCACCAGCACGGTCACTGTCTCCATATCTCCGGAAATTCTCACCAGATACAGCAGCGCTTGCCCCGGCATGGGGTCTTGCAACTGTATTTCTTTTGGCTGCGGTGTGGCCGTAGCTGCGGGGGGATTGGCCCAGGCGCAGACGCTCGCAAGCAAAAATATTCCTGACAGTGCACGTCGGATCATCTTGGCCTTCAAGTTTGGGTGAATCGAGCCGTAGCGGCTGCTTGGCGTTGCTGATTCTAGAGGGCCGGGCGAACAAAAATGCCTTTGAGGGACCCGGGAGATTTTGACCACGATGGATGACCCGGCGGCGTTGCAGCAGATTCGGGGTCGGGTGGTGAGATAAGGGTTTTTTCAGGGCTACGCATGCTCACTTTGTACCTGCCGCCACGGTGGCCAGCAATAGTTCTGTTGCCTGCTGGATAACCGGGCCTGCCAAGGGTTCGCGTTGCATCACGGACATGGGGCCTTCGCCGAAGTACAAGCCGTCTGACACCAGAAAGCTCAAGCGCACATTGCCCGGCTTGGGCGGACCAAGGCGTGGCTTGTCCCAGGGGCCGATGCGTGAAACGATGCGCTCAGATGCAACGAACAGGCGCTGGACCATGGGAAGGAAGCTATCAATCCCTTCAATGATGACGAGCTTTCCGGATTGATTGACGTAGCGAACTCCACCTTCCGAAAAGGCGGCCAGCACGTCAAGGCCGCCGGCGAGGGGAACTTCGATGATGACGCCGAGAAGGACTTTGGGCGGGACCGCTTTGCCGGCCTGCCTGAGCTTTGAGAAGGCCAGGTATCGTACCCGTCCTTCCTGCGAGGTGTCGCAAGCCAATGTCTGCAGTTGAGGCGCGTCGGCGGGCACCGAGAAGAGTGTGGCCTGCCAAGGTGTTTGCTTCTGCCCCGGGGATGCATTGAAAGCGGCGGCGTCGTCGCAAAACAGCAGGTTGTAGATGGCATTGGCGGCATCGCCGGCATATGGTGTGTACGGAGGATTGGCTGTCGCCGCACTGGCGGGCGCACTGCTCACGCCGACGGAGGCGAGAAATTTTTTAAACATGTATGGGCCTCTATGGTGAAGTTCGATGCTGACACTAAGACAACAAGGTTCTGTCACGAAGCATGAACTGGAGCACGGATGCGCCTACAAAAGCCAGAAAAAAAGCGCCAATCCAGATCGAGAGCGGCAAGTCACTGAAAAAGGCTATGTTGCCGGATTTGTCACTGAAGTTTTGACAGAAGAATGAAATCGTCGAGTTGTACATGCAGTGAAGCGCAATGCATGGCCATAAGGACCTGCTTCGTTCATAAAGCCAGGCAAGGACAGATCCGGCAATCAATCCCACCATGAACTGGTAAATATTCAGATGAGCGGCACCAAATAACGCCGCTGAGGCAAAAATAGCGAACTTCCTGGGATATTGCGCCAGAAAACTGCGCACGATAATGCCGCGAAAAAGCATTTCCTCCAGAACGGGAGCCAGGATGCAAACCGTGATGACAGACATGGGATCGTTCGTCATCATTCTCTGGAACATCATTTCCTGTGATCTTGACAAAGGGAATGCCGAGACCATCACTGCATCCACCGACATCATGGTCAGCACCAGTGCAGGAATCAGCATGGCGATAGGAAGCATCAACAGCATGATGGTGACGCTTGCCGAATTTCGGGACGCATGAAACAAGGCCCGGTAGCTCAGCTGCTTGTGATGCAGCACAAGGCTGAACACGCCGGCATAGCCAAGAACTGTTGCGATGCCCCAGACGCCGTTGAGTGCATCTCCGCGCAACCCGAGCATATCGGCAAGCGCCACCAATGCGACGTATTCAAACAGGAGTAACGCAAGAACGATCAGCGCAGCCTGGCCCAGGTTTGGGAAGCTTGCGTACTTTTCTGTGGCCCTATTCATGCCGCCAACCTCGGCTGGCTTCCGGTCGCGAAACTGCGGGGCGATGTGGTGCGCCATCCATTTTGTGGTCCTCCCAAACTCTTGTAAGGCATGAGTTATATCAGTTGTCTCATCTTGAGAAAAAGTGTTGAGACTTTGTTTCAGCCAAGGGTTTCTACCCGGATACCTCCCGATGCCCGGTCGTAGCATGAGTCCCGCAAGGCCTTCGGGTAGTAGCTGACTTTTGGGGGCCTGCCCGATCCTGTGATGACAGCGATTCAACAAAAGGGGACCCCACATGACAACAAAACTCAACGTGAACGGCAAGGCCGTTTCCGTCAACGCTGAACCTGACACGCCCCTCTTGTGGGTGATACGCGATGAGCTGGGCATGACCGGCACCAAGTTCGGCTGCGGCGCGGCGCTATGCGGCGCATGCACCGTGCACCTCAACGGCAAGCCGGTGCGGTCGTGTCAGACACCGCTGTCTGCAGCTGCCGGCCAGAAAGTGGCCACGATTGAAAGCCTTTCACGCAACAACACACATCCGCTGCAGGTAGCGTGGATCAAGCATGATGTGCCGCAGTGCGGCTACTGCCAGTCGGGGCAGTTGATGAGCGCGGCGGCCCTGCTCACGAGCAACAAGAACCCGAGCGACGCGGACATTGACGCGGCGATGAGCGGCAACATTTGCCGCTGCGGCACCTACCCGCGCATCAAGGCGGCGATCAAGGATGCTGCTTCAACCATGCGCAAAGCCTGAGGAGAACGATCATGACTATCACTTCACTGATTTCTCCGAACCGCCGTACCTTCCTCAAGACATCGTCTGCGCTGACAGTTGCCGGCGGCGGGCTGATGCTGGGCGTCACGCTGGGTGTGCCCTCGGCCGCGCAGGCCGCAGGCACGCTCTACACGCCCAACGCCTGGGTGCACATTGCCGATGACAACACCATCACGCTGTTGTCGGCCCGCTCCGAGATGGGGCAGGGCGTGTACACCTCCATGCCGATGTTGATTGCTGAAGAGCTGAACGTGGATTTGCGCAAGATCAAGGTGGCGATTGCGCCTCCGGGCAAGGTCTACACCAACGCCTTGCTGGGCGCGCAGATTACCGGCGGCTCGACCTCGGTGCGTGACGGCTGGGAAAAGCTGCGCATTGCGGGCGCGCAGGTGCGCATGATGCTGGTGTCGGCGGCGGCTGCCAAATGGAATGTCGATGCCTCGACGCTCAAGGCCGAGAACGGCATGGTGATTGGCCCCAATGGCAAGAAGGCGACCTATGGTTCGCTGGCCGAGGCCGCATCGAAGCTGCCGGTGCCGGAGAAGGTCGCGCTGAAAGACCCGAAAGACTTCACCGTGATCGGCAAACCCACCAAGCGGCTGGACACGCCGATGAAGGTCAACGGCACGGCCGAATTCGGCATTGACGTGAAGCTGCCCGGCATGGTCTACGCCAGCCTGCAGCAATGCCCGGTGATCGGTGGCAAGGTCACCAGCTTTGACGCCGCCAAGGCCAAGGCCATGCCAGGCGTGATCGACGTGGTGCAGATTCCCGATGGCGTGGCCGTGGTGGCCGACAGCTACTGGCATGCCTACAAGGCGCGCCAGGCGCTGACAGTGCAGTGGGACGAAGGCCCGGTCGCGGCCATCAGCAATGCCAGCATGCTGGAGGGCATACGCAAGGCGGCCGACAGCGGCAAGGTGATACCCATCATCGCGCCCAAGGGTGATACGGCGGGCGCCATGAAGGGCGCGGCCAAGACCTTGAAGGCCGAGTACGTTTCGCCGCTGCTGGCACACGCCACGCTGGAGCCGATGAACTTCACGGCCGACTACAAGAACGGCAAGATCCTGCTGATCGGCCCCACGCAGTTCCAGCAGGGTGCCGAGGGCAGTGTGGCGGCGGCGCTGGGCATCAAGCCCGAAGACATCACGCTGAAGACGACCTTTCTGGGCGGCGGCTTTGGCCGGCGGCTGGAGCTGGACTTCATCGTGCAGGCAGCGCAAATCTCGAAGGCAGTGGGTAAACCCGTCAAGCTGCTGTGGAGCCGCGAGGACGACACCACGCACGACTTCTACCGGCCCATGGCGGTGAACCAGCTCTCGGCCGGGCTGGGGGCCGACGGAAAACCCGTGGCGTTTAATTTCAAGGTGACCTCGCAGTCCATTACGCAGCGCGCCTTTGGCCTGCCCAAGGACACGCTGGACCCTTTCATGGCCGAAGCCGGCGTGGTGCCTTACGACATCCCGAACACGCAGTACGACCTGGTGATCCACGACAGCGGGCTGCGTGTGGGCTACTGGCGCTCGGTGAGCCACGCGCTCAATGCCTTTGCCAATGAGAGTTTTGTCGATGAAATGGCGCTGGCTGCCGGTAAAGACCCGTATGCCTACCGGATGTCTCTGCTGGACAAGCAGCCGCGCTTTGCCAATGTGCTGAAGATGGCGGCCGACAAGTCCGGCTGGGGCACGCCGCCGCCCGCAGGGCGTAGCCGCGGCATCGCGCTGATGGAGGGTTACGACACCTACATGGCGCAGGTGGCGGAGGTGTCGGTGAAGGACAACCAGATCACTGTGCACAAGGTGACGGTGGTGGCCGACCTGGGCCGCATGGTCAACCCCGACACGGTGCAGGCGCAGATCCAGTCGAGTGTGGTGTTTGGCCTGTCAGCCGCGCTGAACAACCAGATCACGCTGGACAAGGGCCGGGTGCAGCAAACCAATTTTGGCGACTACCCTGTGCTGCGCATGCATGAGTCGCCGGTGATGGACATCACCCTGGTGCCCAGTACCGAAAAGCCCGGCGGCATTGGCGAGCCGGCCACGGCGCTGGTGGCACCGGCGGTGGCGAATGCGGTGTTTGCCGCCACCGGCAAGCGGGTGCGCACGCTGCCGCTCAATGACAACCTGGCGAAGGCTTGAGGCCGCAGGGCTTTGAGGCCGGGCCGAGGCAGAAAAAACTGCGGGCTGCTAGCATTTGACGCATGGATAACATTGACCTCGAAGTTCTGAAGACCTCATCGCAGTGGCTGGCCGCAGGCCTGCGCTGCGAACTGGTGACTGTGCTTAAAACCTGGGGCTCCAGCCCGCGGCCTGAAGGCTCCATGCTGGCCATCTGTGAAGACGGCCGGGTGGTGGGTTCGGTGTCGGGCGGCTGTATTGAAGACGACATGATTGACCGGGCCCGCCGCGAGGGCCTCAGCCAGACGCAACCGGCCATCGTCACTTATGGCGTTTCAGCCGACGAGGCGCGCCGCTTTGGCCTGCCTTGCGGCGGCACCATTGAGCTGGCCATAGAACCTTTGTCAAAAGCCAGCCGCATTGACGAGCTGCTGCAGCGCTTGCAGGCCGGTGAGCTGGTGGCGCGCCGCCTTGATTTGCAGACGGGCGCCGTCACGCTGAGCACGGCGCAGCCCAGCCAGGGCATGCAGGTGTCTGAAGCGGCGCTGGTGACCTTGCACGGCCCGCGCTGGCGACTGCTGATCATCGGTGCCGGACAACTCTCCCGCTTTGTGGCGCAAATTGCGCAGGGCATGGACTACGCCGTGACGGTGTGCGACCCACGCGAGGAATACCGTGACAGTTGGCAGGTAGAAGGTGTGGAACTGGCCACCGGCATGCCCGACGACGTGGTGCAGGCCATGAAGCTGGACGCCCGCTGCGCGGTGATTGCGCTGACGCACGACCCCAAGCTGGACGACCTGGCGCTGATGGAGGCGCTGCGCTCCGACGCGTTCTACGTCGGCGCCATCGGCTCCCGGCTGAACAACCAGCGCCGCCGCGAAAGGCTGGCCGAACACTTTGACATGACGGCCGAAGAGCTAGGCAAGCTGCACGGCCCGATCGGCCTTTACATCGGCAGCAAGACGCCGCCCGAGATTGCGATTTCCATCCTGGCGGAGCTGACGGCAGTCAAGAATGGTGTGACGTCGGGACAGATGGCCAATGTCGCCGCTGCCAAGAGCCAGCTTGGTTTGCCGCCGACCGGCGAAGTCTGCGCCATCACGCAGTAGGTAGGGCCGCAGTTTGGCGGGCCAAGTCGAAAATTCAGAAGAAAAACGCCTGCAGGCCAATAGAGGTGTGCGCAAGCAGCTATTGTATTGATAGCAACTGATCAGGTGTCGACGGCCTGTGCGGCGCTCACGTCGAATGCCACCGGTGGCAAGCCTGCGCGTGAGCGTTCCGCCATGTGGGCCCAGGCTGCTTCCCGGTCCTTGACGCGCGCAGCCGCATCAAACAGGGGCGGGGACGGTGTTTTGTTCCGCGCTGCGTGCAGCCTGGCCTTTAGCTGCTGCAACGCTTCTGGGTTGCGGCCTAGCCGCACAGCCTCCGCAACATAAGCCTGCGGGCTTTCCAGAATGCATTCAGGCAGGCCGGCAGCCTGCAGAATGCTTGCGCCCATGCGCGCGGCCATGCTGCTGCCGGGGCAGGTGATCGCAGGAACGCCCTGGCGCAGCGCTTCTTCCAGTCCGGGCGTGGCATTGAGGCGCAACGTGTCCAGGAACAGGTCGGCACAGCCCAGGTGGGCGGGTATCTCGGGCCAGGCGGCAAGGGCTGAAAAGATGAGCCGCTGTGCGCCCACGCCCGCAGCCTGTGCTTCGCGCACGAGGTTGGCTGCGGCCCGGCTGCAAAAAGGCAGCCACAGCACCGCGTCGGGCAGCGACCGCAACACTTTCATCCAGCCGGCGAAGGTGGCCGCATCCAGCAGGGGCGGCAACAGGCATGAACACAGCACCAGGGTGTCCGCGGGCAACCCGGCTTTTTCGCGGGAAGGGGTCGTGGGCTCGGCATCCATGCCAAAGCTTCCCGGCCAGCAAGTTTGCGGCAGGCGGACGATGGGGCCGGCTTGGTCTTCCACCTGCGGGTGGATGAAGTGATCGGACACGGTGTAGTCCCATGCGCCGGGTACGTGATGCCTGTAAAGGCCAGGCTCGCGCAGCTGCACGGGCGCGACTCGCATCAAGGCGATTTCCTGCCGCGTCCACGCAGGGTTCACGGCCTGCTCCACGTAAATATCAAGCCTGTCCAGCCGGATGCGCCCCACCGCTTCGAGGTCGGTCATGTGCCCCACTTCATTCACACTGGCCGCATGGCGGCGCAAAACCTCCAGGTGCTCCGGCTGCGGACGTCCTGTGAAGGCGTAGACATGCATGGCAAAGCGGCTGCTGTCGTGCAGTGCGAGTTGCTGCTCGAGCGCCCGCATTTGCCGGGCGTCGGCCAGGCTTTGCACAGCGAGGCCGACGTGGATGCGGCTGTCGCTCTGCAGGCGGCGTGTGCGCGAATCCGGCTTGAACGGCGGGCAGGGTTTGAGCCGGCTTTTTATAGCATCCAGGGTTTGCCGGCGCATCTGCTGCAGCGCGTCTTCGTCCATGGCGAGCGCCAAACCGTGGAAAGGCGAATCGCCCCAGTCGCGGGGCTTTTGGGTGGCAAGGGATTCAGCCAGGGCTTTCTGCAGGATATCCGTGAGCTTGTGGTGATGCCGCCAATCGCCGATGGCGATATTGCGGAAGGCTTGCCGGATGTGGATTTGCAGCGCGTCGTCGGCCACGTGGTCGGCGGCCTTGCCCTGGATGGTGCCCTCCAGCGCAGCACCTTCGGCGGTTTCCAGTTTCAGCAGGAACTCACCCAGCAGGTTGCGGGTGTTGCCATCGAGGTCTTTCAGGGCCGCGTCGGCTTTTTCGAGCTCACCGGTGAAAGCCAGAAGCGCGAGGTGCCGAAGTTTCAGTTCGACGTGTTCCGGAAATTGCGCCAGGGCAAGCCGGGTAGCCTCCACGGCCTCGGCGTAGCGCCGCGCGCCTGAGAGGTATTCGGCGAGGTTGGCGTGGTAAGGCGGGTGGCCGGGCTGAAGATCAAGGCACTTGCGGGCCAGGTGAATGGCCAGGCCCCACTGCGATGAGCTCGCCGCCAGGATGGCGACGTTGTTCAGGGAGCGCAGGTGGTCGGGGTTGAGTTCCAGGGCCCGTGCGTAGGCCGCCTGGGCCTTTTCAAGATCGCCGCAACCCTCTGCTGCAATCGCCAGGTTGGCTGCGCCGTCGGCGTCCTGCAGCAGCGATGCTTCAACGCCCAGCAGGGTGCGGTAGGCGGCCTGCGGGCGATCCAGCACGCTGAGCAGGGTGGCACAGGCGGACGCCGAATTGACATCCGTCGGCGAGAGGGCATGCGCCTTTTCAAAAGCCGCAAGCGCCAGCTCGGGCTGGCCGGCGCTGTCCAGCTGGCTGCCTTGCGACATCCAGGCCTCGTGATCCGCCTCACCGATACCGGGGCGGGTTTTATCCATCGCAACTGTGTCGCCGTCGTGCATGCAGGAATTATGTGGCACGGTGGGTTCGGGGATTCAGGCGGGCGCGGAGATAATCGCGGCTAATGACCCAAGGCCTCACTTCCACCGACCCCGGCGCGCTGCACCTGCTAGGCCGGTTCGGCGAGTTGTACACGGGCGCGGAGCGGGAACTGCTGGACCTCGCGCGGCTTCTGGCCGGCAGGCGCGCGGTCAAGCTGTGGTCCGATGTGCCGGTGCACCCGGCGTACGCGCCCGAGGGCATTACCGCCGTGCAGCCCTTTGCGCACCAGTTTCCCAGGGACGGCACGCTGCTGATAGGCGGCGTGCATCTGCAGCCGGGAATCTGGCTGAAATACACGCGGTTTCAACGAATCATTCTTTTCCACAACATTTCACACCAGGGGCAGCTGTTTGCCATTGTCGAAGGCGTGCGGGAATACACCGGCCTCGACCCTGAGATTGTTTTTGTGTCCGACTGGCTGCGCCGCACTGCGGCATTGACCGGGCGCGTCATTCCCAGCCTGCTCGACCTCACGCCTTTTGCAGAGGTTGCCGTTGAACGTTTTGCCCGATGGCCGCATGGTGGAACCCAGCCGCGGCCCTTCACGGTCGGGCGTGCCAGCCGTGATCTGCTGGAAAAGCACAGCCCGCAGGACCTTTCGCTTTACCGCATGCTGGCCAGCTGCGGCATACGGGTTCGCATCATGGGAGGAACCTGCCTGGCGCCGGGTTTGGCCGGAACCGAGGGCATTGAGTTGCTGCCTGCGGGTGCGGAGTCCGTGCCGGATTTTTACCGTTCACTGGATGCGATGTTCTACCGCACCGGAAACTTTTTCGAGGCGTATGGACGGGTGGTGCTGGAGGCCATGGGTGCCGGTTTGCCGGTAGTGGCCCACGTGAACGGTGGCTACGCCGAAGTGATCGAGCAGGGCGTCTCGGGGTTTTTGATCCGCTCGCAGGAGCAGGCTCTCGATGCCCTGATGTCGCTCAATGATTCGGTGGATTTAAGGCTTCAGCTGGGCATGGCAGCGCAAGAGCGGGCCAGCCAGGTGCACGGCCCCGACGCAACGGAGCGCGACCTGGCGTTCTATCTCAAGTGAACGGTGACCGGCCGCCCCATCAGGGCGCGGCAAATGCTGCTGCGCCTGAATAGCGAATGTTTCCGTTGGTGCCGGTGTAAACCATGCCGGCGCGGCTTGCATTCACCCCGGTGAAGAAACCGTCCACGGTGAAAACCGGTCCACCGTTGGAGTAGCTGAACTGCCCGCCTGCAACACTGATATTGGATGCCGCAAAACCGCCAAGTGTCGTGACCACGCCCATGCTCAGCTTGGCCGTGCCGAAGTTGACGCTGAACGTTGCGGATGTCAGGGTTCCGGAGGCCACTGCCGCCTGTACGGACGTGTCGTAACCCGTGACTGGCGTCTGGCCGATCAGGTTGTAGCTGAGGGTGCCCGTTGTGGGCATCACCAGGGTAGGCTGGCCGATGATGTAGTGGAGATCATTGATGTTGGTGGTGCTCGGGTTGCGTGTGCCCGTGGTCCACGAACCCCAACCGATAAAGTCGCCCGCGTCGGTAGAGCCCGCCGAGCCTGCAAAGGCGTTGATGGTGGGGGTGAAATCCTTGCCATTGGCGCTGAGCGCGGTCAGTTTGCCGGTGTCAATGGTTGCGGAAGTGCCCGTGGCAACAGGCGAAATGGTGGAAGGTCCGAAATTGCCCTGCGAGTGGTAGGTTGCGGTTGACTTGAAATTTGTGAACGTGCCTGTGTTGACTGGCTTGACATCGGTCACAACCGCTTTATTGATGATGATGGGCTCTATTGGAGGTTCGGGCGTGGGTATGGGCGGGCGTACATTCGTTCGTTTCGGCGTGTCTGTGTTGTTGACCACCCGGACAGACTCACCTGCCGTCAGCCCGACACATCCCCCCGAATTGCAGACCTCAATCGCATCCAGCTCGGTTGTCACGCTCAGCGAGCCGTCCGGGTTGTACCCTGCATTGAAGCCAGAGCCGCGGATACCGATGGTGGCCGTCGTGGTGGTGACACGATAGTTTTCACGGTTGCGTTTGCCGATCAATCCGGTGATGGCCCGCATGCTGCCGCGCAGCAGGTCTACCAGGAAGCGGTCTTCCTTCGGGTCGGCCTTGTCCACGTAGTTGGCGACCTTGAACTCTGTTCCCGGCTGCAGCGAAACGACACCGCCATCGGAGAACTTCACCTGGGCGCGGCCATCGAGGCCGGTGATGATGGCCTGGCCACTTTCGATGTCCTTGCCTTTGACCAGCGCGTCGGTCTTGCCGTCCGTGCGCCGCAAACTGACTTCGCCGGTGGTGAACTGGGCCACGCCCGCGGAAGGCGCTGCCAGGGCCTGCAGTGGGTAAATGGCGGCCAGCGCAATAACCAGGGCGGTGTGTTGGAGCTTGATGTGCGGGGTCATGGTGGTTCTCCGGGTATTCAATTAATGCGGACTGGGCGGCGCGCGGCGTTAAAAGGGGTGGCCTTGGTCACTGGGGTGGTCTCAGGACCAGGGTGGTCTGCTGGAAAACGGCCGCACCGGAAACCTGGCCCGCGTTGGGGCCCGCGCCGGTAACCGACGAGGCGCTATAAACCAATGCGGCGCGGCTGGCCTCGTTGCCGGTGAAGAAGCCAGTGACATTCGCTCCTGAGGAGTTCGTGATCTTGGCGTTGTTGATGTCGATGCTGCTGCTGACGCCATAGTCATTTCCGCCAAAGCGCGTGGTGAGGTCCACGCTGCCATAGCCTTGTCCGACGCCAAAATTGGCGACCAGCGAACCGCTGACAAGCTGACCCGCGCCCAGCAGGCTGGAGAACGCAGTGCCACCGGCGAACTGGTAAGTGCCCTGCATGTTGTCGGCCGGCATCTGGGCCGTCGGCGTGGGCCGGCCCATCACAAAGTGAACGGATTCAATCGCGCTGGGCGAGCCCCCCACGAACTTTTGCCCCGTCACCCAGCTGCCCCAGCCAACGAAGTCGGGATCGGACGGCGCACCCAGCGCGCCTTTTTCCATCGTGGTGAGGCCGGGCGTGCTGCGGAACTGGGTCAGGACGTTGCGGCTGTCGAGGCTGTCGACATCGATGGGTTTGCCGCTGAGGAAGCTGGTCAGCACAGCGGTGCCGGCCTCGGGGTAGTAGCTTTCGACCACCGGGTTGGCCGCGCTGTCGGTGAACGCAATCGCGGCGGCCAGGTCGGTGAACACCTGTTTGACGGGTGTGGTGGGGACAATGGCGGGCTTGCCGTCGGACGTGGTCTGGTTGCCCGCAACGACCACCTCCTGGACGGGCGGCGGCGTCGGCACGTTGGCCCGCGTATTGGTGCGAACTGGCGCCTCGGAGCTGGTAATGACCCGCACCGACTCGCCGGCCGTCAGGCCGACGCAGCCACCGGCGTTGCAGACCTCGATGGCGTCCAGTTCCGTCGTGATGCCCAGTGATCCGTCCGGGTTGTAGCCCACGCTGAAGCCGGAACCGCGTATGCCTATGGTGGCCGTGGTGGTCGTGACCTTGTAGTTCTCGCGGTTGCGCTTGCCGATCAGGCCGGTGATGGCCCGCATGCTGCCGCGCAACAGGTCGACCAGGAAACGGTCCTGCTTTGGGTCAGCCTCGTTGACATAGTTGGCGATTTTGAACTCGGTATTGGGCTGCAGTGACACCAGGCCGCCATCCGAAAACCGGACCTGGGCGCGGCCCGCGGCACTCGTCAGTATGGATTCGCCGCTTTCAAGCGGTTTACCCTTGGCCAGTGCCTCGGTTTTGCCGTTCGCGCGCAGCACGTTGACGTCGCCGGCGATGAACTGGGCCACGCCGGCTGATTCGGCGGCGAACGATTGCACGGGGAAGGCCGCCGCAATCACGACCGACAGCACGGCGTGTTTGAGAGAGCGTTCCCGGATGGTTTTCATGGGGTGTCTGGCGGGGCGTGTTCAGTCGGCACGGCAGGTTTAGAAGTCGCGGCGCACGGTCACGGAGAAAAGGCTGCGGTTGTAGTCGGAAATGGCAATGTTCGACTTGACGGAGGTCAGTGACAACTGCGGCGTCACGCGCCAGAGTTTGGCGGGCACCCAGTTGAGTCCAAGGTTCAGATTGAGCTGCCTGTCGCTGCGGGTGACCAGGAACAGCGGATCGGTGCCGCCGTATTTGCGGTCTTCATAACTGATATTGCCAAAAAAGGCGAGGTCGTCCCTGATGGATTTCTGTGTACCCAACCGGATGCCGAACAGGTGGTGGCCCATGTGCGGAACGCCGCTGGCTTTTTCCTTCTCGGCACCCACATAAATGCCCCCGAAGACCAGCAAACCGTCGCGGAATGCATGGGCGTAGGACGTACCCAGCACGGTTCGGTCCGCATCACGAAGCGATTGACCCGGATAGCTCAACTCGCCCCATTGCAGGTAAGTGCTCCACTGGCGGAAGCCGTCGATGCGGTAGGTCCATTCGCCGACCAGGCCTTGCTGGTCGCGCGCGCGGGATCCGGCGACGGTATAGCTGCCGGCCTGCACGACACCGGTGAATTCGTGCTTTTCATAGCGGTAGCTGGCACCGGCGTTGACATCAACCTGGCCGGTGTTGAAGTCGTTGTACTTGGCATTGACGCGCGCATTGCCGCTTGCGTTCGCGATCAACGACCAGCGCGGGTCGACGACGTAACGGGCTGACAGCCCGCCGCCCAGGGTCATGAAGGCATCTTTGGTCTCAACACCCGAAGCATTGAGGGTGAAAATTGCGCCGCCAAAAAGCGGAACCGCGACATTGGGATTGCCGGGGCCGCTGTTGACATTGGTGTCGTAGCCAACGCTGGCTTCCAGGTACGGTTTGACAGACGAACGGGCAGCTTCTTCCGTACGGTCGATGGCCTGCAGGAATTGGTCGATGGTGGCGGCGGCCTCCGCCGGGATGTTGTCTTGTTTGGCTTCCATTAACACCTTGCGTGAGCCGGCGTTGTCCCCGACGGCAAAAAGTGCCCGTCCAAGCTCCGCGCGCGCACGGGAGTTGGCCGGCTGCACCGCCAGCACGCGTTCGAGCGCGAATATGGCGCGGGTGAATTGCCCTGTGTCGTTGGCGGCGATACCCAGCACCGTGTCGAAGTCGGGGTCGCCTGCGCGTGCGGTTTCCTGGGGCTCAAGCAGATCGAAGGCTTTTTGTGCCTGGCTCTGGTCGAGCAGCGTACGCGCCTGACTGACCAGTGCATCGACTTCCGCATGCGCTGCAGCGGCCATCATGACGGCGAGAAGGATGCCGGTACTTTTGAAGATGAAGGTTTTTTTTGAAGACATAAGTATTGGGTTTTACCGGTCCCGGGTAACAACTCGTAAGTAACAAAAGTTTTATATCACGACGAGGGGTCTTTCAACGCTTTTTTACACCCCAGCCACCCCGCTCAAGTGCATGGAGGCAACACCTTTTGAGCGTTTGGCGGGTTGGTTGGTGATATTTACGTGTTCGCCTTGCGTGCCTAGGGTATTTACGGGTTTTTTGAGGCGGCTTCAGGCTTAATATCAGCAATTACTTATATTAAGAATAAATCGCTATGAACGAGATGATCCAAACCAGTGCGCAAGTCGAGAGGGGCCGTGTGTTTGAACTGGCGGCCGAGTTGTTCGCCGTGCTCGCGACGCCGATGCGCCTTCGCGTCTTGAGCGCCCTGTGCGAGCGTGAAAAGTCCGTGAACGAGTTGCTGGCGGAGATCGACACCACCCAGCCCAATCTTTCCCAGCACCTGGCCGTGCTGTACCGCACCGGTGTACTGGCCAAGCGCAAGGAAGGCACCCAGGTGATTTACCGCGTTCAGAGCGAAAAAGCCGTGGCGCTGTGCCGCAGCGTCTGCACCCAGATCGCCATTGAGCTGGATGAGCCGGGCGGATTGTCGCCGGCCGAAAGCTTGTCGCCGCGATCCGCCTCCCACGACGCCTGAACCGAAAGAACGCCTTTTATGCTGAGCCGTTTCATACAGCGCGCACCGGAGAATTTCCTCTCAGGAGCGCAAATAGCGGACGTGCGCGCCGGGCGCCGCGGTTTTCTGGCCGGGGCGTTTGCGGCTGCGTCAGCCGGGGTGGCGGCGGTGGGCCAGGCACGGGCAGCGACTCCGGAAGGCGATACCAATATCCTGAACCTTCCCGCCCACAGCAAGGGACTGGGCCAGCCCGTGGCGGCCCGTGGTTACGGCCTGCCCAGCGAATGGGAAAAAAACCTGCAGCGCCGCGAAAGCCCGGGCCTTACCCGCATCGGCCAGGCCAGCGTGAGCTTTTGCCCTTTGCAGGGTCTCTTCGGCATCATCACGCCCAGCGGCCTGCACTTTGAGCGCCACCACCAGGGCTGGTGGGACATCGACCCTTCGAAACACCGGCTGATGGTGAACGGCTCCGATGACGCCATGCTCAAACGCCCCATGGTCTTCAGCATGGATGAGCTGATGCGCCTGCCGAACGTCAGCCGCATGCACTTCATCGAATGCGGCGCCAACACCGGCATGGAGTGGGGCAACTCGGCGGTGCCAACAGTGCAGTACACCCACGGCATGCTGAGCTGCAGCGAATTCACCGGCGTGCCCTTGCGCACCCTGCTGGAGCTGTGCGGCGCCGACCTCAAGCGCGCCAAATTCATCCTGGCCGAGGGGGCCGACGGCTCGGGCATGACCCGCACCATCCCCATGAGCCTGGTGATGAGCGGCGAAGTGCTGGTGGCCTATGGGCAGAACGGTGAAATGCTGCGTCCTGAGAACGGCTATCCGTTGCGGCTCATCGTGCCGGGCGTGCAGGGCGTGAGCTGGATCAAATACCTGCGGCGCATCGAGGTGGGCGACATGCCTTATGGCGCCAAGGATGAGACGATCCATTACGTTGACTTGCAGCCCAGCGGCCTGCACCGGCAATACACCAGCATCCAGGAAGTCAAAAGCGTGGTGACCTCGCCCAGCGGCGGGCAGGTGCTGCTGCAAAAGGGCTTTCACAACGTCACAGGCCTGGCCTGGAGCGGCCGGGGCAAGATCAAACGTGTGGACGTTTCCGTGGACGGTGGGCGCAACTGGGCGCCGGCGCGCCTGGAGGGGCCGGTGCTGGCCAAATGCCTCACGCGTTTTAATGCCGATTTTGTATGGGACGGCAAACCCGCCATTTTCCAGAGCCGCGCTGTTGACGAGACCGGCCAGATCCAGCCGACGTACAACGAACTGCGCAAAGTGCGAGCGTCCCGCAGCATTTATCACAACAACGCCATCCAGTCGTGGTCGCTGGAAGAAAACGGCGAGGTGAAAAATGTCCAGATCTAAGGCTTTGTCCGTTTCTCATGGCGTTCGCGTTGCGATGGGCTCACTGCTGCTGGCGGGTGTCACCCAATGGGCTGCGGCTGCCGACAAACCGGCGGTTCTCTCCGGCATCGGGCGCACGGCGACACCAGCGGAAGTCAAGGCCTGGGACATCGATGTGCGGCCCGACTTCAAGGGCCTGCCCAAAGGGCAGGGCTCCGTGCGGCAGGGTGAAGTGATCTGGGAGGCGCAATGCGCGTCCTGCCACGGCAGTTTTGCCGAGTCGTCCGAAGTGTTCACGCCGATTGCCGGCGGCATCACGGCCGACGACATCAAGAATGGCCGTGTGGACGGCTTGATGCCTGGCTCCAACCAGCCGAACCGCACCACGTTGATGAAAGTCTCCACGCTGTCGACGCTTTGGGACTACATTAACCGCGCCATGCCCTGGAACGCCCCGAAAACATTGACGGCCGACGAGGTTTATGCCGTCACTGCCTACATTCTCAACTTGGGCAATATCCTGCCCGACAACTTCACCTTGTCGGACGCGAATATCCGCGACGTACAGGCCCGTCTGCCCAACCGCAACGGCATGACGACGTCGCACGCGATGTGGCCGGGCAAGGAGCTGGGCGGCACGGCGCGCCCCGATGTCCAGGGCTCGGCCTGCATGAAAAATTGCGCTGGTGAAGTGGTGGTCAAAAGCTTTTTGCCGGACTACGCGCGCAACGCCCATGGCAACCTGGCCGAGCAGTCGCGGCTGGTGGGTGCCAGCCGGGGTGTGGACACCACCCGGCCGCCAATGGCCGCAATAGTTGAATCAAATACGGCCCTAAACCAGACAGGACGTGCGCAAGCAGCTCCTGAAAAGATAGCAAACTCCACGCCGGTTGTTGCCGTGCAGCCGCCAGCTGTCGTTAAAACCGCCGCGCCCGGCGTTGCGTCCGTCATGCCGTTGCTGCAAAAAAATACCTGCACCGCCTGCCATGGCATGGACAGCAAGCTGGTCGGGCCATCCTTCAAGGATATAGCCAACAAATATAAAGACCGCGCCGACGCGACGGTTTACCTCTCGGGCAAAATCAAGGCCGGAGGGCAGGGTGTCTGGGGGGCAATCCCCATGCCGCCGCAGGCACTGAGTGCGGCGGAGTCGACGCAGATTTCCCAATGGCTGGCTCAAGGCGCGTCAAAATGAGGCGCATGGAAATTGACGATGTCGAGACAGCCGGCTTTAACTTTTTCACAGCGTGGTCGGGATAAGTACCGTTCCACGGCTTGACGTTTTTGTGTCCAATCGTTGTTAGTTTTTCAGACATTCAAGTTATATAAAAAAGGAGTTCACCATGGAACGTCGTGATTTTCTGGCCAGCAGTTCTGGCGCCACTGCGCTGGTGCTGGTAGCGGCCACCGGGCTGAACCCGGCCCACGCGCAAAACGCGCCAGGCTGGAACAAGGCCGCTTTTGACAGCAAGTCCCTGGCCGATGCCGCCAAGGCCATGGGCGCGACCAGCGCTCCGGTTGAAAGCAAGGACCTGCTGCTGCAGGCGCCTGAAATTGCCGAGAACGGCAATGTGGTGCGTGTCGGCGCGCAAAGCAACATTGCCAACACCACCCAAATTGCGCTCGTTGTCGAAAAGAACCCCAGCGCGCTGGCTGCCATGTTCGAGATTCCCGCCGGCACCGACGCCAACGTCTCGACCAACATCAAGATGGGCCAGTCCTCCAATGTTTACGCGCTGGCGAAGGCCGGTGATAAATATTTCTATGCAGTCAAGGAAGTGAAGGTCACGCTCGGAGGCTGCGGCGGCTAGACCCGCCCGCACCCGATCACCACCACAACCCTTGAAATCAGGAGAAAAAAATGTCAGAACCGATGCGAATCCGGGCGCAGGCCCAAGGCGATAAAACCACCGTGCGCGTGCTGGTGAGCCACGAAATGGAAAGCGGCCAGCGCAAGGACGCGGCCGGCAAGACCGTCCCGGCCTGGTTTATCCAGAACATCAGCGCCACCTGGAACGGCAAGACCGTGATGAGCGCGCAGTGGGGCACGGCTGTGTCCAAGAACCCTTTTGTGCAGTTCAGCTTCAAGGGCGGCAAGGCCGGCGACAAGATCGCGGTCAGCTGGGTCGACAACCACGGCGACAAGCGCACCGACGAAGCCGTCATTGCCTGAATCCCGGCCGTTTTCCCGCAGCGGCACATTGGCTGCCCCACAACGATATTTGAGGAGTCCACGATGAAGTTGAGCCTGTTTGGGCTGGCGGCCCTGGCCGCCATGGCCACCTTGTCATTGCCTGCGGCGGCGCAAAAGAGCACCGCTGAAGGTATTGCCGAATACCGCGCCATGCTGGCTGACGGCAACCCGGCCGAGCTGTACGAAGCCCGTGGCGAGGCACTCTGGAAACAGGCGCGCGGCCCCAAAAATGCCTCGCTTGAAAAATGCGACCTGGGCAAGGGCCCGGGCGTGGTGAAAGGTGCTTTCGTCGAGCTGCCGCGTTTCTTTGCCGATACCCAGCGGGTGCAGGACATGGAGTCGCGCCTGCTGACCTGCATGGAGCAGCTGCAGGGTTTTAATGCCGCCGAGATCGCCAAAACCCCTTTCGGCGTGGGTGAGCAGAAATCCATCGAGTCGCTGGTGGCCTATATCTCGGGTGAATCGCGCGACATGACCTTCAAGGTGCCGCAGTCGCACGCCAAGGAAAAGCTGATGTACGAAGTCGGTAAAAAAGTGTTTTACCTGCGCGGTGGGCCCTACGACTTTTCCTGCGCATCGTGTCATGGCGAGGACAACAAGCGTGTCCGCCTGCAGGATTTGCCCAACCTCACCAAACAGCCCGGCGCCGGCAACGGTTTCGGCGCCTGGCCGGCCTACCGTGTCTCCAGCGGTGACCTGTGGAGCATGCAGCGCCGCCTGAATGACTGCTATCGCCAGCAGCGTTTCCCTTTCCCGGGCTACGCCTCTGATGCCACCATCGCCCTGGGGGTGTACATGGGCGTCAACAGCAAGGGCGGTGCTTCCATTGCGCCGGCCCTCAAACGCTAATCAGGCAGGAGAGAACTGATGAACACGATTTACACCAAAGCCGCACTGTCCACCGCCTGTCTGGCATCGACGGCCTTTTTCCTGTCCAGCTGCGCCATTGCGCCCACGGCGCAGGAGGTAGACGAAGCCACCCAGCAGGTGCTGAAAAGTTCCTTCCGTGAGCAGGGCATCGCGAAGATGGACCGCCTGACGCTGGACGCTTCCAACCAGGCCTGCTCGGAAGCCGCCGGCAAGCCGCTGGAGGAAAAAGCAGCCAAAGCCATTGAAGAAGCCAACCTCAAAACCGTGAAACTGCCTTCCGATGGCAAGTACCTCGGCAGCTGGAGCGAAGGCGAAAAAATTGCGCAGAACGGCCGCGGCCTGACCTGGAGCGACAAGCCCGGCGAAGCCAATGGCGGCAGCTGCTACAACTGCCACCAGATCAGCAAGGCTGAACTGTCTTTCGGCTCCATCGGCCCCAGCCTTTACAACTACGGCAAGCTGCGCGGCGTAAGCAATCCGGCGTCGCCCGAGAGCAAACCCATCGTGGAGTACACCTGGGGCAAGCTGTGGAACGCCAAGGCCTACAACGCGTGTTCCGACATGCCGAGGTTTGGCCATGCTGCCATCCTGAACGAGCAGCAGATCCGTGACGTGATGGCGCTGCTGCTGGATCCGAACTCGCCCATCAACAAATAATCTGAGTTCTTTATGCCGCCAGGCCAATAGTGGCGGGCGCAAGCAGCTCCTGAATTGATAGCAACTTGATACTTTGCCTGGGTAGCCGGGCAGGATGACCAACGCCATGAACCTGTCCCGCCGAGAGTTTGCAAGTGTCATGGCCGCTGCGCTGGCTGCCGGTTTTCCTTTGCGTGAGGCCGGCGCCGTCCAGGCCGCCAGCTTGTACGAACTGCCCCGTACTGGCAATGTGCACTTGCTGCACATGACCGATTGCCATGCCCAGCTGCTGCCGATCTACTTTCGAGAACCTTCCGTCAACCTGGGCGTGGGTGCGATGCGCGGGCAGGCGCCGCACCTGGTGGGCGAACATTTGCTGAAGGCTGCCAGCCTGAAGTCGGGTACGCCCGAGGCGCATGCGTTGACCTTCCTGAACTTCGAGCGGGCCGCGCGCCAGTACGGCAAGGTGGGCGGTTTCGCACACCTTGCGACGCTGGTGAAGCAGCTGAAGGCTGGCCGCCCCGGCGCCTTGCTGCTGGATGGCGGCGATACCTGGCAGGGTAGCGCTACGGCGCTCTGGACGCAAGGCCAGGACATGGTGGATGCAGCCAGGCTGCTGGGCGTGGACGTGATGACCGGCCACTGGGACTTCACCTATGGAGAAGAGCGCATCAAAAAAATCGTCGAGCAGGACTTTGCCGGCAAGGTCGACTTTATTGCGCAAAACGTCAAAACCAGCGACTTTGGCGACCCGGTGTTCAAGCCCTACGTCATCAAGGAAATGAATGGCGTGCCCGTCGCCATCGTCGGCCAGGCTTTTCCCTACACGCCGATTGCCAACCCCGGCTGGCTCACACCGAACTGGACTTTCGGCATCCGCGAAAGCGAAATGCAGGAAACGGTGAATGAGGCGCGTGCCAAAGGCGCGCAAGCCGTGGTGCTGCTCAGCCACAACGGCATGGATGTGGACCTCAAGATGGCCTCGCGCGTCACGGGGATCGACGCCATTCTGGGCGGCCACACCCACGACGGCGTGCCGGTGCCTGTCATCGTCAAAAACCCGGGCGGGCAGACCATCGTGACCAACGCCGGCAGCAATGGCAAGTTCCTGGGTGTGCTGGACCTCGACGTCAAGGACGGCAAGGTCGCCGGCTTTAAATACCGCTTGCTGCCGGTGTTTGCCAACTTTTTGCCCGCGGACGCAGCCATGAATGCGCTGATCGACAAGGTGAGGGCGCCTTACACCGCCAAACTGGGTGAAAAACTGGCGGTGACGGAAGGCACGCTGTATCGCCGCGGCAACTTCAACGGCAGCTTTGACCAGCTGATCCTGGACGCCCTGATGAATGTGCGTGGCGCCGAGATCGCCTTTTCGCCCGGATTCCGCTGGGGAACTTCGCTGCTGCCCGGCCAGGCCATCACGCGCGAGCACGTGATGGACCAGACCGCGATCACTTATCCCTGGACCACGCTGACAGACATGCGCGGCGACATGATCAAGACCATCCTGGAGGACGTGGGCGACAACCTGTTCAACCCCGACCCGTATTACCAGCAGGGCGGCGATATGGTGCGTGTGGGCGGTTTGACCTACACCTGCGAGCCCGGCGCCAAAATGGGTGAACGCATCCAGGACATGCGTCTGGGCGGCAAGCCCATCGAAGCCGGCAAGACCTACAAGGTGGCTGGCTGGGCGCCGGTGGCGGAGGCTAGCAAAAATGCCGGCCCTCCGGTCTGGGAGGTGGTGGAAAGCTACCTGAAGGCCAAAAAGGTCATTCAACCTGTCAAACCCAACACTCCGCGGCTTGTGGGTGTGACCGGAAATCCGGGCCTTGCCGTCTGACTTTCAGCCCCCAAATACAGCAGTAACTTCAACGCATGTGAGAGCATGTAAGAGGTATGTGAGAGCGTTGGGGGTGCGCAGAAACCATGGCCTTTTCAGGTATGGTCATGAGCACCGTCTTTCCGCTGTCACAGTTCGGTGGCACAATCTGGGTTGTTTCTGAAGGCCCTTCCTGCCACAGTCGCATCCGCTAATCGGTCCAGCCGTGTTGCGGAAGGTTAATTAACAAGCTTTAACCAGCTAATGTTTCCCAAAGGGAAACGGAGGTCAGCGGATATGAGTTCCAACCCGGCAGCGTCGTCTGTCTATTCTGCCTATCAAGGCAACACTTATCTCTTCGGCGGCAACGCGCCCTATGTCGAAGAGATGTACGAAAACTACCTTGCCAACCCCGGCAGCGTGCCCGACAACTGGCGCGAGTATTTCGACGCACTCCAGCACGTTCCCGCCGTCGACGGCAGCAATGCCAAGGACGTTCCACACCTGCCGGTCGTCAACGCCTTTGCCGAGCGCGCCAAGCAGGGCCAGACCAAAGTTGTGGTCGCCAGCGGCGCCGACTCCGAAATGGGCCGCAAGCGCACGGCCGTCCAGCAGTTGATCGCCGCCTACCGCAACGTCGGCGCACGCTGGGCCGACCTGGACCCGCTCAAGCGTGCCGAACGCGACAAAATTCCCGAACTCGAGCCGTCTTTCTACGGTTTCAGCGACGCCGACCAGGAAACCGTGTTCAACACCAGCAACACGTTCTTCGGCAAAGACACCATGAGCCTGCGCGAGCTCATGAACGCGCTGCGCGAAACCTACTGCGGCACGATTGGCGCCGAGTACATGTACGCGACCGACCAGAACCACAAGCGCTGGTGGCAGCAAAAGCTCGAATCGATTCGCAGCAAACCCAATTTCACCAAGGAAAAGAAGCTCCACATCCTGGACCGGCTGACTGCAGCCGAAGGCCTGGAGCGTTTCCTGCACACCAAGTACGTCGGCCAGAAGCGCTTCTCGCTCGAAGGCGGCGAGAGCTTCATCGCCTGCATGGACGAGCTGATCCAGCAGGGCGGTATCAAGGGCGTGCAGGAAATAGTGATCGGCATGGCCCACCGCGGCCGCCTGAATGTGCTGGTCAATTCCCTGGGCAAAGTCCCCGCCGACCTGTTCGCCGAATTCGACCACACCGCACCTGAAGACCTGCCCAGCGGCGACGTCAAGTACCACCAGGGCTTCAGCTCCGACGTGACCACCCCTGGCGGCCCGGTCCACCTGACTTTGGCTTTCAATCCCTCTCACCTGGAAATCGTCAACCCCGTGGTTGAAGGCTCGGTGCGCGCCCGCATGGATCGCCGTGCCGACCCCAAAGGCCTGCAGGTGCTGCCGGTGCTGGTGCACGGTGATGCCGCTTTTGCAGGGCAGGGCGTTGTGATGGAAACGCTGGCGCTGGCCGAAACCCGTGGCTATTTCACCGGCGGCACGGTGCACATCGTCATCAACAACCAGATCGGTTTCACCACCAGCGACCCGCGCGACAGTCGCTCGACGCTGTACTGCTCCGACGTCGTCAAGATGATTGAAGCGCCGGTGCTGCACGTCAATGGCGACGACCCGGAAGCCGTGGTGCTGGCTACCCAGCTGGCCCTCGAGTTCCGCATGGAGTTCCAGAAGGATGTCGTGGTCGACATCATCTGCTTCCGCAAGCTGGGCCACAACGAGCAGGACACGCCAGCGCTGACCCAGCCGCTGATGTACAAGAAAATTGCACAGCACCCCGGCACCCGCCGCCTGTACGCCGACAAACTGACGGCGCAGGGCATGGGCGACACCCTGGGCGACGACATGGTCAAGGCCACGCGCGCCGCGCTGGATGCCGGCAAGAGCACGTTTGATCCGGTTCTCACCAACTTCAAGAGCAAGTATGCGGTTGACTGGGTGCCTTACCTGGGCAAGAAGTGGACCGATGCCGGCGACACCGCCATCCCGATGGCCGAGTGGAAGCGCCTTGCCGACAAGATCACGGCCATCCCCGCGACCGTGACGCCGCATCAGCTGGTCAAGAAGGTGTATGACGACCGCGCAGCCATGGGCCGCGGCGACGTCCCTGTGGACTGGGGCATGGGCGAGCACATGGCGTTTGCCTCACTGGTGGCAAGTGGCTACCCGGTGCGCCTGTCGGGCGAAGATTGCGGACGCGGCACGTTCACGCACCGCCATGCCGTCATTCACGACCAGAATCGCGAAAAGTTCGACACCGGTACCTATGTGCCGCTGCAGAACGTGGCCGACAACCAGGCTCCGTTCGTTGTCATCGACTCCATCCTGTCTGAAGAGGCGGTGCTGGCGTTTGAATACGGCTATGCATCGAACGACCCGAACACGCTGGTGATCTGGGAAGCCCAGTTCGGCGACTTCGCCAACGGCGCGCAGGTCGTGATCGACCAGTTCATCGCCTCGGGCGAAGTCAAGTGGGGCCGCGTCAATGGCATCACCCTGATGCTGCCGCACGGCTATGAAGGCCAGGGCCCGGAGCACAGCTCGGCACGCCTGGAGCGTTTCATGCAGCTGTCGGCGGATACCAACATGCAGGTGGTGCAACCGACGACCGCCAGCCAGATCTTCCACGTGCTGCGCCGCCAGATGGTGCGCAACCTGCGCAAGCCGCTGGTCATCATGACGCCCAAGTCGCTGCTGCGTAACAAGGACGCCACCTCGCCGCTGTCCGAATTCACCAAGGGTGGGTTCCAGACCATCATCCCCGAGACCAAGGATGACATCAACAAGAAGGCAGACAAGGTCAAGCGCATCATCGCGTGCTCGGGCAAGGTGTATTACGACCTGGCCAAGAAGCGTGAAGAAAAGGGCATTGACGATACGGCCATTATTCGTGTTGAGCAGCTTTATCCGTTCCCGCACAAGGCTTTTGCGGCCGAGCTGAAAAAGTACCCGAACGCCACCGACATCGTGTGGTGCCAGGACGAGCCACAAAATCAGGGTGCCTGGTTCTTTGTGCAGCACTACATCCACGAGAACATGTTCGAAGGTCAAAAACTGGGCTATTCCGGCCGTGCTGCTTCGGCATCACCGGCTGTGGGTTATTCGCACCTGCACCAGGAGCAGCAAAAGGCGCTGGTGGACGGCGCGTTTGCCAAGCTCAAGGGCTTTGTGCTGACCAAGTAAGGTCGCCCCTTCCCGAACCAAGAACACGAATACAAGAACGAACCCGAAAGAATCAACATGGCTATCGTAGAAGTCAAAGTCCCCCAGTTGTCCGAGTCCGTGGCCGAGGCCACCATGCTGCAGTGGAAGAAAAAAGTCGGTGATGCAATCGCGGTGGATGAAATCCTGATTGAGATCGAAACCGACAAGGTGGTGCTGGAAGTGCCGGCGCCTTCCGCCGGCGTGCTGACCGAGCTGGTCGTCGCGGACGGCGGCACGGTGGTGTCAGATCAGGTGATTGCCCGGATCGACACCGAAGGCAAAGCGGGTGCCGCTGCTCCTGCAGCCGCTCCGGCGGCGGCCGCTGCAGCACCTGCCGCTGCTGTTGTCTCCGCGCCTGCACCCGCAGCCGGTGGCTCCATGGCTGGCGTTCCCATGCCGGCTGCAGCCAAGCTGATGGCCGACAACAACCTTGCCGCTGGTTCGGTGCCTGGAACCGGCAAGGATGGCCGCGTTACCAAGGGCGACGTCCTCGGTGCGGCTGCTGGCGGTGCCAAGCCGGCCGCTGCTGTTGCCATTCCCACAGGCGTGCCTACTGCGGCCTTGCCGCAGGTTGCTGCTTCCGCCAAACCTTCCGATCTGGGTGACCGTCCCGAGCAGCGCGTGCCCATGAGCCGCCTGCGCGCGCGTATCGCCGAGCGCCTGCTGCAATCGCAGGCCACCAACGCCATCCTGACCACGTTCAATGAAGTGAACATGGCGCCGGTGATGGAAATGCGCAAGCGCTTCCAGGAGAAGTTTGAAAAAGAACACGGTGTGAAGATCGGCTTCATGAGCTTCTTCGTCAAGGCCGCTGTGCATGCGTTGAAGAAGTATCCCGTGCTCAACGCATCGGTTGACGGCAATGACATCGTTTACCACGGCTACTTCGACATCGGCATCGCCGTCGGTTCCCCGCGCGGCCTGGTGGTGCCCATTCTGCGCAATGCAGACCAGATGAGCTTTGCCGACATCGAGAAGAAGATTGCCGAATACGGTGCCAAGGCACGCGACGGCAAGCTGGGCATTGAAGAAATGTCCGGCGGTACTTTCTCGATCTCCAATGGCGGTGTTTTCGGCTCCATGTTGTCCACGCCCATCATCAACCCGCCGCAGTCGGCGATCCTGGGCGTGCATGCGACCAAGGACCGTGCCGTGGTCGAAAACGGCCAGATCGTGGTCCGTCCGATGAACTACCTGGCAATGAGCTATGACCACCGCATCGTCGACGGTCGTGAAGCTGTGCTGGGCCTGGTGGCGATGAAAGAAGCGCTGGAAGATCCTGCACGCCTGTTGTTCGACATCTAAGGCTGTCGATGCGCCGCCTCGTCGCCTGCCTGGCCTGCACGTTGAGCGTGGGTCTGGCTGCGGCTGCTGCGCCGGCTGGCGACAACTGGAGCGGTTACTACGGGCTGCAATGGGTCAGTGTTTCGCAGGCGGAGTCCCGGCTGGTATTGGCGAAGGCGCCGGATGCTGACCCGGGGAAGCTGGTTGAAACATACCAGTCGGACCTGGCGCGATGGACCATTGCCGATGTGCGGACCCCTACGGAAACCGTATTCCTGCGCCGCTTTCTCGCGGAGGAGTACGAGGGCTTTGGCTGGGCCGCGCTGCATGCCGCCGGCGGGATTGAATGCCTCGATGCCAGACATTTGTTTGTCTGCAAGACCACGCCCGGAACGACCGTGAAAATTGGCCGCGATGGTCCCCAGCAGGAAAGCCTGCAGGCGCGCACCGGTGTATTTGGAATCGTCCTCCATGCGGGGGCGTTTGAACTCAAGAAGGAATAAAGAAACATGTCTAAACAATTCGACGTCATCGTCATCGGTGGCGGCCCCGGCGGTTACATTGCCGCGATTCGCGCCGCCCAACTGGGTTTCAACGTCGCCTGTATCGACGAATGGAAGAACGCCAAAGGTGGCCCGGCCCTGGGTGGCACCTGCACCAACGTGGGCTGCATTCCGTCCAAGGCGCTGCTGCAATCGTCCGAACATTTCGACCACGCCAGCCACCACTTTGCCGATCATGGCATCGAGGTCAAAGGCCTCGGCCTGGATGTCACGAAGATGCTTGCCCGCAAGGACACGGTCGTCAAGCAGAACAACGACGGCATCGTCTACCTGTTCAAGAAGAACAAGGTCACCTTTTTTCACGGCCGCGGCTCCTTTGTCGCTGCAAAAGACGGCCTCTATGACGTCAAGGTCGCCGGTGCCGCTGAGGAAACCATCTCCGGCAAGCACATCATCGTGGCCACGGGTTCCAACGCCCGCGCTCTCCCGGGGGCACCATTTGACGAGGAAAACATCCTGTCGAATGACGGCGCACTGCGCATCGGCGCCGTGCCCAAGAAGCTGGGCCTGATCGGCTCCGGCGTGATCGGCCTGGAAATGGGCTCGGTCTGGCGCCGCCTGGGTGCAGACGTGACGGTACTGGAAGGCCTGCCGACGTTCCTGGGCGCAGTCGATCAGCAGATCGCCAAGGAAGCAAAGAAAGCATTCGACAAGCAGGGTCTGAAAATCGCGCTCGGCGTGAAGGTCGGCGAGATCAAGAGCGGCAAGAAAGGTGTGAGTGTTGCCTATACCGATGCCAAGGGCGAAGCCCAGACCCTGGAAGTGGACAAGCTCATCATCTCCATTGGCCGGGTAGCCAACACCCAGGGCCTGAACCCTGAAGCCGTTGGCCTGAAGCTCGACGAGCGCGGCGCCGTGGTGGTGGATGAGGAATGCAAAACCAGCCTGCCCAATGTCTGGGCTATCGGCGACGTGGTACGCGGCCCCATGCTGGCGCACAAGGCCGAGGAAGAGGGCGTTGCGGTTGCCGAGCGCATTGCTGGGCAGCATGGTCACGTCAACTTCAACACGATTCCCTGGGTGATCTACACCAACCCTGAAATCGCCTGGGTGGGCCAGACCGAAGAGCAGCTCAAGGCTGCCGGCCGGGCATACAAGGCAGGGACTTTCCCGTTCATGGCCAATGGCCGCGCACGCGCGCTGGGTGACACGACTGGCATGGTGAAGATGCTGGCCGATGCCGCGACGGATGAAATTCTCGGCGTGCACATCGTCGGTCCGATGGCCAGCGAACTGATCGCCGAATGTGTGGTGGCCATGGAATTCCGGGCCAGCAGTGAAGACATTGCCCGCATCTGCCATGCCCATCCGTCCCTTAGCGAAGCGACCAAGGAAGCCGCGCTGGCAGTCGACAAGCGCACCTTGAACTTCTGAGCACGCAGGCAAGAAGTCGGTGAATCAACCGGTGCGCTCGGCGTACGACGCCGAACTTGCGGCGCGGGGCTATCAAAGCGATCCTGCCCAGTTGCGGGCAGTCGAAGCGCTTGAGCGTTGCGCCTCTGAGTGGGCGGCGTTCAAGGAGCAGCGCTCCAATGCCATCAAGAAGCTGATAAACCGGCCTGATATCCCTCGTGGCGTGTACATGCACGGAGGCGTTGGCAGGGGAAAAAGTTTCTTGATGGACTGCTTTTTCGGGGCTGTCCCGCTCAGGCGCAAGGTACGGCTGCACTTTCACGAGTTCATGCGCGAGGTGCACCGGGAGTTGCAGGACCTTCAGGGTACGGCGAATCCGCTGGATGAGCTGGGCCGGCGCATTGCGAAGCGATACCGGCTCATCTGTTTTGACGAGTTTCATGTGGCGGACATCACCGACGCGATGATTCTTCATCGTCTGTTGTCGGCGCTGTTTGACAATGGAGTCGGCTTTGTCACAACTTCCAACTTTCTGCCGGACGAGCTGTATCCGAATGGCATGCATCGCGACCGTGTTCTCCCGGCCATTGAACTCCTGAAGGCCAAGCTGGAGGTCATCAGTGTTGACAACGGGACGGACTACCGCGGGCGCACGTTAGCCCAGGCGAAGCTCTATCACACCCCGCTAGGCCTTCAGGCCGATGCTGAAATGACTGAAACTTTTAATGCGCTGGCAGAGTCTCAGGATGAGAACCCGGTATTGCAGATTGAGTCCAGGCAAATCCAGGCCAGGCGCAAGGCGGGGGGGGTCGTCTGGTTTGACTTCAAGACGCTGTGCGGTGGTCCGCGTTCGCAAAACGATTACCTGGAAATAGCCACGCAGTTTCATACCGTGCTGCTAAGCGATGTACCGCATATGCCGGTGCGTATGGCGTCGGAGGCACGGCGGTTTACCTGGCTGGTGGATGTGCTGTATGACCGCCGGGTCAAGTTGATCATGTCGGCAGAAGTCGCTCCTGAGGCGTTGTACACCGAGGGGCCGCTGGTACACGAATTCCCCCGTACGGTTTCCCGGCTCAACGAAATGCAGTCAAAGGAATTCCTGGCGCTTGAACGCAGAAACGTGGATACAACACTCACATGAAGCATCTGGTTACCGCCTGTTTTCTCATCGCTTTAAGCGTGCTCGCGAATGCGCAGTCCACGGTCGAGACGGCTGCACCCGCTGACCAGATGCGAAGCATTGATGCCGAGCGGACGAGAATCAGCGCCGAACGCAACAGGCTGGAAGCAGGATTTTTGGCTGAGGATGCAGCCTGCTACGACCGGTTTGCCGTCAACAGCTGCCTGGGAAAAGTCAA
Organism: Polaromonas sp. P3_A5; assembly: GCF_056403055.1. Lineage (NCBI taxonomy): Bacteria > Pseudomonadati > Pseudomonadota > Betaproteobacteria > Burkholderiales > Comamonadaceae > Polaromonas > Polaromonas sp. P3_A5. The sequence continues at coordinate 1,921,894 of NZ_JBFUGF010000001.1, forward strand.
TGACCGGCGGCGCGAAGCCATGGCAGACCTTCGCCGGCAAGAGCTGTCGCTCAATGACGAGGAACGCCGCATCAAGGGTGCGGAGCAGATCCGTAAAACGGAAGAAAAATCGTCACCGGAGAAACAGCAGGAAGCCGCGGATCGTCGGGCGAAGGCTCTGGAAGACTCCCAGTCTCGTCTTGAGCGGGAAAAAAAGAAAACCGAAGACCGTGCGGCGGCCAAGGCAGGTGAGCAAGGTAGTAGTGACGCGAACGCTGCCAGATTAAAAAGCGGTCAGGAAAAATCCCAGTCCAGAAGCGAAAAGCAGGCTGTTGCAGCGGAAGAGGCTAAAAAATTCAACGACCGCCAAAAGGAGGCGCTGGAGCGCAAAGCCCAGCATGAAAGAGATCGTCTGAAGCAGACCAAGCCGCCAGCGAAGTCCTTACCCTTACCCGACTAAGCGGGCCGGTGGCTCAGCGGCCAAAGGCTCGAGTTTGACAATCACCAGCGAGAGATTGTCACCGCCGCCTCGCGCGCGGGAACGTGCTTTCTGAATCAGGAATTCAGTGGCTTCACGGGGTGACAGCATGGACAGGGCTGAGCCCATTTCACTGGTGCTGAAATAGTGCCAGACCCCATCGCTGCAAGCCAGCAGGACGTCTTCAGGCCGGAGTTGCGGGATGAAATGGTGGGTAATAGGTGGCGCATCTTCCGTACCCAGGCAACCCATCAGGATGTTTGACTGCGGATGAACATTGGCTTCTTCCTCAGTAATCTCGCCTTTGTCCACCAGAGTCTGCACATACGAATGGTCCACCGTCCTGTGTACCAGCTTGCTGCCCTGGTAATGGTAGATCCTGGAGTCTCCGGTATGTACCCAGTGACAGTCCCCACCCGGGTTGATCAGAAATGCCGCCAGCGTGCTGTGCGGTTCCTGCTCAGCCGAGATCGCAGTCAATTTGATGACGATATGGGCCTCTTCAATGACCTGCTTGAGCATCGCAGGCGCATCGTCCGTTTCCGGGGCATAACGTTCAAAAAGCTGCTTGGCCGTCAACATGACCTGATCGGAGGCTTTGCGCCCCCCGCTACGGCCTCCCATACCGTCCGCCACGATACCCAGCATGCAGCCGGGAATGCGTGAGTGACTGAACAGGTTGACCTGATCCTGCTGGTAGTCCCGATCGCCTTTATGGATACCGGTGGACGCTGTGATTCGATAACCTTTGGACATTGTGTGGTCGTTCAAGCGCGAGCTCGATTTATGGTCGCAATCGACGTATTATCAAGCGAAGCAGCGTGTACGGATAAAAACCTTGGACTTAAATCTACATTCCCCGGAACGCCAGCTGATCGAACTCAAAATGGAGCACGCCGATCTCAATGCGCTGGTGGACCTGACCGCGCACGCCTTTCCCATTGACGAGTTGTTGCTCAGGCGCCTCAAAAAGCGGCGTTTGCAGCTTCGTGACCAGATTGCACAGCTTGAGCTGTCGCTGGATCCCCCAGAGCCTGCTTGATGACCCTTGCGATTGAAGTCGAAGAGGCCTTCGCGCCGGGAGGCGTCCTGTCGCGTGCCGCTGAGCATTTTGTGCCTCGCAGCGGCCAGACCGAAATGGCCCTGGCCGTGGCGCGTGCCATTGAGGGTGCATACCCCTTGGTGGTCGAGGCCAGCACCGGCGTCGGTAAAACTTTTTCCTACCTGGTCCCCGCTTTGCTGAGCGGCGAGCGTGTGTTGTTGTCGACGGCGACCAAGGCCTTGCAAGACCAGCTTTTCGGTCGTGATTTGCCGCGCCTGGTGGAGGCGCTGGGTCTTCCGGTCAGCACGGCGCTTCTCAAGGGGCGGGCCAGCTACCTGTGTCTGCACCGCATGGAAATGGCGCGTCAGGAGGCTTATTTGCCCGACGGCGTTTCCGTGCGCGCCCTGGCCAAAATTGAAGAATGGTCCAAGCTCACGCGCACCGGCGACCTGGCCGAACTCCCGGGGCTGGACGAACGTTCGCCGATGATTCCTCTGGTGACCTCCACGCGTGAAAACTGCCTGGGCGCCACCTGTCCGCGTTTTCGGGCCTGTCATGTGAACCTGGCCCGCAGGGAGGCCATGGCTGCCGACGTGGTGGTGATCAACCACCACCTGTTCTTTGCCGATCTGGCGGTGCGCGAATCCGGCGTCGCTGAGTTGCTGCCTTCCGTGCGCATCGCCATCTTCGATGAAGCGCACCAGCTCAACGAGACCGGTGTGCAATTTCTGGGAACAAACCTGACCACGGGCCAGCTTCTTGATTTTGCAAGGGACATGCTGGCAACTGGCCTGCAGCTGGCCCGCGGGCTGGTGGACTGGCAGGAGGTGGTGTCGACCGTCGAGCACGCTGCGCGCGAGCTGCGTCTGTGTGCCGGGAAACAGTACCCAGGCACCAAACTGCGATGGGTGGGTGAGTCTCCGGAGGGGTTGAATGCGGCTGAGTGGACCAGTGCGTTGCAAGTCATTCACACGTCTTGCGAGCAGGCTTCTGCCGCCCTGGATACGGTCAGTGAAATCGCGCCTGATTTCGTTCGCCTCCATGAGCGTGCCGAGGAGCTGGCGGAACGCGCCCAGCGCTTCGTTCAGGCATGCGAGGCGGGCTGCGTGCGCTGGGCTGACGTGGGAACCCAGCTCCGGCTGGTCGAATCGCCGCTGGATATTTCGAAGGCGGTGAAAAGCAAAGTGCTGGGCGCTTCCGCCGGCTCGGCAAAGTCATGGATATTCACTTCTGCCACACTGGGAGATGACGACAAGCTCAGCTGGTTTACCAAGCCTTGCGGGCTGGAGGATGCCGAGGTCTTGCGGGTAGGAAGTCCTTTTGATTACGAGAGGCAGGCGGCGTTATATGTGCCTGGGGTGTTCCCCAAACCGGGAGACCCCGCGCACACCATGAAAGTCGCCGAAGCTGCAGCCAGATGGTCGAGACGTCTCGGGGGGCGCACTATGGTTTTGACGACCACACTGCGGGCTTTGCGCACCATTGGTGATGCACTCAGAGAGGTTTTTCTGAATTCGCCGGACATGGAGGTGCTGGTTCAGGGGGCCATGCCCAAGCGTGTGCTGATTGAACGCTTCCGAGAAGGCAATGCCAAAGGCGGCAAAGGCTGCGTGCTGGTGGCTTCGGCGTCATTTTGGGAGGGCATTGACGTGCCTGGCGACGCGCTTCAACTGGTTGTCATTGACAAGCTGCCTTTTCCTCCTCCGAACGACCCGCTGGCAGAGGCGCGCTCAAAGCTCCTCGAATCACAAGGACGCAGTGCTTTTAACGACTATTTTCTGCCCGAGGCGGCGGTGGCTCTCAAGCAGGGTGCCGGGCGTCTGATACGCCGAGAAAGTGACCAGGGGGTGTTGGTGGTGTGCGACAGCCGCCTGGCAACCATGGGTTATGGGCGGCGTTTGCTGAGAGCTCTTCCGCCGATGCGGCGGTTGGCATCCGAGGAGGAGCTGTTCGACCGGCTGGAAGCTCTTACCAGAACTTGTACCAAGGATTGTCTCCCGACTTGAATCCCTTGCTTAAGTATTCGCTTTGCGGGTAGCTCTTTTCGAGGATACGGCGGGTATCGTCACGCAATTCAACCATACCCAGCGCTTCGTAGGACTTATAAAGAATGAAGGTAGCCTCTTCCAATGCGGGTACATCGCGGTAGTCGGCGATTGCACTCTGCGCACGGTTGATTGCCGCCACGTAGGCACCCCTTGAGTAATAGTACCGCGCGACATGCACTTCGGATTGGGCCAGCGAGTTCACGATATAGCTCATCCGCAGACGGGCATCCGGCGAGTATTTTGACTCTGGAAAGCGAGTCACAAGATCCCTGAATGACTCAAAGGATTCCTTGGCTGCTTTTTGGTCCCTTTCGGACAAGTCCTGACGGGAGATAAACCCGAAAATGCCGAGATTGTCATTGAAGTTCACCAGGCCTTTGAGGTACAGCGCATAGTCCAGGGCCGGGCTGGCCGGATGCAGTCTCATAAACCGGTCCAATGTCGCGATGGCCTGGGCTTGTTCTCCTCCCTTGTACTGGGCATAAGCTTTCTCAAGCTGCGCTTGCTGGGCGAGGGGGGTACCTGCAGCACGGCCTTCCAGTTTTTCGTACAACGGGATCGCCTTGTCATAGGCCCCGCCGCTGGCCTCATCCTTTGCTTCGGCGTAAATCTTGTTGGGGCTCCATGTGGCCGTCTTGTCGGGCGCAGGGGTGCTCGAGCATCCGGCAATCACAAAAGATAAAGCGCAAACGGCTGCAAAAAGCGGCATTGCATTGGGAACAACCGATAATTTGGTGGAAAACATTGCAATCGACCTTCTTGATGACTGATTCAGAACAAAGCAAATTGATTATATCGGGCGCTACTGCGCCTGAGGAGGTTCCCGATGAGGCGCTGGAGGAGGGCGATACGGCTGTCGAGGTGGAGTTGCGGCAGGTAGCTGTCCCGGTCGAAAGCCATGGCAGCCGTCTCGACCGCGCGTTGGCCGCCATTGTGCCCGAGTTCTCGCGCACGTATCTTCAGCAGTTGATCGACTCAGGCATGGTGAAACTCGGGGGCTCTACAGTCACCAAGACATCCACGAAGGTCAAGGCTGGTGATGAACTCGCCATTGAGTTGCGTCCAACGCCGCAAAGCCAGGCATTCAGGCCTGAAGCGATGGCACTGGACATCGTGTTCGAGGACGCTTACCTGATGGTGATCAACAAACCTGCCGGGCTGGTTGTGCATCCGGCGCCCGGCAACTGGAGCGGGACCTTGTTGAACGGCTTGCTCGCGCATGATCCGCAGGCCGTCTTCCTGCCACGCGCCGGCATTGTTCACCGCCTTGATAAAGACACCAGCGGTTTGATGGTGGTCGCCCGGCAGCGGACGGTGATGGACCAGTTGGTCGGCCTGATCGCCGCCCGCGACGTGAGCCGGGAATATGTCGCACTGGCCCACGGTGCCTGGCTGGGCGGGAAAACCCGGCAGGTAGAAGCTGCCATTGGGCGGGATCCACGCAACCGTTTGCGGATGGCCGTGGTGGACTTGGAAAAGAATGCCGGGAAGTCGGCATCCACTATGGTGTCGCTGCTTCAAAGTGCCGGTGAGCACTGCCTGGTCAAATGCAAGCTGCACACCGGTCGCACGCACCAAATCCGGGTCCATATGGCCTTCATTGGCCATCCCCTGGTATCCGACGAGTTGTACGGGGGGGCTCCTGCTCCTGGGCTTGGCCGTCAGGCGCTGCATGCGTGCCGGCTGGCATTCGAGCATCCGGTGACTGGCAAAGTGATGGAATTCCGGTCGGACCCTCCGGCCGACCTTCAGGCCGCTATTTCCGGTTTGGGCCTGATATACAATCAAATCCAGTAGTTTTCAGCTACCTGCACCATGGCATCCTGATCAGGAGATTGCGTATTGGGTGCCCTGCGCGCCAAGCGCCGAACCCACGTTTTCCCGGCCTTTTTTTCCGCTTTTTTTCGGAACGACCACAATCATGAATACGACGGATGCAAAACGCGTCCTCGAAACAGCACTTATTTGCGCGCAGCAACCATTGCCCCTGCGCGAAATGGGAGTTCTGTTTAACGGGGTATTGACTGCGGACAGCCTCAAGCTGGTGCTTGAGGAGTTGCAAAGCGATTGGTCTGGTCGTGGCGTGGAACTTGTTCACGTGGCGACGGGATGGCGCTTTCAAAGCAGGCCGCAGATGCGTGAATATCTGGACCGGCTGCACCCCGAAAAACCCCCGCGTTATAGCCGTGCCACACTGGAAACCTTGGCCATCATTGCGTATCGTCAGCCGGTGACGCGCGGTGACATGGAGGACATCCGGGGAGTCACGATCAACAGCATGATCCTCAAGCAGCTCGAAGACCGCGGGTGGGTGGAGGTGATCGGCCATCGGGAAACTGTCGGCCGGCCGGCACTTTATGCCACCACCCGGCAGTTTCTTGACGACCTTGGGGTCGAGTCGCTGGACCAGCTTCCCGTGATGGACGACAGCCCGAATCAGCTTCCGATGCTCGAGCAGATTGAGTTTGGCATCTCTGAACTTGCGGGCAAGCCGGAGGCGGACGCGGATGGTACAGATGTTGAGCGGCTTGAGCCTGCTGTGCTGGAGCCTGCTGTGCTGGAGCCCGTGTCAGGCACGGTTGAAGAGTTTGAGATTGGTGAGATCGCCGAGGCGCCAACTCTGTACACGCAATCAGAGGTCGCTGGCGACAGTGATACCGAGCCTCTTGAGAGCAATGAGACCGGTGGCGATGAGCCCACCCGAATGTAAATCATGACCCAACAAGACCCTCCTGCTTCCGAATCTGCGGACACACCTCGTGAGCCGCAGGACAAGGTGCTCATAGAGGAGCAAGCCTTGCAAGATTTGCCGGAAGCAATAGCACGCTCCGAGTCCGGCCCCGCGCAAGCCATCCGTGCTCCAGCGCCGCGGCCTTCAGCCGGCCGCAACGCCCCAGCCCCGGGTGCCATCCGGTTTGAGGATGTCGTGACGGGGCAATTCGATGCTGATGAGGAAGACGTTGCCTTGGCATTGCCCAAGCGAGTGCTCGCGCCCCAGCCCGAAACCCCCAAGTTGCACAAAGTGCTTGCCCAGGCGGGGCTGGGTTCACGGCTGGAGATGGAGCAACTGATTCTGGAGGGGCGAATCTCGGTCAACGCTGAGCCTGCCCATATAGGACAACGCATCCAGTTTGGCGATACGGTCAAAGTCAATGGCAAGCCAATCCGGGTGCGTATCGACCCGCCGCCGCCGAGGGTGATTGCCTATCACAAGCCCACCGGAGAGGTGGTCACGCATGATGACCCGCAAAACCGTCCGACCGTTTTTCGCCGTTTACCCAAGCTGTTCCAGGGAAAGTGGCAATCGGTCGGTCGCCTCGACTTGAATACGGAGGGCCTTCTGCTGCTGACCAGTTCGGGTGAATTGGCCAACAAGCTGATGCATCCGCGTTTCGGCCTGGAGCGTGAGTACGCTGTCCGTGTGCTCGGTGCGCTCAGTAACGAAGAGAAAAAACGTCTGCTCGAAGGTGTGAACCTGGATGACGGCATGGCCCAGTTCAGCTCCATTGAAGCCGGAGGGGGGGAAGGCGCTAACTGCTGGTACAAGGTCACCATTTCCGAGGGGCGTAACCGCGAGGTCAGACGGATGTTTGAGGCAGTGGGGCACGCTGTCAGTCGCCTTATTCGCATCCGCTATGGGGCCATGGTTCTCCCGCGCGGCCTTAAGCGTGGCGCGTTTGTCGAGCTTGATGAGCGCGATATTTGGGCCCTGACAAACGCTTTGACCCGTTCTGAATCTCGCGCAGTGCTTGAGGGGGCGCAGGGAGCCGGCATTCATGGGGAGGGGGGTGAGCCACCGAGACGGGGACCGCGCCGAAACGAACGGCAGCGCGGGGACCGCGGACGGCCGTCAGCGCCAAACAGCGAAGCATCTCAAGCGCCGGTACAAGGCGGATCGGGGGACGATCAGGAGATTCATGATCCACATGAGTTGCAACCGCCGCTGAATCTTAACGATTCTGCATCCCGTGGAAACCGGCGCCGCGGTGGCAAGGGGCGCAACCAGGGCGGCAATCCGGGTGGTGGTTTCCGGACCGGCCAGCCGCAAGGCAACGGCAATGGAGTACAGGGACAAAAACGGCGGGATGACCGTGGTGACAAAGCTGCCGGAGGAGCGCAGCCCGATCCGATGAAAACCTCATTTGGTTATATCGGTGCGGACACTTTTACCCGGCAGCGACAGGGGCAAGGCCAGGGTCAGCAGCGTCGCGGGGGCGGTGGTACGGGCGGAAACGGTACCGGTGGACCGCGCCGCGGCGGTGCCGGTGGTGGAAACCGGGGGGGCGGCAATCGCGGCGGTGGGAGCCGTGGCGGAAATCGATGACCCCGCAGAGGCACCTCAAACCGCAAGGTTGATTTGAGCCAATACGCCTACAGGTTAAAATCATGGGCTTTATTCAAATTTTTGAATAATTTACGACTCCAAAAAATTTAAGTTAAGGAAATCTCATGGCAATCGAGCGCACTCTCTCCATCATCAAACCCGACGCCGTGGCGAAAAACGTCATTGGGCAAATCTATGCGCGTTTTGAAGCTGCTGGCTTGAAGATTGTGGCCGCCAGGATGGCTCACTTGTCGCAAGGCGAGGCTGAGGCTTTTTATGCGGTGCACAAAGAGCGCCCATTCTTCAAGGACCTGGTTTCCTTCATGATTTCCGGTCCCGTCATGATCCAGGCGCTGGAAGGTGAGGGCGCCATCCTGAAAAACCGTGATCTGATGGGAGCTACCGATCCGAAGAAGGCTGCCGCCGGCACCATTCGTGCGGATTTCGCAGACAGCATTGATGCCAATGCCGTCCATGGTTCGGATGCCGCTGAAACGGCCAAGGTGGAAATTGCTTTCTTCTTTCCCGGCATGAACGTTTACTCGCGTTAACTATGTCTCGCCCCATGCTTTGCTACACCCAGCCAGGGCCGTCGCTTGCTTGGGGCAGTTCAGTCGGTTCTCTACTGCGATGACTGCCAACCTTCTTGACTACGATCTGGATGGTTTGGCGGCCTTTTGTGGGCAGCTTGGTGAAAAGCGTTTTCGCGCCACACAGCTTTTCCGCTGGATCCACCAAAAAGGGGTTGCAGATTTCGGGCAAATGACGGATTTGGCAAAATCCCTGCGCGACAAGCTGGCAGGATCAGCTCAGGTCGTAAGCCCCACGGTGGTTTCCCGGCACGATTCCGCCGATGGCACTATCAAATGGTTATTTGATGTCGGTGCAGGCGATATCATTGAAACTGTTTTTATTCCCGAAACCGACCGAGGAACATTGTGCATTTCCTCGCAGGCCGGTTGTGCTGTTGGTTGCCGGTTCTGCTCCACGGGTCATCAGGGTTTCAGCCGTAACCTGACCACGGGAGAGATCGTTTCCCAGCTATGGTTTGCCGAGCATTTCCTGCGGCAGCATCTAGGCAGGGATGAACGGGTGATTTCCAACGTCGTCATGATGGGCATGGGTGAGCCCCTGCAGAACTACTCGCAGCTCCTGCCAGCCCTGAAGGTCATGCTTGACGACCATGGTTATGGCCTATCACGCCGACGGGTGACGGTATCGACATCGGGCGTTGTGCCCATGATTGATCGGTTGGCCGGGGACTGCCCGGTAGCCTTGGCTGTATCGCTGCATGCACCGGAAGATGGGCTGCGCGACAACCTTGTGCCTTTGAATAAAAAATACCCCATAGCCGAACTGCTTGCGGCTTGTACCCGCTATCAGTCATCGGCACCCCGGGACTTCATCACGTTTGAGTATTGCATGCTCGATGGTGTGAACGACCAGCCAGAGCATGCGCGTCAGCTCGTATCGCTGGTTCGGGCCCAGGCAGCGCAAGGGCTCTCCTGCAAATTCAACCTGATTCCCTTTAATCCATTTCCGGCTTCGGGGTTGAAGCGTTCTGACATGCCGCAGGTGATGGCATTTGCGAAAATCCTGATGGATGCGGGTATTGTGACAACCGTCAGAAAAACCCGGGGGGACGATATCGATGCAGCTTGCGGGCAACTGGCTGGCGATGTACAGGACCGCACAGGTGTGGATCAGCGCATGGCGGCGCAGCGGCAAGGTATGCTCGGGGGAATCAAGGTCGTAGTGGCCAAAGGGATGGGTACATGAGATTTCGCGCCAATATGATCTGGGTTCCAGCCTGCTGGCTGGCAGTATTGCTCGCAGGATGCGCCAATCACGCAGGCGCTCCAGGGTCTCCGGGCAACCGCACTGACATTATTACGGAATCAGACGAGCCTGATCAGCGCAGGCGTGCGCGTCTTCGGCTTGAATTGGCTTCGGGCTACTTCGAACAGGGGCAAACCAATGTGGCTCTCGACGAAATCAAGCAGTCGCTGACCACGGATCCAACTTTTGCGGAGGCCTACAACCTGCGCGGACTGGTGTACATGCGTCTTAACGATATTCCTCTGGCTGAGGATAGTTTTCGCAGGGCTCTTGCATTGAATCCCCGCGATGCGGATGTTGCGCATAACTATGGATGGTTGATGTGCCAGCAAGGACGCTATAACGAGTCTTCTCGGTTCTTTGCCCAGGCCGTGGCGAACCCAACATACGCAGGCAAGGCCAAAACGCTGATGGCGCAGGGGGTTTGTCAGGTTCGTGCTGGACAGCATGCAGAAGCCGAGCAAAGCCTCCTGCAGTCTTATGAATTGGATGCAGGAAATCCTGTTACTGGTTACAACCTGGCTAGTCTTTTGAACGATCGTGGCGATCTAACTCGGGCGCAGTTTTACATACGACGACTGAACAACAGTGATCTTGCAAATGCTGAAACCCTGTGGCTAGGCATCAAAATCGAGCGTAAATTAAACAACCGGGATACGGTACGGCAGCTCGGTGATCAGCTAAAAAAGCGTTTTGCGCAGTCCCGGGAGGCTGCTGCTTATGACAAAGGGGCGTTCAATGAGTGACGCTGACGTTGTTGCATCGGCTGGGGAGGCCATATCTGGAATGGCTGCGTCTGGCGTTGACCGGGGTACTGACTTCGAGCCCACGGCAGGCACACTGCTTCGTGAGGCAAGAGAGGCTGCAGGCATACATATCGCGGCCCTCGCAGTATCTTTGAAGGTTCCGGTAAAAAAACTCGAAGCGCTGGAGCTGGATCGCTTTGACTTGCTGCCGGATGCTGTTTTTGTTCGGGCCCTGGCTTCCAGCGTGTGCCGTAGCCTGAAACTGGATGCGGCCCCTGTGCTTGAACGCTTGCCTCAAACCAGCGCCCCCAAGCTGATATACCAAGGTGCTGGCATCAATGCACCGTTTCGCTCGCCAGGGGAAGGCCCCCGGCCTGCTGTGTGGACCCAGGTTTCGAAGCCTGCAGTGCTGGCTGGCCTGGCGTTGTTGCTTGGTGCTCTGGTATTGATTTTCCTGCCAGTCATCAAGCCGGATGCCACGAAGGGTCAGAGTGATAGCGAGATGCAAGCTGGCGGTGCCGAGGCCGCCAAACCGCTGCCCGCAGCTGTGGCGATGACGGGCGGAGGATTGGTAAACGACGCCAAGCCTGTTTTTCCCACAGAGCAGAGTCATGAGACTTTTTCAGGCACCGGTGCTGCCACGGTTGCCGGCTCTTCTGCCGGCCCTGTTGTGACGACAACTACCTCTCTACCTGGTCCGGCCGTTCAGCCTGCTCCGGTGCCAGTGGCAAGTGGTGTTGCTGCACCTGTATCGCCAGCGGCACCGGCGGGTATCGTGACTTTTCGCGCCAGAGGCGAGTCCTGGGTGGAGGTGACGGATGCCAAGGGAACGGTTGTGCTGCGCCGTACTCTGACCGCCGGAGAGGTCGCTGGGGCGTCCGGGGCGTTGCCACTGGCCGCCGTGGTGGGTAAGGCAGATGTGACGCAAGTGCAGGTGCGCGGTCAGGCTTTTGATCTGAGCAGCGTGGCCAGGGACAATGTTGCCCGATTTGAGGTGAAATAATGACGAAGGGTTGCCTCCCGATCGAGTCCGCTTTTCCCAAAGCGCGGCGCTCTCTCCAGTCACAGGTGTCATGGGGCGGCCGTATTTTGACCGTCGGCGGTGATGCGCCGGTGCGCGTCCAGTCCATGACCAATACCGACACGGTGGATGCCATTGGTACCGCGATTCAAGTCAAGGAACTGGCGTTGGCGGGTTCCGAGATGGTTCGCATCACCGTCAACACGCCGGAAGCGGCGCAGGCTGTTCCGCATGTGCGTGAGCAACTCGATCGGATGGGGATCGACGTTCCACTGATAGGGGACTTTCATTACAACGGCCATAGGTTGTTGACGGATTACCCCGCTTGCGCGGAGGCGTTGTCCAAATACCGCATCAATCCTGGAAATGTTGGCAAGGGCGACAAACGTGACCGGCAGTTTGGCCAAATGATAGAGGTTGCCATGCGCTGGAAAAAACCAGTGCGTATCGGTGTGAACTGGGGCAGCCTTGATCAGGAACTGCTGGCCAGCTTGATGGATGAGAACAGTGCGCGTGCAGTCCCTTGGGATGCCAGGCAAGTCATGTATGAAGCATTGATTACGTCCGCGATCGATTCCGCCCGGCGCGCTGAAGAAATGGGAATGCCTCGTCACCAGATCATCCTTTCCTGCAAGGTAAGCGGTGTTCAGGACCTGATTTCGGTCTATCGAGAATTGGCCCGGCGCACAAATCACGTGCTTCACCTGGGGCTGACGGAAGCCGGTATGGCCACCAAGGGCACGGTGGCTTCTGCCACGGCGTTATCGATCCTGCTGCAAGAAGGCATTGGCGATACCATTCGCGTTTCCCTAACACCCCAGCCGGGTGAGGCCCGCACCCAGGAAGTGGTTATTGCGTCAGAGATTCTCCAGGCGCTTGGTTTGCGGACCTTTGTGCCCAGTGTGACGGCATGCCCAGGTTGCGGACGTACCACCAGTACGACCTTCCAGGAGCTGGCCAAGCAAATTGACGATTTTCTGCGTGCTCAGATGCCTGTCTGGCGCGAACAATATCCCGGCGTCGAAGGGCTCAAGGTCGCCGTCATGGGCTGTATCGTCAATGGACCGGGTGAAAGCAAACATGCCGATATCGGCATCAGCCTGCCCGGCTCCGGCGAGGCGCCGGCCGCACCGGTGTTTATTGATGGTGAAAAAAGACTGACCTTGCGTGGCGACAACATTGCGCAGGAATTCCAGGTCATTGTTGAAAACTACATTGAAAAACGCTTTGGCACGCACACCGTCGCTGAAGCTGCGTAACACCCATGGTTGAAAAAGCAGCTACCGGCCCGGTAGAAAAATCCGCCGTGGCCAAAGTGGAAAAACTGACAGGCGTCAAGGGGATGAACGACATCCTGCCCCAGGAGTCGGCTCGTTGGGAGTGGTTCGAAGCCAAGGTGCGCGCGTTGATGGCCCGCTATGCCTACGCCAATGTACGCACGCCGATCGTCGAGCCGACCGCGCTGTTTGTGCGTGGTCTTGGCGAGGTGACCGATATCGTCGAAAAGGAGATGTATTCCTTTGTCGATTCGATGAATGGCGACCGGCTCACGTTGCGCCCTGAGGCTACTGCCGGTATTGTGCGCGCGATGATCGAACACAACGCGCTGTACAACGGGCCGATACGGGTCTGGTCGGCGGTGCCGCTGTTTCGTCATGAGCGGCCACAGAAGGGGCGTTATCGCCAATTTCACCAAATCGACGTTGAAGCGCTGGGCTTTGCCGGACCCGATGTGGATGCCGAGCAAATTCTCATGTGCCGAGCGCTGCTGCACGACCTGGGCATTCCGATGGAGCACGTGCGGCTCGAACTGAACAGCCTGGGCCAGCCCAGCGAGCGAATGGCGCACCGTGCCGCGCTGATCACGCACTTTGAGGCGCATGCCGGCGTGCTTGACGAAGATGCAAAACGCCGGCTGCACAGCAACCCGTTGCGCATCCTCGATACCAAAAATCCTGCCATGCAATCCGTCGTGGAAGCCGCTCCGCAGCTCATGGACTTCCTTGGCGAGGCCTCGCTGGCGCACCTGAACGCGGTGCGCGCGGTGCTCGACGCGGTAGGGCTGGCCTATCGCATTAATCCGCGCCTGGTGCGTGGCATGGATTACTACAACCTCACGGTGTTCGAATGGGTCACCGACAAGCTTGGCTCACAGGGTACGGTTTGCGGCGGTGGCCGTTACGACGGCCTGTTCGAGCAGCTTGGCGGCAAGCCAACGCCTGCGGTAGGGTGGGGCATGGGTGTGGAACGAATGCTGCTTCTGCTTGAGGCGGTGGGCGTGTTGCCGCCGGTGAGCGGCCCTGACGTCTACGTGATCGTTCCGTCTGCCGAGATGATGCCAACCGTGATGGCAACCTGCGAAGCCTTGCGCGCTGCTGGCATCAACGTGCAGATGCACGCCGGCACAGGCGATGGCATGGGCAGCATGAAGTCCCAGTTCAAGAAAGCTGACGGTAGCGGTGCGCGCTACGCCCTGATTTTTGGCGAAACCGAGTTCGCTCAAGGCTGTGTTGCCGTCAAACACCTGCGGGGCGAAAAAGACCAAGCCTTGCAGGCCCAGGCACTCCAGCCCTTGGGGGATGTCATGGCCTGGGCTCACAGCCTGCGCGGCTGAGCCGCCACGGCCGGCCATTTGGAGTGCTGGCCGGGCCTCTACAATCACCCCAACTCAATCCGCACCATTTCCGGGGCAGAACAAAGACTTTTATGGCAAAACATCTCGATTTGGAAGAACAGGAACAGCTTGACGAGCTCAAGCACTTCTGGAAGCAGTACGGTGACATGATCACCTGGGCCCTGATTGTGGTGCTTGGCGCCTTTGCCGCATGGAACGGATACCAGTACTGGCAGCGTAACCAGGCAGCCCAGGCTTCGGTCATGTATGACGAAGTCGAGCGCGCTGTGCAGTCCGGTGACGTGGCAAAAATTGACCGCTCATTGGCCGACATGAAGGATCGTTTTGGCCGGACAGCGTACGCGCAGCAGGCGGGGTTGCTCGCCGCCAAGGCTTATTACGACAAGGGCAATGTTGACGCATCGCGCGCTGCCCTGAATTGGGTCGCTGAAAAAGCCTCTGATGAGGGCTATCAGGCCATTGCCCGGTTACGCCTTGCGGGGCTGCTGCTTGAGAAGAAGTCTTATGACGAGGCCCTGCAGCAGGTTTCGGGCCCTTTCCCGAAAGACTTCACGGCACTGGTTGCCGATCGGCGTGGCGATATTCTGGCAGCGCAGGGTAAGAAATCAGAGGCGAAAAGTGAATACGAAAAGGCTTACAAGGGGCTTGACGAGCGCTCCGAGTATCGGCGTCTGGTTGAGGTCAAGCTCAACGCGCTGGGGGTTGATCCCAACGCAGGGATAACCAAGGTCGATGCGCCATCGAATACAGAGGTGAAGAAATGATTTATCAATCTTTTAGGCCTTTGGCCCAAGCGGTTCGTGCGCCGGTAGCTATTGTTTTGATAGCAATTTTGAGTGGCTGTTCCTTTTTTGGCGGCGGTCCTGCGAAGCCCCAGCCCACAGAACTTCAGCCGGTGACAGGTCTGGTGTCTGCGCGCCAGATCTGGACCACCCGCGTGGGGCCGGTGAATTTCCCGCTTGAGATGGGAGTTTCGGGCAACACCGTGGCGGTGGCCAGCGGCGACGGCACCGTGGCTTTGCTGGACGCCCAAACCGGCCGTGATTTCTGGCGCCTTGCGCTGAATACACCCCTGGCCGCCGGTGCTGGAAACGACGGCAAGGTCGTTGCCGTGGTAACCAAGGCCAATGAAGTCATCGCGTTGCAGGATGGCAAGGAACTCTGGCGCCAAAAGCTGGGCGCCCAGGCATTTTCCGCTCCCTTCGTGGCTGGCTTGAGGGTATTTGTCCTGGCCGCAGACCGTTCGGTCACGGCCTTTGACGGGCTGACAGGTCGCAAGCTTTGGGCGCAGCAGCGGCCCAACGAGCCCCTGGTGCTTCGTCAGTCCGGCGTCATGCTGGCGGTGGGCGATACGTTGGTCGTAGGTTTGGCCGGCCGCCTCGTGGGCCTCAATCCCTCTAACGGTAGCGTCCGTTGGGAGGCGCCGATTGCCACGCCTCGCGGCATCAATGACGTGGAACGGCTCGTCGACCTGGTAGGACGCGTCAGCCGGCAGGGCGATATTGTTTGCGCGCGCGCATTCCAGGCGAGTGTTGGATGCGTCAATGCTGTGCGCGGCAACCTGCTGTGGGCCAAGCCGGCCAATGGTGTACAGGGCATTGATGGAGACGATCGCCTGCTGTTCGGCACCGAAACTGATGGCACGGTGAACGCCTGGCGCCGCACCGATGGTGAGCGTGCGTGGTCCACCGACCGCCTGCGCTACCGTAGCCTCACGGCGCCGGTGGTCGTCGGGCGCTCTATCGCCATGGGCGATTTTTCCGGCTACATCCACCTGCTTTCCCGCGAAGACGGCTCATTGCTCAATCGCCTGCCTACCGATGGCTCAGCCATTGCCGCAACGCCCGTGCTTGCTGGCAATACGCTGATCGCCGTGACGCAAAACGGTGGTATTTACGGCTTCCAGCCTCAATAAGGGCCTACGGTCCTGCCAGAAACTGATTGATGAAACCTGTCATAGCGCTAGTCGGCCGTCCGAATGTGGGCAAGTCGACGCTTTTCAACCGGCTGACCAAGACGCGGGATGCGATCGTGGCCGATTTCGCCGGCCTGACGCGGGATCGTCATTACGGTAACGGGAAGCTGGGACCCCACGAATACATCGTGATCGACACCGGCGGATTTGAACCCGATGCGGCGTCCGGTATTTACAAGGAAATGGCCAAGCAGACCCGGCAGGCGGTCGCGGAGGCCGATGTGGTCATCTTTGTGGTCGACGCCCGCGCCGGCATCAGTGCGCAGGACCACGATATTGCCAAATACCTGCGAAAGCTGGGCAAACCCACCATCCTGACTGCCAACAAGGCCGAGGGCATGACTGAAGGCGTGCAGCTGTCCGAGTTCTTTGAATTGGGCCTGGGCGAGATGCTGGCGGTTTCCGCCTCACACGGCCAAGGCATGCGCACGCTGATTGACATGGCCTTGGCGCCGCTCAATTTGCCGGATCCGGACGAAGAGGCTGAGCCTCAAGATCCTTCTGTGATTCGTCTGGCCGTGGCAGGACGCCCCAACGTGGGGAAGTCCACATTGATCAACACCTGGCTGGGCGAAGAACGCCTGGTGGCCTTTGATTTGCCCGGGACAACCCGCGACGCCATTTCTGTGCCTTTTGAGCGTGCCGGGCAGAAGTTTGAGCTGATTGACACGGCAGGACTGCGCCGCAAAGGCAAGGTTTTTGAGGCCATCGAGAAGTTTTCCGTGGTCAAGACCCTGCAGGCCATCGAAAACGCCAATGTAGTGCTGCTGCTGCTCGACGCCACCCAAGGTGTGACCGATCAGGACGCCCATATTGCCGGCTACATCCTCGAAAGCGGCCGTTCGGTAGTACTGGCCATCAACAAGTCGGACGCTGTGGACTCCTACCAGCGTGAGCTGCTCGAGCGCTCCATCGAGACCCGGTTGGGTTTCCTCAAATTTGCCGCCATCCATCCAATCTCAGCCATCAAACGGCAGGGCCTGGGGCCGGTCTGGAAGTCGATTGTTCAGGCCCATGCATCGGCCAACCGCAAGATGTCCACACCGGTGCTCACCCGGCTGCTGCTGGAAGCCGTGCAGTTCCAGCAACCCCAGCGCTCGGGTGTTTTCCGCCCCAAGCTGCGTTATGCCCATCAGGGCGGCATGAACCCACCCATCATCATCATCCACGGCAATTCGCTCGAGCATGTCACCGAGTCGTACAAACGCTATCTGGAAGGACGTTTCCGCAAGGAATTTGACCTGGTCGGCACGCCGCTGCGTATCCAGATGAAGAGCTCCCACAACCCCTTTAAAGACAAGGAATCGGCCTAGGACTACATGACCCGGGCCACGCCCTGTGGTAAGGTCAAGTTCTATTAACTTTTGAACACGGAAAATATCGTGAGCAATAACAAAGGCCAGCTCTTGCAGGACCCATTTCTCAACACCTTGCGTCGCGAGCATGTTCCTGTTTCCATTTATCTCGTCAACGGGATCAAATTGCAGGGCCAGATCGAATCCTTCGATCAATATGTGGTTCTGCTTCGCAACACTGTGACCCAAATGGTCTACAAACATGCGATTTCCACCATCGTTCCAGGTCGCGCCGTAAATTTCGCGACCAACGAGTCTGAAGAAAGCCCCGCCAGCTGAGTTCGTACGATGCTCCGGTGAGCCCGAAACCCCTGGTCCTTCTTGTAGGGGTCGATCTGGGGTTGCCAAACTTTGATGCTGATCTGCAGGAACTGGGTTTGCTCGCGCAAACAGCAGGCCTGCAGCCGGTTGCGCGCGTCACCTGCAGGCGCAAGGCGCCCGACGCCGCGCTCTTCATCGGCAGCGGAAAAGCCGACGAAATCAAGCTGATGGCGCTGGATACCGGCGCCACGGAAATTCTGTTCGACCAGTCTCTCAGCCCGGCGCAGCAGCGCAACCTGGAGCGGCACCTGGACATGCCGGTCAACGACCGGACCCTGCTGATTCTTGAAATCTTTGCCCAGCGCGCGCGTAGCCACGAAGGCAAGCTGCAGGTTGAGCTGGCCCGGCTGCAATACATGTCTACGCGACTGGTGCGGCGCTGGTCCCACCTGGAGCGGCAAACCGGCGGCGCCGGCGTGCGCGGCGGCCCGGGTGAGAAGCAGATCGAGCTCGACAAACGCATGATCGGTGACGCGATCAAGCGCACCAAAGAACGCTTGCTCAAGGTCAAGAAGCAGCGGCAAACGCAGCGAAAGCAGCGCGAGCGCCGCAATTCCTTCACGATTTCCCTGGTGGGTTACACCAACGCGGGAAAATCCACGCTCTTCAATGCGCTGGTCAAGGCGCGTGCCTACGCGGCCGACCAGCTGTTCGCCACGCTCGACACCACCACAAGGCAGCTTTATTTGGGTGACGCCGCGCGTTCCGTGTCGCTGTCGGACACGGTGGGGTTCATCCGCGACCTGCCGCACGGCTTGATTGATGCCTTTGCCGCAACGCTGCAGGAAGCAGCGGATGCCGACTTGCTGCTGCACGTGGTGGACGGCGCCAATCCCGACTACCTCGAGCAGATCGAGCAGGTCCAGCGTGTGCTTTCGGAGATTGGCGCGGCCGATGTGCCGCAAATACTGGTGTTCAACAAGCTGGACGCTATTGAAAAGGACAGCTTGCCCCTGCACCTGCAAGACATGTTCGAACTGAGGGACGCGTTTGAAGGCTCAAGCCGCAGCGTTGAACGGGTGTTCGTGAGTGCGCAGACAGGTGAAGGCCTGCCGCTTTTGCGGGCGCTGCTGGCTGGCTATGCGGTCAACCCGCCCGCCGACGAAATCCCCCAAACTGCCGAGGACCTTGCCTGATATGGCGGTTTCATTAGGCACAATGTCGGTGTAACGAAAAAAAGTGAGTTTGATCCCATGAATCTGAACCCCGTGCTGCAGACCTTGACGAGCTTGCCAGGCCGGCTCAAGCAACGCGCCCAAGGCATGTTCAATCTCAATGATCCGCGCTGGGGTCGGGATGACGACAAACCGTCCTCCGACGACACCAAGCCCGAAGCTCCGCGGGAGGACAAGCAACCGACCCGGCCCGCCAACCGCCCACAGGGGCAGGGACCTAACCAGGGCCCACCCGACCTGGACGAACTCTGGCGCGACTTCAACCGCAAGCTGGGCGGCCTTTTTGGCGGCGGCAAGAACAACCCCAACCGTGGTGGATTTGGCCGCGGTAATGGCGGTGGAAACAACGGCGGCAGCGGCGGCGGCTTTCAGCCCGACATGAAAAGTGCCGGCATTGGTGTCGGACTGATTGCCAGCGTCGCGGTGCTGATCTGGCTTGGCACCGGGTTTTTCATCGTCCAGGAAGGTCAGCAGGCCGTCATCACCCAGTTCGGAAAATACCACTCCACCGTGGGCGCGGGCTTCAACTGGCGGCTTCCGTATCCTGTGCAGCGCCACGAAATCGTTGTGGTCACGCAGATCCGTTCAGTGGATGTCGGCCGTGACGTCATCATCAAGGCGACAGGCCTGCGCGACTCGGCCATGCTGACTGAAGACGAAAACATCGTTGAAATCAAGTTTGCCGTGCAGTACCGCCTGAACGATGCGCGCGCCTATCTGTTTGAAAGCAAGGACCCTGCAGCGGCGGTGGTTCAAGCTGCCGAAACAGCCGTCCGTGAAGTGGTCGGGAAAATGAAGATGGACCTGGCCCTGGCGGAAGAGCGTGACCAGATCGGGCCACGCGTGCGCGCCCTGATGCAGACCATCCTCGATCGTTACAAGGTCGGCGTTGAAGTTGTCGGCATCAACCTTCAGCAGAGCGGTGTGCGCCCCCCCGAGCAGGTGCAGGCAGCGTTTGACGATGTGCTCAAGGCCGGCCAGGAGCGCGAACGCGCCAAGAACGAAGCCCAGGCATACGCCAACAATGTGATCCCGCGTGCCGTGGGTTCCGCGTCCCGCCTCAAGGAAGAGTCTGAAGCCTACAAAGCCAAAATCGTGGCCCAGGCACAGGGTGATGCCCAGCGCTTTCGTTCGGTGCTGACCGAATACCAGAAGGCGCCCCAGGTGACCCGTGACCGTATGTACACCGACGCCATGCAGCAGGTTTATTCCAGTGTGACCAAGGTGATGGTCGAGTCCCGTCAGGGCTCCAACCTGCTGTACCTGCCGCTGGACAAAATCATGCAGATGACGACGCAGGGTGATGCCGGCAGTACCGCAGAGCCCGCACTGGTTCCCGGCGCAGCGTCTTCGCCAACGGTGCCTGCCGCGCCTGTTTCCAGCTTGCCCCTTGATGCCCGATCCCGCGATGCTTCCCGCACGCGCGATCGTGAAACACGCTAAGGAAGACGATCGTGAATAGAGTTGGATTTATCATTTCTTCGTTGCTGGTGATCCTGGCATTGCTCAGCTCCACGCTTTTTGTGGTGGACCAGCGGCAGTTCGGCGTGGTTTATGCGTTGGGGCAGATCAAGGATGTGGTCACTGAGCCGGGCCTGCATTTCAAGATGCCGCCGCCGTTCCAGAACGTCTCCTACATCGACAAGCGCCTGCTGGTGCTCGACAGCGTCGACGCCGAACCCATGCTGACGGCAGAAAAGCAGCGTGTCGTGATCGACTGGTACGTGCGCTGGCGCATCATCCAGCCCACCGACTACATCCGCAACGTCGGCCTGGACGAAAAAACCGGCGCCAACCAGCTCAACCGCGTGGTGCGCAATGCCTTTCAGGAAGAGATCAACAAACGCACCGTCAAGGACCTGCTTTCGCTCAAGCGCGAAGCCCTGATGGCCGACGTCAAGCGGGAAGTGCTTCAAGCCGTGCAGGGTGCGCAGCCCTGGGGCGTTGACGTGGTCGACGTGCGTATCACGCGCGTGGACTATGTGGAAGCCATCACCGATTCCGTCTACAAGCGCATGGTTGCGGAGCGCCAACGTGTGGCCAATGAACTGCGTTCTACCGGTTTGGCAGAAGGCGAAAAAATCCGCGCCGACGCCGACCGCCAGCGAGAAGTCACCATCGCCAACGCCTACCGCGATGCGCAAAAGGTCAAAGGCGAGGGCGATGCCGAAGCGGCCCGCACCTATGCCGAATCCTTCGGCCGCGACCCGCAGTTCGCTCAGTTCTACCGCAGCCTCGATGCCTACAAAGCCAGCTTCAACAAGAAGAGCGACGTGATGGTTCTGGACCCTTCATCCGACTTTTTCAAGGCGATGCGCGGCCCAGGCTCCGGCAACGCCGCACCCGCCAAAAAATAAGCCGGCGTGGACGGCAACACGTTCTGGATGGCGCTGGCCCTGATGCTGGTCATCGAGGGCCTGTTGCCTTTCATCTCTCCCGGCGGCTGGCGCCGCATGTTCGAGCAGATTCTCACTCTGGGCAACGGCCAGATCCGCTTCTTCGGCTTGTGCAGCATTGCGGCGGGCCTGATCCTGCTGGCTGTGCTGGCCTGATTTCGCCTCCCCCGGCAAACCGGACACCGGCAGGTATTTCCGCCAGAGTGCGTCATTGGGCCTTCAGCAGGCCGAAAACCCGCTTCAAGCCCGGTAAAATGCTGTTTTTAACAGCCCACGAAAATCACAATGCCCGCCTGGTCGTCATCATGGCAATTGCCCGATCAAATTGCCGATGTCCTGCCCTCCGAGGCGCGCCACATCGAAGAGCTGCGCCGTCTGTTCCTCGACACCGCCCGCAGCTATGGCTATGAGCTTGTCATGCCGCCGCTGCTGGAGCACCTCGAGTCGCTCCTGACCGGTACCGGCGAGGCCCTAGATCTGCAGACTTTCAAGCTGGTGGACCAGCTCTCCGGCCGCACCCTGGGCCTGCGTGCCGACACCACGCCCCAGGTAGCCCGCATTGATGCGCATTTGCTCAACCGCAGCGGTGTTGCCCGCCTGTGCTATTGCGGCCCGGTGCTGCACACCCGTGCCGACCGCCCTCATGCCACCCGTGAACCGCTGCAGTTTGGCGCGGAAATCTACGGCCATGCCGGACTGGAAGCAGACCTGGAAGCCCAGCAGCTGGCGCTGGAAGGCCTCAAGGCGGCCGGTGTCACTGAACTGAGCGTGGACATGGCGGACGTCCGCATCGTCAACAGCCTGCTGGCTGGCGCCACCGTCAACGGCAAAACACTGGCGCTCATCCATGCCGCGCTGGCGGCCAAGGACGCGAGCGAACTCGGCAGCCTGATCGCCAGCCTCAAGGACGGCATTTCGGCTGTGGCGCGAGACGGTCTCAAGGCGTTGCTGCAGCTTTATGGTGACGAGAAAGTGCTGGCCGAAGCGGAAAAAATCCTGCCGCCCTCAACAGGCCTTAAGGCGGCGCTGCAAAACCTGAAATGGCTGGCCGCACACACCAGGGGTGAAAAAGGCGATGTCAAGGTCAGTTTTGACCTGGCCGACCTGCGCGGCTACGCCTATTACAGCGGCACCCGCTTTGCCATTTACGGCCAGGGCGCCGAACTGGTGCGCGGCGGCCGCTATGACGAAGTCGGTGCCGTGTTCGGCCGCAACCGGCCTGCAGCAGGCTTCAGCCTTGACCTCAAAGAGCTGGTCAGTGTGCTGCCACCCCGGGCCCTCAAGGCCGCCATCCGTGCGCCCTGGGGTGAAGATACCGGCTTGCGTGCCGCCATCGCCCGCCTGCGTGCGGGCGGCGAAACCGTGGCCTGCGTGCTGCCCGGCCACGAACATGAAGTCAATGAGTTTGATTGCGACCGCGAACTGGCAAACGCTGCCGGTCAATGGGTGGTCCAGCCCCTTAAAAAAGCCGCTTGAGGGCCTGCGCCCGGCTTTATCCCGAAACCTTAACGAGAATTGAAGATGACAAACAAACAAACCGCAGCCGCGGGCCGTAATGTCGTGGTCGTGGGCACCCAGTGGGGCGACGAAGGCAAGGGCAAGCTGGTCGACTGGCTGACCGAGATGTCGCAAGGCGTGGTGCGCTTCCAGGGCGGCCACAATGCCGGCCACACGCTGGTCATCAATGGTGTGAAAACGGCGCTGCACCTGATTCCCAGTGGCATCATGCGCCCCGGCGTGAAGTGCTATATCGGTAACGGTGTGGTGCTGTCGGCCGCCAAATTGTTCGAAGAAATTGAAGGGCTGGAAAAAGCCGGCGTCGAAGTGCGCTCGCGCCTGCGCGTCAGCGAAGCCTGCCCGTTGATCCTGCCTTTTCACGTTGCGCTGGATGTCGCGCGCGAGGCTTACCGCGAGAAGGGCGGCACGACCAAGATCGGCACCACCGGCCGCGGCATCGGCCCCGCGTATGAAGACAAGATTGCCCGCCGCGCGTTGCGCGTGCAGGACCTCAAGTATCCAGACCGTTTTGCCGCCAAGCTGCGTGAGCTGCTGGACCTGCACAACTTCGTGCTGACCGGCTACCTGCATGCGCCGGCAGTCGACTTCGACACCGTCTACGCCGAAGCCATGCGCCACGCCGAGTTGCTCAAGCCCATGATGGCCGACGTTTCGCGCGAGCTCAACGATGCCAACGAGGCCGGTGCCAACCTGCTGTTTGAAGGCGCACAAGGCACCTTGCTCGACGTCGATCACGGCACCTATCCCTATGTCACTTCCAGCAACTGCGTGGCCGGCAACGCCGCCGCAGGCGCCGGGGTCGGCCCGGGCATGCTGCATTACATCCTCGGTATCACCAAGGCTTACTGCACGCGCGTGGGCGGCGGGCCTTTCCCGACTGAACTCGATTGGGAAAAGCCCGGCACGGTGGGCTACCACCTCAGCACGGTGGGCGCCGAAAAAGGCGTGACCACGGGACGCAGCCGCCGCTGCGGCTGGTTTGACGCCGCATTGCTCAAGCGCTCGGCCCAGGTCAACGGCCTGTCGGGCTTGTGCATCACCAAGCTCGACGTGCTGGACGGCATCGACGAGCTCAAGCTGTGCACCGGCTACGAACTTGACGGCCACATCACCGACATCCTGCCGATGGGCGCCGAAGAGATCGAGCGCTGCAAGCCGATTTATGAGACCCTGCCGGGCTGGAGCCAGAGCACCGTGGGCGTTACGCAATACGACAAGCTGCCGGCTGCCGCGCAGAAATACCTGCACCGGATCGAGGAAGTCACCGGCGTGCCGATCCACATGATTTCGACCAGCCCGGACCGTGACCACACCATCCTGCTGCGCAATCCGTACGCCGCCTAGCCAGAAAACTTGAGAAAAGTGCGTCTAGCCCAATAGGGACGGGCGCAAGCAGCTATCAAATCAGGAGTAATTCATGTTGACAGAAGACGGCAAGCATCTCTATGTGAGCTATGACGAGTACCACAACCTGATTGAAAAACTGGCCATCAAGATCCACCAGTCCGGCTGGCAGTTCGATACCATTTTGTGCCTGGCCCGCGGCGGCATGCGTCCCGGTGACATCCTTTCGCGCATTTTCGACAAACCGCTGGCCATCATGTCCACCAGCTCCTACCGTGCTGACGCCGGCATGACGCAAGGCAATCTCGACATCGCCCGCTTCATCACCACCCCCAAGGGCGAAATCGCGGGCAAGGTGCTGCTGGTCGACGACCTGGCCGATTCGGGCCACACGCTCAACGCCGTGATCCACCAGCTCAAGAACAACTACAAGCCCATCACCGAGCTGCGCAGCGCCGTGATCTGGACCAAGGGCGTCTCCACTTTCCAGCCCGACTACTCGGTCGAGTTGCTGCCCACCAATCCGTGGATCCACCAGCCGTTTGAGGGCTATGACTCCCTTTCGCCAGCCCAATTGATGGCCAAATGGAAGATATAGCCCCCACGCTTTTCTTGCGCGAAGCAAGTGGGGTGGCTTCAATACCAGCAGGAGCCGTGGAACCGGCTTTGCCGGGCCGCAGGCGCAGCGCCCCCTCGGGGGGCAGTGCATTACACGCAGTGAAAAACGTGGGGGCTTTAGTATGAGCGAAACATCCACCACCCTGATCCATCACCCCTACAAGCCGCCCGCCGGGTTTGACGCCATCCCGCCCGGGGTCTACAAGGCTTCCACCATTGCATTCCCGACCGTCGCCGCGCTGCGCAGCCGCGACTGGAAGCACAAGACCGGCTACACCTACGGCCTGCACGGAACCCCCACCACCTTCACGCTGGAAGAGCGCATCGCCACCCTGGAAGGAGGCAAGTACTGCACCCTGGTGCCCAGCGGCCTGGCGGCGGTGGTGCTGGTTGGCATGGCGCTGCTCAAGGCGGGTGACGAACTGCTGATTCCCGACAACGCCTACGGGCCCAACAAGAGCTTCGCGCAGGGTGAACTTGCCGCCTGGGGCATCACCCACCGCTTCTACGACGCGATGAACCCCGCAGACCTCGCCGCCAAGCTGGGCCCCAAAACCCGGCTGGTATGGATCGAGGCGCCGGGCTCCATCACGCTGGAGTTTCCCGACATGCCGGCGCTGGTCGCCGCGGTCAAGGCGCACCAGAATGCGCATCCCGCCGGCGTCGTGACCGCACTCGACAACACCTGGGGCGCCGGCCTGGCTTTCAATGCGTTTGACCTGGGGCTCGATATTTCGGTCCAGGCCCTGACCAAATACCCCAGCGGTGGTGCCGATGTACTGATGGGCTCCGTCGTCACGCGCGACGAGGCGCTGCACCACCTGGTCCATTTTTGCCACATGCGCGTGGGTTATGGCGTGGGCGGCAACGATGCCGAACTGGTGTTGCGCGGCCTTAACAGCATGGCCTTGCGTTATGCCGCCCAGGATGCTGCGACGCGGGAGCTGGCCGGCTGGCTGCAAACCCGGCCGCAAATCGCAGCCATGCTGCATCCAGCGTTGCCCGGCTCGCCTGGCCATGAAACCTGGAAACGCGACAGCAGGGGCGCCGCCTGCCTGATGAGTGCCGTTTTCAAGCCGGAGTTCACGCAGGACCGGGTGGACCGCTTTTGTGACAGTCTCAAGCTCTTCAAACTGGGCTACAGCTGGGCGGGCCCCATGAGCCTGTGCGCGCCGTACGACATACCGGCCCTGCGCACCACCACGCCATGGCCATACAAGGGGGGCCTGGTGCGCTTTTCGGTGGGCCTGGAGGCCGTTGCAGACCTGCAGGCGGACATTGCCCAGGCGCTGGAAAAAGCCTGACCAAAGGCTTGGCATACCGTGACGGCAATGCAGTACAGTAAGGGTTACCTATTCACGAAAGCACGCAGTGGCAACTCCCAATTACTCTTACGAAAAGCGCCAGAAAGAGCTTGCGAAAAAACGCAAAAAAGAAGAAAAGCTCAAGCGCAAGGCAGAGGGCAAGCCGGACGATGCCGCTGACGACGGGACCGATACGCCCGATGTCGACGGTGAGGCGCCCGGTGGCCTTCCACCTGTAGACCCGGCCCCCTGAGCCTCCCCGATTCTTGATGAAAAAAGGCTGTAGCCCTTGATGGACAAGCGCAAGCAGCTATTGATCTGATAGCAACAAAACGCAAAAAAGCCAAAAAAACGGCAGGCAATCAAAAACCCGGCAACACCTGTGAAGGTCAGCCGGGTTTGTCGTTTCAGGGGGCGGAATTTTCAGCCTGTAGGGCTTGCGCCAGCGCGGTCATGGCTGCGGTGCTGTGATCCTGCGGCGAGAGCACTCGGGCCGTGGCGTGCCCGGAAAAGTTGCGCTGCATCGACTGCAGGTAACCCGGGTCGTAGTGCTTGACCAGCAGCTCACGCACCACCGAAGCCACGTCGCCGCTGCGGGCGCGGGCCTGCCAGTCCTGCACTGTGGCCTTGCCGCGTGCTTCCGTCAGCGCACCCAGGCGCTCGCAGAAGAAAGCGATGTCTTTCACGAAAAAGTCATAGTCTTCCAGCAGCAGCGCTACGCGTTCATCCTCCGGCAGGTCCAGCTGCAGGCAAGGGCTGGCCCGCATGGCGGTGATCAGGCCTTCCGGCACGGCCACATTGCCGACTTTCTTGCTTTCACTTTCAATATAGACCGGTTGAGCCGGATCAAAACGTTTCAGCGCAGCCCAGATGCTGCTGTCAAACGCCTTCTGGCTGGGCTGCTGCACGCCGGGGATGGCGCCCAGCACCGAGCTGCGGTGGTTGGCCAGCGCTTCCAGGTCCAACACCTGCGCGCCTTCGGCCGCCAGGGCCTGCAGCAGCCGGGTCTTGCCCGAACCTGTGGGGCCGCACACCACCCGGTAGTTAAAGCGGCCGGCCAGCTGCGGCAAATCCGCCACCAGCGCGGCGCGAAATGCCTTGTAACCGCCGTCCACCAGCGTCACCTTGAAGCCGATCTGGTCCAGCACCAGCGCCAGCGAGCCGCTGCGCTTGCCGCCGCGCCAGCAGTACAGCAGCGGTTGCCATTCGCGGGGTTTGTCCAGTACATCACGCTGGATGTGCTCGGCAATGTTTTTGGCCACCAGCGCCGCGCCCAGTTTTTTGGCTTCGAACTGGCTGATCTGCTTGTATTTGGTGCCGACGATTTTGCGTTCCTCGTCGTGCAGGCTGGGCCAGTTCACCGCGCCCGGGAGGTGGTCTTCGGCGTATTCGCCTTCGCTGCGGGCGTCAATCACCCCGGAATAACGTCCGAGCGTTTCGAGCGCTTCTTCGGCGGAAATGCGGTCCAGGCTCACTTGACCAGTTTCTTCAGCTCGGGCCACACATTGGCAAGCATCTTCGCCTGCGACTGCTCGTTCGGGTGGATCCGGTCAGCCTGGAAGTTGGCCACCGGGTCGGCCGCGTCGGCAATGCCCTTGAGAAAGAAGGGCACCAGGGCCACTTTTTCCGCCTTGGCAACCTTGCCGAACAGCCCTGAAAACGTGGTCGCGTAGGCACTGCCGTAGTTGGGCGGTACCTGCATGCCCACCAGCAGCACCCGGGCCCCTGTTTTTTTGGACGCCTGCGTCATCGTGACAAGATTCTTTTCGGTCATGTCCAGCGGCAATCCCCGCAGGGCATCGTTGCCGCCCAGCTCAATGACCACCACGGCAGGCTTGTGCTGTGCCAGCAGCGCCGGCAGGCGGGAACTGCCGCCCGAAGTGGTGTCACCGCTGATGCTGGCGTTGACGACTTTGGCAGTCTTTTTTTCGCTGGCAAGCTGTTTTTCAAGCAGCGGCACCCAGCCGGTTCCGCGTTTCAGGCCGTATTCGGCGCTGAGTGAATCACCGACCACCAGAATGGTTTCCCCTTTGGGCGCCGGCGTTTGCGCTATTGCCGCCGGAGCGCCGCCACCCATCACGGCGGCCACAAGCAGCGCCCCGAAAGGTTTTAGCAAACGCTTTGCCGCCGCAAGGGCAAGCTTGGTAAAGTCTGAATTCATATTTCCTGACAAGGCCGACATGTTTGAACCCGTGGTGAGTGGCGTGAATGATGGTTCCAGGGCTGCGGCTTCCGCTGTGCCCGCACCGTCCCCGACGTCTTCAATTATTTCCGTTGAGCATGTTTTCAAGTCAGTCACGGACTCCACCGGCACATTGGCCATTTTGCGCGATATTGACTTCGCCCTGGCCCCGCGGGAAACCGCCGCCATTGTCGGTGCATCGGGTTCCGGCAAAAGCACCTTGCTGTCCATCATCGCAGGGCTGGACACGCCCACGCAGGGCACGGTCAGGCTGGCGGGGCAGGACATCTTTGCAATCAGCGAAGACGACCGGGCCGCCTTGCGTGCGCAGAAGGTCGGATTTGTCTTCCAGAGCTTTCAGCTCATGGGCAATTTGACGGCGCTTGAGAACGTCATGCTGCCGCTGGAGCTGTCGGGCGCCAAAAACGCACGCACGCTGGCCACCGACATGCTCAAGCGTGTCGGCCTGGGGGAGCGGCTGGGCCACTACCCGAAAGTGTTGTCGGGTGGCGAACAGCAGCGTGTGGCGCTGGCCCGTGCTTTTGTGGTGCAGCCGGCGGTGCTGCTGGCCGATGAGCCGACAGGCAGCCTGGACTTTGCCACCGGCGAGACGGTGATGTCGCTGATGTTTGAGCTCAACCGCGAACTCGGCACGACCCTGGTACTGGTGACGCATGACCAGGCCATCGCGTCGCGCTGTGAGCGTCGCATCACCATTGATGCGGGGCGTGTCAGCCCGGCGTGATGCCGAGAGTTCCCCAGCGGAAAAGCGTAAGGGGAAATGGCCTGAAGGCCTTTGTCATCGGGCGCAAGCAGCTATCAAAAGCATAGCGTATTGCGGGGCGTAAAAGCCGCCCTCAGCGCCCGCCGTGCATTTTCTGCGCGATGGCCAGAAATTTCGCGCGATCATCAGGCCGGTCAATCTGCTGCGCCAAAGCGTGGATCAGTGCCAGAAAGGTAAGCTGCCGGGCTGCTTCCTTGCGCACCAGGGTTTTGGCGAGCGGGCCGATATGCTGGCTGAGCGCGCGTTCCAGCTGCGCCTGCAGCTCCGCATTGAAATTCTGCACATTGATTGATGTGGAGGATGCCGAGGTCGTTCCGGATGTCGTTGCCGACGTGGACAGGGGCCGGCTCATGTCGCTGCGCAAGGGGCGGGAAAACGTCGAGGAAATGGGCCGGCTGTAGCTGCTGCTGCCGCCGGTAGACCGCAATGGGCCACTGGCGCCATGCAGCCCCGAATTCACCGTCGCGCTGGCGTGGCGCGGCTTCAGGAAGGCTTCGCGGGCCGTCGCATCGGGAATGGAAATGGCCAGCAGGTCGCGCAGCCCCTGGGCGCTGACCGTGCGCGGAATGGCTTTCTTGACCAGCACCTTGGCCAGCGGCCCGATGGCCTTGGCCAGCTCGTTTTCAATTTCCAGCGCGATTTCCGGGGTGAGCGACGCCAGCGCGGCAAAAGAGGCGGTGTGTTCGAACTCCATGTTGCGGGACATCGGCGCGGCCGGTGCGGCGTTCGGGTCCAGCACCGCATAGATCTCGTGCGAGCGCAGATGCTTGTCCATGTGCGGGCCGAGGTAGTCGAAGAGGCTGGCGGCGCTGTCGGTGATGCGTGAAATCACGTCGTAATAGGCACGCGAGACCACGATCTGGTTGGGCCTGGAAAAGTCCATGATGCGCTGAGCCACATTGATGCCGTCGCCCACCACATTGACGCGGTTGTTGATGTCAAACACCATGCGGATTGGCCCCAGGTGCAGGCCCACCCTCAGGGACAGCTTGCGGCCGTACTTTTGTACCAGCAGGTCGCGCAGCAGCAGGGCCGACTGCAGGGCCTCTTCGGGGTCGCCCAGAAAGCAGATCGCCGCGCCGTCGCCGGTGTCGATCATGATGCGCGACGACTCCTTCACGCCGCCGATGGCCTTGGTGATGAGTTCGTTGAACAGGGTCTTCAGTGCCACCTGTTGGTCAACCGAATAGGTGGAGTAGGACACCAGGTCCAGGAACATGATCGTGC
Organism: Polaromonas sp. P3_A5; assembly: GCF_056403055.1. Taxonomy (NCBI): domain Bacteria; kingdom Pseudomonadati; phylum Pseudomonadota; class Betaproteobacteria; order Burkholderiales; family Comamonadaceae; genus Polaromonas; species Polaromonas sp. P3_A5. The sequence goes on from NZ_JBFUGF010000001.1 coordinate 1,952,205, forward strand.
CCAGTACGTTCTTGCGCAGGTTTTCGGCACTGTTGAGCGGAATGGACTGGGAATTGGCCGCGTAGGCGAGCACGGCGCTTTCGGACAGCAGCTTGCTTGTCTTTGTGGTTGACGTATCGGTCTGCGGCGCTACCGTCGCTACCGGGGCAATGGCGGCTGTGTTGGACGACGGGTTGGCGGCGCGGATGGTCTGCGTCTTGAGAAAGTCCGAGCTGATCAGGGCCTGGCGCAGGGCTCCGACGTCCTGCGGGCGCTGTGTTTCGTTGGGCATCATGGCCCAGTCGATGGCGCGCAGCAGGGGCGCACCGAAGACCACCGCGCTGGCCGTGTCGGCCGCCTTGGGCATGGTGTCCTCGCGCACCCGCGAGGCCGACTCCATGGGCTTGTGGCCCGTCGTCATCCAGTACATCACCGCACCCAGCGAATAGACGTCCGTCCAAGGCCCCTGGTGGCCCTTGCTGTGGTACTGCTCAAACGGTGCGAAGCCCGGGCTCACGATGTTGGTCATGTCGTGGTTGCCGGTCACGCGCCGGGCGGCACCGAAGTCGAGCAGCACCGGCGTGCCGTCGGCGCGGATGTAGATGTTGTCCGGCTTGATGTCGCGGTGCAGGAAATTCACCTTGTGCACCGCTTCCAGCCCGTCCATCAACGGGTAGATGATCTTCAGCAGGCCCTGCTGGTCCAGCGCCGGCTGCCTGGCCAGCCAGCGCTTGAGCGGGTCGCCGGACTCGTATTCCATGACGATGTAGGCGGTCCCGTTTTGCTTGAAGTAACGCAGCACCCGCACGATGTTTGGGTGGCGAAAGGACGCCAGCGCCCGCGCTTCGTCGAGGAAACGCTCCAGCCCCCAATTGAACTGGCCGTTGTTCGCGCTTGAGCGCACGTGCACTGACAGGTCTTCCGAACGCACGGCCAGGTCGCCGGGAAAGTACTCCTTGATGGCTACCGGCAGCTGCAGGTTGATGTCCTGCGCCAGATAGGTGATGCCGAAGCCGCCACCGCCCAGCATCTTGTCGATGCGATATTCAAAAACGGTTTGCCCCGGCAGAAGCGCAGCCGCGTCCTTGCCTTCGCCGCCTGTGGGACGCACGGGCAGGGCTTGCGTTGTTTCTTCCGGTTCTTCCATTCGTGGGATCGATTCGTGGGGGCTGAGGGTGCCTGTGAATTATTGAGCCCGGCCGGACATCAGGCGCCGTGGTCGATCATCTGCATGGCTTTTTCGAGGCTGCGCCTCATGCGGTTGAACGCGCCGCCGAGCACGGACACTTCGTCTTTTCCGCCGTCAGCGAATTCCGGTACATCAAAGTCACCGGTGCTCACCTTGTCGGCGGCCTGGGACATGCGGCGGATAGGCCGCACGATGAGCCAGCTCAGCATCAGGTTAAGTACGACAAAAACCACGGCGAAGACAGTTGCCAGCGAGACCATGAAGGTCTTGAAGGTGCGGTCTGCGTTGCGGATGGGAATGTCCATGGGAACGGTGACAACCTGCGCGCCGATGATTTCGTTGTGTTTCCAGCCGAAGCCGTTGGCCTCGCCGTAGATCTTGATCATGCTGGCGGGCGCATTGGCCGGCACGCTGTGGCACTGCAGGCACGCCGCGTTGGTGATCTGAATGGGCTTGGCTATATAAAGCAGGCGGCCGGTGGCGGCGGCACGCTCGGAAATCAGTTCTTTCGATTCGGCGTTCTGGCGGAATTGCTGGACGATGTCCGCTTCCCAGTCGGTGGCGCGGTCGCGCGGGTTGGTCGGGTTCAGCGTGGCTTCCTTGTAGCCGTAGTCACGGTACTTTTTCTGGATGTGGCCCAGCGTTTCGGTGGCGGCGTAGGCCGGAACGGTCTGGGGCAGGAACACTTCCTCGAGTTGTTTGTCCAGGTGCGGCTTGATCTGCTCGACGGTGTAGGCCCGTACGGAAAGCGCGGTGTCCATCATGAGGCGGGCGTTGCGCAGAACCTCTTCGCGCGCATTGTCCTGCAGCAGCTGGCGCGAGATGTAGCCGGCCGCGGCAAAGCCGGCCAAAAAAACCACGACCAGCACCAAATTGAATTTCAGTCTCAAGCCCATAGCGCCTCCAGGTGCCCTGCAGTCAGCAGAGCGGGATTATTCAACAGGTTCAACAAATTGTTACTATTTTAGTCCTGCCCGGAGGTCATTGTGCCCCGCTCGTCGCACCCGATACACCGGTAGTAATGCCAATTACGGCCAACAGTGATAATCGCAGCCATGTCTTCTTCTCCCAAAGTGCTTTTTGGCTTCCATGCCGTCGGCGTTCGTATCAAAACAGCGCCCCAATCCGTCCTGGAAGTGTTTTTCGATGTGTCCCGCCGCGATGCGCGCATGCGCCAGTTCACGGACCGGGCCCGGGAGGCGGGTGTGCGATTGATCGAATCCGACGGTTTGCGCCTGGCAAAGATGTGCGGCAGCCACGGCCACCAGGGCGTTGTGGCCCGGGTCGACGCGCTGGCGCAGGTCAAATCGCTCGACGAATTGCTGGAGCAACTCGAAGAAGCCGGTGTGGCCCAGCCGCTGCTGCTGGTGCTCGACGGCGTGACCGACCCGCACAACCTCGGCGCCTGCCTGCGTGTGGCCGATGGCGCCGGCGCCCATGCTGTCATCGCGCCCAAGGACCACGCGGCCGGCATCAACGCGACCGTCGCCAAGGTCGCCAGTGGCGCCGCCGAAACCATGCCTTATTTCATGGTGACCAACCTGGCCCGCACCCTCGGCGAGCTCAAGGAACGCAACATCTGGTGCATAGGCACCAGCGACGATGCGGAAAAAACAATTTACGACGTGGACCTGAAAGGCCCCGTGGCGCTGGTGCTCGGCGCTGAAGGTGAGGGCATGCGCCAGCTCACGCGCAAGACCTGCGATGAACTGGTCAGCATCCCGATGCATGGCGCGGTGGAAAGCCTGAATGTGTCCGTAGCCAGCGGTGTGTGCCTGTACGAAGCCCTGCGCCAGCGCAGGGCATGACGACGCCGCAGCACTTCGACCTGGTCGTCATAGGCGCCAGTTTTGCCGGGCTGGCCTGCGCGCGCGCCGCGGCCAGGGCGGGCCTGCAGGTCGCCATTGTCGAAAAGAAGACTTCTTCCGGCGACAAGCTGCACACCACCGGCATCATCGTGAAAGATGCCATAGACACCATCCCGTGGTTGCGGCAAGTGCCCGCGGCGCTGGTGCGGCAGGTGGACGGTGTGAGGCTTTATTCGCCCAATCTTCGCCATGTCGATCTGCACGCGCCCGGGTATTACTTCTGGGCAACCGACACGCCGGCCCTGCTGGACTGGATGTGTGCGTCCGTCGTGGCGGACGGTGTCACCTTGCTGGCCGGCACGCTGTTCGAGCAGGCTGCGCGAGACAGCGGCGGTTGGGCCGTGTCGGTCAAGTCGGTCACCTCGCAGGAGCCGATGGTGCTGCAGGCTCGCTACCTGGTCGGCGCCGACGGCCCCCATTCACGTGTGGCCAAGGCTTTGGGCCTGTCGCTCAATACCCAGTTTCTCTTTGGCATCGAGCATGAATACGGCCAGGCCCGGCTGGATGCCAACCTGCTGCACTGCTTCATAGACCGTCAGCTCGCGCCCGGCTACATCGGCTGGGCCGTTGCGGGTGCCGGCATTCACCAGATCGGGCTGGCCAGGCGGATGTCGCCTTCAGGCGCGTCCGTGCCTGCCAAACAGGCATGGATGGGCGCTTTCATGGAAAAAATCGCGCCGCATGTGGATGTCGGCAACGCAAGTCCGCTGGCGACGCGCGCCGGCATGATTCCCTGCGGTGGGGTGCTGAAGCGGGTGTCCGATGCACGCGTCATGCTGGTCGGTGACGCTGCCGGCATGGTGTCGCCCGTGACGGCCGGTGGTATCCATACGGCCCTGCAGCATGGCGATGCGGTGGGCAGCGCGGTAGCCGCCTTTTTGCAGGAGGGCGCGGTCGACGGCAGCGACCCGGCCGATCCGGCGCAAGGGCTGGTGCGGCACTATCCGAAGTTCCGCGCCAAGCGCACCTTGCGCTGGCTGTTTGACCGCTTTCAGGCAGACTGGATCTTCAATATGGCCCTGGACACCGAACCCATGCGGCAGGCTGCGCGCATGGTGTACTTTCACCGGCGCGGCAAACCAGAGTAGCCGCCCCGGAACGGGCCTCTAGACCAGCCCATACCAGCCCAGCAATGCGCCGGCGCCCAGCAGCCACAGCAGATGGATCTTGCTGCGCCAGACAATCACGGCGGTGGTGGCCGCCAGCAACCACACCGGCCAGTCTTTCAGCGAACTGCCGTTGGCGGTGGCCAATATCCAGCTTGTCGCGATCAGCAAGGCCACCACGATGGGCCCCATGCCCTGCTTGAAAGCCCGCACCGCGCGCAGCTCGCGGTTGCGGTGCCCCCACTGCGCAGCCAGGTAGGTGAGGGTGGTGCTCGGAATCAGGATGCCCAGCATCGCCAGGAAAACGCCCAGCAGCCCGGTCAGCATGCCCCCTGCGTTCAGCCCCACATTCCAGCCCAGCAAAGCGATGAACAGCACATTCGGCCCGGGGGCTGATTGCGCAATGGCAATGGACGCGTTGAACTGCGCGTCGGTCAACCAGTGCTGTTTGTCGACCAGGAAACGGTGCATGTCGGGAGCGGTGGTGATGGCCCCGCCTATCGACAGCAGCGACAGCGAGAGGTAATGCAGGAAGAGGTCAAACCACTCCCGCGCGCCGAAGACGAGGTGCAGCGATTCGGTCATGGTGCCAGCCTGCGGTAAGCGAGCACACAGGCCACGCCGCCCAGCCCCAGCAGCACATAGGCCAGGGGAAAGCGCAGCAGGGCGATGGCCACGAAACATGCCACACCGAACGCGGCGCACAGCTGCAGGCCCAGCACGTTTTTCTTGAGCGCGCCGAACAGTTTCAGGCCGGTCGCGCCGATCAGCCCGGCTGCCACGGCGCCCATGCCGCGCAGCGCGCCAGCCACGCCGGGATGCCCGGCAAACTGGGCATAGACCACCGCCAGCAGCAGCACGAGCACCAGCGGCACGGTCAGCATGCCGGCCAGCGCGGCCAGGGCGCCCTTGAGGCCGAAGTAGCGGCCACCTATCATCAGTGAGATGTTGACTACATTGGGCCCGGGCATGATTTGCGCGACGGCCCAGTCTTCAATGAATTCCTCGCGCGTCATCCAGCGCTTTTTTTCGACCAGCTCGCGTTGCACGACAGCCAGTACACCGCCAAAGCCCTGAAGCGCCAGCAAGGTGAATGAGATGAAAAGGTCGGAGAGGGATCGGGGTTTCGGGTGGTCTTCGGCGGGAGGGGTGCTCATGCACCAATTATCGCCGCTTCATTGATGCACCACAGCCCGTACACAGGAGACCAAGGGCCGCCGTTTGCTATTAATAAGATAGCTGCTTGCGCTCGTTGGATATGGGCTGGAGGCCAAAATGGCGTAAATTTTTGAGCCAGCGCCCGACATGCCCTGCATGGCGGCTACAGCCGCAGCTCCCAGGTTTCGCCCACCAGGTTTTCTTTCCCAAAGCCATGGTAGGGCTCGCTCCTGGTCAGCTTGAAACCACGCCTGGCGTAAATGGCGCGCGCTGCGTCCAGGCAGCTGTTGGTCCAGAGCACCATTTTTTTGTAGCTCTTGCTGCGCGCAAATGTGATGCACTCGTCGGCCAGGCGCCCGCCCAGGCCCAGTCCGCGCGCCTGCGGCGTGAGGATCAACATGCGCAGCTGGGCCACGGTGGCTGATTTACGCGCCACAAACACCGCGCCCGCCCGCTCACCGTCGACTTCGGCTACCCAGCACTTCTCCCACTCCGGCTGGTGGTTCTTGAGGTACTTGCCGGCAATATCGGCCACCAAGGCCTCGAATTCGCTGTTCCAGCCGTATTCACGCGCGTAAATTTCACCGTGTTGCTGCACCACCCAGCCGATGTCGCCGGGCCCGGGGTCGCGCAACAACACTGTACGTGTCGCGGCAGGCGCAGTGCCGTTGGCCAGCAGCCGTTGCATGGTGGTCATGGCCGTCACCACCTTTTGCTGGTGGTCCGGCGCCAGCGCGGCCAGCAGGGCGGCGGCTTCGTCGCGGGAGCGCTGCTGCAGCGGCGCAAATGCAGCGTGGCCGGCCTCGGTCAGCTTCAGCAGGCTTTGCCGCGCGTCCGCTGGCGAAGGCACGCGCGCCAGCCAGCCCTGGCTTTCGAAGCGGCGCAGGATGCGGCTCAGGTAACCCGCGTCCAGCGCCAGGTCGCGCCCCAGCTCCGTGGCCGTAGGCTGGTCGCGATGGGCCAGTTCATACAACACCCGCACCTCCGTCAGCGAAAACTCGCTGCCCAGGTAAGGGTCCAGCACGCCGATGCGCTGGGTGTAGAAGCGGTTAAAGCTTCGCACGGCCTTGATGTGGGCCGTAGCGGCGGCCGCAGGGAGTGCTCCAGCTTGTGGTGGGGAAGAAATGCTTGAGGCGGCGGTATTGATTGACGAGGCCATGCTGGATATCGTCAATTAATTGGTTGACAAAGTCAAGTATCTCGTATTTCCCGGTTTCGGCCGGCCTCAGATCACCCGGCGCGGGGCCGCTGTCGCCGCATCGCCGCTGTTGGGCGCACCGGTCGGCTCAATCAGCAGCAGGTGCGCCTCTTGTGATGCCCGCGGGCGATGACGCACGTCGCGCGGCACCACATACAACTGGCCGGGTTTGAGCGTGACGGTGGGTTGCCCGTCAATGTCGATGTGCAACTCGCCCTTGAGCACCAGGAAGAAGTCGTCGCTCTCCGGGTGCGAATGCCAGCTGAATTCCCCCTGCACCTTGACGACCATCACGTCGTGCCCGTTGAACTCGCTCACGGTGCGCGGCTGCCAGTGGCCTTCAAAGGTGGCGAGCTTGGCTTGCAGGTCTACGGCTTCTTTCATGTGAACTCCTCTTTCATGGCGGTTGAATGCGATTGAGGAGGGAGTTTCCTTGTCCAGGGCTGCCGCGTCTTGTACGATTGTTTCCTTTACGATTGTTTCATGCACGACGCCCAGGCAACCACGCCCAAAGACTGGGCCCGCTTTCGTCCCGGCGCACTCGCCGGCGTGACGCAGATGAACGCGCATTTCACCGAACACACCTTCGAGCGCCACAGCCACGAAACCTATTCCATCGGCGTCACCGCCTCCGGTGTGCAGACCTTCCACTGCGGCGGCACGCTGCACGCCAGCCTGCGCGGCGATGTGATTCTTTTTAATCCCGACGAGCCGCACGACGGCCAGCGCGGCACGCAGGAGGGTTTTGGCTACAGCATGCTGTATGTGTCGCCACAAGTGGTGAACGACTGCCGTGACAAGGACGCCGGCCTCGAGATGGCGGCCTACTTCCGTCAACCTGTGGTGCGCGACGCCGCCATGGGCCGCGCACTGACGCGAGCCATAGGCGCAGGCGGTCAGGCGCAGGAGTCGCTGCGCGCTGAAGAGCTCACGCGCAATGTGCTGGTGCGCTTGCTGCAGCGCTATGGAGAGCGGCGCTCAGGCGATGATGTGAAGCCGGCTGGCGTTGCACGCATGGCCCGCATTCGCGACTACCTGCGCAGCCACTTCGACCAGGACATCACCGTCGACGCCCTCGCAGGCGAGGCCGGCTTGTCGCGTGTTCATCTGACCCGCGCCTTCGCCCGGCAGTTTGGCGTACCACCGCATATCTACCTCAACGCCGTTCGCATCGAACGCGCCCAGTCAGCCATGCTGGCCGGGCAGGGCCTGGCCGAGGTGGCCGCCGCCTGCGGTTTTGCCGACCAGAGCCATTTCAGCCGGCGCTTCAAGGGCAGTGTGGGTTTGTCGCCTGGCGCTTGGCTGCGGCAGATGAAACCTTCCGCCGTCACCATCGGGTGAATCTACTGCAGGTCGGTAAATAAGGACTCCCCGCGGTCAAGCGGGTCCACAACCACGTTATAGATCTCATTGATGCGCCAGATCGGGGTTTCATAGGCGGCCTGGCCCTGCACCCTCACCAGGAACGCGCTTTTCCTTTCGTGAGCGGCAAGGGTCAGCTCACAGGAGAAGTCGATTTGCCCTGTGTCCGTCGAAATGGCGCTCACGAGTTCATGCGCGGCAAGCGAGAGGCGCTCGGTGCTTTCGTGTGGCAAGAGCTGATCAACCTCATAGGTCCGCAGCACGATCGCAGTGATGCGATCGATGAGGTCGTCAACTACCGAGTTCGGATTTGTGACCATCTGTGGATGCATTTTGGGGATTCTCCTGCATCTCCCAAAGAACTAAAAAGCTATATCGATATTGCAGATTGTCATGAGTGGCATGTTGAATCGTGGAAGCCGTGAATAGGCAACAGGATTGGCTATTTGCCCGCACCAGCCTATTTTGAAGAATACAGCTCGCAAGTTGCACGCATAGAATCGCCAGCAAGCATGGGCGCGTCTTGTTTGCTTCAAGGTCGGCCCCCCGAGAGCACGGAACGGCCGTCACCATGTTGAGTCATCAATCATTCCAGAGGATCCCTTGAAAAAAGTATTGCTACTTCTCGCCATTGCTCTTCTTTCAGCTTGCGCGACTACATCTTTTCGCTCGAACGCGCCTGAATTCGCGGGAGAGAATCGTGTAAGTTCGGTTTACGTCTACTCATTTCTTGACTTGCGTGAAGGAGCTCTGGGAAGGAAATTCCTGGCAGAAGTAAAGCGTCAGCTAAATGATTCATTGAGCAAGGAAAATATCTCGTCCAAGCAACTTTGGTTTAACGATTCCCCATTTGCCACCCAGTTCTCCCTGGAAGAAAAAGGCCCAAACCCTTCCAACACCAGTACACGTGTTCCAGTTGAAGAGGTAATCAAGGCCACACAGGACGAAGAAAGACTTTTTGGCGCTTCGCATCGTTTGATTGTGTTTCCTGCCTCGGTCATGCAATCTAATACCGGAGCAAGTTTTAGTATCCGATGGTCTTTAGTCGATCTAAAGACCAATCAAACTGTCTGGGCCACTACTTCAGTGAGCAACCACGCGAAATGGTTTCTTGGTGATGAGAACCCGGAAGCACGAGCTACCACTTTTGTTGAAGAGTTGATGAGCGAGCTTAGAAAATCAAAAGCTATCCGTGAGCGCAGGGCCTGATTGTTCGGTCAAGCATGGTTCCCGACAGCAGGAAGTCATTTTCGCGATACCACCCGATACCACCCTAAACCGACATCCCACCAGAAACCTCAATCACTGCCCCATTGATATAACTCGCCTCATCGCTCGCGAGGAAGGCATAGACATTGGCAATCTCCTCGGGCCGTCCGAGGCGCCTGAGCGGCACATGGGCCTCCATCTCCTTCAGTACCTTGTCGGGGATAGTGCTGAGGATGGGCGTTGAAATAAAACCGGGGGCCACGGCATTCACGCGCACGCCCTTGGGGCCCAGCTCGCGGCTCCAGGTTTTGGTGAAACCGATTACACCGAACTTGCTGGCGGCGTAATTCGTCTGGCCGAAGTTGCCGTAGATGCCGACGACTGAACTCGCATTGAGGATCACGCCGCTGCCTTGCGTTGTCATGGTGTCGGCCACGGCTTGTGCGCAGTGAAAGACGCCGCGCAGGTTCACGTCGATTACCTTGTCGAACTGTTCGAGCGTCATTTTCTGCAGGCGTGCGTCCTGGGTGATGCCGGCGTTGTTGACCAGCACGTCGACGCGGCCGAACTGGTCTTTGACCTTGCCGACCACCGCATCCACCATGGCGCGCTGGGTCACATCCATCACATAACCGACGGCCTGCGCGCCCAGGGCCTGGCACCGCTTGACGGCATCATCCACCCCGGCTTGTTTCACGTCGCAGACGATGACGGTGGCGCCTTCCTGGGCAAACTTGAGTGCAGTGGCGAGGCCTATGCCCTGGGCGGCGCCGGTGATGATGCTGATCTTGTTTTGGAGTCTTGGCATGAAGTGGATATTTGGATATGGATCGATGAGATGAATGGGAGGATGGGTGAGTTAAACGAAGCAGCTCAGTAAACCGGCTGATGCTGGCGGATCGCATCTTTGACCGCACCCGTGAGCGTAAAGCCGGGCCCGAATTTTTTGGCCAGTTCGCCGCAGCGAGAGACAAAGGCGTCAATCCCCATGCCGTAGATAAACTGCATCGCGCCGCCGGTCCAGGCCGGAAAGCCTATGCCGAAGATGGAGCCGATGTTGGCGTCGTGCACGGTGGTCAGCACGCCTTCGCTGAGGCAGCGGGCGGTTTCCACCGCCTGGCGGTAAAGCAGCCGGTCTTTGAGTTCGTTGATGTCCCAGGCGGCGCCGGGTTTTTCAAACAGGGGCTTGAGTTCGGGCCACAGGTGCTTTTTCGCGCCGGGCCCGGTGGGGTAGTCGTAAAAGCCGCCGCCGGCCGCGCGGCCGGGGCGCTTCAACTCTTTTACCATGCGTTCGACCAGCAGTTCACCGGGCGTGGCGGTGTAGGTCTTGCCTTCTGCGGTGAGGTCGGTGCGTGTCTGGTCCAGCACATGCACGCTTAATGACAATGCGGTTTCGTCGAGCACGGCCAACGGGCCAACGGGCATGCCTGCCTGAATGCCGGCGTTTTCAATCGCGGCGGCGGGAATGCCTTCGCCCAGCATGGCCGCGCCTTCCATCACAAAGGTGCCGAAGGTGCGGCTGGTGTAAAAACCGCGCGCGTCGTTTACCACGATGGGGATCTTGCCCAGGGCCTGCACATAGTCAAAAGCGCTGGCCACGGTTTCATCGTCGGTCTGCCGGCCGCGAATGATCTCGACCAGCTTCATCTTGTCGACCGGGCTGAAGAAGTGGATACCGATGAATTTTTCGGGCCTGTCGCTTGCCGTGGCCAGGCTGCTGATGGGCAGGGTCGAGGTATTGGATGCGAAGAAACCGCCGGACGCCAGCAAAGGCTCGGCCTCCTGCGTCACTTTGGCCTTGAGGTCGCGCCGCTCGAAGACGGCCTCGATGATGAGGTCGCAGCCGGCCAGTTCCGTCACCTGGTCGGTCGCGGTGATGCGTGAGAGCAGGGCGCTTTGCTCGGCGGCCGTCATACGGCCTTTCTCCACACGCGGCGCGGTGATCTTGCTGCTGTAAGCCTTGCCGGCTTCGGCCTTGTCCTGGCTCACGTCCTTGAGCACGGTGGCAATGCCTTTGCTGGCCTGTGCGTAAGCGATGCCCGCACCCATCATGCCGGCGCCCAGCAGGCCGACCTTGGCAGGCCTGAAACGCCCTACGCCTTTGGGCCGCGACTGCCCGCTCTTGATAGCGTTCATGTCGAAGAAAAAGGTGTTGATCATGGCCTTGGCATTGGTGCCCGTCATGAGTTTGGCGAGGTAGCGGCTTTCGATGCGAAAGGCGGTTTCCAGGTCCACCTGTGTGCCTTCCACCATGCAGGCCAGGATGGCTTCAGGCGCGGGGTAGAGGCCGCGCGTCTGCTTTTTGAGCATGGCGGGCGCGGCGCTGAGCGCCGCGGCGATCTTCGGGTTGGCCGGCGTGCCGCCCGGGATTTTGTAGTCCCGGGCTTCCCAGGGGTGCTGGGCCGTGGGGTTGGTGGCTATCCAGGCAAGTGCTTTGCCGCGCAGCTCATCGGCATCGGCCACCAGCTCGTGCACCAGTCCCAGCTCAAGCGCCTCACGCGGGTTAAAGGTTTTACCTTCGACCAGATAGGGTTGCGCGCCCATCAAGCCAAGGTGGCGCGTCATCTTGCTCACGCCGCTGGCGCCCGGCAGCAGGCCCAGCGTGACCTCGGGCAGGCCAAACTGTGTTTTGCGGTCGTCCACCGCCACGCGGTAGTGGGCGACCAATGCGACTTCCCAGCCTCCGCCCAATGCCGTCCCGTTAAGGCAACTAGCCACGGGGATGCCCAGCGTTTCGAGGGTACGGAAGTTTTTCTTGACGCGTTCGATCTCTGCGTAGGCCTTGGGCGCGTCGGCCGGTGTGAGGCGCATCACGGCCTTCAAGTCAGCGCCGGCAAAAAAAGTGCTTTTGGCGGAGGCGAGGATGATGCCTTTGAGGGCGTCTTTGTCTTTCACCACCTGCGCGGTGACTTCAGTGAGATCGTCCTGCCACTGCAGGCACATGGTGTTGACGGGGGAGTCTGGTTCGTCAAACGTGATGGTGGCAATGCCGCCCTCGATTTGGTACTGGATGGTCTTCATGGCATTCAGACTCTTTCAACAATCGTTGCGATGCCCATGCCACCGCCCACGCACAGCGTGGCCAGGCCGTAGCGCAACTTGCGCCTGTGCAGCTCGTCGACCAGTGTGCCGAGGATCATCGCGCCGGTGGCGCCCAGCGGGTGGCCCATGGCAATGGCGCCGCCGTTCACGTTGACCTTGTCGTGCGGCACCTTCATCTCTTTCATGAAGCGCATCACCACGGCGGCAAAGGCCTCGTTGACTTCGAACAGGTCGATCTGCTCCACCGTCATGCCGGCCCTGGCGAGTGCCTTGCGCGTGGCGGGCATGGGGCCGGTCAGCATGATGGTGGGGTCGGCGCCGCTCAGGGCGGCGGCCACGATGCGGGCACGCGGCTTGAGGCCGTGGATTTTTCCGGCGGCCTCCGAGCCCACCAGCACGGCGGCCGCGCCGTCCACAATGCCCGACGAATTTCCGGCGTGGTGCACGTGGTGGATGCGCTCGACCTGCGGATAGCGCTGCAGCGCCACCGCATCAAAGCCCATGCTGCCCAGCTGCTCGAAAGCCGGTTTGAGTGAAGCCAGTCCTTCCAGCGTGGTGTGGGGTTTGATGAATTCGTCTTCGGCCAGAATCGTCTGGCCGAGAAAATCCATGACTGGTACAACGGAGTTGGCGAAGTGGCCGGCGGCGCGGGCTTGGGCAGCGCGCTGCTGGCTTTCGAGCGCAAAGGCGTCCACGTCGGCGCGGCTGAAACCTTCCATCGTGGCGATCAGGTCGGCGCCTATACCTTGCGGCACAAACAGGGTGGCGCTGTTGGTTTCCGGGTCTTGCGCCCAGGCGCCGCCGTCGGCGCCAATCGGTACACGGCTCATGCTCTCGACGCCACCGGCCACCACCAGGTCTTCCCAGCCGGAGCGCACTTTTTGCGCGGCCATGTTCACGGCTTCCAGGCCCGAGGCGCAAAAGCGGTTGACTTGCACGCCCGAGGCGCGGAAATCCCAGCCTGCCTTGAGCGCGGCCACCTTGGCAATCACCGCACCCTGTTCACCCACCGGTGAAACCACGCCCATCACTACGTCGTCGATGGCCGCAGTGTCGAAGCCGCTGCGCCGTTGCAGGTCGGTCAGCACGCCGGCCAGCAGGTTGACGGGCTTGACCTCATGCAGGCTGCCGTCTTTTTTGCCTTTGCCGCGCGGCGTGCGGATGGCGTCGTAGATAAAGGCTTCGATGCTCATGATGGCTTTCCTCGGGAAGGCGGGAACGCAGGGCTGGCGGGGAGGGGCCGTTGAAGTATATGCATTTCGCCAAGCAGTCGCTTTGCATAAATAGACGAACGGAAAGCCGCGTTGCGTTGTAGTGGGCTGAGGCCGGACCTGACCTTCCTCAATTCCTGACCGACATCGTTCAGGGGAGGTGGATGCCCGCGATGAATCAGAGGTGCCGTGTCTCGGCAGGGGTGTTCCACCAGGCGTTGTTGCGCCCGTCCGCGTAGTTGACCGGCGCGCTGATCAGTTCAGCCGGTTCGGCGTTGTCCAGCGCGGCGATGTTGATGGATACATAGTCGCCGCCTATCTGCTCCACGTAACCCCGACCGAAAGGCCGCACGCCGCAGTGCCTGCAAAACAAGTGGTGGCCGCTTTTGGTGCCGAACTGGTAGTCGTTCAGTTCGTTCTCGCCGGCCAGCAGCCGAAATGCGTCGGGTTTGATGATGGCGCCCCAGTTGCGGGTTTTGGTGCAGATGGAGCAATTGCAGCGGCCTGTGCCTTTGCTGAGGTCGATGTCGGCTTCAAAACGGACGGCGCCGCAGTGGCAGCTTCCGGTATAGGTCTTTTGCATGGGGCGAACTCCTTGATGGTTGCAGGTTGTTGGGAAAATCCGGATATGACAGAATGTTGTCATGTCTGAAAGTATAGTTAAACGACAGCATGCTGTCAAATTAGAAATTGCCAACGAAGAGGTCAAGCGCACGCCGGCCGCCAATTCCCTGAGTTGGTTGGTGGTGCAGGTGATGCAGCTCAACGGCTTGTTGACGGCGGCCGGCGATGCGCTGGCGGCGCCGGCCGGGCAGACTTCGGCGCGCTGGCAGGTGCTGGCTGCTGTGGAAGACGCGCCGCTGTCGGTGGCACAGATCGCACGCGCCATGAACCTGACGCGGCAAAGCGTGCAGCGGGTGGCGGATTTACTGGTGGAAGAGGGGCTCAGCGTCTATGAAAGCAATCCGGCTCATGCACGCGCCAAGCTGCTGCGGCTCACTGCCAAAGGTCGCAAGGCCTTGCAAACCATACAGGCAGGGCAAAAAGTATGGGCCAATGCGTTGGCTGATGGGATGAATGAGGCCCAGCTACGCGCCGCGAGCACCGTGCTGGCGCAGTTGCAGCAGGCCTTGATGGCGCAGGAAGCGCCGCAGGAATAGTGGGAGATTGGTGTGAGATTGCCGGCGCGTGCCGCTTAAGACGGGTCTTTGCTGCGCGTGCGGCTCACGGCGCTGAAGATTCCTATCCCCAGGAAGATCAGCGCACCTATGCCGATGTACAGATGCGGCACGCCGGCCACCACGGCACCCCAGATGACACCGGCCAGGAAAATCACGAAACCGATCATGTAAAGCGCAAAAGACATTTTCTTCTCCACGAAATGTTGTGGCACCACTATGCGTGCCTTGGTGCCGGCGCTTTATCGGGTAGATGCGCTGATGGGTGTCAGCGAGGGCCTACGAATGGTTTCAGGAGGCTGCGGCCAATTCCGTCACCCGGGGCTTGAAGCCCTCCGGGAGGCCATTGCTCACGAGGCGGCCGCGGGGATGCATGGGACGCAGATATTGGTGCAGCACCAGGGCGGCAGCACCTACCGCTGAAGCCAGCAGACCGTAACGCGCCACGCGCACCATGGGAGCTGTTACGCCGGCATGGGTGGCGTAGTTTTGCAGCGTTTCCCTGGCAACCTCCACCAATTCCGGAAAATGCTGACAGGATGCGCCGCCCACCACCAGCACGCTGGGATCGAAGGTGGTCCACAGGTTCTGCAGCAGCACACCCAGGTAGTGTCCTGACCGGCGAGTGTCCGCCAGCTGGCCCAGAGCACCCGAACCGATGAAGGCCTCCGCGCACCCACGCCGTCCGCAGGAGCACGCGGGTCCGTCGAGCTCCAGAATGCTGTGGCCGATCTCGCCGGCCATGCCCCGCATGCCGGTGAACAGCCGGTCGTTGAGCACGATGCCCGCGCCCACGCCGACATCGCAGGTCACAAAAATCAGCGAGTCCTTGCCGTCGTTCTCCGAGAATTCGTATTCGCTCAGCGCGGCCGTGTCGGCTTCGTTTTGCACGTGTACCGGTACCGGGGGCAGGCCTGCATGAATCAGTGCCTGGGTGATCTGCGGCAAGAAGTCCACGTTGCGCCAACCAAGGTTGGGGGCAAATCGGACCACACCGGTGGTTTCGTCAAATGCGCCGGGCAGGCCGATGCCCACACCTGAAAGTTGCGCGCCGCGCAATACCAGCTGCGCCTGGGCCAGCACTGTCAGATCGGCAATCTGGCTGCAGACGTCTTGCGGCCGTGTGCCGCGCAAAGGTTCTTGCGTTGACCACAGCACTTGCCCCAACAGGGACACGCTCACCACACGCAAGGTGTCGACTGCCACTTCCACACCAATCAGGCCGCGCGACCGGCAGTCGATTTGCAGGGGCGTGGAGGGCCGCCCCACACCGTTGGCGGCGGCCATGCTGATTTCACTGAGCCAGCCTTCATCAATGAGTTCTCGCACCAGCAGGCTGACTGTCGACTTGGTCAACCCGCTATGGTTGGCCAGCTGCGCGCGCGAGCGCCCAGGCTGGTTGCGCAGCAAGCGCATCAGCACACTGCGGTTGATGCGTTTGACGAGTTGCTGGTCACCTGTGGTTTTCATGGCCGATGGCATGGTTCAGGCAATGCGGTGCGGCGCCTGTGTTTTCCCTTCCGGCTGCTTGCCGGCGATGATCATGCCGAGAATCTGGTCTTCGTTCAGGTCGGCCGTGCGGTAGGTGCCGATCAGGCGGCCGTTTTTCATCACCGACAGGCGGTCGCTGAGCGAAAAAACATCCTGCATGTCATGCGTGATCAGGAAAATGCCCACGCCTTCGGCCTTGAGCTGCAGAACCAGGTTGGCCACCATGGCGGACTCCTCCGGGCCCAAGGCGGCGCAGGGTTCGTCCATGATCAGGATGCGGGCATTGAAGTAGATGGCGCGCGAGATGGCCACCACCTGGCGCTGCCCGCCCGAGAGGCGCCGCACCGGGGTGTGGATGTTGGTGAAGTTTTTATTCAGGCGCCCAAATACCTTGCGTGCCTGCGCCTCCATGAAGTAGTCGTCCAGCGTATTCCAGGTCGTCATTTTTTCACGGCCCAGAAAAAGGTTGGCCACGGCGTCCAGGTTGTCGGCGAGCGCCAGCGTCTGGTAGATGGTCTCGATGCCCTGGTGCTGTGCATCGGCCGGGGTCCGGAGATTCACTTTCTGCCCCATCACATGGATCTCGCCCGAATCGATAGGGAAAGCGCCGGCCAGCATTTTCATGAGGGTTGATTTGCCCGCGCCGTTGTGGCCCAAGACGGCGACAACTTCGCCTGGGTACAGGTTCAGGTTCACGCCGTCCACGGCATGAACGCCGCCAAAGGCCTTGCGGATGTCCTTGAATTCGACCAGGGGTTCGGTAGTGATTTGCATTTCAGTGATCCATTGCGCTGCGCGCCACCCGCGACACATGAAACCGCACGGCAAAGGCCAGGGACACCGCGGAACCGGCTTCGCCGGGCCGCTGGTGTGCCTTGCAGGCCGCGTGGCTGCCGGAGGCAGCCACCGCTCGACCCGTCCAGACCGACGCAGGTCGGTCTGGAGCCGCGGGTCTCGCCCCCCTTGAGGGGCTGAGAGCCGCGGCTCCAAGCCTGCCTGCGCAGGCTTGGACGGCTTCGAAGGGCCTCCGCCTCTGGCGGAGGTGCCGGGCGCCGAAGGCGCTTCGGGGGTGTTTCATCCTAGTTTTCCTGCGCCCACTTGCGGTAGAGCACGTCAAATACCACCGCCACAATCAGCACCTGCCCGATGATGATCATGCGTTTTCCGATGGAGACGTCCAGCAGCAGCATGCCGCTGTCCAGCGACTGCATGATGAGGGCGCCTAACACCGAGCCGATGATGGTGCCACTGCCTCCGGCCAGTGCAGTACCGCCGATCACCGCGGCGGCAATCACGAACAACTCCATGCCGGTGCCCAGCGAGTTGGTGCCTGCGTTCAGGCGGGCCACCGACACGATCGCCGCGATGGTGATGAGCACGGCGAGCAGGGCAAACAACATGAGCGTCACCCGCTTGACCGGTATGCCGACCAGTACAGCAGCGTCGGGGTTGCCGCCCATGGCGTAAACATAGCGGCCAAAACGGGTGCGCTGGGAGATGAAGGACATCACCACCGCCACGGCCGCCCAGATGAGCACCGGGATCGGGATGCCCTGGGGAGCGTCCTTGTTGGTGACCAGATAGCTGTTCATGGTGGCAGCGAACGCGGCCAGCAGGGCCACCGGTGCCGCCACCAGCAGTACATCCACCCACACGGGCTGGTTGGGCATCTCATGGCGCGTAGAGGCACGGCGGCGCAACAGCATGCGAATCACCAGAACCAGGCTCACACAGACGGTCAGGACCCAGGTGGCGGTCACGCCGATGCCACCGTCATAGCCGCCACCGAGTTGCAGAAAAGTCTCGTCGCTGACGGGCTGGGTCTTGCCGTCGGCCACCAGAAAAGCCGCGCCGCGCAAGGACATCAGCCCTCCCAGCGTGACCACAAAAGACGGGACGCCGAGCATGGCGGTCAGCCATCCCTGGTATACCGACACCACCAGCGCCGCAGCCAGCCCGGCGAGTGAGGCCGCCGGCCAGGACCATCCCAGGGTGTATTGAAGATAGGCGATGAGCACGCCGACAAAACCGATCACCGAACCGACCGACAGGTCAATATGCCGGGCCACAATGATCAGCACCATGACAGTGGACACGATGCCCACCACCGCTGTTTGCTGGGCAATGTTGTAGAGGTTCTCAGGCGACAGGAAAATGCCGCCCGACAGGACCTGGAATACGCCCGCCAGGACGGCGAGCACGCCCCCCATGAACACCAGCCGCCAGTCGACAGCAGCGTTGCGCAGGAATCGAACGGGAAATTGCATGGTTTTGAGGATGCAGCACTCCCCAAGGCAACCTACAGGCCGGTTGCCTTGCCTGCTTGCGCAGAACGGGGAGCAGGTGGTTGAACGCCTGTATTAAAGCCTGTATTACTTGCAGGCCGCGACGTTGCCCGTGACACCCTTGCAGAGTTCGTCTTTCTTGATCCAGCCGGCTTTCACCACCACATCGAGGTTGTCGCGGGTAATAGGCACGGGCTTGAGGAACTGGGCCTGCAGGGCGATCTTTTTCTCGCCACCATTCCAGGAGGTCGCGCCGTCGACTTTTTTGCCGGCACCCAGATTGACAGCTGCGCTGGCCGCCTGTTTACCGAGGTCGCGCGCATCTTTCCACACCGACACGGTCTGGGTGCCCATGGCCACGCGGTTCAGGGCGGCAAAGTCACCGTCCTGGCCGGACACCGGTACGCCCTTGAGGCCTTTGGAACTCAGCGCCGCCACGACACCGCCAGCGGTGCCGTCATTGGAGGCCACCACAGCATCGACCTTGCCGCCGTTCTTGGTCAGGATCTGTTCCATGTTTTTCTGCGCGACTTCAGGCTTCCAGCCCTCGGTGTATTCCTCGCCCACGATCTTGATGTCGCCTTTCTTGACGGCGGCGTCAATGATTTCCTGCTGGCCTTCGCGCAGGAAGTTGGCATTCGGATCGGTGGGAGAGCCCTTGATCATCACGTAGTTGCCCTTGGGCTTGGCCTGGAACACCGCACGGGCCTGCATGCGGCCGACTTCCTTGTTGTCGAAGGTGATGTAGAACACGCCGGGTGCCTCGATCAGGCGGTCGTAGGCAATAACCGGCACTTTTTGTTTGGTGGCCTTGTTCACGGCGGGCAGGATGGCGTCCTTGTCCATGGCCAGCACGATCAGGACCTTGGCGCCCTTGGCCATCAGGCCGTCAATGTCCGCCAGTTGTTTTTCGGGGGAGCCCGCGGCGTCTGCGCTGATGTACTTGGCGCCCAGCTTTTCAAGCTGCGTCTTGATGGCTGCCTCATCGGTTTTCCAGCGTTCCTCCTGGAAGTTGGACCAGCTGACGCCGACAGTGACCTGCGCAAATGCGCCGGCAGCGGCCAGGCTGAGTGCCATTGCGGTGAGGGAATTTTTTAGTTTCATGAATGTCTCCGATAGTTCTGCCCAGTCGGGCGTGTAGTTTTGAAAACCCAGCTGAATCCCGGTAATCGTTCCGCTGCAAACGCAGCACTTCAGAATTAGTTTGAACGACGCACTAATTATGTGGACCTGAAAAATTCCCCGCCTAGGGACAAACCCCGGGTGTGCGGGGGTCGCTTTAAATTTTTGATGGTTTCTGTAATACCAAAGGCTGAGCAGCAGGCGCTGCAAGCAGAAAACCCGTCAGCGGCAACGGCTGGCTGGATCGGTTTTCCCCTGGAAAGGCTGCGCTTCAGTGGGCGGCAGACGGCTCTGTCACCCCAAGCTTGATGGCCCAGCTTGACAGTGCGGGCAGGATGGAGGGGTAGAGCTCCACGCCCGATTCCATTTGCCTGGCTGCCAGCGCAATGCCTTTTTCCCCCGGGGTGCGCACGGCAGACCCTGCTCGCGCGGGTCGTGATGCGCGGCAGGCATCGGCGACATGGCCAGTCTGGCGTATGAAGGCATCCAGGCCGGCAAAAGTGCGCGGGTCAATCACCTGCAGGAACACCGTCGCGCCCCATCCCTCTTTCGGATCGGCGCGGCCGTGGCCTGCGAGGCCTCCGGTTAATGCCTCTACCAGCAAGGTGAGGCCATAACCCTTGTGGCCCGAGTCCATGCCACCCAGCGGCAGGATGGTGCCCTTGGGTTCGTCGAACAGCACCGAAGGGTTGTCGCTGGCCACGCCGTGGCCGTCCATCACCCAGGCAGCAGGCAGCCGCTGGCCTTCCTTGTGCAGCCGGTTGGTCATGCCGTTCGTCGTGGCCGAGGTGGACACATCCATCAGCACCGGAACGCCGTTGGTGGGAATGCCGGCAGAAACCGGGTTGGGTGTGAACACCGGGTCCAGCCCGCCAAAGGGGGCAACGCTGGCCGTGTTCGGGTCCGAGCAGGTCAGCAACATCATCAGGCCCTGATCGGTGGCGCGCTTGAGATAGGCGGCCAGGCAGGCGATGTGGTGGCTGCGGCGAATCACCACGGTGCAGGTGCCCTGGGCTGCGGCACGCTCAGTGGCCAATGCCATCGCTTGCAGAACCAGCCAGGGGCCGGGCAAGCGGCGGCCGTCCCAGGTCACGGCGGCCGGATGGTCGGCCAGCACCGTTGGGGTGCCGAGTTTTTCCATCGCGCCAGATTCCAGCTCAGCCAGGTAGCCCGGCAGCAGGGCGAGCCCGTGGGTGTTGTGGCCCATCAGGTCGCCCTGGACCAGGATGTCGGCCACGGCAGCGGCTTTGTCGTGCTCCAGCCCGGCGGTGGTCAGCAGGGTTTGGGCGTAGTTGATCAGATCGGTCTGGGCGTATCGCATGGATTTGTCTCGGGGTTGTCTCAATGTTGTCGCTGTAGATGCTCTGTTTTTGATAGCTGCTTGCGCTCGTCCTGTATGGGTTAGAGGGCGTTTTGATGCGTATCTTCCAGCGCAGCAGGTCACGTCAGGCCGGCCATCGTTATTTTGAACATTCTAGGGACGAGCGGGTAGGGGCGCACACCGCACAATCCATCGCGGCATTTAATCCGGTGCCATAAAAAAAGCGGAAAGCAGGCCATGAGCCCGCTTTCCGCCTGAGGCACCGAAGGCGGTGCAGGCGAACATGTTTATGGTTACGTCGCCAATCAGCCCAGCTTGATGCTGCTGGGGTCCGCGGTGAGGTAGCCGACAGCCGCGCCGAAGCGGTCCTTGTAGTTCGCGCGCACCAGCGGATCCAGCGTGGCTTGCACCTTGCCATGCAGCGAGTTCCAGTCTCCCGCATGCTGGAAGTTGCTCATGATGTAGGTCCAGCCGTTGAGGTCGTCCACCACATGCAGGCCGGTGGCTTCGGCGCCCGCGGGCATGGACATCAGGCGCGACAGCTGTCGGGTGTCGACGTTGTAGGCCCAGATGAAGTTGTTGATGTGCGAGCCGCTGTCCTCACCAATGAAGAGGGTGCGCATTTTTTCCGAGAACTTCAGGTTGTCGGGGTTGGCGATCTGGTTGGGGTCGGCCTTGTTGCCCAGCGCGTCGGCGGCAATGTCTTCGCCGACCAGCAGGGCCCTGGTGTGCACCGGCATCCATTCGCTGTCGATGGCGTTGCCACCCAGGTCTTTCTGGCCGCCGTCCAGCTTGTGCGCCATCACGCCGCCGGCGATCAGGGCCTTGTCGAGCGCGATGCCGCTGGCCGCGTTCCAGCCCTTGCCGGTCTTGACCATGGAGTCCTGGATATTCTGCAGCGCCGAGTAGGCGACCTTGTCCTTGATGTTGACGGTGGTGCCTTCCATTTTGGAAAATCCCATGCTCCCGCCCATAAGGTAGGCATAGCGGTGGGTTTCCAGGAAGGCTGCGGCTTTTTCCATGCCGGGCTTGATCTTGATCCAGTTGGCGTTGCCGCCATAAAACACCTTGGTGAAGCTCGCATCACCGGGGTCTGTTTTCGATACCGCCATGATGTCGGCGGGCTTGAGCGTGTCGGCCATCTTTTCGATCTCGGCGCTGGTGGCGTGGCCCAGCTTGATCCAGGAGATCTTCGCGCCCTGGTCGGCAGGGTTGACCGAGAAGCCGGTGCCCAGCTTGCCCACATACAGCGTGCCGGAAGACAGGTCTTTTTCACGGTCCGCCACAAAGACGAAGAGGCCGCTGTTGGTGGCGTCGTCGCCCATCAGCACGGTGCGGTTGTCCGGCATGACCTGCACCAGCTCATGCGAGATGCGGCCCATGTTGTAGTGTTTCTTGACCGTGCCGGTGCCGTCGGGATGCACGGTGACTTCCGGCAGGTGGCCGTAGTGATAAGGGTTCGCTTTGGTTTCGTCGCCATAGACGTTCTTGCTGAACTTCTTGAATTGCGCGCTTTCCGCGGCGAAGGGGGCATCGGGCTCGTACTCTTCGCTGGACAAGTGGGTGTTCCAGGGCGAGAGGCTGGCGCCACAGGTGATCCACAGGCCATGCGCTTTGGACATGTCCACGTTGTGGTATTTCACGAGGCTGAGCTTGCCGGTGGCCTGGTCCTGGTCCAGCGTCAGCACGGCGATGGGTGAGGGCAGGTTGCCGTAAGCGTCGGCGCCAGCCAGGTCTCGCGTGGTGTATTCAAACTGAACTACGGCAAAAACTGCTTTGCCTTTGACTCCGGGTACGTTGGCATTGGGCAGGCCGAGCAGCGAGGTGCCGTCAGGTCCGTCCGAGAATATCTGGCGTTCCTTGCCGGGCACCGAGCGGTCAATGATGGGCCGGTTGCTGATGTCCACATAGCCGCCGGCGAGGATGGTGCCGCCCTTGCCGTCCGGCACCATGTCGCCGGTCACGAAGAAGGGCTGGTAGGCGAGCTTGTAGCTCTGCGTGCTGTTGTCTTTGAGGCGCACCTGGAGGCTGGAGCCCACGGTGGTGGTGGCCATGGCGGCCGCGTTGGCAAGCGTTGGGGCGGCCATGGAGGTGAAGCTGGAAGACAAGTAATTGCCCGCAGCGGCGGGGCCGCTGCCGGTGGCGCAGCCCGACAGCAGGGTGCTGGAGGCCAGGGCCCCCAGCGGCAGCATGGGCGCAGTCGCCAGGAATTTCAGGGCCGTGCGGCGGGAGGGAAGGGAAGGGGTGGCCAGGTCGGACATTGTTATGGTTTCCAGTGTTTCAGGTGGGTGATCGCGAAGCCGCAGCCCTGGCCGCGCACTCCGGCGGGGCAAGTCGGGCTGCGCTGCGGGAATCTTAGGAAGCTTGTGTGACAGTTTCTTGAAAAGGGCTGCCACAGACGGCCCCAGGCAGGGGTGGCTCCCGCTGATTAACCTCGCGCCGGGTACTTGAATATCCCCGGGGGAACCGCAAGCTGGTTTGCTGCGGGCCAAAATCGGTCTGCCAGAACAGCAACCCTCAAGGCCCCCCCATGACCACCCAACTCAAAATCGATTTCGTGTCCGACGTTTCCTGCCCCTGGTGCGTGATTGGCCTGAAGTCGCTGGACCAGGCGCTGGAGCGCGTGCACGGCGACATCCAGGCCGAACTGCACTTTCAGCCCTTTGAGCTCAACCCGAAGATGTCGCCCGAAGGCCAGGAAATCACCGAGCACATCACCGAGAAATACGGCATCACGCCCGCGCAGGCCCAGGCCAACCGTGAGAACATCCGCGCGCGCGGCGCGCAGGTCGGCTTCAAGTTCAGCATGGCCGACGAGCCCGGCGGCGGGCGCAGCCGCATCTACAACACTTTTGATGCGCACCGCCTGCTGCACTGGGCCGAACTGGAAGGTGTGGACAAGCAAAAGGCGCTGAAGGAACTGCTCTTCAAGCGCTACTTCACCGACGGCCAGAGCCCGGCTTCACACGAGGTGCTGGCGAAAGCGGCTGCCGAAGTGGGGCTGGATGAAGCCCGGGCGCGGGAGGTGCTGGCGTCAGGCGAATACGCGGCAGAGGTGCGCGAACGCGAACAGTTCTACCTGACCCAGGGCATCCACTCGGTGCCGGCCGTCATCATTAACGACCGCCATCTGATCTCTGGTGGGCAACCCGCTGAAGTGTTTGAGCAGGCCTTGCGGCAGATTGCCGCCGCAGGCTAACGGCTCGCGCCCAGCACTTCAAAAGTGCCCGACTGCTGGACCCAGTCCTTGCCGTTGGATGCAAACCCTGTGGCTGTGCCGGTCTTGAGATTGAGCGCTACCGTGATCGTGTAGCCGCTTTCGGCTGAAAGATAAGACACCACATGCACGTCGTCCGAAATTTTCACGGCGGCGCTGGCGCTTTCGTGGTGGTCTTTTGAACCCGGACCGGTGCTGCGCCAGGTCACCCCTCCGTCGGCCGAAAAAATATGCTCAAAGCTAAGGCCCTTCGTCGGGCCGTCCTTGAAGCTCCAGCGCAGGGTCTTGCCGTGCAGGGATTCGTTGAGGGCGGCTGTCATGGGAGCTCCAAAAGTAAAAAGTAACGTCAGCGCGACTGAATGAAGGCGGATGCGCTTGCCGACAGTTTCAACTTAGCTCCCGCACAGGAACATGTTTGTGGGAGGCGTGTTAATCGGATGTAGGACAAGCGGACGCGCTGGCATTTGCTGTGGATTCAGCCGTGGATTCAGGGCCGGGTTTTCAATGGCAGTGCTGCTGCCATCGTCTGGGTACTCCAAAGCCCAAATTCTCTTTCTTGTCGTTGCTCCTGTTTTGATAGCTGCTTGCGCTGGCCCTGAAAGGCCTGGTGGCCGAAATCGCGTAAATTTTTGACGCGGCAGTTTGCCTGGGCGTGCGCGGCGTTCTCCTACAAAAGTGGCTGTGCTTGCCTGACCGTGCGGTACTCCCCTGGGTTGCACCATCGATTCAGATGTCTGGAAATCACCACGTTGCCCTATAGGCGGCGTCTGGGCAGCTTTTCACAAAGCGACAAGAGACAAAGGAGCACACCATGGCAAAGGAACAACACGACCAGAATCCTGATCCCCGCGCGGCCTGGGCCAGGGGGGAGAACCGGTACCCAGGTGCATTGAAGACCGCCGTCGCAACGGGCGATGACGCAGTGGCCGACGATGACGCCATCATCGAAAGCCTGAATGACCTGCTCGAGTCTTGCCGTGACGGTGAGTATGGTTTCCGCGAATGCGCCGGGCACACCAAGGCGCAGGACATCAAGACACTGCTGCTTCGCCATGCCGATGAATGCCGGGCTGCGGGCCTGGAGCTGCAAACCCTGATTCGCCAGCTCGGCGGGAAGCCCGACGAAGGCGGCTCGGTCAGCGGTGCATTGCATCGCGGATGGGTTTCCGTGCGGGCCACGCTGAGCGCGTTGAGCGACCAGGCGATGCTCAATGAATGCGAGCGCGGCGAAGACGCTGCAGTGGCACGCTACCGCAAAGCCCTGAAGCGTAATTTCCCCGCCGGTATCAGGGCCGTGGTGGAACGCCAGGCCCAGGGCGCACAGCGCAATCATGACCAGGTGAAAGCCCTGCGCGACGCGCTGAAGGCCTGATAAGGGTCGGCCTTCGCACACAAGGAATCGGTAAGATTTTTGTCGGCACTCGAGGCTCGGCAAACCAAGGGGCGGCATTTGTCGCCCCTTTTTTTATTCCTCCATGTCGGGAGTGCCCCCGTTAGTTCTTCAGGCTGCTTGCGCAATCCACCTGGGCGTCGAGCTGTACGCCGTTGCGTGAATAGTCAGCATCGGTGACCTTGCAGCCGGAGCGCAGTTCAATCGCCTGCAGCAATGCTGCGCGGCCCGAAGGGGTCGATATGACGCTGCCGCCTTTTGACCCTGGAGCAATGGCTGTCCAGGTGCCGGCTGTCAGCTGGCTGATGAGATAGGTCTGCCCGTCGACGCTAACGGGGTGCGGGGGCGGCTCTGCTGTTGTGCCGGCACATCCGGCCAGGCAGATGGCCGCAAACATGCCGGATGGCCATCCACGGTTTTTCATGAAAGGGGGCCGGACAGGCTGCTTTTGATTGCAACCATGAGAGGTATCGGCGTGGCGACAGTTTCGGCTTTGGGCTCGGGCGCCTTGGGTGGCGCTTTGGGAACCTTGTTGTCGGGGCAGCCGGACAGGAAAAACAAGGTCGCCAGTACAAAGGGCAGGTAGGGTTTCATGGGTGTCTCCAGGTGCGTTCTATGGCGCTGTCTGAATAATAGGACGCAGCCGGCAACAGGGCCAGCCCTTGGGCCGCAAGTCGCGGCGAATGCCTACACCCGGCGCGAAGGTGAGCCCGTCACACCCATGCGCTGCAAGGCCTCGCTCAGGCTGCGTGCCGGGGCCGGGGTCGCGCATTGCTGTTGAGCGGGCCCGTGGGCACTGGGGTGCCGAGCCGCGGGCGGACAGGAGTCAGGCGGTGTGGGCGACTGGTTTTCTGCGTCCGGCAGTGTCTTGCCTCGGAGCTCTGCGGCCATTCGCCGACCTTCAGTCTGCAGGTAAAGCGTCAAATCCATTTCATCGAGCTGCTTCATGGTGAGCATTTCTGGTTCATCCCTTGAATAAGGCCGGGCAAACAGAACTCCTTATCCAGGCGAATCTAGGCTCAAGCCCTTCACCCGCGTGTCAGGCCGTAGGCCTTGGGTCTGTAGGAGTGCAACGACAACCCAGGCAGGGCCGCCGTGAGGGCTATTTCGCGGCCGGTGGCGCCTTGAAGCCCACTTGTTTCATGGCGGCGGTGAGCCCGTTGCGTGACGCCTCGTAAGTCTCCCAGGGCTGGTTGCCGATGGCCAGGCGCCCGCCCAGGGTTTGCGCCGTCCAGTGTGCGCCGCCGGTCAGCGAGGCCAGTTCATCCCAATCGACAGGGACGGACACGCCGAGGCCCGGCCGGGCACGCATGGACCACGCCGCGACGGTGGTGGCGCCAAATCCATTGCGCAGGTAGTCCGGAAAAATCTTGCCGATGCGGTTTTTAGGGCCGCTCTTGGCGGCAAAGCGCTGGGGGATCACGGTGGCCAGGTGCATCACGATGGCATGCGAGAAATCCTTCACGGTGTCGAAATCGTATTGCCGCTTGAGCGGCACCACCACGTGCAGGCCTTTGCCGCCGCTGGTTTTCAGGAAATTCACGAGCTTCAGTTCGTCAAGGAAAGCGCGCACCAGTTGCGCAGCTTCCTGAACCTGCGGCCAGGCAACGCCTTCACCCGGGTCCAGGTCGAACGTCATGCGGTCGGGCTTGTGGATGGCGCGCGTGGTGGCGTTCCAGGTATGGAACTCGATCACGTTGATCTGCGCGGCCGCCAGCAGGGCGGCTGTGGAGGGAATCTCCAGCAGCGGACCATGGCCGGGGTCCAGCGCGGGGTCCAGCAATTTGATGCCGGGAATTGACGTAGCTTCGGCATGCTTCTGGAAGAACAGCTCACCACCTATGCCCGAAGGCGCGCGCACCAGCGCGGTGGGCCGGGCCTTGAGGTGCGGCAGCATCAGCGCCGCGACCTGTGCGTAGTGCTCGACCACGTTTTGCTTGGTGAAGCCGGTGCTGCTGTCGATCACCCGGTCAGCATGCGTGACACGCAGGGACTTCAGCGCTGCAGGGGCGGACTTCGCGGTCTTTTTTTCAGGGACGTTCAGGCCACCCTTCGCGGTAGGTTTTTCGGTGGAGGTTTTTTGGGCGGGGTTCACGGTAGTGCCTTTCTTGCCGCGCTCCAGGACGGCGGGTTTTTCACGGAGGATGTTTGTTGCGGGTTTGTCGGTGCGCAGGCCCTGGAATACGGAGTGGCGGATATGGCCGCCATGGGTCCATTCACCAAAGGCCACTTCGGCCAGCAAACGCGGCTTGACCCATTGGCCCTTGACCCCGGCGGGCACCCTGGTAAAAGGACTGCGGTCGGCGTGGATCTTTTGCAGCCTCGCCTTGAGGTCCTTGAGCGTTGCGTCGTTAAAGCCGGTACCGACGTTGCCGGCGTACAGGAGCGCGCCTTCGCCGTCGTGCACGCCCAGCATCA
The DNA here is from genome assembly GCF_056403055.1 of Polaromonas sp. P3_A5. NCBI lineage: Bacteria > Pseudomonadati > Pseudomonadota > Betaproteobacteria > Burkholderiales > Comamonadaceae > Polaromonas > Polaromonas sp. P3_A5. Next base: position 1,979,949 of record NZ_JBFUGF010000001.1, read on the forward strand.
GTGCACCCAGGCCGGCGCGCGAACCCTTGGGTTCGGTGTAACCGCCGATGACGAATTCCTGGCGCAGCTGGGTCTTGAGCTTGATCCAGTCCGGCGAGCGGCGTGACACGTAAGCCGAGTCCACGCGTTTGCCGATCACGCCTTCCAGCCCGACACGCCGGGCCGACTCAAGCAGATCCTGCGGTGCTTCATCAAACGCATCGCTGAAACGGATGGTGTCCTGCGGATTGCGGGTGACCAGCGCGCAGAGGATTTCACGGCGCTGCGCCAGTGGCAGTTGCCGCAGGTCCAGCCCGTCAAAGTAGGGAAGGTCGAACACGTAAAAAATGATGCGGGCCGTGCTGGCATGGTCAAACGCGTTTTGCAGCGCGCCGAAGTCGGGCACGCCGTGTTCGTTCATCACGACGATTTCGCCGTCTACCCAGCCAGACGAAATTTCCAGCGCGCCCACGGCCTTCGCCAGCTTGGGCAGCTTGTTTGTCCAGTCGTTGCCTTTGCGCGTGATGAGGCGAACCGACGACCCGTCGATGCGGGCCAGCAGGCGGTAGCCGTCGTACTTGATCTCGTAGGCCCAGCCTTGCGGGTCGGCTGGAGGACGTGCGACCAGGGTGGCCAGTTGCGGAGCCAGTGTCTGTGGCAGCTTTGCCGCGACGGCGCCTTCGGGGATGCCAGTAGCGGGTGTGTTTCTGCGTCCCTGTTTGGCAATCTTCCTGGCGGTCTTTCGGGTAGCGGCTGTCTTCCCGATACCAGCGCTGGCCGAAGCGCCCGCCTTGCCGGGGTTTTCCGCGGTGTCGCGTGGCAGTGGCTTGCCCGAGAGCACGCTGTTGGGCAGGGCCTCGCGCACGTCAAACTCCGTTTCCGGGCGGGCGTAGCCGTCGTGTTCCTTGATCAGCAGCCAGGGCTCCTGCTTCTCATTGCCGCGGCCGTGCATGCGCACCAGCGTCCAGCCGCCCTTGAGTTTTTCGCCGTGCAGCTCGAATTTGAGTTTCCCGTCTTTCAGCCCTTTGACCGGGTCTCCATGCGGCGTCCACAGGCCGCGGTCCCAGACAATCACGTCGCCCGCGCCGTATTGCTTTGGTGGAATGCTGCCTTCGAAACCTGCATAGGAAATGGGATGGTCTTCCACATGCATGCCCATGCGCTTGACGGACGGATCCAGGCTGGGCCCTTTGGGAATTGCCCAGCTCTTGAGCGTGCCCTGAAGCTCCAGGCGGAAGTCGTAATGCAGGTTGCGCGCGTCGTGTTTCTGGATCACGAAACTCAGCGCCTTGTGCGTGCGAGTGCCGCCTTGTGCAGGCTCAGGCGTGCGGGAGAAGTCGCGCTTGGCGCGGTAAGGCTTTAGCAGGTCGCGGGCGCCCATAAGGTCTATCGGCGAGCAGGTGGCGGGTTAGGCGGCGCGCCGTTTGGCGGGAGCATGCGCGCGCGCCCTGGCGGCGGGTTTTTTGCGCGCCGGGCTTTTGGCTGCAGCCTTGCTGGTTTTCGCTGTGGTTTTGTCGGCTGCCCTGGTTTTGGAGGCATTGCCGCCGCCTTTGCGCAGGCTGCGCTGCAGCAACTCCGTCAGGTCAATGATCTTGGCGCCGGAGCGGGCTTCGGGTTCGCCGGATTCTTCCGGCTGCACCACGCTTTCCAGTTTGCCTTCCTTCGCCTTGCGTTTGACCAGCGCCATGATGTCGTCCCTGAAGGAGTCGGAGAACTGCTCCGGGTCCCATTTGCCGGTCATGTCGTCCACCAGCTGTCTGGCCATCGCCAGTTCCTTGTCGGACAGGCCCGCGGCCTTGGCGCCGACAGGCGGCAGATCCAGCTCCTCGAGCGAGCGGATGTCGGCGCCCCAGCGCAGCAGGTTCAATATCAGCGCCGGGCCTGAAGGCACCAGCACGGCCAGGTGCTGCTTGGTCTGGATGATGACGCGGGCGATGCCCACGCGCTGCGTCTTCAGCAGGGTGTCGCGCAGCAGTGCGTAGACTTTTTGCCCTTTGTTGATGGGGGCGATGTAGTAGGGCCGCTCCAGGTAAACGAAAGGAATCTCCGTGTTGGGCACAAAGCTTTCGATTTCAATGGTCTGGGTGGTCTTGGGGTAGGCGGACTTGATCTCTTCTTCCGACAGCACGATGTACTGGCCGTCTTCGTATTCGACGCCCTTGACGATGTTTTCCCGGGTGATCTCTTTGCCCGTGCGCTTGTTGACGCGCTTGTAACCCACAGGGTCCATGCTGCGCTTGTCCAGCCAGTCGAAGTCAATGCCGCTTTCCGAGGTGGCCGAATGCAGCGCTACGGGGATGTGAACCAGGCCGAAACTGATGGCCCCTTTCCATAAAACGCGCGATGCCATGGTGTGAGTCTTTCTGCTGATGATTGCGGGCTGGCCTGGGGGAGTGGGGAGTGCAGGCCACAACTATCAGTCCAGTCTCCGGCCCGCGTGCACGCAGGCGTGTCGGTGTGCGATGGGGTACGGGCGTCGTCCGGAACCGACTGTTCGCATGGGGTTTGTCCTACGGGTTTGATCTGCGTGCAGCGCGCACAATCGGCTGCAACTTTTCAAGGAGCTGACCCATGCTTTCACGCCGCGCCGCCACCCGAGTTTCCCTTGCCGCGATGGCCGTAGCCGCTGCCGCCACCACGGGCTGCGGCGTGATGAACAAGCAATCCAGCCTGGTCGCATTCACCACGCAGCTTCGCGGCGCCAATGAGGTGCCCGCCAATGCCAGCACCGGTAGCGGCTCGGTCGATGCCGTTTTCGATACCAGTACCAACCTGCTGCGCTGGAAGGTCAACTACACCCGTCTGACCGGCCCGGCGACTGCGGGACACTTCCATGGTCCGGCCGTCATCGGCGCCAACGCCGGTGTTGCTTTGGGATGGGCCAGCCCCGTCCGCAGCCCCATGGACGGCAGCGCCACGCTGACGGCCGCCCAGGCCGCCGACCTGATGGCGGGCCGCTGGTATGCCAACATCCACACAGCTGCTTATCCCGCAGGGGAAGTGCGCGGCCAGATGACGATGGTGCGTAACTAGGGCCTCCCGAAGAGGCCCCTCGGGCCCGTCTTGATAAATGGTTGCGGGCGCAACCGGATCGGTTTATAGTTGCGGACGCAACCATAAACTTACCCGGTCGCTACATGATCAAGCTCGACAGAACCCTGACCTACCGCCTGCACCTTCTGCACAAGCTGACGGACATTGAAAGCCAGCGTGCTTATGTGGCGGACGCGCGCCTGTCGATGAGTGATGCCCGTTGCCTCACGGCCGTGGGCACCTTCGCGCCGCTGTCGGTGAACGACCTCGCGCAAAAAGCCAATCTGAACAAAGGCCAGGCCAGCCGTGCGGCCCAGTCGCTGGTCGATCAGGGCCTGGTCGTCAAGGCCGCAAGCCCGACGGATGGGCGCGGCGTGGTGCTGACACTCACCCCCAAAGGCAAAAAGGCATGGCAGCGCACCATGGAAGTGGTGGGGCAGCGCAACCAGGACATTTTTGGCGTGCTGAGCGCGGCCGAGCGCACGCAGCTCAGTGATTTTTTCGACAGGCTGATCGAGAAGGCCAAGGCCGGCGGTGGTGAGCCCGGCGATGCTGAAGAATGATGGCGTCGATTCGTTGAACTGAACATTGCAGATTCCCGGGGGAAACATCCATGAGCACCAACACCTTGCATTACCAGTCCGGCTTCGGCAATGAATTTGCCAGCGAGGCCGTTGCCGGCGCGCTGCCGCAAGGGCGCAACAGCCCGCAGCGCGCGCCGCACGATTTGTACACCGAGCTGATTTCCGGCACCGCTTTCACCGCGCCGCGCGCCGAGAACCGCCGCACCTGGATGTACCGCCGCCAGCCTTCTGTGATGACAGGTGGCTACAAGCCGTATGAACAGCCGCAGTGGACGACCGGCGCGGCGGGTGGCTGCGCCGTGCCGCCCGATCCCTTGCGCTGGAATCCATTCGCCATTCCCCCCGAGCCGCTGGATTTTGTGGACGGCATTCGCACTGTGGCCGCCAACGGCGACGCCGAAGCGCAGACGGGCATGGCCGCGCAGGTGTATGTCGCCAATCGTTCCATGTTGCAACGCGCGCTGGTCAATGCCGACGGCGAGATGCTGCTGGTGCCGCAGCAGGGCCGGCTGGTGGTCACGACCGAGCTCGGCATCCTGGATGTCACTCCCGGGGAAATCGCCGTGGTGCCGCGTGGAATGGCCTTCAGCGTGGGCCTGCCCGACGGCGCATCGCGCGGCTACGTCTGCGAAAACTACGGCGCGCACTTTCGCCTGCCGGAACTCGGCCCGATCGGCTCCAACGGCCTGGCCAATGCGCGTGACTTCCTGGCACCTACGGCGGCGTTCGACAGCGCGCCTGCGCCCAAGGGCGGCTTTGAGATCGTCAAGAAATTCGGCGGCCGCCTGTGGTCGGCCAGGCAAGCGGCCAGCCCCTTCAATGTGGTGGCCTGGCACGGCAACCTGGTGCCTTACAAGTACGACACGGCCCATTTCATGACCATCGGCTCCATCAGCTATGACCATCCGGACCCATCCATCTTCACCGTGCTGACCTCGCCCTCGGACACAGTGGGCACGGCCAACTCCGACTTCGTGATCTTTCCGCCACGCTGGCTGGTGGCCGAGAACACCTTCCGCCCGCCCTGGTACCACCGCAACCTCATGAGCGAATTCATGGGCCTGGTCTATGGCCAGTACGACGCCAAGCCCGAAGGCTTCAAGCCCGGCGGCGCGTCGCTGCACAACTGCATGGTGCCGCACGGCCCGGACACCGAAGCCTTCGAGAAAGCCAGCACGGCCGCACTGGCGCCGCACAAGCTGGACAACACGCTGGCCTTCATGTTTGAAAGCCGCTACCGCTTCATCCCGACGGCCTATGCGCTGGAGGGTGGGGCGCTGGATGCCGGCTACAGCAGTTGCTGGGCCGGGCTCAAAGACCAGTTCAAGGGCTGACGCGCATGAACCAGTCACTCAACGCCACCCACGACCTTGGGCTGCGCAGCTGGGTCGCATCTGCGAATGACGCGGGAACAGACTTTCCCATCCAGAATCTGCCGTTTGGCACCTACAGCCAGGGGCCGCAGGGCGCGCGCAAGATCGGCGTGGCCATTGGCGACCAGGTGCTGGATGTTCGGGCGGCCGGGCTGCTCGATACCGGTGATATGAACGGGTTGATGGCACAAAGCCTGGCGACAACGAGCGCGCTGAGAGCGGCGATCTCGCGAGGCCTCGCAGAGGGCAGCTCAAAGCAGGCTGAGTGGAAGAACTTTTTGTCCCCCCAGGATTCGGTGACCCTGCACCTGCCTTGCCGCATCGGCGACTACACCGACTTTTACACCGGCATCCACCACGCCACCACCGTCGGCAAGCTGTTTCGGCCCGATGCGCCGCTGCTGCCCAATTACAAGTGGGTTCCCATCGGCTACCACGGCCGCGCGTCGTCCATCGGCGTGAGCGGCCAGGCCTTTCCCCGCCCGCTGGGCCAGACCAAAGGCCCGGACGACGCGGCGCCCGCGTTGCGTCCCACCCAGCGACTCGACTACGAACTGGAACTCGGCGTACTGGTGGGGCAGGGCAACGCGCTGGGCGAGCCCATCGCCATGGCTCAGGCTGAAGCACATGCCTTTGGCATGGTGCTGCTTAACGACTGGTCGGCGCGTGATGTGCAGGCCTGGGAATACCAGCCGCTCGGCCCGTTCCTGTCCAAAAACTTCGCCAGCACCCTCTCGCCGTGGGTCGTCACGATGGAGGCACTGGCGCCGTTTCGCGCACCGTTCGTACGGCCCGAAGGCGACCCGCAGCCCTTGCCGTACCTGGACTCGGAAGGCAACCGCCGCCTGGGCGGTATGGATGTGGCGCTGGAAGTGTGGATAGAGACCGAGGCCATGCGGGAAGCCGGCCGGGGCCCCGAGCGCCTGTCGCAGTCGAACTTTCGCGACGCCTACTGGACGGTGGCACAGCTGCTCACGCACCATACCGTCAACGGCTGCAACCTGCAGCCCGGTGATTTGCTGGGCTCGGGCACGCTGTCAGGCCCGGCGCCGGAACAGGCCGGCTCGTTGCTGGAGCTGAGCATGGGCGGCAAGAATGCGTTGACCCTGGCCAATGGCGAAAAGCGCATCTTCCTGCAGGACGGCGACGCCGTCATCCTGCGTGCAAGCTGCGTGCGCGAAGGCTTCCGGCGGATTGGTTTTGGCGAATGCCGTGGGCAGGTGCTGCCGGCCAGGGGTCTGTAAAGCATCTTGTGTTGCAGATGTATTTTGCTATCAAGTTGATAGCTGCTCGCGCTTGTTAAATAAGGGCGGGCGACACTTTTCATGCTAAAAAAGCTGGTTTTTAGCATTTCTGGGCCGGTGAGCCCTTGAGCAGCTGTTTCGAAGCTCTTTAACCCTGCCGGCTGGCTGCGTCCATGTCCCCGCAGGAGGACCCGGGGCAACTGCCAACACTTCGCCCCGCGACGAAGCATCCGGTCAGCCCTTGCGCAAGAATGGCAGCATGCATCCCGAACACATCCTCGCGGCACCCAGCCACCCTAACCCCTATCCTTATTACGCCGCGCTGGTGGCCGGCCCACCGCTGGTGTTTGACGCACCACGCAAGCTCTGGGTCGCGACCAGTGCGGCCGCGGTCAATGCCGTGCTGGGCAACCCGGCATGCCGTGTGAGGCCGGCGGCTGAGCCCGTGCCGCAGGCCATCGTCGGGTCGGCGGCGGGTGAGGTGTTCGGCCACCTGGTTCGCATGAACGACGGCCTCCGGCACGACGCACCCAAACTGGCCTTGCAGCGTTTCCTGGCCGCGCTGGATCTGGACCGTGTTGGCGAGCGCACTGGCTTGATTGGGGCGAAAGCCATGGGTGGCGAACCCCTGCGCGGAGCGGCGTTGTCGCAGTGGGTTTTTGATGTGCCGGTGATGGCAGTCGCTGATGCCCTGGGTTTTGCGCAGGCCGAACTGCCGCTTGTTGCAGGCTGGACGCGCGACTTTGTGGCGTGCCTGTCTCCGCTCAGCACGCCGGAGCAGTTAGCTGCGGCGGGTGATGCTGCAGCGGCCTTGCTGGCAAGGTTCTCGGCGCTGGTGCAGGCGGACGCAAGCCCGGAGAGCGCCGTCGCCCGTGTCCGGCTGGAAGCGCAGAAGGTGGGTTGGAATGACGCCGCAGCGTTGCTCGCCAACCTGGTCGGCCTGCTGTCGCAGACCTGCGAGGCGACTGCCGGACTTGTCGGGAACAGCCTGGTGGCACTGGCCACGCAGCCGGGCCTGGCCGAAACCGTGGGGCAGGATCCGGGCAAGCTGCTTCAGATGGTGAACGAGGTCAGCCGCCACGACCCGTCCATCCACAACACGCGCCGTTTTGTGGCAGAGGCAACGGAGGTGGCGGGGGTTTCCCTGAAGGCGGGCGATGCCATCCTTGTGGTTCTGGCGGCCGCCGGCCGTGACCCTTTGTGCAACCCGGAGCCCGACCGGTTTTTGCTGGACCGCGCGAGCCGTGAGGTGCCCGGCTTCGGCAGGGGCGCGCACCAGTGCCCCGGTCAGTCGCTGGCCTGCACCGTCGCAGCCGCAGCCATCCAGTCCTTGCTGGATTCAGGCAAGCTGCAGCTATCGACACTGGGCAGCTGGCACTACCGGCCTTCCATGAACGCCCGCATCCCGTTTTTTCTGATGGATACCGCGACTGAAAGCTCCACATGATCGCCATCATTTTTGAAGTGCAGCCCGCTGAAGGCAACATGCAGACCTATCTCAATATTGCTGCTGCGCTCAAGCCGCAGCTCGAGCAAATAGACGGCTTTATTTCCGTCGAACGTTTTCAAAGCCTGAGCAACCCGGGCAAGCTGCTATCGCTCTCATTCTTCAGGGACGAAGCCGCCGTGATGGAATGGCGCCGTCTGGAATCCCACCGCAAGGCGCAAAGCCGCGGGCGCGGTGGCGTGTTTGAAAACTACCGCCTGCGTGTGGCCCATGTGCTGCGTGACTACGGGCTGAACGAACGGGACGAGGCGCCGGCGGACAGCCGCGAGCAGCACGGCTAGGCGCTGCGGGGCCTGGCGCGCTTCCAGCGGGGCGGCCACCACCACCAGCTCAGCAACACCAGCAGGCCGAATCCGGTATAAGCCACCATGAACACCCACGCCGGCGCGTTGAAGAAGATCAGCCGCGACAGCCAGTGCTCAATGAAGGAGCCGCCATAACTGGCTTGCCCGGCCAGCTGCCTCAGGGCCTGTTCCCAAATGGTGAGCGGGCAGATCTCGCCCAGCCAGCTTTGCGCCACCACAAAGCCGATCAGCGCCAGATGCGTGAGCCTGACCCACGGCGCGCGAACCCAGACCCAACCGCACCAGCCGCCGGCCATGAACAGTAGTTGGCCGAGCACGGCAAAGGCGACGATAGCGACGTGCAACACCAGGATCGAGTCTGCTAGCAGGGCAGCGGTGAAAGGGCTCATGGGTGTGTGAGGAGTCAGTAAAGCGTGTTTATTCGCGGCCGTTCGTGGCCACGCGGCCACTTTAAACGTGCCAATCGTGCATTGAGAGGTGTTTGTAGGGCTTAAATGCCGAATAAAGAGGCAAAACTCAGGGTAAACCTTACAATGGAGGGTTACCCCAAACCCTCCATGAACGCCCCCGTCGACGTCTCCTTCTTTGCGCGCGCCGCCAAGCCGCTCACCAGTTACCGCAAGTACTGGGCGGCCCGCTTTGGCACGGCCAAATTTTTGCCCACCAGCCGGGCCGAAATGGACGCGCTCGGCTGGGACAGCTGCGACATCATCATCGTCACGGGCGACGCCTATGTAGACCACCCGAGCTTCGGTATGGCCGTCATTGGCCGCATGCTGGAGGCGCAAGGCTTTCGCGTCGGCATCATCGCCCAGCCCGACTGGCAAAGCGCCGAACCCTTCCGCGTGCTGGGCAAGCCCAACCTGTTCTTCGGCGTGACCGCCGGCAACATGGACTCGATGATCAATCGTTACACGGCGGACCACAAGATCCGCAGTGATGACGCCTACACCCCCGGCGACATCGGCGGCAAACGCCCCGACCGCGCGGCGCTGGTGTATTCACAGCGCTGCCGCGAAGCCTACAAAGACGTGCCTATCATCCTGGGCGGCATTGAAGGTTCGCTGCGCCGCATCGCGCATTACGACTACTGGTCCGACAAAGTTCGCCGCAGCGTGGTGGTCGATGCGAAATGCGACCTGTTGCTGTACGGCAATGCCGAACGCGCGATAGTCGAGATCGCCCATCGCCTGGCGGCTAAAGAGCCGGTGGGCAGCATCACCGACGTTCGCGGCACCGCCTTTATCCGCCGCACTGGCGACGAAACCGCCAACGGCTGGTTTGAAATCGATTCCACCAGCGTGGATGCACCGGGCCGGGTCGAAGCGCATGTCAACCCATATCTGATGATTTCCGACCAGGCGCGGGAACAGGGCGCGACTTGCGCGCGGGAAGATGAAGCCGCTGAAGTGGCGGTTGAGGCGGAAGCAAAAGGCTCGCCTGTGCTCGCCAAGGCCGTCAAGCCCGCCGCCGCGGCCAACCCGGCCATCAAGCCGCTGACTTTCGTCGCCAACCCGAATCTGCCGTCCACAGTGCACACTGCGCAGGGCAAGATCAAGGTTCCCCCGCGCGACCGATCCGTGATCCGCCTGCCGTCTTACGAGCAGGTCAAGAGCGATGCGGTGCTGTATGCCCACGCCAACCGCGTGCTGCACCTTGAGACGAACCCCGGCAACGCACGCGCCCTGGTTCAGGCCCACGGCGAGGGTGCCACCGCGCGCGACGTGTGGATCACGCCACCGCCCATCCCGCTGACCACGGCCGAGATGGACTACGTCTTCGACCTGCCTTACGCGCGCTCACCGCACCCGCGCTATGCCGACGAAAACGGCAGCCATGACGGCGCCACCAAGATCCCGGCGTGGGAGATGATCCGCTTTAGCGTCAACATCATGCGCGGCTGCTTTGGCGGCTGCACTTTCTGCTCCATCACCGAGCATGAAGGCCGCATCATCCAGAGCCGCTCCGAAGACTCTGTCATCCGCGAGATCGAGGCGATCCGCGACACCGTCAAGGGTTTTACCGGCGCGATCTCCGACCTGGGTGGGCCAACCGCCAACATGTACCGTATCGGCTGCAAGTCGCCCGAGATCGAGGCCGCCTGCCGCAAGCCGAGCTGCGTGTACCCGGGCATCTGCTCCAACCTCAATACCGACCACAACCCGCTGATCAAGATGTACCGCCGCGCGCGGGCCTTGAAGGGCGTGAAGAAGATTCTCATCAGCTCCGGCCTGCGCTACGACCTGGCCGTGCAAAGCCCCGAGTACGTGAAAGAGCTTGTCAGCCATCACGTGGGTGGCTACCTCAAGATCGCGCCCGAGCACACCGAGCAGGGCCCGCTCACCAAGATGATGAAGCCCGGCATCGGCAGCTATGACAAGTTCAAGCAGATGTTCGACAAGTATTCGCTGGAAGCCGGCAAGAAGCAGTTCCTGATTCCGTACTTCATCGCCGCCCACCCGGGCACCAGCGACGAAGACATGATGAACCTGGCGATCTGGCTCAAGAAAAACGGCTTCAGGGCCGACCAGGTGCAGACGTTTTACCCGAGTCCGATGGCCACGGCCACGACGATGTACCACACCAACAAGAACCCGCTGCGCAAGATCACGCGCGACAGCGAGACGGTGGACATCGTGCGCGGCGAGCGCCGCCGCCGGCTGCACAAGGCCTTCTTGCGTTACCACGACCCCAACAACTGGCCGGTGCTGCGCGAGGCGCTCAAGGCCATGGGCCGCGCTGATTTGATCGGCAACGGCAAGCACCACCTGATCCCGACCTTCCAGCCGATGACCGACGGCAGCTACACCAGCGCGCGGCGCAAGAACTCGACCGGCACGGCCACCACAGTCAAGGCTTCGCCGGTGGTAAAGGGCCGATTGCTGACCCGTCACACCGGCCTGCCGCCGCTGGCGCAGGGCGCCGGTGGCAAGCCCGGTGGCCGCAAGGGCCGCTAGGCGCTGCCAGCGCAGGTATTTCGATGTAAAAAGGCTCCGATGGAGCCTTTTTTATGAATGAAATTGGCTTTGAGCCCAATGGGAACGTGCGCAAGCAGCTATTGAATTGATAGCAACTACGTGCACGTACCGGCAGCTTCGGTGTGCCCGGCTAAGCTTGACGGGTGCTCCATCTCAAAAATATCCCAACAATATTTCCCCCAACGTGAATCCTTTTGCCCGCATGACCCCTCCTTGCAGCGATGCCGCATTTTTGACGGCAGCCAAAGGAGATTTCATGTTCTATCGCAAAAATGTGGGGCCCAAAGAGCGTTGGGCGCGTGGTGTGTCCGGCGCCTTGATGGCCGTTTGCGGCCTGCTGGTGCTGGGTGTAACGCCGCCTGGTTTGCTCGCGGCCTGCGCCGGTGTGGTCACGGTGCTGACAGGGCTGTTGGGTTTTTGCCCGGCTTGCGCCATGGTGGGCCGCAAGCTGGAAAAGCCGGGCCCTTGGTGATGGCCATTGAAATAGCCCTTTTTGCCGCAGCGCAGGCCGGTGACCCGGCCGCGCTGGCTTCGCTGCTGCGGCAGCTGCAGCCCGATGCCCGCCGTTACGCCCGCTACCAGTGCCACCGCGGCTCCGCCATCGAAGACGTGGTGCAGGAGGCGCTCATCATCATCTACCGCCGCGTCGGCACCGTGCGTGACGCCGCAGCCCTGGGCGGCTGGATGTTCAAGATCATCGCGCGGCTGTGCATGATGCCGGCGCTTGCGCTGATGCGCGGCACCCAGGCGCTTACCGACTACGACAAGGACCAGTACTTCGCGCAGATGCCGCAGGACGAATTGCGTATCGACCTGGTCCGTGCACTGGAGTCCTTGCCGCTGATGTACCGTGAGGTGGTGCTGTTGCGCGACATGGAGCAGCTCACTATCACCGAAATCGCGCAGCGCCTTCAGCTTACCCGCGAAGCCACCAAAAGCCGCATTCACCGGGCACGCGCCATGGTGCGTGAATACTTGCGGCCTGATGGAGCTACGCGCGAGAAGACCGGCGCATGACGCGGTTTTACGTCATGGACTTCTTGCAGTCAGCAGGAGAGGGTAGTTACGGCCGCATGTGATGGGGTTCTCTGGCAAGATAAGTAGAGGCAAGCGGCCGGGCCTCAGATCTTCTACCGGCCCCGGCCGTCATTCACACCTTCTGGAGACACCATGGACATTGCCCGCAAAGCACTTGCTGCTTTCACCATGGCCGCTGTGCTGGCCTGTGCATGGCTGGCGCCGCTGGATGCGCCCGCCATGCGGCAGGTGGATGCCGGCCTGAAAAGGGCGCTGTTGAGTTTTGCCACGGCCAGGCTGCTCAACGGCGTGATTTCGGTGGCGCAGGGGACCGAAGCGTCTGTGCAGCCTTTTGGCGTGGGTGTCACGTTTGCGCCGGGGCAAATCCTGGATCCCGTCAACGACCTGGTGGAGCAGTTTTCGCATTTGATGCTGGCGGCCAGTGTTGCGTTCGGCGTTCAGAAAGCCTTGATCAGCATTGGCAGCTACTGGCCGGTATCGCTGGCGCTGAGTGCCACGGTGCTGGGCTGGTGGTGGTGTTACCTGCGCAGGCCGCAGGTGCCTTTGTGGCTGTCCAGGTTGCTGGTGATCCTGCTGATGCTGCGCTTTGCAGTTCCGGTGGTCACGCTGGGCACCGACATGCTGTGGCAAAAATTCCTGGCGGCCGACTACGCCGCCAGCCAGCAATTGATCGACAGCGCCACCGGCAAGGCCGGCCAGCTCAATTCGCCGGCCGCCGCAGCCCCCGACAACCGCGGCCTGGTGGACAGCCTGAAAGACTGGCTGGCAAAGAACGGTGACGTGACAAAACACTTCGAGAACCTCAAGCGGGCGGCCGAGCAGGCCACCGAACACATCGTCCGGCTCATCGTGATCTTTGTGCTGCAGACGCTGGTGATCCCCTTGTTGCTTTTGTGGGCCCTGTACGGCTTCGTCAGGCAGGTGTTGCTGGGGCAGCGCTGGCAAAGGCTGCCGGCAGCCTCCATCCTGTATTGATGCGCGAAGGTGCCGGCGCATCTGGTTCGTGCATAAAATCGGCCGTTTGCCCAATAAAGACGAGCGCAAGCAGCTCCTGATTTGATAGCGAATGCAGTCTGATAGCCTGAAACTACAGCCAGACAGTCAGCGACTTTCTCAGCGGCGGCCAAAACAGCCAGGCCCAAACAAGCAGCGCGTGCAAGAAGACCATCAGCCAGTAGATATCCCGAAACGATTGCTTGCTCGACTTGTGCCGCAAGACCTGCTGTGCCAGCCATGCGCCGGGCCAGCCGCCCGCCAGCGCCAGGAGTTGCAACGTGTTTTCCGGTGTGCGCCACTGACCGGTCTGCGCCGCGCGTTTGTCCGCCCAGTACACCCAGAACGTCAGCAGGTTGAGCACAAACGACGCCGGCAATGTCCACCAGGGCAGCAGCGAGCGCCAGACAGCCCAAAGCATCAACCCGCCATAGGCCATGCTGATGAGCAGCATGAGCCCGAAACCGGGTCCTGCAGCCGAAGCGGCGGCTTGCTTTTGTGGGCGCCGCTGAGGGGTGTCCCTCTTTTCAGTGCGAGAGCGAGCCGGGCTGGAGGTGAGACCCCGTTCGGCACTCATTGCTTCGATCGCCATCGCACGTGGGCCTTTACCGCCGACGTGAATTTCTTCAAAGGTGACAACCGTCCCTTGGCGCGGCTGCATGCCGCCACGTACATCTCGCAGATGGAAAAAGACGTCTGCACCTGAGGTTTCGCCGCGGATGAATCCGAATCCGCGTGCCGCGTCCCAGCGTGCAATCGTTCCTTGCTTCCTCATGAATATATGGTTCGGTGCAAGTGAATTACCGTTCCAGCGTGTGTAGCGGAATATCTTTTTCCACGGCCAGCTTGTCCAGCTCCTTGCGCGTCTTGCCCAGAAGCCAGGCCTCAATGGCCGCGTGCGTGGCAGGCGCAAACATGGCCTTCATGCTGGAGGCCGTCACGCCGGCCGCTGCGCACAGGCTCGCGGCAAAGTGCGGCTCCAGCGCGGCGAGTGCTACGCGTCCGTCCTTGCAGCGGTACACGCGGTAGCCCGCATGCCCGCCGCCCACCGCAGCACCGGGCTGGGTCAGCCCCCAGGCGCGGGGCAGGGCCAGGTAAGCCGCCGCGCCGGAAAGGGCCACTTCAAGAAAGACACCTTTGCCTTTTGCCCGCTGGTGCATCACCGCCTGCAGTACGGCTGCGCTGGCCATCAGTGAGCCGCCCATGTCGGCGTACAGCGTGGCGGGCAGGTCCACACCGGTGATCAGGTCGTTCTGCGCGAGGTAGGTGAGATCATGGCCCGGCTCGTCAGCCCGTTCCCCCGGACTGCCGACGATGGCGACCTGGCTCAGGTGCGGATGCTGTTTGTGCAGCGCTTTCCATGTCAGTCCCAGCTTGGCCAGCGCCGCCGGCCTGAACGACGTGAGCAGCACGTCGGTTTTGGCCAGTTCGCGGTGCAGCAGTGTCTGGCCGCGTTCGGTTTTCAGGTCGGCTGTGGCGATGCGCACATCCGCATGCAGGGTTGCATAGGCGGTGGGGTTGTAGAGCTTCATCGGGTCACCCGATGCGCCGGCTGGCGCGCCTTCGTGCGGCGGTGGTTCCAGCTTCACGCAGCGGGCGCCCATTTCGCGGCAGCGCATCAGGGCGGCCGGGCCCGGCAGGTTGAGCGCCAGGCTCAGCACGCGCACGGCCTTGAGTGACTGCATCGGCTGGACCGCCTTGGCAGTGGAGGCTGTTTTGCGGATGGGGGCGGGTTTGGAGGGTGAGGGCGGCATGGAGGTCACTGTGAACGGGCAGGGGCCGCAAAGCGGCGGGCACCGGGCGGTTGTGGGGTCAATTTACCTCAAACCCCTGAGCGGCGGCTTCACAGGTGTCACTGCCGGATGGTTGGATGAGAAGAAAATTTCTGTTTAATGGCTATTAATTATTGTTTTACAGTAATTATTCTGAGACACTGAAGGCCTTTAAACAAGGCAAAGAGGTGCTCCCTTGAAAAATACGGCAACTCCCATGACCCCCGCCGGGCCGGATGTTCAGGGTATTAGCAGCGTGCTGGCCTGGGCTTGTGCCTTGCTGGCGGTGGCATTGCCGCTGGCGGTGGCTTACCACCTGCTCAGTACGCCCGTTGAAAGTCTGCTGTTGCGCGCCGGGGTTGTGTTGTCGGCATCGCAAGCCGCTGCGCTTGACGTCACGCTGGCCCAGAAAAGCTTTGCCGCCTTGCTGGGCGTGCTGCCGGTGTGCTGCGCGTCGTACGGGCTGGTGTGCGCCATGCGCTGCTTCTCCGGCTTTTCGCAGGCCGAATATTTCAGTGTGCGCACTGTCAAATATCTTCGCGGTTTTGCCGCCGGCATTTTTGCGTCGGTGGTGGCCAGCGTGGTGTCGTCAACGCTGATCACCCTGGTGCTGACATCCGGCGCGCCGGCCGGCCAGCGTGCGCTGTCCCTGGGCATGGGCAGCAATGAATTGCTCACGCTGCTGTTTGCCGGCATGGTCTGGCAAATCGCCGCCGTGATGGCGCGGGCAGTGGCACTGGCCGAAGAGAACGCACAGTTCGTCTGACTCTTTCGCCGCTCACCGCTCACCGCTCACCGCTCACCGCTCACCGCATGCCCATCGTTGTCAAACTCGATGTGATGCTGTCTGAACGCAAGGCCAGATCGAAAGACCTGGCCGCGTATGTCGGCATCACCGAAGCCAACCTGTCCTTGCTCAAACAGGGCAAGGTCAAGGGCGTGCGCTTTGACACGCTGATGCGCATTTGCGAATTTCTCGATTGCCAGCCGGGGGACCTGCTGGTTTCGCGGCCAGACGACACCACCTGATTCACTGTTCCGGAGCTTCCTCATGAAACGTCTAGCCATCGCCGCGGCCCTGGTCGCCCTGCTCAGCGCCTGCGCTGATATCAACTGGGAACAAACCGCCAAGGAGTCCGTTAAATCGGCTTGCCGGGGTGCGGGCAATTGCAGCATTCCCTGTGACCGCGCCAATCCGGCCACCTTCAATGACCCGCAATGCCTGACGGGCGGCAGGCGTCCGTCGCCATAATGGCTGTCATGAAATTCAAGCAAAAAATCTCTGCAGTCGGGCGGGCAGCATGAGCGCCAGCGCCGAATTCGTCCGCTATGTGCGTGAACTGCTGGCGCCATTGGGAGACATCCGTGATGGAACGTTCTTTGGCGGCCATGCGATGAAGCACGGTGGCAAACAGTTCGCCATGGTCATGGGCAACACCCTGTACTTCCGGGTGGACGACACCTCGCGGCTGGCGTATGAGAAGAAGGGCTCCAGGCCCTTCAGCTACTCAACAAAGAACGGTGTGGTGCAGGTGCGCAAGTACTATGCCGCGCCCGCGGAGCTGCTCGATGACCCGGCGCAGTTGCTGGTGTGGGCCCGGCAGGCGATCAGTGCAGCGGGTGCCTGATTTACGCCACTCCGAAAAAGTTCAGGCTTAAAGCGGCAAGCCCACGTAGTTTTCGGCCAGCGCCGTTGACGCTGCCTGCGAATGGATCAAGTAATCCAGCTCGGCCTCCTGGAGCTTTTGCCCGAAGCCACCTGCATCGGGAAACTTGTGCATGAGCGAGGTGAACCACCAGGAGAAACGCACAGCCTTCCAGACGCGGCGAAGGCAGGTGTCTGAATAGCTGTTGATGCCGGCTTCGCTGCCCGCATAAAACTCTGCCAGTGCGCGAGCCAGGTACCGGACGTCGCTGGCCGCCAGATTCAAACCCTTGGCGCCCGTGGGCGGCACGATGTGGGCCGCGTCGCCCGCCAGGAAGAGGCGGCCGAAGCGCATGGGCTCGGCAACAAAACTGCGCAGCGGCGCAATGCTTTTTTCAATCGAGGGGCCTGTGACCAGGCTTTCCGCCAGCTCGGGCGCCAGGCGGCGGCGCAGCTCGTCCCAGAAGGCGTCGTCGCTCCAGTTCTCCACCTTGTCGTCCAGCGGGCATTGCACGTAATAGCGGCTGCGGGTGTGGCTGCGCATGCTGCACAAGGCAAAACCACGCGCATGGTTGCTGTAGACGAGTTCGTGGGAAACCGGCGGTGTCTCCGACAGCACGCCCAGCCAGCCGAAAGGATAGACGCGCTCAAAGGTCTGCAGCGCATTGGCCGGCACGCTGGCGCGGCTCACGCCGTGAAAGCCGTCACAGCCGGCGATGAAGTCGCATTCCACTTCGTGCGCCACGCCGTGCTGCACATAACGCACTTTGGGGTGTGGCCCGTCAAAGTCATGAAGGCTCACGTTTTCGGCTTCATAGGCGGTTGCCAGGCCTGCTGCAGCGCGCGCGTCCATCAGGTCGCGTGTGACTTCCGTCTGGCCGTAGACCATCACCTGCTTGCCGCCGGTCAGTTGCTGCATGTCAATGCGGTGATGGGCGCCGCCAAAGCCCAGGGCAAAGCCGCCGTGCACCAGGCCTTCCTTGTGCATGCGGCCGCCTACGCCGACCTCGTCCAGCAGGTCGGTCGTGCCTTGCTCCAGCACGCCTGCGCGTATGCGTCCCAGCACGTATTCCTTGCTGCGCTGCTCAATCACGATGGCATGGATGCCGGCCTTATAAAGCAGCTGGCCCAGCAAATGCCCGGCGGGGCCGCCGCCCACGATGGCTACCTGTACGCGCATGGTGTCTCCGTTTAATTTGTCGGGCAATGTGCCCCATGCGAGAAGGTTATGCGGCTGCGTGCGCCGTGCCCAGCGCGTGGCTGCGGCTTTGCACGATGTCCGGCTCACTTGTGCGATGATCGCGCAATGGTCACTTCAAAAACCGTTTCGAAAACCGGCACTTTCCCGATCGCCAAGCCCGACATGATTGAAGGCATGGCCAAAGGCATGGCCGTGCTCGAGAGTTTTGACACGCAGCGCCAGCGCCTGAACGCCACGCTGGCGGCGGAACGCGCGGGCATCACGCGGGCGGCCGCGCGCCGCCACCTGCTCACGCTCACACACCTGGGTTACCTCGAAACCGACGGCAGCTATTTCTGGCTGGCTGCCAAGGTGCTGCGCTTTTCAGGCAGCTACCTGGCCACCGCGCGCCTGCCGCGCGCTGTTCAGCCCGCGCTGAACCGGCTGGCCGCGCAAACGCAGGAGTCGTTTTCCGTCGCGGTGCTGGACGGCGACGAGATTGTCATCATCGGCCGCAGCGGTTTTGAGTGGAAGTCACCGGCAGACAGCGGCAGGGCGGCGCCGGCGCGCGTACTGGCTTACGGCTTGCACCTCGGTGCGCGCCTGCCGGCGCATGCGACTTCCACCGGGCGCGTGCTGCTGGCGGCCAAAACAAAAAGCGATTTCAATGCCTGGCTGAAGGCCAGGACCGACACAGGCAACCTGGCCCGGCTGACTCTGCACACGACGACCGACCCGCGCAAACTTCGCGCGCTTGTTGACCAGGTGCGGCTGGACGATTACTGCGTGGCCAGCGAAGAGCATGAGCTGGGCGTGCATGCGCTGGCCGTGCCGCTGCGCGACATGCAGGGGCATACGGTGGCCGCGCTCAATGTGGTGTCGTCGCCGCAGCGGCTGCGTGCAGACCTGCTGCAAAAAGAACTGCTGCCGCTGTTGCTGGATGCAGCGCGCGAGTTGCGGTCACTGCTGTAGGGTGCCCGCCGTGAGTCTGGTTTTAATAAGAAATCAGGCTCGAAGGCAATAGGGACGGGCGCAGCAAGCTATTAAAATGATAGCCATTGCCGGCATGGCGCAGGCGCGCCGGTAGCCTAAACGCCCAGGTACTGGGCCAACAATTCCGGCCTGGCATGCAGCTCGGCCGAGCTGCCTTCAAACACCACTTGGCCCTTGACCAGGATCACATTGCGGTCGGTGATCTGGGTGACGTGTTTCCAGTTCTTGTCGACGATCACGCTGCTGATGCCGGTTTCGCGAATCAGGCCGCAGATGCGCCAGATGTCCCGCGCAATCAGCGGCGCCAGGCCTTCGGTGGCTTCATCGAGGATCAGTACGTCGGGGTTGGTCATCAGCGCGCGGCCGATCGTCAGCATCTGCTGCTCGCCGCCCGAAAGCTGCTGCCCGCCGTGGTTCAGGCGTTCTTTCAGGCGCGGAAAGGTCTCCAGCACGCGCTCGTAGGTCCAGTCGTTTCTGCGGCCCACGCCGTCTGCGGCGCTTCCTGGTCTGCCGGCGCGCGCCGCCATCTTGAGGTTCTCGGTCACGCTGAGATTGCCGAAAATGCCGCGGCCCTCGGGCACATAGGCGATGCCGAGGCGGGCGATTTCGTAGGGCGGGGCGCCCGTCATGGGCCTGCCGTTGATTGCGACCGAGCCCGAGCGCGGTTTGACGAGGCCCATGATGCTTTTGAGCAGCGTGCTCTTGCCCATGCCGTTGCGGCCCATGAGGCCTATGGTCTCGCCGCGTGCGACGTGAAAGTCTATGCCGCGCAGTACGTGGCTGGCGCCGTAGTAGGTGTTGATGTCCTGGGCGGCGATCAGGATGTCAATTTGTTTTTCTGGCGTGTTCATGAATGCTCCTCGCCAAGGTACGCGGCTTGCACACCGGCATCCGCACGGATCTGCGCCGGCGTGCCGCTGGCGATCACCTGGCCGTTGACCATCACGGTGAGCTTGTCGGCCAGCGTGAACACCGCGTCCATGTCGTGCTCGACCAGCAGGATGCCGTGGTTTTTCTTGATCGCCAGCAGGAGGGCAACCATGCGCTCGGCTTCGGCCACACCCATGCCGGCCAGCGGCTCGTCGAGCAGCAGCACCTGCGGCTCGGTGGCCAGGGTCATGGCGATCTCGAGTTGACGCTGCTCACCGTGGCTGATAGTGCCGGCGATGCTGTGCTTGCGGTGTTGCAGGCCGGCCAGTTCCAGCGCTTCTTCGGCGCGGGTGTTGACTGCCGCGAAGCTCGTGGCGCGCTTGAGCCAGTGCGCGGCATGGGGTTCACGCGACTGCGAGGCCAGCCGGACGTTTTCCCAGACGCTGAAAGGCAAAAAGATGTTGGTCTTCTGGTAGCTGCGGCCCAGGCCCTTGCCCGAGATTTTTTCGGGTGTCCAGCCAGTGATGTCGTGCCCACCCAAAGTGACCGTACCCGAGGTCGGCGGCAAGTCGCCAGAGAGCAGGTTGGTCAGCGTGGATTTGCCGGCGCCGTTGGGGCCGATCACCGCGTGGATGTGGTTGCGCCAGAGGTCGACCGACACGTCGTTGACGGCAGCCAGGCCACCGAATCGTTTCGTCAGGTTCTTCGCACTGAGGAGGACTTCACTCATGGCCGGCCTCCGCCTTATTCTTGCGCTGGGTGAATTTTTCGACCAGGCCCAGGATGCCGCGCGGCGCAAACGTGACCAGCAGCACGATAAAGAGGCCCATCCACAGCTGCCAGTGCTTGCCCAGGTTGACGCTGCCGATTTGCGGCAGGTCCTTGAAGACGTGCAGCAAATACTCAAAGGCGAACGCGCCAACGATGGCACCGGCAAAATTGCCCATGCCGCCCAGGATGACCATCATGATGGCATGCGCGCTCATGTGAAAGCCCATGAGCTCGGGGTTGATGTAGCCCGTTTGCACACCCCACAGGTAACCAGCCAGGCCCGCCAGCGCGCCGGCCAGCGTGAAGGCCGAGAGCTTGTAGCCGAAGGTGCCGAAGCCCATGGCGCGCATGCGGTGCTCGTTGACGCGTATGCCGGCCAGCGTGCGGCCGAAGGGACTCCAGAGCAGGCGCCGCAAAAAAGCGTAAACCAGCAGCACGGCCGCGAGCGTGAAGTAGTAGAGCGTGACTTTCTTGTCGAGGTCGAAGGGCACCCAGCCGAAGATGGCTGCGCTCGGCTTGAAGTTGATGTACAGCCCGTCGGAGCCGCCCAGCACCTTGTTGTCGAAGAAGAGGTAGAACACCATCTGCGCAAACGCCATGGTGACCATGATGAAGTAGATACCGTGGGTGCGCACCACGAAGAAACCGATGATGAGTGCGGCGAGGCCAGAGGCCGCCACGGCCACGGGCAGGGTCCACCACAGGCTGACAGGCTCGCCGGCAGGTGTCAAAAAGGCCAGCGCATAACCTGCCAGGCCGAAGTAGGCTGCATGGCCCAGCGACACCAGCCCGGTGACACCTTGCAGCAGGTCCAGGCTCATGGCAAAAATCGCCATGATCATCATGCGCGTGACCATCTGGGTGTAGAAGTCGGTGCCGACAAAAGGGAAGGCGATCAGCGCGATGAGGCCGAGCCCAAGCGCCACCTGCACACCGCGCGGCAGGATCTCAAGGTTTGCTTTTGCCGTAGTCATAGCGCCCCCACGCTTGTCACTTCGTGTACTGCGCTGCCCCCCGAGGGGGCTAATTTTCCTTGGGGCGGCCCGGCGGAAAATTCTTTGTGCTTGTTAAGCATGATCTTCATTGTTTAAACAAGCCTTCAGGTTTCCACAGCAATACAGCCGCCATCAACATGTACACCAGCATGCCCGCCATTGAAGGCAGCAGCACCTTGCCAATGGTGTCGACCAGTCCGACCAGCAAGGCGGATATCAGCGCGCCGCGCACCGAACCGATGCCGCCAATGACCACCACCACAAAACACATGATGAGGACCTGCGAGCCCATGTTGGGATAGACGCTGGCGACTGGCGCGGCGATCATGCCCGCCACCGCCGCCAGGCCCACGCCTAGCGCGAACACCACCGCATGGATCAGCTTGATGTTGATGCCCAGCGATTCGGCCATGTCGCGGTTGAAGGCGCCGGCGCGTATCTTCATGCCCAGCCGGGTTTTGGAGATCATGAAATAAAGGCCCAGTGCCAGCGCGATGCAGACACCCGACATGAACAGGCGGTAGACCGGGTAGGAGAGGTTGTCGGTAAGCGGAATCGAGGCGCTGAGCAGGTCGGGGATCGTCACGCCGTGCACGTCATCGCCCCAGAGGATGGAGCGCACTTCTTCAAAGATATAGATCAGGCCAAAGGTCAGCAACACCTGGTCGAGGTGGTCGCGCTGGTAGAAGTGCCTGAACAGCAACCATTCCAGCGCCAGCCCGAAGACAACCGACAGCACCGCGCCCAGCACGATGGCCAGCGTGAGGCTGCCCGTCAGCGTGCTGAGCGACCAGGCCAGGTAGGCGCCCAGCATGTAAAAGCTGCCGTGGGCCAGGTTGACCACGCCCATGATGCCGAAGATCAGCGTGAGGCCGGCGGCCAGCATGAACAGCAGCAGGCCGTACTGGACGCTGTTGAGCAGCTGGATGAGGAAGTTGGCTAGATCCATAAATCCGATTAGGTGTGGCGACGGGTGAATAGCAAGAGACTGCCCATGAGGGTGAACAGGCCACCCGAGACGCGGTTGAACCAGCGCACGGCCCGGCTCGAACGCAGCAGCGGCGCGATGCGTGCCACGCCCAGCGCGCAGCATGTCAGCACCGTGAATTCGAATGCCATGAAGGTCAGGGCGAGGATGGCGAACTGCGGCACGAAAGGCGCGGCCGGGTTCAGGAACTGCGGGAAGAATGCCGCGAAGAACAGCACCGCTTTGGGATTGCTGGCACCTACGAGAAAGCCGCGGAGAAAGAACGAGCGGCGCTGGGCCGGGGCTTCTCCGGCGGCAGGGTCAAAAACGGCGGCTTCACTGCGGAAGGTCTTGATCCCCAACCAGATCAGATATGCCGCGCCAATCACCTTGGCTACGGTAAAGGCGGTTTCGGACGCTGCCAGCAACGCACCTAATCCCATTGCCGACAGCAGCATCACACACAGCACCGCGCTGACGCTTCCGGCAACTGAAGTCATGGCCTTGCGCGGGCCGTGGTTGAGGGCATTCGTCATGCACATCAGCATGGTCGGGCCGGGTGTGAGGATGAGCAGGGCGACTGCTGCGACGTAGAGGAGGTAGGTGGTGAGTGTCATGGTGGAGAAGATAACTTAAAAGGCCCCCACGGTCGCTCACTGCGTGTAGCTCCCTG
This sequence comes from Polaromonas sp. P3_A5, assembly GCF_056403055.1. Taxonomy (NCBI): domain Bacteria; kingdom Pseudomonadati; phylum Pseudomonadota; class Betaproteobacteria; order Burkholderiales; family Comamonadaceae; genus Polaromonas; species Polaromonas sp. P3_A5. The sequence continues at coordinate 2,002,849 of NZ_JBFUGF010000001.1, forward strand.
CCCCCGAGGGGGCCGCCCGCCTGCGGCCCGGCAAAGCCGGTTCCGCGGCTCAGGCTGGTAGGGAAGGGCTTGCGTTGGCCGTGTCAGGCACGTTCAGCCCATCTTGCAGCCAGCGCCGGAGTCGGCGAGTGCCTTGGCGGCCACGCCGATCACCTTGTTTTCCTTGTTCTCGACCACGCGCAGGTACATGTCCTGCACCGGGTTGTGCGACGGGCTCATGGTCCACTTGCCGCGCGGGCTGTCGATGACGGCGCCTTCCAGGGCTTTGTAGAGGGCTGGCTTGCTGCTCAGGTCGCCCTTTACCGCGTTGGCGCCCTGGATCAGCAGCAGGCCGGTGTCGTAGCCCTGAACGGCGTACACGTCGGGCTGCAGCCGGAAGGTCTTGGCGTAGTTCAGGCGGAACTGGCCATTGCGCTGCGTGGGCAGCGAGTCGCTGTAGTGCATGGCCGTGATGATGCCGTTGGCAGCGGGGCCGGCGGCCTCGAGCACGCCTTCTGTCAGGAAGCCGGAGCCGTACAGGGGAATTTTTTCCTTCAGGCCCGAGGCGGCGTAGTCCTTGATGAATTTGGCTGCGCCGCCGCCGGCGAAGAAGCAGGCCACGGCATCAGGCTTGAGCGCGGCGATCTCGGTCAGCAAAGCCTGGAATTCGACTTGCGGGAAGGGCAGGCCGAGTTCCTTGACGATGGTGCCGCCCGCGGCGGTATAGCTTTCCTTGAAGCCTTCAAAGGCCTCGTCGCCTGCGGCGTATTTCCAGGTGATCCACACAGCTTTTTTGTGGCCGCGGTCGACCATGGCTTTGCCCAGCGCGCGCGTGGGTTGCGAGTTGGTGAAAGACGTGCGGAACACATTGGGCGCGCACAGGCTGCGCGTGGCGGCGTGCACGCCGGCGTTGGGGATAAGGCTCAGCACGCCGGAATCGCGGGCGACTTTCTGGATGCCCATCTGTACGCCCGAATGCACCGTGCCGACGAGCACGTCGACCTTGTCGCGCTGCACCAGTTTGTTGGCGTTTTCAATGCCTTTGGATGGCTCGGATTCGTCGTCGACCTTGAAGTATTCGATCTCGCGGCCGCCGAGCTTGCCGCCTTGTTCGTTGATGGCCATGCGAAAGCCGTTTTCAATGGCGACGCCGAGCTGGGCGAATGTGCCGGTATAGGGCAGCATGAAACCCACACGCACCTTGGCGGACTGCGCACGCACGATTTCGGGCAGCAAAAGGCCGGTGGAAGCGGCACCGATAACGGCAGCACTGCGGGTCAATACAAGTCGGCGTGAAGTCATGGAATAGCTCCTGGTTGAGACTGAAGACAGTTAGACGAATAGTAAGCGTGCGTTGCGTATGCAGCCCTAGTGTAAAACCCGAGATTGAAGATTAAATTGTTTACACTTAAAGCAATACCCGTGCCTGATTCGTGCATTTTTTGAGCTCTTAGGCGCGGGGTATTTTCCGGATGCCGGCTCCCCGGGGTTTCCCATGTCAGTGCGGCTGGCGCAGCTTGAAGCGCTGGATCTTGCCGGTGGCCGTCTTGGGCAGCTCACCCACAAATTCAATCCAGCGCGGGTATTTGTAGGGTGCAAGCTGCTGCTTCACATGGGCCTTGAGTTCATCCACGGTGGCGGCCTGCCCGGCCTTCAACACCACATAGGCCTTGGGCTTGACGAGCTCGTCGGCGTCGGCCACGCCGATCACCGCCACTTCCAGTACGGCGGCGTGCGTCATCAGGCAGGCTTCGACTTCAAACGGCGAGACGTAAATGCCGCCGACCTTGAGCATGTCGTCGCTGCGTCCGCCGTAGGTGTAGTAGCCGTCGGCGTCGCGGGTGTACTTGTCGCCGCTCTTGGTCCATTCGCCGGCAAAGGTGGCTTTGGTTTTGGCGCGGTTGTTCCAGTACATGATGGCCGCGCTGGGGCCGCTGATCTGCAGCTCGCCGATCTCTCCATCGGCGCATTCGCGCCCGTCGTCGCCGATGATGCGCAGCGCGTAACCCGGTACGGCCTGGCCGGTCGTGCCGTAGCGCACCTGGCCGGGGCGATTGCTTAAAAAGATGTGCAGCATCTCGGTGGAACCGATGCCATCCAGGATTTCGCAGCCGTACTGGGCTGTCCATTTTTTGCCGATTTCAGCGGGCAGGGCTTCGCCGGCGCTGGTGCACACGCGCAGGCGCAACTCGGACTTCGCCGGCCGGGCCGGGTCTGCCAGCAGGGCCGCGTACAAGGTGGGCACGCCGTAAAAAATCGTGGGCTGGTATTTTTTAAGCAAGGCAAACACGTCAGCCGGTGTGGGCCGTGCGGGCAGCAACACCGTGGTGGCGCCCACACTCATGGGAAAAGTCAGTGCGTTGCCCAGGCCGTAAGCAAAAAAGAGCTTGGCGGCGGAGTACACCACGTCGGACTCCTGGATACTGAGCACGCCGCGGCCATACAGCTCGGCCGTCTGGATCAGGTGGCTGTGCAGGTGCACGGTGCCTTTGGGGGCACCGGTCGAGCCGCTGGAATAGAGCCAGAAACAGACGCCGTCGGCGCAGGTATCTGCTATGGTTTTGGTAGCTGCTTGCGCACGCAGGACGCTCGCTAGCGTCGGATATGACGGAGATTCTTCAATGCCGGCGACGATCACGGTTTTCAGCGCGTTCATTTTTTTGAGCAGTGGCTCAAAGGCTGGAAGCAGGGCATGGGAGACGATAAGGCCCTGCGCCCGCGAATCGCGCAGCATGAACTCGAAGTCCGGTGGTGTCAGCAGGGTGTTGGCCGCCACGGGCACCACACCCGCAAGAATGCAGCCGAGGAAGGCGACGGGCCATTGCGGCGTGTCCAGCATGGCGAGCAGCACACGGCTTTCAGGGGCAACCCCCTGGGCGCGCAAGGCGTTGGCAAAACGGTGGGCCTGGTCGGTGAGCTCGCCGTAAGTCAATGCCTCGCCGGTGGCGGCGTCGACGAAGGCCGCCTTGCCCGCACGGCCGGCGTTGCGCTGCAGCAGGTCATGTGCGGCGTTGTAGATGCGCGGAATGGTTACCTGCGGCGGGCTTGCCGAATGGTCGGCACTGCTTGCTTGCATGCTTGTCTCCAGATGTCTCTTGCTATTATTTTGGTAGCTGCTTGCGCACGCCCATCAAGCGCTACGGGCCGATTTCTTATAAATTCATGATGCAGATCAAGCGGTGGCCGGGCTGGCACCCAGCGTCTGCAGTGCGCCGGTGAGCCACTGGCGGCACCACTCGGTACCTTCTGTCTCGGGCATGGTGCCGCTGCTGGCGTCGTGGCACCAGATATCGCCGATGCGCTGGGCGCCCAGGTCGGTCAGGCGTTCGTCGAACTTCTTGCCGCCGAAGCAGAAGGTCTGCATATAGGTGCGGTCGCCGAGCGCGATAACGCCGTAGCGCACATGCCCCAGGAATTGCGGGTTGGCGCTCAATGATTCGTAGAGGGCACGGGCGTTGTCGGGCACATCGCCGGAGCCGTAGGTGGAACTGCAGATGAGATAAAGTGCATCTTCCGCCTTCGAAGCATCAAAGACGCTGATGTCCAGGTTGTCCATCAGTTCGACCTCAATGTCGCTGACCAGGTCGGCACAATCCATTTGAATGGCCTGTGCAACGTAGTCGGCGGTACTGGTCATGGTACCTACAAGGATTTTGAGTTTCATCAAGAAGTCTCCAAATAAAAGATGCAATAAACTGCTTGACATCAATTTAACCTGAAGTATACTGCAATTTAAACGAAATGCAACTGACAAAGCCCTGAAAGGGCGACTTTTTACACAGGTGCTTCTTGGAAATCATGTCCGAACAGGAATCGAAAGCCACGCTCAGTGAACTGGGCGCCCGTGTTCGTGCCTGGCGCGCGCGCCGGGGCATGACGCGCAAACAGCTGGCGTCGGACTCTGGCCTGAGCGAGCGCTTTCTGGCCGACGTGGAAACCGGCAAGGGCAACGTTTCAATCAATTCCCTGGAAGCTGCGGCCCGGGCGCTGAACATTTCCATTCTTGAGCTGCTGCAAGACGCGCCGCGGCCGGCTTTGGCCCGTGTGCAAGGCCTGTTGACACGGCTGGACGACTCCCAGCTCGACCAGGCCTGCAGCCTGCTTGGCAGCACCTTCGGCCTCAGCGACTCACTGGGCCGCGAGCAGCGGGTAGCGCTGATCGGCCTGCGTGGCGCCGGCAAGTCCACCTTGGGCAGCCAGCTGGCGGCCGAGCGTGGCGTGCCTTTTATCGAGCTGGACCGCGAGATTGAACGCGAAGCCGGCACCAGCATGAACGAAATTTTGCTGCTGCACGGGCAGGCCGGCTACCGGCGCTATGAGCGTCGCGCGCTGTTCCGCATCGCCGAAGACCACCCGAATGGCGTTGTCATGACCACGGGCGGCAGCATCGTGAGCGAGCGCGAAACCTTCGATTTGCTGCAAAGCCGTTTTTACTGCGTCTGGCTCAAAGCCAGCCCCGAAGAACACATGGCCCGCGTGGTGGCCCAGGGCGACATGCGGCCTTTCGACACGACCCGCGGCGCGACCGACGAGGCGATGGAAGACATCCGCCGCATCCTTTCGAGCCGCGAAGCGCTCTATGCCCGCGCCGACGCCGTGGTTGATACCGCTGCGCGCACACTGAAACAAAGCCTCAAAGACCTGGAACGCGCCGTTCCCAAAACAACCGTCCGCGACACCGTCGAACGGGCATAACCGGAGACACCCCATGAACGCCATGACAGAACCGCTTTTATTCAAACAGGTCATCGAAGGCCAGGAGCGCGAGCTCGTGAGTTTCTCCACCCACCCCAGCAAATACCAGCACTGGACGCTGAGCGTGGAGGGTGACGTCGCGCGTCTGAAGCTGGACATCAACGAGGACGGTGGCATCAAGCCCGGCTACAAGCTCAAGCTCAACAGCTACGACCTCGGCGTGGACATCGAACTGCACGACGCGATCAACCGTGTGCGCTTTGAGCACCCGGCCGTCAAGGTGGTGGTGTTCGAGTCGGGCAAGGAAAAGATCTGGTGCTCGGGCGCCAACATCTACATGCTGGGCCTGTCGACGCACGGCTGGAAGGTCAACTTCTGCAAATTCACCAACGAAACCCGCAACGGCCTGGAAGACTCCTCGCGCCATGACGGCCTCAAGGCGATTGCCTCGGTGACCGGCGCCTGTGCCGGCGGCGGCTACGAGCTGGCCCTGGCCTGCGACCGCATCATCATGGTGGACGACCGCTCTTCCACCGTCAGCCTGCCTGAAGTGCCCTTGTTGGGCGTGTTGCCCGGCACTGGCGGCCTGACCCGCGTGACCGACAAGCGCAAGGTGCGCCGCGATCTGGCCGATATCTTCTGCACGACCAGTGAAGGCGTGCGCGCCGACCGCGCCAAGGACTGGAAACTGATCGACGCCCACGCCAAGCCGCAGCAGTTTGGCGATCTGCTTGCTACAGAAATTGAAGCACTTCGCGCACAGTCCACAAGGGCTGCAGCCTCAAAAGGCATTGAGCTCACACCGCTGAAAGCAGTTATTGATGACGCCGGCTATCACTACAGCCTGGTTAACGCGCAGGTCGACCGCGAAAAGCGCATTGCCACCATCACGGTAAAAGCGCCAGCCGCAGCCATTGAGTCCACGCCCGATGCCATCGAAGCCGCAGGCGCCAACTGGTACCCGCTGAAATTGCAGCGCGAACTGGACGACGCCATCCTCAACCTGCGCACCAACGAACTGGAAGTCGGCACCTGGGTCATCAAGACCACCGGCGATGCCGGCCAGGTGATCCGCATGGACGAAACGCTGGCCAAACTGAAGGACCACTGGCTGGTCAAGGAAACCACGGGCGCGCTGCGCCGCACCCTGGCCCGGCTGGACGTCACCAGCCGTTCGCTGATTGCGCTGGTCGATGCGGGTTCGTGCTTTGCCGGCACTTTCTACGAGCTGGCCCTGGCCTGCGACCGCATCTACATGCTGGACTTGCCCGATTCACCAGATGCCGCGCCTGCACTGCAACTGAGCCCGGCCAACTTCGGCTGGTTCCCCGCCGTCAATGGCCTGACACGCCTGCAAACCCGATTCTGCGAAGACGATGCCACCATTGCACAGTTGCAAAAACTCGGCGACAGCCCGCTGCGTGCCGACCAGGCGCTGGCGCTGGGCCTTGTGACTTTGACGCCCGATGACATCGACTGGGAAGACGAGATCCGCATCATGCTGGAAGAGCGCGCCTCGCTCTCACCCGACGCCATGACCGGCATGGAAGCCTCGTTGCGCTTCCCGGGGAAAGAGACGATGGAGACGCGCGTGTTTGGGCGGCTCTCGGCCTGGCAGAACTGGATTTTCATTCGTCCGAATGCGGTGGGTGAGGACGGTGCCTTGAAACTTTTCGGCACGGGCAAGAAAGCCAAGTTCGACTGGAAGAGGGTGTAACCCCCCGAAGCGCCTGCGGCGCCTCCCCCCAGGGGGCGCCACCTGCGGCCCGGCAAAGCCGGTTCCGCGCTGGCACTGGTACTGACATTGCTGCTGCCGCCTCGCAACTTATTTGATGGAAGAACGCCATGAGCTCAATAGATCTGCAAGCCCTCATCCCCAACAACGTCCACCTGGGCGAAAACCGCCAGCTCCAACGCGCGCTCGAGCACTGGCAGCCCGCCTTTCTCAACTGGTGGGACGAGATGGGCCCCAGCGACTTCAAGGCCAAGGAAGTCTATTTGCGCACTGCTGTCGGTGTGGATGCATCAGGCTGGGCCAGCTACGGCTATACGCCCATGCCCGACTATCGGTGGGGCATTTTCCTGGCCGACAAGGAAGAGGGCCGCAAGATCGGCTTTGGCGACCATATGGGTGAAGAGGTCTGGCAGGACGTGCCCGGCGAATACCGCTCGACCTTCCGCCGCCTGATCGTGACGCAGGGCGACACCGAGCCGGCCTCGGTCGAGCAGCAGCGCCTGCTGGGCCACACTGCGCCTTCGCTGTATGACCTGCGCAACCTGTTTCAGGTCAACGTTGAGGAAGGCCGCCACCTTTGGGCCATGGTGTATCTGCTGCACGCGCACTTTGGCCGCGACGGCCGTGAAGAAGCAGAAGAGCTGTTGATGCGCCACAGCGGAGACGCCGACAAGCCGCGCATCCTGGGCACCTTCAATGAGCCCATGGACAACTGGTTGTCCTTCTTCATGTTCACCTACTTCACCGACCGTGACGGCAAGTTCCAGCTCAAGTCATTCGCTGAATCCGCTTTCGACCCGCTGGCCCGCACCACACGCTTCATGCTGACGGAAGAAGCCCACCACATGTTTGTGGGTGAAACCGGCGTGGGCCGAGTCATCAAGCGCACGCTGGAGGTGATGAAAGAGCTGGATACCGACGATGTCGCCACGCTGCGCAAAGCCGGCGTGATTGACCTGCCCACGGTGCAAAAATTCATGAACTTCTGGTTCACCTCTTCGCTGGACCTGTTCGGCTCGGAAGCGTCGTCCAACGCCGCCAACTACTTCAGCAATGGCATCAAGGGCCGGCCGGACGAAGCCAAGTTCGCCGACCACGTGGAGCTCGAAACCGAGATGAGCATCGTTGTGCCGAACGGGCAGGGCGGTACTAAAAACGAGACGATTTCAACCCGCAACGGCATGAATGAAATCACGCGGCTCGAATACGTCAAGGACTGCAATGTCGGCGTGACGCGCTGGAACATGGGCATCAAGCGCGCGGGTGTAGACTTTGAGCTGACCCTGCCCTCGACGCGTTTCCGTCGCGAAGTCGGCGCTTGGGCCGGCAACTTCACCGATCCGCTGGGCAATCCGATCAGCGCCGCCGATTTCGAGGCGAAAAAAGACCAGTGGCTACCCACGCCGGCCGACACGGCGTTTGTGAAAAGCCTGATGAACCGCGTGACCGAGCCCGGCAAGATGGCGGCCTGGATCGCGCCGCCTGATCGCGGCATTAACGCGAATCCACTTGAGTATGAATACGTCAAACTCTAAGGGTGTGGTTTAAGCCAAGTCGGGGCCGCGGGACTGGCTTTGCCAGACCGCAGGCGCAGCGGCCCCCTCGGGGGGCAGGACGCTACACGCAGTGAGCAACCGTGGGGGCTAACCAATCCTGCCGCCGCGCTCCTTGAGGAGGTCCCGCAGTAGCGAGCGGTGGCAACGCGCCTCGTTCTCGCAGTAGCAACCCATCGCGAAATTCGTCTGGTGCGACAGCGCCGCGAGCAAGTCCAGGTTGCGGCTGGCATCTGGTTCGTTCATTTCAGCCCGGTATTTCTTGCTGAAGGCTGCCCAGTCCTTGTCGGAGTTAACCGACTGGCCCAGTTTCATGGTTTCCACGCTGGGCGCCAAATTGGGGTACCACACGTCATACCAGTTACCGGATGCAAACTCCGTTTTGGGTATACCGCGCGGTGGCCGGCGCACCGTGCCTATGCGCAGTCCCTCGCCAGCGGTGCGTGTCGTACCCAGCCTCACGATCTTGATGGCCATGGCAGTCTCCTTTGGGGTGCGATTTTGGCAGGCTTTGTTTGGAAGCGCCCGCGGGTACTGCCAGCCTTATGGAACGTGCTGGCCCCCGTAGCGTGGAGAAAAGTTGGGGCCGTGCGTGAAAGTGAGTCAAGTTCGGGCTATAATCTTGGACTTGTCGGAGTGTGGCGCAGTCTGGTAGCGCACCTGGTTTGGGACCAGGGGGTCCAAGGTTCGAATCCTTGTACTCCGACCAAAAATTCCCAGCAAAAAGCCCACCTATGTGGGCTTTTTCATGCCTGTTTGCGGAGGCGTCTCGCCAGTCCGGCCTTGGCAGTCCTCAGGACCTCAGGCCCACCAACGGCGGCGTTTTCAGGGCTTGAGCAAGGACCCAAAGTTGGATGTGCGCCAGTATTCGCGCACCTGTTCCAGTTTTTCCTGAAAATCCCGAAAGTGCAGCGGCTTGCGAACGTAGCTGTTGAGCCCGCCCTGGAGCTCTTTCACCACCGGGGAATATTTGGATTCGGACGTCAGGAGGATGACGGGTACAAAGAAGGTGCGGGGGTCGGCCCGCATGCGCTGCATGACTTCCAGCCCGCTGAGGCCGGGTAAATTCAGGTCCAGCATGACGAGTTCGGGTGGATGGTCGTTGGTCCGGTTGCTGTAAGCACCTTCGCAGAAAAGGTATTCCAGGGCTTCCGTGCCGTCGCGGGCAACGATGATTTCATGGTCCGCACCGTTTTCCTGCAACGTCACCATGGTGAGCTCGACATGGGCAGGGTTGTCTTCCACCAGCAGCAGGATTGGTCGGGTCATGTGCGTGCCTTTGCGTTTCTTTCGTGTAGACAATATACCCCTGACAGGGAGCCAGCCATAGGTGAGTCATTGCGGTGTGTGAGAACCACAACAAACCACTGAGTCCGAATCACCGCGTGCCGGACATGTCCGGCCCTGTTGCCCGGGGTATCCGGCAGGCGTTTGAAGGTATGATTCGCGACGAACTGAATCCTGCAGTTCGCACGTTTGCGGCTCCGCCGCGCTGACACACATACAGACTGCCCGTAGCTCAGTTGGATAGAGCATCAGCCTTCTAAGCTGAGGGTCGGGGGTTCGATCCCCTCCGGGCAGGCCAATTTGGGCCATCTCGCTACTGCGAACGCGTGATCAAGCCCGATGCGCTCCTCAGAATCCTCACGTACCTGAAGTACGTTCCGGTTCTTCCGGTGCGGCTCGGACTTGCTGACGCGTTCTCGCTACGCGATCTGATCCCAAATTTGGGGGCAACGCTGCGGTACGGTTTGGCTTTGCTGACGGGCCCTCGCTACGCTTGCTATCGGCCGATTTTCTTGTCTGGGCTTCAGCCCGATGCGCTTTTATCCTCACGTACCTGAAGTACGTTCCGGTTCTTCCGGTGCGGCTCGGACTTGCTGGCGCGTTCTCGCTACGCGATCTGATCCCAAATCGGGAACAACGCTGCGGTTCCCCTCGCCACGCTTGCTATCGGCCGGTCCCAAAGCGGGGCAGTGCACTGGCAAGGCGCCGGCTACGAGCCTGAGCTCAACGCTTTTCGTACTGCGTCTTGCCAAACAGAATTTCCCGCGCCTTGTCGTCGGTGATGGGTCTGCGCAGATCGGCCAGCACTTTGACGCCGCGTTGTACAGCGGGGCGGTCGCTGATCAGGTCAAACCATTTTTTAAGGTGCGGGTAATCGGCCCAGTCGATGCCGTGGTTTTGCCAATTGCGCAGCCAGGGGAAGATGGCGATGTCGGCGATGGTGTATTCATCGCAGGCGATGAACTTGTGGGTGGAAAGCTGCTTGTCCATCACGCCGTAAAGCCGCTTCGTTTCATTCGTGTAGCGGTTGATGGCGTAGTCGATTTTCTCCGGCGCGTACTGCCGGAAATGGTGGGTTTGCCCGATCATGGGACCGACGCCGCCCATCTGGAACATCAGCCACTGCAGCACCTGGAATTTGAGGCGGTCGCTTTTTGGCAAAAACTGGCCGGTTTTTGCGGCAAGGTACAGCAGGATGGCGCCGGATTCAAACACCGGGATCGGCTTGCCGTCGGGGCCGACCGGGTCAACGAGCGCAGGAATCTTGTTATTCGGGCTGATGGCCAGAAATTCGGGCTTGAACTGGTCGCCGGTGCCGATATTGACTGGAATCGCCCGCCAGTCCCGGTCCAGCTGCAGTCCGCATTCTTCCAGCATGATGTGGACCTTGTGGCCGTTCGGTGTGGGCCAGGAGTAAACATTGATCATTGGCGCTTCCTTGGACTAACATGAGGTTGCTGCACTTTAAGAGAAAAGCCAAAACCATGTTTGAGCGGTTGAAGAAAGTCTTTGTCGGGGGTAAGGGGGATGCGGGCGACGCCGGCGCCTCCGACGATGCCGTGTCCGAGTGGGCAGGTACCCGCGGCTTTTCTTATACCGGCCTGGGGGAAGGCAAGGGTTTCGCCCTGAAAGGTTCCGTGAGTGGCAAACCCTGGAAGATGGAGCGTGGCCGGGCCTCGCGCGACTACATCCGCGGCGAAGAACTCCGCGCCCGCGGTGAGATCAAGGTCAACGACGACGTCACGGTGCTGGTCATGAACCGGGCACTGAAGGATTCACTTGAAAAACGTGCTTACCAGGCCTATACCGACACCCTGCAGACCACCGCAGACCTGAGCATGCCGGAAGAGGTGCGCTGGCTGGCCATGTATTCGGAAGTAGGTTGGGAAAGCCTGCCCAAGCCGTTCTGGCAGCGCTACGCAGTCATGGCAGACCAGCGTGTGCATGCGCAGGCCTGGCTGGACACCCACCTGGTCGACTTGCTGATGAACTGGCCGGAGCCATCACCAGATGCGCAAGTGCCTTTTATCCTGATGATTCTGCGCGGCAAGGCTTACCTGCGCATGCAATACACCCCCGCCGACATGCCGACGCTGGAACATGCGGCCCAGATCTTCACGAGCGCCTGCGAATCGGCCATTGCAGGCCTGTCCAACGACATCACGCTCTGATCGCATTGCCATTTTCAGGGTGAAATTGGCACTTTAGCCGTATGGGGTGAGCGCGAGTAGCTATTGATTTAATAGCAAAATTTGGGCGTATCAGCCGCCACGCGTGATGGGCATCTCGACTTCGCCGGGCATCAGCAAGTGCTTGGCCAGCTCAAGCTTGGCCAGAGAAGCTCGATGCACCTCGTCCGGGCCGTCGGCCAGGCGCAGGGTGCGCTGGCTGGCGTAGGCATAGGCCAGCGGGAAGTCGTCCGACACACCGCCGCCGCCGTGGGCCTGGATGGCCCAGTCGATGATCTGGCAGGCCATGTTGGGCGCCACCACCTTGATCATCGCGATCTCGGCCTTTGCAACCTTGTTCCCAACGGTGTCCATCATGTAGGCGGCTTTGAGCGTCAGCAGGCGGGCCTGCTCGATCATGCAGCGGGCCTCGGCGATGCGTTCGTGCCAGACCGACTGGCTGGCGATGGGCTTGCCGAAGGCGACGCGGGTATTGAGGCGTTTGCACATCAACTCCAGCGCACGCTCGGCGATGCCGATGCTGCGCATGCAGTGGTGGATGCGTCCGGGGCCAAGGCGCCCCTGGGCAATTTCGAAACCACGGCCTTCGCCCAGCATCAAATTGGCGGCGGGCACGCGCACATTGGTCAGTCGCACTTCCATGTGGCCGTGCGGGGCGTCGTCATAGCCGAATACCGACAGAGGGCGGATGACCTCGATGCCGGGCGTGTTGGCGGGCACCAGGATCATGGATTGTTGCTCGTGGCGGCCGGCGTCGGGGTTGGTTTTGCCCATGACGATGTAGATGGCACAGCGCGGATCGCCCGCGCCGGATGACCACCACTTGAGGCCGTTGAGGACGTAGTTGTCGCCGTCGCGTTCGATACGGCACTGGATGTTGGTCGCATCAGACGAGGCGACCTCGGGCTCGGTCATCAGGAAGGCAGAACGGATCTCGCCCTTGAGCAGCGGATCCAGCCACTGGTCCTTGTTGGCTTCGGAGCCGTAGCGGGCGATGGTTTCCATGTTGCCGGTGTCGGGCGCCGAGCAATTGAACACCTCGGCCGCGAAAGGCACGCGGCCCATGATTTCGCACAGCGGCGCGTATTCGAGGTTGGACAAACCTTCAGGCGCGCGCGGCGAGTGCGGCAAGAACAGGTTCCACAGGCCGGCGGCACGCGCCTTGGGTTTGAGCTCCTCGACCAGCCTGGTCGGGATCCAGGCATTGCCCTTGGCACGGTTCTCGGCGATTTCGCGGAAAAAGCGGGCCTCATTGGGGTAAACATGCTCGTCCATGAACTTGAGCAGGCGCGCCCGCAGTTCCTGTACTTTTGGGGTGTAGTTGAAGTCCATGAAATCTCCAGAAAGATGTGAGGCGATGTTGTGGTGAGGCAGCGGTCGTTCAGCCCTGGCTTTTCAGGGCAAAGCCCCATGCCATCTTCGCCAGCAGCGGCGCGCCGGCGGCCGAGCTGACGGCCTGGGCGCTGGAGGCCGTGCCGGCCTCGACGCGCTTGGCAATGCCTTGCAGAATGGCCGCGATGCGAAACAGGTTGTAGGCCATGTAGAAGTTCCAGTCGGCCTTGAGCGCCTCGGGCGTGGCCAGCCCGGTGCGCTCGCAGTAAAGGCGTATGTAGTCGGATTCGGTGGGAATGCCCAGGCTGACGACATCGAGCCCACCAATGCCGCGGAAAGCGCCCGGCGGGATGTGCCAGGCCATGCAGTGGTAGCTGAAGTCGGCCAGTGGATGGCCCAGGGTGGAGAGCTCCCAGTCAAGCACCGCCAGCACGCGTGGCTCGGTGGGGTGAAAGAGCAGGTTGTCCAGCCGGAAGTCGCCATGCACGACGGACACCATGCTATCGTCGCGCGCACTGGCCGGGATGTTGGCCGGCAGCCACTGCATCAGGCTGTCCATCTCGGCGATAGGCTGGGTGATGGATGCGGCGTACTGCTTGCTCCAGCGGCCGATCTGGCGTTCAAAGTAGTTGCCGGGCTTGCCGTAGTCGGCCAGGCCTCGCTCGGCAAACTTCACCTTGTGCAGTGCGGCGACCACGCGGTTCATCTCGTTGTAGATCTCGCCGCGCTGGGCGTTGGTCATGCCGGGAAGTGACTGGTCCCACAGCACGCGGCCCTCGACGAATTCCATCACATAGAAAGCGCGGCCGATCACGGATTCGTCTTCGCAGAGGCAATACATCCTGGGCACCGGCACGTCGGTACCCTGCAGCCCCTGCATGACCTTGAATTCGCGTTCCACCGCATGGGCCGACGGCAGCAATTTGGCCACCGGTCCCGGCTTGGCGCGCATCACATAAGAAGCGGTGGGCGTGATCAGCTTGTAGGTCGGATTGGACTGGCCGCCTTTGAAGATTTCCGCGGTCAGCGGGCCCTGGAAGCCAGGCAGGTGCTTGTCGAGATAAGCGGCAAGGGCTTCGAGATCAAAAGCGTGCCCACCCGAAACAGCCCGTGTACCGACAAAGTGATCGAAATTGCTCATGCTCAAACGTGTTGTCTCTGTTTATTTGTCAATTTCAGCTTCAGAGATGCGCATCAGGGTTGCGCGGTTGCGCACCACCAAGCCTCCCGGCTCGATCCGGATGGCTTCTTCGCGCTCCATGGATTTGAGCTCCTGGTTGACGCGCTGGCGCGAGGCGCCCAGCAGTTGTGCCAATTCCTCCTGCGCCAGCTGCAGGCCGATTCGCACCTCGCCGCTGTCCGCCAGGCTGGGCACACCGTAGCTGCGCACCAGGTGCAGCAGCTGCTTGGCCAGCCTTGCCCGCAAGGGCAGGGTGTTGAGGTCTTCCACCAGGCCGAAGAGCTGCCGTATGCGCCGCGCATGCAGGCGCAGCAGGGCTTCGTACAGCTCGACATGCTGGCTCAGAATCTTGCGCAGGTCGGCGCGCGAGACGCACAGCAGCGTGGTTTCGCCATGGGCATAGGAGTCGTGGGTGCGCCGCTCGCCGTCGAAGATCGCCACATCGCCGACCCAGAGGCCCGGCTCCACATAGGTCAGCGTGACCTGCTTGCCCGAAATCGAGGTCGAACTGACACGGATGGCACCCCGCGCGCAGGAGATCCATTCTTCCGGCACATCGCCGCGGGCGCTGATGAGTTCGCCGTCTTTGTAGCGTTTGACGTAGGCGCATCGAAGTATGTCGTGCCTCAGTGATGGGGACAGGGATGAAAACCAGCGGCCGTTGTTGATGGCCTCTCGTTCCTCTATCGTAAGAATGGGATCGTCCATGGGCTGTCGTTTGAGTGACTAACAAGACGTCCATTGTCGCTTGAGGGACCCGCCCGGCGCCAGCGGGCTGTCGCATGGGTGTCGCCCGGCCGTAGGCCTGGATTGTCGGTTGGGCAGCCCGCGACCGGCTGCCTGCCGCCTAGCGGTAGTGCGGCGTGCGCTTGTTCAGGAAGGCGTCTATGCCTTCACCCGCGTTGGCGTCGTGCAGGTTGCGCACGAAGTGATCACGTTCGCGGGTGAGCTGCTCGGTCAGCGTGCTGCCGGCTGCGTCGTTGATGAGTTCCTTGATGCTGGCCAGCGCGTTGGGTGCGCGTGCATTCAGATTGTCGGCCAGTTCAAGCGCTTGGGCCAAGGCCTCGCCCGGGGCCGTAACGCGGTTCACCAAGCCAAAATCATGGAGCCGGCGCGCGCCTATGCGTTCGCCGGCCATCAGCAATTCGCTGGCCAGCGCACGCGGCAAGGCACGCGCCAGGACCCAGCTGCCGCCGCCGTCGGGCGAGAGTGCCACGGTGCTGTAAGACATCACGAACACAGCGTTGTCCGCTGCAACGACGAAATCGCAGGCCAGCACCAGTGAAAAACCTGCACCGGCGGCAGCACCTTCCACGGCGGCGATCACCGGCTTGGGATAAGTCCGGATCGAGTCGATCCAGTTGTGCAGGCCTTCAATGCTCTGGGCTTGCACCTCCGGCGCCTCGCGGCGGTTGGCCTCCAGGCGCTGCAGGTTGCCCCCGGCGCAAAACATGGCACCTTCGCCGGTGATCACCACGCTGCGGATGTCGGGGTTGTTTTCAGCGGCATTCAGTGCCTCAATACCCGCGGCGTAAATGTCGGGGCCGAGCGCGTTCTTGAACTCGGGGTTGCTGATCGTCAGGATAAGGGTCTGACCCTCGCTCGTACCTTTGATTGCGCCTGCCATGCTAGTTTTCCAATGCATCGAAATAAGAAATAGGCAGGGACCAAGTCCCCGTACAGATCCCCTTGCCAGTGGGGGCCGCGGAACTGGCTTCGCCAGGCCGCAGGCGCCGCCCCCTCGAGGGGGGAAGGTGCTACACGAAGTGAGCATCCGAAGGGGGTGCTATTCCTCCTGGTGTAACAGGCTAAGGCCGATGGCGCCGCGCCGCCGCAGCCAGGGGGAAGGGCGGTAACGTTGGTCGCCATACACGGTTTGCATATTGAACAGGACTTCCAGCACATTGGTGGGGCCATAGCGATCGCCCATGGCCAGCGGCCCCAACGGATAACCCAGGCCCAGCGTGACGGCGGTTTCCAGGTCCTTCGGGCTGCAAATGCCTTGCTGGCAGATGTCGCTGGCGATGTTGACGATGGTGGCTACGACGCGCTGGGTGACAAAACCGCCACTGTCGCGGATCACGCTGACGGCCTTGCCGTCGCGGGCGAAGAGGGCGTGCGCGGCGTCGCGCATGTCGGTGCGGGTGGCCGGGTTGGTCGCCAGCACGCGCCGCTTGGTGGCTGCGTCGTCGATCAGCATGTCGATACCCACAGTGCGGGCCGGGTCCAGCCGTTCGACAACGGCGACGGTGGTGATGTCAAAGCCCAAAGGGGCCACCAGCATCAGGGCCTGTGGTGATGCGGAGGCGCCGGTTTCGATTTTGGCGCCCAGGTTTTTGAGCAGTTGCAACAGCTCCGAGCGGCGTGCAGCACGCGGCGACACCCACACCGGCGGGAGTTCGGTCACATCAGGGACGGCAGGCTCGGGCGGCACCTGCATGGCGCCGTCGGTGTAGCGATAAAAGCCTTCTCCGGTCTTGCGGCCCAGCACGCCGCCGGCCAGGCGCTGCGCCGTGATCACATTGGGACGGTAGCGGGCTTCTTCGTAGTACTGGTGGTAGATCGACTCCATCACGGGATGGGAGACGTCGAGCCCGGTGAGGTCCATCAGCTCGAAAGGGCCCAGCTTGAAGCCGGCCTGGTCGCGCAGGATGCGGTCTATGGTGGCGAAATCGGCGATGCCTTCGCTGACGATGCGCAGCGCTTCGGTGCCGTAGCCCCGGCCGGCGTGGTTGACGATGAAGCCGGGCGTATCTTGCGCCTGCACGGGTGTGTGGCCCATTTGCCGGGCGTATTGGCTCAAGCCTTCGCATACAGAGGGGATGGTCTTCAGGCCGGCGATGATCTCCACCACTTTCATCAGCGGAACGGGGTTGAAGAAATGGTAACCGGCCAGGCGGTCGGGGTGCTTCAGGTCTGCGGCGATGGCCGTTACAGACAGCGAGGAGGTATTGCTGGCCAGAACGGTGTGCACAGGTACCAGTGTCTCGAGTTCGGCGAACAGGGCTTTCTTGACCTCCAGCCGCTCCACGATGGCTTCGATGATGAGGTCGCAGGCCGCCAGGTCAGTGAGGGTGGAGGCCAGCACAAGCCGGTCTTTGTGCCCGGCTGCCGCGGCTGCGTCGATGCGGCCTTTTTCAACGAGCTTGTCCCATTGGGCGCAGATGGCTTCGCGCGCTTTTTCCGCGGCGCCTGCCTGCGCGTCCATCAGCCTGACGATGCTGCCGGCCTGCACGGCGATCTGCGCAATGCCGCGCCCCATGGCGCCGGTGCCAACTATTCCCACATTCGCGTAATTTACTTCCATGCCTGAATTATGGCTGACCGTATTTGGCAGGGTACCGTGTCAAAATTGCCCACCCCATGAAACTTGCCAAGAAGCCTGTCAAATATCTCCTTGGCGTTCTGCTGATGGGCGTTGCCGTCCACAGCATGGCCTTGTCGCTGGGGCGCATGCGCGGCGCCACCCTTGTCGGACGCCCCCTTGATGTCACTCTGTCGGCGCACCTGGACGGCACGGAAGGGCTGTCTGCAGTCTGTGTGGCGGCAGATGTGTTTTTTGGCGACAGCCAGGTTGCCCAGGACAAGGTACGCGTTGTCACGTCGCAAGGCGCTTCCGGTGAGGCACTGATCCGCATCCGCACAAGCTCAGGCGTCGACGAGCCGGTGGTGACACTCTATGTGCGTGAAGGATGCTTGCAGAAAAACACGCGCAAGTACGTGCTGCTGGCGGAAGTGGCCGGAGAAAACACCAGCCCGATTCCCGTTGTCGGCGGAGAAGCCGTGGCGACTGCCCCTCTGGTGGCGCAGATGCCTGGTGTTGTTGGCGCCGGCGGCAACGCCACAAAGGCACAGGCAGGCTCCGCGCCCTCCAGCCCGGGAAAAGCCCCAAGAGCGAGGTCCGGAAAAGTCCCGCCTGCCGGAGGCAGTGAATTGCGATCGGCTACCTCAGTTGGGTTGCTGCAGGCAACGCCTGCTGTTCGCGGGGCTGGCAAGTCCGCATCCGAGCCGGCGGGCAAGCTCCGTTCTCGCCTGAAACTTGACCCCATTGACCTGGCGGCCGAGCGCGACCCTGTGCTCCGGTCTTCGCCGGAGCTGCTGACGGAGCCCTCAACAGACGCCCAGCAGCGCGCTGCTGCCGCCGCACTGTGGCAGGCGCTTAATGCACAGCCGCAAGACATGGTGCGCGACAGCCAGCGCCTGAAATCCCTGGAAGCCGATGTTGCCGGCATGCTCGCGCGAAGCCAGAAAACCGAAAAAGCCGTGATGGAAATGCGCGGCCAGCTTGAGCAGGCGCGCGGTGAACGCTATAACAACTGGCTCGTATACGCCCTTTACGCCTTGCTGGTCGCCTCCCTTCTTGCGATCCTGGCACTATGGATACGTAGCCGACAGCAAAGCCGTGTCAGCCGGGGATCATGGTGGGGCAAAGGGTTTGCCGAAGACAGCGCGCCTTATGTGACTGAAGGTACGGGTAACACCGGGAAAGCCTTTTTGCGCGGGGCCTCAGAAGCTGAATCGGTGAGCGCCGGGCCTATGCCCGATTCGCTGGTTGATTTCGATCCCAGCGAACCATTTCTCGATGCGCCGAAAAATACGCCGGCTTCAAGCGCCGTGGCGCGCCCAAGGGTTGCCGAATCCAGATTCCCCTCGGAATTTCTGCCTAGCCTGAGCGGTATCAGCAGCATGCCGCGGATTGTGAATGCCGAAGAGCTGTTTGATGTGCAGCAACAGGCCGATTTTTTCCTGTCGCTCGGCCGGCCCGACAAGGCGGTAGATGTTCTGCGCCACCACATCATGGACAACGTGGAAACAAGCGCGCTCGTCTATCTCGACCTGTTTGACCTCTATCACAGCTTGGGACGCCGGGAGGATTACGACGCGTTGCGCACAGACTTCAACAAGATGTTCAATGCCAAGGTGCCGCCATTCGACGAATACGCGGCGAATACGCACGATCTTGAGTATTACACGGAGGCCCTCTCGCGGATTGAGGCCCTCTGGCCAACGCCCAAGGTACTCGACGTACTTGAAGAGTCCATATTCCGCAAACCGGATTCGCGGGGAGAGGTCTTCAGCCTGGCCGCCTACCGCGAGCTGTTGCTCCTCCACTCGATCGCAAAAAGGATTGTTAGCCGGCCGCCCGGCGACGCCGAAGCACCGGTAAAACCATCGGACGCACCGTCGATTCCGACCATGCCGGATACGCTCCCAAGCGTTGCAGGCTTTGGACCCACCAGCATCCAGCCACTGTCAGCCCGGTTCCAGATCGTGGCGCCTTTGCCGTCTCCTGCCGTGGCAGGTGCAACCGACCCGACGCAGCCTCCCGCTTCCCCCCGGCTTGGCCTTGATATTGATTTGAGTGCAGGTGAGGGCGGGGACCTGGTCCCGTTTCCATCGATCGACGCTGGTGCGCGGCCGCCGCAAGCCGCTGCCAACAATCTCATCGAGTTTGACCTCGACTTTCCGGATTCTTCGGGGCCGACGCAGAAAACTTGAGCGAAGTTTGAGCCTGGCTCGCCGGGAATCCCGGGTTTACGCGCACTTGATCAGGCTGGGCGTGTCACATCAGCGCCGTACTTGCAAGGCCCCCGGGTTGACGATATTGGTGGGCGTGCCCTTGATGAAGTTGACGACGTTGTCAAACGCCGCGCCAAAGTACAGCTCATAGCTGTCCTGTTCAACATAGCCAATATGCGGCGTGCAAATGCAGTTTTCCAGGCGGAGCAGCGCATGGCCTTGCAGGATGGGCTCCGACTCAAAAACATCGATGGCCGCCAGGCCGGGCCGCCCGCGATTGAGGGAGGCGATCAATGCTTCCGGCTCGATCAGCTCCGCCCTTGATGTATTCACCAGCAGGGACGTGGTTTTCATGCGCGACAGGTCTTCCAGCGTGACGATACCGCGTGTCTCTGCGTTGAGTCGCAGGTGAAGGCTCAGTACATCGCTTTGCTCAAAGAATTCGGCTTTGCTGGCCGCGACTTCAAAGCCATCGGCCTGTGCCCGCTCCAGTGATGCGTCGCGGCCCCAAATGACGACACGCATACCGAAGGCCCTGCCGTAGCCAGCCACAATTTGCCCGATCTTCCCGTAGCTCCATACCCCCAATGTCTTGCCCTTGAGGACGGAGCCAATGCCGAAGTTGGGTGGCATCGAAGCTGACTTGAGCCCTGCCTGCTGCCAGGCGCCATGCTTCAAGTGGGCTACATAGTGCGGAATGCGGCGCATGGCGGTCATCACCAGTGCCCAGGTCAGCTCCGCGGGTGCCGTAGGAGACCCAATGCCCTCGGCAACCGCGATGCCGCGTTCTGTGCAAGCCGCGACATCTATATGGCTTCCGACACGGCCTGTCTGGGCAATCAGCTTGAGTTTGGGCAGCTTTTCAATAACTTGCCGGTTGAGCTGGGTTCTCTCCCGGATCAGGACGATGACATCGGCATCCTTGAGGCGGACGGACAGCTGGCCGATGCCTTTAACGGTGTTGGTATAGACCTTGGCGGGGTAGGCCTCCAGCTTGGCTGCGCAGTTCAGTTTCCGCACCGCGTCCTGATAGTCGTCGAGGATCACAATATTCATGCCGATATTGTGCCTGCAAGATTTTTCTTCCTTGCCGCCGGGGTCACTTCCGACTGGGGATTTTGTATCTCAAGGAAACGCACTAGACGGCGCCGCAAAGCGCATAGGCCCGGGCTGAACTTCTGGTGGGAAGCTTGCCGTACCAGTTATCTCAAAGAGGTTTCTCGCTGGCTCATGCGCTCAAGTTCCGCGCAGACGTCGGCCATGCGGCCGGATATCACCATGCGGCCAGCGCACGCTGGGCCGACATTGGAGTCAAACTCACGGACAACTCGCAGCCGGCTGGGTCGGGACGCCTTGACAGAGCGTTGGACGGCAAGAGTACCAGTGGCGCGGGCAGACGGGCCGCGCATTGCCGCGAAATCGCCGGAAGCAAAGGGTAGCGCAAGCTGGTGAGATCTGGGCTGCGCGCCGGCTGGCGCGGAAAAACGGCTTGCCCCAGCCATACCCTGCGCCGGCAAAAACAATGACACCAATGCCTGCACGGGTGCCAGCAGGACTGACGACATTGGTGTATGTGAAAAACTGATGATTCCCATGATGAACTCCTGTATGAGAGAGGTTTACACAGGCAGGATTGCAAACTGGCAAATTGCCAGGAAGGCCCCGGCACCAGGGTGTTGGCCATCACAACGGCCAAACGCCCGCCACCTGGTGCGTGGCCAGGTGAACTGCCTACATCAGCATCGTGTTGCGAATGAGGCCGACGGCCAGGCCTTCCAGTTCGAAAGGCTCGCCGGGCTCGACCACAATGGTTTTAAAGTCCGGGTTTTCGGGCAGAAGTTCGATCAGGTGCTTGTTGCGGCGAAAGCGCTTGACGGTCACTTCATCACCCAGCCGGGCCACGACAATTTGACCATTCTTGGCTTCCTTTGATTGCTTGACGGCCAGCAGGTCGCCATCCATGATGCCTGCGTCCCGCATGCTCATGCCGCGAACCTTGAGCAGGTAGTCGGGCTGGCGCTGAAACAGGCTGCTTTCAAAATAATAGGTTTGCTCGACATGTTCCTGCGCGAGAATCGGGCTGCCAGCAGCAACCCGCCCCACCAGAGGTAGGGCGAGTTGGGCCAGGCTTTGCAACGGCAGGGAAAACTGTTTGATTCTGGATTCGTTCAGGCTGCGAAGGGCGTCATTGCGCAAACGTATGCCGCGTGAAGTCCCGCTGACCAGCTCGATGACGCCTTTGCGGGCCAGTGCCTGCAAGTGCTCCTCGGCGGCGTTGGCAGAGCGAAAGCCAAGCTCAGCGGCGATTTCAGCACGGGTGGGCGGGGCGCCCGTGCGCGCGATGGCGCTCTGGATCAATTCCAGAATTTGCTGCTGGCGCGCAGTGAGCTTGGGAGCCTCAGAGGGAAAATGCGGAAAGTTATCGAGTGTGCTCATCACTGTTGCTCCTTGAATCACAACTTCAGCCCGCTTGCGTATTGCCTGTTGGCTTTGGGTACGCACGTTGCTGTAGCTGTTTTAATATCCAGTAACTGTATTTTCATCCAGTTTTTAAAAGATTGCAAGTTTACGTTTTATGTATCCTCAAAATATTGTGATTCTGGGCACTGGCGGCACGATTGCCGGGCAGGCTGCGAGTGCGTCGGACAACATCGGCTATACCGCCGCCCAGGTGGGCGTTGAGCAGCTGGTCGTGGCGGTCCCGTCCTTGGCAAGGTACGGCCCCTTGATGACCGAGCAGGTCGCGCAGGTCGACAGTAAGGACATGAGCTTCGAGGTATGGATGCAGCTGGCCAGTCGGGTCAATTACTTTCTGGCCCAGCCGGACGTGCAGGGCATTGTTATCACGCACGGAACGGACACGCTGGAAGAGACGGCATATTTCCTTCATGCGGTGTGCCGCCCCGATAAACCTGTGGTGCTGACCTGCGCCATGCGGCCCGCGACGGCGCTGGTGCCTGACGGCCCCCAGAACATGCTGGATGCCATGGCGGCGGCGCGTCATGCGGGGGCGAGGGGTGTGGTTGCGGTGTGCGCCGGAACCATCCACAGCGCGCTGGACGTGCAGAAAGTGCATACCTACAAGGTTGACGCCTTTGACTCTGGTGATGCGGGGCCGATTGGCTATGTGGAGGAAGGATTCCTCAGGTTAATGCGAAATTGGCCTGAAACCCATGTAGAACGAGCGCAAGCAGCTATTAAAATAATAGCGAACTCCGTGGTTCCGGTCCAGTGGCCGCACGTTGAGATCGTCATGAACCATGCCGGCGCCAGTGGTGCGGTCGTGGACGCGTTGCTGGCGCAGGGTGTTCAGGGGCTTGTAGTTGCCGCCACGGGTAATGGCACCTTGCACCATGCGCTGGAGGCGGCCTTGCTTCGCGCGCGGTCTGCGGGGGTGCGGGTCGTCCGGTCGACAAGGTGCCTCAATGGTCGTGTCTTGCCCACACCCGGGGATCTGTTTTCTGATTCGCAGGGGCTGAGCCCCGTGAAGGCGAGAATAGCGATGATGCTCGAGCTGTTGGCGCAAAGCTGAACCCTGCCTTCCGATTTCAGTCTGCCGGGAACTGGAATGAAAAAAGCCGTCAGACTGACGGCTTTGGGGTGCAGATGGACTCGCTGGAGGCTCGATTCAGCCCGCCAGCGCTTTGAACGCGCGGGCGGTGATCTCGTCAACACCGCCCATGCCGCTGATGGCACGGTATTTTGGGGCCAGTTCAGGCTCTGACTTTGCCCAGCTGGAGTAGTACTCAACCAGCGGACGGGTCTGCGCGCTGTAAACCTCCAGGCGCTTGCGGACGGTTTCTTCCTTGTCGTCATCGCGCTGGATCAGCGGCTCGCCGGTCACATCGTCTTTGCCTTCGACCTTGGGCGGATTGAACTTGACGTGATAGGTGCGGCCTGAGGCGGGGTGCGAACGGCGTCCGCTCATGCGCTCGATGATGGCGTCGAATGGTACGTCGATTTCAAGAACGTAATCCAGCTTGACGCCGGCAGACTTCATGGCGTCGGCCTGCGGAATGGTGCGGGGAAAGCCGTCAAACAGAAAGCCCTTGGCGCAGTCGGGCTGGGCAATGCGCTCTTTGACTAAATTGATGATCAGGTCGTCGCTGACCAGTGCACCCGAGTCCATGATTTTTTTGGCTTCAATGCCCAGCTGCGTGCCGGCTTTGACGGCCGCACGAAGCATGTCGCCGGTGGAAATCTGGGGAATGCCGTACTTCTGGCAGATGAAGGTCGCTTGCGTCCCTTTGCCCGCGCCAGGCGCGCCCAACAAAATCAGTCTCATGGATGTCCTCGGATTTTATGAATTCTTGAAGTCAGCCCGAACCGCCGGCCGGTTTCCGCAGGGGCTGCTTGACAGGTATGGAGGGCTGCCGGCACGCCCTGCAGGCCTCACACTTGTGTTTTTCCCAAGGATAGCATGCACCCCTGACAGCAACTTACGAGCCCGCGTCATGCCGGGGAGGGCAGGTCAGGAAAACAGCTTGCGGGCGAGGTCCAGGTCTTCCGGCGTGTCAACGCCCGGCCCAGGCACGTCGCCGGTGATGTGCACGGCGATGCGATGGCCGTGCCACAGCGCCCGGAGTTGCTCAAGGCACTCCAGTTGCTCGAGTGGCGACTGGGGAAGGCGCGGGAACTCCCGCAGAAATCCCACCCGATAGCCGTAAATGCCTACGTGCCGGAGTGGCCGGGGCAGGCTGCTGCCGGCCTCCCACCACGCCTTGCCGGTAAAGTCGCGCGCGGCCGGAATGGGTGAGCGGCTGAAGTAAAGGGCCGTATGGCGCGCATCAAGCACAACCTTGACCACATTGGGGTTGTTCAGGTCGGCCAGCTGCTGGATGGCATGCGCCGCCGTGCTCATGGCGCAGTCCGGGCGCTCGATGAGCAGGCGTGCGACCGCGTCGATCAAGGCCGGGTCAATCAGCGGCTCGTCACCTTGCACGTTCACCACAATGTCGTCGTCCGCGAGTCCCAGCACGCTGCAGGCTTCCGCGAGCCGGTCGCTGCCGCTGGGATGGTCTTCCCGGGTGAGCACGGCGGCGATGCCGAAAGACGCGCATTTTTCGATGATTTCGTTGCTGTCGGTTGCGACGACGGTGCGCAGGGCAGTGCTCTGCATCGCGCGCTGCGCCACACGCACGACCATGGGTGCGCCGCCGATGTCGGCGAGCGGCTTGTTGGGCAGGCGTGTAGAGGCCAGCCTGGCCGGAATGAGGACGGTGAAGCTCATGCTTTCGGGGTCTTGCCTGTGTTTTTCAAGGACCCGTTCACAGGCCGAGCTCTTCGTCGGTCAAGGTCCGCGCTTCGCTTTCCAGCAGCACGGGAAGCCCGTCGCGCACCGGGTACGCGAGGCGGGCGCTGCGGGAAACAAGTTCCTGTTTTTCCCGGTCGTAGTCGAGCGGGCCTTTGGTCACAGGGCAGACCAGCAGTTCAAGCAGTTTGGTGTCCATGGCCTGATGGTAAGGGAGAAATCAAAGGGGCCAGCCGGGCATCGAGTGCGGCAAAGAACGCTGGTTCGGGCGTAAACACCAAAGGCACGGCCAGAACCTCCCTTTGTGACGTGCCCTGCAGGGCAAAAAGCTTGACAGCGTCTTTTTCAGTGCACAGCACCACACGCCCTTTGAGCGCCTCCGCCTCCAGGTCTTGATCGGTGAAGTCATGGTGGTCGGGCAGGGCCGTTGTGGCCTGCAGCGTCAGGCCGGTTTCCCTCAGCATTCCGAAAAATGCTTCAGGGTTGGCTATGCCCGCAAGTGCCGCCAGAGGCCGGCCCCGCAGGCTCGTTAGCGCGACCGGTTCGCCCCGGCCGGAGTAAGCTTCGTTGCCCAGTTTGCGACTGGAAACAAACCCTCCAAATGCCGGTTTTTGCCCGGTGTGCAGCACAAAATTCAAGCCAACCCGTTCGCGTGCGGGCCAGGGCTCACGCAACGGGCCTGCCGGTAGCAGCCAACCGTTCCCCACACCTCGGTCGTCGAACACGGCAATCTCGATATCGCGTTGCAGGGCGTAGTGTTGCAGCCCGTCGTCACACACGACTACAGCCGTGCCCGGATATGCGGCAAGCAATGCACGCACGGCGTCTACACGCTTGCCGGCAACAAAAACAGGCGCACCCGTTGCACGCTTGATAAGGGCCGGCTCGTCGCCTGTGAGACGAGGGGATGCGCCGGGGATCACCTCCAGGCAGTCGGTGCCGTGCCTTCCGTAACCCCGGGACACCACCCCTACCAGTACCTGTTGCGCCTGCAGATGTTTCACCAGGGCAATCACCAGCGGTGTTTTTCCGGCGCCGCCGGCGATGACGTTTCCGACCACGACCACCGGAACGCCAAAATGTTCGGACCGGAGAATGTGACGGCGATACAGCACCCACCGCAGCCGCACGACCAGGCCATAGACCTGGGCAAGCGGCCAGAGCAGGCATGCCAGCCAACCCCGTCTGTGCCAGGCATTCTGCAAAATCTGTTTCACGTGATGACTGCCATTTCGCCGCGAAGGCTGCATGGAATGGGCAACCGGCCCCGGCCTATCTGGCCCCGGCCGTTGCGGCGCTTTGCGTTGCAAATGTGATTTGCGTCAGCCCCTGGCGGCGTGCGGCCTCCATGACGGTGATGACGGCTTGATGTGTGGCGTTGGCATCGGCGCTGATGATGATGACGCTTTCCTTGCCGGCTTTCGCTGCTTCGGCAAGCGCGGCTCCCAGCACTTCGATGCCACGGCCTTCCACCAAAGTCTTGTTGACCATGTAGCGACCGTCGCTGCTCACGGCGACGATGACTTCCTTGGGATAGTCGCGCTGTTGTTCGGCGTTGGCGATCGGCAGCTTGACCTGAAGTTCGGTGAACTTGCTATAGGTGGTGGACAGCATCAGGAAGATCAGCACCACGAGCAGCACATCGATGAAGGGGATCAGGTTGATCTCCGGCTCGTCATGAGGATGGGGGCGAAAGTTCATTTTCTGAGGGTATTGAGGTGGCGTACAAAACGCTCGGCCGCCAGCTCCATCGTCAGCAGATATCCGTCCACTCGCGCCCGGAAATAGCGCCAGAAAATCAGCGAGGGAATGGCCACCATCAGGCCGAAAGCCGTGTTGTAGAGCGCAATCGAGATGCCTTGCGCCAACTGGGCAGGGTTGCCGCCGGCGGCATTGCTCACACCTCCGCCACCTGCCTGCGAGCCGAAAATCTCGATCATGCCGATGACGGTACCCAGCAGACCGAGTAAGGGCGCGGCAGAGGCGATGGTTGCCAGGGCTGCCAGGTAGCGCTCCAGCTTGTGGGCCGCCTTGCGTCCCGCGCCTTCCAGCGTGGAACGCAGGTCATCTTCGCTGATCCGTGGATTGGTGTTCAGCGCACGAAAACCGCTGGCAAGCACTTCGCCGAGCAGCGAATTCTGTTCAAGTTGCGCCACCACATCGGGGGAGGGGACGGAGGCGCGGGAGACGGTGATGGCTTCGTCAAGCAGCTTGGCGGGGGCGATTTTTCGGATTTTTAGGCTGGTAAAACGCTCGATAACCAGAGCAAGGGCCAAGACAGAGCAGGCAACCAGGGGCCAAATCGGCCAACCTGCGGCTTGTATGATCGAAAACAATGCACATCTCCAGGCAGTAAGTTGTGGTGGATTATGGCTTACAGAAACTGCCATCTCGTTGCAGCCGAGCCTGATCTGTTAAATGTTCGCAACGTCATCGCGTGTCGGACGTAGCCCACAGAAGCTGTGGATAACTTTGTTAGCAAGTGGAGGCACAGCGGCCTCCAAGCCGCGCCAAATCGTGCATGTGACAGAACGATGAAATTTTGAGCAGAATTAAGTTATTCAAAATCAATGAGTTACACGAATTTATCTCGATATCCGCGGGAAACCAGGGGGTTGAGCCTTGAAGGGCGGCTCTCTGTGGAGTATTACACCCGGATTGCCAAGGGGTTTAGGCGTGTTTGATGCATCGACTCCTTCGGGGAAGCCGCAAGCGGGAGCGCGCGACGCGGGCATTCGGGTATGGCCCGTCGGGTCTTTGCTGAGGGCTATTTCAGACAGCCTTGAAGCCCGGTTTAACCCCGTCGCGGTGCAGGGTGAGATCAGCGGTTTTTCGCGTGCGGCCAGCGGCCACTGCTATTTTTCACTCAAGGATGAACAGGGGCAGGTTCGCTGCGCCATGTTTCGCCGCGCTGCCACGATGCTCGATTTTTCCCCGCGCGACGGCCAATTGGTGGAGTTGCGGGGACGGCTGGGTGTTTATGAGCCGCGCGGTGAGTTGCAACTGGTGGTGGAGTCCATGCGCCAGGCGGGCCAGGGCAACCTTTTTGAACAGTTCCTGCTGCTCAAGGCCAGACTTGAAGCTGAGGGTCTTTTCGACCCAGGCCGTAAAAGGCCTTTGCCTTTGCTGCCCCGCGCCATTGGTGTGGTGACTTCGCTGGGTGCCGCCGCCTTGCACGATGTCATGAGTGCTTTGCAGCGCCGTGTGCCACATATTCCCGTGGTTATCTATCCTGGCAGCGTACAGGGCAGCCAGGCAGCCGGCGAATTGCGCGCCGCTTTGCTCAAAGCCTATCAGCGGCGATCCCAGGACCGCGTGGATGTCTTGCTGTTGGTACGCGGCGGCGGTGCCATGGAAGACCTGTGGGCTTTTAATGATGAGCAACTCGCCCGAACCCTGGTGGAATCGCCCATGCCAGTGATCAGCGGGGTGGGACATGAAACCGACTTCACGATCGCTGATTTTTGCGCTGACGTGCGTGCGCCCACGCCGACCGCCGCGGCAGAACTCTGCGCGCAGCCCCAGGCTGTCTGGCTGGGTGCGCTGGACCTGGCTCTGTCGCGGCTGCAAAACGGTGTAGACCGCCAGCTGGAGTCGCACAACCAGCGCCTGGACTGGGCGGCTTCGCGAATCACCCGGCCGTCGCATCTGGTTACCAGGCAGCATGCCCGTCTGGCCGGGCTCGGCCAGAGCCTGAGCCATGCGGCGCGTTCGGCACTGCAGCACGAACGGCGCAGGCTGCAGGTCTTGGGCAGCGATTTTCCGCACGAAGTGCAAGGCAGCCTGCAACGAGGTCGGCAGCGCGTCGAGCGCGCACAGTTGCGGCTTGAATTACTGGATCCCAAACTGGTCCTGAAGCGCGGTTATGCCTGGCTTGCCGACCTTCATGGGCAGCCCATTACCAGCCAGGAAAATACACACATAGGGCAACCCGTACGCGCTACCCTTGCCGACGGCGAGGTCGATTTGACGGTTTCTGCGCGCAGGCTGATTTAGTTTTTACAATGACATCGTTAAAAGCAGTTTATTCATCACCACGAGGAAAAAATCATGGAACACAAACTCCCCCCGCTACCGTACCCGATCGACGCCCTGGCGCCGCATTACAGCCAGGAAGCCTTTGAATACCACCATGGTAAGCACCACAATGCTTACGTGGTGAACCTCAACAACCTGCAAAAAGGCACTGAGTTTGAAGCCATGACGCTCGAAGAGATCGTCAAGAAATCCAGTGGCGGTGTGTACAACAATGCGGCCCAGATCTGGAACCACACCTTCTTCTGGAGCTGCATGAAACCGGCCGGCGGCGGCGAACCTGGCGGCGCGCTGGCTGCAGCCATCAACGCCAAGTTTGGCTCTTACGCTGCGTTCAAAGAGGCTTTCGTCAAGTCAGCCGTTGGCAATTTCGGTTCCGGCTGGACGTGGCTTGTCAAAAAAGCCGACGGTACGGTTGATATTGTCAACACCGGCCCGGCAGGTACCCCTCTCACCACCGCCGACAAGGCCCTGCTGACGGTGGATGTCTGGGAGCATGCCTACTACATCGACTACCGCAACCTGCGTCCGAAATTTGTCGAAACCTTCCTCTCCAATCTGGTGAACTGGAGTTTTGCCGAGGCCAACTTCGCCTGAGGCGAGAAGCCTTCGCCCACAAAAAAGCCGACAGGAGTCGGCTTTTTTTGTTTTAAAAGCGAGAAATCAGCGCTTCGCCTCGAAAATCGGGCCGCCCAGTTTGCTGCCGGCCTTGATGCGTTTTCGCGCAAACCAGCCCTTGTTCATTTCCAGGACAAAGCGCACGGGTTGGGCAGAGCAGTGTGGGTCTGTGGTTTGAGGTTTCATGTCGGCGAGGTTCACGATGGTGCCGTCATCCGCCACAAAGGCGGCGGTCAGTGGCAGCAAGGTGTTTTTCATCCAGAAGCACTGCTGGGCTGGCTGCTCGAAGATAAAAATCATGCCTTCCTGTTGCGGCATTTCCTTGCGGAACATCAGGCCGATTTGCCGCTGTTCCGGCGTGAGGGCCACCTGTGCCTCAATCAGGTGCATGCCGGCCGACAGCTTGACGCGCTGTAAATTCATCTGGGGGCCGTCCTGCGCCGAAGCACCCAGGGGCACGAACAAGGCGGCAACAGCCAGCATCTGGGTGAGGCCCTTGAACGCCCCACGAAAAAAGACAGTACCGGGTTCGAAAAACATAGAGTCACCACGCATGAAGTTGATCGGCCAGCATAAACGACGCGCATAAAAAATGCCCGCACGCGGCGGGCATTTTGACCGAAGTCACCAGGAATTACTTCTTGGCTTCAGCTTTTGCTTTTTTGGCGGCAGCAGCTTCGGCTTTCTTGGCTGCAGCGGCTTCAGCTTTTGCTTTCTTGTCAGCAGCAGCTTTTTCTTTCTTTGCGGCCTTGGCAGCAGCTTTTTCTTCTTTGGTCATTTTGGCTGGCTTTGCTTCAGCTTTGGCTTCTGCTTTTGCAGCAGGAGCGGCTGGCGTTGCGGCAACAGCTGGCTTGGCTGGGGTAGCCGCAGGAGCGGAAGCTTGTGCGAAAGCACCAGCAGCGAAGAGGCCAGCGATCAAAGCAGCGAGGATTTTGTTCATTTGGAATTTCCTTTGATAACGTTATTGGAAAAAATACCCCGAACTTCTCGGAGGCCCTACCGTAACGAGGCCGGTTCCAAAGCCGTTGACACGATGCCCCCAAATTCTTTTGCTGTACGGTTTTACGGCTAGAATTTAGGGGTTTTTACCTAACTGTTGCGTGGCGTGCCCTTGGACGCCTTGCGCTTACCGGAGACTTTTGTTCATGTATCAGCACATCAAGGTGCCTTCCCAAGGCCAAAAAATCACTGTCAATGCCGACAACTCGTTGAACGTACCTGACGAACCCATCATTCCGTTCATTGAAGGCGACGGCACCGGCGCAGACATTACGCCGGTGATGCTGAAAGTGGTTGATGCTGCTATTGCCAAAGCCTACGGCGGCAAGAAAAAGATCCACTGGATGGAAGTGTTTGCCGGTGAAAAGTCCACCAAGGTCTATGGCCCGGACGTCTGGCTGCCAGAAGAAACCCTGCACGCTGTTCGTGACTACGTCGTGTCGATCAAGGGTCCGCTGACGACCCCTGTGGGCGGCGGCATCCGCAGCCTGAACGTGGCGTTGCGCCAGGAGCTGGATCTTTACGTCTGCCTGCGCCCCATCCAGTATTTCAAGGGCGTTCCTTCGCCCGTCAAAGAGCCTGAAAAGACCCACATGGTCATCTTCCGCGAAAACTCGGAAGACATCTACGCCGGTATCGAGTTCGAGTCCGGCAGCGACAAGGCCAAAAAACTCATCAAGTTCCTGCAGGACGAGATGGGCGTCAAGAAGATTCGCTTCCCGAACACCTCCGGCATCGGCATCAAGCCGGTTTCCAGCGAAGGCACCGAGCGCCTGGTGCGCAAGGCCATCCAGTACGCCATCGACAACGACAAGCCCAGCGTGACCATCGTGCACAAGGGCAACATCATGAAGTTCACCGAAGGCGGCTTCCGTGACTGGGCTTATGCCCTGGCCAAGAAGGAATTCGGCGCCGTGGAAATTGACGGCGGCCCATGGATGAAGTTCAAGAACCCCAAGACCGGCAAGGAAATCACCGTCAAGGACAGCATCGCCGATGCTTTCCTGCAGCAGATCCTGCTGCGTCCCGCTGAATACAGCGTGATCGCCACCCTGAACCTGAACGGCGACTACGTGTCCGACGCGCTGGCTGCCCAGGTCGGCGGCATCGGCATCGCCCCCGGCGCCAACCTGAGCGACACCGTCGCCATGTTTGAAGCCACCCACGGTACTGCGCCCAAGTATGCTGGCAAAGACTACGTGAACCCCGGCTCCGAGATCCTCTCGGCCGAAATGATGCTGCGCCACATGGGTTGGACCAAGGCTGCCGACCTGATCATCAGCTCGATGGAAAAATCCATCGACTCCAAGAAGGTCACTTATGACTTCGCCCGCCTCATGGAAGGCGCAACCCAGGTCAGCTGCTCCGGCTTTGGCCAGGTCATGATCGACCACATGTAAAGCTGGCTCAGCCGGTTTTTCCGAGAACCGCCCGGGAGCAATCCCGCGGCGGTTTTTTTCTTGGCCACGGAAAAGGAAAAAAATCACGCTTGAATGTCGCGTTCCCGCCACCAATTTCCCTATCAGGCGCACTGGACTACATCGGTGGCTAGAATGAATTCCATGGCAACCAAGTCTCCAAAATCCCCTAACTCTCCGGTGCAGCCCCCAGTCCCGGCTATCAAGCCCGATAACGGCAATGGGGGAGAGTCGGTCGTATTGGAGCGCCGGCCGCAAAAGACCAAGCCCCCGCAGATGTACCAGGTGGTCCTGCTCAACGACGACTACACCCCCATGGAGTTCGTGGTGGTGGTGATCCAGGAGTTTTTCAACAAGGACCATGACACCGCCACGCAGATCATGCTGAAGATCCATCTGGACGGCAAAGGTGTCTGTGGCGTGTTTTCCAGGGACGTAGCGGCGACCAAGGTGGACCAGGTCACCGAAGCTGCCCGGAAAAACGGCCATCCGCTGCAGTGTGTCAGTGAGCCCATTGAATAATCGTAAATCCGGCCAATATTCCCTTCATAAGTCAGTAGAGTTAACCCAAGCAAGCCGAAAGGAAGATCAATGATTGCCCAGGAACTAGAAGTCAGCTTGCACATGGCGTTTGTCGAGGCGCGTCAGCAGCGCCACGAGTTCATCACCGTTGAGCATCTCTTGCTTGCCTTGCTGGACAACCCCAGTGCAGCCGAGGTATTGCGCGCCTGCTCAGCCAATGTGGACGACTTGCGCAAGTCGTTGGCCAATTTCATCAAGGACAACACCCCGCAGGTCGCCGGCACCGACGATGTCGACACGCAGCCCACGCTGGGCTTCCAGCGCGTGATCCAGCGCGCCATCATGCACGTGCAGTCCACCGGCAATGGCAAGAAGGAAGTCACCGGCGCCAATGTGCTGGTCGCCATTTTTGGTGAAAAAGACTCCCACGCCGTGTATTACCTCCACCAGCAGGGCGTGACCCGCCTGGACGTGGTGAATTTCATCGCGCACGGCATCAAGAAGAGCGATCCACCCGAGCCAGCCAAGGCCGGCGAGAGCGCCGCCGAGAACGAAGAGGGCGGCGAGAAGAACGAAAAAGCCTCACCGCTTGAACAATTCACCGTCAACCTGAACCAGCTCGCCAAGGACGGCAAGATCGATCCGCTGATCGGCCGCCAGTATGAAGTCGAGCGCGTCATTCAGATTCTCTGCCGCCGCCGCAAGAACAACCCGCTGCTGGTCGGTGAGGCCGGTGTGGGTAAAACCGCGATTGCCGAGGGCCTGGCCTGGCGCATCACGCAAAAAGACGTACCCGAGATCCTGGCCGAAGCCAATGTGTACTCGCTCGATATGGGCGCATTGCTGGCCGGCACCAAGTACCGCGGTGACTTCGAACAACGCCTGAAGGGCGTGCTCAAGGCATTGAAGGACAAGCCCAACGGCATCCTGTTCATCGACGAAATCCACACCCTGATCGGTGCCGGTGCGGCCTCGGGCGGTACGCTGGATGCGTCCAACCTGCTCAAGCCGGCGCTGTCCAGCGGCCAGCTCAAGTGCATCGGCGCGACCACCTTCACCGAATACCGCGGTATCTTCGAAAAAGATGCGGCCCTGTCGCGCCGCTTCCAGAAGGTCGATGTGGTCGAGCCGACCGTGCAGGAAACGGTCGACATCCTCAAGGGCCTGAAGTCGCGCTTTGAAGAGCACCACAGCGTCAAGTACGCCGTGGCTGCCCTGCAGGCTGCCGCCGAGCTCAGCGCCAAGTACATCAACGATCGCCATCTGCCCGACAAAGCCATTGACGTGATCGATGAAGCCGGCGCTGCCCAGCGCATCCTGCCTGCGTCCAAGCGCAAGAAGATCATCACCAAGGCCGAGGTCGAAGAGATCGTGGCCAAGATCGCCCGCATCCCGCCCGCCAATGTCTCCAACGACGACCGCGGCAAGCTGCAGACGCTCGAGCGGGACCTGAAAAGCGTGGTCTTCGGCCAGGACAAGGCCCTTGAAGTGCTGGCCTCTGCCGTCAAGATGGCGCGCTCCGGCCTGGGCAAGGACGACAAGCCGATCGGCTCCTTCCTGTTCTCCGGCCCCACTGGCGTCGGCAAGACGGAAGCTGCCAAGCAACTGGCCTACATCATGGGCATCGAGTTGATCCGCTTCGACATGTCCGAGTACATGGAACGCCATGCCGTGAGCCGCCTGATTGGCGCGCCTCCGGGTTACGTCGGTTTTGACCAGGGTGGCTTGCTGACTGAGGCCATCACGAAGAAGCCGCACGCCGTGCTGCTGCTTGACGAGATCGAAAAGGCGCACCCGGACATCTTCAACGTGTTGCTGCAGGTCATGGACCACGGCACGCTGACGGACAACAACGGGCGCAAGGCCGATTTCCGCAACGTCATCATCGTCATGACCACCAACGCCGGTGCCGAGACGATGAACAAGGCGACCATTGGCTTTACCAACCCGCGCGAGTCCGGCGACGAGATGGCCGACATCAAGCGCCTGTTTACGCCCGAGTTCCGCAACCGCCTGGACGCGACTGTCAGCTTCAAGGCGCTGGACGAAACCGTCATCCTGCGCGTGGTCGACAAATTCCTGCTGCAGCTCGAAACGCAACTGGCCGAGAAGAAGGTGGAAGTCACCTTCACCGATACGCTGCGCAAGTACCTCGGCAAGAAGGGCTTTGATCCGCTGATGGGCGCCCGCCCGATGCAGCGCCTGATCCAGGACACGATCCGCCGTGCGCTGGCCGACGAGCTGCTGTTTGGCCGGCTGACCGACGGTGGCCGCCTGACGGTGGACATGAAGGTCACGACGGACGAGAAGGGCGTTGAGACCGGAGAAGTCCAGCTCGACATCCAGCCGCTGCCGAAGAAGGAAGGTAAAGCCAAGCCGGAAGCCGAAGCGGCAGAAACCAACTGACCATTCGCTGATCGAGCCGATCCAGCGGCGCGGATAGTTTCCGCGCACCCAAAAAAGGCCGCTAGCATCACGCTATCGGCCTTTTTTCATTTCGCCCGCGCCCCAACCCCAGAGACACCCCGCTTTGACCCTTCCCGAACTCAGCTCAGAATGGAAAACCGGCCTCTCCCTGGTCTGGAGTGCCTACATTGCAGTGCTGTCGGTCTGGATCGTGATGCAAAAGCGCGCGCCGGTCTCCACCATGAGCTGGATCCTGTCGCTGGCCCTGCTGCCGTTTGCCGGCTTCGTGATTTACTACTTCCTCGGTCCCCAGCGCCTCAAAAAGCAGCGCCTCAAGCGGCTGCGCAGCCGCGCCGGTGCGCGTGGCGATGCCGATCTGGCCCAGTTGCAGGGCGTGGCCGAAAGAGCACCTCCGGCGCTGCGGCAGATGACCGCCCTGGGAACCGCCGCCTGCGGCCTTCCGGTGTCCAGTGCCACAGGCGTCCAGCTGCTTTCAGGCGGGGCGCATACCTTCGACAGCATCTTCCAGGCGATCCGCGACGCCCGCCATCATGTGCACCTCGAGTACTATATTTTTGAACCCGACCGCATCGGCACTGCCCTGCGCGACTTGCTGGCCGAAAGGGCCGAGCAGGGCGTCAAGGTGCGGCTGCTGGTCGATGCGCTCGGCTCCAAGCGGCTTGGGAGCCGGTTTCTGGCACCGCTGGAGGCCGCCGGCGTCGAGGTTGCATTCTTTCACGATACCCGCATAGGCCGCCGCCTGCGCCCGGTGACCAACTACCGCACCCACCGCAAGATTGTCGTCTGCGACGGCCGTGTCGGCTTCACGGGCGGCGTCAACATCACCGATGAAGAAGACCGGCGCACCCGCGCCGATGCCTACCATGATGTGCACCTGCGCATTGAAGGCAGCGCGGTGCGGTGGCTGCAGACCACCTTCCTGGAAGACTGGACCTATGCCACCGGCGAATCGATAGCCGACACGGACGGGACCCTTCCGCACCTGCTGCCCCTCCTGGTGCCCGACGAAGAAGCCGGCGACATCCCGGTGCAGGTAGTGACCAGCGGGCCGGACAACATGCTGGAGCCGATTCACCGCATGCACCTGGCCGCCATCAATGCCTCCACCCAGCGCGCCTGGTTGACCACGCCTTACTTCGTGCCAGGGGAGCCCGCGCTGATGGCTCTAACCAGCGCTGCACTGCGCGGCGTCGACGTGCGCCTGCTGGTGCCGCGCCGCAGCGACAGCTTTGTCGTCAGCGCCGCGGCGCGCTCCTACTTCGACGAACTGATCGCCGCTGGCGTCAAGGTCTGGGAGTACAAGGCCCGCATGCTGCACTCCAAAACACTGGTCGTCGACGACAGCTGTGCCATGGTCGGCACCGCCAATTTCGACAACCGCAGCTTTCGCCTCAACTTCGAAGTGATGGCCGTGGTCTACGGCCCCGCGCTGGCAGGGCCGCTCGCTGCGCAGTTTGAAACCGACCTGCTCAGCGCCGCGCCCGTGCGCGCACATCGCCCCCAGAACTTTTTGATGCGCCTGCTCGACGCCACGGCGCGGCTGTTTTCACCCTTGCTCTAATTACCTACTTCGAGTTCTTCATGCCCCACACCTTCCTCTGGCACGACTACGAAACCTTCGGCATCAACCCGCGCCGCGACCGGCCCGCGCAGTTCGCCGGCATTCGCACCGACGCCGAGCTCAACGAAATCGGCGAGCCGCTGATGATTTATTGCAAGCCGGCCAACGACTACCTGCCCAATCCAGAGTCCTGCCTGCTCACCGGCATTACCCCCCAGTTGTGCATGGAGCGTGGCGTGGCCGAGCACGAATTCGCCGCGCAGATCGAAGCCGTTCTGGCCGAGCCGGGCACGATCGGCGTGGGCTACAACACCATCCGCTTCGACGACGAAGTCACGCGCTACATGTTCTGGCGCAACCTCATTGACCCCTATGCGCGCGAATGGCAAAACGACTGCGGCCGCTGGGATCTGCTCGATGTCGTGCGCATGGCCTATGCGCTGCGGCCCGAGGGCATCACCTGGCCGCTCAAGCCCGACGAACGCAGGCCGGACGACGCCAGCGCCGTCCGCCCCAGCTTCAAGCTCGAAGACCTGGCGCGTGCCAACGGCCTGCTGCACGAGTCGGCGCACGACGCCCTGTCTGACGTGCGCGCCACCATCGCGCTGGCCCGCCTGATCCGCAAGGCGCAACCCAAGCTTTTCGACTTTTGCCTGGGCCTGCACAAAAAAGACCGTGTGGCCGCGGAGCTGGGCCTGCCGACCAGCCCGCAAACGGCCCAGCCGTTTTTGCACGTCTCGGGCATGTTCCCGCCAGAGCGCGGCTGCCTGGCCGTCATGTGGCCGCTGGCAACGCATCCGACGAACAAGAACGAGCTGCTGGCCTGGGACCTGTCGCAAGACCCAAGTGAGCTGCCTTTGCTCGACGTTGCCACGCTGCGGCAACGCCTCTTCAGCAAATCGGCCGAGCTGCCCGAAGGCGTGCTGCGCCTGCCCATCAAATCGGTTCACCTGAACAAGTCACCCATGGTCGTGCGCAAGCTCGCCACGCTGTCGCCGGAGATGGCGGCCAAATGGAATGTAGACATCCCCGCAGCCCTGGCCAACGCCGAAAAAGCCGCCGGCCTGCCCGACATGAGCGCCATCTGGCCCGAAGTGTTCCAGCGGCCCAAAGAACCCACGCCGGATGTTGACGAAGACCTGTACGGCGGCTTCATCAACAACACCGACAGGCGCCGCCTGAACCAGCTGCGCGCCTTGCCCCCCGCCGAGCTGGCCCATGCCCGCATCGGCTTTGACGACGAACGCTTGGGGGAGCTGGTGTTTCGCTACCGGGCGCGCAACTTTGCCGAAACCCTGTCGCCCGAAGACGCCGAACGCTGGGAAGCGCATCGCGCTGCGCGCCTGCTGGAGGGTGAGGGCGGGGCACGCAATGTGGATGCGCTGTTTGCCGAGATTGATGTGTTGGCGGAGACGGCAGATGAGAAGGGGCAGGCGGTGCTTGAGGCGCTTTATGAGTATGCGGAGATGATTGCGCCTGAGGACTGAGGCGCACAACCGGGCTCAAGGCGCGTCTTTTCTCCAGCCGGGATAGGGAAAAGGTGGCAATACCTGTTGTGAAGTCTTCTTGCCAGTATCGCGGTACACAAACTCGATTCTGACAACTCGCCATTTTTGCTGGATGAGTTTGAGATAAACCGTATAGGCATTGGGATCTCGCCCGAAATCTCCGACCTCACCGACGACCGCCACAGCATTTTCGGTATCGACCGGGCTTACGCTGGTGACAAAGTGGCCAGCGCCGGTGCCGAGGTAATAGGACTTGGCGAACAGTTCCACATTGGCTTCAAGGTTTTTTTGAGAAACCTCAGACAGCATTGACTGGGCATAGCACCCTGCAGACAAAGCCGTTATTGCTGCCGAAAAGAAAATCCGGCAGACGGTGTGTGAAATATTCATGGCGTGTGGAATTGATGTTCAACCACGGTGGCGTGTTTCACGCAGATCATAGATGCTGAGGGCGGCTGGCCGGGGGTTGCCCGGCGGCAAGTAACTTTCTTTTGCTTCGCCAAAAGAAAGTCACCAAAGAAAAGGCGACCCTGCTGTCTGCGACCCCTTCGCTTCGCTACGGGGCAACCTGCGGTGCTCGGTTCAGGCGGGGTCTCGCTCGAACTCGCTTCGCTCAGACAATCGCGATCCCTGATCCGCCTGAACCTGCGCTCCTCGGCGCAGACAGAAGGGAAGGGGCAATCGGGTGCGGGAACCGAAGACAAATGCCAGCTCCAATACCGACAAGGACTCGCCATGGCGAGTCCTTGTTTCTTCCGGTATTCGGCTGTTAGGTATTCCTTCCCCAACCCCTTGTGGATGCGCCGAGGAGCACAGGGCCAGACGGATCAGGGCAAAAACTTGTTTGAGCGAAGCGAGTTGTTTTTGACCCCGGCTGGACCGAGCACCGCAGGTTGCCCGCAGCGAAGCGAAGGGACGCAGGAACCAGGGTCGCCTTTTCTTTGCTTACTTTCTTTTGGCGAAGCAAAAGAAAGTGAGTTGCATGCCGGGCAACCCCCGGCCAGCAACCCTCACCAAAGAGCGCGCCGCATCAAACCAACAACAACCTCAAAAGAAGACTGCTATCAATTCAATAGCTGCTCGCGCTCGTCCCCATTAACCGCAACGCCTATTTTTCAAAAAATCAACCCTCAAGCCGCAGCCCGCTCCACCAAAGGCGCATAAGCCCCACCAAACCGGTTCCCCAAAAAATCCCCCAAAGCAATATCCTCCTGCCGCACAAACCCCTGCGCAGGCAAACGCCCGTTAGCCAGCAAATCCAGCACCGTGCAAATACCAGCCGCCGTGGTGATCTGGATCGCACTGCGCAGCACGCCCCCGACCACGTGGCTGTATACCTTGTGGGCGTAGGTCTCCTGCATCAGCCGGCCTTCGCGCTGGCCGCTCACGGTGACGAACACGATGACCACGTCCTGCATCGTTGTGGGCAGGGCGTTTTCCAGTATGTCTTTCAGTACACCGCGGCGGTCGCGCAGGCGCAGGTCGTTGAGCAACGCCTTCATGATGGCCGCGTGGCCGGGATAGCGGATGGTCTTGTAGTTGAGGTTGGTGACCTTGCCCTGCAGCGTCTCGCACAGGGTGCCCAGGCCGCCTGAGGTATTGAAGGCCTCGTACGTCACGCCGTCGAGCGAAAACTCCTCATGCTCAGCCAGCGGCGGCACCTGGCGCAGCACGCCTTCCACAATGGCTTCGCAGGGTTCGCAGTACTCGTTGATGACGCCGTCGGTGCTCCAGGTCAGGTTGTAGTTCAGCGCGTTCGACGGGAACTGGGGCAGGGCGCCTACGCGCATGCGCACGCTGTGCAGGCTGTCAAAACGCCGGCACAGGTCGGCCGCCACGATAGACACAAAGCCCGGCGCCAGGCCGCATTGCGGGATCAGCGCTGAGCGCGCGGTGCCGGCCAGCTCCCGCACGCGCCGCGTGCTGGCCACGTCTTCGGTCAGGTCCAGGTAGTGCACACCGGCTGCCACGGCAGCTTCGGCAATCGATGTGGTGAGGTGGAACGGCGCCGCGCTGAGCACCGCAAACTGCCCTTCAAGCGCTGCGCGCAGGGCGACAGGGTCGGTGACGTCCAGCACCTTCAATTGAACCCCGGCGCCGGCCTTGATACCTGCAAGTGCGGCCTGCGATGCGTCCACCACCGTCACCGCGTAGTCCTGGCTGGAGCCCAGCAGGGCGGCAATGGTTGAGCCGATTTTGCCTGCGCCTACGACCATGATCTTTTTCATATCCGCTCCTTGATGGGCCCCTCCAGGTGAAGGGCGTTGACTGATTGTGGAGCGCAGCACCGGCGGTTGGTAGTATCAATTTATACAAATAGAAGTCATAATTTAGTGAAATAGAAGGCATCTACCATCTATTTGCCTACCCTGCTTTAACCATAGTCACGCCCGGCACATGAATCTCGACGCCATAGACCAGATACTGCTCAGCGAATTGCGTGAAAACGCGCGCTGCCCGGTGGCTTTGCTCGCCCGCAAGGTGGGTTTGTCGCGCACCGCGGTGCAGGCCCGCATGGAGCGGCTGGAGCGCGACAAGGTCATCACCGGCTACGGCGTGCGCACCGGCGACGCGTATGAGCAGTCGCAGGTAGCCGCCCACGTGATGCTCACCGTCGGCCCCAAGCTGTCGGGCCCGGTGGAGGCGGCGCTACGCAAGATTCCGGAGGTCCGCTCACTGCTCTCCGTCAGCGGCACGTTCGACATGATCGCCATCGTGCAGGCCGGCTCGATTGAGCGGCTCGATGCGCTGATCGATGGCATCGGCCTGCTCGACGGGGTCGAGCGCACCAATACATCAGTGGTGCTGTCTACGCGCATTCAGCGCTGACATCTTGCTGCTGGCGCCCCTTGAACGTGGCGCTCCTGCCGCCAGCCGATTGCTATACATTTAATAGCGGCTCGCGCCCGTTGTAATTGGTGAAAGGCCATTTTTCTTCCAAAAAAATGATGCTTCCGGACTCAAAAATGGCTTCCTGTCGGCCAAAAAGCACGTCCAAAACGGCTTTTCAGACCGATTTCAGGCATCAAATTGGCTTCCAGTCCAATCAGGATCTGCGCGAGCAGCTATTGATTTGATAGCGAATACGGCCTTACACAGCACCCGCCGGCCAAGGCGCATGCTTGCCCATCACGCCTTCATACAGCACGCTGGTTTCAAAGCGCGCCAGCCAGGTCTGCACCTGCGGCCAGGGTTGCGCGGCAAACCAGGCCGCATCGGTATGTGCAAACTGCCGCACAAACGGCAGCAACGCCATGTCGGCCAGGCTGGCATGC
This sequence comes from Polaromonas sp. P3_A5, assembly GCF_056403055.1. Taxonomy (NCBI): domain Bacteria; kingdom Pseudomonadati; phylum Pseudomonadota; class Betaproteobacteria; order Burkholderiales; family Comamonadaceae; genus Polaromonas; species Polaromonas sp. P3_A5. The sequence continues at coordinate 2,043,933 of NZ_JBFUGF010000001.1, forward strand.
GTGCCGAAGAGCCAGCCGCCAGCCAGCACGGTTTCCAGCTGGCCCAGCCAACTTGCGCATGCAGCCTGGTGTGACAAGGCAAAGCCCGCGTTGTCGCCTGCGGCTTCTTCGGGGTAGCGATTCGGGTATTTGTAGCGGTCCAGGCTGCGCTTGAAGGCACCGTCGTTGCCGGCAACCAGCGCGAGCATGTCATCAAGAGAGCCCTGCGGTGATGTGAGCCAACCCTCGGGATCATTGCGCCGCAGCGCCCACAGCATCACGTCCAGGCTTTCATCAATGACTTCGCCACCGGGCAGCACCAGCACCGGCACGGTGCCTTTGGGCGAAGCGTCCAGCATTTGTGCGGGCTTGTTCTTCAACACGACTTCACGCAGCTCATAGGGCTCGCCGCTCACGGCCAGCGCCAGGCGGGCGCGCATGGCATACGGGCAGCGGCGAAAGGAATAGAGGACGGGCAGGGCGCTGTTCATGGCCTGAAACACCAGGTGCTTCAGGTGCCGGATTGCCGCACGCCGATGTGCGCGGCATTGCGCGCTTCGGCCAGCTCAACCTGGCGCTGGCGCTCGCGGTAGCCGGCTTTCTGTTCTTCCGTCGTCTTTGCATGGCAGTGCGCGCAGCTCACGCCCAACTCGTACAGCGGCGACTGGCGGTCTTCCTCGCTCAGCGGATCGCGGCACGAGCGGCACAGCGTGAAGGCGCCGGGCTTGAGGCCGTGGCCGACGGACACACGCTCGTCAAACACAAAACATTCGCCTTCCCAGGTGCTTTGCGCCTCGGGCACGGTTTCCAGGTACTTGAGGATGCCGCCCTCGAGGTGGTAGACCTCCTCGAAGCCTTTGGAGCGCAGCAGCGCGGTGGATTTCTCGCAGCGAATGCCCCCGGTGCAGAACATGGCTACCTTCGGCTTTTTGCCGTCATGCGCCGCCAGCTTGCCGCCTTCGGCCATTTCGCTCTCCACCCAGCCGGGCAGCTCTGAAAAGCTGCTGGTGTGCGGGTTGATGGCGCCGTGGAAGGTGCCGATGGACACCTCGTAATCGTTGCGTGTATCGACCAGCACCACGCCCGGTTCGTTGATCAGCTGATTCCATTCCTGCGGCTTGACGTATTCGCCGGCCATCAGCGCGGGGTGGACTTCCGGCACACCCATGGTGACTATCTCGCGCTTGAGGCGCACCTTCATCCGGTAAAACGGCATGGACTCAGCCCACGCTTCCTTGTGCTCCAGCGTCGCCAGGCGCGGGTCACTGCGCAGATAGGCCAGCACGGCGCGCACACCTTCTTCAGGCCCGGCAATCGTGCCGTTGATGCCTTCTGCCGCAAGCAGCAGCGTGCCCTTGACACCATGGGCCTCACACTGCGCCAGCAGCGGCGCCTGCAGCTCGGCGAAATCGGGCAGCTCAACGAACTGGTAAAGGGCGGCGGTCAGGAATTCGGGCATGAGAAAACAGGCGAAAAGCGAAAAGAAATGTGCGGTCGTTCAAAAGAGGGCAAACAGGGCAAAGGCCGGAAAGCACGAAAAGACTCTAAACGGTGCGTGTACGCGCTGAAATGGCGCTGATAACGCGCCGAAATGGCACAAGCGCTCCCAGGCTCCATCGTAGCGGCTCGGGTTTTAGCATTTTGTAACCCCGATTTTGTGACGGAAAGCGCCGAATTCAATGTTTTATGGCCATGCTGGTAGACATTTTGTTGCAATGCAGCAAAATGACCGTGTACTTATTGATCTGGCGCAAATACCTTCCTGGAAATCAAAGTAGACGCAGACCTCGAACCGACCCCAGATGGCCCCACCACTTTTTGTCAAACCATGTCCAGAAGCATAAGCAGTCTTTGGCTTAAAAGCATGCGCCGCATGGGCAAGGCCCAGCAGGCGCAGGGCTTGCGGCTGTTTGAAAGCCTGCTTCCCAAGGTCACGCCGACGTTGCCTGCCACCACAACGCCGCGCCGGCGCAGGCCCGGGGTCAAGCTGTTGAAACCGGTGGTTGTCCGGCCCGCCAAAAAAGCCCGCCGGCCCACGGCGGCACAGGCCCGCGCCGCAGCCGGGTTGCCCGGCACCTGGCGCAAGGCCTGGTTTACCTTGCCCGGGGACGGCTTGCTGACGGATTCCCGGCGCATGCTGTATTGGCTGTATCTTCCTGCCGCGGCCGCTACGGCCACTACGGCCATTACTGCCGGGGTTCCCGATGCCCCTGCAGCACCGCGCCCGCTGGTGGTCATGCTGCACGGCTGCCAGCAGACGGCGGCTGACTTTGCAGCGGGCAGCCGCATGAACGAACTGGCCGAGCGCAAGGGTTTTGCGGTGCTCTACCCCCAGCAATCCAGTGCGGCCGACGCCCACCGCTGCTGGCACTGGTACAAGCGGGCCACACAAAACGGGGAGGGCGATGTGGGCGTGATCGCCGCCATGATTTCCCAGGTGCAGCAAAAACACGGGCTTGACGCTTCACGAACTTACGTTGCGGGCCTGTCGGCCGGCGCCGCGCTGGCGGCCATCGTGGCACTGCGCCACCCGGAGTTGATCGCGGCCGTGGGCATGCATTCCGCACCCGTGTTCGGCACCACCCACTCGCCCTTCAGCGCCTACCGGGCCATGCAACACGGCTCGGGCTCGTCTTACGATGCGGTGGCGCGCTTGTTTGCCAGCGACCAGCCGGCGTTCCCGGGCATGCCGGCCATCCTGATCCATGGCGACAACGATGCCGTGGTGCGGCGGGTGAACGCCGAGCAACTGGCCGAGCAGTTCGAAATCATCAACAACCCGGTCATTACCCAAAATGCGGCCCGCCTCGAGCCGGTGGTTCGCCGTTACCCCGAGCGCCGCAGCGGCAGGCGGCCACGCCATGCCTACCAGACCACGACCTGGTACGCCGGCCGCAAGCCGCAGCTGGTGAAGTGCGACGTAGACGCCCTGGGCCACGCCTGGAGCGGCGGAGACGCCAGCATGGAATACAGCGAGCCTGAAGGCCCCGACGCCACGCTGATGATGTGGACGTTTTTCACCTACCACCGCCGCAATGCCGCTCCGGCCGCGGCAGGGCCTGGTGCGGCGAAGTAGCTGAGCCTGAATCTGCTATTAAATCAATAGCTGCTTGCGCTTGTTCCTTGCGGGCTGCAGCCTGTTTTTTCTTAAAACCATCAGCGCGGCAGCAGCCCCGCCATAAAACCGTCTACCGCATCGGTATACCCGCCGGGCAGGCCCAGCGTGGTGTTGACCTGTTCGTGCGTCAGGTCTTGCGGCAGCACGCTGGCCCGCACGCCTTTGGCCGTCACCTTCGCGGCAAAGTCACGCGATTGTGCGCAGGGGTCATCCGCCCGTTGTGTCGAGCAGACCAGCAGCATCGGCGTGGCGTCAGCCGCCAGCACGCTGGTGGGCGACACAGTGCGCCAGTAGGCCGGGTCAGTGCCAAATACGCGGTCATAAAACCGCATGTGCCGCGCTTTCATGATGCGCTCAAGGTCCAGCGCGGCGCTGTCAAGTGCCACAGTGCCTAGCCACGGCCTGGCGCCTGACGTATAGGCCAATGCCGGCGAGGCACCCAGCAGTGCCACCAGGTGTGCGCCCGCCGAATGCCCCATAAGAATGACCTTGGCCGGATCGCCACCCCACGAGGCGGCCATGGCCTGCGTCTTGGCCAGGGCACTGGCCACATCGCGCGCCTGCACCAGCGGGTCAACCTGCGGCGACAGGCGATAACCCACCGACACCAGGATGTAGCCCTTCTGCTTGACCCACCAGGCCACCTTGTTGTCGGTCACGTTGGCCATCGCCTTGTTGCCCACCATCCAGGCACCGCCGTGCACCATGACGATGACCGGTGCGTTGGCTGCCGGCTGCTGCGGCAGGTAGGCATCCATGCGCTGGCGCGGGTCTGTGCCGTAGGCGATGTCGGGGATTTGGCGCACACCGGCCGGTACGGTGGACCTGGCGGTTTTTCTCGCCAGGCGGCCGCTGTCCTGCTGGGCAGGTGCCGGCCCGGCGTAGAGAACCGCGGTGAGCACCAGCGCAAGCGTCGGCCAGTGTGTGAGGAGGCGAGGGGCAAGGGACATGTCATGGCTCCAGTGGTATTGCGGCGGGCAGGCCGGACAGCATATCCGGCCCGCCTCTGACCTTGTGCGTCAACGATGGGTCAGGCATTCGGGCTGCGCGATGCGTAGTCGTCAGCCGGCCGGTTTGCGCGAGCCTTTTTTCGATGCCACAAAGGTCTCGATGTCGGCCAGCGAGATAGTGCCTGCATGGCTGGCGTCGATGGCGTCAAAGTTTTTGTACACCTTGGGCATTTTTGCCTGCGCCTCCTCGCGGGTCAGCTTGCCGTCCTTGTTGGTGTCGGCCGCCTCAAAGCGCTTTTGCAGTTCGGTACGGGCTTTTTCCAGGCGGGCGGCATTGGGTGCCTGGGCATGGGCTGCGGTACCTAGTGTCAGCAGACCAATGATTGAAAGTGCGCGGAGATTGAACGAGGGGGTCATGAGAGTGCTCCAAAAAAATGAAAGTGAAGGTCGAAATTTTGAAAACCGGATTTGATGAAAGGCCCAGGCGCGCTCAACGCGACGGGCAGCTCATCGCCGCGCCGGCAGCGTCATAGCAAGTTGTGCTGCGGGTAACGCCGGTGGCCTGGTTGTAGGACGCCGTGCTTTGCACGCTGTTGCCGGTGGCAGCGCTGGTGGCCGTGGTGTTGCGGCTGGCGTTGACGGCGCCGTCAGCGGTTTTGCTGCTGCTGCCGCTGCTTTCCACGCTGCCTTTGGCCCCGGTGGCGGCAAAATTGCCACTGCGCTGTGCCGAACCGTCCGCGCTGCGGCTGGCCTGGCCGGTGCGCACGGCGGTGGCGCCGTTGGGGCCTGTGGTGGAGGCGCTGCCCGCTGTGCTGGCATTGCCCTGCCCGTCGGCGGTGGTGCTGCGGTTGCGCACCCGTGTGCCGCCTTGCGGGCCCTGGCGGGTGACTGCCCTGGTGGCGGTGGCGCTGCCATCGGCATGGGTCCGCACCACGTGGCGGCTGGCCGCTTCGGCGGGGGTGGCAAAACCTGCGGCCAGCAGGGTGCATGTCAGGGCGGTGGTCAGGGCAGTGGCGGAAAGCATGGTTTTCATGGTGAACTCCTTGAAGGTTGACGTTGAACGGTGAAGGGTCTTGAGATTCCGGCCGCATTGCAGCGCCGTGATGTCACTGTGGCCGCCAGATGTGAGCCAGGCATGGCTGCAGGCGGCCTCTTGATGACAAGGCATGAGCAAATCCCGGCTTTGTCATCGTTTGTCATGATTTGCCGGGCGGGCGGCCAGACGCGGGCCGCTACCATGGGGCATCTTTCTTGCGACGGGTGTTTTCTTATGGTTGTTTCCAGCGCGCTTTTGCAGACAGGCCTTTCACGATGAGCGAGCCACTGGCCCGGGTCCTGGTGGTCGACGACGAGGCCGACCTGCGCAGCCTGCTGCAGCGTTACCTGAGCGATCAGGGTTACGCCGTGCGCACACTGGAAGACGCCAAAACCCTGGACACCCTGCTGGCGCGTGAGCGCTTCGACGTGCTGGTGCTCGACGTCATGATGCCGGGCGAAGACGGCCTGGCGGTGTGCCGCCGCCTGCGCGCGCAGGGTGAAACCATTCCCATCGTGATGCTCACCGCCCGCGGCGACCCGGTGGACCGCATCGTCGGGCTGGAAATGGGCGCTGACGACTACCTGCCCAAGCCCTTCAATCCCCGCGAGCTGCTGGCCCGCATCCAGGCGCTGGTGCGCCGGCAGCGCATGCTGGGCGCGCACAGCGGCCCGCTGCCCGGCCAGGGCACGGTGCAGTTTGGCGCCTTCACCTTGAAGCTGGAAGCACGCCGGCTGGAAAAAAACGGTGAAGACGTGCCGCTCACCACCGGTGAGTTCAGCCTGCTGCAGGCGTTGGCCCTGCACCCCAACCGGCCGCTGGGCCGCGACAGGCTGATCGAGCTGGCCTACGGCCGCGACCACGAAGCCACCGACCGCAGCATCGACGTGCAGGTCATGCGCCTGCGCAAGCTGATTGAGTCGGACCCTTCCCAGCCGGTGCACATCCAGACCGTGTGGGGCGTGGGGTATGTGTTTGTGCCGGAAGGCGGTGCGGCAAAAAACGGCAAGGCGGGCAAGCCGTGAGGCTATTTCCATGAAGCTGTTTCCACGCAGCCTGTTCGGCCGCAATGTGCTGCTGATCGTGGTGCTCATTGTGGTCGGCCAGCTGGCCAGCGCGCTGCTGGTGCGCCAGCTGATCATCAAGCCGCGGCTGGCGCAGCTGTCGGTGGCGGTGGCGCGCAATGTCAGCTCCATCCGTGCCGGCCTGGCCGCCATGCCGCCCGCGCAGCGCGAGGCCTTTGTGGCGCAGTTCAACCGCCGTGCCATGCAGGGCATTGCCGATGACGACGAGGGTGACGGCCGTGGCGAACGCCGGCTGCTGAGCCGGCTTGAGCGGCGCTTCGTCAATGAAGCCTCGCGCGGCATTGCGCTGGAAGGCGAGGGCTCCGAGATCATCTGGCGCCGCGAAGCCGGCGGCAGCCTGGCGGTGCGGCTGCGCCTGGATGGCGCCGACCATTGGGTCAACCTGCCCGGCGTGCTGCCGGCGCGTGAATTCACCGGCGCCTGGGTCGTGACATCATTCGCCAGTGCCTTGCTGGCCTTGCTGGGTGCGCTGTTGATTCACCGTTACCTGAACCAGCCCTTGCGCCGCGTGATGGCTTCGGCGCACACACTGGCGGGCGGCACCAGCCCGCAGCCGCTGCCCGAAGACGGCCCGACGGAAATCGCCGACCTGAGCCGCAGCTTTAACCAGATGGTGCGCAGCCTGGCCCAGGCCGACGACGAGCGCACGCTGATGCTGGCCGGGGTGTCGCACGACCTGCGCACACCCCTGACCAAACTTCGCCTGGGCATCGAGATCCTGCGCGACAAAAGTGATCAAGGCGACGATGAGCTGATGGCCCGCATGACGCGCGGCGTGGAAGAAATGGACGCCATCATCAGCCAGTTCCTGGACTTTGCCCGCAGCACCGAAAGCGAAGCGCCGGCGCCGGTGGCGCTGGATGTGCTGGCGGCTGAGGTGGCGGCCGCCTCGGCTGGCCACGGCATGCCGGTGGCGCTGCAGGGCGGCAACCCGCCGCCCGTGCCCTTGCGCCCGCGTGCGATGCGCCGCGTGCTCACCAACCTGGTCGAAAACGCCTGGCGCCATGGCCTGCCGCCGGTCACGATGGTCACCGGCGTACAAGGCGACTCGGTCTGGATAGCGGTGACAGACCACGGCGCCGGCATCGACGCGGCGCAGGCCGAGGCTTTGAAACAACCGTTTCGCCGCGCTGAAAGTACGCGTACCGGCCCGCCCGGCGCAGGGCTGGGCCTGGCCATCGTGGACCGCATCGTGCGCACGCATGACGGCAAGTTTGAACTGCTGCCTGCCGACGGTGGGGGCCTCTGCGCCCGGATCACGCTGCCGCGGGCCTGAAAATACCCAAAAAAAGGCCTCAAAAGGCCTTTTCAAGCATCAAAACGGGCTGCAGGCCAATAGAGACGAGCGCAAGCAGCTATTGATTTGATAGCGATTGCTGCGGCTTCAGCCGAACTGCACCAAGTTGAGAATGGGCAGCGGGCCGCCGGGGAACTGCGCCAGGCGTCCACCCACGGCCAAAGCGCCGAGGTCGATTCCCGAGAACCCGAGCTGGCTGATCAGTGCCGCCACGGTCGCCTTTGCCTTGGCGTCGTCGCCTGAGAAAAACAGCACGCGTTTGCCGCCCTGGTCGGCGGGGTCAGTGGCCAGCAGCCGGGCGACCAGGTGGTTAAAGGCCTTTACCACGCGCGCGCCGGGCACCAGCTCGGCAAACACTTCGCTGGAGGCGCGGCCGTTCAGCTCAACGGGCCGGAGAGGAGGGCCTTCGACAGCGTTGTTGGCGTCAATAACGACACGGCCGCCAAAGTTGGGCAAACCGGCCAGCGCCTCAGGCAGGCGCCCCCAGTTGACGGCCACCAGCACGATGTCTTTTGTGGCGGCCTCCTTGACGGTGCCGGCGTGGATGGTGGGGCCCAGTTCGCGCACGATGTCTTTGAGCGAGTCCGGGCCGCGGCTGTTGGACAGCGTGGCATGGATGCCCTGGCGGGCCAGGGTTTTGGCAAATGCCGTGCCGATGGCGCCGGCGCCGATGATCCCGATGCTGGGGGTGCTGGATGGGGTTGAGGGGGTAGACATAAATTCACTCCTTGGTTGTTGATGGGTGAATGATGGGTTTTTGATTGCCTTTTGATAAGCCGGTAATTGATTGAATTATTTTCAATCATTACTTTAAAATGGCGAAGTGGAAACCCTGGCCAACCTCGAATCGTTTATTCGCAGCGCCGAAGGCCGCAGCTTTTCGGAAGCGGCGCGGCGCCTGGCGCTGACGCCAGCTGCCGTCAGCCGCAATGTGGCCATGCTGGAGCGAAACCTGGGCGTGCGGCTGTTTCAGCGCTCAACCCGCAAACTCACGCTGACCGAAGCCGGTGAACGCTTCCTGGGATCGATCGGCGGCAACCTCGACGCGCTGCAGTCCGCCATCGCGGCCGTTTCCAGCGACAGCGGCACTCCCGCGGGCCCGCTCAAGGTCAGCATGTCACCCACCTTCGGCACCGAGTACATCGTGCCTTTGCTGCCGGCCTTCCTGGACCGTTATCCGCTCATACGTCCTGACTGGTACTTTGAAAACCGACCGGTCGACCTGATTGCCGAGGGGTATGACGCGGCCATCGGCGGCGGCTTTGAGCTGTCACCGGGCGTGGTGTCTCGCGCGCTGGCCCCGATTCACCTGGTCGCCGTGGCGTCGCCCGCCTATATGGCAGGCCAGCAGGCTCCAGCCAACCCCACGGGTCTGGCCGGGCTCAAAGGTATCGCTCTGCGTTCCAGCGGAACGGGCCGGGTTCGCCAGTGGGTCATGCGCGACGCGGCCGGTGCTGAGGTTCCGGCAGTTTTTATGGAGTCAATGGTCATGAACGATCCGACGGCCATGCGCGCCGCGGCGCTGCTGGGTCTGGGGGTAGCGCTCGTGGCTTTGCCCGATGTGCTGCCTTTGCTGGAGCGCGGCGAGCTCGTCAGGGTGCTGCCGCAGTGGTATGTCGATGCCGGCGCGATCTCGATTTACTACGCCACGCGCAGCCAGATGCCCGCCAAGACGCGGGTGTTTATCGACTTCGTCGTCGAGGCCTTCGAGCGCGACCAGCTGGCCCGGCGCTTTGCCGGCGACCCCGTGTAGACCGCGAACAGGTTTCCAAGAGGCCCGGTCGCCTGCAGGGGCGGCAGACTTCACCCACAATTCCTTTTTCCGTTTCCGTATCTGCATCTCACCGAAGGCAAAGACCCCCATGACCCAATCCCTCAAAGTCGCCGTGATGGGCGCAGGCGCCGTTGGTTGTTATTACGGCGGTATGCTGGCCCGTGCCGGGCTTGACGTGGTGCTGATCGCCCGGCCCCGGCATGCTGACGCCATCCAGAGTGACGGCCTGCACATGGAAACCCGCACTTTCGACGAACACGTGCGCCTGGCCGCCAGCAGCGAACCCACCGCCGTGCAGGGCGCCGACCTGGTGCTGTTCTGCGTGAAATCCACCGACACCGAAGCTGCGGGCGCATTGATCCGGCCGCACCTGGCACCGGATGCGCTGGTGCTGTGCCTGCAAAACGGCGTGGACAACGCCGACCGCCTGCGCACCGTGCTGCCGCAGCACGCCGTGGCGGCCGCCGTGGTGTACGTGGCCACCGAAATGGCCGGCCCCGGCCACGTCAGGCACCACGGCCGCGGCGAGCTGGTGATTGAGCCGGCCAGCCGGAGCGAGGCCGTGGCCCAGGCCTTCATCGCAGCCGGTGTGCCGGTTGAAATCTCCAGCAACGTGCGCGGCGCGTTGTGGGCCAAGCTCATCCTCAACTGCGCCTACAACGCCGTCTCGGCCATCGCGCAGCTGCCGTACGGCAAAACCGTGCAAGGCGAGGGCGTGAAAGACGTCATGCGCGACGTGGTGGCCGAATGCCTGGCCGTGGCAGAGGCCGAAGGCGTGCAGGTGCAGGGCGACATGCACCTGGCCGTGGACAAACTGGCCGGCAGCATGCCCAACCAGTTGTCATCCACCGCACAAGACCTGGCGCGCGGCAAACCCACCGAAATCGACTACCTCAACGGGCTGGTCGTCAGGCGCGGTGAAGCGCTGGGTGTGGCCACGCCGGCGAACCGGGTGCTGTGGGCTCTGGTGAAGTTGATGGAGTCCAGGCAGGCCCTCGCCTGAATCGCCGGGCTCTCAAGCTCTTAACCCCGCCGCCCGGTATCGGCTCGGGTTGGCGCCCGCCGCCTTGTGCATCATGCGCCGGAGCGCCGTGGCATCTTCGTAGCCCACTTGCTCGGCCACGCGTTCGATGGTCATCCGGCTGGACTCAATCAGCATCCGCGCGCGATTGAGCCGAACGCTTTGCACCAGCGCCATCGTGCTCTTGCCCGTGGCCTCGCGCACGTGGCGCGACAGCGTCCGCTGCGACATCGCGAATTCGTTTGCCAGTGCCTCCACGCTGGGCGGGCTGGGCAGGGCGGATTCGATCCGCGCCACCAGGCGGGCCACCAGTGCGTTGCCGCTGGAGAGCATGGCTGGCACCACAAAAGGCGCTTGCGCCTGCCGCCCGTCGATCAAGAGGATGCGTCCTACAGCCTCGGCCAGGGTTACCCCGAACTGCTCGCGTAACAAATGCAGCATCAGGTCGGTTTGCGCAAAGGCGGCGCCTGCGGTGCTCACCGGGCCGTCGGCGCACACCATCCGGTCGGCATTGACGGAACAGGCCGGCTCCCGCCTTCGAAGCTCCGGCGCCAGCCACCAGGAGGTGGTGACCCGGCGCCCGGCCAGCACACCGGCCGCCTGAAGCAAAAAAACCGCCGAGCACGACGCCGCAACACGGCCACCGTGCGCAGCATGCGCGGCGACGGCCTGAATCACGCGTTGCGCGTCTGCGGTGGCCAAGCCGGTGTTGAGGGCCTGCGGGTTGTCCAGGCCCAGGCCCGGCACGATCCAGGTGGCAGCATCGGGCCGGTAGCGCCGGGGCAGGGCCGCGGTGTCTATGTGAAGGCCCGAGCTCAGCGGCACCGGGCCGCCGGTGGCTGACAACACGCGCCAGGTGGGGCGCGCCAGCTTCATGCGCGGCGCGAGGGCAGACGCGGCCTGCAGGATATCGAGCGTGGCCGCCACGCCGGTGGCAAAGGTGCCCGGCAGCAGCAGGAGGGTGAAATCTCGCATTGGCTGAAAAGGCCTTAAACATGTCGAAATAGACACTGGGAGTTTACGCGCGTGCGGTGCCAAATTCATCTGTTCCATGAATTCCACGGACGCCATTGCTCCCACCGTTCGCAAAGCAAGGACACCGATGACAACGCGCAAGCTGACCGAAGACGACTCCCTCGAGGATTTCACCCAGCGCGAGATCACGCTCGACGGCATCACCAGGAAGGTCTACCTCATGGGTACAGGCCCGGCCGTGATCGTCATGACCGAGATGCCCGGCATCAGCCCGCACGTGGCGCGCTTCAGCCGTTGGGTGCGCGACGCAGGTTTTACCGTCTACATGCCGTCGCTCTTTGGCCGCGACGGCGCCGTGCCGCGTGCCGATGAAGGCGCGGCCATCTTTCAGCGCGCCTGTGTCAGCGCCGAGTTCCGCGCGTTCGCGTCCAACCAGGCCAGCCCGGCCACGCAGTGGCTGCGGGCACTGGCAAGGCTGGCGCATGACGAGTGCGGCGGCCCCGGCGTGGGCGCCATCGGCATGTGCTGGACGGGTAATTTCGCCCTCACGATGATGCTGGAGCCTGCCATGCTGGCGCCGGTGCTGTGCCAGCCGTCGCTGCCGCTCAATGATCCGGCCGGCATCGAAATTTCGCCTGCGGACATCAAGGCCGTCCGCCAGCGGCTGGACCGCGAGAACCTCACGGTGCTGGCCTATCGGTTTGAAGGCGACAGCTTTTGCAGGGCCCAGCGCTTTGCGGCCTATGCCGAGGCGCTGGGCGACCGCTTTGTGGGCCGCGTGCTGCCCGACAGCGCCGCCAACCCCGACGTGCCGCCGTTCTTTGCGGCGCACGTGAAGACACCGCACAGCGTGGTCACCGCCCACCTGATCGACGAGGCGGGCCAGCCCACACTGGCGGCGCGTGACGAGATCCTGGCGTTCTTTGCGCAGCGGCTTGCGCCTTAGCGCCTGTATCCGGCAGTGGCCCAGCTGGCACCAAAATATTTAAAGATGGACACCTCGATGCACAAATTTGGGGCAGTCACTCCCTTCGCAGTGCCAAAACGACGGGTAAAAGCGTCGCTAAAGCGTCGGCAAGCCCGGATTCGCGGTGTTTTGTTAGCGGCACGGTATGTGCTTGCATCCATCAGGTCAGGCTAACGAAGGCCTGCGCAGGGTACGGCGGGCTTCGCCGGTGCCCATCGATCTGAATGGATAACGACGTCCACTTCGGTCTTCAATCTTTTGAAGATCTCGAAGTGGATTTTTTTTTGGCTTTTTTCAGGATTTAGAGGGATCGTATGGCTTATTTAGTGCCTTCGGAATTTGTGACCAAGATGGTGGATGCGGGTGAATCCAAAATCTTCATGTCCACCCGCGACACCGTTATCCGGGCCTACATGGCCGGCGCCATTCTGGCTCTGGCAGCCTGGTTCGCCGTCACCATCAACGTGCAGACCGGCCAGCCCCTGCTGGGCGCCGTGCTGTTCCCGGTGGGTTTTGTCATGCTGTACCTGTTCGGCTTCGACTTGCTGACCGGCGTGTTTGTGTTGTGCCCGCTGGCGCTGATCGACAAGCGCCCGGGCGTCACGCTCAAGGGTGTGCTGCGTAACTGGGGCCTGGTGTTCGTCGGCAACTTCGCGGGCGCCTTCACGGTGGCGGTGATGATGGCCATCTACGTCACCAACGGCTTCTCGACCGAGCCCAGCGCCGTGGGCAAGGCTATCGGCATCGTGGGCGAGAGCCGCACGCTGGGCTACCAGAAATACGGTGCGAACGGCATGCTCACGCTCTTCGTGCGCGGCATGTTGTGCAACTGGATGGTGTCGGCCGGCGTGGTGGGTGCGATGATCTCCACCCAGGTCAGCGGCAAGGTGATCGCGATGTGGATGCCCATCATGCTGTTCTTTTACATGGTGTTTGAGCACTCCATCGTGAACATGTTCCTGTTCCCATCCGGCCTGCTGCTGGGCGCGCATTTCACCATCATGGACTACCTGATCTGGAACGAAATTCCGACGGTGCTGGGCAACCTGGTGGGCGGCCTGGCCTTCACCGGCTTGACGCTGTATGCCACACACATTAAAACCGGACCGACACGTTCTTTCAAATAATCCGCCTCCAAAACAAAGGCCCTCGCGCATCTTGCATGCGCGGGGGCTTTGCCGGTACCCCACATGTCCAGTGAACTGAAGATATCGGCAGGTCAGTATTCGGACAAGGGCCGCAAGGAAACCAACCAGGATTTCCACGGTATCTATGTACCTAAAGAGCCGCAACTGAGCGCCAAGGGCATCGCCGTTGCGCTGGCCGACGGCATCAGCAGCAGCGCCGTCAGCGACGTGGCCAGCCAGTACGCCGTCACTGGTTTTCTTGAAGACTATTACTGCACCTCGGAGGCCTGGTCGGTCAAGACATCGGCCGAGCGGATCTTGAGCGCCACCAACTCCTGGCTGCATGCCCAGACGCAGAAAAGCCAATACCGCTACGACAAGGATAAAGGTTATGTGTGCACGCTGAGCGCCATGGTCATCAAGTCGACCACCGCGCATATTTTTCATGTCGGTGACTCGCGCATTTACCGCCTGCGCGGCAAGGCGCTGGAACAACTGACCAACGACCACCGTGTGTGGATTTCCCAGGGCCAAAGCTACCTTGGCCGTGCGCTGGGCTTCAAGCCGCAGCTTGAGATCGACTACCAGACCCAGCAGGTGGAGCAGGGCGACATCTTTCTTCTGGCCACCGACGGCGTGTACGAACACGTCAGCGAATACGACATGGCCGGCCTCATCCACATCTGTGCCGACGAGCCCGGTGGGCTTGATATGGCGGCCAAATCCATCGTTGAAAAAGCCCTGGAGCGGGGCAGCGGCGACAACCTCACGGCACAGATTGTCCGCGTCGATGAGCTGCCCAACGGGCAGGCCGGCGAGTTGCTCCAGCAGCTGTCGGGCCTGCCGCTTCCGCCCATCCTGGAGGCCAGGACGCAGTTTGACGGCTACACCATCGTCCGCGAAGTGCACGGCAGCAGCCGCAGCCATATTTACCTCGCCACAGACAACGAAACGGGCGTGCTCGTCATCCTGAAAACACCGTCAATAGACCTGGGCGGTGACCCGGCCTACCTTGAAAGGTTTTTGACGGAAGAGTGGATCGCCCGGCGCATCAACAGCGCGCATGTGCTGAAGCCTTATGTGCCGACCCGAAAGCGCCACTATGTGTATGTGGCCACCGAATACATCGACGGGCAAACGCTGAGCCAGTGGATGATCGACAATCCCCGGCCCGGCCTGGAAGCCGTGCGCGGGCTGGTGGAGCAGATCGCCAAAGGCCTGCGCGCGTTTCACCGGCTGGAGATGCTGCACCAGGACCTGCGGCCCGAGAACGTCATGATCGACAAGACCGGCACGGCGAAGATCATTGACTTTGGCTCAACCCGCGTGGCCAGCCTCATGGAAGCAGATGCGCCCGGCGGGCACGAAGACATCCTGGGCACGGCCCAGTATTCGGCGCCGGAGTATTTTGTGGGCGAGGGCGGTACCACGCGCTCAGACCTGTTCTCGCTCGGCGTCATCACCTACCAGATGCTGACCGGCAAGCTGCCCTACGGCGCCGAAGTGGCCAAATGCCGGACCCGGGCCGCACAAAGCAAGCTGCGCTATGACTCCGTGCTGTACGAAGACCGTGACATACCCGCATGGATGGACGGCGTGCTCCGCAAGGCCGTTCACCCCGATCCCGCCAAGCGTTATGGCGAGCTGTCGGAGTTCTTGTACGACCTGCGCCACCCCAACCAGGCGTTTCTGGACAAGGCTCGCCCGGCTTTGCTGGAGCGCAACCCGGTGGCGTTCTGGAAGGGCCTGTCGCTGCTGCTGGCCGCCTGCCTGTTCATTTGCCTGGTGATCATCGGCAGACATTGAGCCAGGGCGCCGGCGCTGCCTTCTCGCCATCTTTGTGACTCTGTAGCAAAAGCTACAGAACGCTTTTCCCGGCGCAGCTATCTTCGCGTTCGTGCCCGCATTGCGGCATGTCACGAAGAAGGAAAAACCCATCATGTCCAAGGAAATCTACTGGCTGGCATTGACCCTGGCCGCTGCGGCGTTGTTCGCCTTGCCTTACGTTCTCAACCGCATTGCCGTGCGTGGCCTGGGCGGCACGCTGGCCAACCCGTCAGCCACAGAAAAACCCCTTGCCGAGTGGGCCCAGCGCGCACAGCGGGCCCAGGCCAATGCCACCGAAAATCTGGTGATTTTTGCGCCAGCTGTGCTGGCGGTGCAGGCTAGCGGCCGAGCCGATTCGGTGACGGCCGCCGCCTGCGCCGTCTACTTTTTTGCGCGGCTCATTCACTACGTGGTTTACACGCTCGGTGTTCCCGGCGCACGCACGCTTGCCTGGGCAGCGGGCTGGGCGGCCACGCTGGTGCTGATCGGGCGCCTGCTGGGGGTGCTGTGAGCCGGCCCTTCGCACTCATCGCGGGTAGCGGTGGTGTGCTCGGCGAATGGCTTGCGCGGCAGTTCAACGAGGCGGGGTACGAAGTGGCGGGCCTGCGGCGTGCAGATTGCGATCTGGTCGACGGTGAGGCAGTGACGCAGGCCATCGCGGCCCTGATCGAGCGCCACGGCCCCGTCGACACGCTGCTGTACAACGCGGGTCATCTGGCAATTGCTCCTTTTCTTGAACTGGAGGCGAGTGCGCTGCGCAAGTGCCTTGAAGCCGGCCCTGTCGGGGCAGCGCACTGCGCCCGGGCCGTGCTGCCGGGCATGCTGGCCGTGGGGCGCGGCAACCTGCTTTTCACCGGCGCCACGGCTTCGCTGCGCGGGTCGGCCCGTTTCGCGGCCATGGCCGCGGGCAAATTTGCCCTTCGCGGGCTTGTGCAGTCACTGGCAAGAGAGTTCCAGCCGCAGGGCATCCACGTGGCCCACGTCGTGCTGGACGGCTTGCTTCGCGGCTCCGCTGCCGCATCCCGCCACGCGGCAGTAGAAGCCCCGGTGATGGCGCCCGACGGCGTGGCTGCCAATTTCCTGTGGCTTGCGCAACAGGCGCGCACCGCATGGACACAGGAGCTGGACCTGCGGACCGCGTCGGAGAAGTTCTGATGGAGCTGATGCACGTGAACGTCGACCGCACGGCGCCGGTCCTGGTACGGGCCGGGTCGCTGCCGTGGCTGCCGTCGCCGCAGCCCGGGGTTGAGCGGCGCATGCTCGAGCGTACCGGTGCAGAGGTGGCTGTGGCAACGTCGCTCGTCCGCTATGCCGCTGGCAGCCGGTTTGACGCGCATTCGCATGCGCTGGGCGAAGAATTCCTTGTGCTCTGCGGCGTATTTTCCGACGAGCACGGCTCGTACGGCCCCGGTACCTATGTGCGCAATCCGCCGGGCTCCAGCCACAGGCCCTTCAGCGACGAGGGCTGCACCATTTTCGTCAAACTGCGGCAGATGGACCTGCTCGAACAGCGCCGCGTTGTCATCAGTGCTGCAGGCAGGCCCTGGGTGGATGCCGGAATCGCCCGGCATCGGCATGCATTGCTGTACGAGGGCCCCAGGGAAACCGTATTCCTCGTACGGCTGGAACCGGGGTGTACCATGGCCGCGCAGTACGTGCGTGGCGGCCAGGAAATGCTGGTCGTCGAGGGTTTGGTCCGTGTCGAAGCTGGCGACGACGCGAGCGCGCGCGCTGCGGGTGCGCAAGACCTCGGCCCTCTGTGCTGGCTGCGAAATCCACACACCGGGCAGCCCGCCCTGGCCAGTTCTGAAGGTGCCTTGTTGTGGATCAAGCGTGGCCACGTGGCACCGCTGGTTTGACGGTGCGGCAGGTCGCCGCGAATGGAGCAATATGCAGGTCTTACGTGAACTTGCCCTTTTCGAGCCTTTCAGCCGCCTGAGTGCGGACGGCCGTAACCTGTTGACCCAGGGTGCTGTTCCGATGAGTGCGCTGGCAGGAACCGGCATCATTCACAAGGGCCAGCCTGCCTCTGGCGCCTATGTCGTGCTGTCGGGCCGGCTGCGCGTCTACACCATCACGCCTGCGGGTACCGAGGCCACGCTGTATCTGGTGGAGCCCGGGGAGACCTGCGTACTCTCGCTCAACTGCCTGTTCAACGATCTTCTTTATCCTGCCTGGGTTCAGGCCGACAAGGCGACGCGTGTCGCTGTCATCCCCGGTCCGTTGTACCGGCAGCTCTTCAAGCAGGAAACGTGCATCCAGGACCTGACGCTGCACGCGCTCTCGACACTTGTTTTCAGGTTGATGGCAGAACTCGATGCCGTTCATTCCTTCAACCACCGGCAGCGCCTTGTGCATTTTGTCTTGCTGCACGCCTCGTCCGATGGGGTATTGAAAACGACGCAGCAGCAGCTGGCCGGGCATCTGGGCACGTCGCGTGAAGTGGTGGCGCGGCTGATGCAGGGGCTGGTCGCCGAAGGTTTCCTGAAAAGCCAGCGCGGCCAGATCATCATCAAGGATCTGTTCGGGTTGCGCCGCCTGCAAAGCCTGCCGCAGTCCGGCGCCTGACAGGCCTTTCACTTTTTGCCGGTGATGGCTTTCCAGTGCTGCGGCTCGACGGGCGTGATGGAAAGGCGGTTGCCCTTGCGCAGCACCTGCAGGTCTGCCAGTTCTGGCCGTGCACGCAAGGCGGGCAGGGTGACGTTGGGTATTTTGCGCAACACCTGCACATCCACCAGCATCCATCGCGGTTCTTCAGGTTTTGACTTGGGGTCGTAGTAGGGCGACTTCGGATCAAACTGCGTGGGATCAGGGTAGGCCGTAGACGCCACCCGGCCGATACCGACAATGCCCGGCTCGGCACAGCTCGAGTGGTAGAACAGCACGCCATCGCCGACTTGCATTCCGTCACGCATGAAGTTGCGCGCCTGGTAGTTGCGTACGCCGACCCAGGGGACTGTCGAATTTTCGGCTGCGAGCGCGTCGTCGACCGAGCATTCTTCGGGTTCGGATTTCATGAGCCAGTAGCTTGTCATGGGAGAGGCCTTGATGCCTGAGGTTGGGACGGAGCAAAGCTTAGCGGATCGACGGGGCAAAGAAAAGCGCCGACCTCAAACCAGAAGCCCAGAAGCCGCTTGACAGTACGGAATATCTTGAATAAAGTTATTAACAAATAAGTTAATACATCAATGCCTGCATCCCTTGACAAAATATTTGAAGCGCTCGCCTCGGGCCCCAGGCGCCAAATTCTGGCGTACCTCACCGAGAAAGAACTCAGCACCACTGAGCTGGCCGAGCGCTTTGCCATGAGCACGCCGGCCGTTTCTCGCCACCTGTCGGTGCTTGAAAACGCCGGCCTGGTGACCAGCGAGCGCAGCGGCCAGTTTGTGCTCTACAAGCTCAACGGTGACAGCCTCGTCAACAGCCTCACGGGTTATGCATTTGAACTATGCCCGGTGGCGCGTCCCCTGAAACGGGAACGTGCCCCGGCCAGAACACAAAAAGCAAGGTAGAAAGAAGGAGGGACTCATGCTGAATCTCACACAAGTGATTGAAACGTTTCCATCGGTTCGTATTCCATCGGAATCGGGCGGCCTGGCCGTCGAGGTGTCTTTGATTGCCCAGATCGGCCATGGTGCGGGCAATCATCTGTTTGCCAGCGTGGCATCCAGGCAGCGCCAGCACGGTGCGTTTGTCGATGAACTGGACGAGCCCTCGGCCAAGCTGGGTGGGACCAACTTTCCCAAAGGTGATGCAACGTCGCTGTATTCATTCGTCGTGGGGCCTAAAGGCCATCCGTTTCATCGCCATGCGGGGCACCGCATATTTACGGCAGTGTCGGGCAGCGGTGGAGCCCAGTTGCGATTTTCCAGTGCGTCGGAGCAGCAAATCCAGGAAGACCCGCAAAACTTCATCCGCGCCCTGCGTTTTGTGAACATCCCGCCGGACTGCATGTTCACTGTGCGTTTTGGCGGTGAAACCTGGCACCAGTTTTCTCCGCTCTCGCGTAATTCCTTGCACCCTGTATTTTTTGCGTTGTCTTGCCATACCAATGAACTGGGCGGCAATTTGTCGGAGTCTTTGAAACAGGAGGTGCTGACCAATAAGGCGAGTATCCCATCATTGACGGAGTTGCTGCCGGACGAGGTGAAGGCGTTGCTTCAGGCCAAGGACTTCAAGGCCGATACCGTGCCGACCACGACTTTGTCGCTGGATGCTCCGCCCGGGACGTTCCACCGGGTGGTATGCAACACTGTGCGCAGCGGCGCAGGCGTGATGCGAGGCTTGTGGGGTTCGTGGAAAGGGGCGTCGGGCTTTCTGTCACATGGCGGATCCGCCCGAAGCGTGAAGGAGCTCAGCAGCCCGCCGGTGGATTCGCTGCTGCTTCAGCAACTGACCGAACTGCGCGTCCATCATGAAGACACTTTTCGTTTGCGCGTGACCGGTACCAACTTTGGGCACACCAGCGCCACAAATCTGCTCGCCGCGGTCCTGGAGGGCTTTCTGCTCAATGCGCCCAGCGGTGTGTCCAATCTGATGGCGCTGCGCAATGTTCTGGTTAAACCCCTGGGCCTGCGTACATCGCCATTGGGCTGCCCGGTGTCTTCGCTGTTGTCGCCGGACACCAGCAACCTGTTCGCCAACCGTTACCCGGTGCTTGACCAAAGCGTTAATACAGCAGATACCAAAGCGCAAGTCATTCTGGGCGCCAATGACAAACATCTGCTGTTCAGGTCCTGTGTCAGCGTGGAAATCGTCGACAAGCATCATGTGGATGTGATGCTGGGTACGCGGGTTCATTGCAAGAATGCCTTTGGCCGCTTTTACATGACGGCCATTGACTATGTGCATCGCCACTACGTCACACCCACGATGCTGCGGCTGGCTGTGGAATATGCGGTGGTTCAGGAAAAAGAGTCGGTTGTACCCGCCAAACTGGTAACGGCCTGAGAGATCAAGTCAGGAACGTTGTTTTGGCCGTCGCAACTTTGTCACCACCTCGCAGCAACTCACGCCAGCATAAGCAACAGCAGGCATATCAGCATCACCCCCATCTCGAGCCATTCCTGACTCGTCATGCTGAGCATGCGGCGGACCGTCAGCGTCACCACGGGAACCAGCAAGACGAGGCCTATCCAGCGGTCTAGCGGCATGAGGCAGACGCGCGCCAGCGCCCAAAGCCAGGCAGCATGCGCCAGGAAACCCCAGAACTCAGCCCGGCTTGTTTTTGCGGTGACATTCAGCGTAAGGCGCCAGCCGGTGGCCACGGCCTGCCACCATTCCATCTCCTCGTCGTCCAGCACCTTGTGCAGGGCATGCAGGGCCACCACGCCCAGCACCACCGGCCCGACGAAGCCCGCCCCCAAGGCAAGGCCGAGATACAGGGGATGGTCGTAACCCGTGCCGCCACCGCCCAGTTTCACAGTGGCCAGCACCCACGCGCCGCCTACCAGCAGCACCGAGACAACGGCAACCACGCCCTCCGGCACGCCCGCGCTACGCGCCGCGCGGCCGCCGGCAAACAGGCCGAGCGCCAACACGGTGGCGCCGAGGAAGGTCGCCAGCAATGTGGCGGTCGCCTTCCATCCGTGATGCGGCGCAGCCGTCAAACTGCCCGACTCGGGTGGCTCCAGTGCGGTTTTGGCAGGAGACCACTGGCGGTACTTCTCATGCCGGGCCTTCATCAGGCGCTGGCTCCAGCTGACAGCTTGCGGCGCCGCATGCGAGAACGCCAATTCCATGTGGTACAGCCGCTGGTTGCTGTCCAGCTCGTGCGGAACGACCACGGTTTGCAGACCCGCCTTGCCGTTGGCGGCTAGCAGCGCGGGCACCTGCTCGCGCCAATACCCGGGCACTGGAGGTGCTTCGCACGCCAGGGGATCTGATTCGGCGCCGGGCTGCAACAGGGTTACCTCATTGGCCTGCATTTCGCTCTGCCTTATCCGCGTCCTGTCCCAGTTACAGGTAAAGCGCAGCGTGCCTTGCAGGACGATGTCGGGGCGGTACAGGGGCAGTGTCACCGAACTGGTGTTGGCCAGACGCAGCGACAGCATCAGGCGCACCTGACCCTCGGCAGAGGGTGCAGCCCAGATGCCGGGCGCGATAGGCTGCATGTCGCGCAGCTCCAGCGTGAAAACCGGCGCGCCTGAGGTGCCGGGTCCCCAACGCGGGGTCATCGCCTGGTTGATTGCCGTCTGCCAGGTGGCGCGGAACGCGGGGCTCATCACGTCGCCGTGCTGCCGGCCGCGCGCGATGACTGCGGCCACATTGTCTGTTGGCGGTTTCGCCCGGCCCGGCAACCGCCGCATGAGTGACTCCCAAAGGCCTGGCGCGGGTTTGGGCGCGGCGGTCGGTGGCGCTGCGCTGGTCATCTGGGCTACATAGCCATGCAGCAGTTCGGCGCGGAAGGCTTCAAGGTCCGCCTTGGGAGCTTCAGCCCGGCGCAATACGTTCACCAGGAAGTAGGCCTGCGCGGGATTGCTGCCCACACTCGTTTCGTAAAGCGCGGTGGTGTAGGCGGTCGGGACGGACGAAGGATTGGCTGCGAAGGCCCAGCTCTGGAAGAGCAGCACGCCGCAGAGAATTTGGCGCAGGGTTCGTGCCATGGTTTTATGCTGCCGCGCGGTACGAGTGAACATGGTTCTCGTCGGCAGCAAGGCCAGGGCACAAAAAACCAGAACCCACCCGTCTGGTTTTTAAGGCCACGCTCTCTTTTGCGTGGGTATTTGCTGTTTTCACGTATCGGTCTCCCTCCGATGAAAGGCGGCTTGCGCAGCAAGCTTGTTTTTTGGTGATCACGCCGATCTTATATTCAAGCCAACTATCGGCAGAAATAGGTGGCAATGCAGGATTTATACCCGCGAAATCCTGACGCACTCGGCCTCGATAACAACAAACATCTGTTGCTCAGGTCTTGCGTGGGTGTTGAGATCGTGAAGGAGCTGCCTGCCCTGCGGCGGTTTGCGGTTAGGTGCGCGACTGTTCAGGAAGGCAGGGGTGAAGGCGCTTGCCAGGCTGGCAAGTGCATAGCGCGTCAGCATGAGCCGGCACGTCATCGGCCGGGTTGCTCACGGCCTGGCGTCGCGCCAGACAAGATAAGGATTCAGCGGGGCGCCGCGCCACCACTGGCGCTCCGGCCCCAGCTTGAAGATCGCGAAGTGCAGGTGCGGTGCGTCGGGTGATGCATTGCCGGTGCTGCCGACATAGCCGATGACCTGGCCTTTGCGCAGGCTGGCGCCTTCGGTGAGGCCTTCGGCATAGCGGTCCAGGTGGGCGTAGTAGTACGCGTACTGGCTGGCCGGGTCGAACTGGTAAATCGTGATGCCACCGGGTTTGCTCAGGAACAGCTTGGCCACTTTGCCGTCCTCGACGGCGAGCACTGGCGTGCCGCGTGCGCTCATGATGTCTATGGCTTCATGCGGGGCGCCTGCTGCGCGCGCCTGGGTGTAGGTGTCGCTGAGCTGGGCGGGCATGACGCCTTGCACCGGAAGTGTCAGGACGCGTAGCCGTAACTGCGAAATGTCCGTGTCGTCCGCGACAGATGCGGGTGGGGGCGGCAGGGCAGATGGGGGCGCGGCATTCTCGATGGTCTGAACCACAAGCGCTGGCTTGTCGGCCTCTCTTGCCGGCACGGCGGGCGCCAGCGCCTGGCTGGCTGGCGGCGTGGTGGGCTGTATGACTTGTGTAACTGCCTCTTCCTTGCGCGTGCCCAGCATCACGCCTGCCGCCACGGCCAGCAGCGCGCAGATTGCAAACGCCGCTCTCTTGAGGCGGGCGGGTGTGGATGCCATCAAGCCTTGACGCTCACTTTGAAGCCGGCTTTCGCCAGGGTCGAGAGGCGCTCTGCGTCCCAGTTGGTCATGTGAATGCAGCCATTGGTTTCGGAATGGCCCACATTGGAAGGGTTGGGTGTGCCGTGAATGCCCCAGTGCGGTTTGGTCAGGCCCAGCCAGATGGTGCCGACGGGGTTGTTGGGACCGGCTGCGATGTCGACCTTTTGCGCATCCTTGGGTGCGTTTTTCAGCAACGCAGGGTTGTAGGTGAAGCCGGGATTTTTGACCTCGTTCTTGATGGCCATCATGCCCAGCGGCAGCGGGTCGTTCTTTTCATTGCCTATGCTGATGGGAAAACCCGCCACCAGGCGCTTGGCGGTGTCCAGCACGTAGAGCACACGCTCGGACTTGTCGATTTCGATGGAAGCCGCGTTGACCGGCGTGGCGCTGACCGCGATATATGGTACGGTGATCTGCTTGCCGGCCTCGATGTTGATGCCGCCGTTGAGCTGCTTGAGGTAGCCGGTGCTGGTGTGGAATTTTTCCGCCAGCGCTTCTTCCACCGATTCATACACCAGCGCTTTCATCTTCGCGCGCTCGTCCATCGCCACAGGCGTCTTTTCAAAAGGGCCGGCGGCGTCCTTCTCTGTCACGGTATAGCTTGTCAGCAGCGGAGCGCCGTCCTTGCGCAGCGAAACCCAGGTTTCCGCAGTGACGGTACCCGTGGGTTTGAGGTCGTGTGCGCTCTGGTAGGCCTTGACCATGCGCTGCATGTTGGTGGCAAAGCGCCCATCGATCTCCCCGCAGGAGAACCAGGCCCGGTCCAGCATGATCTGTGCGCGCGCTACCGCTGCGCCTTTGCTGCCACTGCGCAGCAAGGGACTGTCGGTGGCGGTGTTGAAGGCTTCTGTATCAAGGGGCTGGTTGCCCGCCGCCGTGTTTTTGGGCTTGGCCGCCCATGCGCCGTTGCCGGCCAGGCCCAACCCCGTCAGGCACAAGGCGAGGACGAGGGTGCGACGGGAGAACTGGGAGAGGGGGGGAGTTACAAGGCGAAGAGATGATTGGGCATCGAGCGGCATGACGGGCTTTCGTAGTCAGGCCAGTCTGGGGGGCGTCAGGCGCATCACCTGTCAGCAGCCATGCCTAGCGGTGGTCAGGTTTAAGCGGGTATTTGTCCTGGCTCACACGCCATACAGAGTGCCAAGCGGCTCTCCTGGTACATCAGGGAACTGACGATCACGCTGCACGCTGGTGCTTCGTCATCCACGCGGCCATGGTGTCCAGCAATTCCTCGCGCACCTGCGCATCGGTGCGGCCTGAACGCACCAGCACGTGAAAGGCGTGGTCGGCGCCATCCACGATGTGCAGGCTTGCCTTTTTACCGAGGCCCGCCGTGGTCTGGGTGATCAAGTCCAGATCAGCGAGGCCGTCGCGCGTGCCTTGCAGAAAAAGCATCGGCAGCTTGACGCCGCCTAGGTGCGCGGCGCGTTCGGTTGAGGGCTTGCCGGCTGGGTGCAGTGGAAAGCCCACCAGCACAATGCCCTTCAGTCCGGGCAATGGCTCAGCCGCCTGCGCCTGCGTGGTCATGCGCCCACCGTAGGACTTGCCACCGGCAAACAACGGCACATCAGGCATTTGCCACGCCGCTTCAGCAACTGCCGCCCGGATTGCCGCATGCGCAACGGCTGGGGAGTCTGGTCGTTTCGAGCCTTGTTGCATGAACGGAAAATTGAAGCGCAAGCTGGCAATGTCGCGTTCCGCGAGACCTTGGGCAATCGCCTCCATGAAGGTGTGGTTCATGCCCGCGCCCGCGCCGTGGGCGAACACATAACACGCCTTGGCGCTGGCAGGTTTTTGCAGCAGGCCGGAGATGGTACCGCCCGAAGGGAGCGGAACGGTCAGTGAAACGGGGCGTGTGGGCATCAATAGAAGGGCGAGCTGAAATGGCGAACTGGCTTGGGATGCCCATTACAGCATCGCCGGTGCTCAGGCCGAACGCTTCGGCGCAGGATCGGCGATCCCGGGCGGCAGGCGATTCAACAGCCAGCGGATCGCCAGCGGAACCAGTACCAAATCGTCAGCGATGCCAATGACCGGCAGGATGTCGGGGATCAAGTCAATGGGCGAGCACAGGTGGAGCGCAATCGCCGCGGTGCCCCATTTCAGCCAGGCGGGCGCTTCCGGGTGGCGCAGTGCTGTCCACAGCCGCCGCGCGTCGCCGCGTACCAGAACCCAGAGCAAAGTCAGGCGTTTGAACATGAAAACTCCTTGGGTGAAGGTGCAGGCCCGGCGGGCCGCTGGCATCCATATGGAGCTGCTTGCGTACGCTGCAAGGACCATGACCAAGCGTTACATTCGCGCCGGTCAGTGCGCCAGATCGGCAACCAGCTTGTCTGCCGCCTGAACAGCCTCAGCGCGCGTGAGCCAGGTCCTGTCGCTGTCGTGCAAGGGCGGCAGCGATTCAACATGCACCACATCGATGTACCAGGGACCGTCAGGCAGATGGCACAGCCTGGCCATGTAGTTGCGGCCGTTTGCGACGCCGGGGACGTATTCCTCGATCGGCTCCGGTTCGTCGTCGGGTGCTTCGTCCAGTGCGTCTTCTGGTGCGTCTGTTTGCATCGGGTTTCTCTCCAAATCCCGATTATCCGCAACCTATGCCTGTCTTTCGGGGAGGAAGGCACTGAGCGCAGCTCAGTCCTTGAGCTCCACCCCTAGCGCCGCGAGCTTTTTGGCATACGCGTCCCTGCGTTTTGCCGCCTTGTCTGCTGTCTCGACGGCCATCTGGATCGCCTTGGGGCCTTTGGCCGCAGCCAATTTGATTAATCCAAACTTGTGCGCAGCCTCTGCCTCCGCCCTCCTGAAAGTGGCGATGAGCCCGGCATGATCAACAGATGAATTCACAGGACCCTTTTGATCGAAAGTGTCATTTTCCGGATGGCTCTTCAAGTCATAAAACGGGTAGCGGGTGGGCGTTTCGGCAACTGCAATGTCGCCGCGACCTCTGGGGTTTCAGCCAGCAGCACACCCTTCTTCCACACCTTCAACCGGTTCGCGCGCAACCGGATCGCCTCCACCGGGTCCCGCGCCTGCAGCAGCACAAAACTCGCGTCGCAGCCCACCTCCAGGCCATAGCCCTTGAGGTGCATCACCTTGGCGGCATTCGCCGTCACCGCATCAAAGCA
Organism: Polaromonas sp. P3_A5; assembly: GCF_056403055.1. NCBI lineage: Bacteria > Pseudomonadati > Pseudomonadota > Betaproteobacteria > Burkholderiales > Comamonadaceae > Polaromonas > Polaromonas sp. P3_A5. The sequence goes on from NZ_JBFUGF010000001.1 coordinate 2,070,046, forward strand.
CTGGCGAATGCCTTTCTGGCTCGTCATCTGCGCCACGTGCAGGCCCATGTGCGCCACTTCCAGCATGTCGCCGCTGCCCATGCCGTACCAGGGGTCCATTACGCAGTCGTGGCCGAAAGCGACGTTGACGCCTGCCGCCATGAGTTCGGGCACGCGGGTCATGCCGCGGCGTTTGGGGTAGGTGTCGTGGCGGCCTTGCAGGGTGATGTTGATGAGCGGGTTGGCGATGACGCTGACGCCACTCTCGGCGATCAGGGGCAGCAGCTTGCTGACGTAGTAGTTGTCCATGCTGTGCATTGAGGTGCAGTGGCTACCGTTGACGCGGCCCTGCAGGCCCAGGCGCTGGGTTTCATCGGCCAGGGTTTCGATGTGGCGTGAAAGCGGGTCGTCGGACTCGTCGCAATGCATGTCGACCAGCAGGCCGCGTTCGGCCGCAATTTCGCAGAGCCGCTTCACGCTGGCGGTGCCGTCGGCCATGGTGCGTTCAAAGTGCGGGATGCCGCCGACCACGTCTACGCCCTTGTCGAGTGCGCGCTCAAGGTTGTTGATGCCACCTTTTGTTCGCAACACGCCGTCTTGCGGGAAGGCGACCAGCTGCAGGTCGATGTAGGGGGCGACCTGCTTTTTGACTTCAAGCAACGCGTCTACCGCCAGCAGGCTGGGGTCGCTGGTGTCTACATGGCTGCGAATAGCGAGCAGGCCTTTGGCCACGGCCCAGTCGCAGTAGGTGAGGGCGCGTTCGATAAGCGCTTCGGCTGTGAGCAGCGGCTTCAGCTCGCCCCACAGTGCGATGCCTTCGAGCAGTGTGCCGCTTTCATTGACGCGCGGCAGGCCGTAGCTCAGCGTGGCGTCCATGTGGAAGTGGGGGTCGACGAAGGGCGGGCTGAGCAGGTAGCCCTCGGCGTCTACCGTCTCGCGGGCTTGCGCGCCAGTGATGGGGCCTTCGCTGACCTCGGTGATCTTCCCGTTTTGCACGGCAATGGAGATGTTGTTGCGGCCATCGGGCAGGCTGGCGTGGGTGATGAGGAGGTCGAGCATGGCGGTGGGGGTGTATTGGGTTTCAGTGTGCGCGTTGCGTGCGGTAGCGGTACTGGCCATTGGCCGGGCCGACCTCGATGGTGACGCGGCGCAGTTTGTCGTCATGGCCGGAGGCTGCGCGCGCCGTGAGCGTGATGCCGCGCGGCGTTGTGCGGCAGGTGATGTCGCTGAGCATGATTTCCGAATGGTCGTTGTTCAGCTCTGTGATCCCTATCGTGTGCCCGGCATGCAGGCTGCCGTTGGCGTCGCGTGTCATCCACTGGATGTAGAGGAATGATTGTGCGTACTGGTCGGCGTGCACGACGCGGTAGGTGCCCTGGTGGTCCTTGCCCCATGTGCCGCACATCTGCACCCAGCTTACAGCGTCGGGTGTCTTGAATCTGTCGTAGCTGTAGTCACTGCCCAGCGCCTGCGCGTTGGCGCAGCCCAGTACCAGCAAGGCGGCCAGCAGCGTGCCGCGTGGGGCAAGGGGTGTCGTCGTCATCAGCGCTCGCCTTTTCGATAAGGTTTCATCAACGCCTGAGGATACGCCGCCTTGCGCGCCACCAGCACCAGCGCGAGGACGGAGAGGGCGTAGGGCAGCATCAAGTACACCTGATAGGGCACATTCACGATGCCCGAGGTTTGCAGGCGCAGCTGCAGTGCGTCGAAAAAGGCAAACAGCAGCGCGCCCAGCAGTGCCTTGCCGGGCCGCCACGAGGCAAACACCACCAGTGCCACGCACACCCAGCCGCGGCCATTGACCATGCTGAAGAAAAAAGCGTTAAACGCCGACAGCGTGAGGAAGGAGCCTGCCACGCCCATGAGTGCCGAGCCGGCCACGATGGCGGCGGTGCGGGTAGCGGCGACGGAGACACCCTGGCCTTCGGCGGCCTGGGGGTTCTCGCCGACCATGCGGATGGCCAGGCCGGCCGGTGTGCGGTAGAGCAGCCAGGCGATCAGCGGCACCAGCAGCAGCGCCAGCAGCGTGAGCGAGGTTTGCGCGGCCAGCACGTTCAGCCCGCCGCCGGGAAAGCCGTCTAGCCAATGCATGGGAGCAAAGGGTGTGATGGTGGGTGGCGTGTCGACTTTGGGAAAGCTGACGCGGTAGCCGTAGTAACTGAGCGAGGTGGCCAGCAGGGTGATGCCAAGCCCGGACACGTGCTGCGACAGCGCCAGGCCGACGGTGAGAAAGGCGTGCAGCAAGCCGAACATCGCACCGGTAAGCGCCGCCACACCCACGCCAACCCACAGCGGCGCGCCGCCATACACGGCCAGCCAGCCGCTGAAGGCGCCGGCAACCATGATGCCCTCGATGCCCAGGTTAAGCACGCCGGCACGCTCACACAGCAGTACACCCAGGGTGCCCAGGATGAGCGGCGTGGCGATGCGCAGGACGGCGATCCAGAAGGGCGCGGCGGCGAGGATATCGAGCATTTCAGCCATGCAGGAAGCCTTTTCCCTGTGGTGTGCAGGCAGCTTTCGCTATGAATTTAATAGCTGGTTGCGCCCGTCTGTATTGGCTTGTGGCTATTATTTTCTTAAGAACTGTGCGTGCAGGTTCAGCCCGGGCGTCAGTGGCCTGATGGGTTGGCAGGGCGCGTGAGCCGAAGAATTTCATGCGGCCCGGCCTTTTTCTTTGACTACCAGCCGGTATTGCGTCATCAACGTGGCCACCAGCACCGAGATCAGCGACGCCGCCACGATGACGTCGGCGATATAGGTCGGCACACCCACGGCCCGGCTCATGGTGTCGGCGCCGACCAGCACGCCCGCCACAAACACGGCTGCCGCCAGAACGCCCATGGGGTTGAGCGCGGCCAGCATGGCGATCACGATGCCGGTGTAGCCATAGCCGGGTGACATGTCGAGCGTGACGTAGCTGGTGCGGCCGGCCACCTCGATGGCGCCGGCCAGTCCGGCCAGCGCGCCCGAGAGCAGGGCAACCAGCACCACCGTGCGGGTGACGGGCACGCCGGCGAACGCCGCGGCTTTGGCGTTGGCGCCCACAGCGCGTATGTCAAAGCCCAGCACGGTGTACTTCAGCAAGGCCCACAGCGCCACAGCCAGCGCAGCGGCCCACAGCAGGCCGGCGTGGATGCGTGTCTGCGCGACGAGCCTGGAAAGCTCCAGATCGCCCTGCAGCGCCACGCTTTGCGGCCAGCCCATGGCGGTGGGGTCTTTCATGGGGCCGTCGAGCATGGCCGACACAAACAGCAGCATGATGAAGTTGAGCAGCAGGGTGGTGACGACTTCATCGACGCCCAGCCGGGCCTTCAGCAGGGCCGGGCCCAGCAACAGCAGCGCACCGGCAACGGCGGCGGCCAGCATCATCAGCCCGAACAGCAGCCAGGTGGGGAGCTCAAAACCGGTACCCCCATGCATGCCGCCCACAGCCACGGCGGCCAGCGCGCCGGCATAAAGCTGGCCTTCGGCGCCAATGTTGAAAAGCCGCGCCTTGAAGGCCACCGTGGCGGCCAGGCCGGTCAGGATGAGGGGCACTGCACGGGTGAAGGTTTCGCTGAGGGCAAAGACGGAACCAAAGCCGCCCTTGAACAGCAGCACATAGGTTTGGCCCAACGGTGCACCGGCCCACAGCACCAGCAGTGCGCTGATCAGCAAGGTGAAGACGATGGCGCCTATGGGCGCGAGCACCAGGGCCAGCTTTGAGGTTTGTGTTCTTTTCTCCAGCCTCATAACTGGTTGGCCCCCACGCTTTTCACTTCGTGTAATGCGCTGCCCCCCGAGGGGGCCCTCGCTCCTTGGGGCGGCCCGGCGGCGCTCGAGTCACCCCCATTGGCTCCAGCCATGGCCAGCCCAATGGCCTCGCGTGTCCAGGCTTCGGCGGGCAGAGCCTCCGTCAGCTGGCCCGCGTGCATCACCGCCACGCGGTCGCCGAGCGCCACCACTTCGTCCAGGTCATCAGAAATGACCAGCACGGCCGCGCCGGCGTCTCGTGCTGCGATCAGTTGCTGCTGCACATAGGCAACGGCGCCGATGTCCAGGCCCCAGGTGGGCTGGTGGGCGATGATCAGTTTGGCCGGCTGGGGTGCGGTTTCGGAAGAGGGGAAACATTTTTCCGACGGGCCGCCCCTAGGAAAAATAGCCCCCTCGGGGGGCAGCGCAGTACGCGAAGCGACAAGCGTGGGGGCCACGAGCGCCCGCCCGAGGATGAGCTTTTGCATATTGCCGCCCGACAGCGAGCGCGCCGCGGTGTCCGGTCCGCCGCCGCGCACGTCAAACTCGCGCATGATGCGGGCTGCATGGGCCTGCGCGGCCTTGCGCTTGACCCACAGCACTTTGGAAAACACCGGGCTGCGCAAGCGCTCTGACACGGCGTTTTCCCAGACGCTGAGGTCGCCAACCACGCCCACGCCATGCCGGTCTTCGGGGATGCGCGCCACGCCCTGGGTGACCAGCCAGGCTGGCGAGGCCTTCATGGGTTGGCCCAGAAATGTCACGGAGCCCTGGCTGGCGGCGCGGGTGCCACACAGCAGGTCGGCCAGGGCGAGCTGGCCGTTGCCTGAGACACCCGCAATGGCGACGATTTCACCGGCCTTGAGCTGAAGCGAAACGCCATCCAGGCGGTCTTGCCCCGCATCGGCCGTGCTGACGCCTTCCAGCGTGCAGACCGGCAGGCCGGTTGACGGCGCGGGGCGGCGTTGTGTGGTGGTGACGGCGTGGCCGACCATCCATTGCGCCAACTGCGCCTGGCTGGTACCGGCGGCAGGTGCTTCGGCCACCAGCTTGCCACCGCGCAGCACAGCCACCCGGTTCGACACGCGCAGCACCTCGCCGAGCTTGTGGCTGATGAAAATGATGGACAGGCCTTGCGCCACCATCTGGCCCAGCGTATCGAAAAGCGCCTCGCTTTCCTGCGGCGTCAGCACGGCGGTGGGTTCGTCCAGGATCAGGATGCGTGCACCGCGGTACAGCGCTTTCAGGATCTCGACACGCTGGCGTTCACCGACCGAGAGGCTGCCCACCTTGGCATCGGGCGCCACGGGCAGGCCAAAGCGCCGGGCCACGTCCAGCAGCCTGGCACGGGCTGCTCTGCGACGTGAAAACAGTTGCCACAGCGGCTCGCTGCCCAGCATCACGTTGTCGAGCACACTGAGGTTGTCGGCCAGCGTGAAATGCTGGTGCACCATGCCGACACCCGCCGCCAGCGCGGCCTTGGGGTTACCCGGTGGCAGCGACTGGCCAAAGATTTCGATGTGGCCTTCGTCGGCGGTGTAGTGGCCAAAGAGGATGGACACCAGCGTGGACTTGCCGGCGCCGTTTTCACCCAGCAGCGCGAGGATTTCACCGCTGTGCAGTTGAAGCGAAATCGCGTCGTTGGCAACCAGCGGGCCGAAGCGTTTGGTGATGCCGTTCAGCCGCAGCACCGGCGGCTGTGCGTTCTCAGCCGAGGGATGCCCAGTGGTCATGCCGGTCGCGCCGCTCCTGGCGGTAGTTGGTGATCTCCAGACGAAGGCCGTCGGGGTCGGTGAAAAAAGTGGCCCAGTAGTCGGGTGCGTATTCGCCGTGGTTGTGCGGCTCGCTGGCGTTGATGCCGGAGGCCTGCAGCAGCCGTGCGCATTCGGCCACGTCTTCGATGGTGTCTACGCGCAGGCAGAAGTGATGAAGGCCGGGCGAGTATGAGTCGTGCGCGGCTTGCGAGCGGGCTGGCCGCAGCACATAACCAAAGTGGCGGTTGTAGTACTGGATGTGCGGGTCGCCGCCGATGGTGAAGGTGTTTTTGCGGCAGCTGAGTGCCTTGAGCATGAGCTTGTCGTAGAACGCTTCCGACTCGGCCATGTTGCTCACGGCAATGTAGATGTGGTCGATGCCGGTGAGCTCGGGCATGTTATTTCCAGGCCGCGAGAAACGCCAATAGAACCTTGGCCGAGTTGTCGGCAGCGATGTTCATGAAAGTGACCATTTCATTGGCGGCTTCACCGCCGCCGGCCAGGTCGCTGAGCGACCGGAAGGCGATGTAAGGCACGCTGTTGCTGTAGGCCACCATGCCCACGGCGGCGGTTTCCATGTCGAGTACGTTGGCCTGGAAGGTCTTGAAGGCGTATTCGCGGAAGGCAGCATTGTCGACAAAGGCCTGGCCCGACACGCCGTTGCCGCCCACCATCAGCTGCGGTTTGTGCGTGAGGCATACCCCCGCGTTGCAGGCGCCGAGTTCGATGTTGCCCATGCCCCTGGCAACCGCGAGCATCCGGGGGTCGACTTCAAACCAGAACTTGCGTACGGGCGCCGGGTTGGCGGCGGTGCGCGTTTCAACCGGGCGCGGGTGCAGCATGCCGAAGGGCGCCAGGGTCTGCGCCTCCATGCGCGGCGGGATAGTGAAGCGGCCCGGCGAAGTTTCGCGTGCCATCAGCACTTCAAGGTATTGGCTCCATTGGGTGGGTACGCTGACGTCGCCGATGTGCAGGGCCGGGTTGACGCCACCGGCGATGCCGCTAAAGACGATGTGGGTGATGTTGAAACGGTCCAGCACCAGCTGCGTGTTCATGGACGCATTGACCATGCTGATGCCGGAAAGGAACAGCACGACCGGCTTGCCCTGCAGGGTGCCGGTGGTGAAATCGACGCCGTTGATGCGGTGCCTGGCGGGGCCTTGCAAGCGGTTGAGCAACAGGGTCAGTTCGGGCTGAAAAGCCGACATCACCGCGATGCGGGGCGTGGCGTCAAGCCGGACAGGAATGCCCGCAGCTGCGCCTGATGGATTGGATGGGACAGACGCCGGACCCGCACATCCCAACAGGCCAAATGACAGAAAGGCCAGGAAGGCCAGCGGCGCCGCGGCCCGCCAGGCAACAGGCTGACTGAAAAGAAAACGCCGCAGGCAAAACAGGGAATGCATACGGCGCTTTCAGGTGGGGCGGTGAAACGCCGGCTTATTTGGCGGTGGACTTGGGCTGGCCGTCGTCGACCTTGACGGTGAACTTGCCGGCCAGGATGTCGGCTTCTTTGGCCTTGACCTTGGCAACGATGTCGGCGGGCACCTTTTTCTCGAAGGTGCCCAGCGGGGCGAGTTCGGAGCCCTTGTACTTCATCATGGAATACGGGCCGTAGTCTTCGGCCTTGAATTTGCCTTCCTTGACGGCCTTGATCGCGCGGTCGATGCTGGGCTCCATGTTCCACAGGGCCGACGCCACCACGGTGTCGGGGTATTTGTCTTGCGTGTTGATGACGTTGCCGATGGCCAGCTTGCCCTTTTCCTTGGCGGCGTCGCTCACACCGAAGCGCTCGGCGTACATCACGTCGGCGCCCTTGTCGATCATGGCGAAGGCGGCTTCCTTGGCTTTGGGCGGGTCAAACCAGCTGTTGATGAAACTCACGCTGAACTCGACCTTGGGGTTGGTTTCTTTGGCGCCTGCCATGAAGGCGTTCATCAGGCGGTTGACTTCGGGAATCGGAAAACCGCCGACCATGCCGATCTTGTTGCTCTTGGTCACGCCGCCGGCGATCATGCCGCTTAGGTAGGCCGGCTCCTGAATGTAGTTGTCGAACACCGAGAAGTTGGGCTCCTGCACCTTGCCGGACGAGCCCATGAGGAAGGACACTTTCGGGAAGTCCTTGGCGACCTTGCGGGCCGCGGCCTCCACCGCAAAAGCTTCGCCGACGATGAGCGCGTTGCCGGCCGTGGCGTATTCGCGCATGACACGTTCGTAGTCGGCATTGGAGACGTTTTCAGTGGCCTTGTATTCGATCTCCCCGCGCGCTTCGGCGGCTTTGAGCGCCTTGTGCAGGCGGCTGACCCATTGCTGCTCAAACGGCACGGTGTAGATGGCCGCAACCTTGGTTTTGGCTGCCTGGGCAAGGGCCAGGCCGGGCAGGGCGGTTGCGAGGGCGGTTGCCAATAGAACGAGCTGGCGGCGCTTGAAAATCTGAGGCATGGGACTCTCCGGGTTGGTGGGTTCAGATTCAGGAAAAACAGTGGCAAGAAATCAAGAGGCTTCAGCTTTTTCCAGCTGGCGCCGCGGAACCGGCTTTGCCGGGCCGCAGGCGCAGTCCCCTGCAAGGGGAGAAGGCGCTACACGCAGTGAGCGTCCGACAGGGGTGTGCATTACTTCGTTCCGAAGATCCGGTCGCCCGCGTCGCCCAGGCCCGGCAGGATGTAGCCATGGCTGTTGAGTTCGCGGTCAATGGCGGCGGTGTAGATGGGCACGTCCGGGTGGGCGGTCTGCAGGGCCTTGATGCCTTCGGGGCAGGTCAGCAGGCAGACGAACTTGATGGACTTGGGGTTGAGCTCCTTGAGCCGCTCGACCGCCGCGATGGCCGAGTTGCCGGTGGCGAGCATTGGGTCGACCACGACAATGTCGCGCTCTTCCATGTCGTGCGGCATCTTGAAGTAGTACTCGACCGCCGTCAGGGTTTTCGGGTCGCGGTACAGGCCGACGTGGCCGACGCGGGCGCCGGGCACCACGCTGAGCATGCCTTCAAGAATGCCGTTGCCGGCGCGCAGGATAGAGACAAACACCAGCTTCTTGCCGTCGATGACTTTGGAGGTGGTGATTTCGAGCGGGGTCTCGATCTCGATGTCCTGCATCGGCATGTCACGCGTGACCTCGTAGGCCATCAGCATGCTGAGCTCGTTGAGCAGGGTGCGGAAGGTGTTGGTGGAGGCGTCCTTACGGCGCATCAGGGTGAGCTTGTGCTGTACCAGCGGGTGGTCGATCAGGTGGACTTTGTTGCTCTGGATGGTCATTTTCTTGTGTGCCTCTGTGTTCTGTCTTTGTTTTGTTCGGTTGTTATTTTTATTCTGCTTTTACCTGTGCCTGTGCCCGTCGGGTCCGCGCATCTTTCGGGATCGATGTTCAGAATACGGTGCCGTCGCTTTCGATGTTCAGGGGCGGCAAACCTTGATGCAATTGCTGTGCCAGTGCACGCCCTGCGGCCCAGGTGCCGCCTTCGAGCACGCAGGCCAGCGGCATCTGCTCGGCGGTCAATCCCAGCTGCTCACGCACCAGTGGCGCGAGCTCGTCGAGAAGGGCCACGGTAAGCGCGCGCCACTCCACGATGAGTTCGTCGCCGGCGGCATGCAGGCGCCCAGCCTGGGCCGGGTCTTTCAGCACCAGCACACCGGCGTCGAGGAACAGGCCGCCGTTGCGGTATTCGGGCAGGCCGGTCAGCGCGTCTAGCCCTTTGACCTGCACACCGGCCCACTCGAAAGGCTCCAGCAGTGAATAGGTGAGCCACTGCGACAGCTTGTGGAAAGGCATCCAGCCATGGCTGGGCCCAGCTTTTTCGGATTCATCGTCGCCTGCCGCGCTGTGCTGCCAGCAGTCGCCCAGGGGAATGTTGCCCATGACATTTTGGGCTGGCCAAATAGACGAGAGGCTGGTGAGCAGCACCGACAGCAGCTCGTGCGCCTCGATAGCACTTTGCCCGGGTTGCGCCAGCGCTTCAAACAAATGGCCGGGACGGCCGCGCTGGCCAAAGAGCGCAGGCTGGTCCTGAAGTGCCTGGCCGAGGCGCCGCAGCAGCGCGGCGCGGCCTTCGAGGCCGATCAGCGGGTTTTCGGGCGTGACCTGAAAAGCCAGGGCAAGCTGGTCTGCGGTAATGGTTTTGAGCTTGAGGGCATCGGCCTGCAGCGGTTGCTGTGGATCGCTGGAAAAGAGCCCAGCCATGAAGGCGTGAAAACTTGCCACCCCCAGGCCTTCGGAACGGCTGTATTCGCTGCAGGGATGCTCTCCCTGGGCGGCTTCGAGGTAGTGCCACTGGGCGCCGGCACCGGCGTCCAGCAGCACGCTGATGAGCGCGAGGTCAATCTGCGCGCGGGCGCGCCCGGCAGGCGTGGCGGATGCCAGTGCTGCATTGAGTAAACCCAGGCGGTCAATGCCGCCAGCTTCAAAATGTCGCCAGCGGCTGTGGTACGGAATGTCCAGGTCCGGGTAGCGGGCGCGGGTGATTTCAGCAACCAGCGCAGCGGCGGTGGTCATGGCGCCGTCGTTGACGGTAAACCAGGCGGATTCGCCGCGGCGTGCGCGCTCAAGCAGGGCAGAGGCGCGGGCGCGTATGGTTCTGGTGGAACGCAATTCTGCGGCGGCGCTGATCCCGCGCAGGTTTCCGGCGATGGTATAAGTGGCGTTGGCGGGGTTGCTGGGACTGTCAGGAGCGGGTGTGGTTTCAGACATCCAGCCCCCGGCCCTTGGCTTTTTTCAGTTCTTCGGCGTCGGGCACCGCGCCGGGGGTGAAATAGCCTGCGGCCATCTTGGCGTCCATTTCGACCTGGGCGTCGGCCGGGATCATGTGCTCGGGAATATTGATGCGCTGAACTACCTCGATGCCCGAGCGGGTGATGGCGTCGTACTTCATGTTGCTCATGGAAACGAGCCGGTGGATCTTGCGGATGCCCAGCCAGTTGAGCACGTCTGGCATGAGTTCCTGGAAGCGCATGTCCTGTACGCCGGCCACGCATTCCGTGCGGTTGAAGTACTGGTCGGCGGTGTCGCCGCCCACCTGGCGCTTGCGGGCGTTGTAGACCAGGAATTTGGTGACTTCGCCGAGCGCCCGGCCCTCCTTGCGGAAATAGGACACAAGGCCCACGCCGCCGCGCTGGGCACCCTGGATGCACTCTTCAATGGCGTGTGTGAGGTAGGGGCGGCAGGTGCAGATGTCTGAGCCGAAGACGTCGGAGCCGTTGCATTCGTCATGCACGCGGGCTGTGAGCTCGATGTCGGGGTTGGCGAGGTCGCGCGGGCGGCCAAAGATGTAGGCCGTGAGGCCGCCGATGGGCGGCAGGAAGACTTCCAGGTCGCTGCGGGTGACGAGCTCGGGGTACATGCCGCCGGTTTCTTCAAACAGCACGCGGCGCAAATCGGTTTCGCTGCAGCCAAAGCGCCGGGCAATTTCGGGCAGGTACCAGACCGGTTCAACGGCGACCTTGGTCACCATGGCCGCGCCGCCGGCTGTCAAAAACTTGCCGTCGGCCTTGAGCCTGCCGGACTGCAGGGCTTCGATCACCTCGGGCAGGATCACGTGGGCCTGGGTTACGGCGATGGTTGGCCGGATGTCGTAACCCGCTGCCAGCTCACTGGAAAAAACGTCGGCCACCATCGCGCCCCATGGGTCCATGGCGACGATACGGCCAGGCTCGCTCCATTGCGGGTAGGGGCCGATCACGTCGGTCGGCGAGGTGTTGGTGAGGTCGGCCTTGTGGCTGGCCTTGAGCGCGCCGGAAGCAACGGCGAGCGCGCGGTAGACGCTGTACGAGCCGCTATGCGTGCCGATGACGTTGCGGTGGCTGCGTTTGGTGGTGGTGCCCACCACCGGGCCGCGTTCGGTGGCAGTGGCGGCGGCCCAGCGGATGGGCAAGGCGCCATAACCTCCTGCGTGAGAGGTCAATCGGATGTGGGAGACCGCAGGGCTGGCTGGAGCTGTGGAGGAGGCAGGCGCAGAAACAGGCGAGGGGGAGGCCGGCCTTGGATCGGGTGATTTGGCGGCAACTTCAGCAGGCATTGCGGATCCTTAAAAAATCCAATGTAGCGATGCGTGCCGGGATTGACAAGCCCGGCAGTTTTGCCGGGTCGTTAATTTGCGACAGGCCCGGCCGAACGCACCGGGTCTGTGCGCAGGCTCAGCGTTTTTTGCCGCCGAAGATGCTGCCGAGGACGCCGCGGATGATTTCCCGGCCCACGGCCGAGCCCATGGTACGCACGGCGGACTTGGCCATGCTTTGCGCCAGGCCGTCGTGTTTGCCGCCGCGCGGGCCCGTGGTGCCGAACAGGACGTCGTTGAGCCCGCCCATGATGCCGCCCGAATCGGTTTGGCCGGCCGCGCCGCCCTGGGGAGCTTTGGCCGCTTCCGTGGCCGCGACTTCCGCGCGGCCTTTGATGGCTTCGTAGGCCGATTCGCGGTCTACGGTCTTTTCGTAGGCACCGGCCACCAGTGAGTTTTGCAGCAGCAGCTGGCGTTGTGGCGGTGTGATGGGACCGATCTGGCTGCCGGGCGGCAGCACGTAAACGCGTTCCGTCACGCTGGGACGGCCCTTGCTGTCGAGAAAGCTCACCAGGGCCTCGCCAACGGCCAGTTCGGTGATCGCGGTTTCGATGTCGAGGCCGGGCTTTTGCCGCATGGTCTGGGCGGTGGCCTTGACGGCTTTCTGGTCGCGCGGAGTGAAGGCGCGCAGGGCGTGCTGCACCCGGTTACCAAGCTGGGCCAGCACCGAATCGGGAATGTCCAATGGGTTTTGCGTCACAAAATACACGCCGACGCCCTTGGAGCGCACCAGGCGCACCACCAGCTCGATGCGCTCGACCAGCACCTTGGGCGCTTCGTTGAAGAGCAGGTGGGCTTCGTCAAAGAAGAAGACGAGCTTGGGCTGGTCCGGGTCGCCAATTTCAGGCAGTTGTTCGAACAGCTCGGACAGCATCCACAGCAGGAAGGTGGCGTAGAGGCGCGGCGAGTTCATGAGCTTGTCGGCGGCCAGTATGTTGATCACCCCTTTGCCATCAACGGTTTGCATGAAGTCGCTGATGTTGAGCATGGGCTCGCCGAAGAACTTGTCGCCGCCCTGGCTTTCGACCTGCAGCAGCCCGCGCTGGATGGCGCCCACACTGGCGGCGCTGACGTTGCCGTACTTGGTGGTGAACTCGCTGGCGTTGTCGCCGACGTACTGCAGCATGGCGCGCAGGTCTTTGAGGTCGAGCAGCAGCATGCCGTTGTCGTCGGCAATCTTGAACACCAGGTTGAGCACGCCGGCCTGGGTTTCGTTGAGGTTGAGCATGCGGCCCAGCAGCAGCGGGCCCATGTCGGAAATGGTGGCGCGCACGGGGTGACCCTGTTCGCCGAAGACGTCCCACAGCGTGGCGGGGCAGGCCAGCGATTCGGGAAGGTCGATGCCGCGTTCCTTGAGGATGCCGGCCATTTTGTCGCCGATGGTGCCGGCCTGGCTGATGCCGGTCAGGTCCCCTTTGACGTCGGCCATGAAGACCGGGACACCGATTTTCGAGAAGTTTTCGGCCAGTGTTTGCAGCGTGACGGTCTTGCCGGTGCCGGTGGCTCCGGTGATCAGCCCATGGCGGTTGGCCAGCGCGGGAAGGATCTCGCAGTGGATGGAATCGTGCTTGGCAATCAGTAACGGCTCGGCCATGGGGTGTCCTGGAGTGAAAAAGTAAAATGCGGGTTGTAGATTAAATCAATTAATCAGTCTGAAAAGGGATTCTTCGTGGCCGGTCACAGTAAATGGGCGAATATTCAACACCGCAAGGGGCGCCAGGATGAAAAGCGCCAGCGCATCTGGACCCGTGTGATGCGTGAAATCATGGTGGCGGCCCGCATGGGCGGCGGCGACCTGGGCACGAATCCGCGTCTGCGTCTGGCAGTGGACAAGGCCAAGGCGGCCAACATGCCCAATGAGAACGTCAAATACGGCATTGCCAAGGCCACGGGCAGCCTGGAAGGCGTGCATTACGAGGAAGTCCGCTACGAAGGCTACGGCATCGGCGGCGCGGCCATCATCGTGGACTGCATGACCGATAACAAGGTGCGTACCGTGGCTGAAGTGCGGCACGCTTTTTCCAAACATGGCGGCAACATGGGCACCGAAGGCTCGGTGGCTTTCCAGTTCAAGCACTGCGGCCAGCTGATTTTTGCGCCCGGCACCAGCGAAGACAAGATCATGGAAGTCGCGCTGGAGTCCGGCGCCGACGACGTCATCACGCATGAAGACGGTGCCATTGAGGTGTTGACGCCTTACACGGGCTTTGAAGCCGTGAGGAACGCGCTGGAAGCCGCCGGCCTCAAGCCCGAGATTGCCGAAGTCACCATGCGCGCCGACAACACCATAGAACTTGCCGGCGAGGATGCCCGCAAGATGCAAAAACTGCTGGACGTGCTGGAAGACCTGGACGATACCCAGGATGTGTTCCATAACGCCGAGTTGTCTGAATAAGCAAACCAAACACGCAGCCACAATGAAGCAACAACACCACAACAGCAAAAGCAAAGCCAGGCACACAATGAAAGCAGCAGCATGAAAGTTTTAGTGGTGGGCGGCGGTGGCCGTGAGCACGCCCTGGCCTGGAAACTGGCGCAGTCTCCCAAGGTTCAGGCGGTGTATGTCGCCCCAGGCAATGGCGGCACTGCGCTGGATGCGCGCCTTGAAAATATTGACATCACCGACGTGAAGGCGCTGCGCGAATGGGCGCTGACCGAAAAGATCGCGCTGACAGTGGTGGGCCCCGAGCAGCCGCTTGCGGCCGGTATCGTTGACGAGTTCCGTGCGCACGGCTTGCGGGTCTTCGGCCCGACCAAGGCGGCGGCGCAGCTGGAAAGCTCCAAGGCGTTCTCCAAGGCCTTTATGAAGCGCCACGGTATTCCGACGGCTGAATATGAAACCTTCACCGACGCTGCGGCGGCCCACGCCTACGTGGACGAAAAAGGCGCCCCGATAGTCGTCAAGGCCGACGGCCTGGCGGCCGGCAAGGGCGTGGTGGTGGCCATGACGCTGCACGAGGCGCACGAGGCCATCGAATTCATGCTGGCGCCAAATCCCGACTTCAACCCGCTTGGCGTGGCACACAACGAGGGTGGCGCTCGGGTGGTGATTGAAGAATTTTTGCAGGGTGAAGAAGCCAGTTTCATCGTGATGTGCGACGGCAAGAATGTGGCCGCCATGGCGACCAGCCAGGACCACAAGCGCCTGCTGGACGGCGATGAAGGCCCGAATACCGGCGGAATGGGAGCCTATTCACCGGCCCCGGTCGTTACCCCCGAAGTGCACGGCCGCGCCATGCGCGAGATCATCCTGCCGACCATCAAGGGCATGGAAAAAGACGGCATTCCGTTCACCGGCTTTTTGTATGCCGGCCTGATGATTGATGCGGAAGGCAAACCGAAAACACTGGAATTCAACTGCCGCATGGGCGACCCGGAGACGCAGCCGATCATGATGCGCCTCAAAACCGACCTGTATGAGGTGATGATGGCCGCCACCTCGGGTGCGCTGGACCAGATCGAGCTGGACTGGGACCGCCGGCCAGCCCTGGGGGTGGTGATGGCTGCGCACGGTTATCCACTGAGCCCGCGCAAGGGCGACGTGATTCATGGGCTGCAAAAAGGCGCCGATGCGGCCGAAGACGCGATGGTGTTTCATGCCGGAACACGAAAACAGGGCGATTCGACGGTAACGGCTGGCGGCCGGGTCCTGTGCGTGACGGCACTCGGCAGCACGGTGAAGGCCGCGCAGCAACGTGCCTACGAAGTTGCCCAGGACATTGGATTTGATGGTGCGCAGTACCGCAAAGACATCGGCTGGCGCGCGGTCAAGTCTTGATCGCCAAATGAGCGCTGGTTTTTCCCTCCGCCCTTCGGGTAACACTGCAGCATGACCGATATTTCAAGCGTTCGAGACTTTCTGCTGGCGCTGCAGCAGCGCATCACCGGCGCGGTTTCCGGGATCGACGGCCAGTCCTTCACGGCGGACCATTGGCAGAAAGCGCCCGGCGAGACGCTGCAGGGCAATGGCATCACCATGATCCTGGAGCAGGGCCAGGTGTTTGAGCGTGCCGGCTGCGGGTTCTCGCATGTGCGGGGCCCCAAGCTGCCGCCTTCGGCGACGCAGCACCGTCCGGAATTGACAGGCGCACCGTTTGAGGCCCTGGGGGTTTCGCTGGTGTTTCACCCGCGTAATCCCTACGTGCCGACAGTCCATATGAATGTGCGCATGCTGGCCGCGACCCCGGTGGCAGGCTCGGGCGAGGCCGTCTGCTGGTTTGGTGGAGGCATGGACCTGACGCCTTATTACGGGTTTGAAGAGGACGCGGTGCATTTCCACCAGACCTGCAAGGACGCGCTGGCACCGTTTGGCGACGACAAGTACCCCCGGTTCAAACAATGGTGTGATGAGTACTTTCACCTGAAGCACCGGCAGGAGCAGCGTGGAATTGGCGGCGTTTTCTTTGACGACTTCCAGGAGCTGGGGCCGGACCGGAGTTTTGCCCTGATGCAAAGTGTGGCTGACTCTTTCTTGCAGGCCTATTTGCCAATTGTTGAGCGGCGCAAGGACACGCCATATGGTGAGCGGGAGCGCGAATTCCAGCTTTACCGGCGCGGCCGATATGTGGAGTTCAACCTTGTGTGGGACCGCGGCACGCACTTTGGTTTGCAATCCGGGGGGCGCACGGAGTCGATCCTGATGTCCATGCCGCCGCTGGCGAGCTGGTCTTATCAGCGGGGCGTAGAGACTGGCAGCCCTGAAGAGCGCCTGTATACGGAGTTTTTGCCGAGACGGGACTGGGTTTGATGGCAACGCCGTCACCTGCGCAAAAGCGCATCGGCATGTTTGGTGGTGCGTTTGATCCGCCGCACAGCGCACACGTTGCACTGGTTCAAGAGGCGATCAGGCAGTTTGGCCTTGATACCTTGTATGTCGTTCCGACCGGCCACGCCTGGCACAAATCCCGCGCCTTGAGCGCGCCGGCTCACCGGCTGGCCATGGCCAGGCTGGCTTTTGGCGATATTTCCGGCGTTCGGGTGGATGAGCGCGAGGTGCAACGCACCGGGCCGACTTTCACCATTGACACGCTTTTGGCGCTCCAGGAGGAGAATCCGGGCGCCCAGCTTTACCTGTTCATTGGCGCAGACCAGTTTGCCGTCTTCAGGCAATGGCACCGGTGGCAGGACATTCTTGACCTCGCTATAATTTGTATAGCTGATCGCGCACAATCCACGCTGGCTGGAGCTCAATTTGAGTCCTACGAAAGCCGCAGCAACCGTTTTGTCCTGCTCAATCTTCCCCTGATGCCTGTCAGCGCCACCCAGATTCGCCAGTTAATGGCCTCCGGAGCCGCGGTGACAGGGGGAATTACCCAGTTGGTCCCTGAAGCCGTTGCGCGTTATATTTCACTTCACCAGCTGTACGGTTCCCATTAATTTCCCACTTTATCGAAGCAAAACACTGCATGACATCCACCACCGTCAAAACCTCCGCCGCCGCCGACAAAAAGGACGTGCAGAAACTGCAGCGTGCCATCATTGACGGTCTGGAAGACGTCAAGGCGCAGGACATCCAGGTGTTTGACACGGAGCACATCACGTCATTGTTCGAGCGCGTGATCATCGCCTCCGGCAGCTCCAACCGCCAGACCAAGGCATTGGCCGCCAGCGTGCGGGATGCCGTGCGGGACGCCGGTTTTGCCAAGCCGCGCATCGAAGGCGAAGACAACGGTGAATGGATCATTGTTGATTGCGGCGCCGCTGTGGCGCACATCATGCAGCCGACCATTCGCCAGTACTACCATCTGGAAGAACTCTGGGGCGACAAGCCCATCAAACTCAAGCTGGGCGCGCCCGCGCCACTGGTGAAGGCGTCCAAATCCGAGGCCGAGCTGGAGGCCAAACCCAAGACTTCCCGCGCTGGCGCGAAAACTTCCGCGAAACCAGGCGCAAAGACCACCGCGAAGTCGGCGGCCAAAGCACCTGCAAAGGCGCCGACGGCCCCCGATTCAAGCTATGTGGGCCGGGTCGGCAAGACCAACGACTGGACCGCCAAGCGCAATGCCGCCACGCCTGCGACCGAACCAGCCGCCAAGCCGGCCCGGGCAGGCGCCAAAGCGGCTCCTGCCAGGTCATCGGCAAAACCTGCGGTTAAGACACCAATTGTCAAAGTGCCCGTAGCCAAAAAGGTGGCAGCGAAGAAAACTGCGGCCAAAACCGCCGCTAAAACAGCAGCCCGCAAACCCGCCGCCAGGAAAACTCCGTCCCGGAGCAAATGAGGCTCACGATCGTAGCGGTCGGCCAGAAAGTGCCCGACTGGGCGCAAACGGCCTATGACGACTACGCCAAGCGCTTCCCGCCAGAGCTGAAAGTCGAGCTCAAAGCCGTCAAGACCGAGCCTCGCGCCTCCAAGACCCTGGAAAACCTGCTGTCGGCCGAGCGCGGGCGCATAGAGGCGAGCATCGCCCGCGGCACCCGCGTCGTGGCGCTCGATGAACGCGGCACGGCCGTCACTACCGTGGCACTGGCTGAACGACTCAAAGCCTGGCAACTCTCCGGTGACGACGTCGCCATCGTGATCGGCGGGCCTGACGGGCTGGACGCCGGCTTCAAGCAGGCCGCGCACGAGCGCCTGCGCCTCTCGGACCTGACCTTGCCGCATGCCATGGTGCGTGTGCTGCTGATCGAGCAGCTTTACCGCGCCTGGAGCATCACGATCAACCATCCTTACCACAGAGAGTGATGAAGCCCCCACGGTCGCTCCCTTCGTGTAGCTTCCTGCCCCCGAGGGGGCCGCTGCGCCTGCGGCCCGGCAAAGCCAGTTCCGCGGCTCCTGCTGGTTTGAATATCCAAATACCTGAATAACCTGCTGTATGCCTGAATTTATCTACCTGGCCTCGCAAAGCCCACGGCGGCGACAACTGCTGGAGCAACTCGGCGTGCGTCACGAACTGCTGCTGCCGGACGCCGATGAGGACGCCGAATCGCTGGAGGCGGTGTTCAAGAATGAAGCGCCTGCCACCTACGTCCAGCGCGTCACCGGCCTGAAGCTGGATGCCGCGGTCACCCGCATGAAGCGGCGCAAACTGCCGCCGGCGCCCATCCTTTGTTCGGACACTACGGTGGCCATGGGGCGGGTGATTTACGGCAAGCCGGAGGACGCGAAAGACGCGGCCCGCATGCTGCGCGAGCTTTCGGACGGTACGCACAGGGTGCTGACCGCCGTGGCGGTGCAGTCCGGGCGCCGTCGTTTCGAGGCGCTGAGCATTTCGCGTGTCAGTTTTGACGCGCTGACGACCGCGCAGATCCGCAGCTATGTGGCCAGTGGCGAGCCTATGGGCAAGGCCGGCGCATATGCCGTGCAGGGCAGGGTGGCGATGCACATCAGCCGCATCGATGGCTCCTACAGTGGCATCATGGGGCTCCCGCTGAGGGAAACCGCCCAGCTGCTGCAGGCCGCGGGTATCCGCCTCTAGCGCCCCCAAGCCAACTCAATCTCCCAAAAGACATGCAACAAGACATCCTGATCAACTGGTCTCCCCAGGAAACCCGGGTGGCGGTGGTCGAACACGGCGCAGTGCAGGAGCTTCACGTTGAACGCACCCTGGAACGCGGCCTGGTCGGCAATGTGTACCTGGGCAAGGTCGCCCGCGTGCTGCCCGGCATGCAGTCGGCCTTTATCGACATCGGACTGGACCGAGCAGCCTTTCTGCACGTGGCCGATCTCATGAGCAGCATCAACAGCCGCCATGCCGACACGGATGCCCAGGCGGCTGGCGGCTTGACGTCACCGGCCATGGCGTCGTTACAGCCGATTGAAAAGCAGCTGTTCGAAGGGCAGGCCGTCATGGTGCAGGTCCTCAAAGACCCGATAGGCACCAAGGGCGCGCGGCTGACCGCGCAAATCAGCATTGCCGGCCGGTTGCTGGTGTTTTTGCCGCAGGACAACCATATCGGTGTGTCGCAAAAAATACCACCCAGGCAACGCGAAGAGCTTCGTCAACGGGTTCAGGCCCTGACTGCGGACATGGGTGGCGGATTCATACTGAGAACCAACGGCGAGGATGCGACAGACGCTGAACTGGCAGAGGACATCACCTACCTGCGCAAGACCTGGGGACGGATCAAGGATGCGTCTGTGCGTTTACCCCCCGCTTCCGTGCTGCACCAGGACCTTAATCTGCTGCAACGCGTGCTGCGCGACCTGGTGGTAGAGGAAACGCAGACCATCCGCATTGATTCACGTGAGCAGTTTGAAAAGCTGAAGGCATTTGCTGTGGAGTTCATGCCGGCAACCGAGCCGAAGCTGCAGCACTACGGTGGCGAACGTCCTATTTTTGACTTGTTCAACATTGACGAGGAAATTGCCAAAGCACTGGGCCGGCGGGTCGATCTCAAATCAGGCGGTTACCTGATCATCGACCAAACGGAAGCGCTGACAACCGTCGATGTCAATACCGGTGGATTTGTCGGTGCCCGCAACTTCGACGACACGATTTTCAAAACGAACCTGGAGGCATCGCAGGCGATTGCCCGGCAGCTGCGCCTGCGCAACCTTGGCGGCATTGTGATTGTCGATTTCATTGACATGGTCAAGGAAAACCACCGCGATGCGGTGCTGAGCGAATTTCAGAAGCAGCTCTCACGAGACCGCATCAAGACCAGTGTCAACGGGTTTTCCGCACTGGGCCTGCTGGAGATGACACGCAAGCGCACCCGCGAATCCCTGGCCCACCAGCTTTGCGAGCCCTGCGCAGCCTGCATGGGCAAAGGCGTGGTTAAAACGGCGCGGAGCGTGACCTACGACATCCTGCGCGAAATCCTGCGCGAAGCGCGGCAGTTCAACCCGCGCGAATTCAGGGTGGTGGCTTCACCCAAGGTGATCGAACTTTTCCTCGATGAAGAGAGCCAGCACCTGGCCAGCCTGAGCGACTTCATCGGTAAACCCATTTCCCTGCAGGCGGAAGCGGCGATGGCTCAGGAACAATACGACATCGTGCTGCTGTGACCTTCATGCCCCTTTCAATGTTCAGCCAGAACCGCCAGCCCATTCCCATCCTGGTCTATCACCAGATCGCCGAGGCGCCGCCAAAGGGCAGCCCTTTTCGCGGCCTGTACGTGGCACCTGCGGCCTTTGCGCGGCAAATGGCCTGGCTCAAACTACTCGGCTACACCGGCCTGTCCATGAGCGCCTTGCAACCTTACCTGCAGGGCGAGCGCAGCGGCAGGGTGATTGGCATCACTTTTGACGACGGCTACCGGAACAACCTCACGCATGCTCTGCCGGCGTTGGTGAAGCATGGCTTTTCGTCTACCTGCTACGCGGTCAGCGGGTTGTTGGGCAAAACCAATATCTGGGACGAGAACATCGGCATTCCGCAGACACCGCTGATGGACGAGGCCGAGATCCGCCAATGGGTGGCGGGCGGGCAGGAGATTGGCTCGCATACGTACCGGCACGTCAATCTGCTGGAAACCGACGAGTCTGGTTGTCGCCAGGAGATGGTGCTCGGAAAAACCGGGCTGGAGGCCGTCATAGCCCGGCCGGTCGAGCATTTCTGCTATCCCTACGGCCATTACGAGGCCAGGCACGTCGAGTTGGTCCGGGAACTGGGTTTTGCTACCGCCACCACCACACAGCGCAGTCGCTGCCATAGCGGCGCTGATCTGCTGCAGTTGCCGCGGGTGCCCGTACTGCGCTCAACCACCTTGCCGGTGTTCTGGCTCAAGATCGCCACGGCCTACGAGGACCGCCGGAAAAAATGAGCCCGCCCGATTCCCCATCCCAGAAACTGCGCGTTGCCGTCTTCAACCGCACTTTTTCGCCGACCGGCGGCGGCGCTGAGCGCTATTCCATCGCCCTGGTTGAACAACTCTCGGCCCGGCACGAAGTGCATGTGTTCGCGCAGGAAATTGATCACCAGTGGCCCGGCGTGACTTATCACAAGGTATCGGCCCCGATACGCAAGCCGCGCTGGATCAACCAGCTGTGGTTTGCCACAGCAACCTGGTGGGCGACGCGCCGCGGCTTCGACGTGGTGCACTCGCATGAAAACACCTGGCACGGCGAGGTGCAGACGGTGCACGTGATGCCGGTCAAACACAGCCTGTTCCAGGGTCGCGGTGGGCTGCGCCGCTTCCTGCGCTGGATCAAGGTTGTCACCAGCCCGCGTCTGCTGGCTTACCTGGCACTGGAGCGCGCGCGCTATACGCCGCACCCAGGCCGGCAGGTGGTGGTGACCTCCGAAAGTCTGCGGCCCATCATGGAGGCCGCCTATCCGGCGTGCCGCGCGGCCGTTTCGGTCGTGACCCCGGGCATCACGCTGCCCAGCTTGCCGGTGACGGCGGATCAAAAACGCGAGGCGAGGGCTCGGCTGGGCTTGCCGGCAGAGGGCCGTTGCCTGCTGTTTGTGGGCAACGATTACCGCAAGAAGGGCCTGGAGGCTTTGCTGCAGGCTCTGATGCAACTGCCGGCCGAGGTTGTGCTGGCGGTGGTGGGCAACCCGGCCCATATTGCAGAATTCCGCGCGCTGGCCGAGACGCTCAAACTCGGTGCGCGGGTGTTCTTCCTGGGTGCGCTCAAAGACGTCAGCCCAGCCTACGAAGCCGCCGATATCCTGGTGCACCCCACCTTCGAGGACACCTTTGCGATGGTGGTGCTGGAGGCCATGGCCCACGGCCTGCCGGTGGTGGTCAGCGGGCCGAAGTATTGCGGCATCGCCGGGCTGCTGGTGCAGGGTGCCAATGCGATGCTGCTGGACGATCCCCGGGATGCGGGCGAACTGGCGCGGGTGCTGGGGGATTTGCTGGGCCAGGCCGCGCTGCGGGAAACGCTGTCAGAGGGCGCGGCGGCCTTTGCCGCGCATTACCAGTGGCGGGAAATCGCACTGCAGCAGGAGGCGCTGTACTTTTCGGCGATGGCGGTGAAGGGCGCGGATTCCTGAAAACGCCTCAGGCCACCAGCTTGAAATGCTTGCGGCTGAAGTCCAGACCGGTCAGTGTCTCCACCTGCCGCATGAAATGGTATTTGTTTTCCTTGGGCGTGGGCTTGTAGGCCGGGTCGAGGTTCAGGACCGGTTCAGCCTCGGTGGCCAGCCATTGCCGCACGGCCTCGGGGTGCGTGCCGGTAAATGGGGCGAGGGCGCGGCGGTCGAACTGGCTGTAGGTGATCTGCGCCGCCAGGGCTTCGCCCCAGTACTTGCTGACCTGGTCCAGCTTCTTCTGCATTTCCTCGTTGCGGCGTATCCAGCCGTAGTGGTAGATATGCGCGTTGGCCAGTGCGGCCTGCGGGTTGCGCCCGCGCTTGTGTCGGGTGGTCACCAGCCAGTACTGGCCATCGGGTGCATAGCTGCGTATGGTGTTGCGGATCAAACGGCATTCGCGGCGGTACCAGCCGGGGCTGATGGAGATCCAGTCGGGCGAGCCGTAAAAATGCAGGTAATCGAAGACCAGCGCCTCGACGGCCGGGTTGTTGTGGTGGCGCTCGACGCTGGCGCGTATGGCGGCCAGTTCGCCCTCATGCACGACTTCATCGCCTTCAAGGTAGAAAGCCCAGTCGCCGGTGCACGAATACTGCGCGATCATTTTCTGCTGGGCATACACAAAGCCGCGGTCGGCCATGCGCTCGTTCCACAGGGTTTCGATGATGCGGATTTTCGGGTCGCCTATGGCCTTGACGCGCTCCAGCGTGTCGTCCTCGCCCTTGCCCACTGCCACGACGAATTCATCGACCAGGGGCAACAGGGAGCGGATGGAGGCCTCAAAGGGAAAGCCCAGGCCCACGCCGTTGCGAATAAAGGTAAAGCCGCTGATGGAGACTGGCATCGGAAAATGACTTTCTAGGCTGCGCCCTGGAAGCCCAGGCGGTAAAGGTGGGCATAAGCGCCGTTGTTCTGGAGCAGCTGAGCATGGCTGCCCTGCTCGACGATGCGGCCGGCGTTCATCATGATGATGCGGTCGGCATGCTGGATGGTGGACAGCCGGTGGGCGATGATCAGCGAGGTGCGGCCCGCGGCCAGCCGCTGTATGGCTTCCTGCACGGCTTTTTCCGACTCCGTGTCCAGTGCCGAGGTGGCTTCGTCGAGGATGAGCACGGGCGCATCCTTGTACAGCGCCCGGGCAATCGCCAGCCGCTGGCGCTGGCCGCCGGACAACTGCATGGCGTTGTGGCCGAGCACGGTGTCTATACCCTGCGGCAGTTCATCGAGCAGCTGGCCCAGGTTGGCGGCGGTCAGGCAGCGCATGACCTTGTCCCTGTCGAAAGACTGACCCAGCGCGACGTTGAAGGCCATGCTGTTGTTGAACATGACGACGTGCTGGCTTACGAAGGCGAACTGCGAGCGCAGCGAAGCCAGGTCCCAGTCCCGTAGTTCCGTGCCGTCCAGCAGTATGCTGCCGGCGCTGTAGTCGACAAAGCGCGGAAGCAGGCTGGCCAGCGTGGTCTTGCCAGAACCGGACGAGCCGACCAGCGCCACGGTCTCGCCGGCGCGTATCGCCAGGCTGATGCCGTCCAACGCCGACGGCGTATCCGGCTTGTAGACAACGCTGACGCCTGAAAATTCAATGTCGCCGGCGACCCTGGCCGTGCTGAAGCTGCCGCTGCTTTCGTCCTCGATGAGGTCGACCAGGTCCAGCCCGCGCTCGATCGCTGCCAGCCCTCGCGTGATGGGCGTGGCGCCGTCGGACAAGCTTTTTATGGGGGCGATCAGCAGCAGCATGGCCGTCACGAAGGCCACGAAGCCGCCCACAGTGGTGGTGTTTTCCGAGCCCTGGAGCAGGGCGATGGAGATGACGGCCGATAGCGCCATTGCGGCCAGCACCTGGGTGATGGCGCTCATGCCTGCGTAGGCGACGGTGGATTTGATGGACAGCCGCCGCAGCGTGTTGCTCAGCGCCTCGAAGCGCGAAGCCTGACCGGCCTGCGCGCCATGCAGCCGCACGTCGCGGTGAGCCAGCACGTTTTCTTCGACGACATAGGCCAGGTTGTCCGTGGCCACCTGGCTTTCACGGGTCAACCGGTAAAGGCGGCGCGTCAGTAGCTGAATCACCAGCGCGACGGCCGGGAACAGCAAGGAGACGATCAGCATCAGCTTCCAGTTCAGGAAGAGCAAGTAAGCCACCAAGGCCACCAGCGTGAGAACGTCGCGCGCCAGCTTCATGACCGCATTGATCATCATCGACGAGCCGTTGAACACCTCGTAGACAACGGTGTTGGCGATGGCGCTGGAGGACTGGTCCGCGAACAGCGACAGGCGCGAGCTCAGCAGTTTGCCGAACATCGCCCGGCGCAGCGACTGGAGGCCCTCGTTGGTGACCTTGGCCAGGGCGTACTGCGCCAGAAACCCGGAGAGTCCTCGCAGGGTGAAAAGCAGCATCAACGTCAGTGGAACCAGCCAGAGATTGAATGAGTCCCGCTGAAATCCCCGGTCCAGGAGTGGCTTGAGTAATGCCGGTACAAACGGCTCGGTTGCCGAAGCCACGATAGTGGCGCCAATGGCCAATGCCCATCCACCGCGTGAGCTGCTGAAATAAGGCCAGACTCTCGCAATCCTGTGCTGCAGGGACGGCTTTGATGGTGAATCCAAGGAGCCTGTTTCAGTGCTGCTGCTCATGCTATTGCTTCGTTTTTAGATCGACCAGCAGATTCTTGCGTCGGGCTGCGAAGCCCTAAAACCAGCAACAAACCGAGCAATACACAGAAAAAATCCCCGATCAGCGCGTCATAAATGGATGCATTGAAAAAGCACGAAGCAGCCAGTGCCAGCAAAGTGGACTGCACCGCCCGGGCACATGCTTTGTTCATCCCGGCGGTATCTTTGAAGATCGAAAACATCAACCCGCAAAGTAGAGCAATTCCGGGAATGCCCAGCTGAACTCCCCACAGCAGGTATTCCTGATGCGGATTTCCGTTTTGTACAGGCTTGTAATCCTGCTTTTCCCGTTGCTCAAGCCGGTTGTATTCGCTTGCCCAGCTCCCGGCCCCGGCGCCCAGAACCGGGTTGTCGCCAATCGACTGCACCGCCCTGTGCCAAAAATGGAGCCGAATGCCTGAAGAGCTTGATACTGCGCCGTAACCGGTTGCGATATCGGCACCTTTTTTAAAGGAAAAAGACTTTATTTCAGCCTGAGCTTCCACAATTCGCTGGTGCATTTTGGATGAACCAAATGAGAGAGCTACAAGAAAGATAAAAGGCAGAAGTACAGTGACTATTCGATAGCGCTTGGGTAGTTCCCACATGATGGCGCTCGACAGCAAAAGGATTGCCACCACGTGCCCGGTACGGCCACTCAGCACAAAAAAAACATTGCACAGCGCCAGGATCGCTGCCAATACAGCGAAATGTGGGCCAAAGCGCCCGGGGAAGAGGGCGCGTAAATGCCAGCAGACCGCCGCGAACACTCCGCTCATGATGCTCTGGTCCAGGTAGCTGGAGAATACGGCGTAGTTTGTCAGCGCCATATTGGAAGTGGCCCAGGGTACCGGTAGATGGAAAAAAAGCATCCAGGAACCGGCCAGCAAAAATACCTGTGCAGCAACAAATGTGGCAAACGCACACATCGCCTCGCGCGCATCGCGAACAAGAAATACGATCAGGATGATCTCAAGCAGCTTGCCATATTTTCCAACCGAGCTCAATGCATCGGTCAGTGGCGCAACGGTCCATATCAGGCTAAGCGTGAACGCGAACAGTATGACCAGCACGGCGATTGGTACGCGCAACCCTGCAAGCGGATTCTTGTATTGCCCGGTTTGTCGCGTGGCCAGCAGGGTAGCGAGCCCGCAAAGCACCAGCAAAAGCTTGGCAATACTGATTATTGCCATAGACAATCCA
Source organism: Polaromonas sp. P3_A5 (assembly GCF_056403055.1). NCBI lineage: Bacteria > Pseudomonadati > Pseudomonadota > Betaproteobacteria > Burkholderiales > Comamonadaceae > Polaromonas > Polaromonas sp. P3_A5. The sequence continues at coordinate 2,096,331 of NZ_JBFUGF010000001.1, forward strand.
ATAGAGGCCGTGGCTATGCAAATAATGGCGAGCCGAAAATTGAGCGTCTTTTTTAACAAAATGGTCGCAGTGAGTACCTGATGAGCAGCCCGCATTATCGGTGATTCCACACTTGGCGACGAGGGGAAAGCGTACGGGTCCTCTGCTATGCTGTCAGGGGATGAAGCAACGCAACTTCACTGGTAATTCCCCCTTGTGATCTTCTGAGTAGGCATTCGTTGGCAAGCTTGTCCGTCACCATCATCACCAAGAATGAGGCCCATAACATGGAGGCCTGTTTACGCTCGGTAGCTTTCGCTGATGAGGTCGTGGTTCTCGATTCAGGCAGCAGTGATGGAACTGTGGCCATTGCCCGGTCCATGGGAGCTCGCGTCAGCATCGATCATGACTGGCCCGGGTTTGGTGCCCAGAAAAATCGCGCATTGGCCCTGGCGAGTTCCCAATGGGTTCTTTCTCTGGACGCGGACGAAAGAGTTACCCCCGAGCTTCAGCGTGAAATCATCAAAGCGCTTCAGGCGCCGGCGTTTGACGTCTATTCTTTCCCTCGTCTTTCCAGCTATTGCGGGCAATATATGCGGCATTCCGGCTGGTATCCCGATCGTGTGACGCGACTGTTTCGGCGCGAGAGTGCCCGTTTTTCGGATGATCTTGTCCATGAAAAAATTCTTACGTCGAACCCGGTGGGGCAGTTGAACTCCTCCCTGCTCCACGAAAGTTTCACAAACTTTGAGTCGGTTCTCGACAAGGCCAACCGCTATTCCAGTGCCGGTGCCCAAGTGCTGCGCAGCAAGGGTAAAAAATCGTCGATCAGCAAAGCGCTCGGCCATGGTTTTTGGGCATTCTTTCGAACCTATTTTTTGCGCTTGGGTTTCATGGACGGGCGCATGGGGCTCGTGCTTGCCATTTCAAATGCCGAAGGTACCTATTACCGCTACCTGAAGCTTTGGTTGCTGCAACGGAATTCCGGCAAGTGAACGAGCACACCGTGAAGGTCAGCTTTATTGTGCTGACCTACAACCGGACCAATGCATTGCTGGTTGTTTTGAAGTCACTCGCAAATCAATGCGGGTCGGCGCATGAGGTCATCATTGCCGATGATGGATCTCGCGTGGATGAAGTGGAGATGCTCCATAAGCAATGTCCGGACTTCAAATGCTCCGTCCGCCACGTTTGGCACCCTGACGTGGGCTTTACCGCTGCGCAGGCTCGCAACCTCGGAGCCAGTCTGGCTACGGCCGACTATCTGGTTTTTCTCGACGGAGACTGCGTTCCCGGGCCGCGCTTTGTGGCGGAGCACGCCCGCCTCGCCGAACCAGGATGTTTTGTCAATGGAAGCAGGGTGCTCATCAGCCCGCGTCTTACAGAACGTGTAGTCAATGGCGCTATTGATTTACCCAGCCGTCCTGTATCGTTCTGGATTCGCGCCCGGCTGCAGGGTGATAGCAACAAATTATTGCACCTCCTGTCCTGGCCATGGCGTTTATTCAGGGTACAACAAGGTTTTCAGTGGCAAGGCATTCGCAGCTGCAATCTGGGTGTCTGGCGGAGGGATTTTTTTAACGTCAACGGATTTGACGAAACTTTTCAGGGGTGGGGTCATGAAGATGCCGACCTGGTGTTGAGGCTCAGCCATATGGGAATTCGGCGCAAAAATGGTTTTATGGGTACGGAAGTATTTCATCTTTGGCACCGAGAGAACACGCGCGACCAGGAATCCATCAATAAAAACAGGGTGCTCCAGCGCATGAAAACTGCTGTCACGCAGGCGGAGAAAGGGCTGGGCCAGATTGCCCCCCAAACACCCATCAAAATAACGCATTTGCATTGACCTCAAAAAAACCATGAGCATCACACCCCTTATTCGCCGTCGCACCATTGCTGGAATGCTGGTTGCTGCCACGCTCCCGGCAGTGCCGGCTCTGGCGCAATTTCGCGTTGAGGTTTCCGGAGTTGGCCTGACCCAACTGCCCATTGCCATCGCCACGTTTCGGGGAGAAGCGCAGGCGCCGCAAAAGATCGGTGCCATCGTCCGGGCAGACCTTGAACGTAGTGGCATGTTTCGGCCGATCGATACCGCAGGGATCGTCGCAGATGAGAATACCCGCCCGGATCTGGCCGCCTGGAAGCAAAAAGGCGCCGATTCGATGGTGACCGGCAGCATTTCTCCGTTGGCAGACGGTCGTTTCGACGTTCGTCTTCGCCTCTGGGATATCGTGCGCGGACAGGATTTGGGAGGCCAGAGTTACACGGTAGGACCTGCTGACTTGCGGCTGTCTGCACACCGCATTTCCGATTTTGTCTATGAAAAACTCACTGGCGAAAAAGGCATTTTCTCGACGCGTATCGCTTACGTGACCAAGGCGGCCCAGAAATATAACCTCTGGGTGGCCGACTCCGATGGTGAGGGCGCGCAGTCGGCCTTGACCAGCCCCGAACCCATTATTTCGCCCGCATGGTCACCCAACGGCTCGCAACTGGCCTATGTGTCGTTTGAGTCGCGCAAGCCGGTGATCTACGCGCACGATGTGGCTTCCGGCAAGCGACGCCTGCTGGCCAACTTTCGAGGCTCCAACAGCGCGCCGGCGTGGTCACCGGACGGCAAACAGTTGGTGGCGACACTGAGCCGCGACGGCGGTTCACAGCTCTATGCGATCGGCCTCAATGGGGGCGAGCCCAAACGGCTGACCCAGTCTTCCAGCATAGACACCGAGCCTGCCTTCTCGCCCGACGGACGCTACATCTATTTCGTGAGCGACCGCGGCGGCGCGCCGCAAATCTACCGCATGAGCCCCAATGGTGGCAATGCAGAGCGGGTCACCTTTACCGGGACCTACAACATATCCCCTGCGATCAGCCCCGACGGTCGATGGCTGGCCTATGTTTCCCGGGTGGGCGGCGCCTTCAAGCTGCACGTTATGGAACTTGCCAGCGGCACGGTCACTCCAATCACCGAAACCACGGCCGATGAGAGTCCGAGCTTTGCACCCAACAGCCGGTTGATTGTGTATGCCACCCAGCAGCAGGGCAGGGAAGCCCTGATGACCACAACGCTGGACGGCAAGATCAAGGCAAGACTGTCCGGGGCAAGCGGTGACATCCGGGAGCCCGATTGGGGCCCTTTCCAGCGGTGACCGGCAACACCCGGCATTATTTTTGTTTTCCATACGGCCTATTTTTTTGTAGAGGTACCTCATGAAACGCACCGTTTTTTCAATCATCTCCTCCCTTGTCCTGGCGGCCACGCTGACAGCTTGCGGCTCTGGCGTCAAGTTGAACGACGTGCCGGTCGAGGATCGCACCGGCACGACCCAGCAAGGCGGTACACCAGGCGCGACCGGCCGTGCTGTTGCGCCGGTACAGGTTGAAGGTGCCGATGCCTCGCTGGCAGGGCCGGCCAATACCACCAAGGTCATCTACTTTGACTTCGACAGCTATGTGGTCAAGCCCGAGTTCCAGGGAGCCATCGAGGCCCATGCCAAATATCTGACGGCCAACAAGGGCCGCAAGATGGCTATTGAAGGCCATACTGACGAGCGCGGCGGCCGCGAGTACAACCTGGCTCTGGGCCAAAGGCGCGCCGAGGCAGTTCGCCGCGCGCTGGGCTTGCTGGGCGTGGCAGATGCGCAAGTCGAGGCCGTTAGCTTCGGCAAGGAAAAGCCGGCAGCTACGGGCTCTGATGAGGAATCCATGGCGAAGAATCGCCGCGCTGAACTCAACTACCGTTAAACGGAGCCCGAACCGTGAACATGTTTCGGTATGCCGCGGTAGCCGCGGCCTGCGTGCTGGCGTTCAATGCAAACGCCGGCCTGTTTGAAGACGATGAGGCCCGCCGGGCGATCCTCGATTTGCGGCAAAAGGTCGATGCGTCGCAGCTGCGCATGGCCGATGACGTGCGGAAAAACACGGAAGACAATGCCCAGTTGCGCCGCAGCGTACTCGACCTGTCCAACCAGATTGAGGCACTGCGCAGCGAAGTCGCCAACCTGCGTGGGCAGAACGAAAACCTGACGCGCAGCGTGGCCGAGATGCAGCGCACCCAGAAAGACCTGACGACAGGCGTGGACGAGCGTCTGCGCAAGTTCGAACCCGGCAAAGTCAATGTGGACGGCAAGGAATTTGTGGCCGAGCCCGCTGAAAAACAGGAGTTCGAAACCGCACTGGCTACGCTTCGCAAGGGCGACTTCGCAGCAGCGCAGACGAGCTTCCTGGGCTTCCTGAAGCGTTATCCGCAAACCGGCTACCGGACATCGTCCCTGTTCTGGCTGGGCAATGCGCAGTACGCCCTGCGCAACTACCGCGATGCGGTGACCAATTTCCGCTCGCTCGTGACGGCTGAACCCGATCATATGCGTGCGCCGGAGGCCATGCTTTCGCTGGCCAACTGCCAGGTGGAACTCAAGGACACCAAGTCGGCCCGCAAGACGCTGGAGGACCTGGTCAAGACCTATCCCCAGGCCGAGGCGGCTTCCGTCGCCAAGGAACGGCTGGCCAAGCTGAAGTAAGCCGCACCTCGGGCAGGCTATCCGGCCGGCCCGGGGGCAAAGATCATTCGCCCCTAAAATCGGGCGATGGACATCTCCGCACTCAACAGTCTCACGGCCCAGGTTCTCTGGGCCGGTTTCATTCTCGCCATGGTTTTTGGCGCGATTGCCCAGCGAACGCACTTCTGCACCATGGGCGCCGTCAGCGACATCGTGAACATGGGTGACTGGACCCGTATGCGCATGTGGGGAATGGCGATCGGCGTCGCCATGATCGGTTTTTTCACCCTGGCCGCTGCCGGTGTGATTGACCCCGCCAAGACCTTGTACGCCTCCAACCGGTTTATCTGGCTCTCTGCGCTGGTGGGCGGCACGATGTTCGGTTTTGGCATGGTGCTGGCCTCGGGCTGCGGGAGCAAGACGCTGGTGCGTATCGGAGGAGGCAGCCTCAAATCCGTCGTGGTGTTCGCCGTGATGGGCATCGCGGCTTTCGCCACACTCAAGGGCATCACCGCCGTGGTTCGGGTGGCCACGGTCGACAAGGTGGCCGTTGAGTTCGCGGTCAATGCGACCCTGCCGAACTGGGTGGCGGGCGCCATCGGCATAACGCCCGCTGCCGCCGGCATAGGCCTGGCCATCCTCATCGGACTGGGCCTCATCGTCTGGGCCTTGTTCGGCAAAGAGTTCCGGCGCTTCGACAACCTGCTCGCGGGCTTGGGCATAGGCGGCGTCATTGCGGCCATGTGGTGGGTCAGCGGGCATCTCGGTTATGTGGCCGAGCATCCGGAGACGCTGCAGGAGGCCTTCCTGGCCACCAACTCGGGCCGGGCCGAGGCACTGAGCTTTGTCTCGCCGGTGGCCTATACCGTAGACTGGTTGATGTTCTTCAGCGACAAGAGCAAGGTGCTCACCCTGGGCATCGTGTCTGTGTTCGGGGTGGTGGCCGGCTCGGCCGTCTATGCCCTGCTGTCGCGCAGTTTCCGCTGGGAAGGCTTTCGCGACGCGGAAGACACCGCCAACCACCTGGTGGGCGCAACGTTGATGGGCGTGGGCGGCGTCTGCGCCATGGGCTGCACTGTAGGGCAGGGCCTGTCGGGCATCTCGACCCTGAGCGCCACCAGCTTTGTGGCGCTGGCGGCCATTCTCGCGGGCTGCGTGGCGGGATTGAAGTACCAGATCTGGCGGCTGGAACGTTCTGCCTGAGCACGTCCCGGCAACGATCCGCATTTCCAATGACATCCCTCATCGAAGAACTTCCCGCCGACTTGGAGCGCCGGTTCGGCGGCCTGGCGCGCCTTTACGGCGCGGCGGGGGCGCAGCGCATACGCCAGGCGCACGTTGTGGTTGTGGGTCTGGGCGGCGTGGGTTCCTGGGCGGCCGAGGCCGCGGCCCGCAGCGGCGTGGCCCGCCTGACCTTGATCGACCTCGACCACATCGCCGAATCGAACATCAACCGCCAGGTCCATGCGCTGGACAGCACGCTGGGGCAGGCCAAGGTGCAGGCCATGCGCGAACGCATCGCGCAGATTCACCCGGGCTGCCGCGTGGACGGCATCGAGGAATTTGTCGACACCGCCAACTGGCCGGGCATCCTGGGCCTCGAAGAGGGCTTTGACCGCAAGCAGCTGGCCGTCATCGACGCCTGCGACCAGGTGAAAGCCAAAACCGCCATGGCAGCTTGGGCGATTGCCAACAAGGTGAATCTGGTCAGTGTAGGCGCCGCGGGCGGCAAGCGGCTGGCGCACCGCGTGGACATCGACGACCTGTCGCTGGTCACGCACGACCCTTTGCTGGCGCAGCTGCGTTACCGCCTGCGCAAGGAGCACGGCGCGGCGCGCAAAGGCAAGATAGGCGTGGCCTGCGTGTTCAGCCGCGAAGCCGTGCTGCAGCCCGATGCGGCCGCTCAGAGCGACGGTAGCCTGAACTGCCACGGCTATGGATCGGTCGTCAGCGTAACCTCGACCTTCGGCCTGTGCGCGGCCGGCTGGGTACTCGACAAAATTGCGGCCTGAGTTTTTGCGGAGGCCTAAAAAATCACGCTATAATTCAAGGCTTTGCTGCCCTCGAAGCAGCAAATACCGGGATGTATCGCGAGATGCGTTCTTGGGACCATAGCTCAGTTGGTAGAGCAGCGGACTTTTAATCCGTTTGTCGTGGGTTCGACCCCCGCTGGTCCCACCAGAATTTCCGGGTTCTTAGCTCAGTTGGTAGAGCAGCGGACTCTTAATCCGTAGGTCGACAGTTCGAATCTGTCAGAACCCACCAAGTACATCAAGGACCTGGCCGCAAGGCCAGGTCCTTTTTTGTTGTTCTGCTGACAAGCTCCCGAAGGCGGGCTTTGCGGGCTCAAGCCGAGTAGCCCAGCAAGGGCAGCTCCATCTCCGCCTGCTTCGCCACCCGGATACAGTCTTTCATGTGCTCTTCGCCCAGGTAGCGTATCGCCGCATAGCCGACTGCGGCCGACACGATCTGGCCAGCCAGTGGCACATACTTGGCAACCTGTTTGGTGGTCAGGCGAACGCCGATCTTGGTGGCAGCCTTGATGACAAGGTCACGGCTGATAAATTTTCCGATGAGCACCGAACCTACCAGCGTGACGGCTTTTTGCACCTGGTCGCGTTTTTTGGGTTCCAGCTTGTCGAGTTGTTGCGGCGTAAGACCGAACTCCCTGTTGATTTCCGGGATGAGCCGGGACAGCATCGCCGCATCCACCGCCCAGTCCAGCCCGGGCACTGGCACGGCGCTGGCTGCGGCCGCCACCATGGCGCGCTTGTTCAGCAGCTTGCGGCTGCGTTTGACGGCGGCTTCAAGTGCCGCGTCGTCCGCGGCCATGTGCAAGGCTGAAGGCATTTAATCGGGCCTTTCAATGGGTGACGCCGGTGGCGCGGTGCCGCCAAGGCCTTTCGCCACTTTACACCGCTGCCGTCTCGATCTGTTCGGTCAACTCAAGCCACCGTTCTTCCAGCATGTCTATTTCGCCCTCGATGGCCTTGAGGCGCTTGCCGGTCTGGGCGATCTCTGCGGGCGCAGTGGTGGTGGTCAGCAAGCCCTGCAGGCTGTCGCGTTCTGCGGCAAGCGCTTTCATGCGCAGGTCGATTTTCTCGATTTCCTTGCGCAGCGGCTTGGTGGCTTCGGCCTGTTGCTGTCGGCGCTGTGCATCAAGCTTGCGCTGTTCGGGCGTCTCGCGGGGCACGGGTTTCTTTTCTTCGGCCACCGCAGGGGGGGTAACTGACTTGGCAGTGGCAACCGGGGCCGCGCTGCCGGCCTTCTTGGCTTCCTCGCGCTGACGTTTGGCATGGTCCAGCAAGTATTTCTGGTAGTCGTCCAGGTCGCCGTCAAAAGGGGCGACACCACCCTGGGACACCATCCAGAACTCGTCGCAGACGGCGCGCAGCAGCGCGCGGTCATGGCTCACCAGCATGACGGTACCTTCAAACTCGTTGAGTGCCATCGACAAGGCTTCGCGCGTGGCCAGGTCCAGGTGGTTGGTCGGCTCATCAAGCAGCAGCAGGTTGGGGCGCTGCCAGACGATCATGCACAGCACCAGGCGTGCTTTTTCGCCGCCACTCATGCTGCCCACGGCCTGTTTGACCATGTCGCCGCCGAAATTGAAATTACCCAGAAAGCTGCGCAAGTCCTGTTCACGCGTAGGCTGGTTGCCCATCTTGCCGGCGGCGGTGACTTCCTTGACAAGGCGGATCATGTGCTCCAGCGGGTTGTCAGCAGGGCGCAGCACGTCCAGCTCCTGCTGGGCGAAGTAGCCGATGTTCAGTCCCTTGCCCTCAATCATCTCGCCGCTGATGGGCACGAGTGCCCGGGCCACGGTCTTCACGAGCGTGGACTTGCCCTGGCCGTTGGCGCCCAGGATGCCAATGCGCTGGCCGGCCAGCACTGACTTGCTGACGTTCTGCACGATGACTGTGGGCGGCGTACCTTCCGGGGAATCTTCAAGCGGTGGGTAACCGAAGTAGGCGTTCTGCATCGACAGCATGGGGTTGGGCAGGTTGGCCGGCTCCTTGAACTCGAAGGTGAAGTCGGCCTCGGCCAACAGCGGCGCGATTTTCTCCATGCGGTCCAGTGCCTTGACGCGGCTTTGCGCCTGCTTGGCCTTGCTGGCTTTGGCTTTGAAGCGGGCGATGAACTTCTGCAGGTGGGCGATCTTGTCCTGCTGCTTGGAAAACGCAGTCTGTTGCAGCGCCATTTGCTCAGAACGCAAATCTTCGAACTTGCTGTAATTGCCGCCGTAACGAGTGAGTTTTGCGCTTTCGATATGCACCGTCACGTCGGTCACGGCGTCGAGGAATTCGCGGTCATGGCTGATGACCAGCATGGTGCCCTGGTAGCGCTTGAGCCAGGCTTCCAGCCAGACCAGCGCGTCCAGGTCCAAATGGTTGGTGGGCTCGTCCAGCAGCAACAGGTCGGACGGGCACATCAGCGCGCGCGCCAGCTGCAGTCGCATGCGCCAGCCGCCGGAAAAGCTGTTGACCGGGTTGTCCAGTTCGCTGACCTTGAAGCCCAGGCCCAGGATCAGCGCTTGGGCGCGCGCCTGCGAGTCGTGCGCGCCGGAGTCGTACAGCTCCATGTAGGCGTGCGCCATGCGGTCGCCGTCACCGCTTTCCTCGGCGGCCGCCACCTCGGCTTGTGCGGCCATCAGCACCACGTCGCCTTCGATCACGTAGTCGGTGGCGCTTTGCTCGGTTTCGGGCATGTCCTGCGCAACCTGCGCCATGCGCCACTGCGTAGGAATCGAAAATTCGCCGCCGTCTTCATGCAGCGTTCCGTTGAGCATCGCGAACAAAGAGGATTTGCCCGCGCCGTTACGCCCAACCAGGCCAACGTTTTCGCCGGGGTTGAGGGTGACGGACGCGCCATCCAGAATCACTTTGGCGCCGCGGCGCAGCACGACGTTTTTAAGGGTAATCATTTAATTAAAGCTTCAGGAAAAGTATTCGGGGTGGCGGGGCGTCGCACACGCTTGCCAAGCAAGCGCTGCGCCAGTCATTCAGGCCGGGGCTGAGCGCCAGCCTGGCCTTCAGGCCAGTTGTTCGCGCGTCAGCAGCAAGACCTGGTCGGCGCCCGAGCTGGTTTCGAACCACAGCGGTTCAAGCGTCGGGAAAGCGCGCTCAAAATTCTCGCGCTCATTGCCGATTTCCAGCACCAGCACAGCATTTTCGCTCATATGGCGTGCGGCGCTTTGAAAAAGGTCTCGAATGAAGTCCATGCCATCGGTGCCGCCGTGCCGGTTACCGTCCAGTGCCAGGCCGGGTTCAGCCCGGAACTCGGCCGGAAGGGCTGCCATGCTGGCAGCGTTCACATAGGGCGGGTTGCACAAAACCAGGTCATACAGGCCCGCGCAGGCAGCCATGCCGTCAGATTCGATCAGCGTGATGCGGCCGTCCAGGTGATGACGGTCCACATTGATACGGGCCACCTCCAGGGCGTCCAGGCTGATGTCGGCGGCGTCCACCAACACATCAGGGTAGGTCATGGCCGCCAGCACCGCGAGGCTGCCGTTACCGGTGCAGAGGTCAAGCACGCGGTGGGTGTGCTCGCCCAGCCAGGGGTCTATGCTGGCGTCGGCCAGCAGCTCGGCAATGAGGGAGCGTGGAATGATCACACGCTCATCGACATAAAAGGGCACGCCCATCAGCCAGGCTTCGTTCGTCAGGTAAGCCGCCGGCTTGCGGGTGCTGATGCGTGCTTCCAAAAGCATAGCTGCTTGCGCATGTTCCTCTTGTGTTACCGGCCGATTCTCTACAGAATCCAGGTCGTCCAGTGGCAACCCAAGCTTCCACAGCACCAGCCACGCGGCCTCGTCGAAGGCGTTGGTCGTGCCTTGCCCGAATCCGTCTGAAAAGTGCAGGCCTGCCGCTTCCAGCCTGGCGGCCATTTGCTCGACCAGCGCCAGCACCGTCAGCGGTGCAGCAGGAGTTGCCGGGCTCGTCATGCTGCCGCCAGCCGTTCCAGAACACCTTTGTAGATGTTTTTGAGCGGATCGAGTGAGCTCACCAGAACATGCTCGTTGATCTTGTGGATCGAAGCGTTGAGGGGACCGAATTCAATGACCTGCGGGCAGATTTTGGCGATAAAGCGGCCGTCACTCGTACCTCCCGTGGTGGATAGTTCGGTTTTCAGGCCGGTTTCAGCCTGGATCGCTCCACGCACCGCATCCACCAGTGTGCCTGGAGTGGTCAGAAAGGGGAGACCGCCCAGGGTCCATTTCAGGTCATATTCCAGCTGGTGCCGGCTGAGCACGGCCTGCAGGCGTTGCTGCAGGCTCTCCGGCGTGGATTCGGTGCAGAAGCGGAAATTGAAGTCCACCACCAGTTCGCCCGGAATGACGTTGGACGCGCCGGTGCCACCGTGGATGTTGGAGACTTGCCAGCTCGTGGCCGGGAAGAAGGCATTGCCTTTGTCCCACTCGGTGGCCACCAGTTCGGCCAGCGCAGGTGCAAACAGGTGGATGGGGTTTTTGGCCAGGTGCGGGTAGGCAATATGGCCCTGCACGCCCTTGACAGTGAGCTTGCCGCTCATGGTGCCACGGCGGCCGTTCTTGATCATGTCGCCCAGGCGCTCGACCGAGGTGGGTTCGCCCACGATGCAATAGTCCAGCGTTTCGCCGCGCGCTTTCAGCTGCTCGCAGACCATGACCGTGCCGTCCACGGCGGGGCCTTCCTCGTCGCTGGTGATCAGGAAGGCGATCGACAAGGCCGGATCCGGGTGGGCGGCCAGGAATTCCTCGACCGCAACCACCATGGCCGCAATCGACGTTTTCATGTCGGCGGCGCCACGGCCATACATTTGTCCATCACGATGGCTGGGGGTGAACGGGTGGCTGTGCCACTGGTCGAGGGGGCCGGTGGGCACCACGTCGGTGTGGCCGGCGAATACCAGTGTTTTGGCAGGCGTGGTTTCAGCGCCATTTGCTATCAATTCAGGAGCTGCTTGCGCTCGTCCTGACTGGTCTGCAGGCCTAAAGTCCTTCAATTTCCCTTCGCGTTTAGCCCACAGGTTGGTGACGCGGAAGTCGGCGGGGCCACTGACGATGGTTTCACATTGAAAACCCAGCGGCGCCAGCCGGGCGATCAGCATGGCCTGGCAGTCGGCGTCGTCAGGCGTGACGGAGGGGCGGGAAATCAGCTGTTCGGCCAGATGCAGGGTTCGGGACATGTCGTTTAGGGCCTGTTAACACCGGCCCGAAAACGAGCGCGGCCGTGTTTTTAGTGTTTCACGTCCAGCGTGATTTCCGTAAAGGACGGTTCGTCATCCGGGTCCTCTTCAGGCTCCAGTGTCTTGGCCTTGATGGCAAAGTCATTTTCCAGCCGCCACATCAGGTTGGTCGGCGAGTCGGCGTAGAGAACACCTTCCTTGCGTGTGACGGTGCCGGCCACGATCAGCTTGGCGATGTCCTGCTCGAAGGTCTGTGAGCCTTCGGCCATGGATTTTTCCATCGCTTCCTTGACGCCTGAAAAATCGCCTTTTTCGATCAACTCGGAGATCAGCTTGGTGTTGAGCATGACTTCCACCGCCGGCGTTCGGCCGCCGTCCTGGGTGCGCAGCAGGCGCTGCGACACGATGGCCTTGAGCGCGGCACCCAGATCACCCAGCATGGTGCTGCGCACTTCCACCGGGTAAAAGCTCAGGATCCGGTTCAGCGCTTGGTAGCTGTTGTTGGCGTGCATGGTCGCCAGGCACAAATGGCCCGACTGCGCATAGGCAATGGCCGCCGACATGGTTTCGCGGTCGCGGATTTCACCGATCAGGATGACGTCAGGCGCCTGGCGCAACGCATTTTTCAGCGCTACTTGCAGCGATTGTGTATCGCTGCCGACCTCCCGCTGATTCACGACAGACTTCTTGTTGGTGAACAAAAATTCGACCGGGTCTTCGATGGTGAGGATGTGACCCAGCGTTGTCTCGTTGCGCAGATCGATCATGGAGGCCAGCGTGGTGCTTTTGCCGGCGCCGGTGGAACCCACCATCAGCAGCAGGCCGCGCTTTTCCATGATCAGGTCGGCCAGGATGGGCGGCACGTTCAGGCTTTCCAGTGGCGGGATTTCGCTGGGGATGTAGCGGATCACGGCGGCGTAGGTGCTGCGCTGCTTGAATCCGCTGATACGGAAGTTGCCCAGGCCGGCAATCGGCAACGCCATGTTGAGCTCACCCATTTCCTCCATCTCTTCGATGCGCTCGGGCGGCAATACCTCGGCCAGCAGGTTGCGCGGTGCCTCCGGCGGCAGGATCTGCGCATTGATCGGGATGGCCTGGCCATTGATCTTGATCAGGGCGGGCGAATGGGCCGACAGGTAGACGTCAGACGCCTTCTTGTCCACCATCAAACGCAGGATTCTTTCCATCGTGCTCATAGTCCACCCTCTTGATTGAAATGAAATACAACGTTGGCCACCCGACTTACGGTTCCTCGCCAGCAGGGGCCGCGGAACCGGCTTTGCCGGGCCGCAGGCGCAGCGGCCCCCTCGGGGGGCAGCGCACTACGCGAAGCGAGAAGCGTGGGGGCCATGTCTAGTCGCGGAGTAAATCGTTCAGGCTGGTGGTGGAACGGGTTTTTGCGTCCACGCGCTTGACGATCACCGCGCAGTACATGCTGTACTTGCCGCCGGCCTTTGGCAGGTTACCCGACACCACGACGGAGCCTGCAGGAATACGGCCGTAGGTGACGGTGTCGGCTTCGCGGTCGTAAATCGGCGTGCTCTGGCCGATGTAGACACCCATAGAAATCACCGAATTTTCTTCGACGATCACGCCTTCGACCACTTCAGAGCGTGCGCCGATAAAGCAGTTGTCTTCAATGATGGTGGGGTTGGCCTGCAAAGGCTCCAGCACGCCGCCCAGGCCGACGCCGCCGGAAAGATGCACGTTGTTGCCGACCTGTGCGCAGCTGCCCACGGTGGCCCAGGTGTCGACCATGGTGCCTTCGCCAACCCATGCGCCGATGTTGACGTAGCTGGGCATCAGGATCGCGCCCTTGGCGATGAAGCTGCCGCGGCGGGCCACGGCGGGGGGCACCACGCGCACACCGGTTTCGCGCATTTCGGCTTCGCTCAGGTGCGCAAATTTGGTTTTGACCTTGTCGAAAAAGCCGAGGTCACCGGCGCGCATCAGTTCGTTGTCTTTCAGGCGAAAGCTCAGCAGCACGGCTTTCTTGATCCACTGGTGCGTCGTCCATACGCCCACGCTTTCGCGGGTGGCCACGCGCAGCGAGCCATTGTTCAGCTGGGAAATCGTTTGCTCCACTGCCTCCAGGATGTCCTTGGGCGCCGACTTGGGCGACAGGTTGGCGCGGTCTTCCCAGGCGGCGTCAATGGTTTGCTGGAGCGCTTGCAGGTTGGCTTGAGTCATGAGAATGGTTTTTCAGTGAACTTTGGATTGGATGAACTGGACGATGCGCTCTGCGGCCTCCACGCATTCGGCCGTTTCTGCCACCAGCGCCATGCGGATTCTGCCGGCGCCGGGGTTGTAGCCCTGCGCATCGCGTGCCAGGTAACTGCCCGGCAACACCACGACATTGTAAAGAGCGAGCAGCTCGCGCGAAAACGCGGTGTCCGAACCCCTGAATGCCTCGGGGATTCCGGCCCACAGGTAAAAGCCTGCATCGGGCAGGGCGACGTCCATCACCGCCGACAGCAGGGGCGTGACTTTGGTGAATTTTTCGCGGTACATGGCGCGGTTGTCCACCACGTGCTGCTCGTCGTTCCATGCGGCGATGCTGGCCGCCTGCACGATGGGACTCATGGCGCTGCCGTGGTAGGTACGGTAGAGCAAAAACGGCTTGATCAGCGCCGCATCGCCGGCCACAAAGCCGCTGCGCAGGCCGGGCACGTTGCTGCGCTTGGAGAGGCTGGTCAGGGAAATCAGGTTCTTGAAGTCATGCCGGCCCAGCTGGGAAGCCGCCTGCAACCCCCCCAAGGGTGCCTCGTCACGGAAGTAAATCTCGCTGTAGCACTCGTCGGAAGCAATCACAAAGCCGTAGCGGTCGCTGAGCTCAAACAGCAGCTTCCATTCGGCCAGCGACATCACCGCGCCGGTGGGGTTGCCGGGTGAGCAGACAAACACCAGCTGGGTTTTGGCCCAGACGTCCGCCGGCACGGCCGCCCAGTCGATGCCGAAGTTGCGCGCCGGGTCGCTGGGCGCGAACCAGGTCTGGGCGCCGGCCAGCAGGGCTGCGCCTTCATAAATTTGATAGAACGGATTCGGGCAGACCACGGTGGCGCCCGGTCTGTTGGCGTCCAGCACGGTTTGCGCCAGTGAAAACAGCGCCTCGCGCGAGCCGTTGACCGGCAGGACTTGTGTGGCCGGGTCCAGTTTCAGGCCATAGCGGCGGGCCAGCCAGTCGGTCATGGCCTGGCGCAGCTTCGGCTCCCCCAGCGTGCCGGGGTAACTGGCCAGGCCGCCCAGGCTGGCTGTCAGCGCATCCTTGATGAGCTGGGGCGTGGCATGGCGGGGTTCGCCTATGCCAAGGCTGATGGGTTTATAGGCCGGGTTGGGGGTGACATCGGCGTGCAACTGGCGCAACCGTTCAAACGGGTAGGGCTGGAGGCGTGAAAGCAGGGGATTCATGCCCTGATTATCCAGCCTTGCCTTGCTGACCCGCCGCCGGTTTGGGTTGCGGCCTGTCACGTCCTGGTCTGATTGCTATCAAACTAATAGCTGATCGCGCTGGTCCTTATTGGGCTTCAGGCCAATTTGATCTAAATTTCTCCGCTAGCCAGCCATTTTCAGGCAGCGAAGGGCCTGGCGTCACCCTGACAGACCGCCGCCGTGCGAAGCAAAGTGTTTCACGCCGGGCCCGTCAAGGGCCTTTTTCCCGGCAAAATCTGCGTCCCGCTCGGGTAACATGGCGGACCGTGCGCTACTGAAAGTGGTACACGGCGTGTGTCAGCGTTTTTCCGTAAAACGCCATAAAAATCAACGAGTTAGGGCTGTAACTCCCTACCTCAAGCTCAAAAAAACAGGGACAGCCGTGCGTCTCAATTCGATCAAGCTATCTGGTTTCAAATCATTCGCAGAGCCCACCAATTTCGTACTGCCGGGCCAACTGGTCGGCGTGGTGGGCCCTAACGGTTGCGGCAAGTCCAACATCATGGACGCGGTGCGCTGGGTGCTGGGCGAGAGCAAGGCCTCAGAGCTGCGCGGCGAGTCCATGCAGGACGTCATCTTCAACGGCACCACCACACGCAAGCCCGCCAGCCGCTCCAGCGTGGAACTGGTGTTTGACAACGCCGACCACCGCGCCGGCGGCCAGTGGGGCCAGTTTGTCGAGATCGCCGTCAAGCGCGTGCTGACGCGCGACGGCACCTCCAGCTACTACATCAACAACCAGCCGGTGCGCCGCCGCGACGTGCAGGACGTGTTTCTGGGCACCGGCCTGGGCCCGCGCGCCTACGCCATCATCGGCCAGGGCACCATCAGCCGAATCATCGAGTCCAAACCCGAAGAGCTGCGTCTTTTCCTCGAAGAAGCCGCCGGTGTCTCCAAGTACAAAGAGCGTCGCCGCGAGACCGCAAACCGCCTGTCGGACACCCGCGAAAACCTGACCCGCGTCGAAGACATCCTGCGCGAGCTGAACGCCAACCTGGACCGGCTTGAAAAGCAGGCCGAGGTCGCCATGCGCTACAACGCGCTGAATGCCGACGCGAGCCTGAAGCAGCACCAGCTGTGGTTCCTCAAACGCGCCGAAAGCGAAGCCGACCAGTCCAAGGTCAAGGCCGACGCCGAAAAGGCCGTGAACGACCTGGAAAGCCGCGTGGCCGACCTGCGCCACATCGAGGCCGACCTGGAAACCATTCGTCAGGCGCATTACTCGGCCGGCGACCAGGTCAACCAGGCCCAGGGCAAGCTGTACGAGGCCAGCGCTGAAGTCGGCCGCCTGGAGGCCGAGATCCGCTTCGTGGTCGACGGCCGCCAGCGCGTCGAGCAACGCCTGGCCCAGTTGAAAGAACAAACCGCCCAATGGGCCACGCGCAAGGAAGACGCCGCCGTTGAGACGGAAAACCTGGCTGCGCAAGCCATTGAAGCCGAGGAAAAAGCCGAGCTGCTGGCTGCGCAAACAGAAGAGCATCAGACCCAGCTGCCCGCCCTCGAAGACGCCCTGCGTCAGGCACAAGCCAAGGCCAATGAGCAGCGCGCCAGCGTCGGCCAGGTGCAGCAGCAAATCCAGGTGTTGGCCGCCGACCAGCGCAACATCGAAGAGCAGTCGCGCAGCCTGGGGTTGCGGCTGGAAAAGCTCACGGCAGACCGCAACGCGCTGAACGCACCCGACGAAGCGCGCCTGGCCAACCTGAACACACAGTTCACCGCCGCGCAAGAAGCCCAAGCTGAAGCCGAGGCCCGCCTGCACGAGCTGACCGATAGCGTGCCGCAGCTCGACGAAGAACGCCGCACGCTGCAGCACACCGTCAACACCGAATCCGCCAAGCGGGCCGACCTGTCGGCACGCATGGAAGCGCTCAAGGCCTTGCAAGAAAAGGTCAAGACTGACGGCAAGCTCAAGCCCTGGCTGGCCAAGCACGGCCTCGATGGCCTGCAAGGCCTGTGGAGCCGCATCCACATCGAACAAGGCTGGGAAAACGCGCTTGAAGCTGCACTGCGTGAGCGCCTGGGCGCACTCGAAGTCAGCCGGCTCGACATGGTGCGCGGTTTTGCCGGCACCGATGGCCGCGACACGCCGCCGGCCAAGCTCTCGTTTTATTCGCCGCCCAGCGCCGCCGCGCCCGCACGCACCAACGCTGCGATCAACCTCAAACCACTGACCGAACTGCTGCGCCTCAATGATGCCGGCCAGTCGGCATTGCTGGGTGACTGGCTGCAGGGCTGCTATACGGCCCAAGGCCTGGACGACGCCCTGGCCGCGCGCGACAAGCTGCAGGCCGGCGAAGTGATTTATGTGCAAAGCGGCCATGCCGTCACGCACCACAGCGTGAGCTTTTACGCCCAGGATTCCGAACAGGCCGGCTTGCTGGCCCGCGCCCAGGAGATCGAAAACCTCGACAAGCAGCTCAAGGCCCAGGCGCTGATCAGCGAAGAGGCCCGCTCCGCGCTGATACGCGCCGAAGCCGCCTATGCCGACGCCGCCCAGCGCCTGGCCACGGCACGCCGCGAAACCGCCGAAGGCCAGAGCCGTACCCATGAGCTGCAGGTCGAAGTGCTGCGCCTGACGCAACTGGCCGAGCAGACCCGGGCGCGCAGCGAGCAGATCCAGGCCGACATGGCCGAAATCGAAGCGCAGCTCGGCGAACTGCAGGAGCGCAAGGTTACCGCCGAAGGCCGCTTTGAAGAGCTGGACATGCAACTGGCCGACAGCCAGGAACGCCATGCGCAGCTGGACGACCGCGTGATCGAAACCGAGCGCAAGCTGGGCGAATCACGTGAGCAGCAGCGTACGCTGGAGCGCCAGGCGCAGGAAGCCACGTTTGCGTTGCGCAGCCTGGCCTCCCGCCGCGAAGAGCTGACCCGTTCCATCGACATTGCGGCCCAGCAGGCCAGCTCCATCGCCAGTGAAGAAGCGCAAGCCCGTGAAGAGCTCACGCGCCTGACAGACGCCGCCGCGCAGGCCGGCCTGCAAAGCGCACTGAGCGTGAAGCTTGAGCGTGAAGCCGACCTGGGCGCCAAACGCAGCCAGTACGACGACCTGACCAGCAAGCTGCGCGCCAGCGACGAGCGGCGCCTGCAACTGGAGCGCGAGCTTGACCCGCTGCGCCAGCGCATCACCGAGTTCCAGCTGAAAGAGCAGGCCGCGCGTCTGGGCTTTGAGCAATACGCGCAGTTGCTGGCCGACGCGCAGGCCGACCTGGCTGCGGTGGAGCAATCCATCCAGTCCGGCAATGTGCGACTGACCGGCCTGCAAGGCGAAATTGACCGCATCAATCGCGAAATCCAGTCGCTGGGCGCCGTCAACCTGGCCGCGCTCGACGAGCTGAGCACGGCGCGGGAACGCAAGCAGTTCCTCGACGCGCAGTCCGCCGACCTGAATGAAGCCATGACCACGCTGGAAGATGCGATCAAGAAGATCGATATCGAAACGCGCGACCTGCTCTCGAGCACCTTCGAGACGGTGAACGGCCATTTTGGCCGCATGTTCCCCGAACTCTTTGGCGGCGGCAACGCCAAGCTCATGATGACAGGCGAGGAAATCCTCGATGCCGGGGTACAGGTGATCGCCCAGCCGCCCGGCAAAAAGAACCAGACCATTCACCTGCTGTCAGGCGGAGAAAAGGCGCTCACAGCCATCGCCCTGGTGTTTGCGATCTTCCAGCTCAACCCCGCGCCTTTCTGTTTGCTCGATGAGGTCGACGCGCCGCTGGACGACGCCAACACCGAGCGCTACGCCAAGCTGGTGCGCTCCATGAGCAAGGAAACGCAGTTCCTCTTCATCAGCCACAACAAGATCGCCATGGAAATGGCCGAACAGCTGATCGGCGTGACCATGCAGGAGCAGGGCGTTTCACGCATCGTGGCGGTGGACATGGAAGCCGCCATCGGTTTCGCAGAAGCAGCCTGACCCCAAAATGAGCACTTTGCAGATCAGTCTGGCGGTGGTGGGCGGGCTGGTGCTGGCCGGTGTGGTGGCACACAGCGCCTGGTCGTCGCGCAGGAACCTGCCCAAGCAGGCCACACCGGAAGCCCCCGCACCCGAGCAAGAGCTTGCACCCGCACAAAGTGGCGAAGGTGCCGCTGCTGAACGGCTGGAACCCAGCTTTGACGTGGATTCTGGCCTGGCATCGCTGGCCTCGCTCGCCACGATGAATGCATCCGACAGAAAGCCAGGTCTTGACGTGCTGATTGATGCCGTTGCGCCCGTGGTGATTGAGGGCATGGTGTCGGGCGAAGCCGCGCTTGCCGCCATGCCCAGCACGCGCCGGGCCGGCAGCAAGCCTTTCGGCGTTGAAGGCCTGAGCATCATTACCGGCGAATGGGAATTTCCCACAGCAGGGCATCGTTACAGCGCCTTTCAGTGCGGCGTGCAGCTGGCCAACCGCACCGGTGCGCTCAACCAGATTGAATACTCTGAATTCGTGATGAAGGCGCAGGCGTTTGCCGATGCGGTGGGCGGTGAGCCGGAATTTCCGGAAATGCTGGACGAGGTGGCGCGAGCCCGCGAACTCGACCAGTTTGCCAGCGGCCATGACGCACAGCTGAGCTTTACCCTGCGCGCCGTCAACACCGCCTGGAGCCCGGGTTATGTCCACCAAAGTGCGGCGCGGCTGGGCTTCGTTCCCGGCTCCATTCCCGGGCGCATGGTATTGCCGGCGAACCAGCAGGGGCAGGCCCCCATCCTGGGGCTGGCCTTCGACACACAGGCCGCCATGGCAGAAGACCCGGAGCAGACGGCGCTGCGTGAACTGACGCTGTCGCTCGACGTTCCACAGGTTTCCCGCTCCGAGCAGCCCTTTGCTCGCATGTGCGAAGCCGCGCTGTCCCTGGCTGCCAACATGGACGGTGTGATCATCGACGACAACGGCAATCTGATCCGGCCCGAGGCAATGGAAGTCATCCACGCCGACCTGGAACAGCTTTATGACACGCTGGACAGCCGCGATCTGTCGGCGGGCTCGGTGCTAGGGCGCCGGCTTTTCTCTTGATTTTCCCGGGCTTTTCGCCCGTTTCCGATCTTTTTCATGGCCACCAAAGACCTGTTTGCGCAGCCCGAACCCTCGCCGCAACCGGCTTCTGTTGCGGGGCGTGCTGCCGCCTTGCGCGCCGAGTTGCATGCCCATGCACATCGCTATTACGTGCTTGATGAGCCCACGATTCCTGACAGCGAGTACGACAAGCTGTTCAAGGAGTTGCAGGCGATTGAGGCGGCTCATCCGGAACTGCTGACACCCGATTCACCGACCCAGCGGGTAGGCGGCAAGCCGCTGGATCAGTTTGCCAGCGTGCGCCACAAGGTGCCCATGCTCAGCATTCGCACCGAAACCGACACGGAAGCCACAGGCGCCCAGAATTTCGACACCCGCGTGCGCAAGGAATTGGGCCTGGCGGAATCCGACCCGCCTGTCGAATATGTCGCCGAACTCAAGTTCGACGGCCTGGCCATGAGCCTGCGTTATGAAAACGGTGTGCTGGTGCAGGCCGCCACGCGCGGTGACGGTGAAGTTGGTGAAGACGTGACGCAGAACATCCGGACCATCAACCAGATCCCGCTTCGTTTGCCTGCCGACGCCCCGCCGGTCATGGAAGTGCGCGGCGAGGTTTACATGCGCCGCGCCGACTTCGAAGCGCTCAACGAGAAGCAGCGCGAGAAGATCGCGCAAGGCGCCAAGGGTGAAAAAACCTTCGTCAATCCGCGCAACGCCGCAGCTGGCGGCGTGCGCCAGCTGGATCCAGCGTTGGCCGCGCGGCGGCGCTTGAGTTTTTTTGCTTACGGTTTGGGGGATATCTCTCCGCCGGAAGAGGGCGGTCCGGCGTTCGAAACCCATTTTCAGCTCCTGCTAACACTCAAATCATGGGGTTTTCCGGTCGCAGCCCAAACGCAGCTTGCGCAAGGCGCTCCTGAATTAATAGCATTCCACCAGACCATGGGCAAGCAGCGCGACAGCCTGCCTTACGACATTGACGGTGTGGTCTACAAGGTCAACAGCCTGGCGCTGCAGAAAAAAATGGGCTTTGTCACGCGCGAGCCGCGCTGGGCCGTGGCGCACAAATACCCGGCGCAGGAGCAGCTCACCACCGTGCTGGCCATTGAGGTGCAGGTGGGCCGCACAGGCAAGCTGACGCCGGTTGCCAAGCTGGCACCGGTATTTGTGGGCGGTGTCACCGTGACCAACGCCACGCTGCACAACGAAGATGAAGCGCGCCGCAAGGACGTGCGCGTGGGCGATACCGTGATCGTGCGCCGCGCGGGTGACGTGATACCCGAAGTCGTCAGCGTGCTGCTCGACAAGCGGGTGCAGGATGCGCCGCAATTCACCATGCCGCACAAATGCCCGGTTTGCGGCTCCGACGCCGTGCGAGAAGAAGGTGAAGCCGATTACCGCTGCACCGGCGGACTTTTCTGCGGTGCCCAGCGCAAGGAAGCCATCCTGCATTACGCACACCGGCGCGCCGTCGAAGTCGAAGGCCTGGGCGACAAGCTGGTCGAGCAGCTGGTTGATGCCAACGTGATCCGTACCTTGCCCGATCTCTACAAACTGGGCCTGACGGCGCTCGCCAGCCTGGACCGCATGGCGGAGAAGTCTGCCAACAACTTGCTGGAAGCGCTTGAAAAGTCCAAGCAGACAACTTTGCCTCGCTTTTTGTTCGGCCTGGGCATACGCCACGTCGGCGAGGCGACGGCCAAGGAGCTGGCGCGCCATTTCGGCAAGCTGGACGCCATCATGGATGCCACCGAAGAGCAACTGCTGGAAGTCAGCGATGTGGGGCCGATCGTGGCGCAGAGTATTCGCACCTTCTTTGAGCAGGCGCACAACCGCGAAGTGGTCGAGCAACTGCGCGCCTGTGGCGTGGCCTGGGAGGAGGGCGAACCAGCTGCCCGGGCGCCCCAGCCGTTGTCGGGCAAGACTTTTGTCATCACCGGCACATTACCCACCTTGAGCCGCGACGAGGCCAAGGACAGGGTGGAGGCCGCAGGCGGCAAGGTGGCTGGCTCTGTCAGTAAAAAAACCGACTACGTGGTGGCCGGCGAAGAGGCTGGCAGCAAGCTGGTCAAGGCCCAAACACTGGGTGTTCCGGTCATCGACGAAGCGGCGTTGCTGGCCCTGCTGGCTGGCCCACCCGGATAGTTTCAGGCTCACGGGAGGCAACACACCCATGCAGGCATTCGAAAACCTCAATTCGGCGGACCTCCTGGACTCGCTCCTGAGCCTGTCTTCGGCGTTCGTCTTTGGCGCCTTGATCGGTTTTGAGCGCCAGTACCGGCAACGCACCGCAGGACTTCGCACCAACGTATTGGTGGCCGTAGGCGCCGCGATTTTTGTCGACATGGCGAATCGGCTGACCGGCGCGCAGGGCGCAGTGCATGTGGTGGCCTATGTGGTTTCGGGCATCGGCTTTCTGGGTGCCGGCGTGATCATGCGCGAGGAAGGCAATGTGCGCGGGCTCAACACGGCCGCTACCTTGTGGTGCTCGGGTGCTGTGGGCGCCTGCGCGGGGGCTGATCTGGTAGTGCAGGCAGGCATTGCCACGCTGTTCGTGCTGGCGGCCAATACCTTGCTGAGGCCCATCGTCAACCAGATCAATCGCTTGCCACTGGACGTGCAGTCGGCCGAGGTAACCAACTCAGTCTATGTGGTCACCAGCGGGGGGCATCAAAAAGAGGTGCTGGGTGCCCTGGAGAAATCGCTGGAGGAGCTGCACTATCCGACCAACGACCTCAAAGTGTCCGCCTTCGGCGAGGAAAGCGTGAAAATCCAGGCGACGCTGGTCGCCATTGCGGTGGACGGCCCCGCGATGGACCGCCTTGTCCGGCAGCTCGGTGAGTTGCCTGCGGTCAGCCAGGCTTACTGGAGCGCCAGCACCACGGAGTAGTGCATCACCGACGCGCCTTACATGGCGTTACCGGGGTTTGCACGCCGGACGTCACGCCAGGCGGCTACGCCAGACGTTGAAAAGATCTCTACACACAGGAGCTTTTCATGAATTACAAACGTTTCTCTGCCCTGGCAGGGGCCGCCGGCCTGGTTGTTTTGCTGTCTGGCTGCGTGGTGGCGCCGATTGCCCCACGTCCGGTGGCTGTTTACCCGGCCCGCCCTGTCTACGTGGAGCCGGCCCCCGTGGTGGTGGTTCCCGCGCCCGGCTATTACCGGGGTTGGGGCTATCGGCATTGGCGCTAAAACTTCCCCGATAAGGCCCTGCGCCACGATAATTGGCGCATGACCATTCGCGAAATCCTCAAAATGGGCGACCCGCGGCTGCTGCGCGTGGCTCAGCCCGTGACCGCCTTCGACACCGACGAGCTGCACCTGCTCATTGCTGACATGTTCGATACCATGCGCGCTGTCAACGGTGCCGGCCTGGCAGCCCCACAGATTGGGGTCGACCTGCAACTGGTAATTTTCGGGACTGACACGGTCAACCCACGCTATCCCGATGCACCGGTAGTGCCCCGCACCGTCTTGCTGAACCCCTTGATCACGCCCCTGGGGCCTGAAGAAGAGGGCGGCTGGGAAGGCTGCCTTTCCGTACCCGGTTTGCGCGGCCTGGTCCCGCGCCTTTCGCGAATTCGTTACAGCGGCTTTGACCAGTACGGTGATGCGATTGAGCGTTCGGTAGACGGTTTTCACGCGCGAGTAGTGCAGCATGAGTGTGATCACCTGATTGGCAAGCTTTATCCCATGCGCATCCGCGACTTCAGCCAGTTTGGCTTTACCGAGGTGCTTTTCCCCGGACTGGACGCGTCGGACGACGACTGACCGCGGGAACGTCGAAGGGTACACTGAAGCTGATCGAGGGCTATTTCGCCCCGCCAGAGCGTGTTGTACGCAAGGAAAGCTTCCGGATGTCGCACGCTCCCGTCTCGGGAGCAGTTTCCATCACCGGAGCTGCTTCGCCACCTCCCTACCAGCTGAAATTTGAAACCGTGAGCGGCAGCGGCGACGACCTGCAACTGCGTTCCTTGCTGGACCGCCAGCAATTCCATGATCCCCTCGGCGAGGCTGAACGCGAAGGCATTTCCTCGTCGGCTTGGCCTATATTCGGTTTGCTCTGGCCCTCGGGCCGTGTGCTGGCCCATGCCATGCTGACCTTTGAACTGGAAGGCAAGCGCATTCTGGAGCTCGGTTGCGGCCTGGCGCTAGCCAGCCTTGTTGTGCATCGCCGCGGTGGCGACATCACGGCGAGCGACTGTCATCCGCTGGCGGCGCAATTTCTGCTGGAAAACCTCAAACTCAACCACTTGCCTGCAATGAAATATCAGACGGGCAACTGGTCGCGCGCCAATCCGCTGCTGGAACGCTTTGACCTGATCATCGGCAGCGATGTGCTGTATGACCGTGGCCAGCCGGAGGTGTTGTCGCAGTTCATCGAGCTGCATGCGCTGCCGCACACCGAAGTGCTGATTGTCGATCCGGACCGCGGCAACCGGGCCAGCTTCAATCGAAAAATGGATGCACTGGGCTATTCGCGCACTGAGACGCGCGTGACCAAATTGCCTGCCGGCGGCAGTTACAAGGGGCGTCTGTTGCAATACCTGCGGAAACCAGTCGCTTGAAGCTTCAGGTATTGAGCGCTTCCAGGAGCTCCGTCTCGATCGCGATCTGTGCCTTGTTGTGCTGCAGCTCCGGTCCATCGATCAAAAATGTATCTTCCACGCGCTCGCCCAGGGTGCTGACCTTGGCGAGCTGCAGGTTGATGCGGTGACGGGCCAGCACCCGTGCGATGCGGTAGAGCAGCCCGACCCGGTCGCTGGCCGATACGCTGAGCAGCCAGCGCTGGGCTTTTTCATCGGGTCGCAGGTCCACGCGCGGAGCGATCGGGAAACTCTTGACCCGGCGTGACACACGGCCTTTACTCGGAGGCGGCAGAGGCCCGGGGTTCTCGATGGTGCGATCCAGTTCGGCCTCCACCATGGCCGCCAGTTCGCGGTAGTGGTCGGCCAGCGTGGGGCTGACCACCTGGAAGGTGTCCAGCGCATAACCGTTTTTCGCCGTGTGGATCTTGGCGTCCAGGATGCTGAAGCCGGCTTCGTCAAAGTAGCCGCAGATGCGCGCAAACAGATCGGGCGCGTCGGGCGTGTAAACCAGCACCTGCATGCCTTCACCCGCCGACGAGCGGCGCGCGCGAACAATCGCCTTGGCCTTGCCCACATGCCGTGACAGCTGGCGTGCATGCCAGGCGATGTCGGAGGCCTCATGGCGCATGAAATAGCTGACATCCAGCGTATCCCACAGTGCCTTGTGCGCCTCGAAAGGTTCAGCGTGCAGGGCCAGCGTGGTCAGGGCTTCGCGCTTGCGGGCCTCCACTTCGGCATCCGCGTCGGGTGCGCGGCCACCCAGCACGCGCAGCGTGTAGCGGTACAGGTCTTCCAGCAGCTTGCCTTTCCAGGCGTTCCAGACCTTGGGGCTGGTGCCGCGGATGTCGGCCACCGTCAGCAGGTAGAGCGCTGTCAGATAGCGCTCGTTGCCCACGCGTTTGGCAAACGCGGCAATTACTTCGGGGTTGCTCAGGTCTTCCTTCTGGGCGATGCGGCTCATGCTCAGATGTTCGCCCACCAGGAATTCGATGAGTTTGGAGTCTTCGGCGCCAATACCATGCTGGCGGCAAAAAACGCGCACGTCCTTGCAACCCAGCTCGGAGTGGTCGCCGCCGCGGCCCTTGGCGATGTCGTGGAACAGCGCAGCGATGTAAAGAATCCAGGGCTTGTCCCAGCCGGCCGCGAGCTGCGAGCACATCGGGTATTCGTGCGAGTGCTCGGCCATGAAGAAACGCCGCACGTTGCGCAGAACCATCAGGATGTGCTGGTCCACCGTATAGACGTGGAACAGGTCGTGCTGCATCTGCCCGACGATCTTGCGGAAGATCCAGAGGTAGCGGCCCAGCACCGAGGTCTGGTTCATCAGCCGCATGGCATGCGTGATGCCCTCGGGCTGCTGAAGGATGCGCCGGAAGGTGTCGCGGTTGACCGGATCGCTGCGAAACTTGCTGTTCATCAGTCCGCGGGCGTTGTAGAGAGCGCGCAGCGTGCGCGCCGACAGGCCCTTGATGCCCACGGTTGTCTCGAATACCAAAAAGGTTTCCAGAATGGCGTGCGGTTCACGCGCATACAGGTCGTCGCTGACCACCTCCAGCATGCCGGCCTTGTCGAAAAACCGTTCGTTGATAGGCCGCAGCGGGTAGGTGTTGGGGTTGAGCCGCTCTTCGATATTGAGCAGCAGGATCTGGTTGAGCTGGGTGACCGCTTTGGCCGCCCAGTAGTAGCGTTTCATCACGGCCTCGCTGGCGCGGCGCGGCACTTTGCTGCCGTCGTCGGCCTCCGCAGAATAGCCAAAGGACTCGGCCACAGCGGTTTGCAGGTCAAACACCAGCCGGTCTTCGCGCCGCCCGGCGATCAGGTGCAGGCGGGCGCGTATCAGGCTCAGCAGCGCTTCGTTGGCCTTGATCTGCCGCACCTCGAAAGGCGTAGCCAGGCCGTTGCGGGCCAGGTCGTCCCAGGACTTGCCCAGGCCGGCGGCGCGCGCCACCCACAAAATCACCTGCAGGTCGCGCAGTCCACCCGGGGATTCCTTGCAGTTGGGCTCGAGCGAGTAGGGCGTATTTTCGAATTTGTTGTGGCGCTGCCGCAGCTCCAGCGTCTTGGCCACGTAAAAGGCCTGCGGGTCCAGCACGACGGCCAGCCGGTTTTGCAGCTGCAGAAAATTCTTTTTGGACCCGGCGACCAGGCGGGCTTCAAGCAGCGAAGTTTGTACCGTGACGTCCTTGGCCGCTTCTTCGACACAACCGGAAATCGTCCGCACGCTGGAGCCAATTTCCAGGCCTACATCCCAGCAGGCGCCGATGAAACTCTCTACCTTGGCCTTGAGGGCCGGGTCGCCGTCGATGTTGGCGCTGTCCGGCAACAGCAGCAGCACGTCTACATCCGAATGGGGAAACAGCTCGCCACGGCCAAAGCCTCCTGCGGCCACCAGGCAGGCGGAAACCGGAAAGCCGGCCCGCTGCCAGAGCAGCTGCAGGGTCGCGTCGGCATGGCGGGCGAATTTTTGCAGCAGGCTGTGGATGCCGCGGGACGAGGCGCCGCTGGCGGCCAGCGTGGCGAGGAGGGCGGCTTTCCCCGCTTTGTATTGCTCGCGGACCGGGGCCAGCTCGATCATCGCGGAGCTCGCAGGGTCAG
Source organism: Polaromonas sp. P3_A5 (assembly GCF_056403055.1). Taxonomy (NCBI): domain Bacteria; kingdom Pseudomonadati; phylum Pseudomonadota; class Betaproteobacteria; order Burkholderiales; family Comamonadaceae; genus Polaromonas; species Polaromonas sp. P3_A5. Next base: position 2,123,595 of record NZ_JBFUGF010000001.1, read on the forward strand.
AAAGTGCGCGGGGCGCCACTGTGCGCCTGGCTCAGGCACTGACAGCGGCTTGGGCAGGGCTGCTTTGCGGGACAAACGCCGGGATCGGCGGGCTGCCGGCGGACAGGGTCAGTACCTCATAGCCGGTTTCGGTCACCAAAATGGTGTGTTCCCACTGGGCGGACAAGGAGTGGTCGCGCGTCACGATGCTCCAGCCGTCTTTCTCGGGGCCGTCCTTGATATCGCGCTTGCCGGCATTGATCATGGGTTCGATGGTGAAGGTCATGCCCGGTGTGAGCTCTTCGAGCGTGCCGGGGCGGCCGTAGTGCAGCACTTGCGGTTCTTCGTGGAATTTTTGGCCAATTCCATGACCGCAAAACTCGCGAACCACGGAAAACCCCTGTTTTTCGGCAAAAGTCTGGATCGCAAAGCCGATATCGCCCAGCCTGACCCCGGGCTTGACGCGCATGATGCCCTGCCACATGGCTTCATAGGTCACATGACACAGCCGCTTGGCCGCAATGGAAGCTTCGCCAACCAGGTACATGCGGCTGTTGTCGCCGTGCCAGCCGTCCTTGGTGATGACGGTCACGTCAATATTGACAATGTCGCCTTTTTTCAACGGTTTGTCGTTGGGAATGCCATGGCAGACCTGGTGGTTGATGGAAGTGCACAGCGACTTGGGATAAGGCACATAACCGGGAGGGCCATAGCCCAGCGTGGCCGGAATGGTGTCTTGAACCTGGGTCATGTAGTCATGGGCCAGCCGGTCTATTTCATTGGTGGTGACACCCGGTTTCACGAAAGGGGTGAGGTAGTCCAGCACCTCGGAAGCAAGCCTTCCCGCCAGGCGCATGCCTTCAATTCCTGCGGCATCTTTGTAAGTAATACTCATGGCCCCGATTATCCCACCGCTCCCGGGCACATGCATTTTCAGCATGGGACCAAGGGGCTTTGGCTTTGGCCCGAATGTGGCCCGAACGGATCGCAAAAGTGCCCGGGCGCACCGGCAGCAAACCGGGGAAGGCCTTCAGTCGCTGATAAAATTACGGGTTAACGCTAGCCCGTTAAACCCAACAGCCATGCGCTGCCCACCTCCCATTACAAGGCCACCGCTACCGTGACCCTGCACCTGACGACTTTTGAGGGCGAACCCCACGGGATCAGCGCCCTCAGCGATTTCCGCGTCCAGCAACTCCTTCCCCGCCTGCAAGCCATCCACGACAAGATCGTGGGCATCAGCGCCCGGTTTGTGCATCTGGTTGCCACGGAGGCACCGCCTTCAGACATCGTCAAGGGCCAGCTCTCAGCATTGCTTACCTATGGTGATCCTTGCACTGCAGGCGCCGGCAAAACCGATGATGCACTGACCTTTATTGTTTCGCCGCGCTTTGGCACCGTCTCCCCCTGGGCGTCAAAGGCCACGGACATCGCCCACAACTGCGGCCTGGCCGTCAAGCGCATCGAGCGCATCACCGAGTACCGCATTACCTTGAAAAGCGGCTTTTTCAGCAAAACGGCCCTGACGGATGCCCAGCGCGAGCAGGTCGCCGGCCTGCTGCACGACCGCATGACTGAAAGCGTGATGTTGGATCGCGCGCAGGCTGCCGGCCTCTTCACCGAATTGCAAGGCGCACCGCTACAGACCATCGACGTGCTGGCCGGTGGCAAAGCGGCCCTGGAAGCCGCCAATGCCGAATTTGGCCTGGCGCTGGCAGCCGATGAAATCGACTACCTGGTCAACGCCTTCACCCAGCTCAAACGCAACCCGACCGACGTTGAGCTCATGATGTTCGCCCAGGCCAACAGCGAGCACTGCCGCCACAAGATCTTCAACGCCGACTTCACGATTGACGGCGTTGCGCAGGAGAAAAGCCTGTTCGGCATGATCCGCAACACCGAAAAACTGCATCCCCAGCACACCGTAGTGGCTTATTCGGACAACGCCTCGGTCATGGAAGGTTATAAAACCCAGCGGTTTTATGCCAAAAATAATGCCAAATTGGCCTCTAGCCCAACAGGAGAAAGCGCGAGCAGCTATCAAACTTATAGCGCCACGGATGACGTGTTGATGCATGTGCTGATGAAAGTCGAGACGCACAACCATCCCACGGCCATCTCACCGTTTCCGGGCGCTTCTACCGGCGCGGGCGGCGAGATTCGCGACGAAGGCGCGACCGGCCGCGGCTCCAAGCCAAAGGCGGGCCTGACAGGTTTCACCGTGTCCAGGCTGTTTGACGACGCCGCCACGTCCTATGGCAAGCCCGAGCACATCGCCAGCCCGCTGCAGATCATGACGGAAGGTCCGCTGGGCGGCGCGGCCTTCAACAACGAGTTCGGCCGGCCCAACCTCAACGGCTACTTCCGCGAATACGAGCAAACCGTAGGCGGCCAGCGCTGGGGCTACCACAAGCCCATCATGATTGCGGGTGGCGTCGGCACGATCGACGCGGCACTGACCAAAAAGATTTTGTTCCCGGCCGGCACCCTGCTCATCCAGCTGGGTGGCCCCGGCATGCGCATCGGCATGGGCGGCAGCGCGGCCAGTTCCATGGCCTCGGGGGCCAACGCGGCCCAGCTTGACTTTGACTCGGTGCAGCGCGGTAACCCTGAAATCGAACGCCGCGCCCAGGAAGTCATCAACCAGTGTGCCCAGTTGGGCGGGGCCAACCCCATCCTGGCGATCCACGACGTGGGCGCCGGCGGTTTGTCCAATGCCTTTCCTGAGCTGGTGAATGACGCCGGGCGAGGTGCGAAGTTTGATTTGCGTGCCGTGCCACTGGAAGAAAGCGGCCTTTCGCCCAAGGAAATCTGGAGCAATGAAAGCCAGGAGCGTTACGTGATGGCGATTGCGCCCGAATCACTTTCGCAGTTCCAGGCTTTTTGCGAACGCGAGCGTTGCCCGTTTGCTGTGATCGGTGTGGCTACCGAAGAGAAGCAACTGGTGCTGTCAGACAAGGAGGCCGCACCTCCCGTGGATATGCCCATGAATGTCCTCTTGGGCAAGCCGCCCAAGATGCACCGTGACGTGAAATCCGTCAAGCACATCGTCAAGCCTATAGACCTGACCGGTGTGGACCTGCAGAAAAGCGCGATTGCGGTGCTTAGCCACCCGACCGTCGCCTCCAAGCGCTTCCTGATCACCATCGGCGACCGCACCGTGAGCGGCCTCACGCACCGCGACCAGATGGTTGGCCCCTGGCAGGTGCCGGTGGCCGATTGCGCCGTTACGCTGGCCGACTACAGCGGTTTTGCCGGCGAAGCCATGAGCATGGGCGAACGCACGCCGCTGGCCACCGTCAACGCAGCTGCTTCAGGCCGCATGGCTGTCGCCGAAGCCATCACCAACCTGCTGGCGGCACCGATTGAGTTGCCCCGCATCAAACTGTCTGCCAACTGGATGGCCGCCTGTGGCGAGCCCGGCCAGGATGCGGCTCTGTATGAAACCGTCAAGGCTGTGGGCATGGAGCTTTGCCCGGCTCTGGGCGTGTCGATCCCCGTCGGCAAGGATTCGTTGTCGATGCGCACCGTGTGGAGCGACGGCGCTGACAGCAAGAAGGTCACTTCGCCAGTCTCGCTGATCGTGAGCGCCTTCGCCACGCTGCCCGATGTGCGCGGCACACTCACGCCGCAACTGAACCGTGATGAAGCCGACAGCACCCTGATCCTGATCGACCTGGGCAAAGGCCAGAACCGCATGGGCGGCTCCATCCTCGCGCAAACGCTGGACAAGGAAGAGGGCGATGTGCCCGACCTGGACGACCCGAAAGACCTGGTCAACCTCGTCAATGCCATCAATGCACTGCGCAAAGAGGGCAAGCTCATGGCCTACCATGACCGCAGCGACGGTGGCCTGTTTGCCGCGGTCTGCGAAATGGGCTTTGCCGGCAACGTGGGCGTGTCGCTCAACATCGACATGCTGCTGGTCGAAGGCGACGGCATTTCCGACAGCCGCATGGACACGGGCGACAGCAAGAACTGGGCAAGCCAGGTCGGCGCGCGCCGCGAAGAGCTCACGCTCAAGGCGCTGTTCAACGAAGAGCTGGGTGCTGTCATCCAGGTGGCCACGTCGGCACGCAACGAGGCCATGCAGACCCTGCGTGAACACGGCCTCTCCAAATTCAGCCATTTCATCGGCAAGACCCGCCCACAGCATGCCTCGCTCGAAGTCGGCAAAGGTGAGATCCAGGTCTGGCGCGACACCAAGGCCGTGTTCTCGGCCAAACTGCAAGACCTGCACCAAGTCTGGGATTCGGTCAGCTGGAAGATCTGCCAGCAGCGCGACAACCCCGACTGCGCCAATACTGAACACGCGGCCACCGGCAACCCCGCCGACCCGGGCCTGCATGTGCAACTGACGTTTGATCCAGTCAAAGTGCTGTCGGCGCCCGCGCTCAACCTGTCGGCGCGGCCACGCGTGGCGGTGCTGCGCGAGCAGGGCGTCAATTCGCATGTGGAAATGGCTTACGTCTTCACCGAAGCCGGCTTTGAAGCCTGCGATGTGCACATGACCGACCTTCAAACCGGCCGCGCCAGGCTGGCCGACTTCAAGGGCATCGTGGCTTGTGGCGGTTTCAGCTACGGCGACACCCTGGGCGCCGGCATCGGCTGGGCGCGTTCCGTGACCTTCAACCCGGTGCTATCTGACGAGTTCAAGGCGTTCTTTGCGCGCCAGGATACCTTTGGTTTGGGCGTGTGCAACGGCTGCCAGATGTTTGCCGAGCTGGCCGACATCATCCCGGGCGCCGAGGCCTGGCCGCGCTTTACCACCAACCGCAGCGAGCGCTTTGAAGCACGCCTGAGCATGGTCGAGGTGCTGGAGTCCCCCAGCATCTTCCTGCAGGGCATGGCCGGCAGCCGCCTGCCGATCGCCGTCGCGCATGGCGAGGGCTATGCCAATTTCGCCTTCCGGGGCGATGCCTCCAAAGCGATTGCCGCGATGCGTTTTACCGACAACGATGGCAAGCCGACCGAAGCTTATCCGGCCAACCCCAACGGCAGCGCCGGCGGCCTCACCGCCGTGACGACAGCTGACGGCCGCTTCACGGCCATGATGCCGCACCCCGAGCGCGTGTTCCGCAACATCCAGAAGAGCTGGACTTCAGGCAATAGCAGCGAGCACAGCCCGTGGATGAGCCTCTGGCACAACGCGCGCAAGTGGGTGGGTTGATCCTTGGGTGTTGACGCGGTACGGCGCATCTCCTACGTCGTTCCCTATGCGCTGGTTGCGCTGCTCGCCTGGCTGGGTAACCTGTCCTGGTGGGCTGTGGCAATGCTGGCTGGTGGCGGCATTTTTGCGTGGGACTGGCTTTGGGGCGACAGAAACCTGCTTGAGGCCGGTCACGGCCTGGCTTTGACCGCGGTGGGCATGCTGTGCCTGACGGCGTCTTTCTTTCTGGCACGCGGCTTGAATCTGTCGCTTGCGGAATTCCAGGAGCTTGCACGCGGCTTGCCGCGCAGGCACAACCTGCCTTATCTCTTGCCTGTCATTGGTGTTGGACTCATCCTTTATGGGCTTCTTGGCTGGAGCCGCGCCTGGCTTTTGCAGAGAGAAGAGCGCTGGTGACTTACCGGTGTGGCGGCGCCACCGCAGCGCCTTCAATGCCATGGCGCGCCAGCGCTGCCGCCACAAAGCCGGAAGCTTTCATCTCCTCGACGAACGCACCCAGGTAACGCGCACCGGCATCACGCCCTTTAGGCAGGCCCATGGCCTGGTTGATCACCATAAAGCGTCCCGGCAGCAAGCGCACGCCCGACACGCGTTTGGCGTCGGCCTCCAGTTGCTGCTTGACTCCCGCCGCCACTTCCACGTTTTGCGCGATCATCACATCGGTCACGGCGGGTGAGGTGGGAGCCTTGACCAGCTTCGCCGCCTTCAGCTCACGGGTCAGGTAGAGGTCATAGGCACTGCCGTTGCCGACCACAATGCGGTTGGCCGCCTGGTCCACCTCTTCATTGCGCCGGATGGGGGAGTCGTTTTTCACCAGGTAAGCACCTTCGATGATGACGTAGGGCGGCGTCTGCAGCATGTCGGCACCGCGCACCGGGTCAATGGCTACAAAAGCAATGTCCACCTGCGCATCCCTGACCGCTTCGACCACCTTGCCAGCAGAATTGAAGGTGACGAGTTCCACCGGTACACCGAGACGCCTGCCCAATTCGCGCGACAGATCCACCGAGACGCCCCGCGGCTCGCCGGTGGCGGGATCTTTCACCGCGAGGATGGGGTTGCCGAAGTTGATGGCTGCCTTGAGCTTGCCCGAAGGCGCTAATTCGGCCGCGGGAGCCGGCGGCGCAGAGACGCAACCCAGCAGCGCAAAAGCAGCCAGCGCCAGCATGGCCAGCGCAACAAGCCACCACCATGTGCCATTGGAGCTGCGCACCTGACCCGGGGACGGTCCCTCGCTCGCGTGCGGTCCGGCGCCCGCGGCATCTACCGCATCCTTGGCCTCCTTGAGACCCAAGCCAGTCAGGTCCCGCAAGCGCCGTATCGCCTCTATCTTGTTGCCCTGGTCCAGCGCTTCCTGCACCTGCGCGGGCAGAGGTGCGTCGGCGGCGAATGCCTTTGGCGCAAATCCCGCGGCAGGCGGTTCGCCACACATCGAGGCTTCCACCGCATCCTTGGCTTCCTGAAGGCCCAAACCTGTGAGACTGCGCAGCCGCTTAACCGCCTCTACTTTGTTGCCTTGGTCCAGTGCTTCTTGCACCTGTGCGGGCAGGGCGGAAGGAGAATCGGGGTTGCTCATGCGGCGCTCGACTGTGCGGCGGAAGATTGAGGGAAAACAATGCGCTTGGACATGGGACCTCCAGAAGAGTGTGAGCCATTGGAGCGGTGCCGGCTGCTCCCGTCAATCGGGAAACACGCCTCTTTTAAGGCGGGGTCACCGGTCGCAATTGCCCAGCACAGAAATAAAAACGCGGCCACATGGGCCGCGTTTGCGAAGGCCGCTTCCCCGCGGCTTATTCCACCTTGGCTTTTTTGCGCAGCTCTTCCTGGAACGCCGCCAGCTTTTGCTGCTGCATTTGCTGGGCGATCTGCGGCTTCACTTCCTCGAAAGAGGGGAGCTGGGCCGTACGGATGTCGTCTACACGAATGACGTGATAGCCGAACTGGGTTTTCACCGGGGTATCGGTGGTCTGGCCCTTATTGAGCTTGACCAGCGCCTCGGTGAACTCAGGCACGTAACTGGAGGGGTTGGCCCAGTCCAGGTCGCCGCCCTTGGCACCGGATCCGGGATCCTTGGACTTCTTCTTGGCGATGTCATCGAACTTGCCGCCCTTTTTCAGGCTGGCAATGATCTCTTTGGCCTCGGCTTCCTTTTCGACCAGGATGTGGCGGGCCTTGTACTCCTTGCCGCCATTGGCTTCGGCAAATTTGTCGTATTCGGCCTTCAGCTCGACATCGGTCACCGGATTCTTCTTCTGGAAGTCAGAAAACAGCTCGCGGATCAGGATGGTCTGGCGTGCCAGTTCCATTTGCACCTTGACGTCATCGCTGGAAGCCAGGCCCCGCTTTTCCGCTTCCTGCATGAACACTTCGCGCGCAATCACTTCTTCACGAAGCTGGCCTTCCATCTCAGGCGTTACTGGCCGGCCGGACTTGGCGACCTGTTGCGCCAGTGAGTCCAGGCGCGATTTTGGAACGGCCTTGCCATTGACGATGGCCACGTTCTGCGCCATGGCGCCCTGTGCGCCCAGTGCCAGCAGCGCCGCTACGGCGGTGCCGAGTAACAGATGTTTCTTCATGATGTTTTTGTAGTCCTTTTGGTAATGCTTGAAAACGTTTGGCAAGACATGCTGACGTTGCCATGGCTCTGTGCCGAGCCCTGGGCAAATCAGCGCAGATTCAGGGTGGCTCGATGACTTCAATCGCCAGGGCGTGGAGGCCCTGATCAATGAAATTTTGCATTGCATCATACACAAGCCGGTGGCGCGCCACCCGGCTCTTGCCGGTAAAGAGCGGGCTGGCAATGCGGATGCGAAAGTGGCTACCGTAGCCTTCGGCGTTGGCGCCCGAATGCCCGGCATGCGCAGCGCTCTCGTCCAGCACCTCCAGCCATGTGGGTTGAAGCCGCGCCTTGAGCTGCTGCTCGATCTCGTGGGTGCGCACGGGCAGGGCGCTGGAAACGCCGGCGTTCATGGTGTGGCACCTGGTTTGATGTGCTTGTTCAGGTACACCGCCTGCGCCAGCACAAACACCACCATCAGACCGAGGCCACCAAACAGCTTGAAGTTGACCCAGGTGCTGGTGGAAAACGTGAAAGCCACCCACAGATTGAGCAAGCCCATCACGGCGAAAAAACCAACCCAGCTGAAATTGACCACGCGCCAGATCGGGTCAGGCAAGTTCATTTGCGCGCCCATCAGCGATTTGATGCCATTTTTCTTCCACACCAGCTGACCCAGCAGCAGTGCACCGCCCATCACCCAATACAGCACGGTAGGCTTCCATTTGATGAAGCTCTCGCTGTGGAAGTAGATGGTGGCGCCGCCAAGCACCGTCACCAGCCCCAGGCTGATCCACAGCATGGTGTCGACTTTCTTGCCGCTTACCTTGAGCCAGAGGATCTGGGCCAGCGTGGCAACGATCACAACCACGGTGGCCAACAGCACGGGCGCCTCAGCCGCGCCGACCACCCCCCCGGAAACCATAAAACCCAGCCACTCGGTGGCTGTGGCGGCAGCCCAGTCCTTGTTGCCTTCGGCGTACTTGAACATGCCGAAGAAAAGGGCAATCGGCAAAAAGTCGAAAAGAATTTTCATAAACAGATTATCGCGGGGTAAAAGAAGCGAAAGAGCTCACTGGCGTTGGGTCCCGAATTAGCAAGCATGAGCCGCGGAACCGGCCTTGCCGGGCCGCAGGCGGGCGGCCCCCTCGGGGGGCAGGAAGCTACGCGAAGCGAGCGACCGTGGGGGCTATTCCTTCTTCTTGAAATCGAGAGAAGCGGAGTTCATGCAGTAGCGCAGGCCTGTGGGAGACGGCCCATCAGGAAACACATGGCCCAGGTGCGCGCCGCAGCTGGCGCACACGGTTTCGGTGCGCACCATGCCGTGCTTGCGGTCCACAATTTCCTCAATCGCACCCGGCACGGCTTCCTCTGAGAAGCTGGGCCAGCCGCAGCCGGCATCAAATTTGGTTTCCGATTCGAACAGCTTGGCACCGCAGCAGATGCAGTGATAGCTGCCGTCTGCCCAAACAGCCTCATATTTTCCGGTGTAGGGGCGCTCGGTGGCGGCGTGGCGCGTGACTTCAAAGGCCGCAGGCTCAGCGCCTTTTTCTGCCAGCAGGGCCTTCCACTCGGCGTCGGTTTTCTGGATCTTGGTGCTCATGTTCTGTTCCTGGCGTGAGTTGGCGGAGGTGTTACGAACTGCAACTGATTTCAATGGACGAGGCCCAGTCTGGGGGGAAATCCGCAAAGCTCTCGTGCCCCGGGTGCTCATCAGATGGGGCCTGCAGCAAGGCAAGCAAGGTGTCGACCCCGGAAAAGTCTTTTAGTTTCGCGGCGCGTATGGCTTCTTCACCCAAATGGTTGCGCAGAACGAATTTCGGGTTGTTCTTGAGCATCAAATCGGCCCGCAGCCCTTGATCCACCTGCGCGAGGCGCTCTGAATACTGTAGCGCCCAGGCGTTGAAGGATTCCCGGTCAAAGAACAGGTCACGCAGGGGTTCATGGCCGCTTTGTGCCGTGAAACCATTCAGGCGCCGCCAGAAGATGGTGTAGTCCACCTTGTTGGCGGCCAACAGTTTGAAGGTGTTGTCCACCAGGGCCTTGTCCTCGGGTTGCTCGTCCGCCAGGCCAAGTTTGCTGCGCATTCGGGCCTGCAATGCCTCAGGGAACAATGTTTTGTAGGGTTCCAGGGCTGCAAGCGCCTGCTCCTGGTCTTCAATCAGCGGCAGCAAGGCCTGTCCCAGGCAGAACAGGTTCCAGTAGGCCATGTTGGGCTGCTTGTTGTAGGCATAGCGGCCCTGGGTGTCCGAATGGTTGCAGATATGGCCAGGATCAAACGCATCGAGAAACTGGAACGGGCCATAGTCAATGGTCAGCCCCAGGATGCTCATGTTGTCGGTGTTCATGACGCCATGGCAAAAACCTGCAGCCTGCCACGCAGCCATAAGGTGTGCGGTCTTTTCGCTGACGGCCTCCAGCAGCGCCGCATAAGGTTGCTTTGCCTCGCGGCAGGCAGGGTAAAACCGGTCGATGACGTGGTCGGCCAGCACCTTGAGCTGCGCATGCTGGTCGTTGTAGCTGAAATGCTCGAAGTGGCCGAAGCGGATGAAGCTTGGCGCGGTGCGGGTCACCACGGCGGCGGTCTCGGTCTCCTCGCGCCGTACGGCCGCGTCGGAGCCGGTAACGCACAGCGCCCGCGTGGTCGGAATGCCCAGGCCATGCATCGCTTCCGAGCACAAAAATTCGCGAATCGAGCTGCGCAGTACAGCCCGGCCATCGCCCATGCGGGAGTAGGGCGTTTTGCCGGCGCCTTTGAGCTGGATTTCCTGTGGCCCGCGCGGAGTATTGATTTCGCCCAGCAACAAGGCACGGCCGTCACCAAGCTGCCCGGCCCAGACGCCAAACTGGTGACCGCTGTAGACGCTGGCCAACGGCTCGGAGCCGGGCAAGACGCTATTGCCGGTCAAGGCTTCCAGGGCAGCCTGCGATTCAAGCCATTCTGCGCCCAGCCCCAGTTCGCGCGCCATGCTGCGGCTGCGGCCGACCCAATAGGGATCTGGCAGGGGTTGCGGTTGCAAGCGGGTGTAGAAGTCACCACCCAGTTGGGCGAAGCTGTTGCTCCAGGTCAGCGAGGTGCCGACAGAGGAGCCTGCATCGTCGGGCGCCGGAAGGTTTGCAGAGGTCATCGGCAAATTGTCCCCTACCTGACATGAACCCGTGATTTCACGGGCAATCCCGCATGACCGTCATGGTGCGCTGCGGCATGATGCCCACTTGCTGAACACTATTTAACCAATGGAGACTTCCCGATGCTTGGGTTAATGCAAAGCCAGCCGCTGCTGATTTCCGGCCTGATCGAATTTGCGGAGCGCCATCATGGCGACGCCGAAATCGTCTCGCGCCGCGTGGAGGGCGACCTGCATCGCTACACCTACAAGGATGTCGCCCATCGGGCGCGCCGGGTTGCCAATGCGCTGGACGGCCTGAAGCTCGCATTCAGCGACCGCGTTGCCACGCTGGCCTGGAACGGCTACCGGCACCTGGAGCTTTATTACGGCGTGAGCGGATCTGGCCGGGTGCTGCATACCATCAACCCGCGCCTGCATCCGGACCAGATCGCCTGGATCGCCAACCACGCCGAAGACCAGGTGCTGTGCTTTGACCTGAGTTTTCTGCCACTGGTGCAGGCCGTGCATGCCAGGTGCCCGACCATCAAGCACTACATCGCGCTGTGCGACGCCGACCAGTTGCCGGCCGATTCTGGTATCCCCAATCTGCAAAGCTACGAAAGCTGGATAGGTGCCCAGACTGCCGACTACGCCTGGCCCAATTTTGACGAAAACACCGCTTCGAGCATGTGCTACACCAGCGGCACCACGGGCAACCCCAAGGCCGCGCTCTACAGCCACCGTTCCAGCACCCTGCACGCCTACGCGGCCGCGCTGCCTGACGTGATGTCCATCTCCGCACGGGATGCCATCCTGCCCGTCGTGCCCATGTTCCATGTCAATGCCTGGGGCATTCCGTACTCGGCCGCGCTTACCGGTGCCAAGCTGGTGTTTCCGGGGCCTGCGCTCGACGGCAAATCGATCTATGAGCTGATTGAGGCCGAGAAGGTCACTTACGCAGCCGGCGTGCCCACCGTTTGGCAGATGCTGCTGACCCACATGAAGCCTGCCGGGCTGAAGTTCTCAAGCCTGCGTCGCACCGTCATTGGCGGCTCTGCTTGTCCCCCCGCCATGATCAATGCCTTCCGCGAAGACTACGGTGTGGAAGTGCTGCACGCCTGGGGCATGACCGAGATGAGCCCGTTGGGCACGCTGTGCTCGCTCAAGAACAAGCACGACGCACTGCCGGAAGCAGAAAGAATGAAGATACGCCTCAAGCAGGGGCGCGCCATCTACGGCGTCGACATGAAGATCGTCAATGCCGACGGCAAGGAACTGCCCTGGGACGGCAAGGTCTTTGGCGACCTTTACGTCAAGGGGCCGTGGATTGTGCGCGAATACTTCAAGGGTGAGGGCGGTGACCCGCTGGTGGACGGCTGGTTCCCGACGGGCGACGTCGGCACCATAGACGCCGACGGTTATCTGCAAATTACAGACCGCAGCAAGGACGTGATCAAGTCCGGCGGCGAATGGATCAGCTCCATCGAGATCGAGAACATCGCCGTGGCGCACCCAGCCGTCGCCATGGCTGCCTGCATAGGCGTGGCCCATCCCAAGTGGGATGAACGCCCCATCATCGCGGTCGTGAAAAAGCCCGGCATGGACGTCACGCGCGACGAGCTGCTGCGCTTCTACGACGGCAAGACCGCCAAATGGCAAATCCCCGACGACGTCGTTTTCGTCGACGCCATCCCCCTGGGCGCCACCGGCAAGATGCTCAAGACCAAGCTGCGCGAACTTCTTAAAGATTACAAATTGCCACAGCCATAAAACAAAAGGGCGGTGACCTCCCTTACCAGTCGGGGCCGCGGGACTGGCTTTGCCAGACCGCAGGCGCAGCGGCCCCCTCGGGGGGCAGCGCATTACACGAAGTGAAAAGCGTGGGGGTCACGTGGGTGACATCGGCTAGGGCATTCCCTGACGCAGTGCAACATCATTTGACCTAACCTTTGCCGGTTCCCTCTGCGGATTCACCGCGCATTCATACAATTTTCAGGAGACAAGGGATGACAACCCAGAACCGATTTTTCGCACGGCCTGCAGGCATCGCCCTGGCGGTGTCTTCCATGCTTTACAGCGGCATGGCGCTGGCCCAGGCGCCCGCCAAGGCCGCAGCGCCCGCCAAAGCTGCAGTTGCAGCACCGGCCACCGGTGCCGTCAACCTGAACCAGACTGTCAAGATCGCCTGGCTTGATCCGCTGTCCGGCCTGATGGCGGCCGTGGGCACCAACCAGCTCAAGGGCTTCCAGTTCCTGGCCGAGCAGTTCAGCAAGAAGAACAAGGCCGGCGTGAAGTTCGAGATCATCGGCATCGACAACAAGCTCAGCCCGCAGGAAACCACCAATGCGCTGAAGTCCGCCATCGACCAGGGCGCGCGCTACGTGGTGCAGGGCAACGGTTCCGGCCCGGCGCTCGCCATCATGGATGCACTGTCCAAATACAACGAACGCAACCCCGGCAAGGAAGTCGTCTATCTCAACTACGCCGCGGTGGACCCGGACCTGACCAACAGCAAGTGCGACTACTGGCACTTCCGGCTCGATGCCGACACTTCCATGAAGATGGAGGCCCTGACGGCCTTCATGAAGGACCAGCCCGACATCAAGAAGGTCTACCTGATCAACCAGAACTACTCGCACGGCCAGCAGGTTGCCAAATTCGCCAAGGCCAACCTGGCCTCCAAGCGCCCCGACGTCCAGATCGTCGGCGAGGACCTGCATCCGCTGGCGCAGGTGCGCGACTTCGCGCCCTACATCGCCAAGATCAAACAGTCGGGTGCCGACACCGTGATCACCGGCAACTGGGGGTCCGACCTCTCGCTGCTGGTGAAAGCCGCCAACGAGGCGGGCCTGAACAACGTCAAGTTCTACACCTATTACGCCGGCGTCACCGGCACGCCGACCGCCCTGGGCGCGGCCTCGGCCGGGCGGGTCTATATGGTGTCCTACAACCACCTCAACATGGGCGGCGAGATCCAGCAGATCCAGGCCGACTACAAGAAGAAGTTCAACGACGACTTCTACACCGGCGCCATTTACCACGCCTTCACCATCCTGACCGAAGCCATGGCGCAGACAAAATCGACCGAGCCGGCCGTCGTGGCCAAGGCCATGGAAGGCCTGCGCTTCAAGAGCTTCAACGGTGATGTCGAGATGCGAAAGACCGACCACCAGCTGCAGCAGGGCCTTTACATCGACAAATGGGAAAAAGCCGGCGGCAAATACCCTTACGATGCCGAGAACACCGGCTACACCTTTGTGCCGGTCAAATACTATGAGCCCTATGTGGCCAGCACGCCTACCTCGTGCCAGATGAAGCGCCCGGGGTGATTCCCGCGTCCCGCTGACGGACACAGGCCCGATCCGAGTTCGGGCCTTTTTTCATCCGGCTTTTTGCAACAGGCGCTTATCGATGAATCTGGAATCCTTCACCATCGCGATGCTCAACGGCCTCAGCTACGGCTTGCTGCTGTTCATGCTCAGTTCCGGCCTGACGCTGATCTTCAGCATGATGGGCGTGCTTAATTTCGCGCACGCGTCCTTCTACATGGTCGGCGCCTATATCGCCTACAGCACCTCGCAGGTCATAGGCTTCTGGTGGTCGCTGCTGGTGGCGCCGCTGCTGGTGTTTGTGATGGGTGCGGCTTTCGAGCGCTTTTGCCTGCGCAAGGTGCACAAGTTCGGCCACGTGCCCGAGTTGCTGGTCACCTTCGGGCTGTCTTACCTGCTGCTGGAACTTGTGCAACTGGTCTGGGGCCGATCGGCCGTCAACTACGTGCTGCCCGAAGGCTTGCAGGGGCCGCTGTTCACGGTGTTCGGTACCAACTTCCCGAAATCGCGCGCCTTCATCATGTTCATTTCGCTGGCCATGCTGGCCGGCATCTGGCTGCTGCTCACGCGTACGCGCATAGGCCTGGTCATCCAGGCCGCGCTCACGCATCCTGAAACCGTGGAGGCACTGGGCCACAACGTGCCGCGCGTCTTCATGCTGGTTTTCGGCGGCGGCGCGGCGCTCGCGGGCCTGGCCGGCGTCATAGGCGGCAACACCTTCATCACAGAGCCAGCCATGGCCGGCTCGGTCGGCGCCATCATCTTCGTGGTCGTGGTGGTGGGCGGCATGGGTTCGCTGAGCGGCGCCTTCCTGGCGTCCCTGCTGATAGGCCTGATCCAGACCTTCGCGATCCAGATGGACCAGTCGTTGATGACACTGCTGGCGAAATTCAGCTACACCGTGACGCCCGAGACCTTTGGCTATCCGCTGCTCAAGCTCACGATTTCGCAGGTGGCGCCCATCCTGCCGTTCCTCTTTTTGGTGCTGATCCTTATCTTCCGGCCCAAGGGCTTGCTTGGTACACGGGAAGGATGAATCGCCACATGTCTACCGCTTACCACCAATTCAAACCCTACAACGTCGGCCGCTGGCTGCTGTGGTCGCTGTACGCGCTGCTGCTCATTGCCGCGCCCATGATGTTCAAGAGCAGCCTGGCGCTCACCATGCTGTCACAGGCCGGCTACCTGGTCATCATCTGCCTGAGCTACAACATCCTGCTGGGGCAGGGCGGCATGCTCAGTTTCGGCCATGCGGTCTATGCCGGGCTGGGTTCCTTCCTGGCCGTGCACGCGATGAATCTGGCCGCCAAAGGCAGCTTTTACATCCCGCTGCCGCTGATCCCGCTGGTGGGTGGCCTGTCGGGCCTGTTCTTTGCCGTGCTGTTCGGCTACGTCACCACCAAGAAGGCCGGCACCACCTTTGCCATGATCACGCTGGGCGTGGGCGAATTGGTGTTCGCCATGTCGCTGATGTTCCCAGAGTTTTTCGGCGGGGAGGGCGGCATCACCACCAACCGCGCTTACGGCAAGCCGGTGTTCGGCATCAGCTTCGGCCCGCAGATCCAGGTTTATTACCTGATCGCGTTTTATTGCTTCATCTGCACGGCGGCCATGTTCGCCTTCACGCGCACGCCGCTGGGCCGGATTTTGAACGCTGTGCGCGACAACCCCGAGCGCGTGGAGTTCATCGGCTACAACACGCAGCGCGTGCGCTACTACGCCTTCATCATTGCCGGTTTCTTCGCCGGCATAGGTGGCGGTCTGGCGGCCATCAATTCGGAAATCGTCACGGCGGAAGTGGTGAGCGGTGTGCGCTCAGGCAGCCTGCTGCTGTTCACCTTCCTGGGCGGCGCCACCTTCTTCTTCGGCCCCATCATCGGCGCCGGCCTGCTGGTGCTGGCGCTGATCCTGTTGTCGGAACTGTCCATGGCCTGGCTGCTCTATGTGGGCCTGGTCTTCCTGTTCATGGTGATGTATGCGCCCGGCGGCATTGCCAGCCTGATCATGATGAATTTGCGCATAGCCTCCTTCGGCAAGCTCAGGGAGCTGTGGGTGGGCTACCTGGGCCTGGCCGTAACGGCCTTCACAGCGCTCGCCGGCGCGGCCGCCATGGTGGAGATGGTCTACCACCTGCAGCTCAACGCGGCCCTGGGCCCCGAGCTTGGCTTTATGGGCGTGCGCCTCAACGCCACCAACCTCAACAGCTGGCTGGGCGCCGGCTTTGTGCTTGTCACCGGCCTGGGGCTGTTCGAGCTCACGCGCCGGCAATTCCTCACGCAATGGGGCCAGATACAAAATGACATCGAGAAAGAAATCAAGCGAAGGGAATTACTGTGAGCCCCCACGCTCGTCACTTCGAGCCTGCGGCTCGCTGCCCCTTTCATGGTGGTTGGGGCGCTGCGCCTGCGGCCCGGCAAAGCCGGTTCCGCGGCCCTGGCTGGTGGGGAGGTTGATATGAACTATTCGCTTGAGCTCAAAGACCTGCGCAAGAGCTTCGGCAAGACCGAAATCATCCGCGGCGCCAACCTCCAGGTACAGGCCGGCGAGCGCGTCGCCATCATCGGCCCCAACGGTGCCGGCAAGTCGACCTTGTTCAATCTCATCAGCGGGCGCTTTGAGCCCACCAGCGGCGAAGTGCTGCTCAATAGCCAGCGCATCGACGGCAAAAAGCCGTTTGAAATCAACCGGCTGGGTCTGTCGCGCAGCTTCCAGATCACCAATATCTTCCCCAAGCTCAGTGTGTTTGAAAACCTGCGCTGCGGCGTGCTGTGGAGCCTGGGCTACAAGTACACCTTCTTCCGCTTCCTGGCCGACCTGGATGACGCCAACGAGCGCGCAGACGAGTTGATGGCCATGATCAAGCTCGACAAAAAGCGTGATGTGCTGGCCACCAACCTGACCTACGCTGAGCAGCGCGCGCTCGAAATCGGCATCACGATTGCCGGCGGCGCGAACGTGATCCTGCTGGATGAACCCACAGCCGGCATGAGCCGCTCGGAGACCAGCCGCTTCATCAATCTGATCAAGGAAGTCACCGTGGGCAAGACCCTGCTGACGGTGGAGCACGACATGGGCGTGGTGTTCGGTCTGGCCGACAAGATCGCGGTGGTGGTCTATGGCGAGATCATCGCCTACGACACGCCGGAAGCCGTGCGCGCAGACCAGCGTGTGCAAGAGGCCTATCTCGGCTCTTCTGT
Organism: Polaromonas sp. P3_A5; assembly: GCF_056403055.1. Lineage (NCBI taxonomy): Bacteria > Pseudomonadati > Pseudomonadota > Betaproteobacteria > Burkholderiales > Comamonadaceae > Polaromonas > Polaromonas sp. P3_A5. The sequence continues at coordinate 2,140,937 of NZ_JBFUGF010000001.1, forward strand.
TGCGGACGCCCAAGCGCATGGAGGTGGCCACTGATGCTGCATATCCAGAACCTCCACGCCTTCTACGGAAAAAGCCACGTGCTGCATGGCGTGCATTTCGACGTGCAACCCGGCCAGATTGTTGCGCTGTTGGGCCGCAACGGCTCGGGGCGCTCCACTACGGCCAAGGCCATCATGGGCCTGGTCGACTGCCAGGGCTCCATCCTCTGGAAAAAGCAGGAAATTGTCGGCAAGAAGGCCTACCAGATCGCTCACCTCGGCATAGGCTATGTGCCGGAAAACCGCGACATCTTCCCCAAGCTCACGGTGCACCAGAACCTGTTGCTGGGCCAGAAAGGTTCAGGCAAGGGCTCGCGCTGGTCGTTTGAAGACATGTACCAGATGTTCCCACGCTTGCGCGAACGCCAGCACACCGAGGCCGGCGTGCTCTCGGGCGGCGAGCAGCAGATGCTCACGCTGTGCCGCACGCTGATGGGCGATCCCGACCTCATCATCATCGACGAGCCCACTGAAGGCCTTGCGCCCAAAATCGTTGAGCTGGTGGGGCAGTATTTGCAAACGCTGAAGGCCAAGGGCATCTCGGTACTGCTGATCGAGCAGAAACTGACGATTGCCATGGCAATTTCCGATCGCGCGCTGGTCATGGGCCACGGCAGCATCGTGTTTGACGGCACACCCGACAGCCTGCGGGCCGATGCCTACATCCGCAAAGAGTGGCTGGAAGTGTGAGAACCTGTTTACAGCCTAAACGGGGCCGCGCAAGCCCCTTCTCGGGATGGGATGCAAGGCGCGGTGCGACGCCCATAGCCCAGCTATGAGCTAGCGCCGCAACGCCGCGGACCGCCCGAGAAGGCGCTTGCCCTCCGGGTTGGGGTGAAATCGGGCGATTGAGCCACCCAGGCTCTTGCATGGGCATTAGCCCATGCAAGAGCCCGAGCGGCCCACTCATCCCGATTGCACCCCAACGCGGCCCCGTTTAGGCTGTAAACAGGTTCTACAAACGGTTTGGATTGTCCCGGGCATGTCGCCGCTGGGACAAAAATAGACTGAACAGTCCATCCGGAGACTTGTGCCGTCACAAACGCCCCCTACAATGGAAAAAGAACGGTCGTACTTTTTTGTGCGCCCGACCAGCGCGTGCCGGGCCGCAGCGCCAGCCGAGACAACCGAAAACTGAAACTCCATCAAGGAAAGAAGCAACGCAATGACCACCCTTTACGAAGTTCACGGCCCCGTCGCGCTCATCACGCTGAGCAACCCACCCGTCAACGGCCTGGGTCACGCCACACGCCTGAGCCTGACCGACAACATCCAGAAGGCCAACGCCGACGCCGCCATCAAGTCCATCGTGATCACCGGTGCAGGCAAAGCCTTTTCGGGCGGCGCCGACATCAAGGAGTTCGGCACGCCCAAGGCGCTGATCGAACCCAATCTGCTGAGCGTGATCCGTGCGGTCGAGAATTCCGGCAAGCCCATCGTCGCCGCGATCCATTCCGTCTGCATGGGCGGTGGCCTGGAACTGGCCCTGGGCTGCCACTACCGCATCGCCGCGCCTGGCACCAATGTGGCCTTGCCTGAAGTCAAGCTCGGCCTGTTGCCTGGCGCCGGCGGCACGCAGCGCCTGCCGCGCGTGCTCGGCGTGGAACCGGCCCTGAACATGATCGTGAGCGGCGAACCCGTCAAGAGCGAACTGCTCGCGCAAATCCCCGGTCAGAAACTGTTCGACAAGCTTGCTGCCTCGCCCGAATCGCTGGCCCAGGAAGCCCTGGCCTTTGCCCAATCGATTTCCGACACCCGGCCGCTTCCGCTGGTGCGTGACCTGCGCGCCAAGCACCCCAATGGCGACGCTTACTTCCAGTTCGCCCGCAACATGGTGAAGGGGATGGCGAAAAACTTCCCCGCGCCGCTGAAGTGCGTGGATGCGGTCGAAGCCGCAACCAAGAAGAAATTCGAAGACGGCATGACTTTTGAGCGCGAGTGCTTCATCAACCTGATGTGGACACCCGAAAGCCGCGCGCTGCGCCATATCTTCATGGCTGAGCGTGCGGCCTCCAAGATCCCCGACGTGCCGGGAGACACGCCCAAGCGCGAGATCAATTCGGTGGCTGTGATCGGCGCAGGCACCATGGGCGGCGGCATTGCCATGAATTTCCTGAACGCCGGCATCCCGGTCAAGATTCTCGAGATGAAGCAGGAGGCCCTGGACAAAGGCCTCGGCATCATCAGCAAGAACTACGAAGCCCAGGTCAAGAAGGGCAAGCTCAAGCAGGACAAATATGACCAGCGCATGGGACTGCTGAGCACCACGCTCAGCTACGACGACCTCAAAGACGCCGACCTGGTGATCGAGGCCGTGTTTGAAGAGATGGGTGTCAAGGAAAAGGTCTTCAAGGAACTGGACCGCGTGATGAAACCGGGCGCCATTCTGGCCTCCAACACCTCCACGCTGGACGTCGACAAGATCGCCGCCTTCACCAAGCGTCCGCAAGACGTGGTCGGCCTGCATTTCTTCAGCCCAGCCAACGTGATGAAGCTGCTGGAAGTGGTGCGCGGCGCCAAGACTGGCAAGGACGTGTTGGCCACCGTGATGACGATGGGCAAAAAGATCAAGAAGACGGCCGTGGTCTCTGGCGTCTGCGACGGCTTTATCGGCAACCGCATGATCGAGCAGTACGGCCGCCAGGGCGGTTTCCTGCTCGACGAAGGCTGCACGCCCGAACAGGTCGACAAGGCGATTGAAAAATTCGGCTTTGCCATGGGCCCGTTCCGCATGGGCGACCTGGCCGGCAACGACATCGGCTGGGCGATCCGCAAGCGCCGCTACACCGAAAAACCAGACATGAAGTACAGCAAGACCGCTGACCTTCTTTGCGAAAAAGGCCGCTTCGGCCAGAAAACCGGCGCCGGCTGGTACGACTACGTGCCCGGCAAGCGCGATGCGATCCCGAACGCCGAAGTCGTCAAGATGATTGAAGACCACCGCACCAGCCTGGGCATCACACCGCGCAAGATCTCTGACGAGGAAATCGTACAGCGCCTGGTGTATTCGCTGGTCAACGAGGCCGCGCACATCCTGGAAGAGGGCATTGCCTCCAAGGCCAGCGACATCGACATGGTCTACATCATGGGCTATGGCTTCCCGGTCTACCGCGGCGGCCCCATGCTGTACGCCGACCAGGTCGGTCTCTTCAATGTGGTGCAAAGCATGAACCGCTTCGCGCAGAACCCGCTGGACGACGCCAAATTCTGGAAGCCCGCGCCCCTGCTGGCCAAGCTTGCGGCTGAAGGCAAGACCTTCAACCTGTCCACCTAAGCCCAGCAGACCGCACAGATCAACGTCCCAGAATCCGGAGAATTCCATGACTTCAGCAGTAATCGTTTCCACCGCACGCACCCCCCTGGCCAAGAGCTGGAAGGGCTCCTTCAACATGACACACGGCGCCACCCTGGGCGGTCATGCCGTCGAGCACGCGCTCAAACGCGCCGGCATCGAGGCCGCCGAAGTCGATGATGTGATCATCGGCTGCGCCACGCCCGAAGGCGCCACGGGCGCCAACATCGCACGCCAGATCGCCCTGCGCGCTGGCTGCCCGGTGACGGTATCGGGAATGACAGTCAACCGTTTCTGCTCGTCCGGCCTGCAGACCATCGCCCTGGCGGCCCAGCGCGTGATCGCTGGCGAAGCCGACATCTACGTGGCCGGCGGCGTCGAAAGCATTTCCTGCGTGCAGCAGGAAATGAACACCCACATGCTGCAGGAAACCTGGCTTGCCAAGAACAAGCCCGAGATTTACTGGAACATGCTCCAGACCGCTGAGCAGGTCGCCAAACGCTACAACATCTCGCGCGACCGCATGGACGAGTACGGCGCACTGAGCCAGCAAAAAGCAACCGCAGCTCTCGCTGCAGGCCTCTTTGAAGCCGAGATCGCACCGATCACCGTGACAGCCGGCGTGGCCGACAAGGTCATGGGCCTCTCCACCAAACAAGTTACTGTGAGCAAAGACGAAGGCATCCGCGAAGGCACGACCAAGGAAGGCATCAGCGGCATCAAGCCGGCCATTCCTGGCGGCGTGATCGCGGCCGGCAATGCCAGCCAGTTCTCCGACGGCGGCGGCGCCGTAGTTGTGATGAACGAAACTCTGGCCGAAAAGAAAGGCCTCAAGCCCCTGGGCCGCTTCCTTGGCTTCGCAGTTGCCGGTTGCGAGCCCGACGAAATGGGCATTGGCCCGGTCTTCGCGATCCCCAAGGTACTGGCGAAGCTGGGCCTGAAGATCAGCGATATCGATTTGTGGGAGCTGAATGAAGCCTTTGCCGTGCAAGTGCTGTACTGCGCCGACAAGCTGGGCATTCCTATGGACAAGCTCAACGTCAACGGCGGCGCCATTGCCGTCGGTCACCCTTATGGCGTGACCGGCCAGCGCCTGACGGGCCACGCCCTGATCGAAGGCAAGCGCCGCGGCGCCAAGCGCGTCTGCGTGACGATGTGCATTGGCGGCGGCATGGGCGCAGCCGGCATTTACGAAGTTCTCTAAACCGGGCAGCCACCATGAATGAAACCCTGCTCCTTCAGAAAGGGCAGGTGTTTCCTGCCTTGCCGCCCGCTCTTGTACCGGGGAGCCCGTCATGAGCCTTCGGCCCACGCTGGACTTTCTGCTTTACCGATGGCTGGGCGCCGAGTCGCTGAACCAGCGCGCGCGTTTCGCCGACCATTCGCGCGAGACTTTCGACGCGGTGTTCGACACCTGCGAGCGCATCGCGCGCGAAAAATACGCGCCTTTCAACCGCATAGTGGACACACAGGAGCCGCATTTCGACGGCGAAAAAGTCATCCTGCCGCAGGCCACACACGACGCGCAGAAGGCCTATGCCGCCTCCGGCATGCTCAGCGCCGCGCAAGACTACGAAGTCGGCGGCATGCAGCTTCCCTATACCGTGGAAGCGGCGGCCAATGCCTTCTTCGCCATGGCCTCAGTCAGCATCGGCTCAGGCCTGCTCACTACCGGCAATGCCAACCTGCTGATGGTGCATGGCACCGACATGCAGAAGGAAGTCTTCGCCAGGAACGAGTTCTCCGGCCGCTTCTCGGGCACCATGTGTTTGTCCGAACCGCAGGCCGGTTCCTCGCTCAGCGACGTGACCACGCGTGCGGTCCCGGATGGCGACGGCTTTGAGGCTGACCCGCTGGGCCCACGTTATCGCCTGAAGGGCAACAAGATGTGGATCTCGGCCGGCGAGCACGAGCTGACCGACAACATCATCCACCTGGTGCTGGCCAAGATTCCGGGGCCTGACGGCAAGCTGATCGCCGGCACGCGCGGCATTTCGCTCTTCATCGTGCCCAAGAAAATGGTCGATACCCAAGGCGAACTCACCGGCGTGCGCAACGACGTGGCGCTCGCGGGCCTGAACCACAAGCTGGGCTGGCGCGGCACCACCAACACGCTGCTCAATTTCGGCGAAGGCAAATACCCTGTGGATGGCCAGGCCGGCGCGGTCGGCTACCTGGTCGGCAAGCCTCATGAAGGCCTGCGCTGCATGTTCCACATGATGAACGAGGCACGCATCGGTGTGGGCACGGCCGCCACCATGCTGGGCATGGCGGGTTATTACGCCAGCCTCGATTACGCCAAAAACCGGCCGCAGGGCCGGCCCGTCGGCGGAGGTTCTAAAAACGGCACCGGTGCCGTGGGCAAAGACGCCTCCCAGCCACAGATCCGCATCATCGAACATGCCGACGTCAAGCGCATGCTGCTGGCGCAAAAAGCGTATTGCGAGGGCGCGCTGGCGCTGGAGCTGTATTGCGCCCGCCTGGTTGACGAACACCACACCGCCGAGGCGCAGGCTGCCGACGACGCGCGCCTGCTGCTCGAGGTGCTGACGCCGATTGCCAAGAGCTGGCCCAGCGAGTGGTGCCTGGAGGCCAACTCGCTCGCCATACAGGTGCATGGCGGCTACGGCTACACACGCGACTTTCCGGTCGAGCAGTACTGGCGCGACAACCGCCTGAACATGATCCACGAAGGCACGCACGGCATCCAGGCCATGGATTTGCTGGGCCGCAAAGTGCTGATGGAAGGGGGCAGGGGATTGCAATTGCTGGCAGCGCGTATCAACGCCACGGTTGAAAAGGCGATTCAGGTGCCTGAACTCGCCGCCCATGCCAACGCACTGGCCAAGGCATTGCAGCATGTGGGCAGCGCCACCAAGGCGGCCTGGGCCACGGGCGAACCCGGCCAGGCGCTGGCCAATGCGGTACCCTACATGCAGGCCTTCGGCCACACCGTATTGGCGTGGATCTGGCTGGACGTGGCGCTGGCCAGCCTGGCATTGCAGCAGCCTGCTACTAATTCGATAGCGGCTCACGCAGGACGGATGGGCGCTACACGCTATTTTTATCATTACGAATTACCCAAAATCGGCGCCTGGCTCAAGGTCGTTGAAACCCGCGACCTGACCTGTGCCGATTTACCCGAGGAGGCGTTTTAATGGCTTTTTTCAAACCGTCCGCTGACCCTGTTTCCAACAAGGCCGTGGCTCGCTTGCAGACCCTGATCTGGGTCCTGATTTACGGCGGGCTGCTCACGTTGGTATTGGGTCTGTCGGTCCAGCGGCTGGACGATGCCATCGGCTGGTCCATGGTGGTGCTGGGTGGCATTGTGGCGGCGGTTGGCGCGGTGCTGGTTTACGTGCGCTCCCGCATCAACGTCGGCTCGTAGCGGCCTGAAGTCGCCACGACGACAGCGCAGCCTGCAAGGCCCCTGATGTTGTGCCAATATGGCAGACCGTCGCGCCCGGCATTGAAGCCACGGCCAAAACTGACAGATTATTCGCAACCCATCCTTGCCGGAAGTCCCGATGCGGCGCCCGGCAAGCCCGATGACATCAACAGGAGACTACTTTCATGACCCGCACCATCCAGCAACTGTTCGACCTCAAAGGCAAGACCGCACTCGTAACCGGCGGCTCGCGCGGCCTGGGCCTACAACTGGCCCAGGCGCTGGGCGAAGCCGGCGCTAAAGTCATTTTGAGTTCGCGCAAGGCTGAAGACCTGGTCGAGTCCGCTGCAGAGCTCAAAGCCGCCGGCATCGACGTCGACTGGATCGCCGCCGATTGCTCGAAAGAAGAAGACATCCGCGCGCTGGCCGACGAGGCCATCAAGCGCCTGGGCCACGTCGACATCCTGGTCAACAACGCCGGCGCCGCCTGGGGCGCGCCCGCCGAAGACCACCCGGTCGAAGCCTGGGACAAGGTCATGAACCTCAACATCCGAGGCTATTTCATCCTGAGCCAGCACATCGCCAAGCACAGCATGATCGCCCGCAAGTCCGGCCGCATCATCAACGTGGCCTCCATCGCCGGCCTGGGCGGCAATCCGCGCGAGATGACCACGGTGGCTTACAACACCTCCAAGGGCGCCGTCATCAACTTCACGCGCGCGCTGGGCTGCGAATGGGGCAAGTACAACATCACCGTCAACGCGATTTGCCCGGGCTTTTTCCCGAGCCGGATGACCGTGGGCACGCTGAAAGCGCTGGGCGAAGAAAAACTCGCCTCGCATGCGCCGCTCGGCCGCCTGGGCGATGACGAAGATCTGAAGGGCCTGTGCGTGCTCTATGCGTCCGACGCCGGCAAGCACATCACTGGCCAGTGGTTGGCGGTGGACGGCGGTGTATCAGTGGTAACAGGCGGCTAATCAAGTGAAGGGTTGGGAAGAGCTAATGAATTTCGGCGCCGACATCCCTTTTGTCAACCACCTTGGATTCGAACTCGAACTGTTCGAAGGCGGCGCCTCGGCCATAGGCTATGCACCCAGGCCCGAGCACCTCAACTCATTTGCCGTGACGCACGGCGGCGCCATCATGACGCTGCTGGACGTGACCATGGCGACCGCCGCGCGCAGTGTGCAAAAAGACATGGGCGTGGTCACCATTGAGATGAAGACCAGCTTCATGCGGCCGGCGCCCGGTGACGGCAGCCGGCTCACAGCCAAGGGGCGGCTCATGCATCGCAGCACCACCATGGCGTTTACCGAGGCCACGCTGTATGACGCGGAAGGCCGCGCCTGTGCACACTCCACGGGCACCTTCAAGTACGTGCGGCGGGTTGCCACCGCCACCCAAAACACCGGCGCACCGGACCTACCCGGCGGCGGCATATCAACCGATTGAACCGAGGTATTGGTTAAATCACAGCCCAGCTCAATAAACACCGGCGCAAGCAGCTATCAAATCAATAGCAAATCATCTGCCTTTCCCGACAACACACAGGAGACTTCCATGCCCATCAACCAGCAAATCCTGCTCGACAACCGTCCCACCGGCGAAGCCGTCGCCAGCAACTTCATGCTGGTGTCCAGCGACACGCCGCCCCTGCAGGATGGCCAGGTGCTGGTGCGCCACCATTACCTGAGCCTGGACCCTTACATGCGTGGCCGCATGAGCGATGCCAAGAGCTATGCCGCGCCGCATCCGCTGGGCCAGGTCATGCTGGGCGGCACGGCAGGTGAGGTGGTGGAAAGCCGCTCGCCCAAATTCCAGCCCGGCGACAAGGTGGTCGGCATGGGTGGCTGGCAAGAATACAGCGTGGTCAATGCCGACCAGCCCGGCGCGCTGCGCAAGGTGGACACCACGCACGTACCGCTGTCGCACTACCTGGGCGCGGTCGGTATGCCCGGTGTCACCGCCTGGTACGGACTGGTGAAAATCATTGAGCCCAAAGCCGGCCAGACCATGGTGGTCAGCGCCGCTACCGGCGCCGTAGGGAGCGCGTTCGGCGCACTCGCCAAGGCACGCGGCTGCCGCGCCGTCGGCATTGCCGGCGGCCCCGACAAATGCAAATATGCCGTCGATGAACTCGGCTTTGACGCCTGCATTGACTACAAAGTGCACGCCGATGCCGCTTCGCTGACCAAGGCTCTCAAGGACGCCTGCCCGGATGGCATTGATGGCTACTTTGAAAACGTGGGCGGCATGGTGCTGGACGCCGTGCTGCCGCGCATGAACGCTTTCGGCCGCATCGCGCTGTGCGGCATGATCGCCGGCTACGACGGCCGGCCCATGCCGTTGGCCTACCCGGCGCTGATTTTGACCAGCCGCCTGAAGCTGCAGGGCTTTATCGTGGCCGAGCACATGGAAGTCTGGCCCGAAGCGCTCAAGGAACTCGGCACGCTGGTGGGCACCGGCAAGCTGCGCCCGCGTGAAAGCGTGGCGCAGGGGATTGAATCGGCGCCCGAAGCATTCCTCGGGTTGCTCAAAGGCAAAAACTTCGGCAAGCAGTTGGTCAAGCTGATCTGACCCGACCACGGCGCGGTCAAAAGGAGGTGGACATGACGCATGAAGTCTTCAACCAGCCCGCAGCGCTGTCGGACTACAACCTGTTTGACACCAATCGCCCGCTGCGCGACGCGCTGAAATTTAATGCGCCAGCGCTGGACACGCACGAGCTGAGGCAGCTCGGTGCGAAGCTGGGCAGCACGGCCATGCAGACCCACGCGCGCCTGGCCAATGTGCATGGGCCGGCGCTGCACAGCCATGATCGTTTCGGCCGGCGTGTGGACCAGGTGGAGTTTCATCCGGGCTATCACGAGCTCATGAAACTCGCGACAGGCTCGGGCCTGCATGGCTCTCCCTGGTCTGACGAAAATCCATCTCCTCATGTCCAGCGCGCAGCAGGCTTCATGCTCTTCACCGAGCTCGAGCCCTCCATCCTGTGCCCCATCTCCATGAGCTACGCGGCCACGCCCGCGTTGCGCGGCAACACGGCCATCTACGCCGACTGGGGCCCCAAGCTGGCGAGCCGTGCCTATGACCCCGAACTCAAGCTGTGGCAGGCCAAGGCCGGCCTCACCATGGGCATGGGCATGACGGAAAAGCAGGGCGGCTCCGATGTGCGGGCCAACACCACGCGCGCTGAGCCCGCAGGCCGCGACGGCTGGGGCGAACGTTATGCCATCACCGGCCACAAATGGTTTTTCTCGGCGCCCATGTGCGATGCCTTCCTGGTACTGGCCCAAACCCAAAGTGGCCTTTCCTGCTTTTTCCTGCCACGCGTGCTGCCCGACGGCGGCCTCAATGCCATACGCATCCAGCGCCTCAAAGACAAGCTGGGCAACAAGGCCAACGCAAGTTCTGAAGTGGAATTTGAAGATGCCCAGGCCTGGCTGGTCGGGGGCGAAGGCCGCGGTATTCCGCAGATCCTCGAAATGGGCACCATGACCCGGCTGGACTGCGCGCTGGGCACCAGCGGGTTGATGCGGCAGGCACTGGCCCTGGCGCTGAACCACACCTCGCAGCGAAAAGCTTTTGGCAAGCTGCTCATCGACCAGCCGCTGATGCGGAACGTGCTGTCCGACCTCGCGCTTGAATCCGAAGCCGCGACCGCGCTTGCAATGCGCCTGGCCCGGGCTTTCGACCACACGGGCGATGCCCACGAGGCTGCCATGGCGCGCCTGTTGACACCCGTCGCCAAGTTCTGGATCTGCAAGCGCGGTAGCCATTTCGCCCAGGAGGCGATGGAATGCCTGGGCGGCAACGGTTATGTGGAGGAGGGCGGCGAGGGCGTCATGGCCCGTGTTTACCGCGAAATGCCGCTCAATTCGATCTGGGAAGGCGCGGGCAACATCATGGCGCTGGACCTTTTGCGCGCGCTGCGCAAAGCCGACGCCGTGGCGGCCCTGAACCAGGAACTGGCCGCCGCAAAAGGCGCGCACCCGGCGCTGGACCGGCTGGCTGCTGCCTTGCCCACACGTGTGGAAGAAATGGCGACTGAAGTGGAGGCACGGCGGCTCGCGCAGGACGTCGCGCTGGCGGTGCAGGCCGCCTTGCTGTACCAGACCGCGCCCGCTGCCGTCTTCAGCGCTTTTTGCGACTCGCGCATTGCAGGCAACTGGGGCCATGCTTTCGGTACGCTGGGCGCCGGTACCGATTTCGACACCCTCATCGCGCGGGCCATGCCCCGCTGAATTTCCAGACACCCAGAACACCCGGAGACACCCATGAGCGAGCTGATTCTTCACCACTACCCCACATCGCCATTTGCCGAAAAAACCCGCCTGATGCTGGGTTACAAAAACCTGCCCTGGAAGTCCGTCATCATCCCGATGATCATGCCCAAGCCCGACGTGGTGGCGCTTACCGGCGGCTACCGCAAGACGCCCATCCTGCAAATCGGCGCCGACATTTATTGCGACACTGCCTTGATCAGCGACGTGCTGGAACACCTGCAACCCGAGCCTTCGGTGTACCCGGAACCCAGCAAGGGCCTGGCGCGCACGCTGGCGCATTGGGCCGACAACACGCTGTTCTGGACCTCCATGGCCTACAACACGCAGCCCAAGGGCGTGGCCCAGATTTTTGAAAAGGCGCCACCTGAAGCCGCCCGCGCCTTCGGCGAAGACCGCAAGGCCATGAGCACCGGCATGCCGCGCCTGCGCGCCAGCGACGCCGCCGCGGCTTACAAGTCCTATCTGCGGCGGATTTCGGACATGCTCGACGATCGGCCTTTTCTATTGGGCGATGTTCCCTGCATCGCCGACTTCGCGATGTACCACCCGCTGTGGTTCACGCGGGTGCAAACACCGGTGCTCGCGGGCATCCTGAACCTCACGCCGGCCGTGCTGGAATGGATGGACCGCATGGCCGCCATCGGCCATGGCGGCATTGAAAAATTCAGCTCTGCCGAGGCTGTGGCGCTGGCCGCCGCGTCCACCCCTGCGCCGCTGCCGGGCGATCTGTTCCAGGACGAACACGGCATTCCCTTGGGCAGCCAGGTGCTGGTCAGCGGCGAGAGTTTTGGACCGGAGCCCACCGAGGGCGAGCTGATCGCCGCTACCCGCATGCATTACACGCTGCGCCGTACCGATGCGCGTGCCGGCACCGTGCATGTGCATTTCCCCCGCATCGGCTACACCCTGAAAGCGGCAACTCCGGCATGAGCAGCAACACCGGTATTTCCTGGCGTTTTCTTCCCTTTGGCGCGCTGACCACACGTGAGCTTTACGAGATTTTGCAGCTTCGCAGCGAGGTGTTTGTGGTCGAGCAGGCCTGCAGCTTCCAGGACATGGACGGCGCCGACATGGAGGCCATGCATTTGCTGGGCACAAGCGAAGGGCGGCTGGTGGCCTATGCGCGCTGCTTTGCCGCGGGCGTGAAGTTTGCGGAGGCCAGCATAGGCCGCGTGGTCACGCATGCCTCGGCACGCGGCGGCGGCGTTGGCCATGTGCTGATGAAAGAGGCCGTTGGCCGTTTACAGCAGCACTGGGGCCCGCAACCCATTCGCATAGGCGCACAGGCACGGCTTGAGCAGTTCTACCTGCAGCACGGTTTTTCCAATACCGGCCAGCCCTACATCGAGGACGGCATACCGCACATCGAGATGTTGCGGATTGCCTGAACAGTTGCCTCAAGTTCCCAGAGTGACAGCTGAGACGCCTTGCCTCACGGACAATTTTCCCATTCCAGCCATCAAGGACTCCCCAAAATGATCACGGACTTCAAAGGTAAAACCGCAGTGCTGACCGGCGCGGGCTCGGGCTTCGGCCTGGAATGCGCGCGCCTGGGCGCCAAACTGGGCATGAACCTGGTGCTGGTCGACGTGCAGCAGGACGCGTTGGACAAGGCCACCGAGGAGATGAAGGCCGCCGGCGCCCAGGTGCTGTCCTTCAAACTTGACGTCTCCAGCGCCGCGCAGATGGAGGCCATGGGCAAGGCCGTGTTCGAGCGCTTCGGCGCGCCGCATTTCGTCTTCAACAACGCCGGCGTCGGATCGGGCGGCCTGATCTGGGAAAACAGCGTCAAAGACTGGGAATGGGTGCTGGGCGTCAACGTCATGGGCGTGGTCCACGGCGTACGCATCTTCACGCCGATGATGCTGGAAGCAGCCGCCAAAGACCCATCCTGGCAAGGCCACATCGTCAACACCGCCAGCATGGCCGGGCTGCTGAACCCGCCGAACATGGGCGTCTACAACGTGAGCAAACATGCCGTGGTGGCGCTCAGCGAAACCCTGTACCAGGACCTGGGCCTTGTGACCGATCAGGTTGGCGCCTCGGTGCTGTGCCCGTTTTTTGTGGCCACCGGCATCGGCATGAGCCACCGCAACCGGCCGGCTGAACTCGGCGCGGAAAAGCCCACCAGGAGCCAGATGATCCAGCAGGCCATGACAGGCAAGGCGGTCGGCTCCGGCAAGGTGAGCGCCGCCGATGTGGCGAAACTGGTGTTTGACGCCATTGCAGCCAACCGGTTCTATATCTACAGCCACCCCAAAGCCATCAACTCCGTGCAGACACGGCTTGAAGACGTGCTGCAGGCACGCAACCCGACGGATCCGTTTGCCGACAAGCCCGAAATTGGCCAGCAACTGAAAGCCGCGTTGCGCGGAGCCTGATGCGCCGCGGCTGCCTTGCTTGGGCCGGCCTGCTGCTTGGGCTGGCGGGGGCAGGCGCGTTGGCACAACCGGTGAAGTGCCCCGACGGAAAACTTGCCGACGGCATTGAACGGGCAGGGGACGCCCGGCAATGCCTTGTCATCCGCAAGCTGGCGCCTGGCCAGACGTCCCGCATCACGCCCAAGGTACTGGTCGTCTTTCTGCACGGCGACAATGGCGGGCGCACGGAGTTGAAAGCGGACAGCGGCACAGCAGCCTTGCTTGCCGAAAAGCTCCAGGCCGTCACCGTGGCGATGCAGCGGCCCGGCTACCGCAGCGATCTGGGCGTATCGGACGGCGAGTCCGGCCCCGGGGACGACGACTACACACCCCGCAACGCCGAAATCATTGCTGCCGCGCTGGGCAGCCTGCGCAGCCTCAACCCCGGCAAAAAAATCCTCTTGGTCGGCCATTCGGGCGGCGCGGCCATGGCGGCCTTGCTGGCCAGCCGTTTTCCGGGCAGCGCTGATGCCTATTTGCTGGCCGCCTGCCCCTGCGATGTGCCGGCATGGCGGCAATGGCGCAACAGCTCTGCGGGCAAGTCCGGTGCCTGGAGCCGCAGCCTTTCACCGCTGGCCGAAGCGGAAAAAATCAACCCGGATACGCAGATCAGCGTGGTGGCGGGCAACAAGGACGAGAACACCTTGCCCCAGTTCAGCGAGGCCTATGTCAGGGCGCTACAGGCGCGCGGCGTCAAAACCCGGGTCACGTATGCGATGAACGCCACCCACGTGTCGGTGCAGCGCGCGCCGGAGTTCTTCATGCTGGCCGGGGAATTGGCCGACAGGCTGTCGAAATAGCGCCGCTGCGCTATCCTTGCCGCTCCTTCATTCAACGCTTTTGATGATGTCCAAATTCCTGAACCGCCTTTCCCTGGCTGCCGTTGTCGCGGCCGGCTTGCTGCTTGCCGGCTGTAACGATGCGCCGGGCACCGCGCCCGGCAGCCCGTCGGCAAAGGCTGCCGCCGAACCGGTATCCGTGGCTGCCATCGAAGCCGGCGCCAAAGGCTTTTCGGCCGGCGCTTTAATGAGCAAGCGCACGGTGTATGTGTTTTTTGATGCGCAATGCCCGCACTGCGGCGCCCTGTGGGAAGCGGCAAAACCGCTGAAGTCCCAGGCCAGGTTTGTCTGGATCCCGGTTGGCATGCTCAACGCCGCCAGTACGGCCCAGGGGGCAACCCTGCTGGCGGCCGGCGACCCGGTGGCTGCCATGGACGCGCATGAAACGTCGCTGCAGGCCCGGCGCGGCGGCATCAGTGCGGCCAGCAATATCGACGCGCAAAAAGAAGCCGTCGCCAAAAACACCGAGCTGATGACCAGACTGGGTTTCGCTTCGATCCCCACCATCGTCGGAACCCACGCGCAGACCGGCGCCACGGTGTCACATGAAGGTTCATTGCCAACGGCGGCTCTGGCCACCTTGCTGGGTTTACAGCCGCCGGCAGCGCAGTAATCTGGTCTTTTCCTCGAAAAAAGTGGCTGAAACGCAATAGAGACGGGCGCAACCAGCTATATATTTGATAGCGGTTGCGCGCCGTGGCTCAGGCCCGGTTCAAAACAGAACCCGGCTGCGGATGGTTCCCGGCACCTCTGCCAGCTTGGCCAGCGCGATATCGGAGTGCGCTGCGTCGATGTCGATCACCACGTAACCCACTGCCTCGTTGGTCTGCAGGTACTGCGACGCGATGTTGATGCCGTTGGCCGCAAACACCTTGTTGATTTCCGACAGCACGCCCGGCACGTTGCGGTGAATGTGCAGCAGGCGGTGCTTGCCTGGGTGGGCCGGCAGCGCCACTTCAGGAAAGTTGACGGAAGACGTCGAGGTGCCGTTGTCGCTGTACTTCACCAGCTTTTCGGCCACCTCGATGCCGATGTTTTCCTGCGCTTCCATGGTCGAGCCGCCCACGTGCGGCGTCAAGATCACGTTGTCGAGGCCGCGCAGGGGTGATTCAAAAATGTCCTTGTTGCTGCGCGGCTCCACCGGAAACACGTCGATCGCCGCACCCAGCAGCTTTTTCTGCTTCAGCGCCTCGGCCAGCGGTTCGATCTCCACCACCGTGCCGCGTGAGGCATTGATCAGCACGCTGCCGGGCTTCATCGCGGCAATCTCGGCCGCGCCCATCATCCATTGCGTGGCCTGGGTTTCGGGCACGTGCAGGCTCACCACGTCGGACTGGGCCAACAGATCCTTGAGTTGAGCCACCTGCCGGGCGTTACCCAGCGGCAGCTTGGTCACCACGTCAAAAAACACGACCTGCATGCCCAGCGCTTCGGCCAGCACTGACAGCTGCGTTCCGATGGAGCCGTAGCCCACGATGCCCAGCGTTTTGCCGCGGATTTCGTAAGCGTTTTCGGCCGACTTGAGCCAGCCGCCGCGGTGCGCCACGGCGCTTTTCTCGGGCACGCCGCGCAGCAGCAAAATGGCCTCGGCCAGTACCAGCTCAGCCACGGAGCGGGTGTTGGAAAAAGGCGCGTTGAACACCGCAATGCCGCGTTCGCGGGCGGCGTTCAGGTCGACCTGGTTGGTGCCGATGCAAAAGCAGCCGACCGCCGCCAGCTTGCCGGCCTGGGCAAACACATCGGCAGTGAGCTGGGTGCGGGAACGGATGCCGACAAAATGCGCGTCGGCGATTTTTGCCTTGAGTTCGTCATCGGGCAGCGCGCCGGCCAGGCTTTCGATCTGCGAGTAGCCTGCCGCCTTGAGAACTTCCACTGCGGAGGGGTGAATGCCCTCGAGCAACAGGAATTTGATTTTTTGCTTGTCGACCGAAGTTTTGTTCATGGAAAGCCGCTGCGCCAAGAAGTGGATGAGGAGCAAGTATGAGGGAAGCGAAATACCCGTGCTGGTGCGCGGTTGGGCGGCGGGATTCGAGGCCTCGAATAATGCCAAAAATGCCCGCAGACCTTACTGGACGTGCGCAAGCAGCTATTAAATCAATAGCGGCTGGGTCTGGGGCTCCTGATCGGGTTCGGCGGGTTCACAGGCAACAGCATCCCCCACGCGCAGTAAACCGCCCTGCAACACACGCGCCGTCAGCCCGCCGTGGCCGCGCATGGCGTTGTAGCCGCCCGGGCCCAGCACTTCCTCCATGCGCGAACAGGGTTCGCACGGGCCGGTGATTTCCAGCACCACATCGCCGATGCGCAGCGCCATGGGTTGGTCCCTGAAGAGCGATTTCGCAGCCAGCAGGTTCAGGCCCGACACCACCAGGTTGCGCCTAAGGCTCGCGGTATCCACCGTGCCAAGCCGCATCAGCGCCGCCAGCACAGGCAGGTGCTCGGCCTGGATCAGGGTGACCTGGCGCTTGCTGCTTTCCGGGCGAATGGCGGGCGCCGCAGCGCTCCGGTCGCCTTCCAGCCCACGGCCGGCCAGCGCCGTCACAGTTGCCACGCGGAGCACCGGGCTGCGGCGGGCGGGCCTCAGCAAAATCTGCTCAAGCCGCCCTTGGTGGGGGAATTGCCGGGTGAGCGTGCGCAGGTCACTGATGCCCGTGCCGGCGGTGGCTGTCATTCCAGTACCTGTCCCGCGGAAGGGTAGCTGCGCGACAGCACCTGCTCGTCTGTCAATTCCGGGCCCTGCCACATGGTGACTTCTGAAGCGCCGGCCCCCAGGGCCATCTCATGGAGGGCCCGTATTTCCACCTGGGTGAAACCACCCGCGGGCTCCCCTAGAGGATGGAACACCATGCGGGGCGCGGGAGCCAGCACGTGGCTGGCCTGAAGTTTCCGGACGAATGCCTTCAGTACCTGCTCACCGTGGGTGAAGTCGGACACCATGGAGCGCGGGTGGCTGAAAGGATTGATGACCTGTGCCGACTTGCTCGATTTATGCAGGGCAGCGTCATTGCCCGCACCCAGCACTTTGGGCTTGGGGCTGCGGGAAATCGCAATTTCGGGCACTTCGGAAATGAAAGCGCCCGTTTTCACATTGCGCACCGTCAGCCGGTAAGGCGACAGGCGAATGTACAAAGGTGGCTTGATGAAGTCGAACATGGTCAAGGGCGGCGGTTGAATTCAGTGAGCCTGGTGCTCATGACAATACGGCTTTCAGCGCGGCCAGGAGCCGCGCAGCTGCCAGCTTGACCCGCATCTTGAAACGACGGGCCATGCGCCATGGCAACGACGCCCTGGCCTGGGCCATGATTTTGTCCTTCCAGGCTTTCCAGGGGGTGTAGAGCCGCGCGAACCACGGCATTTGCATGAGTGCAGGCTGGGTCAGCTGAAAGAGGCGTGCGGCCAGCGCGGTTCCGGTGAGTTTGGCCGCCAGTATCAGCGCCAGGCCGACAGTCACATGCCCCAGGCCGAACAGGTAAAGCGCCAGCAGCTTCACCGGTATCAGCGCCAGCACCGGCACGCTGAAGGCGAGCAGGGCAGCCCAGGGCGGCAAGCGGATGATCCAGCGCTCCAGCCGCCCCCACCAGGGCAGGCGCCCCAGTGCTGCAAAGCCGGCGGCCAGCGGCTCCCAGCCCCATTCTTCAAACAGCAAAAACAGCGCGACAGGCGCAAGCAAAACGACCCGCAGCACTTTTTTGAATTTGCCCATATCTGTTTTCCTTAAAGCGCCGAAGGGTAGGCACGGCTCCAGCCGAGCAGCAGCACACCCGCTGCAAGCACCCAGGCCAGTGTGGCGCAGGCGAGCGTGACGGGCAGTGTCGCGCGCACGCTGAGCCAATACACCACCAGCAGATAAACCGCATAGGGGATGAGCGACCACAGGCCAAACAGTGCCGTGGTACGAAGGTCAGCCGCGGAGCGTTCGCTGCCCACGATGTAGTGCGCAATCAATGCAAAGGTGGGAAACAGCGGCACCAGCCCGGCGATGAAAAAGCTGCGCGACCGGGAAAGAAGGGCAATAACCAGCACGGCAAGCGCACCCAGCAGGCATTTAAGAAAAAGTGAAAGCATCGATCGAAAAGAAAAAAGAATGCAGGGACGTGGCCGCAACAGCACGGACCCACAGTTTATCGAAGGGCACTATGGACGCCCCTCGGCCTGTATCGCCTGCATGCCGTTCAGCGCTTCCCTGCGCATGGAAAAAATGCTGTCGTTCGAAAGCTCAGGCACCACTGCAAAGCCGAGGCCTTCGTAGACGGTCAGCGCAGGGTGGTTGTCACGGTACACGCGTAGTGTGAAAGCTGTGGCACCGGTGTTACGAGCCGCCTGGGCCATTAGCAGCCTGCACAACATTGAACCCAGGCCCTGGCCGCGCGCGTGGGGCGCCAGGATGATGCGGGCCAGATGGGCAACACCTGCCTCACGCACCCAGAACTGCCCAAAGCCCAGCGCCTCTGCCGGCCCCCGGCTTATGACAAAGCTGAAGGCGCCGGGTTCAGCCAGCAGTACCGGGAGTCGCTCGGGCTCAAACGGAAACTTCAGCTTGGGGCCGGCCCAGCGCAGACAGGTGCTGGCGTCCTGGACCCAGGTGGCCAGCGCCGCATAGTCGGCGGCCCCGGGCGGCCGCAAGGCCAGCGAAGGAGCGCAGGGCGGTGATTGCGGGGAATCCATGGCGCCATTGTGCGGCAAGCCCGAGGCCTCGCGTTGCCCCGCCTATACGGTGCGCCAGGCGGTAGTCCTTCAGTGGCCGTGCTTTACGCGGCACATTGAAGGCTGACGGCCTGCAGGGTCTTGCCGGTTTGAGGGTCGAACACCACGAGATTCACCTGGCGCTCATGGCCCTGGGTCGCGGCTATGCTGCGAAAGGCCAGTTTTTGCGGCCCGGTTCCACTGCTTTTGTATTCCCCTGCCTGGGTGTACTGGCGCACCACGAAGTCGTGTTGGAGAACTTCGCCGGCGTTTTCGCCGGCTTTCACCCTGGAATTGTGCCCATGCTCGGTGACGGTCCAGTAGGCTGACCAGGACGGTGACACCTGCGGTGCGGGCACCGGGGTGACACTGGCTTCAAACTGGCCCGGCCCGAGTTGCCTGAGTACGATGCTGGCGCGCGCGGGTTCCTTGCTGTCGGCAGGCCTGCCACCCCAGCGAGGCCAGTCTTTGCCGTTGAGTACGGCCTGCGGTGTATAGATGCTGCGCAGATTGCTCCTGGACGCTATTTCGCGTTGCCGGCTGGTGTAGGCGGGCGCGGCAAAACGGTCAACCCAGCCGATGTAGTCCCAGTAGCCGACATGAAAGGCTTGCACCACGGCCCCACTGCCTTTCAGCGACGATGCCCATTTGTCAGCGGGCGGGCAGGAGCTGCAGCCCTCAGAGGTATACAGCTCAACAACCGGCGTGATGGTCGGCCCTGAGCTGATGGCACAAGCGTTTTGTGCGGACAACGCGCTGGACGTCGATGCCATCAGGACGATTGCGATGATCAGCGGGGTGTTGCGGCGGGAAGGCCGTGGGGGCGCGGTGTGCAGCATGAGGGTCTCCGTGGATTTGCAGACCCCCATTGGTCGATGGACTTCGCCGGTTCTTACACCTGCCGGGCTTGGTTAACAAAGACGCGGCACAACCGGTATTCAGGCACTTAAACCAGCGGCATGGTCTCCGAGTCTTTTTCCAGGTGCGGAATGCCGCCATGCCGCTCAAGCCTGTCCTGGAGCTGGCCCATGTGGGCGGCCATGGTGTTGTCCGACTGCTCCAGCCGCGCCAGCAATGCCTGTTGCTGCTGCGAGAAGCGTTCGGCCAGCACAGTGGCGGCGGCGGCTTCCCGGTGCTGTGCGGCCAGGGCCTGCACCTCCAGGTAGCTCCGCAGTTCGGTAAAACGCGAGGCCTCGGCCTTGTCAGCCAGCTCACGCTGCGTGTTCAGCTCGCGTGCGTAGCGCCGGGTTTCCAGCAAGTTGGTGCTTTGCATGTAGAGCGTGGAGGCCAGAAACACCACCGTGGCAACCACCAGCAAGAGCAGCATCACGAAGCCCAGCGACACCTCCACGGTGGTAAAGCCCAGGCTGAGCATGCTCACACGGCTGAATTCATCGACATTGAGGGCCACAAAGCCCGCCAGCAGCAGCATGGCCACCACCAAAAAAATCGTGCGAGTCCGCATGTGTGTCTCCCCTGAAAATGTAAGAAATTGCTTTAAGCCAAGGGCCATTATCAGAAGCAAAACAGCGCTGGTGCTGTGGGACAATGCCGACCCTTGGCGTCAGTTTGTACTCGGCGCACCGATAACGGCTCTCTGCCAGGGCAGGCTGCATCGCCGGGCGGGCATTTGCCCCTTTATCGACCTTCTTTTGCTTCTTTTTCCGAGCTTTTTCGAACATCTCTTTCAATATGCAGAAAATCATCCGCCAGATCGCGGCAGAAATTAAAGTCCAGGAACACCAGATCAAGGCAGCCGTCGAGCTGCTTGACGGCGGCGCCACGGTTCCCTTCATCGCGCGCTACCGCAAGGAAGCCACCGGCGGGCTGGACGACATCCAGTTGCGCGAGCTGGAATACCGGCTGGGGTACCTGCGCGAGCTGGAAGAGCGACGCGAAGCCGTGCTCAAAAGCATTGAAGAGCAGGGCAAGCTCACGCCCGAGTTGCGTGCAGCCATAGAGTTTGCCGCCACCAAGCAGGACCTCGAAGATCTTTACCTGCCCTTCAAGCCCAGGCGCCGCACCAAGGGTCAGATTGCGCGTGAAGCCGGCATCGAGCCGCTGGCCGACAAGCTGTTTGCCGACCCGTCGCTGGTACCTGCCGACGAAGCCGCGGCCTTTGTGAAGGCCGAAAAGAACGAAAGCGGTGACGACTTCACCACCGTGCAAGCCGTGCTCGACGGCGTGCGCGACATCCTCAGCGAACGCTGGGCCGAAGATGCCGGCCTGGTGCAGTCGCTGCGCAACTGGCTCTGGAGCGAGGGGCTGTTCAGCTCCAAGCTGGTGACCGGCAAAGACGAGAACAACGCCGACAACAGCAAATTCCGAGACTACTTCGACTACGGCGAGCCGATTGGCCGCGTGCCTTCGCACCGTGCGCTGGCAGTCTTTCGCGGCCGCGGGCTTGAGATCCTGGATGCCAAGCTGGTACTGCCTGAGCAGGCCGAGCCCGGCAAGCCCAGCATTGCCGAAGGCAAGATCGCGCTGCACCTGGGCTGGAGCCACAAGGCGCGACCAGCGGATGATTTGATCCGCAAGGCCGTGGCCTGGACCTGGCGCGTCAAGCTCAGCCTCTCGCTCGAGCGCGACCTCTTTACCCGTTTGCGCGAAGAGGCCGAGAAGGTCGCCATCAAGGTCTTTGCCGACAACCTGCGCGACCTGCTGCTGGCAGCGCCCGCCGGCCCGCGTGTGGTGATGGGCCTGGACCCGGGTATTCGCACCGGCGTGAAGGTGGCCGTGGTCGATGCCACCGGCAAGCTGGTGGAGACCTCTACCGTCTATCCGCATGAACCGCGCAAGGACTGGGATGGCTCCCTGCACACGCTGGCCAGGCTCTGCGAAAAGCATGGCGTCAACCTGATCGCCATCGGCAACGGCACCGCCAGCCGCGAAACCGACAAACTCGCCGCCGACCTGATCAAGGGAATGGCCAAGGTGGAACAGGCCATTGAAAAAGTCGTGGTCAGTGAGGCGGGTGCCTCCATCTACTCCGCCAGTGAATTCGCCAGCCAGGAAATGCCCGACGTGGATGTGAGCCTGCGCGGCGCGGCCAGTATTGCGCGACGCCTGCAAGACCCGTTGGCCGAGCTGGTCAAGATCGACCCGAAATCGATCGGCGTTGGCCAGTACCAGCACGACGTGAACCAGAGCGACCTGGCGCGCAGCCTCGACACCGTGGTCGAAGACTGCGTGAACAGCGTGGGCGTGGACCTGAACACCGCCAGCGTGCCGCTGCTGGCGCGCGTGTCGGGCCTGTCGCAAACGGTGGCCAAGTCGGTCGTGCGCTGGCGTGATGCCAACGGTGCCTTCGCCTCGCGCGCCGACTTGCTCAAGGTGACCGGCCTGGGCGCCAAGACTTTTGAGCAGAGCGCGGGTTTCCTGCGCCTGCGCAGCAGCAGCAACCCGCTGGACATGACAGGGGTGCACCCCGAAACCTACCCGGTGGTTGAAAAGATCATGGCCCACACCGGCAAGCCGGTGGCCGAGCTGATGGGCCGGGCCGAGATGCTCAAGACCCTGAAGCCCGAGCTGTTTGCGAATGAACAGTTCGGCGTGATCACCGTCAAGGACATCATTGCCGAACTGGAAAAACCCGGCCGCGACCCGCGCCCCGACTTCAAGGTGGCCCGCTTCAACGACGGCGTGGAAGACATCAAGGATTTGAAGGAAGGCATGACGCTGGAAGGTACGGTCAGCAACGTGGCCGCCTTCGGCGCCTTCATTGACATCGGTGTACACCAGGACGGCCTGGTCCACGTGAGCCAGCTTTCCAACAAGTTCGTGAACGACGCGCGTGAGGTCGTAAAAACCGGCGACATCGTCAAAGTACGCGTGACCGAGGTCGATGTGGCGCGCAAGCGCATTGGCCTCACCATGAAACTCGACGCCGCACCGGCCCGCCGCGACGGCCCGCGTGACAACCGCTTTGAAAGCGCGCGCCCGCCGGGCGGGCAAAACCGCGGCGGCAACTATGGAAGCCGCCCAGGCGCGCCACAACCGGCCGCCGCGACCGCCATGGAGTCGGCCTTCAGCAAGCTGGCGGCACTGAAGAAATAACAATGCGCACGCCGCCAGGTCGCCAGAAAGACATGAATTGACCCGTTTTTAAGGTTAAATCAGGCCCTGGCGCTTGACTGGCGGGCGCAACCAGCTATCAAAATAATAGCAACCATCTACCCCCATGCAAGCCCTCCGCATTTACGCCGGTCCCAAGGCACGCCGGCATATCGAGCAAAACGGCCTCAGGCCAGCAGACATTGCCGTCGTACCCGGGGCGGCGGGCGGGCCCAAGGGCTTGATCCTTGGCGCACTGGACCGCTTTATCTTTGGTGACTGGCTGGCGCAAAGCAGCCATCCGGTGGACCTGGTCGGCGCGTCCATAGGCGCATGGCGCATGGCCACGGCCTGCCTGGACAACCCTGAGGCCGCATTCCAGCGCCTCGAAACCGATTACATCCACCAGCATTACGAACTCAAGCCCGGGCAGAAGCGCCCGACCGCCGACGCCGTCAGTGAGCAGTTCGGCCAGAGCCTGAAGGTTTTCTACGGGGGCAGGGTGAAGGAAGTGATTGGCCATCCCCGCTATCGGCTGCACATCGTCACCTCGCGTGGCCGCCACATGCTGGGCCGTGAGCACAAGGTGGCCACGCCGCTGGGCTACTTTGGCGCGTTCCTCACCAACAGCCTGCACCGCAAGGCCATGGGCGCATGGCTGGAGCGCGTCGTGTTTTCCACGCAGAACGCCTCCCTGCCGTTTTCAACTGCCGACTACCGGACCCGCCAGGTGCCGATGGACGAAGCCAATTTTCAGCCGGCACTTCAGGCCAGCTGCTCCATCCCTTTTGTGCTGCGCTCCGTGCACAACATCCCCGGCGCGCCGCCCGGCGCCTACTGGGACGGCGGCATCACCGACTACCACCTGCACCTGAACTATCACCGCGGGGGCACGGCAGGGGAGGCGGGGTCATCGCCGGGATTGGTGCTGTACCCGCATTTCCAGAGGGCCGTGGTGCCTGGCTGGCTCGACAAGGGCCTGAAGTGGCGGCACGGAGCCACACATTTTCTGGACAACATGGTGTTGCTCGCCCCCAACCCGGAGTGGATCAAAACCTTGCCCGGCGGCAAGCTTCCGGACCGCGCAGACTTCATGCGCTACGGCCCCGATATCCAGGCACGCATACGCGCATGGTCGCAGGCCACATCGAAAGCCGGGCAGCTTGCGGAGGAATATGCCCGGTGGCTGGAACATCCGGACATGAAGCTGGTTCATCATTTATGAACCGGCCATGAACCGGCCGGAATGCGCGCCTGGATGCGGTGTTCCCCCGGCGAGGCGCTCATAAAAAAGCCGCATGACGTGGCACGTCATACGGCGATTCCAGATCGCTGCCAGGCACCTCAGCCTGGAGCGGAAGCCTCAAAACACGTGTGCAATACCCGCGTACAGCGACTTCGGGCTTTGGCCGACCGCCGAGAGCGCCAGGCCAGCCGAACTGCCACCGCCGCCGCTGATGGTGTAGCCTGCGTTGGCCTGGTTGCTGATCCTGGTCGCGCCGCCGTAGATCGTGGTTCGCTTGGACAGCGGATAGTCGTAGCGCAGACCTATGGCCTTGGAATCCGAATTCGCCGTGGTCTTGTTTTTGAGCTGGCCGTAGGTGGCGATCAGCTTGCCTACGCCGACAGGTGCCGAGGCGCCGATCTGGTAAGCGTCGAGCGCGGGCGCACCAGTCGTGTCGCCGCGACGACGTACAAAGATGGCAGACGGCTTGATGAACCCGAAATCGTAGGAGACGGCGACGTCAGTGTATTTATCGGTATTGCCGACTATGTAGATGGTTTTTTCCGTCAGGTAGCTGACTTGCGCCGCAAGCGTGCTGCTGCTGTAGCCGGCTGCGATGTTGAGCACGTTGCCGGTGGACTTGGGTTGGCCGCCCGCGCCGGTCGATTCGCCGAAAGCATAAAACACATTGGCCTTGAAACCGCTCCAGGTCGGCGTTGTGTACTGGATGGAGTTGTCCCGGCGGGTGGTGGCGTCAGAGAGCGAGCCACCGTTGATGCCTACGCCCGGCCCCGCGTAATAGTTCAGGGCGCCGGACATCGTGAATCCGGCAGGGTCAAAAGCCGCCATGGTTCCAAAATGCGGCGTGTACTGGCGGCCGATGTTGACGGCGCCGAAGTCACCACTCAAGCCCACGGTCGCCAGGCGCTGAAACATGTAACTAGCCCCAGTCGGCACAGTGCTGGTGGGGATGGTCGCAGTACCTGTGCCAGTGCCTGTGTCTGTTAAAAAGCCGGCCTCCAGCACGAAATTCGCCTTCAGGCCGCCGCCGAGGTCTTCCGTACCGCGAAACCCGAAACGTGAACCCATGGCACCCCCGCTGGAGACGCGTGTCACATTGCCGTTGCCGGCAGACGCGACTTCCAAATAGGTATCAACCACGCCATACAGCGTGACGGAGCTTTGGGCCTGAGCGGCGCAACTGGCAGCGGACAGCACGGAAAGTGCAAATAGTTTGGTCTTCATCAGGTCTCCTAATGTTGTTGATATAAGCGTGCTTATCGATTCGACGCAGCCCTACAGGTCCCATGCACTGTTGTTTGCGGACAGCAAACACCGCGTGAAATCGCTAATCACTGCATGAGGTTAATGGGGTTTTAGTTATAAAAAATAAGTAAATAGTCTCTTGTCAACAATGACATTTATGGTTATAAAAAGTAATTAAATGATTTTGCGACTGATTCTTCGGCCAGAACGCAGCCTGGCTGCTAGCTACTGATCTGGCCCGAATTGCGAGTGATGCTGCGCGAAGGCAACTTCAGCCCGGCGTCCACCGCATTCCCGGCGCTACGAGAGCGGTGGGACCTCATCATTGCCCGCACTTCGCGATGCTTCTGAACTGATGGGGTGGCGCATACATCGGATGGGTCCGATGTGGCAGATAGAGACATGGTGGGCGGGTGCGACCTGGCGCACCCCCAGCGGGAGCTCAGCGCCAGGCGGAGCCGGCGTCCGGGCAGTCGCTCGACACGGCTCTGACGGTCGCTGCCGGCAATGTCGCACGCTGGTGTTCGGCTCGCCACAACACATCCCAGACACCAAGATCCGCCAACTGAAGCCGCACCGTGCTGCGGCAATGCCGATTCCAGTCGTAGCCGACCATGAGATTGAGCCGGTCGCTTGCGGCTCGCGAGGCTGGCGCTTGTTCGGCCAGCTCGCGGCGTGTTTTTTCGCTCCAGGCTTGTATGGCCGGAACCTCGGGCAGCAGGTGTGCCGACCAGCGTGTTTCGCCGTAGGCTCGCAACAGCAGGTCGTTCGCCTCATAGACCCGGCCGAGGTAACCGGCATGCGCATCGACAATCAGGTCAACCTCACCGCCGGGCGGCGCCGGCCGCGCCGCCAACGCTTTGACGATGCCGTGCTCCTGCGCGATTCGTTCAAGTTTTTTCCAGTGGCCAGCCATGCCGATCAGGAGGTTCACTGCGATCATCAGTACCAGGGCGCCGCGCAGTGTCGCACCCCGCACCGTCGCGCGTTGGACCAGTGCGACGCAGCAGCCCGCAAACAGCGCAATGACAACCATCGGTAGCAATAGATGCCGCGCACCCCATTCGCCGTACCAAAAGCTCAACGGCGCCTGGCTTGAGGCCGTCGCGAGCACCGCGGAGACGGAAGTCGGCGACGGCAAATGAACGACAAACAACGGGGAGCCGAGCCCGACCACCACATAGGGGGCCATGGCCGCCAGCGCGAGCAATCCCAGTAGCGCCATCGGCCGCCAACCGGCTCGCAGCGCGGTACCGAACGACTTCTCGCCGGCAGCCCGGCGATGCCAGCTCGCCACGAGGCCGGGCAACAAAGGCAGTAGCAGCAGGAACCAGGTTGCGAACAGTGCCAGATATTTGAGGTAACTCAGCATGCTGCTCAATGCGAGGGGATCGAGAAACTGGTTGTAAGCGATGTACGCGCCGACTGGCCGCCAGATCACCCGCGTAGCGGCAAACGCGGCAATCGCAGCGAACACCAGAATCACCGAGCGGACATAGTTCCAGCGGGATCTGTCACGGGCAAACAGCCAGCGACCGGATTCCAGCGCGATCAAAAAAGCACAGTTCGATGCGAGCTGGAACGACAGCAGCACCAGCAGCAGCCCGAGACTGGCTTGCATGCGTCCGGGCGCGTGGAACAAACGGTAGCCCGCCAATGCCAGAAACACGCAGGTGATATGGCCGAGCATTGGCGTGTAGCTGAAGAAAACATACCAGAGCGGGAAGCTCAATACGACGGCAGGCAACCATGCGGCAACCGCCGGTTCAATGTTAAAGACGTCCTCCCCAAGGCGGCGTACTTCCCAGGCGATACCGAGCGCCATCAAGATGATCCAGAGCTTGAAAAATATCCAGGGTGGCAGCAATGGCTGAAGCGCATCGGCGAGGTAAAAGAGGCCGTAGGTCAGGTACCAGTTGCTGTCGAGCAGCCAGCTTCTGAGCGTGGCCCAGTCGTGATTGGCCAGAGCGTGGGCGCCGATGACACCATCCCACATTTCAGTCGACGACAGCCAGATTGGTGCAGGTCCGAGCAGCAGCGCGAACACGGTCCAGAAAATTACGCTACCGAATGGGGTTGTCGGTCCGGCGCGGCCAGCCTCGGCCGCCTTAATCATCGAAATTAATGCGTTCACGTTCGACGACGAGCGGACGTTTCATGACATGGGTCAGGATCGCGCCGACATATTCTCCGAGCAGGCCTATAAAAAACAGCTGTACCGATGCGAAAAAGAACACGCCTATCAGTACCGGTGCCGTGCCCATCGAAAACTGGTTCCAGAACAGCAGTTTGAGTAACAGATAGACGAGGGAGACCAGCAAGCTCAAGCCCGACAGAGCAAAACCGATCATCGTTGCGAGCCGTAACGGCACGCGCGAGTGAGAGGTGATGCCGAGCATCGCAATATCGTAGAGCGTATAGAAGTTGTTTTTGGTAATGCCCCGCAGGCGCCGCGGCTGGTTATAGGGGATTTGCACCGCCTCGTAACCAACCTCGGAAACAAGGCCGCGCAAATAAGGATATGGATCGTCGATGCGTCGCAGGACCTCCAGTACCTTGTGGTCGTACAGGCCGAAGCCCGTGAAATTCTGGATCAGCTTGACGTCGGCGATCTTTGTGACGGTACGGTAATAAAGGCGGCGCAGCGAGAACATCAGCGAGGACTCTTCGGAGCTTGGTTTCACGCCGACAACGATTTTTTCGCCGTCAAGCCAGTGCGCGACAAAATCTTTCATAAGTGCCGGCGGATCTTGCAGGTCTGCCACCAGCAGGATCGCAGCGTCGCCAGTCGCCTGCAGCAGTCCATAGTAGGGTGAGCGGATATGGCCGAAATTGCGCGCGTTCAGGATGACCTTGACCTTCGGGTCGGCGGCTGCCAGTTTGCGTAGCAGCGCTTCGGTACGATCAGTCGAACAGTTATCGATAAACAGGTGTTCGTAACTGACGCCCTCGATTTCACCAAACACCGCGCGAGTTTGCGCATAGACCTCTTCGACGTTGTCCTCTTCGTTATAGCAAGGGGTGACTACTGTGATTTTTTTCATGGCATGGCGAAGACGAATTTCTGTTGCATCTTATAGGCGATCAATGCAAGCGGGAGCAGGACTATCGCGTTGGCGGCATAAAGATTGAGACCTGCCGCCAGCAAAAGTGCAACCCCGCCCACATTAAGCCCGTAAATCAGGACATAAACCGCGACAAAACGCATGAGCCTGCTGCGGGGTGCGCCGTCGAATACGAGTCGACCGGTGGTCTGAAAGTTAAACGCGATCCCGGCAACGGTCGCCAGTCCGATCGCTACGGGATATGGCATGCCAAGCAAGCTCAGAATTGCGAACAGTCCGTAACCGAAACCGGTATTGAGCAGGCCGACTGTCAAAAAACGCAGAAATTTTGAAATTGGCAATTCAAGCAAACCTTGGAAGCTGGGCAGAACGTATTTTCCCCCCAACCCTGCGCTACATCGATTTTTCGAGCATGAGGCGGTAATCATTCATGTCGGCGATGCGTGGATTGGTCTTATGGCAATGGTCAGCCAGCGCGCCGTCGATGATCCTGCCGAAACTTTGCGGCTGCACGCCCATTGCTGCGAGGCCGTCAGGCAACCCCAGCCGTGCGTTCATCTCGCGGATGGCATCCGGAATGTCGGTGCCCGAAGCAAAGCCCATGGCACGCGCCATGCGGTCGAGGCGCCGGTCCTTCTGCACGGATTCGGCGGCCGCATTGAAGTCGACGACCACAGGCAGAAACATGGCATTCAGCGTGCCGTGGTGCAGGCGCGGGTCGACTCCGCCCAGGCTGTGGCTCAGCGAATGCACGCAGCCCAGTCCTTTCTGGAACGCCATGGCCCCTTGCATGGAGGCGCTCATCAGGTTGAAGCGGGCGTCCCGGTCACTGCCATCGCGCGTGGCCCGTTCGATATGGGCCCAGCCGCGTTCCAGGCCGTCCAGCGCGATGCCGTCGGCCGGCGGGTTGAAGGCGGCTGACATGAAGGTCTCCATGCAATGCGCAATCGCGTCCATGCCGGTGGCCGCTGTCAGTTTGGCCGGCAGGCCCAATGTGAGCTCCGGATCGCAAATCGCCGTTTTCGGCACCAGATGCCAGGAATGAAACCCAAGCTTGCGGTGGTCATCCACAATAATGATGGCCCCGCGGGCGACTTCGCTGCCGGTGCCGCTGGTGGTGGGTACGGCAATCAGCGGGGCCGCGCGGTCCGTGATTTTCAGTGAACCGCCTTCAATGGTGGCGTAGGTCGTGAGCGGGCCTTCATGGGTTGCGGCAATCGCCACGCCTTTGGCGCAATCAATGGCTGAGCCACCACCGACCGCGATCAGGCCGTCGCAGCCGGCGGACTTGTACAGCGCGGCGGCTGCGCGAACGGCTGCCTCGGTGGGATTCGAAGGGGTTTGGTCAAACACCGTCACCTGCACACC
This sequence comes from Polaromonas sp. P3_A5, assembly GCF_056403055.1. Lineage (NCBI taxonomy): Bacteria > Pseudomonadati > Pseudomonadota > Betaproteobacteria > Burkholderiales > Comamonadaceae > Polaromonas > Polaromonas sp. P3_A5. The sequence goes on from NZ_JBFUGF010000001.1 coordinate 2,170,861, forward strand.
GGGCAGCGCGTCAATCGCTTTTTGCAAAATACCTGCAGCCTTGACACCGGGGTCGGTGACGATGAGCGGACGGGTGATGCCGACACGCTCACATTCCTGCTTGAGCAATTTGATCGCGCCGAATTCAAACTGGATCTGGGTGACGTAATAGATAAAGGCCATGGTTTTGCTGTCTTTCGCGTTGTACGATGCTGGGCGGTTTTCCCGTGCCGCCCATCTTGCCCCAATCGGTTGCCCCAATCGGCTTGCCCTTACTTTAATAGCTGGAGATGCCCATGAATTGCAAGCAAACCCTGATGCTGGTCACCTTGGCGATAGCGGCTCTTCAGGCCAGGGCCGAATGTCTGAGCGACGCGCAAGTCGGCGACCTGGCCGAAAAGATCGCCGCCAGACAGCCTGCGGCAAACCCGGAAGGTCTCAACGAAGCCGATGGCGCTTGTACCCGCGCCAAACTCAATGCGCTGCTGGAAAAACGCCACGGCAAAGTGGTCGGCTACAAGGCAGGCCTTACCAACCCGGCGGTACAAAAACGCTTCAACTACGACCAACCCGTGTGGGGCAAGCTGTATGAGGGCATGGTGCTGCCCGGCGGGTTCGTGGTCGATGCGGCCTTTGGCGCGCGTCCGCTTTTTGAGGCCGACATGCTGGTGCGTGTCAAAAGTGCAGCCATCAACCAGGCCCGGACATCCCTGGACGTGCTTGAAGCCGTTGACCAGATCATTCCCTTCATCGAATTGCCCGACCTGGTCGTGCAGGCGCCACCCCGGCTCAATGGCCCGGCGGTCAGTGCCATCAATGTCGGTGCCCGGTTCGGTGTGGCCGGTACGCCCTTGGCCGTGCCCGTGACGAGGGCAGAGCGCTACGCCATGCTGGGCATGCTGGAAAACATGACCGTCGTGCTTGCAGACGGCAGCGGTGCAGAACTGGGAAGAGGCAAGGGCAGCGACATCCTCGGTCATCCCCTCAACGCAGTCGTCTGGTTAGCCGGCGCCCTGGCCAAGGAAGGTCTTGCCATGAAGCCAGGCGATTTGATCAGCCTGGGCTCGTTTTCACCCCTGCTACCCCCCAAGGCAGGGTTGACCGCCACAGCGACTTACCAGGGACTGGCCGGAGCGCAGCCTGTGTCGGTAACATTCAAATAAATGCGCCGCACCTCCCCTGAAGACTTGCTGACTCCCGCGATGCGGAATGTACTCAGCCGCATGGCACGGGCCAGGCGCCCACCGTTTCATACGCTCACCCCCGCAGGGGCCAAAGCGGCATACGAGGCAGGTGCCGGCGTGCTGGAAATTCCCAAGCCGGCCTTGACGCGAGTCGAAGACCTGCTCATTCCCGCCAGGGATGGCTACAGCCTGCCTGCGCGCCTCTACGCCTCCTCAACTGACCGCCTGCCGGTGCTGCTTTACTTTCATGGCGGCGGCTTCACCATCGGAAGTGTGGCAACGCATGACGTGCTGTGCCGGCAGCTCAGCCACCTGTCAGGTTGCGCGGTGATTTCCGTGGACTACCGGCTGGCACCGGAGTACAAATTTCCTGTAGCTGCCCATGATGCCTGGGATGCCCTGCAGTGGCTGACGGTACGGTCAACCAGCCTCGGTCTTGACGAAACCCGTGTGGCGGTCGGCGGCGACAGCGCGGGCGGCACGTTGGCAACCATGTGCGCCATCCTGGCCCGCGATGCCGGTTTGCCGCTGGCGCTGCAGCTGCTGTTTTACCCCGGTTGCGCCGCCCGCCAGGACACACCGTCGCACCGGCTTTTTGCCGGTGGTTTTGTGCTCGAGGAAGCTGATATCACCTGGTTTTTCAACCACTATGTGCGAAGCCCTGCCGACCGCGAGGACTGGCGCTTCGCGCCGCTCAATGCGCCGGATGTGGACGATGTGGCCCCTGCCTGGCTGGGGTTGGCAGAGTGCGATCCCCTGATCGACGAAGGGGTGATGTATGCCGACAAGCTGCGCGCGGCCGGCGTGCCGGTCGACCTGGAAATCTACCGCGGGGTCACGCACGAGTTCATCAAGATGGGGCGCATCATTCCCGAAGCGCGGCAAGCCCATGCGGACGCGGCTCGGGCGCTGCGCCTGGCATTCAATCTTTCGGACAATAAACCATGAAACGACAGGAATTCCGATTTTTTCACCCGCTGCGGGTTCGCTGGGCCGAAGTGGACATGCAAAAAATCGTGTTCAACGCGCATTACCTGATGTACTTCGACACTGCCATCACCGACTACTGGCGCGCGCTGGCACTGCCGTACGAGGAAACCATGCACAAGATGGGCGGTGACCTGTACGTGAAAAAGGCCACACTGGAATACCACGGCTCGGCACGCTTTGATGACCGGCTCGATGTTGCGCTCAAGTGCGCACGCATCGGCAATTCGTCCATGACATTCATAGGTGCGGTGTTCAGGGCCGATGAACTGCTCATTACCTGCGAACTCATCTATGTGTTTGCCGATCCCCTGACCCAGACGTCCCGGCCCGTGCCGGATGCGCTGCGCAATCTGCTCGTGGGCTTTGAGGCCGGTGAGGCCATGGTGAACATCAGGACGGGTGATTGGGCCACCCTGGGCGCCGACGCGGCCAGGGTCCGCACGGCCGTGTTTGTGCAGGAGCAGGGCATTCCGATGGAGATGGCGTGCGACGAAGCGGACAACCCGGCCGTGCACGCCGTTGCCTATAACGGGTTGGGAGAGGGCATTGCGACCGGGCGGCTGGTGCGGCAAGCCGATGGCACGGCGAAGATCGGGCGCATGGCGGTGCACAAGGCGCTGCGCGGAGCTCACCTTGGCCAAAATCTTTTGAACGCGTTGATGGACGCCGCCCGGGATCGCGGAGACCACGAGGTCATGCTGCATGCGCAGCGCAGTGCGGAGGGCTTTTACCGGCGCCTTGGCTTTGAGGCCCGGGGTGAGCCTTTCGAAGAAGCCGGCATCTCCCATGTTGAGATGGTCCGGGCACCGTAACGGCGTTGTTGGTGCATGCCGTCGCCTGTGCGTGCGGCCTGTTTCAAACACTCAGAAAGCTGATCGATCTCATGACCCCCAAAAAAACCGGCCCCGATGCGCAGGGGCATCCCACCGTCGCAGGTACGGTAGCCAAGCTGGACCCTGCTGACTCACCCGGCGCGGACTCCATGGCGGCCCTGCCTGCAGAGGTGGCGCAGGGCGGCTGGATCACCGTGCTTCTTGCTTTCATGATGTTTGTGACGCCGGCAATTGGCGTGCCTCATGAAGAAATGCTGCAGGACACGCTGAAATCCATGATGGTGTCGTTTTCGGCGATCAGTGCCGGCCTGATTTTCTTCTGGCAGCAGCGCCACCGGCAGGAGCCCCTGCGTTGGCATGCCCTCATGTGGTTACCCCTGTCGCTCATGTTTTACGCCCTGGCAAGCATGCTGTGGTCACACGCCTATCTCGGTGGCGTGGAGGCCATCCGGTGGTTCGTCTTCAGCCTGCTGCTGTGGCTGGGGCTCAATACCCTGTCAAGGGACCGGTTGCCTCATTTGGCCCTGGGGATTCATGCGGGCGCCCTCGTGGCTTCGCTCTGGACCGCACTTCAGTTCTGGTTTGATTTCACTTATTTTCCGCAAGGCCCGAATCCAGCGTCCACTTTTGTCAACCGCAACTTTTTTGCCGAATTTGCGGTCTGCACCATTCCTTTCTCCTTCTATCTATTGATGCGGGCACGGAACTCGCTGCAAATATCCCTGCTGTCCTTGACCAACGGCTTTGTCGTCGTGGCGCTCATGATGACAGGGACGCGTGGGGCCTTGATGGCGTTATGGCTGCTGCTGATCTTCGTACTGCCGCTCATCGCCATGCGCTACCGCCGGCAACTGGCGATTTCTTCGTGGCACCTCGGCCAGAAATTGTTGGCATGCGGGCTTCTGGCGGCCACCGTCCTCGCTTTGGGTTTGATCCAGACCGGTAATCCGAAACTGACAGCAGAGGCCCGGGGCAACACGGCTTTCGAGCGGGCCTTCAAGCGTACGGCAACAATTTCCGTCGATGACAATTCCTTGGGCGTGCGCTTTGTGATGTGGAAAGCGACATCGCGGATCATCCAGGCTCATCCGCTAAGAGGCGTTGGCGCCGGCGCCTGGGAAGTGGATGTTCCGCTGTACCAGGTCGATGGCACGCAACTTGAAACCGACTATTACGTCCACAACGAGATCCTTCAGTTGCTGGCCGAATACGGCCTGGTGGGCTGGATGTTCCTGCTGGCCCTTCTTGGCTATCTCAGCATCGCCGCGTGGAAAACGCTCAGAAACCGGGGATTCGGGTGGTTGCAAGAGGCCCCGGAACGTGCGCTTGTCCTGTCCAGCTTGCTGGCGCTTTTGATCGTCAGCAATATCGGTTTTCCCTGGCGCATGGCCACTACCGACGCAATCTTTGCACTGGCGCTGGGGTTCCTGACCGCTTCCGACGCCCGCCTGGGCGTTCAAGGCAAGTTTGCCGCCCAACAACTTTCCTGGAAGCCTGTGTACTCGAAGTTGCTGGGCATCACTTTAATGTTTTGCCTCGCGCTGGCGATCTATATATCGCAACAGGCCGCCATGGCGGAAAGCAGGATCGTCAGGTCCGTCAGACTGGCACTAACCATCACGCAGTCCGGGGATGTCAACAACCCGCGCTGGAACGCCAACAAGCTGGAAATATTGGAGCTGGTCAAAGAAGGCACCCGCATCAATCCCCACTACCGCAAGCTGACGCCGATGGTGGCTGACGAATTGGCGCGCTGGGGCGACTGGCCAAACGCCGTCTGGATCTGGGAGTCTGTGGTGTCTTCGCGTCCGTACGTGGTGGCCCTGCTGACGAATATTGCCCGTGGGTATGCCCAGATGGGAGCCATGGACAAGGCTTTCGAATACCTGGAGCGCAGCAAGAACCTCCAGCCGAAAGCGGCTTCAGTCCGATCGCTGGAAGTCGTCCTGCTGAGCCGGTCGGGGAGAACGGCAGAGGCCCAAAAGCTGGCCAAACAATACCTGGCAGAAGGTATTTATGACTATGACCTCCTGGATGCCGGGTGGGTACTGGGTGTGAAAAACGGCGACTTGGATCTGGCCATCCAGAGCATGGAACTGCGTAACAAAAGCTTTCCTGACCAGCAGGTCGACGGGCTGGTCAAACTGGGCTACCTCTATGCCATCCGGAAAAAAGATGACGCGAAGGCGTTGATGTTCTACAAGGCGGCCATGGCCGCATCACCCGAAAAAGACAAGGAAGCCACGCGTCAGCGTATTCCCCCCGACTACCGGTCCAGGCTCTGAGAAGCGGGTGCGGCTTTCTGCCATTGAACAGTGAACCGGTGCGAAACGGGATACGCCGGCTGATGGTGATGGCTGGACTCTTCAGCTGACGGGCTCACGTACGTATGCTCCTCGACCTGGACATCCCATCGCGTTGACAGATCGGCTGGATCTGCTGCTGCCAGCAGCACGGTGCTGCTCCGTGTGCCGTACGCGTGGTCCGGAAAATCCACAAAGGCACTGGACAGAGCTTCTTCCAGCGCCAACGGCACACCGGTGGCTGGAAGGTCTTCGCGCGGCGCGCGCTGGCGATTACCCAGAGCTGACCACAGCGATGCCTGAAGCTCCGTTGCTTCCAGGCCTGAGCTCGCCATCAGCGCGGCGTGGAGGGAGCGTTTGAGTTCCAGGGTTTTGGGCCACGGCGTATCCAGTGCCGCATTGGACAACCCATAGAGACCTGGTGGCAGAGCCTGAAGATGCAGGCTTGAAGCGCCAGACACCACGGCCGGCTTGTTCGTCACCCAGGCCCAGACGTTCCGCTGAAAATCGCCAACCACCAGGTTAAAGCCTGCGTAGTCCGCGCCTTCTTCTTCGAGGGCTGAAGCAAAACCTGCCGCATCATCGCGGCTTTCCAGCCAACGTGTTACCAGTTCCCCCCGTGAGCGAGCTCCGGCATCCGCACGGGCTCCGCGCACATTGGTGAGAAAAGCGATCCTGCCGCCCGGAGTCATGCCCATCCAGGTGCCGCCGGCACGCAAGTCGCGGCCTGAGAGGACTTCTTGCCCCGAAGCGGTTTGCCAGCGGGCCAGCGGCAGCGTCGGCCGGTCCAGGAATTCATCGCGGTTGGCCGCAATCAGGAGCGGCCAACGCTCCGACACGCCAATGGCAAACGCGATCAGGCACATGTCATGAGCCCCACGCCCCAGTGCCGCGCATCAGATGTCTTCGAGCAGCGCGTAGGGCAGGGGAAGCAGGCTCAGGGACTCGCCCGTGGCGCTTCCCAGTGTCAACCGGCCATCTCCGGCATCGGCGGCGGCAGAGGTTTGCATCGATACGATGGCGTCAAAGCCGCCAGCAGGATTGGCAGCTGCCGCGGCGACCAGCCCGCAAGGCTGTCCTGCGTCCGAGGCGTGAAACACCTCCTGGCCCACGGTTGGTGTTCCGGCGGTATGGACAAGGTATGCGCGCCGTTTGAGCGTGCCGCGGAACTGGCTGCGCGCAACGATTTCCTGGCCCGGGTAGCAACCCTTTTTGAAGTTCACCCCTCCGACGGATTCGTAATTCAGCATTTGCGGCACAAAGGCCTCAAAGATGGGCTGCGTGATCATCGCGATACCGGACTGCACGTCCAGCCAATGCCACAAGGCGCTGTCGATGCGTGGGCCTTCGGGAGCGGGTGAAGCGGCAGGTGCGCACCAGATCGCACGCGGCTGGCCCGCGCCGGGCTGCAAAAACACCATATTTGCATCACCAAAATCGGCTTTTGACCATACAGGACGAGCGCCACCAGCTATCGAATCCATAGCAGCTCCGGTGACGCCGTAGAGCGCAAATTCGGCGCTGGCATCGGTCAGTCTGGCCTTGGCACGCAGCACAAACATCGACAGGCGCTTGAGTGTGGCGGGCAGGATGTCGCGGCTGCACAGCAGCAGCACGTCCTGGCCGGCATCGCTGCTGCGCTTGAACACCACAAAACTGGCCTGCATTCGGCCCTTGGCATTGCAGAAAGCCGCCAGGCGCGCTTCGCCGGCCCCCATCTGGGCCACGTCCTGGGTCAGCTGGCCCTGCAAAAACGTGACGGCATCTTCACCGGAGGCACGGATGACACCCAGGTGCGCAAGTTCGGTGATGCCGGAAATCAGGTGAGCGGCAGGAGGCAGGGTCATGGGGCGTTCACATTCGATGAGGAGATGGGCTGAATTATCATAGGCTCGAGGTTTTGTGTTCTGTACAGAAAAGGTAGCTGGGTTGTGCGTCGTGTCTTTACAAGTCTGTTGATACTGGTATTTGCCGGCACCCTGCTGTTGTTTGGCGCGGGTTTGTGGTGGCTGCACGAGCCGATTCCCCTCCGGCTGGCCCCCGGCAGCCAGGTCGTAGACCTTGAAATCGAGCCCGGCACGCCCGCCAGCGGCGTGGCCGAGGTCATCGTGGCCAGCGGCGCCGATGTCCCGGCCCTGTTGCTCCATGCCTGGTTTCGCTTTTCGGGCCAGGCCCGGCTCATCAAGGCCGGCAGCTACGAGCTGGTGCCCGGCACCACGCCGCAAAAGCTGCTCGCCATGCTGGTGCGCGGCGATCAAGCCCTCAAAAGCGTCACGCTGGTGGAAGGCTGGACCTTCAACCAGGTGCGCGCTGCGCTACAAAAAGCAGAGCAGCTTGCGCCCGACACGCTTGGCCTGGCGCCCGAAGTCATCATGCAAAAGCTGGGAAGGCCGGGTGTGCACCCCGAGGGCCGTTTTTTCCCCGACACCTACACCTACGCCAAGGGTTCCAGCGACCTGGCCGTGCTCAAGCGCGCGTCACGGGCCATGGACAAGCGGCTGGACGCTGCCTGGGCGCTGCGAAACCCCGACACACCGCTGAAAACCCCTGACGAGGCCCTGATCCTGGCCAGCATCGTCGAAAAGGAAACCGGCAAGCCGTCGGACCGCTCCCAGATCGGCGGCGTTTTCACCAACCGGCTACGCCTGGGCATGCTGCTGCAGACCGACCCCACCGTGATTTACGGGCTCGGCGACAAGTTCGACGGCAACCTGCGAAAACGCGACCTGCTGACTGACACGCCCTACAACACCTACACCCGCGCCGGTCTGCCGCCCACCCCCATCGCCATGCCGGGCAAAGCTGCCTTGCTGGCCGCCGTGCAGCCGGCACCGACCAAGGCCATTTATTTTGTGGCGCGCGGCGACGGCACCAGCCATTTCAGCAGCAGCCTGGATGAGCACAACCGTGCGGTGAACAAATATATAAGAGGCCAGTAATAACTATGGCCCCCACGCTTGTCGCTTCGCGTACTGCGCTGCCCCCCGAGGGGGCGCTGCGCCTGCGGCCCGGCAAAGCCGGTTCCGCGGCCCTGGCTTGCGTGTCACTTTCGCTCAGTTGGCGGCTTGGCGTTACGCGAATGACATCATGAGTAATAGACCTCTGAGCGGCCTTTTCATCAGCTTCGAAGGCATAGACGGTGCCGGCAAGTCCACGCACATTGCCGGGCTGGCTGAAGCCTTCAAGGCCGAGGGCAGGGCGGTGACGCTGACACGAGAACCCGGGGGTACGCCGCTGGCCGAAAAACTGCGCGCCATGGTTCTCAATGACACCATGGATCCGCTGACCGAAGCCTTGCTGATTTTTGCCGCGCGGCGCGACCACCTGGTGAATGTGATTGCACCGGCGCTGCTGCGCGGTGACGTGGTGCTGTGCGACCGTTTCACCGACGCCACCTTTGCCTACCAGGGTGCAGGGCGCGGTTTTGACCTGAAGCTGCTCTCAACGCTGGAGCGTTGGGTGCAATCCGACGAAGGGCTGCTGGGCGACCCCGCCGGCAACTCTCCCATGAAGCCCGAGGTGGAAACCGTGATCGAGCCGCATTTGACGGTGTGGTTTGACCTGGCGCCTGAAGAAGCGGCCCGGCGGCTGACGGGCGCGCGACTGCCCGACAAATTCGAGGCGCAGCCGGTGGCATTTTTCCGCCGCGTGGCGCAAGGCTACGCGGACCGGCAGAAAAATCATCCGGAACGTTTCGCCCGCATTGACGCATCAAAAAGCCGCGATGAAGTCTGGCAGGCCGTGAAGCAGGTGTTTATTGCCAAAGGCTGGTTGTCATGAGCGCTCTGGATACTTTGCCGGCGACAGCCGGATCCAGCAACCCGCGCCTGGCGCCGTGGCTCCAGGCGCAACTTGAAAGCCTGCTGGCCCAGCGCGGCCATGCGTGGCTCCTGAGCGGACCTTCGGGTTTGGGGCAGTTTGAACTGGCGCTGGCACTGGCGCGGGCCTGGCTTTGCGAAGAAGCCACGCCGCAGGGGGCCTGCGGGCACTGCGGCAGTTGCCACGCGGTAGATGTACACACGCATGCGGACCTTTGCATGCTGATGCCCGAAACCCTGTCGCTGGCGCTCGGCTGGCCGCTCGACGAAAAGACGCAGGACGACCTGGACAGCAAGAAACGCAAGCCCAGCAAGGAAATCAAGGTCGATGCGGCGCGCGAAGCCGTGTCTTTCACCCAGTTCACACGGTCACGCGGCACCACCAAGGTGGTGCTGGTGTTCCCGGCCGAGCGCATGAACAACGTCACGGCCAATACCCTGCTAAAGACACTGGAAGAGCCTCCAGGCGCCGTCAAGTTCATCCTGGCCACCGAGGCCGCGCACCAGTTGCTGCCCACCATCCGGAGCCGGTGCCTGGGCCACACCATGGTCTGGCCGGACTTTGACCAGGCTCTGGGCTGGCTCCAGCAGGAAATCACGCTGGCAGGTGACAGCGCCGGTAGCACCAAAAAAGCCGTGGCAGCGCCAAAAGCCGCCGAATTGCAAACCTTGCTGGTGGCCGCGGGCGGACGACCCGCCGACGCGCTGAGCTGGGCGCAGAACAACCCGCCCGCGGAAGCTGCCCAACATTGGCAGGCCCTGCCCAAAGCCATGGCGCGCGGCGACGTGAGCGCGCTGTCGGACTGGGCGCCAGCGCAGGCTGTGGATGCATTGCAAAAGCTTTGCCACGATGTACTGGCTGTGCGCATGGGTGCGGCGCCGCGGTTTTTTCACGCGGGCGACCTTCCAGCAGCCCTTCCCGCTGCAGCCGGCAAGACGGGTGGCGGGCTTTACGCCCTTGCAAGCTGGTCCAAAGAGCTGGCGGCCATTGCCCGCACGGTGGAACACCCCTACAACCCGGGCCTGATGCTTGAATCGCTGGTCAGCCGCGCCCGCACAGCGCTGAATGCGAAATAAACCCAAACCGTTTCTTTTATGCTGCAATTGCAGACGCCTTCGCAGGCAAACCGATAAACTAGCGCCATGAGCACACCACCGCCCGCCAGTTCGGCCGCCACCGCCCGCCCCAGCGTTGTCCAGCTGGCCATCAAGGAAAAAGCAGCGCTTTATGCCGCCTACATTCCCTTGTTCACGGAAGGCGGCGTTTTCATTCCGACTGCACGCGACTACAAGCTGGGCGACGACGTCTACGTCCTGCTGACGCTTCCCGAAGATACGCAGCGCTATCCGGTGGCCGGCAAAGTGGCCTGGGTCACACCCGCAAGGGCGGCCGGCAACCGCACGCAAGGCGTCGGCGTCCGGTTCCCGTCGGACGATAAATCCCGTCTCCTGAAGATCAAGATTGAAGAAATCCTCGGCGCCCACCTGGCGTCCGACCGCCCCACACAGACCATTTAGGCCCTGCTGGCCACGGCCGGCCACATCGGCAAGCGCCGTGGTTGCTATGGTATTTATAGCTGCTTGCGCAAGACCAATAAGGCTTGCAGCCTTTTTTGATACCTAACTTTGTACCGCGATGTTCACTGACTCCCATTGCCATTTGAGCTTTCCGGAGCTTCAGGCCCAATTGCCGCAAATCCGCCAGGCCATGCAGGCCGCCCAGGTTGACCGGGCGCTGTGCATCTGCACCACCCTGGAAGAGTTCGAAACTGTTCATGGATTGGCCACGGCCTACGACAATTTCTGGGCAACCGTCGGCGTGCATCCCGACAACGAAGATGTCCGAGAGCCCAGCCTGGACGACCTGCTGACACGCGCCAGCCTGCCCAAAGTGGTCGGCATTGGCGAGACCGGGCTCGACTATTACCGGCTGGGTGACCGGACCGTGGCGGACATGGAATGGCAGCGGGAGCGGTTTCGCGTGCACATCCGGGCAGCTCGCCAGACCGGCAAGCCCCTGGTGATTCATACCCGCAGTGCTTCCGACGACACCATCGCCTTGTTGAAGGAGGAGGGCGGTAGCGCTGGAGAAGCGGGCCGCGCCACTGGAGTTTTTCACTGCTTTACCGAGACCCAGGCGGTGGCTCGCGCTGCGCTTGACCTCGGGTTTTACATCTCTTTTTCCGGCATCCTGACCTTCAAGAACGCGGCGGATTTGCGGGAGGTGGCCCGATTTGTCCCCCTGGACCGCATGCTGATTGAGACCGACAGCCCCTACCTCGCACCCATGCCGTACCGCGGGAAAACCAATAATCCTTCGTATGTTCCCCTGGTGGCCAAGCAGATCGCGGAACTCACCCAACAACCCATCCAGGCCATTGCAGAGGCCACAAGCCAAAACTTCGAGCAGCTTTTCAGCGGGGTTAAAGCGTGAAGAATAACTTCATGAATTACTTTAAGAAAGTAATTATTGCCTTTGTTTTTTATGGACTTTCTTCGGCAAATGCAGGGTCGTACGATGATTTTTTCATCGCCGTCAAGCGCGACGATCCCAAGACCATTCAGGCATTGCTGCAGCGGGGGTTTGACCCCAACACACCTGACCCAAAAGGCGAGCGTGGGCTCTTTCTCGCGCTGAAGGAGCCATCGCTCAGAGTAGCGCAGGTATTGGTTGACTGGCCCAAGACCGACGTCAACACCCTCAACGACAAGGGCGAAAGCGCGCTCATGCTGGCTGCCCTCAAGAACCATCAGGCTCTGGCTGAGAAGCTGGTCAAACAGGGCGCCGACGTCAACAAGACCGGCTGGACGCCGCTGCATTACGCCGCCAGCGGCGGGCACCTGGGCATCATCAGCCTGCTGCTGGAAAATAGCGCCTATATTGATGCCGAGTCTCCCAACGGCACCACGCCGCTGATGATGGCCGCCATGTATGGCACCACGGAAGCAGTGCGTCTTCTCCTGGAGGAGGGCGCCGACCCGCAACTCAAAAACCAGCTGGGTTTGACAGCCTTGCAGTTTGCCGAGCAAGGCAACCGGCCTGACGCCGCAGCAGCGATCGTTGCAGCCATTCGCGCAAAAAGGCCTGCCGGAACCTGGTGAGTCGACCTGCCTGACACCAGATTTGATCTCAAGAGAGGTAGGGGAAAGTTGTGGTCCGATGTGGCGGCGCCGTCCGACTTGACGCAACCCACATAAGACATATGCTTTAAGCCACGTCTCTGATCCGGAGCGTGCAGGAGAAACTCATGACCTCTTTGAAATGCGCAATGGCGCTGTCCTTAACGGCCTTGGCCGCGCCAGCCATGGCGTGCTACACCGTTTATAACCCCAGCAACCAGATCCTTTATTCCGGTGAGGCGCCGCCCATAGACATGAGCTACCAGATCCACGAAAAGCTGCCCGCCGTCTTTCCCAGTGGCCATCTGATTTTTGACACGAGCAACAATTGCCCATCGATAGACGTACGCCGTGCCGTACCGCAACTCACTAATGTCGCGCTTGTATCGGCCGCACCCGCTCCCAGGCAAGCACGTCAGATGACGCGCGCCCAGCGCGAACGCGCGCTCGATTCCCAGACGAAATGAGCACGAGCAGTACGCCGCTTTAGTTTGAAGCTGGCTACGCAGCGAACTGCTGAAAAACATCACCCATTGAGGCGTGCGGTGCGCTTCACTTCACAGGCCTCATGTGATCGGCGAGGCAAAGATACCTTTGCGGCACCTGCAATGTTCTACGATGTATATTATGTTAAATGATAAATACAGCCAATCAGAGTGGTAGTTACCTTTGGCTAAAAAGCACGCTTTTTTGCCGCACCCCTCTTCGACCTGCCTCTCGAGCTATTGTTCGCCCATGGCTTTTGTTTCCACTCGCGGCAGGCTCACCATAGCCAGGAGAGATTCGATGTCCGCGGGTTTCACCACATGATGATCAAAACCCGCTTGTTGGGAGCGCAACCGGCTTTCGGCTTCGCCGTAGCCGGTCAAGGCAATCAGCAGCGTTGTTTTCGATTCCGGGCGACTGCGCAGCTGGCGGGCAACCTCAAAGCCGTCCAGGCCGGGCAAACCGATGTCGAGGATGACTACGTCCGGCACGAATTCCCGGGCGATATGGAGCGCTGACGCACCATCATTCGCGATCCTCACATTAAAACCTTCCAGTTCCAGCAGCACTTGCAGCGTTTCTGCGGAAGCCGATAAATCGTCGACTACAAGGACTTTTCGGGGAACGGCAGCCACCGGTTTGGCGGCCGCCGGCGCAGCCACCACGGGAAGACCGGCATCGTTGCCTGAAATCCTCGCCGGAAAATAAAGGGATATCCGGCTTCCCATGCCTTTGCCTTCGCTATAAGCCTCTACTTTGCCGTTGTGCAACTCGACCAAATGCTTGACCAGTGTCAAACCGATACCCAGGCCCCCTTGCGCGCGGTCCAGGGCCTGGTCGCCCTGGGCAAAGAGGTCGAATACATGCGGCAGGAATTCGGGCTCAATGCCCTGGCCGTTGTCTGATACGAACAGGGTGACGCCCTCCTCCTGCAGCGAAGCGTTCAGCTCGATCTTTCCATGCTGATCCGTGAACTTGGAGGCATTGTTCAGCAGGTTGGAAAGTACTTGCGACAAGCGCACCAAATCGCCCTGGAGCACCACGGCTTCAGCTGGAAGACGGACAGTCAATTCCTGATTCCTGGCTGCCAGCAGCGGGCTGCTGGCCTCCACTGCATGCTCGCACAATGTCGAGAGCAGGACCGGCTCCATATGAACCGTCACCTTGCCCCTGACGATCCGCGAGACGTCCAGAAGATCATCGATCATTCGTGACATGTGATCGACCTGCCGGGCAATGACATCACGCGCCCATGCAACTTTCGGGTTGACCACATGGGAACTGTGGATGATGTGCACTGCGTTCCTGATCGGAGCCAGCGGATTCCTGAGCTCGTGCGCCAGCATGGCAAGGAACTCGTTCTTGCGGCGATCCGCTTCCTGAACCAGCGTATAGAGTCTGGCGTTTTCCATGGCAATAGAGGCACGGCCCACCACCTCGCTGAGCAGGGCAGCATCCGCCTGCGCAAAACCGCCGACCTTGCCGAACAGGATGAGTGCGCCCAACATCTGCTCACGCGCGACCAGCGGGCAAATCGCCATCTCCTCATGGTCCGCCGGCAGCTCCGGCCAGGCAGGCTGTGGGGCTACCGCGGAGGCCGTGGACGCCGCGCACAGCTCCGTTGCGGGCAGAAACGCTATTTTCCGCGAGAGCATGGCGCTGCGGACCGTCGCCGCCATGGAGGCGCTCAACTCGCGATGGCATTCGAGTACGACAGGGCCCGCAGAGGGATCCGGGCCGCCCGCAATCTTGAGGCAGCGGCAGTGCAGGTCGCCATGGCTGTCCAGCAGGGCGACTGCAGCCATGGCGCCCAGGCCCGGTACGGCGATATCCGCCAGCGCTTGGGCAGTGGCATCGATATTGAGGGACATGGACAGGCGTTGGCTGGCGTCCGACAGGAAGGCGGCGCGCCGCGTGGCATCCTCTGCCGCGGTGCGTGCCGCCTCGGACCGCGCCAGCGCCTCGCGCTCGACGGCCTGCTGCTGAAGCTGCCGGTTCATGCGGTGAAGGTCGACGAAAACCTTGACCTTGGAACGCAACACGCCAGGCACGACGGGCGACGAGATGTAGTCCACCGCGCCCAGCGCGTAACCCTTGGCGGCCTGTTCCTCGTCCACATAGGCCGTGATGAAAACAATGGGCGTTTGCGCCGTCTTCTTGTACTGCCGGATCATGCTGGCGGTCTCCAGCCCATCGATGTCGGGCATGTTGACGTCCAGCAGGATGACCGCAAACTCCATCTGCAGGATGAGGCGCAGAGCCTCCCGGCCCGAGCGGGCGCTGACGATGTTTTGCCCCAGTTCTTCCAGGATGCTGTTCATGACAACGTGCTTTTCCGGCAGGTCGTCGACGATCAGGATATTGACCAGGTCCGGATTCAGCATGTTTGCCGGCTCCTGCGGCATGAGGACGGCGCTCACCGGGGCAACCAGGCACGCAGCACGGCCAGCAGGTTTTCCGTATTGACGGGCTTGGAGAGATAGTCCCAGGCGCCGGCCTCTATGCATTTCTCGCGGTCCCCCTTCATGGCTTTGGCCGTGACCGCGATCATGGGCAAGGTCTTGCCGGCCGGCAGCTTGCGAATCTCCTGCATGGTGACCAGCCCGTCCATCACCGGCATCATGATGTCCATCAGTACCACGCTGAGCTGCGGATCGGAGGCAACTTTGGCGATGGCATCGTGGCCGTTGTCAGCCCAGACGATGTCCATGCCCTGCCCCTCCAGCACAGTGGCCAGAGCGAAGATATTGCGCATGTCATCGTCGACGATCAGCACCCTTTTCCCCGCGAGTGACTTGTTGGCATCGTGGAAGTTTCTCAAGGTGCTGCGCTGCCTGTCCGTCATGCGCGCCTCGCTTACATGCAGGGCATGCAGGGCCAGGTCTATCACCCGGGGGACGGACCTGGCTTCGCGGAAAAAGTAGCCGTCGTGTGACTGCCAGGCGGGCTGAAGCTGTGCATCGATCATGCCTTCACGCCAGACCACCACCTGCAGCGGCCCAAGCACCAAGGCTGCGGGCGAGGCATTTCGCAAGCGGTCGAACCCGTTCGCCAGTGACGCCTCATCAATCACGGCGCATTCGAAGCGGGCGAAGTCCTCGGGTTTGACGTCCGCCAGTGACGGCACCGCAAGGCACTGAACATGGCTGCCGCCCAGCAGGCTGGTGACCTCGGCACGCAACGCTTCGTCCTTCAGGGCAACAACCACGTGCCGCACCGGGCGCGACACATAACGGTGCAGCTGATCCAGCATTTCGTCGAGAACTTCCCTGGCGGGGATCGGTTTCTCAATGAATGCCATGGCGCCGGATCGATAGGCGCGCTCCTTGGAATCGTCGGTGGAGATCACGCAAACCGGAATGTGCCTGACGCTGAAGTCCTGCTTGATGCGCTCGAGCACGCGCCAGCCCTCCATGTCGGGAAGATGCATGTCCAGCGTGATGGCCGAAGGCTTGAACTCGGCGGCAAGCGTGAGGGCGCGGGCCCCCAGCGACGTCACCAGGCCCTTGAACCCCTTGGCCCTTGCGGCATCAAGCAAAAAGCTGGCAAAGGCCAGGTCGTTCTCCACAATCAGGAGCACAAAGTCGCCCGGCTGGATGGTGTGCCGGTCATCCGCAGCCTCATTGGCCGCAGAGTGCGTGTCCAGAGACAGAACGGAATCATCGAAGGCGACTTCCATCTTCTCGAAACCCAGGCGGCTGATCGGCGCGGCCGGCTCGAAGCGCTGCTCGGCGCTGCTGCCCTGCTTGCGCGCGGCGCGCGTGGAAGCGTAGACCAGCGGCAGGTAGAGCACAAAGCTGCTGCCTTCTCCCGGCGCGCTGGACAGGCGTATTTCGCCGCCCAGCAGGCGCGAGAGTTCGCGACTGATGGCCAAACCCAGACCGGTGCCGCCGTACTTGCGGCTGGTACTGCCGTCAGCCTGCTGGAAGGCTTCAAAGATGATCTGCTGCTTGTCGGCGGAAATACCGATACCTGTGTCAGTAACGGAAAACGCCAGCACCTGCTGCGCGCGGTTGAGTTCCTCATTGTCCGGACTCCAGCCGGTAAAGGCTTCTTCTATCGCCAGGGCCACATGACCCTGGTGCGTGAATTTGAAGGCGTTCGACAACAGGTTTTTGAGAATTTGCTGCAGGCGCTTGACGTCGGTCACCATGGAAACCGGCAACTGCAGCCCGGTAGTGATCAGGAAATCCACATTCTTGGCTTCGGCCACATGGCGGAAAGTGCGCTCGACGTACATCTGCAGATCGGACAGCCGCAGCTCGTTCACGTCCACCACCACCGTGCCCGACTCGATCTTGGACAAATCCAGGATGTCGTTGATCAGCATCAACAGGTCGTTGCCGGAGGAATGAATGGTCTTGGAAAACTCCACCTGCTTGTTGGTCAGGTTGCCTTCCGAGTTCTTGCACAGCTGATCGGACAGGATCAGCAGGCTGTTCAGCGGTGTGCGCAGCTCATGCGACATATTGGCCAGAAACTCCGACTTGTACTTGGACGTGAGCGAAAGCTGCTTGGCCTTTTCTTCCAGTGCCTGCCGGGCTTGTTCGACCTCCTGGTTCTTGCGCTCCACCTCGTCGTTCTGCTGGACCAGCAGATGGGCCTTTTCCTGCAGTTCCTCGTTGGTCTGCTGCAGTTCTTCCTGCCGGCTTTGCAGCTCCTGCGCCAGGGACTGCGACTGGGTCAACAAGTCCTCTGTACGCATATTCGCTTCAATCGTGTTGATCACGATGCCGATACTCTCCGTGAGTTGGTCCAGGAAAGCCTGGTGGGTTGGGTTGAATCGCTCGACCGAGGCGAGTTCCACCACACCGCGGACCTGGCCTTCGAAGATGATGGGCAGCACCAGGATGTCCATAGGCGCCACTTCGGTGAGGCCGGACGATATCTTGAGGCCCTGCGGTAGCGAGGACGTCAACAGGATCTTTTGTTTGTCGAAAGCGCACTGGCCTATCAGGCCCTGGCCCAAGTCGATTTCCTTGCCGTAAGCGCCCTGCCCTTCGGAGGCGTAGCTGGCCATGAGACGCAGGCGCGGCCTCTCGTGCGTGTAGCTCAGCACATAAAACTCCGCCTGCTGCGCGCCAACCACCGGTGCCAGCTCCGAGAGAATCAGATGCCCCACGGCCACCAGGTCTTTCTGGCCCTGCAGCATCCGGCTGAATTTGGCGAGATTGGTTTTGAGCCAGTCCTGCTCTGTGTTGACCTGGGTCGTGTCCTTGAGGTTGCGGATCATTTCATTGATCGTGTCTTTCAGCGCCGCCACCTCACCGAGTGCCTCGACAGTGATGGACCGCGTCAGGTCACCTTGCGTTACGGCAGTGGCCACCTCGGCAATGGCGCGTACCTGGGTCGTCAGGTTGGCAGCCAGCTGGTTCACGTTCTCCGTCAGGCCTTTCCAGGTGCCGGCGGCTCCGGGCACCTTGGCCTGGCCACCCAGCTTGCCTTCCACGCCGACCTCGCGCGCCACTGTGGTTACCTGATCGGCGAAGGTGGCCAGGGTGTCAGTCATGCCGTTGATGGTATCGGCCAGCGCGGCGATCTCGCCCTTGGCTTCCACGGTCAGCTTGCGCTCCAGGTCGCCGTTGGCCACGGCCGTCACCACGCGCGCAATGCCTCGCACCTGGCTGGTCAGATTGCCAGCCATGAAGTTCACGTTGTCAGTCAAATCCTTCCAGGTACCGGCCACGCCCTGCACGTCGGCCTGCCCGCCCAGTTTGCCTTCGGTGCCCACTTCTCGTGCTACCCGCGTCACTTCAGAGGCAAATGACCGAAGCTGATCCACCATGGTGTTGATGGTGGCCTTGAGTTCGAGGATTTCGCCCTTCACGTCCACCGTGATCTTCTTGGAGAGGTCACCGGCGGCCACGGCCTTGGTCACGTCGGCAATGTTTCGCACCTGTGATGTCAGGTTACCGGCCATGAAGTTCACGTTGTCGGTCAGATCCTTCCAGGTACCGGCCACTCCCTGCACGTCGGCCTGCCCGCCCAGCTTGCCCTCAGTACCCACCTCGCGCGCCACCCGTGTCACTTCAGAGGCAAATGACCGAAGCTGATCCACCATGGTGTTGATGGTGTTCTTGAGCTCCAGAATCTCGCCCTTCACGTCCACCGTGATCTTCTTGGAAAGGTCACCGGCCGCCACGGCGGTCGTCACCTCGGCAATGTTCCGCACCTGTGCCGTCAGGTTGGAGCCCATGGAGTTGACCGAATCGGTCAAATCCTTCCAGGTACCGGCCACTCCCTGCACGTCGGCCTGCCCGCCCAGTTTGCCTTCGGTGCCCACTTCTCGTGCCACCCGCGTCACCTCCGAGGCAAACGATCGCAACTGATCCACCATGGTGTTGATGGTGTTCTTGAGCTCCAGAATCTCGCCCTTCACGTCCACCGTGATCTTCTTGGAAAGGTCACCGGCCGCCACGGCGGTCGTCACCTCGGCAATGTTCCGCACCTGTGCCGTCAGGTTGGAGCCCATGGAGTTGACCGAATCGGTCAAATCCTTCCAGGTGCCGGCCACGCCCTGCACGTCGGCCTGCCCGCCCAGCTTGCCCTCAGTACCCACCTCGCGCGCCACACGCGTCACCTCCGAGGCAAACGATCGCAACTGATCCACCATGGTGTTGATGGTGTTCTTGAGCTCCAGAATCTCGCCCTTCACGTCCACCGTGATCTTTTTGGAGAGGTCGCCCGCCGCCACAGCCTTGGTCACCTCGGCGATGTTGCGCACCTGGCCGGTCAGGTTGGAGCCCATGGAGTTGACCGAGTCGGTCAAATCTTTCCACGTGCCGGCTACACCTTGCACATCGGCCTGGCCGCCCAGTTTGCCTTCGGTGCCCACTTCTCGTGCCACCCGCGTCACTTCAGACGCAAAAGACGAGAGCTGGTCCACCATGGTGTTGATGGTGTTCTTGAGCTCCAGAATCTCGCCCTTCACGTCCACCGTGATCTTCTTCGAAAGATCACCGGCCGCCACAGCCGTCGTCACCTCGGCAATGTTGCGCACCTGGCCGGTCAGGTTGGAGCCCATGGAGTTGACCGAGTCGGTCAAATCTTTCCACGTGCCGGCTACACCTTGCACGTCGGCCTGCCCGCCCAGCTTGCCCTCAGTACCCACCTCGCGCGCCACACGTGTCACTTCAGACGCAAAAGACGAGAGCTGGTCCACCATGGTGTTGATGGTGTTCTTGAGCTCCAGAATTTCGCCCTTCACGTCCACCGTGATCTTCTTGGAGAGGTCACCGGCGGCCACAGCTTTGGTCACGTCGGCGATGTTTCGCACCTGTGATGTCAGGTTACCGGCCATGAAGTTCACGTTGTCGGTCAGATCCTTCCAGGTACCGGCCACGCCCTGCACGTCGGCCTGCCCGCCCAGCTTGCCCTCAGTACCCACCTCGCGCGCCACCCGTGTCACTTCAGAGGCAAATGACCGAAGCTGATCCACCATGGTGTTGATGGTGTTCTTGAGCTCCAGAATCTCGCCCTTCACGTCCACCGTGATCTTCTTGGAGAGGTCACCGGCCGCCACGGCGGTCGTCACCTCGGCAATGTTCCGCACCTGTGCCGTCAGGTTGGAGCCCATGGAGTTGACCGAATCGGTCAAGTCCTTCCAGGTGCCGGCCACGCCCTGCACGTCGGCCTGCCCGCCCAGCTTTCCTTCGGTACCCACCTCGCGCGCCACCCGCGTCACCTCGGCCGAGAAGGTTCCGAGCTGCTCCACCATCTTGTTGATGATCATGGCCGTACGCAGGAACTCACCTTCCAGCGCCTTGCCTTCTGCTTCGAGGGCCATGCTCTTGGACAGATCGCCCTGGGCGACGGCACCAATCACACGCGCCACCTCGCTGGTCGGATGAACCAGATCCGCTATCAGGGAATTGATTGATTCGGCAGAGTCGCGCCAAAAGCCGGAGGCATCGGGCACAAATGCGCGCTCTTTCAGGCGGCCCTCCTTTCCGACCACCCGGCTCAATCGCTCCAGCTCCCGCGCCATCCGGACATTCTCGGAAACCACATCGTTAAATGCATCTGCAACCTTGCCCGGTACACCCGTCCAGTCCTGCGGCAACGACGCATGCACATCGCCCTTCTTAAGGTCGGTCAACGCTGCGAGAATAATTTTTGTCTGATCCGCTGCCGTATCGGCGTCATCAAGCACGGTATTAATCGCGACAGCATTTTCCAGCCAGAAGCCGGATAATTTTTCTTCCGGCAGACGGCGACTCACTCGCGCCGTAGAGCGGGATTTGGCAGCAAGTCCCTTGCAGCGGCTGGTGGTCGCCGCCGTCATAGCCGACAGCTGATTGAATTCAGCGGCGATCTTTCCGTAGACGCCTTCCCACTCCGTCGGCAGTGTGACTGCGAGTTCGCCCCGCCGTAGTGCGCTGAGGGATTTGAGAATGAACTTGAGTTCGGTGTCGCGCTCCACCACGGCCAGCTTGGCTAGTGCCTCCATATCATTCATCCTGTATTGAAGGTAACGTTTTGTAGAAACGGCTGACGAGATTACTCGCGAACATTCAGAATGACAACACAAAGCCCTCACTATTTACCGAAGGGCGCGGCAATCTGCAGCATGCCTGTCACAACCTTTCATCTGTAGGTTTTGGCTTACATACCCCTCCGTTCTAACGCTGTATATTTTGAAGTTACGCCTTGAAAATATCGCAGCAAGATGTATTCAAAAAGCGGCGCGGCCCTGCAGCCAACCCTGCAGTTTTCTGGAGCATTTTCGACGGCACGATCACCATGAATGTTCAATTCCACAGCACATCAATCCAGGAAACGGCATTGGAAAGATGCGTGACGGAGGCGGCGCAATACGCACTCCTGCGGCGGCTCGCTCCCGTGATCCGTCACAATATGGCGGGTACGCTGCAACCGATTGCCATGGTTGCGGCCATGCTGGAAAGGCGACTCCAAAAAACAGACACAGATCCGGAAACGCTGCTGCGAAATGCACGCGACATCGTGGCGCTGTCCAAAGAGGCAGCTGCATCCTGTGTTGATTTGATGGGCTGGCTTGCCCCCCGGGAAAACAAGTCAGTCAAAGCCGGAAAAGGCATTGCGGAGTGTCTGGGCATGGTGGCAACCCAGCTCTCGTTCAAGGGCATTTCCATTGTCGACAACACCAGCCAGGTCGATGTCGAGCTGTCCCAGTCGGCGCTGCGCAATGTGTTAACTGCCGCGATCATTACCCTGACCGACACGGCCACCGGACCCAGGGCACTGCTCATGGAAACTGAATTCACCGATGGTTTCTTTTCCGTTCAGGCTTCATTGAATGAGCCGAATGCGTCCGCGCCTGCGCGGGTGCCTGAGAAGTCGTCGTATCGGCAACTTGAATGGCATGACCTGGAAGCATTGGCGCTGCGGGAAGCCGTGCGTCTGACTCGTACGGAAAATCGGATTGCGCTGCTATTTGAAACATCCCCAACAACGCCGGACAGGCTGGCCGAAGTGGCACAAGCCTGACCAAATCCTTTTGGGCTCCCGCTTCCTCCCTTCCTCCTTCTTTTCGGCGATAAATGTAGGACGATGGAGCATATGACCCAATTGCCTGTTTTCCACTGGCACACTGAGACCATGAGCAGCTTTCAAACCCTCGTGGTCGCCTGTTGCCTGGCATTCGGCACATCCCTGCTGCCGGTTGCCGCGCAAGCGCAGCAAGCTCCAGTTGTTTCGGCGGAACCCCACGCCGCTGCCCTGCTCGAAAAGCACATGGCGTTGGCAGGACAGCTGGCGCAGAACGCCTACCACAGGCCGCTTTTTCTGGAGTCTTCAGAAGGCACCAACACGGTCAGTGGAAGTGCATATGCTGTACTGAATTCCCCTTTCAATACGGTTAGCGCCACGTTCAAAAGTCCCAATCGCTGGTGCGAAATGCTGATGCTCCACATCAACACCAAATACTGCCACGCCAGTTCGGACAGCAGCCCCAGCACTCTGAAAATGAACATCGGCAAAAAAACCGCGCAGCAGCTGGAGGACGCATTCGCGTTGCAATTCAACTATCGGCTGACCGCCAGTTCTTCCGACTATCTGGGTGCCCAACTCAACGCCGACAAAGGTCCGCTGGGAACCAGCAACTACCGAATCGAATTGCAGGCAGTTGCACTACCTGGTGGAAAAACCTTCATCCATTTGGGTTATTCCTATGGCTACGGCATCACCAGCCGCCTGGCCATGCAGGGCTACCTTGCCACCGTGGGCAATGGAAAAGTGGGATTCACCCAAATACGGCAAGACCAGAACATGACACATGTAGGCGGAATGCGCGGCGCGGTAGAGCGCAACACCATGCGTTACTACCTGGCGATCGAAGCCTACCTCGCCGCTGTGGACAAACCAGCCGCGCAGCAACTTGAAGCGCGCATGCTGCATTGGTTTGATGCCACGGAACAGTACGCACGGCAGCTTCATGAGGTAGACAAGAACACTTATCTCACCATGAAAAGGGCTGAGTACCAGCGGCAGCAGGCCGCCCTGTAAGCTATTGCGCTGAGTGCCCGCGCGAGCTGGAGCTGTGTTTAAACCGCCTGCGGTGGCACGTTTGTCGCCGGCTCGCGGATCGGTAGCGTCGGCTCCAGCGGTGGATCATTGACCTCAGGGGGCGTGCCTGGCGCAGGAGGAATAATCACCGGCGGCACCTCGGTGGGAACATGGATGCCAGGGGTGCCGGGACTGGGTTCCGGAACGGGAACATGAAGTCGCATAGGATGCTCCGGGGCCAGGGAGTTATCTGATCCAGCGTGGCAAGTGCGAACCGGCGCGGCGACGCAACTGTGATCGCAGCATGATCATGGCCAAGGCGCCGGCGGCGGCGGCCATCAATGCCGAACGGCACGGGTATTCCGCGACCTGGGTTCGAAAAGAACCCATAAGAGGGGCCCGCTTGTCGCCGGCCCGGACTGCCGGCGGCCGGGTCACCTGGGCGTCGGACGGAAAACCGCCTGTTCCATGGACTTGCTCCGCCAATACTGCCTCTTCGGCGGACGGAAAAATATCTTCCGACAACTTGCGTTGACCTGCACCGGAACGGTAAACAGGGTCCTCTGTGGACTGGCCGGTTAACACTGCAGATTCGTTCATGCCGTCCTCCTTCAGGCTCGCTGGAGCGCGGATTCGTCATTCGCAACCTGGTCCAGTTTTTGGCTTTGAGTCACGCAGTAAGCAAGCAGGCAGTCAATTTCAGTCGATTTGTCAAATACCGCATCGACACCCAACTCCGCACAGCGCCTGCGCATTTCGGGTGTTGCGTAGTTACTGAATACCACTATTTTTTGAAGCGGCCTGCGGGCGCGGCAAGCCTGCAACACCCCGAGACCGCTACCTTTCTTGAGAAAGAGGTCGACGATGGCCAGATCCCATTGCGCGTCGTTGCGCGTCAACCACTCTGCCCCCTGCTCTTCAGAATCAGACGTGCCAACCGCTTCCACCGGAGCGAGTTCTTCCAGCGTACTGATCAGGTTTTCGCGGATGGTCGGGTTGTCCTCTACGACATAGGTTTTCATTTTTGGCAACGTCATCGGCGTATCCCCGTCTGTAACTGGGCATGGATGTCTTTCATGGCTGCAAATTTAAGCGAAGCGTCTTCCGGTTTCTGCCGGAGGGACGAGCATGCCCGTGTAGGAGAAAAGGCCAGCGCGCCGCCAAAGGCGCCTGAAACCTGACGTCCACATGAACACTTTGCACACGCTAAAACGGTAAGCCATGTCTTACGCAAGGAGAAGAAAGGCCTTACAGGGTGCACCGGCATCCGGCTACCGGATATGGATCTGCCGGCCCGTATGGTCTATGCACCAGACAACGACACCGGGACACAACCGGTGGAGCGCAAACCACACGGGGAATCACCATGAAACTGATGGGCGGACTTTTGGCAGGCATGGCAGCAGGATTGCTCACCGCCTGGCGAATTCATGCAAGCCCCCGGGATATCGACCTCGTCCATGCATTTCTCACCGCGCTTGTCTGCGCAGCAAGCCTGTTTTTGTGTTCAATGCTGTTGCCCGATGGCCTTGCCGACGCACTTCAGGAACTCATGGGCTGGTGCCTGGCCGGCACCGTTGCCGCACTGGCACTGCTGGCCTGCGTGAAGGGGCTGGAAGGTTTACTCGATACGTGACGGCCATATTTGCGCCGGCCAAACCGCCGGCCCGCCTGCGACAGAAAGCTCCAGGTGCACTCTCATTTCACCGCCCCCGACGCCCTCTTTTAAGAAGAAAGATTTTTCATGCCGCCATCCAAGCGCAACGCTATCAACCCTGGCCGAAATGCGGAAGGTGCAAAAGACAAAAAGTCGCAGCTTGAGGGGTTCTCCACCGGCCCGGCCGCGGCCCTGACCACCAACCAGGGCCTGCAGATTCCGGACAACCATAACTCGCTGAAGGCGGGCGTGCGCGGCCCTACCCTGCTGGAGGATTTCATCCTTCGCGAAAAAATCACCCATTTCGACCACGAACGCATTCCGGAACGCGCCGTCCATGCACGAGGCTCCGCTGCACATGGGTACTTCAAACCCTACAAGTCGATGGTGCAATACACCAGCGCTGCCTTTCTCCAGGACCCGGACGTGGAAACGCCGGTATTTGTGCGGTTTTCTACCGTGGCCGGCTCCAGGGGCTCGGCGGATACTGTGCGTGACGTGCGCGGGTTTGCCGTGAAGTTTTACACCTCCGAGGGAAATTACGACCTTGTCGGCAACAACATTCCCGTTTTCTTTATCCAGGATGCCATCAAGTTTCCGGACCTGATCCATGCGGTCAAGCCGGAGCCGCACCATGAAATGCCCCAGGCGGCCAGTGCCCACGACACGTTCTGGGATTTTGCTTCGCTGATGCCTGAAACTACACACACGCTGATGTGGGCCATGTCAGACCGCGCCATACCGCGCAGCCTCCGCATGATGGAGGGCTTCGGTGTCCATGCATTCCGTTTTATCAATGCCCGCGGCGATTCGCACTTTGTGAAGTTTCACTGGAAACCCAAGCTCGGCATTCACGGACTGGCATGGGATGAAGCCCAGAAGATTGCCGGCAAAGACGCTGACTTTCACCGGCGCGACCTGTGGGAGGCTATCGAAAGCGGCAATTTTCCCGAATGGGAACTGGGCGTTCAAATCGTGGACGAAGGCAAGGAGGACGAGCTGGGGTTCGACATCCTGGACCCGACCAAACTGATTCCGGAAGAACAGGTGCCCGTGCAGATCATCGGGAAGATGGTGTTGAACCGTAATCCCGACAATTTCTTTGCTGAAACCGAGCAGGTGGCATTCCACCCCGGCCACCTGGTGCCGGGCATCGATTTTTCCAATGACCCTCTGCTGCAGGGCCGCCTTTTTTCCTATACGGACACGCAGCTGTCACGCCTGGGCGGCGCCAATTTCCACGAGATTCCGATCAACCGCGCCGTCTGCCCGATGCACAACTTCCAGCGGGACGGCATGCACCGCCAGGCGATCAGCAAAGGACGGGTAGCGTATGAGCCCAATACGCTGGGCAATGGGACAGAGTTCAGGATCGATGGCGGAGCGCATGGCTTCCAGTCATACCCAGAACAGGTAGAGCCACCCAAAATAAGGCGCCGCAGCCCTTCATTCGACGACCATTTCTCCCAGGCGGCACTGTTCTGGAACAGCCAGAGCGCGGTGGAAAAAGACCATATCGTTGCGGCATTCCGGTTTGAGCTCTCCAAGGTGGAGGTCCCTGAAATACGCCAGCGCATGGTGGACAACCTGGCCCATGTGGACCTGAAACTGGCAACCCGTGTGGCAACCCCGCTGGGCATCAATCCGCCGGATCCCAAGGCTGCATCCGGCCGGCTGGGTTTCCGGGACTACCGCATCACCAGCAAGATCGAGGAAGACCCGGCATTGCGCATGGTGGGCCGCACCGGCGGCAGCGTCAAGACACGCAAAGTGGCCATCCTGGTAGCGGACGGCGTCGAAGCCGCAGCCCTCAAGCGCATCCAGCAAGACCTCCTGGACGCCGGTGCGCTGTGCAAACTCGTCGCGCCGCACCTGGGCACGGTCAGCACCTCGTCCGGCCGGCAGCTTGCGGTGGACCATACTTTCACGAATATGCCCTCCGTGATGTTCGACGCGGTGCTAATCCCCGGGGGAGGCGACAGCATAGGCACCCTGGCCGCCATGGGCGAAGCTGTGCATTTCGTGCTGGAGGCCTACAAGCATTGCAAAACGATTTGCGCCATCAACGACGGCGCCCAGCTGTTAAGCACCCTGGGTTTCAGTCTGGGCAAAGACCCGGAGCTGATTCACGTGCCGACGCCGGGAGTCCTGATAGCCGATGCACGCAAAGTGACTGAGGGGCAGGTTTCCCAAGACTTCATGACAGCCATCGCCCAGCATCGCCACTGGGACCGGCTGAATGTCGACGCCATCCCGGCGTGAGACTTCGAAGCCCGTTCAGGGACTCAGCGTGAGCCGGTGCACGTAGGTTGACGGGTTCATCTGCAACGGCCGGTATTGCACTGCGGCCCAGCGGTCCTTCATGTCGCGATAGCGCCCGGAAAACACCAGGCCGCTTTGCCCCGTCTGGTAAATGAAGCGTGAGTTCTCCAGGTCTGCGAGGTCATACACGGCCCGCAAAGAAGCGGCCTGCCTGTTGGCGAAAGGCGTCGCGTCCCCGGTCGCCCAGTACTGCCCCACGTTGACGGTAAAGGTATCGCCACCGGTGGGAACGCGGACATCAAAGAACTTAGCGAGCCAGGGCACGTTGCCAAATGGCTTGTGGGCAGACAGCGCGAAGTGCGCCCTGCCCCAGCTCCAGGCCTCTACGTCGTTCCCATAGGCTGCCTGGAGGCGATCCAGCGCCCGGTTCAGCGCAGCAGCAGACTGCGCCGCACAACCAGCGGTGCCGCACCATCCGGTGTCGTTACTCTCGAGAATGTCTTCCAGCGTGCTCCTGAAATGGCGCTTGCCGTAAAGGGCCTTGAACGTGGGCTCACCCAGTTTTGCACCGATGGTGCCCCGTGTCAGCTCGTCTACCCAGGCGGCAAACACCAGAGGTTCCGCCTGGTCGGCGCGCATGGTCCCGTCAAATCCCGCCATCTTGCGGCGTACTGCTTCTGCCAACGGATGGGCGGAAGACTGCGACAGCGTTTCCTGCAGGAAAGGCAAGAGCCGCACCGTGGCCGCCGAGTACTGGTCACCCTGTATTTTTTGCATGGACTCCATGGTGTGCCTGGGTGTGGCAGCCAGCAACTGTTCAATGCGGTTGTAGCGGTAAGGCACGGTCCAGTCCTGCCCGATGAAGAAGGGATAAGCAGGTGGCGTAATGCGCTGGTTCGCCGTAGACCACCAGCCCTTGGCCTCAATCGCCGGATTGGCGGCCTCGGGCGTCTGCGCATAAGGCACCCAGCCTGCCCAGTCGTAGCGCGCCTCCCACCCGGGGGACGGCGCGGTCCCGAGGATGTCGTTATCGGGTTTTCGCAGCGGTACCTTGCCGACCGCCTTGAAACCGGTTTGGCCGAAGACATCCGCGGTCACGACGTTTTGCATGGGCGAGTGATAGGCCGAAAATGCCGCAAGCAACTCCTGGGCAGACTGTGCCCGGTTAGCGCGCAGGCCTGCCAGCACGGTCTGGTTGTCGGCATCCAGGGCACTCCAGCGCAACGCGATCACATATTTGCGGATATCAAGCAGGTCGGCGTGCGACTTCTGGACATCGCTGAGAACGGGGCCGTGGCGGCTTTCTCGCACATTGAGCACCACATCGGGTTGACCCTTCACCTTGATCGTCTCGCTACGAACCTTGAAGTCCTCCCAGGCCGTGTCGGCGTTTGCGCCGCCAGCATGGGGTACGCGGTACTGCTGCGCATTGGCAGGATTAATCTGCTCCAGGTACAAATCCTGCACATCCGGGGCGGTGTTGGTGAAGCCCCAGGCCACCTTCCCGGTATGCCCCATCACCACAAAGGGCAAGCCGGGCAATGTCGCGCCGATCACGTCCAGCGCCGGCGCGCTACCGCCGTTCGCTGTCTTGCCTTCGGATGCCTGCAGCCGCGCGAAATACCAGACAGCCGGCGCAGACAGCCCCAGATGCGGGTCGTTGGCGAGCAGCGGCTTGCCGCTGTCGGTGTGGGAGCCCGCCACCACCCAGTTATTGGAGCCTTTGCCCCCTACGTTACCGAGTGCCAAGGCCCAATCGTTGATGTTCGAAGCCAGGGCTGCGACGTCCAGTGGTCGATTTTCAGCCTCAAATAGCCTCCTAGACCTTGACTGACGGGCGCTGGAAGCTATCTTTTTAGTAGCATCCGGGAGGTCGGACCGGTAAACGCCCAAGCCCGCATACAGCTTGGAAAAGTCCACTTTCGAGGCAGGCTGTTCGCCTGGGTAAGGCGGAAACAACTGCTGGAGTTCTGCGGGCTTCAGCAGCCGGGCCGCCGACAGGCGCGCGAACTCGGTGCCCCAGTTGCCGCCGAGGTCCAGCGCCATCATCAGCGACCATGCGACGCTGTCAGTGGGAGACCAGGCTTTGCCGGAAAGGCCTCCAGGTTTGACGCCCACGATATGGAACTCGGGAGACAGCGCCTGCGAAGAGCCTTGATAAAAAGCATTGATGCCGTCGCTGTAGGCCTGCATCGCATCGCGCCCCTCGGCCGGAAGGTTCTGCCATTGGCGCTCGGCGGCCTGCACAACACCCAGGGTGCGCAGCAACTTGTCGGTGTCAAGTGTGGCCGGGCCAAACACCTCGGACAGCTCACCGTGCATAACCCGCCGGTTGAACTCCAGCTGCCAGCCACGCTCCTGTGCATGGACATAACCAAGGGCAAACCAGGCGTCGTGGGGCGACTGGGCCTTGATGTGGGTGACATCCGCGGTGTCACGGGCAACCGATACGGGGCCACGCAAGCCCGCTGCCTGGAGTTCACCGTCGAGTGTCGGGAAGGTCCGGTAAATATAGAAACCCGCCACGGTGGTTGCGATCAGCAGCAACACCAGCAGCGCAGCAGAAATGCGTTTGAACCAGACCATCATGTTCCATCGGGTGATACGGATAGCGCAGCCAGGTGCCCATGGCGATGAGCAGTTGGCATGCCAGGCAGAACCTGGTCGGCCCTGCCGGAAAGACGCTATTTTGTTTGAAGATGGACTTTGCCGTCAGCAAACTTGAAACTGACGGTAGGCACCGTGAAGTCTTCAAAGGGAGCGCCCAGAGCAATCTCACCCTCTTGCAGCAACACACATTCCTGTCGGCGCAATGCCACGACAGCTGCGCTGTCGGAAAATCGCACCCAGGTGCCGTAACTGCTGACATCTTCAAGGTAAAACTTGCCGGCACGCCATTCAATTCTGGCGTGCCTGCGGGAAACGCGCGGATCTTGAACCACAAATTGCGCGTCGTGGTCTCGCCCCAGGAAAATCGGCAGCTCACCCGAGGCGAACTCGGTATTGATGTCCAGCCAGCACAACTCGATCGACGCCAGAGCCAGGGGCTGCGGGGCCGAGTGCGCCGTCAGGCTGGAAGGTACGGTAAATGATTCGGTCATGACTTCTGCCTGCCATTCGATGCGGTGGACCAGGCAGGCTTCGGTGCGGCCACGAATGTCCATGGCGCCAAGATTTCGGGAGCGTACGAGTGTGTCGGCTGGCAGCTTTTCGATGACGGCTTCGGTCGCGAGTATCTGGTCCGGGCCGGACAGATCGCTCAACCGGGAGGCCACATTGACGGCGTCGCCGAAGCAATCGCCGTCCTGCTCGACAATTTCACCCCGTGCCACACCCAGCTGCAGCCGCATCTTGAGGTGCTCGGGCCAGTTCCGGATACGGTCGCGGTGAACCCGCTGCAGCTCGGTTACGGCGTCAACGGCGTCTGCGTTGTCTGGAAACACCACCAGCACACCGTCGCCCAGGTATTTCACAACGTGGCCGCGATAGGCCACGCTGACCTTGCCTATCCACTGCGTCAAACGTGTGATGGCCTGAGTTGCCTTGGCAT
The DNA here is from genome assembly GCF_056403055.1 of Polaromonas sp. P3_A5. Taxonomy (NCBI): domain Bacteria; kingdom Pseudomonadati; phylum Pseudomonadota; class Betaproteobacteria; order Burkholderiales; family Comamonadaceae; genus Polaromonas; species Polaromonas sp. P3_A5. The sequence goes on from NZ_JBFUGF010000001.1 coordinate 2,201,528, forward strand.
TGCCCAGCGATTCAAAAACCCCGGTGCTTCCGGTGAGATCGGCAAAAACGACGGTGACTTCTGCCATAGGGTCTATGTAACTGCTTGTAGCTATCTTGCGCAATTAAAACATAAGCATGATTACGACAAGAAGAAATTGCGTGCCAAGACCCGCAACTGTAACTAAATGTTTTAATCTTCCATCCATCGGCAGCGTTGAACCAGGCGGCTCAAGCCACGGCGGCTTTTAGCTGAATGGCCTTGAATTCCAGAAATTCTTCAAAACCATAAACGCCGTTTTCGCGGCCATTACCCGATTGTTTGTAGCCACCAAACGGCGCCTGACCGTTGAAAGGTCCGCCATTGATATCCACCTGTCCCGTGCGCAAGCGGCGCGCCACTTTCATGGCCCGTTCGTCGGTGCCGCCCCACACCGCACCGCCAAGACCGTAAATGGTGCTATTGGCAATCGACACCGCCTCGTCCTCATCGTTGTAGGAAATAACGACCAGGACCGGGCCGAAAATTTCTTCCTGTGCCAGCGTGTCAGTTGCCTTGATCCCCAGGATGGTGGGTTGGACAAAATAGCCCTGCGCAAAATCAGGCGCCTCAGCACCGCCGGCAATCACATCCGCACCTTCTTCAATGCCGGTTCGGATAAAACCGAGGACGCGGTCACGCTGGGCTGCACTGACCAGCGGTCCGAGTTTGCTGGTTTCCACCAGGCTGGGGCCGATACTGAATTTCGCGACAGCTGCCTGTGCGAGCGCCTTGGCTTCCTCGTAGCGCCCGGCCGGCACCAGCATGCGGGTGTGGGCCGAACAGGTCTGGCCGCTGTTGAGCATGCAGGCCGATACAGTGCCTTTGACCGCAGCTTCGAAATTTGCATCTTCCAGGATGACACTGGCCGACTTCCCGCCGAGCTCGAGCGCTACCCGCTTGACCGACTGGCTGGCCAGTTCGCTCACACGTTTGCCTGCCCGGGTAGAGCCGGTAAAGCTCAGCATGTCGACTTCGGGATGCGTTGCCAGCACCTCGCCCACCACGGGGCCTACACCGTTGACCAGGTTGAATACACCGGGCGGCAGGCCGGCCTCATGAATGATTTCAGCCAGGATCATGGCGTTGACCGGGGCGATTTCGCTGGGCTTGAGCACCACGGTGCAACCTGCCGCCATGGCGGGGGCGATCTTGAGTGTGATCTGGCTGAGCGGGAAATTCCAGGGCGTGATGCACCCCACGACACCGATCGGCTCGCGTACCACGAGCGAGTTGCCGACCTGCTTTTCCCATTCGAACTGGCGGGCCACCTTGGCAAAGTTTCCCCAGTGCCATGCGGGCCCTCCTACCTGGACGGCCCGGGCCATCTTCAGGGGCATGCCCACCTCGCGCGCAATGGCCACGGCCAGGTCTTCGATGCGGGCCTTGATGCCGGCGGCCACCTTATCCAGGTAAGCAGCGCGCGTCTCGATGGGCAACGTAGACCATCCGTCAAACGCAGCCCGGGCCGCCAATACCGCAGCTTCTGCTTCCCCGACCGTACCGGACGGCACGGTTGCCATCACCTCTTCGGTACTGGAATCATGGACAGGAAGGGTCTCCGAAGACTGGGCTTTGACCCATTGTCCGTTGATGTAATGCGCGGGATAGGCGGTCATTGTGGTGTTCATGTTGGGTCTGGCTGGGGCTGAAAAGTTGAGCGAATGGTGGAAGGGTGACTTTTGTCTACAGCTGAAACTTAATGTAAGTCTAAAGATTTAAACGCTGTTCAATGCCAGAATCGACTTGACATCTAGTTACTAACTCCTTGATTCATTTGTTGTTTTGCGTTAACCATTTCACACAAAACGTCTTGCAAATGAACCGCCGCAGTCTTAATCTAACAGAACAAACCGTTCCTCGGGAACGTGAACAAATACCCTACGGATGCCCGGTAGAAAGTTGTGAGACACATGCGCTGGTTAAAACCGAATCTGAAAAGCAGTTTCATGGCTTTGCTGGGCACTGGTGAAGTCACTGCTTCCGTTCTGGAAGACCGCACCGAAGAAATCCGCCAATTCATCCTGGATGAGCTTGGCGAGTTTGGTGAAAAGCACTACCCCAAGATCACGCGCCGCGTGCGCTACGCCCAAGACGTTCAAGGCCTGTGGTACACACGCGGCGACATCATGGCGGTGCTTGCTGCCATGCATGGCGAAACAGTTGCCCGCGAAAAAGTCAGCCGTATCAGCGACAAATTCAAGGGCATGCTGCCGCGCGGCCTCAGTTCCCGGTCCAGCCCCCTGACAACCTGACCTTCCAGCTTTCAGTTTTTTCGCTTTTTCCGCCTGTTTTTTCCGTTTTCTTCCTGGCCTCCAAGGCTATTTTTAAACCAGCTTCGTGCTGGTTTTTTTTTGCCCTGAACATCGCCGCCGGCAGTCAAGCTCAGCCAGGGCCAGCGTTTTAACGCCGGTTAGTGCTGGTGGCCCCAGAGCAGGAAGGCATCCCGGTCTTCTACCACCAAGGTGGTTTTGCAGCCCACCGGCAGCAGCACCTTGGTCGGCACGTGGCCGAACGGCAGGCCGGTCAACACGTGTGCCTTCACCTGCCCTTGAAGCCAGGCGATGGCGGTATCCAGCTTGAAGCCCTTGTCATTCGGCGCCAGCTTGTAGTTGGTGAACTGGCCAAAAACAATCGCCTTCTGCTGCGCCAGAATGCCGGCTTGCAACAGCTGCGTGAGCATGCGCTCCACCCGATAAGGGTGTTCGCCGACATCCTCAACAAACAGGATGCCGCCTTTGACGGCCGGCAGATAAGGCGTTCCCACCAGCGCAGACAGGATGGCGAGGTTACCACCCCAGAATACCGCGTCTTTAATGGTGAATCCGGCTCCAGCCTTTGCACCACGAGCGGAAGAAGCTATTAAATTCATAGCAGACTTGGGCAACTGCCAGCCGGTGCCTTCGCCCTGCCCCGTGATCAGGTCGTCAAAGCAGGCTTCCATGATGTCGTCAGGTGCTTCCGCGCCAAAATCATCTAACGAAGGACCTGCCCAGGTCATCGCGCCGGTTTTGGCCAGCAAGGCCATCTGAAAGGCTGTGAAGTCGCTCAGGCCCACAAAACGCGTGCCTCCGGCAGCAGCTTTGGCGACCGCCTTGTAGTTGATCTTCGGCAGGATGCGGGTGAGGCCGTAGCCGCCGCGGGAGATCAGGGCGATGTCGGCCCCACTGGCTGCCGCACGGTGAATAGAGGCAAGCCGGGTTTCGTCGTCGCCGGCAAAACGCTGATGCTGCGCCAGTGCATCGGTATCGATTTCAACTTCATGCCCCTGGGACTCGAGGCGCTTCACGCCACGCTTGAAAGCTGCTTTGTCGCGCACCGCGCTGGAAGGGGAATAGATGTAGATATGTTTTTTCACGGATGCAAGTATCCCATCCCGCGAAGACCTTCGCCCCTTCCCTGCCGCGGATAGCAGCAGGTATAAACGGGTCAACCATGTTCCTTTACCTGCTTGACCTCTTCGGCGTTGCCGTGTTTTCAGTGAGTGGCGCACTGGCGGCAGGACGCCTGCAGCTTGATTTGCTGGGCGTGCTGGTCCTGGCCTCGCTGACGGCCATCGGCGGAGGCACCCTGCGGGACTTGCTGATGAACCGGCACCCGGTGTTCTGGATGGCCGACCCCACCTACCTGCTGGTGATCTGCGCGGCGGCACTGGGCACAGTGCTTTATGTGCAGCTCCTGCCGATTCCTGCGCAGGCCCTGCTGGTGGCCGATGCCTTCGGCCTGGCCCTGTTTGCCCTTTCAGGTGCGCAGCTGGCCGAGGCAGCGCGGCTGTCGCCCATCATCGTGGTGTTGATGGGCACCATGACCGGTGTGGCCGGCGGCGTGATGCGCGACATCTGCAGCAACCAGATCCCCCTGCTGCTGCGCCAGGACATTTATGCCAGCGCGGCGATTGCCGGAATTGTGCTGTACCTGGCTCTGAAGACGCTGGGCCTGAAACCCTCCTGGGCGTTCAGTATCGGGCTGGTGGCCGTGGCAGCGCTGCGGCTGAGCGCTATCTTCCTGGGCTGGCACTTGCCGGTCTTCAAGCTGGCGGGCTGAAAAAACGCGCGGCTTGCTGCGCAATCGGCTCACCGTGCTCTTGCACAAAGTGGCCGGCCCGCGGCAGCATCACGGGCTCGCCGCAACCGCGGATCAGGGCTTGCAGTTCTTTCATAACGGGCGGGCCCAGCACCGGGTCTTGCGCACCCACCACCATCCATGTCCGGCCGGTCCAGTCGTTGTGCCAGAAGGCGCGCGCCTGGCGTGAAATGGCCGCGCCGTCAGCATCAGGAGCATCCGGCACCATGGGCGGGAACGCGCGCAGCGCGGCGCGATGCCCTTTGTCCGGGAACGGCGCGTTGTAGGCGGCGCACTCTGCGGGGCTCATCTGCAGGTTGCCGCGCGCAAAAAGGCGCGCCACATCAAACTCGGGATTTTTGGCGCACATCTCGCGCCAGGCCACAAAGCCTGCAGGCAAGGGGGCATCCCCAGTGCCCAGCAGAGTGTTCATGACCAGCAGGCCCTTGTAGCGATGCCGCGCGGCCATCGGCAGTGTCAGGCCCAGCAGGCCACCCCAGTCCTGCACCACCAGCACGACGTTTTGCAGGTCCAGCTTTTCCACCAGCTCGAGCAATATTTGCCGGTGGGCGCTGAAGCTATGAAAGCTGTCCTTCTTGGGCTTGTCACTTTTGCCAAACCCGACCATGTCCGGGGCAACAACGCGGTGCCCGGCTTGCAGCAGCGGCGGGATCATCTTGCGATAAAGATAGCTCCAGGCCGGGTTGCCGTGCAGGCACAGAAAGGTCAGGCCGCCTCCTTCGCCCTTGTTCCCACTGCCGCCTTCGTCGAGGTAATGCATGCGCAGCCCCTGCAGCGCCGGCAGGTCGCTCACATAACGGGGCTGCCAGGGGTAGCCCGGCAGGGCCTCAAACGCGACGTCGGGCGTGCGCAATGCATCGTCACGCAGCGGATGGGCCAGCCGTGATGCCTCGCGCTGCTCATCCCTGCGCCGGCGAAAAAACTCCTGCAGCAGTGCGCTGCATTCCGCAGCCAGCACCCCGCCCTGCAGGTGGGTCTGGTGGTTCAGCCGGGACTCGGAAAACAGGTCGATGACCGAGCCGGCGGCGCCGGTCTTGGGATCGGTCGCGCCGAACACCACGCGTTTGAGCCGGGCATGCAGCATGGCGCCGCTGCACATGGCGCAAGGTTCCAGCGTCACAAACAGTTCGCAATCGTCCAGCCGATAGTTACCCAGCGCCTGGGCCGCCGCACGCAACGCCACGATCTCGGCATGTGCTGTCGGGTCGTGCCCGTCCACCGGGGCGTTACGGCCCGTGGCAATGATCTCGCCACGCCGCACCACCACTGCGCCCACAGGCACTTCACCCGACCCGGCTGCCTGACGGGCCTGCGCAAGCGCCTGCTGCATGAAGATGATGTCATTCATTTGCTATTATTTTCATAGCTGCTTGCGCTCGTCCTGCAAGGGCCATGGCCTGTTTCTTATTGAATTACTTGTCGTCCTGCGACGGCCGGGGCTGCTGCATCAGGCTTTCCACGGACTGTTTGACCTGCTGCTGCACTTGCCGGCTTTGTTCTTGCGGCGTGGCGCCGCCAGAGACTGCAGGCACGCCGGCCGCCGGTGGGCCGGCCAGTTGGCTGCCCAGCTGCTTCTTGACCAGGAACCCCACGATGGCCAACACGACCAACAAGCTCACGATGCTGAACATGGCGCGCATTTCAGGCCTCCGTTGGCGTGTTGCTTGTGCCGGCCATGCCCAGGCGGGCCATCCAGTTGGCCAGGCCGCGCTCGTTTTCATTGCCGGCCGCGTAAATGGCCTTCATCGCTGCGTGGGACTCGGGCCTGTGCTGGTTGATCTTGACCTTGCATTGCAGATCGGTCACCTGCAATTCAAAGGCCACAATGCCGGCCAGCATTTTGTGGGCAAACTCTTCGCCCAGGCCGCGCCACTGCTCGGCGTAGGGTGGTTCGTGGTCGCCAATCAGCTTTTTAAGCAGGCGGTCTTTTGCCAGGGGATCTTCGATCAGCGTGGCCTGCACGGTGCAATGCACGGCCAGGTAGTTCCAGGTCGGCACCCGCGCCAGATCCGGGTAGACCTTGGGCGACAGGTAGGCATGAGGCCCGAGAAAGGTGGCCACGGCCTGCGGTCGTGCCTGCAGGTAGCGCCAGTGCGCATTGGGCTTGGCCACATGGCCCAGCAGCACCAGCTGATCGCCGCGATCTTCCAGATGCAAGGGCAAATGCGTGACATACGGAAGACCAGCGTCATCGACACTGATCAAGCTGGCAAAGGGGTGTTCCTGGATCAGCGCCGCAGCCTTTGCGCGGTCGCCTTTGAATTGGGGCGGCATGTACATGGGCTGAAGCATAGGCCAAAAAACGGATTTGGCGGCGGCTTGATCAGCCGGAAATTTCCCCGGAATCTGTTACCGCGGGCTCAGGGGCGCAATGGCCAGCGGGCCAGTGGAACGTGCAGCGTCTGGCCGATCAGGCTGCGCACAAGGATAAACTCGCCGGCCGTCCAGGTGATGGGCTCGACCACTTGTTCGGCCACCGCGCGGTCGTCATAGAGCAAAGTGACATGGGGCGTGTAGGCCGGTTTCGCCCAGCGCCCCAGCCCGGCCTTGGTCATCTCAATGCCCAGCGCCCGCTGGAACGCCATCAGGTCGGCAAGGCCAGCGTCACCGCGCAGGACAAAAGGCCGGTTGCGCGGAGAACTGGAGAAACTTGCGGCCCGGTCAAAGGTGACAGAGAACGGCTGCGATTTGACCGCAGCGGCAGCTTGGCCCGCCATATCGACAACGCCTTGGGGCAGGCCCGCGTAATCGCCCAGATGGTGGAGCGTGATGTGAAAGCGCCCGGTTTTCAGCGGTGCACCATGCAGGCCGTGTTCTGTCCGCAATTGCCGGGCACACTGCGCAATACGCTCGGCGGTCTCAGCATCAGGAAAGAGCGCGAAAAACAGCCGGTCCGTCGGCGCCGGCGTGTCATCAAAGCCGGGTAATGCGGATTGCCCGGACATGGGTCTCAGCTCCTCATTCCCACTCAATCGTAGCCGGCGGCTTGCTGCTCACGTCGTAGGTCACGCGGTTGATGCCGCGCACTTCATTAATGATGCGGCCGGAGACTTTTTTGAGCAGCGCGTAAGGCAGCTCGGCCCAGTCGGCCGTCATGAAGTCGCTGGTTTGCACCGCGCGCAGGGCCACCACGTAGTCGTAAGTCCGGCCGTCGCCCATCACGCCCACGCTTTTCACCGGCAAAAACACGGTGAAAGCCTGGCTGGTGAGGTCGTACCAGGTTTTACCCGTCGCGGCATCCTTGAAGTTGCGCAGCTCTTCGATGAAGATCGCATCGGCACGGCGCAAGAGGTCTGCATACTCCTTCTTGACTTCGCCCAGGATGCGCACGCCCAGGCCGGGGCCGGGAAATGGATGGCGGTACACCATGTCGTGCGGCAACCCGAGAGCGACGCCCAGTTCGCGGACTTCATCCTTGAACAACTCGCGCAAAGGCTCGAGCAGCTTGAGACCCAATTGCTCAGGCAGGCCGCCGACGTTGTGATGGCTCTTGATGGTGACGGCTTTTTTGCTTTTGGCGCCGCCGGATTCGATCACGTCGGGGTAAATCGTGCCCTGGGCCAGCCATTTGGCGCCCTTGTGGCCGCCGGTGCCGGCCTTGAGCCGGGCCGCTTCGGCCTTGAACACCTCAACGAACTCGCGGCCGATAATCTTGCGCTTGGCTTCGGGTTCGCTGACGCCTGCCAGGTGGCCGAGGAACTGGTCGCTTGCATCGACACGGATCACGTTGGCGTGCAGCTTGCCGACAAACATCTCCATGACCATGTCGCCCTCGTTCAGGCGAAGCAGGCCGTGATCGACGAACACGCAGGTCAGTTGGTCGCCGATAGCGCGGTGGATCAGCGCCGCAGCCACTGAGGAGTCAACACCACCGGAAAGGCCCAGGATGACTTCCTCGTCACCCACTTGCGCGCGGATTTTCTCGACCGCCTCGCTGATGTAATCGCCCATGACCCAGTCCTGGCGGGTGCCGCAAATGCCCAGCACGAAGCGTTTGAGGATGGCGTTGCCCTGCTTGGTGTGCGTGACTTCGGGGTGAAATTGCACCGCGTAAAAACGGCGGTCTTCATCGGCCATGCCGGCGATGGGGCAGGAATCGGTCGAGGCCATGAGCTTGAAGCCCGGCGGCATTTCGGTGACCTTGTCGCCGTGGCTCATCCAGACGTCGAGCATGCCCTGGCCTTCGGGCGTGGTGTAGTCGGCGATATCCTTGAGCAGGGCGGTGTGGCCGCGGGCCCGCACGTCGGCGGAGCCAAACTCGCGTTTGTGGCCGCCTTCGACCTTGCCGCCCAGCTGGTGCGCCATGGCCTGCATGCCGTAGCAGATGCCCAGCACCGGCAAGCCCAATTCAAACACCGCTTGCGGCGCCTTGTCGGTGGTTTCTTCGTAGATGCTGGCGTGGCTGCCGGACAGGATGATGCCCTTGAGCGTGCCGTCTTTGGCGTATTCGCGGACCCAGTCGTCGCTGACGTCACAGGGATGAACTTCGCAAAATACATGGGCGTCGCGCACGCGGCGGGCGATCAGCTGGGTGACCTGGGAGCCGAAATCAAGAATGAGTATTTTCTGGTGCTGCATTGAATTAATCAGTCGCTGCCAACGGCCTTAAAAGAAGAATCAATTTTCCGACGGGCCGCCCCTAGGAAAATTAGCCCCCTTGGGGGGCAGCGCAGTACACGAAGTGACAAGCGTGGGGGCCCTAATCAGCCCGGTAGTTCGGCGCTTCCTTGGTAATCTGCACGTCGTGGACATGGCTTTCGCGGATGCCGGCGGAGGTGATCTCCACGAACTCGGCCTTGTCTCGCATGTCCTCGATGGTGGGGCAACCGCAGTAGCCCATGCTGGCCCGCAGACCGCCGGCCATCTGGAACACGATGGCGACCATGGAGCCCTTGTAGGGCACGCGGCCTTCAATGCCTTCGGGGACCAGCTTGTCGGCGTTCGGGTTGCCGGTGCTGGACTCCTGGAAATAACGGTCTGCGCTGCCTTGCTGCATGGCGCCAATGCTGCCCATGCCGCGGTAGCTCTTGTAGCTGCGGCCCTGGAACAGGATCACTTCACCCGGCGCTTCTTCGGTGCCGGCGAACATGCCACCCATCATCACCGTGTTGGCGCCCGCCGCGATGGCCTTGGCGATATCGCCGCTGTAGCGGATGCCGCCGTCTCCGATCAACGGAACGCCGGTGCCGCGCAAAGCCGTGGCGACGTTGTCGATGGCCATGATCTGCGGCACGCCCACACCCGCAACGATGCGGGTGGTGCAGATGCTGCCGGGGCCGATGCCGACCTTGACGCCGTCGGCGCCGGCTTCCACCAGTGCCAGCGCCGCAGCGCCGGTGGCGATGTTGCCGCCAATTACATCAACTTTGGGGTAGTTCTGCTTGACCCAGCGGACCCGGTCGAGCACGCCTTTGCTGTGGCCGTGGGCGGTGTCCACCACAATGGCGTCGACGCCGGCTTTGACCAGCGCCTCGACGCGTTCTTCGGTACCCTCACCCACCCCGACAGCGGCACCCACGCGCAGCTTGCCGTGCAAGTCACGCGCGGCATTCGGAAAGGTGGTCTGTTTGGTGATGTCCTTGACGGTGATCAGGCCCTTGAGCTCGAAATCGTCGTTGATCAGCAGCACACGCTCGAGGCGGTGTTTGTTCAACAAGGCCTTGGCGTCGGCCAATGAAGCGGTTTCAGAAATGGTGATCAGGCGCTCGCGCGGTGTCATGATGGTGCTGACCGGCACATCCATGCGGGATTCGAAGCGCATGTCGCGCCCCGTGACGATGCCGACGACCTTGCCCCCATCAATCACGGGAAAGCCGGAAATGCCGAGTTGCTCGCTGAGTGCCATGACCTGGCGCACAGTATGCGTGGGGGTGATGACCACCGGATCGCGCAGCACACCGCTCTCGTAGCGCTTGACCTTTGCAACCTCGGCGGCCTGCTGCTGGGGCGTCAGGTTTTTGTGAACAATGCCTATGCCGCCTTCCTGCGCAATGGCAATAGCAAGCCGGGCTTCGGTGACCGTATCCATCGCTGCCGACACAAGCGGCAGATTCAGGCGAATATTTCGGGAGAACTGGGTGGAAAGTGAAGTGTCCTTGGGCAGGACCTGGGAGAACGCTGGCACCAACAATACGTCGTCGAAGGTGAGCGCTTTGCCGAGTAGGCGCATAGGGATGGCTCCAAAAACACGATTGTACCCTTGTCGTCACACGCCGTCGGTACTTACCCCTAGCATCCCTTCACGGCCTTCGCCCCTGTGTGCCAAGTGGTTGTAAAAAAGCCGCTTTACCCTTCAGCCGCAAGAAAACCGGACGGCACGGCGCTACACTGGTGAAATGCACTTCAAATCCGTTTTTCGCCCCCTCCTGCTGGCGCTCGCCTGCGGGTCATTTTCGCTGACAGCGTTCGCCCAATGGCAGTGGATCGACAAAGATGGCCGCAAGGTCTACAGCGACCGTTCGCCGCCCGCCGAAATCCTGGAAAAAAACATCCTGAAGCGACCGGGTGGCATGGCGCGAACGGCAGCGGCCCCTGATCCCGCCCCAAGTGCAGCCGATCCGGCTGCCCCGGCAGCGTCTGCGCCCGCCGGTAAAGCCAGTGCGCCCAAGCTGTTGTCCGGCAAGGACAAGGACCTTGAGGCCAAGAAGAAGCAGGCTGAGACAGAAGAAGCCGCCAAGAAGAAGGCCGAGGAAGAGAAAATAGCCAAAGCCAAGGCCGAAAATTGTGACAATGCAAAGCGCAACATGGCGACATTGCAATCGGGCGTACGCATCACTGCCGTCAATGGCAAAGGTGAACGGGAAGCTATGGACGATACGAAGCGCGCAGCCGAAGTCAAGCGCGTCCAGGAAGCCATTGATAGCAGCTGCAAATAACAAGCAGCTTCTGCGATGTTCGCCAAACATCGCTGGCGGCCACGGCTAATATCCGGCTTTCGCCCCCGCTCTTTTTTTAGCGAACAGCCCGGCGCTTTTGGCGCCCTGCCGGCTGAAACGTTCGCGGCGCGCAACCTTTGGATCCACCCGAAGACCGCGGTAGACCTCAACCCTGTCATGGTCATGCAGCGCATGCCCCAGGGTGGTTTTACGGCCCCAGATACCGACGACCGGGTGGCCGCCCTGCCGCAACTCCGGGAATTCATCAAAAAGCCCGGCCGCAGCAAGCGCCTGCGCCACCGTTGTGCCCGCCGCCAGCTCCAGCACCCACTCGCGAACCTGCCGCGGCGCCGCTGAATAGACCAAGGTGACTTTGAGCGGCGCGCCGCCCTCAGGCTTCGCCATAAACGTCTTCAGCCCTTTTGACAAAGGCATCCACCAGGCTTCCCGCTATTTTTTCGAAGACGGGACCGACCAGCGCCGCCAGCGCGGCATTGTCAAAGTCATAACGCAGCGTGAAATCCACCTTGCAGGCTCTTTCATCGGCCTTGCCGACAGGCGTGAAATCCCAGTGGCCGTCGAGCTTTGAAAACGGGCCGTCGACCAGTTTCAGGCTGACCTTCCGGTTTTTTTCGTGTGTGTTGCGGGTGGTGAAGCTTTGCGTCAGCCCGGCCAGCGAGATGCCGACCTTCGCTGTCATGCCGCGCGCGTCTTCCTCCAGCACAGCGGCCTGGTCACACCATGGGAGAAACTCGGGATACCTGGCGACATCAGTGACCAGCCCAAACATTTCGGCGGCGCTGTACCAGATTAAAACGGACTTGTGAACGGTTTTCATACAATCGAGGGCTGGGCGCAATTGTATTAGCCACTTCGCGGGCACTGTACTTTTCAGATTTCGCCCTTACCTTTTATCCATGGCCACCAAAGAAGCATCCTCCTCCAAAAAAACGGCCGCAACGCCCTCTGCCAATCTCTCACCCAAGGCAGCGGCGGCCGCCGTGCGCATTGCCGACAATAAAAAGGCGCTTTTCAATTACCAGATTGAAGAGCGCTTTGAGGCGGGCATGGTGCTTGAAGGCTGGGAAGTGAAGTCCCTGCGCGAAGGCAAGGTCCAGCTTACCGACGGCTATGTCGTTATTCGCAACGGCGAACTCTTCATCATCGGCTGCCAGATCAACCCGCTGGGCACGGCGTCCACTCATGTGCGTCCCGACTCGGTGCGCACCAAGAAGCTGTTGATGCACAAGGAAGAGATCCGCCGCCTGATCGGAAAGGTCGAGCAAAAAGGTTTCACGCTGGTGCCGCTGAACATGCACTGGAAAGCCGGCAAGGTGAAATGCGAGATCGGCCTGGCCAAGGGCAAGGGTGAGCACGACAAGCGCGACACCATCAAGGACCGTGAAGGCAAGCGCGAGGTCGAGCGCGCGATGAAGTCCCGCAACCGCTAGGGCTTGCTCCAAAACGCGGCGTCCGCCGCTTGCCCTTCTCCGGGAATCGTGGAAGTATGTTTCGAGTAAGCCCGGGTCTGCCGGTGTTTATGCTTGTGCAGCCATCCGCTGTTATTCACCGGAGCTTTTCCATGAAATTCCTGACGACCGCCTTGTTGACCGCCGCCCTGCTGGGCGGCTGCGCCTCCACGACATCAAAACATCCCGCCACCGTCGCCGATGGCGTGCTGGTCGGGCCCAACGGCATGACGCTTTACACCTTCGACCGCGACACCGCCGGTAGCGGCAAGTCGGTCTGTAATAGCCAATGCGCGGCCAACTGGCCGCCCCTGGTGCCCACTGCGACAGCCCAGCCGCTGGGCGACTACACCATCATCACCCGTGATGATGGCAGCCGGCAGTGGGCGATAAAGGGCAAGCCGCTGTACTACTGGGTCAAGGACGCCAAGCCCGGGGACAAGACCGGCGACAACGTCATGAATGCCTGGCGCGTCGCCCGTCCCTGAGCAAACGACTCAGAGCCCGCGCAGCGGGTGTTCGTCCGCCGTCCAGGGGCTGGCGAAAAAAGCCTGGGTCATTTCCGGCTTCACGTCTTCGATGCGCGCGGGCATCCACTGCGGCTTGTAGTCCTTGTCAACGGCCAGCGCGCGTATGCCTTCTACCGTTTCGCTGGCTGCGCCGGGACGCAGGTGAAAGCATTGGTACACCATGTCGCGCTCCATGCGCAGGTCGTCGGCCAATGTCATGGTGCGGGCGCGGCGGATTTGCTCCAGTGTCACATGCAGCATCAGCGGTGAACGTTTGCGCAGCGTGGCGGCGGTCTTCAGCGCCCAAGGGTCGGTTGAAGCTTCCAGCGCATCCACGATGTGTTTGACCCGTGCCAGTGAAAAATAGGCATCAAGATGGCCGCTAACCGAAACAGGACGGGCGCTACCAGCTATCAATTCAGTAGCAATCCACTGCTTAGCCCCAGCGGCTGATGCGAAAGCCCGGCCGCCCAGGGCTTCCCAAAGTGCCGGCAGGCGGGCGGCTTCCAGCTTGACGTCCGCCAGACCGTAGCCGATGGCTTCATCTGCACCGATCACGTCACCCGTGAGTGCCAGGTACTCGCCGGCGTGGCCCGGGCAGCGGCTCAGGAAGTAGCCACCGCCGACGTCCGGAAACAGGCCGATGTTTGTTTCCGGCATGGCCATTTTGGTGTGCTCGGTGACGACGCGCACCTTGGCGCCCTGGCTGATTCCCATACCGCCGCCCATGACCACGCCGTCCATAAAGGCGATGTAGGGCTTGGGATAGTTGTGGATCAAGTGGTTGAGCGCGTATTCCTCGGTGAAGAAGTCCTCCAGCGCGGAATCGCCCGCGAACACCGCCTGATGGAAAAAGCGGATGTCGCCGCCCGCGCAAAAACCGCCGAAGAGGCTCTCGGGCGTGCCGGGCTGGCCCTTTTTGTTGGTGCCGCGTATCGCCACCACATGAACCTCAGGGTCGTCGCGCCAGTCCAGCAAGGCGGCGGACAGGTCGCGGATCATGGCCAGCGACAACGCATTGAGCGCCTTGGGACGGTTCAGGGTGATGAGCCCGGCGCTGCCGCGACGCTCGACCAGCACATCGTTTCCACTGACAGTATTCATGCCCGCTGCCTCCATCCGACCAGTTCATTGACCACCAGCGCACCTATAACCAGCGCGCCGCCTGTCAGCACGCTCGCGCCGGGCACCTCACCCGCGCCGAACCAGGCCAGCAAAATACCAAAAATCACTTCCAGCAGCGCCAGCAGGGCGACTTCCGGCGCCTTGAGAACGCCGGCGCACATCACCGACAGCACGCACGGGATGGCCAACTGAACCAGGCCCAGCAAGGCCAGCAGGCCGACGTCATGTGGCGTGGCGGAAAACGGGAACGACAAGGGCAAGGTGGCCAACGATGAGATCACCGCCCCCACCAGCACGGCAGGCACCAGGTCGATGTTCTTGCCGTGGGCACGGCTGTGCTGCACCACCGTCCAGTTGCTGGCGCTCGCCAGCGGCACCATCAGGGCTACCAGCGTGCCGCCCAGGTGACTGGAAAGGTCCATCTGCCCGCCGTACATCCACGCAATACCGGCGCCCGCCATGGCAATGGCCAGCCAGGTGCGGCCGGGAATGCGGTGACCGATAAACGCGCGCGCCAGCAAAGCCGTGATGAAGGGGCTGACCGCCATCGTCACCAGCACATTGGCCACCGTGGTGAGCGTCAGCGCCACCATGAAAGCCGTGAACATCACGCTCCAGCAAAAGCCGGAAATCCAGAGTGCCGAGCCGCCGTTGCGGATTTTGGTGAACACCGCCCCGCCCTGCCACAGCGGCAAGATCACCAGCAAAGAGACCACGGTGAAAAAGCTGCGCCAGAACGTGACTTCAAAACTGCGGGCCGATTCGAGGTGACGCGTGACCACACCCGCAATCGACCACATCATGGTCACGAAGATCATCAAAAAAACAGCTTTGGAATGCGTGAGTTTCATAGGCTTGTTATCAATTCAGGCGGCTATGCGTACACAAAAAAGTTAAAAAGGCCGCTGGAGTTTGCACACACAGCGGCCTGGTTTCCAGCGATTCACCCCGCAACCCGGTGGGTCCCTGTCCCATTCCAGCAGGGGCCGCGGGACCGGCTTTGCCGGACCGCAGGCGCAGCGGCCCCCTCGGGGGGCAGCGCATTACACGAAGTGAAAAGCGTGGGGGCTCATTAAGACCTGCCTGCGCGCTTGCGATCGCTCTCTTTGAGGTGGCGCTTGCGCAGGCGAACCGACTTGGGCGTGATTTCAACCAGCTCGTCGTCCTCGATGAACTCAACGCCGTATTCGAGCGTGAGTTCGATCGGCGGCGTGATCTTGATCGCGTCTTCCTTGCCACTGACGCGGAAGTTGGTCAGCTGCTTGGTACGCGTGGCGTTCACCACCAGGTCGTTGTCGCGGCTGTGGATGCCGACGATCATGCCTTCATACACCGGGTCATTGGCACGCACAAACATGCGGCCGCGGTCGTCCAGCTTGCCCAGGGCGTAGGTGAAGATCTCACCGTCGTCCATCGAGATCAGCACACCGTTTTTACGGCCGCCGATTTCGCCCTTGTGCGCTTCGTAGCTGTCGAAGATGTTGGAGATCAGGCCGGAACCACGCGTCAGGTTCAGGAACTCGTTGGTAAAGCCGATCAGGCCACGCGCCGGGATGCGGTACTCAAGGCGCACACGGCCTCGGCCGTCCGGCTCCATGTTCACCAGTTCGCCCTTGCGCTCGCCCAGTGCCTGCATCACGCCACCCTGGTGCTGATCTTCGATGTCGGCCGTGACCAGCTCAATAGGCTCGTGCTTTTCACCGTTGACGTCCTTCATCACGACGCGCGGCTTGGACACCGCCATTTCGAAGCCTTCGCGGCGCATGTTTTCCAGCAGGATGGTCAGGTGCAACTCGCCGCGGCCCATGACTTCAAAGATGCCTTCTTCGTCGGTCTCGCTGACGCGCAGGGCCACGTTGTGCTGCAGTTCTTTTTGCAGGCGGTCCCAGATCTGGCGGCTGGTGACGTACTTGCCTTCGCGGCCGGCCAGAGGGCTGGTGTTGACGCAGAAATTCATGGTCAGAGTCGGTTCATCGACCTTGAGCATGGGCAGCGGCGCGGGGTTGGTCGGGTCGGTGATCGTCACGCCGATACCGATGTCGGTCAGGCCATTGATCAACACGATCTCGCCGGGGCCGGCTTCCGTGGCCTGCACGCGTTCCAGGCCCTGGAATGTCAGCACCTGGTTGACGCGGCCTTTGACGGCCTTGCCGTCCGGGCCTTCCATGACCACCACATCCATCATGGGCCTGATCGTGCCCTGGCTGATACGGCCGACGCCGATGCGGCCGACGAAGGTCGAGAAATCGAGAGCGGAAATCTGCAATTGCAGCGGCGCAGCGGGGTCGCCCTTTTGCGCAGGCACATGCTTGAGGATGGTATTGAAGAGCGCCGACATGTCGGGGCCCCACTGCTCGTTCGGCGGGCCTTCTTCGAGTGACGACCAGCCGTTGATGCCGGAGGCGTACACCACGGGGAAATCGAGCTGCTCGTCGGTGGCGCCCAGCTTGTCGAACAGGTCGAAAGCGGCGTTGATGACCTTGTCGGGGTTGGCGCCCGGCTTGTCGACCTTGTTGACCACCACGATGGGCTTGAGGCCCAGGGCAAGTGCCTTCTTGGTCACGAAGCGCGTCTGGGGCATGGGGCCTTCCTGCGCATCGATCAGCAGCACCACGCCGTCGACCATGGACAGCGCGCGCTCCACTTCACCGCCGAAGTCGGCGTGGCCCGGGGTGTCGACGATGTTGATGTGCGTGCCTTCCCAGGTCACGGCGCAGTTCTTGGCCAGGATGGTGATGCCGCGTTCTTTTTCGATGGCGTTGTTGTCCATCACGGTGTCGACCACTTTTTCGTGCTCGGCGAAGGTGCCGGACTGACGCAGCAGCTGGTCAACCATGGTGGTTTTGCCATGGTCAACGTGGGCGATGATGGCGATATTGCGGATTTGGTTATGGCTCATGGTTGGCTTTCAGGAAGACTCGAAACGGTACGGGGTTAATGTTGGAAAGAAGAAGCCGCAACGCCTGTGGGCGCGGCAGCGAAATCGGGTGTGGAGCGTTCAGCCGGCGTTCTGGCGGCTTGCAAAATGTCCTGTATTTCAATCGGGCTCAGCAAACGCTGCGGAATCAATTCGTCGGCCGTGACATGGGCCGAGCCCAGGAACGCCGGCGGCTCGGTGCCATAGACCTGCACCAGCGGCGCATCGGCGCCCCACTGCCCGGGTTCGCCCCGGCGGCGCAAACCACTTAAAAACCGCCCTGCATTGTCGGCGTCCAATGTGACAGACGGGTACGCCGACACCAGCGACTGCGCCGGCAGCAGGCAGGCTTCGCGCTCGGGCTCGGTCATGGCTTCCAGGGCAGGCAAAGTCACGCACTGCTGCGCCGTGTAGCCGCCGGTCTCCAGCCGCCTGAGCGATCCGAGATGCGCGCCGCAGCCAATGGCTTCGCCAATGTCTTCACCGAGCGTGCGGATGTACGTTCCCTTGCTGCAGGTCACTATGATTTTGATAGCTGCTTGCGCACGACTGTCCTGGGTTGCAGCCATATTCAGCTTGAAAATCGTGATGTTGCGCGCTTCCCGCTCCACCTCTTGCCCCTTGCGGGCGTACTCATACAGCGCTTTGCCGTCTTTCTTGAGCGCCGAGTACATGGGCGGAACCTGTGCTTGCGGGCCAGTGAAACGTTCCGTCAGTGACTCCAGCAAGGCCGGCGTGATTTCGGGCACGGGCCGGGTCTCAATCACGTCGCCTTCGGCGTCGGCCGTGGTGGTTTTCTGGCCCAGCAGCAGCACCGCTTCGTACGTCTTGTCGGCGTCGAGCTGGATCTGGCTGAACTTGGTGGCCGCGCCAAAACACAACGGCAACACGCCGGTGGCCAACGGATCGAGCGTGCCTGTGTGACCGGCCTTGTCGGCGCGCAGCAGCCATTTGGCCTTCTGCAAGGCCTGATTGCTCGACAGGCCCAGCGGCTTGTCGAGCAGCAGCACGCCGTGCACGGGACGTCGCTGGATTTTCTGGCCCTTCGAAGGGATGGAAGAAGTTTGCGTCATAGTTTCCGACAGGCTCAACGCACGGGCTGGCCCGGGCGCGTCGTTGGCACCGTTGTCCCTGAACCTGTCATCAAGGGGAACGGCGCGAACTCAGTCGTCTTGCGCGCGGGAGGAAACCGCCTTGGCAATCAAGGCGTTCATGTCGGCCGCACGTTCGGTCGTGCGGTCGAAGTGGAAATGCAGCGTCGGCACGGTGTGCGTCATCAACCGCTTGAAGAGGCCATTGCGAAGGAAACCGGCGGCCTGGTTGAGCGCTTCTTCGCACTCTTTCGGGTCACCGACAAGCACACTGAAAAACACTTTCGCATGCGCATAGTCGGCCGTCACCTCGACGGCCTGCACGGTCACCATCCCGACCCGGGGGTCTTTGAGTTCGCGCGCGATCAGCTCCGTCAGATCGCGCTGGATCTGATCGGCGACGCGAAAACCGCGATTCGGGGTGGAAGATTTTTTACGCATGTCAAAAAAATGGTGAGGTCTGCGGAAAGGCTGGCAGCCAGGGGCTGCCGGCCAGCCGGGATCAGACTTCCAGTGTCCGCGCCACTTCCCTGATTTCAAAGAATTCCAGAATGTCGCCAACCTGGATATCGTTGTAGTTCTTGATGTTCAAACCGCACTCGAAGCCTTCCTTGACTTCCTTGGCGTCGTCCTTGAAGCGCTTGAGCGAGTCGAGTTCGCCCGTGAAGACGACCACGTTCTCGCGCAGAAGGCGCAGGCGCGCGGTGCGGCGAACCACCCCGGCGGTGACCATACAGCCGGCGATCGAGCCGATCTTGCTGACCTTGAACACCTGGCGAATCTCGGCATTGCCGATGACTTCTTCCTTCTTGTCCGGTGTCAGCATGCCCGACATCGCGGCGCGAAGTTCGTCCACAGCGTCATAAATGATGTTGTAGTAGCGAATGTCCACGCCGTTGTTTTCGGCCTGCTTGCGGGCCTGGGCATCGGCGCGGGTGTTGAACCCGATCACCACGGCCTTGGAGGCGATCGCCAGGTTGACGTCGGACTCGGAAATGCCGCCGACACCGGAGTACACGAGCTGGACCTTGACCTCTTCGGTCGAAAGCTTCAGCAGCGACTGGGCCAGCGCTTCCTGCGAGCCTTGCACATCGGCCTTGATGATGATGGGCAACATCTTGACTTCGCCGGCGCCGATATCGGAGAACATGTTCTCCAGCTTGGCGGCCTGTTGCTTGGCCAGCTTGGTATTGCGGAACTTGCCGGCACGGTAGGTGGAGATCTCACGGGCACGGCGCTCGTCGAGCATGACCATGAATTCATCACCGGCTTGCGGCACTTCCGTCAGACCCTGAATTTCCACGGGAATCGACGGGCCTGCCGTTTTGATCGGCTTGCCGTTTTCGTCCAGCATGGCGCGCACGCGGCCATAGGTCGAACCGGCCAGCACCACGTCGCCGGCTTTCAGCGTTCCCGCCTGAATCAGCACGGTCGCCACGGGGCCACGGCCCTTGTCGAGGCGGGCTTCGATCACCAGGCCCTTGGCCAGTGCATCCACCGGCGCCTTGAGTTCAAGCACTTCTGCCTGCAGCAGCACCTGTTCGAGCAAGGCATCGACACCGGCGCCGGTATGGGCAGAGACGCCGACAAACGGAACGTCGCCGCCGAACTCTTCGGGAATCACTTCTTCGGTGACCAGCTCGCCCTTGACGCGCTCCATGTTGATACCAGGCTTGTCGATCTTGTTGATCGCCACCACGATGGGAACACCGGCCGCCTTGGCATGCTTGATGGCTTCCTTGGTCTGCGGCATCACGCCGTCGTCGGCCGCCACCACCAGAATCACGATGTCGGTCGCCTGGGCGCCGCGGGCACGCATGGCGGTAAACGCCTCGTGGCCCGGGGTATCCAGGAAGGACACCATGCCGCGCGGGGTTTCCACGTGATAGGCACCAATGTGCTGGGTGATGCCGCCCGCTTCGCCGGAGGCCACTTTGGCGCGGCGGATGTAATCGAGCAGTGAGGTCTTGCCATGGTCGACGTGACCCATGACCGTCACAACCGGCGCACGCGGCAACAACTCGGCCTGCTGGCCTTGCACGTCTTCGTCGGCAAAGGCTTCCGGGTCGTCCAGCGAAGCCGTCACGGCCTTGTGGCCCATTTCTTCCACCACAATCATGGCGGTGTCCTGGTCCAGCGGCTGGTTGATGGTGACCATCTGGCCAAGCTTCATCAGGTGCTTGATCACTTCCGATGACTTCACGCTCATCTTGTGCGCGAGTTCGGCCACGGTGATCGTCTCAGGCACGTGCACTTCAATGACCTTGAATTCGGTCGGCGCCACGAAGGTGGATTCCGGACGTGCTTCACGGTCATTGCGGCGGCCACGCGGGCCGCCACGGAAATTGCCACGGCCGGGCACAACGGGTGCGCCACGGCTTGGAATGCCCTTCTTCTTGGCGGCGTCGTCCTTCCATGTCGAAGACAGGTTCTCCGACTTGACTTCCTTCTTGCCAGCGGCACCAGGGGCACCCGCAGCGGCCGGCGCACCCGGTTTGGCCGCGGCACCCGGCGCGCCGGCCGGCTTGTGCAGCGTGCCCTTGATGGCGGCTTTGGGATCGACGTGGGGCACCAGAACGCGCTTGGGCGCGGACATCATGGCGCGAATGCCGGCAGCTTCTGCTTCAGCCTTGCGGCGGCGGTCCTGGAGCTCTTGCGCCTTCGCCGCGTCGGCCTGGAATTCGGCGGTGGCTTTGGCCTTGGCAGTTGCAGCGGCAGCCGCGGCATCGGCAGCCTTCGTGGCCTGTACGGCCGCAGCGGTTTCAGCGGCCTTGGTGGCTTCGGCCGTTACCGGTGCAGCGTCCTTGGCTTTTCCGGCCGGCTTGGCCTTTTTGACCACAGCCTCGGCAGCCGCGGCGGCCGCCTGGGCGGTTTGCTCGGCGGCCAGGCGCTCCTGCTCGCGCGCAGCATCCTTGGCGTCCTGCTCTTCGCGAAGACGGCGTTTTTCAGCAAGCTCCTGCTCCTGGCGGCGCAGCAGTTCTGCGTGGCGGCTGGCTTCTTCTTCGCGGCGAATCAGCTCGGCATCGTCAATGACGGGAGGTGCCGGCGGAGCGGCCACTTCAGGCTGCACTTCTTCCGCAGGCTGGTCGGAGCCGTCGTCACGCTTGATAAAGGTACGCTTTTTACGCACTTCCACCTGGATGGTGCGTGCCTTGCCGGTGGCATCGGCCTGCTTGATCTCGCTGGTGGATTTTTTCACCAGGGTGATCTTCTTGCGCTCGGCCGTGACGGTGCCATGGCTGGCCTGCAGATAGCCGAGAAGCTTCTGCTTGTCCGCTTCGGACAAGGGGTCGCTGGCTTGCGCCTTGGCGACACCCGCGCTGGTCAATTGCTCGATCAGGGTGGCGGGAGATTTATTGAGTTCAGCTGCGAATTCAGCGACGGTAGTGGTACTGGACATATGTTTTTTTCCTGCTGGCCTCCATGATCATTGCTCTTGGGCCGCTGCAGGTGCAGGGGTGTCAGCGGCAGCGGGTTCATCGGTAAACCAATGGGCGCGTGCGGTCATGATCAGGGCTTTGGCTTCGTCCGAAGACTGGCCGGTGATATCGGTAAGTTCGTCCACGGCCAGATCGGCCAGGTCGTCGCGGGTATGGATACCCGCTTCTGTCAGTTTGGCGATCAGCTCTGGCGTGAGGCCTTCGACGTCGCGCAGGTTCTGCGACACGCCTTCGGCATTTTCTTCCTTGGCGATTTCCATCGTCAAGAGCGCATCTTTGGCGCGCGTGCGCAGCTCATTGACGGTGTCTTCGTCGAAGGACTCGATCTCCAGCATTTCCTGCAGCGGCACATAGGCCACTTCTTCGAGACTGGTGAAGCCTTCGGAGATCAGGATGTCGGCGATTTCCTCGTCCACGTCGAGCTTTTCCATGAACAGCTTGCGGCTGGAATCGGTCTCGGTGGCCTGCTTTTGCGCAGACTCATCGGCCGTCATGATGTTGATCTTCCAGCCGGTCAGCTCGGCGGCAAGGCGCACGTTCTGGCCGCCGCGGCCGATCGAAATCGCCAGGTTTTCTTCGTCGACGACGACATCCATGGCGTGACGCTCTTCGTCGACCACGATGGACGACACGTTGGCCGGGGCCAATGCACCAATCACGAACTGGGCCGGGTCTTCGCTCCACAGCACGATGTCCACGCGCTCGCCGGCGAGTTCGTTGGTCACGCCGTTGACGCGGGTGCCGCGAACGCCGACGCAGGTGCCGATCGGGTCGACACGCTTGTCATGCGACAGCACGGCGATCTTGGCGCGGGAACCGGGGTCACGGGCGCAGGATTTGATCTCCAGCAGGCCTTGTTCGATTTCAGGGACTTCCTGGCGGAACAGCTCGATCATGTACTCGGGCGCGGTGCGCGAGAGGATGATGGGCGCGCCGCGCAAGGTCGTGTCCACTTCCATGATCATGGCGCGAACGCGGTCGCCGGAGCGCAGATTTTCCTTCGGGATCATGTCGGAACGGCGCAGGCGGCCTTCCACACGGCCGGATTCGACGATGATGTCGCCCTTGTCCATGCGTTTGACGGTGCCGACAAAAATCTTGTCGCCGCGCGACATGAAGTCGTTGAGAAGCATTTCGCGCTCGGCGTCGCGGATTTTCTGCAGAATGACCTGCTTGGCCGCTTGCGCGCCAATACGGCCGATCGGCAGGCTTTCCACCGGCTTTTCGATGTAGTCGCCTTCTTCGATGTCGGCGATTTCGTCGCGTGCGTCGCTGACCAGCTCTTCGGCTTCAGGGTTCTGCAAGCCGGCTTCGTCAGGCACCACCAGCCAGCGGCGGAAGGTTTCGTAATTGCCGCTGTCACGGTCGACGGCTACGCGGATGTCCACTTCGCCTTCGTAGACCTTCTTGGTGGCCGAGGCGAGCGCGAGCTCGACGGCGCCAAAAACGACGTCACGTTCCACATTCTTTTCACGCGAGATGGCATCAACCAACATCAACAGTTCGCGATTCATTTCACAAGCCTGCCTTTCTTCATTTCTTGAAATTAATTCTCTGCGGAGGGCTCGGCACCAGGCGTTATTTTGGGTTTACGCCCCTTGAAATCAACCACGGGCGCGAGGCGCGCCTGTTGAATCTCATCGAGGGTAAAACCCAACGCCTGCAGCGGTGCGGGAACCTTCTTCTTACTGACCTTCTGGCCGGGTTTGACGGCCGGCTCGTCGCTCCACACGATCTGCCAGCCTGCCACGCCGTCCGCGGCCACGACACGCTCGAGCGTGCCGCGAAACTTCTTGCGGCTGGCCGCGACGGTAGAACCGGCGCTGGCAGCCACGCCAATGGGAGCCTTGAGGGTGATGTCGATCAACTCACCGGCAAAACGCTCAAAATCTTTTTCGTTGCGCAAGGGCCTGTCGATGCCGGGGGAACTGACTTCCAGCCGCGCATATTCGGCGCCTTCGACTTCCAGGACAAACTGGAGCTGGCGGGTGACTTTTTCGCAGTCCTCGGCATTGATGAACTGTTCGGCACCCTTGACGTAGGGCATGTCGATCGTGACGCGCAGCAAACCACCGCCGGTGCGTTCGATCTCGACCAGCTCGTAGCCCAGCCCTGTCACAGTTTGCTCAATCGTCTCTTGCAATGCCATTCAGTCTCTTAAACCCGCTCTAAATCCGTATGTTCAAAAACAAACGCCCAAAAAAAATGGGCGGTGAAAACCCGCCCATTTGGTCGTGAAGCTCTTATTGTAACGTGCTGCGCTCTTCGATGCAAACAATTTCCGTGCCTGACGCACTAGAGAACGCCTGCATCGCCGATGTAAATCCTTCTGGTTACGCCCCCGCCCTGCTCATTGGAACAGGCCTGATGGGCGGGCTAGGGCACATTCCTTTCGGTTAACCATTCCGGCGTCACCACTAGAAAGAAGCAGAGTGAAAACGGATGCATCGCTGCGTGAAAGTCCAAATGACACCTCCTCCTCACGCTTCCTTGAAAAAGATTTATGAATCCAATAAAATCAATTAAATCATATGAGTTTTTAATTTAGTTAAAGTAATTTATGAAGATTTTTTGTGATCTCTACCGGGCCGTGGAGATGCACAACGTTCAAGCCGCAGTGACCAGAACCCGTGTATATGGATGCCGCGGCGTATCCAGCACTTCGCTCAGTGAGCCTGACTCCAGCACGTCGCCGTCCTTCATCACCATGACCTCGTGGGCCATGGCGCGGATCACGTCGACGTCATGCGTGATCAGCAAATAACTCAGGCCACGCTCGCGCTGCAATCTTTGCAGCAGTCCCAGCACCTGTTTCTGGATGGTCACGTCCAGCGCGCTGGTGGGCTCATCCAGTACCAGCAGGCTGGGGTTGACGATCAGCGCGCGCGCAATGGCCAGCCGCTGGCGCTGCCCGCCTGAAAATTCGTGTGGATAGCGTTGTAGCAAACCCGGAAACTGGGCCTCGGTCATACCGACATCGGCCAAGGCCTGCAGCGCCCGTTCGCGCCGCCCGGCCGGAGCCAGCTTGGGCTCATGCACCGTCAGGCCCTCCTCCACAATGGCTTCAACGGTCATGCGGGGTGACAGGGAAGAAAACGGGTCCTGAAACACCACCTGAACGGCGCGGCGGATGGCTTTGTTGCGTGCCGCATCCCGGCTCCAGGCCTGGCCCGCCGCCTGCAGCTGCCCTGAAAAAGGCAGCAAGCCCAGGCTGGCCAGCGCCAGGGTGGATTTTCCGGATCCCGACTCACCGATCACGCCCAGCGTTTTGCCCGGGGGGATATGAAAGCTGGCGTCTTTGACCGCCACAAATTCGGCTTTTTTAAACCATCCGCGTATGCCTGGAATGGAGACCGGATACCCCACACGCAGGCTTTCCGCGCGCATGGCCGGCGCCGCGCCCGCTTGCGCGCCGGTGCCGGCCGCCAGCCCGTCCCGCTGGGGCTTGCTGTCGATCAGTTTGCGCGTGTAGGGGTGCTGGGGCCGGGCGAAAACCTCCGCCACGGCGCCCTGCTCCACGATGTGGCCGTTTTCCATCACCGCCACGCGGTCGGCAAACTTGCGCACGAGGTTCAGGTCGTGGGTGATCATCAGCACCGCCATGCCGTTGCGCTGCTGCAGCTCGCCGAGCAGGTCCAGGATCTGGCCGCGCAGGGTGACGTCCAGCGCCGTGGTGGGTTCGTCGGCCAGCAGCAATCTGGGCTGGCAAGCCAGCGCCATGGCAATCATGGCCCGCTGCCGCTGGCCGCCCGAAAGCTGGTGCGGGAAAGAGTTTGCGCGTCTCTCAGGCTCGGTGATGCCCGTATCTGCTAGCAATTTGATAGCTTCTTGCGCACATTCTGCGGGGGTCAAACCCTGTTTTAGCTGAAGAACTTCGGCAATCTGGTTGCCAACGCTGAACAGGGGGTTCAGTGCTGTCATGGGCTCCTGAAAGATCATGGCGATGTCACGGCCGCGAATCCCCCGCAAGGACTGTTCCGGCAAGGACAGCAAATCCACGGGCGCCCTGGGCGGCGCACCGCTGGCAGCCCGATCTGCCGCATCGATGCCGGTAAAAACAGCCTTGCCACCGACCACGGCGTTTTGCGCCAGCCGTAGCAGGCTCAGCGCCGTCACCGTCTTGCCCGAACCCGATTCGCCCACCAGCGCAAGCTTTTCGCCAGGTGCGATGGAAAAATCGATGCCGTGGACAACGGATTTTCCTGCGAATGAAATCTGCAGGTTTTTGACATCAAGGAGCGGTGGTGTCATCAGTCGGCCTTCCTGGGATCCAGGGCATCGCGCAAGGCGTCGCCCATGAAAGTGAGGAGCAGCAGCGTGATCACCAGCACCGCGAAGGTAGACAGCGATATCCACCACGCATCGATGCTGTTCTTGCCTTGCGACAGCAATTCACCGAGCGAAGGCGTGCCCGGCGGCACCCCCAGCCCCAGGAAGTCCAGCGAAGTCAGCGCCAGAATCGCGCCGCTCATGCGAAACGGCAGGAAAGTCACCACAGGCGTCAGGCTGTTGGGCAGGATGTGGCGCCAGATGATGCTCAGGTTACCGACGCCCAGCGCACGCGCGGCGCGCACGTAGTCCATCTGCCGGTTGCGCAGGAACTCGGCGCGCACATAGTCTGACAACCCCATCCATCCGAACAGGCTGAGCAGGATCAGCAACAGCGCCACACTGGGCGCGAAAACGGCGCTGAAGATGATCAGCAGATAGAGCTCCGGCACGGAGCCCCAGATTTCGATGAAACGCTGGAACAACAAATCGGTCTTGCCACCGAAATAGCCCTGTAGCGCCCCCGTCAGCATGCCGAGCAGCACACCGGTGACCGTCAGCGCCAGCGCAAACAATACGCTGACCCGAAAGCCGTAAATCAGCTGGGCGAGCAGGTCGCGGCCCCGGTCGTCGGTGCCCAGCAGGTTGGCGCGCGTCGGCTTCGAGGGGTTGGGCTCTTTCGCAAAATAATTGAGTGTGTTGGGCCCATAGGGGTTGAGCGTGTACAGCGCGAAGTTGCTGCCACGCGCCAGCCGTTCCTGAATATAAGGATCGAGGTAATCCGTGGTCGTGTCGAAATCACCGCCAAAGGTTTTTTCGCTGTAGTCCTTCACCATGGGGAAGTAATAACCGCCTTCATAACGCACCAGCAGCGGCCGGTCGTTCGACACCAGCTCGGCAAACAGGCTCAGCACCACCAGCGTGCAAAACACCACCAGGCTGTAAAACCCCAGCTTGTTGCGCCGGAACCGCCTCCACGCACGCCGCGCGGGCGAGTTGGAAACGTACTTTTCTTGTACAGCGTCGCCGCGGACCGGGCTTTGCCCGTCCGCAGGAGGCGTCCCCTCGGGGGGAAGGCCGCCGGAGGTGGCTTCAGGGGGGTTAATCGAACCGTACACGCGGATCCACCCAGACATAAGACAAATCGGAAATCAGCTTGGTGAACAAGCCGATCAAGGTAAATAAGTAGAGCGTGCCCAACACCACCGGGTAGTCGCGCCGGATGATGCTTTCATAGCTGAGCAGCCCCATGCCATCCAGCGAGAACAGGGTTTCGATCAGCAGCGCACCGGTGTAGAACGAGCTGATAAAGGCCGCCGGGAAGCCGGTGATGAGGGGGATCAGCGCATTGCGGAAAATATGCTTCCACAGCACCTGGCGCTCACCCAGGCCCTTGGCGCGGGCCGTCAGCACGTATTGCTTGCGGATTTCCTCCAGGAAGGAGTTCTTGGTCAGCATGGCCGTAACTGCGAAGCTGCCCAGCACCATGGCCGTGACCGGCAAGGTGATATGCCAGAGGTAATCGGTGATGCGCGCACCCCAGCTCAAAGTCTCCCAATTGGGCGAGGTCAGGCCGCGCAACGGAAACCACTGCAACTGGCCGCCGAAGATCACCAGCAGCGCGACACCCAGCACAAAGCCGGGAATGGCATAGCCGGTCAGCACCAGCAATGTTGTGACGAAATCGAAACGCGAGCCGGCACGCACCGCCTTGGCGACGCCCAGTGGCACAGCCACCAGGTAGCTGATGAAAAAGGTCCACAAACCCAGGCTGATGGAAACCGGGAGCTTTTCCTTGACCAGTTGCCAGACCTCCTTGTTGTGGAAGAAGCTTCTGCCAAGGTCAAAGCTCAAAAACTGCTTGAGCATCAGGTAAAAGCGCTCGGGCGCCGGCTTGTCGAAACCATAGAGCGCCTTGATCTGCTCGACGCGTTTCGGGTCGACGCCCTGCCCACCCCGGTAGCTCAGGCCGCCACCCTCGGCGCCGCCTCCACCGCTGGGGCCGGCCTTGGCCTCGGCCATGTATTGCTCCACCGGCCCGCCCGGCACGAACTGCGTCACCACAAAGGTGATCAGCAACACCCCGAACAAAGTCGGGATCATCAAAAGACAGCGTTTGAGAATGTAGGCAAACATGGTCGATCAGCCCCTCTCAAATCCAGCAGGCGCAGCGGAACTGGCTTCGCCAGGCCGCAAGCGCCGCCCCCTACAAGGGGGGAAGGCGCTACGCGAAGCGAGCGTCCGACGGGGGTGTTCAATTTGCTCGACGGGGGTATTCATTGCTTGGCCCACCAGGTATCGATGATCCAGGTCTCGCCTGGCGCATAGGGTGGCATCTGGCCCGGCATGGCAAGGCGGCGTGCGTTATAGACCACGCGATGGGTGCCGGCCGTCCATTCCGGCAGCAGGTAGTGGCTGTGCGCCACGATGCGTTCCAATGCACGGCAGGCGGGCAACAACTCGGCCTTGGTTTTGGCGCTGGTCATTTTGGTGATCATGGCATCAATCGCGGGATTGGCGGCTCCGCTGAAGTTACCCGACTCCTCAGTGGCGGCGGCCTTGCTACCGAACATGTCGGCGAACTCCTGACCCGGGTTGTTGGTGCCACCGTAGGCGATGGAGATGATGTCGAACTCGAATTTATCGAGGCGCTGCTGGTAGAGCGCGAAGTCGACCTGCCGGAAGTTGAGCTGGATGCCGAGCTTTTCGAGGGCGCGTATCCAGGGCGAAATCGTGCGCACACCGCCCTCGTTGCTATCCAGGTATTCCAGCACCATAGCCTCGCCTTTGGCGTTGCGCAGCTTGCCGTCCCGAACCTCCCAGCCGGCTTCCTTCAGGAGCACCTGGGCACGGCGCAAATTGGCGCGCAGCGAGGAGTCGCCGTCAGTACGCGCCGGCACGTACATGGTGCCGAATGCCGCTGTGGGGATGTCCTTGCGCCAGGGTTCCATCAAAGCCAGCTCTTCGGGCTTCGGCAGTCCGGTGGCCTGGCAATCGGTGTTTCCGAACAAGCCGGTCACGCGCTGGTAGGCGTTGTAAAACAACTGGCGGTTCATCCACTCGTAGTCGATCGCCAGTCCCAGAGCTTCCCGCACGCGCGGGTCCTTGAGCTTTTCACGCCGGGTATTGAGCACATAGCTCTGGAAACCCGTGGGCAGGCTGTGCTTGAATTCCCCCTTGACGAGTTCACCGTTGTCAAAACGTTTGCCCGTCAGGCGCCGCGCCCAGTCGCCGGCCGAGAAGAACCGCATGATGTCGAACTCGCCGGCCTTGAGCGCCTCAAGCCTGGCAGTGTTGTCCTTGTAAATCTTGACGGTGACGGTGTCGAAATTCTCGGTGCCTACCCGCACATTGAGCTTCTCACCCCAGTAGGTCTTGTCGCGTACATAGCTGATGTCTTTGCCGAAGATCACCGGGCCGATGCGGTAAGGCCCGCTGCCAATGGGGATGTCGGTCACGACCTCATTGAAGGGCTTGGCCTTACCGGTGGCGTCCATGCCCCACTTGCGGCTGAACACCGCCATGCCGCCCACTTTCAACGGCAGTTCGCGGTTCGGCTTCCTGAAACGAAAGCGCACCGTCCGCTCGTCCACCACCTCGCAGGCTGCGACGTCTTCGAACACGGTCTTGTAGGACGGCGAGGTATGCGGGCCCATCAGGGTGTCAAAACTGTATTTGACGTCGGCCGCCAGCACCGGGTCGCCGTTGTGAAAGCGCGCTTCCTTGCGCAGGCGGAAGGTGGCCGTGAGCCCGTCAGCCGACACCTCGACGTCTTCGGCCAGCAGCCCGTAGCCTGAGGCGGTTTCGTCCATCGCCCCCGTCAGCAGCGTGTCGAACATGAAGCTCGACAAATAGGCCGGCGCCGAGCCTTTGATCGTGAAGGGGTTGTATTTGTCGAAGGTTGAGTAACGCAGGTTGCTGACCAGGCGCAGGTCCCCGCCTTTGGGTGCTGCCGGGTTGACATAGTCGAAGTGGGAAAACCCCGCGGGGTACTTGAGATCTCCCCAGAGCGCATAGCCGTGCGCGGCCCATGACGGTGATGAAAGACCCAGCAGGACCCAAACCAGCAAACTTCGCATGCGACAATTCTGCACTACTTAAGCTGGCAAGATTCCGGCGCGCAGACGTTGCGCCCTTGTCCCTTGCCCCCCCTTCCCCCGCGAACTACCTACTCTGGAGCACCTGCATGGCCACCAACACCGGATTCCTCACTGGCAAAAAACTGTTGATCACGGGGGTCCTCTCGAACCGGTCCATCGCCTACGGCATCGCCAAGGCCTGCCATGCCCAGGGCGCCGAGCTGGCTTTCGGCTATGTCGGCGAGCGCTTCAAGGACCGCATCACCGAGTTTGCTGCCGACTTTGACTCCAAGCTGATTTTTGACTGCGACGTGGGCGACGACGCACAGATCGACAAGATGTTTGCCGACCTCTCCAAAACCTGGCCGACGTTTGACGGCTTTGTGCACAGCATCGGCTTTGCGCCGCGCGAGGCGATCGCCGGCGACTTCCTGGAAGGCCTGTCGCGCGAGGGCTTCAAGATCGCCCACGACATCAGCGCCTACAGCTTCCCGGCGATGGCCAAGGCGGCCCTGCCCTACCTCAACAAAAAGTCCGCACTGCTCACGCTGACCTACCTGGGCGCCGTGCGCACCGTGCCCAACTACAACACCATGGGCCTGGCCAAAGCCAGCCTGGAAGCCTCGGTGCGCTACCTGGCCGAATCGCTGGGCCCCAAGGGCATGCGCGTCAACGGCATCAGCGCCGGCCCGATCAAAACCCTGGCTGCCAGCGGCATCAAGGGCTTCGGCAAGATTTTGAGCGTGGTTGCCGAAGCCTCGCCAATCCGCCGCAATGTGACGATTGAAGACGTCGGCAACGTCGCCGCCTTTTTGTTGAGCGACCTGGCCGCAGGCGTGAGCGCCGAGATCACCTATGTGGACGGCGGCTTCAGCCACGTGGTCGGCGGTATTGCCGAGCCGGCAGCCGAAGCCTGAAGGCTTTCGCGCCCGGCTGGCTTGCCGGGCGGCGCGCACATGCGGCAAGTTGCACTCTTGTCTCGCATGGCGCGCTATGAAATAGATAGCTGCTCGCGCATGACCCTATTGGTCTGGAGGCCAAATATGTGCACGAAAGACGGCTTCCAGGTGCTGCAAAGCCGTTTTTTTGAGGCAAGACGGGGCAGCAAGACAGCCAAATTCGATCAAATCAGGCCTGAAAATAACAATAAAGCAGGCTCTAGCCTAATAGCCGCCAGCGCGAGCAGCTATAAAAATCATAGCGCCTTGCCGCATCCAGTATCCCGCACACACCCAATTCCGCACCGCGTCTGGATCAAGGTTCAGCCCTGGGTCCAGTAGTCATAGCGCCAGACCGTTTCAAAGCCCGCCCGCCGGTAAAGCGCCCGCGCCGCGGCATTGCCTTCTTCCACCTGCAGGAATACACGCTCAATGCCCCGCTGCATGGCCGCTTCGGCCATCGCGGCCAGTACCCGGCCTGCCAACCCCTTGCCGCGATGTGCCGGGTCGGTTCGCATGCCGTGGACACTGGACCACCCGTGGCTGAACGCCGCCGCGCCAGCCGCAATGGCCTTGCCGCCTTCGCGCACGCTGGCAAACACTGAATCGCGTCCGCGGCCGAGCGACCTGACGCGGCTGGCACCGTCCACAGGATCAAAACCCTCGGCCAGGAACAACGCGGCCCAGGCCTCGTCCGGCGTGTTGGCTGTTTCAGCCAGCGCCTGCGCCGACACAGCGCGCATGGACTTGACCTGCGCCACTTCCACCAGCACCGGTTTGCCTGCCGTGTAGCCACGCGCGCCCAGTTCGCGGCGCAAGGCATCAAAGCAGGCCTCATTGGCCAGCCGGAAGACCGCCCGCTTGCCGCGCGCACGGTACAGCCCTTCAATGCGATCGATCACGCCGTCGGCGGGCGGCTGATGCAGCAGGGGCACGGCACTTTTGGCCCGGCTGACCGTTCCGCTGTCGAAGGGCAGAAGCCAGCCCTCAATTTCAAGCTGCTCCTCGGGCGAGACAGCCGCCACGGTGGCGCGCTCGATATTTTCAATGTCGCTGGAAGTCATGGTGTCGGTAAAAATGCCGGGCTGGCTGGCCCAAGGGAATCAAACAGCAATGAATACAGGCCGGGAATACCGGCCCCAGGGGTACGGGCGAAGTGGCAGATTATTGCGTCCGCCAGGGTCCGGGAATACAGGATCCGGGGGTTCCAGGAAGAGCTAGGAAGAACTAGGAAGAGCGCCCATCGAAATTCGTCACCTTGATGGTGTCCAGATCGATTCCCTCGAGGCAGCGGACGTTGATAGCTGCAATGCGATTACCGGCCGGGTCCGTTCCTTCGCCATAGGGATGAATGCCACAGGTGGGACAAAAACGGTGGCTGATCACATGCTTGTTGAACTGATAGTTGCTGGCATTTTCGTCGGGGGTCAGCAAACGGAGCTGGTCATGCGGCACAAACCACAGCAGCGCCCCTTTGCGCTGGCAGATGGAGCAGTTGCAGGCCAGGGCGCTGCTCGGCTGGCCGTCGACCTCAAACGCGACTTTTCCACAATGGCAACTCCCTCTGGAAGTCTTTTTTTCTGTCATAAGTTGATTCCTCTCATGGCCATTGCAGCCTTCATGGTTGACGGGGTTGCGCGGGCAACACAGGCGCCCACAGAACGCTTGCACCGCGCAAATTTGAACTATAAACTGTACATTCATACAGTTATAAGTCAAGAAAAAACAGGGAGGCCCATGCGGCAACACATCACCCGCTCCGGCGAGCGGGCCAACACGGTCTTTTTTCGCCTCAAAACGCTTCACTGGCTGCTGGCACTCGCCGGCTTGCTGGCACCAGCGCTTCCGGTGCTTTCGGCATCCGCAGCTGCGCAAGCGCCGCCGCTGATGCTCGCCAAGGTGTACCAACCCGGCGTCTCCCTTCAGGATTATTGGGTCAGCGAAAAATTCGACGGCGTGCGCGGCTACTGGGACGGAGAACAGCTGCTCACGCGCGGGGGTGAACGCATCGCCGCGCCGGCCTGGTTTACCGCAGGCTGGCCCAAAACACCCCTGGACGGCGAGCTGTGGGCGGGCCGTGGCCAGTTTGCCAGGGCGGTGTCTACCGTGCGCCAGCAAACCCCGGACGACGCTGCCTGGCGGGCCATGCGCTTCATGGTGTTTGATTTGCCCGCGCAAGGCGGCCCGTTCAGCGAGCGGATCCCGGCCCTCAATGGCGTGGTGAGCCGCATCGACCAGCCCTGGGTGCAGGCCGTGGCGCAATCGAAGGTGGCAAGCCACGCCGCCTTGCAGGCGTTACTGGCCACCACCGTGAAGCGCGGCGGCGAAGGCCTGATGCTGCACCGCGGCGCGTCTTTCTACAAAAGCGCACGCAACGACGACCTGCTCAAGGTCAAGACCCACGAAGACACCGAAGCCCGCGTGGTGGCGCATGTTCCCGGCAAGGGAAAGTACGCCGGCATGCTGGGCGCGCTGCTGGTGGAAATGCCCGGTGCCGACGGCAAACCAGGGCGGCGCTTCAAGCTGGGCACCGGGCTCAACGATGAGCAGCGCCAGAATCCACCGCCCGTCGGCAGCACCGTCACCTACCGCTTTCGCGGACTCAATGACAGTGGCCTGCCCCGGTTTGCCAGCTTCATGCGGGTACGGGAAGACCAGCGGCTTTAAAGGTGGGCCTGCAAGCCGGCGCGCCGCCGGCAACCAACGTGAGTCGGCCTTGCGCCCAACGCACCTGGTGGGAAAAATGGCCTGTGGCGCCCCCTAGTCATGCGCCCCCAGCTACAAAAAATATAGCAAACGCTCCGGGGAGGCGGCCTTATTTTTTCTGGCTCGCCAGCAGGCCGAGGCCTGTGTAGCCCAGGCTGGCGATGACGAAGAACCAGCCCACCCACTTGAGGAAGGATGATCCGCCGGCTTCCTGCGCAAACCCCACCTGGCTCGGGTTATTTGGCATGTAGTAGATGCTCACCGGCTTGCCCGCCGCGAAATCCTTCAGCACGGCCTCAGGGAACGAGCGCTTGATCAGCATGGGTTGCCCGGCTTCGGTGCGGAATTTGAGCTCTGCCGTGTAGATGGTTTGGCCGCTGCGGGAAAAACTCTTGTACTCCTTGATCGGCTCGACCACCGCCGTCTTGCCGCTGGCCATAAGGAGCCGCAACTCGCTGTCTCCGCTGGCCTGCACGCGCAGGAACACTGCGCCGACGATGACGCCGAGCACTCCGAAGAGAATCGTCTTGAACATGCCGCCTCCCAATAAATATGGGAGGGACTATAGCAAACGAAAGTACCCGTTTATTCCTGCCTAGCGTTTGACGCAATCCGCGTAGTAGCGCGTCTTGCCCTTGGCATCCACCTGTTCCACAAGGCCGTGGATGTCTGTTTCAAAGCCTGGGCACTGGGCGTTGAACTCGCGCGAGAACTTCAGGTAGTCCACGATTTTCCGGTTGAACACCTCGCCCGGTATCAGGAGCGGAATGCCCGGCGGGTACGGCGTGACCAGGCCCACGGTGATGCGGCCTTCCAGGTGGTCGATTTCAACCCGTTCCGTCGTGCGATGGGCAATGTGGGCGTAGGCGTCGCTGGGTTTCATGGCGGGGGCCAGGTCGCTCAGATAGACCTCTGTGGTCAGGCGAGCGATGTCGTACTTGGCATACAGCGTATGGATATGCTGGCACAGGTCGGCCAGGCCCATGCGCTCGTATTTGGGGTACTTCTGGCAGAACTCCGGAAGGATCCGCCACATCGGCTGGTTCTTGTCGTAGTCGTCCTTGAACTGCTGCAGCGCCGTCAGCAGCGTGTTCCAGCGGCCCTTGGTGATGCCGATGGTGAACATGATGAAGAAGCTGTAGAGGCCGGTCTTCTCGACGATCACGCCGTGCTCGGCCAGAAATTTGGTCACGATGCTGGCCGGGATGCCGGTTTTGGCAAACTTGCCGTTCAGGTCAAGGCCGGGCGTGACGATGGTGGACTTGATCGGGTCCAGCATGTTGAAACCGGTGGCCATCTGGCCAAAGCCGTGCCAGTTGTTGGCGCCGTTTTTGGCCGTCTTGGCACTGCGGGATTCACCCTTGATGATCCAGTCCTGCGACTCGCCGATGCCCTCTTCGACCAGCTTGTCCGGCCCCCAGACCTTGAACCACCAGTCGGTGCCGTATTCCTCGTCGATCTTGCGCATGGCGCGGCGGAAGTCCAGCGCCTCGGCAATGCTTTCCTCAACCAGTGCCGTGCCGCCGGGTGGCTCCATCATGGCGGCGGCCACGTCGCAGCTGGCGATGATGCTGTATTGCGGCGAGGTGGACGTATGCATCAGGTAGGCCTCGTTGAAGAGGTGCCTGTCGAGTTTGGTGTTCTGCGAATCCTGCACCAGCACGTGACTGGCCTGGCTGATGCCGGCCAGCAGCTTGTGGATGGACTGCGTGGCGTACACCACCGCATTTTTTGGCCGCACGCGGCTCTTGCCCATGGCGTGATAGCTGCCGTAGAAGGGGTGGAAGGCGGCGTGCGGCAGCCAGGCCTCGTCAAAGTGCAGGTTGTCGATGTAGCCGTCCAGCATGCCCTTGATGGTTTCGGTGTTGTAGAGCACGCCGTCGTAGGTGGACTGCGTCAGCGTCAGCACACGCGGCTTGACCTTGCTGCTGTCCACACCCTTGAGCAACGGATTGGCGTCGATCTTGGCGCGGATGGCTTCCGGTTCAAACTCGCTCTGCGGAATCGGCCCGATGATGCCGAAATGATTGCGCGTCGGCTTCAGGAACACCGGAATCGCACCCGTCATGATGATGGAATGCAGGATGGACTTGTGGCAATTGCGGTCAACGACCACCACGTCACCGGGCGCCACTGTGTGGTGCCACACCATCTTGTTGCTGGTCGAGGTGCCGTTGGTCACGAAGAAACAGTGGTCGGCATTGAAGATGCGCGCGGCATTGCGCTCGCTGGCGCCGATCGCGCCGTCGTGGTCCAGCAACTGGCCTAGCTCTTCCACCGCGTTGCAGACGTCGGCGCGCAGCATGTTCTCGCCAAAAAACTGGTGGAACATCTGGCCGACCGGGCTTTTCAGGAAAGCAACGCCGCCCGAGTGGCCCGGGCAGTGCCAGGAATAGGAACCGTCTTCGGCATAGTCGAGCAGTGCCTTGAAAAACGGCGGCTGCACGCCTTCCAGGTAGCTCTTGGCCTCCCGCAGGATGTGGCGCGCCACGAACTCGGGCGTGTCCTCAAACATGTGGATGAAGCCGTGCAGTTCACGCAGGATGTCGTTGGGGATGTGGCGCGAGGTCTTGGTCTCGCCATAGACGTAAATCGGCACATCCAGGTTCTTGCGGCGTACTTCCTCGATAAAGGTGCGCAGGTTGAGCACGGCCGGGTCGAGGTCGGGGCCCGGCGAAAACTCTTCGTCATCAATCGACAAAATGAAGGCGCTAGCCCGGCTTTGCTGCTGGGCGAACTGCGAGAGGTCACCGTAACTGGTCACCCCCAGGACCTCGAAGCCCTCGGTTTCAATGGCCTGGGCCAGCGCTCGAATACCCAGTCCGGAAGTGTTTTCGGAGCGGAAGTCTTCGTCAATGATGACAATGGGAAAACGGAATTTCATGGCTTGGGCTGGAGTTCATGGTCGCCCTGAACCTGTCGGAGGGCATGGGAAACGCTCAGAGGGCATAGACAGGTTGAGCCCGGGCGGTGAGAGGAAGCTTTTTCCAAGCAGCGAAGTGTAAGGACATATTGTTGCGCTACGCTTGTCTTGGGGTCTAATTGCCCCAAAATGTAGCGGATGACCGACAAAAGGAGGATGCATGAGTGAATCGACTATTTGGTGGCTGCTGGCGGGGGCCGCAGTGGCGGTGGAGCTGGCCACGGGAACGTTTTACCTGCTGATGGTGGCTTTGGGCATTGCAGCGGCGGCCATTGCCGCGCATTTGGGCGCCTCGACGTCCATGCAGCTTATTGCAGCGGCCGTCGTGGGCTCGGCCACCGTGAGCATTTGCCACCTTGTTCGCAGCCGCGGGCCCAGGGAGCTGCCGGCAGGCACCAACCCGGACGTCAACATGGATGTCGGCGAAACCGTGCAGGTGGACGCCTGGCAGGCGGACGGCACGGCGCAGGTCCGCTACCGCGGCGCGCAATGGGCTGTGGTTCAGGCGGAAGGCGGAACACCTTCTGCTGGAACCCACCGCATCCGGGAAGTCATTGGCAGCAAATTAATCGTAGAAAAAACCTGAGGGAGTCAGCATGTCGTCTTATGTAGCACTGGTCATTTTTATCGTCGCGATGATCTTCGTCATCCGCGCCATCAAGGTCGTACCCCAGCAAAACGCCTGGGTGAAGGAACGCCTCGGAAAATACGCGGGCACATTGACCCCCGGCCTGAACTGGCTGATTCCCTTTGTCGACCGCGTCGCCTACAAGCACAGCCTGAAAGAAATCCCGCTCGACGTCCCCAGCCAGGTTTGTATTACCCGCGACAACACGCAGCTGCAGGTCGACGGCATCCTGTATTTCCAGGTCACGGACCCGATGCGGGCCAGCTACGGCTCATCCAACTACATCGTGGCCGTCACACAACTGGCCCAAACCTCGCTCCGCTCGGTGATCGGCAAACTGGAGCTCGACAAAACCTTTGAAGAGCGCGACATCATCAATGCGCAGGTCGTTGCCGCCATTGACGAAGCCGCCCTGAACTGGGGCGTAAAGGTGCTGCGCTATGAGATCAAGGACTTGACGCCGCCCAAGGAAATCCTGCACGCCATGCAGTCGCAAATCACTGCCGAGCGGGAAAAACGCGCGCTGATCGCCGCCTCTGAAGGCCGCCGCCAGGAGCAGATCAATATTGCCACCGGTGAACGCGAGGCATTCATTGCCCGCTCCGAAGGGGAAAAGCTGGCCGCCATCAACAACGCCCAGGGCGAAGCCGCCGCCATCATGGCTGTGGCCGACGCCAACGCCAAAGCCATTGAGCTGGTGGCCGCTGCCATCCGCCAACCTGGCGGTGAACAAGCCGTGCAGCTCAAGGTTGCGCAGCAGGCGGTAGAGGCCTACTCGAAGGTGGCGAAGGACGCCAAAACGACATTGGTCGTGCCCAGCAACATGACTGAAGTCGGTGCGCTCATCAGCTCGGCCATGAAAATGGTGCAGGCCAACAAGGTATAACGACGGGCTTTTCGCAGGCAAGACCATGAGCGCAAAAAACGTACTGGGCACGGATTTGGTGCCCTGCTCCTATGACCCGCTGACCGGCTATTTTCGGGACGGTTGCTGCAACACGGATGCGTCGGATGCGGGGTCCCACCTGGTATGCGTTCGCGTCACGCGTGAATTTCTGGCTTTTTCCGCCAGCCGCGGCAACGATCTTTCCACGCCGCAGCCTGTGTACCGCTTTGCGGGCCTTCAGCCGAATGACCGCTGGTGCCTGTGTGCCAACCGGTGGCGCGAAGCGCTGGAGGCCGGCTTTGCACCGCCTGTCGTGCTGGAGTCGACGCACAGCAAGGCGCTGGAATTCGTCTCCCTGGCCCAGCTGGAAAAGCACCGGTTCCAGGACGCACTCCACTGAGCCTGTTGCGCTTCGGGTGCAATTCCTGCCTCCGTCTGTTCGCAGCACTGCTATAATCGAAGGCTTCGCGGAAGGGTGGATGAGCGGTTTAAGTCACACGCCTGGAAAGCGTGCGTAGGGTTAAACCTACCGCGGGTTCGAATCCCGCCTCTTCCGCCAAACAGTCTCGTCGCCGTGAGTTTCCACACGGTGGCAAAAACTCCTAAAAGCCCAGCTTGCTGGGCTTTTTTGTGCCCGCTCCACTTTCGGCGCCTCATTTCCGGTCTTCCCGGGGTTTTTCCGGGCAAAAAAAAGCCACCTTGCGGTGGCTTTTTTCTTGCGGTGAACGATTAGTTCAGAGCAGACTTCTTGCCGTCTTTGTAGACGTACAGGGTGATAGCGGGGTTCTTCAGTTCGCCATTGGGTTCAAAAGCGATCGTGGTGGTCACGCCCTTGAAATTGGTTTTAATCAGCTCAGGGGTGTAAACCTTTGGATCCCAGGATCCGGCGCGCTTCATGGCATCAACCAGAACGAAGGTCGCGTCATAGGTGTACGGGCTGTAAACCTGGAACTGCTTCGGATACTTGGCTTCGTAGCGCTTCATCCAGGCTTCGCCGCCTGGCATTTTGGCCAGCGATGCGCCGCCTTCAGCGCAAACCACGTTGCCGATGGTCTTGGCGCCTGCAGTCAGCTTGGCAAGTTCTGCGGTGCAGATGCCGTCGCCGCCGAAGTACTTGACGTTGCCCATGCCGAGTTGTTCCATCTGGCGCAGCATTGGGCCGCCTTGTGGGTCCATGCCGCCGAAGAAGATCGCGTCAGGTGCTTTGGCCTTGATGGCGGTCAGGATGGCCATGAAGTCGGTAGCCTTGTCGGTGGTGAACTGCTCGTCAACCACGGTCATGCCTTTTGCCAGGGCCGTTTTCTTGAACACTTCAGCAACGCCCTGGCCGTAAGCCGTACGGTCGTCAATGATGGCAACTTTCTTCAGCTTCAGCGTGTCGGCAGCATAAAAAGCCAGGCCAGCGCCAAGGGCGTTGTCATTGGCAATGATGCGGTAGGTGGTTTTGTAGCCTGGCTTGGTCAGGTTGGGGTTGGTTGCAGCGCCCGTGACGTGGGGAATGCCGCAATCGTTGTAGACCTTGGAAGCGGGAATGGTGGTTCCGGAATTCAGGTGGCCGACCACGCCGGCGACTTTGGAGTCGCACAGCTTTTGTGCAGCGGCGGTGCCCTGTTTTGGATCAGCGGCGTCATCTTCAGCAACAATTTCAAACTTGACCTTTTTGCCGCCGATGACCACGTTTTGCGCGTTCAGGTCTTCGATGGCCATGCGCACGCCGTTTTCATTGTCTTTGCCGTAATGGGCTTGCGAGCCGGACAGCGGCGCCACGTGACCGATCTTGATCACTGCGTCTTGGGCAGAGGCAAAACCCGCTACTGCAGCGAGAGCAGCCACTACTGTCAGTTTTAATTTCATTTGCATAAAAAACACTCCGATTAGGAAATTACCGTTAAAGGTTGAGAACAATTTTTTTACTCAACGGGGCCGAACATAACGCAATTTCCGGGCCCGCACCATAGCAACGTCCCTAGGTTAAATTCCGATAAGGGGGTTTACCCGGGGAGCAGATTGCCTTATGTGAACTTGTGTTTCAAGGGTTGGGCACAGCGAAAAAGCATCTGTGCAGACAGCCGCTCGCGCATCCTATGCGTCCGTGTTTGGCGGTGCCGCTTCGTGCTTCAAAGCCTGGCTCACAGATTGACGGACAACGTCCTCAATTTCTTCGCGCAGACGTGGAACCAGGGTTTGCGTGTGCTCCAGGATAAGTTGCCCTACGACCTCCCGCAAACGCCGCTCAAGAACCAGGTTCACCCGCTGCAGCACGCGTTGCACCATCTGCTCCTGAAGCTCTGCAGAAGCGGTAGACGGCGGCACCGGCAAACCAGTCCTGGCTGGTTCAGGCGGCGCAGCCGGCATCGGTGCAGGCATGGGCCGCACGACTTCCGTCAGCGTCGGCACAAACCGCGGCGGTGCGGGCGGGCGGTTCATGCGCCCTCCCCGGCCGTCGCAAGGTCATGGCGTTTCATGGCATAGCCCCTGTCGGTGTAGTGCTTCCACCGGCTTCGCGCTGCAAGACGGTCATCGTCGGCCTGCGCCACAACTTCGATAAAACGTTCGAAGCGTTCAAATTCGGCGGGAATGCCATGCCCCAGATTGACCAGTACGCCGTAATGCGGGCAGTCCTTGAGCGACTCGGCCAGCACCACCGGCGTTGCCGCCAATGTACTTTGGGGGGCGCCCGCACGGCAATGCGGCACAAATTCCGCAGGCGAAAAACTCCAGATCAACTGGTCCAGTTCCGCCAGCACCGCCGCATCCCCCGTCACCACAACGCTGGCGCCGCTCAGGTAGGCCTTGCGAAGTAACCGGCAGCTGTAGGCCAGCTTGTCCGGCACATTGAAGTGAAAGGCGATTTCGGTCATGCCCGGGTTTTGGATGCGGATTTGCGCCTGGAAACTGTTTTGGCTTTTTTGCCCGATGCTTGGGCCGAAGTCCCTGCCCTGGCAGGCACCACCTGGTCCAGCAGGTAGTCCAGCAGTAGCGGCACCGGCCTGCCGGTCGCACCTTTGGCGGCTCCGCCTTTCCAGGCCGTACCGGCAATGTCCAGGTGCGCCCATGGAAAACTGGCTGTAAACCGCTGCAGGAACTTGGCCGCGGTCACCGCACCCGCGGCACGCCCCGCCACGTTGGCGACATCTGCAAAATTGGTCTTGAGTCCTTCGGCATAATCGTCATCCAGTGGCATCCTCCAGCACAGGTCCAGGGACGATTCGCCTGCCGTCGACAACGCCTCGGCCAAGGTGTCGTCGCTGGAGAAAAGCCCGCTGCGCACGCCGCCCAGGGCAATCACGCAGGCGCCGGTCAGCGTCGCGATGTCCACCACCGCCCGGGGCTTGAAGCGCTCAGCGTAGGTCAATGCGTCGCAGAGCACCAGCCGCCCTTCGGCGTCGGTGTTCAGGATCTCAATGGTCTGCCCGCTCATGCTGGTCACCACATCGCCGGGCTTGATGGCGCGGCTGCCCGGCATGTTTTCGCAAGCGGGAATCAGGCCTACCACATTGAGCGCCGGCCGCAGCTCTGCCAGCGCCCGGAAGGTGCCCAGAACGCCGGCGGCACCGCACATGTCGAACTTCATCTCGTCCATTTCGGCCGCGGGCTTGATGGAGATGCCGCCCGTGTCAAAGGTGATGCCTTTGCCAACGAGTACGACGGGCGCCTCGGCCCTGGCCGCCCCCTCATAGCGCAGAACGATAAAACGTAACGGCTCGGCCGAACCCTGCGCCACGGCCATGAAGGAGCCCATACCGAGTTTGGCGACCTCTTTGGGGCCCAACACCTCCACCTTGATGCCGCGCAGCTTGCCCAGTTCCCTGGCAGCGCCGGCCAGAAGCGTCGGTGTCGCGTGGTTGGCCGGACGGTTCGCCCACTCCTTGGCAAATTCAATGCCCTTGATCAGCGCTGCGCCTTTGTCAATGCCGGGTCGCGCGATTTGGGCACTTGCGGCGTCATTCACGGCAACCACCACCCGTTGCAACCTGCCGGGGCCGGCTTTTGTGTTCTTGGCGGCTTTGGACTTGGTGGTAGCGTAGGTATAAGTGGCATCACCGCAAGCGACCACGGCCGCGCGCACGGCTTCAGCTCGAAGACCGCCCACGGCACCGAAGCAAATGGTCAGGTGCTGCACGTTCGCAGCCTTCAGGGCGCCCAGG
This sequence comes from Polaromonas sp. P3_A5, assembly GCF_056403055.1. NCBI lineage: Bacteria > Pseudomonadati > Pseudomonadota > Betaproteobacteria > Burkholderiales > Comamonadaceae > Polaromonas > Polaromonas sp. P3_A5. Next base: position 2,243,632 of record NZ_JBFUGF010000001.1, read on the forward strand.
CCGGCACTGACGGCGGTACGAACGTTTTTGGCGCTGGCATCCCCGACGCCCGCCAATACGACCCGCCTGGCAGTGATGCCGGGGGCGCGGTACGTGCTCAGGAGCTTGCCCGGCTTGGCCTCAAAGTCCCCCGACTTGATCGCCAGCGATGCGAGCACAGAAAGAGGGTCATTGCCGGAGCCCGGATCCTGGGGTACGAGAACCAGCAGCGCGTCGGTTTTTTCACTGCAAATACGGGTGGGTGTCAGTGTTTTGAGTTCAAAGTCCATAATTCAGGGTCTGGTAAATAAACCAAAGTAAAACAAAAAATAAAACGAAGCCAAGGCAGATATTCAGTCAATGTTATTCCAATCCACGATTCGCAAAGAGCTGGCACGCAGTTTTGGGGCCACGCTGGTGGTCCTGGTCACCATCGTGATGACCATTGTTCTGATCCGCACCCTGGGCCAGGCATCGCGCGGTTTCATCAATCCGCAGGACGTCATGCTGTTCATGGCCTACTCGGCGCTGGGACGCCTGCCGACCATCCTCACGCTGTCGCTGTTTATTGCGATGGTCAGTACCTTGTCGCGCATGTACCGCGACAGCGAAATGGTGGTGTGGTTCACCAGCGGTCAGGGCCTGTCGGGTTTTCTGCGGCCGCTTTTCCGTTTTGCATGGCCTGTCCTGCTGGTCATCACGCTGATGGCTCTTTTTGTTTGGCCCTGGACCAACCAGCAAACCAAAGACATGCAAAGCCGCTATGAGCAGCGCGGCGACCTTGACCGCATTGCCCCTGGCCAGTTCCAGGAATCCTCCAGCGGCAACCGGGTTTTCTTCATCGACCGCGACCTGGCGGGCGAGCGCTCCAGCAACAACGTCTTCATCGCTGCGACCGAAAAGGGCAAGAGTTCCATCACCACGGCCCGCTCGGGCCGCATCGAGGCCAGAGGTGACGCGCAGTTCCTCATGCTCGAAAACGGCCAGCGCCTGGAAAACGTGATCGGGCAATCGGCGCTCAAAATCAGCGACTTCGAAGAGTACGGCACCAAAACCGGCGATAACAATCCGCTGACCGAAAACGCACCGGAAGCCAAACTGCTGTCCACCCGCTCCCTGATCAAGGCGCCGACCCGCGGCAACCTCAGCGAGCTGGCGTGGCGGCTGGGGCTGGCGCTGGCATCCATCAACTTTGTCGTGCTGGCGGTGGCCCTGGCCAGCGTGAATCCGCGCGGTGGCCGCAGCGGCAACATGATCTTTGTGCTGCTGACGTTTGTGGTCTACAACAACCTGGTCAACCTCGGGCAAAGCTGGATTTTTGTGGGCCTCATCAGTTTCAGTAACTTCCTGCTGGCGCTGCATGGCGGCGTCCTGCTGCTGGCCCTGGCCTGGCTATCCAAGCGGCAGTTCAACTGGACGCTGCGGCCCGCCCGGCGCATCAACCGTACACCGCTGGCCGTACGTGACAGTGAAAGCCACGCATGAAAACCATACGCCGCCTGATCTACGGTGAAGTGCTGGCTGCCATCGCCCTGGTGGCACTGGGCTTCCTGGCCCTGTTCTTCTTTTTTGACCTGGTCGATGAACTGCAATACCTCGGCAAGAGCAGCGGCATCAACGCAGCCGATATCTACCAGATCAGGCACGCATTGTTGTATGTAGGCCTGCTGATTCCCAATCATTTGTACGAGCTGCTGCCGATCTCCGTCCTGATCGGCACCATCTTTGTGATGGCCCGGCTGGCACAGAGCTCCGAATACACCATCCTGCGCACCAGCGGACTCGGCCCCTGGCGCGCGCTGAAGTTGCTGCTGGTCCTGGGGGCGCTGTTCGTGGTGTTCAGTTTCGCCGTGGGCGATTATGTGGCGCCTGCCAGCGAACGGGCCGCACAGCTGCTCAAGGCGCGCTACCAGAACAAGATCACCATCGGCCAAACCGGTGCCTGGCTGAAGGAAAAGCAGGCCTACAACACCTTTGTGGTCAATGTGAGGGCGCTTACTCCCGACAACGAAATGCAGGGTGTGCAGATTTTCGAGTTCAACAACAAGGGACTGATCGTCTCCACCACACAGGCGCCGCTGGCAGCGTTCACCGCCGGCGATGCCTGGGAATTGAACCAGGCCACGCGCGCAGAGTTTGATGTTCCAGCCGGCGCCAGCAGCGCCGCCAAACCCGGAGGCAGCGCCAAGGTCAACCGCACAGTGCTAAAGAGCTTTCGCTGGCCTACCGAAATCAGCGCTGAAATGGTTTCGGTGGCGCTGCTCAAGCCTGAGCGCATGGGCACCATTGACCTGTTCAATTACGTCCGTCACCTGGACGCCAATGGGCAGACCGCGCAACGCTATGAAATAGAGTTCTGGAAAAAAGTCTTTTACCCGCTCAGCTGCCTGGTGATGGTGATTCTGGCGCTGCCTTTTGCCTACCTTCACTTTCGCTCCGGCGGCATCGCCGGCTACGTGTTCGCCGGTGTGATGATCGGCATCAGCTTCTTCCTGCTCAACAACGTGTTCGGCTATATCGGCAACCTGCGAAACTGGCAGCCCTGGCTTGCGGCTGCCACGCCAGGCCTGCTTTATATGGCCGTCTCGCTGGGCGCGTTTGGCTGGCTGGTGCTCAGGCGTTAACGGACGCTACCGTTCATGACGTCCCTGGCCCATACGCCGCGCGGCATCATCCTGCTTGCCCATGGCTCGCGCGACCCGCAGTGGCGCGACCCCATTGAGGCGGTTGCCGCTCAAGTCCGTCTCCGCGAGCCCGGCACCCCTGTCAGTTGCGCCTACCTGGAGCTCTGCCCACCTTCATTGCCTGAAGCCGCTACAAATTTAATAGCTTCTGGCGCCCGCCATATAAGGGTGTTTCCGCTTTTCTTTGGTATAGGCAAGCACGCCCGGGAAGACTTGCCGCTGCTGGTCGAACGCGTCAGGTTGGCACATCCAGGCGTAGAAGTCGAGCTTCTGCCTGCAGCCGGGGAATACCGCGAATTGACCGCACTTATGGCCAGCATTGCCTTGTCATAACCGTGGAGGCATGGCGCATCGGTACGGCGGTTGGGCTCCTCTTTAGCGTAAAACAGGCATAATAAAACCAATAATTAGCCTGAATTCGATATGAACCTTCACCAATTCCGCTTCGTCCAGGAGGCCATCCGGCGCAACCTGAACCTGACAGAGACCGCCAAGGCCCTGCACACCTCGCAGCCCGGCGTATCCAAGGCCATCATCGAGCTTGAAGAGGAACTCGGCGTCGAAATCTTTGCACGGCACGGCAAACGCCTCAAGCGCGTGACGGAACCCGGGGAACACGTCCTCAAAAGCATTGAACTCATCATGCGCGAAGTCGGCAACCTGCGCCGCATTGGCGAGCAGTTTTCTGCCCAGGACAGCGGCACCCTCTCCATTGCCACCACCCATACGCAAGCCCGTTATGTGCTTCCGCAGCCCGTTGCCAAGCTGCGTGAAGCCTTTCCCAAAGTCAATGTCAGCCTGCACCAGGGCTCTCCCGACCAGGTGGCGCGCATGGTGCTTGATGAGGTGGCCGAAATCGGCATCGCGACCGAATCATTGACGCAGTACGAAGACCTGGTGACCCTGCCCTGCTACGAATGGCAGCACATGCTGGTCATTCCTGTTGACCATCCGTTGGCCAAAAAAGACAACATCACGCTGGAAGACCTGGCGCAAGAACCCCTGATCACTTACCACCCGTCTTTCACCGGCCGTACCAAGATCGACCTGGCGTTTGCCGCCAAGCGCCTGCAGCCGCGCATTGCGCTCGAGGCGATTGACTCCGACGTCATCAAGACCTATGTGCGCCTGGGACTGGGCGTGGGCATCGTCGCAGAAATGGCCATCAAGGAAGACGGCACCAACAGCGACCTGATTGCCATCGCGGCCGGCCCGCTGTTCGGTATCAACGTAGCCCGCGTGGCCTTTAAACGCAGCGCCTACCTTCGCAATTTCGTCTATAAATTCGCCGAACTGCTCAGCGACAAGCTGGACCGCGCCCTGATCACCAAGGCCATGGCTGGCCGTGTCAATGACTATGAGGTTTGACTCCCCCCCGTGGCGGGCTTCGCCCGCCTCCCCCTCAGGGGGCGCCGCAAGCGGCCCGGCAAAGCCGGTTCCGCCGCGGCCGCTTGCAAAAGAAACACATCCAGCCCAATCATGACCATGATCCTCGAACGAACTCCAGATCTCAAAACCAAGCTGCCCGCTGTCGGCACCACCATCTTCACGGTGATGTCCACACTGGCTGCTGAAAAAGGCGCTGTCAACCTGGGCCAGGGATTTCCTGATTTTGAGTGTGACCCACAGTTGGTCAACGCCGTCACGGACGCGATGACAAAAGGCCTGAACCAGTACCCGCCCATGACGGGCGTTCCGGCGCTGCGCGAAGCCATCTCGGCCAAGGTGGCCAAACTTTACGGTCACCGCTACGACGCCAACACCGAGATCACCATTACCGCGGGCGCCACGCAGGCCATCATCACGGCCATCCTGGCTGTCGTTCACCCCGGCGACGAGGTCATCGTGCTGGAGCCCTGCTACGACAGCTACGTGCCCAACATCGAGCTGGCCGGTGGCGTCGTGGTGCGCGTTCCCCTCACGCCCGGTACCTTCCGGCCCGACTTCGACAAAATTTCCGCAGCGATCACATCCAGGACACGGGCGATCATCGTCAACTCGCCCCACAACCCGAGCGCCACGGTATGGACCGAGGCCGACATGCTCACGCTGCAGGACATTCTGGCGCCCACTGACGTCCTGCTGATCAGCGACGAAGTCTATGAGCACATGGTGTTCGATGCGGCCCAGGGACGCATCCATCAAAGCGCCGCACGTTTTCCCGGCCTTGCCGCGCGTGCGTTCATTGTCAGCAGCTTTGGCAAGACTTACCACGTCACCGGCTGGAAGGTCGGCTACGTGGCCGCACCCGCAGCACTGACCACCGAGTTCCGCAAGGTGCACCAGTTCAACGTCTTCACCGTGAATACCCCTGTGCAATACGGGCTTGCCGCGTACATGGCCGATGCGCAGCCTTACCTGGACCTGCCGGCCTTCTACCAGCGCAAGCGCGACCTCTTTCGCGAAGGCCTTGCCAAAACCCGCTTCAAGCTGTTGCCCAGCGAAGGCAGCTACTTCCAGTGCGTGGACATCTCCGACGTGAGTGACCTGGACGAAGCCGGGTTCTGCAAATGGCTGACCACTGAAATCGGCGTGGCGGCGATTCCCCTGTCGGCGTTTTACGGCAACGGCTTTGACCAGCGCGTGGTACGGTTCTGTTTTGCCAAAAAAGACGAAACATTGAACACGGCGCTGCAGCGCCTGGCCAAGTTGTAAACGCGGCAAGCCTCGCATGTAAGCCAAGGCTGTCAGTATTTGCCGACGGCTGGACAGGCGTTCATCCTGCTTGTTTGCGCCCCGCACCGGGAAAGAATGACTTCACATAACAAGGAGTGCTTCAAATGTCCCTATCCCTTATCCTGCTGATCGTTCTTATTCTTATCCTGGTCGGCGCTTTGCCTACCTGGGGCCACAGCCGCAGCTGGGGTTACGGGCCCAGCGGGGGTGTCGGCCTGGTGGTGTTGATCCTGGTCATCCTGCTGCTGATGGGACGCATCTAGTCCGCACCTTCCGTTGGTGATTCACCAGGAAAAATGGCCTTGCATTGCAAGGCCATTTTTTTGCGCTCCCATCTCACAAGCCTGTTTCAACTATTCAGTTGCTGCCACGCTTTTTAGCGGCGGCATAACAAGCCTTCGGCAGTTGTTAGCCTTCGCCGAAAGGTCTGGACTCAGCTATTCAGCTGAGCCCAGACCTTTTCCAACCTCTTGATGCTGACAGGCTGCGGTGTGCGCAGCTCCTGCGCAAAAAAGCTCACACGCAGCTCTTCCAGCAACCAGCGGAATTCCTGCATGCGCGCATCCACCGCGCCTTTTCGCTCAGCCACCAGCCGCCAGTAACGCTGCTCCTGCGGTCGCAACTCGGTCATCCGTGCGGCATCACGTGCCGGGTCGGCGCGCCATTTTTCCAGCCGCAACGTGATGGCCTTGAGGTAGCGTGCGAAATGCTGCAGTTGCCCATAAGGTGTGGCCGTCAGAAAGCGTTTGGGTACGAGGCGCTGCAGTTGCTGGGCGGCATCTGCCGCGGCTTCGGCGGCATTTTTCGTGTCCTTGATCTTGCGTTGGGCCACAGCGAACTCGGTCAGGATGCCGGCAGCCAGCCGGGCCACCTCGCTGGCAATCAAGGTCAGGCGCCCTCGCCCATCGTCGATGCGTTTTTTGAACTCGGCTTCGTGCGTCGGCAACGGGTCGAGCAAAAAGGCACGGTCCAGCGCCACTTCGATGATCTGCTCGCGCAATTCCTCCAGCGTACCGCCGCCGGAATTGTCGGCTGCGCGGCCCACCAGCATGTAGCTGGTAGCCGTTTTCTGCAGCTCCGGCAGGTTCTTTTCCAGGTACTTCAGCGCATCCTTGATTTGCAGGGAGAACAGCCGGCGCAAGCCGGCGCGGTGCTTCGCGGCCGCCACGTCGGGTTCGTCAAACACCTCGATCGTCACCGCATCGCCCAAATCAATGAGCGCCGGAAACCCTATCAGCGTCTGCGAACCCTTGCGGATTTCCATCAGCTCCGGCAACTCGCCAAAGCTCCAGCTGGTGTAGCGCTCCGGCGCTCTGGGTGCTATCTTTTCAGGAGCTGCTTGCGCACGTCCTGATTGGGCCGGAGGCCGATTTGATACTGAATTTTCGGTGGATACCGTCTTTTCGGACCCAGATTCGGGTGCTTTTGCCAGGTTTTTGAGTCCCGCCAGCGCCTGGAAGGCACCCCGTGCCTGCGAGCCCAGTTCGCCCTTGAGCGCGCCCAGGTTGCGGCCCGCGCCCAGCTGGCGCCCGTGCTCGTCGACCACGCGGAAGTTCATGAACAGGTGCGGGGGCAGCATATCCAGCTTCATGTCATTGCGCTTGACGTCCAGCGAGGTCGCATCGCGCACCAGCTTGAGCACCGCATCGGTCAGCGAGCCGCTGCCGAACACCTCGGGTTGCAGCAACTGCTCCGTCATGCGGGCGGCGGTATCGGGCAACGGCACCAGCCGCGAGCGCGGGCGCTGGTGCAGCGTCTTGATCAGCGCCTGCACCTTGTCCTTGAGCATGCCCGGCACCAGCCACTCGCAGCGCTCTTCATTGACCTGGTTGAGAGCGAACAGCGGCACATCCACCGTCACGCCATCGCGCGCGTCGCCGGGTTCGTGCAGGTAAGTGACCCAGCAATCCACACCACCCATTCGCAGTGTCTTGGGAAACGACTGCGTAGTGATGCCGGCAGCCTCATGCCGCATCAGTTCTTCACGCGTCAAGAGCAGGAGCTGCGGCTGCTTTTTGACTTCCTCCTTGTACCAATGTTCGCAACTTGCACCACTGTGTACGTCAGCCGGGAGTTGCTGGTCATAAAAAGCGTAGATCAGTTCCTCGTCCACCAGCACGTCCTGGCGCCTGGCTTTGTGTTCCAGATCCTGCACCTGCTGGATCAGCTTCAGGTTCGCCGCGAGGAAAGGCAGCTTGGTGTCCCAGTTCCCGGCCACCAGTGCTTCACGGATGAATATCTCGCGCGCCGTGACCGGGTCGACACGGCCGAAATTGACGCGCCGCCCGTTGTAGACCACCAGGCCGTAAAGCGTGGCACGCTCCAGCGCCGTCACCTGCGCAGCCTTTTTCTCCCAGTGCGGGTCCAGCAACTGCTTGCTGAGCAAATGCCCGGCCACTTGCTCTATCCAGGCCGGGTCGATGTTGGCAATGCCACGGCCAAAAAGGCGTGTGGTTTCCACCAGCTCGGCCACCACAATCCAGCGGCCCGGCTTTTTGCTCAGGCGTGCGCCAGGGTGGCGGTAGAACTTGATGCCGCGTGCACCCAAGTACCAGTCTTCCTCGTCGCTCTTGCAGCCAATGTTGCCGAGCAGGCCGCACAGCATCGATAAATGAAGCTGCTCATAGCTGGCAGGCTTGTCGTTCAGGACCCATTTCTGTTCGCCCACAACCGTATGCAGCTGCGAATGGATGTCGCGCCATTCGCGCACGCGGCGGATATTGACGTAGTTCTCGCGCAGCAGGTTCTCATACTGGCGGTTTGACAGTTTATGGTCGGTGCCGTGGCCGCCACGCGCGTCGCCCAGCCATTTCCACAGCTTCAGGTAACCACTGAACTCGCTCTTCTCATCATCGAACTTGGCATGCTGCTGGTCGGCTTGGGCCTGTTTGTCCATGGGGCGGTCACGCACATCCTGCACACTGAGCGCACTGGCGATCACCAGTACCTCGTCGAGCGCGTTGCGGTCCTTGGCTTCCAGAATCATGCGGCCCACGCGGGGGTCCAGCGGCAGTTTGGCCAGCGTGCGGCCGACGCCGGTGAGCTCGTTGTCTTCGTCCACCGCGCCCAGCTCGGCCAGCAGCTGGTAGCCGTCGGCAATGGCGCGGCGCTGCGGCGGCTCGATAAAGGCAAACTCTTCCACATTGCCCAGGTGCAGCGCCTTCATGCGCAAAATCACCGAAGCCAGCGAACTGCGCAGGATTTCAGGGTCTGTGAAAGGCTGGCGGCCCTGGAAGTCCTTTTCGTCGTAAAGGCGTATGCAAATGCCATCGGCCACCCGGCCGCAGCGGCCTGCACGCTGGTTGGCCGCGGCCTGCGACACCGGCTCCACCATGAGCTGCTCGACCTTGTTGCGAAAGCTGTAGCGCTTGACGCGCGCCGTGCCCGCATCCACCACGTAGCGAATGCCCGGAACAGTCAGCGAGGTTTCGGCCACGTTGGTGGCCAGCACGATGCGCCGCCCACTGTGGCCGTCAAAAATGCGGTCCTGCTCGGCCTGGCTCAGGCGCGCGAACAGCGGCAGCACCTCGGCGTTGCGCGTCAGCGGCTGGTGCGCCAGGTGCTTGCGCAAGTGGTCAGCCGCCTCGCGGATCTCGCGCTCTCCGGGCAGGAAAACCAGGATGTCGCCTGCGCTGTGCGGGCTCAGCCAGAGCTCGTCGACTGCGTCAGCAATTGCATCGTTCAGGTCGTGCTCGCGTGACTCCTCAAACGGCCGGTAGCGCTGTTCGACGGGAAACATGCGGCCCGACACCATGATGACCGGCGCCGGAATTTTTGACCCCCACGCTCCGCGCTGCGCGTCGTCGCTGCCCCCCGAGGGGGCGTCGCCCGGCTTGGGGCGGCCCGGCGCCGGGGCGGCAGAAGCAAAGTAATCCGCAAACCGCTGCGCATCAATCGTCGCCGAGGTGATGACCACCTTGAGGTCGGGCCGGCGCGGCAGCAGCTGGCGCAGGTAGCCCAGCAGAAAGTCGATGTTCAGGCTGCGCTCATGGGCCTCGTCGATGATGATCGTGTCGTAGGCTTTGAGCAGCGGGTCGGTCTGCGTCTCGGCCAGCAAAATGCCGTCGGTCATCAGCTTGACGGAAGCGTCGCGCGAGAGCCGGTCCTGGAAGCGCACCTTGTAGCCCACCACGTCGCCCAGCGGCGTTTTCAACTCCTCCGCGATGCGCTTGGCCACGCTGGACGCGGCAATACGGCGCGGCTGGGTATGGCCTATCAGGCGGCCCTGTCCGGCCGGGTAATTGAGCTTGCCGCGCCCCATGGCCAGCGCAATCTTGGGCAGTTGGGTGGTTTTACCCGAGCCAGTTTCGCCACAGACAATGATGACCTGGTGGGCCGCCATGGCGGCGGTAATTTCGTCGCGTTTGCCCGAAACGGGCAGCGACTCTGGAAAGGTAATGGCGAGGGGAGACAAGGATGGAGGCGAAGAAAAAGGCAAGCAGAGCAGGATAAAAGCGGCAGCAGCGCTGCCAGAGCGCTCAATTATCGGGTGTTCCAGCCCGCAGCGGACCGGCTATGGTTATGGCGCCGCGATCAGGCCGCCAGCACAGGCAAGTCGACGGCTTCCCCACTGGTCTCGTCAAACCACGCAATGCGGCTCGGGTAGCTCAGCGCGGTGCGCGACATGCCTCGCCCTATGCTCACTGCCGAAGAGGCGCGCGCATCGGATTTGGAGACCCGCAGCACGCCAAGGCCGACCTCGGCAACCCAGCGCGTCTGCTGGTTCCCTACCAAATCACCCTCCAGTGTGGTGTTAAGCACCACCGGCCGCGCCAGGGCGGCCTGGACCCTGCGCGCCAGGTGGATCAGCTGGCCGCTGTCATGGCAATTGCGCATCAGCAGCAAAAACCCGTTCTCTTCCAGGCGCCCCATTTCCACATGCGCGGGTACGGTGCGGCGCAACCGGCCGGCACATACAAACAGTGCGTGGTTGGCGGCCGCATGGCCATAGAGCTTTTCCAGCACATAAAGATTGGCCACCGACACCACAATCACGCCCAGCGGCACGGGTTCATCGCGGTAACGCCTGAAGGCCGCCTCCAGCATGTTGCCGGTTTCGCTGTGCGAGCGCATGCGTGTGACCGGGTCGTAGCTGGGGCCGTGTGCCATGGCCCGGTTCAACTCGATCAGGTAGGAATAACGGGTCCAGAGCACAGCCGCCATGGTGGCCAGATAACACGTGCCGGCGACAGCGGTCACCGCGTGCACCTGCCACGGCACATGGGCACGGTCCAGTGCCACCCAGCTCAGCCCCGCAATGGCCACCAGCATGAAGGAGACGCCCGAGACGGCCACCCAGGCCAGGCGATCCCCCCGCACGGCGCTGCGAAGACTGAGCGCCATTGCCACCAGCCCCAGAAAACACGCCACCGCCAGGCTCAGCGCCAGGGCGTGGCGCGGGCTCAATGCCCAGCCAGCCGCGATACTCAGAAGAGCCAGGCTCGCCAGCCAGGTCAAGGCGCGCCGGGCCGAGTCCGGATTGCGCAGGATGCCAAGAATGGAAAACAGCAGGTAAGCCAGTAGCGCAGAGACCACGCTGGCCACATGGGCCAGGAAACGGTCCAGAAGATCGGCGTTCTCGATCGGCAATCCGCCCAGGAAGGCCACCACAAAAAAAGTCGAGGCGATTGCCGAGACAGCCGCATTGACGGCAATGCGCCGCAGGGACCGGATATAGGCAAATGCTGAACCGGCCAGCATCAGGCTGGCTGACCCGAAATAGCAGCCCCAAAACCCGATCGCGTATTTGTCCATGAACCCGAACCATACCCCGCCGCCCCTCATTAAGCAAACCCTCAAATGCAGTACGCCGGCAAAAAGCACACCCTCGCCAAAGCCGGCATTTGCATCCCTCAGGCCGGCTGTGTCTCCCTTACACTCACTGGACTTTTTCCGTTTACCGGGGAAACAGCGCCCAGGGAGACCGCTTGCCACCTTCCGCGCCGTCCCCGGCTGCCCTTGACCCGCCACAACCGATCCCGAAAGCGCGCCCATGTCTGCCGTCTTCAATTTCACCTTTGTGCCCTGGTTCCGTTCAGTCGCACCCTACATACACACCCACCGCGGTAAAACGTTCGTCGTAGGCATTGCAGGCGAAGCGATTGCGGCGGGCAAGCTCCAGCACATTGCCCAGGACCTGGCACTGATCCAGAGCATGGGCGTGAAGATCGTGCTGGTGCACGGCTTTCGCCCGCAGGTCAACGAGCAGCTCAAGGCCAAGGGGCACGCCGCAAAATATTCGCACGGCATGCGTATCACGGACGAAGTCGCGCTCGACTGTGCCCAGGAAGCCGCCGGCCAGCTGCGCTATGAGATTGAGGCGGCCTTCAGCCAGGGCCTGCCCAACACCCCCATGGCCGGCTCCACGGTACGGGTGATTTCGGGCAATTTCATCACCGCGCGGCCGGTCGGCATCCTCGACGGTGTGGACTTCAAACACTCGGGCCTGGTGCGCAAGGTGGACACCGCCGCCATCGGCCGTGTGCTGGATTTCGGCGCCATGGTGCTGCTCTCGCCCTTTGGCTTCTCACCCACCGGCGAAGCCTTTAACCTGACCATGGAAGAAGTCGCCACTTCGGTGGCCATCGCCATGCAGGCCGACAAGCTGATCTTCCTGAGCGAAATTCCCGGTATACGCATCCACCACGACCAGCCCGAAAGCGAAGACAACCCCATCGACACCGAGCTGCCGCTGGCCGCCGCCGAAAAACTGCTGGCCACCCTGCCCAACGGGGAACGCCCCACCGACACCGCGTTTTACCTGCAGCACTGCGTCAAGGCCTGCAAGGCCGGCGTGGAACGCAGCCACATCCTGCCCTTCGCGGTAGACGGCGCGCTGCTCCTGGAAATCTATGTGCACGACGGCATCGGCACCATGGTGATCGACGAAAAGCTCGAAGAACTTCGCGAAGCGACGGAAGACGACGTGGGCGGCATCCTGCAGCTGATCGAGCCTTTTGAAAACGATGGCACGCTCGTCAAACGCAGCCGCACCGAAATCGAGCGTGACGCCGCCAACTACAGCATCATCGAACACGACGGCGTGATCTTTGCCTGTGCGGCGCTTTACCCCTACCCCGAAGCCAAAACGGCTGAAATGGCGGCGCTCACCGTGTCGCCGCAAAGCCAGGGCCAGGGCGACGGTGAGAAAATCCTCAAACGCATCGAGCAGCGCGCCCGCGCGGCCGGCCTGCAAAGCATCTTTGTGTTGACCACCCGCACCATGCACTGGTTCATCAAGCGCGGTTTTGTGCAGGTAGACCCGGACTGGCTGCCCGAAGGCCGCAAGCGCAAATACAACTGGGACCGCAAGAGCCAGGTGCTGGTCAAGAAGTTGTCATAGGGGCTTTCCCCTTGAACGGTTTTTCTTTAGCATCCGGTGACTCCCGTCCCATCTACACAGGAAACCCCAGCATGCTCCAGCTCCGCCCCAACTGCGAATGCTGCAACCGCGACCTGCCCGCCGAGTCGCCCGATGCCCGCATCTGCACCTTTGAATGCACGTTCTGTGTTGACTGCGTCACCACCAAGCTCAAAGGGGTCTGCCCCAACTGCGGCGGTGAATTCACCACGCGGCCGCGCCGCCCGGCCGACATGCTGGCCAAGTACCCGCCTTCGAAAGAGCGTGTTTTTAAACCTCAGGGTTGCGGAGCCGCACCATGAACACCGCCACCCTGCTGCTTTTTTCCATCGTGGCACTGGTGGCTATTGCCACGCCCGGCCCCACCGTCCTGCTGGCGCTGGCCAATGGTTCGCGCTACGGCGTGCGCCGCTCCGTGCCCGGCATGCTGGGGGCCGTGGTGTCCGACTTTGTGCTGGTAGGCGCCGTAGCTCTCGGTCTGGGTGCGCTGCTGGCGGCCTCCGAGTTCTGGTTCTCGGTGCTCAAGTGGGCAGGCGCGGTCTACCTGGCCTGGTTGGGCATTCGCCTGCTGCGCTCACGCGGCGGATTTGAAATCCCCGCCGAAGGCACTGCCGGCACGCAACACGGCAGCCGCGCAATTTTCATGAAGTCCTTCCTGGTGGCCGTGACCAACCCCAAGGGTTACCTCTTTTGCTCAGCCCTGCTCCCGCAGTTCATTGACCCGGCTGCGGCCCAGGCACCACAATACCTCGCCATTTCGCTGGTATTCGCCGGCATCGATTTTTCCGTCATGTTCGGCTATGCCTTCATAGGCGCACGCGCAATACGCCTGCTCAAGGCCTCGGCCACACGCTGGATAGACCGCGCCTGCGGCGGCGCGCTGCTGGCGCTGGCGGGCTCGCTGGCGTTCTACCGCCGGGCAAACAGCTAGGCGCGCCCGGGCTGCACGGCCCCGCTATGTGCGCTGGCGCACGGACTTTTCAGGCAGTACCTGTACACTGCCGGAGTCTTTGCAAAGACTTCACTTATCCCCGGCCAGGATCCTGGAAGCGCCGCCCATAGTCGGCGCTTCGCAGGGTCGTCGTTACTTTTACAGAAACATGGCCCATGTCACCTATTACCAGCCTGAGCGTTCTTGACGCCATTGCCAAAGCCGATGGCATAGAGGTCAAGCGCCAGGAAGCACTGCTCAAGACAGGCGCATTGCAGACGGCCATCCTGACGAGCGAAAATTTCTCGATCATCGCAACCGACGAAAAAGGCATCATCCAGCTCTTCAACGTCGGTGCCGAACGCATGCTGGGTTATATGGCGGCTGAAGTCGTCAACAAGATCAACCCCAGCGACATCCATGATCCGCAGGAAGTGATGGCCCGGGCCCAGGCGCTGAGCCTGGAGCTCGCCACCACCATCACGCCGGGTTTCGAGGCGCTGGCCTTCAAGGCCTCGCGCGGCATCGAAGACATTTACGAGCTGACCTATATCTGTAAAGACGGCAGCCGCTTTCCGGCCATCGTGTCCATCACCGCATTGCGCGACGATTTCGGCACCATCATCGGCTACCTGCTGATCGGCACCGACAACTCGGTACGCAAGCAGGTCGAAGTGGCCCTGAAGGAAGCGATGGCCGTGGCCGAAAAAGCCAATCTCGCCAAATCGGATTTCCTGTCCAGCATGAGCCACGAGTTGCGCACACCGCTCAGCGCCATCCTCGGATTTGCGCAGCTGATCGAGTCCGGCACGCCACAGCCCACGCCCTCGCAAAAACGCAGTGTGGACCAGATCCTCCAGGCCGGCTGGTATCTGCTGGAATTGATCAACGAAATCCTGGACCTGGCATTGATCGAGTCCGGCAAGCTGTCGCTGTCGCTGGAACCTGTGTCGCTGGCCGAGGTCATGCTTGAATGCGAGACCCTGATCGAGTCACAGGCCGGCAAACGCGGCATTACCGTGACCTTTCCGAAATTCCCTGTGCCCTGCTTCGTGAGTGCCGACCGCACGCGGCTTAAACAGGTTCTGATCAACCTGCTGTCGAACGCGATCAAGTACAACACCAGCAGTGGAACGGTCTTGATCAACTGCGTGGATCTGCCTCAAAAGCGCATCCGCATCTGCATTGAAGACACGGGCGAAGGCCTGAGCCCTGCCAAGATCGAGCAGCTCTTCCAGCCCTTCAACCGCCTGGGCCAGCAAGCCACCACCGAACAAGGTACGGGCATTGGGCTGGTGATGACCAAACGCCTGATTGAGCTGATGGGTGGCGTCATTGGCGTCGAGAGCGTTGTCGGAAAAGGCAGTGTGTTCTGGATTGAAATGGACGTGACCGACGAAATTGCACTGCGAACAGAGCTGGCAGCCCTGGCGCCGATGCTGCAAAGCCAGGTGGCCACCGATCCACGTGCCCATACACTTTTGTATGTAGAAGACAACCCGGCCAACCTGATGCTGGTCGAAGACCTCATCGCGCGCCGCTCCGACATCCGGCTGCTGTCCGCCCGTGACGGCATCAGCGGCATCGCGATGGCCAAGGCCTCGCAGCCGGACATCATCCTGATGGACATCAATCTGCCGGGCATCAGCGGCATCAAGGCATTGCAAATTCTGTGTGCCGATCCGTTGACGGCACACATTCCGGTGGTGGCGCTCAGCGCCAATGCCATACCCCGCGACATTGAAAAAGGCATGGAAGCCGGCTTCTTTCGCTACCTCACCAAGCCCATCAGGATCAATGAATTTATGGAAACCCTGGACCTGGCGCTGGCATTTTCCAAAACAAGGTCCACGCAGGCCCCCGTGCCGGAAAAAACCACATGAACACCGAATTCGACATCCTGAACGGCAGTATCCTGGTGGTGGACGACCAGCCCGTCAATGTGCTGCTGCTGGAGCAGTTATTGGCAGGCACCGGCTACACCCGTGTTCGTTCAACCATGAACCCGCTGGAGGTAGCCGCGCTGCACGCGGAGCACCATTACGACCTGATCCTGCTCGACCTGAAAATGCCCGGCATGGACGGCTTTCAGGTGATGGAAGCACTCAAGGAAGACCCGCACGACAAATACCTCTCTGTCATCGTACTGACCGCGGAGCCGGCCCACAAGCTGCGCGCCTTGCAGGCCGGCGCCAAGGATTTCATCAGCAAACCGTTTGACCTGGTCGAAGTCAAGACGCGCATCCACAATGCGCTGGAAGTGCGCCTGCTGTATAAAAAGCTGGAAAACTACAGCAAGCTACTGGAGCTGGCCATGCAGCAGAGCACCGCAGAAACCGACGAAGCGCGAAGCCGCTAATAGCGTCTGGCTGGACCAGGCGGCCAGGCCCATCCCTCTAGTCTGCGGCCCGCATTTACTGCTTGAGCTTTTCAAGCAGGAAGTCGATGAACAAGCGCACCCGCAAGGGCACGTGCCGGCCGTGCGGGTATAGCAATGAAAACGGCCGTGACCGCCCCGCAAAGGGCTGCAACACCTCTTGCAGCCGGCCCTGGCGCAAGTCTTCTTCGACGATAAAACGGTAAGTCTGCAGCAGGCCCGCGCCATGCCGGGCCAGCGTCACCCCGCCCAGCAGGTCTTCCGAGCAGCAATATCCACCGCTGGTTGCCACCTCCAGCTCCTTGCCTGCATCGCTGAACAGCCACGGAATTTTCTGACCGCTGCTGGGCAACAAAAACTGGATGCAGTCATGCTGCTGCAAGGCCTCCGGCGAGGTTGGGGTTCCCGCCTGCTGCAGGTACGAGGGCGCAGCCACCACCACCAGTGCGGCATCTTCCAGCTTGCGCGCGACCAGGCCTGAGTCGGGCTGTGCGCGCCCGCGTATGGCCAGGTCGTAGCCCTCGTCGGCAAAGTTGACATTGCGGTTGCTCAGGTTGACCTCAACCTGCACTGCCGGATAAAGAGCCCGAAAAGCCGGCAGCAGCGGCAGTACACGGTAGTGCCCGTAAGGCGTGGGCAGGCTGATGCGCAGCACGCCGGCGGGTACCAGTTGCTGGCCCGTGGCTTCGCGCTCGGCTTCCACCAGTTGCCCCAGGGCCTGCCGCGCCTGCTCAAAATAAGCGCGGCCGGCTTCGGTCAGCCGTATCTGCCGCGTCGTGCGCGTGAAGAGCCGCACGCCCAGCCTTTCTTCCAGACGCGACACCGAGCGGCTCACGGCAGCGGGCGTGAGGCCGGCACTGGATGCCGCCGCCGTGAAGCTGCTGAGCTCTGCCGCAAGGCAAAAAAGCTCAATGCTTCCCAGCTGAAGATCATCAAATTGACGGGTCATGGTTTTGATTTTCTGTGGATTATCTATTACGCCATGTAACTTATGAAGTTAATCAACATCCATTTATCTCACCAGACATCATCAATAGCATGAGGCCTTCCCAACTAATTTGATCAAGGAACCCATGAAACTGTTTTTCTCTCCTGGCGCCTGCTCACTGGCTCCCCACATTGTTCTGAAGGAAACCCGGCAGGCCTTCAAGCTTGAAAAAGTTGATACAGGCACCCACACCACCGCAGACGGGGCCGACTACTACGCCATCAACCCCAAGGGTGCCGTGCCGCTGCTGGAGCTCGAGAGCGGCGAGCGCCTGACCGAAGGCCCCGTCATCGCCCAATACATTGCCGACAAGGCCGGCCGCGCCGACCTGCTTCCGGCCGCCGGCAGCATGGACCGCTACCGCGTGATGGAGTGGCAGAACTACATCACCTCGGAGCTCCACAAAACCTTCACGCCGCTCTTCAACCCGGACCTGGACAGCAGCGCCAAGAAAACCCTGGCCAGCGTTCTGCGCAAAAAATACGAATGGGTCAACACCCAGCTGCAGTCCAAAGACTATCTGCTCGGCCAGTCCTTCACCGTGGCCGATGCCTACCTGTTTGCCGTCACAGGCTGGGCCAAGTACGTGTCGCTGGACCTGGCGGACCTGAAGCACCTGCAGGATTTCCTGGCACGCGTGGCCGGCCGGCCCGCCGTGCGCGAGGCCCTGAAGGCCGAAGGGCTGCTGGCATGAGCCGCTGGAAAACCACGGCCCTGACCCAGAGGTTGGGCCTGGCAGCGCCGATTGTGCAAGGTCCCTTCGGCGGCGGACTTTCCTCGGTGGCCCTGACCGCGGCGGTCTGCGAAAGCGGTGGGCTGGGCTCGTTTGGAGTGCATCACCTGACAGGCGCGCAAATTGAAGAAACGGCGCAGGCCATACGCCTGAAAACAAAACGGCCTTTCGCCTTGAACCTGTGGGTGCCGCATGAGAACAGCGAGGATCCGCCACTCACAGACCCGCAGTTCGAGCAGCACCTGGCACTGCTTGAGCCCTATTTCAAGGAACTCGGTGAACCTCTGCCGACCCGGCCCGAGCGTTTCAGCCCGCGCTATGAAGACCAGGTGGAAGGCCTGCTGGCGGCCCGGCCCACCGTGTTCAGTTTTGTATTCGGCATTCCGTCGCCGGACATCCTGCGCCGATGCAGGGCGCTTGATATCGTGACGCTGGGCGCCGCCACAACGCCTGAAGAGGCGATAGCGCTCGACAACGCCGGCGTCGACATGGTGGTGGCAACCGGCTTCGAGGCCGGCGGGCACCGTGTGTCCTTTCTCCGTCCGCCCGAAAACTCGCTCACCGGCACACTGGCGCTGATCCCCCAGGTGGTCGACGCGATCAAGGCCCCGGTCATTGCCGCCGGCGGCATTGCCGATGGGCGTGGCATTGCGGCTGCCCTGGCGCTGGGCGCCCAGGGCGTGCAGATTGGCACGGCTTTCCTGGCGTGCGCCGAGTCATCTGCCAGTGACATCCACCGCCAGAAGTTGTTCAGCGCCGACGCCAGGTACACCGCCCTCACCCGTGCTTTCAGCGGGCGGCTGGCGCGCGGCATTGAAAACCGCTTCATGAACGAGCTGAAGGCGCACGAAGACCACATTGCGCCCTACCCGGTCCAGAACTGGCTGACAGGCCAGATGAAGCCGGCGGCCATTGCCCAGCGCAGAACAGACTTGATGTCGCTCTGGTCCGGTCAGGCCGCACCACTGCTCAGGCACCGGGATGCGAGCTCGCTGATGCAGGCGCTGCAACAGGAAACCGACGACGCGCTAAAGCGGGTTGCCGGGTCAGTCTGACCCTCAAGCAGGATTTGTCTGATGACCGCGCATGACGATGGATTGACTGAAGGTGCCTGATTGAGGTGCCGTCGCCTCAATGAAAATCGCGGCTCGATGTGCCCAGCCGCCCCAGCAACGGCGTGAGGTCTTCCAGCCGGTGCGCCACCAGGTTGCGCACCGCGCCATAACCTTTGGTGCTGCCGCGTTCTTCACTGCGCTGCTCTTCACTACGCTGCCATGTACCGTACACCGCCAGCAGCCGGGCGTGCAACACCTCGCCGCGTTGCGCTTCGCGCAGCGATTTCCAGATGATCACATTGACCGGCCCGGTTTCATCCTCCAGCGTGACGAAGATGGTGCCCTTGGCAGTTTGCGGCTGCTGGCGCACGGTGACGATGCCGCAGCCGGCCACCTCTTCGCCGTCGGGCAAGGCATTGAGCTCGCTGGCGCTCAGCAGGCCCCTGCGTGACAGCCGTTCCCGCAGCAAGGCCACCGGGTGGCGCCGCAGCGTGAGGCCGGTGGCCTGGTAGTCGAACAGGATGTTTTCGCCCTCGGGTGTGTCGGGCAAGGCCAGCGGTGTTTCGTGCGTGGGCACCGATTTGAGCAGGCGTGGCGCCAGTTTGATGGCCGAAGCCTCCCAGACCTGCTGGCGCCGGTGTCCGGCCAGCGGCAGCAGGGCATCGGCGGCGGCCAGCGCGTTGATTTCGAGCGTACCCAGCTGGGCGCGCGACACCAGGTCTTCCGTCGAAGTGAAAGGCGCTTGCGCCCGCGCCTCCACCAGCCGCAGTGCAGCTTCTTTGCGCAAACCGGCCACCAGGCGCAGGCCCAGGCGCACCGCCGGCTGCGTATCCGCAGGCAGCACACCCTGCGGCTCCAGCGTGCAGTCCCATTCACTGTGCATGACGTCTACCGCGCGCACCTCCACCTGGTGGCGGACAGCGTCTTGCACCAGCTGGGATGGCGTGTAAAAACCCATGGGCTGCGAATTGACCATGGCCGCCAGAAAACAGGCCGGCTCGTGGCGCTTGAGCCAGCAGCTCACGTAGACCAGCTTGGCAAAGCTGGCGGCGTGGCTTTCCGGAAAACCGTAGTCGCCAAAGCCCAATATCTGGCTGAAGATGCGCTCTGAAAATTCAGCGCTGTACCCGTTTTTGACCATGGCATTGACGAGGCGGCCATGAAAGCGGTCCACCCCACCCTTGCGCTTCCAGGCCGCCATGGAGCGGCGCAGGTCGTCGGCCTCCCCGGGCGTGAAGTCAGCGGCGATCATCGCGATCTGCATGACCTGTTCCTGGAAGATCGGGATGCCCAGCGTGCGCTCCAGGGCCGGGTTGAGGGCCGGGTATTCGGGTTTGATCTCGCCGCCATTCCTGAGGATTTCGCGGTTCTTCAGGTAAGGGTGCACCATGCCGCCCTGGATGGGCCCCGGCCGCACGATGGCGACTTCCACCACCAGGTCGTAATAATCGCGCGGCTGCAGGCGCGGCAGCATGGACATCTGGGCCCGGCTTTCAATCTGGAAAACACCCACCGTGTCGGCTTCGCAGATCATGTCGTAGGTGGGTGCGTCGTCCGGCTCGATTTGATGCATCTCCAACTGGCTGCCCCGCGTCTGGTTCACCAGCGCCAGGCAGCGCCGTATGGCCGACAGCATGCCCAGCGCCAGCACATCCACTTTCAGCAGGCCCATGGCCTCCAGGTCGTCTTTGTCCCACTGGATGATGCGGCGGTCTTCCATCGAGGCCGGCTGCACCGGCACCAGCCGCGTGAGCTTGCCCTGGGTGAGTACAAAACCACCGACATGCTGGCTCAGGTGACGCGGAAAGCCAATAAGCTGCGCCGACAGGTCAAACCATTGCAGCACCGGCCCTTCTCGGCCCTCCAGCCCGGCTTCCTTGAGTTTTTCCTGCAGCACCTCGCTGCCGTCAAACCAGAAATGCTCTTTAGCGAACAGGTCAATCAGTTCAGGCGCCATTGCCAGCGCCTTGCCCACATCGCGGATCGCGCTGCGCGGCCGGTAGCTGATGACGGTGGCGGCAATGGCGGCGCGGTCGTGGCCGTATTTGCCGTAGATGTACTGGATGACTTCTTCACGCCGTTCGTGTTCGAAGTCCACGTCGATGTCGGGCGGTTCACTGCGCTCGCGGCTGATAAAACGCTCAAACAGCAGCTTGCTTTCCGCCGGGTTGACAGCCGTGACGCCCAGGCAAAAACACACCACCGAATTGGCCGCCGAGCCACGTCCCTGGCAAAGGATTTCCTTTTCTCTCGCAAACCGCACGATGTCGTGCACGGTGATGAAGAACATCTCGTATTGAAGTTCCTCGATCAGCGCCAGCTCAAAGCCCAGCTGCCGCCTGATCTTGTGCGGTATGTGATGCGGGTAGCGGGTGTGGGCACCCTGCCAGGTCAGCCGCCGCAGCCAGCGCGAAGGCGTTTCGGCCGCCGGCACCATGTCTTCCTGCGGGTAGCGGTACAGGTTGCGAATCTCATCGAGATTGAAATTGCACCGCGCCGCCACTTCCAGCGTGGCGCGCAACAGGCTGGCGGGGTAAATCTCGGCCAGGCGCATGCGCGGCCGCAAATGTGCCTCGGCATTGGGCTGCAGCGCAAAGCCGCATTCGTGCACCGGTTTGCCCAGCTTGATGGCGGTCATCACATCGTGCAGCGGCTTGCGTGAGCGCTTGTGCATCAGCACATGGCCGGCCGCCACCAGCCGTATGCCGGTGCGCTGCGCAACCTCCTGCAGCTGCTGCAGGCGCAGCGCGTCGTCCAGGCCCTGCAGCAGCTCCACCGCCAGCCAGGCATTGATACCAAAAAGGCCTGCAGCCCAGGCGCAATTAGCGCAAAGCGCTTCTGTATTGATAGCACCCGCACCTGCTTCATGCAGGGGCGCGAGCAAAATTTCGCAATCCCCCAGCCGGGAGAAATCCGTTTCGCCCAGCGCGACGCGGTAGCTGCCTTTTTCCACCACGTCACCGGCCTTGCGCGCTTCGGTGATGAACTCGCACAGGTTGCCCCAGCCTGCCGCGTTGTGCGGCAGCACCACCAGCCTGAAGGCATCGGGCGCCTGCACCAAAAATTCCGCGCCCGGCAGCAGCTTGAGGCCCATCTCTTTTGCCACCTCATGCGCCCTGACCACCCCGGCCACCGAACATTCGTCGGTGATGGCCAGCGCCTGGTAGCCCAGCTCGGAAGCGCGTTCGGCCAGTTCCTGCGCGTGCGAGGCGCCACGCTGGAAGCTGAAGTTGCTCAGCGCGTGCAGCTCGGCGTAATCGGGAAGCGCGTAGGCAGGCATGCGGGCCTCAGGCAAAAAAGCCGTGCAAATACCAGGTGCGTTGCCGGCCGGCCTGGGCGGCAGAGCCCAGCCTTTCGCTGTAAACCCACAGCAAGCTGCCCTGCTGGCTGCGGTAGATGTAGTAGTCGCGGAACGCCCACGGCTTTTCACACAGGCCCGGCTCAGCGTTGCGGTTTTCGTGATCGGCCAGCAGCCATTCGGCAGCCTCCAGCCGCTGCGGCCCGGCCAGGCGTGTCAACTTGCCCTGGTACACCGGGCTGTTCCCCGCGGCTTGCAGCCTCAAAGGCTCGGGCAGCAGCCAAGCCGGGTACAAGGCTTCAGCCCGGGCATCCGGAAAAGCATGCGAAGTGGTTTTTCTTAAGCCTTTTAGAGCCCTGGCGCGCACTGGTTGTGCGCAAGCAGCTATCGATTTAATAGCGCTTCGGGCGCTCACCCAGCGCTGCATCAGCTCGGGCCGGTGGTCGGTGCAAGGTTGCCAGGCTTGCACATTGGCATCGCCCAGGCGGGCGCTCAACCGCTCGACCAGCTCCACCACGCTGTCGCCCTGCCGGCGCGCTTCCATCAACAGGCTGCCGGTGGCGGCAGCCGAGTCGGCCAGCAGCTCGGTGGCCAGCGACTGCAGCGTCAGGCTGTGCACCGGCGCCGGCAGCTTTTGCTGCGCCAGGTGCTCTGAGATGAGGCGTGCCATGTGACGCAGGTCTTGTGCGGGCTGGGCCGTGCGAATCTCGAGCTCGCCGGTCGGAGGCACATCGCGGCGTTTATCCAGGTGCCAGATGATTTTCAGGGCGCAGAGCCCGCTCTGCCGCCCCAGCAGCCAGGCGTGCAGGTGGACCAGCAGGCGCTCAACGCCCGCCATCAGCGCGGGGCCATGGGTGACCAGTGCATTGAGCTCCAGTTTTTCCTCAAAGTGTTCGGGCAGCACTTGCCACGCGTAGTCGTCGGCTACGGTGCCGCGGGCGCGGTCCAGCGCCTCCAGCAGCTCGGCGCCAAAACGCCGCGCCACGCCGTCACGCGGCAGGCGCAGCAGGTCGTCCCAGCTGCGGCAGCCAATGCGCTCCAGCACACCGAGGTGCGGGCGCGCCGCCGTCAGCGTGTGCATGGGCAGGTCGGCCACGCGTTTCTTCACCACGCCAGCTTGGCCTTCCCGCATCCGAAGACGCCCTAGCGCTATCAAAGATGTAGCACCTTGCGCACGTTCTATAAGGGCAACAGCCTGATTTGATTCAAAAAACAGCTCAATTTTCTGCGCCAGCAGCTGCATCAGCCGCGCCAGCCCGCCAAACAGGCGCAGGCTGCCCGTCACGTCCATCAGCACCGCTTCGTCGACCAGCGCCACGCGCGGCGTAAAACCCAGCGCCAGGCTGGCCACCGCCCGCTGCAATGCAGCGGCGTCCTCGCCCCACTGCTGCACCGCGTCAGTGGTGATCGAGATGCGCAATGCGATCCAGCAACGCATGGATGGGGCTCCGGGGTGAAGTAACAGGCAGCGACACCAGCGACGGCAGCAGGATGGGGGCAAGCTCTTCCCGCTTTTGCCGGGCCCTGTCGCGACTGGCTGCCAGCAGCGCTGACAGCCGGGCGGGCCGGGTGTCGAGCAGCACCGGCGCAGCCAGTGGCGGGCCGCGGCGCTTGAGCACGTGGACCAGCAGATTGCCGCCCTCCTGCACAGCGCCTTCCAGCAGCAGGCGCAGCGGCGCGGGTGACGATTCGTGTTGGGCCCGCAGCGGCCGGAACACAAACAGCAGCTTGTGGTGCGCATGCGCGGCAATCTGCAGGCGGCGCAGGTGGGCACTGCGCGCATCCGGCAGCCAGGCCAGCACGGCGGTCACGTCAGCGCACTGCAGCGCCTCTCGCGTGGCCCAGAGCAGCGAAGGCGCGTCACCGGGCTTGCCGTGAATGCTGATGAGCCGCCGCATGTCGATCTGGCGCGCGCCCAGCGCCGGGCCAAACGGCAGATAAGGCGCACCGACCAGCGCCGTCAGTTGCGCGCCAGGCTCATCCGGTGCGGCGGGCTGGTTGAGGGCCCGGGCCAGGCCGGGCGCCAGCAAACCCCATTCCTGCTGGCCCGCCTGCGGCAGCAGCAGTTCAACCAGCGCGCCCTGCGGCCAGCCTCCTCCTGGCAAGGCCAGGTCGAGCGCCGCATAACCTGTGGCCACCGTCTGCACACTCGCGCTGCCCAGTTCGCCGGCCCGCCAAACCTGGGCATTCAGGGCGTCGGCAAAGTCCGGCAAAGCGCTGGGCATTGCGGTAAGGGTGGGCATGGAAGGTGGTCCGGATCAAGCTGGATATACTGTATTTATGTACAGTATATGATCGATTCGATGCCCTGCCAACCTGCATGAAACCCGGGTACCCCAGTCGAGAATTATTCACCCCGGAGCCACCGGGAAAACCGGCACCTCCCTGCAAATCAGGATGCAGCGCGCTTGCCGGCGGTACCGCTGTTCTCGCGCGTCTAGAGTTTGGGCGGGAGTGGCCGGCCCACGTTGTGGGCGCCCTTGTCGGCCGCCTCCCAATACGCCTTGTCCAGCGTGCCGGGGTGGTTCTTGACCGGGGTGCCGACCGGCACATTGCCAGGGCGCTGAACGCCCTCCACCGAATAGGTTTTCAGCTTGGGCTTCTCGGTGGTGGAGGGGTTGAGCTCATGAAACTCGTGCGCCACCTTTGAAGGGTTTTGGGGAGACAACTTTTGGCCACGAACACTCGCCAGCGTTTCAATGTGCGTCATGCACCGCGTCGTGTAGGGGTCGGGTGCCTCACCGAACAGGTGAAACACGCCGTGCTGCTGACGTTCGCTCGTCATCTGCTTGAGCTTCCAGAGCTCGAACACCGACACCTTTGCGCGCATCGCCTCCTTGGAGTCATAGCGGTATTCCCGTCCCTTCTTGCGATCGCTTTCTGGGGCCGGACGCGCCAGGAAGCGGTCCCTGTGCTCGGTCGGTGTATGGCTGCCATAGGCCAGGTTCGAGTAAGGCTTGGACTCGTCTATGCCGGTCAGCTGGTTCACGGCGCCAAACTTTGGCAAATCTGTACGGGGTGGGCCACTGCCCATCCGGAAATCTTCGTAATGACCCCACGAACCCCGTCCGTATTTGACGGTCATGTGTTCCGGCTGTTGTGGATTCGTCGTGTTTCTCCACGTGGAGAACTTGACCGGCACCACCGGCTGGTTTCCCAGGAAATAGGCACTGGCAGCGGCACCGGCACTCGCCAGGACCGGGAAGCCAAAGCGCGATAACACCCTTCCTGCTGCCATGGGGACCATCCTTGTGCCGCAGCGCGGCAATGTTGATGAGCTGACCTTCCGGTAAAACCGGCGACTGGATATTCAGTCTAGTCATGGCGCGCGGCTGGCGCCATCCCCTTTTTCAGGTGAAAAATTACATGCTTCGGCTATGGGTGCGTCGCTGCGGCCCTCAAGCTCGCAGCATGAGCTGGCCGGGGGCAATGCGCCGCCAAACTGGCGATGTGGTCGATTCAGCGCTTGCGCGCCTGGCGTGCGATCAGCAGCAAGCCCACGACCGCAATAGCCACAAAACACAGGAAAGACCAGTTGGCAATCGAGCCGCCCAGAAAGGTCCAGTCGATCTTGGTGCAGTCGCCGCTGCCCTTGAAGATCATGGGAATGGCGCGTTTGAGCGGAAAGGTTTCAATCATTCCGTAAAAGTCGCGGCCGCAAGAGGCAATTTCAGGCGGATACCACTGCAGGAAACTTTGGCGCGCCGCCACAAAAGCACCAAAACCCGAGAGCAGCACCATCAGGCCTGAACCGGCGATCAGCAGGCCCCGGCTTTTGGCGATGGCCGTCACGCCCGCCACCACCGCCACCAGCACCAGCGCATACCGCTGCACGATGCACATCGGGCAAGGCTCCAGGCCTACCACGTGCTGCAGGTACAGGCCAAAAGCCAGCATGGCCACGCAGGCCACGGCGATCAGCGCCAGCATGCGGCGCGGCATGGCGTCGAAATACGTCAAAAACATCAGGGAGCCCTCTTTTTTCTGGATGAATTATGAATTGTCCAGGGGTTCGGGCGTTTGGTGCCGGATAAGTTCCCTTCGGCGATACATGCAGGGCAGATTCTTCGCCGCTTACCCATCCCTGTCGCTCCCGCCCCCTGGTCCCCTCTCGCCCTAATTTGCCAGCGTTTGTCCTACAGATGGGCAACCCCGGCGGGCGTAGATTTTCAGGACGTCAGTTTTTTTGAAGATCCCAGAAAGGACCCCATGATGGAAATACACCGAGGACGACTCATCGACCATGTTCACCTGCGCGCCCATGACCTCACGGCCAGCAAGCGCTTTTACCGCGCTGTGCTGAAGTCACTGAACAAAGAAAGTGCCATCCAGGAAGCCGACGACCATTTCTCAGGCGACGAGTTGTGGATAGACCAGGCCGACGGCCCCACCTCGCATGTTCATCTGGCTTTCCGGGCCAAAGACCACGCAGAGGTCAAAGCCTTCTACGAAGCCGCCCTGGCCGCAGGCGGCACCGACAACGGCGCGCCAGGCGAACGCAAATACCACCCCGGCTACTACGCCGCCTTTGTGCTGGACCCGGACGGCAACAACATCGAAGCGGTGTACCACGGGCCTTTTGTGGCGTCGGCTGAGTCGGTGGTGATCAAGCCTGCGGAGTAGATAAAACCAAGACGGGCGAAGGGGTTGCGGCTGGCGGCAAAATGCACTTTGGAATGATTTCCAAGTCTTTTGCTTCAAGGAGCTGCCATGTGCCGCAACATCAAGACCCTGTTCAACTTCGAGCCGCCGGCCACGGAGCTGGAAATCCGCGACGCTTCGCTGCAGTTTGTGAGGAAGCTCAGCGGGTTCAGCGTGCCCTCCAAGGCGAACGAAGCCGCATTCGATCGCGCTGTGGAAGAGGTGGCAGCCTCTGCGCGGGTTCTCATCCGCTCACTGGTGACCAATGCCGAGCCTCGCAACCGGGAGGTGGAAGCAGAACGGGCGCGTGCCAGGTCGGCGCTGAGATTTGGCGCGAGTCAGTAAACGAGGCGCTCTTTTCAAGGTCTCAGCTCATACCGCTGGAATCAGCTCCGGCCGCACGGTAGCGTCTATCACGATGGTGGCTCAGCTTCCCATAGGGTTGGCTGGAGGCTCGTCGCTCCATAAAAAGACTGATATAAATCAGCTCTACAAAAACAAGTATGAGCGCGCATGACGACCAAAGACGATTTGCCGAGGGAGAAACGCTGGAAAGACCTGTACATCCGGTCAAAGAAAGTTGCGCGTGCAGAGCAATTGGGCCTCGATTACCCTCGCACGACTGCAAAGCAACTTGTGCAGAAAGAAGAAACTGCCCGCAGCACTGAACGCCTGAAGGTATTGTTCGTTTGCAGCCGTAATCAATGGCGAAGCCCGACAGCAGAACAACTCTGGCGCAAACACCCCCAACTGGTAACCCGCTCGGGTGGTACGAGCCCTAATGCGCGCCATACGGTTTCAGTCGATGACATCCGTTGGGCTGACGTGGTTCTCGTCATGGAAGAAAAACACAAATCAAGACTGACCTCGGAGTTCACACGGCTGCTTGACGGCAAAACTGTTCATGTTCTTGATATCCCTGACGACTACAAGTTCATGGACAAGGAATTGATAGAAATGCTCGAGCAATGTGTTCCAAGCATCCTTGGTATCGAGTGACAGACGATGGATCTACTCGAGGAGATCAAGGAGGGCTGGTGCTGGGTTGGTCTCGATCCCCTACAGCTTGTCGCCGAAAATGATTTTGGCAATCTACTGATAAAGGATCATTCAGGTCGCTACTGGCGCCTATGCCCCGAGGACTGCTATTGCGAAATCGTAGCTTGGGATGAAGCTTCTTACGACGCACTCGTCAATGATCCGGAGTTCAAGAAAGACTGGTTGATGGCAGCTCTGGTCAGGATTGCGAATGAAAAGCATGGCCCTCTCGTTGGCGGGCGTAAATACTGTCTGGTGGTGCCTGGAATCCTGGGCGGGGCTTACGACATTTCCAATATCAAAACTGCCCCACTGTCCGAGATTGTGAGACGGTCCGGCGACCTTTCAAGGCAAATACGGGATTTGCCGGACGGTGCCAAGATCCGGTTAAAAGTGGTTGATTAGAGGTCGCATCGGAAGAGTCCACAGCGCCCCTCCACAAACACCTTCGCCTTGCGCGGCGTCACCACCAGCATGTCGCCTTCGCGCAACCGTTGCGGCGCCTCTTCGACATCACAAAACCCAGATAGAGCCTGTCAGTTGATGATTTTTCAGGCACAGTGATGCCTGAATGTGCTCTCACCATTTATCCGACAAGGGAAACTTGAGCGGCGACTTTGGCAAAATCAATGCCGGCTCATTTATTCAACATAGTGGGTCAACTCCATGTCAGTAAACAGTTTTTTCAAGTTTGGCGCGCCGTTTTATTTCGCAGGCCGCCACGTTATTCCGCGGTTTTGCGGCATATATCAGAGTTAGGCGTCGCAGAATGCGCTTTCGCACTTTTCTTGTGACTGGAGTTGAAGTCCTCGAGCTTGGAGGGCAGCACTGGCAAAGCAATGCCTGGCCTCCAGAACACTGGCGAGAACATAAGGGTCGCTTTCGCTTGTTCACGATAGCGATCGATGAGCAACTTTCCAGCGCGCTGAAGTCCAAGAACTACGGCGGTCTTGTCGAAGGAATTGTTGTAGCTCTTGAAGTCGCCTCCTTTGACCAATGGCCAGAGACCACGTTCACGAAGATAAACACGCCTCCTTCGTTCAAACCCAAGAGTAGAGACCTTTGGTGCTATGCCAAGCTCGACTGGATGAGTATTCAGAACCTCACCCTCAAGCAGCAATTCAAGGCGTACACCGAAGCAGTCATCGAAGCACTTGATCGAATCAACATCGCCAAGCGCAAGCCCAAGGGATTTCTCGCAGAGGATTGCTCAAAAGATCTGCGTCATATCCTGGGAACCTTGAAAGCGTCAACTCTCACACGGTCCGGTCGACTCAAGGATGACGCGAGCAATGTCTAATTCAGGCGTTACCCCTCCACAAACACCCTCGCCTTGCGCGGTGTCACCACCAGCATGTCGCCTTCGCGCAAGCCCATCTCGGCAAATTGCTGCGAGGTCATCTGGGCTTCGATGATCGAGTCGCCCGAGACGTTGCCCTTTTGTTCGTAGCCTTCGGCGGGAATCAGTTCCAGCCGCGCGATCGGGCCGATCACGATGGCGCGTTCCAGGTGGGCGACGATGCCTTCGGCGCCCGGTGCATAGCGCTGCACGTCCAGGTCGTGCGGGCGCACATAGGCAAAGGCCTTGGCGTCCTGCGCGCCGGCGTGTTCGGGTGAGTTGAGCCGCAGGCCTTCAAGCTGCACTTCGCCTTCGTGGGCGCGGCCGTGGAACAGGTTCACGTCACCGAGAAAGCCGTACACAAACGGGCTGGCCGGGTGGTCCCACACCTCTTGCGGGGATCCGATCTGCTCGACCTTGCCCTGGTTCATCAGCACCACGCGGTCGGCGACTTCCAGCGCTTCTTCCTGGTCGTGCGTCACAAAAATACTGGTGACATGCAGGTCGTCGTGCAGGCGGCGCAGCCAGCGGCGCAGCTCTTTGCGCACCTTGGCGTCGAGCGCGCCGAAGGGCTCGTCGAGCAGCAGCACTTTGGGCTCTACCGCCAGCGCGCGGGCCAGGGCAATGCGCTGGCGCTGCCCGCCTGAAAGCTGCGACGGAAAGCGCTCGGCCAGCCAGTCAAGCTGCACGAGGTTGAGCAGCGAATGCACTTTTTCCTTGATCTGCGCATCGCTGGGCCGCTGGCCGCGCGGTTTGACGCGCAGGCCGAAAGCCACGTTTTCAAAGACGGTCATGTGGCGGAACAAGGCGTAGTGCTGGAAGACAAAACCGACCTGGCGCTCTCGCACATGCACGTCGGTGGTGTCTTCGCCGCTGAAGAGGATGCTGCCGCGGTCAGCGGTTTCCAGCCCGGCAATGATGCGCAGCAGCGTGGTCTTGCCGCAGCCCGAGGGACCAAGCAAGGCGACCAGTTCGCCCGATTGAATGTCCAGGCTGACGTCGCCCAGTGCCTGGAAGTCGCCAAAATGTTTGCTGACGTTGCGGATTTCGATGCTCATGATGTTTTCCTTTAGCGAGCGGCTGCCACGGCTGTCCCATCAACGGGACTCTGCGGACGCTCAGGCGGCAAATCGGCCGCGGCTTTCATTTCTGCTTCGTGGCGCCATTCGGCCACCGACTTGATGACCAGCGTGACCAGCGCGAGGATGGCCAGCAGCGATGCCACGGCGAATGCAGCCACCGACTGGTATTCGTTGTACAGAATTTCCACATGCAGCGGCAACGTGTTGGTCTGCCCGCGGATGTGGCCCGACACCACCGACACCGCGCCAAACTCTCCCATGGCCCGTGCGTTGCACAAAATCACGCCATACACCAGGCCCCACTTGATGTTGGGCAGGGTCACATGCCAGAAGGTTTGCCAGCCGGTAGCGCCCAGCACGATGGCGGCCTGCTCTTCGTCGTTGCCCTGCGCCTGCATCAGCGGAATCAGCTCACGCGCGATGAACGGAAACGTCACGAACACGGTGGCCAGCACAATGCCGGGCACGGCAAAGATGATCTTGATGTCATGCGCCAGCAGCCACGGCCCGAACCAGCCCTGCGCACCGAAGATCAGCACGTAGATCAGGCCAGCCACCACGGGCGACACGGAAAACGGCAAGTCAACCAGCGTCGTCAATACCGATTTGCCGCGGAATTCGTACTTGGCAATCGCCCAGGCCGCGGCCACGCCAAATACCAGGTTCAGCGGCACAGCAATCGCCGCGGCAATCAAGGTGAGCTTGATGGCCGACCAGGCGTCGGGCTCCTGCAGCGCGGCAATGTAGGCGCCAAAGCCCTTGCGCAGGCCTTCGGTGAACACGGCGGCCAGCGGCAGGATCAAAAACAGGAACACAAACAGCAACGCCACCGTGATCAAGGTGTAGCGCACCCAGCGTGCTTCGGTGGTGCCGGCGGTGACACGGCGTTTAATGGAGGAGGAAGCAGTCGAGCGCAGCGAAGGGCCGCCCCGAGCAAGCTCAGCCCCCTCGGGGGGCAGCGCAGTACGCGAAGAGACAAGCGTGGGGGCCTGTTTCATGCTGGCGCTCCCGCATTGCGACGCTGCCAGGCCTGCAAGCCGTTAATGACCAGCAAGAGCACGAACGACACCAGCAGCATCACCACTGCCACGGCCGTTGCGCCGGCGTAGTCATACTGCTCCAGCTTGCCAATGATGATGAGCGGCGTGATTTCAGAAATCATGGGCATGTTGCCGGCGATGAAAATGACCGAACCGTATTCGCCAATCGCCCGCGCAAAAGCCATGGCAAAACCGGTGAGCAAGGCAGGCGTGATGTGCGGCAGGATGACCTTGGTGAAAATCTGCAGGCGCGTGGCGCCCAGCGAGGTGGCGGCTTCTTCGAGTTCCTTCTCGGCGTCTTCCAGCACCGGCTGCACCGTGCGCACCACAAACGGCAGGCCGATGAAGATCAGCGCGATCACCACGCCGGCCGGCGTGAACGCCAGCTTGATGCCCATGGGTTCGAGGTACTGGCCTATCCAGCCGTTACCGGCCAGCAAAGCCGTGAGCGAAATACCGGCCACGGCGGTCGGCAAGGCAAACGGCAGGTCCACCAGCGCATCGACGATTTTTTTGCCCGGAAATTTGTAGCGCACCAGCACCCAGGCCAGCAGCAGTCCAAACACCAGGTTGACGAGCGCGGCGATCAGCGATGCACCAAACGTGAGGCGATACGAAGCCAGCACGCGCGGCGATGTCACCGCGGTGACGAACTGGTCCCAGCTTAGCGTGAAGGTCTTGAAAAACAGCGCCGAGATCGGGATCAGCACGATCAGGCTCAGGTACAGCACGGTGTAGCCCAGCGTGAGGCGGAAACCGGGCAATACCCGCCTGGCGGCTCTTTTGCTACCCGCAGGGATACCCGGCACCACCGCGGAAGGCGGTGCCACAGAAGACAAGGCAGTCATGGTGGTGCGGTCTACTTGACGGTGTACAGCTTGTCGAACTGGCCGCCGTCGTTGAAGTGCACTTTTTGCGCTTCACCGAGGCTGCCGAATACGTCTTGCACCGTGAAGAGCTGCAGCGGCTTGAAGGTGCTGGCGTATTTTTTCAGGATGGCCTGTGAGCGCGGACGCAATGCATGGCGTGCGGCGATTTCCTGGCCTTCGTCTGAATAGAGGTAGTTCAGGTAGGCCTTGGCCAGATCGGCCGTGCCCTTCTTGGCCACGGTGCGCTCTACCACCGCCACCGGGTTTTCCGCCACGATGCTGATGGACGGGTAGACCGCGTCCACCTTGCCTTCGCCAAACTCCTTGTTCACCGACAACACTTCGGACTCAAACGTAATCAGCACGTCGCCAATATTGCGTTGCAGGAACACGGTGGTCGCGTCGCGCCCGCCCTTGCCCAGCACCGGCACGTTTTTGTAGAGCTTGCCGACGAACTCGGCGGCCTGCGCATCGGTGGCGCCCTTCTTCTTCGCGTAACCCCAGGCGGCCAGATAGGCGTAGCGGCCATTGCCGCCGGTTTTCGGGTTCACCAGAATCACCTGGATGCCGGGCTTGACGAGGTCGTCCCAGTCCTTGATGCCCTTGGGGTTGCCGTTGCGCACCAGGAACAGCATGGTCGACGTGGTGGGCGATGCATTGTCCGGAAACTTCTTCGTCCAGTCTTTGGCGACCACGCCGGCGCCGGCCAGGAAGTCGACGTCGGTCGAGGTGTTCATGGTCACCACATCAGCATCCAGGCCGTCGGCTACCGAGCGTGCGATGGCGCTGGAGCCGCCGTGCGACTGGTCAATCTTGATGTCTTTGCCTGCGGTCTTTTTGTAGTGGGCAATGAAAGCGGCGTTGTATTCCTTGTAAAACTCGCGCGCCACGTCATACGAGCCATTGAGAAGCGTTTGTGCCGAAGCCGTGCCGGAGAACGAAGCGCCCGCGGCCAGTGCCAGCGTTGCAAGCGCGATTTTTATTTTTGAAGAAGTCATGCCGTTTCCAGGGATCCAAAAGAAGAAGACGAAGAATTTGCCGAAGAAGAAAAGTCAAGACGGGGCGCCGTCAGCGATGCATCACCTGCCAGCGACTGCAACAGCGCAATGCCCAGCGGCCATTCGCCGTGGCCCGACTCCACATTGATGTGGCCGGCGTCCTGCATGCGCACAAATTCGCTGCCCCAGGCGCGGGCATAGGCACCGGCCAGGCGCACCGGGCAATACGGGTCGTTGCTGCTGGCCACCAGCACGCTGCGGTAAGGCAGCTTCTGGTAGGGCACGGGCGCAAAGTCGCTCAGCACGGCGCGGCGCTCCGGGTCCGCCGGCGCCACCAGCAAGGCGCCATGAATACGCTCTGCCGCCTCCGGCGGCAGATGCGTGGTGGCAATGCAGCCCAGGCTGTGCGCCACGATCACGACCGGCTCGTCCTGCAGCACGATGGTGTTGGCCAGCGACGCGACCCAGGCCTTGCGCGAAGGCGTGATCCAGTCGTCCTGGCGCACGCGCACCGCATTGCTCAGGCGTTCGGCCCACAGGCTTTGCCAGTGGCCGGGGCCCGAGTCACGCCAGCCAGGGACGATGATGAAACGCACTTCGCGTGAACCCGTCTGATTACTTGTTGGGTTGCGGCGTGACGCGCAGGTACGGCTTGATGGCCTTGAAGCCCTTGGGGAAACGCTGGGCAAGTTCAGCCGGGTCTTGCAGGCTGGGCACGATGATCACGTCGTCGCCGTCTTTCCAGTTCACCGGCGTGGCCACCTTGTAGCCGTCGGTCAGCTGCAGCGAGTCGATGACGCGCAGGATCTCGTCGAAGTTGCGGCCCGTGCTGGCGGGGTAGGTAAACGTGGTGCGGATGGCCTTTTTCGGGTCAATGATGAACACGCTGCGCACGGTGGCCGTGGGGCCGGTGCTCAGGGCATTCGGGTGAATCATGTCGTACAGGTTGGCCACCTTGCGGTCGGCATCGGCCAGGATGGGGAAATTCACCGTGGTGTTTTGCGTCTCGTTGATGTCGTTGACCCACTTGCCGTGGGATTCCAGCGCATCCACGCTGATGGCGATGGGTTTGACGTTGCGTTTGGCAAATTCACCGCCCAGGGCCGCGGTTTTGCCCAGTTCGGTGGTGCAGACGGGTGTGAAATCTGCTGGGTGCGAAAACAGCACCACCCAGGAATCGCCTGCCCACTGGTGAAAGGAAATCTTGCCGGCGGTGGAGTCCTGGGTGAAATCGGGGGCGGTGTCGCCGAGTCTGAGAGTGGTCATGCTGTGCTCCTTGATTGCTGATCAAAGCATTGTGGGGAGCAAGCGTTAAAACTCAAAAGAATATATCGCTCTTAATTTATCTCAATAAATGAATAACGATTCGAGAAATTGGTGTTTTCGATGCTATGTTTTTGATAGCTTCTGGCGCATGCTGTTATTGGGCTAGCGGCTATTTTTGTGCTTGATAGCCGTGCCGGAGCCAGCCTGGCAGCATCAAAACACAGCCCAACCATCCTCGCCCAAGGTGTTTTTGAGGCATTTTCAAGTATAAAAACGGCCTCCAGCCCAATAACAACATGCGCGAGCAGCTATGTTATTGATAGCAATTCGGCACAGAGTCGCCCTGCACCGGCAAGCCTTCCCGGCAATTGGCAGCTCAGGCCGGTGAACCCGACAGCTCTGTTTTCAGATGCGCCAGAAAGGCCTGCGCCGCCCGCGACAGCGTGCGGCCCGTCGCCGTTTGCACTTCCACATTGCGCAAATCCAGGCCACGGTCACGCAGGCGTATGCACGCAAACTCGCCGCGCTGGACCTTGTAGCGGACCGATATTTCGCCCGCAATGGTGACGCTTTCCGGGTAATGGCGCAAAAAGTCGTTCAGGCTGGTGATGTAGTTGCTGGTCAGCACCGGCGACACGGTCAGGCCCTGCAGGCTGCAGGCGATGTCAAACAGCTGGCGCACGGTGGTGTTTGCTTCCGGCAGCACGATCGGGTAGACCAGCAGCTGCTTCAGGTTGATCTGTTTGAACTGGGTCAGCGGGTGGTCAAAGCGCATGGCCGCCATCACCGGCGACGGCTGCACGTGCTCTACCTGGATGCCGCTTTCGGGAGTCCGGCTCATGGTGAGGCCGATGTCGGCATCGCCATGCAGGACGCGGCGCGAGCATTCCGCCGGGGGGTGCGCACCCAGGTGAAACTGGATGCCGGGATGCGTCTTCATGAAGTCGCTGATGGCCTTGGGCAGGAACTCCATTGCAAAACCTTCGGTGCAGGCCAGGCGCACCCGCCCGCGCTGCATGCCTTGCAGCGCCTGGATCTCATGCACCACACGCTCCGAGTCGTGTGCCGATTTGAGCGCGTGCACGGCCAGCATCTCCCCGGCGGCGCTGGGCACCATGCCCCTGGGATGACGGTCAAAAAGCGTTGCACCCAGCAGGTCTTCCAGGTGCGCTATGTGGCGGCTGATGGCAGACCCCGCCACATTCAGGCGCTGGGAGGCTTCGCTGATGGAGCCGCAGCGCACGACCTCCAGGAAGTAGCGCAGCGCGGTGTCCTGCAATTGACGGGCAACCTGGGGAGAAAGGGTCATGGGCGTCGGGTGGTGGCGGAGCGGCCAGGGCATGGGCAGCCAGAGCATTGCTGATTTGGCAACGCAATCATACATATTCTCTAATGCATGGAATGGTCTTTCGGTCTGGTTCTTGCGCAGAATGAGCCGTCTCCACTCCCCACGCCATGACGAAGGACTTTTATGAAGCAATTTTTCACCACGATGGTGCGTCAAAGTTTTGTGCTTGCGGCCTTCGGTGCAGGCCTGACTGCAGCCCATGCCGGCAAAGCCAACGACACCCTGGTTTACGCCTCGGACAGCGAGGTTGAAAACG
The DNA here is from genome assembly GCF_056403055.1 of Polaromonas sp. P3_A5. Classification (NCBI taxonomy): domain Bacteria; kingdom Pseudomonadati; phylum Pseudomonadota; class Betaproteobacteria; order Burkholderiales; family Comamonadaceae; genus Polaromonas; species Polaromonas sp. P3_A5. Next base: position 2,279,590 of record NZ_JBFUGF010000001.1, read on the forward strand.
TCAGCCCGTACCACAACAACATGCGTGAAGGCGTGATCCTGGCCAACCTGGCCTGGGACACACTGGTCTACCGTGACCCCAAAACCGGTGAGTTCAAACCCCAGCTGGCCACCGCCTGGAAATGGGAATCCGCCACCGCGTTGCTGGTCACCCTGCGCCAGGGTGTCACCTTCCACAACGGTGACAAGTTCAGTGCCGACGATGTGGCCTACACCTTCAATGTGGTCACGGCGCCGGAGGCCAAAATCGCCACGCGCCAGAACACGGGCTGGATCAAAAACGTCGAAAAGCTCGGCGACTACCAGGTCCGCATCAATTTGAAGGCGCCGTTTCCGGCCGCGATGGACTACCTGGCCGGGCCCACGCCGATCTACCCCGCCGCTTACATGAAGAAGGTGGGCCTGGAGGGCTACAGCAAGGCGCCCATTGGCACCGGTGCCTACAAGATCACCGCCGTGGTGCCAGGCCAAGGCGTGACCATGGTGAAGAACACGGCCTACTTCAAGGACAGCCCGGCGGGCCAGCCGAATATCGGCACGGTGAAGTTTGTGGTGATCCGCGACCCGGAAGCGCGCGTGGCCCAGCTGATGACGGGCGCGGTGGACTGGATCTGGCGCGTGCCGTCCGACCAGGCCGAGTCGCTCAAGTCCAGGCCCAACACCACCGTGCTGAGCGGTGAAACCATGCGCGTGGGTTTCATGTCGATCAACAGCAACGGCACCACGCCGGAAGCCCTGCCCTTCAAGGACATTCGTGTACGCCAGGCCGTCAACCACGCCATCAACCGCAAGGGCCTGGCCGACAGCCTGGTGCGCGGCGGCAGCCAGCCGGTGTATTCGCCGTGCTTTCGCACCCAGTTCGGCTGCGAAACTGAAAAAGAGGTGAAGTACACCTACGACCCGGCCAAGGCCAAGGCACTGCTGGCGGCCGCGGGTTACCCCAACGGCTTCGACACCGACCTGTGGGCTTACCGCGAGCGTGAATATGCCGAAGCCATGGTGGGCGACCTGCGCAAGGTGGGCATACGCGCACGCCTGCATTTTGTGCAGTACCCGGTGCTGCGCACCGAAATCTACTCGGGCCGCGCGCCGCTGACCTTCCAGTCCTGGGGATCGTTTTCCATCAACGACGCGTCCGCGTTTGTCGGCAACTACTTTGAAGGTGGCCCGGACGACACGGCCAAAGACCCGCAGGTGATTGCACTGCTGAAAACCGCCGACAGCACGGTTGACAAGACCGAGCGCAAGAAGAAATATGCGCAGGCCCTGCAGCGCATCAGCGAGCAGGCCTACATGGCGCCCATGTTCTCCTACTCCACCAACTACGCCTTCACGCCGGACCTCAAATTCACGGCGCATGCGGACGAGCTGCCACGCTTCATCCAGGCCAGCTGGAAGTAGCCACGATGGCCCGGCCGTGCGCCGCATGGCTGGGCTGACCCGCGCAGTCCGCTAACGCAACAACCGGGGCATTCCCATGCTGCAATACATATTCCGCCGCTTTCTGGTGGCCCTGAGCGTCATGCTCACGGTGGCCGTCGTCAGTTTCATGCTGCTGCACCTTTCCGGCGACCTGGCGGCCTCCATCGCCGGTGCCGAGGCAAACGCCGCAGCCGTCGAGGAAGTGCGCGTCCAGTACGGCCTGAACCGCCCCATCACCACCCAGTTTTTTGACTGGCTGTGGGGCGCGCTGCACCTGGACTTCGGGCGTTCGTTCTTCTTCCAGAACACCGTGATGGAACTCATCGGCGAGCGCCTGCCCATCACGCTCAAGCTGGGTGCCGTGTCCCTGCTGCTGGCGGTGTCGATGGCGATTCCGCTGGGCGTGCTGGCCGCCGTCTACCGCGACACCTGGATAGACCGGCTGGCCTTGATGGTGGCGGTGGTCGGCCAGGCCATGCCCAACTTCTGGTTTGCGCTGACGCTGATCCTGCTCTTCGCTGTCGGGCTGCACTGGTTGCCCGTTGCGGGCAACACCACCTGGCAGCACTTTGTGTTGCCGGCCATTGCGCTGGGCTACTACGCCATGCCGTCGCTGATGCGCCTGACGCGCGCAGGCATGCTCGACGTGCTGGGCGCGGACTACATCCGCACTGCGCGCGCCAAGGGCCTGAGCCCGGCACGCGTGGTGTTCAAGCACGCCTTGCGCAACGCCATCATTCCGGTTGTCGCCCTTGCGGCCGTGGAGCTGGGCTTCATGCTGGGCGGCTCGGTCGTCATTGAATCGGTCTATTCCATGCAGGGCCTGGGCCAACTCGCCTGGGACTCCATTTCGCGCAACGACTACCCCGTGGTGCAGGCCGTGGTGCTGATCATCGCCGTGTTCTACATCGGGCTGACATTCCTGGCCGATGTCTTCAACGCCGCGCTCGACCCCCGCATGCGCACACGCTAGGACATCACCATGAACGCACCTTCCCTGACCGTTTCCGCCGCGCCGGCGCTGCCGCTGCCGCCCGTCCCCGCCTGGCGCCGCAGCCTGCGGCGTGTGCTGGGCCACCGCGGCATGACGCTGGGCAGCATCCTGCTGGGCCTGGCCGTGGTGGCCGCCCTGTTCGCGCCCTGGCTCAGCCCGCATGACCCGTATGCGCAAGACGTGACCCAGCGCCTGATCCCGCCGTTCTGGCACGACAAGGGCAGCTGGGAACACGTCTTCGGCACCGACAAGCTCGGCCGCGACTATCTGAGCCGCCTTTTGTACGGCGCCCGCGTATCGCTGGGCATCGGGCTGGTCGCGGCACTGGTGTCCGGGCTGATCGGCACCACCATGGGCGTGCTGGCGGGCTATTTCGGCGGCCGCGTCGACGCCGTGGTCAGCTACATCATCACCACCCGGCTGGCCATGCCGGTGGTGCTGGTGGCGCTGGCCACAGCTTCCCTCATCGGCGGCTCATTGCAGGTGGTCATCATCCTGCTGGGCCTGTTGCTGTGGGACCGCTTCGCCATCGTCACGCGCTCGGCCACGCAGCAGCTGCGCGACGCCGAATTCATCGCCGCCGCCAAGGCGCTCGGCGCGTCCACGCCCTACATCCTGGTGCGCGAACTGCTGCCCAACCTGATGGGCCCGCTGACCGTGGTGGCCACGCTCGAGATGGCGCACGCGATCTTGCTGGAATCCACCCTCTCCTTCCTGGGCCTGGGCGTGCAGCCGCCCACGCCGTCGTGGGGGCTGATGGTGGCCGAAGGGAAGGCCTACATGTTCTTCCAGCCCTGGGTCATCCTGGTGCCCGGGGTGGTGCTGGCCCTGCTGGTGCTGGCCATCAACCTGGTGGGCGACGGCCTGCGTGACCTGACCGCGCCCGACGGCCGCAACTGAAAGGGAACCCCCATGGACATTTTGCTGGACGTGAAAAACCTGCGCGTCGACCTGCCGACACCGGGCGGCATGCTGCACGCCGTGCGCGGCATCGACTTCCAGGTGCGGCGCGGGGAAATGCTGTGCCTGGTCGGCGAGTCCGGCTGTGGCAAGTCGATGACGTCGCTTGCGCTGATGGGCCTGCTGCCGCGCAAGGCCGTGCGCACCGCCGACCACATCCGCTTCGGCGGTGTGGACCTGCAGGGACTGCCCGAGCGGGAAATGTCCGCGCTGCGCGGCTCGCGCATGGCGATGATTTTCCAGGAGCCGATGACGGCGCTGAACCCGTCGTACACGCTGGGCGACCAGCTGTGCGAGGCGCTGCGCGCACACCGCAAGGTCAGCATGGCCGAGGCGCGTGAGCGTGCGCTGTACCTGCTCGAACGCGCGGGCGTTCCGCAAGCCGCAGACCGTTTGCGGCAGTACCCGCACCAGCTATCGGGCGGCCTGCGCCAGCGCGTGGTGATTGCCATGGCCCTGATGTGCGAGCCGGACCTGATCATTGCCGACGAACCCACCACCGCGCTGGACGTCACCATCCAGGCGCAGATCCTTAGACTGATCCGTGAGCTGCAAAAAGAGTTCGGCACCGCGGTGGTCTTCATCACACACGACCTCGGCGTGGTGGCGCGCATCGCAGACCGCGTGGCCGTGATGTATGCGGGCGAAGTGGTGGAAACCGCGCCGGTGGCCGAACTGTTCGCCCACCCCGCCCATCCCTACACCCGCGGGCTGCTCAACTGCATTCCGGTACGCGGCAAGACCCTGCCCGGCAGCCGCCTGCAGGCGATCCCCGGCGTGGTGCCCAGCCTGGTGGGCAAGGTAGAGGGCTGTGCCTTTGCCAACCGCTGCAGCCAGGTACAGGCAGGCTGCGCCAACACCCCGCCCTATGTGGCGCTGGACGCGGAGCATGCCGTGCGCTGCGTCGCGGCTTCACCCTTGCTGGCGGAGGCCGCATGAACCCCACCACCCCTTTGGCAACGCCCCCGGGCGGCAGCGAAGACATTGCGCTGGAGCTGTGCGCGCTCAGCCGCGTCTTCAAACTCAAGCGCGGGCTGTTCACGGCGCCCGGTGAAATCAGGGCGGTGAATAACGTCTCGCTTCGCATCCGCAAGGGCGAAACCCTGGGCCTGGTCGGGGAGTCCGGCTGCGGCAAAAGCACCCTGGCCAAGATGCTGCTGGGCTTGCTGCCGCCCACCTCCGGCAATGTGCTGGTCAACGGCAAGGAAGTCGACAGCAGCCAGCGCCGCGCCCTGGCGCGCCACATCCAGCCCATTTTTCAGGACCCGTATTCATCACTGAACCCACGCCGCACGGTGGCAGGCATTGTCGGGGTGCCCCTGGCCCTGCACAAAGTGGGCACTGCACAGGAACAGCAGCGCAAGGTGCGCGAGATGCTCGACCTGGTCGGCATGCCCGAGCGCACGCACAGCCAGTACCCCAACCAGCTTTCGGGTGGGCAGCGCCAGCGCGTGGCGATTGCGCGGGCACTGGTGCTGCGCCCCGACATCCTGATCTGCGACGAACCGACATCGGCGCTCGACGTGTCGGTGCAGGCGCAAATCCTGAACCTGCTGATGGACCTGAAGGCCGAGTTCGGGCTGACCTACTTCTTTATCAGCCACGACCTGGGTGTGGTCGAACACCTGGTGGACCGCGTGGCCGTGATGCACCGCGGTGCCATCGTTGAGCTGGGCACGCGCGAACAGGTCTTTGCCCGGCCCGAGCACCCCTACACCCGCATGCTGCTGGCCTCGGCCCTCACGCCCGAGCCCGGGCTGGGCGTGCCGGACATTGCCGCCGAAGCCATCGGCTGACGTTTTACCTCTCCATTTCAACCGCGCAATTTCCCTTCAATTTCAAGGACCTCTCATGAGCCGTACCCAAGCCGTGGCCCAGACCCTCGCCTGTTTCGACGACGGGCGTTTCCAGCAAACGCTGGACCGACGCGTTGCCTACAAAACCGAAAGCCAGGACGCCGCCAGCGGCCCCATCCTGCACGCCTATCTACAAAACGAAATCACGCCCAAGCTCACGGAGCTGGGTTTTGCCTGCCGCATCGTCGACAACCCGGTGCCGGGCAAAAGCCCTTTCCTGCTGGCCGAGCGCATCGAGCCCGGCGCCGCCTTCACCATGCTGACCTACGGCCACGGCGACGTGGTGCGCGGCTACGATGCCCAGTGGCGTGAAGGCCTGAGCCCATGGAAGATCGTGGTGGACGGCAACCGCTGGTACGGCCGCGGCACCGCCGACAACAAGGGGCAGCACACCATCAACCTGACCGCGCTGGAACAGGTGCTGGCCGTGCGCAGCGGGCGCCTGGGCTACAACGTGAAAATCATCCTGGAAATGGGTGAAGAAGACGGCTCACCGGGCCTGAACGAGGTCTGTGCCCTGCACCGCGATGCGCTGGCGGCCGACCTGTTCCTGGCCTCCGACGGCCCGCGTGTGTCGGCTTCGCGCGCCACGCTGTTTCTCGGCTCGCGCGGCGTTTTCAACTTCGACCTGCACCTCAAGCTGCGCGACGGTGGCCACCATTCGGGCAACTGGGGCGGCCTTTTGCGCAACCCCGGCATCCGCCTGGCCCACGCGATTGCCAGCCTGGTGGACGCCCGCGGCCGCATCCTGGTGCCCGGCCTGCTGCCCACCGCCATTCCGGCCAGCGTGCGCACCGCGCTGCAGGACATCGAGGTCGGCGGCGGCCCGAACGATCCCGAGATCGATCCCGACTGGGGCGAGCCAGGCCTCTCGCCGGCCGAGCGCGTGATCGGCTGGAACAGCCTGGAGGTGCTGGCCTTCACCACCGGCAACCCGGCCATGCCAGTGCATGCCATTCCGGCCGAGGCACGCGCGCACTGCCACATGCGTTATGTGGTGGGCAGCGACCCGGCGAGTTTTCTGGCGCACATCCGCAAGCACTTGCTGGCCCACGGCTTTGACGATGTGGAAGTGCGCGGCACCGACGTGAACATGGCCGCCACCCGCCTGGACCCCGACAACGCCTGGGTGCGCTGGGGCATGGCTTCCATCGAGCGCAGCACCGGCCGCCGCCCGGCCCTGCTGCCCAACCTCGGCGGCTCGCTGCCGAACGACGTGTTTTCTGAAACGCTGGGCCTGCCCACGCTGTGGGTGCCGCATTCGTACCCCGCCTGCTCCCAGCACGCCCCCAATGAACACATCCTGGTGGACACCACCCGTGAGTCGCTGCAGATCATGGCCGGCATGTTCTGGGACCTGGCCGAAGAAGGCGCCGGCGTGATGCAGGAATGCGCATGAGTGCCGCGATGGCCACCGCGATGACCGCCGTACAAGCGCCAGGCTGCGCCGCCACCGAATGGCTGGCCGGCCAGCGCCCCGCCATGCAGGCGGCCCTGGCCACGCTGGTCGACATCGACTCCAGCAGCCACGACAAGCCGGGCACCGACCGCGTGGCCCAGGCCATGGCAGGCTGGCTGCAAACCGCGGGCATCAGCGCCGAACACCGCGGTGATGTCGCCGAGGGTGACGTGCTGCTGGCCCGACTGCCGGGCGCGCAAGCAGCGGCAGCGCCGGTGGTGTTAATGGGCCACCGCGACACCGTGTTCCCCACCGGCACCGTGGCCCAGCGCCCCTGGCGCGTGGACGGCGAGCGCGGCTACGGCCCCGGCGTGTCCGACATGAAGTCCGGCCTGGTGCTGCAATGCTTTGTGATGATGGCGCTGCAAAAACTGCCGCCGTTGCCCTTCCCGGTGCTGGGCCTTTTCACGGCCGACGAAGAAATCGGCTCGCAGAACGGCCGCATCGCCATCGAAACCCATGCGCGCGGCGCGCGAGCGGTCTTCAACTCAGAGCCCGGCCGCGTCAGCGGCAACCTGGTCACCGAGCGCAAGGGCGGCGCCACCTTTTTGATTGAAGTCACCGGCCGCGCCGCCCACTCGGGCATGAACCACGCCGACGGCGCCAGCGCCATCGGCGCCCTGGCGCAACTGGTCACCGCGTTGCACGCGTTAACCGATTACAGCTGCGGCATCACCACCAATGTAGGTTTGATCAGCGGCGGCATGTCGACCAACACCGTGGCGCCAGCCGCGCAAGCCAAGCTGGACGTGCGCTTTCGCACCCTGCCCGAGCGCGAAGCGGTGTTCGCCAGCATCCACGCCCTGGCCGCCGCACCCGGTGTGCCGGGCACCACCATCCGCATCACACAGATGTCGGAGTCGCTGCCCCTGGAACCCGAAGCCAGCAGCGACCTGATGCGGCGATACAAAACGAGCGCGGCCGAAGTCGGTTTCGATGTTGCCGGAGAAGCCACGGGCGGTTGTTCCGACGCGGGCTTCACCGCCTCGCTGGGCATTCCCACGCTGTGCGGCGTTGGCCCAGTGGGCGCCAAGGCGCATACCGATAACGAATACTGCTGTCTCGATACGTTGGTGCCGCGTGCGCAGGCGCTGGTCAAAACAGTGTTGAGCCTGGCGGCTTGAACTGGCTGGCCGCGGCGATGTGACAAGCAACGGGTCAACGCAAGTGCTCCTGTTTTTATAGCTGCTCGCGCTCGCCTCTATTGGCTTGCAGCCATATTTACCATGAGAAATTGGGCTTTCAGCGGCTGACTACCGGCCCCGCCAGCGTTAAGAATGGGCATTGAGGCATCTGCCCACGACTGGTTGTAAGTAACGTAGAGATGGAGTGATCCCCTCGGGTCAGACTTCAGCGCAACTCAACAAGGTGATGAAAGATTTTGTGGCGACCTAACGATGGACGCCATTTGCTTCTGCGCTCAATTCTCTCGAAAAGGCGCCGTCTGCTCTAAGCGGCCGCGGTGTGGGCTGTTCATGTTCAGTTGTTGTGCCGTAGGTGAATTTTCACTATCGCGTGTAGGTTACCTCTGCCCGGTCCGCACCAAGCCGCTTGATTAAAACGTTTGCTGAACTTCCTCTGCGCTAACTAATGAAAACGACTTGTGGCGGCCAGACGACGAGTGCGATTTAATTTGGTTTGCCGGAGCCGTTCAACCTAAACTGACAATGGCACTAATTTTCATCATCAGCACAAATACTGCTTTTTGATGATCTCAAGATATGCCCTGACGCTAACCAAAACGGTACTAGTCAAGCACAGAACTTAAAACCTTGACAGAGATCACATCGCCGTATTGGCAGCGGTATGCAATGGATGGATTATTTACATAAATAGAAATTAAACTTCTTTAGGTTCTCGCTAAATCTGCATTCGCGTTCTCTCTGCCTCCGCCTCTCCCGATGGCGTGCCGTGAATGAGCTAGCCGTTGAACGACTTCATACCTTTATAACTACGCTATCGAAAGCTCAAAACGAATGACTGCTGTATCGGGAAATTGGTCAAATCACACCGCCAAGTTTCAACGCTTAAATATAGCGGTGTTGGTCCTTGCTGGTGCATTGGGATTCCTGTCAACCAATAGCTATGCATTAGATACATTGAATCCCTTGTCGCCATCGGCCATGGAGGCAACCCGGGTGGCCCCGCGCGATATAGTGGGTGATCTGGGCGGTGTGCCGGTAACTATTCCGCGCCACTTTGCAAATTACGTGGAATACGAAGGCGATCCTGGCTGGGGCGGGAAGCGGCAGGGGCCAAGGCCCCTGCGCACCCATCAGTCCAAGCTGATCAGCTTTGGCTACTACACACGGTTTCCAGATATGGCGGGGCAGTCTAGTGCAGAACTGATAGAGGACAAAGCTGGCCATCCAGCCTCTAAAACCTCGTGGATTAGCGTTGGCATTTCCACAGGAACAGATTATCCAGGCGACCAATTCCTGGATCGGCAAGTAGCAGCAATCGGCAATTCAGCGAACACTCTCAAATATGAAAAGTACGAAGAGCTTCCAGCAAAGCAATACGGTTTAAAGGTATACGCCGCCACCGGAATGAACCCTAAGACGGGCACACCGCATAGAGAGGACAGAGACGCGCGTGATCTTTTTGTACACGCTGATAAAGCAGGCAGCGTCGACACCTATATCAATTGCAGCAACCGACGTGTTTCGGCTCCGCCTTGCGAACACACCTTTAGTCTTGCACCTCATATGAGAGCAAAGGTCTATATTGTTTACCGTCGCAGTCAATTGGCGAACTGGCGAGAGATTCAGGAGGCAGTTAGCCGGCAAATCCTGGGCTTCAAAGCCGTGTCCGCTGCGACCTCAGCGAAACCCTAGTCTGTGATCGCTATCACTTCTCAACAATCAAATAAGCATTTCCATGGCACAAGCAATTTCTAGTCAACAGCTCAGTCAGTACATCGGCCAAATTCAAACGGGTGGAGTCGAGCAGGCACGACTGATTTACGACGTCTTGAACACGCAGGGGTATGGCTACGCTGGCTGGGCTGCAGGCGTGGCTCGCGGAGACTCAATTACCGGTATATCCGCTTTAAATTATTTGCAAGGCACAGCAATGATGGGCCTGGGTGGTGAGGCCTGCCGCAACTTAACGCAAACGCAGATTGACGGGATTCGCGTAGATATGGCTATAGGCTATTTACAAACCTTACAGGATATAGCTTTGCAATCTGGTGGCTCGGTAAGTCGTGATGTCCGCTACAAGGAAACAGAAAAATTCCATGAAATAGCTTTTCAGAATAACGGCCTCACCCTCGACAACTGGACCCTAAAAACACCTATGGACATAGCCACCCAAACATTGGGTGAAGATCAAGTGGAAGAAATTTGGGAAAAGCTTCGCCGGACCGGCGGGACGGGATTTAATTCAGTTGTTGAGAGCACTTGGTTGTTGACACGTGTGGGTAAAGCCATGTCTTCGTCCGATCCTGCAACGGCGCAGAAAGCGAAAGACTGGATGGACAAGGTTCCCGGCCCTGCAAACTGGGACCAAATTAAGAGATTCCTCGATATTGTTGGAAGTCAATTCAGTGGGATTGGTGACATCGACTACGACATCAATGGCAACGTCAATTCCAATTTCACCTCCGCTCGCAATCTTGTCATCCGCCGAGATCCGCTGGTTCTGGACCTTGACGGCGATGGCCTCGAATTGGCAGGCGCCAGCGGTGCGACCCTCTTCGACCACAACGCAGACGGCATCAAAACCGGCACCGGCTGGGCCAGACCCGATGACGGTTTTTTGGTGCGCGACCTCAACGGCAATGGCACCATAGACACTGGCCGGGAGCTCTTTGGCGTAGACACCATCAAGAGCAATAGCACGTTGGCCACAGATGGCTTCGATGCCTTGCGTGACCTGGACGCCAATGGCGATGGCTTTATCACCAGTGCAGATGCCGCATTTAGCGAACTCAAGATTTGGCAAGACGCCAATCAGGACGGCATTACCCAGAGCGGTGAGCTCAAGACCCTGACTGAGCTCAACATCACCAGCATTGGCGTCAACGGCAGCAGCACGGGTCCACAAGCGGGACAGGTGATCAACAACAACACCGTGGCCCTGAGCGCCACCTTTACCCAGAACGGCCAGACGCATACTGTTGGTGCGATCGACCTTGAAACCAATAATTTCTTTACCGAGTTCCCGCCGGAAGTGGTGGACGAGGCCGGTAACCCTGTTCCCATCACCGCGCAAGCCCAGGCATTGCCGCAGATGAATGGTTCCGGCATGGTGCGCAATTTGCAGGCGGCGGCCAGCCTGAGCGCAGACCTTGCTACGCGTCTGGAGACTTTTGCGGCCGCCACCACACGTGATGCCCAGCGTGCTCAGCTTGATACCTTGATATCTGCGTGGGCAGACACCTCTGGTTTCTCACACGGATTGGCGGTGGGCTACAACGCTGGCACAACGTATAACTTGCCACCGGGCATTACCGTTGCCCAGTACCGGAATCTCATTTACGTGCTTGAAGCCTTCAACGGCAGCAGGTTTTATGGCGACGAAACAGGCGGCCCGCGGCCGGCAGGTTTTGCGATTCTGAGTCACCAGCCCACCGAAACAGGCAATGTGGTGTATGAATACATCATCAGCCCGCCGCCACAACAGCTGGCTTTGTTGCAGCAGGCGTACGATGCGCTGAAGGAAAGTGTGTACTCCGCACTTGTTGTTCAGACGCGGTTGAAGCCCTACCTCGACAGCATTGAGCTGGCGATTGATGAGACCGGCGTTCATTTCGACACCACCGTTGCGCGGGCCATGGCCAATACCCGGGCTGCGAGTGACACGTACAACACAGCCATCGATCTGGTTGAACTGCACAAGTACGCCTCCGCCACGGTTAAAGGAGTGGGCTGGGAACCCTATTTCACGCTCCAGAGCATTCTTGAAAACAACACCAACACGCCCGAAATCCAGGTCATGCTTGCAGCGGAGCATGTCGCTGTACTGGGAAGCGGCGATACCAACCACGCGGTGCAGGACAACGCAAACTGGGCGGTGGTTGGCAGTGCCGGCGCCAACGTGATTTCTGGCGGCGGTGGCAACGACGAGTTGTATGGCGGCGCCGGCAATGACACCATCAATGGCGGTGCGGGCGTTAACCTGCTGGATGGCGGTGACGGTGACGACGTGCTGTACGCCGACCAAACCTCTACCTCCAACACCCTGATCGGCGGTGCCGGTAATGACACGCTGAGCGCGTTTTACTATGGCCCGAACAACAACGTGTTTGAAGGCGGAACCGGTGATGACAACATCGTCGGCACGTGCTTTACAGACACCTACAAATTCAACCTGGGCGACGGCCACGACACCATCCAGGAAAATCAGTCAATCAGCCCAACGCCAGTCGACAAGTTGATCTTTGGTGCAGGCATACTGGTCAGCGACATCAGCAGCTACCGGGTGGGCAACGACATGGTCTTTGCCCATGTCAATGGCACCGACAAGATTACGGTGACAGGCTGGTTTGCCGACATCGGCTACCAGATCGAGCGGGTCGAGTTTGCTGACGGGACGGTGTGGAACTCGGCTGACCTGACGGTTGCAGGCCTGATCGTCACCGGCACGGCCGGCGACGACGTCATGACCGGCACACCCATGGGCGATACCTTGCTTGGCATGGGCGGTAACGACACTATTACCGGCGCTGCGGGCACAAACATTCTGGACGGTGGTGATGGCGACGACGTGCTGTACGGAGAGCAAAACTCCACATCCAACACCCTGATTGGCGGTGCGGGGAATGACACGATGAGTGTCTTCTACTATGGCCCCAGCAACAATGTATTTGAGGGCGGTACGGGCAACGACACCATCACTGGCGGCTGTTTTGTGGATACCTACAAATTCAATCTGGGTGATGGCCAAGACACCATCACCGAGAACCAGTCGACGGGCCCCACGCCGATCGACAAGCTGGTCTTTGGTGCCGGCATACTGGTCACCGACATCAGCAGCTACCGGGTGGGCAACGACATGGTCTTTGCCCACGCCAACGGCACCGACAAGATTACGGTGACGGGCTGGTTTGCCAATTCGGGTTACCAGATCGAACGGGTCGAGTTTGCCGACGGCACTGTGTGGCTGGAGCCAGCCCTGACCTCGGCCGGGCTGGAAGTTACCGGTACGGCCGGTAACGATGTGATGACCGGAACTGTCATGAACGACATCATTCATGGTGGCGCCGGCAACGACGACATCCGCGGAGGCGCAGGTGTGAACATCCTCGACGGCGGCGACGGCGACGACGTGCTGTACGGCGAGCAAAGCTCCACCTCCAATACCCTGATTGGCGGCGCCGGAAACGACACCTTGAGTGCCTTCTATTACGGCCCGAACAACAACGTGTTTGAGGGCGGCACAGGCGACGACACCATCAGCGGTACGTGCTTTACAGACACCTACAAGTTCAACCTGGGCGATGGGCAGGACACCATCACCGAGAACCAGTCCAACTTCAGGCCGACTGACACGCTGGTGTTTGGCGCGGACATTCTGGTTGCAGACATCAGCTTCGTTCGCGTGGGCAACGACATGGTGTTCAGCCACGCCAATGGCACCGACAAGATCACCGTCAAGGGTTGGTATGCCGATTCGGGTTACCAGATCGAGCGGGTCGAGTTTGCTGACGGTACTGTGTGGCTGGAGCCGGCCCTGACCTCGGCCGGGCTGGAAGTTACCGGTACGGCCGGTAACGATGTGATGACCGGCACGGTCATGAACGACATCATTCACGGTGGCGCCGGCAACGACGACATCCGCGGGGGCGCAGGCGTGAACATCCTGGACGGGGGCGACGGCGACGACGTGCTGTATGGCGAGCAAAGCTCAACCTCCAACACCCTGATTGGCGGCGCAGGCAATGACACCTTGAGTGCCTTCTACTACGGCCCGAACAACAACGTGTTTGAGGGTGGCACAGGCGACGACACCATCAGCGGTACGTGCTTTACAGACACCTACAAGTTCAACCTGGGCGACGGGCAGGACACCATCACCGAGAACCAGTCCAACTTCAGGCCGACTGACACGCTGGTGTTTGGCGCAGATATTCTGGTTGCAGACATCAGCTTTGTTCGCGTGGGCAACGACATGGTCTTTGCCCACGCCAATGGCACCGACAAGATCACCGTCAAGGGTTGGTTTGCCGATTCGGGTTACCAGATCGAGCGGGTCGAGTTTGCTGACGGCACTGTGTGGCTGGAGCCGGCCCTGACCTCGGCCGGGCTGGAAGTTACCGGTACGGCCGGTAACGATGTGATGACCGGAACGGTCATGAACGACATTCTTCATGGCGGCGCTGGCAACGACGACATCCGCGGAGGCGCAGGTGTGAACATCCTCGACGGCGGTGACGGCGATGACGTGCTTTATGGCGAGCAGAGTTCCACGTCCAATACCTTGATTGGCGGCGCCGGTAATGACACGCTGAGCGCTTTTTACTACGGCCCGAACAACAACGTGTTTGAAGGCGGAACAGGCAACGACACCATCGTCGGCACTTGCCTTACAGACACCTACAAGTTCAACCTGGGCGACGGGCAGGACACCATCACCGAGAACCAGTCCAACTTCAGGCCGACTGACACGCTGGTGTTTGGCGCTGGCATTCTGGTTAGTGATATCAGCTTGGGTAGATCAGGCAATGACATGATCTTCCGCCATGCCAACGGCACCGACAAGATTACGGTGACAGGCTGGTTTGCCGATACCGGCTACCAGATCGAGCAGGTCGCGTTCGCCGATGGCACGGTCTGGGATTCTGCCTATATGGCCAGTATGTCCGGCCTGACCCTGACGGGAACCGGCACTTTGCAGGGATCACAGTACGACGATGTACTGACCGGCATGGGCGCACTGGGACACCTGATCGGCGGCGCCGGCAACGACCTGCTGACAGTTCCGCACAACACCGGCACGATTGGTGCGAACACCTATGAAGGCGGCACAGGCGACGATACGCTCATTGGCAGTTACGCGGGCGATACCTATGTCTTCAACCTGGGTGATGGCCACGACACCATCACTGATGATGTGCGCTTTTACCCCAATGCGGCTGCGCCAGATTATTTTGCTGCACATCCGGATGACGAAGGCTACCGGGACACGCTGGTGTTCGGCGCAGGCATTACCCAGCAAGACGTAACCGTCTCGCGCACCGGCAATGACGCCGTCTTCACGCTCAATAACGGCGCTGACAGCATCACCATCAAGGACTGGTTTGACGGCACCATTTTCAGCAGGCTGGAGAGAATTTCTTTTGCCGACGGCACGATATGGACGGGTGCGGCTGTGACGGCGGCAGCGTTGACCGTGACTGGCACAGCCGCAGACGACACGCTGGGCGGCACAAGCGCAGCAGACGTGTTCGACGGCCAGGCCGGAGACGATGCCTTGTACGGCGGCGAAGGTAACGACGTCTACCTGTACAGCCGGGGTGATGGTTCCGACACCATCATCGATTACGACGAGACGGCGGGCAACCTGGACACCCTGCGTTTCGACGGCACCGTGCTGGCTGGCGACGTGACCACCAGTCGCGACCAGCAGAACTTGTACCTCAGCATTCAGGGCACCACGGACCGAATCACTTTAGCGAACTGGTTTCTCGAGGACGCACGCAAGGTCGAACGCGTCCAATTCGCTGACGGCACGGTGTGGGATCAGCAGGCCCTTGCCGCTACATCTGCGTATGTGGGCACCGAAGGCCTGGACGTCATTACCGGAGGGGCCGGCAGCAACACCTTCAACAGCGCAGGCGGAGACGACTACATCTTCGACACTGCCGGCGGCAACGACGTGTACCTGTACAAGCGCGGAGACGGTTCAGATCACCTCTACGACCTGGACGCCACGGCCGGCAACATCGACACCGTGCGTTTCGACGCCAGTGTGCTGGCTGGAGACGTCACCGTCACCCGCGACCAGGACAACCTGTACCTGAACATCTCCGGCGGCACTGACCGCATCCAGCTCAGGAACTGGTTCAACGGCGACCAGTTCAAGATCGAGCAGGTCCAGTTCGCCGACGGCACCGTGTGGGACTCGCAAACCCTGGCCGCCTCGGCCACCGTCATTGCACTCAATGTCGTCGGTACAGCCGGCGACGACTACCTGTCGGGTGACCTCGGCAACGACACCCTGCAAGGACTGCAGGGAGACGATGTGCTTTACGGCCGCGAAGGCAACGATGTTTACCTGTACAGCCGGGGTGACGGATCCGACACCACCGTTGAATACGACGAGACGGCAGGCAACACGGACACGTTCCGCTTTGACAGCACGGTGCTGGCCAGCGACGTGACCACCAGCCGCGACCAGCAGCATCTCTATCTCAATATCGCAGGAACAAACGACCGCATCACGCTGGGCAACTGGTTCCTCGACAGCGCGTACAGGATCGAGCGCGTTGAGTTCGCCGATGGCACGGTCTGGGATCAGGCCGCCCTGGCCACCACGTCTACCTACGTGGGCACTGCCGGTGACGACTTCCTGCTGGGCTCCAATGGCAACGATGTTTTGCGCGGTGACGGCGGTAATGACACCCTTTACGGCGGGGTCGGGCTCGATGTGCTGGAAGGCGGCGCGGGCAATGACTATTTCAACGGAGGCGCTGGAGCCGACACCCTGAGCGGAGGCACTGGTGACGACAAATTCTTCCTGGCTCGCGGCTATGGAAGTGACACCATTGAGGAAGACGACGCCACGGCCGGCAACGTGGACATTGCCCAGTTTGATGCCGGTATCGCCGCGGACCAGCTCTGGTTCCGTGAGGTCAACAACGACCTTGAGGTCAGCATCATCGGCACCGACGACAAATTCATGGTCAGCAACTGGTACTTGGACAGCCAGTACCATGTCGAGCAGTTCAAGACCAGCGGCGGGCTGACGTTGCTCAACACCCAGGTGCAAAACCTCGTGCAAGCCATGGCATCGTTCAGCCCGCCGGCAGCAGGTGAGACCACCTTGCCTGCCAGCTACCAGAACAGTCTGGCGCCGGTGATTGCTGCCAACTGGCAGTAAATAGCGTTGAATCACATTGCTCGCTGAAATCGCCCGACGGCTTCCGCCCGGTTGCCGTCGGCCGTGATTCCCGGCGGGCCCGGGCGCTATTATTTTTGTAGCTGCTGGCGCTTATCCCTGTTGGCTTGCAGCCATTTTTCTCATGAAAAAACAAGCTTTCGGGGCACTATTTCCGGCCTCAACCTGCACCCGCAGGTCCCAAATCGCCTGTTTTTTGCCGTTTTGACAGCTTTTCTGACTATCAAAACTGCCTTCAGCCCAATAAGGACAAGCGCAAGCAGCTATTAAATTCATAGCGCCTTACTTGCACTCGCGGCCGGCTAATCCGCCAGGCCAGGCCATCAAACCAGCTCTTCACCCCGCATCCGCTCCCCCAGAAAGTCCAGAAAGCTCCGCACCGCCGGAATCTGCCCACGCCGCGAAGTGAACACCGCATGCGCCACGCCGGGGCGAAGCGCCCAGCCTGGCAGCACGGGCACCAGCAATTGCGCCTGCTGCTCTACCGCGCTCAGGGATTCGGGCAAAAAACTCATGCCGGTGCCGGCCAGCACGGCCAGCTTCAGGGTTTGCAGGTCGTCGGCCACATAACGCGGCTGGTGCTGCAGCACAAACTCTTTTCCGTCGGGGCCCATCAGCGTCCACGACGCCCGGCCGTCCACCCAGGACATGGCGACGGTGTCGAGCTTGTGCAGGTCTTCCGGTTTTTCAGGCGTGCCCTGGCGCCTCAGCAAATCCGGGCTGGCCAGCAGGCGCCCGGAGCCGGAGCCCAGGTTTTTCACGATCAGGCTGCCGCTGTCTTCCAGCGTGGGCCGCACGCGCAGGGCAATGTCGATGCCCTCTTCCACCAGGTCAATCACCCGGTTGGTCACGCGCATGTCGACTTTCACGTGGGGGTGAAGCGCCATGTAGCGCGGCACCAGGTAGCCCACCGTGCTTTGTGCCAGCGTCACCGGGCAGGTGATGCGCAGCGTGCCGCGCGGCTCGACCTGCATTTGCGCCACGGCTTCCGATGCGGCCAGCGCCTCGTCGCGCATGGCGCTGCAGTGGCGCAGGTAAATCTCTCCGACCTCGGTCAGTGAAAGCTTGCGGGTGGTGCGCTGCAGCAGCCGCGCGCCCAGCCGCGCCTCCAGCTCGGCTACGCGGCGCGACAGGCGCGACTTGGGCAGCCCCAGCGCCCGGCCGGCGGCGGCAAAGCCGCCCCGCTCCACCACTTCGGCGAAGTACAGCATGTCATTGAGGTCTTGCATGGGAAAAGTCCTTTCGTCGCCTTTACTCGCCTTGCGCCCAGGTGCGATGGCGCCAGATCGAAGGCATTTTGTGATTTTGCGGTGTTTATTGTCTCATTAGTAGAACGATAAGTCGCATTATTGCCAACTTATCAAACACTCGACTCATCCGCACAATCTATCCCATGGCTGCGGTTCAAGGTGAACACGGCCTGAAAACCGGTTTATCCCACCCGATCAATCACTTCAATTCAAGGAATTCACCATGACCAAGCTTCTTCACATCGACTCCAGCATCCTTGGCGGCAACTCGGTTTCCCGCCAGCTCACGGCCCAGATCGTGGCCTCATGGCGCGCCGCCAACCCCGGCACCGAAGTCAGCTACCTCGACCTGGCAGCCGACACACCTTCCCACCTCTCCGCCGAATCACTCGGCTTCCGCATGCCTGCCGGCACTGCCCTGAGCGACGTGCAAAAGCGAGAAAACGCCGTGTCTGAAGCACTGGTGACGCAATTCCTGGCCGCCGACGTGATCGTCGTGGGCGCACCGCTCTACAACTTTGCGATTCCCACCCAGCTCAAGGCCTGGATCGACCGCGTTGCGCAAGTCGGCCGTACCTTCAAGTACACCGACAAGGGCCCCGTGGGCCTGGCCGGCGGCAAGACGGTGATCGTGGCGTCCGCCCGCGGCGGCGTCTATTCAACCAGCGACGCGATGACAGCCCTGGAACACCAGGAAAGCTACCTGAAAGTGGTGTTCGGCTTCTTCGGCATCACCGACGTGCGTTTTGTGCGCGCCGAAGGCCTGGCCATGGGCGAAGCCGCCAAGGCCGCAGCACTGGAAGCCGCGCAGATTGAAATCGTGACCCACACGCAAAAGTCCGCCAACCAGGAAAAAGCCGCGCTGGCTGCCTGAGCCACAGGCGTCCGGCACCCATGCCGGAACGCCGTACGGAAAAAAGCCCGCAACTGCGGGCTTTTTCGTTTTCGCCAACATCATCGGCCTGGTGCACACGGCCCGACACGTTGCGCCGTGCAGCGTCATGGAGGAGCGTGTTCAACCCTCACCGCCACGGGGCCGGGGCGCCGCATGGCGTCCAGCCCTGAATCAAGCCGCCCGAGCCGAACCAAGCCGTCTGAAAAAGCGAAGTCCTTGTGATAAATCGCCAGATTGCCCCACGGAGCGTAATAACCGATATCGCCGGTGGAGGGCTTGTGCCCCACCGGCGCACCCTTCGTTGACAGCGCACGCGGCAAGTCAGCGACTTTTTCCGTAGCCGCGTAGTCTTTCAGGACCAGGTTCAGCGGAAGCAGTGCCGCAAACTCTCTGGCGCTGTCATTGCTGTCAAGTGTTGCCGTCGCAATGACGATGCCATCCACGCTCATCTGGATTTTCATCACGGGGGCCTTCCTGCGGGGTGTCGGGTCAGATGGTTGTTGGGAAACTGCCCGAGTGTCGCCGCCCGCAGCAGCGAGACTACTCGCGCAAAGCAGTGGAAGCATCAGCGAGGCGCAAAACCTCCGTCTGCGCGCGGCGAAGTGAAAGGCGGTCTCGCGTTCGACGCAGACGCCGCTCACCACATTGATGATCGCCCGAACCGCCATCAGGCGCCGGTCTGCACCAGGTGCTTGCCGAAGAACGCAGTCAGCTTGCCCCACGGAATCATCGTCACCCGGTCATACAGATCCACGTGGCCGGCGCCCGGAACAATAAACAACTCCTTCGGTTCAGCGGCCCGCTTGTAGGCGTCTTCGCTGAATTCTTTCGAGTGCGCCTGGTCGCCCGTGATGAACAACATGGGGCGAGGCGAGATCGTCTCGATGTCATTGAACGGGTAAAAGTTCATGAACTTGACGTTGCTGGCCAGGGTCGGGTGCGTGGTGGTTCGCGGCGATCCGCCCGTGGGCGTGTATTCGCCTCGCGGTGTGCGGTAGAAGTCGTAAAACTCGCGCTGGATGGGGTGCGTGTCCGCCGTCAGTTGATGCACGGTGCCACTGGTGTACTGGATCGCACCGCCTTTGAATTCCACATCGCGCTGCTCGGCGGCGGCGGCAATGATCTGCTTGCGCTGCTCGAGCGTCTGCGAATGATTGAGGGCGTCGCGGTTGGCCGCGCCCATGTCGTACATGCTCACTGTGGCGATGGCTTTCATGCGCGGGTCAATCTTCGCCGCACTGATGACAAAACTGCCACTGCCGCAAATCCCGATGGCGCCGATCTGCTGCCTGTCGACAAACGCCTGGCTACCGAGGTAATCCACTGCAGCGCTGAAGTTCTCGGCGTACAGGTCCGGCGCAACGGCATTGCGCGGCTGGCCGTCGCTGCCGCCCCAGAAAGCGAGATCCAGGGACATGGCAACAAAACCCTGCTCCGCCATTTTGGTGGCGTACAGGTTCGCGCTTTGCTCCTTCACCGCACCCATGGGGTGGCCCACAACAATCGCCGGGTTGCGTTTTTTCCGGTCAAGCGTCTTGGGAATGAAAAGATTCGCCGCGACGTTCATCCGGTACTGATTCCTGAAAGTCACCTTCTGCACGGTCACCTTGTCGCTCTTGTAAAAGTTATCGGCACCACCGGGCCTGCCTGGTATGGCCGGCGTATCCGCCGCAAAGGCAGCGCCTCCAACGGTCGAAAGCATGCCGGCCGCAGCCACGCCTGTTCCAGTCATTCTCAAAAACTCACGGCGACCAGAGGCGTCGCTGGACAGTTCGACCGCTGCGCGGCCGTCGTTCTCTGATGGTGTTTTCATGGTCGATGTTCCTCTTTGGTTGGGTCAGAAGGCACTACGCGTGACGGTTGCCCTTGTTCGACGTGGTCCGTGTTCCGTTCGCAGTTCCTGAAGTTTGCCAAGTACCTTTAACATTGACTAGGTAATGAATTCTTAATGAATTTGTTAGTATGGCTAATCAGTAGCCCACGAAACAGAGACCCGCAATGCCTCGACGCAATCTCAACGACCTCTTGGCCTTCGTCACCGTGGCGCGCCAAGGCAGCTTCACCCGGGCCGCCGCCACGCTGGGTGTGACCCCGTCAGCGCTGAGCCAGGCCATCCGGGGGCTGGAAGAAGGCTTGAAGATCCGGCTGCTCACACGCACCACACGCAGCGTCGCCACAACGTCCGCGGGCGAGCGGCTGATGAAGGCGATCGGCCACCGCTTTGACGAAATTGAGTCTGAACTCGACGCATTGACCGACCTGCGCGACAAACCTGCAGGCACCGTGCGCATCACGTGTGGCGACCACGTGCTGCAAAGCACCCTGCTGCCCAAGCTCGCGCCACTGCTTCGCGAGTATCCGGACATCAAGCTGGAGTTCGACGTGAACTATGGTTTTCGCGACATCGTGGCCGACCGTTTTGATGCCGGCGTACGCTTGGGAAACACAATCGACAAAGACATGATCGCCTTGCCCATCGGCCCGCCGCTGCGCATGGCAGTAGCGGCTTCACCCGGTTATTTTGCGGTCCATTCCATCCCCAAAACACCGCACGACCTCACCGCACATCACTGCATCAACCAGCGCATGCCTACTTCCGGCGGGTTGTACGTCTGGGACTTTGAGCGCCGCGGCCGCCAGGTCAATGTCCGTGTGGATGGCCCGCTGATCTTTAACACGACAACGCCGCAGGTCGACGCGGCACTGGCGGGGTTGGGCATCGCATTGCTGCCGGAAGACGAACTGACGGCGCACATTGAAGCCGGGCGGCTGGTGCGCGTTCTGCAGGACTGGTGCCCAAAATTTTCCGGCTACCACCTGTACTATCCCAGCAGACGCCAGCCTTCACCGGCCTTCTCGCTGGTGGTGAAAGCGTTGCGGGTGAGTGGATCCGATAGATAAGATGGTTGGCGCCCTCGTGTGGCGAAGCCGAACAGACTTAAAAGTAATTAACAAACGACGAATAGGTAGTTCGCTTTGCACGGCGGCACTCCTACATTTATAGGCTGACCGGCGCCCCAGGACGCAGATGAGAAAGATGAAGATGACAGCGACTTTGACTCCGAACGACCGTGCCGATGCATCGGCAGCAACGCATACCCAATCCTCCATCGAGATCCGGCCTTTTGACGCCCCGCTGGGCGCCGAGGTGCTGGGCATGGATTTGTCCACACCGCTCACCACAGCTGACTTCTGCCGCATCCACCGCGCACACCTGGACCACCACGTGCTGGTCTTTCGCGACCAGCGCATCACGCCGCAGCAACATGTTGATTTCAGCCGCCGCTTTGGGCCGCTGCAAATTCATGTGTTGAAAAACTTCCAGTTGCAAAACCACCCTGAAATCCTGATCGTCTCCAACATCAAGGAAAACGGCGAACCCATCGGCCTGGGCGACGCCGGCCATTTCTGGCACTCTGACCTGTCATACAAAGACAAGCCCAGCCTGGGCTCATTGCTGCATGCCCAGGAGCTGCCCTCCGAAGGCGGCGACACCCTCTTCGCCAACCAGCACACCGCCTGGGACACCCTGCCCGACGCGCTGAAGACAGCTGTGCAGGGCCTGCGCGCCGAACACACCTACCTCGCCAAATACGAAGAGCTGCGCAGCCGCAACCCGTGGCGACCCAAGCTCACACAAGAGCAGGTTGAAGAGGTCAAGCCGGTGGTCCACCCGGTGGTACGCACCCACCCTGAAAACGGCCGCAAGGCGCTTTTTGTCAGCGAGCATTTCACCACCCGCATCCTGGGCATACCAGAGGACGAAAGCAAAGCGCTGCTGGGCGAACTGTTCGAACACACCTCACGTCCCGAACTCATCTACCGCCACCAGTGGCAGCCGCACGACATGGTGTTCTGGGACAACCGCTCAGTCACCCACCTGGCAGCAGGCACCCCCGACCACCTGCGCCGCAAGCTCTACCGCACCACCATCGAAGGCGACGCCCCGTTTTAAACGAGAGCTTGCGTCCGGTATTCGGATTGCGGTTTTAGGTATTCGGGTTTCAGGTATTCCTTGCCCCCACCCCTTCTGTATGCGCCGAGGAGCGGAGGTCCAGACGGATCAGGGATCGCGATTGTCTGAGCCGAAGGCGAGTTCGAGCGAGACCCCGGCTGGACCGAGCACCGCAGGTTGCCCGCAGCGCAGCGAAGGGACGCAGACAGCAGGGTCGCCTTTTCTTTGGTGACTTTCTTTTGGCGAAGCAAAAGAAAGTTACTTGCCGCCGGGCAACCCCGGCCAGCCGCCCTCAGCAAAAAGCATGACGCTCAGGCGTGCTTCTTAACCCACCCCACATAAGCATCCACCCACCCCTGCAAAAACTTGCGGCTGCCTTCACTGATGCTGCCATCAGCGTCGTACAAACCTTCCTTGTTGTGGACAAAAGCCTCAGGCTGCCCCAGCGTAGGCACATTCAGGTAAGCCAGGATATTGCGCAGATGCTGCTGGGCAAGCGCAGTACCAATCGCACCAACCGATGCCCCGATCACCCCGGCAGGCTTGCCATCCCATGCGCTCTGGCCATAAGGGCGTGAGGCATGGTCAATGGCATTTTTCAGCACACCTGGAATCGAGCGGTTGTATTCGGGCGTGACAAACAGCAGGCCCTGCGCCGCCTTGATCTCGCCCTTGAGCCGCTTCACCTCTGCCGACGGATTCCCGTCGTCGTCCTGGTTGTAGGGCGGCAGGTCGTCAATGCGCACATGGGTAAAGCTGAAGTCCGCGGGAAACAGCTTTTCAAGCGCACTGGCGAGTTTTTTGTTGAACGAATCCTTGCGGATGCTGCCGACGACGACGGCGATGTTGTATTGGGCCATGGGGTTCTCCAGGAAGGTGAGGATGAAAGGGTTTGATCAGCGAATGCGCGAATTCGCAAAAGGCATTCCCGGTTTTAAATCAATTCACCGCCGCGCGCTGTAGGACTTCAGGACAGAAATACCCCAAGGTTCCGCAGCGCTGCCCGCTTCCCGTCAACACGCCAGGCCGCCTCTGCGCAAAACCAGACAGCACCCCAACAGCCGACTGCCCGGGATGCAGCAACAAAGCAACCCGGACGCCCTGAAAACCCCGAAATCACCCCTGAATCAGCCCGAAATCACTGGCATGGATGCTGCGATGTTGAGCCTGTCAACCACTCACTCCTCACGCCATGAATATCACTCGCTTCCTCGGTCTCACAGCTTTGTCGTTTGGCCTCCTGTCCACTCAAGGCCATGCCGCACCCCCACCTGAACGAACCGAAATCCGCTACCAGGGCTGGGCCGGCCAGGTCACCTGGATTGAGTTGGCCGAAGACCTGGGCTACCTTGCGCCGCTCAAGGCCAAATGGGTGGGCAACACCATCAGCGGCCCGCAAGACATCCAGAGCGTGGTCACCGGTGATGTCGACCTGGGCGGCGCCTTCAACGGCGCCGTCGTGAAGTTGCTGGCCAAGAAAGCGCCTATCAAGGCCGTGCTGGGCTACTACGGGGTGGACGAGAACACCTGGAGCGGCTACTACGTCAAGGAAGACAGCCCCATCAAGTCCGCGCGCGACCTGATCGGCAAAAAAGTCGCGGTCAACACGCTGGGCGCGCACCACGAGTTCATGGTCCGCGAATACCTGGAGCGCGCCAAGCTCAGCGAAGCGGAGGCCAAGCAGGTGACGCTGGTCGTCACGCCGCCGGTCACCGGTGAACAGGTACTGCGCCAGGGCCAGGTGGAAGTCACCACCCTGGGCGGCGTGCTGCGCGACAAGGCGCGGGAGCGCGGCGGCATACGCCCGCTGTTCACAGACCGTGACCTGTATGGCAACTTCACGGCAGGCTCCATCGTTCTGCTCAACAAATTCATCGAACAAAACCCCAACACCAGCCGCCACCTAGTGTCAGCCCTGGCGCGCTCCATTGAATGGGCGCGCAACACACCGCCGGCCGAGGTTCGGGCACGCTTCGTCAAGATCATTGACGGCCGCAAGCGCGCCGAAAGCGCCGACACCATCCAGTACTGGAAGAGCACCGGCGTGGCAGGCACGGGGGGCGTGATCAAAGACAAGGAGCTGCAGATCTGGATCGACTGGCTGGTCAAGGACGGCCTCCTCAAACCCGGCCAGGTCAAGCCCACAGACCTGTACACCAACGCTTTCAACCCTTATTTCAATGCTTCCAACAGCGGCGACAAGCTGGCGGTGGCCAAATGAGCGCCGCAAAAATCCGCTTCGAAAACGTCAGCAAGGAGTTCACCGTTCGCGCGGACGACGGTGGCGCGGCCAAACGGTTTGTTGCCGTGCACGACGTGACGCTGGACGTGCGTCCGGGCGAATTCCTGGTGCTGGTCGGGCCCAGCGGCTGCGGCAAGTCCACCCTGCTCGATTTGCTGGCCGGTCTGGCGCTGCCCACCAGCGGCCGCGTGCTGATTGATGGGCAACCCATCACCGGCCCGGCGCGCGACCGCGGCGTGGTGTTCCAGCAATACGCCCTCTTCCCCTGGCTCAGCGCACTGGACAACGTGGCCTTTGGCCTGGAAGTCGCGGGTGTCGGCAAACGCGCCCGGCGCGAGAAGGCCGCGCACTACCTGGAGCTGGTGGGCCTGACCGACTTTGCCAACCGCTTTCCGCATGAGCTTTCGGGCGGCATGAAGCAGCGCGTGGCCATTGCGCGCAGCCTGGCTTACGAACCGCAGGTGCTGCTGATGGACGAACCTTTTGCCGCGCTCGACGCGCAGACACGCGAAACGCTGCAGGAAGAGCTGGTCGAAATCTGGCAACGTACCGGCAAGACGATTGTGTTCATCACGCACGGCATCGACGAAGCCGTGGTGCTGGGCCAGCGCGTGGCGATCATGACCACCCGGCCGGGCCGCATCAAACAGATCGTGGACATCCCCGAATCCTTGCGCAGCGGCACCGACGACGTGCGCTCGCTGCCGCTGTTCGGCGAGCTGCGCCACGAAATCTGGTCGCAGCTGCATGACGAGGTGGCTTCCGCCCGCCGCGAGCGCCGCGCCCGTATTTCCTCACAACCCATCCTCAAGGAAATCGCCCATGTCTGATATTGCCCTGAACGCGGGCGCCGCACCGCTTACCCTTCACACGCCGCCGCTCTGGAAACGCCTGCAGGCACAAGTTGCCAACGCCACCTGGCGCTCCGGCCTGATCGTGGCGCTGGCCCTGCTGTGGGAATTGGCGCCGCGCCTGGGCCTCACCGACCCGACCTTCCTGCCGCCGCTCAGCGAGGTGCTTGCCGCCGGCTGGGCATTGGCACTGAACGGCCAGCTGTGGGAGCACACCTCCATCAGCCTGGCCCGTTCGCTCGGCGGCTTGCTGCTGGCCATCGTGTTCGCGATTCCGCTGGGGCTGGCCATCGGCTGGTACCGGCGCCTGGGCAACACGCTCAATCCGCTGATTGAGCTGTTGCGCAATACCGCGCCGCTGGCATTGCTGCCGGTCTTCCTGCTGCTGCTGGGCATTGGCGAGGTGTCCAAGGTCTCCATCGTGGTGTATTCGTGCGCCTGGCCCCTCTTGCTCAACACCATCTCGGCCGTGCGGCAGGTGGATCCGCTGCTCGTGAAGTCGGCCCGCACCATGGGCGTGACACCGCGCCAGCTGTTCCTGAAGGTCATCCTGCCGGCTTCCGTGCCCACCATGTTCGTGGGCATCCGCCTGGCTGCGGCTTCGGCCATGCTGGTGCTGATTGCCGCCGAGATGGTGGGTGCCAAGGCCGGGCTGGGCTACCTGATCATCTACGCCCAGTTCAGTTTCCTGATTGCCGACATGTACTTCGGGATCATCGCCATCACCGCCATCGGGGTCACGCTGAACTTCGCGCTGCAGGCGCTGGAGCGTCACTTCACGGCGTGGAAGCCTGCTTCCACCCACAGCTGACTCCTTTACCCACAGAAAGACATCCCTCATGACTCAACGCAAACTTCGCCTGGGCGCATTCATCATGGCCACGGGCCACCACATCGCGGCCTGGCGGCATCCCGGCTCCCAGGTCGATTCGGGCGTCAATATCGACCACTACATTGAGGTGGCCAAAACCGCCGAGCGCGGCCTGTTCGACCAGGTGTTTGTGGCCGACAGCCCGGGCGTCGCATTCCACGGTACCGACGAAGCCTTTAGCCGGCAGGGCCGCGTGTCCTACTTCGAACCGGTCACGCTGTGGGCGGCCTTGTCGGCCGTGACGAAACACATCGGCTTCGTGGCGACGGCTTCCACCACTTATGAAGACCCCTTCCTGCTGGCGCGCAAGTTCGCCTCGCTGGACCACATCAGCAAGGGCCGCGCGGCCTGGAACGTGGTGACCACGGGCGCCGACAACGTCTACGGCAATTTCGGGCTCGACAAACACCCCGACCCCGAGGTGCGTTATGAGCAGGCCCATGAGTTCATCGACGTGGTGAAGGGCCTGTGGGACAGCTTCGAAGACGACGCCTTCATCCGCAACCCCGAAACAGGCAGCTACTTTGACCCGGCAAAGCTGCACGAGATCAACCACCACGGCAAATACTTCAAGGTGCAGGGTCCGCTGAACCTCGAGCGGCCGCCGCAAGGCTACCCCGTCATCGTGCAGGCCGGTTCTTCCGAACCTGGGCGCGAACTCGCGGCGGCCACCGCCGAAGCCATCTTCACGGCCTGGACCAGCCTGGCGGAAGCGCAGGCCTTCTACCGCGACGTGAAAGGCCGCCTGGCCAAGTACGGCCGTCGGCCTGAGCAGTTGCTGATCCTGCCTGGCATCTCGCCCGTGATCGGCCGCACGCAGGCCGAAGCTGAAGCCAAGTGGGCCGAGCTGCAAAAGCTCATCCACCCTTCAGTGGGGTTGAACACCATTGCTCAATTCTGGCCCGGCGAAGACCTCACGAAGTGGGACCTGGACGCCCCGCCGCCCTACATTCCCGAACCGCCCAAGGGCCAGAACAGCCGCGCTCACGTGGTGCTGGAGCTGGCGCGGCGCGACAAGCTCACCGTGCGCCAGCTGTATGAATACCTGGCGGGTGCACGCGGCCACTGGGTGGTAGTGGGCACACCAGAGACCATCGCGGACAAGATCCAGGAGTGGTTTGAAAACGGCGCCGCCGACGGCTTCAACGTGATGCCGCCGGTGCTGCCCGAGTCGCTCAACGATTTTGTGGACCTGGTGATCCCAGAGCTGCAGCGCCGCGGTATTTTCCGCACCGAATACGAAGGCAGCACGCTGCGCGAAAACCTCGGCCTGGACCGGCCCGTCAACCAGTTCGCCGTCAAGGCCCAGAAGGTGGCGTGATGGGAAGCCGCGACTTCAACTTCACCGCCCTCGCGAACGCGGCCGGCGCCCGGCAACACGATGCCGACGTGCTGGTCATAGGCGGCGGCCCCGCCGGAACCTGGGCCGCCATCAGCGCCGCGGCACAGGGCGCCAAGGTGGTGCTGGCCGACAAGGGCTACTGCGGCACCTCGGGCGCCACGGCGCCTTCGGGCACAGGCGTCTGGTACGTGGAACCGCAAGGCACGCAGCGCGAAGACGCCAAAGCCAGCCGCTACAACAAGGGCGGGCAACTGGCCGAACACGCGTGGATGGACCGCGTGCTTGAGCAGACCTACGCCAACATGCAGCAGCTGGCCGAATGGGGCTACCCCTTCCCGATTGGCGAAGACGGCGAGCAGCGCCGCACCTCGCTGCAAGGCCCCGAGTACATGCGCCTGATGCGCAAGCGTGCCAAGGAGGCAGGCGTGCGCATCCTCGACCACAGCCCGGCGCTGGAGCTGCTGGTCGACGACGAAGGCACGGTCTGCGGCGCCACCGGCCAGCAGCGCCAGACGCTCGAGCCCTGGGTGGTGCGCGCCGGCGCTGTGGTGATTGCCACCGGCGGCTGCGCCTTCCTGAGCCGCGCACTGGGCTGCAATGTGCTGACCGGCGACGGCCATCTGATGGCCGCCGAGGTGGGCGCCGATTTTTCAGGCATGGAGTTTTCCAACGCCTACGGACTGGGCGCGGCCTTTGCCTCCGTCACCAAGTCGCTGTTCTACCAATGGGCCACCTTCTACTACGAAGACGGCAGCGTGATTGAAGGCGCCGGCTCGGCTTTTGGCCGCAGCCTGATTGCCAAAACATTGCAGACCCAGCGTGTGTTCGGCCGTTTGGATAAAGCCGACGACCAGGTGAAAGCCTGGATGCGCACCGCCCAGCCCAACTTCTTTTTGCCCTTCGACCGCGCAGGCATAGACCCTTTCACCCAGCGCTTCCCCGTGACCTTGCGGCTGGAGGGCACGGTGCGCGGAACCGGCGGCCTGCGCATTACGGGCCGCGACTGCGCAACCTCTGTGCCCGGCCTGTATGCCGCCGGTGATGCTGCCACGCGTGAGCTGATCTGCGGCGCCTTTACCGGCGGCGGCAGCCACAACGCGGCCTGGGCCTTGTCGTCCGGGTTCTGGGCCGGCGCGGGTGCAGCGGGTTTCGCGCGCTCAAACCCGCATAGCGCCGCACGCGCGGTGCTGCGCGCCGGCGGCGTGGGCCTGCAGGGCACGGGCAGCGAACACACCGACAGCGAAGTCCTGATCCGGGCCGTGCAGGCCGAAGTGTTTCCTTATGAGCGCAACTGGTTCCGCAGCGGCGGCGTGCTGGAAGATTCTCTGTCGCGGCTCGACGCGTTGTGGCTGCGCCTGCGCCAGGCCGCACCGGCCGACAGGCAACAGGCGGTTCGCACACGCGAAGCCGCCGCGCTGCTGGCCCATTCGCGCTGGATGTACCGCAGCGCCCTGGCCCGCAACGAAACGCGGGGCATGCACCGGCGCCAGGAGCACGCCGCGCCCGACCCCACGCAACGGCACCGCCTCATCAGCAACGGGCTCGACGAAATCCGGGTCAGCCAGGAAGTGGTCGCATGATCGAGCTCATCAGCGCTTCGCAGTGCACCGGCTGCAACATCTGCGTGACGGCCTGCCCCACCAACGTGTTCGACGCCGTGCCCGGCGGCCCACCGGTCATCGCGCGCCAGGGTGACTGCCAGACCTGTTTCATGTGCGAGCTGTACTGCCCGGAAGACGCGCTGTTTGTCGCTCCCAGCGCCGATGAGTCCGTGCAGGTGAATGAAGAAGCCTTGCGCCACGGCGCCCTGCTCGGCAGCTACCGCAAAGCCGTCGGCTGGGGCGGTGGCCGCAAGTCGACCGCTTCGGACGACCACAGCTACCACCTGCTGCAGAGAGCCTGAGCCTCAACCCATCGCCACCATATGCTATTTATTTGATAGCTGGTGGCGCGCATTTTCATTGGCCTAGTGGCCGTTTTGATTGCTAAAAATGCATCAAAACGGCCATTTTTTTGCTCGAAAGCACAAAAAAGCCGGCGCGAAGCCGGCAAAAATGGCCGGCCGCACTGGCAGCACGGCCATGCCACACAAGAGCTCAATCAGGCAGCCACGGCCTCGGCAGGCACCACCGGTTGGGCGGCCTTCGGTGGCTGCGCCTGGCCGCCATGCACGCGTGAGCGGCGGCCGTCCACGCTGATCGGCACGTCGCCGGCCAGCGTGACGCGGCGCACGATGCGCTTCTGGTCGCCGTAGTCGTTGATGGCGTAGTGCTGCGTGGCGCGGTTGTCCCAGATCACCACATCGCCCTGAATCCAGCGCCAGCGCACGGTGTTTTCAAGACGCGTCACATGGCTTTGCAGCACCGACAACAGGTGCTGTGAATCGGTGCTGGAATAACCCACCAGCTTTTTCGCGAAATGGCCGAGCACCAGTGTGCGCTCGCGGGTTTCGGGGTGTACGCGCACCACCGGGTGCTCGGCTTCATGCAAGGTGCGGGTGAAAACCTCGCGGTAATGCCGCAGGCCTTCGCTCGACACTTCGTCTTCGCTGCGTGAGGCGGCGTAGTCGTAATCGTTGCCATGAATCACCCAGAGCTTTTCGGCCAGCTCGCGCAGCGCGGGCGGCAGGCCCTGGTAAGCCAGCGCCGTGTTGGCCCACACCGTGTCGCCGCCGGCGGGCGGGATCACCACGCCGCGCAGCACCGAGATCTTGGGCGGGGCCACGGCGAAGGTCACGTCGGTGTGCCAGGAGTTGGCACGCCCGCCGTGTTCCGAGTCCAGCTCAAGGATGAAACCCGTGCCCTGGCGCACCGGCACTGTAGGGTGCGGCACCGGCTCGCCCAGGCGTTTGGCAAACGCCTCCTGCGATGCGTCGTCCAGGTGCTGCTGGCCGCGAAAGAACAGCACCTTGTGCTTGAGCAGCGCCTGGTTCAGCGCGGTGATGGTGGCGCCTGGCAGGTCGGCAGACAGGCGCAGGCCGCGCACCTCGGCGCCAATGCGGCCGGCGACCGGGTGAATATCCACGGGCAATGTTGTCATGAAGAAGCTCCTTGTATCGTTGATAAAACGGGCGGCAGAAATGACGCTGCTGACAAGCTTCTACGCATGACTTGTGCCAGTGAAAACCGGGCACCGTACGGCTTTTTTTCAATCTCTTGCTGCAATCGAAGCAGCCGGGCAGGAGAGGGTGAGGGAAAGTGTTCAACGGCTGCTGTGAATACAGCACCCACCTGCAGTTACTGTGACAACGAAGCGGTTTGATCTTCTGCCACGTCATCAGTCTGCGCAGGTCGGTCGAGCAAACCATGGCGCTTGAGCAAGGTTCGCAGCACGTTGCGCGAAAGGCCCAGCAAGTTGGCCGTCTGCACCTGGTTGCCATGGCAGAAGTCGAAGGCCGTCCTCACCAGCGTGGCCTCGACAGTTTCAAACAGTTCAGGTTCGGCCTGGTTCATGCGTTGCAGCAGCACCACGCGCAAACTGTCGGGTGCAGCACCCTGCGTCGCTTCTGTTGAAACCTCTGCTACGGAAGCGGGTGCCGGCAATGCGGCCGGAGCCGCGCGGGACGCCAGGCGCGCAGAGCGGTGGATGCCCTGCAGGTCCGCGACATGCAGCGTTGCGGCCGGCGCGACGATGAGCGCGTAGTGGATGACGTTTTCCAGCTCGCGGATATTGCCGGGCCAGTCATGGGCCAGCAGGGCCTGCTCCGCCTCGGGCGAAATGCTGGCATCCCTGATGCCCAGGCGCGCGGCGTAGCTCGCCAGGAAATGTCGCGCCAACGGCAGGATGTCGCCGGGCCGCTCAAACAGCGGGCGCAGCTCCAGCGTGGCAACACTCAGGCGGTAGTAAAGGTCGGCGCGAAAGTGGCTGGCGTTCACCGCGTCGCGCAGGTCGACGTTGGTTGCGGCAATCAGGCGCACGTCCAGCGCAATCGGCTTGCGCGAACCGATGCGCACCACCTGGCGCTCCTGCAGCACGCGCAACAGCTTGACTTGCAGGCTCAGCGACAGGTCACCGATCTCGTCAAGGAACAGCGTGCCGCCGTCGGCCGCCTCAAACCAGCCGGCGCGGGCGTGCGCAGCGCCGGTGAAAGCGCCGGTTTCATGGCCAAACAGTTCGGCATCGATCAGCGATTCGCTGAAAGCGCCGCAATTGACCGCCACAAAAGGCCCGCTGCGTCCGCTGCCCTGGTGGATCCGGCGCGCCAGCAATTCCTTGCCGGTACCGGTTTCACCAATGATCAGGACCGTGGCTTCGGTGGGCGCGACCTGGTCGACGCGCTCCAGCAAGGCCAGCGAGCCGGGGTCTTCGAACACCAGCGCCTTGGCGCGAATCGACAAGGCGCCGGCATTGGGAAGGGTCAGCAACCGGCTCATGCCTTGCGCTCCGCCTGGCTACGCTCAGAACCCGGGCAGCACAGCGCCCTTGAACTCGGCCTGCACGTACTTGCGGATTTCTTCCGAGTGATAGGCCTTGACCAGCTTGGCTACCCACGGCTTGTCTTTGTCCTGCTCACGCACGGCCAGCAAATTCACATACGGTGACTTGGCGGCTTCCTGGGCAATCGCGTCCTTCGGGTTCAGCCCGGCGGAGAGCGCGTAGTTGGTGTTGACGGCCGAGGCGTCCAGGTCGTCCAGCGAGCGCGGCAGCTGTGCGGCATCGAGCTCCACAAACTTCAGTTTCTTCGGGTTCTCGATCACGTCGAGCGGCGTGGCTTTCAGGCCTGCGTCGGGCTTGAGCTTGATCAGGCCCTTGTCCTGCAGCACCAGCAGCACACGGCCGCCATTGGTCGGGTCATTGGGGATACCGAAACGGGCACCCTCCTTCAACTCGGCCAGGCTTTTGACCTTTTTTGAATAGAGGCCGATCGGGAAGTTGACGGTGTAGCCGACGTTGACGATCTTGTAGCCGCGGTCCTTGACCTGCTGGTCGAGGAAAGGCTTGTGCTGGTAGCTGTTGCCATCCAGGTCGCCGGCGGCCAGCGCGGCGTTGGGCTGGATGTAGTCGCTGAACTCGACGATCTGGATCTTCAGGCCGTCTTTTTCAGCGATCTTTTTGACCTGCTCAAAAATCTGCGCGTGCGGACCGGCGGTGACGCCGATCTTCAGCGGCTTGTCTTGCGCCAGCACGGCGCCGGTGAACGAGGCGGCCAGCGCGAGTGCGACGGCGGACTGGATGAAGATGCGTTTTTTCATGGTGTTTCCTTTTTTTGAAGATGAATGAATTTGTTTTTTTGCCCTGAAGGTCAATTTCAGGGCCATTTTTAAGAAATAAATCGGGCTCCAGCCCAACAGGAATCTGCGCGAGCAGCTATCAAAAACGTAGCAATCAACATCGCCGCGCATGGCTGTCATGGATGGACGGGGTCATCTGTGGCTCAACCGGCGCACGGCCCAGTCGCCCAGGCTTTGCACCGCCTGCACAAACAGGATGAGCACCAGCACCACAGCCAGCATGACTTCAGGCAAAAAACGCTGGTAGCCGTAACGTATGCCCAGGTCGCCCAGCCCGCCGCCGCCAATGGCGCCCGCCATGGCCGAGTAACCCGTAAGGCTCACAAAGGTGATGGTCAGGCCCGCGACGATGCCGGGCAGCGCCTCGGGCACCAGCACCTTGAAGACGATCTGCCGCGTGGTCGCGCCCATGGCCAGCGCGGCTTCGATCAGCCCGTGGTCGACTTCGCGCAGCGAGGTTTCCACCAGCCGCGCAATGAACGGCGCGGCCGCGATGGTGAGCGGCACCACGGCCGCTGCCGTGCCGATGGAAGAACCGGTGATGAAACGCGTCAGCGGAATGATGGCCACCAGCAAAATGATGAAGGGCGTGGAACGCACCGCATTGACAAGGCCGCCGACGACGCGGTTCACGCCAGCGTTCTGCAGCACGCCGCCCTCGTCTGTCAGCCGCAAAAACACCCCGAGTGGAATACCGATAAGAGCGCCGACCGCACCCGAGATGCCGACCATGACGATGGTTTCCCACAGCGAGCTGACAAAGAGCTCAAGCAGGGCTTGTGAAAAATTGCTGAACATCGCTTAAACCCTCCCGCCCACGGCCAGCTCACCGCCGACCTGGTCTACATGCACCCCAGCGCCGCGCAAATGCGCCACCGCCGCGTTGAGCTGCTCGCGTGCGCCGCGCGCAAACACTGCCAGCGAGCCGAAAGGCTTGCCCTGAATCTCATCGACCTGCCCGTGCACGATGGAGATATCTATGCCAAAGCGGCGAATCACGTCCGACAACAGCGGACGATCCGATTCGTCGCCCGCAAAGGCCAGCCGGAGCAGCTGCCCTTCTTCGGGGTGCTCGGCGCTCATCAATGTGCGTATGCGCGCCAGCACGCTGTCGGGCAAATCCTGCGGCACGATCTCGGCGATCAGGCTGCGCGTGGTTTCGTGTTGGGGGCGCGTGAAAACATCGATCACCGGGCCGCTTTCGACAATGCGGCCGGCGTCGATTACCGCCACGCGGTCGGCCACCTGTTTGATCACCTGCATCTGGTGCGTGATCAGCACGATGGTGAGGCCGAATTCCTTGTTGATCTGGCGCAGCAGGCCGAGGATGGAACGCGTGGTTTCCGGGTCCAGCGCCGAAGTAGCTTCATCCGACAGCAACACCTTGGGCCGGTTGGCCAGCGCGCGCGCAATGCCCACACGCTGCTTTTGCCCGCCGCTGATCTGTGCCGGGTAGCGGTCTGCCAGGGCGCTCAGGCCGACCAGGTCCAGCAAGGGCTCAACACGCGCCTTGATGCCCGCTGCCGACAAACCCGCAATCTCCAGCGGTAAGGCCACGTTGCCGTACACGGTGCGCGACGACAGCAAGTTGAAGTGCTGAAAGATGATGCCGATGTCGCGCCGGGCTACACGCAGTGCTTCGCCGTTCAGCGAAGTCAGTTCCCGGCCGCCCACCAAGACCTGGCCGGCCGTCGGCCGGTTCAGCAGGTTGACCACGCGCACCAGCGAGCTTTTGCCCGCACCGCTGCGGCCGATGATGCCGTAGACCTCGCCCTGGTTGATGTGAAGGTCGACGCCCCGCAGTGCTTCGACCGGGCCGCTGGGGCCCTTGTAGGTTTGAAAAATACCTTTGAGCTCGATCATGAAAATTCGCTAAACCTTGTCGCCCCTCACGGTTCTTGTGAAAACGTGTGAGGCTCTTTTTTGAACAGGACGCGAATTTAGCCGAGCTTTCCCCAAACTCAAAAGAATATTAAATAGACTAGTTAGATCATTAATTAGCTATAGAACCCGATTTACAGGCATTTACGCATTTTTCAGCCAAAACTTGATCATTTATACCCGGATGATATAAACTCCTCATTTGACCCGGACAAAATTAACCGTAAATGACTTTATGACCTCTACCATGATCGCCACTCCCCGCACCCTGACGGCCTTCGCCGGTTTCCAGCGCATTGCCTCAGGCCCGCGCCGCGAGCTGCTCGTGCAGTTGCGCGCTGCGCCCCAGCCGGCCGACATCCTGCTTCGCATATTCAACGATGCCAATGGGGAACGCCTGGACCTTGACCTGCGGCCCGACGCCGTGGATGCGCCCGACGACACGCCGCCCGACCTTCCCGCCGCCGAACACGAAGCACCGGTAACGCGTCCTGTGGGGCGCCCCCGGCTGGGGGTGGTTGCGCGTGAAGTCACCTTGCTGCCGCGGCACTGGGAATGGCTGAGCCGCCAATCCGGCGGTGCTTCGGTTGCGCTGCGCAAGCTGGTGGAAGAGGCGAGCAAGGCCAACGAGGCACGCGACGCGGTACGGGCCTCCCGCGAAGCCGCTTACCGCTTCATGGCGGAAATCGCAGGCGACCTGCCCGGCTTCGAAGAAGCCACCCGCGCCCTGTTTGCCGGCGACCGGTTGCGTTTTGCCAGCCTGGTCGAGCCCTGGCCTGACGACGTGCGAACCTACCTGGCGGCACTGGCCGCAGCCAGTTGGAGCGCCGCATGAAGCCGCCGGATCTTTCCGCCCTTGATCACCGGCTTGAAACCGAAGTGCGTGAGGGCGACGTGCGCGCGGCGGGCGAAATCGCGGCGCCACCGATTTCCGTAGCAGATCCGGTCCCGCCGCTGGCAACACAGCCCGCGGCGGCGAAACCCGCTTCGCACACCCGGCCCGCATTGAACGACGGTGTGCCGATGTGGAAGACCTTTGCCGCTTTCCTCGGCCCCATGCTGCTCAGCAACATCCTGCAGTCGCTGTCGGGCACGCTGAACAACGTGTATGTCGGCCAGATGATCGGCGTCGGCGCACTGGCGGCGGTGTCCAGTTTCTTCCCCATCCTGTTTTTCTTCATTGCCTTCACCATCGGCCTGGGCGCTGGCGCCTCCGTGCTGATCGGCCAGGCTTGGGGAGCGCGCGACACCGGCAAGGTCAAGGCGATTGCGGGCACCACCCTCAGCGTCGGCCTGATTTTTGGTTTGCTCGTCGCGCTGTTCGGCGGTATCTTTACCGGGCCCTTGCTCAGGGCACTGGGCACACCGGCCGACATCCTGCCGGACGCCACGCTCTATGCCCGCATCATGATGATTGCAGGGCCCGGCCTCTTCGTCTACCTGCTGGCCACCGCCATGCTGCGCGGCGTGGGCGATACGGTCAATCCGCTCTACACGCTGGGCATCTCGACCCTGGTGGGCCTCGCCGTCACACCGGCGCTGATCCGCGGATGGTTCGGCCTGCCGCAGCTGGGGGTGGCCAGCGGTGCGGTGGCTTCGGTGCTGTCGATGGTGACGGCCACGGCCTGGCTGGCCTTCAGGCTGCGGCGCATCCACAGTCCCTTGGCACCTGATGCGGAATTTGTACGCCACATGCGCATCAACGGCAGCATCCTCAAGACCGTGCTCAAGATCGGCGTGCCCACCGGTGTACAGATGATCGTCATTGCGCTGGCTGAAGTCGCCCTGCTCTCGCTGGTCAACAGTTATGGCTCCAACGCCACAGCGGCCTACGGCGCCGTCAACCAGGTAGTGGCGTATGTGCAGTTCCCGGCGATTTCGATTGCCATCACCGCTTCGATCCTGGGTGCGCAGGCGATCGGCGCGGGCCGCACCGACAAACTGGGCACCATCGTGCGCACCGGTTTGCTGATGAACCTGGTGCTGACCGGCTCACTCGTGCTGCTGGGGTACTTGTTCTCGCGCCACCTGATGGGCTTTTTCATCACCAGCGAACCGGTGATTGAGGTGGCGCAGACGCTGCTGCACATCATGCTGTGGAGCAGCGTCATCTTCGGCATGGCCTCGGTGCTCTCGGGCATCATGCGCGCCAGCGGGTCGGTGCTGGTGCCCACGGGAATCGCCATCTCCTGCATCGCGCTGGTGGAGGTGCCCGTCGCCTGGCTCATGAGCCACCGCATCGGCATCAACGGCATCTGGGTGGCCTACCCGGTCACCTTCATCGCCATGCTGGGTCTGCAAACGGCTTATTACCGGCTGGTCTGGAAGAAGAAGTCGATCAGGCGCCTGGTCTGAGCCCGTCATTTCCTGATTGATCCACACCATGACACACACACACCGCAACGCTACCGTCGACATCGCCAGGGGCATCGGAATCATCCTGGTGGTGCTCGGGCACAACAGCCTGGTACTGGAAAACAAGGGCGAGCTTTTCCGGGTGATTTACGCGTTTCACCTGCCGCTGTTCTTTTTCCTCTCCGGCCTGTTCCTGAAAGATTCCGATTCCTTGCGCAAGTTTGCGCTGTCGCGGGCCGATGCGCTTCTCAAGCCCTACTTTGTGGTGCTGGGGCTGGTGGGCATCCTGATGGCGCTTGATTCCGACATGGTTCCCACCGC
Source organism: Polaromonas sp. P3_A5 (assembly GCF_056403055.1). NCBI lineage: Bacteria > Pseudomonadati > Pseudomonadota > Betaproteobacteria > Burkholderiales > Comamonadaceae > Polaromonas > Polaromonas sp. P3_A5. The sequence continues at coordinate 2,317,539 of NZ_JBFUGF010000001.1, forward strand.
CGACACAAGCGCCTCTGATTATTTTTTCGGCGTCCTGTATGCCACCGCGCCCACCATTGCGTGGGCTCCGCTCTGGTTTTTGCCGCACCTCTTCGTTGCGTCGGTGGTGGCCATGGCCATCCTGCGCGCCACCAGGGCCGTTGAACACCGCGCACGCTGGGTTTTTCTGGCTGCCTCGATGCTGCTGGCCGCGGGCATCCGCTGGATCGGGAGCTTCTGGCAAATCGACACGGCCAGCCTGCATTTCATGGGCCTCGCCCGATTGCCGGGGTTGCCCTGGAGCCTCGATTTGACCCTCATCAGCTCAGCCTGCCTGCTGTTCGGGTTTCTGCTGCGCGAACAGGTCATGGCCGTGAAATTCAACGCCATCAGGCTGCTTGCCGCGGCCATTGCCTTTGCGGCGCTGCACTACCACTTCAACGAGACCATGGACCTGAACCTGCGCATCTACGGCGAGCCGCTCATTGCGACACTGCAGGCCGCGCTGGGCATTTATATGGTGCTTTGCATCTCTGCACTGCTGGCGCGGTATCCGCGGCTGCAGCGCCCATTGACCTACATAGGCTCCGGCAGCCTGCTCATCCTGGTGTTTCATCCCGTCGCGCAGGGACGGGCCTTCCTGCTGCTTTCCCGCTTCAGCCACAACGACTACCTGGTTGGGGCGGCAAGCCTGGCTGCGGGCATCGCGTTGCCGCTGCTCGTGCTGGAAATTGCGAAACGCCAGCGGTACCTGGCCGCATGGTTGCTGCCGCGCAAGTTCGGGCCCCCAGTCCAGCAAGCGGCCGCAACCAGGTCGCCATAACCACGCGACCCGGGCTGCTTGCCCTTGAGTGTGATCACCACGTCCACCCGGCGTTTACGCGCACGCCCTTCTTCAGTGGCGTTGTCGGCCACCGGCTGCGACTTTCCATAACCTTTCACCGCCAGGCCTGCGGGAGGCGCTACGATAGCTTCTCCCGGGAGATGTTTCATGAACGAGGAACTTTCACGTCTGGCAGCTGCGATCAACGTTAGCGAACCGCAGCATGAACCGCTTCGCCTTGCCTTTGGGCTGGCCTGCGCACAACGCGCAGAACACCTGCTCGAAAACCCGGAAGCCATCCGTTGCCTGGCGGTCCTTCGGTCTTTCGTCGAAGGAAAATCAGACCGCCCCGCCCTGGCGCAGGCGGCACAAGAAATTGCAGCGGTTGCCAATAGCCACAGGGGCTCCAACTCCATTGATGGCTCGGCCCACGCAGCGGTTTCGGCCACCTATGCCGTGGCCAATGCCCTTGCCGGCCGTGCCCTGGAAGCTGCAGGCTACGCGGCATATGCGGCTGTCTATGGTTATGGCGGCTATGCAGTCACTGACCCATCGGCTTTTGAAGGGGAGTTCGCCTGGCAGGTTGAAAAATTCAAGAGCCTCGCCCACACCTTCACGGCGCATTGCGCGCAGGATCCGCATTTCATAGAATCGGCTCGCAACCTGTCTCCCTGAGATGGGCCGCTCATACAAAAAAAGTTTGGCATGGTCCACGACAATGCCGCCCCGGGAGGACGTCATGCTTCGCTACATCGCAGCCGGTTCCATCAGTGGTTACCAGCGGTATGTCTCGCCCCACAAAGGCTATTGCTGCGCCCATCGCGCACATACGGGGCATTCCTCGTGCTCCGAGTTTGCCCGCAAGATCGTGCTGCGGTATGGCGTGATTGCCTTGTTTCGCGCGCTGCCCCGCCAACTGCAACGGTGCCGCAATGCCTATGCAGTCCTGCTGGCCGCTGCGATCGCCGCAGCGGCAGCCCCGGAACAAGACCCGAAAAAAAAGAAGGACGAGAATTCATGCGGCGACTCTTGCAGTCCGACCGACTGCATTGACCTGGACTGCGGTAGCTGCGATTTTTGACGCATCAGCGACGCCGGCTCCATGGCTTTAACATAGCGGCTCCCATTACCACCAGTTCTGCCGGAGCCCCCATGCAACTCATAGGAATGCTCGACTCGCCCTACGTTCGCCGCGTAGCCATTTCCCTGCAACTCCTCGGCCTGCGCTTTGAACACCAGTCGATCTCGGTGTTCAGCACCTTCGAAAAATTCCGGCAGATCAACCCGGTTGTCAAAGCGCCCTCCCTTGTGTGTGACGACGGCACGGTGCTGATGGACTCCACCTTGATCATCGACTACGCCGAGGCGCTGGCCGCCCAGCAGGCGCCACCCAAAAGCCTGATGCCGGCGGCCATCGCCGAACGCCAGCAGGCGCTGCGCGTGATTGGCCTGGCCATGGCCGCCTGTGAAAAAAGCGTGCAAATCATCTATGAACGCAACCTGCGCCCCGCTGAAAAGTTGCACCAGCCCTGGGTATCACGCGTGACGGGCCAGTTGCTGGCGGCCTATGGCGAGCTGGAATCAGAACTCCAGCGCAAACCGCTGGCTGCGACCAGCGGCACCATGGGTCAGGACGGTGTGACCGTGGGCATTACCTGGCACTTCACGCAAGCCATGATTCCAGAGGTGGTAAACGCCGCCGACTACCCGGCCCTGTGTGAATTCTCTGCCCGGGCTGAGCAACTGCCTGAGTTCATGGCAGCACCGCACGGGGACAGTATTTATCGCCAGGAATAGACTTCATACGCCTGGCAAGCCTTGATATCAGGGGCGCATGTTTGAGACACATCAACCCAATATAAGGAGTTCCCATGAAGCCACGGATTACGGTCATCACTGTCGGCGTTGATGATCTGGAAAGATCGCTTCGCTTCTACCGCGATGGCCTTGGCCTTCAGACCGAAGGCATTGTGGGAGCCGAGTTTGAACATGGCGCCGTGGCATTCTTCGACTTGCAGGCGGGCCTGAAGCTTGCCCTCTGGCCGCGCAAAAGTATTTCCCATGATTCGGGTGTTCCGCTGGAGAATGCCAGCGCAACCGAATTCACACTGGGCCATAACGTCTCTTCGAAAGCAGAAGTTGATGCCGTCATGGCGCAGGCCAAAAAAGCGGGCGCCGTGATCACCCAGGAAGCACATGACACCGCCTGGGGCGGCTACGCTGGCTATTTCCAGGATCCAGATCGGCATCTATGGGAGGCGGTATGGAACCCCCAGTGGTCAGCCGGCGATTGAAGCGTAGCGCATACCAAAAATACAAATCATCCATCCCATGACTACACACAAAATCCAGGCCCTGCTGTTTGATCTCGGCGGCGTGCTGATCGATGTCGATTTCAACCGCGTGCTTGAGTACTGGCAGCCGATTTCCCGCTTGTCCCTTGAAGAACTGAAAGCCACCTTCAGCGCCGATCTGCCTTATCAGCAGCATGAACGCGGTGAAATCACGGCAGCGCAATACTTCGCGCACCTGGCCGCGAACCTGGAGTTGCAGGATGATCCGGTGCGCATCGCCGAAGGATGGAACGCCATTTTCGGCGGCGAAATCACCGAGACTTTCAGCCTGGTGCAGGAAGCCCGTGCCCATCTTCCGTGCTACGTTTTTTCCAACACGAACGCCGCGCACCAGGTGGCGTGGACAGCGCTCTACCCCCGCCTGGCGCAGTCATTCGAGCGAATTTTTGTGTCGTCTGAAATAGGTTATCGCAAGCCCGAGCGCCGGGCCTTTGAATACGTCGCTGACGCGATGGGCGTCCCCCTGAACGCCATCCTGTTCTTTGACGACCATCCCGACAACGTCGAAGGCGCAAGGGCCGCCGGGCTGCAGGCGGTCCATGTGCGGGGGCCGGCGGATGTCAGGGCTGCGCTTCAAACCATAGGTTGTGTGAAATAGGTATTTTTCCAAGGCAAACAACGAGCGGCTTTTAATCCGCTCCGTTTGCACCGCGACGCGAATCACGGCAACTAGAATCAAGCGTAGTCCGCGCACCATTAAAATTCATAACATGAAACTTAAACTCATCGCACCTGCCCTTCTCCTTGTCGTACTTTCCGGATGCGCTAATTACAAGCCTGTCCCGGAAGGCTATACCGGCCCCGTCGCAACCGTCGCTGACAGCGGCTTTGCAGAAGACGGCAGCAAGGCGCAGCTTTTCGTGCTTGATGGCGTGGATGGCAACCGCATTGCAAACAGCTTCGGGGCAAGCGCCAGCGCCAGCCACGGACGGGGCTTCGCATTGACCACGTCAATCGTCGAAAGGCAAGTTCCGGCAAAACCAATGAAAGTCTCCCTGCGCGCCAGCCACACCACGGCAGCACCCATACAAGCCATCGCGAGCCAGATGGCAGGAACCTTCTTTTCGGTTGAAGGCGTGGTGGATTTCACGCCACAACCCAATGGAAAGTACGTGGTGAAAGGTGAGCTCAAGAAAGAGTCCTCTTCGGTATGGATTGAAGACGCCGACACCCAGCTTCCTGTCACTGAGAAAATCGTCAAAAAATAGGCAGTTAGGGCCGCTCGTCGGCAGTGGACTCGCCGGCCGTAGGCCGCTAGGATGGCTGCATGGTCACAGAATCCGAGCCAGCTCCAGGCCCCACCCCGGAGCTTTCCGAAGAAAAGGTCAATGAGGCACACGACGCCTGGTGCCGGGCCTATGTGCATGTCTGGGCTGACCTCTCGAAAGGCGTTTACGACAAGGACGCGGTGGAAAAAGCGGCCGATGAGCACTGGCAGCGCAGCCCGAAATCCAGCCCGGTGATGGTGGCCACGACGGAGTTCACCAAGACCACCAAGGCGGCGCCACCGCCCGCTGCTATTCCGAGCAATTAAAGTCGTAAACATACCGATCTGCGCGCGGCTTGGTGCACGCGAAGCAAAGACACCAGCAGCCGGTTAGGACTGGTCACGCTGCGGCTGGCGGAAATTGGCAGACAGAGAGGTTTTTTTACGGCCTCAACGTTTGCGATGAGAGGCGTGACCCGGCTTGCCGGAGCATATCCTCTCGATTGAAGGGTTGGACGTCTGGATCACTGGGATCCATGATCTACGAACACGCCGAAGCCAGCTAATTGACGCTGAAGCGAAAGTGCGCCGTCTATTCCGAAGAAAACCACAGCATTCAGGCCCGCGCGTTTCGCAGCTTCAACATTTTCGGCTCGATCGTCCAGAAACAACACATTGCTTGCATGGCAGCCAAGTTTTGCAATCGTTTTCTCAAAGAATTCAGGCTTCGGCTTGGCTGCACCCAGGAAGCACGAGTAGAACTCACCGTCGAACAAGGACTGGTAGTCCAGAGTTTCAGACATGTGCTTCGCGCGAAGGGATTGCTGGTTGCTTGCCACGTGGCACCCAAAGCCGGCGCGGCGCAGAGCTTGAACTGTTTGCATGACATCGGCGTGCACTTCGATAGCGTGAAGTGCATTCAGTGTTTCCGAAACCATGGCAGCGCGTTTCCACTTGGCTAGTTTCTCTTCAAGTCGTTCCACGAAGCCCGTTGTTGATTCGAGAACCTCGGTTTCGGCTTCCAGTATGTCGTTCACAAGTGCTTCAGCTTGCATCTCATTTTCGAGTTCAAGCAGGGACTTGAGGGCAGCGTGCCAGCCTCTCGTCGGGTACTGGAGAACGCCGTCGGCATCGAAGAGAATGTTTTCTATGGCCATTGGAGAACTCGCAGATGCTGCAGAACGGGGGAGACGCTCAACGTTTGACTTAAGCGGCGCGCCGTAGGCACGCCCGCTTGAAGGAAGGGTTAGACGCTTTGTGCGACAAGGCGAACCATGCCTCTCATTCCAGCCTCGCGACGGACGTTGAACCCGTTTGACTGGAGGCTAGCGACTAAGTGCTCAGGTGACAACCGGAGCTTTCGGTAGTTACTGACCCGAGCTTGCCAACCTTCCGGTGTGCGCTGGTGAAGAATGTCGTGGACTATGACAGTCTCGGGCTCATACTCAAGGAAGCAGGTAAGGATGCGAGTGTCGTCGCTCCTTACGTGGATGAAGCGCTGGTCTCCGATGAGAGGAAGCGAGTAGTCTCGGAACGAGACTACGAACATGCCACCGGGCGACAGTTCGACGGAAGCCCTTTCAATGAGGCTCTCGACGGCACTGAGTTCAGGCAAATGGGTGATCGTGTCTCCCATGCACAGGATCGCGGACGGCGCTTCTGTAATGTGGCTTTGAAATGCCAGCAAGTCATCGTTGACCGCCTGAATAGGCAGGTTGCCACCAAGTTCCGCAAGCGAACGCAGAAGTTCAGCCGAAGTGTCGATTGACGTTACTCGCGCGCCTCTTTGCGCGAGTGGGATGGAATGCATGCCAAAGCCTGCACCAAGATCGAGAACGACGGCCCCGTGGGTGAGCGGTAGGTTCAACGCTTCAATCTCGGCGGTACCAGCCTGCAGCGCTGCCTCAGAACCGCCAGCCATCCAAACGTAGATTGGGCTGAGGTGGTTTGCGTAGTGTTCGGCGATGGTGGTCATGCGGTCAGTTGACAGCGTTTAACGTTGGAGTTCAGCGGCTGCCGGAGGCAGTTCGCTGCAATGACGGGTTATGCGTCATCGCGCAGTGTGCGAGCCGATGCTTGAGGAATTGCGTTGTCATTCCTTGCCTATGTCTTTGATGGGCAGTGTGAATCGATCGGCCGCTTTACCCCACTGAACATGCCAAGTATTGCCCGCTTCCTGATCGAGAAGAATGAAGGTGTAGATATTGCTCGTAGGGTACAGAGTGAAACGCCCGGCCTTTCCGACAGAGGCAAGTGGGTCAGGATTCAGCGGCTCAATGAATCTGTGATCCTTATCTCCCCATTGCACTTGCCAGATTCTCCCGTCGCGCGTGTCCAGCTTCAAGAGAGTGAATACATTTTTGGTGCCGAACAACCGGTAAGGCGCGTCCGGGTTTTGCGTTGGTTCAAGGCGGACTTCCTGCGCAAGCACATGGGACGCGAAAAGCAACAATGTTGCAGCGATAGCCATTAGGCGTTTCATAGCAGATGCCTCCAAGGTGATTCATCTGACCCATATGTTTGATCATGACGCATAACGCAATTTATACCGCATATGGGTGCGATATAACGTGGCAACTCCACCCACAAAACCTGCTTCCATTGCCCGCTCCATATGACTTTCCTGCTCCATTAAATATAGCGACAAACCCGGCGCCATCATGACTGACCAATGCCAGATTTCCACCCGTTCACGTCAACGCAATTAGGTCGCTCAGCTAAAAAATCATCTTCTCTGGAAAACGGTAGCAGCCATTTTCCGCGGATGTGACCACCTGTCGCAGCGCTCATTAGAACTCTTGTTTACGACTTTAGTTACACGAAATAGCTGCGCCCTAGCCCACCTGCAACTGGTGTTCATAACACCACATCCAGCTTTCTCCGGGTTCGAATGACTGGATCACCGCATGCCCTGTGGCTGCATGGTGTTTGCTGGCGTGTTTGTTTTTTGAGTCGTCGCAGCAACCGATATGGCCGGAGTGCACACAGAGCCGCAGATGCATCCAGGTGTCGCCCATCTTCAGGCATTCTTCACAGCCCCTTGCATTGGGTGAGTGCATCTCGGCAGGAACGTGGGTGCAGGGTTTGATGCGCATGTGAATCTCCAGAATTTCGTCAGGCAGCAACAGCCGTACGCTCCATCGCCGCCAGGTGCTGGTGGATCATGGCCACTACCGCAGCGCCCTCGCCTATCGCGCCGCCCACGCGCTTGACGGAGCCGCTGCGCACATCGCCAATGGCAAAAAGGCCCGGAATGTTCGTTTCCAGCGGAGCGGGTTTGTAGTCGGAGTGCTTGCAGGTCACGGCCTCCCCGGTGCGGACAAAACCGTGTGCATCAATGGCTGCGCCGCAACTTGTCAGCCAGCTGGTTTCGGGATCGGCGCCGACAAACAGGAACACGTTGCGCACATCCGCCGCGTGTTCGGTGCCGCTCTTGCGGTTTCGCCATGTCACACCGGAAAGGCCTGTGCCGCCATTGCCGTCGCCATCATCATCGCCGTGCAGCTTCACCACCTCGGTGTGCGGCAGCAGTTCGATGTTGGGTGCGGCTTCAATGCGGTCTATGAGGTAGCGCGACATGCTGGCGGCCAGGCTGGGGCCGCGCACCAGCATGTTGACCTTGGCCGCATGCTGCGACAAAAACACCGCCGCCTGGCCGGCCGAATTGCCGCCGCCCACCAGCACCACGTCGGTCTGGCTGCACATTTTTGCTTCCAGCGCAGAAGCCCAATACCAGACACCGCGGCCTTCAAATTCTTCCAGGCGCGGGACTTCGGGCCGGCGGTAGCGGGCACCGCTCGCCACCACCACGGTCTTGGCGCGCAGCTTGCGGCCGTCAGTCAGCTTCACCTGCAACTCGCCCTTGATGGCCTTGTGGGCGCAGTCCAGCGACTGGGCCTGCGCGGGGATCAGCATTTCCACACCAAACTTTTGTGCCTGCACATACGCACGGCCAGCCAGCGCCTGGCCCGAAATGCCGGTAGGGAAACCCAGGTAGTTCTCAATGCGCGCGCTGGCGCCGGCCTGCCCGCCGTAGGCGCGGCAGTCGAGCACCAGCACATGCAGGCCTTCCGATGCGGCGTACACCGCCGTGGCCAGCCCGGCGGGCCCGGCACCGACCACGATCACGTCAAACAGCTCGTCGTGTTCTTCCGTGTCGACCATGCCGATACAGCGCGCGAGCTGGTTCTCGTCGGGGTTCACCAGCACCGAACCATCCGGGCACACCGCCAGCACATCACCCGCGGCCACACCGTATTGCTCCATCAGTGCGGCGGCGCCTGCGTCCTGGGCGATATCCACCACATGGTTGGGCTCGCCGTTGCGGTTCAAAAAGCTTTGCAGGCGCACCACACCGGCCGAGTTGGGCTGGCCGATCAGCACCGGGCCGCTGGCGCCGGCTTCTATCAAGGCCACGCGCCGCAAAATCAGCGCGCGCACCAGCCGTTCGCCCAGGTCGGCTTCGGCAATGATGAGCGCGCGCAACTGGCCGGGCGGCACCAGCAGGGTTTCGACATCTTCTTCGGCATGGCCATCCACCAGCGCGTTCTGGCCAGACAGCTGGCCAACCTCGGCCAGAAACTGGCCCGGCCCCTGGTTGACGATGGGCACCACATGGCCCAGGCCGTCGCGCTGGGTGATGGTGACCGAACCCTTGAGCAGCACAAACATGCCGGGGCCGGGCTCGCCGGCGGCAAACAGCCTCTCGCCTTTCTTGAACTGCAACACCTTGCCGAAGCGCTGGATGCGTGCAATTTCAGCGGCGCTGAGCACCGGAAACATCTGGTGGTGCCGGCTGGTGTCGGCAGCCAGCGGGGATTGGGCTGGGGTGTGGGTTGTGTCGTCGGCCATCAAAATACTCCGTTAAGCCTGTTGCCCGCAGCTTGTGCGCGTGGGCTTTGGCATCAGTCAGACGATGCCATTAAACGACGAATTGCATGTCGAATCCTCCTGCAGCAGTCGGGATTTCGGCGCAAGAGAACAAATCCGGCCATCTTGGGCTAGCAGGCCTGTACGCTCATGGCTGCACCCCCGCTTATCAACGAACGCCATGCCCCTTCCCCCAGACTCCGGCCTTCCGCCCGACGCAGTGCCTGCCAGGCGGCTGCGCTGGGGCCGCTGGGTATGGCTGGCCGCATGGAGCGGCCTGCTCACGGCGGCGTACGGGGTTTACAGCGGCGCCCTGCAGATTCCCACGCACATCAACCCGTGGGCGCCACTGGAAGTGACGGCGCCGCCCAACATGCTGACCTTTTACAAACTGTCACGTGCCCGCAACGACCCTGCTCGTTGCCTGGCCGCGCTGGCAAGCACCGGCATGCAGTACGACGAATTGCCCGACCGCAGCACGGGCGACGGCTGCGGGTTCAGCAATGCGGTGCGGCTGCGCGCGGCGCCGGTGCGCATAGGCGCGGCCCTGCCGCTCAGTTGCCCCATGGCGCTGTCGTTCTTCATGTGGGAAAGAAATGCGCTGCAGCCAGCCGCGCAGCTGCATTTTGGCCAGCGCGTGGCGGGCATTGACCACCTGGGCAGCTATGCCTGCCGCAACATCAACGGCGGCGGCGAAGGCGCGCCGCCCAATGCACCGGCCCGTGCCCGCAGCCGCCATGCCACCGCCAATGCGCTGGACATTTCTGCCTTCACACTGGCCAGCGGCAAGCGCGTCACGGTGCTGAAACACTGGCCCGACGAAGACGACGCTGCGCCGCCCGGGCCCGAGGCGCTGCTGCTGCGCGACGCCCACAAAGGGGCCTGCAAATACTTCAAGGGTGTGCTGGGCCCCGACTACAACGCCGCGCATAAGGACCACTTCCACCTGGAGACCGGCGGCTACAGCATGTGCAAGTGAGTCAGCTCAAGGAATTCTCAAGAAAAAAAGGCCTGAAGCCCAATAGATGATTGCGCGAGCAGCTATGCTTTTAATAGCATCCGGCCACATGGAAGCCAGAGATCACCAGCCGTGCAATCGGCTCCAGGTCGCCAGCGCACCGTCTTCCGCCAGCGCGTGATATTCCGGATACTGCGCGCCAGTAGCGCAGGCGTGGTTGGGCAAGATGCGCAGCTGTGTGCCGATGGGAAAGCGCGCGGCAATGTCGGTGTCGGGCGCGCCTTCATGCGACAGGATGCCGTGCTCCTGGTTGGCACCGCTGAGGACATACCCCGGCAATACCGTGCCATCCGTGCGGCACACCTGGCCGTAGCCAAAGTCATGCTGCTGCTTTTGCGTGCCGCGGTCGCGGCTCATGGCCATCCAGCCCGCGTCCACAATCGCCCAGCCTTTTTCGGGCTGGTGCCCGATCACCGTGGTCAGCACGCTGAGCGCGATGTCGTCTGCCCCGCACACGCCGATGTTGTGCATCACCAGGTCAAAAAACACATACACACCGGCGCGCACTTCCGTGACGCCTTGGAGCTGCGCAGCTGACAGCGCCGTCGGCGTGGAGCCCACGCTGACAACAGCGCACGGAAAGCCCGCGGCGCGCACGCGTTCGGCAGCTTCCACACAGGCGGCGCGCTCCTGCTCGGCCATCGCCACCAGCGCTTCGGGGGTGTTGAGGTCATAGCTCGAACCGGCGTGTGTCATCACGCCGCCCAGCTGCATGCCGCCTTCGTGCAGCGTGCGGGCAACGTCCAGCAAGGCAGCCTCGCCGGGCTTGATGCCGGAGCGATGGCCGTCGCTGTCGATTTCTATCCAGACTTCAAACTTTTCACCGTGTTCACGGCCAAAGGCCGCAATGGCGGCGGCCGACGCCACGCTGTCGGTGATGATTTTCAGATCACAGCCCTGGCGCCGCAGGGCCAGCGCCTGCGGCAGCTTGGTGGCGACCATGCCGACCGCGTAGAGGATGTCGGTGAAACCGTCGGCATGGAATTGCGCGGCTTCCTTGAGTGTGGACACGGTAATGCCCTGCGCACCCGCGGCCACCTGCGCACGCGCGACGGGTGTGCATTTGCTGGTTTTGACGTGCGGCCGGAAGCGAACGCCCAGCGCGTTCATGCGTTGCTGCATGCGCGCGATGTTGCGCTGCATGCGCGGCAGGTCAATCAACGCGGCGGGCGTGTCGAGTGTGGCCAGGGGGTTGGGCTGGTTGGCGGTCAAGGGAATCTCCAGAACGTAAGGGCGTCAAACTGTTACCAGGGCCAGGCAATGCTTTGGCCCTTGCCGGCAAGGCGCGCGCGCTGCTCCAGCAAGCGGGCGACCGTGAGGTCTTGCAGGGCGATGCCGGTCATGTCGAACACGGTGATGTCGCCGGCGCCGCGCACAAAGGCCGCCTTGCCCGACAGTACATCGCCGATTTCAGTGCAGGCGGTTTCGGGCGCCCATTGCAGCTCGCCTATGCTGCGCGATTGGGCGGCGTCGTCCACAAACACGCGTGCCCTGGCGAGCAGGCCTTCGGGCAGCTCGCGTTTGCCTTTGGTGTCGCTGCCCACGGCATTGATGTGGGTGCCGGGCCGGAGAGCAGCCAGCTCGAACAACGGGCCCTTGCCGGTGGTGGCCGCGATCACCACATCGCTTTGGGCCACGGCGGCATTCACGTCTGCCGCATGCGAGGTGGCGCACGGGCCACCCGCAAACATCGCTTCAAACGAGGCTTTCGGGCAACCATCGGCCGTGGCGTAAAACACCTGGCGCAGCCCGGGCAACTGGCGAAGGGCATAGCGCAGTTGCGCCTGCGCCTGCACGCCGGTGCCGAAGACGCACACCGTGCGGCTGTCCTGCCGCGCCAGTTCCAGGCCCAGGCCACCCGCGGCGCCGGTGCGCTCGGTGGTGACGGCGTTGCCGTCAATCAGGCAGGTCGGCCGGCCTGTGGCGGGGTCGAGCAGCATGATGGTGGCCTGGTGGGCGTCGGCGCCCCGCGCAAGGTTGCCGGGCCAGAAACCGGCTGCCTTGAAGCCCAGCAGAGACTGCGCACCCACGTCGCCCGACTTGATGCCGAACACGCCGCCGGTGGCCAGCCTTTCACGCACCAGGGAGAACACGCGGCCCTCCCCCTGGCTGTGGAGCACAAAGGCTTCGCGCGTGGCCGCAAGGACATCGGCGGGCAGCAGCAGGGACTCGACCGCGTGTTTGTCCAGCAGCAGGAGTTGGGCATCAGCCGGCCTGCTTGCCTTTGACGGCAGGGAACTGGCAGGATGGGGCATGGGTGGCTGCGCGAGGTGCGTCGTCATCTGGAAATATTATCTATTGTCAGACAATTTGTCAAATCAACGATTCACCTCCCCATCAGTTATTGCAGGAGACCCCATGCCCGCCAACCCGCACGCCCCTTGTGACGAAGGCATCATCCGCGCCCAGGGTGGCGACTGCGGCAAAACGGCGCACCCCAAGCTGGCGCTGGCGGCCACGGTGCTGGGCTCTTCCATGGCGTTTATCGACGGCTCGGTCGTCAACATCGCCCTGCCCGCCATCCAGCGTGACCTGGCCGGTGACTCGGCCAGCGGGCTGGCCGCGATGCAGTGGGTCATCAACGCTTACCTGCTGGCGCTGGGCTCTCTGGTGCTGGTGGGCGGCTCGCTGGGCGACAGGTTTGGCCGCCGCAAGATCTTCATCCTGGGCATCGCCATTTTTACGGCTGCCTCAGTGGCCTGCGGTTTTGCGCCTGGCCCGCTGGCGTTGATTGCCGCGCGCGCCGTGCAGGGCGTGGGCGCGGCGCTGCTGGTGCCGGCCAGCCTGGCCATCATCGGCAATGTGTTTGAGGGCGAAGCGCGCGGCAAGGCGATTGGCACCTGGGCCGCCTGGGCCGCGATTACCGGCGCGGCCGGCCCCGTGCTGGGCGGCTGGCTGGTCGATGCCGTGTCGTGGCGGTCCATCTTCTTTCTGAATGTGCCCATGGCGGTGGCCACCGTGTGGCTGGCGCTGTACGCCGTGCCCGACAGCCGCGACCCCGAGGCGCCGCAGCAGCTCGACTGGCTAGGGGTGCTGCTGGTGGCCAGCGGCCTGGGCGCGCTGACTTACGGCCTCACGCTGGCGCCCGAGCGCGGCTGGCAGGCCGCCAGCGTGCTGGGCCCGTTTGCAGTGGGCGTGGCCCTTCTGGTGGCGTTTGTGTACGCGCAGGCACGCACCCGTGCGCCCATGATGCCGCTGGGCCTTTTCAAGTCGCGCGACTTTGTGGGCACCAATTTGCTGACGCTGCTGCTGTACTTTGCACTCAGCGGTGCGCTGTTCTTTTTGCCTTTTGTGCTGATTGGCGCCTTTAAATATTCCGCCACCGCCGCAGGCGCCACGCTGCTGCCGCTGTCGCTGCTGCTAGGCTTCTTGTCGCCCGCTACCGCCAAATTCACGGAACGCTTCGGCGCGCGGCGCATGCTGATGGCCGGCCCAGCCGTGGCGGCTGCGGGCTTTGCACTGCTGGCCCTGCCCGGCGTGGGTTGGTCTTATTGGGCGGGTTTCTTTCCGGCCATGGTGGTGATGGGCCTGGGCATGACGATTGCCGTGGCGCCGCTCACCACCACGGTGATGAACGCCGTGCCTTCCACCCACGCGGGCATCGCCTCCGGCATCAACAACGCGGTGGCGCGCGTGGCCGGCCTGCTGGCGGTGGCGGTGCTGGGCGTGGTGTTTGCCGCCAGCCTGGGCGGGCCGCTGCAGGCCGCTTCGCCTGAGATGCTGGTGGCCGCGTTTCGCTGGGTGGTACTGGGCTGCGTGCTGTGCGCACTGGGGGCATCGGCCTGCGCGCTGCTGTTTCTGGCGCCTGCACAGCAATCAGGCCCACATTCTTAAGAAAATAGTGGCTGCAACCCAATAGGGACGTGCGCGAGCAGCTATATTTTTCATAGCATCCTCTTGGGGCCGGGTAGATACGGAAGGCAATGCGGCGAACACCCGCCACCCAAATACAGCCTTGAAGAAGGCCCGAGGCTTAAACTTGGGGCTTCAGACGGCAGCGCACCGCCCCACCGCACGCGCCCTGCGCCCGGCCCTCTCCCTCTTCTCTCCTTCACACTTTCCCCATGCCCTTTAGCTCACTCGGTTTCACGCCCTCGCTTTTGCCGCTGCTGCTGCGCGCCCTGGAGGAAAAAGGCTACACCGCGCCCACCCCCATCCAGTCCGCCGCCATTCCGGCCATTCTTGAAGGGCGCGACGTGCTCGGCTCGGCCCAGACGGGTTCCGGCAAGACGGCGGCTTTTTCGCTGCCGCTGCTGCAACAGCTGGTCAATTCACAAGCCGTTGCCACTGGCCAGCACAGGCCCGTGCGCGCCCTCATCCTCGTGCCCACACGCGAACTCGCAGCTCAAGTTGGTGAAGCGATTGTGAGTTTTGCCAAATACCTACCGAAGCGGATCAAGGTAGCCATCGTGTTTGGCGGCGTCTCCATCAACCCGCAGATGATGAACCTGCGCGGCGGCGCCGACATCGTGGTCGCCACGCCCGGCCGCCTGCTTGACCTGGTTGACCACAATGCCTTGACGCTGGGCAACACCGGCACCCTGGTGCTCGACGAAGCCGACCGCCTGCTGGACCTGGGCTTTGGCGAAGAGCTGAACCGCATCCTCGCCCTGCTGCCGGCCAAACGCCAGACCCTGTTTTTCTCAGCCACCTTCCCGCCCGCCATTGAAGCGCTGGCCGCCAGCCTGCTGCACAACCCGCAGCGCATTGAGGTGGAGGCCGTCGTGCAAGCCGTGCCCGACATCACCCAGCGCGCGATTGAAGTCGACGCCCCCCGCCGCACCCAGCTGCTGCGTCACCTGGTGCAAACCGAAAAATGGGAACGCGTGCTCGTCTTCGTCGCCACCAAACACGCCGCCGAAATCGTGGCCGACAAGCTGCGCAAAGTCGACATCGAAGCCGAACCTTTCCACGGCGAACTCAGCCAGGGCAAACGCACCCAGGTGCTGCAAGACTTCAAGATCAAGGCCGTGCAAGTGGTGGTGGCCACAGATGTCGCCGCACGCGGCATCGACATTGCGCAGATGCCCGTGGTGGTGAACTACGACCTGCCGCGCTCAGTGACCGACTACACCCACCGCATAGGCCGCACCGGCCGTGCTGGTGAATCGGGCGTTGCCGTGAGTTTTGTGAGTGCGGCGACAGAGGCGCACTTCAAGCTGATCGAAAAGCGCCTGGGCATCAAGGTGGCGCGTGAGCAGGTGGTGGGGTTTGAGCGGCTGGAGGTCGCGGTGGTGAATCCGGCGGACCCTGCGGAGACGGGTGGAATCAAGGGGAAGCGGCCTAGCAAGAAGGATAAGTTGCGGGCGGGGGCGCGCGATTCGTAATGCTCATGTGGATCGGAAGATGAGCACTTCTTTTTCCCGAAATCCTCTCGCTTTTAATATGTTAAAAGGCTACAAGAGAATCAAAGGGGGCGGAAATGTTCAAAATCGAGGGCATATCGATAAAGGGATTCTGGGGCCAGTTCAACGCAGATAGTGCGTTCAACGAGCATGTGAACATCATTATTGGCAAGAATGGAACGGGGAAAACCACGTTCATGAACATTCTGCATGCCGTCCTAAGTGTCGATCCAGATGGTCTCTACGAAAACGACTTCTCCGAAGTGAGAATCACCCTTTCCGATGGGAAAAAATCGCGAACCATACGAGCAACAAAAGTAGAAACGGAGACCTCACCCTTCCCTGTTCTGACTTACTACATATCCCAAACCAAGTATGTGCTGCCGCTAATCAGCGGTGATGAACAGCGCTCAGCACCAATGAGCCACAGGCGACGAGCGATTGAAGAGTCAATCCGAATTCGCGAAATACTTAGCCACCTTGTTTTTTTAGCTTCTCTTTCCGTATACCGATTTAGGCAAGATCCGGACTCTGACCCTCGAGATCGGGCGCGCCGAGTTCAATCTCCAGTGGATTCTCGGTTGCAGGAGTTGATGCAGCGGCTGACTCAGTATCAGTTTGAACTTGCCGTTGAAGCGAGGGGCATTTCGGCAGAATTGCAGAAAAACGTTCTCGTCTCTCTTCTCTACACGGCTAAAACACCTCAAACAGCTTACTCATTGGACTTCGTCGAGAGTCAGGAACGACAAAGCCTCATATCCGCATATAAGCAACTCGGCCTAAGTAGTCCCGACATCACAAGCCGTATCCAGGAGCACATCGCGGCAGTAAGTAGCACCATCAAGGCCGTAAAAGGGCTAAAGAGTGATCTTGATTTTTCCCCTCTTGAAGCCCGAGCGCGAACTGGTCAGGTCATCAAGATGTCTCTGGAGGCAGAAAAAAGAACAGAAGAGGTTTTCTCTCAAGTAAACCAATTCCTGACCACACTAGCAACTTTTGTATCGAACAAGATTTTTCAATTTGACGGCGGAGAACTGGTTATTAAAGGTGTCGAGTCGATCCCGCTGTCAAAACTCTCATCGGGAGAAAAGCAGCTCCTCATTCTGTTCATCGAAGCGCTGCTTCAAAAGCAGCAGCCATACATATTCTTAGCGGATGAACCTGAACTTTCCTTGCATATCTCTTGGCAGAGACAGATCATTTCCGCAATCACGAAGCTAAATCCCAACGCTCAAGTAATCGTAGCGACTCATTCCCCGGAGATAGCAGCTAAGTTTTCCAAAAACATAATCGACATGGAGGACATCCTCCATGGCTGATTTGGAATACTCCGCAGAAGCACTTAACACCATTAATAAGTTCTATCGTTGCGACACTCTTGTATACGTTGAAGGTGACGACGATGAATTATTTTGGGCAACGATTTTTGAAAAATGTGTGGCTGTGAAGGTCGTGGCCCAGTCAGTAGGAGGAGCACCTGCGCTAGATCGACACATCAAACGCATCATTGAGGAAGACATCCGTGCCATTGCCGCTCGAGATGCTGATTTCTTGGTGTGTGCTGAACAACACAGCAAAGATCCCCGCGTTATCTACACATATGGCTATTCGATAGAAAACACGCTTTACACCGATGCGGCAGTTTCACAGATTGTGAAGCTGTGGTGCAAAGGTAAAGCAGCAAATCACAATGAGGAATGCTCAAATTGGATGCGGGCGTTTCATGAAGGAGTAACCGCCTTGACCACTTACGATGCCGCAAACTTCCTGTATGACTGCGGAGTTTTAGTCACGGGGGAGAGTTTTACTCGCTTTGCAAAGAATGCAAATTCTCCCGAATTAGACGCGGAGAAGCTAAAAGATCACATCAAGAAGATCTCTCAAACTATCTCCGATGAGATGCTTCAAAGTGCAGCAAAGCAAGCAAAAAAAGCTGGCAAACCTACTTCCGCGTGGGTACGAGGTCACTTCCTAGCCTCCGCTGTACTGAAATTCATTTCCTCACGTATCAAGACCGTAGGACTGGCTAACAAAATCTCATATGACGCGCTCTATACCAATGCGGTGCAGGTTCTTGATACCTCGTTTGGCAATAAACAGCATCCTCATTTCCAGCATTACGACTCCAGTGTTAAAAGAGCCGCCCAATATCTATAGCGAAACACAAACCATGAAACTTATTGACGGTTGTTAGCTTGGAAATTTTAAAATTTGTATCTGACATGACCAACGCACTAGCGTGGCCAGTTGTCATTGCCCTATTAGCTTTTAAATTCAAAGCTGAACTACGCCTGATCGTTCATGGCATGAAGAAATTGAAGCTCGGTCCAGTTGAAGCCGAGATGTTTGAAAAGAAAACTTTAGAGGTGCGAGAGTTCGCTGCGGCGATAGTAGATGTTGATCATCTCCGACCAAAATCAACGATGCCTCACGGGAATGCGGCAAGCAATGCGAGCGCTACACAATCAACCGTTAACGATCACACCGATACGACGACCCAAAAAGAGAAAGGGGATTGGACCTCGGCGAAAGATGCTGAAGACCAATTGATGGAAATTTTGGGAAGCCAACGTCTAAGCCCTCGTCTTGTAATTTTGAAGGTTTGGACCATGGTAGAGGACACAATGAGATCCCTAGCTGAGCATGCAGGAATCGATCCCTATCGCTCTGTAATGACAACGCTTCTAGATCTTAAGCGGCGCGCACTTTTGGACGTCGATGAGTTTGACCTTCTTTATCGGCTATTTGCTCTACGCAACACGCTCATCAACACGACCTTGGGAGCGAGCGAAGATTCAGCGATAAATTTCGTATCAGCAGCAAGTACCATCCTCAGAAAATATGGGTTATCCGACAAACCAGGGCGTTCAGCTTTGGTAAGGTCGTCAGCAATAGGTACTCCTCTGAATTCATAAATATGTTGTGGCGCCACTCCTGACCGTTTACAAGTTTCGGGCGGCGCGGATGTCCGAGTCAATCTACCAAGTCGGCGCAATCTTAAGCATCTCGCCCCAGCGATTCACGCTCCCTCTTGGCCCGCAGAACACCAAACCGCCAGCGGACCAAGCCGATGGCGTAGCTGATGTAATACCCCGCCAGCAGCCCAAAGACAGCAAGCGTGAGCGGACTGCGTGCGAAGTCGCCCATTCCGTGCTGCACTGTCGGTTCTGCGGTATAGACCTCGAACAGGCGATAGGCAATGCGCCCAACGAACAGCAGTGAAAGCGCAATGCCCAGGTGGGCGTTGGGCGTATAGAACAGGCCTTGGGGTGTGGGTTCGAAGCGCGTCTTGCTCAACCCGAAGACACCGAGCAACGCCCCGAGGCCCAGGCCACCGGCCAGCCACCAAAGCCGTTCGGGATGTTCATGCGCAGCGAAGCCCAGCAAAACAAGCAGGACGGGAAAGATGGTCAAGGTGACCCAGGGGCGGATCTTCGACAGGCGCTGGCGCCCGACCATGCGGCGAAAGCGCGCATAGACGCGCCACGCAACCAATGGAAGAAGCACAAGCAATGTGATGGTGGAGGAACTCGGCGCTTGCATGGTGTTGGCCTTCAGGTAGCGAACAATGGGCACAGACGACAGAAATTGCCTGACACGGTGCTCCCGGGACTATCGATGGTGAAACGATGCCTGCAGAAACCGCATACCCGCCAGTATCTGCTGAACCCGTTCATCCGACAGCGTCCCGATATGCGCACCCAGACGTGTTTTGTACACGGAAGACACCTGAGACACAACCACCACGCTTTGCTTTTCCAGATTGCCCTCACCCGGCTCCAGCAGGAAATTGCCCGGCTCTGTGGCGCGGTTCAGGTTGGAGGTGAGCGCGCAAACGATGACTGTGCTGATGCGGGAGCGGTTGAACACGTCGTCTTGCACGACAACGTGGGGATGCGGAGAGCCCGGGATGGAGCCGCGCGAGGGGTCCGCTTCTATCCAGAACACATCGCCCTGCTTGATGGTGTCGGGGAAAGGGCCTTGTGGGGCTTCGGGGTCTCTGTCCATAGGTCGTAGTTTCTCACCTCGGACAACCAGCGCTTCAGGCGGTCCGCCTGAGGTTACGGGGTCGCTCCCGCGTCGATCAACAGCTTAGCCATTTTGCCGTGACCTGCTTGACGCGCCTGGGCCAAAGCGGTGTCGCCCCACTTCGAGACTTCATTGAGGCTCGCACCCGCTTTGACAAGAAGTTTCACGGCACGAATGTGGCCACGGCTGCTTGCCTGCATCAGAGGGGTCTGCATGTCCCCATCCCGGCTGTTCACGTCGCCGCCTGCACCCAGAAGAAGTTGAAGTATTTCCGTCCGGCCGTGGTATGCGGCGAATGTCATAAACGTTGGGGATGCCCGGCTGTCCTTGCGGAGGTTGGGATCAATCTTGCCGGCAATCAGCGCTTTGACTTGCACTGCATCATTGCGCTCGATGGCTCGCATCATTAAATCGTAGCTGTCGGCTGCAGCAACTACGGATGCGAAAAACAGACCAAACAGCAAAAACACGAATCGCTGCAGGCGCTTTTGACTACGGCTCAATCTGGTCAACATTTTCTGCTTTCGGGAATCAACCCTGAATGGGCCCTCTTGCGAGAGTGGCTTCTCTAGGGTTGAGCGCTTTTCGGCGCATCGGGCTTGGGCGCGTCCTTGACCCGCACATAGTATTCGCGCAGATGAAGACTCTGCGAATTGTCTTCCCCTCCTGCATAAATCCAAAACATGTCTGGACTTATGAAGTTATAGACAACGATGGTGTCCCTGCCGGTCACTGGCGCAACGGTTTTGATGGCAATCGAATCCGAGGCAGCGCCCAGGACACGGTACGGATGGGTTTCGCGAAAACCTGTCAGCGGCCTCTTTCGGCCTTCCTGCGTTTTCGTCTCCAGGTCCGGCAGCTCGGAAGTCATGGCCTCTGCCGTAAAGGTCAGGGTCATATGACCCATCAGCTGCGAAAGAAACAGGGCCGTCTTGCTGTCAAGCTTTGCGCGCTCGTTGTTGAAGCGCATGCTGATCTCGGAGTCAGACTTCCACTGGCCGACAAGATTCGGGTCCGCATTCGCTGAGGTGGCGCATGCGGCCATCAGCAGGATTGCAAAGAGTCTGCGCATGCTTATTCGACGTCAGCGAAATCGTCGTCACCCTCATTGCGCGCACGGGGCACCTTGACACCGCCCTTGGCCACCACTTCCACATAGAACTGCGGCGCGCCGTCTTTCACGATCTCGTCAATCGACTTGATGAGGTCTGCCACCGGCACCTCTGAGGCCGTGGCATCACCCGCACCCGACTTGCAGTCAAAGTCCCAAAAATCCACACCTTTGGGCAAGGCTTTGGCGCGTTCGCGTTTGAGGTATTTGCGGATGTCGTGTTTGGCGGCATCGAGCAGGCGGTCGCGATTTTTGCCTTCGATGTTGAGTTGGTAGGTTTTTTTCATGAGTACTTCTGGTCTAAAAGAGTGGCGCATTGCGGCCACGGTGTACTACCGATTATCGGGCCGTGGCCGGGCAGGCCGAAAAGTCATAGGCAAAAGCAGCATCACCGGCAACAATCTGCGCGGCATGGCGTTTGCATGGGTACCCATGTCAGCTTGTTCAACCTCACGTCCCTCACCTGGCAGGGGCACAAGGAGATTCCGATGATTTATGGTTTGACCTACCTCGGTGTGATCCACACCGCCATCAGTCTGGTGGCCGTTGCGGCTGCCGTGATTGCCTTCTTTCGCGACAAGGAAATCATCGCCGCGTCCACACTGGGCAAGATCTATATCTGGACCACCGTACTCACCTGCCTCACCAGTTTTGGCATCTTTCAGCATGGCGGCTTCGGCAAGCCGCATGCGCTGGGCATCATTACCTTGCTGGTGCTGGGCATTGCCTGGGTGGCGGGCACCACCAAGGTGCTGGGCCGTGCCTCGCCGTATGTTGAGACGCTGGGCTATTCGATGACCTTTTTGTTCCACATGATTCCGGCCATCACAGAGACATCAACGCGCCTGCCATTGGGTGCGCCACTGTTGCCCAACGCCGATGCGCCCGAACTCAAGGCCGCCACGGGTGTGCTTTTGCTGCTTTACATCATTGGGGCGGCGCTACAGGTGCGGCGCATACGCGCGCGCCATGCGGCGCTGAACGTCGCGGCGGTTGTGCCGGGGTCTGCTGCCGCCAGTTAATGGGTAAGGGGCGACAAATTCAGCCGGGCCAGACGACCAGCAGATAGCGGCAGGCGCTGCGCCCCAGGGTTTTGAAGGTTACGGGGCGGTCAACACCGAAGTCCAGGCAGTCACCGGGTTCGAGCTTGAAGACTTCGTCGCCGTATTCCACGCGCAGGCCGCCTTCGACGAGCCAGAGGCGCTGTCGGTAGGGCTGGCCGCTCCATCGCGGGTAAGCCACCCTGGCCGACCGTGGCAGCTCGACTTCCACCATCTCGACGCCGTGGTCGGGCCCGCGCTCTGCCACCTGGCGCCGCAGGTAGCCGGCTTCCGGGTCGCGCCATACCGCCTGCCCGGCCTTCTTTCGCAGCCTGCGGCCGGCTTCTGCGTCCTTGTCTTCGGTGAGCAGCTGCGCCAGCGGCACGCCCAGGCCGGCTGCGAGCCGGCCGAGGATCACGGCGGTTGGGCTGCTTTCGACGCGCTCCACCCTGGAGATCATGGCTTTGCTGACGCCCGACACCTCGGCCAGTTGCGCCAGGCTCAGGCCCTTGGCCTGGCGCAATGCCAGCAGCCGCGAGGCGATCAGGGCGTCAATCGTCATGGGGTGTCTTCCGGGAAATACGACAAATACGGGAAATACATTCGTCTATCATAGGGGATAAATAATCTCTTATAGTAGACGATCTATTTGCACCACATTGACCCCACACGGCCCCCAACCCGAACACCCCTGCGAAAGGACTTCCCATGCATCTCGTCGAATGCAATGAAGAACGCCATGCCGGCCAGATCCTGGCCATCTTCAACGAGGCGATCGTCAACTCGACGGCGCTGTATGACTACAAACCACGCGCACCTGAAAGCATGGTGACCTGGTTTGCCACCAAGCGTGCCAACGGCTTTCCTATGGTCGGGATGGAAGACGACAGCGGCAAGCTGCTGGGTTTTGCGAGCTACGGCACCTTCCGCGCGTTTCCGGCGTACAAGTACACGGTCGAGCATTCGGTTTATGTGGAGAAAGACAGCCGTGGCCTGGGCCTGGGGCGCAAGCTGCTGGAGGCGATTGTGGCCAGGGCTGAAGCGCAAGGCATGCACCTGCTGGTGGGAGCGATTGACCTGGACAACGCTGTGAGCATTGCGCTGCACAAGCGCCTGGGCTTTGAGCACAGCGGCACGATCAAACAGGCGGCCTTCAAGTTTGGCCGCTGGCTGGACCTGGCGTTTTTGCAGAAGACGCTGGTGACGCCGCGTCAGCCTGTTGACGGTTAAGTCTGTTGGCTGGTCAACACTTTGTCTATGGCCTCATGCAGGTGTTGCAGCCCAAACGACACATCACAAAACACGCCGTTGACATAAAACGCCGGCGTTGAGCGCACGCCCAGGTGGCGGCCGCTTTGCATGTGCTCCTGCACGCGCTGCAGGTAGACGTGGTCGTTCATTTCGTTCTGGTAGCGGGCCATGTCCAGGCCGGCCTGGGTGGCGTAGTCGAGCAGGTGCTTGTCTTTGAGGTGGTGCTGGTTGGTAAACAACAGCTCGTACATGGGCCAGAACTTGTGTTGTGCGCCGGCGGCTTCCGCCGCTTCTGCGGCCAGTTCGGCATGGGGGTGCACTTCGCGCAGCGGAAAGTGCCGGAAGACAAAACGCAGCTGGCGCCCGAAGTGCGGAAGCATCACCTTCAGGGCGCCGTAGGCCTGAAAGCAGGACGGGCATTCGAAGTCGCCGTATTCCACAACAGTGACCGGGGCCGACGCCGGGCCATGGATATGGTCGATGGCATCGTCGGGTTCGAGAAACGGGTCGGGTTGGGACGAATCGGCCATGAAAATCACCTTTAGCTGTGTGTTCAGACATTGAAAAATGTCTTCAGCACAGTATGCGCCCGGGTGTGCGCGGTGATCAAGGAGCCGTACGGCCCCATCGGCGTTGTGGGTAGCCGTGGATAGCCAGGTAGAGGCCGGCGGTTGCCGGCCCCGCGGTTCAGCTTCAGGCCTGGTTGGCGGCGTTTTCGAGGGCTTCGTCGAGTGCCTTGCACGAGGGCGAGCACACGGCCTGGGACTTGCCCAGCACTTTACGGGTGCCCATCAGGGAGCGGGCGCGGTGCTTGCCGCACATGAAACACGACATCGTGGCAGCGCCAAATGACGTGGTGGCAGCAAACGGTGAGCCCGACACCTTGGACTTGTAGCGCAGGCCGTCAGCGAGTACGGCGGTTTTGGCGTCAGCTCTTGCCATGGTTGGGGTCTTCCTTCAGTTGGGGGTTGATGGGTTTCATGGCCTTTTCAATGGCCTCTTTGGCCTTCAGCTCGGCAGCGAGCGAGGCGTCCAGCGCAGACCGGCACAGGCCCGCGTACTGGTAATTGACGTTTTCATACAGCTCTGCCGCAGCCGGGTGCGTGTCGAGCAGCGCGCCCAGCGCCATGCCGGGTTCCACATCGCCCAGTTCGTTGACCAGGTGCAGCACCACGGAGCGGTACTGCTCGGCACCCACCGGCACCGCGCTGTGCTCAAGCCGTTCCAGCAGCTCGGCCAGTACGTGGGTGACCGTGAGGTCGGTTTTGTGGGGATGGGGTTGGGTGGCGTTCATGCAGTGAATTTGGGGCTTCCTTCCCCTAAATCAAGCACTTTGCGGACCAGGTAACCGCCCTTCGGCGGTTGCTGGCCCCCTTTCGGGCTAGCCTGGATCAGCCCTGCGCGCTATATTTTTTATAGCTGCTCGCGCTTGTCTGCTGTGGGTTGGAGGCCTATTTTACCTCTAAACGGCAGGCCCGGAAGCTTTCCCCGGGCTTCCAGAGGCCATTTGGCGTGCCTGCAGGTGTTACCAAACGTCTTTTGAACGCTGTTTAATGGATAAAAAGTAGCTGCAGGCCAATGCTGGTAAGCGCAAGTAGCTCCTGATTTGATAGCACCCGAAATACCGCGCAGAGCGTCTACGGTACTTTTCACCCTCCATCGGGCAACCCTTTTGCCGCCAGATGGGCCACCAGCAGCCTGGCCGCCGCCGACAAACCCGCCTCATCCCGAAAGCAGATGGCAAAGCGCCGGCGAGCCCAGGGGTCGGCGAGCGGCATCACACGCAGCCCATAGGTGGCGGCATAAGGCTCAGCCACCTCGCGCGGCACCACGCTGATGGCCAGGTTGGCGCGCACCACGCGCAAGGCGGCCTCGAAGTTGGACACGATGACGCGGTGAACCACGACCTTGCCCTTGAGCGCAGCAGCCCGCAAGAGCAGCACCTGCACAGCACTGTGCGCGGGAAGGCTGACATGCTCGAAGTCGAGCGTCTGCTCAAAGTGCAGGGTTTTCTCGCCTGCCAGCGGGTGCGACGGGTGGGTCACGATGGCCAGGTGGTCGGTGCGGTAGCTGCGCGACTGCAGGCCGCTCAGGTCGGCAGCATCCCAGCAGATGCCGACCGAGGCCACGCCCTCCTTGATGCCGCGGATCACATCGGGGCTGACGCGTTCTTCCATGTCGACCTGGATGTCGTGGTGCGCCGGCTCCTGCAAAAAAGCCGCCACGTCGTCGGCCAGCGACTCGGCCATGACAGAAGCCGTGGCCAGGATGCGCACCTGGCCGCGCACGCCCTGGGCATAGGCGGCCATGTCGCGTTCAATGCGCTCGGCGCTGGCCAGCATGGTGCGCGCGTGCTCCAGCAGGCTTTCGCCAGCAGGTGTGGGCTCCACACCGCGGCGGCGCCGCACCAGCAGCGGCGTGCCGACGGTGTCTTCGAGCTGGGCCAGCCGCTTGCTGATGGCCGAGCCGACGATGTTGGCCTGCTCGGCCGCGCGGGCAATGCTGCGCGCATCACACACTGCCGCGAACAGCCGCAGCGTGGTCATGTCGAGGTCTCTCATGGGCGGCTCCTGGGTACACGTACAACTCGCCTGGAAAAGCGGCGCAGATTTGATATTCCCAAGCGGAACGTCAGTGCTTCCAAAATTGACCAATCAAACCCTTTGGGAAATTCTAAACTGCAGCTGCGCCCCGAAAATGAACAGACGACAACGGAGACCACAGTGAACCTGCCTTCAAGGCCTGCCCTCCCCCGGCAGGCAACGATCCGTGAAGTCGGCCCGCGTGACGGCCTGCAAAGCATTGCCGCCGTGATGCCGACCGCGCACAAGCTGGAGTGGATCCAGTCGGCCTACGACGCCGGCCAGCGCGAAATCGAGGTTGGCTCGTTTGTGCCGGCGCGCCTGCTGCCGCAGCTGGCCGACACCGCCGAGCTGGTGGCCTTTGCCAAAACACTGCCCGGCCTGGTCACGTCGGTGCTGGTGCCCAACCTCAAGGGTGCCGAACGCGCCATCGAATCCGGCGCCGACCTGATGCTGCTGCCGATTTCGGCCAGCCACGCCCACAGCCTGGCCAACCTGCGCAAGACGCCCGATGAGGTGGTCGAAGAAATCGCCCGCATCCGCGACCTG
Organism: Polaromonas sp. P3_A5; assembly: GCF_056403055.1. NCBI lineage: Bacteria > Pseudomonadati > Pseudomonadota > Betaproteobacteria > Burkholderiales > Comamonadaceae > Polaromonas > Polaromonas sp. P3_A5. Next base: position 2,343,696 of record NZ_JBFUGF010000001.1, read on the forward strand.
CGTGATGCATCGGGCTCGCCCATCGTGATTGAAGTCGGCATGAGCACCGCCTTTGGTTGCACGCTGCAGGGCCGGGTCGAGCCGTCCGAGGTGCTGCGGCTGCTGCGCGCCGTGCTGGACGCCGGCGCCGACCGCGTGGGCCTGGCAGACACCGTGGGTTATGCCGACCCGGAAATGGTGCGCCGGCTGTTTGAGCAGGCTTTTGAAGTGGCCGGTGAGCGGCTTGACTGCGGCCACTTTCATGACACCCGCGGCCTTGGCATGGCCAACGTATATGCCGCGCTGCAAACCGGCGTGACGCGCCTTGACGCATGCCTGGCCGGCATAGGCGGCTGCCCGCATGCGCCCGGCGCCAGCGGCAACGTGGCCACTGAAGACCTGGCCTATATGCTGGCCAGCATGGGCATCGAAACCGGCATTGACTTTGACAAGCTGATGGCGCTGCGCACCCGGGTGGCGGGCTGGCTTGAAGGCGAAACCCTGCACGGCACGCTGTGGCGCGCGGGCCTGCCCAAAACCATGCGCGCATCTGCTGCCTCCGCTGCGGCCTGAATTATTTTTTCTTCCGGAACACTGCATGCAACCCATCCCCGAATCCACCACCCCACAGCCGCTGGCCGGCCTGCGCGTGGTGGAGTTCACCCACATGGTCATGGGCCCCACCTGCGGCATGGTGCTGGCCGACATGGGCGCCGAAGTCATCAAGGTCGAGCCCATCGACGGCGACCGGACCCGCCGCCTGCTGGGCGCCGGCTCGGGCTTCTTTCCGCTCTTCAACCGCAACAAAAAAAGCATCGGCATTGACCTGCACGACCCGGTGGGCGCCGAAGTGGCGCGCAAGCTCTGCGCCAGCGCCGACGTGGTGGCCGAAAACTTCAAGCCCGGCACCATGGCCAAGTACGGCCTGGACTACACCGCGCTCAGCGCCGTCAACCCGCGCATCATTTACGTCAGCCACAAGGGTTTTTTGCCCGGGCCCTATGACCACCGCACCGCGCTTGACGAGGTGGTGCAGATGATGGGGGGCCTGGCCTACATGACGGGCCGGCCCGGCGACCCGCTGCGCGCCGGCACCAGCGTGAACGACATCATGGGCGGGCTCTTCGGCGCCATCGGCGCGCTGGGCGCGCTGATCCAGCGCGGCATCAGCGGCAAGGGCATGGAAGTGCAGTCGGCGCTGTATGAAAACAATGTCTTCCTGATGGGCCAGCACATGCTGCAGTACGCCATGACAGGCAAACACCCGGCCCCCATGCCCGCGCGCGACAACCCCTGGGCGGTGTACGACGTGTTCACCGTAAAAGACGGAGAACAGATATTCCTGGCGGCCGTGAGCGACGCGCAGTGGCAAACGTTTTGCACCGTGCTGGGTTTTCCCGACCTGAAGGCGGACCCGTCGCTCGCCACCAACAACCAGCGCGTGGCGGTGCGCCCCGCCCTGCTCAAGGACCTGGCGGCGCGGCTGGCCCCGCGCAGCGCTACCGAGCTTTCAGCCGTGATGGAAAAAGCCGGCCTGCCGTTTGCGCCTATCCGCAGGCCCGAAGACCTGTTCGACGACGAACACCTGCTGGCCACCGGCGGCCTGGCCGATGTGCGCCTGCCCGATGGCCCCAAGGCCGGCCAGATGGTAAAAACCACGCTGTTCCCCATCACCATGCAAGGGGAGCGGCTGGGGGTTCGCCTGCACCCGCCCACGCTGGGCGAGCACACCCGTGAACTGCTGGCAGGCCTGGGTTACAGCGCGGGTGAAGTGGATGACCTGCACCGGCAAGCTGCAGTCAGTTGAGGCAGTAAGTTGAACCTGCCGGCCGATTTGCGCGACTCACGACAATGAAGGAGACAGAATGACCCCGAAGATGAAGATGATCCGCAGTACCAACACCTCAGCCTTGAGCAACCAACCCGCGACCCGGCGCCAGGCCCTCTGGGGACTCGGCGCCCTTTTCGCCGGCGGCGCCTTCCTGGCATCGCCACGCAGCTTGCTGGCCCAGACCACCGACAAGGTGGTGCGCTTCATCCTGCCGGTGGGCGCGGGCTCGGGCGTGGACACCATCGTGCGAGCGGCCAGTGTTGCGCTGGGCAAGGCGCTGGGCCACCCGGTGGTGATTGAAAACCAGCCCGGCGCGGGCGGCATTGTCGGCACCTCGGCGCTTGTGAAGGCCGCACCCGATGGCATGACGCTGAGCGTGGTGTCCAACAACCACGTGATCTACCCCAGCGTTTACAAGTCGCTGCCCTTCGACCCGGTGGCCGACATCACGCCCATCACGGTCATCGGCACCACGCCGATGGTGCTGGTCGTGAACCCCGCCAAATTGCCGGCCACCAATGTGAAAGAGCTGGTGGCCCTGCTCAAGGCCAAACCCGACGCCTACAACTATGCGTCGTCGGGCAACGGCACCATCCTGCACCTGGCCGCGCAGATGTTTCTGGACGAAGCCCAGGTCAAGGCCAAACACATTCCCTACAAGGGCGTGGGCCCCATGGTTGCCGACATGATCGGCGGGCAGGTGGACATGGGTGTGCTGGCGCTCCCTGCCGTGCAGGCGCACCTGAAAAGCGGTGCCCTGCGCGCCATCGGTGTGGGCGGCAGCACCCGTTCACCCGCGGCGCCCGACATCCCGACCATTGCGGAACAGGGCCTGCCCAACTACAACATGGAAGGCTGGTTTGCGGTGATAGGCCCGGCGAAGCTGCCGGCGGCCGATGTCAAACGGATCCAGGACGCGGTGGTTGCCGCCTATGCCACACCCGAGGTAAAGGAAGCCATGCTCAAGCAAGGCAACACCATCAACCCCGGCAGCCCGGAAGCCGCCGCGCAGTACTTTCGCAGCGAACTGGTGAAGTACGCGCAGCTGGTGAAAAAGGCGGGCGTCGAACTGCAGTAAGGCACACGCACAGGCGGCCGCCCTGCTGTTCATCACAACGGGACGGCCCTGGATTTGCTATGGTTTTAATAGCTGCTTGCGCCCGTCAATAAAGCGCCAGGCAGCAATTTGGCAATCAACCCGCGCTGGCAGGCCTACAGCTTGGCAATGGACACCTCGGTCGACTTGACCAGCGCTACCACCTCGCTGCCGACGGCCAGTTCGAGCTGGTCGACCGAGCGCGTGGTGATGACCGAGGTGACGATGCCCCAGGGCGTTTCGACGTCGAGTTCAGACACCACGTCGCCGCGGATGATTTCCTTGATTTTTCCGCGGAACTGGTTGCGGACGTTGATGGCTTGGATGGACATACAGGTTCTCCTGGAACTTGGGTAAAAAACGTTGAACTGAAAATCGATGAATTCAATGGCCTGAATTCAGCACCGGCGGGCGGCTCAGCTCAGACGCTACATCGCACCCGCGAAAAATGCACCGGCTCGAAGCCCGTGGTGGCCGGCATCCGGAAGCTTTCCGCCAGCAGTGTCAGCACCGCATCGTCCAGACGCACGGTGATCTCGGGGCCGACTTCGTAGCGCTTGTCGGCCGACTGCGGCACCTGCGAATCGGTGGCATACACACCGGGCAGGATGTGGCGGGCCGCCAGCGCCTGCAGCACCGGGCGCAAGGCGTAGTCCAGCGCCAGCATGTGGTGCGGGCTGCCGCCGGTGGCCAGCGGCAGCACGGTTTTTTCCTTCAGCGCCGTTTGCGGCAGCAAATCCAGCAGCACCTTGAGCAGGCCGCTGTAAGCCGCCTTGTACACCGGCGTGGCCACCACGATGGCGCGCGCACGGGCAATCTGGTCAATCGCCTTGACGATCGCCGGATGACCCCACTCAGCCAGCAGCAAAGCCTGAGCCGGCAGCTCACGGATGTTCAGCCGATCGACCACCAGGCCACCCCGCAGGGCCAGCCTGTCGCTGACGGAGTCGAGCAGCGCTGCCGAACGGGATTGCTCGGAAGGGCTGCCGGCAATGAGCAGCACGGATTGTTGTACGGACATTAGTGAGATTGCTTTCTAATTTGCTTGAGGACGCGGCGACGTATCACCCCATATCTACCAGTGCCGGCGCGGAACCGGCTCAGCCGGGCCGCAGCGGGCGCCCCCTGGGGGGAGGCGGCCAGAGGCCGCTTCGGGGGGAAGCCTACTTCCTTGTATAGATCTGATCGAACGAGCCGCCGTCTGCGAAATGCTCTTTATCAGCCTTGGCCCAGCCGCCGAAGGCCTGGTCGATGGTGAACAGGTTCAGCTTGGGAAACTGCTTGGCGTACTTGGCAATGGCTTTCTGCGAAACAGCGGGGCGGTAGAAGTTCTTGCCGGCGATGTCCTGGCCTTCTTCAGAGTAGAGGTACTTCAGGTATTCCTCGGCCACGGCGCGGGTGCCCTTCTTGTCGACGTTTTTGTCGACCACGGCGACGGCGGGCTCGGCCAGGATGCTCAGCGACGGCACGACCACGTCGAACTTGGCGCCGAATTCTTTTTCGAGCAGGTAGGCTTCGTTTTCCCAGGCGATCAGCACGTCGCCCTGGGCACGCTGGGCAAAGGTGATGGTGGAGCCGCGCGCTCCGGTGTCCAGCACGGAGACATTGCCGTACAGCTTGGCAACGAACTCTTTGGCCTTGGCATCGCTGCCGTATTTGCGCTTGGCGAATTCCCAGGCGGCCAGGTAGTTCCAGCGGGCGCCGCCCGAGGTCTTGGGGTTGGGCGTGATCACGGTGATGCCGGGCTTGATCAGGTCGTCCCAGTCCTTGATGCCTTTGGGGTTGCCCTGGCGCACGGCCAGCACGATGGTCGAGGTGTAGGGCGACGAGTTGTGCGGGAGTTTCTTTTGCCAGTCGGCCGACAACCAGCCGCCGTTTTTGACCAACGCGTCGGTGTCGCCGGCCAGGGCCAGGGTGGCCACGTCGGCGTCCAGGCCGTCAATGATGGAGCGGGCCTGCTTGCCGGAGCCGCCGTGCGACTGCTTGATCGTCACATCCTGGCCGGTCTTGGCTTTCCAGTATTTGCTGAAGGCCGCGTTGTATTCGACGTAAAGCTCACGGGTTGGGTCATACGAGACGTTGAGCAGCGTGACGGGCGCTTGCTGGGCCTGGGCGGTCAGCAGTGACCCTGCCAGCGTCAAACCCAAACCGGCCGCCACGGCAGTGCGGGCGGAAACATTGATAAAGTTGCGGCGTGAAGTCATGGTTGCTCTCTTTTCCAAAAAATTGCGTGTAAATGCGAACAAAATGGATTCTGGAAGCAGACCTTAGAAACTGGAACGAATAAAAAATCAGTTCTTTATTCCACAAACATCCTTAGACACCTTAGCCCTACGAAAGAACTACCCCATGGCACGCCTCGTCAAATGCATCAAACTCGGTAAAGAAGCCGAAGGCCTGGACTTTCCGCCCTATCCCGGCCCGCTGGGCAAGCGCCTTTGGGAAGAAGTCAGCAAGGAAGCCTGGGCGGAGTGGATGAAGCAGCAAACCATGCTGGTCAACGAAAACCGCCTGAACCTGGCCGATGCCCGCGCCCGCCAGTACCTGGCGCGCCAGATGGAAAAACACTTCTTCGGCGACGGCGCCGACGCCGTCCAAGGCTACGTTCCCCCGACTCAATAAGGCCCCCACGCTTGTCGCTTCGCGTACTGCGCTGCCCCCCGAGGGGGCCGCTGCGCCTGCGGCCCGGCAAAGCCGGTTCCGCGGCCCCGGCTGGCCTGAAACCGGGGACCACACGCCTGTCACTAACAATGAAACTTGCATTGGTCGGCCATGGCTGAGGTGATCGAGTGGCTGGACGACGGCACAGCCGGCGGCAGCCCCTACAGCCCGCGCTTTGGCGACCGCTACCGCAGCGAGCTGGGCGGCCTGGACCAGGCTAAAGAAGTCTTCCTCAAGGGCTGCGGCCTGCCCGAAGCCTGGGCTGGCCAGCCACAATGGACTGTTCTTGAAACCGGCTTCGGCCTGGGCCTGAATTTCCTCGTGACCTGGTCCGCCTGGAAGGCCGACCCGAAGCGCCCTGGCCTGCTGCATTTCGTCTCGACCGAGGCCTTTCCGGCCAGCGCCGAAGACGTGCTGCGCAGTGCCAGGACCCATCCTGAACTGCTGCCTTTCGCCGAACAACTGCAGCGCCAGCTGTGGGGGCTGCTGCCGGGCTTTCACCGGCTGGTGTTTGAGGGCGGCCAGCTTCTCCTGACGCTGTGCATCGGTGACGCCAAGGCCATGCTGCGCGAGCAGTTGTTTGAAGCCGATTCGGTCTACCTGGACGGTTTCAGCCCGCAGCGCAATCCGGACATCTGGGACTTGCATACGTTCAAGGCGGTGGCCCGCTGCTGCCGGCGCGGCACGCGAATCGCCACCTGGACAATTGCGCGCAGCGTGCGCGATGCGCTGGCGCAATGCGGATTTGTGGTGCGCAAGGTGCCGGGCATTCCGCCCAAACGCGACAACCTGCAGGGTGAGTTCAACCCGGCGTGGGAGCCGAAAAAAACACATCCCTCGCCCGCACGCCGGCCACCTGCCCGCTGCGTGGTGATTGGCGCTGGCCTGGCCGGCGCGGCTGTGGCGGCCAGCCTGGCGCGTCGCGGCTGGCAGGTCGTGGTGCTGGACGCAGCCGAAGAGCCCGCCACCGGGGCGTCCGGCCTGCCCGCCGGCTTGCTGGCGCCGCATGTCTCGCCCGACGACAACCCGCTCTCGCGCCTGTCGCGCCATGGCATTCGCGCCACGCTGCAGCAGGCCGAGGCCATGCTGCAGGCCGGCGACTGGGGCTGTACCGGCGTGCTGGAGCACGCGGTGGAGCACCCGCGCAAACGGCCTGAGGCCTGGCAAACGGACTGGGCCGACGCCGCTGGCGACTGGACAGGGCCAGCCGACGCCGCCCAGCTCAGGCAATGCGGCCTGCCGCCGGATACGCCCGCGTTGTGGCATGCGCGGGCCGGCTGGATCCGGCCGGCCGCCCTGGTCGACGCCTGGCTGGCTGGGCCGGGTGTGCAATCGCACGGCCGATCAGTGGTGAGCCGCCTGAACCAGGCCTCGGGCCAGTGGCAGGTTCTGGATGCGCAGGGCCGGGAGTTGGCCCGCGCCGAACTCGTGGTGCTGGCGGCCGGTTATGCCAGCCTCGAACTGGCTGCCGGCGCCGCAACGAACAAGGCTGGTGACCTTGCACTGCAGGCCATCCGGGGCCAAGTGAGCTGGGGCCTGCATGAGCCCGGCGCGGCCAGCGCACTGCCGCCCTTTCCCGTGAACGGCCATGGCAGCCTGGTGCCCGCGGTGCCCCTGCCCAGCAAGGCCGGCGGCCTGGCCTGGGTCATGGGCTCCAGCTTTGAACGCGACAACACCCAGGCCGAAACGCGGCCCCAGGACGACCAGCACAATTTCGGCCGGCTGCAAACCCTGCTGCCGCAAACCGCCCGTGCACTGGCCGCACAGTTTGAGCCCGGGAAGGTTCAGTCCTGGGCGGGTGTGCGCTGTGCCACGCCCAGCCGCTTGCCCGCACTGGGCCCGCTTGAAGAAAGCCCGGGCCTGTGGGTGTGCAGCGGCATGGGCTCGCGCGGGCTGACGTTTGCCGCGCTTTGCGGGGAATTGCTGGCGGCGAAGCTGCACGCCGAACCTTTGCCGATTGAACAGCGGCTGGCGGAGGCGCTGATGCCGCAGCATGCCCTGCCCGCGCTGATCGTCAATACTTGAGATTTTTAAGCCAAACAGGGCTGAAACCAAGGCGGAACGGGCGCAAGCAGCTATCAAATAGATAGCATTCAAGGCGTAATGAGCGCCTTCACTCCACGCTGCGCAGCAGGCGTTTGAGCTTTCCGGGGTGCAGGGGTTTGCGCAGGCTGCCGCGCGCGCCGCCGAACCATCCGCGCACGGTGTCCAGCGGGGAGAGACGGTTGCCGGTCAAAATCAGATAGGCGATGGCAGGGCGCGATGCCTCCACCCGCTTGACCATTTCCCAGGGCTCAATGTCGGGGAGCTCCATGTCGAGAATCACCAGCTTGTAAAGATGCGTGTCAATCAGCTTGAGCGCTTCGGTGCCGGTGGTCGCCTCGTCTATCTTCACGAAACCGGCCATGGCCAGCCTGGCACGCAGGTAAAGACGCGCGTCGCGATCAGCATCCACCACCAACACTTGAGGGCGCTCCGGCAGGGGCTCCGGGGCTTCCAGCGGCGCCGGCGCGGTAGGCGCCTGCGAATCAAAGTCGAGATCGAGGTCCAGCAGCGCGGCGGATTCGGACAGCAGGTCGAGATCCAGGTCCTTCTCACCACGCGTTTTGCCCGGCGGCAGAGCCTGCGCGGCCTGCCGCCGTTCAGCGGCCAGCAATTCGTCCATGCCGTCAATCACGGCGGTCCACTGCAGCGGGCGTGGAATCACCAGGCGCGCCCTGGCCGGCGGGTTGTCGCCGATCCAGATCAGGGTGAAGTCGTCATTCGCGGGGTTGGCCAGCTCCAGCGCAGCTTCCCAGCTGTCGCCGTCAATCAGCGCCATCAAGGCCTCTTCGGGCGCGTCGGGCGTCCAGGGGGTGTAGGCGATAGGTCGTGTTTCGGAAATGCGAAACACCGCGTTCAGGGCATGACGCTCAACGTCATCAAACCCGAACACTTTTACAAAAACCCGCTTGACAGCCTCACCACCCGTATTCGTCATTGCGCCCGATTATGGGGGGATCGCCGGGGAGGCTTCAAGGAATTCAGCACCTGCGTTGTCAAAACGTCACTTCATGGCCGCGGCGGGCCTGCGGGCCTTGACATACGCATCGCTTGGCAAATAGGCCTTGCCGTCGGCATAGCGCCATTGCACCATGGTGCCCTTGTGGCCGCGCAGGTCCAGCCTGCCCACATAGGCGCCCATGGTGGACTGGTGGTCAATGGCGCGGAATTCGGCGGGGCCGAAAGGCGTGGAGAATTTCAGGCCACGCAGAGCCACCACCAGCTTTTCGTTGTCGGTGGAATTGGCCCTGCGGATGGCGGCAAAAATCGCCTGCATGGTGGCGTAGCCCACCGCCGAACCGACTTTGGGGTATTCGTTGAAGCGGCGGTAATAGTTGGCGGCAAAGCTGGCATGCTCGCGGGAGTCGATCTGGTCCCACGGATAGCCGGTGACGATCCAGCCTTTCGGCGTATCGTCTTTCAGCGCGTCCAGGTACTCGGGTTCCCCCGAAAGCATCGACACCACCGGCATGCGGGGAAAAATGCCGCGCTGGTTGCCCTCACGAACCAGCCTGGCCAGGTCGGCGCCGAAAGTCGCGTTGAAGATCGCCTCGGGTTTTGCCTGCATGGCCGCCTGCAGCGTCGGGCCGGCTTCTATCTTGCCCAGCGCCGGCCACTGGTAACTCACAAACTCGACGTCCGGGCGCCTGGCTTTCAGCAACTCCTTGAATACAGTGACTGCGCTCTGGCCGTATTCGTAATTGGGGGCAATCGTGGCCCAGCGTTTGGCCGGCAACCTGGCTGCCTCTTCGACCAGCATGGCCGCCTGCATATAAGTACTAGGCCGCAGGCGGAAGGTGTAGCGGTTGCCTTGCTCCCAGACAATGGCGTCGGCCAGCGATTCGCTGGCGATAAACACCCGCCGGCTGGCCTGGGCATGGCCGGCCAGCGCCAGCCCGACGCTAGAGTAAAACCCTCCCGCCAGCACATCCACCCTTTCCTTTGAGGTCAGCTCGACGGCCTGGCGCAGGGCTTCTTCGGGTTTGCCGGCGTCATCGCGCGAGATGACTTCGATCTTGCGCCCCAGCAGACCACCAGCCACATTGATTTCCTCGACCGCAAGCTGCCAGCCTTGCCGGTAAGGCTGGGCGAACTGGGGAATGGCGGAGTAGCTGTTGATTTCGCCGATCTTGATGGGAGGTTTCGGGCTGCCCTGGGCGAGCGTCACCGCCGTGGCGCAGGCCAGAAACAAACCGCCCATCAGGGCGGACTTCATCAATTTCACGGGTTTTCTCCAAAAATGGGCAATTCGGTTCGTGCGGCAAGCCCAAAACCGGGCAGCTCATCCGAAAGAGCAGGGACTGTACCAGCGCTTTGTGACGGGTCGGCTGGTGAACGGCCAACCTGAATGCAAGCCTTATGCCGCCAACACGAAAAAACCGTTCGAAACCCGCATATTTATTGGCGAATAAGCTTATCTGCATAACGGCAGAACAAATGTGTAGTTTGTTTTTATAAGTCGCGCACTTACATTCTCCCGCTATGCATGAATTTGCCTTTGTATTTGCTGGTTTTGCCGTCGGCCTGGTTGTGGGTTTGACAGGGGTGGGCGGCGGCTCGCTGATGACGCCGCTGCTGATCTTCTTTTTCGGCATCAAACCGCACCTTGCCATCGGCACCGACCTGCTGTTTGCGGCCTTTACCAAGATGGGCGGGACCGTCAGCCTGGCCCGCGCCCGGGTGGTGGACTGGAAAATCGTCGGGCAAACAGCAGCCGGCAGCATTCCGGCGGCCCTGGCCACCCTTTATATGTTGCAGCGCATGGGCCCGGCCAACCCGGCTACGCAAGCCATCATGACCACCACCCTCGGCCTGGCGTTACTGCTGACGGCTGGCGCCACGGCCTACAAGGTGCTGCGCGGCAAGGCCGCCCCGACCACCATCGCGCCCGAACTCATAGGCCAGGCCACGCGTGCGCGCCACTGGTCGCTGCCGCTGCTGTTTGGCGCGGTCATCGGCACGCTGGTCACTTTGACGTCAGTCGGCGCGGGTGCCATCGGCGTGATCGTGCTGATGCTGCTCTACCCCACCCTGCCGCTGCCGCGCATCGTGGCGGCCGACATCGCCCACGCCGTACCGCTGACGCTGGTGGCAGGCTTGGGCCATGCCTCCATCGGTTCGGTCGACTGGCCTTTGCTCATCAAGCTGCTGGCCGGCTCCCTGCCCGGCATCTGGCTGGGTTCGCACCTGGTGCACAAAACGCCAGACCGCGTGATCCGCTCGCTGTTGTCCGTGCTGCTGGCCTATGCCGGCGTGAAACTGATTTCGATCTGACCCGCTCCTTATAAAAATCCCACGACGTTTGAATCCCGACAGCCATGTACCAATACACAGAATTTGACCGCGAGTTTGTCAAGGCCCGCGCCAACCAGTACCGTGACCAGCTGACCCGCTGGCAGGCAGGCCAGTTGCCTGAAGACGAATTTCGCCCCTTGCGCCTGCAAAACGGCTGGTATGTGCAGCGTTACGCGCCCATGCTGCGCGTGGCCGTGCCTTATGGCGAACTATCCAGCGCACAGGTGCGCGTGCTGGCCAAAATCGCCCGCGAGTACGACCAGCCCAACGCCGCGCTGTTCAACGAAGCCCAGTCCAAACAGGACAAGCTCGGCCCCGTGAACCTGAAAAACGGCCTGTCGGTCAGCTCCAAGCTGACCACCGGCTACGCCCACTTCACGACGCGCCAGAACATTCAGTACAACTGGATCCCGCTCGACAAATCCGCCGAGGTAATGGACCTGCTGGCCAGTGTCAGCATGCACGGCATCCAGACCAGCGGCAATTGCATCCGCAACATCACCAGCGACGAGCGCGCGGGCATCGCCGTCGACGAAATCGCCGACCCGCGTCCCTTCGGCGAAATCTTGCGCCAGTGGAGCACGCTGCACCCCGAGTTCGCCTTCCTGCCGCGCAAGTTCAAGATCGCCATCAGCGGCGCCCGCGAAGACCGCGCCGCCACCGCCTGGCACGACGTCGGCCTGCATCTGATCCGCAACGCCGAAGGCGAGCTGGGCTTCAAGGTGCTGGTGGGCGGCGGCATGGGCCGCACGCCGGTGATCGGCACGGTGATCCGCGAGTTCCTCCCTTGGAACCAGATCATGAATTACCTGGAAGCCGTGGTGCGCGTGTACAACCGCTATGGCCGCCGCGACAACATCTACAAAGCCCGCATCAAGATTCTGGTGAAAGCCGAAGGCCAGCGCTACATTGACGACGTCGAGGCCGAATACAAGCAGATCCTGGAACACGATGGCGCGCCGCACACCATCACGCAGGAAGAACTCGACCGCGTGACAGCCTGCTTTGTGCCGCCTGCGCTCAATTGCGACCGCAAGAGCGCCGATACAAAAATTGCCAACATCCTGCGCGCCGCCGCCGAAGACGACGTGGAGTTCGGCCGCTGGCTGCAGCGCAATGTGGCCCCGCACCAGAACCCCGACCTGCGCGCCGTGACGCTGTCGTTCAAGCGCCTGGGCCAGGCGCCCGGCGACGCGACGGCCGACCAGCTCGACATCGCCGCCGATCTGGCCGACCAGTTCAGCGCCGGTGAAGTGCGCGTCACGCACGACCAGAACCTGCTGCTGCCCTGGGTGCGTTGCGACGAGCTGCCCGAGCTCTGGCGCGCCGCCCGCAAGGCCGGTTTTGCCAAGCCCAATATCCACCTGCTGACCGACATGATCGCCTGCCCCGGCGGTGATTTCTGCTCGCTGGCCAATGCGCGCTCCATCCCGATTGCCGAAGCCATCACCGAGCGCTACCAGGACATGGACGAGCTGCACGACCTGGGCGAGATCGACCTGCACATCAGCGGCTGCATCAACTCCTGCGGCCACCACCACAGCGGCCATATCGGCATCCTGGGCGTAGACAAGGACGGCCTTGAGTGGTACCAGGTGTCGTTGGGCGGCTCCGATGGTTCCACGCTGAGCGGCGCCTCGGTGCCTGGCAAGGTGGTGGGCCCTTCGTTCACCGGCGCCGAAGTGCCGGAAGTCATTGAAGCAGTGCTCGACACCTATCGCCAGCTGCGCGAAGACGGCGAAACGTTCATTGCGACTTTCCGCCGCGTCGGCATCGAACCCTACAAGGCCGCCGCCAAGAATGCGCGCTTTGCCCCCAACACCGTCGCGCACTGAACACTGGAAAGGAAATCACGATGAAATTACTGCCTTTCAGCGAACAAAGCGGCGCCGAACAACCCGGTACCCTGGTCCTTGCGAACGATGCCGATCCATTCGAGATCACACTCGACGGCATCGCGCGCATTGACCTGCACTTCCCGAAGTTCACCGATGGCCGCGCCTACAGCCAGGCCTTCCTGCTGCGCCGCCGCCGCGAGTTCAAGGGTGAAATCCGCGCCACCGGCGACGTACTGGTGGACCAGCTCGCCCAGATGGAGCGCAGCGGCTTTGACACTGCCGTGCTGCGTGCTGACCAGGACATGGCCGTTGCCCAACGTGTGTTGAGCAGCTACCCCGGCTACAAAGCAGGCAAATACCAGGGCGATGCGGTAGACGTGCAACCCCACTTCAAGGAGGCGGCTGCCGCCTGAACACCATGAGCCTCGACCTTGCAAAAATCAACGCAGAACTCGGCCACAACGCACAGGGCCTGGTGGGCTGGGCCGTGGGACTGGGCCGGCCTGCCATCGTCACCACCAATTTCCGCCCCTTCGAGGCGGTGATACTGCACATGGTGACGCGCGCCAATCCCCGCGTTCCCGTGGTCTGGATGGACAACGGCTACAACACCGAGGCCACTTACCAGTTCGCCGACGAAGTGACCAAGCTGCTCAAGCTGGACCTGCATATTTACCTGCCGCGCCGCTCCCGTGCGCACCGCGAGGCGGTGGAAGGCCTGACCCCGGCGCTGGACGATCCACGCCATGCTGCCTTCACCGAAGAAGTCAAACTCGAGCCATTTGCCCGCGCCCTGCGTGAAACCGCGCCCCAGGTCTGGTTCACGGCCTTGCGCGCCACCGACACCGCGGTACGCGCCCAGATGGACCCGGTCAGCGTCAACCCCGACGGACTGATCAAGGTCGCGCCGCTCCTGCACTGGTCGTCCAAGGACCTTTACCAGTACTGTGAGATCAACGGCCTGCCCAACAATTTTGACTATGTGGACCCCACCAAGGGCGAAGACAACCGCGAATGCGGCCTGCACCTTGCGCACTGACTGACCTATGAACGCCCGCACACCATCCCACCTGCTGCCAGCCGACCCGGCGATCTCCATCGCGCGGCTGTCCAACTCCCATCTCGATGCGCTGGAAGAGGAAACCATCTTCATCCTGCGCGAAGTAGCCGCCGCCTTTGAGCGCCCGGCCCTGCTGTTTTCGGGCGGCAAGGATTCGCTGGTGATGCTCAAGTGCGCGGAAAAGGCCTTCGGCGTGGGCCGCATCCCCTACCCGCTCCTGATGATCGACACCGGCCACAACTTCCACGAAGTGACCGACTTCCGTGACTTCCGCGCAAAAGAACTGGGCGCCGAGCTGATCGTGCGCAATGTCGAAGACTCGATGAAACGCGGCACGGTGCGCCTGGCCCACCCAGGCGAATCGCGCAATGTGCACCAGTCGGTCACGCTGCTTGAGGCGATTGACGAATTCCGCTTTGACGCCCTGATTGGCGGCGCGCGCCGCGACGAGGAAAAAGCCCGCGCCAAGGAGCGCATCTTTTCGCACCGCGACAGCTTCGGCCAATGGCAACCCAAGGCCCAGCGCCCTGAGCTCTGGACGCTGTTCAACACCCGGCTGCAGCCCGGCGAGCACTTCCGGGTGTTCCCGATCTCCAACTGGACCGAACTCGACGTGTGGCAGTACATCGAACGGGAGCAAATCGCACTGCCTTCGCTCTACTACGCGCACCAGCGCAAGGTGGTCGAACGCAAGGGCCTGCTGGTACCGGTGACGGACCTCACCCCGGCACGCGACGGGGAGCAGATCGTTGAAAAGACCGTGCGTTTCCGCACCGTCGGCGACATCACCTGCACCTGCCCGGTCGACAGCCCGGCCGCCACGGCCGCCGAGATCGTGATCGAAACGCTGGCCGCCGACGTGAGCGAGCGCGGCGCAACGCGCATGGACGACAAGACCTCCGACGCTTCGATGGAAAAGCGCAAGAAAGACGGGTATTTTTAGTTCTCCCCCGGACAGGCTTCGCCTGCTCCCCCCAGGGGGCGGCGCCTGCGGACCGGCACAGCCGGACCCGCGGCCCCCACTGATAAAGACCTTGCCACCATTTTTGAGACTGAGATGACCACAAGTACCCACACTACTGATTTGATAGCTGACGGCGCACAGCCAGAAACGGTTGCAGGCCAAAATGACCTGAAACCTGCGTTGAAATTCATCACCTGCGGTTCGGTCGACGACGGCAAAAGCACTCTGATCGGCCGCCTGCTGGTGGACAGCAAGGCCGTGCTGCAGGACCACCTGGCCGGCGTGCAGCGCCAGGGTGAAACCGACCTGGCATTGCTGACGGACGGCCTTTCGGCCGAGCGCGAGCAGGGCATCACCATTGACGTGGCCTACCGCTATTTCGCCACTGAAAGCCGCAAATTCATCATCGGCGATGCCCCTGGGCATGAGCAATACACCCGCAACATGGTGACGGCCGCCTCCAGTGCCGACGCCGCCGTCGTGCTGGTGGATGCGACCAAGCTCGACTGGAAAAACCCCGCGCTGGAGCTGCTGCAGCAAACCCGCCGCCATTCGCTGCTGGTCAACCTGCTGCGCGTGCCGTCCATCGTGTTCGCCGTGAACAAGCTCGACGCCGTGGAAGACCCAACGCTGGCTTTCAGGAACATTCAAGCAGCGCTGGCAACATTCGCCCGGGCCGCGAAAATCCCGGTGAAAGCGACCGTTCCCGTGTCTGCCCTCAAGGGCTTTAACGTGGTGGACGCCCAGCCCGGCTGGTGCGGTTATGAAGGCTTGTCGCTGCTGCAGTTGCTGGAACACCTGCCCGTCACGCCGGCCGAGACCACCGAAGCCTTTGCCTTCCCGGTGCAATGGGTTGAAAAGTTTTCGTCCTCATCCGATACCTCCCAGGGCCGGCGTGTCTTCTGGGGCCGCGTTGCCTCGGGCGGCGTACAGCCGGGCCAGAGCGTGACCATACTCCCCAGCGGCAAGACGGCCGTGGTGGCCCAGGTGCTGGACCATGCCCGCCAGCCCAAGGCCATCCTGGCCGGCCACAGTGCAGGCATCGTGCTGGACCGGGAAGTCGATGTGTCGCGCGGCGACTGGCTGCTGGCCACGGATACCTTTGAGCCCTCACGGGATATCTCGGCCACCGTGGCCTGGATGGACGATGAGCCGCTGGTCGCCGGGCGCATCTACTGGGCGCTGCACGGCCACCGCTGGGTCAAGGCCAAGGTCAAACGCATCGTTCACAAGCTCGATGTCAACACCCTCGCCGAGGAAGACGCCAGCGAGCTGCCGCCCAATGCCATCGGCCATATCGAGCTGAGCCTGCAGGAACCGCTGGCCACCCTTCCTTATGCCCGTTCGCGCATGCTGGGCTCGCTGGTCCTGGTGGACACCGCCTCGAACAAGACTTCAGGTGCCGTGCTGATCCTTTGACCAGGATCAAGCCCCGCTATCCTCACTGACTTAACCCTGCTCACGGAATCCTCTTAAAATTGAGGGTTTCCACCGATTAGCCCCAAATAACATGACTCACATCGTCTCCGAATCGTGCATCCGCTGCAAATACACCGACTGTGTGGATGTCTGCCCCGTGGATTGCTTCCGGGAAGGCCCCAACATGCTGGTGATCGATCCGGACGAATGCATCGACTGCGCCGTCTGCATCCCCGAATGCCCGGTCAATGCCATCTACGCCGAGGAGGACGTGCCGGCCGACCAGGTTTCGTTCATCCAGCTCAATGTGGAATTGAGCCGTGCCGCGGGCTGGAAAAGCATCACCAAGCGCAAGGATGCGCTGCCCGATGCCGAGGAATGGAAAGACAAGACGGGCAAGCTGTCCGAATTGGTCCGCTAAGCCGGTTCATCCGGCCTGAAGCCACCGGCACCTCGCCCTCCCCGGGCCGCCACGCGCTTTGCAAAGCGCCCCAGGAACCATGGAACCTCAACTGAACCAAGAAGTGATCAATACCGCAGCGCAGCACGACGGTCCCATCGAAACCGATGCGGTGATTGTGGGCGCCGGGCCCGTAGGCCTGTTTCAGGTGTTTGAGCTGGGGCTGCTTGAGATCAAGGCCCATGTGATCGACTCGCTGGCCTACCCGGGCGGCCAGTGCATTGAGCTTTACCCCGACAAGCCGATTTACGACATTCCGGCCGTGCCCGTCTGCACCGGCAAAGAGCTCACCGACAACCTGCTCAAGCAGATCGAGCCCTTTGGCGCGACGTTTCATTTCGGCCAGGAAGTCAGCGTGGTTGAAAAGCAGCAGGACGGCCGCTTCTTCGTCGAGACCTCCAAAGGCACGCGCTTTCTGACCAAAACGATTTTTATCGCGGCAGGTGTGGGTGCCTTCCAGCCCAAGCTGCTGCGCGTCGAAGGCCTGGAGAAGTTCGACGACAGCCAGCTGTTCTACCGCGTGAAAAGCCCGGCCGACTTTGCCGGAAAAAACCTGGTGATTGTGGGCGGCGGTGATTCGGCGCTTGACTGGACGCTGAACTTTGTCGCCGAAGGCCCGAACAAGGCCGAGAGCGTGATCCTGATTCACCGCCGCGACGGCTTCCAGGCGGCGCCTGCCAGCGTGGCCAAAATGCGCGAGCTTTGCGACGCCTACGAAATGCAGTTCATCGTGGGCCAGATCACCGGCTACGAAGAAAAAGAAGGCAAGTTGACCGGTGCCAAGGTCACGGGTTCCGACGGCGTCACGCGCGTGGTGCCGCTGGACGTGCTGCTGGTGTTCTTCGGCCTGTCACCCAAGCTGGGGCCGATCGCCAACTGGGGCCTGGACATCGAGCGCAAACAGCTCAAGGTGGATACCGAGAAGTTTTCCACCAATGTTCCGGGTATCTTTGCCGTGGGCGACATCAACACCTATCCCGGCAAGAAGAAGCTGATTCTGAGCGGCTTCCATGAGTGCGCGCTGGCAGCCTTTGGCGCGGCTCCCTTGATCTTCCCGGACAAGAAGATCCACCTCCAATACACCACGACCAGCCCGAAACTGCACAAGGTGCTGGGCGTTGAATCTCCGGTGTTTGACGACTGAGCCGAGCTGGCTCGCTTCCACCTGAAAGCCCGCCGCGTGCGGGCTTTTTGTTGCCTGTACGGCTTACGCAATAGGCCCGCCCGGAATCGCCCTACAATTTGGCTTGCGTCTACACAGGCGCTTTCGCTGGGGGTGTTGCTGCAATTCGTCGTGCGAGTTGCGGCGGCTGAGAAAGTCCCTTTGAACCTGATTTGAGGTAATCCTCGCGCAGGGAAGCATGTTCCGGATGCCCGCTGTTCTTGCGGGCTTCAAGCAGGCCGACCTGGCATCGATGATCGGAACTGCTGATGACCACGACTTCTACTTCTGCTGCCGCCGGCAACACCGCGCTTGCGCCGTTGCCCTCCAGCGACCGCCTGTTCGGCTGGAGCGACCATGCCGCACTGTGGCTCAGCCTCGGGGTGGGCCTGCTGGTCATGCAGATCGGCGCCTACCTGGTACCGGCCGTTGGCACCCAGACAGCCTTGACGGTAATCGTCTGCGGCTCGGTACTTGGCGCCGGCTTGCTGGCCTGGACGGCCAGGATCGGCTGCGACAGTGGGCTTTCCAGCGCCGGGCTGATGCATGCCACCTACGGCAGCAGCTTTGCGCGCCTGCCGGTGCTGCTCAACATTGTGCAGCTCATCGGCTGGACCACGTTTGAGCTTGTGGTGATGCGCGACGGAACAGTGGCTATTGCGCGCCAGTCCGGCAACTTTGCAGGTGCCTTCTGGCCGCTTCTGGCCACTTTGCTGTGGGGCGCGGTGCTGCTGGCGCTGCTGTCGGGCTCCATGGTCAAGCTGGTGCGCAAATTCATAGGCCGCTACGGCTTGCCACTGGTCATCGCCTCGTTGCTGTGGCTGAGCTGGCAATTCCTGGCCAAGGCCAATGCCCAGGGCCTGAGCGCGCTGTGGATGCGGCCAGGCGAAGGCGGCATGAGCACGCTGTCCGCACTCGACCTGGTGATCGCAATGCCGGTGTCGTGGTTACCCCTCGTGGCCGATTTCGCGCGCCATGGACGCGATGGCAAAGCCGCGCTGCGCGGCACCTGGATGGGCTACGCCGTCGCCAATATCTGGTGCTATGCGCTGGGCGTGCTGGTCGCCATCACCGCACCCAGCACCGACCTGGTCGCCGCATTGCTGCTGGCGCAAGGCGGCCTGATCGCGCTGGGGCTGATCCTGATCGACGAGGTCGACAACGCGTATGGCGATCTCTATTCGGGCTCGGTAGCCGGCCACAGCCTGAAACCTGCCTGGAGCGTGCGGCGCTGGGGCGTGGGGCTGGCACTGCTGTGCACCGCGCTGGCACTGGTGCTGCCCATGCACAGCCTGGAGCCTTTTTTGCTGATGCTCAGTTCGGTGTTTGTACCTTTGTATGGCGTGATCCTGGCACGGCTGGCCGGCACGGCCGATATCGCTTCGCTGGTAGCCGAACGCAAGGTGAACCCCAGCGCCGTCGCGATCTGGGTGCTGGGCATTGCCTGCTATCACCTGTGCGCCAAGTTCGCGCCGGATTGGGGAGCGGCTTTGCCAACACTGGTGCTGACCTTTGTGCTGGCACGCCTCACCCGCGCCGGAAATCCAAGCCCTAGCGCAGCAGCTTAAGCCGCATCGCGATGGGCGCGTGGCCGTGGTTCAGCGGTCCGCCACCGGCACCTGTACGCACCCGCGCACCGGCCTCCAGCGCCGCGCGCACATAGGCACGTGCGAGCTGCACGGCCTGCAGCAGTGGGTGCCCCAACGCCAGGTGCGCGGCAATCGCAGACGACAGCGTGCAACCGGTGCCGTGGGTATTGGGGCTGGGAATGCGAGGCCCGCGCATCCAGTGCAGTTCGCCACTTTGCGTGGCCAGTAAATCGCTGACCACATCGCCGGGCAAATGCCCGCCCTTGAGCAGCACGGCGCGGGCGCCCTGCGTCAGCAACTCCTGTGCGGCGGCCTGCATGGCCTGCTCATCGCCCAGCGGGCGGCCCACCAACAGCGAAGCTTCGTCGAGATTTGGGGTGACCACCATGGCACGCGGAAACAGCTCCCGCACCAGTACCGCAATGGCCGGGTTGTCGATCAGCACCGCGCCGCTGGTGGCGACCATGACAGGGTCCAGCACCACATTCTGCAACGCATGCCGGTCGATCGCCTCGGCCACGGTCTGTACGATGTCGGGCGCGTGCAGCATGCCGATCTTCACCGCATCCGTACCTATGTCTTCGATGACAGCGTCGATCTGGTCGCGCAGCATCTGCGGCGGCACGCCATGGATGGCGCGAACGCCGCGCGTGTTCTGGGCCGTCAGCGCGGTGATGGCCGTCATGCCGTAGCAACCCAGCGCGGCAAAGGTCTTGAGGTCAGCCTGGATGCCGGCCCCGCCGCCGCTGTCGGAACCTGCAATGCTCAGCACGCGGGGGTATTCGTGGTCGAAAACGGTTTCAGTCATGGATGCGGTCATTCGTTTTCCGTGGCCTTCAGGAACACGCGCAAATTTAAGCAGTGGTGCCACTAGCGGCAAAATGCCCGGACATCATTTTGGGCAACGTCACGATCATATTTGTCCGTGGGTTGCCCATTGCGGTGCCTTACAGCGCCGCTAAGGACGTCCCGAGCCAGCGCACAGCGTGACGCATCGGTGCCATCTTCTTTTCCCCCGGAGAGCGATTTGGGCGGTTTTGGCGTGGGCGGGCTGTCAGCCTCCTTCTCCGGCACCAGGCGTGGTGGCGTTTGCTTGTTTTGCCCACGCAAGTATTCGGCTGAAGGTTTGGCTATTGGAGAGGGTGCTGGCTGAGGCGGCAGCTTCACTTCATCTGCCCTGGCCGCGCCGGCATCATCCTTTCGCGAAGAATAATGCGTTTGCCCCTTCGCATCTATCCACTTATAGACTTGCGCATGACTGGCTGACACAAATAGCAAAGGCATCAGGAAGGCGCCGAATATCCGCTGCTTGATGTTGGAGCTTTGCATGTTGTCCATGGTCCGGAAGTGATCAACTTTGAACTGGGCAGGTGGATAAAGTTGATCCGGTCCTGATCGTTGGCTTGCGTGTCCGAGGATTTTCATGATCACGATGGTACTAGGTACCTACCCGGCGATTGATCACCCCGCGGCAGAACACGAGGCTGGAAATTACATTCCCAACGCCTGAAAAGACAAAAGGCCCGCACTTGCGTGCAGGCCCTTGAATTTATTGGCTCCTCAACCTGGGCTCGAACCAGGGACCTACGGATTAACAGTCCGGCGCTCTACCAACTGAGCTATTGAGGAATACAGCCTTAGATTATAGCGTCAATTTTCTGGCTTTTTGAGCTCGCGGCATTCTGCCAATGCCGTGTTTCTGCTGAATGGCGAGCGGCCGGCCCCGCACGGGCAAAAAGCACAAAGCCCTATTGGCCCCTGACCCTTGTTTGATATGCGCAAGCAGCTATCAAATCAATAGCATCTCTATGAATCACTGATCTCGGCAACGCGTTGGCCATGTCGCGGTAGCCTGCTCGGCTACCATTTGCGCATGTCCTTCACGGCCCACTGTTTTAATGGCTTTATGACTGTCCATTTTTAAACCATGGGTAAACTCCCGCGCCCCGTGCCCTGGCTTGCCGCCGGCGAAAACTTTCCCTCGCTGGATACCGCGTGGGGACCTCATGACCCGGCACCCGGTTTGCTGGCGGCTGGTGCAGCGCTGGATGTGCCGACCCTGGTCCATGCGTATTCGCAGGGCATTTTCCCCTGGTACAGCCTCGGCCAGCCCGTGCTCTGGTGGAGCCCTGACCCTCGCATGGTGCTGCAGACTCGCCACTTCAAGCTGCACCGGTCGCTGCGCAAAACGGTAGTTCGTTTTCAGGAACAGCCTCGCTGCGAAATCAGGTTCGACAGCGCCTTTGAGCGCGTCATCGACGCCTGCGCCAGCAAGCCGCGTTCCGGCCAACCCGGTACCTGGATTGTTCCTGACATGGTGCAGGCCTATACCGCTCTTCATGAGGCAGGCCATGCGCACAGCGTGGAGACCTGGATCGACGGCGAGCTGGCGGGTGGCCTGTATTGTGTGAATCTGGGCCGCATGGTGTTTGGCGAATCGATGTTTGCGCACCAGACCGATGCATCCAAAATCGCGCTGGCGGCACTGGTGGCTTTTTGCCGTGAACATCACATCACCATGATTGATTGCCAGCAAAATACCCATCACCTGGCGTCCCTGGGCGCGGGGGAAATCAGCCGGGCGGAATTTGTTGCCCACCTCGGGCAAAGCGTGGGTAAAACGGGACCCGGCTGGCGCTTTGAGCCCGTATACTGGAATCAGATACTGACGACGGGAACGAAGGGAACCCTGGACCTACCGTGACACATCTCAAAGACCTGCCACTGCAAACCTTGCAGTTCTACGCAACGGCGCCCTACCCGTGCAGCTATCTGCCGGGCAAGCAGGCCCGCTCGCAGGTTGCCACACCCAGCCACCTCATCCACAACGACGCTTATTCGGACCTGGTGACCAACGGCTTCCGGCGCAGCGGCATGTTCACCTACCGCCCCTACTGTGATGGGTGCCAGGCCTGCGTCCCGCTACGGGTGCCTGTTGGCAGCTTCAGCCCGAACAGCAGCCAGCGCCGCGCCTGGAAGCGGCACCAGACGCTGCAGGCCCGCATCCTCAAGCTCTGCTTCATGCCGGAGCACTACCAGCTCTACCTGCGTTACCAGAACGGCCGCCACGCAGGCGGCGGCATGGACCATGACAGCATTGACCAGTACACACAGTTTCTCCTGCAAAGCCGCGTGAATTCGCGCCTGGTTGAGTTTCGTGAAAGCCTGCCTGACGGCGAACCGGGCGCCCTGAAGATGGTGTCCATCCTTGATGTGCTGGAAGACGGCATTTCCGCGGTCTATACGTTTTATGAGCCGGATGGCCGCGCAAGCTACGGCAACTACAGCGTGCTGTGGCAGATCGAGCAGGCCCGGCGCCTCGATTTACCCTATGTGTACCTGGGCTACTGGATCGCGGAAAGCCCAAAAATGAATTACAAGGCCGGATTCAGGCCCAACGAAGTGCTGATCGACGGGCAGTGGGTGCTTTCCGCAGAGCCTGCGGTAGAAAATACAGGCAGGTCATCCGACCAGGCATAGGCATAGGCCAACCAGGCACCCCATCCAGCGCATCGGGATTTCACAGGGTAAAATTTGCAGCAGAAAGCCTGCAAATGAAAAAGCCCGACTCAGCCCTTCCCGCCACGCCGACCGTTCAGGTCATTGAAAGGATGTTCACGCTGCTCGAAATCCTGGCGAACCGCGAGGAAGCGCTTTCGCTCAAGGAAATCAGCGAGAAGTCGGGGCTCCACCCCTCTACCGCACATCGCATCCTGAACGATCTGGCCACGGGTCGTTTTGTGGATCGCCCCGCAGCGGGCAGCTACCGGCTGGGCATGCGACTGCTGGAGCTGGGCAACCTCGTCAAGGCCCGTCTGGACGTCCGCGACGCTGCGCTGCTGCCCATGCGCGAGTTGCACAAGCTCACACAGCAACCGGTCAACCTGAGCATGCGCCAGGGCGATGAAATCGTGTACGTGGAGCGAGCCTACAGTGAACGCTCCGGCATGCAGGTGGTACGGGCCATCGGGGGTCGTGCGCCGCTGCATTTGACGTCTGTGGGCAAACTGTTCCTCGCGTTTGACGACCCGCAGCGCCTGCGGACCTACGCGACGCGCACCGGCCTGCCGGGGCAGACACGCAACAGCATCACGCAGCTGCCAATTCTGGAACGCGAGCTTTCCAAAGCGCGCCAATACGGCATCGCACGCGACAACGAAGAACTGGAGTTGGGAGTGCGCTGCATGGCTGCAGGTATTTACGATGACCAGAACCAGCTGGTAGCGGGCTTGTCGATTTCGGCCCCGGCCGACCGGCTGGACGAACACTGGCTGCCCAAGCTGCAGGCGACTGCGAATGAGATTTCAGCCGCACTGGGCTACAAACCCAAGTAAAAATAGGCTGCAGCCCAATCAGGTCGGGCGCAAGCAGCTATCAATACAATAGCAGGCTGCGCACCTCGGGAATGCTCAGCCGTTCACCTGCTTGATGGAAGTGCTGACATTCACCTTGGGTTCGGCCACCGGATTCGACTCCACCCAGCGGCGTACACGTTCGGCATCACCCAAGCGGCTCAGCTTGCCGGCGGAATCCAGAAACACCATGATCAGTTTGCGGCCCGCGATTTTGGTCTGCATGACCAGGCACTGGCCGGCCTCAGAGATGTAGCCGGTTTTTTGCAGGCCGATATCCCAGTCGGGATTCTTCACCAGGCGATTTGTATTGTTGTACTGCAGCGTGCGGGTGCCGACAGCGACTTGATAACCCGTCGACGTGGAGAGCTCGCGCAGCATCGGGTCGCCATGTGCAGCGTTGACCAGCGTCGCCAGATCCTGCGCACTGGACTGATTGCGGCTGGAAAGGCCGGTGGGTTCTACATAGCTGGTGTCCGTCATGCCCAGCATTTTGGCCTTGGCGTTCATCAGGCTGACAAACGTGCCCATGCCACCGGGATAGGTACGGCCCAAGGCGTGCGCAGCGCGGTTCTCGCTGGACATCAGGGCCAGGTGGAGCAGTTCACCACGCGTGAGCGTGGTGCCGACCTTCAGGCGTGAACTGCTTCCCTTTTCGGTGTCCACGTCGTCCTGCGTGATCGTGATGAGCTCATCCATGGGCAGCTTGGCGCCGCTGACGATGACGCCGGTCATCAATTTGGTGAGGGATGCGATCGGCAACACAGCATGATCGTTCTTGCTGAACAGCACTTCACGTGTGTCCTGGTCGATCACCAGCGCAACGCTGGACTTCAGTTCAAGGGGATCTTGCGAGCCGTGCAAACCGGCAATCTGACCGAAGGATGGTTTGGCCGGAATGGACACGCGGATGATGCTTCTGCGTTTTGTACCTGCAACAAAACGTACGCTCTTGCGTGTGGAAATAACTTTTTGGGAAGCCGACGCCTTGGACGAGGCGTGCTGCTTTTTGACAATGGTTTTTTTGGCGGTTGCCGCATTCGCGGCTGGCACTGCAAAGGCGGCGATCAGGGCCATGAATCCAACGATTTTTAATGCGCGATTGAAAATCTGATGAGACATGATGGTCTTGCCTGCGTGGATTGCAATGAATGGGATGGCTGGAGTGTATACAAATAGAAAAAGTCACGCAATATCAAAAACTTGCGCGACTTTCCTAAAAATACAATCACTTTGTGACGTTTTTAACGCCTGAAGCCCCATCTGCACCCAGATTCAACGCTAAGTCATTGAATACAAAGGATTTTATTTTCCGAATTGTTACATCATCCCTGTGCCGCCACGCGGTCAGCTTTACTTTGGAGCTTGTTCAACGCGCTCAAATAGGCTTTTGCCGATGCCACCACAATGTCGGGGTCGGCGCCCACACCATTCACCACCCGCCCGCTGTTCTGCAAGCGCACCGTGACTTCTCCCTGGCTTTCCGTCGACCCGCTGATGGCGTTCACGGAGTAAAGCACCATTTCCGCACCGCTTTTGACGTGTGACTCGATGGCTTTGAGGGAGGCATCAACAGGGCCGTTGCCGTCGGATTCGCCTTTGACTTCCTTGCCGGCCACAGTGAACACGACGCTGGCCTGGGGGCGTTCGCCGGTTTCGCTGTGCTGCGACAGGGACACAAAGCCGTACTGCTCGTTGTCGTGGGAAGCGCTTTCATCGCTCGCCAGCGCCAGGATGTCTTCGTCAAAGATCTCGCTCTTGCGGTCTGCGAGCTCCTTGAATTTTGCGAAGGCATTGTTGATGTCCGCTTCGCTTTCCATGGCCACGCCCAACTCCAGCAGGCGCTGTTTGAACGCATTGCGTCCACTCAGCTTGCCCAGCACGATCTTGTTGGCGCTCCAGCCCACGTCTTCGGCGCGCATGATTTCATAGGTGTCGCGCGCCTTGAGCACGCCGTCCTGGTGGATGCCCGAGGCATGCGCAAACGCATTGGCGCCGACCACGGCCTTGTTCGGTTGCACCACGAAGCCCGTGGTTTGGCTCACCATGCGGCTGGCGGCCAGGATGTGCTGCGTGTCTATACCGAGTTCGAGGCCAAAGTAATCTTTGCGGGTCTTCACAGCCATGACCACTTCTTCGAGCGAGCAATTTCCGGCACGCTCACCGAGTCCGTTGATGGTGCATTCCACCTGCCGCGCGCCGCCAATCTTCACACCGGCCAGAGAGTTGGCCACGGCCATGCCCAGGTCGTTATGACAGTGCACGGACCAGACAGCCTTGTCGCTGTTGGGTATGCGTTCGCGCAAATTTTTGATGAAATTGCCGTAGAGCTCGGGGATGGCGTAGCCCACGGTGTCCGGCACGTTGATAGTGGTCGCGCCTTCCTTGATCACGGCCTCCAGCACACGGCACAGGAAGTCCGGATCTGAACGATAACCGTCCTCAGGACTGAACTCGATATCACCCATCAGGTTTTTGGCAAAGCGCACGGAGAGCTTGGCCTGCTCGAATACCTGATCGGGTGTCATGCGCAGCTTTTTCTCCATGTGCAGGGCGCTGGTCGCCAGAAACAGGTGCAAACGTCCCGAGGCCGCGGGCTTCAGGGCCTCGGCGGCGCGTGAAATATCCCTGTCGTTGGCGCGTGCCAGCGAGCAGATGGTGGAGTCCCTCACCACCTCCGCAATAGCCTTCACGCATTCGAAATCACCATTGGAACTGGCGGCAAACCCGGCCTCTATCACATCGACCTTCAGGCGCTCCAGCTGGCGGGCAATCCGCAGCTTTTCGTCCTTGGTCATGGAGGCGCCGGGCGATTGCTCGCCGTCGCGCAAGGTAGTGTCAAAAATAATGAGTTTGTCGGTCATGGTGGGATTCCTGATGCGTTGGGCGCTCTTTTTTTTGAAAGGTCTTGAACCGGGTTAACCGCTAATGGTAGCCTCGCCGACGGTCTGGCCGGCCTTGCTGCGCTGCAGGCCGGAAACAATGGCCTTGAGCGATGCCGAGACAATGTTGCCATCCATGCCGACGCCGAAAAGCGTCTGGTCGTTGATGCGCAACTCAAGGTAGGCCACGGCCTGCGCGCTCGCCCCCGCCCCGATGGCGTGCTCGTGGTAGTCCAGCACGCGAACCGTGTGGCCTGTCGCCGCAGCCAGGCCGGCCACGAAGGCATCAATGGGCCCGGTGCCTGTGCCCTCAACGGCGTGACGTCTGCCGCCAAGCTGAACCTCGGCCTTGATGTGGAAGGACTCGCCGCCGGCTTTTCCGGTTTCCTCAATCACCAGACGCTGCGGTGCGGCTACGGTCTGTACGCCGTATTCCTTCTCAAACAGCGCAAAGATGTCTTTGCCGGTCAACTCCTTGCCGGTCGCATCCATCACCGATTGCACCACCTGGCTGAACTCGATCTGCAATCGGCGCGGGAGCTCGAGGCCGAACTCGCTTTCCAGCAGGTAGGCGATGCCGCCCTTGCCTGACTGACTGTTGACGCGGATCACGGCCTCGTAGCTGCGGCCCAGGTCCTTGGGATCGATGGGCAGGTAGGGCATGTCCCATATATCGCCTTCTTTGCGTGCGGCAAAGGCTTTCTTGATGGCGTCCTGGTGGGAGCCCGAGAAAGAGGTGTAGACCAGATCGCCTGCATAAGGATGGCGGGGATGCACGGGCAACTGGTTGCAGTGCTCCACTGTGCGGCGTATCTCGTCGATTTCAGAGAAATCCAGTCCGGGCGACACGCCTTGCGTGTAGAGATTGAGCGCGATATTCACCAGGTCCACATTGCCGGTGCGCTCGCCGTTGCCGAAGAGACAGCCTTCAATCCGGTCGGCGCCCGCCATCAAGGCCAGCTCGCCGGCCGCGGTGCCTGTGCCGCGATCGTTGTGGGGATGAACCGAGATCACGATGGCGTCGCGCCGAGCCAGGTTGCGGTGCATCCACTCCATCATGTCGGCAAAAATATTCGGCGTGGAATGCTCCACCGTGGACGGCAGGTTGATGATGCATTTGCGCTCGGGCGTCGGCTGCCAGACCTCGGTCACGGCATCGACAACGCGCTTGGAAAACGCCAGCTCGGTGCCCGACCACATCTCGGGTGAGTACTGGAACGTCCATTGCGTTTCAGGCTGCGCCGCAGCCAGTTGCTGGAAGAGCCGCGCATTGTCGGTCGCGAGCTGGACAATCTCGTCCTCATTCATGCCCAGCACCACGCGGCGCATGACCGGCGCGGTGGCGTTGTAGAGGTGGACGATGGCTTTTTTGGCGCCCTTGAGCGACTCGAAAGTGCGGCGGATCAACGGCTCGCGCGCCTGGGTCAGCACCTGGATGGTGACATCATCGGGAATCAAATTCCCGTCGATGAGCTGGCGGAGAAAGTCGAATTCAATCTGGGACGCGGATGGAAAGCCCACCTCGATTTCCTTGAAGCCGATTTTCACCAGGGTGTGGAACATCCTGAGCTTGCGGGAAATATCCATTGGCTCGATCAACGCCTGGTTGCCATCCCGCAGGTCCACGCTGCACCAGATGGGCGCTTGCGTCAGCACGGCGTCGGGCCAAGTGCGGTCGGCCAGTCGAACTGGCGCGAAGGATTGGTATTTGCTGGAAGGTGTTTTCAACATGGTCATCTCGTCAACCCCAAAGATTACAAAAAACCAGCAACCCAAAGAAAAACGGCCCGTTGCTGGTGCAAACGGGCCGTTGAATCAGGTGTACGCGTGCGCTACCGTCTCCGCCCGTTGGCAGATAGCAGTAGTGCTAGCGAAATTTGTTTCATACGGTCAATGTACCACAATTATTTGTGAAGGCCGCGCTCGTCGGGTTCGTCGGTGGACGTCGAGATCACGCTGGTCTGCTGGCCCTTGGCCTTACGCCAGCCGTACAGCACGTAGCCCGAAAAACCGTACAGCACAAACAGGCCGAACATCACGGTCGGTGGATGGATATTGATAACGGCGATCCCAAGCGCAATCAACACAATGGCCGCGAAAGGCACGCTGCGCTTCATTTGCACGTCCTTGAAGCTGTAGAACGGCACATTCGTGACCATAGTGAGGCCCGCATAGAGCGTGAGGCCGAAGGTCACCCAGCGCACTTCCAGTCCACTGACTCCCGCATCGGTCATCAGCCAGATAAAGCCGGCCACCAATGCCGCCGCGGCGGGCGACGGCAGACCCTGGAAGAAACGTTTGTCAACCACGGCCGTGTTCACATTGAAGCGAGCCAGACGCAACGCCGCGCAGGCGCAGTAAACAAAGGCGCCTATCCAGCCCCAGCGCCCCAGGCTGGTCAAGGCCCAGACGTAGGCGATCAACGCCGGTGCGGCGCCGAAAGACACCATGTCCGAGAGCGAATCCATCTGCTCGCCGAAAGCGCTTTGCGTGTTGGTCATCCGGGCGACGCGGCCGTCCAGGCTGTCGAGAATCATGGCGCAAAACACACCGATGGCGGCCTGGTCGAAGCGCCCGTTCATAGCCATGACGATGGCGTAAAAGCCGCCAAACAGGGCGGCCAGCGTGAATAAATTGGGCAATATGTAAATGCCCTTGCGTCGCTTGCGTATCACCACCGCTTCGGTAGGGAACGCCGAATCTTCACCATCATGCATAAAAACACTCCTGAGGCACAACTGGTGCGCGCAAACAGCTATCAAATTCATAGCATCTGTAGATGCCATCCAGAAGCCGGGCCTCCTTGAAGGAATAAGCCGTCGACTCAAGCCGCCAAGGATACCAAGATCGGCCCCGGCAGAAACCTTCACCTCATCCCATCCAGTCTGCCCTGGTCAGAAAAAAAGCCGCGCAGGACCTTTGCGCGGCTTTTTGCAGGACAAAGCCCTGACGGGCTTGGATCAGTTGCGGGTCTGGTCGACCAGCTTGTTTTTCGCGATCCAAGGCATCATGGCGCGCAGCTTTTCGCCCACGATTTCGATCTGGTGCTCGGAATTCAGGCGGCGGCGGCTCAGCAGGGTTGGCGCGCCGGCCTGGTTTTCCAGCAGGAAGCTCTTGGCATATTCACCCGTCTGGATGTCTTTCAGGCACTTGCGCATCGCGTCTTTCGTGGCCGAGGTCACGATGTTCGGGCCTGTCACGTATTCGCCATATTCTGCGTTGTTCGAGATCGAGTAGTTCATGTTGGCGATGCCGCCTTCATAGATCAGGTCAACGATCAACTTGAGCTCGTGCAGGCATTCGAAGTAGGCCATTTCGGGGGCGTAGCCGGCTTCCACCAGTGTTTCGAAGCCGGCCTTGATCAGCTCAACGGTGCCGCCGCACAGAACGGCCTGTTCGCCGAACAGGTCGGTTTCGGTTTCTTCGCGGAAGTTGGTTTCAATGATGCCGGCTTTGCCGCCGCCATTGGCCATGGCATAGCTCAGGGCCAGGTCGCGGGCCTTGCCGGACTTGTCCTGGTGCACTGCGACCAGGTGAGGCACACCGCCACCCTGGGCGTAGGTATTGCGCACCGTGTGGCCGGGTGCCTTGGGGGCGACCATCCAGACGTCAAGGTCGGCGCGCGGAATCACGGCGCCGTAGTGCACGTTGAAGCCGTGGGCAAACACCAGGGAAGCACCCTGCTTGATGTGGGGAGCCACGTCGTTCTTGTAAACCGCGCCGATCTGTTCATCGGGCAGGAGGATCATGACCACGTCAGCGGCCTTGACCGCGTCCGCGACTTCAGCGACCTTCAGGCCGGCCTTTTCGACCTTGGGCCAAGAAGCGCCGCCCTTGCGCAGGCCGACGACCACTTTCACGCCGCTGTCGTTCAGGTTTTGCGCGTGCGCGTGGCCCTGGCTACCGTAGCCGATGATGGCGACTGTTTTGCCCTTGATCAGGCTCAAATCACAATCTTTGTCGTAAAAAACTTTCATGTTTCTCTCCAGAATAGGTATTGGCGAAAATGCCCTTCGACAGGCTCAGGGCGAACGGTAAACGCATATCGCCACTCAAAATCCGTTCGCGTTGAGCCTGTCGAAACGCGCGCACGGACGACTTAAATCAAACCCGCAAAATCCGCTCTCCACGGCCGATGCCGCTGGAGCCGGTTCGCACCGTCTCAAGGATCGCGCTGCGGTCTATGGCTTCCAGAAACGCATCGTTCTTGGACTGGTCCCCAGTCAGCTCGATGGTGTAGCTTTTCTCCGTCACGTCGATGATTCGCCCGCGGAATATATCAGCCATGCGCTTCATCTCTTCGCGCTCCTTGCCGACCGCGCGCACCTTGACCATCATGAGTTCACGCTCGGTGTAGGAGCCTTCGGTCAGGTCGACAACCTTGACCACTTCGATCAGGCGATTCAGGTGCTTGGTGATTTGTTCGATGACGTCGTCGGAACCGGTGGTCTGTATCGTCATGCGCGACAGGCTCGGGTCCTCCGTCGGGGCGACGGTCAGGCTTTCGATGTTGTAGCCGCGCGCCGAGAACAGGCCGACCACGCGGGAAAGAGCGCCCGGCTCGTTTTCCAGCAAAACTGCAATGATGTGTTTCATAAGAAGATTCCTCTTTTCGCTGCCCTCCCCTGCGCACGGTAATGCGCAGGCTCGGCAGACAATAGATTCGTCAGGTGACGGTGAATGAATGGGTGTGGTTGGCGTGGGGCCTAGAGGTCTTCCGACCCCAGCAGCATTTCGGTAATGCCCTTGCCGGCCTGTACCATCGGGAACACGTTTTCGGTCGGGTCCGTGCGGAAGTCCATGAACACCGTGCGGTCCTTGAGCTTGCGGGCTTCGCGAAGCGCCGGCTCCACGTCCTGCGGTTTTTCGATCAGCATGCCGACGTGACCATAGGCTTCGGCCAGCTTCACGAAATTGGGCAGCGCGTCCATGTAGCTGCTGCTGTAGCGGCCTTCATAGTCAATTTCCTGCCACTGGCGCACCATGCCCAGGTAACGGTTGTTGAGCGAGACAATCTTGATCGGGGTGTTGTACTGCAGGCAGGTGGAAAGCTCCTGGATGCACATCTGCACCGAGCCTTCGCCCGTGATGCAGAACACTTCCGAGTCGGGCTTGGCCAGCTTGATGCCCATGGCATAGGGAATACCGACGCCCATGGTGCCCAGGCCGCCTGAATTGATCCAGCGGCGCGGCTCGTCGAACTTGTAGTACTGCGCGGCCCACATCTGGTGCTGCCCCACGTCCGACGTGATGTAGGTATCCGCGTCTTTGGTCAGCTTCCAGAGCGTTTCGACTACATGCTGGGGCTTGATGACGTCGCCTTTGCCCATGCTGTACTTCATGCAGTCGCGTTTGCGCCAGCCTTCAATCGTGTCCCACCAACCGCCCAGCGCGTTCGCGTCAGGCTTGAGGCCGGATTCCTTGATCATGGCAATCAGTTCGGTCAGTACATCCTTCACGTCGCCCACGATTGGAATGTCGACCTTCACGCGCTTCGAAATGCTGGAAGGATCGATGTCGATGTGGATGATCTTGCGTTCGTTCTGCGCGAAATGCTTGGGGTTGCCAATCACGCGGTCATCAAAACGCGCACCTACCGCCAGCAACACGTCGCAATGCTGCATCGCGTTGTTGGCTTCTATGGTGCCGTGCATACCCAGCATGCCGAGGAATTTTTTGTCGCTGGCCGGATAGGCGCCCAAGCCCATCAAGGTGTTGGTGCAGGGGTAGCCCAGCATGTCGACCAGCGTGCGCAGTTCTTGCGAGGCATTGCTGAGCAACACGCCGCCGCCGGTGTAGATATAGGGCCGTTTGGCCGCCAGCAGCAATTGCAGGGCCTTGCGGATCTGCCCGCCATGGCCTTTGCGCACCGGGTTGTAAGAGCGCATCTCAACGGTTTGCGGATAGCCGTTGTAAGGCACCTTGTTGAAGGACACGTCCTTGGGGATATCAACGACCACAGGGCCGGGCCGGCCGCTGCGGGCGATATGAAACGCCTTTTTCAGGGTTTCGGCCATGTGCCGCGCATCCTTGACCAGGAAGTTGTGCTTCACGATGGGCCGGGTGATACCGACGGTGTCGCATTCCTGGAAGGCATCCAGCCCGATGGCGTGGGTAGGAACCTGTCCCGTGATGATGACCATCGGGATGCTGTCCATGTAGGCGGTGGCAATGCCGGTCACGGCGTTGGTCACGCCCGGGCCGGAAGTGACCAGCGCCACGCCCACCTCGCCTGTGGCGCGAGCATAGCCGTCGGCTGCGTGCACAGCGGCCTGCTCATGACGCACCAGGATATGCTGGATCGAGTCCTGTTTGTAGACGGCGTCGTAGATATGCAGGACTGCACCGCCCGGATAACCCCACATGTATTTGACGCCTTCAGCCTGAAGGGACTTCATGAGGATTTCCGCGCCGCGGAGTTCTTGAGAATTTGTTTGTGCAGACGCAGCTGCCGCGGAAGCGATTTCCGCTTTGGAGATTTCCATGATGAACCTTTGTGAATTTCTCTAACGAAATACCTTGGGTGCCTCTTCGCCCACTCTTGTGAAGCAGCGTCGAGACTTGAGGCCAAAACCATGAGCGGAAACATAAACCGCCGAGTCATGACCCGTTTGCCTTTTGAATTGCAGGCCGTATTATGACATTTCGCGTTGCGCAATGGCTGCACGCGGTGAAAAATCGCAGCCGGGACCGGCCGGGATGCGATAATTTTCCAGCTGTATCCTTGGACACATGCCTTATCGGCATCGGCCCTGCGAGTACCCGCAGACCACCACCCTGTGCAGCGCTGGACGAACCGGAACCCCACACCGTTGGCAACTGAACAAGAACTCTCGGATTTCCTGAAAAGCGTTGAAAAACGGGCTTTCAAGCGCAGCATCTACCACGTGCGGGATGAAGAAGCGGCCCTTGACATCGTTCAGGACAGCATGATGAAGCTGGCCCAGCACTACGGCGACAAGCCTGCGGCCGAGCTACCCATGCTGTTCCAGCGCATCCTGGCCAACACCACGCTGGACTGGTTCCGCCGCCGCAAGACCCGGAACGCGCTTTTCTCCAACATGAGCGACTTTGAATCGCAGGGAGAAGACGGAGATTTCGATCTTCTGGAAACTTTAGAGAGCCTTACCAACTCAGAGGGTACAGAGAGCGCCCAGGATGCTACTGAGCGGGCGCAAATATTGCATGAGATCGAACTGCAGGTAAAGGAATTGCCGGGCCGTCAACGGGAAGCCTTTCTGATGCGTTACTGGGAGGAAATGGATGTCGCTGAAACAGCAGCCGCCATGGGCTGTTCGGAGGGCAGTGTCAAAACACATTGTTCCCGTGCAGTTCACGCCCTCAGCAAAGCCCTGAGTGCCAAAGGTATAAAACTATGACTAACTCACTACAAAAAAGAGCCGAAATCCTGCAGGACCGCTTTGGCCTGAAGACCGCGTCCTACCTGTCCGCAGGAGCTGCAGACCTGCCTTACGACATTTCCGAGCGCCTGCGCGCCGCACGCGCCCAAGCTGTTTCAAAACGTAAAGCCGCCAAAACACAAACCGCCACCAGCGTCGTCGGCGTTGGCACAAGTGCCGCCCTGTCATGGGGATCTGATGACGGCCTGAGCTGGTGGGCACGGATTGGTTCGGTCCTTCCCCTTGTTGCACTGGTTGTCGGCCTGCTGGCCATCAATTCGATCCAGAACGATAACCGCGCCCAGGAACTGGCAGAAGTCGATGTGGCGTTGCTTACGGACGAACTCCCGCCCGCTGCTTTTGCCGATCCGGGTTTTGTCCAGTACCTCAAAACCACACGCCAAGTCCCCACGGCCCAATGATCCCGCGCGCAATCTCCCGACGCGCCCCATCGGTCGATGGCCGCTCAATGCGGTTGAGGCTGCAATGGCTGTCGTTCGGGCTTGTGACGGCTACCCTGCTGGCCTGGCCCATTCTGGGCCTTGCACAGGCGCCTAAACCCGTAGCCCCAGCCAGCGCAGCTGTGAAGCCGCCTGCCGTTCCTGCCAAGCCCGTCGTGGCCAAACCGACCTGGGCCGAACTCACGCCCATGCAGCAGCAGGCGCTCAAACCGCTGGCTTCAAGCTGGGATACCGTCAGCGAGGCGCAAAAGCGCAAATGGCTGGAAATCTCCAAAAATTACCCCTCACTCGCACCGGAAGGGCAGGCTAACCTGCACAGCCGCATGAATGAATGGGTCACCTTGAGCCCCCAGCAGCGTGCGCAAGCCCGGCTGAACTTCGGCAAGACCAAGGAACTCTCCAAGCAGCTCACGCCTGAAGAGAAAAAAGCCAAGTGGGAGACCTACCAGGCCCTCAGCCCCGAAGAAAAGCAGAAGCTGGCCGCCAAGGCCAGTCCAAAGCCTACCGGAGCGGCAACAGCGGTGAAACCAGTGGCGCCGCAAAAGCTGGCGCCCGTGACACCGCATCCGGTCAAGGCAGCCAGCAAACCTGGCCCTAAAATCACTGCTTTGCAACCTGCCTCAGCTGCTACGCCCGCCGCGCCGTCCGCAAGCGGTGCCGCAACAAGCGCTACGCCCCAACGCTAAACGCTACCCGCAGCGGCTGGGCTTGGCCCATGCCTGCTGCCGTTCACTGTGGCCAACCTTTATCGCGACATCTTTGACAGTCACAGACACCCTCCCCATTCCGTCCATTCCCCGCCGCATGGCCTGCTGGATGTACGAAGGCATGCTGATGTTCGGCGTGGTTTTTCTGGCCGGTTACCTTTTCAGCACATTGAGCCAGACCCGAAATGCCCTGGACAATCGCCATGCCCTGCAGGCGTTCGTGTTTGTGATTTTCGGTATTTATTTCGTCTGGTTCTGGGCCAAAGGTCAGACCCTGGCCATGAAAACCTGGAACATCCGCGTAGTCGACGTCAACGGTGAACCCGTCACCCAGAAACGCGCCCTGCTGCGTTATGCGCTGAGCTGGCTCTGGTTTCTGCCACCCCTGGCCGTGAGCTGGGCAATGGCGCTGCCAGGACGGGAAGGCGCTGTACTGACGCTGGGATGGGTCGCCATCTGGGCCATCCTGGCGCGCTTTCATCCGCAAAAACAGTTTTGGCACGACGCCTGGGCAGGCACGCGGCTCATCACCTGGGTCGCACCCGAAAAACCCGGGCGCAAGGCCAAAAACAAGGCCGGTATCGCCAGTACTGCGCCCCATCAGCCCTAACATCAATGTGCCATAAAGCTGCGCGACAATGGCACCATGTCAGAACAAGTTCCGTTTCCCATGTCTGTGCCAGCGCCGCCATCTGATGCTGATGTCGCTCCTGCTGGCGCCACCTCCCGAGTGGGCTCCAATGAGCCCGTCAACCCCCAAAAACACCGCAAGGGCCTGAGCCGCGTCTGGCACGCCACGGGCTATTCCGTTGCCGGCCTGCGCGCAGGCTGGCACGAAACCGCTTTTCGCCAGGAAGCGATCGCATCGATTGTGCTGATCCCCGCCGCTTTCTGGCTGGGCCGCAGTTGGGTCGAAACGGTGCTCCTGGCCGGCACGGTCATCCTCATCATGATCGTGGAACTTCTCAACACGGGCATTGAAACCGCCATCGACCGCATCGGCCCCGAATGGCATGACCTTTCCAAGCGCGCGAAGGACATGGGCAGCGCCGCCGTCCTGCTCAGCCTGCTGTTGTGCGCCGGTACATGGGCCCTGGCGCTGTTCCAGCGATTTGCCGCATGAATGCAAGCATCAATAAAGTGACCGATATCTCCAAACCCGCCTCCAAACCTGCTTTTTCCCTCTGCGTTTATTGCGGATCCCGTCCCGGCAACCAGCCCGAATTCGCCGCCATTGCCGCCTTCGTCGGCACCTGGATAGGCAAGCGCGGCGGGCAACTGGTCTACGGCGGCGGCCGCAACGGCCTGATGGGCATCATGGCCGACGCTGCGCTGGCGGCCGGCGGGCGTGTTGTGGGAATCATCCCCAAGGCACTGGTAGAGAAAGAATGGGCCCACACCGGATGCACCGAGCTGCACATCGTGGAAAACATGCATGAGCGCAAATACCTGATGGCCGAGCATGCCGATGCGTTCCTGGCATTGCCTGGCGGCATCGGTACGCTGGAGGAGTTTTTTGAGGTATGGACCTGGCGCCAGCTTGGCTACCACGACAAACCGGTCGGCCTGCTCAACATGAACGGCTACTACGACGCCCTGCTGGCGTTCCTGGCCTCTTCGGTGAAAACCGGCTTCATGAATGACTGGCTGATGGACCTGATCCGCACCAGCAGCGACGCGGAATCACTGCTTGAAACGCTGGTACAGGCAGCCGGCATGACGCCAGGCAACACCCGCCTCGACCAAATCTGACACCGGTCGCAGGGACTTTTCTTCAGGCCAGCAGGGGCCGCGGAACCGGCTTTGCCGGGCCGCAGGCGCAGCGGCCCCCTCGGGGGGCAGGAAGCTACACGCAGTGAGCGACCGTGGGGGCCTATCTACACCGCCGCTTCGTCTTCTTCCCCGGTGCGGATGCGCACCACCCGCTCGACGCTGGTGATGAAAATCTTGCCGTCGCCGATCTTGCCGGTGCGCGCAGCACGCACGATGGCATCCACGCAGCGTTCCACGTCTTCGGTTTTCACCACGACTTCGACCTTGACCTTCGGCAGAAAATCGACGACATACTCGGCGCCACGGTACAGCTCGGTGTGCCCCTTCTGGCGGCCAAAGCCCTTGACTTCAGTGACAGTCAGACCGGTTACGCCGCATTCGGCCAAGGCCTCGCGGACTTCTTCGAGTTTGAAAGGCTTGAGGACGGCGGTAATTTGTTTCACTGAATATCTCCATTCGTTCTAAATATCGTCAGCATAGGGCATCCTCTCCCAAACCCAGCAGGGGCCGCGGAACCGGCTTTGCCGGGCCGCAGGCGCAGCGGCCCCCTCGGGGGGCAGCGAACCACACGCAGTGGGGAGCGTGGGGGCCCTATTGCCGAAATTTGCTGGTAATAGGATAGCGCCAATCCTTGCCAAAGCTCCTGTGGGTGACCCTGATACCCACGGGCGCCTGGCGGCGTTTGTACTCGTTGATGCGGATCAGTTGGGCCACGCGCACGACCATCGCGCGGTCAAACCCGGCAGCGGCGATGGCGTCCACGCCCTGGTCGTTCTCCATGTAGCGCTCCAGGATGGCGTCCAGCACCTCGTAGGGCGGCAGGCTGTCCTGGTCGGTCTGGTCGGGCCGCAGCTCGGCGCTGGGCGGCCGCGTGATGATGCGCTCGGGAATCGGGTTGCTGCCCGTGCCGTACGGGTCGTTTTCGTTGCGCCAGCGCGCCAGGCGAAACACCGTGGTCTTCAGCAGGTCCTTGATGACCGCAAAGCCGCCGGCCATGTCGCCGTAGAGCGTGCAATAACCGGTCGCCATTTCGCTTTTGTTGCCGGTGGTCAGCACGATGGAGCCGAACTTGTTCGACAGCGCCATCAAAAACACGCCGCGGATACGCGCCTGGATGTTTTCCTCGGTGGTGTCTTCCTTCAGACCCTTGAACTCACCAGCCAGCGACGCCTTGAAGGCTTCGAACTCCGGCACGATGGAAATCTCGTCGTAGCGCACCTTCACGCGCTCAGCCATTTCGCGCGCATCAATCCAGGAGATGTCTGCCGTATAGGGCGAAGGCATCATCACCGCGCGCACCTTGTCGGCGCCCAGCGCATCCACCGCGATCGCCAAGACCAGGGCCGAATCAATGCCGCCCGACAGCCCCAGGATGGCACCGGGAAAACCGTTTTTACCGAGGTAGTCGCGCACGCCCAGCACCAGCGCGTCCCACAGGTCCGCCTCGTGGCTGCGTTCAGGCACCGTGCTTGCTATTAATTTAATAGCTGCTTGCGATCGTCCCGCCTGAATTACAAACAGATTTTCCTTGAAACTTTCAGCCCTTCCGGCCAGGGCGCCATCGGCCTGCAGCGCAAAAGACGCCCCTTCAAAAACGATTTCGTCCTGCCCCCCCACCAGGTGCGCATAAATCAGCGGCAACCCGGTGGCTTGGGCCCGGACCTGCATCATCTGCTCACGTTCGCCGCCTTTGCCGACGTGAAACGGCGAGGCATTGATGACCGCCAGCAACTCGGCACCCGCTTCTTTGGCCAGGCGTGCC
Organism: Polaromonas sp. P3_A5; assembly: GCF_056403055.1. Taxonomy (NCBI): domain Bacteria; kingdom Pseudomonadati; phylum Pseudomonadota; class Betaproteobacteria; order Burkholderiales; family Comamonadaceae; genus Polaromonas; species Polaromonas sp. P3_A5. Next base: position 2,382,429 of record NZ_JBFUGF010000001.1, read on the forward strand.
GGCTCTTCAAACCAGGCGTCTTCGCAAATCAGCAGCCCGACGCTGACGGCGTCATCACCTTCCCCGGCCTGGAAGACGCAAGTGCCCTGCCCCGGCGTGAAATAGCGGCGTTCGTCAAACACCTGGTAATTCGGCAGTTCGCGCTTGGCATAGGTGTCGACGACGCGGCCCTCGCGCAGCACCCTGGCCGCATTGTGGCGCTGCTGCACTTCCACACTTTTGGTGCGCAGGCCCTTGCCGTTGTCGCCGTGGGTGGGCGTGCCCACCACCACTGTCAGGCCTTTTAACCCGGCCAGCTCGCGGGCCACCAGATTCACGGCATCATCACAGGCCTGGATGAACGATGGGCGCAAAAACAGGTCTTCTGCCGCATAGCCGCAAATGGCCAGCTCGGGCGTCAGCAGCAGCCGGGCGCCGCCCTCGTAGGCTATGCGGGCTGCGTCGATGATCTTTTGCGCATTACCCGGCATATCACCCACGCAGTAGTTCAATTGGGCAACGCAGATTTTGAGTGGCATGTTGAAGTAGAACCCCGAAAACACGTGAAAAAGAACTCAAACGATTATGTCATTCGCGTGCTGAATTCACCGCTGGAGGTGAATGCGGCCGAGTGGAACGCCCTGCTGGCGGCGCAGAGCCCGGGCGAGCCCGCGAACCCGTTCATGCGCCACGAATACCTGGCCGCGCTGCACGAAAGCGGCAGCGCCACACCCGAAACCGGATGGACGCCGCGCTTTGTCACCCTCTGGCAGGGCAAGGCACTGGCAGGCGCCTGCGCGCTTTACCTCAAGGAGCATTCCTACGGCGAATACGTGTTCGACCACGCCTGGGCCAATGCCTACCAGCAGCACGGGCTTGAGTACTACCCCAAGGCATTGGTCGCCGTGCCGTTCACCCCCGTACCCGGCGCCCGCCTGCTGGCCCGCACAGCCGACGAACGCAGCCTGCTGATCAAGGCCCTGGTGGCCTGGTGCACCGAGGAAAACCTTTCGTCCCTGCACCTGCTATTTACCGCCGACGAAGATGTCACGGCCTGTGAAGATGCCGGGCTGATGCTGCGTCATACGGTGCAGTTCCACTGGACCGATAACAGTGCCCCCACGCTCGGCACTGGCGTGTCCTCGCTGCCCCCCGAGGGGGCTGTTCCGCCTAAGGGCGGCCTGTCGGCGGAACGTTCCTTGCCGCCCCGGGGATTCCGCGACTTCGACGACTTCCTGGCGTCGCTCAGCCAGGAAAAACGCAAAAAGATCCGCCAGGAGCGCCGCAAGGTCGCCGAGGCGGGCATCACTTTCCGCTGGTCGCTGGGCAAGGACATCAGCAACGCCGACTGGGATTTTTTCTACCGCTGCTACGAGCGTACTTATTACGAGCACGGCAACGCGCCTTACCTGAGCCGCGACTTCTTCCAGCGCATGCAGGACACCATGCCGGAGAACTGGCTGCTGTTTGTGGCGGAGCACAACGCCGACGGCCAGCGGCGGCCCGTCGCGACAAGCCTGATCGCCGTCAGTGCCCGTCCTGAAAGGGATCACGGCGACGAAAGTGCCGAAAACCAGTCCCTGGTTGCGTACGGCCGTTACTGGGGCGCCCTCGCCCGCGTCGACTGCCTGCACTTTGAAGCCTGCTACTACCAGCCGCTGCAGTGGTGCATTGAGCACGGCTACCACCGTTTCGAAGGCGGCGCGCAGGGCGAGCACAAAATGGCCCGCGCCCTGCTGCCCGTCAAAACCACCAGCGCTCACTGGCTGGCGCATCCTTCGTTTGCCGATGCGGTCGAGCGCTTCCTGGCGCGCGAAGGCGCCGGCATCGACAACTACATGGAAGACCTGGAACGCCGCAGCCCTTTCAGGCAAGCTGCGCCACGCACTTCGGCTTAAGCACTGGCTTGCATTAGCCGCAGGCGCTACGTTTTTCATAGCTGCTTGCGCTTACCCATATTGGGTTTCATGGACTTTTTCCATAAATATTCTGTGCAAAACACGCACTGGCCGCGCTCCCACCCATACCTGCAACCCCGTCATACCTGTCATCACACGGGCAAGCGTTATTTGCTATAAAGCCCGTTCAAAGGAATTTCCATGAGCAACAAAAACCGCGCCAACGAACGTACGTACACCGTCAACCTCGTCGAATGCCCAACCCTGACCGCCGACGAGCGCGCAGCGGCCGAACTGCGTTTTCGCATGGCACTTGAATTCGCCTTGGGCGGCCCCGAATATGTACTGCCTTCGCTTCAGGCCTACATGCTGACGCAAACACTGCACGAAGGCCTGCCGCTGGAGAACGCCTCAGAGGCAGAAGAACAGGTCATCGCGCTCTGGCAACACGCCGAGACCGACGCGATTCTGGCGGCGATGCGGCCGCTGGGCGACAACCTGGACAACGCGCGCTTCGAGATCCTCCCGCTTTGACCCCCTGGGCCGCTTGGCCGGCGGCCCGCTTCGCAGGGCAACCACCGCCGCCTGCGGTGAACGCGGAAACGCCGTAACGCTATCGTATTGATAGCTGCTTGCGTCCGCCAGTATTGCGCCAACGGTTCATTTCCCTTAAGCCACAGCTTGATTTAAGCTCTGTCTTTCACGCCTGTTTTCGAACGGTTTTCAAGGCGCCGGCGGCCACCTTGCCGCCGGCTCAAACCGCTATTTCCCCATGAATGCTCTCGTGACTGCTACACCCGAAAACCCCGAAACGCAGACTGCCGACCCTGCGCCCCTGCTGGGCCGTCCGCATGCCCGGCGCCTGCGTGAGGTCTACCGCTCCGCCGGCTGGCCCTGCCAGGACCTGCTGGAGATCGAACTGCTGGCCACCGGCATGCTGCAGCGCGTGGCCGGCCCTGCAGGCCACGAAACCCTGCGCGTGACCGATGCCGGCGTGGCCTACCTGGCCACCGTGCTCGTGCGCAACCGCTCGGCGCTTTCAAAGCACGAGGCACTGGTCGAACAGGTGGCCTGCGAAATGGTGCGTGCCGGCCGCATCACCTGGCGCGGCCTGGGTTTGCGTGCCCAGCTGCCGCCCGAAGAAGAAGGCGGCAAGGCTCGCTGGTGCATCGCCCGGCCCGACGTGTTTTCCATCCGCAACACCACCGTGCAGGAATATGTCGAACCGATCGTGCACGAGATCAAGGTGCACCGCTCCGACCTGCTGGGCGACCTGCGCCGCCCCGAAAAACGCGCCGCCTACCTCGACCTGGGCGGCGAGTGCTGGTATGTGCTCGGTTGCGACGCCAAGGGCCGGCCGATCGGCGATGCCAGCGAGGTGCCGCTGGAATGCGGTGTGATGGTGCTGGACAACGCGCGCCTGGCCGTTGCCAGGGCCGCGCCGCGGCGCACGCGCCAGCAGCTGCCGCTGGGCGTATGGATGGCGCTGGCCAAGGCGACGCCGGTAGCCGGGCTCAACGACGACGAACAGGGAATGCTCGGCGACTGCGAAGCTTGAACGCAATCACGGCCGCGCGCTGAGCTTGGCGTGACAGCGGCGGCTACGGCAAACCCTAGTGCCGCAACCCGTCCTGCTCGGTTAATGTCTCCCTCACGGAGACAACAACAATGAAATCCCTCACCGGCCTGGACGCGACCTTTCTTTACCTTGAAACCCCCGAGATGCCCATGCATGTGGGCTCGCTCAACCTGTGCGAACTGCCGCAGGGCTTCAAGGGCAGCTTTCACAAGGCGGTCAAAGCGCACATCGCCAAACGCATGCACCTGGCGCCGGTATTCAGCCGCAAGCTGGTGTTCATGCCGCTGGATCTGGGCCACCCGCTGTGGGTGGATGCCGACGAGGTGGATATCGACTTTCACATCCGCCGCGCGGACTCCGCCAAAAAACGGGCGACGCCCATGACGCTGGCCGAGGTGCACAAGCTGTGCGCGCAACTGCACAGCGAGGTCATTGACCGCAATTTCCCGCTCTGGGAGTTTTATATTTTTGACCGCATCCAGCTGCCCGCATCGCAAGGCGGCAAGGTGGTGGCTGGGTTTTTCTCGAAGATTCACCATGCGGCGCTGGACGGCAAGGGCGGCGTGATGCTGGCCAATGCCCTGCTCGACTTCAGCCCGGTACCGCGCGAGGTGCCACCGCCCGACCCTGCCCGCCGCCGCAAAACCGAGGCCGACCTGAAGCTGGGCAAGATGATCGGTTCGGTGTTTTCGAGTTCGCTGGGCCAATTGGCCAAGCTCGCCAAGGCACTGCCGTCCGCGGCCAGCACTTTTGGCAGCACGCTGGCAAAACAATCCACCACCAGTTCGGCCACGGGCATCAAGCCCAAAATGCCGATGAAGCTGGCGCCACAAACACCATTCAATACCGGCATCACCACGGATCGTGTCTTTGTGACGGCCACCCTGCCGCTGGCTGAATGCAAGGCCATGGGCAAGGCGGTGGGCGGCTCATTCAATGACGTGGTGTTGTGGATCTGCTCAACAGCGCTGCGCAGCTACCTCACGCAGCACCACAGCCTGCCGAAAAAATCGCTGGTGGCGGCCATGCCGGTGTCACTGCGCGAAGCCGGCGCCACCGACGCCAGCAACCTGGGCAACCAGGTGAGCATGAGCCTGGTGGAGCTGGGCACGCAGCTGGCGCACCCGCTCAAGCGCATGAACGCCATCATGGCATCGACCGCCAAGGTAAAAACATCGATGCAAAGCCTGAAGGGCCTGCTGCCGACCGACTACCCTTCGCTGCTGGCGCCGTGGCTGGTGGGCGGCGCGGCCAAAATGGCGCTGAACGCCTACGGCAAAAGCGGCATCGCCAGCCGCCTGCCCATGGTAGCCAACCTGGCGATTTCCAACGTGCCGGGCCCGCCGGTGCCGCTGTACCTGGCCGGCGCGAAGTTCCTGACCTTCCACCCGCTGTCCATCGTCATGCATGGGCTGGCGCTCAACATCACCATCCAGACTTACGCCGGCCATGTGGATTTCGGCATCGTTGCCGACAAGAAGGCGCTGCCGCATGCGAAGGATTTGGCGAAAGCAATCGAGGAGGCCTTCACTCAGGCCCAAGCCTTGATGGTGAGCACGGCGCCTGTTGCACCCGCCGCCACGGCGCCCGCGCCGAAAAAGGGGGCAAAAAAGGTCTCAGTTAAAACCGCAGTGAAGGCCGCCCCGGTAAAAACCCGCAAAGCCGCTGTCACGAACGCGACGAAAACCACGGCGAAGCGCTCAAGTTAGAGGTGCCTCCCTCTGTAAAAACCTGTAAGCGCCTCCATACTCTTAGGGTCTAATAGCGCTGTTTTTGCAAATGCGAACGGGGTAAAAAAGGCGCCAATCAAGGCGCGCGACGACGCTCAGACCGGGCGTCTGAGCTAGGAGCGCAACGCCGAGTGGCGCCTTTTTTACCCCGTTCCCTACGGGTTGCGATCAAAAAGGCCCTGCGCGGCGTTGCAAAGCCTTGACGGGGTTCACCCCGCCTGCGTTTTGCGCCTTGCTCATGGCCTTTTTGACTCGCAACGCATCTTGCAAAAACAGCGCTATCAGACCCTAGTCAGAACTCCAACAAGACAATCAATGCTTCAAGCCATGGCAAGCCCGTCATCCAGGCGAAATCCGTCTTCATCCTCCCCTCAAGATCAAGCAGAAACGTCCCCGCACGATGTTCCGCCCAGCGCGTGGTTGCTGGCGCTTGAGTTGCGTGCATTCTGGGAATTCGGCGCATTGCTTCCCGCCTGGCCCTTGCTGGCCCGCGCGCCACGTGGCGACGGCCATGCGGTGATGGTGTTTCCGGGCCTGTCGGCCAATGACGCCACCACGGTGCCGCTGCGCCAATACCTGCAGTCGCTCAATTACAGGCCCTGGGGCTGGGAACAGGGCTTTAACTTCGGCCCGCGCGCCGGCGTGCTGGAAGAAGCCCGCGACAGCCTCGCTCGCACCTTCGACGCCACAGGCCGCAAGGTCAGCCTGATCGGCTGGAGCCTGGGCGGCGTGTATGCGCGCGAACTGGCCAAGGAGCTGCCGCACATGGTGCGCGGCGTGATCACGCTGGGCACGCCCTTCGCGGGCTCGCACAAGGCCACCAACGCCTGGCGCATCTATGAACTCACCAGCGGCCGCAACGTCGAGCGCGAATCCGAAAGCTACGATCTGCCGGCCGCCCCGCCTGTGCCGACCACCAGCATTTATTCGCGCAGCGACGGCGTGGTCGCCTGGCAGGCCAGCATCCAGGCAGCCAGTGCCACTCATCCGCAGACCGAAAACATCGAAGTGCTGGCCAGCCATATCGGCATGGGCGTGAACCCCAGCGCCTGGTGGGCCGTGGCCGACCGCCTGGCACAGCCGGAAGGCCAATGGAAGCCGTTTTCGCGCGAGGACAAGGGCAAGCTGCACGGCCTGGTGTTCCCGGACCCTGCGCGAAAAGCGTAAGGCTTCAACGTGGCGCCGGGCGGCGGCGCACACCGTCTCACCCAAGCATAAAAAAAGCGCCTGCAGACCACGCTGCACGCGCCTTTTTACGTTTCCCTCATCGCCACCGCTATACTTTTTATAGCTGCTTGCGCACGGCGTGTGCTAGTTACAGCACTAAAACGCTTAAATTTTCAGGCTTGGCGCCCGGGTCTCAAGCCTTGCCGGCCTTTGCATAGTTGGCAATGCCATCCGTGATCTCTTTTTTGGCCGCGTCCGGGCCTTCCCAGCCCAGCACCTTGACCCATTTGCCTTCTTCCAGGTCTTTGTAGTGCTCGAAGAAGTGCGCAATCGTCTTCAGGCGCAGCGGGTTCATGTCTTCAGGTTTTTGCCACTGGGTGTAGAGCGAGCATTTCTTGTCGATGGGCACCGCCAGCACCTTGCCGTCTTCACCGGCTTCGTCGGTCATCTTCAGGATGCCGATGGCGCGGCAGGTCACCACCACCCCGGGAATCAGGGGCACCGGGGTGATCACCAGCACGTCGACCGGGTCGCCGTCGCCGCTGATGGTCTTGGGCACGTAACCGTAATTGGTCGGGTAGTGCATGGACGTGCTCATGAAGCGGTCCACAAAAATCGCGCCGGACTCCTTGTCCACCTCGTATTTCACCGGGTCGGCATTCATCGGGATCTCGATGATGACGTTGAAGGATTCGGGAACGTTTTTGCCGGGGGAAACTTTATCGAGGGACATGGTCGCTTGAGTTCTTTATGGAAGGAAGAAGAAAGGAAGGGAAGAAAGGAGAAAAGAAGATTCTTAAAACACATGGGCTACCTGCGCAGCCGTGGCACAGGCCAACTGCTCGGTATTTACCCTCATTTTACTGATTCACACCTTACGGTTCTTAAAGTTGTCATGTTTTCACTGTAAATTGCGCGAGTTGGCCAATCGTCTTGTCTCTACGTAGACCAAGCAACGAGGAAGCAACGCAGCGGGGGTCAAGACACCATTTGCTAGCGTTGAAACCCCCTCCAAGCGAAAAACAACGTAGGAGATTTCTATGACAGGCAACTCAGCGCTTATTCTTGCGCTCGTCTGCGGGCTGGTCGCCGTGGGTTACGGCATCTGGGCTCGCAGCTGGATTCTTTCCCAGGATGCCGGCAATGCCCGCATGCAGGAAATTGCAGCCGCCATCCAGACCGGCGCCGCCGCCTACCTGGCACGGCAATACAAAACCATCGCCATGGTGGGCGTCGTCCTCACCGTACTGATCGGCTTTTTCCTTGACGGAAAAACCGCCATCGGCTTCGTCGTCGGCGCAGTGCTGTCAGGCGCTTGCGGCTTTATCGGCATGAACGTGTCGGTTCGCGCCAATGTGCGCACCGCCCAAGCCGCCACCAAAGGCATTGGCCCCGCGCTTGACGTCGCCTTTCGCGGCGGCGCCATCACGGGCATGCTGGTCGTGGGCCTGGGCCTTCTGGGCGTGACCGGCTTTTACTGGTTCCTGGTGGGCAATGGCAACTACACACCCGACCTCAAGCTGGCCAACCTGCTCAATCCGCTGATTGGTTTTGCTTTCGGCTCGTCGCTGATTTCCATCTTCGCCCGGCTGGGCGGCGGCATCTTCACCAAGGGCGCCGACGTCGGTGCCGACCTGGTGGGCAAGGTCGAAGCAGGTATTCCCGAAGACGACCCGCGCAACCCCGCCGTGATTGCCGACAACGTGGGCGACAACGTGGGTGACTGCGCCGGCATGGCCGCCGACCTGTTTGAAACCTACGCGGTCACGCTGATCGCCACCATGGTGCTGGGCGCCCTGCTGCTCTCAGGCGCGGGCGCCACTGCCGCGGTCTACCCGCTGGCGCTGGGCGGCGTGTCCATCATCGCCTCCATCATCGGCTGCTTCTTCGTCAAGGCCTCTCCCGGCATGAAGAACGTGATGCCGGCCCTGTACAAGGGTCTGGCGATTGCTGGCGTACTGTCGCTGATCGCTTTCTACTTCGTCACGATGTGGTTGATGCCCGACAACGCCGTCACGGCAAGCGGCACGCAGATACGCCTCTTCGGTGCCTGCGCGGTCGGCCTGATCCTGACCGGTGCGCTGTGCTGGGTTACCGAGTACTACACCGGCACGCAGTACAAGCCGGTGCAGCACATTGCACAGGCCTCCACCACCGGCCACGGCACCAACATCATTGCCGGCCTGGGCGTCTCCATGCGCTCGACCGCATGGCCGGTGATTTTTGTCTGTATCGCCATCCTGACGGCGTATTCGCTGGCGGGCCTGTACGGCATTGCGATTGCCGCCACCTCCATGCTGAGCATGGCGGGCATCGTGGTCGCACTGGACGCCTACGGCCCCATCACCGACAACGCCGGCGGCATCGCCGAGATGGCCGACATGCCCCCCGAGGTGCGGGCCGTTACCGACCCGCTGGACGCCGTGGGAAACACCACCAAGGCCGTGACCAAGGGCTATGCCATCGGCTCCGCCGGCCTGGCCGCGCTGGTGCTGTTTGCCGACTACACACACAAGCTGGAAGCCTACGGCAACGTGATCAGCTTCGACTTGAGCAATCCCAAGGTCATCGTCGGCCTCTTTATCGGTGGCCTGATTCCCTACCTGTTCGGCGCCATGGCGATGGAAGCCGTGGGCCGCGCAGCCGGCGCCGTGGTAGTTGAAGTGCGCCGCCAGTTCCGCGACATCAAGGGCATCATGGACGGCACGGGCAAGCCCGAGTACGACACCGCCGTGGACATGCTGACCACAGCCGCCATCAAGGAAATGATGATCCCCTCGCTGCTGCCCGTGGTCGTACCCATCGTGGTCGGCCTGGCGCTCGGTCCCCAGGCACTGGGTGGTCTGCTGATGGGAACCATCGTCACCGGCCTCTTCGTTGCCATCTCGATGTGCACCGGCGGCGGCGCCTGGGACAACGCCAAGAAGTACATTGAAGACGGCCATCACGGCGGCAAGGGTTCCGAGGCACACAAGGCCGCAGTGACCGGCGACACCGTGGGCGACCCCTACAAGGACACAGCCGGCCCGGCCGTGAACCCGCTGATCAAGATCATCAACATCGTGGCGCTGCTGATCGTGCCGCTGGTGATGAAGTTCCACGGCGGTGAAGCCGCGGCGGCCCCGGCAGCACCCATGGCCGCGCCCGCTGCCATGAGTGCACCGGCCGCCACACCGACTGCACCCGCCATGCCGGCCCCCGCGCCCACGCAGGCGCCCAATGCAGCGGCTACCCCAACGCCGGCCGCACCAGCGTCACGCTAGACCGCTCCGGCCCATGCAAAAAGCCCTGCATTGCAGGGCTTTTTCTTTGGGCGGTGAGGACGAAGCTGCAAAGGTTCGTTGACTCAGGCTGGCATCCACTGGCTGGAACCCGGCCCAGGCAGCGCCAGATCCGGTGCGGCAGTCAGGCTTTCAAAGTACCTGATTTCGCGGAGTGCTTCGCTCAGTGTCATCTCTCCGGCATTCATCAGGCAGCCGGTCAGATACTCCGTCAAGGCGGTGTACTGCGCCAGCGTGGCCTTGGTTTCACTGTAAAGCCGCTCGCTCTGGGCTTCCATGATGCTGCGGGTTTCCTCGTCCGGCGGTGCCGTGCCGCCGTCCTTGAGGAGCGCGGCGTAATTCAGCCGGGTCTTGCGGTACATACCCATTTCAGCCACCGCATGGTGCAGCAGCCGCGTGACACGGGTGATGTCATTGTGGGCGCCGCCCGTGGTTCCGTCTTCGCCGAAGAAGATCTCCTCGTTCGCCATGCCGCCCAGCAGCACCCTCACCTCATGCTCCATGTCACCCTTGGTCTGCAGCAGGTTGCTGTCCTGCTTGTGCAGTACAAAGCCGAGGGCATTGTTGCGGGGGTTGGCCTTCAATGAAATTTTGATGGTGGTCATGTCGGCCAGCAGCGCGTTCCAGTTGTCGCCGGCCAGCTTGCGCCGGTGCTGGAAATCCATCAGGAAGTGGCCCCACTCATGCACGGCGATGATGCGCCGGTCACGCTCGCGCTCTTTGGTGGTGTTGTCGTTGACATTGCCCACCAGCACACGCTCGGCGGCCTGCATCAGGGTATGCGCGCCTATCATCTGGCCCGCCTGCACCGCGATGATGCCGGCCTGGTTGACCATGGTTTCGAGGTCTGCCGGGCTGCAGCCTTCCGTCAGTTCGACAAAATGGCGCAGGTCCATGTCGGGCAGCACCTTGTCGGCACGCTGGCGCAGGTAGTGGCCGGTGATGGCCAGGCGCTCCTGCTGGTTGGGCATGCGGAAGTCGACCTTCATCTGGAAGCGGCGCAGCATGGCCTCGTCCATCTGCAGGTTGGCCGAATTAAAGTTGGACGCCACGATCCAGATGATTTCAGTATCCGATTTGGTCCGCACACCGTCCAGGATGGCCAGCAACATGTTCTGCGTATCGTCGTCATATTTGCGGTTGCCGCCGCGCCGCATGAAAAGGTCCTGCGCTTCATCAAGAAAGACGATGCAGCGTTTACGCCGCTTGGCCAGCGCCAGGATGCGCGACAAGGTGTTCGAGCCGCCGGCCACATAGCCAGTTTCAAGGTTGGCAGCTGAATGGAAAAGAATCGGCAGGTTCAGCTCTTTGGCGAGGTAGCTGGCCAGCTTGGTTTTGCCGGTACCCGCAGGGCCGCTGAACATCACGTTGAAAGGCTTGTTCACGCCATAAGCGGCGTACTCGAGGCGGCGCTCATATTGGTCGCGGATTTGCGCAACCTCGGCCTTGATGTCGTCCATGCCGACGAGGTCCGCCAAGTCGCCGCTGATCTGCCCCGGGGAAATGAACTTGAGGGATTTGCGCTGCCCGCCTGTCTGGTACCAGAGGAAGGCGATGAGCCCCAGCGTCAAGGTCGCTGATACCAGCGCGCTGGCACCGCCTTTCCAGGCATCCTGTTCGGATTGCGGACGTGCGTCACCGAAACGTTGCTCAAGGCGCGCCAGCATGTCCTTGCTCGCATCATCAAGCGCGCCCCGGGGCACGAAGGTGAGCTTGCCGCCCCAGGGCGCTGTGACGGCTTTGTCGGCCAGTATCTTGGTTTCCAAGTCCGAGGGGTAATAGGCGTACTGCCTGCCCTCCGATTCAATCAGCACAAAACGCTCGGAAACGGTCCACAAAATTGGCCGGTAAATGATGGTGATGCGCGTGACCGGATGGGCTTCGAGGAAGCTCAGGACCGACCCGCTTCCGAAGACGACCGGCAATGCGGTGTTGTAAGTCCAGGCCGCTTCAACTCCCGGCCCCGACGCGGCCATGGCCTTGACTTCCAGCGCCATTTTTTCCTGCCGCTCCAGGGTCGACCAGGCGTAATAAGCACTTGCCGGAATCATCAATGCCACGGCCAGAACGGCGAACTTCATGCCAAAGGCCTGGATCGACAACCAGTCGCGCAAACGGGCCACAAAGGCTTTGAACCAGGCCAGCAGGCTGGTGGTGGGCGCGTCGTCGCCGGGTGGGACATCGGCTGGGCTTTTGGTGGGATCAGTCATCGCGGTATGCGTCAAAAATGTGGACCCGCAGTTGCCGGCTGCCTGCCGCTGTCGTCACGCCAATACGGCCGGGCCGCTGCGTAACATGAGCACCGTTCCCTGCAGGAATTGGCAAGGTGCATGTGTAGGTTCAATCCTACATAAATGCCAATCCTGGCGCAGCAAAGGATTTGTAAATTGGCCGGGACACAACGCTGAGGCTGTGACAAACGCACGGTTTTGGGGAGCGTTACCTCGCGGACCGGCCTGCCCTCATGGCCCATTTCTGCCCGTGGGAGGAGGTAACCTCCGGCCAGGGGCAAATTCAGCACAATAGCGCCATGCAGCTCAACTACATCGCCAACACCTCCGTCGCATCTTCTTCAGGCAAAACCATCCCGATGATCGACCCGTCCGACGGGCAGGTGTTTGACGAGATCCAGCGCAGCAACGCGCACGACATTGACACTGCCGTGAAGAGCGCCCGGGAATGTCTGGAACTGGTGTGGGGCCGCTTCAGCGCCGCCGAGCGCGGGCGGCTGCTGATGCGGCTTTCCGCCAAGGTAGCCGAGCATGCCGAAGAACTGGCCATGATCGAGCAGCGCGACTGCGGCAAGCCCACCAAACAGGCACGCGCCGACGCGGCGGCCCTGGTGCGCTATTTCGAGTTTTACGCCGGCGCCTGCGACAAGCTGCACGGCGACACCATTCCCTACCTGGACGGCTACAGCGTGATGACCTGGCGCGAGCCACACGGCGTCACCGGCCATGTGATTCCGTGGAATTACCCGATGCAGATCTTCGGCCGCAGCGTGGGCGGCGCGCTGGCCGCAGGCAACGTCTGCGTGGTCAAGCCGGCAGAGGATGCCTGTCTGTCATTGATTCGCGTGGCGCAACTCGCGGCCGAAGTGGGTTTTCCGGCCGGCGCCATCAACATCGTGACCGGCTACGGCCATGAGGTCGGCGACGCGCTGGCCCGCCACAAGGGCATAGACCACATCAGCTTTACCGGCAGCCCCACGGTGGGCACGCTGATCCAGCAGGTGGCGGCCGAGCGCCATTGCCCCGTTACGCTGGAGCTGGGCGGTAAAAGTCCGCAAATCGTGTTTGCCGATGCCGACCTGGATGCCGCCATCCCGGCCATCATCAACGCCATCGTGCAAAACGCCGGGCAAACCTGCTCGGCCGGTTCGCGTCTGCTGGTGGAGCAGGCGATTTACGAACCCCTGCTGCTGCGCTTGGGCGAAGCCTTTGAAAACCTGCGCGTCGGCCCCGCCGCCATGGACCTGGACGTCGGCCCGTTGATCCGGCAAAACCAGCAGCAGCGCGTGTGGGACTTTTTAAGCGATGCGCAGGTTGCCAACATTCCCATGGTGGCTCAGGGCCAGATCGTCGACGAGGCGCCCGACACCGGGTTTTACCAGGCCCCCACCCTGCTGCGCGACGTGCCGGTGATGCACCGGCTGGCGCAGGAGGAAGTGTTTGGCCCGGTGCTGTGCGCGATGAGCTTCAAAAACGAGGATCACGCAGTGGAACTTGCCAATGCCACGCAGTTCGGCCTGGTCGCCGGCATCTGGACGCGCGATGGGGCACGCCAGTTCCGCATGGCCAAACGAGTCAAAAGCGGCCAGGTGTTCATCAACAACTACGGCGCCGGCGGTGGTGTGGAATTACCTTTCGGCGGCGTGAAGTCATCGGGCTACGGCCGTGAAAAAGGCTTTGAGGCCTTGCATGGCTTCACCACGCTGAAAACAGTGGCCATACGGCATGGTTAACCTGAGCTGAGCCGCGGCACCCAGCCAGGTTCACGACCCACCTGCAAGCCGCCACCATGGCGGCTCTGCGCTGTCAGCCTTTGATTTGCGCCGTCTTCACAACGCTTTCAGCTTTTGGCAAAAGCCGCGGGAAGAATGAAAGCTTGGGGGCGAGGAAAGTGGCGGCAAATAATTCACCGTTTCGCTGGCTGATCCAGCCGACACCGTTGAGCTGCACGTCATCACCCTTTCTCGTCACGGCGAATTCAAACCGCGCACCTTTTTCACCTGCAAATACCGAGGGCTCAACCTTGGTCATGCTGACGATGGAACCGTCGGCCGAATACATGATTTCGAAAAGATTGACCAGTTGGTCAAGTGGCATACCTGCCTGATAGGTTGGAACACGGGCGGCCTTCTGCCCGGCCGGCACACTGCCTGCAGGCCTGACCAGCAGTGCCTGGCCTGGCTTGATGGCCGCCCACAGGCGCAAATGGTCAAGCGTCAGCCCCTCCTGGGTCCACATGTCAAAAGGCTGCTTGGTGCCGGGAGGGGAAACCTTGTTCCAGGCGTCGGTCACCTTGACGGCCAGCCGGTTATTGACCAGTTGCTCACCTTCAACCTTGGTGATGGACATGCAGCCCGACAGGAAAGCGAAGGCAAGAAGGATCAGGAGTTTTTTCATGGTTTAAGTTCCGCAATGTAATTTTTAATAAGACCCGCATCCGCTGCCTCAGGCGCGACGGTGAGGTATTTTTCGAAGGCCTGTACGGCCGAGGCGGTGTCGGTCCGCTGCTTTTGCACCAGGCCGAGCGCCCTGAAAGCCTCGGCCGGAGCCTGTTCAAGAGCGGTCACGCGTGTCAGGTCGTTCAGGGACTCCTGAAGATCTTCCTTGCCTGCCCGCAACCGATACACCTCACCCCGCGCATACAGCGCCTGGCCATCTTCGGGATTGCGCGACAGCAGGCGATTGAACAGCACCAGGCTTTCTTCAAACTGGCCACGCCGGATTTCATCCTGCAGCCACCCGAAGCGGTGCCGGGACATAACCTGCTGATATTCCGCTGCACCCGTTTTACCGCCGCCGTCGCCTGCCAGGCGGAGCAGATCATCACGGCGCGTCTCCAGCGGGGGATGCGTCGCCATCATGGGACTGCGTTTGCCAACGTCTTCACCGCCCGTGATCTTGAGTTCGCCCAGCAGGTTGTCCCACACTTGCGCAGCCTGCCTGCCGTCGTAACCCGCCCGGGTCATGAGGCGCATGCCCAGACGATCAGCCCGCGTCTCGTGGTCCCGGGAAAAAGCGAAAGCGCCGGCCAGCGCACCAAGCTGGCCAATGGCGCCGACAAGGCCGAACATGCCGATGAACTGGGCAAAGGCGGCCCGGCTTCTCAGGTCCCGCAGGCGCTCCAGCGTGTGCCGTTCGATGTAGTGGCCGATTTCATGGCCCAGTACCGCAGCGAGTTGCGCCTCATTCTCCGCGCGCAGCAGCAAGCCGGTCCAGACCTGCATCATGCCGTTCGGCGCCATGCTGGCATTGAAGAGCGGCGTACGCACCACATGCACACGAATATCGGGGCAGTGGTCTCCCGCAAGACGGCATACCAAGTCTTGCAGATATTGGCTCAGTTGCGGGTCACGTACGGTAAATGGACTGCGCCGCAGGCGCGTTTCCTCGCGGTCCATCATTCCCCACAGGCCGCCCTCATCCGTTTCCAGCGCGGGGCGGGCAAAGCGCTCTGCGGGCAAAGGCGGGATGGAGGCAGCCGCAGGGTTCTCCTGGCCAAAGGCTGACAGGCCTGGCAACAGGGCGCCCATGCCCACGCAGTGCTTGCAGGCCGACCGCAAAAAAGCGCGGCGCCCGCCAGCCGGCATGCCCATCATCTGGCGACCGGAAAGCCCTTGAGAAGGGCTTCGATGGTTTCTTTGGCTGGCTCAGGTTCCCTCAGGTCACCTGAGGCCCGGCGCAAATCATTGAACCAGACAATCCGCCCGTTATTCAAATCGACCAGCGAGGCATAGCCAATCTGCGCGCCCCCGGCAATCCCAACGCCCAGCACAGCCATGGCGATCATCGCGGCCTTGCGCTCGCTGCTGGCATAGCTGTCGCGCATCCAGATGAACAGGGCGTAATCAGCCCCCGTCTTGTCCTTGAGAGGCTTGACGGCATCTCCGAGTGACCAGTTCAGGGCATCGTTCTTGGTGGGCAGCTTGAGTACACCACCAATCATGTGGTGCAGAAAAACAGATTGCGCGACAGCTCCGTGCAGGGAGTTGATGTCCGCGAGTTCGTCCATGTCTTTTTCTTCAAGCCCGATCACGTCAGAACCCAACTTGAGCTTGCTCGAAGCCAGACCGGACTTGACGTTTTTCTGGGCAGCCATGGTCCAGTCGGCCCTGGGCTCCTGCACGCCGCCGGCACCGATGGAAAAGAGCTCGAGGTCTGCGGGCACGACAACCAGCTTCGAGGCCGCTGCGCGTTCCGAGAATCCGGGTGCCAGGTTCTTGCTGGATTGTTGCGCGTGCGCTGTCCCCGCGAAAAGCACCAGCGCACACAAGGCTGCACCCGCACCGGTGCGGGCAAATTGATAACTCATGAAATCCCTCCCTTTTATAAAGCGCATTGTAGATGTAACTTCATGTTTCACGAATCCCGTCAAGCGAGAGAGACAGAGGGAAAACCCGCACCACCGTGATCAGCAACAATAAGCAATGGAAGCCGCACGCCACCGTACGGCAGCGTGCGCCGGCAGCAACCTTTACGAGAAAGACAAAATCATGCGGGTCAAGGACAAATCCATCATCGTGACCGGCTCCGGAGGCGGTATCGGGGAAGGCATCGCGCGGCGGCTGGCGGCCGAGGGCGCCAGGGTCATCGTCAACGACATCAATGTGGCGCTGGGCGAGAAAGTCGTCGCTGCCATCGTCAAGGCCGGCGGCACAGCTTCGTTCTTTGCCGCCGACGTCACAAAGTCCGCCGAGGTCAAGGCGCTGGTGGCTGCCGCTGTGCAGCGCTACGGCCGGCTCGACGTGATGGTCAGCAACGCCGGCTGGACGCACCGCAACCAGCCAGCACTTGATGTCAGCGAAGACGATTTCGACAAGTGCTACGCCATCAACGTCAAGAGCATTTACCTGGCTACCATCCACGCCACGCCGGTATTTCGCGAGCAAGGCGGGGGCAGTTTCATCAACATTGCGTCGACGGCGGGGGTACGCCCCCGTCCTGGCCTGACCTGGTACAACGGCTCCAAGGGGGCCGTCATCACGACCTCCAAGTCGCTGGCGGCCGAGCTCGGCCCCGATAACATCCGGGTTAATTGCATCAACCCGGTATTCAACCCCGACACAGGCCTCTCGGCCGAATTCGCGGGTGGCCCGCTGGATGAAGAACGCAAGGCGAAGTTTCGCGCGAGCATTCCGCTGGGACGTTTTTCGACCGCGCTGGATGTGGCCAATGCCGCGCTTTACCTGGCCAGCGACGAAGCGGACTTCATCAGCGGTGTATGCCTGGAAGTAGACGGCGCCCGGTGTGTGTAGAGCCCCCACGGTCGCTCACTTCGTGTAGCTCCCTGCCCCCCGAGGGGGCCGCCCGCCTGCGGCCCGGCAAAGCCAGTCCCGCGGCTCATGCTGGGTTTAAGAGTTCTGTGCGTAACCAGTGCGAGGTATTTCACCAATGGGTGCCGCGGAACCGGCTTTGCCGGGCCGCAGGCACCGTCCCCTGCAAGGGGAAAAGGGCTACACGAAGTGAGCCCGATAGGGGTGTGCCAATTTTTCGGCTTCGCCGGCCCCAGGCGCCGCCCCCTTGAGGGGGGAACGGGCTACACGAAGTGAGCCTGGACGGGGGTGAGCCAATCCCTCTTTGGGGATAAGGCCTGGTTTTAGTGCCCCAGCCGGGCCAATGGGGTAAATTCTCCCTTTGGGCTCCTCACGATGACGACCGACAAAATCATTCCGCTGGCAGATATTCGCTACGCAAGCCGCGTACCGCATATCCCTGCCCGGTTGTCTGCCCCGACGGGCCTGCTGAGCGACACGCTGGGCCGGCCGCTGCGGGATTTGCGCATCAGCGTGACGGATCGCTGCAATTTCCGCTGCAGCTACTGCATGCCGCGCGAGGTATTCGACAAGGACTACGCTTTCCTGCCGCAAACCTCGCTGCTGAGTTTTGAGGAAATCACGCGCCTGGCGAAGATTTTTGTGGCTCATGGGGTCGAGAAAATCCGGCTGACGGGCGGCGAGCCGCTGCTGCGCAAGCACCTGGAGATACTGATCGAAATGCTGGCGAAGCTGCAAACGCCGCAGGGCAAGCCGCTGGACATCACGCTGACCACCAACGCCTCGCTGCTCGCCAAAAAAGCCCAATCCCTCAAGGATGCTGGACTGCAGCGCGTCACCGTGAGCCTTGATGCGCTGGACGACACCATCTTCCGTCGCATGAACGATGTGGACTTTCCGGTAGCCGACGTGCTCAAGGGCATCGAAGTGGCGCAAAAGGTTGGCCTGGCGCCGCTCAAGGTCAACATGGTGGTCAAACGCGGCACCAACGACGCCGAGATCGTACCCATGGCCCGGCATTTCCGCCACAGCGGGGCGGTGTTGCGCTTCATCGAATACATGGACGTGGGCGCCACCAACGGCTGGCGCATGGACGAGGTCCTGCCTTCAGCCCAGGTGGTGGAACGCCTCAACGCCGAATTTCCCTTGGTAGCCATAGACCCCAACTACGCTGGTGAGACCGCCGAGCGCTGGCGTTATGCCGATGGCGCTGGCGAGATTGGCGTGATCAGCAGCGTGACCCAGGCTTTTTGCAGCGACTGCAACCGGGCAAGGCTATCGACCGAGGGCAAGCTGTTTTTATGCCTGTTTGCCAGCCAGGGCCAGGACTTGCGCGCCCTGCTGCGCGGCGGCTACGGCGACGACCAGATCGCGGCGGCTGTGGCCCATATCTGGCAAGGGCGCGATGACCGCTATTCGGAGTTGCGCGCTGCGATGCCCGCTGACACCAGCACACCCGATTCAAACAACGCCAAGCGCGTTGAGATGAGCTACATAGGCGGCTGATTTGACAACCCACGACCACAACACCATGCCCATCCACGCCGAAGCCATCACCGGCGTGATCCTCGCCGGTGGCCGTGGTTCGCGCATGGGCGGGGTCGACAAAGGCCTGCAGAACTTCAACGGCGTTCCTCTCGCCCTGCACACGCTGATGCGGCTGTCGCCCCAGGTCGGTGACGTGATGATCAATGCCAACCGCAACCTGTCCGCTTATGAATCATTCGGCGTTCCGGTGTGGCCCGACAGTACCGGGCTGGGCGAGTTTGCCGGGCCGCTGGCAGGATTCCTGACGGGCCTGGAGCGTTGTGAAACCCCTTACCTGTTGACTGTGCCCTGCGACACCCCGCTGTTTCCCGACGACCTGGTGGCACGGCTTGCCGAAGCACTTGCGCAGGACGGTGCTGACTTTGCCGTGGCGGCGGCGCCCGAAGAAGATGGGCAGCTCAGGCCCCAACCGGTGTTTTGCCTCATGGGTACCCACATGCTGGAAAGCCTGGTGCGCTTCACCCACAGTGGCGGCCGCAAGATAGACGCCTGGACGGCGCAGCACAAAACAGCCATCGTGCCGTTTGACAAACCCGGCGACGACAGCCGCAGCTTCTTCAACGCCAACACACTGGCCGAGCTGCACCAGCTGGAATCCCGCCAGCCGTGAAAACACTCGACCAGATTGCCGCGGAGCTGCAAGGCTACGACCCCCAGGCCCTGTCTGCCGACCAGGTATTGGACTTCCTGTCGCGGCTGGTTATGCCGGTGCAGGAGCAGCTCGAGTTGCCCTTGATGGAGGCTTTCGGGCGGGTGCTGGCCCAGGATGTGGTTTCGCCGTTTGACGTGCCGCCGCACGACAACTCTGCTATGGACGGTTATGCCTTCGATGGTGGGCAGTTGGCTGCAGGCAAGGCGCTCGAGCTGCAGGTGGCCGACGGAACAGCGCTGGCGGGCAAAGCCTGGCAAGGCAGCGCCGGGCCAGGCCAGTGCGTCAAGATCATGACCGGCGCCATCATGCCCTCCGGCCTGGACACCGTGGTGCCGCAGGAGTTTGTCACCCTGCACCAGGATGGCCAGGGCTCGCGCATCAGCATCCCGTCGGGTTTGCTCCGGCCCGGCGACAACCGCCGGCTGCGCGGCGAGGACCTCATGCAAGGCCGGCCGGCGCTATTAAAAGGTGAGCGTATTACGCCCGCCCGCCTTGGGCTTGCAGCCTCTTTGGGCCTTAAAACACTGGCCACCTGGCGGCCGCTGCGGGTGGCCTACTTCTCCACTGGCGATGAGATTTTGTCGCTGGGCGAAGCACCGCGCGAAGGCGCGGTGTATGACAGCAACCGCTACACCGTCTTCGGCATGCTCAGCCGGCTGGGCTGCGAGGTCATCGACATGGGCGTGGTGCGTGACGAGCCGGCGCTTCTGGAGGCCGCATTCAAACGCGCGGCAACCGAGGCCGACGCTGTCATCACCTCCGGCGGTGTCAGCGTGGGCGAAGCAGACTTCACCAAGGCCATGATGAAGAAGCTGGGCGACGTGGCTTTCTGGCGCATTGCGATGCGGCCAGGCCGGCCCATGGCCGTGGGACGGATTTCAATAGAGAAATCGACCTCTAACCCAATAGTTACAGGCGCAAGCAGCTATGAAAAAGATAGCACCCCACACTCATACCCAAATCCCAACCCCAACGGCGCCATCCTTTTTGGCTTGCCCGGCAATCCCGTTGCGGTGATGGTGACGTTCCTGGCCTTTGTGCGCCCCGCCCTGCTCCAGATGATGGGCGCCAGCGCCGCGCCGGCGCCGTTGCTCAAGGCACGCAGCCTGGAGCCCATTCGCAAGAAACCGGGGCGTACCGAATACCAGCGCGGCTGGGTATCCACCGCGCCCGACGGCTCCCTGGAGGTCCGGACCACCGGCAGCCAGGGCTCGGGCGTCTTGCGCTCCATGGCCGAGGCCAACGGCCTGATGGTGCTTCACCATGCGCAGGGCAATGTCGCTGCAGGGGACCCGGTTGACGTCCTCATGTTTGAGGGCGCCCTGTAAATCCCTTGAATGCACGGCGCTGGCAGACCCTAGTCGTTCCGGGTGCCCGTTAACGGGGGTAGGTCTTCGTAGCCGAAAAAATAGGGCACAACCCGAAAGCTCATCAGCAAGCCGCCGTTTTCCGGCGTTGCGTTCAGGCGTTCGTAGTCATGCGCGGCCAGGTGCTGTATTTTTGCGGCATCGCGCTGCCGGCTGAAAACATCATGACGCCACTGATAGACCTCACTGAGTTTTTCCTCGTAGGTGTAGTGGTGGTCGTTGTCGTTGTAATAGTCGTCAAACCGGTTGCCGCCCAGATAGATGGCATTGGAGCCTTCATACCCCGTTTTCTGGCTGGTGCGCTGGTCGGTGTTCAGAAAATAAGCCCAATCGCCCGGGACAAAGTTGCCGGCGGCAACACCGCCCACCATGCGCAAGACCTTGCCTGGCCGTTCAAGCTCCAGCGGATCAAAATCCGTTTCAAAACTCCACATACGGCCGGGTTCCAGGTCAACCAGCGGCTCACCATCGGCCAGTAATCGCCGCTCCACGCCTTGCGCCCTGCCCACGTCCTTCTTGACGCGGCGGAAGTAATCCAGTGCACCCTGGGCGAATACCACCTTGGTCGCGGCGTAGCAGCCTATCTCGTATTTCCCCTGCTCAAAAAACATGTCATTGAGGGCTTTGTGCAAAGGGGTACGAAGCTTGGGCGTTCCATTGATCCAATAGCGGGCATTCCACTTGGCAGGGCCACCCTCTGGCCAGCCCCATTCCAGCACCTCTGCCCAGATCACGGTGTTCTGGCGAATCCCGACATGGTCGGCCAATGCCTGCACATCGCAAGCCTTTCCCCTGAATTCGGTCAATCGGCCCGGGTGCAAAAGGGCCAACAGGATTTCTTTTTTGGAAACCGTCTTGAGCTTGCGTGTCTTGTTGTTTCTCACCGGCACCAGCACTACCTCGTCCTTGATCGCCAGCTCCGGGCGTTGCGCCAAAAACAGGGTGCTCACGGCCGCGCCTGAGCCCAGCAGGGAATACGTCATGGTGCCCCGCGGCTTGTCGACAGTTTCCTGAACCAGGCGGGCTGGAATGCCGAGCTGCTGGAGATATCGGAACATGTGGGGGCCGAGCCGCTCCAGCTGGGACGGTGAACAGAAGAACTGCACGCCATATGCGCCCGTTCCAGGCGCTTCCTGGGCTTGCGCAGAAGCCGTATGGGCCAGCGCAAGCAGGAACGGAATCAGGAGAAAAGAAGCAACTGTACGGATTCGGCCCGCTGGGTTTGCGGTCAAACCGGTTTTCTCATCAGCATGCCAGGGACCCGGCCTGGGGCACGCGGTTCCTCATGATCATTTCGCCACGTACTCCGGGTGTTCAAGGTGTTCATCGGGTTGCTCCCTGGCAATGGCCTTGTTGGCCCCTGGGACCGCCTTGCGGGCAAACAGCGTGTACATGGTGGGCACCACAAACACAGTGAGCAAAGTGCCCAGCGACATGCCCCCCACGATAACCCAGCCGATCTGCGTGCGGCTTTCGGCACCCGCGCCCTTGGCCAGGGCCAGCGGCAAGGCTCCCAGCACCATGGCACCAGTCGTCATCATGATGGGGCGAAGGCGCTGCGATGACGCCTTGACCAGCGCGTCGATCATTTCCATGCCCTGCCCGCGCAACTGGTTGGTGAACTCCACAATCAGGATGCCGTGCTTGGTGATCAGGCCAACCAGCGTGATCAGACCAATTTGGGAATACACATTGAGAGAGCCGCCCGACCATTTGAGTGCCAGCAAGGCCCCGATCATGGACAGCGGCACCGACAGCATGATGACCAGCGGATCGATAAAACTTTCAAACTGTGCGGCCAGCACCAGGAAAATAAACACCAGTGCCAATACAAACACAATGGCCAGGGCGCCCTGCGAGTTTCTGAACTCGCGCGAGGTGCCGTTCAGGTCGGTGCTGTAGCCGGTCTTGAGCACCTTGGCGGCGGTCTGGTCCATGAACTTGAGCGCTTCGCCCAGCGAATAGTCGCCCGCAAGGCTGGCCGTGATGGACACCGAGCGACGCTGGCCGAAATGGTTCAACTCGCGAGGTGACACGCTTTCACGCACCTTCACCAGTGCCGACAGCGGAATCATCGCGTCGTTGCGGCCCCGCACATAAATGCGGTCGATGTCTTCAGGCGTGGTGCGGCCGCTGGCTTCGGTCTGCACGATCACGTCGTACTGCTCGGCATCGCGCTTGTAGCGCGTCACGTTGCGCCCGCCCAGCAGGGTCTCGATGGCCTTCGCGACAACCTGGATGCTGACGCCGAGGTCGGCCGCCTTGTCCCGCTCCACCTCAATGCGCAGCTCTGGCTTGTTCAGCCGCAGGTCTACGTCGGGCGAGACGATGCCGGGGTTTTTGGCGATCTCTTCCAGCATCTGGCGCACCACGGTGTTCAGGTTCTGGTAACTGTCGGAGGTCTGGATCACAAAATTGAGCGGCCGTTCGCGAAAGCCCTGCCCGAGGGACGGCGGTGTGATCGGAAAGGCGGTAACACCGGGCAGTGCGTTGAATTTGGGCTGCAGCTCGCGTGCCATGTCGATGGTGGAGCGCGTACGCTTGTCCCAGTCGACTGTGCGGTACACCACGCTGGCCTGCGCCACCGTCGGGTTGCCCACGTTGGCAAAAATACGGTCGAACTCGGGAAAGGGTTCACCCATTTTTTCCAGCGCCCTGGCATAGCGGTTGGTGTAGTCCAGCGTGGCGCCGTCAGGGGCATTGACGTTGGCCAGAATTACCCCGCGGTCTTCAATGGGCGAAAGCTCCTGCTTCATGCTCGGGAACACCAGCGCGATGGCCAGGGCACTGAGCACCATCACGCCGATGACAAGCCAGCGGGCCTGCAAGGCCATGCCCTTGAGCCGCTGGGCAAGCGAGGGCCGGCCGGCAGCGCCTTCCTCCGCCGCGGGTACGTAACGTGTGGTGACGACCCAGCGCAGCACCGAGCCGTAACGGTCGGAAATCGACGTCAACGCCCGCTCCATGAACCGGTCAAAACGATTGGGCTTGGGATTGTGCTTGAGCAGTTGGGTGCACATCATGGGCGTCAGCGTCAGCGCCACAAAGCCCGACACCACCACCGCACCGGCAAGCGCCAGGGCAAACTCCACGAAGAGCCGCCCGGTGCGGCCCGGCGTAAACGCCAGCGGCGCATACACGGCTACCAGCGTGGCCGTCATGGTGACCACGGCAAAGCCGATCTCACGCGCGCCCTTGATGCCGGCCGAGAACGGGTCCATGCCCTCCTCAATGTGCCGGAAGATGTTTTCCAGCATCACGATGGCATCGTCCACCACCAGGCCGATAGCCAGAACCAGCGCCAGCAGGGTCAGCGTGTTGATGGTGAAGCCCGCCAGCGCCATCATGCCGAAGGTGCCGATCAGGCTCACCGGGATGGTGACGATGGGGATGATGGAGGCACGCAGGGTGCGCAGGAACACAAAGATCACCAGGGCCACCAGCACAATCGCCTCGGCGATGGTGTGGTACACGTTGTTCACGGAACGGTCGATGAACACCGAGTTGTCGTTGGCGACGTCAATCAGCATGTCGGACGGCAGGTCGGCCTTCAGCTTGGGGAAGGCCTCCCGCACACCCCTGGACAGGTCCAGCGGGTTGGCCGTTGCCTGGCGGATGACGCCGACTGCCACAGCGGAGCGGCCGTTGAGCCTGACCGCCGTGCGCTCGTCGGCCGCGCCCTCCTCCACGCGCGCGACGTCACGCACCTTGACGGAAAAGCCGTTCACATTCTTGATGACGATCTCGCGGAACTGCGCGGGCCTGACGAGGTCAGTCTGCGAGGTCACGCTGAATTCGCGCTGCTGGGACTCGATGCGGCCGGCCGGCAGCTCGAGGTTGCTGCGGCTGATGGCGTCTTCCACGTCCTGCGTGGTCAGCTTGTAGGAGGCAAGCTTGTCGGTATCCAGCCAGACGCGCATGGCGTACTTGCGCTCGCCAAAGACGCGCACGTCGGCCACGCCGGTCACGGTCTGCAGGCGCGGCTTGACGATGCGGTTGACCAGGTCGTTGATCTGCAGCGGCGTCAGTGAATCGCTGGAAAAAGCCACCTGGATGACCGGAAAGGCATCGGCCTCAACCTTGGCGATCACAGGCTCTTCAATCGCCTGAGGCAGCCGGTTGCGCACCCGCGACGTACGGTCGCGTACTTCAGCGGCAGCCGAGTCAGCGTCTTTTTCGAGCCTGAAACGCACGCTGATCTGCGCCTGGTCGGCACGGCTGATGGAGGTGATGACGTCGACAGCATCAATGCCTGCGATGGAATCTTCCAGCGGCTTGGTCACCTGCGTTTCTATGACCTCCGCGGATGCGCCTGCATAGCGCACGCTCACGGTCACAACGGGTTCATCGATCTTGGGATACTCACGCACCGAAAGGCGGTTGAAGCTCACCGCGCCAACCAGCACGATGAGGAGGGACAGCACGGTGGCAAAGACCGGGCGGCGTATGGAAACTTCAGCGAGTTGCATAAGGGCCTGTGGGGGCTATGGCGCGGCGGCCGCTCAAGCGGGGTCGCGCGCTGGCGGGCCGGCCGGGCGGCGTTCGGCTGGGGCCACGCTACGCACCGGCACCAGGGCTCCTGGGGCCTCCGACACCACCACGCCACAAGGGTTGGGGCCTGCCGGCGGCGCTTGCGGTGCGGCGGCCACAGCTTTGGCCGGCGTGGCCGCAGCCGCAGGGGCCGTTGCGGCAGCTGCCGCGGGCGCAGTACCGGCAGCGGCAGCTTTTGCGTTGCCCGCGCGGGCAGAAGCATTTGCGGCCAGATCCACCACGGCCACCACGGTGCCGTCACGCTGCACGCGCTGCTGGCCGGTCGCAACCACCACGTCGCCGGACTCCAGGCCTTCGAGGATCTCGACCTTGCCGGGGCTGCGCAGGCCGACCTTGACTTCCACGCGCTTGGTCGTGCGGGTCTGCTCGTTCGGGCCTTCCAGCAGCTTGATGACGAACTGCCGGCCGCCCTGCGGGACAATCGCTTCCTCGGGCACCACGCGCGCGTTCTCGCGCACGCCGAACACCGTGTTGACCCGGGCGAACATGCCGGGCCGCAGCTGCAGCTGGCGGTTGTCGATGCAGCCGCGGATGCCAATGGAGCGGCCATTGGCGTCGATCAGCGGGTCGATGGCCTGGATTTGCGCGTTGTATTTGCGCCCTGGCAAGGCGTCGATGTCGAGGACAGCTGTCTGGCCGCGCCTGACCTTGTTCTGGAAGCGTTCGGGCAGCCGGAAATCGACAAAGATGGCCTCGATGTCCTCGATGTTGACGATGTCCGCGCCGTCTTTCAGGTAGTCGCCCACGTTCACGAGCCGGATACCGGCGATGCCGTCAAATGGCGCGACGATCTTCAGCCGCGCGGCCGTGGCCTTGGCCAGCGACAGCTTGGCCTCGGCCACCTGCAGGTTGGCGGCGCTTTCATCGAGCGAGCGCTGGCTGATGAAGTTTTGCGCCACCAGTTCCTGGTTGCGCTTCTGGTTGGCCCGCGCGATCGACAGTTCGGCCTGGCTTTGCTGCACCTGCGCCAACGGCAACTGGTCGTCGAACTGCACCAGAACCTGGCCTTTGCGCACACGCTGGCCATCGGTGAAATTGAGCTGGGTGATGCGCCCGCTGACCTCGGGGCGCAAGACCACGCCGCGGCGCGAACGCAAACTGCCCACGGCCGAGGTGTCATCCGACAGTCTGGCGAGTTCCACCTTCGCGGCTTCCACGGTCACCGGTTTTCCAGCGGCGGCGCCGTTGGTGCCATTGCCGGCGCCCTGGCCCGTCGAGGCAACCGGAGAAGACTCGGCCGCACCGCCCTGCGCCTTGGGTTTTTGCAGCCACCAGGCAGCACCCGAGGCGACCGCTATGCCCGCTACCGCGACCGCTGTGTAAATTGCTTTTGATGCCATGGGGAGGAAAACTTGTTATACAAAGAGATACAAACTTCCAATGTAGCAGGACACCATGGCGCGCGCAGCCTTTTTCTGGCCTCTGCGCAGGGTGAGCGCGGTAGCTTTACAACGGCTTTACCAAACGGCGCGGGCGAGCAAAACGGTGCGGATGCTATGTACGCTTATGGTGCGTTCCGGAAGGCGCAGTTTTTTTGTGTGGGCCAAGGCTGTTTGGTGCGTGTTTTGCGCACATGTTCCCACCCCGGCTTCAGACTCCCTGACAGGTCTTTGTTACAAGCGGCCGAGCGCGCGTTCCACGCCTTTGTTGGCCAGTGCGTCGGCACGCTCGTTGCCGGGGTCACCGGCATGGCCCTTGACCCAACGCCAGTCGATTTTGTGGCCGCTGGAGACGACAAGGGCGTCCAGGCGCTGCCAGAGATCCACATTCTTGACCGGCGCCTTGGCCGCTGTACGCCAGCCCCGGGCTTTCCAGCCGTGAATCCACTCGGTAATGCCCTTGCGCACGTATTCGCTGTCCAGGTAAAGCGTCACGCTGCAGGGCCGCTTCAGCGCCGCCAGCGCCTCGATGACGGCAGTCATTTCCATGCGGTTGTTGGTAGTGCCAAGTTCGCCGCCAAATAGCTCTTTTTCGGTGCCGCCCATTGCCAGCAGCGCCCCCCAACCTCCGGGGCCGGGGTTTCCCTTGCATGCGCCGTCGGTATAGATCACGACGTGTTGTGGTTGTGGCGTTGTGCCTGTTGGTGTGTCGGTCATGCGTTACAAATGCTCCCGGGAAGCTCCAAAGAGCAGCCGGTGGTTAAAGAAAATCAGGCAGGCGGCTGAGAGCGGGATGATCGGGTGAGCGGCTCCTTGTTGGCTATCGCGGCGGGTGCCGTCGCCGGCGCCCTTCGCGCCTTCCAGGCCGGCTCAAGCAAGCGGACTCCCCGTACACGCTTGACCGCTGCGAGGAAATAAACAGCGCCAAAAATTGGCCACCAGCGTTCCCCCGCCGCATCCATCCACTCGAACCGGTCCAGCCAGGCCTGACTTGTGAGCGCCGGCCGGTAGCAGCCGAAGCGCCCCGACTCTACCTCAAAGTCCAGCAGCCTCAGCCAGTCGCGAAGGCGCCAGTAGCCGATGAACTCGCCTGTTTTGGGAAGAAACAGGTTGTCATACCCCCAACGCTGGTAGATGTGGCCGCGGCGCTGGCGCAGCCCCCACAAGCTGGTCGGGTTGAAGCCGCTGATGACCACCCGCCCTTCCGGAACAAGCACCCGGCTCACCTCGCGCAGGCTGGCATGCGGGTCGCTGCTGAGTTCGAGCGTGTGCGGCAATACCACCAGGTCCAGGCTGTTCTCCGGGAATGGAAGTGCTCCCGCATCGGTCAGGAGCGCCGCGCGCCGGGAACTTGCGGCCGTGCGGCCGCTCGTATCTGTAGCCGGGGACTTTCCGGGTTCAGATGGCGGCGGCAATGAATCCAGCGCCAGCCATTTGTGCGGCATGCGATTGGCTTGCAGGGCGTCGAGCTCCGGCAGGCCCAGTTGCAGGGCGTGGTAACCAAAAACGTCACCGACGGCCTGGTCAAAATGCGTGCGCTCCCAGTCCAGAAGATAGCCACCGGGAGGGGTCTTCAGCCAGTCCGTCAAACCTATAATTTCAGAGCTCATTGAGACCACTGTATGTATTTGATTCCCATTCCTGCCTTTGACGACAACTACCTCTGGTTGTTGCATGACGGCAGGCGCGCCCTGGTCGTGGACCCGGGAGATGCCGGGCCGGTGCAGCGCACCCTGGAGCAGCATGCGTTGCAACTGGAGTCGATTCTAGTCACGCATCACCATGCAGACCATACAGGCGGCGTAGATGCCCTTCGCGAGGCAACAGGTGCTCAGGTCTGGGGCCCGGCCACCGAACACATTCCGCGGCCCTACACGCCCCTCAGCGGTGGCGACACAGCGAAAGCCCTTTGTCTTAATTTTCAGGTGATTGATGTACCTGGCCATACCGCAGGCCACATTGCTTTCTACACGCCCGAGGTGAACGGCAGGCCGCTGCTGTTTTGCGGCGACACGCTGTTCTCGGGAGGCTGCGGACGTTTGTTTGAGGGTACACCGGCGCAAATGCTGACCTCGCTCGACAAGCTGGCTGCGTTGCCCGGCAACACCGTCGTCTGTTGTACCCATGAATACACACTCAGCAATCTGCGCTTTGCCATGGCGGTCGAGCCGGAAAACACCGACCTGGCGGCGTATCAGGCGCAATGCGTTGCGCTTCGCACCCAGGAAAAGCCGACCTTGCCGACCTCTGTGGCCCAGGAATTGCTGATCAACCCCTTCTTGCGGACCCGCCAACCCACTATCATGGCTGCTGCCCGGCACTTTGATGCGTCGGCCCGAGACGACAACACCGTATTTGCCGCCATCCGGCAGTGGAAAAACCAATTCAAATGACGCCACACGACCGAACCACTGCAGCCGCTCCTCTTCCCAAACTCATCAATTTCCGTATTGTTCCGCTGGCGTTTCTGCTTGTGGCGACGCTGCTAGCGGGCTGCGCCACACAGCCACCCGGCATGCCGGGTGACCCGGTCCTCACAACAGGAACAAGCCCCACCGCCAAACCGCAAGTGCCGGGCGGTCCGCTTCAAGCCATCACACCAGGTCAGATCGGCTCTTACCAGATCGCCTCCACGGAACCTCCCAAGGAACTATGGGACCGTATTCGCCGCGGCTTCGCCATGCCCGACCTGCAAAATGAGCTGGTGACGGATCGCGAGCAGTGGTATGCCAGCCGGCCGGACTATATCCTGCGCATGACCGAGCGCTCCAGCAAATACCTTTTTCATATCGTTGAAGAACTCGAGCGCCGCCAGATGCCGACGGAACTGGCCCTGCTGCCGTTCATCGAAAGCGCTTTTAACCCGCAAGCCGTTTCCAGCGCCAAAGCCGCCGGCATGTGGCAGTTCATGCCGGCCACCGGTAAATATTTCGACCTGAAGCAAAATGCTTTCCGTGACGACCGGCGCGACGTACTGGCTTCCACCCGAGCAGCGCTGGACTACCTGCAAAAGCTGCATGGCATGTTTGGCGACTGGCATCTGGCGCTGGCGGCCTATAACTGGGGTGAAGGCAGTGTGGGCCGCGCCATTGCCAAAAACCAGAGAGCGGGACTGGGCACCAGCTACACCGACCTGAACATGCCGGCAGAAACCCGGCTCTATGTGCCCAAGCTGCAGGCCGTCAAGAACATTGTGGCCAATCCCCAGGCATTTCGCACCGAGCTGCCGTTGATCGAAAACCACCCTTATTTTCAGCAGGTGCTGATCACACGCGACATTGATGTGGCCCTGGCCGCACGCCTTGCCGACGTCAAGATTGAAGACTTCAAGGCACTGAACCCTTCGGCGCACCGCCCCGTCATCATTGCGGCGGGGACGCCCCAGATCCTGCTTCCCTGGGATAACGCTACGGTGTTCCAACGTAATTTCGAGGCCTACACCCAGGGGCAATACGCCAGCTGGACCGCCTGGTCAGCCCCCAGCACCATGAACCCGGCCGAAGCGGCGCGGCGTACCGGCATGAGTGAAGCCGATCTGCGCAGCGTCAACAACATACCGCCGCGCATGCTCATCAAGGCCGGTTCGACCTTGCTGGTGCCGCGTTCAGCCAAGGTTGAAAACGACGTTACCAGCCACGTTGCGGATACCGCGCAGGTCTCGTTCGCTCCTGAAGTCGTGACGCGCCGCACCACCGTCAAGGCCCGCAAGGGCGAGTCGGTCGCGACCATTGCCAAGCGCTACGGCCTGAGCGCTGCCAGCGTTGCCGAATGGAACAATGTCAGCACTTCCAGCGCTTTCAAACTGGGCCATCAGGTGGTGGTTTTTCTTCCGGTCAAAAGCCACGCCTCCAAAAGCCAGGCCTCAGCCTCCAGCCGCAGTCGCGGCAGTTCCGCGAAAGTGACCAAACGCAGCAATACCAAGACGGTCGTCAAGTCCAAAAAACGTTGACGCTCTCCGGAGCACGCACTTCAGCAGTCACCAACTGCGGGCTGCTGCTACAGCTTGAACGAACCGCTGCCGAACAGCCCGATCAGGCCGATGACAATCAGGTAAATCGCCACGATGTAATTGAGCAGGCGCGGTATCAGCAGGATAAGGATCCCCGCGATGAGCGACACGATGGGGCCGATGCTGAGTGAAAGATTCATGGTGTGTCCTTGGAGTGAAGCCGGCTCGCCGCTGCTGCGCATGGCAGAAGCGGTGCAGGCAGCCACGACTTTAAGGAGCCGCCCGGCCACAGGCTGTAGGACGACAGGAAGAGTTGCGGTACAGGGAAAACGTCAGAGTTTTTCTGTCTCACCGGTGCGCGGCTGCCATTTCATGAGCCGCTTCTCCAGCTTGCCAACAATGCCGTCCAGCACGAGGGCGAACGCCGTCAGCACCACGATGCCGGCAAACACCGTGTTCACGTCAAACGTGCCCTCGGCCTGCAAAATCAGGTAGCCCACTCCGCGCGCCGACCCCAGGTATTCACCCACGACGGCTCCGACAAACGCCAGGCCCACAGAGGTATGCAGGCTGGAAAACACCCAGCTGGTCGCGCTTGGCAGGTACACCGTGCGCAACAGCTGGCGCTGGTTGGCGCCCAGCATGCGGGCATTCGCCAGCACCACCGGGCTGACCTCTTTCACACCCTGGTAAACATTGAAAAACACGATGAAAAATACCAGCGTGACCGCCAGCGCTACCTTGCTCCAGATGCCAAGGCCAAGCCACAGCGAGAAGATCGGCGCCAGAATCACCCGCGGCATCGAGTTGGCGGCTTTGATGTAAGGGTCCAGGATCGCGCTGGCCGTAGGGGCCAAGGCCAGCCACAGCCCGCAGGCCAGGCCCAGCGCCGTGCCTATTCCGAAGGCCAACACAGTTTCCAGCAGGGTGGTGCCCAGATGAAGGTAGATGTCGGCGTTGCCTGCCAGTCCATCGGGGAACAGGCCGCTCGGCCCGAAACCAAAGGGCATGAACCAGCTCCATATCTTGCCGGCCACCTTGATCGGCTCGCCCAGGAAAAAAGCAATTTTCTGGTCGCGCGACGCCAGGTGCCAGCCGATCAGAATGAATACCAGCAAACCGACTTGCCATGCGCGGAGATTGCTTTCAGAGGGCTTGAGATGGCGCCACATGATCAGGCTGCCTTCTTGAGTTGCTGTGCATAGCCTTTAAGCACTTCATCGCGCAGCACGTCCCAGATCTGTTTGTGCAGCTCCACAAAACGCGGCTGGCTGCGCACCTCCGCCACGTCACGCGGGCGCGGCAGGTCAATCGGGAATTCGCCGATGGGATGCGTGCCGGGGCCAGCCGACAGCACCACCACCCTGTCGCTCATGGCAATGGCTTCGTCCAGATCGTGCGTGATGAACAGCACCGCCTTTTTCTTGGCAGCCCACAGGTCCAGCACTTCGTTTTCCATGAGCTGGCGCGTCTGAATGTCGAGCGCACTGAAAGGTTCGTCCATCAGGATGATGTCGGGGTCCAGTGCCAGCACCTGGGCCAGTGCGGTGCGTTTGCGCATGCCACCTGAAAGCTGGTGCGGATAGCGGTCACCGAATCCGCCCAGCCCCACGCGTTCCAGCCAGGCCTGCGCCTGGCGGCGGGCTTCATCATCGGGAATGCCCCGGTATTGCAATCCCATCATCACATTGGCGATGGCGCTGCGCCATGGCATCAAAGCTTCGGTCTGGAACATGTAGCCGGCGCGGGTGTTGATGCCGCCCAGCGGCTGGCCAAACACCCGAACCTCGCCGGAAGACGGCTCCAGCAAACCGGCACCAATATTGAGCAACGTGGATTTACCGCACCCTGTAGGCCCGACAACCGAAACGAATTCACCGGCCCGTATGCGCAAGGTAGTGTCGCTCACCGCCGTATAACGCTGGCCCGCATCGTCGCGCGAGTGAAAGGTACAGCTGATGTTGATCAACTCCAGGGCGTAGGCGTCGTCGGGTTCTGGCATGGCGGGAGCTTACAGCAAGGTGCTTGCACGAGGCAGGTCAAAGAGGAGGGATTGGAGAGCACCGAACGATCAACGCGGGCATCCGTCTTCACCAGCAGGGGCCGCGGAACCGGCTTTGCCGGGCCGCAGGCGCAGCGCCCCCTCGGGGGGCAGCGAACCACACGCAGTGGGGAGCGTGGGGGCTCAAGCTTTGAATCGGTCCTTGGCCTTGCGTGCGAACTCGTTGGTATAGGTCTTTGCGATGTCGATCTTGTCGGCCTTGATGCTGGGGTCAAAGCTTGCCAGTGCCTTGAGCGCCGTGCGCGCGCCATCATCAGGAATGATGCCGTCAAGCGAGATCGACTCACGCACCTTGTTGAATGACGCAAGGTACAGCGCCCGGTCACCCAGCAGGTAGCTCTCGGGCACGGTCTTGATGATGTCACCGGGGCCTGCCGTCTGCAGCCATTTGAGCCCATGCACGATCGCATTGGCCAGTGCCTGGCAAGTGTTGGGATTTTTCTGGACGAACTCTATCGGGGCGTACAGGCAGGCCGCCGGCATGGAACCGCCAAAAACTTCGATCGTGCCCTTGAGGGTGCGCGTATCGCTGATGATCTTTACCTCGCCCTTTTGCTCGAGCATGGTCATGACCGGGTCGGTATTGCTCATGGCATCGATCTGCCCCGAACGCATCGCAGTCAGTGCGCCCGCCGCAGTGCCGACTCCGATAAAACTCACGTCGCCGGGTTTGAGGCCTGCGCGCGAAAGTACCAGGTTGGCCATCATGTTGGTGGATGACCCCGGCGCAGACACACCGATTCTCTTGCCCTTCAGGTCTGCGACCGTTTTGTAGTTGGGCATGTTTTTGGTCGAGACGCCAAAAGCGATTTGCGGCGCCCTGCCCTGCAGCACAAAAGCCTGGAACATCTGGTTTTTGGACTGAAGGTTGATGGTGTGCTCGAAAGCACCCGAGCAGACGTCGGCAGAGCCGCCCACCACGGCCTGCAGCGCGCGTGCGCCACCGGCAAAGTCGCTGATTTCAATGTCCAGGCCTTCGGCCTTGAAATACCCCAATTGCTCGGAAATGGTGAGAGGCAGGTAATAGAACGCCGCCTTGCCGCCGACCGCCAGCGCAATTTTTGTTTTCTCGAGCCTGGGCTGCGCGCGAAGCACCGGCAATGCCAGCGTTGCTGCTGCCAGTGCGGTGCCACCGGCAAAAGCCCGACGGGAAATCAGGGGTTGGCGATTCATGCAAGCCTCTCTCTTTTTTTGATGTCACAAGCTTATCGAGGCATAAAAAAACCCGCATCGGGGTGATCCCGTGCGGGTTTTTACCGAAGGTGATCGCGTTACCAGAGGTAACTTTCACACTCGCGACGCATGTGTCAACGAAAGCCGGAAAAAAGAATGACGATATTGATAAAAAGTGCACACGCCCAGATGGCCGAGCGGGCTTTGGCCAGGTCTGCGATGTACATCATGATGTAGGCAATGCGAAGCACGACAAAGAGCAATGCCAGGATGTCCAGCCGTGTCTGCCCCGCCTGCAGGATGTGCGCAATGATCACTGCGGCAAAGAAAAAGGGCAGTGCCTCAAATGTGTTGGCTTGTGCGGCGTTGGCCCGGGCACGCCAATCGGTTTGCTGCGCCAGCCAGCCTCGCGGGTTGTGGTTGT
The DNA here is from genome assembly GCF_056403055.1 of Polaromonas sp. P3_A5. Taxonomy (NCBI): domain Bacteria; kingdom Pseudomonadati; phylum Pseudomonadota; class Betaproteobacteria; order Burkholderiales; family Comamonadaceae; genus Polaromonas; species Polaromonas sp. P3_A5. Next base: position 2,416,669 of record NZ_JBFUGF010000001.1, read on the forward strand.
CGTATCCGCCGTCGCGACGCGAGGTGCTCATCGTGCCGTATTTGGCAATGGCAGCACACACAATGGGCAACAGGGCTGCAATCAGAACACACCAATAGGCGATGGTGAAGCGTGCGAATGTCATGGTGGGTTCCTTTCGTTATGGTCGCCCGCTGCGGGCATGAAGCTGTCAAGATAAAACTAAAAACACCGCCCTCACCTGCGGTCCACCAACGCGTGGGCAATGGTGCCCAAATCTACGTATTCAAGTTCGCTTCCCACCGGCACTCCGCGCGCCAGGCGCGTCACCTGGACGCCGCGGCTTTTCAGCGCTTGTGCAATCACGTGCGCAGTGGCTTCGCCTTCGGCCGTGAAATTGGTCGCCAGGATGACTTCCTGCACTTCGCGCGATGCAGGCGGCAACGCCTCGCCGCGCTCATTCTTGGGCACCACGCGGTCAAACAGTTTTTGCAAGCCGATGTCGTTGGGACCTATGCCGTCAAGCGGGCTCAGCTTGCCCATGAGCACAAAATAGAGGCCCTTGTAGGCCAGCGTGCGTTCAAGGGCAGCCTGGTCGGCCGGTGTTTCAACCACGCACAGCTTGCTGCGGTCACGCTGCGGGTTGGCGCAGGTGGTGCAAACCTCCTGCTCGGTCAGCGTGTTGCACAGGGTGCAATGCCGCACGCTGTTGACGGCGTGCTCCAGCGCACGGGCAATCTGCAGCGCGCCGGGCTTGTCGTGCTGCAGGAGATGGAACGCCATGCGCGCGGCCGACTTGGCGCCCACGCCCGGCAGCTTGCGCAGCGCCTGGGTCAAGCCTTCGAGAGCATTGGAGTCAGCCATGTAGTGGGAAATGCAGCTTTAAGAATATGAAGAACAAGGCGTAGCGAGCGGGTTCAGGGCAAGGCGCGGGTGTCAGGTCACCGGAATGCACTTAAGGTGCATGAGGATGACCTGATCGGGACCCGCAACGCGGCCATGAGCCCGCGCAGTAGCCGTTAGAAGGGGAGCTTCATGCCGCCGGGCAGACCGGGCATACCGGCCGTGAGCTTGCCCATTTTCTCGTTGCTCACTTCTTCGGCCTTGCGCACGGCGGCGTTGAACGCAGCGGCTACCAGGTCTTCCAGCATGTCCTTGTCGTCAGTCAGCAGGCTGGGGTCAATTTCGACGCGTTTGACATCGTGCTTGCAGGTCATGGTGACCTTCACCAGGCCGGCGCCGGCCTCAGCGGTGACTTCCACAAATGCCAGTTCTTCCTGGGCTTTCTTGAGGTTGTCCTGCATCGCCTGCGCCTGCTTCATGAGGCCCGCGAGTTGTCCTTTGTTAAACATGGTAGTTCCTTTAAAACTTGAAATCGAGGTGTGCTTTGCGTCTGAAATTGCGTCGAAATTGGGGGCAGAAATTGGTTTTAAAACCTGCCTTTGATCATATCGACTTCGCAGCCAGCGGCCGGATGCTGCCGGGGACAATTTTGGCGCCCCAGTCGCGAATCATGTCCTGCACAAACGGGTCGTTCTGGATCATTTCTTCGGCCGCACGCTGGCGCTCGGCTTGCGCCGCCGCATTGCGGCGCGCCGGGGTGTCGGTGACGGGCCCCACTTCCACCGCGAGCCGCAAGGCCGCATCGCCGAGATGCGCCTGCAGTGCGGCTTGCAGCTTTTCACGCGCTGCCGCCTGGTTCAGCGACTCGCGTTCTACCCGAAGCGTCCACAGCCCATCGGCCTGGCTGCGCAGCTCCGACTGCAGGCCCAGCTCACGCGTCAGCGCCGCCACGGCTTCGGCGGCCACCAGCTGGTTGACAGTCTGGCTCCAGTCTTCGCCGTGCGGAACAGGCACCAGAGGCGCGACGGCAGCTGCTGGCGCGCCCGGCTGCGGGCGCTGCTGCGGTACTGGCCGCTCCGGCATCGCCACGGGAGTCGCTACTGAATTGATAGCTGCTTGCGCACGCTCCGCTTGGGCTGCGGGCTGTTTTTTCTCAAAATCCTGAGAAGTGGGTGTTTCTTGCGGAACACGCGGCGCAGCAGGCACCGGCTCATCATGGGTAGGTTCGCGTGCAGCGGCAGGCGCCAGCGCCGCGCGCCGTTCAGGCAAAGCCACGGGCGCATGGGCCCGCGCCACCTCAGGCTGGGGCTTTTTTCCAGGCTCGGCGGCACCCCCCGCATGGGTGGTAGCCGAAGCCGACGGTTTGAAGGCTAGCAAGCGCAGCAGCACCATGGTCAGGCCCGCGTATTCGTCGGGCGCCAGGCCCAATTCACCGCGGCCATGCAGGCACAGGCTGTAAAGCAGCTGCGTTTCATCGGCAGGCAGCGCCTGGGCCAGCCGCGCCGTCTCCGCGATGTCCGGGTCGGCTCCGTCGTCGCCCGCGCCCATCTCGGGTACGGCCTGCAACACCGCCATGCGTTGCAGCACCGTCGTCATTTCTTCCAGGGTGGAAGCCGCGCTCAAGCCGTTCAGCCGCAACGCTTCGGAGGTTTCGACCACGGTTTTGCCGTCGCCGCGCGCCAGGGCATCAAGCAGGCGGTAGACATAGCTGCGGTCCACGCTGCCCAGCATGGTGCGCACACTGGCTTCTTCAAGCTTGCCGGAGCCAAAGGCAATGGCCTGGTCCGTCAGCGACAGGGCGTCGCGCATGGAGCCGCGCGCCGCGCGTGCCAGCAGGCGCAGCGCCTGTTGCTCGGCCGGGACGTTTTCAACGCCCAGCACCTGCGTCAAATGCTCCAGCACCGTCTCGGGCGCCATGGGCCGCAGGTTGAACTGCAGGCAGCGCGACAGCACGGTGGCCGGTACTTTTTGCGGGTCGGTCGTGGCCAGTACAAACTTCAGGTATTCGGGGGGTTCCTCCAGCGTCTTGAGCATGGCGTTGAACGCCGTGTTCGTGAGCATGTGCACCTCGTCGATCATGAAGACCTTGAAACGGCCGACGACAGGTTTGTAAACGGCCTGCTCGAGCAGTTGTGCGATTTCATCCACGCCGCGGTTGGACGCCGCGTCCAGCTCGGTGTAGTCGACAAAGCGGCCGCTGTCGATGTCGGTACAGGCCTGGCACACGCCACACGGCGTGGCCGTAATGCCGCCCTGCCCGTCCGGCCCCAGGCAATTGAGCGACTTGGCCAGGATGCGGGAAATGGTTGTCTTGCCTACGCCCCGCGTGCCGGTGAACAGGTAAGCATGGTGCAACCGCTGGGTGGCCAGCGCATTGCCCAGCGCCTGCACCACATGCGACTGCCCCACCATTTCCGAGAAATTTTTGGGGCGGTATTTGCGGGCAAGAACGAGATAGGACATCCGCCCATTCTAGGATATGGCCCCCACGCTTTTCACTTCGTGTAATGCGCTGCCCCCCGAGGGGGCCGCTGCGCCTGCGGTCTGGCAAAGCCAGTCCCGCGGCCCCGGCTGGAATAGATCGCTCGGTGCCCTTTTCACTGATGGGGGTATGCCAGAGGGGTCATTCCCAAGTCCCTTACAATCGAGGGTGACGGGCCTTCCCGCATGGTAAAGCGGCCAACCGGGTCAGGTGGGGAACCAAGCAGCCCTAACTGTGGAGTCAGTGCCGGGGTCAAGGCTCGTCACCTTATTCAAGTTGCAGCGCGCGCAGCCGCTGCCAGTCAATGCGCCGGCTTCAGATGGCGTTCAACATACCGCATCAGCCCCTCGCAGGCATCCTCCACCAGGTCGAGCACATGCTCAAACCCGTCCTTGCCGCCGTAGTAAGGATCAGGCACAACCGGGCTGTCATGCTTCAGGCAGAACTCCGTGAGCCTGCGCACCTTCCCGAGATGTTTAGCCGGGCACCCTTCCTGAATCAAAGCCAGGTTGTCCCAGTCCATCGCCAAAATCAAATCATGGCGCTCAAAATCTGAATCCGAAATCTGCCGGGCCCTCAAGCCTGACAGGTCATAACCGCGCCTGGATGCATGCGCCTGCGAGCGCTCGTCGGGTGGGTTGCCGGGGTGGTAGTTGTGGGTGCCGGCGGAGTCGACCTGGATTTGATGAGCCAAGCCGCGATCTTTGACCTTTTGTTGGAACACGCCGTGGGCCGTCGGGCTGCGGCAGATATTGCCCATGCAAACAAAGAGAATGGAATAGGGTTTCATGGATTGAAGGCTGGGCGGGGACTTGCCATGGAAGACCCAAAGAACATGCGGCCTTGGGCTATCACAACCATTTTAGGTTTGACGCTGCCCATCCGGCGACCAAAGCCACCACTAGGCCAGACGGCCCATAGCCACAGGCACTCCATCCGTATACAGTCCATTGACGGAGACAACCATGCAATGCTGATGACCTGCATAGGAGGCCCGCTTCACGGGCTGCAAGTAGGAATTGCCGACGATGCCTTGATGTATGACGTGCAGGGCAGCAGGCCGCGCGCGCGTTATTTGCGGCAGGTACCTTCGCAGTACTACGATCCCCGGGCCGGCCATGCCGACTCTGTGGCGTTTTTTGCGTTGAGTTCGTTGAGCGGGATGGAGGTGACCGATCTGATCATCGCCCACCTGGAAACTTTTCAGCCCGTGCCGGTTGCGTCAAAGCCAGCCTGACGGCCTCACGGACATCCCAGAAGGCAGGCAGAGAAGTTAACCCGGCGTTAACCCGGCGCCATCGGCTGGGTGGCCTGCGCGCCTGGGGCTGTCGGGTGAGCGCGTTGCTCGCGCTCATGCGTCAGCGCCAGGTGAAGCTGGTGCAAGGCACCCACACACTCCAGCACGATGGACTGAACCAGCTCCGCGGCCTCGCCGGCCTGCGAGTTGGGTGCGGCCGCGAGTTTTTCACCGACGCTGAGCATGAGCCTGGCCTTGACGGCGTGAAACAGCGCGTCCCAATCAGCGATCGCGATGTCCAGCGGGTGGTCGGGGGTGAGCGCTTCGAGCTGCCGCTCGGGAAGCGAAGCGAGATGGATGCCGTCAGCGCCCTCGCCGTCTCCTTTGGCCCAGTCGCGCAGAACATCCAGCGCAGCGGCACTGGTGGCGGGCAGCTCGCATCGGGACTCCTTCATGAGTTCAGGAGAGCTCAGCATGGTCAGCGCCGAGCGCGCCAGCAGCCTGATATTGGGAGGGGGTGAGGAAGCAAGCCGGATCATTTCAGAACCCTCGCTAAAGGAGTTGCATGGCGCTGCAACAGCGGTCGGGCGCTGCGTCTTCAAAGGTTCGCAATATCGCCGTACGCTCCTTTCTAGGCGGCCCTAGGCGATCCGTCCGTGCGGTAACGCACATCGGCCGCAAAAGGTTTTCAGGCCGTGTCGCGGGCTGCCATTGAGCTGAAACAGGTAAACCGATGCTTTTGCCTGACAGGCAGGCCCCCGCTATCCCAAACCCGCTCGTCAGTGAAGCAATTGGGTATAGGTTTTCCGGTCAGCCGCGTAACAGCTGCATGCCGCGGCTTCCAGGCCGGTGCGGTCAAGAACCTTCAATTCACCGCGGTGGTATTCGATCAATCCACCGCGCTGCAACGCGCTGGCGGCCGACGTGATGCCGACGCGGCGCATGCCCAGCATGTAGGCCAGAAATTCGTGTGTCACATGAAAATGGTCGGAATGCGCGCGGTCCTGGCTCATCAACAGCCATCGGGCCAGGCGCTGGCTCGTCAGGTGAAAGCGAAGGCAGGCCGCTGATGCGGACTGCTGCGCCATCAAGACATAAAGGTAGCGGTTCAGGCCGCGCTGCAACGAAGCACTGCGCGCCAGCTCGCGCCGGAAAACGGCGGTGCTGATCCGCCAGGATGCCCCCGCGCCCTGCACCACCGCATGCACTGGCGCGGTGACAACGCCCAACACCAGTTGCGCGCCCAGCATGCCTTCGCGGCCCACCATGCCAACCTCTACACCCGGGCTGCCTTCCACCAGGGCCACAAGGGAAATGAAGCTTTCGACCGGGAAATAGACGTAACGTGTGGGTTTGCCGGGTTCGCACAGCACCTCGGCCAGCGACAGCTCGACGGGCTCGCAGACGGCGAGCAGGCGCAGGCGGTCCTTGCGAGGGAGAAGCTCAATGAGGTGGTTTTCGACAGGGGCCAAAATGGCTCTCCGGTGTAAGAACCTGTTCACGGTCTAAACGGGGCCGCGCAAGCACCTTCTCGGGATGGGATGCAAGGCGCGGTGCGCTGCCCATAGTGCAGCTATGGGCAAGCGCCGCAACGCCGCAGATCGCCCGAGAAGGCGCTTGCCCTCCGGGTTGGGGTGAAATCGGGCGATTGAGCCACCCAGACCCTTGCATGGGCATTAGCCCATGCGGCGGTCCTGCGCGGCCCACTCATCCCGATTGCACCCCAACGCGGCTCCGTTTAGATCGTGAATAGGTTCTATGGCCCCCGGGGAGTGCCGGGTCATGGACAAGGCCGCGCTACTGTCGTCAGTTCAATTCGGTGCCCCAGTATGCACGACGTGTCGCCAACGCCACCGTGTGCCAGCGCACACAGCACACAACAGGCCGCACACCGGGATGCTAGGAGGCGAGTTTTTCGGGAAGCAAGCGGTCGTATTCCTTCTTGACCACGGCATAACACTCACAGGTGCGCTGCTCCAGGCCCGGGCGGTCCAACACTGTGATGCGGCCGCGCGAATAGCGGATCAGCCCGAGGTTTTGCAGCTTGGTCGCGCCTTCGGTCACGCCTTCGCGGCGCACGCCCAGCATGTTGGCGATCAGCTCCTGCGTCATCACCAGCTCATTGCTCTGCAACCGGTCAAGGCTGAGGAGCAGCCAGCGGCACAGCTGCTGGTCGAGCGAATGGTGGCGGTTGCACACCGCGGTTTGTGCCATCTGCGTGATCAGTGCCTGGGTGTAGCGCAGCAGCAGGTGCAGCACCGGCGCGCGCTTGAACTCGTCCTTGATCGCCTGTGCCTTGAGGCGAAAACCCTGGCCAGCGCTTTGCACGACGGCGCGGCTGGGTGTGGACTCCCCGCCCATGAACAGGGAGATGCCCACGACACCTTCATGGCCGACGACGGCAATCTCGGCCGAAGAGCCGTTTTCCATCACATAAAGCAGCGAGACGATGGCCGTGGTGGGAAAGTACACATGGTCCAGCGTGGTGCCCGACTCATAAAGCACCTGACCCAGCGGCATGTCGACCCATTCCAGTTGCGGCAGCCAGCGCTGCCACTCTGCTTCCGGCAATGCGGCAAGCAGCTCGTTGTCTTTGGGGTTGGAAGAATGGGCCATCGAGACACTCCGGGGCGGATCTGGCTTCGAGTTGGGCCTCTGGCAGAGATCTCGCACCGTCTTTGGAGTATAGGGACTAACGGCCCCCCGGTATGTGCGCTACCGCACAAACTAAAGTTCCCCGGCACAGTCCGCCTCCGGGGCTTTTGTGGGCCCCGGTACTACCGGCTCACTTCTTCAACCGCCTCGGTGGTCTGCAATGCATGGACGGCGATCTGTGCCGACATGAGCGCCAGCGACGCCAGCGGATAGGTGCCGCTGATGATGCCCCGGAAGGCGACTTCCGCGGCCACGGCGTCCTGGCCCAGGCCTTCGGTGGCGGCGATGATGCATTCTTCAATGCCGCCCAACCCGGCGTCGCCGAACAGGTCTTCACCTTCGTAGGTCACGCGGTATTCGTACTGGGTCTTGTCAAAAGAGTCGATGTTAAAACGGACGATCATGGCGGCTCCTCTCGCACAACTGCGAATGGTTCAAAAAATTTTGCTACAAAATCAATAGCTGCTTGCGCACAACCCTATTGGGCTAAAGGCCAAAATGACTCAAAACGCCCTGCCCGGCAACGCGCCCGCCAGCAAAGCAGGCCGTGAGCAGATAGCCGCCCGTGGGGGCTTCCCAGTCCAGCATTTCACCGGCGCAGAACACGGGCTGGGGCACTGCAGCCGCAGCACCCAGCTGTAGCTGTGCACTCAGGCCCTCAAACATCACGCCGCCCGCGGTGCTGATGGCTTCATCCATCGGCCTGGCCGCAGTAACGCGCACCGGCAGCGCCTTGATGCCGGCGGCCAGGCGCACCGGATCGGCGATGGCGTCCTTGCCCAGCAGTTCGTACAACATCGCGGCCTTGATGCCGTCGAGGTTCAGGCGGCTCTTGAGGTGACTGGACAGCGAGCGTGAGCCGCGCGGGTGGCGCACTTCCACCAGCACCTGCTCGGCGGTCTTGGCGGGCAGCAAATCGAGCAGGAAGGTGGCGCTGCCGTGTTTCGCAATCTCGTCGCGCAACAAGCTGGAGGCGGCATACACCAGGCTGCCTTCCACACCGGTGGCGGTGGCAATGAACTCGCCCTTGCGGCTAAAAGCTCGGCCGCGTGAATCGGTAAAGCTGATGGCGACGGACTTGAAAGGCTGGCCGGCAAAACGGCTGGCGAAGTGTTCAGTCCAGCCGGCCTTGGTCAAGGGACTTTTTCCGATGAGCTCCTGCAGGAATTCGCGGCGGGTCTCGCCGGCGTCGGCTGCCGCCTCTTCAAGCTGCGCCGGGCTGTCGGGCCGCGCCGCCACGTCGAAGCCGCAGTTGGACGGCAGCAGCGGCGCCACGGCCACGCCGCGCGCAGCCAGCAGCGGCACCCAGGCGCCATCAGAGCCCAGCCGCGCCCAGCTGCCGCCGCCCAAAGCCAGCACCACGGCGTCGGCTTGCGCCAGCACCTCGCCGGTGGGCGTTGAAAACTTCAGCGCGCCGTCATCGGCCCATCCCAGCCAGCGGTGCCGCATGGAAAACTGCACGCCGGCCTGGCGAAGGCGGTGCAACCACGCGCGCAGCAGCGGCGCGGCTTTCATGTCTTTGGGGAACACGCGGCCCGAACTGCCGATAAAGGTTTCCACGCCCAGCGCTTCAGCCCAGGCACGCAGCTCCGCCGGGCCAAACGCGGCCAGCAACGGCTGCAGCTGTGGAGCGCGCTCGCCATAGCGGCTCAGAAAGGCCTCGGGTGCTTCGGAATGCGTGAGGTTGAGCCCGCCCTTGCCGGCCAGCAAAAACTTGCGCCCCACCGAAGGCATGGCGTCATACACCTCGACCTTCACGGCCGCACCGGCAGCGGCCAGCACCTCGGCGGCCATCAGGCCGGCGGGTCCGCCGCCTATGACGGCAACACGCAGGGGGCCGGCAGGCGGCGGTTTCACGGGAGAGGCTGAATCGTTCAAAAGGTGTTCCGTCTGCTCGCGGAGGCGAGCCAGGGTGAAATTGGAGAAATCAGGGCCAAACAGCAGCCGCTTTCCTGAAAGGCGTCAAAGATAGCGCTTCGCAGGCGAATGTGTTTGCTCTGTTTTTGATAGCTGCTTGCGCCCGATCCTATTGGCCTGCAGGGCTAAATCGCTTAAAAACAGGGGCCAGGTACAGGTTTGGCGCCGGTGGGCGGCATGCGCCAATTATCACAGGCCGCACTTGCCGGCCCGCGCGGCGCATTGCATTACATGGGCGGCGCAAAACCATCGCGGCCGACGATGACACGCAGCGCGGTCGGCTTGCCGGCTTTTTCCTGCGCCGTGATCATCACCTTGGCACCCGGCACCAGCAAGGCGTTTTCATCGGCCTTGCCGGGCTTGAAGGACACCACCGGCACATCCGGCGGAACAATCACGGTTTTCTCGCCGTCCTTGTAGCGCAACGTGAGCTTTTGCCCGCCGGGCACCGACGTTGGCGCCGCGGCCAGGTCGGCCACGGTGGCGTTGGTCATGGTGCTGTCGGGCCGCAAGTCCCAGGGGCGGTGGCCTTCACCGGCGCCGCGCGCGGCTTCGGGGAACACCAGCACCTCCAGCGCCAGCTGGCTGCCGTCGGGCTGCGGCATGCCGGCGGTGCCGATGTAGCTGCCGGGCTTGATGTCGGCGAGCGACAGCGGGTACACCTCGGACACGTCCATCTCGGCCGGGCGCACCAGCGTGATCACTTCGCCGCTGCGTTCCCTGATGGTGAGGCTGGTCGCATCGACTTTTTCAATCGTCGCGCGCAGGCGCACCGTGGGGTTAGTCGGTGCCGGGGTTTGGGCCCATGCCAGTGGCAGGACGGCCAGGAAGGTTAGCGAGGCGGCAAGTTGCTTGAACATGGTTGTCTCTTTCTTCAGGTCGGCGAATAACATGGGGTAGAGCGCGGGCTGTGTGAGATCAATCCAGCTCGACAACAGTTCCCCGCCCCGTCAGGAAAGCCGCCTTCACCGGCGCGCCGGGGTAAATCAACTGCACCGCCGCACGGTAGTCCTGCAGCTGCGCCACCAGCGCGGGCTGCAGCTCCGGCGCTACGGCTGATTTGTAGTCGAGCACCCACCAGTGTCCTTCGTGGCCGGCGTCCTTGCGCTGCACCAGGCGGTCCAGCCGCAAATCTTTCCCGGCGTAGACAAGGCCGACTTCGTTGCCTTGCCAGGCCACGGCTTGCGGGCTCCAGGCCCAGGCGCCCTCACCCGCCAGAATGCGCCCGGCCAGGCCGGCGGCCTCGGCGGCTTGTGCCGGGCTCAGGCGAAACTCGCGCGCCGCGGCCTTCACTTGTTCCGCCGACAGCGCACCGCCCCACTCCAGCAAGCGGTGCATGGCCTTGCCGATGCGCGCCTTGAGCGAATCTTCATCAACGCGCACCGCAGCGGGCTCGGAAATCGTCATGACCTCGGGCAGTTCAGGCAACTCGGGCAGGTAGAACACGCCCGCGTCGGCCGCATCAAGATGGGCGGCTGCAGACTCATCCGCGACCGGCGCAGGCAGCTCGCCCACCAGTGCGTGCAGGCGCTGCCACCAGCTCTCAGTCGTCACACGGTGCGGCTCGATGGAGGAAATCACCAGCGTATGGCGGGCACGCGTCAGCGCCACATACAAGGCGTTGAGCTCTTCGCGCTTGCGGGCCGCCTGCTCGGCGGCCAGCGTTTCGGCGGCGCACGCGGGCGGGCGGCTTTCACTGACCAGGAAGACAAACTTGCGCGGCTCGGTCGCTTCGCCGGGCCAGTCGACCAGCACGCCCATGCTGTCGGCATTGCGTTCCACGGTGTCGGTGTCCAGCAGCAGCACGGCTTCGGCTTCAAGGCCCTTGGCGCCGTGGATGGTCAGCAGCCGGACCGCCTCGCTGCTGACGGCTGCCGGCGCCTGGGTGCCGCCGGCCTTGAGCGCGCGCACAAAACCGTAAGGCGTGGCGTAACGCCCGCCGTCGAGTGCCAGCGACACACCCAGCAGCGCGCGCAGGTTGGCCAGCACCGCGCTGCGCTGGGCCGCCGGGGCGGCAGCGCCAAAGCGCGCCAGCACGTCGCCGTCGTCGTAAATGCCCTGCAGCGCATCGTGCGGCGGCAAACGGTCCAGCCAGCTTTTCCATTTGGTCAAAATGGGCCCCAGCCCTTTCAAATCGGGCGCAAGCAGCTCCTCTTTTTGTAGCAGGCCGTACCACGGCTGGTGGTGCTCGCGCTGCAGCAGCGCCAGCTGCACCAGGCAATCGTCAGCCAGCCCGAACAGCGGCGAGCGCAGCGCGCGTGCCAAGGAAAGGTCGTGCTGCGGCGACACCAGCACGTCGAGCAGCGCCACCATGTCCTGCACTTCGCAGCAGTCAATCAGCTCGGTTTTCTCGCCCACCTGCGCAGGGATGTGCAGCGCGCGCAGCTCGTCCTGCAGCGGCAGCAGGCCTGCGCGTTTGCGCGAGAGAACCATCACGTCCTGGGGACGCAGTCCGGCGGCTACCTGTTCTGAAATCCAGGCAGCGGCCTGGCGCGCCTCGCGCGTGCGCAGGGTTTCCTCGGGCAACTCACGCGGCGTGGTCAGACTGTCGCGCCAGCCGGTGGCCAGCGGCGAAGCTTCCTCTTCATCCTTGTTGCGTGCAATGGGCGGAAGCCGGCCCACGGCGCCGGCGAGGCCTGAAGCCGTGGTGTGTTCACGAAAACCGTCATAGCCGTCGGCCTCCCGTGCCATGGCCATGGCCGAGTTGACGGTGTCGATCACGGCCTCAGCGTTGCGCCGCGTATGGTCGCAGCTGAGCAAGTCGCCGCCCAGGCCGTGCACCACAAAAGCCTGCGCAGCGCGGAACACCTGCGGCTCGGCACGGCGGAAGCGGTAAATGCTTTGCTTCGGGTCACCCACCAGGAACACGCTGGGCGCCGTACCCGCACCCGAGTATCCGATAAGCCAGGCATACAGGGCCTGCCACTGCAGCGGGTTGGTGTCCTGGAACTCGTCAATCATCAGGTGCCGGATGCGCGCGTCCAGCCGCTCCTGCACCCAGCCCGACAACACCGGGTCGGCCAGCATCAGCAGCGCAGCGCGTTCGACGTCATTCATGTCGACCCAGCCGCGGTCGCGCTTCAAGGCGGTGAACTGGGCGATCAACGCGCGCGTCAGGCGCGCCATGCGCTGCTGGTACAGCCAGGCATCGTGCTGCTGGCGGGCCGCCACCACGCGCAACACCAGGTCCTGGGCAATGCGCACCTGTTCGATGCCGACGATTTTTTCGCCGAACTTGCGCGGCGTGCCCTTCTCGGTCAGCAGGGCCGCGATAGCCGCCGGGAAGTCGCCGGCCGTCAGCGCCTGCTCCAGTTCCACGCCTTTGGCCGAGAAAGTCGGCGCGCTCGCACGGCCCAGCGCGATGGCAGCGTCCCGCAAGGTCTGGCGGTGAAAGCGATTGGTGCTGAGCAGCTCTTCGGGTTCATCCAGGCCGCCAAATTCAGTGAACTGAGCGCTGAAGGCTTGTACCGAGGCGTCGATCACCCCTTTTTCGTCGGCCAGTGTGAACTCGGTGCGTTTGTCGAGCGCGGCTTGCAAGGCCTTGTCGGCCTGGAAACGCCCGTACGCCAGCACCACCGCTTCAAAGTCGGCCTTGAGCGATGCATCAGCCGCGACCGAGGCATAAAACCGCCGCCACACCAGCGCACGCGCCGGCGCATCGTCTTCCAACAGCTCGTAGTTCACCGGCAGTTCCAGGCGCTGCAGCACCGCCACCGGCGCGCTGCGCAGCAAGGCCGCAAACCAGCTGTGGAAGGTGCGGATCTGCACCGAACGGCCACTTGACAGAATGGAGCGGTATAAATTTGATAGCTGCTCGCGCACGTTCTGCGCGGCTTTCAGGCCTTTTTGGCTTGAAAAATCGACCCTGACGCCGCGCATTTCGAGTTCGCGCTGCAGGGTCTCATCGTCGGCGTGGGCAAAAGCCTTGAGCCAGTCGTCAAGGCGTTCGCGCATTTCACCGGCGGCTTTTTTGGTGAAGGTGATGGCCAGGATCTCGTGCGGCAAGACCTGCTGCCCCGGTGCGGCCGTGGCGCCGTCAAGCAAGGCCCGAACGATACGCGACACCAGCATCCAGGTCTTGCCGGCGCCGGCGCAGGCTTCCACCGCCACGCTGCGGCGCGGGTCGCAGGCGATGGCGTAGAACGCATCGGCGGAAATCGGCTCGCCGTTGCATTCGTAGGCGGCGGCGTGGGGGACGAGCGTTTGGTTGAGAGGTGTCATTGGCTTTCCCCTCTCGCAGCTTGTTCCTCTAGATTCCAGAAGTCTTTGCGGCACAACCCTCTGGCTGAACAGTAATCGCAAGCCTTGCCCTCCCCCAACGCCGGCAGCGCCGCACCGCGCGAGATACGCGCCATGTCGGTCAGGATGCTGTCGATGAGCTCGTCGCGCAGGCCGACGATGTCGGGCTGCTCATAGGTTTTGGTCGGCTCTTTTTCGCCGAGGTTGACATAGGCCGCGGCCAACGTGTCGTCGCTCATCAGGGCGGCATAAAACGCCAGCTGCGTGTCTTCCTGGCCGTTCTTGATGCGCTCGCTCGTGGTGGTGCGGGGCTCGGTCTTGTAGTCGATCACCAGGGCGTGCCCGTCGGGCTGGCGGTCGACGCGGTCGAGCTGGCCGAGCAGCGTGAGCGTGCCGACGGGCACTTCGCGCCAGACTTCGGCTTCGTCGAATACCGCGCCGGCGGCTTCGTGGTCGGCCAGCCATTTCAGGTAGCCCTCGCGCACGCCGGGCCAGGCCGCGGCAAAGGGCAAAAACTCGCTGTCGCTGAGCGCCAGCTCTTGCGTGGCGCGCTCGGCTGCTATGTTTAGCATAGCTACCCGCGCTGATAGATCGGGGGTTGGCGCCGCTTTGAGGGCTTCATGAAAATGCCGCAGCAGGCTGTGCAGCCAGTTGCCGAAGTCGCGCTTGCCCAGCTCGCTTTCAAGCTCTTCGGGTTCCTGCAGCCTAAGCTGGCGCAGCGCAAAAAAGCGGTAGGGGCAGCGCCGCAGGTCTTCATACGCGCTGGCCGAAAGCCGGGTGACGGGCAAGGCCTCGCCGGTCGGAAAGGGGTGCGGCGTGGGCTGGGTTGCCACGGGACGCAGGCTGCGAGGGTCGGTGGCCATGCGCTGTACCGCTTCCTCGTCCTGGTCCAGCAGCAGCTCCTGCACAAAGCCGCTGGGGATGAGGTGCTCGCCCGATTCACTGGTGCGCCAGAGCACGTCGAGATGCGGCATGTGCAGGGCGTAGTGCCAGGCTTGGCGCTGGGCCGCGGCCAGCACTTCCCGGGGCGGCAGGCCCAGCAGCTCGCGCTGGCCGGGCGTCCAGGGGCCGGCAGGTTCCGGCGACACCGGCAGGCGGATTTCATCGCAGCCGGGTAACACCACGGCCTGCATGGGGCGGCCCAGCAGCTGCGGCAGCGGCAAGATGACCACCTGTTCTGCCGGCGGATGCACCGGGGAGAACTTGCCGCCTTCCAGCGCCTGGTTGGCCCACTGCGTGAAGTCATGCAGCCGCATCACCGGCGATGCTTCGAATTCGGTCTCAGCGCCTTCGTGCAGGCGCAATACATCCAGCACCGTCTGCCCGGCTTCGTCCTGCGCCAGTGCGTCCCACTGCCCGGCGGATTGCAAAAGGGTGCGCAGGTCGCGCAGCCACATCGCCAGCGGACGGGCACGGCCGAAAGGGCTGCGCAATGCGTTCACTTCGCGCGCCAACGGCCCTGTTGCGGCAAACGCGGGCGGCAAGATGGCTTCTTCCGCAAAGTCCGGCAGGTCGCGCCAGGCGCGCACGCCGGTCTTGCGCAGTTCGGTCTCGGCGGCGGTGACCAGCACGGCGTCAAACGCGGGTGCGTTTTTCAGCCAGTCCAGCACGGCATCCGTCGATGCATCCCAAGGCATGGCGCGCAGCAGGCTCATCAGGGCGGCAGCGGCGCGTGTGGTCGAAAGCTTCCAGCCGGTTTCATCGCGCATGGCGATGCCGCGCTCAGCCAGCATGGCGCCTACGCGGCGGGTGAGCTGCCGGTCCTGCGCAATCAACGCGACCGGGCTGCGGCCTTGCGTCAGATGCGCCAGCACGCAAGCGGCGGCCCGGCCCGCTTCGTCTTCAGCGTCTTGCGCAATGTGCAGCGCGGGTGGTGCCGAGGGCCCTTCGAGTGAGATGCACAGCGGGATGGAAACCGACCGGTCGCCGAAGTGCGCCTTGAGGGCTTCGGTAAGCGGGTCGGCCTGAAAGCCTTCCAGCACGGCGAACAGCTGCGGTTTCGCCTGGAAAAGGCGGTCTGTGGGATAGGCGGACGCCGCCGCCCAGGCCAGCGCGATGCGCCCCACAGCAGCTTCGAGGGCCAGCACCGGCGAGTCCAGGCCGGCACCCAGCGTCAGCGCCAGCCGCTCGCTCCAGGCGCGGCGCGCGGCCGGCACGACGGCTGCGGCCACACCGGCCAGGCTCCAGGCCGCTTCAACCAGCCTGCCGGCCAGCGCATCCTGCTGGGCGCCCAAGCCGGCGCGGCCCAGCAGTGACGCGGCCGTCAGCATGTCGACCGCCACATCCATGCGCAAATCGTCGCCCGAGGGCACATAAAGGCCCAACGTGCCGCCCAGGCCGCTGGCCCAGTTCATGGTGGTTTCAAAGCGGGGAACAAAAAACGTCTCGCCCGCCTGCGCAGCCCAGGCACGACGCGCCTGCTGGATCAGCTGGGCATAGGGCAGCAGCACCACGGCTTCTGCGGGATGGACGCCGCGCGCCTGCATTGCTTCTGCAAGCCGGCCCATGGCCTGATGCCAGCACAGCGCATCAGGCGCAGACCATGCGGCATCAGAGGTTGGGACGGGTGGCATACAGAGGTTGGGGAAAAGAGGTTGGCAAGAAAGAAATGAGGCCGGAAGCCGCAAATTGAATAATCTCTATCGGGGCCATAGCCCCCGCGCGCCCGACCCGGCCACTTGCTTTCTGCCACAATGACTACAACTTTAGCCGTACCGTATCGTAACCATCCTAACCAGACAAAGGAGCCGCCATGGCGAGCGAACTGATCAAACATACCACCGATGCCACCTTCGAAGCCGACGTGCTGCAAGCCTCCAAACCAGTGCTGGTGGACTACTGGGCTGAATGGTGCGGCCCCTGCAAGATGATCGCGCCGATTCTGGACGAAGTGGCCACCGGTTACGACGGCCGTCTGCAGATCGCCAAGATGAACGTCGACGAAAATCGCGACATCCCTGCCAAATTCGGCATCCGCGGCATCCCCACCCTGATGCTGTTCAAGGATGGCCAGCTTGCCGCCACCAAGGTCGGCGCCATGAGCAAGGCCCAGCTGACCGCCTTCATCGACCAGCAACTGGCCTGAGGTTTTTCGCGCGGGAAGGGAGGCACGGCGCACCGCCGCTTCCCGACCCGTGCAGGTCTCCCGGCCGCTGGCCGGATGCAGGGAAAATGCCTTGATTTCCCGCCTGAATTTCCTGTCATAATGTGCTTTATTCACCAGACGGCACTCGCTGCCTGGTTCGAGTTCCCGGTTTGTAAGCCATCTTCTGCGGCTTCTTTTCAAACCTCCCCCATTTCCATCAATGAACTCCGCAAGGAGTAACTCCATGCACTTAAACGAACTCAAGGCACTGCACGTGTCTGAAGTCCTCAAGCAGGCCGAAGCCCTTGAGATCGAAAACGTTGGCCGTATGCGCAAGCAGGAGCTGATGTTCGCCATCATCAAAAAACGTGCAAAAACCGGCGAGACCATCGTGGCCGACGGCGTGCTGGAAGTGCTGCCCGACGGTTTCGGTTTCCTCCGTGCTCCGGATTCAAGCTACACGGCCAGCACCGACGACATCTACATCAGCCCCAGCCAGATTCGCCGCTTCAACCTGCACACCGGCGACATGATTGAAGGCGAAGTGCGCACCCCCAAGGATGGCGAGCGCTACTTTGCCCTGAACAAGCTGGACAAGGTCAACGACGGCCTGCCCGAAGACAACAAGCACAAGGTCATGTTCGAGAACTTGACGCCGTTGTTCCCGCGCGAGCAGTTCAAGCTCGAACGCGACATCAAGGGCGAAGAGAACCTGACCAGCCGCATCATCGACATCGTCGCGCCTATCGGCAAGGGCCAGCGCGCCCTGCTGGTCGCGCCGCCCAAGTCCGGCAAGACCGTGATGATGCAGAACATCGCCCATGCCATCACCGCCAACTACCCTGAAGTGGTCATGATGGTGCTGCTGGTGGACGAGCGCCCTGAAGAAGTGACCGAAATGCAGCGCAGCGTGCGCGGCGAAGTGATCTCCTCCACTTTTGACGAACCCGCCGCGCGCCACGTGCATGTGGCCGAAATGGTGATCGAACGCGCCAAGCGCCTGGTCGAACTCGGCAAGGACGTGGTCATTCTGCTGGATTCCATCACCCGCCTGGCCCGCGCCTACAACAACGTGCTGCCCTCCTCCGGCAAGGTGTTGACCGGCGGTGTGGACGCCAACGCACTGCAGCGCCCCAAGCGCTTCTTCGGTGCGGCCCGCAATATTGAAGAAGGCGGCAGCCTGACCATCATCGGCACCGCACTGGTCGACACCGGCAGCCGCATGGACGAAGTGATCTTTGAAGAATTCAAGGGCACCGGCAACTGCGAAATCCACCTGGACCGCCGCCTGTACGAAAAGCGCGTGTTCCCGGCAATTCACCTCAACCGCAGCGGTACCCGCAAGGAAGAGCTGTTACTTGCACCCGAAATCCTCCAAAAGTCGCGAATTTTGCGTCAATTCATGTACAACATGGATGAAATCGAGTCCATGGAGCTGATGCTCAAGAACATGAAAGCGACGAAGAACAACCACGAATTCTTCGACATGATGAGGCGCGGCGGCTAAAGCTGCCACGCCAATTGTTGCCCCCACGGTCGCTCACTTCGTGTAGCTTCCTGCCCCCCGAGGGGGCCGCTGCGCCTGCGGCCCGGCAAAGCCGGTTCCGCGGCCCCGGCTGGGTTAAGACCAGTTCCTTACCTCCTCTTAGCTCTGTCTTGGACACAAAATCGCCTCTCAGAAGGCCAAAAGTGCGCTAAGTGCTTGATTTCATGCCATAATGTGTGGCTTAGCGGAAAGTGCCCAGGACTGGCTTGGTGTGGCTCCCGCAACGAATAAGGAAAGATCATGAAAGAAGGCATTCACCCCAATTACCGCGAAGTTTGTTTCCTGGACCTGTCCAACAACTTCAAGTTCGTCACCCGCTCCTGCGTGAACACCAAAGAAATGGTGAAGATGGACGACGGTCGCGAACTGCCCCTGTACAAGCTCGATACGTCCAGCGAATCGCACCCTTTCTACACCGGCACGCAAAAATCCGTGGACAACATGGGTGGCCGCGTCGAGAAATTCCGCAACCGTTTCGGCAAGACCGCAGCCAAAGAGGCCGCGCCCGAAGCTGCGAAGTAAGCTGCCGGATAAGCTGCGAAAAACTTTCGCCAGCCTGCAAAAAAGCAGCCTGAATTTCAGGCTGCTTTTTTTTCGGCAAAATTTGCCAGGTCACGCGATGTACCTCAGCCTGGTTTGACGCAGAATCACCCGTAGCCAAGGTTGAACGACCCGACAGCAGCCGCCCCCTTTCGATCCCTCAGATCTATCTATCCGATCCCCTACGTTTTGAACAAACCGTCTCCTGCCATCATTGCCCAGTCCGCTGTGCGCCGCCTGCCGCGACTCGCATTGCTCCTGTTTTGCGCAGCCTATGCGCTGCCGGGTTTTCTGGGGCGCGGCCCCTGGAAAAACGAAGACATTGCTGCGTTTGGCGTGATGCGTGAACTCGCCTCCATGGCGGGCAACTGGCTGCGTCCACAGCTGCTGGGCCAGGTCACGGAGTTCGATGCACTGGCACCGTATTGGCTGGGTGCCATCGCCATCAAGGTTTTCCCTTTTCTGGATCCGGCATGGGCTGTGCGCATTCCATTTGTGGCGCTGCTGGTGCTGACTATGCTGGCGACGTGGTACGCCGTTTACTACCTGGCGCGTAGCCCGCAAGCCCAGCCCGTCGCCTTTGCTTTCGGCGGCGAGGCCAGTCCGGTCGACTATGCCCGGGCTATCGCCGATACCGCCCTGCTGGCGCTGATTGCCAGTCTTGGCCTGGCACAGCTCTCCCATGAAACCACACCGGCCCTGGCGCAGCTCGGCTTCACGGCACTGGCCTTTTACGCCATGGCCGCAAGCCCCTACCGCCCGGCCACCAAGATCCTGGGGCCGGCATTCGGCCTGCTGGTCGGGCTTGCAGGGCTGGCCCTGAGCGGCGCGCCCACACTGGCACTTCTGATTGGCATGGGCGGAGCGTTGGTGGAATGGACCCACATGCGCTGGGGCACCGGCCAGTCCGACCCTGCGGCCAGGCAGCAGTCATGGCACTGGGTGCTGCTGATCACCGGCATCACGCTGCTGGTAGCGCTGTTGGCCTATGGGCTGAACCTGTGGCGCTGGAGGATTCACCTGCCCGGTGCGGACGGTCAATCGGCCTTGAAAGACTGGCGCAGCCTGGGACGCCTGCTGCTGTGGTTTACCTGGCCGGCATGGCCGCTGGCGATGTGGACACTTTACCGCTGGCGCAGGCAACTGGCCAGCCGCCATGTCGCCTTGCCATTGTGGTTCGCCGCGATGGCCGTGGCCGCCACGCTGACGACCACAGCCTCGGACCGCAGCCTGCTGCTGAGCCTGCCGCCGCTGGCAGCGCTGGCTGCCTTCGCGCTCCCCACACTCAAACGCAGCGTGGCCTCGTTGATTGACTGGTTCACACTGCTGTTTTTCACCGGCTGCGGCATCATCATCTGGGTGGTCTGGATTGCCATGCAGACCGGCGTTCCGCGTCAACCCGCAGCCAACGTCGCCAAACTGGCACCGGGGTTTGAACCCAGCTTCTCGTGGCTGGCATTCCTGGCCGCACTGCTGGCCACCTTGGCCTGGGCCTGGCTCGTCAAATGGCGCGCCGGCGCGCAGCGTGCGGCCATCTGGAAATCGCTGGTACTGCCTGCCGGCGGCGCCACCCTGTGCTGGCTGCTGCTGATGACACTCTGGCTACCGCTGCTCGACTACGCCCGCAGCCTTGCGCCCCTGTCGCGCCAGATCGCAAATCTCGTCGACAAAAGCGCCTGCGTTGAGATTTACGGCGTAGGCAGTGCGCAGGCCGCCGCGCTGCAGTACCACGGCGGGCTCGAGCTCCGGCAAGCCGGAACGCAGGCAAGCTGCCCCTACCTGATTGTGGATGTCGAGGCGCAGCCAACGCTCAGCCGCGTCGTTAATTTGCCCGATTGGGCCTTCCAGGCGACAGTGCGCCGCCCCACGGACAAGACTGAAAACGTCCTGCTGTTCAAGCGAGTGGGGCTTCCCCGCCCGAATTCAAGAACCAGCCCTTGAGCGAACTCAAGATCATCAGCCAGCACGCGGGCACCGTGCTCGTCGGGCAACTGGCCGTCATGGCCTTCGGTGTGGCCGACACGGTGATTGCAGGCCGCTACAGCGACGAGGCCCTGGCCGCGCTGTCGGTAGGGTCGGCGCTTTACATCAGTGTTTACGTCGGCCTGATCGGCATTGTTCAGGCGCTACTGCCCATCTGGGCCGAAATGATGGGCGCGCGCCGCCATGAGGCGGTAGGTGCTTCGCTGCGCCAAAGCATGTACCTGTGCGGTTTTATCGTGGTGGCGGGCATGGCCGCCATGCTCTTCCCCGGCCCCCTGCTGCGCTGGGCACAAGTGCCTGAACTGATGCGCGACGAGGTGCAGCATTACCTGGCGGTGCTGGCCTTTGCGTTCGCACCATCCCTGCTGTTTCGCATCTACAGCACCTTCAACCAGGCACTGGGCAAGCCGCTGTTGGTCACCTGGCTGCAGGTCGGCGCCCTGCTGGTCAAGATCCCCCTGTCTATCTGGCTGGTGGCCGGCGGTGCCGGCGTAGAACCCATGGGCGCTGTCGGCTGCGCATGGGCCACGCTGATTGTGAACTACCTGTTGCTGGCGCTGGCCATCCTGATGCTGCGCACACAGACGCTGTACCAGCCCTATCGCATCTGGCAACGCATGGAACGGCCGGACTGGCTGCAAATAGGTCACTTCGCCAGGCTCGGCATTCCCGGCGGCCTGGCTTATCTGGTGGAAGTGACGTCGTTCACGCTGATGGCACTCTTCATCGCCCGCCTCGGCACCGTAGCCTCCGCAAGCCACCAGATTGCATCCAGCGTGGCTGCGGTTCTCTACATGATGCCGCTGTCCATGGCAATCGCGTGCAGTGCCCGTGTCTCGTTCTGGATAGGCGCAGGACGCCCGGATTACGCCAAACGCGTGGTGCTGCTGGGGCTGAAGCTCACGGGGCTCGCGGCGCTGACACTCGCGGCCTTGGTTTCAATGGCCGGCCCCGTACTGGCAAGCTGGTACTCCGGTAACCCGGAAATTGTCGCGCTGGCCTCCGCTTTGCTGGTGTGGGTTGCGTTCTATCACGTCGCCGATGCAACACAGGCCCTGACGGCCTTTTTGCTTCGCTGCTACCGCATCACCATTGCGCCGCTGGCCCTTTATGGCGTGCTGCTCTGGGGACTTGGGCTTCTGGGGGGTTACCGTCTGGCTTACGACGGCATTGCAGGCCGGGCCGCGACGCAGTCCGCCAGCAGTTTCTGGGCAGCCAGCACGCTCGCCATTGGCCTCGTTGCGGCATGCTTTCTGGCCCTGTTGTGGCATGCGGTCAGGCGCAGCCTGAAGGTGACTCAAACGGGTTGAGTCCGGCGAACCCGCACGACGGGAAAAATGATGGAAAAGCAGGAGCCGTGCCCCGGTTCACTTTGAATGTTGAGTTCGGCACCGTGACGCTGGGCGACATGTTTGACGATAGCGAGGCCGAGGCCGGTGCCCCCGGTTTCACGCGATCGGCTGCGGTCGATGCGATAAAAACGTTCCGTCAGGCGCGGCAGGTGCTCAGGCGCGATACCCGGCCCGCTGTCCTTGACCTTGAACTCACCACGCCCGTCCGCCAGCAGCGTCCAGCTGACGCGGACCAGACCTCCCTCGGGCGTGTAGCGCACAGCATTGGTCACCAGATTGGACATCGCGCTATAAAGCTCGGTCTGAACCCCGGCAACTTCGGTGCCTGGCCCCTGGTCAAATTCCAGCTGGTGGCCCTGCGGCGCAATCACCAACGACAAGGCCCTTGCCTCCTGCTCTGATTGGGCCATCAGCGCACTGACGGTCATCCAGTCATTGGCACCCGGAAACGGGCTGCCTTCCAGCCGCGACAGGGTCAGCAGGTCATTCACCAGCGTTTGCATGCGCTGCGATTGCTGCGACATCAGCGCCAGGTAGCGGGCCCGCTCCGGCTCCTTGAGCGGCAGCGTCTGCAGGGTTTCGATAAAACCCGACAAGACCGTCAGCGGCGTGCGGATCTCATGCGACACATTGGCCACGAAATCGCGACGCATGGCTTCTGCCAGCTCCACGGCGGTGATGTCCCGCGACAGCAGCAGCTTGCGGTTTTTGCCATAGGAATGTACATGCACCGACAGCTTCACCGGACGGGCCGGCGTGCTGAAGTTGCCGGGGATCACCACGTCGTGCGAGAAATCACCCGCTGCCATATAAGCTTTGAAGGCCGGGTCACGCACCAGGTTGGCGATGTGCTGCAGCACGTCGCGCTGGGCGTCAAAGCCGAAGTGCTGGCTGGCCATCTGGTTGCACCACTCGATACGGCCTTGCGCGTCGAGCAGCACCACGCCGCTCGGCGAGGCTTGCATGGCCGCCAGGAATTCATCGAGGCGCGCCTGGCTTTCCTGCAACTGTTGATCGCGATTCTTGAGCAGCCGGCGGGTCCGGTCCACGACCTCGCCCCATACACCGGGAAGGCTGGGGGCGCTGCCTGCCATCACGGCTGGCGCGTCGTTGTTCTGTTCGGTACGCAGCCAGCGCAGCAGGCGGCCGATATAGACGCTGTCGATCACCAACCAGAGCATCGCCCCCACAGCCAAGCCTATGCCCAGTCCGAAGGTCAAGCCGTTTGCGGTGCGCGCCCAAAAGCCCAAACCGCCGCCAACAATCATGCAGGCGGCAAAAACAATCCACCGATTGATCATGCGCTGGATTGTGCCGCAGCAACCGGGTTGTTGGCGGCCATCGCCGTCAGCCGGTAACCGGCGCCGCGCACGGTTTCCACCATGGTGCCCGCTGCGCCCAAGGCCTCACGCAGGCGCTTGACGTGGACGTCGACGGTGCGCTCTTCAATGAACACGTGGTCGCCCCACACCTTGTCGAGCAGGGAACTGCGGCTGTGCACGCGTTCGGCGTGTTTCATCAGGTAATGCAGCAGCTTGAACTCGGTCGGGCCCAGCTTGAGCTCCTGGCCCAGGTAAGAGATGCGGTGCGTGGCGGCGTCCAGGACCAGCCCGCCCACCGTCACGCTGTCGTTCACCGACTCGGGCGCGCGGCGGCGCAGCACGGCGCGTATGCGCGCCAGAAGTTCCTGGGTAGAAAACGGCTTGGTGATGTAGTCGTCGGCGCCGGCATCCAGTCCGGCCACCTTGTCGGGCTCGTCACCGCGTGCCGTCAACATGAGTATGGGAATGCTCTTGGTACGCGCCTGCTTGCGCCAGTGGCGGGCCAGCGCCAGGCCGCTTTGCCCCGGCAGCATCCAGTCGAGCAGGATGGCATCGGGCAACACAGCGTCGAGTTCGCGCTGGGCCGACACACTGTCTTCCGCCACCACGGGGTCAAAGCCGCCATGCCGCAGGTTGACGGCAATCAGCTCGGCAATGGCCGGCTCGTCTTCAACAATCAGTATGCGTGGCAGGTGTTTCATGATGAATATTCGTTCAAAGGCAAAGACACCGAAGCGCCCATGCGGAAAATCCCCCCGACAGTTGCAAGCTCTTCATACCAGCAGGGGCCGCGGGACTGGCTTCGCCAGACCGCAGGCGCAGCGGCCCCCTCGGGGGGCAGGAAGCTACACGAAGTGAGCGACCGTGGGGGCTCATTTCACGGCGGATTCGATTTGTTCCATAGGAGTGTGCCGCACGTCGGCGCCCTTGACGATGTAAATGATGAATTCTGCGATGTTCTTGGCATGGTCGCCCACGCGCTCGATGGCCTTGGCCACAAACAGCAAATCCAGGCTCGGCGAAATCGTGCGCGGGTCTTCCATCATGTAGGTGATGAGTTTGCGCACAAAACCGTCGAATTCCTGGTCGATCTGGTCGTCTTCCTTGAGGATGGAAACCGCGACCGCGGTGTCCAGCCGGGCAAAAGCGTCCAGTGCCTTGCGCAGCAGGCCGGAGGCAAGCTCCGCCGCGATGCGCAGGTCGGACGAAGGCAAGGCCCGGGCCGATCCGCTTTCGATGATGGACTTGACCATGCGGGCAATCTTCTCGGCCTCGTCACCGGCACGCTCAAGGTTGGCCGTGGTCTTGGAAATCGCAATCAGCAGGCGCAGGTCGCGAGCCGTGGGCTGGCGCCGCGCAATGATGGACGACAGCTCTCGGTCGATGTCGATCTCCATCGCGTTGACGCGCGATTCGGTTTCGATCACCTGGTTGGCGCTTTCGGCGCTGAACTGGGACAGCGCATAGATAGCCAGGCGAATCTGCGACTCGACCAGGCCGCCGAGCTCCATGACGCGCGAGGACACGCCATTGAGTTCGCTGTCAAACTGGGTCGATAGGTGTTTATCAGGCATGTGTGCTCCCTAATCCGTATCAGCCGAAACGGCCGGTGATGTAGTCTTCGGTTTCTTTACGTTTTGGCTTGAAGAACAAGTCTTCGGTTGCGCCAAATTCAACCAGGTCGCCCAGGTACATATAGGCGGTGTAATCACTGCAGCGGGCAGCCTGCTGCATGTTGTGCGTCACGATGACCACCGTGTATTCGTTCTTGAGCTCGGCAATCAGCTCTTCCACCTTGGCGGTGGAGATCGGGTCCAGCGCCGAACAAGGCTCGTCCAGCAGCAATACTTCAGGCTTGATGGCGATGCCGCGGGCGATGCACAGGCGTTGCTGCTGGCCGCCCGAGAGGCTTGAGCCGCTCTGGTTCAGCTTGTCCTTGACTTCCGTCCACAGCGCGGCCTTGCGCAGGGCCCATTCCACACGCTCATCCATGTCCGAGGCGTTCAGGCTTTCGAACAACTTCACACCAAAGGCGATGTTGTCGTAGATCGACATCGGGAAAGGCGTGGGCTTCTGGAACACCATGCCGACCTTGGAGCGGATCAGCGCCACGTCTTTTTTGGACGTCAGCAGGTTCTCGCCGTCGAACATGATTTCACCTTCGGCGCGCTGCTCGGGATAGAGCTCATACATGCGGTTGAAAATGCGCAGAAGCGTGGACTTGCCGCAGCCCGAGGGGCCGATGAAAGCAGTGACCTTCTTCTCGGGAATTTCCAGGTTGATGCTTTTGAGGGCGTGGAACTTGCCGTAATAGAAGTCGAGGTTTTTGACCGAGATTTTCGATTGTTCGCGTGATGCAGTAGGGGTATCCATCTGTGACCTTGTTGTGTTGTGTGGTCTAAAGGAAAGGCGTCAGCCTGTCAGTTTTTGGCGCGTGTCAGCACGCGCGCCAGGATGTTCAGGCCAAGCACGGCCATGGTGATCAGGAACACGCCTGCCCATGCCAGCTGCTGCCAGTTCTCATAAGGGCTCAGCGCAAACTTGAAGATCGTCACGGGCAGGCTGGCCATGGGCTGGCTCAGGTCAGACGTCCAGAACTGGTTGTTCAGCGCGGTGAAGAGCAACGGCGCTGTTTCACCGGCAATCCGCGCCACGGCCAGCAGAATGCCGGTCGTCACGCCGGCGCGTGCGGCGCGCAGCGTGATGCTGGTGATCACCTTCCACTTCGGCGCACCCAGGGCGTAAGCCGCTTCACGCAGGCCCGGCGGCACCAGCTGCAGCATGTTTTCCGTCGTGCGAATCACCACGGGAATAACGATCAGCGCCAGCGCCAGGACACCGGCCCAGCCCGAATAGGACTTGAACTGCGACACGACGACCGTGTAGACAAACAAGCCGATCACGATGGACGGCGCGGACAGCAGGATGTCGTTGACAAAGCGCGTCACAGACGCCAGCATGCCCTTGGTGTTGTACTCGGCCAGGTAGATGCCCGCCATGATGCCGATCGGCGTGCCCACAAAGGTGGCCAGCAGCACCATGAGGAAGGAGCCGTAAATCGCGTTGGCGATACCGCCCTCTTCATTGGGTGCCGGCGTCATCTGCGTCAGCGTGGCCAGCGAAAGCCCGCCCACGCCCAGGCGTATGGTTTCCCACAAAATCCATGCCAGCCAGAACAGGCCGAAGGACATGGCCGCCAGGGAGAGGACCAACGCGATCCGGTTGACCCGCTTGCGGCTGGCGAACTTGGCCAGGCGCGCGTCGTGTGCCGCGGTACTCATGTTTTCACCCCTTCACTCTTTCGCAGTTGGGCCAGCAGCAGCTTGGACAGCGACAGCACGACAAACGTGATGAAGAACAGCACCAGGCCCAGGTAGATCAGCGCCGCCTGGTGCAGGCCCTCGCCGGCTTCAGCGAACTCGTTGGCCAGTGCCGACGTGATGCTGTTGGCGGCCTGAAAGAGGCTCAGCGAATCGAGCTGGTTGAAATTGCCGATGACGAAGGTCACCGCCATGGTTTCGCCCAGTGCGCGGCCCAGGCCCAGCATGATGCCGCCCACCACACCGGCTTTGGTGTAGGGAAGCACGACCTTGGAGACAACTTCCCAGGTGGTGGAGCCCAGCCCATAGGCGGACTCCTTGAGCAGCACCGGCGTGACCTCGAACACGTCCCGCATCACCGAGGCAATGAAAGGAATGATCATGATGGCCAGGATGATGCCGGCCGACAAAATACCGATGCCCACAGGAGGGCCAGACACCAGTGCGCCCAGATAAGGCACGCCGCTCAGCATGCTTTGCAGCGGCTGCTGCACGTAAGTGGCCAGGATGGGGCCGAACACCAGCAGGCCCCACATGCCGTAGACGATGGACGGCACGGCGGCGAGCAGCTCGATGGCGGTGCCCAGCGGCCTTTTGAGCCATGCGGGCGACAACTCGGTCAGGAACAGCGCAATGCCGAAGCTCACCGGCACCGCGATGAGCAGTGCGATCAGTGATGTGGCAATGGTGCCGTAAATCATGACCAGCCCACCGTACTCGCCCTTGACAGGGTCCCAGACGCTGCTCGTCAGGAAGCCGAGGCCGTATTTGCTGATCGCCGGCCACGCCCCGATGACGAGGGAAACCAGGATGCCGGCCAGCAGGGCCAGTGTCAGCCAGGCCGCGCCCTGCGCAGCCCAGCCGAAAAGCCGGTCTGCCAGGGGGCTTCTGCGCACAGTGCTGCCAGGAGGAGGATTGGTCATAGCGCGTCCGGTCGCTTTTGCCGGGTGGTCAAAAGCGGCCCGGCTAGCCGGAAGTGTAGAGGACACGTGAGAAACCCCTATGGTGTGTAACGACTGGGAAAAATCAGCTGGCTGTGCTTACTTGTAGGCAACCGTCTTGCCCGATGCATCCTTGATGTCGCCCCAGGCTTTTTCGATGATGGTCTTCACAGCGGCAGGCATGGGCACGTAGTCCAGGTCGTCGGCGGTTTTGTCGCCGTTTTTGTAAGCCCACTCAAAGAACTTGAGCGAAGCGGCGGCCTGGGCAGGCTTGTCCTGGACTTTCTGCATCAGGATGAAAGTAGCGCCGGTGATGGGCCACGAATCCTTGCCGGGCTGCTCGGTCAGGATCTGGTAGAAGCTCTTGGACCATTCGGCACCCGCTGCAGCAGCCTTGAAGGCGCCATCTTCCGGCGACACGAAATTGCCGGCCGCATTCTTCAGCTGGGCAAAGGTCATCTTGTTCTGCTTGACGTAAGCGTATTCCACGTAGCCGATCGAGTTGGGCAGACGACCGACGAATGCCGCCACACCTTCATTGCCCTTGCCGCCTGCGCCCACTGGCCAGTTCACTGCGGTGCCCTCGCCCACTTTGGACTTCCACTCGGCATTCACCTTGCTCAGGTAATTGGTGAAGATAAAGCTGGTGCCGGAGCCGTCGGCACGGCGAACCGGTGCGATGGCGGCGTCAGGCAGGGGCAGCGTGGGGTTCAGGGCCTTGATGGCCGGATCGGTCCACTTGGTGATCTTGCCGAGGTAGATGTCGCCCAGCACCTGGCCGCTCAGCTTGAGCTGACCGGGGGTGATGCCCTTGATATTGACCACAGGAATGACGCCGCCGATCACCGTGGGGAATTGCATCAGGCCTTTTTTGGCCAGTTCTTCGTCTTTCAGGGGCGCATCGGAAGCGCCGAAATCGACGGTTTTGGCTTCAATCTGGCGCAAACCGGCGCCGGAACCCACCGACTGGTAATTGATCTTGACGCTGGTAGCCTTGTTGTAATCAGCGGCCCACTTGGAATACAGGGGGGCGGGGAAGCTGGCGCCGGCGCCTGTCACGTCCTGGGCTGCAGCCAGCGTGGCGAACGACGCGAGGGCAACGCCCATCACAGTAGTCAGGGAAGCTTTGAAAGTCAGGTTCATCAGAACACCTCTTGGGTTGGGATTGGTCGAAACTGGTTGGGATTGATCGGAAAGATGCGTCGACTGTAGGAATCTTGTGTGACAAGGATGTGACAAATATGACAGCCTCCCGGTGGGCTGCCGTCCCTCTATAGCGTCACAAAACCTTCAAATTACCGTCACGAATCTGTCACCGGGTTCTCCTACCCTTGGCCTCGTCTTAATCAGGATTAATCAGGAGAATCTTTCATGTTGAACCGCCGCTTTCTGGTCCTCGCCACCGCCGTTGCCGCCCTCGCCGGCTGCGCCACCACCTCCACCCCGGTGTCCGTGGCAGACACGATTGCCACCCAATCGCAGCTCAGCACCCTCAATGGCCTGGTAGCCAAAGCCGGGCTGACCGACACACTCAAGGGCACCGGCCCCTACACCGTGTTCGCGCCCACCAACGCGGCCTTCGCCAAAGTGCCAGCCAAAACCATGGACGAGCTCGCCAAAGACCCGGCCAAGCTCAAGGCGGTTCTGGCCTACCACCTCATTCCCGGCAAGGTAATGGCTGCCGACGTCAAAAACGGCAACGCCAAAACCGTCAATGGCGCCAATGTGGCGCTCTCCAAGGCCGGAGAATTCGTCACCATCGAGGACGCCATGGTCCAGACCGCCGACATTTCCGCCACCAATGGCGTCGTTCACATTGTGGACAGCGTGCTGATCCCACCCGCCAAGTAAGCCCACGGGTGCTGGAACGGGTCAAGCCGGAAGGTTTGACCCGTTTTTTATTGAATTTGTGCAATTTCGTGTTCCATCCCTTATGGAGCCAGCGCAAGCAGCTATTGTTTTAATAGCAATCCATGCACGGCGAGCCACCTCGCACCGGGGAACATCCATGCCAGCTCAAATGCCTTTACCTTTAGTCAGTCGCCGCCGGCTGCTGCGTCGCGCCGGCCTGGTCGCCGCAGCAATTACAAGCCCGGCCTGGGCTCAGCCCGGCAAGGGCGCCTCATCGCGCAGCGTTGTCGTGGCCCAGCCGGTTGATTTTTCCCAGGCGCAGCAGGATGTGTCCAAGGACTTCCTGATCGGCTCACGCGCCGCCTGGCAGGACATCAACTTGCGCGGCGGCGTCCGCGGCAGGCAGGTCCAGCACCTGGCGCTGGAAACGGACGGCACCCCCGCAAGCCTGCGCACGGCACTGGACTCGGTCAAGGACAACCCCCTCTGCATGGTGCTTTCCGGCAGTGTCGGCGACCAGGTTGCCAGCCAGATCGTGGCGCTGTCCCGCCAGGGCGGGCTGGGCATCCCCCATGCCGCCCCGTGGCTGCAAAACTCCAGCCTCGAAATCGACGACAAGACCTTTCCCATCTTCGCCGCGCGCCAGGAACAGATTGCCTATGCGCTCAAGAGCCTTTCGACCATGGGCCTCAAGGAGCTGGGTGCGATTTACGCCACAGCACAGGACCATGCCGCCTATCACACGGACGTCGAGCGCATCGCCCTGGACATGCAACTGAAGCTGCAGCCCTTCAACGGAACAGACGACCTGCGTGCACTGGGTCAGAAACTCACGCCCCGTACACCCGCCGTGCTGCTTTTTGTGGGCGGAACGCCGGAGCTCGCCGAATTCACCCAGGGCCTGGAAAAGCAGGCTCGCCAGCGCTATGTCGTGGCATTGGCCGATGTGAACCTGCAAACCATGCTGCAGATGGGCGCGGCGCGCAACACGCCGGTCATCGCCACCCAGCCGGTGCCCCTGGTCAACGCCAGCCTTCCGGTGGTCAGAAGCTACCGTGAAACGCTTTCGCGCCTCTTCGACGAGCCGCCCACGCCGCTGAGCCTGGCAGGATTCATTGCAGCACGCTACACCTACGAAGTGCTCAATGACGTCGATGGCCCCTTGAACCGCCAGAGCGTTCTTGCCGCCTTCCAGCGCCGCACAAAGTTCGACGTCGGCGGATTCAGCATCAGCTTCAACCCCCAGCGCAGGAGCGGCACCTACGTCACGCAAAGCATGATGACGGTCGATGGCCGGCTCGTCGGATAAGCAGGGCCTGTGAACACTGTGTTTGCAAATGCGAATGGGGTGAAAACGGCGCCAATCAAGGCGCGTGACGAATCCCAGACCGGGAGTCTGGGTGAGGAGTGCAACGCGGAGTGGCGCCGTTTTCACCCCATTCCCTCCGGGTTGCGATCAAAAAGGCCCTGCGCGGCGTTGCAAAGCCTTGACGGGGTTCACCCCGCCTGCGTTTTACGCCTTGCTCATGGCCTTTTTGACTCGCAACGCATCTTGCAAACACAATGTTCACAGGCCCAGAAATGCTGATGCGAGTCCCGCGCGAATGCTATGGCAAGCCCTTAAACTCAGGTATGCAAAATGGAACGCTGCTCGCCGCTGTAGACCTCGGGTCCAACAGCTTTCGACTGGAAATCGGCCGCTTTGATGCCGGCCAGATTCACCGCACCGAATACCTCAAGGAAACCGTTCGCCAGGGCAACGGGCTGGATGCCGACCGCAACCTGACCCCGGAAGCCATGCAGCGAGGCTGGGACTGCCTGGCGCGCTTCGGCGAACGGCTGGCCGGTTTCAAGAAGTACCAGGTCCGCGCCGTCGCCACGCAGACCCTGCGCGAAGCGCGCAACCGCGAGGAATTCCTGGCGCGCGCCCACAAGATCCTCGGTTTTGCCATCGACGTCATCCCGGGCCGTGAAGAAGCCCGCCTCATTTACCAGGGCGTTGCTCACCTCCTGCCGCAGTCCGATGAACGCCGGCTGGTGGTGGACATAGGCGGGCGCTCCACCGAAATGATCCTCGGCAAGGGGCTGGACGCGCGCACCATGGAGTCCTACCGTGTCGGCAGCGTGGCATGGTCCATGAAGTATTTCCCCGACGGGCAGTTCACCCCACGTGCTTTCCAGACAGCGGAGGTCGCCGCCAAGGCAGTTCTCGACGAAGCCGTCAACATCTACCGCGCCGATGCGTGGGACACCGCCTATGGGTCTTCCGGCACGATTGGCGCCGTCAGCGACGTACTGACAGCTTCGGGCTGGCCCGCGGGTATGGTCACGCAAGAAGGCCTCGACTGGTTGCTGGACCGGCTGCTCAAGGCGCAAAGCGCCGACCGGCTCAAGCTCGACGGCATGAAGGACGACCGTCGCGCCGTCATAGGCGGCGGTGTGAGCGTGCTGAGGGCCGTGTTCGACCTGCTGGGCATCGCGCAAATGGAAGCCGCACAAGGCGCCTTGCGCCACGGTGTGCTCTATGACCTGGTGGACCGTGAGCAGGATTTGACCGATTTGCGCTCCACCACCGTGCAGCGCCTGGCCAGCAAATTCAATACCGACAACGCACAGGCCCAGCGCGTCAGCAAAGTCGCCAGGCAGTTGTTCGCAATGGCCAGTGCCGGCATGCCTCGCGCAGAGTCGGAGCGCTTCCAGCGCAAGCTGGAATGGGCCGCAGAGCTGCACGAGATCGGCAGCCAGATCTCGCACAGCGACTATCACAAGCATGGCGCCTACATCCTGGACAACGCCGACGCGCCGGGTTTTGCCCTGCCCGAACTGCATCGCCTGAGCCTTCTGGTGCTGGGCCACCGCGGCAAGCTGCGCAAGCTTGAAGTCAATTTCGAAGACCGCGTGTTCATCCAGCAACTGCTGTGCCTGCGCCTGGCCGTCATCCTCTGCCACGCCCGGCGCGACCCGGACCTCAAAGGCCTTCAGCTTGAGAGCAGCGCTGAACCCGGAAGAATCTTTGTACTGAACTGCCGCCCCGGCTGGGCGCAGGCCTTCCCGCAATCGGCCCATCTGCTGCAGGAAGAGGTCCTGGCGTGGCAAAAAACGCCGTGGACGCTGGTTGTGCCCGGCCCATGAGCACCCTCCTTCTGCCTCGCCGGACCAGGTCTTGACGGTTTTTAAACAAACCGTATAAACTATATATACGGTTTATTTGACCGCACACCAAAAAGGATCAATCCATGGCTACCAGCAAAAAAGCAACTGCGAAACCCGCCGCACCGGCACCTGCCACGCCCAAAGCACCGGTGAAAACCGCTGCCAAGCCTGCCCCGAAAAAGGCGTCCCCCGCCAAGGCCCCGACCGGCAAAGGCACGGTCAAGAAAGCCATCGTGAAAAAGGCCGGCGCCAAAAAGCCTGCGGCCAAACCGCAGGCCACCGCTAAGCCTGCCAAGCCCGCCAAAGCCGCAAAGCTGGAAAAGACCAAAAAGCCAAAATTGGTGCGCGACAGCTTCACCATTCCGAAAGCCGAATACGTGGTGTTGGACGACCTCAAGCAGCGCGCCGCCAAGCTCACCCGCCCCGCCAAGAAAAGCGAACTGCTGCGCGCAGGCATCAAGTTGCTAGCCAGCATTTCCGATGCGGCTTTCCTGACCGCGCTCGAGCAGGTTCCCGCCATCAAGACCGGCCGGCCCACGCTCGGCTCTTAAGCTATACCGAGGAATCTTCCCGCGCTCGCAAGAGCGCGGAGTTTTGCGCTTGTGTCCGGCTAGGCACTGCTTGTCGCACCGCGCTGAAGCTCGGATAAAAACTCGGCCTCATGGGCCGGAGACCTGAAACAGCGACGAGGGATGATGTGAAACGACCCGCTTCGCATCTCGATGAACGCGAAGGCTCTTGTTTTGTTCGCCCCTCGTATTCCGCTCCATCTTGCCAAGGTTTCATTGACCGCAGTCCTCTCCGTCAGCCCGTCTGCCGTCAGCGCATATTCGTGCTCGCCAAGCACACCATCGCCGTCCTTTAATCCATTCCGAATGCGCAGTAGCGTGAAGACGATAGAGACAGCAACTGAAAGTAACGAGCCCAGGGATGCAGAGATCGCAAGTACGAGCACTTCGACTGGCTCTTGCGGAAGGCCTTTCGCAACCGCCAGGACGCCACCCACAACAACCGTCCAGAGCACCCAAGCCTTCAGCAAAGGACCTCGACGCGTCAAACGTGCAAAAACGGCCATGGTGATGTCCCTCTTCGCAAGATTCGTGTGGACGGAATGCATTTCTGGAGCGCCTAACGTTTGACATGAGGGGCGTCCAAGAGCGATAGCTCTTGGACGCCCCTCTCGATGGAAGGGTTAGGCCTCGGCATGAAGACAGAACTGACTTTCATTGCTTTTCCTCGATTGGCGCCGACTGAGAACTTGGGGGAGGGCGCTACTTCCAGATCAGGTGGCTCTCTAGTAGCTGCTCAAACTCTTTGAATGGCAAGGTAAGGATGCGATGGTTTCTCGCAATCGACGGCTGCTAGGTCTCTTGATCGTCAGGGTCCTCTTTTGAACTTCGTGGTGGTACACGGGCATCTGCAGATAGATACCTTTCTAGTGCAGGGCCGAAAAGTGGATAGAGAGCCCAGTAAACCAGGACTGGAGCAACCAATAGGCCGACTAGGAAGGGGGCAACACCGCCTCCTACAAGGCCGAGGAACATGCCTGGCGGCCCCCATAAGAAGAGTGTTATCAAGACTGAAAGACCAAGGCGACCGACAACTTTGGCAAGCAGCCTATTTGTTGACGGTTCAGACTTCTGAACTGCAAGTGATGTGATCCAGATTGCACCGGCGCCTAGTACTAGCGAAGGCCAGTTAACGAATACGAATTTCAGAAAATCGCGCACAGAGGCCTAACGTAATGTATGCCGCAAAACCTGCGGTATAACCTGGCGCTTGCGATCTGGTCTATACATTCAAAACTCCTGCAGTCCGCTTGCATGCCGGGTTTCAAGGAAGAATACTGCAAATTCATGCAGTTATAAAAACTCCATGAAACCGCGCAGTTCTCCCTTGCAATCTGCCCTCCCGCTTGCCGAACCAGTTCCCCAAGTCAATCCGCATTTTTGACCAACCCAAGACTGCGGAGATTTGCCTCCAGCTCGGCGATGGTGCTCCACGGCAGGATCCGGGAGTTCGCCCGATCGTCTGGAGGGTTGGACGGTAGTTCATCAGACCACCCGCCGCAGCCGACCAGGGGAAGCAAAGGCCGCTTGTGCAGCCAGGCCAGGTGAACCTCGGATTTGGTGCCTGCGCGACCACCGATGACGATGCAGGCATCGCCGGCAAGCGCCATCAAGAGATTGCGGGCATCTCCCATGCCACAGGGGAGCACCACCGTGGCGGGCCAATCCGGCTCGGGCATCTGGTCTGGCGGCACTATGCTGAGCACCAGGCCGTTAGCCTGAATTGCGCGCTCCGCAGCAACTCGGGTTGCGGGACTGCCGCACCCGCTTACAACGGTAATGCCCAGTTTGGCCAGCGCTTCACCAGCTTGCCCGGCAAGCTCGTAGGCGCTAGAACCCGGCTCAGCGCTGCCGAGTACACAGACTTGGGGCTTTCGATGAGAAACGGTCATGGCAGGGGCGAGTTTACGATCTCACGTTTAACAGGAACCACGTGCCAGGCTTGCCAGGGCACGCAGCTCGACGGAATGGTCAGGTGTCTACGTCATCTTGAAGCAGTTGCTCGAGACGCCTTGGATAGTTGTTGAGAAAGTCCCGAGTGACAGCGAAGTGCTCCGTATCTTCGAACGAGACCTCACTGACTCCCGACCTGTCGAACTGAATGATCTTCGCATTTGGATAGGAAAGAAGTATCGGAGAGTGCGTTGCAATGATGAACTGCGAGTGATCCTCTACAAGCTGGTGAATGGCACTGAGTGCGGCGAGTTGGCGGCTGGGCGACAGA
Source organism: Polaromonas sp. P3_A5 (assembly GCF_056403055.1). NCBI lineage: Bacteria > Pseudomonadati > Pseudomonadota > Betaproteobacteria > Burkholderiales > Comamonadaceae > Polaromonas > Polaromonas sp. P3_A5. Next base: position 2,451,886 of record NZ_JBFUGF010000001.1, read on the forward strand.
GCCGCTTCTGGCTCATCCAGGAGGTAGATGCCGTTGCCGCGTAGCTTGTTCAAAAGCACCGCCATGAAGGACTCACCGTGAGACTGCGTGTGCAAGGACTTGCCGCCGTAGCCTTCCAGGTAACCAGTTTCATCCATATAGCTCGCGACATTGAAGAAACTTTCGGCGCGAAGGAAATACTCATCACGAGGTTTTGGAACACCGCGAGCCAGACGCAAGCAGTCGTGAAGTGCGGATAGTGAGCCTGCAGAGTGAAAGCGCACATTCTTTGTGCCGCCTTCAGCTCCGAAGCCAAGAGCGACTGCGATGCCTTCCATGACGGTCGACTTCCCCGAACCGTTCTCTCCGACAAAGAAGGTCACGTTGGGATGGAAGTCGATGTTGGCAATCTCGCGTACAGCGGGAATGCTGAACGGGTAGGACTCGTAGTCAATATCCGCGTCTGGACGAATTGCCGCGTGAAGCAGGTAGGGCTTGGTGCGCTTGGTCATGCGAGTTGGACACCTAACGTTTGACTTAAGCGGCCTGCAGTGGGGAGGTCCGCTTGAAGGAAGGGTCAGGCGTTGCCGTTTGCATGCTGCAATCTTGCCTGAAGAAGGACTACGGCCGGCGGTGCCAGAAGAATGACGAGAAGCACAACAGGCCAGATATTACCGTCTTTGAACGCATACGCTTCGAGTAGCTCAGACCAGGACTTGTGCTGAACGTAACGGCCAAAGCTGAACTCGAAGACCAGTGTGAGACACAACCAGGAAGCGCCAACGCAAAGACCTTGCAAGATTGTGATGCCGTGGCTGAGACAAACAAGGGCGAAAGACACAAGCATCACGAAAAGGGAGAGTAGCGCCCCGCTCATGACCAGACCAGCGGTCTTTCCAAGAACAGGAATCAGAACGATCTCGCGAAGCGCTCCGTTGGCAACGGCCAGGGCAAGTATGACCAGCCAGGCAACAAGCGACTTGAGCAACGGCATGGAATTCCTTGTGACGTCTAAAGTTTGACATGAACCCTCCTCTTCTCTTCTTCTCTTCTTCTCTTCTTCTCCGGGAGCCGCGCGACGTACTCTGGGCACCAAAGCACTCAAGCTTTCAGATCCCCTAACGTTTGAAATGAGAGGCGTGATCCGGCATGCCGGGGCACGTCCCCTCGATGGAAAGGTTAGGCGTCATTGCGTTGCAGTGACAACCCATAGAACTTGGTGTCAACAGCCATGACGGGAAAGCTCTCTGGCAGAGCTTCTTTGACCATCTCGTGGAAGCCATTCTTCTCGTAGAACCTGTGGGCGGCAAGGAACTTGGCTGTTGTGCCCAGGAAGACCTCTCGTACACCTTGAGCACGACACCAGCTGAGCAGCGTTTGAAGCAGCTCCTTGGCGACGCCATGCTCCGGCCCGCGATGCGAGCTGGCCACGAACATCTTGCGCAGAGCTGCCTGACAGTTTCCGATGTCTAGCAGAGCAAGTGTGCCGACAACGGCTCCCGCCTCCAGGGCGACCCAGAAGTTGCCGATGCCATGCTGATAGAAGCCGGCAATGTCCTGCAGGTCTGGTTGTGCTTCCAGTGTGATCGGGATTTCGAACTCGGACTGTTGAATCGGCAGGATCACAGACACGACACCATCGGCGTGAGCCGGAGAGAAGGGGACGATTTGAATCATTGGTTCTATTCTGGCGGTGAACGTTTGAGCTGAACGACGGGCGGCGGCGTGGTAAGGAAACTTTAGACAAGCATAGTTCCGTCTTTCGCGGTACCCGGCGGTTCGATAAGTATGAAGTGAGCCTCCTCAGTGGCTACTGGGCGATGCTCGACGCCTCGTGGAACGACGAACATTTCTCCCGGGCCGAGGTGAACACTGCGATTGCGCATTTCGATTGTGATGCTGCCCTTGAGTACCAAGAAGAAATCGTCTGTGTCTTCATGCTTGTGCCAAGCGTACGAGCCCATGGCTTTGGCAACCATGACTTCGTTGCCATTGAAGTGCGCAACCGTTTCGGGTTGCCATGGTTCAGAAACACTTGATAGCACTGCCGAAAGGTTGACAGAGTTCATTGCGTTGCACTCTTTCTATGTGAGGTGGAATATGACGCCTAACGTTTGACTTAAGCGGCGCCGATAGGCGTCCGCTTGAAGGAATGGTTAGGCCGCATTCGCGAAGGGAGGATTCTGGTGTTCAAAGCAATGAGGTCCAAGCCGACCGTTGAGCAAGTATTCATCGACCTCTGGCAGCAAAGCGGCCAACTCTGCGGTGATCAGGGAAGCTGGCCGTGGCGGACGGCCGAAGATTCGAAGCCATAGCGGCGCATCTTGGCAGAACCAGTGTCGGGTGCTGGAACCGGTGCCCGTGGGGTACAGGCAGACATAGCATGGTGCCTGGCCTGGGCCAATGTCCTGCGCCGAGGTATGCATGCCGTCGGCGATGGTTCCTTTGGCACTCACCGCGCCGAAGGACAGCTTGAACCTGGGCCTGCCGTACTTCTCCCACTGGAACTCGATGAAGTCGACTTGATTTTCACGGGTGCGCCGAAAGTCGATGAAGTGCGGCGCGTGGCGCTGATCAATCGAGAAGCCAAGCTCAACGAGACGCGGAAAGATGTCCGTCTTCAGTGCATTGCGGAGGTGGGTAGTCGTGCCCATGCGGCCTAACGTTGGAGGCCACTGGCATGCAACACACGCCGCGAAGCGGCAACCTGAAGTTGCTTGTCCATGTGGGCCGATTTGTTAGAGGTCATTTGCGCGGGTACTTTGTCTCTCAATATTCGAATCATGGGGTGAACACCAACCAGCAACTGATGCGGCATGCTTTCGCCCAAGGTCGTCCTCAATTTCTATTTGGCAGTGGAATGGTCGACCATTCGCGCGAGTGCTGAAAAACTGCGGCTTTGCGGTGGTCGATTCGAACTGGACAGTAATGCATGCGGATGTTAGCCATGATTTGGGAAGCTTTCGACTCTCCATCATGGCGCGCAATTTGGTGCCATAGTTTCCTGCCACAAATGCCACTGGTGCCATGTTTGGTGCCAATTCCAAAGGGATCAGCGGGATTGGGAGCAAGTTGTCACTGTGTTCCTTGGCATAGACATACAGCATACCCAGCGCCCAGTATCCCCGCACGTCATTGTTCCTGCTCACGAATGAACGGACGATGTCTGACGCAACCCCATTCAGCTCAGATCGACGAGGCATCGAATGTAACCTCTAACGTAATGTATGCCGCAAAACCTGCCGTATAACCTGGCGCTTGCAATCTAATCTGGACATCAAAAACTCCTGTAAGCCGCTTTCACGCTGGATTTCAGGGCAACACGCTATGAATTTATACAGTTATAAAAATTCCGTGAAACCCCGCAATCCTCCGCTGCAGTCTGCCCGCTTGCTGGACCAGGTTCGGGAGCGGGTTCGGTATTTGCACTATAGCCTTGGCACCGAGAAAACTTGCCTGTATTGGGTCTGTTTTTTTGTCCGCTGGCATGACCGCAACGGGCATGCCGTATTCGCGCGATAAGAGATCGCAAGGTAGGAGCCCTCCAGGATGACGACCACGAGCTCAACCCGTGCCGGCAAGTACCGATCAGAGAACCTCAGGCGACTGCACAGTGACCACAACGGTCTGGTTAAGGCCGTCCCGGTCGCGGCTGCGAAGCCACCAGAGCGCACCCTTTTTGACCGGGCATTCGCTTTCCTGCAAGCCAAGCAACTGGGCAATGGTTTGCCCCAGTGTGGGCTGGTGGCCCACCAACAGGATCGGCGACCTGGCCGACGGCCATTGCACCAGTTCCAACAACTGCTCCACCGTGGCGTCGGGTGCCAGCTCACTGCGGATTTTGTATTTGCGTCCCAACGCCAGCGCGGTCTGCTCGCAGCGCCGCGCCGGGCTGACGAAAATGCGCGCGCCTTCGGGCAACTGACGGTCCAGCCAGTTGGCCATGCGGGCCGCCTGCTTCTCACCCCTCGCCGTCAGTGAGCGCTCAAGATCGCTTCCGCCCTGCGGGTCACCCTCGGGCCAGTCTTCTGCCTCTGCATGACGCCACAGGATGAGGTCCATGTCATTTTTCCTGGTGATGGGGGGCCGAATAGCGCGCCATCAAGGCAGCCTGCGCACCGTGGCGCGGGGCATCGCCCTGGGGGTTCACGCGCAGGTAGGTGCCGTCGGGCTGCAGATCCCAGGCGTCGCGCCCGTCATGCAGGTAGGCCACCAGGCACTCGTCGATGATGCGCTGGCGCAGCACCGGGTCGGTCACCGGCCAGGCCAGCTCCACCCGGCGCAGCATGTTGCGGTTCATCCAGTCGGCGCTGGAGAGCAACAAGGTCTCCTCTTCCGCGCAGCGGAAGTAAAACACCCGAGAGTGCTCGAGGAAGCGGCCGATGATGGAGCGCACGCGGATGTTGTCCGTCACACCGGGCACCTGCGCCGGCAGCATGCAGGCCCCGCGCACAATCAGGTCTATCTTCACGCCGCGCTGCCCCGCCCTCACCAGTGCCAGCATCAGGTCTTCGTCGGTCAGTGCATTCATCTTGGCCACGATGCGCGTGTCTTTGCCCTGCAGGGCGGCCTCACCCAGCACGTCGATTTTCTCAATCAGCTTGCGGTGCAGCTGGAACGGCGCCAGCAGCAAATGGTGCAGCTTGGGCAGGCGGCTCTGGCTGGCCAGGTGCACAAACACATTGTCAATGTCGGCCGTCGTCAAGGGGTCGGCCGTCAGGTAGCTCAGGTCGGTATATAGGCGGGCCGTACGCGGGTTGTAGTTGCCGGTAGACAAGTGGGCATAGCGCACCAGGTGTTTGCCTTCGCGCCGCGTCACCAGCAACATCTTGGCGTGGGTTTTGAGGCCCACCACACCGTACACCACCTGCGCACCTATCGACTCCAGCATTTCCGCCCAGTTGATGTTGGCCTCTTCATCGAAGCGCGCCTTGAGCTCCACCACCACTGTCACTTCCTTGCCGCGGCGCACGGCTTCGCGCAGCAGCACCATCAGCTCCGAGTCGGTACCGGTGCGGTAAATGGTCTGCTTGATCGCCAGCACCTGCGGGTCGTTAACCGCTTCGCGCAGGAAGGCGAGCACGCCGTCAAAACTTTCAAAAGGCTGGTGAATGGAAACGTCGCCTTCCTTGAGCCGCTCAAAGAACGACTGGCCGGGCTGCAACTGGGTGGGGTAACACGCGCTGTAGCCGGGGAAGAGCAGTTTGGGGTCATTGACCAGGTCCACCAGCTGCGTCAGCCGCACCAGATTGACGGGGCCGTGAACACGGTACAGGGACGGCGTCGGCAGGTTGAATTGCCTGAGCAGGAAGCTGGCCAGGTATTCCGAACACCCTGCCGAAACCTCCAGCCGAACAGCCTGCCCGTAATGGCGTTGCTCCAGGCCCTGGCGCAAGGCCGTGCGCAGGTTCTTGACGTCGTCTTCATCCACGGCCAGGTCAGAATGCCGGGTGACGCGGAACTGCGAAAACTGCCCCACTTCGCGGCCGGCAAACAACTCGGCCAGGTGGGCCCGAATCACGCTGGAAAGCGACACGAACAGCCGGCTCTTGTCCTTGCCGTGCGAAGGCATATGAATCAGCCGCGGCAACACACGCGGCACCTTGACGATGGCAATGTCGTTTTCGCGCCCGAAGGCATCATGCCCGCCCAGCCGCACGATGAAGTTGAGTGACTTGTTGGCCACCTGCGGGAACGGATGCGAAGGGTCCAGCCCGACTGGAATCAACAACGGCCGCACTTCCCTTTCGAAATACTCTTTCACCCAGCGCCGCTGGGCCGTGTTGCGTTCGCCGTGCGAAACGATGCGTATGCCCTGCCGCTCAAAGGCCGGCAGCAGGTCGTCGTTGTAGAGCGAATACTGGCGCGCCACCATGTCGTGGGCCGCCGCAGAAAGTGCGGCGAAAGACTGCACCGAATACAGCGCTTTTTGTTCATTGGCCTGCGCCGCCGTCAGGTGGGGCGCGGTCCGGACTTCAAAAAACTCGTCCAGGTTGGACGAGACAATGCAGAGAAACCTCAGCCGCTCCAGTAGCGGCACGTCCTGGCGCTTCGCCCAGTCCAGCACCCGCTCATTGAAGGCAAGAATGCTGTGGTCGCGGTCCAGGAACTGGACGGGTGGCGCGGCGGCGGCCACCGAGGCGGGTGAAGTGGGCATCAACAAGAGTGGTCTTTGTCATTAACAACAAGTCACAGTGTTGACGTGTTTCATGACAATGGCGTGACAGTACTTTTGACTGATGGTGCACCCACCTGAAAAGGCTGGCAAGTACTGCTCATGGCGTTGTTGTGCCCGGCGGTTACGAGGAATGACTCGAAAAGCTGCGCCGCATGGGCCCAGCTGAAGTCCAGCGCACGCAAACGGGCTTCACGGCGCGGCACAGCCAAAGCGCTGTAACAAGCCTGTTGCAAATCTTCGTGCATGACACCGCCGTGACAACTTCCATCGGGCTTTCCAAGCACTTCCAGCGGGCCATCGACCGGGTAGGCCGCCACCGGTGTGCCGACTGCCATGGCTTCGAGCATCACCAGGCCAAAAGTTTCCGACCGGCTGGGAAAGGCAAACACATCGGCGGCCGCGTAGACCTTGGCCAGCTCACTGCGGTCCAGCACGCCCATCCAGCGGACCTGCGGATACCGTTCCTTGAGTGTTGCCTCCAGCGGCCCTACCCCACAGACCACCTTGGTACCCGGAATATCCAGCTTGAGAAAAGCCTCGATGTTTTTCTCGTACGACACCCGGCCCACAAACAGCGACACCGGCCGCACCACCGTCCCCATGGGTGGGTACAAGCGCGCTTGCGGCTCAAAGCCGAAAAGCTCCGTGTCCACGCCGTGCGTCCAGCTGCGCAGGTTCTGAAAGCCCCGCTTCTCCAGCATGCGCAACACGCCATGGGTAGGCACCATCACGCCCGATGAGGGCCTGTGGAAATGGCGGAACAGCGCGTAACCCCAGGACAGCGGAATCTTCAATGCCGCATGAAGGATCTCGGGGAACTTGGTGTGAAACGCGGTGGTGAACTTCAGGCCGCGCTTGAGGCAATAGCTGCGCGCAGCCCAGCCCAGCGGGCCTTCGGTGGCAATGTGAATGGCTTCAGGCCCAAAAGCATCGAGCTTTTCGGTCAGGCCGCGCTTGGGGCGCACCGCCAGGTCAATGCCGGCATAACCCGGGCAAGGCCGCGTCTTGAAAAGGCCAGGCTGGATCACTTCCACCTGGTGGCCCAATTCCTGAAGCTCGCGCACCAGTTCTACCAGGGTCGTGACGACACCATTGACCTGCGGTTGCCAAGCATCCGTGACCAGAGCGACTCTCATGCTGTCACCGTGGAAGCCATGTGGCCACGGCCTTGTGTTTCGTGCGCCGGTGCCCAGTGCACCAGTTCGAGCGAGCCGTCGAAGTTTTCCACCAGCGCAGTGCGGCTTTCCACCCAGTCGCCGTCGTTGCAGTACAGCACGCCGTTGATGTCGCGCATCTCGGCACGATGGATGTGCCCGCAGACCACGCCCTGGTGGCCGCGCCGGCGGGCTTCATTGGCCACAGCCTCTTCAAAGTCAGTGACGTAATTGAGCGCGCTCTTGACTTTTTGCTTCAGGTAAGCCGACAGCGACCAGTACGGCAAGCCCATGCGGGCGCGCAGGCTGTTGAGGTGGCGGTTGAGTTTGAGTGTGAATTCATAGAGGTTGTCGCCCACGTAGGCGAGCCATTTGGCGCACTGCACCACCGCGTCGAAGTAGTCGCCGTGGATGATCCACAACTGGCGGCCGTCGGCGGTGGTGTGCACGGCTTCATCGATCACCTCGATGCCGCCGAACTGGTTGCCAATAAATTCACGCGCAAACTCATCATGGTTACCCGGCACATAGACCACGCGGCAGCCTTTGCGGGCGCGGCGCAGCAGTTTTTGCACCACGTCGTTGTGCGACTGCGGCCAGTACCAGCGGCGGCGCAGCTGCCAGCCGTCGACGATGTCGCCCACGAGGTACAGGTTGTCGCTCGGGTGGGCCTTCAAAAAATCGAGCAGCGCAGCCGCCTGGCAGCCGGGTGTGCCCAGGTGGATATCGGAAATGAAGATGGTGCGGTAGCGCTTGCGCAGCGAGTCGTCATCGTCCCGCTCGTCATCGCTCCCGCCGAAGCCGTTGCCCAGCGCCCCCATGGCGTCAAACATGCTGCGCATCAGGCCTCCGAAGGGCTGCCCGACACGGGCTTGCCGGAAAAATGCTTGAGGTAGCGCGGTGGCAGGTCGGCGATGCGCATCATCATGGGCAGGTCGGCCGAATTGAAGTCCGGGTCCCAGGCGGGTGCGCCCAGCACCTTGGCACCCAGGCGCAAATAGCCCTTGATCAGCGCAGGCGGTTCCACGTCCAGCGTGTCATCCAGTCGCTCCACCGGCAGCGCCAGACGCGGCGTCACGCGATATTCAATGGGTGCCAGATGCGTTTGGCGCACCTGGCGCCAGATGCTGGCCGCCGCGTGCCCGCTGGAGACACCGTTGTGCTGCATCGGAATGCTGGCGCAGCCGATCATCGTGTCCAGCTGGTTGCGCGCCATGAATTCAGCCAGCGCGCCCCACAGCGCCAGGATGACGCCGCCGTGGCGGTGGTCGGCATGCACGCAGCTGCGGCCCAGTTCGACCATACGCTCACGCAGAGAGCGCAGGCGAGTCAGGTCGAACTCGGTGTCGCTGTAAGTGCTGCCCACGCGCTTTGCCTGGGTGGGCGTCAGCACGCGATAGGTACCTATGACTTCCTGGCTGTCGGCATCACGCACCAGCAGGTGTTCGCAATAGTCGTCAAACAGGTCGACGTCATGGCCGGGCAGCACCTTGGAAAGATTGGCACCCATCTCGAGCGCAAAAACCTGGTACCTCAGGCGCTGTGCCTGCCGGACCTCGTCCTGGTGCCGGGCCCAGCTGACCGTGATTTTCCCCACGGCAGGCCTTTGAACAACGGCGGGAATGACAGCATGACCGCTTTGATGAAGTGACCCCCGTGGCATTGCGACTGGCGACAATGCAAAGGTGGGATTGGGCAGTTCTTTCATGGCTAACTCCTTGTTTCCTGGTGTCTCAACAACTTCGGCAACTCATCAACTCGACAATTCAGCAACTTCAAATCGCGCTGTAAAAAAGCCCCAAAAAAGGGGCTTTGACTCTCAATCACCGGCGGTCAGCGAAACCACCTTGTCACGTCGCCCCAAACCGGCGGCCAGCATCGGCCGCGCATTCGAAAGACCCTCAAGCCAGGGCCGGGTGCCCGCCTTGAAGCGCAGGCCGCCCGGGCTGTTCGCCAGGGCTTGTGCGGTGCAGCGCAGGATGCGCAGGCACTGCTTGTTGAAATCCTGGATGCCGCTGCTCAAGGTGCGGCTGGGGCCCTGCGCCTGTCCGTCATTCATCGGGTGCTCCGTCATGCTGGTCATGGCGTGATTCTGGGAGCCGGGGGTGACGCGTTCGTGTCAGTTCAATGGCAGTTGTGTGACACGGGAAGAAATTCGCGTCGTGTGGCGGGCACGCATCGGCCGCCTCGATGGCTCAGGAGACCGTTTTTTTCGGCAATCCCTCCACGGCAAGGCGCAGCCCTGCCTTGGCCTTGCAACCTCACCACCGTGCCGGCGCATGAGCACGGACAAACGGCAAAAGAGAACGGACATGCCAGAGATGACAAATCGGACATCCCTGGATTGGCTAAAACAGAAATCGTCGTCCCTGTAAAGCGACGAGTAGTTGCCATCGGCAATCGATCCAAACAGCGGTAAATCGACCGGGTGGACGGCCGCCTGCGCAACGCAGTTAGGAGCCTGTCGCGTACCTCGTTGCCAACAGCACTTCGAGCCTCTTTGTTATGGCCTCGCATTCGTCCGCCTCCAGACGGCTGAACTGAGCTGCCCAGGCTTTGGATGAAGCAAATTTTGGAAACTGCGGAGGTTCGCCCCATTGCCAATCGGGGTGACTCGCTGTCGGGCTTCTCCCAAAAATGTGGAGATGCATTTTCCGGTGAAGTTGAGGGGTTTTCGGTCCGGGGGGATGCGCCAGCTCGTTGAGCGCGTTGTTACCTGCCTCCCAGTAATTCAGGCACCCTCCGGCGAGTTGGGGCAGTGTTTCCAGCATGGCTCTTGCGGTGGCTGCGACCAGGCAGCCCCATAGCGCCAGCTCATCGGGCGTCAACTCACTTCTTTCCCACACCGGCCGGGGAGGATTGACCAGCAAATGTCCGCCATCGCTTCGGTGGTTCATCGGCGTGGCGGGTAACGCGACCGTGCCCCCGGCGCAATGGATGAGCGTGTGGTGAATGTCCAAGTGAAAATCTCCAAAAGAAGAGGGAATGAAAAAAGTGATGTGGGATGCACATTCAGTCGCTGCGCTGCCTCAGGCAGGCCATGGCGGTGGCCGAAAGAAGAAGTGCAGCAACGCCGTAAATCCATGCGGAGGGCACGATGGGCAACAACAGGCCGGCCAGCACCGGACCTGCGCCGGCGCCCATGTCGCGCCAGACCGAGCGTGTGGCGAGGGCTTGTATGCGTCCGGGTCCCGGCGTGCGCAGTGCAACCAGCGGCGGCAGCAGCGGCAACAGCAAGGCACGTAAAACCACGATGGCAAGTGCGCAAGTCCACAGCCAGCCGAAACCAAAGCCCACCAGGGCAACAGAAGTGAGCACGGAGAAGGTCACCATAAGAACTTCGACGCCATGCTTTTCAGCCATGTATCCGCCGGCAGAACTCAAGACAATTTCCGCCAGGTAACGGACCGACAGCAGAAGCCCCGCCACGATGACCGGGTTGCCGGGCAACAGGTCACGGCCCAGATAAGAGAGGCCGATGATGAACAGGCCGTCCAGCACCAGGCCTTCCGTGAAGGAAAAGATGTCCAGCCCGCCCGGGAGCCTGATTCCTGTTTTTCGTGGTGCCGGCTCGGCATGTGCGGCGGTTGGCAGCTGCCGTGCGACCAGCAAGGCACTCAACGCAACAGCCGCGAACAGGAAAAAAATAACTTTAGGGCCAAACCAAAGCGCACACACGCCGCCCAAAGGAAGGGCAAGCATGGGCCCCAGTGCCGTGAATGCGCGGGATCGCCCTGCCCGACGCGCAGCGCCCGCCGGTTCGGCGGTGGCCAATGCCTGGGTGGCCAGGTTCAGGGCTGCGAAGGCCAGGCCCCACAAGAGCCGCAAGAACAACAGGGCGACGAACCCGGTCAGCATCGCGTAACCCAGCGCGCACACCGCGGCCGCTAGCGCCGCCAGTGAGCAGGTGAGCCGTTCGCCGTTGCGGGCGTAAAACCTTGCCACCGCTGCGTAGCCCGCAATGCGCACCAGGCGGTTAGCGGCCAGGAGAATGCCCGCTTCGGGCAAGGTGACGCCAAACGCAGGAGCGAACATCGGCAGGAGCAGGTAGAGCACCGTGTCCCCCGGAAGTGACAGCCCGAGCACCATGGCGGCTTGGCGCGAGTTGCGGTCGGAAGTAGAAGCCGTGATCTGTTGCATGGCTTGTATGGTGCGCAGGGCCGCCTCTCCCGACAAACGATATTAGTGCGCGGCACGTGTGAGAAAATTGCACACATGTTGCCTCGCCTGCCTCCGTTGAACGCGGTCCGCGCTTTCGCTGCGGCGGCGCGCCATCAGAGTTTCAGCCGGGCCGCCCTGGAATTACATGTGACGCACGGTGCCATCAGCCGCCAGATCAAGGCGCTGGAAACCTATCTTGGCGTGGACCTGTTCGAGCGGAAAACCCGGCAAGTTCTTCTGACGGCAGCCGGCCATCAGTTCCATACGCAGGTGGGGCCCGCACTCGGGCAGATTGGCGCAGCCGCCGAATCACTCAGGGGTGGTACACCATTGCGCGCCGTCAAGATCAACGTCCGGCCCACGTTCGCGGTGCGCTGGCTGATTCCCAGGTTGTCAGCGTTCGTGGCGAAACACCCGGACATCGAACCGCAGGTGATGACCAGCACCTTGCCGCCGGACAAAGCGGTGGATGAATTCGATCTGGCCATCCGGCGGAGCACCAAGGGGTGGCCGCCGGCGATGCAGATTCATCCATTTCTGGAAGACGAAGTTCTTGTTGTGGGGTCGCCTGCACTGTTTGCCAGCCGCCCCGTCACCGGCCCGCACTCTTTGGCATCCCATGTCCTGCTGCTATCCAAATCGCGCAACCATGATTGGGAAAACTGGAAAAAGCAGGTGAACGCACCAGAGCTCAATCCAGCCAGTTGCCTGCAATTTGACCATTTGCACTTTGTGCTTCAGGCCGCCGTCGACGGGCTGGGTTTTGCCTTGGCGCCGGTATCGCAAATTACCCATGACATGGCGGCGGGGCGGTTGATGAGCCCTTTGCCGGAATTGCGGATGGCGCTGGGTCGCCACTATTTTGGCCTTGCGCCCAATGCCGCCCCGGAGACGCAGCAGTTTGTGCAGTGGCTGATGGATGAACTGAACGCCACGCCTTCGGCGGAAGATTGAGATCGGCCGCGGCGGCAGCCCCCTGCCGCCATGGAACTCGGGGTTGCGATGCGCGTGGTGGCGAAGCGCCTGCGGCAACGTCGCGACGTAGGAGATCACCGACCTTTTTTCGGGAATGTCGCGCGCGAAGCGCCCTGCCCCGGCGCAGTATTTTCAAGCTCTCGCCATCACAGCGGCCGCCATCACAGCGGCCATCACAGCGATCACGGCGAAGAAAATCCAGCCAAGGAGAACCGACATGCCCAGAGGCGACAAATCTGCCTACACCGACAAGCAAAAGCGCAAGGCTGAACACATTGAAGAAGGCTACGAAGACCGCGGCGTCGGCAAGGAAGAAGCCGAGCGCCGCGCCTGGGCCACCGTCAACAAGGAAACCGGCGGCGGCAAGAAGTCCGGATCGGGCCGCGGCAAGGCAGAAAACCATGCACCGTCCCGAAAAGGCGGGCGCCTTGGCGGCGCAGCCGCAGCTTCCCGCACGGCGCAAGAGCGGTCAGCCTCCGCCAAAAAAGCCGCAGCCACCCGCAAGCGGAATGCGGCCAGGAAATAGCCCCGCCGGGTGTGTTCCAGCTGCAGGCGGTCGAAATGGTTGCGCACGGCGCGGCGAAATCGCTATTGTTTTGATAGCTGCTCGCGCCCATCCATATTGCCTCGAAGGGCTAAATTACCCCTAAAAACGGGCCCTCAAGGCACCCAAAAAGGCGCTTAGGCAGAGGAAAAAACATCGAAATGCTCAAAAACTGCCGTTTTTTTGCCTGTTTCGGGCATCAAATCGCGCTCAAGCCCAATAGGGATCTGCGCAAGCAGCTATAGAAAAGATAGCAAATCAAACAGCACCCAGACAGTGGAAGCAGCAACTACCTCGGCCATGGCAGCCTGCGGAGCCTGGCCAGCGCTTCGCGCAGCCACATCACCATCAGCGCTGCGCCGGAGGCCGTACCCGCTTGCGAGCGTTGATCACACGGGCACCGGCATCCAGACCACGGCAAACCCCGGTGGCAACCAAGCCGGTGACGGCAAGCATCGCGGCGGTATGAACGCCTACCGCCGCGAGGGCCAGCGCCAGCGGTCCTGACCCTGCCAGCTCCGCAGCCCGCGCCTCCCCTGCGCACAACGGGATCAGGGCCGGCACCAGCATCAAGCCGGCGCCGTGCGCGGTGGACATCATGAAAGACCAGAGCGCCAGCCCGGCGTGCCCCGCTGGTGCGCGCGCCGCCCTGGGTGCGCGGCCCGACAGGTGAACCACGGCGAAGGCGGCCAGCAGGCCGCCTGCCAGGACCTGCAGCGTGAAGCGATCCAGCGTCAGGCCCCCTGCCACCGCGCCGGCCACCAGCGCGACCGAAGCGGTGTGCCCGGCCGCAATCGGCAGCAGCGCCCACAGCGCCTGCGACCGGTCGCGTGCGCGCACGCCCCACGCGGCGGCGAGCGCCCAGCCGGTGGCGGGGTTCAGCCCATGAAGGGCGCCGACCCCTGCCACCACAAGCCACGGCCAAAGGCTTGACATGATGGGCGCACCGTTCGCGGACTGCTCAGGCCTTCGTGCTGCAGCACGAATCGGCTTCGGGCGCGGGCGTGAATGCGGACGCGGTTTCGTAGCGGTCGTGGTGGCGCACCCAGTCCATCTTGTAAAACCCGTCATGCTCGTCCCGGCCCTTGGGCGTGAGGTCCAGCATGTTGTAGGTGCCCATCATCACTTCCACACCGCGACCGTAGGTCGAGTAGGTGTGGAAGACTTCGCCCGCGTCGTCCTTGTAGAACAGGCTGATGCCGGGCGCTTCTTCGGCCGGGAATTCGGTCATGCCGTAGTTGTAGTTGACCGTGCCGTTGACCCTTTCCTCGGGCTTGAAGCTCACGTGGAAGTCGTAGTTGAAGTCGCTGCTGTTTGAAGAGACCCACTTGAAGGCCCAGCCCATGCGGCGGCGAAAACGCTCGATCTCGGGCAGCGTTGCGCGCGAGACGGCCACAAAACTCACGTCGCGGTGCGCCAGGTGGATCTTCATGCCTTCAGTGTGGTCGGCCATGTAAGAGCAGCTCGGGCAGCCCTGCTCCCAGCCCGGCCCGAACATGAAGTGCTGCACCATCAGCTGGCGGCGCCCTTCAAACAGGTCGGCGAGCGAGCGCTTGCCTTCGGGCGTGTCGAAGACGTAGTTTTTTTCGACGCGGACCCAGGGGAGCGCACGGCGCTCGCCGGCGATCCGGTCGCGCAGGCGTGTCAGTTCCTTCTCCTGCGCCAGCAGCGTCTTGCGCTCGGCCAGCCATTTGTCTCTGGACACGACGGAGTGCTTCATGGGGGATGTTTCGGTCACGGTGGTATTCATGGTGTTCTCCTGGGTTAAAAGAGTGGGTGATTCAGTGAATGAAAGGCAGGTGGTCGGGATCAGGCAACGGCCGGTTGTTCACGGCGCATCGCCGTCTGCACGGCAGGCCGGGCCGCGATGCGTGCCTGGAACGCCAGCAGGTTCGGGAAGGCCGACAGGTCCAGCTTGACGAACTCCGCCCAGCGCGTGACCACAAACAAATAGGCATCGGTCACCGTGAAACGGTCGCCCAACAGGAACGGCGTGCGGCCCAGCGTGGTTTCCAGCAGACGGTAGTGTTTGTGCAGATGGGTCATGCGTGCGCTGCGAACCTCATCGCTGCAAGCCGGGTTGAACAGCGGCATGTAGCCTTGGTGCAGCTCTGAATTGATGTACCCCAGCATCTCCTGCAGGCGATAGCGCGCCATGCTGCCGCTGGCGGGCGCCAGCTTCGCCTCAGGCTTCAGGTCGGCAAGGTATTGCACAACGGCGGGGCCTTCCGTCAGCAGGCTGCCGTCATCCAGCTGGAGCACAGGCACCAGACCTTTGGGGTTGATGGCGAGAAAGTCTTCGCCGTGCTCGGTGCGTTTTGCGACCACGTCGACCTTCACGAGTTCGATGGCAAGGCCCAACTCATTGGCCACGATGTGCGGCGACAAAGAACAGGCGGACGGGCTGTAGTAAAGCTTCATGGTTTTCTCCTTGGCTCGGTGAGCCGTTTGCTTGGGTTTGTGTTGCGTGGGTCAATGCGCTGCCCGACCCGTGCTGGTAACAGGTGCGCTCGTTATCGGTTCAATGACCGAATGGGGTTGTCAGCGCAAGGGGCTATGCCTTGCGCCGGGTTCTATGCGGCTTTGGCCGATCTGGCCGCTTTAGGCCGCCGCACAGCGCGGACTTTTCCGCTCTTGCCGCCGCCCGCATAAAAGAGGTCCGCGCCGTCGGACTCCAGGCCGCTGACGCCGGTGCCCTTCGGCATTTCCAGCCGTTCGATCACGGCGCCGCTTTTCGGGTCGATGCGGCGGATCTCGCTGTCGTCGCCCTCCCAGGTGCCGTGCCAGAGCTCGCCGTCCACCCAGGTCACGCCGGTGACGAAGCGGTTCGATTCAATCGTGCGCTGGATGGCGCCTGTCTTCGGGTCAACCTGGTGGATCTTGCGGTCGCGGTACTGGCCCACCCACAGGCTGCCTTCGGCCCAGGTCAGGCCCGAGTCGCTGCCGCTGCCGGGCGCCGGTATGGACGCCACCACCTTGCCGGTGGCGGGGTCAATCTTGTCGATACGCGTCTCAGCAATCTGGTAGAGGTGTTTGCCGTCGAAGGCGGTACCGGCGTCACCGGCGCACTCCAGCGTGCGCGTCTGCTCACCGCTGGCGGGGTCGAAGGCGACGATCCTGGCGCCGGTGGCGGCCCAGACACGCTGGCCGTCATGCGTGACACCGGCGACGTCGTTGACACCGGGGAAGCTGTACTCGCGCACGATTTCGGCGGGGCGCGCCTTGGGTTCGGGTTTTGCGGTGAGGGTCTTGCGGGTCATCGTTGCTCCTTGTCGCGCCATCAATCAGCGCCATGGAGTCAACTCTATCCAATCGGCAGCGAGGCAGGGAGTAACAAGATCGTCGTGAATCCCGCCAGCGGCGGCGCCAGCCAGCGCTGTGCCCGTGCCCGCCCGATGGAACGCACCCGCCCGCCGGCTTCCAGATCAGCCAGCGCCCGCTGCACGGTGCGCTGGCTTGCCCCCACGGCCAGCGCCAGGGCCGAGGTGGACCAGGCCGCGCCGTCCGACAGCAGCGCCACCAGCGAGGCCTGCTCGCCGTCAATGGGCGGTGCCAGCACAGCCACGTCGCGCCCCGCCAGCGGCTTCAGGATGAAGCCCCGCTCGGTAGCCTCGATGCTTGCGAGTGTTTTGACGAGCGCGCGCAGGCGGCTGATCTCCACCCGCAGGCGCGCCCTGTGCGTCTCGTCGGGGCGCCTGGTGCGAAAGGCGAATTCGATCAGCGCTTCGCGGCTCACATCACCAGGCCATGCTTCGGCGAGTGAACGCGCCAGGGAGAACAACACCGGCCGGCGCGCCAGCGGCCGCCACTGGTCTCCCGCGCCCAGCCCGCGGCGGCAGGCGTCGACCACCAGCGCGTCCGAGGCCAGGAGCGCCGAGACCTCGTCGAGGCGCAGCGCCTGCTCGCCCCCGGCGGTGAGGCGCCGGGCGGCGGGCCTGTCAAGTGCAGTGCGCGCTTCAGTGACTTCGGCCATCAGCGCGGGAACCTGCGCCCGCTCTGCCGCCGCGTGCGCGCGCGCCAGCGCCATGCGCGCCTCACCGACGCGGAGCGATCGCAATGCCAGCTCGGCGGATGTGAGTTCGGCCACGGCCCGCAGCGAAGGCGGCAGGCCGCGCGCATCCAGCTTCGCCAGCGCCGCTGCGGCCTCATCAAGCCGGCCTAGCAGCAACAGCCGCCGTGCCGTGATGAGCCACGCCTGCAGCGCGTTGGCCGTATCGGCGTGCGCCTCCAGCGTGGCTGCCGCAGCCGCCAGTGCGCGTGGTGAGCCGGCGAAGTCGCGCATGGCCATCGCCACCTCGGCTTCTGCCACAACGCAGCGTGCACGCGCCAGTTCTTCATGGGTACCGAAACCGCGGACCGCGCGGCGAAGGAGTTCGCGGGCACGCGGGTGCTCGCCCAACTGGGCCATGGCGATGCCGCGCAGAGCCAGCGCCGGCGGGTCGTCGCGCAGGGCAACGCGTTTGAGGGCACCGAGCGCATCGCCGGCGGCAAGTGCACGGGCGGAGGCGGCAATCAGAGAATCCATGGCAAGAGGCTACACGGCCTGGCCGACGCAAGCCAGATCAGGCCCGTGACAACCGACGCGCCGGTTGCGCCCCGGCACGCGGCAGGCTGGCGCTGACCAGCGCCGCGGCCAGCGTGACGAGCCACGAGTAGTACACCCACACCAGAAAAGCCAGCAGCGGCGCAAAGGCGCCGTAGATCGTGCGGTAGGTGGGCACGTTGGCCAGGTAAATCGCGAAGCCGTACTTGCCCAGCTCAAAGGCAATACCCGCGAGCAGGCCGCCAGCGATCGCATGACTCCACCGCACGACGGTGTTCGGTACAAAGCGGAACAGGCAGGTGAAACCGATGGCGCTCAGAATGGCGGGCCCCAGGTTAATGGCATGCGGCACCCAGGCGGGCCGCGCCCCCACCAGCCCGCTGGAAGCCGCCACCAGATAAGACGCAGCCCACAGGCTGGCGCCGATGAGCACCGGCCCCGTGAGCAGCATGCCTGCGTACAAAGCCAGTCGGCGCAGCACGGGGCGTGACTTCTTCACCTGCCATATGCGGTTCAGCGTGTTTTCCATGCTCAACAGCAGCGTCAGAGCCGACACCAGCAGCAGCGCAAAGCCCACCAGCGTGAGGCCATTGGCATTGCCCGCAAACTGCGCCAGGTGCTTCAGCACCGTCTTGGCGATGCCCTCCGGCAACAGGCCGCGCAGCAGGTGCTCGCGAATCGCGTCACCGGTGGCGTGCAAGGCTGGCGTGCGCGCGAACAGCGCGAAGCTCACCGCCAGCATCGGCACCATGGACATCACCATCGTGAACGTGAGGCCGCCCGCCGCCTGGGCGATGCGTTCTTCCCGGCCACGCTGCAAGAGGCGAGTGATCAGGTTGCCCTGGTTTCGGCTGGTTGCCATGAAATTGGGAGGCTCGTGTCGCGCCGGTCAGGAAATGCCGGTACGTTCAACCCAACAGGCGGAACAGGCCATAGAGGGAGAGAAGTCCCGATGTCACCAGAAGTCCGGTTTTCACCGAGCGGGCACCGACCAATGCGCCGATGATGCTGCAAGCCAGGATGGCGCCGAAGATGTAGGTTGTTTTCATGCCCGCAATGGTAATTCCATTTCCAGATCATCCGTGCACTTTGTCGGCTTCGCTGGCCGTAGTTTGTAATGTCCGCGCTTCGCCTTCGCGTTCACGAATGATCTGGAAATGGAATAAGGCCTTCGCCTGGCCATCCGTGACATTTGGGACCGTTGTGGGTTGAAACCAACTCCTGGCCGGTGATCGGTTCAGGACCTCTTTGCAGCCGCATCGCCGGCATAAAACATTCCCGCCGGCCTGACGAAATTTCCGCCTCCCAGATGATGAATCGTCTGCAGATCGAAGTTGTCGTCGCCGAAGCGCCAGTGCCCCTGCTGGAACACACGCTCATCGGCGGCGGCAGCGACTACCTCCGCAAAGCAGGTGTCGTACGCGTCTTCGGTATGCGGCTCGCGGATCAGGCGGCACTCCAGCCATGCCGCGCAGCCCTCCTCCAGCAAGGGCATGCCGAGCACCGGCCCCGTGCGGGCCTTCAAGCCGTATTGCGCAAACTTGTCGCCCGTGCGGCCGGACTGACTGCCGACCGCATGCGTCAAGCCGGCCAGGGCCGTGCATGGAAGGCATATGCCGAAGCCGCCGCTGGCGGTGATGAGTTCACGCGTATAGGTTTTCTTGTCGATCACGATGGCAATGCGAGGCGGCGTGAACTCCACGGGCATCGACCAGGCGGCGGCCATCACGTTGCGCGCCGTGCCGTGCGCGCTCGTCACCAAAACCGTTGGGCCGTGATTGATCAGGCGGCTGGCGTGTGCGAGGGCGACTTCCTTGAAGTGTGTCATGTCATTTCTTCCCGGTGCGTTTCGATGCTGCCGATTATGTTGGGCCCGATGCGTTTCAGGGCGGGCTGCTCCCCTCGCCCTCTTCCTCACTACTTCTTCGTGTAGTCTTCCAGCGGCTTGTCGCTCAGGTTGGCCCATGCCGCCCTGGTCAGCTCCGATGCGGGCATGCCTACCTGCGTGTTGTTCGGCGGTATCGGCTGGACAAACCATTTTTCATAGAGCTTCGCCACCTCCCCGCTTTTCGCCATTCTGGCGATGCTGGCGTCCACCGCCTGTTTAAAGGATGCATCCCCTTTGGGCAGCATGATGGCAATCGGCTCGACGCTCAGGACTTCTTTCAGCACCACATAGTTTTTCGGCTGTTTTGACTGGGAAATCATGGTGGCCAGGATCTGGCCGTCCGCCACGAACGCTTCGGCCCGGTCATTTTCAAGAAGCAGGAAACCTTCGCTGTTGTCCTTGCCATAAACCTCCTTGAAGTCGACGCCCGCCGCGCGTTCGTGCTTGCGGATAAGCTGAACGGCCGTGGCGCCAGATGTGGCCGACACAGTCCTGTTGGCAAGCTGGGACAGGCTGGTGATTCCGGTCCTGGTTTTGGTGGCGACCCGGACTTCTTCAATATAGAGCGTCGGTGCGAAGGCAACATCCTTTTGGCGTGCGGCGTTGTTCGTCGTTGTCCCGCACTCCAGGTCTACCGTACCGTTTTGAACCAGAGGGATCCGGTTTTGCGCGGTGACAGACTGAAAGCGCACGTCCAGCTTCGCCAGGCCCAGCTGTTTCTGGATATCCGCGATCACCCTTTTGCAGATGTCCACATGAAACCCTGTGTATTCGCCGGCCCCCAGCGTATAGGACATGGCGCCGGAGGCTTCACGGACGCCCATGGTGACGGCTGCCGTCTCCTTGATCTTCTTGAGCGTGTCGATTGGCTGCGCGGTGGCCGCAGCTCCCGCCAGGGTGAACGCTGCGGCAATGCCCGAACAGGCTACCAATTTCATCATCATGCCTCCTTCACTTGGCAAACAGGCTGTCGAGCGTGGCGAAGGCTTTGAACTCGATTGCGTTTCCGGACGGGTCGAGGAAGAACATGGTGGCCTGTTCACCGGGCTCACCCTTGAAGCGGACGTAGGGTTCGATGACGAACTGCGTGCCCGCCGCTTTCAATCGGGCCGCCAGGACATCCCACTCGGGGAGGGACAGGATCGCGCCGAAGTGGCGAACGGGAACGTTGTGGCCGTCAACGGCGCTGGTCTGGCGGTGGCCGCATTCGTCGGGCGCCAGGTGCGCCACGATCTGGTGGCCGTAGAAGTTGAAGTCGACCCATTCGCTGGAGCTGCGGCCTTCGGGGCAGCCCAGTAATTCACCGTAAAACCGGCGTGCGACGGCGAGGTCGTGGACAGGGAATGCCAGATGAAACGGCGGGAGCGCTTTGGCGGGAGTGGTTGCGTTTTGCGGGGTCATCGAAAGCCTCTTTGAGTCGTGGAAGCCGCACTTTAGGTCGATTGATGCACTTTGAAAAACGATATATATTCAATCTGAGAATCAATAATTTCGATGAATTAACGAGAAACCCGTGTGATTACCGAATTGAAAACCTTGATCGCGGTGGTGCGTTACGGAGGCTTTTCTGCCGCCGGCGGCCAGATTGGACTGACCCAGTCCGCCGTGAGCAGCCAGATCCAGCGGCTGGAAGAATCCCTCGGGCTGGCGCTCTTTGACCGGACACGGCGTTCCGCAGTGCTCAACGAAGAGGGTGCCAGGGTGCTCGCGCGTGCCGAAGAGATTGTTCTGCTGTTCTCAAAGCTGGGCGATGCGGGCACCGATGACGAGCTTGCCAGCACCTTGCGGATCGGCGCCATTGCATCTGTTCAGTCTTCGGTGCTTCCCCGTGCGCTGGCGGCACTGAGGAAGGAAAACCCGAAACTGCCCGTCCATATCGCCCCCGGCGTGTCCATGAAGCTGATGGACCAGCTCGACAGTGCTGAGATCGACGCGGCGGTGATGATCCGGCCTCCGTTCGGCATCCTGCCGGAAATGACCTGGCAAACCTTGATGTACGAACCCTTCAAGTTGCTCGTGCGCAAGGAAATCAAAGGGCGGGACTGGCGCGCATTGCTCCAGTCGCAGCCTTTTTTGCGCTACGAGCGCACGTCCTTCGGTGGGCGTCTGGTGACCCGGTTCCTGCGCGAGAACAAACTGGCGGTGCAGGACTCCATCGAGCTTGACGAGATCACGGGTCTGATGAACCTTGTCGCCGAAGGCCTGGGAGTTGCGCTGGTGCCGATGGTGGAGGCCTACCTGCCCATGCCACCGGGTGTGCGCGCAATCTCCCTGGGTGAAAAGACTTTTTACCGCGAGATCGGCATCCTGCGCAAAGGCATGAGTTCCCGCCGGCGCGTCACGCAGGCCCTGGAAAGATGTCTTCGCGAGGCCCTGTCGCCGCCTGTTCCATAAAGTTTTTTGCCATCAAGATCGGCAGCGCTTGTGGCGCCGGGAGATGCTGCCGGAGGCTCATCACCGTCGTGCCAGATGCCGTCCAGATGGTCATCGGCCATGACCCCGGTTGGACTCCATCCAGCTGGCCAGTGCGGCTTCATAGGTAGCCGAGGCACTTGCAAGCCGAAATTCGGCACTGGCTGACCCGGCGCGCCCGGCAACAAAGCCTTGCCATCCGTCGCCGTCTTCTGCCTCATAGATGCATAGATCGAAGTCGCCCGGTGGAGGACTGTCACCAAGCATGAGGATGGTCGCGTCGTGCACCTTGTGAACCTTCATAGAGGGGCATTAGGCCACGAAACACCCTGCACACTGAAGTGCAAACGTTGTGACCGCCCGGCAAAGTGCCCGCAGGTAAATATTACCCAGCCCCAAAGAAAAAAGGCCTCAAAACCGAAGTTCTGAAGCCTTTTATGCTGTTCTCAACGTAACGCCGAGAGAGCGGGTTGGCAACGGCATCTCTGCCGTTGACGGGGTTTGCAGGGCTTAGTAGCCGCCGCGACCACCACCGCCGCCGCCGCCGTAGCCGCCACCGCCGGAACGATCGCCGCCACCGTAGCCGCCACCACCGCCGCCGCCGAAGCCGCCGCTACGTGGAGGACGTGCTTCCATTGGACGGGCTTCATTCACGGTGATGCTGCGGCCGCCGAGCGACTGGCCGTTCATGCCGGAAATTGCAGCTTGTGCTTCGGCATCGTTGCCCATTTCGACAAAGCCGAAACCTTTGGAGCGGCCGGTGTCACGTTCCATCATGACTTTGGCGCTGGAGACAGAGCCGTATTGGCCGAAAGATTGTTGCAGGTCTTCGTCGCGGACCGTGTATGGCAGATTGCCGACGTAAAGTTTATTGCCCATGGGGACTCCTCAAAAATACATAAAACAAAAGCGATGGGGTCCCGAAAGCACAACAAACCTAAAAAGTACCGCCGTAGCGCGCGAAACTGACCGATCACCTAACCTGTGCGAATGCAATGGCAGCCGCACCTCCCGATTATGCGTGAGGAAACGCGGGGGCACCAGCATTCTTGGGCCTATAAGCACAGCATTTGTCAAATCAGGTGCCCATTCCCCCGGTTAAACAGCGGAAATGACCGAAAAGACGACATTGCCGCCTATGCATGACCATGGACAGACCGTGCTACCGGCCGGGCAGTCGAACGGCCCGGACTGCATTGCGTTGAGGCTGGGAAGCTCAGCGGCCCGCCACACGCTCCCCTTTGTCATTGACGACCTGTTCACCGTCTTCCTTGCTGAACGCACCCCGCTGCGGCATGGGCAGGATGTCCAGCACGGCTTCCGAAGGCCTGCACAGGCGCGTGCCCAACGGCGTGACGACGATGGGCCGGTTTATCAGGATGGGATGGGCCAGCATCGCGTCGATCAGGGCTTCGTCGGCCAGCGTGGCGTCGTCCAGGCCCAGATCCTTGTAGACGGCCTCCTTTTGCCGGACCACCTCCCGCACCGGCACCGCCATCTGCGCGACCAGCTCCAGCAACTTTTCCCGTGTGGGTGGTGTTTTCAGGTATTCGATGACCTCGGGTTCGATGCCGGCATTGCGGATCAGCGCCAGCACATTGCGCGACGTGCCGCATTGGGGGTTGTGGTAAATCGTGACGGCGGAAGGCATAAGTTCACTCCTGAAAAAGGGATTGGTTGCATCGATTCAATATTTCAATTATATTTGAATTATGAAAGCATTAATCCCAAACCTTGATTTTCCCCCGCTTGAGGAAGGTTCTGCCGTGAAGGCCCTGGCAGCGCTGGCGCAAGCCCAGCGCCTGCGCGCGTTCCGCGCCCTCGTCGTCGCCGGGCCTGAGGGATTGACGCCGGGCGCGATGGCCGAACAACTGGGCGTCGCACCGAGTGCCCTGTCTTTCCATCTCAAAGAGCTCTCACACGCCGGCCTCGTCAACAGCGAGGCACGCGGGCGCAACCTGATCTACCGCGCCAACTTCGGGCAAATGAATGCGCTGCTGGGCTACCTGACAGAGCACTGCTGCGAAGGCGGCACTTGTGAAGTAGCCACCAAGGCCGATTGCAGCAACTGCTGAACACCCTACGCGATTGCACGCCACCACCTCCATCACGCACAGATCCAAGCCAACACAACCACCCAAGGAGAGCCCCATGAAACGCTTCCATGTCCACGTCCACGTGAAAGATCTCGAGCAGAACATCGCCTTTTACTCGGCCATGTTTGACCAGCAGCCTGCCCGCACCGAGGCCGACTATGCCAAGTGGATGCTCAGCGACCCGCCGGTCAACTTTGCCATCTCTACCCGGGGAAGTGCGCCCGGCGTGGACCATCTGGGCATTCAGGTCGACAGGCCCGAAGAGCTGCAGGCCCTGAAAGCCAGTGCCACCCGCGCCGACATGACGCTGCTGGACGAAGGCCCCACCACCTGCTGCTACGCCCGCAGCGACAAATACTGGCTGACTGACCCGCAAGGCATCGCCTGGGAGCAGTTCCATACGCTGGACAGCATTCCAGTGTTCAGCGAAGCCAAGCCCGCCGCCGGCAAGGCCTGCTGCGCCGCGCCCGCTGGCGCAGCTTCCAGCACAAAAGCGGCGTGCTGTTAAGCCCTGCCGTAGCGGAGGCACCGCGCCCCCCTGACGCGCCCTCGCTCGCGCGTCAGGCACTGGCGGAATTCATCGGCACCGCCGCCCTGCTCTGCGCCGTCATCGGCTCGGGCATCATGGCCGAACGCCTGAGCGGCGGCAACATGGGTGTGGCCCTGCTGGCCAACACACTGGCCACCGTGTGGGCGCTGTACGTGCTGATCGAGCTGCTCGGGCCCGTCAGTGGCGCGCACTTCAACCCGCTGGTCACCCTTGTTATGTGGTCAAAAGGCCCTGCAACCCATAAGAGACGGGCGCAAGCAGCTATTCTTTTTATAGCATTCCAGCTACTGGGCGCTGTAGCCGGAGCCTGGCTGGCCCATGCCATGTTTGACATGAGCGTGCTGCAGTTCAGTACCAAACTGCGCAGCAGCTGGGGTCAGTGGCTAGCCGAAGCGGTCGCCACGGGCGGGTTGATTTTTGTCGTGCTGCGCGCCCCTGCGGCCAAGGCGCCGGCGCTGGTCGCCTGCTACATCGGCGCAGCGTACTGGTTCACCGCCAGCACCTCGTTTGCCAACCCGGCCGCCGTGCTGGGACGCATGTTGTCAGACAGTTTTGCCGGCATCGCGCCCGCCAGTGCAGCGGGCTTTGTGGCTGCCCAGGCTGCCGGTGCGTTGGCGGGCGTCGCCCTGCACCATGCGCTCGGCCGGCAGCAGGCGGTGAGCCAAGGCTGAAACGCAGGCGGCGAATCAAGGCACCGCGTCCGTACTTGGTACCCTTGTGGCTGTGACACCGAAAAGCCGTTCTGCCACCGTCGTCCAGCTGGGCATCGCACAAACGCTGGCGTGGGCCTCCAGCTACTACCTGCCGGCAATTCTGGCGGTGCCCATGGCGCGCGACCTCGGCGTCGGCACGCCCACCGTGTTTGCCGCTTTTTCTGCCGCGCTGGTGGTCTCCGCATTGCTGGGCCCGGCTGCGGGCAAAGCCATTGACCGGCACGGCGGAAGGCCGGTGCTGGCCGCTAACAGCCTGATTTTTGCCGCTGGCCTGCTGGTGCTGGCCCTGGCACAAGGGCCGGTGGGCCTGTTTGCCGGCTGGGTGATTCTGGGCGTGGCCATGGCTGCGGGCCTGTACGAAGCGGCCTTTGCCGCGCTGGTTCACCTGTACGGGAAAGACGCGCGCGGCGCCATCACCGGCATCACGCTGTTTGCCGGCTTTGCCAGCACCGTGGGCTGGCCCTTGTCGACCTGGCTGGAGCTTGAGTGGGGCTGGCGCGCGACCTGCCTGGCCTGGGCTGCGCTGCATTTGCTGGTGGGGCTGCCGCTGAACTGGCGGCTTCCAGCTTCGCCCGCGTCAGGCATTGCTGCCGGGGCTCACCCCGATGCAGATCAACCCGAAGTGCCAGCGCACTCTGCGGCATCCACACCGTCCGCCCCCTCCAGTTCTCCCACGTCTTCCAGCTCCTCTTTCGCCTCCAACACGGCCCGCACCGCAGTCCTGCTGGCGCTGGTGTTTGCCGTCACCTGGTTCATCAGCACAGCCATGGCCGCACACCTGCCGCGGCTGTTGCAGGCGCACGGCGTGCCACTGGCCACGGCACTGATATTTGCCGGACTTGTCGGCCCCGCGCAGGTGGCCGGCCGCCTGCTCGAATACGGCCTGTTGCGCAACATCCACCCGCTGGTGTCGGCACGGGTGGCCAGCTGCCTGCACACGCTGGGCGCAGTGGTGTTCCTGTTTTTTGGCATCCCGGCAGGGGCGGTGTTCACCGTGCTGCACGGCGCCGGCAATGGCGTGCTGACGATTGCCAAGGGCACGCTGCCGCTGGTGCTGTTTGGCGTGCGGGATTACGGGGCGCGCCAGGGATTGTTGATGGTGCCAGCGCGCTTTGCGCAGGCAACTGCGCCGTGGCTGTTTGGCCTGGCGATTGACCGTTTTGGCAGCGGCGCGCTGTGGTTTTCAGCAGCGCTGGGCCTGGTGGCCTTTGCGGCATTGATGTTGCTGCGTGATCCGTCGTCCACGACAGCCCGGCACACAGATTGAACTAGGATGTCCGCTATCGACCAGAAGCAGGCATAGAAGCAAGTCCTAATAGTTCTCAATGAAACCCCTCAATTTCATCGCCTTTGGCATCATGGCCTCGACGTTTGGTGTAGTTCATGCTGCACCGTTCGACGGTACATGGACGATTGATCTGCGTTCCCCGGCAGAGAAGAGCTCGAAGGCCGAGTGCGGCATCGCGACGTTTGTGCTGAAGCAAGACGGGAAACGGGTGACCGGCGACCATCAGATGGCTACCGTCGGCTGCGGCAGGCTGAATGAGGGCGGCGAGAATACTGTTGAAGGCACCGCACGCGGTAACAGTGCCGACCTCACCGTGACGAGTGGCAGAAACGGAGAGGTCGTGCGCGGCAAGGCGACCCGCATTGGAAATGTTCTGCAATGGAAAGTCACGGAACAGGTAAAGCCTGGTGAACCCGAAGGCGATTCCGGGCTAATCTTGTGGCGAGGTACTTTGAAGCTAGACCGGCACTAACGCCTATTCGCGAATGTCCGCTCTGGCGCAAAGCAGACATCGCCGCCGGTCAGTTGATCAAGGCGATTGTCTTTCCCGGAGTAGTGAAAGGCCGCTCCAAAAGGCTACTCCGGCGCAGAACACACACATCGCGAGAGCCATGAACAGCCCGAGCCAGTCGGTGTCATCGACTGCCACAGTGACCGGTCCACGCTTGGACGGATTCAGCAGATGTCCGGACTTCATGAGCACAACCATTCCGACAACGAGAAAGAGCAGTCCGGCTGCGATCAAGCACCAACCGACGAGCACATCGGTAGTTCGCTTCGATGCAAGCTTTGTGCGTCCGAGTGTGTAGATAAGAACAGGAACTAGAAGAAATCCGCAAAACGCAACTAGAAGGTTCATGCTCATGTCTGCTTCTGGTCGATAGAGGACATTTTATTGAACCAAGAGATCGTGATCGTGTTTTGAGACGCACTCACTCCAGCCACTTCTGGAAAAACTGCGCCTGGCCCATGGCCGGGTCCAGCTGGTAGCCGGCAAAACCGATGCGCTCATAAAGCTTGATGGCGCTGCGGTTGCCCTGCAGCACTTCGAGCGTCAGTTTGCAGGCGCCGCGTTCGCGTGAAATCTCGTCCACCAGCGCAAGCATTCTCTCGCCGATACGCTGGCCACGGTGGCCGGGCAGCACGGCCACGTCATGGATGTTGACGAGCGGGCGGCAGGCGAAGGTGGAAAAACCTTCAATGCAATTGACGAGGCCGACAGCCTTGTCGCCGCTAAAGGCCAGCACGCTGAAGGCGTGCGGGCGTTTGGCGAGTTCACTGACGAGATTATCTTTGGCAAAATCGCTGAGCGGCTTGCCGCCGCCGGCCGGGTCTTGCGCATAGGCGTCGAGCATTTGCACGACAGCGGCGGCATGCACGGGATTGCCGTAGTCGGCGCGGCAAACCTGCTGCGGGCTTTCGGAAGGGTTGGAGGATTCGGTCACGCGATGCGCTTTCAGTGCAGACAATCGGATGATTCTAAAGACGGCGCGCAAAGCAGAGCGCAAACCGGGATTTAAAGCCAGTACAACTCTCTGGCGTTGCCACCCATGACGGCCGCCTGGCTCGCTACGTCGAGCGGCGCAAGCAATTGTTGCGTCTCGCCCCACCACTGCGCGTAGCTGCCGGCCAGTTCCAGCACGGGCCAGTCACTGCCCCACACCACACGCTGCTCACCAAAACTTTTGAGCACGCGCTTGCCCCAGCGCGTGACAGCGCCGGCAGCCGGCTTCGGCCCGGCCTCGGTCATCAGGCCCGACAGTTTGCAATAGGCCTGTGTCTCACCGGCAATGCGCAGCATGTCGTCGGCCCAGGGCTGCCACTGGCCCGCAGCGATGTCAGGTTTGGCGGCATGGTCTATCACCATGCGCAAATCCGGGTGCCGGCGCGCCAGTGTCACGATATGCGGCAGGTGCACAGGCTTGACCAGCGCATCGAACACCAGGCCGCATTCCACCATCGCATGCAGGGCCGGCGCCAGCGCTGGCTGCAGTATCCATTGCGCATCGGCAATGTCCTGCAGCATCGGGCGCAGTCCCTTGAGCCGGGGGTGGCGGGCCAGCGCCGCTATGCGGGCAGGTGCGTCGGGCGCCAGCATGTCCACCCAGCCGACCACACCCAGCACACCGGGGCTCGCATCGGCCTGCGTCAGCAAAAAATGTGTTTCGGCTTCAGTGGCTGCGGCCTGCACCAGCACGCCGCCCCGCACACCCAATGGCGCAGACTGCGCCTGCCAGTCCTTCACGGCCACATCGCGGTAGATCGGCGCCAGCTCCGGTGTCAGCCAGCCGTAGTCATCACGCGCCAGCTGCCAGCAATGAAAGTGCGCGTCAATCACCGGAAACGATGTCATGGCGTCAGCACCTCGGCGGGCAGCAGGCCCTGCGTGCGCAGCGCTGTCCAGAACTCCGGCGGGATGGGGTGCGCCATCATGGCCACGGCGTCCGTCCATTCGCCGGCTTTGCGGGCACCCAGCATGAGGCTGTGCACGGCCGGGTGTGCCAGCGGAAACTGCAGCGCAGCGGCGCGCAGTGGAACACCGTGCGCTTCACAAACCCCTTCAATTTTCGCGGTCCGCTCCAGCCATTCGTGCGCGGCCGGCGCGTAGTTGAAAGTTGCAGCACCGCCGCGCGTCCCGGTAGCAAGAATGCCCGAGTTAAATGCACCACCCAGTGCGATGCGCACGCCGCGCGCCAGGCACTGCGGCAGCAAAACGGGCAGCGCACTGTGGTCCAGCAGGCTGTAGCGGCCGGCCAGCATCAGCACATCCAGCTCGGCTTCGCGCAATACGTCCAGTACGACGCCGACATCATTGGTGCCCAGCCCGATTGCGCGTACTAGGCCTTCGCGTTTCAGTTGCTGCAGTGCCGGCAACGTTTCGTCAATCAGCTGACGCAGCACAGCATTCGCATTGGTGCCATGGGTCTGTGCATCCGGGTCGTGAATGTAGACGCTGTCGAGCCGGGACATGCCCAGCCGCTGGAGGCTGTCTTCCACGCTGCGGCGCGTGCCCCCAGCGCTGAAGTCCCAATGCTGGTTAAAAGGCAGGATGTCGACATAGCCGTGCTGGGCGGTCGCGGCACGCCCGTCAGGTGTCAGGATGCGGCCGACCTTGCTGGACAGGGTGAAGCTGTCCCGTGGCCGCGAGCGCAGTGCGTCGCCCATCCGCCGCTCCGACAGCCCATGGCCGTAGTGCGGTGCCGTGTCAAAACTGCGGCAGCCGCCGGCCCAGGCGGCATCCACCAATGCCTTCGCCTCTTCGTTGCTGACGGTCGAAAACAGGTTCCCCAGCGGCGCGCCGCCGAGCCCGAGCCGAAGGGATGTGAGACTGGAAGAGGTGGAAGTCATTTCAACATGCCGGCAAACCGCAGTTCCGGGTAAACACCAATAAAAGTTCAGCAATGTTATAGCTAACATGTCAGTCATCCAACCCGGAGAAACCCGCAGCCTGAAAAGCCGGGCGGATCTGGGCTATTGCCTATCACTACCTCGCCCCCAACGCATGCTCAAGAATATTCCGCCACTGTTGATCCCTGACGCACTGCATGGACTCTGCAGCATGGGCCATGGGGATGACGTCGCCATCGTGGACGCCAACTTTCCAGCCGCTGCCGTGGCGGCCCGGGGGGGCGCCCGGCTAGTGCAGTTGGCGGGCGTCACGTCGCCGCAGGCGCTGCAGGCCGTGCTGCAACTTCTGCCGCTGGACAACTACGTGCGCGACGCTGCCTGGACAATGCAGGTGGTGGGTGATGCCGGCGCTGTGCCCGCCCCTGTCGCCGAATTTTCCGCGCTGCTGGCCCAGGCGGCCGAGCGGCCAGCCGCCACGCTGGAACGGTTTGAGTTTTATGCGCGCACCGAAGCGGCCTTCCTGATCCTGCAGACGGGCGAGCAGCGCAAGTACGGCAACATCCTGCTGCGCAAGGGCGTCATATCCAGCGACGCGGGCTGACCCATGAGCGGTACGGCGCAAGCGCCTCACGCCCCGCCCATCAGCCTGCGCGCGCAGGCCTATGAGAGCTTTCAGCAGCAAATCGTCGATGCCAACATTCGCCCCGGGCAGTTTGTTTCGCAACGTGAGCTGATGCAGCTGCTGGGTATGCCGCTGGGCGCCGTACGTGAGCTGATTCCCCGCCTGGAAGCCGAGGGCCTGCTCAAGACCGTGCCGCAGCGCGGCCTGCAGGTCGCCCACGTGGACCTCAAATTGATCAACAACGCCTTTCAGCTGCGCCGCCTGCTGGAGCGCGAGGCCGCCACCCGCTTTGTCACCACCGTGTCGGACGCCGACCTCGCAGCCATCGAGCAGGCGCACCTGAACATCGTCAAGCGTGCGCGGAAAAAGGCCATTGACGACAGCCTGCTCAAGGACGCCACAGCGGTGGATTGGGGCCTGCACGACCTGATGATCGACGCACTGGGCAACGAGCTGATCTCCGAGGTCTACCGCATCAACAGCCTGCGTGTGCGCCTGATCAAGCTCGAAGGCTCGACCCTTTCACCCGACGTGCTGATTCCAGCCATGGAAGAGCACCTCTGGTTTATCGACGCCCTCAAGCGGCGCGACGCGCCTGCCGTGATCGAACGCCTGAGCCACCACATTGAAAGCGCGCACCGACGTGTGCTAGGACTGCCGCGGCCCGATATGCCGTGGTCTTTGGAGACCCCTGAATGACGAGTTCTTTCCCCGCCGCCGAAAAATCGTTTCGCGGTATCTGGCCCGCCCTGCTGACGCCACTCACGGCCGACCTGAACATTGACCACGCAAAATTCGCAGCCCATTGCAAGGCGCTGATCGCCAGCGGTTGCCCCGGTGTGACCGCTTTCGGCACCACTGGCGAAGGACCGTCTTTTTCCCTGGCCGAGCGCAAGGAAGCCATTGACCAGCTCATCAAGAACGGCATCCCGGCCGCGCAGATCATGGTGTCAACCAGCTGCGCCGCCCTGCCCGAAACGCTGGAGCTGACGCGCCACGCCGTCAAGGCGGGGGTGCACGGCTGCCTGATGCTGCCGCCGTTTTTCCTCAAGGGCGTGTCCGACCAGGGCATCATCGACAGCTACCGCTTTGTGATCGACGGCATGGCCGGCACACCCTTCAAGCTATACCTGTATCACATCCCCCAGGTCACGGGCGTTCCGCTGTCGCACCATGTGATCAGCACGCTCAAGAAGCAGTACCCGGACACCATCGTGGGCATCAAGGACAGCGCCTGCACCACCGCACATTCGGTCGGCCTGTCCGATGCGTTCATGAAGGAGATGACGGTGTATGTCGGGTTCGAGCCCGACCTGCCGGAGATGGGCCGCCGCGGCAGCACCGGCGCCATCAGCGGCCTGGCCAATTTCATGCCGCGCCTGGTCAAGCGGCTGGTCACGGAGCCCGACGCCCCCACTACCCCCGCTGAACGCGAACGCGTTGTCGAGCTCATCGGCATGCTGGGACCCTATTCACTGATGCCCGCACTCAAGGGGATCATGGCCATGCTGAGCGGCGACAAGACCTGGCTGCGCGTGCGCGCACCGCTGGTAGCTTTGACACCCGATGAATACACGGCACTGGAAAAAACCATCAGCGCCTTCGGGGTTAATACAAAATCCGAGTGACGCCACGCCGGGCTGGTCCCGGTACGGTTTCGATAATTTCACGCGACTTAACGACAAAGTAAGGAGACAACATGACAGCTTCCCTCAAAGGTATTTTCCGCCGCAGCCTGCTGGGCACCGCTTCCGCCGTGCTGCTGATGGGCGCCCTGCTGCCCGCCGCACAGGCACAGAACAAGGTCGTGCTGCGCGTTTCCACGCCGGCCGTGCCGGATGACTGGCACGCCAAGATGTGGACGGTCTTCAAGGAGAACCTTGAAAAAAGCGCGCCCGGCGAGTTCGACGTGCAGATCAACCTGAATGCATCGCTCTTCAAGCAGGGCACAGAGCCAGCCGCCATGGCGCGCGGCAACCTTGAGCTGTCGTCGATTTCCGCTTTTGACATCGCCAAGCTGATTCCCGAGTTCTCGATCTTCACGGCCGGTTATATCGTGCGCGACCCGGACCACCAGCAAAAGGTGTTCAACGGCCCCATCGGCACCGAGATGTTCAAGCTGGTCTCCGAAAAAATGGAAGTGACGCCGCTGTCCACCGTGTACCTCGGCACACGCCAGGTCAACCTGCGCGAAGCTCGCAACGTCAAGGTTCCGGCTGACCTCAAAGGCGTGAAGCTGCGCATGCCAGGCTCCAAGGAATGGCTGTTCCTGGGTGAGGCACTGGGCGCCACGCCCACGCCGCTGGCCTTTGGCGAGGTTTACCTGGGCCTGAAGACCGGCACCATCGACGGCCAGGACAACCCCCTGCCCTCCGTGCGCGCGGCGAAATTCTATGAAGTGACCAAGCAGATCGTGCTGACCAGCCATCTGGTGGACGGCATCTTCATTGCGATTTCGAACAAGGCTTACAACGCCATGAACGCGACGCAAAAAACCAAGGTCAAGGC
This sequence comes from Polaromonas sp. P3_A5, assembly GCF_056403055.1. Lineage (NCBI taxonomy): Bacteria > Pseudomonadati > Pseudomonadota > Betaproteobacteria > Burkholderiales > Comamonadaceae > Polaromonas > Polaromonas sp. P3_A5. The sequence continues at coordinate 2,484,845 of NZ_JBFUGF010000001.1, forward strand.
GGCTGCACAGGCTGCTTCCGCCTACAACAATGAAAACCGCATCAAGGAAGAAGGCCAGCTCGTCGAATTCTTCAAGAAGGAAGGCCTGACCGTTACGACACCCGATGTGGACGCTTTCCGCAAGACGGTGCAGACGACTTACCAGAACTCCGAGTACGCCAAGGCGTGGCCCAAAGGCCTGCTTGAGCGCATCAACAGCACGAAGTAATTCCTGCAGAGTTCCCTGAAAACAACCATGAAAAGCTGGCTCCAAAAAACCGCCAATCTGATTGGCGGCGGACTCTTCCTGACCCTGTTCATCGTGTTCGTGATCCAGATCACGGCGCGGTTTTTCTTCAACAAGCCGCTGGCCTGGACGGATGAGGCAGCCGTGATCCTCTATGTCTGGGTCATCCTGTGGGCCGCCGCCGTGGTGGTGCCTGAGCGCGAGCATGTGGTGTTCGACCTGGTCTGGAACAACATGCCCTACCGCGGCCGCCAGGCCATGGCGATTACCGGCAACCTGATCGTGGGTGGCCTGGCGGCCTGGGGCATTCCGGGCTGCTGGGACTATGTGCATTTCATGGCCCGCGAAGGAACGCCCGTGCTGGGCGTGTCTTTCCAATGGGTTTTCATGCCTTTTGTGCTGCTGCTTGCTGCTCTGGCGGTGCGCTCGGCCTGGGCGATCTGGAACGCGATCCGGGGCAAGGGTCTTGAAGCGGAGCTGCGGATATGACAAGCGCTATCTGGGTATTGGTTGGGGTGCTGGCGGGCGGCATGCTGCTGCGCATGCCCATCGGTTTTTCGATGATCGCGGCGGGCATCGGCTACCTCGTGGTCAAGGGCCAGGACATCGGCCTGGTGGCCGAGCAAATCGGCAACGGCCTTTACAACAGCTACGTGCTGCTGGCGGTGCCGCTTTTTGTCTTCGCCGCCAACATCATGAACGCTGGCACGGTCAGTGAACGGATCTTTGACTTCTGCCGCATCCTGGTGGGCCGCTTTCGCGGCGGCCTGGCGCAGGTGGACATTTTGGTCAGCGTGATTTTCTCGGGCATGAGCGGCAGTGCAATCGCCGACGCGGCCGGTCCCGGCCTGGTCACGATTCGCCAGATGCTGAAAAAACCGGAATACACGCGCGGCTTTGCCGGCGCGGTGGTGGTGGCCAGCGCCACGCTGGGCCCCATCATCCCGCCGTCGATCCCCATGGTGATTTACGCGCTGGTGTCGGGCGCTTCGGTCGGCGCGCTCTTCCTGGGCGGCGTGGTGCCGGGCTTCCTGATGGCCGGGCTGATGATGGGCGTGGTCGCGGTCATCGCGAAAAAGCGCAACATGCCACGCGACGAACCTGTGCCACGCTCGGAATGGGCCGGCCTGATCTTCCGTGGTGCGCTGCCGTTGTCCATGCCCATCGTGCTGCTGGGCGGCATTTACTCCGGCATCTTCACGCCGACCGAAGCCGCCGCCGTGGCCGCGCTGCATGCATTGATCCTGGCGGCGCTGGTGTTCCGCGCATTGACGTGGCGCAGCTTCTGGGTCGTGGTCATGGAATCCACACGCGCCAGCGCGGTGATCACCATGATCCTGGCCGGCTCCTTCATGCTCAACTACGCCTTCACCGCCGAAGGCGTGCCGCAGGCCATGGCCGCGTGGGTCGACAGCATGCATTTTTCACAGATCGGCTTTTTGCTGATGGTGAACGTCATGTTCCTGGTGCTGGGCTGCTTCCTCGATGTTTCGGTGCTGCTACTGGTGTTTGTGCCCATGCTGCTGCCCGCAGCCAAGCTGCTGGGCGTGGACCTGGTGCACTTCGGCGTGCTGGTGGTGCTCAACATGATGATCGGCCTGATCCACCCGCCTTTCGGCATGCTGCTGTTCGTGACGAAAGCCCTTACCGGCATTCCCATCGGCGAAATGATGAAGGAAGGCTGGCCTTTCCTCGTCATGCTGTTGTTGCTGTTGCTGGCCATGACTTGCTTCCCGCAGATCGTTCTCTGGCTGCCACAAACCATGGGCTATGGCGGAAAATGATCCACCCCCGAAGCGCCTGCGGCGCCTCCACCCTCAAGGGGGCGACGCCAGCGGCCCGGAGAAAATGACTCCCCCCGAGGCACCTGCGGCGCCTTCCCCTCGAGGGGCGACGCTAGCGGCCCGGCAAAGCCGGTTCCGCGGCGTCTCTCGGTTTTTGGGATTCTCTTCACCTCTGATATTGCAATATGAATGACGAATTGAATGCCGAGGTCGTTTGCGTTGCCAGCTGGAACGCTGACCTTATCTCCCGCGTCGAGCGGCCCATCGCGCGCGGTGAAACGCTGATGGCCACCGATTTCAGCATCAGCCCGGGCGGCAAGGGCAGCAATGCGGCGGTGGCCGCTGCCCGCCAGGGCGCGCACGTGGCACTGATTGCACGTATCGGGGACGACGACTTCGGGCGCATGGGGATGAAGCTTTGGCAGGACGAAGGCATAGCCACCACACACGTCGAGCAAGTAGCCGGTGAGCGCAGCGGCGTTGCGCAAATCCTCGTCTACGAGGACGGCGACAACAGCATTGCGGTGTATCCCGGTGCCGGCAAAGGCCTGGCCGCGCGGCATGCGCAGGCCGCGCAGCAGGTGCTGGGCGCTTGCCGCGTCGTGATGGCTTCGTGCGAGGTGCCTGCAGACGCCACGCTGGAGGCGTTTCGCCTGGCCCGCGGGGCAGGCGCCATCACCATACTGAACCCCGCACCTGCTCGCCCCCTGTCAGACGAGCTTCTGGCGCTGGTCGATGTGCTCACGCCCAATGAACATGAACTCTACCTGCTGGCCGGTGCAGCGCCTGCCGGTTCGGTGGACGACGCTGCCCTGCGGTTGCTCAACCGCGGTACACGCGCCGTGCTCGTCACGCTGGGCGCTGACGGCTGCCGGCTCTTCCAGGCCGGCAAGCCGCCCGTTTCACTGCCGGGCCGCCCCATGGCAGTGCGCGACACCATAGGCGCGGGCGATACCTTCACCGGCGCGCTGGCCGCTGCGCTGGCGCGCGGAGAACCGCTGTCTGTTGCCATGCAGTGGGGCAACGCGGCTGCCGCGTTGTCCGTTACGCGGCACGGCGCCATCGACGGCATGCCGTCCTCCGCAGAAACCGCGGCGTTGCTTGCGTAGTCGTTGTTATTAAAAAAATGGCTGTAGCCCAATGAAAACGGGCGCAAGCAGCTATTAAAACAATAGCGACAGGCCAATTCAGCTCGACTTCCTGTTGTTGCCCGCAACCGTGTAGGCCAATCGCCGCTTTACCGGATATTTACGCGCCTCTTTCAGGCGCTTTATCTGCGCCCCCAGGGCTTGCAGTGATAATTATTGTGCGCCGTCAGGTGGACCCGAGGGCTTTGGCTGCCGGCGCATGAATCACCATCAAACACAAAAAAATGCTGCGCCGGCCCGTCTGGCGTAGCGGGCACCAAGGACAGCTGATGGACCCGAAAGCCGAGACGCCGGAAAGCGGCGCCCCTACCCCATCCCGTAAACGACTGAGCCGCCGCGCGTCCATCATCGGCAGCGTGATCGCCGTGCTGGCACTGGCCGGCACCGGCTGGCTGGCCTGGCACCTCACCCATCCCTCCACAGACACTCCAACCGGCGGCGGCCCAGGCGGTCCTGGCGGAGCCTTCAGGCGCGGCGCACCGGCCACCACGGTAGGCGTCGCCACCGCCGAGAAGGCCAGCATCCCGATCGTCCTGGAAGCCCTGGGCACCGTCACTCCCCAGGCCACGGTCAGGGTGCGGCCACAGGTTTCCGGCGTGATGGAAAAGGTTTTGTTCAAGGAAGGCCAGATGGTCAAGGCTGGTGAACTACTGGCCACCATCGACCCGCGCCAGTTTGAGATGGCGCTGATGCAGGCCGTGGGCCAGCGCCAGCGCGACGAGGCCCAGCTGGACAGCGCCCGCGTCACCCTGCAGCGCTTCAAGACCCTGCTCGAGCAGGACTCGATTGCACGGCAGGAAGTCGACACGCAGGCCGCACTGGTCAAGCAGCTGGAAGGCACAGTCGTCATCGACAAGGCCAACGAAGGCACAGCGCGGCTCAACCTGGGCTACACCCGCGTGGTGGCACCCGTCAGTGGGCGCGTGGGCCTGCGCACTGTGGACGTCGGCAATGTGGTGAGTAACAGCGACGCCAACGGCATTGCCCTGATTACCCAGGTCAGCCCGATTGACGTGGTCTTCTCCGTCCCGCAGGACCGGGCGGGCGAGCTGCAGCAAAACGCCGCTGGAAGCACTGCCATGAAAGTCGTTGCGCTGGATCGCACGCGCACCGCCACACTCGATACCGGCGTTTTTGCCTCGCTCGATAACCAGGTGGACACCACCACCGGCACTGTACGGGCCAAAGCGCGCTTTGCCAACAGCAAGCTCACGCTGTTCCCCAGCCAGTTCGTGAACGTGCAGCTGCAGGTCAAGACACTGGAAGACGCGGTGGTGGTGCCCGTCACCGCCGTACGCCTGGGCAGCACCGGCGACTACGTTTATGTGCTGAACGCCGCCGACCGTACGGTATCCCTGCGGCCGGTGCAGCGCGGCCAGGCCACAGCCGAAAAAATCGTGATCACCTCCGGGCTAAAGGCCGGCGAGCGCGTGATCACCGAAGGCGCCGACCGCCTGAAGGACGGCGCCAGTGTGGTGCTGCCAGGCGACACACCCGGCGCCGGCATGGGCGGCAAGCGCCGCGGCGCCAGTGCACCGGGCGGCGACGCTTCCGCGGCCGGGCGCCAGCGCCCCGCACCCGACACCGCAGGCAGCGCACCGGCAGCGGCACCTTCCACGCCGCCGGCAGCAGCACTGCAGCCCGGCGCTGCGCCGCCTTCCATCGCCGGCCCCACGGCCGAGCAGCGCCAGCGCATGCTCGACCAGGTCAAGGACGACCCGGTCGCGCTGGAACGCCGCAAGCGCTTCCTGGAGCAGATCGACAAGGGCGACCCGGAAGCCCTGGCGCGCTGGCAAGGCATGAAGGACCGCCGCCAGGGCGAACGGCCGGTGCAATGACCCGGGACTCTCACGAATGAGCCGCCGGGCCGTTCCCAAGGCAAATAGCATCGCAGTGCGAAGCACGAAGGTTATTGAATGAGCCCCTCACGCCCCTTTATCCTGCGCCCGGTAGCCACTTCGCTGCTGATGGTGGCCATCGTGCTGGCCGGCCTGGTGGGTTTCAAGTTTTTGCCGCTGTCGGCGTTGCCGCAGGTCGACTACCCCACCATCCAGGTGCAGACGCTGTATCCCGGCGCGAGCCCGGAAGTGATGGCGCAGACCGTGACAGCGCCGCTGGAACGCCAGTTCGGCCAGATGGCCGGCCTCTCGCGCATGAGCTCCACCAGCGCCGCTGGTGTCTCCATCGTCACGTTGCAGTTCGGCCTGGGCCTGGCGCTGGACGTCGCCGAGCAGCAGGTGCAGGCCGCCATCAACGCCGGCGGTTCCTTGTTGCCGGCTGACCTGCCCGCCCCGCCCGTCTATGCCAAGGTCAACCCGGCCGATGCCCCGGTGCTGACACTGGCCATCACCTCCGACACCATGCCGCTAACGGAGGTGCAGAACATCGTCAACACCCGGCTGGCCCTGAAGATCAGCCAGGTCAATGGCGTGGGGCTGGTGTCACTCAGTGGCGGGCAGCGTCCCGCAGTGCGCATCCAGGCCGACACGCGGGCGCTGGCTTCCTACGGCCTCGGGCTTGATTCACTGCGCACTGCGATCTCCGCAGCCAATGCCAACGGCGCCAAGGGCAGCATCGACGGCCCCACACGGTCCTATTCGATCAATTCCAACGACCAGCTGGTCGCCGCGGCCGACTACAAAAACCTCATCATTGCCTTTCGCAACGGCGCGGCGGTACGCGTGTCCGACGTGGCACAGGTGGTGGACAGCGCCGAGAACATCAAGCTGGGCGCATGGTCTGGTCTGAAACCAGCCATCATCCTCAATGTGCAGCGCCAGCCCGGCGCCAACGTCATTGCCACGGTGGATGCCATCAAGGCACGCCTGCCCGAACTGCAGGCCGGCCTGCCCACCTCCCTCAGGGTCGATGTTCTGAGCGATCGCACGACCGGCATACGCGCTTCGGTGATGCATGTGGAAATTGAACTGCTGCTGGCCGTGCTGCTGGTCGTGCTGGTGATCTTTGCTTTCCTGCACAGCCTGCGCGCCACCGTGATCGCCAGTCTGGCCGTGCCGATTTCACTCGTCGGCACCTGCGGCCTGATGTACCTGCTGGGCTACAGCCTCAACAACCTGAGCCTGATGGCGCTGACGATCGCCACCGGCTTTGTGGTGGACGACGCAATCGTGATGATCGAAAACATCTCGCGCTACATCGAGGAAGGTGAAGAGCCGATGGCTGCAGCCCTCAAGGGCGCAACGCAGATCGGGTTCACCATCATTTCGCTGACGGTGTCGCTGATCGCGGTTTTGATTCCGCTGCTGTTCATGGGTGACGTGGTCGGCCGGCTGTTCCGCGAGTTTGCCGTGACGCTGGCCATCACCATCCTGATCTCGGCCGTGGTGTCGCTCACCCTCGTTCCCATGATGTCGGCGAGATGGCTCAAGCACGTGCCGGAAACGGCGGGCGAAGGCCGCATGGCCCAGGCGGGCGCGCGGCTCCAGCTTTTTTTTGACGACGTGATCGCACGCTACGACGTGTGGCTCACCTGGGTGCTCAAACGCCAGGGCGCCACGCTGCTGGTGGCGCTGGCCACCCTGCTGCTCACGGTGTTGCTGTATGTACTGATCCCCAAGGGCCTGTTCCCGACGCAGGACACCGGCCAGCTGCAGGCTCGCGTGGAAACCGCACAGTCGGTGTCCTACGACCGCATGGCCGCGCTGCAGCAGGCCACGGCCAAGGCCATCCTGGAAGACCCCGACGTCGAGACGCTGAGCTCCTTCATTGGTGTGGATGCGGCCAACAACACCATGCTGCATACCGGCCGCATGCTGATCAACCTGAAAAAAGAGCGCACCGGCAGCCAGCAGGAAACCATGGACCGGCTGCAGCGGCGAGCCGCCGCGGTAGCCGGGGTTACTCTGTACCTTCAACCCACGCAAGACCTGACCATCGACGCTGAAACCGGGCCCACGCAGTTCCGCGTATCGCTCGAAGGCTCGAACAACGCCACCGTAGTGGAATGGGCCAACAAACTCACGCAGCGCATGCGGCAGCTCGAAAGCCTGCGCAACGTGTCGTCCGATGCAGGCTCCAGCGGCGCAGGGGCCTACATCACGGTAGACCGCGATACCGCGTCGCGCCTGGCCGTCACGACCTCGTCCATTGACGACGCGCTTTACAGCGCATTCGGCCAGCGCATTGTCTCGACCATCTTCACCGAGACCAACCAGTACCGCGTGATCCTCGAAGCCATGCCCGACTCCTTGCGCACGCCCGCATCGCTGGGCAGCCTGCAACTCAAAACCGGCTCCGGCACGCCAACACCGCTGTCGGCCATTGCCACCATCACGGAGCAAGCGGCCCCGCTGCAGGTTACCCGCGTGGCCCAGTACCCGGCCACCACACTGGGTTTTGACACGGCGCCCGGCGTCTCGCTGGGCAAGGCGGTCGACGAGATCCGGGAGGCCGCCAAAGACATCGCCATGCCAGCCAGCGTGACCATGACCTTTCTGGGCGCGGCGGGCGCCTACCAGGCCTCGCTGTCCAACCAGCTCTGGCTCATCCTGGCGGCCGTGATCTGCGTCTACATCGTGCTGGGTGTGCTGTATGAAAGCTACATCCACCCGCTGACGATCCTCTCGACCCTGCCCTCCGCCGGCGTGGGCGCGCTGCTGGCGCTGATGATCAGCGGGTCAGGCCTCGGGGTGATCGGCATCATCGGCATCATCCTGCTGATCGGCATCGTGAAGAAGAACGCCATCATGATGATTGACTTCGCGATCGACGCCGAACGCAACCAGGACAAGTCACCGCAGGACGCCATCCACCAGGCCGCGCTGCTGCGCTTTCGGCCCATCCTGATGACGACGCTGGCGGCGCTGTTTGCTGCCGTGCCCTTGATGCTGGGCTTCGGCGAAGGCGCTGAATTGCGGAGGCCTCTGGGGTTGGCGATTTTTGGCGGGCTGATTGTGAGTCAGGTGCTCACGCTGTTTACGACGCCGGTGATTTATTTGGCGTTTGACCGGTTGGGGCGGAGGTTTCGGGGGAAAGGGAAAGAGAAGGAGGTTTCCGCGTGAGGCCTGTTGCTCTTTCGTTCTTTCGGGGTGTGCTTTGTCCCGGGGCCGGGGTTGCCGGCGGCAACTCACTTTCTTTTGCTTCGCCAAAAGAAAGTAAGCAAAGAAAAGGCGACCCTGGTTCCTGCGTCCCCTGCGCTTCGCTCCGGGGCAACCTGCGGTACTCGGTCCAGCCGGGGTCAAAAACAACTCGCCTTCGGCTCAAACAAGTTTTTGCCCTGATCCGTCTGGCCCTGCGCTCCTCGGCGCATCCACAAGGGGGTGGAAACAGAAATACCGAACAGCCCACTGCCGAATGCCGGAATCCGAACACCAGAAGAAACAAGGACACGCCATGGCGTGTCCTTGTTGGTATTTGTCTTCGGTCCCCGTTCCCGATCGCCCCTTCTGTATGCGCCGAGGAGCGCAGGGTCAGGCGGATCAGGGATCGCGATTGTCTGAGCCGAAGGCGAGTTCGAGCGAGACCCCGCCTGGACCGAGCACCGCAGGTTGCCCGTAGCGAAGCGGAGGGACGCAGACAGCAGGGTCGCCTTTTCTTTTGCTTACTTTTCTTTTGGCGAAGCAAAAGAAAAGTGAGTAGCCGCCGGGCTACCCCCGGCCAGCTACCCTCAGCAAAAATTCCCGCCGTTCGAACAAAAGTCACCTTCGTCACGGCCAGCGTGGGAGCCACGCCATGAACCTCTCCGAACCGTTCGTCCGCCGCCCGGTAGCCACAGTCCTCCTCACCATAGGCCTGGCCTTGGCGGGCATCGCCGCATTCTTCGTCTTGCCGGTCTCACCGCTGCCGCAAGTCGATTTCCCGGTGATCTCGGTCAGCGCCTCGTTGCCGGGGGCCAGTCCCTCCACCATGGCCAGCAGTGTGGCGACGCCGCTGGAGCGGCGCCTCGGCGTGATCGCGGGCGTCAATGAGATGACGTCCAACAGCAGCAACGGCTCAACCCGTGTCAGCCTGCAGTTTGACCTGAACCGCAAGATCGACGCGGCAGCGCGCGAGGTGCAGGCCGCCATCAACGCCTCGCGCGCCGACCTCCCTGCCACACTGCGCAGCAACCCGACCTACCGCAAAGCCAACCCGGCTTCGGCGCCGGTCATCATCCTGGCGCTCACGTCAAAGACTCGCTCACCGGGCCAGATCTATGACGAGGTCTCCAACCTCGTGCAGCAAAAAATCGCCCAGGTACCCGGGGTCGGCGACGTGGAGCTTGGCGGCGGCTCGTTGCCGGCGGTGCGCGTGGAACTGCTGCCGTTTGCACTCAACCGCTATGGTGTCGCCATGGAAGACGTGCGTGCAGCCCTGCAGGCATCGAACGCCAACCGGCCCAAGGGTGCGATCGAAGGCAACGGCCAGCGCTTCCAGATTTACTCAGGCTCCAACACCGCCAGCGGCGGGCTCAAGGCCGCCGACTACCGCAATCTCGTCGTAGCCTGGCGCAACAACGCCGCCATCCGGCTGCAGGACGTGGCCGAGGTACAGGACGGCGTGGAAAACATCAACACGCTCGGCCTTTTCAACGGCGAGCCGGCGGTGATCGTGCTGGTCACGCGCCAGCCCGATGCCAATGTGATTGCCACTGTCGACGGCGTGCGCGCCCTGATTCCCGAGCTGCAGGCCGCCCTGCCGCAGGACGTGCAGTTGCAGGTGGCATCCGATAGCACCAACTCCATCCGTGCCTCGCTGCACGAGATCGAAGTCACGCTGCTGATTTCCATCGTGCTGGTGGTGCTGGTGGTCAGTGCATTCCTGCGCAGCGCCCGTGCCACCATCATCCCGGCCGTGGCCACTGTCGTCTCCTTGCTGGGCACCTTCGGCGTGATGTACCTGCTGGGCTTTTCACTCAACAACCTGAGCCTGATGGCACTCACCGTGGCCACCGGCTTCGTGGTGGACGACGCCATCGTGGTTCTGGAAAACACCAGCCGACACATCGAGGCCGGCATGGACCGCTTCAAGGCCGCGTTGCTGGGTGCGCGCGAGGTCGGCTTCACCGTGCTGTCGATCAGCCTGTCGCTGGTGGCCGTCTTTATCCCGCTGCTCTTCATGGGCGGGCAGGTAGGCCGGCTGTTCCGCGAATTCGCAGTCACGCTGTCTGCTGCGGTGATGATTTCGCTGGTCATCTCGCTGACCACCACACCCATGATGTGCGCCTGGCTTCTGAGGCCCGACGCGCACGAGAAGAAGACCGGACGTTTTGCTTTTATGGCGCGCTGGTTCGAGCGTGCCTTCAACCGCGTGCACCGCAGCTACGAAGTGAGTCTGGACTGGGCCCTGCACAGCAAACTGCTGGTGATGCTGATTTTGCTGGCGGTGGTCGGGCTCAACGGGTTTCTCTTCGTCAAAGCGCCCAAGGGCTTCTTTCCGCAACAGGACACCGGGCAGATCAACGGCGGCCTGCGCGCCGACCGCAGCATTTCGTTCCAGGCGCTGCAGGGCAAGCTCAAGCAGCTGGTCGACATCATCCGCGCCGACCCGGCCGTGGACACGGTGGTGGGCTTTACCGGTGGTTCCCGTGCGGGCGGAGGCTTCATGTTCATCAACCTCAAGCCGGTGGGGCAACGCGACGTAGCCGGCCAGGCCGTGATTGCGAGGCTGCGCCCGCAGCTGGCACGGGTGACCGGGGTCAGCCTTTTCCTGAACCCCGTGCAGGACCTGCGCGGAGGTGGCCGCCAGACCAACTCGACCTACCAGTACACGCTCAAAAGCGACAACGCGGCCGACTTGCGCGTATGGGCCACACGCCTGGCAGACCAGATGAAACTGCAGCCCGCCCTGACCGACGTGGACACCGACCAGCAGGAAAACGGCGTGGAAACCATGGTCACCGTGGACAAGGAAAGCGCGGCACGCCTGGGCATCAGCTCACGCGATGTGGACAACGCACTCTATGACGGCTTCGGCCAGCGCCAGGTGGCCACGATATACGCCGAGCTCAACCAGTACCACGTGATCATGGAAGTGGCGCCGCGCTACACCCGCAGCCCCGAGTCGCTGAAAGATATTTACGTACCGGCCAAGGGGGCTGGAGGCAGCACAGCCAACAGCACCGGCACCCAGGCTGCAACCACGGTGGCCACCGCCACCTCTGTGGCCAATCCATCCCTGCGTGACTCTTCGTCGGGCCAGGTCCTGAGCGCCTCGGCCAGCACGATGGTGCCCCTGTCGGCCATCGCCACCTTCAGCGAAAACCCCACCGCCGCTTCGGTCAGCCACGAAGACGGCGAGCTTTCCACTACGGTTTCCTACAACCTCGCCGATGGCAGCACGCTGAGCGACGGCCAGGCCGCGGTGCACCAGGCGGAAGCCGACATCCGGCTGCCCAACAACGTGCGCGGCAGTTTTTCCGGCACGGCGCTCAATGCGCAGCAATCGCAAAACGAGCAGCCCCTCCTGATCCTCGCGGCGCTGGTGGTGATCTACATTGTGCTGGGCATCCTGTACGAAAGCCTGGTGCACCCCATCACGGTGTTGTCCACCCTGCCCTCGGCCGGTGTGGGCGCTGTGCTGGCCTTGCTGCTGTTCAAGCTGGATTTTTCCATCATCGCGCTGATCGGGCTGTTCCTGCTGATCGGCATCGTCAAGAAGAACGCCATCCTGATCATCGACTTCGCCCTGGAAGCCGAGCGGGCTCGTGGCCTTTCCGCGATTGAGGCTGTGCGCGAAGCCTGCCTGCTGCGCTTTCGCCCCATCCTGATGACCACGCTGGCCGCCATTCTGGGCGCGCTGCCGCTGGCCATCGGCTTCGGCGAAGGCGCCGAGCTGCGCCGACCGCTGGGCATCGCCATCATCGGCGGCCTGATCGCCAGCCAGCTGCTGACATTGCTCACCACACCGGTGGTCTATGTGCTGATGGACAAGCTGCGCCGGCGCAGTCCTTCCGAGCGCCAACTCAGCCGTCACCCGGACGAGTCCGATGCGCCGCCGCCCGGCGCCCCGCTCCAACTGCAATGACTGACAACGCCATGAAACACTTTTCCGACACTCACCCCGCATACCGTTCACGCTTTCAGCTTCGCCTGCTGTGCGCTGCGCTGGTGCTTGCCGTTGGCGGCTGCGCGGTCGGCCCCGACTACCAGCGCCCGGCCACGGTCGACGTGAGCACCTACAAGGAAGCGCAAGGCTGGGTCGCGGCAATGCCCGCCGATACGTTGGAGCGCGGCCCGTGGTGGTCACTCTTCAAGGACCCGGTACTGGACCAGCTGGCATCGCGTGTGGAAGTGTCCAACCAGAACGTGGCGGTGGCTGTTGCCGCCTACGCGCAGGCGCGCGCCCTGGTGCGCGAGCAACGGGCATCGCTGTTCCCGACGGTTTCGCTGGATGGCAGCGCCAGCCGCTCGGGCAGCAGTAGCAGCAGCACGACGGGCAACAATGTCGGTGGCCGCGTGGGCAACAACTACCAGCTCAGCATTGGCGGCAGCTGGGAACCCGATGTATGGGGCCGCCTGGGCCGCACCGTGGACGGCGCGAAAGCCAGCGAACAGGCAAGCGCCGCCGACCTGGCTTCGGCCAAACTGTCGGCGCAGGGTGAACTGGCGACCAATTATTTGTCCTTGCGCCAGACAGACGCACAAAAGGCGCTGCTCAAGGACACGATTGACGGCTACAAGCGCGCGCTGGACATCACGCAGAACCGCTACAACGCCGGCATTGCCGCCAAAACCGATGTGCTGCAGGCGCAAACACAGCTGGCCAACGCGCAGGCCGACGACGCCGGCCTGGTGCGCCAGCGCGCCCAGCTGGAGCACGCCATCGCGGTGCTGGTCGGCGAAGCACCTGGCAATTTTTCGATTGCCCCTGTGGCCTGGAACCCTTCAGTGCCTGACGTGCCGGTCGGCATACCGTCCGAGCTGCTGCAGCGCCGCCCCGACATTGCCGCCGCCGAACGCCGCGTGGCCTCTGCCAATGAACAGATCGGCATCGCCAAGAGTGCTTATTACCCCAGCCTGTCGCTGAGCGCATCGGCCGGCCAGGGCGCCAGCCGGGTGGCGGACCTCTTCAAGGCTTCCAGCAGCGTCTGGTCCATCGGCATCTCGGCCGCGCAAGTCCTCTTCAATGCGGGAGCCACCGGCGCACGCGTGGAAGGCGCCGAGGCATCCCACCAGCAGGCAGTGGCGCGCTACCGCCAGGCCGTGCTGGCCGCCTTCCAGGACGTGGAAGACCAGCTGTCGGCTACACGCGTGCTGCTGACCCAGCAGGAACTGCGCCGCCAGGCGTCACAGGCCGCCGACCAGGTCGAGCAGCAGGTGCTCAACCGCTACCGTAGCGGCCAGGTGAGCTACACCGAAGTCATCACCGCCCAGGCCACCGCGCTGAGCGCGCGCCGCGCACTGGTGCAAGCCATGGCCGACCGCCAGACCACGGCGGTGGCGCTGATTCAGTCGCTGGGCGGGGGTTGGCAAACGGGGCAATAAATTGCATGACCCAGCGGACCCAACAGCGTGCCGCGTTTATGCGGTGTGTTAAAGCGCCTGGCCATCAGAACAGCTCAGGCCACCGCAACCGTGTATGGTGTCCCTGGGCAAAGCTTGCGGCATGCTCACCACTCCCGTTAGCGGGTCGTAGCCAATACCGCGCAGATGCAGGGCCAGCGCGGCATCCATGGTCTGCGCATGCTGCGGAAACCACAGAGCGAGCTCCCTTGCCATATGGCGCAAAGACGTGAAATCCCCGGCCTGGGCCATGAGCAAGCCTTCTCGCATGACCTGCAGCACCACCTTGTGCTGCACAGTGTGGCAATTGGAGGATGAAAACCGCGTGTCCAGCATCCACCGGTCTTCGCGGCTGAAGTGCTCATCGGTGTGGTCCACCAGCGCTCGCCAGTGGCCCGGCAACGCATCGTCCGCCGCGTTTTCTGCCAGCGCAAGCAACTCGACAAACTCCCGGTGAGTGTCATCCATCAGGGGGAGTCCGAGCACGAGGGCGTCTGACCATTGAAGATTCGGCATGTGTGCTTCCAATGTTGGCAATACGCCAAGCGTAAGCAATGGCACGGGGCAAAAGCTTGATCCAGGTCATGGAGTGTTCATCCATGACCACACACGCCGATTTCAATTTCTGTTCTTCGCCGGCATTGACGCATATCTCATAGCGGCCGGCGCTCACTCCGTGGACCAAGGCCCGCAATTTTCAGGAAATTTCTCCGCAGCGGATTGCCATCGGCCTCCGGCGGCTATTTCTGGTGCAGCGCCGCCAGGAAAAACCGTGCCGCGTCGCTCATCGGCCTGTCCTTGCGGGTGATGGAGCCAAACGCTTCCATCTTGTGCTGGATGAAGCAGGGCAGGATCTTGAGCAGGCCATGCCGGGCGTAGTTCTCGGCAATCGACTGCGGCATGACGCCCACCATGTCGGTTTCGGCAATCAGGTTGGTCGTCGTGAGGATGGACGCGGTTTCGATCAGGCCCTTGGGCGTGGGCGCCTGCAACATGCGGAACTCCTGCTCCAGCACCTCACGCATCGGGCTGCCTTTGGGCTGCAATATCCATGGGTAGTCCAGCAGGCTGGCAAACTTCACCGCCTTTTTTTGCCCCAGCGGATGGTGCACGCCAGCCACCACGGCCAGCGCCTCATTTTCAAGCGGGGTGAAGGCGTAGTCAGCCCGGTGCTCGTCGCGAATGCGCCCGATGGCAACGTCAAGCACGCCTTCGCGCAGCAGCTCGAACAGCCGGTCGCTGGTGTCCAGCATGACATCGACCGACAGCAGCGGGTAAGCTTTTTTGAGCGCGATGATCGCGTGTGTCAACAAGTTTGGCGACGGCGCCATGATGCTGCCGACCGACACCCGACCGGAGCTGCCCAGCTGCAGCTCGGCCAGCTCACGGGTCATGGACTCGATGGAACCGCGCATGCCGCGGAAATAGCGCAATGCGCTGGCGCCGGCCGGCGTGAGCTTTTGCCCGCGCCCCACCCGCTCGAACAGGCGCTGGCCCAGCGCGGACTCCAGCTCCTGGATCATCTTGGTGGCGGCCGGCTGGGTCATGCCCAGTTCCGCAGAAGCTTTGCGCAAGGTACCGTGTTCACCCACGGCCAGGATGAGTGCGACCTGGCGCATGCGCAGACGGTTGAGCAGCTGGGGAATGGAGGAGCCAGGTGAAGTGTCGGGCATCGGCGGTCTTTCAGGGGGTCAATTCAATTGATCACCATAGGTTATCAAATAATCAGGTATTTTCAATTTACGTTAAGTGTTGCCATCCCTACCATCGAGGCATTCGTTCAAGCTTTCCCGCACAAAGACCCGGAGACAAAGACAATGCCCCGCCTGAAACCCTTTACATTCCTCCCGGCGCTGCTGGCGGCTGCCGCGATGGCCGCCGCCTTCCCCGCGCTGGCGCAAGACTGGCCCAGCAAGCCGGTACGCATCCTGGTGGGATCGGCCCCCGGCGGCGGCACCGACGCCATGGCCCGCGCGGTCGCAGACCGGCTGGGGCCCCTGCTCAAGCAGCCGGTGGTGGTCGAGAACCGCCCCGGCGCCTCCAACACGCTGGCGGCCGACCTGACGGCCAAGGCGACCGACGGCCATACCCTGCTGATGGGTGTTTCGACCGCGCATGCGATTGCCCCGCACCTGCTGAAACTCGGCTATGACAACAACAAGGACCTGGTGCCCGTGGTGTTTGTCGGCGCGGTGCCCAATGTGCTGGTGGTCAACAACGCCCTGCCGGTAGATTCGGTGCAGTCGCTCATCAAGCTGGCCAAATCAAAACCCGGCCAGCTCAACTACGCCACCAGCGGCTCGGGCAGCACGCAACACATCGCGGCCGAGCTCTTCAAGGACCAGGCCGGCGTTTTCATCACGCACATCCCCTATCGCGGCAGCGGCCCGGCGCTGATCGACCTCGTCGGCGGCCAGGTGCAGCTGAGCTTTGACACCATGCCCTCGGTGATCGGCCAGATCAAGAACGGACGCATCAAACCATTGGCGGTGGCCAGCGCGAAACGCAACCCGCAGCTTCCCAATGTGCCCACCATGGCCGAAGCCGGCGTGAAGGGTGTCGAGATGAGCGCCTGGTACGGCATCTACATGCCGGCAGCCACGCCCAAGGCGGTGCAGGAACGTGTCTACGCCGAGGTCACCAAGGTCCTGGCGATGCCGGAAACACAAGCCCGGCTGGGTGCGATCGGCGCGGACCTGACGCCCATGACGCAGGCGCAGTTCGCGCAATTTCATAATGACGAGAACAAGCGCTATGGTGACCTGATCGCCAAGAAAAACATCAAGCTGGACTGATTTTGATGATCCTGAACAAGGAAAAGATGACATGAGCAAGCAGCAGACAACAGAACCGGTGCCTGTCGTCGCACTGACACTGGGCGACGCGGCCGGCATAGGCCCCGAGCTGATTGCCCGGCTGCTGAGTCAGCCCGGCATCACGGCGGGCGCCAACATCGTGCTGGTGGGCGACGCCTGGCTCTGGCAACAAGGCCAGGCCACGGCCCAACAGGCGGTGGCAACGCAAGCCGTGAGCAGCTTGGCCGAAGTGCGCAACCGTGCCGACAGCAGCCTGCCCGCCTTCCTGGCCACAGACACGATTCAGCCAGCGCAAGTACAGCGCAGCCAGGCGCAAGCCGCCTGCGGCGCCGCAGTGCTGCAGGTACTCAACCTCTGCATGGACGGCGCCAAACGCGGCGAAGTCGACGCCATCTGCTTTGCCCCGCTGAACAAGCAGGCCATGAAGCTGGGCGGCCTGAAGCATGAAGACGAGCTGCACCACTTTGCCGAATACCTGGGCGTGACCGGCTACTTCTGCGAGTTCAATACCCTGGGCGACTTGTGGACCGCGCGTGTGTCTTCGCACATTCCGCTGAAAGACGCAGCGGCCATGCTCAGCAAGGAGCGCATCGTCGACGCGACCCGCTTGATTTACGCATCGCTCAAGGCCAGCGGCAACAACAGCCCAAAAGTAGCGGTGGCGGCGTTCAACCCACATGGTGGCGACGGCGGTGTCTGCGGCCGCGAAGAAATCGACATCATCGAACCGGCGGTGGCCGAACTGCGAGCCGGCGGCGTGCCGGTAGACGGCCCCTTCCCGGCCGACACCATCTTCCTGAAAGCGCAGGCCGGCCAGTACCAGGCCATCGTCACCATGTACCACGACCAGGGCCAGATCGCCATCAAGCTCATGGGCTTCAGCAAGGGCGTCACCGTGCAGGGTGGCCTGCCGGTGCCCATCACCACGCCGGCGCATGGCACAGCGTATGACATCGCCGGCCAGGGCGTGGCCGATGTCAACGCCACGCTCAACGCTTTTCGCATCGCCTGCCGCATGGGAGGACGCCTGGCGGCGCCTCCCCAAAGGGAGTAATACGGCTCACCCCACCCCAACCCTCCCCTTCCAGGGGAGGGCTCGAAAGATTCATCTCACACAGGACCTTTAAATGAAGATCAAATCAGTCCGCGCACGTGTATTCGAGTGGAAAGGCAAGACCGTTCCACCGCAAGGCAATTTCTGCTCCAACGCCATGGACCTCGTCTACTCAAAGACAGAGTCCATGAGCACCTTCCGCTTCCATTCGTGGACGGTGGTCGAGATCGAAACCGACGACGGCATCGTCGGCCTAGGCAACGTCGCGCTGGCGCCGCACATCGCCAAAGCCATCATCGACCAGTACCTCACGCCGCTGGTGCTGGGCCAGGACCCCTGGGACTACGAATACCTGTGGCAGCGCATGTACCGCAGCACCCACGCCTGGGGCCGCAAGGGTGTGACCATGGCTGCCATCTCCGCGGTGGACCTGGCGATCTGGGACATCCTGGGCAAGTCGGTCAACAAGCCGGTGTTCAAGCTGCTGGGCGGCCGCACCAAGGAAAAGATTCCCTGCTACTACTCCAAGCTCTACCGTACCGACATCAAGGCCATGCAGGACGAAGCGCAGAAATACCTGGACCAGGGTTTCACCATGTTCAAGTCGCGCTTTGGCTACGGCCCGGCGCACGGCACCAAGGGCGTAGCTGAAAACCTGAAAGCCGTCGAGGCGATCCGCGAAGTCATTGGTTACGACAACGACCTGATGATGGAGTGCTACATGGGCTGGAACCTGGAGTACGCCAAGCGCATGCTGCCCAAGCTGGAAAAATTTCAGCCGCGCTGGGTGGAAGAACCTGTCATTGCTGACGACATCGACGGTTATGCCGAGCTCAATCAGCTCACCAGCATCCCGATCTCGGGCGGCGAGCATGAATTCAGCCTTTATGGCTTCAAACAGCTGCTGGACAAGAAAGCCGTGTCGGTCGTGCAGTACGACACCAACCGTGTGGGCGGCATCACGGCGGCGCACAAGATCAACGCGTTGTGCGAGGCGTACAGCGTGCCGGTGATTCCGCACGCCGGGCAGATGCACAACTACCACCTGACCATGAGCACCCTCGCCTCGCCCATGAGCGAGTACTTTCCGATGTTCGACGTGGAAGTTGGCAACGAGCTGTTCTATTACATCTTTGACGGAGAACCGGTGGCGGAGAACGGCTTCCTGCAGCTCGATGACAACAAGCCCGGCCTGGGCCTGACGATGAAGACCGAGTTCCTCAAAGACTTCAACATCGTCGAATGATCGGCATGAAAGCAAGATACACGGGCGTGTTCCCGGTGGTTCCCACCACTTTCACTGATGCGGGCGAGCTCGATCTGGAAAGCCAGAAGCGCTGTGTTGATTTCATGATCGATGCGGGATCGACGGGCCTGTGCATCCTGGCCAATTTCTCGGAACAGTTTGTACTGTCCGATGACGAGCGGGAAGTCCTCACCGCGGCCATCCTCAAGCACGTAGCGGGCCGCGTGCCGGTGATTGTGACGACCACGCATTTCGGCACCCGGGTGTGCGCCGAACGCAGCCGCCGCGCGCAGGACCTGGGCGCGGCCATGGTCATGGTGATGCCGCCGTACCACGGTGCCACCATCCGCGTGGCGGAAGAAAAGACTTATGAGTTCTTCGCCACGCTGTCGGCCGCCATTGACATTCCCATCATGGTCCAGGACGCACCTGTCAGCGGCACCACCCTGTCGGCAACCTTCCTGGCACGCATGGCCAAAGAGATCCGCAATGTGGCCTACTTCAAGATCGAAACGCCGGGTGCGGCCTCCAAGCTGCGCGAGTTGATTCGGCTGGGCGGCGACGCGATTGAAGGCCCGTGGGACGGCGAAGAAGCCATTACCCTGCTACCCGACCTGGAAGCCGGCGCCACCGGTGCAATGACAGGTGGCGGCTACCCGGACGGCATTCGCAAGATCATGGATGCATGGGTCGCCGGCAAGCGGGATGAAGCCATTACCGAATACACCCGCTGGTTGCCGCTGATCAACTATGAAAACCGCCAGGGCGGCATCTTGACGGCCAAGGCCTTGATGAAGGAAGGAAGCGTGATCGCCTGTGAAGCGCCGCGCCATCCATTTCCCGCCATGCACCCTGAGGTTCGCAAGGGGTTGATCGCCACCGCGCAGCGGCTGGACCCGCTGGTGCTACGCTGGGGCAGGTAAACGGCTTTGGCTGGCCCCTTCACGCGTTCTCTCTCTTTTTCTCTCTCTGTTTCCTTTCAGGCTCCCCCATCTTCAGGACACCCATGCCCCTTCGGGAAACACTCTTGCTGGTGCAGAAATGCGCCCATACCTTCAGCTTTTACGACCTGGCCACCGGCCTGGCGGAAGAACACATCGTCTTGCCCAACTTTCCGCACGAGTTCACGATAGACCCGGTGCGCCGGCTTGCATACGTAGGCCACTATGGCATCGAAACCGCCAGCCATCTGGGAGACGCAGGTGGGCATTCGGTCTTTGTGATTGACCTGGACAAACGCGAGCATGTGGCCACGCTGAACCTCTGGCCGTATTACCGGCCGCATGGCTTGACAGTGGACGGCCAGGGCCGCCTGTTTGTGATGTCTGAGGCACACAACGTGTTGCTGCGCTTCTCGGATCCGGCAAAGGTGCATGTACCGGACCTGGCTGTGTCTTCGGGCGGCTACAAAACCCACCTGTTTGCGCTGACGAAAGATGCACAGACAGCTTATGCGCTGAACCTGCTGTCGAACACCGTCACCAAAATCAGGCCGAACGACCCGACCTTCACACCGGTCGCGATGATGCCCGGCCCGGTGCCCGAGGGCAATGTGCTGTCGGCCGACGAATCACTGCTGTACGTGGCCAACCGCGGCGACGACACCATCGTCGCGGTCGACACGGCCAGCATGAAAGTCGTAGCCTCAGGCAAGACACGGCGCGACCCCAACCGGGTCTACCGCTTCCAGGGCGTGCAAGGCCAGGACCTGCTGCTCACCACTAACTCGGGCGAGCATTCGCTGTCGATATTCGGCCTGGACCTGCAGGAGCAGCGCTGCTTTTCCTTGCCCAGCAACCCGCTGGCCTTGTCGTTTCACCCGGTGGACCGGGCGGTCTACATCTCGTTTCAGGACGAGACGGTGCGCCGCCTCAATCTGGACAGCTTTGCGTTCGAGCAGGAAATCAGGACGCTGCGTGAACCTGATTCGTCCTACGTCTGGCGGCATTGATTCAGCAAGGTCTGTATCCACTCCCGGTTCATGAAGAGCACAGGCACATCGCCCACCTCACTGCCCGCACCTGTGAAGGCGTTTACAGGGCCCGTCGTCGACGCACACCACCACCTGTGGGACCTGTCGAAAGGCCACTACCCCTGGTTGCAGGAAGCGTACGATCCTGGCGCCTTCTTCCTCGGCGACTACCGGCCGATTTGCCGGGATTTCCTCGCAACGGACTACCGGGCCGCTGTAGGGCCTTGCGACGTGGTGGCAACCGTGCATGTGGAAGCCGAACGCAGCCGCCTTGAGCAGGTTGCCGAAACTGCTTGGCTGCATGAGGTTCACGCCAGGCACGGGTTTCCGAACGCCATCGTGGCGCACGCCTGGTTTGACCGGCCTGATAGCGGGGAATGCCTGCTCGCGCAGTCGCAGTTTGAACTGGTGCGCGGCATCCGCAGCAAACCCGTCACATCTGCCGCAGCGGACCAAAGCGTCAAAGGGCAAGCGGGCACCATGCAACACGAAAACTGGCTGCGCGGCTTTTCATTGCTGGAGAAATTCGGCCTGCGGTGGGACCTGCGCGTGCCCGCCTGGCACTTGCCCGAAGCGGCTACCGTGGCAGCGATGTTTCCGAAAGTGCCCATCGCCCTGAACCACCACGGCTTTGCCTGGGACCGCAGCGAAGAAGGCCTCAAACGCTGGCGCGGCTGGATGGAAACGCTGGCCCGGCAGGAAAACGTACACGTCAAGCTTTCCGAGTTCGGCCTGCGCGGCCAGCCTTGGGACTGGCACGAAAACGCGCGCATCGTGCGCGAGACGGTGGCCATTTTCGGCTGGCAGCGCTGCATGTTTGCCAGCAACTTTCCGGTGGCGGGCCTGCGCATAAACTATCCGGACCTGGTTGGCAGTGTGGCCGGCATGCTGGACCACCTGCCGGCAAACCAGCAACATGCGATGATGTGCGATAACGCCTTGCGTTTCTACGCGATTGATGTGGCGCCGCCTGTGGCATTCCCGCAACCTGCGCGCCCTCTCGCCCCTGATCAACCCTGATTTCTTCTGGAGCCACCTCATGTCCACCAAACACGACAACCTCATCGCCGGCCAATGGCTGGCCGGCAGCAGCTACAGCCCGAACCTGAACCCCAGTAATCTCGCCGACGTGATCGGCGAGTACACACAGGCCGACGCCGCAGGGCTGGATGCCGCCGTGCAGGCCGCACAGGCCGCCTTCCCGGCCTGGTCTACCTCGGGCATCCAGGCCCGTTCCGATGCGCTCGACAAGATCGGCACTGAAATCCTGGCACGCCGCGAAGAGCTGGGCACCCTGCTCTCGCGCGAAGAAGGCAAGACCAAACCTGAAGGCATTGGCGAAGCCACCCGCGCTGGCCACATCTTCAAATTCTTTGCCGGCGAATGCCTGCGCCTGGGCGGTGAAACCATGCCGTCGGTTCGCCCGGGCATCGGCGTGGAAATCACGCGTGAACCCGTGGGCGTCGTCGGCCTGATCACGCCGTGGAATTTCCCCATCGCCATCCCGGCCTGGAAGATTGCGCCGGCGCTGGCCTTCGGCAATTGCGTGGTGCTCAAGCCGGCAGACCTGGTTCCAGGCAGTGCCTGGGCCCTGGCCGAAATCATCTCGCGCTCAGGTATTCCGGCGGGCGTGTTCAACCTGGTGATGGGGCCCGGCCGCGTCATCGGCGATGCGCTGGTCAACCATCCGGGCGTCAATGCCATCAGCTTTACCGGCTCGGTCGGCGTGGGCAGCCGCATTGCTGAGGTTTGCGCGAAAAACCTCAAGAAGGTGCAGCTCGAAATGGGCGGCAAGAACCCGCAGGTCATCCTGGACGACGCCGACCTGACCCAGGCCGTGGAACTCAGCGCACAGAGCGCTTTTTACTCCACTGGGCAACGCTGCACAGCATCAAGCCGCCTCATCGTGACCGAAGGCATTTACCCTGCTTTCGTCAAGGCGCTTCAGGAACGCATGGCCCGCATCAAGGTGGGCGACGCCCTGACTGCCGGAACCGACATCGGCCCGGTTTCTTCACAAGCCCAGCTGGAGCAGGACTTAAGCTACATCGCCATCGGCCAGCAGGAAGGCGCGACCTTGTCATTTGGCGGTGACCGCGTACGTTGTCACACCGGCAGCGGCGCCGAAGGCTACTTCATGACACCAGCGCTTTTCAGCGAAAGCACCGCCGGCATGCGCATCAACCGCGAAGAAATTTTCGGTCCCGTTGCCAGCATCATCCGGGTGAAGGACTACGAGGCCGCACTCGCCGCTGCCAATGACACGCCATTCGGCCTGTCAGCTGGCATCGCCACCACCAGCCTCAAATACGCGACCCACTTCAAGCGCCACAGCCAGGCCGGCATGGTCATGGTGAACCTCCCAACCGCCGGTGTGGACTACCACGTGCCGTTTGGCGGCCGCAAGGGCTCCAGCTACGGCCCGCGTGAGCAGGGCAAGTATGCGCAGGAGTTTTTCACGACGGTGAAGACGGCATATACGCTGGCTTGAGTTAGCGAACAATAGGCCGTCGAGCGGCGCGGCTGCCCGGTTGGTTAGACTGGTAACCCACAGGCCAGATGCCTGCGGGTCCACCCCTCTAACCACAGGCCTGAACGATGCGTTTCTTTCGCAGCTTCAACGACTTTCCCAAACTGCTGCTCGCCCTGACAGCAGCCTACTTCCTCGCCAGTCTCGGCCATTTCAGCCACAACGCCGAGTTCATCTGCGAATATCCGAACCTGCCGGCCTGGCTAACACGTGCGCAGGTTTATGGGGTGTGGGCTGCCATCACTTCGGTGGGTGCCGTTGGCTTGCTGCTCATGCGCAAAAAATTCGTGGCTATGGGCCTGCTGCTGATGGCTGTTTACGCGGCGTTAGGTTTTGACGGCCTGGGCCACTATGCGTTGGCCCCCATCGAGTTTCATCCTCTGATCGCCAACGTCACAATTCTTTCGGAGGTACTTGCCGCCGCACTTTTGCTGCCGGTAGCCTTGTGGCTGCTGGCGTCACACATATTCCGGGGTCAAACAAAGGTTCAACACCCATGACCCCACAAGTCGTTTTTATCGATGTCGACGACACCATGGTCAGGTCCGTTGGTGCGAAGCGTATTCCCATGCCTGCGGTAATTGCCCAGGTCAGGCGGCTGAAATCCGAAGGCGCAACCTTGTTTCTCTGGAGCTCGGGAGGTGCTGAATACTGCCGAACCACAGCCATCGAACTAGGGATCAGCGAGTGTTTTGAAGCTTATCTGCCAAAGCCTACAGCCTACATTGATGACCAGCCGGTGCATGAGTGGCGATTCTGCAAACATCTCTACCCTTCGCAGGCTGAGAATGCTTAAGCGATTGCTCGGTGCCGGCGAAAGAGTGTCTTTGGGGAAACTGTCGTTTGCCTCGGCCCTCGTCGCCTTCTCATTGTTTCTTGCGTTGTGGTGCGTTCATCGCGCCGGCGGTGTGCTCTTCGGGGGCAAGCTATTGAACGCGCTGAACCGGCTGGGCATGGTGCGGCAAGAACGCAGCTATATTGCCGAACTCCAGCCAAGCAGCGTCTTTGCGCTGAATGACGCCAACGCTGTTATCTGGTTGACCTGCCTTACGTTCATTCTTGCCGGGCTTGGCCTTGTCCTGGCGCTTTGCTCAGAATACAAACGTGAATCCACGCTTTACGCCAGCACCGGTTTTATCGTGGCGACACTCGGTATCGGACTGCTTTATCCACTGGTCATGGTTACGACGCAGACCGCGGGAGCTATTGCACTCATCGGCATCAGGAAACACCGTACGCGCACTGACCGGACTGCCCTGCCAGACAAGAACTCGGGGTTCCGCGCGTCTGAGTGTTAAATGGCTCACCCATCAAACAGGGCTCTCACATGAATCACCCCTTGCGCTGCCAATGCGGCACACTCCGCGGCCATGTCAGTCACACCGAATCGGTATGCCGGGGTATCTGCTACTGCAAGGACTGCCAGGCCTACGCCCACTTTCTGGGCAAAGCCGACGAGATTCTGGATGAAATGGGCGGATCGGACGTGGTCGCCACGCTGCCCCAACACGTCACCTTCACCCACGGCCAGGAGGCGCTCACCTGCATGTCGCTCAGTGACAAGGGCATGTTGCGCTGGTATGCCAGCTGTTGCAACACACCGATCGGCAACACCTCGCGTGACTTCAAGGTCTCGCATGTCGGCCTGCTGCACAACTGCCTGAAAGATCCGTCAACAAGTCTCGACGCCGCCTTCGGCCTTGTGCGCATGAAAGTCGGCATGAAGAGCGCCAAAGGTAACCCCGAAGCCATGCCGGTCAGCACCACCGTGTCCATCCTCCGGTTCATGGCGACACTGATACGCACGAGGCTCAATGGCGGCTACAAGATCACGCCCTTCTTTAACCCGGATGATGGGATGCCACGCGTATCACCCAAGGTGCTCACGCCGGATGAGCGGGCTCGCTTGATGGAGGCCGTAGAGGCTTCCTAGCCTGTTCGACGGATCGCTATCGATTTAATAGCTGCTTGCGCCCGCCCTTAAAGGGTTTCAGCCACTATTTTCCTGAATAAGTCACTCAGGACCGCACCGTGTCCGCCACCCGCTCGGCGCAGCTTTTGGCCTGGGCCGCATCGCGCGCTTCGACCATCACACGCAGCAGCGGCTCGGTGCCGCTGGCACGAATCAACAGGCGGCCCGTGTTGCCCAACTCGGCTTCCACCGTTTTGGTCATGTCGGCCAGGGGTTTGCTGCTCTGCCAGTCCTGGTCGGGCTTGAGGCGCACATTGACCAGTGTCTGCGGGAACAACACTACATCGCTCAGCAGCTGGGCGAGAGTTTTCTTGCTGCGCACACAGGCCTGCAACACCTGCAACGCGCTGATGAGGCCGTCACCGGTGGTGTGCTTGTCGAGCGCCAGCAGGTGGCCCGAACCCTCGCCGCCCAGCAGCCAGCCACGCTTTTCAAGCTCCTCGAGCACGTAGCGGTCGCCAACCTTGGCGCGTACAAATTCCACGCCTTTGGCCTTCAACGCCACTTCCACGGCCATATTGGTCATCAGGGTGCCCACGGTGCCGGGTACTTTCTCACCGCGCGCCAGCCGCTCGTTGACCATCAGGTACAGCACCTCGTCGCCGTTGAAGAGCCGGCCTTCGGCGTCCACGATCTGCAGCCGGTCGGCGTCGCCGTCCAGCGCAATGCCGTAGTCCGCCTTGCTGGCCTTGACCTTGGCGATCAGAGCCTCGGGGTGCGTCGCACCGACTTCGTGGTTGATGTTGAGGCCGTCGGGTGCGCAGCCGATGGCAATGACTTCAGCGCCCAGTTCATGAAAAACCATGGGGGCGATGTGATAAGCCGCACCGTGGGCACCGTCGACCACGATCTTCAGGCCGCGAAGCGTCAGGTCATTGGCAAAGGTGCTTTTGCAAAATTCGGTATAACGTCCTGCCGCATCATCAAGACGGCGGGCTTTGCCCAAAGTCGCAGAATCGGCCCAGACGGGTGGCTCGTCGAGCGCAGCTTCCACGGCCAGTTCCCACGCATCATCGAGCTTGGTGCCCTGCGCGCTGAAAAACTTGATGCCGTTGTCAGGGTAGGCGTTGTGGCTCGCACTGATGACGACCCCCAGGCTGGCGCGTTGGGCCCGCGTGAGGTAGGCCACACCCGGCGTAGGCAAGGGGCCGAGCAGCACTACATCGACGCCGGCGGAGTTGAAGCCGGACTCCAGCGCGCTTTCCAGCATGTAGCCGGAAATGCGGGTGTCCTTGCCGATCAGCACCGTAGGGCGGGATTCGGTCTTGCGAAGGACCCGGCCGACCGCGTGCGCAAGCCGTAAGACGAAGTCGGGCGTGATGGGCGGCTGGCCCACCGTTCCGCGAATGCCGTCGGTGCCGAAGTATTTTCTGGTCATGGAGTTTTGTCCCTGTGGAGCTTGTTGTTCTTGAAACAGGGGCCTATTTTAGGTGCCCCGTACAGCCCTTTGTCGGCCAAAGCCGCCATCTTTGCCGGATAGCGACAAAACTGCTAGCGCGCTGCCATCCATACCTTCAGGGCCTGCACAGTCTCACGCACATCATGCACACGCACGATACGGGCGCCTCGGTCCACCGCCAGCAAGGCGGCCGCTACGCTGGGTACCATGCGGTCGGTCACGTCGAGCTGGGCGACAGTCGCGAGCGAGGCGCTGGTTACGGCGGCCAAAGACGATTTGCGCGACCAGGCGGCCAGCAACGGATAACCGGTGGCGAGGAACTCCTGCTGCCGCGCGAGCAACGCGAAATTCTGCGCCACGGTTTTACCAAAGCCCACACCCACATCCAGCACGATGCGGGATCTATCAACGCCAGCGGCCTGCAGGCCAGATGCGGCGCTTTCCAGAAAAGCCATCACCTGCGGTACCACATCGCCCTCCATGGGGGCAACCTGCATGGTCTGGGGTTCGCGATGCATGTGCATCAGACAGACACCGCAATTCGGGTGCTGCGCCACCACCTGCACCGCACCCGGTTTGCGCAGGGCCCAGATGTCGTTGATGACATCGGCGCCCAGGTCGAGCACAGCCTGCATCACTTCAGGTTTGTACGTGTCAACCGACAGCGGCACACCGAGGCTGACCGCATGGCGAACCACAGGCAGCACCCGTTCAAGCTCTTCCTCCAGTGGTACGGGCGGTGCGCCAGGCCGGCTTGATTCACCGCCAATGTCCAGCATGTCGGCGCCATCCCGGATCAATTTCTCACAATGAGCAAAGACGCCTGAAAAACCACCACCGAGGGTGAAATACCTGCCCCCATCCGAAAATGAGTCGGGCGTGACATTGACGATACCCATGACGCGCGGCTTGGACAGATCAATCTGAAAGCGGGAGGTTTGCCAGATCATGGATGGATGTCCCGAAACGAATGAAGGGTTAAACCACAGGCCGGTAAGCAATGCAATACCGCGCAACGAACGGTGCGTTGCCGAAGCCATACAAAGTGGCAAGCCCAGGAGCCATGTTCTCCACCATGAAAAAACCGGGGACTGGCCCCGGTTGTGATGACTGCCTGGCAGTCGTCTTCATGCTTGTGGAGGAATCAGGCTACCGTAGGTGCCGGATCGGTACTGACAGCAGGTGTACCGCCGCTGGGACCGCTACCGCCGCCTACCGACGAATTGCGCGGCGTCCAGTCCTTGGGCGGCCGGGGTTCCTTGCCGGCCATGATGTCGTCCAGCTGGTCGCCGTCAATGGTTTCCCATTCGAGCAAGGCCTTGGCCATGGCATGCATCTTGTCCTGGTTGTCCTCGATCAGCTTGCGCGCCTGGGCGTACTGCTGGTCGATGATGCGGCGTACTTCGCCGTCCACCTTTTGCAGGGTCGACTCGCTCATGTTGTTGGTCTTGGTGACTGAACGGCCCAAAAACACTTCGCCTTCATTTTCCGCGTACACCATGGGGCCCAGGGCCTCGGTCATGCCGTAACGGGTGACCATGTCGCGGGCCAGCGCTGTGGCACGTTCAAAGTCGTTGCTGGCGCCCGTGGTCATCTGGTTCATGAAGACTTCTTCGGCGATACGGCCGCCAAACAGCATGCTGATCTGGCTCAGCATGTACTCGCGGTCATAGCTGTAGCGGTCTTGCGCCGGCAGGCTCATGGTCACGCCCAGTGCACGGCCGCGCGGAATAATGGTGACCTTGTGAACCGGATCGCACTTCGGCAGCATCTTGCCGAGCAGCGCGTGACCGGACTCATGGTAGGCCGTGTTGCGGCGCTCTTCTTCGGGCATGACCATGCTCTTGCGCTCGGGGCCCATCAGTATCTTGTCTTTGGCTTTTTCGAAGTCCTGCATCTCGACGGTGCGCGCGTTGCGGCGTGCAGCCATCAGGGCGGCTTCGTTGCACAGGTTGGCCAGGTCAGCGCCCGACATGCCGGGCGTGCCGCGGGCGATGACCCCGGGGCTCACATCCTGGCCGAGCGGAACCTTGCGCATGTGCACATTCAGGATCTGCTCGCGGCCGCGGATATCGGGCAGCGTCACATAGACCTGGCGGTCAAAACGGCCGGGACGAAGCAAGGCGGCGTCCAGGATGTCGGGACGGTTGGTGGCAGCCACCACGATCACGCCGACATTGGTTTCAAAACCATCCATCTCGACCAGCATCTGGTTCAGGGTCTGCTCGCGTTCGTCATTGCCGCCGCCCAGGCCCGCGCCGCGCTGGCGGCCGACTGCGTCGATTTCATCGATAAAGATGATGCAAGGCGCGTTTTTCTTGGCGTTGTCGAACATGTCGCGCACACGCGACGCACCCACACCGACGAACATTTCAACGAAGTCAGAGCCGGAAATCGAGAAAAACGGAACTTTTGCTTCGCCGGCAATGCTCTTGGCCAGCAGGGTTTTACCGGTGCCCGGAGGGCCAACCAGCAGCAAGCCACGCGGAATACGGCCACCCAGTTTCTGGAATTTGGCGGGGTCTTTCAGGAAGTCGACCACTTCCTTGACTTCTTCCTTGGCTTCGTCGCAGCCCGCCACGTCGGCAAAAGTCACTGGATTGGTGGATTCATCGAGCAGGCGCGCCTTGGATTTACCGAAGCTGAAAGCCCCGCCCTTGCCGCCGCCCTGCATCTGCCGCATGAAATAAATCCACACGCCGATCAGCAGCAGCATGGGGCCCCAGCTGATCAGCAGGGACGTGAGCAGGGAGGTTTCTTCGCGGGGCTTGACGTCAAACTTCACGTCGTTGGCGATCAGGTCGCCGACGAGGCCGCGGTCAAGGTAGGTTGCGGTGGTGCGAACCTTGCGATCATCCACCGTGGTTGCGGAAATCTCGGTGCCGCCCTGGCCTTCGGCGATGGTGGCCTGCTTGATGCGCTTGCCGCGCACCTCTTCCAGGAACTCGGAGTAACCCAGGTAGTTTGAGCCGGCGCTACCGCGTGGATCAAATTGCTTGAATACGGTAAACAGCACCATGGCGATAACCAGCCAGATTGCAATTTTGGAAAACCACTGATTGTTCAAGGACTACTCCGGTATAAGAACAAAAGTCACATGCGCCTGATTTTAGGCGTTTCAAGGGCAAAAACCGCGTAATCCCCTGCCAGCCCCATGTTTGAAGCGGGTTTAGGTGATTTTTGCCACCGTATCGCACTCATTGTGCAGCGTCAGCGCGCCTTTTAAGTCCTCTGCCAATCAGGAAAATCTCCGACGACCCGGGGCGCGAGGCCTTGGGTTTGAGGGGCTTGACCGTCTTGAAGGTGTCCTTGAAAAGCTTCACGAGCTGATCGTATCCACTGCCGTGAAAAAGCTTCACCACCAGCGTGCCATCCGGTTTCATCCGGTTCTGGGCAAATTCCACGGCCAGCTCTATGAGGTGGGCAATCCGGGCCGCATCGGCCGATTCAATACCCGACAGGTTGGGCGCCATGTCCGAGATCACAAGATCGACCCGGATCTGCCCTTCGGACGAGGCCAGCGCCTGCTCCAGCTTCTGCAGCACCTCCGCCTCCCGGAAGTCGCCCTGGATAAAAGTCACCCCCTCGATCGGCTCCATGGGCAGCAGGTCCAGCCCGATGATGCGGCCGTTGAGCTCCCCCGCCGCCGCGCCGGTGGGTGACAGCTTGCGCCTCACGTACTGACTCCAGGCCCCGGGCGTGCTACCCAGGTCGACCACACAGTCCCCCGGCCGGATCAGGCCGAAGGTTTCGTCAATTTCCTTCAATTTGTAAGCGGCCCTGGCCCGGTAGCCCTCTTTTTGGGCCAATTTGACGTAGGGGTCGTTGATGTGGTCGTGCAACCACGCCTTGTTGACCTTTTTCCCTTTCGCACTGGCTTTCGATACGGCTTTGGCAGCGGCCTTCGCGTCGGTCTGGGTGCCGGGTTTGAAGTCGGTCTTGGCATTTACTTTCATGGGGTCTATTGTCCTCTTCCCGACTCCCCCGATAATTGGGTCATGGCTCAAATACAACTTACCCCCGCCCAGCGCAAGGATCACCGCGCCGATGCCCATCACCTGAACGCAGTGGTGATGATCGGCTCCGATGGCCTGACCGCTGCCGTCAAGAAAGAAACCGACGCGGCCCTGAACGCGCACGGCCTCATCAAGGTGCGGGTTCAATCAGACGACCGCGCCGGCCGAGAAGCGATTTTCCAGAACCTGGCAGATGAACTCAACGCCGCCCCCATCCAGCATATCG
This sequence comes from Polaromonas sp. P3_A5, assembly GCF_056403055.1. Classification (NCBI taxonomy): domain Bacteria; kingdom Pseudomonadati; phylum Pseudomonadota; class Betaproteobacteria; order Burkholderiales; family Comamonadaceae; genus Polaromonas; species Polaromonas sp. P3_A5. The sequence continues at coordinate 2,515,676 of NZ_JBFUGF010000001.1, forward strand.
GCAAGCTGCTGGTCCTGTGGCGCCCAATGCCGGAAAAGGAAAAGAAGGTCAATGAAGACCGCATGCCCGGCCCCCGTGATGTCAAGGTACTGAAAAACAGCTCCCGCTACGGCCAGCGCCCCGAAGTCAAAACCCTGCGCGTGCTCGGCAACCAGCGCCTCACGCCCGGCGGCACCGTCAAACGCGCCAAAAAACCCCAATTGAAAAGCGTCAAGAAGAGTGCACAGGGCTGAGTTCCCCGCCCGCAAGGCACGGGGTAATTGCCCCGATAGCGCCCCGACAGGCACATTCTTCCTGGCCCGGTAGCCCCAGGCCTTTAGATTCGAGACTTTCGCCCACAGCTGTACGTCATGACCAATCCCCTTCTCGACTTCTCCGACCTTCCCCTGTTTGACCGGATTCAGCCCGAGCATGTGGCGCCAGCCCTCGACGAGCTGCTGGCCAAGGCTGAAAGCGCCCTTGAGCATGTCACGGCAGCGGATTTTCCGGCCTCATGGAGCGGTATCGCCGGCGTGCTGGACGTGGCCACCGAGAACCTGGGCCGCGCTTGGGGCGCCGTGAGCCACCTCAACAGCGTGGCCGACACGCCGGAACTGCGCGCGGCCTACAACGCCGCCCTGCCGCGCGTGACTGAGTTCTGGACCCGCCTGGGCGCCGATGAGCGCCTTTACGCCAAATACAAAGCCATCGACGTGGCCACCCTGAACACCGAGCAGCGCCAGGCCCATAAAAACGCCATTCGCAACTTTGTGCTGTCGGGTGCGGAACTGAAGGGCGCCGACCGCGACCGTTTTGCCGAGATCCAGGAACGCCAGGCCGAGCTGAACCAGAAATTCAGTGAGAACGCCCTGGACGCCACCGACGCATTTGCCTATTACGCGACAGAAGCCGAGGTTGAGGGCATTCCTGCAGACGTGCTTGAAACAGCACGCAACCAGGCCCAGTCCGAAGGCAAGACCGGCTACCGCCTCAGCCTGAAAATGCCAAGCTACCTGCCTGTCATGCAGTTTGCCAAAAGCAGCAAACTGCGCGAAACCTTTTACAAGGCCTACACCACCCGCGCCAGCGACCAGGCCGCACCCGAGTTCAGCAAATTCGACAACAGCGCCATCATGAAGGAAATCCTTGCGCTGCGCCTCGAAGAGGCGAAGCTGCTGGGCTACCGTAATTTCGGCGAGGTCTCGGTGGTCGCCAAGATGGCCAAGTCCCCCGACGAGGTCATCACGTTTTTGCGTGACCTTGCCCGGCGCGCCCGACCCTATGCCGAAAAGGATGTTACCGACCTGCGCGCCTTTGCCACCACCCAGTTGGGCCTGGCCGACCTGCAAGCCTGGGACTACGCCTACATCGGCGAAAAACTCAAGGAAGCGCGCTACGCCTTCAGTGAACAGGAAGTCAAACAGTACTTCACTGCCCCCAAAGTGCTGGCAGGCCTCTTCAGGATCGTGGAAACACTGTTTGAAGTCGCCATCCGCAAGGACTCGGCACCCGTGTGGAAGCCTGGCGTAGAGTTTTTCCGTATCGAGCGCAACGGCCAGCTCGTGGGCCAGTTCTACCTGGACCAGCCCGCCCGCAACGGCAAACGCGGCGGCGCCTGGATGGATGATGTGCGCACCCGCTGGCTGCGCCCCGACAACGGCAAGCTACAAACCCCGGTGGCGCATCTCGTCTGCAATTTCGCCGAGGGCGTGGGCGGCAAGCCAGCCCTGCTCACGCACGACGACGTGACCACGCTGTTCCACGAATTCGGCCACGGGCTGCACCACATGCTCACCCAGGTCAACGAACGGGACGTTTCCGGCATCAGCGGCGTCGAATGGGACGCCGTCGAGCTTCCCAGCCAGTTCATGGAAAACTTTTGCTGGGAGTGGGACGTGCTCAAGCACATGACCGCCCACGTGGACACCGGCGCTGCCCTGCCGCGCGAGCTGTTCGACAAGATGCTGGCCGCCAAAAACTTCCAGAGCGGCATGCAGACGCTGCGCCAGGTCGAGTTTTCACTATTCGACATGCTGCTGCACACCTCTCACAACCCAGCCGACGACCTGATGGATCTCCTGAACGAGGTGCGCCGCGAAGTCGCTGTCATTGCGGCCCCGGCCTACAGCCGTACTGCGCATACATTCAGTCACATTTTTTCCGGTGGTTATGCGGCCGGGTATTACAGCTACAAATGGGCCGAAGTCCTGTCTGCCGACGCTTATGCCGCGTTTGAAGAGTCCGCCCATCCTGCAGCCGATCCGGGTACAAACACTGACGCCGGCACAGGATCGGGTACCGTTAATGTAGAAACAGGCCGAAAATACCGGCAAGCCATCCTGGAAGCAGGGGGCAGCCGTCCGGCCATGGAATCATTCAAGGCCTTCCGGGGCCGGGAGCCAACGCTGGACGCGCTGATGCGCCACCAGGGTATGGCTTGAAACACCTGAGCCAAGCCACTTCAATTCAAATTCAAGACTGACTGGGGAAACCATGAAATCAAACGCTGTTAGATCCTTCTCTCCCAACGCCCTGCTGGCCATGCTGCTGCTTGGGGGAAGCTTAATTTTTATGGCGCTGCCGTCACACGCGCAGCAGGTCTACCGCATCGTGGGACCCGACGGCAAGGTCACCTTTTCCGACCAGCCACCGCCGGCGGCAAGTAGCGGCAAGGTTAGCGCTGCCAACGCAGCGTCAAGTGGTGGAGCAGCATCCGGAGGTCTTCCTTTCGAATTGCGACAGGTTGTCAGCAAATACCCGGTCACGTTGTACACCAACGAAAAATGTATTCCCTGCGGTTCCGCTCGTGCCATGCTGATAAGCCGTGGCATTCCCTTCAGCGAGAAAACCGTTAGCACCAATGAAGATATTGCGGCCCTGCAGCGGGTGAGCGGCGATGCATCGCTACCCTTTCTGACCATAGCCGCCCAGCAACTCAAAGGCTATTCGGACGCAGAGTGGACGCAGTACCTGAATGCAGCGGGCTACCCTGCTGCGTCCATATTGCCAGCCACCTACCAGCGCCCCGCGCCTACACCCCTGGTCGCCGTGAGCAAATCTCCAGCAGCGGGCACCGCCCCAGCCGCTCCTGCCGCACCATCCCAACAGGCTGCTCCGGCGGCACCACCCGCCGCCACGGCCAACAACCCTGCCGGCATCAAATTCTGAGCGGGCTCTGAAAATGCAAAACGCCGGGTACCAGCCCGGCGTTTTGCTTTCTGGGGCTAGAGCAGCCTAGAACACCAGCGTCTTCACCCCGCCCGGCGCACCCAGCAGGCAGACATGCGCCTTCTGGTGGGCGAACACCCCCACCGTCACCACGCCCGGCCACTGGTTGACCTGCGACTCAAAACCCAGTGGGTCGGCGATCTTCAGGCCGGTCACGTCCAGGATGTGCTGGCCGTTGTCGGTGACCAGCGGTTTACCGTCCTTGAGCCGCAGGTTGGCCGTGCCGCCCATGGCCGCAAACTGCCGCGCGATGCGCCTGGCCGCCATCGGAATCACCTCAACGGGCAGCGGAAAGTTGCCCAGCGCCTGCACCAGCTTGGACTCGTCGGCAATGCAGACAAACTTGCGCGACTGGGCCGCCACGATCTTTTCACGCGTCAGCGCCGCACCGCCGCCCTTGACCATATAACCCGCGTTGTCGATCTCGTCGGCGCCGTCGATGTACACCGCCAGCTCGTCCACCTCCGTCGCGTCAAACACCTTGATGCCCAGCGCCTGCAGGCGTTCCGTCGAGGCCACCGAGCTCGACACGGCACCGGCAATGCGCCCCTTCATGGTGCCCAGCGCGTCAATGAATTTGTTCACAGTCGAGCCGGTGCCCACTCCCACAATGCTACCTTCCTCGACATAGTGAAGGGCTGCCTGGCCGACCAGGGTTTTGAGTTCGTCTTGGGTCATGGCTTGAGTCATGGAAGTGTTGAAGAGTGTTTGGGGGTCGGGCCGGGGCGAAACGGGTTTTGCGACAATCAGGCTTCATGCCCGGCCTGCCCGGGTGGTTCATCGCCTCATCGCCAAAAGCCGAATTATCCAATGTCCCTGCTCCCCTACGCCCTGGCCCGCCCTTTTTTATTTGGGCTTGACCCCGAAACCGCCCACGAGCTGACCATGGCTTCGCTCGCGCGTACCCAGGGCACGCCGCTGTCGCTGGCCTACTGCGGCAACCGCGTGAGCGATCCCGTCGAGCTGGCCGGCCTGAAATTCGCCAACCGCGTGGGTCTGGCCGCCGGGCTCGATAAAAACGCCCGTTGCATCGACGGCCTGGCCGCCATGGGTTTTGGTTTTGTCGAAGTCGGCACCGTCACCCCTCTGGGCCAACCGGGCAACCCCAAGCCGCGCATGTTCCGCCTCACCGAAGCCAACGCGCTCATCAACCGCCTGGGCTTTAACAATGAAGGGCTGGCCGCTTTTCTGGCCAATGTGCAGCGATCCAGCGTGCGCAAGCAAGGCGCGCAAAACAGCCTGCTGCTGGGCCTGAACATCGGCAAAAACGCCGCCACGCCGATTGAAAACGCGGTGGACGATTACCTGACCTGCCTGGACGGTGTCTACCCGCACGCGGACTACGTCACCGTCAATATCTCCAGCCCCAACACCAAAAACCTGCGCGCCCTGCAAAGCGACGAAGCCCTGGACGCCCTGCTCGGCCGCATCGCCGAACGCCGCGAGACCCTGGCCAAACAGCACGGCAAGCGTGTGCCGATTTTTGTGAAGATCGCACCCGACCTCGATGAAGCCCAGGTCGATGTGATTGCCGCCACGCTCAAGCGCCACGCCATGGACGGCGTCGTCGCCACCAACACCACGCTGAGCCGCGACGCGGTGAAAGGCATGCGCCATGCCGAAGAGGCCGGCGGCCTGAGCGGCGCCCCGGTGCTGGAGGCCAGCAACCGCGTCATCGGCCAGTTGCGCGCGGCACTCGGCAAAGGCTTTCCCATCATCGGCGTGGGCGGCATCATGAGCGGTGCGGACGCCGTCTCCAAGATCAAGGCCGGCGCCGACGTCGTGCAGATCTATACCGGCCTCATCTACAAAGGCCCTGAACTGGTGACTGACGCCGCGACTGCGATCAAAAACAGCCGCTAGACCAATAGGGACTTGCGCAGGCAGCTATTGAATTAATAGCAACGAATCCGCAAGGCACGGCATTGGCTTACGGAGCTTTTTTGCGCGGCACCGCTGCCGCTCGCGGCCTCGCCACTTTGGCCACCTTCTTCTTCACCGCGCCCGCAGCTTTACGCGCCACACCCAGCTCCACCCACACCGGCGCATGGTCGCTGGCGTGCTCCTGCCCGCGCACCCAGCTGTCTACCCCGGCAGCTTTCAGACGCGGCGCCAGTTCAGCGTTCAGCAGGATGTGGTCGATGCGCAAGCCCGCGTTGCGCTGCCAATGCTGGCGAAAATAGTCCCAGAAGGTGTAGACGCGTTCGTCCGGATGCAAATGCCGCAGGCTGTCTACCCAGCCTTGCCCCAACAGCTTTTCATAGGCCGCCCGGCTTTCGGGCTGCAACAAGGCGTCCTTGCGCCAGGACTTGGGGTTGTAGATATCAAAGTCCGTCGGCACCACGTTGAAGTCACCCGCCAGCGCCACCGGGTGCCCGGACGCATAAAGCCCCGCCGCGTGCTTCTGCAGCCGCTCAAACCAGGCCAGCTTGTAGTCGAACTTGGGGCCGGGCTGCGGGTTGCCGTTGGGCAGGTACAGGCAGGCCACGACGATGCCGTCCACCGCCGCCTCCAGATAGCGGCTGTGGTCATCTGACGCATCGCCGGGCAGCTCACGCCGTATTTCAACCGGCGCCTCACCCCTGGCCAGAATCGCCACACCGTTCCATGAACGCTGGCCTTTCCATAAAGCGCTGTAACCCGCTTCCCGCAGGTCGGCCTGGGGAAACACACTGTCCAGCGCCTTGAGCTCCTGCAGGCAGACCACGTCGGGCGACTCTTTGGCCAGCCAGTCCAGCAACTGCGGAAGCCGCGTCTTGATGCCGTTGACGTTAAAGGTCGCGAGCTTCATCAAACCCCGATCAAACGCCGGGCGAAGGCTTGCCCCTGCGCGGCCCGCGCCGGAAAGCCTCGGCGCCGCCGCTGCCCCCGCCGTCAGGAAAGCTGTGCTGCTTGAGCTTGCCGGCCTTTCCGGGCTTCACCGGGTTTTCAATCAAGGTGCTGGCATCGTTGCCATCCGCTTCATCGTCCGGCTCGCTGTGCGGAGGATGCGGCACCGTCGCGCCTTCGCCGGTTTTGGCGCGTGTCGGGCTGGTGTTGGTTTTTGCCATGAGTGCTCCAGAAATCGAAGCTTCAAAGTACCAGCACAGGCTGCGGGCGGGTGTCGGACAACACCGCAAGGCCGCTGCCCCGATACCCTGAGGGCACCAGAAAAGGCGATGCAAAGCGAGCCGGCCAGGCCAGCATGAGCCGCGGAACCGGCTTCGCCGGGCGATCTATAAGCCACCCCCGTCCAGGCTCACTGCGTGTAGCCTGTTCCCCCTCGAGGGGGCGGCGCCTGCGGTCTGGCAAAGCCAGTCCCGCGGCCCCCACTGGTGAAATACGCCCACTGGTTACGCCGCTGAACTCTTCATGCAAGCAGGGGCCGCGGAACCGGCTTCGCCGGGCCGCAGGCGCAGCGGCCCCCTTGGGGGGCAGGGAGCTACACGAAGTGAGCGACCGTGGGGGCCCGGGTTAGCCCGAAGGCGGCGTAGAGCCTGTCCCCTAGAGTACCCGGCGCGCTGTGCCGCCGGCCCCGCAGCGACTACCATGCAGGCAGTTTTGACAGGAGACCTGCCTTGGCCGCGACCCCCACTTCGGCGACGACGCCCCCTTCCCTTGCGTCTTCCTCTTTTTCCCTGGACCCCGCTTCCCCCTACCCCCACCTGCTCGCGCCGCTGGACCTGGGCTTCACCACGCTGAAGAACCGCGTGCTGATGGGCAGCATGCACACCGGCCTGGAAGACGGCCGCAAACACTTCCCCGCCATGGCCGCCTACTTTGCCGAGCGCGCACGCGGCGGCGTGGGCCTCATGGTTACCGGGGGCTTTGCGCCCAACATCGCCGGCTGGACCAAACCTTTCGCCGGCATGCTCGCCAGCTCAGGCGCTGCGCGTCGCCACAAACAGGTCACCGACGCCGTGCACACCGAAGGCGGCAAGATTGCCCTGCAAATTTTGCACACCGGCCGCTACGGCTACCACCCGCTGTGCGTCGCGCCCTCGCGCATCCAGAGCCCGATCTCGCCATTCACCCCGCGCGAGCTTAGCTCCGGCGGCGTCGAGCGGCAGATTCGCGCCTTCATCCGCTGCGCCATGCTGGCCCGCGATGGCGGCTACGACGGCGTCGAGATCATGGGCAGCGAAGGCTACTTTATCAACCAGTTCCTCGTTACCCACACCAACCAGCGCACCGACGAGTGGGGCGGCAGCTATGGCAACCGCATGCGTGTGGCCGTGGAGATCGTGCGCCGCACGCGCGAAGCCGTCGGCCGCGACTTCATCATCATCTACCGCCTCTCGATGATCGACCTGATTCCCGGCGGCAGCAGCTGGGAAGAAGTCGTGCTGCTGGCCAAAGCCGTTGAAGCCGCCGGTGCCACGCTCATCAACAGCGGCATCGGCTGGCATGAGGCGCGTGTGCCGACAATCGCGACGTCAGTACCACGCGGCGCCTTCACCTGGGTCACCAAAAAGCTGCGAGGCGACCTGCGTGCCGCCGGCCTCACGATTCCTGTCATCACCAGCAACCGCCTGAACATGCCCGAAGTGGCCGAACAGGTTCTGGCCGACGGCAGCGCCGACATGGTCAGCATGGCCCGCCCCTTCCTGGCCGACCCCGAGTTCGTCAACAAGGCCGCGCAGGGGCGCCGCGACGAGATCAACACCTGCATCGCCTGCAACCAGGCCTGCCTGGACCACGCCTTCCAGGCCAAGCTGGCAAGCTGCCTCGTCAACCCCCGCGCCGGGCATGAAACCGAACTTGTCATCCGCATCGCTCCCGCCCAAAAACGCGTTGCCGTCATAGGCGCAGGCCCCGCGGGTCTGGCCGCCGCCACCACACTGGCCCTGCGCGGCCACAGCGTGGATTTGTATGACGCTGCCGACAAAATCGGCGGCCAGTTCAACCTGGCCAAGCGCGTGCCCGGCAAGGAAGAGTTCGAAGAAACCCTGCGCTACTTCGGCCAGCGCATCACCGGCACCGGCGTGAAGCTGCACCTGAACACCCGCGTCTCGGCGGCCGACCTCATTGCGCAAAAGTTTGACGAAGTCGTGCTGGCCACCGGCGTCACGCCGCGCAACCCGCGCATTCCCGGGCAAGACCATCCCAAGGTGCTCAGCTACATCGATGTGCTGCTGGGCCGCCAACCCGTGGGCGAGCGCGTCGCGCTCATAGGCGCAGGCGGCATCGGCTTTGACGTCGCCGAATTCCTCGTCACACCCACCGGTCACTCCACCGCACTCGACCTGCCCGCCTGGCTCGCCGAATGGGGTGTGGCCGATCCCGGCGAAGTGCGCGGCGGCGTCGTGCGCCCGCAGGTCACGCCGCCGGCGCGCCATGTCACCCTGCTGCAGCGCAAGCCCGGCAAGCTGGGCGCGGGCCTGGGCAAGACCACCGGCTGGATCCACCGTGCCGCGCTGAAAATGAAAAACGTCGAAATGCTTTCAGGCGTCAACTATGAACGCATTGGTGAAAACGAAGGAGGCTCAGGCCTCAGCCTCTTCATCACCTTCGGCGAAAAGCGGCTGGACGGCACCGTGCTGTCAGTCGACAACATCGTGCTGTGCGCCGGGCAGGAACCCCTCCGCGAACTGCTGGAGCCGCTGCGCGCGGCAGGCGTCAAGACGCACCTGATTGGCGGCGCAGATGAAGCCAGCGAACTCGACGCCAAACGCGCGATTAACCAGGGGACGCGGCTGGCGGCGATGGTTTGATCCAGGCCCCGCTCACGCAGATGCGTCAGGTTCGTCCTTGCGCTCCAGCAGCAGGCGAAGCATGCGCTCCGGGTTTTGCAAAAAATCGCGCGTAACCCGGTAGTGCTCAGTCTCGACGTACTGAATGCGCTCCAGGCCGGACTCTGAGCACGCATAAATCCAGGCGTCCGGGTAAGCCATCAGGATGGGCGAATGCGTCGCGATCAAAAACTGCGACCGCTCCAGCACCAGGTCATGCATGCGCGACAACACCGCCAGCTGGCGTTGCGGCGACAGGGCCGCTTCCGGCTCGTCAAGGATGTACATCCCTTCCGGGCCGAACCGGTGGTTGAGCAGCGACAGAAATGACTCGCCGTGAGACTGCTCATGCAACGAGCGCGAGCCATAGAAAGTGATCACCGGCGGCCCCATGGAAGGTTCTGCGTCCAGGTTCTCGATCTCCGTCGCCACATTGAAGAAGCTCTCTGCACGCAGAAAAAAGCCGGTCTTCGGCCGCTTGAAGCCTTTGGCAACGCGAATGTATTCGTTCAGCACCGAATGGGAAACGCGCGTACCGAAACGGAAATTTTTGGTACCGCCTTCTGCGTTAAACCCCAGCGAAACTGCAATCGCCTCCAGCAGCGTCGACTTTCCCGAGCCGTTTTCACCCACAAAGAACGTCACTTTCGGGTGCAGGTCAATATGCTCCAGCGTGCGGATGGCCGGCAGGTGAAACGGGTAGGCCGCGAAAGACTCCACCTTGTCGCGCACCAGCGTGACGCGGCTGGCAAACTGGCTGGAGATGATCGATGACATGACCGGAGTTTAAGGTGGCGGCGACGCTGGAAAATAGCTGACGAAGACCCGCCCGGTCTGGGGCACTTCCCCGTCAAGCATCAAGCCTGTGGCGAGAATATTTGCTGCCCAAACACAAAGAGAAGCCTGTCGCCATCATCCACCGCGTACGGCGGCTGGGCGACAGTACTCCCTGCATTCAAACAGGCATCTTCTACTGCCAGTTTGCAGCAATGACCGGTGACAAGTTTGTTTGATAGCCAGCCGGCAATGTGGTCTCACCTGCCGCCGGTGGCGAGAATGCCGCCATTGCATCAACCAGGTTTTGCACTTGACTGTCCAGCAAACGAGTCCCATTGGCCAGCTCAAATATTTCCACATGGTTGCCGGCGCCCTGGTACCAGTTGGTGACAGCCACTTTGTCCGTTGTGCCTATGACAGAGACCTCCAGATTGAGCCCTACCTGCTGAAACCAGAGCTGGTCGGCAGCAACGCTGGCGTCAAACCTCAAGGTGTCGGTCACACCCGCAGTGGCATCTGTGTCTGTGAGGACGTCAGCGCCGTCACCCCGCGCAAACAGGTAGGTATCAGCGCCTGAGCCACCAAAAAGCTGGTCATTTCCAGTGCCCCCCGTCAAGGTGTCGTTGCCCCCCAGGCCGCGGAGAATATCGTTGCCGGCCAACCCATTGAGCGTATCTGCCGAGGTATTGTTGCCAATCAGACTGTCCGCGCCGGTCGTAGCTGTCCCGAGGATGCCCCCGTTCAACAAAATGGCATCGATGTCTGCAGGCCTCCACACCGTGCCATCGCCGAACGCGATTTCCTCAACGGACCAGGGTGTCACCGAGTTGTTGGCCAGGTAGTTGCTCACCGTCAGGGTGTCGGTCGTCCCCGTGATTCTCAAAACGAGATTGTTCCCGCTGCGAGTTACCGTGATACCGGTAGGTGTAATACCCGCGTCAAATTCAATCCGATCAATGTTTCCCGCGGTCCCATCGTTGTCATAAATGGTGTCCTGGCCGCCGCCCACTCCGAAGCGATAGATGTCGTTGCCCGTGCCGGTGTAGACGCCGTTCCAGGTGTCATAGATTCCACCCGCCAGGATGTCGTTGCCCGATCCGCCCACCAGAATGTCGTTACCGGCGCCGCCTTGCAAGGTGTCACCATCGGCACCACCATTGAGTGTGTCGTTGCCGTTGCCTCCACTCAGGGAGTCGCCGCCGGCCTCGCCCAGCAGCATGTCGTTGCCGTCTTCCCCGTTGAGGGTGTCGACGCCATTGCCGCCGTACAACGTGTCGTTGCCGGCCCGGGCGCTGATGGTGTCATTGCCGTCATTCCCCACGAGCACATCATCGGAGGCATAGCCGGTCAGGGTGTCATTGCCTGAGCCGCCCGTCAGCGCCATCAGCTTCACATTTGCAACTGACCAGACCGTGTTGACATCATCAGTGAAGCGGATCTCTTCAACGGCCCAGCCTCCGGCTCCATCCCCGCTGAAATAGCCGTTAACCGTGATCTGGTCGGCGGTGCCTTGAATCTTCAGGACCAGGCTGTCGCCCGATCGCGAAGCCAGCACGCTGGCGGGCAGGATTCCAGCCTTGAAGACGATCTTGTCGACAACGCCAGCGGTGCCGTCGTTGTCGTAGATCGTGTCCTGGCCATCGCCCAAGCCGAACAGGTAGGTGTCGCTGCCCGCGCCGTTGTAATTGCCGTTCCAGGTGTCGTACACCCCTCCGGCCAGGATGTCATTGCCGGCACCACCCTCCAGGGTGTCATTGCCTGATCCGCCTTGCAAGGTGTCCACATCGGCTCCGCCATTGAGCGTGTCGTTACCGTTACCGCCGCTCAGGGAATCACCACCGGCCTCCCCCAGGAGCACGTCGTTGCCGTCCTCCCCGTTGAGGGTGTCGGCGCCATTACCGCCGTACAGCGTATCGTTTCCGGCCCGGGCGCTGATGGTGTCATTGCCGTCATTGCCCACGAGCACGTCGTCGGTGGCGTAGCCCGTCAGGGTGTCATTACCGGCCGTACCGACCAGAGCCATCACCTTCACATTGGCAATCGACCAGACCGTGTTGACATCATCGGCGAAACGGATCTCTTCCACCGCCCAGCCGCCGGTGCCGTCCCCATTGAAATAGCCATTGACCGATATCTGGTCGCTGGTGCCGATGATTTTGAGCACAAGAATATCGCCGGAACGGGAAACCAGGACATCTCCGGGGAGCACCCCGGCTTTGAAGATGATCTTGTCAATGACGCCAGCAGTGGAGTCGTTGTCGGAGATCGTGTCCTGTCCATCACCTCGCCCGAACAGATAGGTGTCGCTGCCGGTTCCGGTGTAAACGCCATTCCAGGTGTCGTACACGCCGCCGGCCAGAATGTCGTTGCCCGACCCGCCATCCAGGGTGTCGTTCCCGGCACCTCCTTGCAGTGTGTCGACATCGGCACCGCCGTTCAAGGTATCGTTGCCGTTGCCTCCGTTCAGGGAGTCGCCGCCTGCCTCACCCAGAAGCAGGTCGTTGCCGTCTTCTCCGTTAAGCGTGTCCGCGCCATTGCCGCCGTACAGCGTGTCGTTGCCGCCACGACCACTCATGGTGTCATTGCCATCGTTGCCCGCCATCACGTCGTCGGTGGCATAGCCAATCAGCGTGTCATTGCCAGCGCCGCCCACAAGCGCCGCCATGTTCTTGACGTTGGCCACAGACCAGACCGCATTGACGTCATCAGTGAAGCGAATCTCTTCGATGGCCCAGCCGCCGGCGCCATCCCCATTGAAATAGCCGCTCACCGATATCTGATCGCCGGTGCCGATGATTTTGAGCACCAGGGTATCGCCAGAGCGGGAAACCAGGACATCCCCCGGGAGAACTCCGGCTTTGAAAATGATCTTGTCAATGACACCTGCGGTCGTGTCGTTGTCGGCGATCGTGTCCTGCCCGTCTCCGCGCCCAAACAGGTAGGTGTCGCTGCCTGTGCCGGTGTAGACACCATTCCAGGTGTCGTACACGCCGCCGCCCAGCAGATCATTGCCGGCCCCGCCTTCCAGGATGTCGTTACCCGACCCGCCCTGCAATGTGTCGCCATCGGCGCCTCCGCTCAGCGTATCGTTGCCGTTGCCACCGCTCAGGGAATCACCGCCGGCGTCACCCAGAAGCAGGTCGTCGCCATCTTCCCCGCTGAGGGTGTCGGCGCCATTACCGCCGTACAACGTGTCGTTGCCAGCCCGGCCGCTGATGGTGTCGTTGCCATCATTGCCCACGATCACGTCATCTGTGCCGTAGCCGACCAGTGCATCGTTGCCGGCACTGCCGACAAGGGCCATTGTCCTGACGTCGGAAACCGTCCATACCGTATTCAGGTCGTCCGCAAAACGGATTTCTTCCACGGCCCAGCCGCCAGTACCGTCTCCATTGAAATAACCGTTGACCGTTACCTGGTCGCTGGTACCCTGGATCTTCAGAACCAGGCTGTCACCCGAGCGCGAGATCAACACGCTGCCTGGCAAGATGCCAGCCTTGAAGACGATCTTGTCGACGGCACCGGCCGTCGTGTCGTTGTCGGCGATCGTGTCCTGGCCGTCGCCCAAGCCGAACATATAGGTGTCGCTTCCCGCTCCGTTGTAGTTGCCGTTCCAGGTGTCGTACACCCCGCCGCCCAGCAGGTCGTTGCCGGCTCCGCCTTCCAGGATGTCGTCGCCGGCGCCACCTTGCAGCGTATCGTTGTCAGCCCCACCCAACAGGGTGTCAACACCGTTGCCTCCGATCAGGGAATCCGCACCGGCATCGCCCAGGATCAGGTCGTTGCCATCTTCACCGCTGAGAGTGTCAGCGCCATTGCCGCCATACAGTGTGTCATTGCCTGCCCGGGCGCTGATGGTGTCGTTGCCGTCATTGCCCACGATCACGTCATCGGTGGCGTAGCCGGTCAGGGCATCATTGCCGGTACTGCCTACAAGGGCCATAGTCTTGACGTCTGTCACTGTCCAAACCGTGTTCAGATCATCGGCGAAGCGAATCTCTTCGATGGCCCAACCGCCCGCACCGTCTCCATTGAAATAGCCGTTGACCGTTACCTGGTCACTGGTACCCTGGATAGCCAGGATAAGGCTGTCGCCCGAGCGCGAGATCGACACGCTGGCTGGCAGGATGCCAGCCTTGAAGACGATCTTGTCGACGACGCCAACGGTGGTGTCGTTGTCGACGATCGTGTCCTGGCCGTCGCCCAGGCCGAACATATAGGTGTCGCTGCCAGTGCCGTTGTAATTGCCGTTCCAGGTGTCGTATACCCCTCCACCCAACACGTCGTTGCCGGTGCCTCCATCCAGAACATCGTCACCTGCGCCGCCCTGCAAGGTGTCCCCGTCAGCTCCACCCTGCAGCGTGTCGTCACCATTCCCGCCCATCAGGGAATCAGCACCGGCACCGCCGGCCAGAAGATCATTGCCATTGCCGCCGCTCAGTGAGTCGGCTCCCGCATCTCCGTTCAATATGTCATTGCCGTCATTGCCGGTCACGGTGTCATTGCCTTCTCCGGCATTGATCGTGTCGTTGGTGGCATAACCCTGAAGCGTGTCGTTGTTGATTGTTCCAAGCAGGGCTTGCGCTTTGACGCTGGCAACATCCCAGACCGTTGCCGCATCGTCGACAAACTGAATCTGCTCAATCGCCCAGCCTCCAGTGCCGTCGCCATTGAAATAACCGTTGACTGCTATTTGGTCGCTGGTGCCCTGAATCTTCAGCACAAGGCTGTCACCCGAGCGGGAGATCAGCACGCTAGCGGGCAAAATGCCTGACTTGAAAACTATCCGGTCGATAGCGCCGGCGGTGGTGTCCTGGTCAACAATTGTGTCCTGGCCATCGCCCAGGCCGAACATATAGGTGTCGCTGCCAGCACCGTTGTAGTTACCGTTCCAGGTGTCGTACACGCCACCGGCCAGGATGTCGTCGCCGGCGCCGCCTTCGAGCACGTCGTTGCCTGAGCCACCTTGCAGCAGATCATTTCCTGCGCCTCCGTCCAACCAATCACCGCTTGCACCTGCATTGAAAGTATTTGCGGAGGCATCTCCCAAATAAATGTCTGACCGGCTGCTTCCGTTGGTCATCAGGCTCAAATACACATCCAAGGATGCGAGCTCGCTCCTTAACGGAGAATCTACCGCCAGAGCATCAATCCAGCTGCTCAGTATGGGTATCCCACCAAACCCGACAGCAGATAATGCTGCGGCCGTGTAGTGATGAAGTTCAACCAGGTCAATAAGCGCGTTTCGCTCATCTGCAGCTCTATGGCTCACAAGCGCAGCGGTCAACGCAGTAGTGTCAAACGTAATTCCGGTTTCGCCGACAACCACTTCAATACTGTCGAGATACGGCTTAAGCCTCGTCTGGGCTACCAGTGCGGCATAGACACTTTCCTTCAGCGCACTATAGGCTTGCAGCAACAGATCCACCTGTGCAGCCAGCGGACTGACGATGTAGTGATACACCACATTCCCAGTGTTCGGATCAGTGCTGCTATTGATGGCAAAACCGGTTGGGCGGGGCCCACCATTTTCATCACCGTAGAAACGGCTGCCATTGAAGGCCTCGAGTACATAGATAAGGTTCTTGTATTCGGCCTCAGTCACGCCAGCCGGCAGGTTATAGGTGACGTTGGCATTGAGGCTGTAAAGCACGCCGTGGGAATAGGTGGAAGTGTTGGCCCACAGAGTGACGAGATTATCAAGCTGGCTGCGCTGGCCATCCCTGGTGGAGGTTGTTGCGAAGGTTTGCAGGGCATCGGCGAAGTCGCTGTCTAGGCTGGCAGCCGCCCGCATATTACGCACCATGCCCGAGCCATTCATCTGCGGCAGCGCCTGAGCTTGCTCGGTGATGGGCACAGGGTTTCCGGCTTCGTCCACCACTTCAGGCGGGAATTCGGTAAAGAAGTTGTTGACTTCCAGGTCTATCGCCCCGACGGTATGTGCCTGGCCATTCTGGGTGAACGTCGTGCTCAAGGCAACAGTATTATTGTTGATCACCTGCCCCGCTTGTGGGCCCGTGCTGCTGCCGTTTACCCCAATACTGGTGATGTTGAGCTCGCTCAGGGTCTTGAGCTCGCCGCTCTGGGTAATGCCGTCCTGGTTGGCGTCTTGCCATATCCTGAGTTCGCCAAATGCAGCATCTGCACTGGTGATGAAACCATCGCCGTTGGCGTCCAGGTCACGGAGAGCATCAAAGCCGTCCGTGGCCAATGTGTTGTTGCTCTTGATGGTGTCTACACCGAAGAGCTCGCGGCCTGTGTCTATCGTGCCATTGCCGTTGAGATCCCGAACCAGGAACCCATCATCCGGTCTGGCCCAGCCAGTACCGGTTTTGATCCCGTCGGCGTTGTGGTCGAAGAGAATAGCGCCGCTGGCACCTGCCAGCTCCAGGCCGTCGCCGTCTAGGTCGAAAACCAATGGATCCCGTCGAATGACGAAATTCTTCGCTGCACCAAATCGACTACCCGTCAGTCCATCAATTACAAAGTCAATGGTATTTGTAAACCACCATTGATCTCGCAACCAACCGTTTACTTGCTGAAAATATTGCCCCCCCAAATAAGAGCCAACTCCAGCCGCAATTCCCCCAACGATCGCAATCGTGACTACTGTGGCGGTAGCTGGTAGAAGGAGAACAGCCACGCCAGCAAAGGCCCAACTAAGTGCGACGCCTGCACATGCGTTCTCCCAATTGGTTTTGTCCCCGGTCTGGCTATATTCCCACGCCCCCGTAATCATCTGCGCCGCATCGACGATTGGCCCAAAAGCCTTTCCTATTCCGCCACCAACACTCGCGATTGTTTTATTCGCACTACCAATTTTTACGTTAGCGTCAGAAACAAGATTCTCAAGCCATTGCTGCCGTCCCATTACATTCGCTTCGACGATAGCTGCCTGGGCAGCAGCCTTATCTCGATACTTGCGCATGATGTCTGCAATTCCGGTTTTCCCAGCAGCCTCTGCCCCTTCTGCCCAAGCATTGGCAGTATCTTTCAGGTTCCTGAAAGATACTGCTTGAGATTCAGCAAAAATATTGAATTTCTGAGTCTCAGTAAGCACTTGCTGGCCTGATTGTTCCAATACAAGTGCGGCAGTCGCCGTATATCTTTTCGCTCCATCTGAAAGAGCGCTGGCTACCGCGCCGCCCCAAGCGGTAGTTAGCTGGGCCAGATCGCTCAATTTAATTTCAACACTCATGCTGCATTTTCCTCTTGCGGTTGATTGACTACTAAAAACGGAATTCGTATGACGCTATAGACGGCATACAAAAAGAAAAACCAAACGACGGACAAAGAACCTGATATCAATCCGCCAAAAATTGCCAGCGCAACGTTGCTCATGAGCATCAAACTCACCACCAATTGACCTCGACTTCCACCGGGATCCAAGCCGAGTTCACCCGGAAGAATATGAAAAAAAATAATCAGCAAGGCAAAAATGAAACTCCCCCCTACCGCTTTAAGCCACATACGAAAACGGCTTTTTGGAGAACTCAAAATCATGTCGGCACGCAAGAACTCCTCAGGAGTTTTTAAACTTAGAAATTGATAAATCCCTAAAAGAAGAGATGCCAACAAAATAAAAATCCAGTACACATCCGCAGTATTCGGACTCTGTATTGAGAGAGACAACTTTTTTGCAGATGGCACCACTGCATTCAGAAATCGCCATGGATAACTATTGGTCAGCCATGGCAACCCTGGGAGAAATAAAGGCAACATCAATAAAGGCAACATCAACCCAAAGGTCGTAAGCGCCAAAAAACCGGTCAAAAGTTTTCTATTACATCGCTTCACCACGGGAAAGTCGTTCGGCGTCTTTTTCTTGTCCATTGGAGCCTTTGTTTCTCAGAACACTGTCCGCTGTCTGTATCGGGCTAAGCAGGTACTTGACGATTCGCCGCTTGCTAGCTTTGATCTCGGCGGTGATATTCATTCCCGGGAGCGAGACAGAGCGCCTTGCCATTTACGTTGATGGTTTCGAATCTAGTTTCAAAATGCTGAGTATCCGGGTAGACGCATCGCTCGGCCTCCTCCAATTGATCGGTTTTCATACAACTCATGAACTCCCTTTTTCGGCGACTATAAGTTAACAAACTCAGCCTGACGTTGTGAATTTTTAAGTCATCCAATAAAACTCGTGGCAGCGATGTGAGCGATCGGCAATCAATCTACGCGAATCAAATGACAATATGAAGTGCCACCCCTGTCACATATAACAGGGTGGCCGGGTAAACACCGACGCGTCCACAACGCCTTGAACAATTTAGTTCTAAGCTACACGATAAGAAGATCTATCGGGATCAAAAATTTGTGATTTCTGACCACTCCATCCACGCAATGCAACACTCATTCAAATCTCGATAGATGAGCAATGCATCCATATCCCATTCAAGGAGATTTCGATGACGGCCACTCTTCGCCAAGCTCTGATTCATATACGTTCGGGGCAATGGAACGACGCACACGGCATTGTGCAAAGCGATGAATCGCAACTGGCTGCCTGGCTACACGGCATCTTGCATATCCAGGAAGGTGACCTGGAAAATGCCGAGTACTGGTACGGCCAGGCGAACCGCAACTTCCACAGCCGTGGAACAGTCGATGAAGAGCTGCAACGCTTCGAGGCGGCGTTAGCTGAATAAAGACTGCCAGATTAAAAGCTGCTGGTTTTTTAATCCAAACCTGACCCTCATCCAGGCCCCCCAACACCTGCTGGTGTGAAAGCAAGGGAACCAAGAGTGATAACTCGCTCCGCCCACTCGTGGGTACCCTCTGCTCATTTGGGATCGGATTTCATTCTTCCGCCATCTGGACCACCGACAGGCGCATGCTGCGCCATCAGCCCGGCTACCCATTCGATGAACACCCGCAGTTTTGCGCTGACATGCCGGTTCGGCGGAAAGGCCACATACAGGGGCATGGGGTCAAGGCGCCAGCCCTTGAACAGGGGCATCAGTTCGCCGCCAGCCAGGTGCGCCTTCGCCATATAGTCCGGCAGCCAGAGGACTCCCAATCCCGCCAGCCCGGCCGCGAGGTAGGCATTGCCGTCATCGAATGCGAACAGGTGGCGGCCTTGCACCTTGATGCTCTCGCCCTTGCAGTGCATGGCGTACGGAAAAGCCTTGCCGGTGCGCGCCCACAGGAACCCCACGATGCGGTGATGTGTGTCTTCCAGCTCTTGTGGGTGCAACGGTGTGCCCGAGCGCTCCAGATAGGCCGGGGCGGCGTACACCCCCAACTGCAGGTCACCCACCTTGCGGGCCATCAGCGACTGATCGGTTAGCTCGCCGCCGCGCACGACGCAGTCCACGTTGTCGCCGATCAGGTCCACCATACGGTCGCTGACACCCATGTCGAGCTGAATCTCAGGGTAGCGCGCATGAAATTCCGGCAAGGCCGGCACCAGGATCATGCGGGCCAGGGGGCTGGGTACATCGACCCGCAGCCGACCCCTGGGCGACGCTGACGCACTGGACAGGCTGGTCTCGGCATCGTCCACCTCGGCCAGGACGCGCACCACCCGCTCATAGTAGGCAGCGCCATCGGCAGTGACATTGACCTTGCGTGTGGTCCGGTTGAGCAGCTTGACCCGCAGCCGCGCTTCCAGCTGCTGCACCAGCTGTGTCACGCTGGTCTTGCTCATGTGAAGCGTCTCGGCCGCCTTGGTGAAGCTGCCCGCTTCCACCACGCGGGCGAATGCCTGCATTGCATCGAAACGGTCCATCTCTGCTCCAAATACGGTGACGTTGATGATTGTTTGGATTTTACGAACAGTGATGGTTAGCCTTGCCTGTTTATCCGAAAGGCACAGCCTTTTAAAGTTCTTTCATCGTTAACCACGGGCCGGCGACGGCCCATATGAAGGACATTTTTATGACCAAGCGTGAAGTCGTTTTTCCACCGGGGCGCCAGGCCCTCTATGAACGCAACCGGTATTCGCCGGCGGTGAAGTCCAACGGCTTCCTGTTCGTTTCAGGGCAGGTGGGCAGCCGCGAAGACGGATCCCCCGAGCCCGACCTGGAGGCTCAGGTCCGGCTCGCCTTCGACAACCTGAACGCCATCCTCAAGGCCGCAGGCTGCACCTTCGACGACGTGGTCGACGTCACCGTCTTCATGGTGGATCCGGAATCGGTGTTCGAGACAGCCTGGAAAGTGGTGCCCGACTACTGGGGCAACGCACCGCACCCTACGCTGACGGGTGTCGGCGTGACCTGGCTCTATGGCTTTCAGTTTGAGATCAAGGTGATTGCGAAACTTCCAGAGTCTCGCGGTGATTGAGTGACTTGACTACCGCCGCAACGGATCCAGCAGCGGCTTCAACCCGTTGTGGTCGATCTCCTGCATCAGCTGCAGCAGGCGGCCGATTTCGCCTTTGGGAAAACCTTCGCGGGCGAACCAGTTAAGGTAGTTGCCAGGCAGGTCGGCGATCAGGGTGCCCTTGTGTTTGCCGAAAGGCATTTCGCGGGTCACCAGCAGCTGGAGGTCTTCGGGTTTCATGCCTAACCCTAACCTCCTGCCCGCTTGGGCGCGTAGCCCTGTTTTTGCAGGGCCTGCATAACGGTGTCGCAGTGGTCGCCCTGCACTTCAATGATGCCGTCTTTGGCCGTGCCACCCGAGCCGCAGGCGGCTTTGAGCTGTTTGCCCAATTGCGCCAGGGCCAGCGCGTCCAGCGGCAGGCCCTTGATGACGGTGACAGTTTTTCCGCCGCGGCCTTTGCTTTCACGCATGACGCGCACCACACCATCACCCTTGGGTGTTGCCTGCTGCTTGCACGTGCACGCAGACACCGGCTGGCGGCAGCCAGGGCACATGCGTCCCGCGTCGGTGGAATACACGAGGCCGCCGCTGGTGGGGAGTTTCTTCATGGAGTTTAAGGAGGGGATGCGTGGAAAGTGGCTCTGGCCGGGTAACACCGCAGTGTGGTCACCACGGCCGGGTCAGCACGGCCTAATACGAACGTTCACAAATGTTCTGGGCCATATTGCCGAAAAATGAAAAATGTACCTTATAAACACGGCTGGGATTTTCAGCCAGCGCCGCGCAGCCGCTCAGGGTCATACACCCATATCAAAACAGGCAGCGCATCGGCCCGGCACATCAACGCAGTACCAGCACCAGGACAGCACCATGACCGGCACCTCTTTTTTGATCGGCTTCTTTATCTTTGTGGGCAGCGTGGCCCTGGGGGCGCTGGGCTATGAACGCTGGCTGTCGCATGTGGTGTCGGCCCGCAAGAAGGTGGCGCGCAACCACGCGCTGCGCCGCAAGCCGCTCACCAGTCGCGACGAGCTCGCGGTGTGGCGCTGGCTGGCAGACATTTTTCCGGACCACCATGTATTGATCAAGGTGCCCTTTACCGGCTTTATTGAACCCAACAGCCGCGGCGGCGACGCGCACTGGCAGGCGCTGCTGAGCACCGTGAGCTTTGCCTGCGCCGTGGCCGACCGCAAAGGCGCTGTGCTGGGTTGCGTCGATGTGCTGGGGCGCGGCGAGCAGGCAGACCGCAAGCATGCTTTCAAGCGCGAGCTGCTGGGCCGCGCCGGCATTCCCTACTGGATTGTGGACAGCCAGCGGCGGCCCGAGGCCACGCTGCTGCGTGAAAAGTTCACCGGTGCTGCCGCCGAGCAGGCGGCGATCAAAAAGACGCCACGCTCAGCCATGCCCCGCAAACCCGTCACCGCGCTGGAGCAGCGCCGCCTGTCACGCGTGTCCAACAACGCATCGGACCTGACCCGCACCGGCATGACGCCGCTGCATCTGAAGTCCACGCTCAAGCTGAAGGCACTGGCACGGGCCTTTGCCTGGCGCCTGGCCGGTGAGCCGCCTTCTTACAGGCCACGGAGTTCGCGCAGGCCCATGGGCTTTCCCACCACCAGCATCAGCAACTCGACCATCTGAGCGGACCTGCACGCCGCCCGGCCCGCTCAGGCTTCGGCGCTCTTGAGCAAAAACTCCATCTCGGTTCCGGCCAGGTTCAGTATGTCGTGGTGGGCCAGCGGAATCGCTTTCATGCCGATCGGTTTGCCGTTGCAGGTCGGCGGCTTTTCGCCGTCCATGTGCGCCACGTAGTAGCCGTCGCGCCGGTGCGATATCGACACCACGGCCACACCGGGCTGCCCGAAGGTGGTAACGGCCTTGACCACCGGCACCTCCAGCCCCGCTGACGAACCCGACAACACCTTCAGGCTCGCGTGCAT
The DNA here is from genome assembly GCF_056403055.1 of Polaromonas sp. P3_A5. NCBI lineage: Bacteria > Pseudomonadati > Pseudomonadota > Betaproteobacteria > Burkholderiales > Comamonadaceae > Polaromonas > Polaromonas sp. P3_A5. The sequence goes on from NZ_JBFUGF010000001.1 coordinate 2,537,571, forward strand.
CGTGCCGCTGGTGCCGGGCAGGCCCATCGCGTCCAGCGCCATGGCGGTGGTTTGATGTTCGCGCGGAGCCTCTTCTTCATGCCGCGAGGTGGCCAGGTACTGGATGCGGAAGTTGCCGATATTGATGATGTCGTTGTCGTGCAGCAGCTCACGCGACTTGACCATGTGGCCGTTGAGGTAGGTGCCGTTGGTGCTGCCCAGGTCTTCAAGGTACACGTCCGCAAGGCCTTTCAGCAGGAACACGCAGTGCTCGCCGCTGACCACCAGGTTGTCGAAGATGATGTCGTTGTAGGGCCTGCGGCCCAGCGTGGTGCGGTCGTTCGTCAGGTACACGTGCTTGATTTCGACGCCTTCGACCGTTGCAATGAGTTGCGGCATGCAAGACCCTTCTTCAAGATAGTCGCCGGAGCCCCATGCGTAAGCGACAAACCATCGTAGCCCGAGCGCCCTAAAGGCACAAGCGGGGCACAACCCGCCAGCGCCGCAACATGGTCGCTAATTGGTGGTAATTTTGCCGGTTTCGCATGCAGCGCGAATGATGCGCTGGGTCGGGTTGGGCGTCACGTCGCGGAACTCCATGGGGCGCACCACTTCGTTGGGGTAAGTCACTGTTTTGTACGGCTCACCCTTCCACAGGGGCTGCACGTAAAACGCCAGCGTGACGTACTTGGCGCTCTTGTCAGCGCAGTCAAACAACACGGTGGAAACATACGAACGGTAAGGCACGCCGTCCCAGCTGGTGCGTTGCAGCGCGCGGCTTACGCGTACCTGCATGGCCCGCATGTCGCCGTTGGCGGCAATGGGGGTCGGGTCTACCTCAATGGTGTTGACGGCCGGGTCAGCCGGGTCACCCATCACGGTAAACCATGTGGTGGGGGCGGCTGGCGCGCCCCACAGGGAAGCCCCGGACACCAGGGTCCCTAAAACGATGGCTAATTTCTTCATATGACTTTTTTCTTCCTTCCTCCACTGCACGGTCACTTCAAAGCACAGTCCATTGTCTGCAATGCCAGTTTAATCCTGACGCAACGAACGTTCTGTTGCAACTGTTTCCCGACCCGTAGCAGGCGCGCGTCGAAAGGCCCTGTAGGCACACACCCACACGGCTATGGGCCCGATGCCTTCGGCGCGGTCTGGGCCGGCGGGCTATCTTGAACTGCATGGAATTTTCCATGACGCAACTCTCTGAAAGGTACATCCCATGAACAAGGACCAGGTCAAAGGCAAGATCAAGGAAGTTGCCGGTGAAGTGCAGGAACACACCGGCAAGCTGGTCGGCAATGCCGGGCAGCAGGCCAAGGGCCATGCCCGTGAATTCCAGGGCAAGGCACAAAAGGCCGCCGGCGACGCACGTGAGAACGCAGAAGACATCCAGAAGGATCTGGACAAAGACCGCGACCCCCTGGGTCGCTAAGCAGCAATAAAACGCTGCAAACCCACCATCGGCCGGCTCTTTCCGGCCGTTTTTTTGCGCGCAAATCACCGCGTACACCCGCCATTGGCTGACGCGTTCAGGCGCGTTGGCTGATAGCCGGCGGCCTGCCGCGCCCGCATGATGAAACCTTTCACCACAGCACCACACGCCCCCACATGCCGCGCAAAGCCTCCCCCGCTTCCCTGCCTCATGACCTGTTGCACGGTCAGCTGAAGCTGCCTGCCGTGACGATCAACGGCTACAGCCTGGAACTGCACGACGGCGAGCGCTTTCTGGGCGACACCGTCAGCCGCGTTGCCTACAGCGAAATGCTGGACGTATGGCGCCGGCTTTTTCGCCGCATCAGCGGCGAAGACGTGCTGGGCACCAAGCCCACACCCGCCATCAGCAAAAAGCGGCTCGACCTGCTCCTTCAACGCGACGGCAAGGCCGCCGCCGTGATTTCCGCGGCATCGGAAGACTACGCCTGGCAACTGGTGCGTGTGGTGCGGCGTTTTCTGGCGCATCCCACATGGCACGGCGTGCAGCGCATTGTGGTGGGCGGCGGCTTTCAGCAAAGCCTGGTGGGCGAACTGGCCATCGACCGCGCGGCCGAATTGCTCTACCAGCAAAACGCCCGCGTGCATTTGATGACGCTGCGCCACCACCCCGACGAAGGCGGGCTGATCGGCTGGGTGCACCTGGCGCCGCCCGAACTGTTGTCGCAATACGGCGGTTTCCTGGCGGTAGACATTGGCGGCACCAACGTGCGCTGCGGCATTGTGCGGCCACGCCTGAGCAAGTCGCCCGACCTGTCGGATGTGCGCGTGGCGGGCCTGGAAAAGTGGGGCCACCGCGGCGACGACGACGTGACCCGCCGCGAACACCTGGTGCAGGGCATTGCCGCCATGCTCAAAAAACTCAAACGCCTGGCCGACAGAAAAGGCATCACCCTGGCGCCGTTTGTCGGCGTGGCCTGCCCCGGCATGATCTGCGACGACGGCTCCATCGCCACCGGCGCGCAGAACCTGCCCGGCAACTGGGAAAGCCCGCGCTTTAACCTGGCGCATGACCTCAGCGAACTGCTGCCGCGCCAGGACGGCCAGACCACCCAGGTGCGGCTGCACAACGATGCGGTGGTGCAAGGCCTGTCTGAGCTGCCCTTCATGCAGGGCGTGAAGCGCTGGGCCGTGCTGACGGTGGGCACCGGGTTGGGCAACGCCAGCTTTGTCAACACCGGCCCGCACGCGGTGCGCAAAACGAAACGCTGACGCCGCGCGCTGCGTTGCAACAATTCAAGAGAAAAAGGCCTGAAACCCAATCAGTAATAGCGCAAGCAGCTATCTATTTAATAGCAGTCTCACGCACCGCGCACAGTGCTAGCGCGGAGCGATGGGCGCACCCACCACCACGCCCGGCACGGCGGTGTTTTCCGCCGCAGCATCGGGCTGCACACGCCGCGGCTGCTCGGGTGGCAGCACCACGCCCGGCGTGCCGTCTGCGGCAGGCCCGTTCACGGTGATGTACTTGATCACCGGCGCCGGCTGCCACACGCGCGGCGGGCCGCCCTCGGTGGCCGGCCCTCCCGCAGCGCCTGACATGCTCTGTTGCCCCAAAGGCTGGGGCATGCCGCCGTCACCGGTCTGGCCTGGCTGGCTTTCCTGCGGCGGCTCGGCGCCATTGAGCAGCGCTTCAATGCGCTGCCGCTCCTGGTCCGTCACGCCTGCGCCTTCCGGCGCGGGGAAGCGCAGGGCTACGTCGATCACTTTTGCCTTGATCGCGCCCTGGAAAAACTCACCCACCATCGGCAGCGCGCTGCGGGCGCCCTGCCCATAGCTGTCAGCCATGGTCACGCGGTTGTCGTTAAAGCCCACCCATGCGCCGGCCACCAGCTGCGGGTGCATCATGATGAACCAGCCGTCGGTGTTGCCCTGTGTCGTGCCGGTCTTGCCGGCCACGTCGGCCTGGATGCCGTAGCGGCTGCGAATGGCAGCGCCCGTGCCCTGGTCGATCACGCCGCGCATCACGTCCAGCAGCGTCTGCGCCACCGTGGCCGGCATCACGGTTTCAGCCAGCTTGGGCTCAAACGCTTCCAGTACCTTGCCGTTGCGGTCTTCTACCCGGGTAACGATCACGGGCTCTATATAACGGCCGTCATTGGCCAGCGTGCCGTAGGCCGCCACCATTTCCCTCAGCGTGACAGGGCTGGTGCCCAGCGCAAGTGAGGGCACTTCTTCCAGCTTGCTCTGGCGCACGCCCATGGCCTTGGCCAGCCTGGCCACATTGGCCGGGCCCACCGCGTGCATGACCTGTGCGGTGATCGTGTTCTTGGAAAACATCAGGCCCTGGCGCAGCGTCATCATCTCGCCGCTGGGGCCGCCGCCGTCGGTCGGCCGCCAGAAAGCGCCGTTCCCCAGCGGGATTTCCACCTCACCGTCCAGGTACACGTCGGACGGCTTGGCGCCGTTTTCAAACGCCGCGCCATACACAAAGGGCTTGAAGGTCGAGCCCGGCTGGCGGCGCGCCTGCTGCACGTGGTCAAACTGGTCGCGCGCAAAGTCGCGGCTGCCCACCCAGGCCCTGACCTGGCCGTTGGTTGGGTCCAGCGCCATGAAGCCGGCCTGCAAGCGCGTTTTTTCGTCCTTCAGGTTTTGCATGAACTCCGCGTCCGCCAGCAGCGCCTTGGTGGCCTGGTCGTCGGCCTGCCCCTTGGTGCGCAGGGCCTTGTATTCGGCGGTGTCGCGTATGAAGGCCAGGGCCAGCTCGCGCGGCGCGCCGCTCTTGGCCTTCCAGCCCGAGTTAAAGCGCCAGTCACCTGCGACCGTCTTTTGCAAGCGGTCTACCTGCACCGCCAGCGCCTTGTTGGCCATGTCCTGCAGGCGTGAATCAATGGTGCTGCGCAGCACCAGGCCGTCGGCATAAATGTTGTAGTCGTTGCGGTCGGCCCATTCAATCAGCCAGCGGCGCAGCTGCTGCGCCAGGTGCGGCGCCGAGCCCAGCTCTTCGTCCTGGCGCTCGAAGTCGATGCGCAGCGGCTTCTTTTTCAGTGCCTCCAGCTGGGCTACGGGCAGCTTCTCGTGCTTGACCATCTGCGCCAGCACCGTGTTGCGGCGCTGCATGGCGCGCTCGGGGTTGTTCACCGGGTTGTAGTAGGCCGTGCCCTTGAGCATGCCCACCAGCGTGGCGCTTTGCAGCACGTCCAGCTCGTTGGCGGATTTGTCGAAGTAGGTGCGCGCCGCCATTTCAATGCCGTAGGCGTTGTACAAAAAGGGCACGGTGTTGAGGTAGCTCTCCAGGATTTCGTCCTTGGAATAAACCGCCTCTATCTTGAAAGCCGTGATGGCTTCTTTCAGCTTGCGCGTGATCGACAACGAACGGCCGATTTCTTCCGGGTAGAGGTTGCGCGCCAGCTGCTGCGTGATGGTCGAGCCGCCCTGCGTCTTGCCGGCGGCCGTGTGCAGCACGGCCGACACCGTGCGCTTGATGTCCAGGCCGTGGTGGTCGTAAAAGCGGTGGTCTTCCGTGGCGACCAGCGCGTCCACCACGCTGGGCGAAATGTCTTCGAGCTTCACCCAGTCGCGGTTGGCCCGCTTGAACACCGCCAGCACCTGGCCGTCAGACGACATCACCACCGAGGGCTTGGCGGTTTTGGCTTTCAGCAGGTCGTTGATGCTGGGCGTGAACGGAATCAGGATCAGCACATACAGCAGCACCAGCGCCGGAATGGCCGCCAGTGTCAGCAGCACGCCGCGTTTGGTGGGGTGGCGCAAGCGGTCAGGAATGGTGGCCGCAAAGTCGCGAAGTTGGGTCAGGAGCTGTTTCATCATTGCCTGCAAGTCTAAATGGGAGGCGTAAACGGGCCTGTAGGACTGCGGCGCTGCGGAAAGCGCGCGCCATCGGAAAACGCCGCTTCAGCGGCTTGCAGGAGGCCATTTTTTAAGCACCAAACTGGCCTTAAGACCAATGAAAACGGGCGCGAGCAGCTACTGTTTTAATAGCGTCCTGCGGGGCAGTTTTGGTGGTATTTGGGCCTCTTTTTTGCCTCTTTTTCGCCTGTTTTTGCCTGTTTTCAGCCGTCGTGGGCCCTGCGGGCGCTTTTGGGGCCAATTTCGTCACCCACAGTGCCATTTTCAAGCATCAAATCGGCCTCCAACCCAATAGGAGTCTGCGCGAGCAGCTACTGTATTGATAGCAATTTCAGGCTGCCCGCCATTTCGCCGCACGGAACTGAACCGGTACAGCGTCATCCAATCTTTCGCACCAGGGGCGTCGTCACTCGTAAGAAACACCGCGCCGCGCCGACCAACCTTCATGCCGCCTGTTCACGGCAAGCAATACAACAACCCACCGAAAGAGGCCAAAGCATGATGACCCGCAGAAACTCCCTGCTCCAACTGGGCGCCCTTTCCGCCGCCATGGCCGCCGGCCTGCGCGGGCTGCTGGCGTCCGCACCCGCCCACGCGGCCGCGCGCGCCTATGAAGTCACCCGCACCGAAGCCGAATGGCAAAAGCTGCTGCGGCCCGACCAGTACCGCGTGCTGCGCAAGGCCGGCACTGAAACGCCCTTCACCAGCCCGCTCAATAAAGAAAAGCGCGCCGGCGTTTTCAGCTGCGCCGGTTGCGACCTGCCTCTTTTCTCTTCAGCCACCAAATTCGACAGCGGCACCGGCTGGCCCAGCTTCTGGCAAGCCATGAGCAACGCCGTGGTCGAAGAAACCGACACCACCCTCTTCATGAAACGCACCGAAGTGCTGTGCCGCCGCTGCGGCGGGCACCTGGGCCATGTGTTTGACGACGGCCCCAAACCCACTGGCCTGCGCTATTGCATGAACGGCGTGGCCCTTAACTTCAAGGCAGCATAAAAATGAACAAATACCTTTTCACCCTGGGTGCTGTGGCATTGGCCGCGTGGGCATTCATTGGCAGCGGCATGGGCACCAGCGCCCGCGCCGCGGAAGAAAAAGCCGTGAAGCTGCCCGCGCCTGCGGTGGACGCCACAGCCACCGCACAGGCAGGCACCGCCACCGCCGTGTTTGCCGGCGGCTGCTTCTGGGGCGTGCAGGCCGTGTTTCAGCACACCGACGGTGTGCTCAACGCCGTCTCGGGCTATTCAGGCGGCGACAAAGCCACTGCCACCTATGAGCAGATTGGCTCGGGCCGCACCGGCCACGCCGAGGCCGTGCAAATCACCTACGACCCGAAAAAAATCAGCTACGGCAAGCTGCTGCAGATTTACTTCTCTGTGGCGCACGACCCCACCACACTCAACCGCCAGGGCCCCGACAGCGGCACGCAATACCGCTCAGCCGTGTTCTACAAAGACGCCGAGCAAAAGAAGGTGACCGAAAGCTACATCGCCCAGCTCGATGCCGCCAAGGCCTTCCCGAACAAGATCGTGACGCAGCTCGCGCCGCTCGCCGCCTTCTACCCCGCCGAGGCTTACCACCAGGACTACGCCACCCTGCACCCCAACCAGCCCTACATTGCGCGGTTCGACCTGCCCAAGATCGCAAACCTCAAAACCGTGATGCCCGAGGTCTACCGCGAAAAGCCCGTGCTGGTCTCGCAGGCCGGCAAGTAGGCGTAGCAAAGGGCCGCACGCCGCCGTAGCGGGCGCGTCTTCTCGCCGTTTTTCGGCCATTTCCCGCCGGCAATGGCCGCATAGCGGTTATTGGCCGACGATGCGACCTGCATTCACCCCTTGCTGATGTCGGCAATGGCCTACAAACGTATGGTTCTGAGCGCGTTAATGTGGTCTTTTACCTTAGCTGGAAAGGAGCGGACCACCATGACGAGTACCCACCAGCAGCCAGGCGTACAGCCCGACCGCATCAACCTGAACGACAAACCCGGCACCGAACAGTGGATGAGGAAGCTGGACGTGACCAACGACCAGCTCCGTGAAGCCATCGCCGCCGTGGGCGACAAAGCCGCCAACGTAGAGCTGCACCTCAAGGGCGCCCGCAGCACCACCAACGCAGACCGCGTGCATGAGTTGAGTACAGACAAGTGAGCTTGATGGCGGCGCACATTGCCGCCAAAATGCCAGAGACACACCCCTTCACCGTGTTCAGCGCATGCCCATCATGTGCAGGAGGTATTTGCCATGGCATTGCAGACGCCCGCTCATCAGTTTTCTTCTTCGTCTTCGCTTCACCCCTCTCCGCCATCTGACTCAATACAGATTGACCCAACACAGGTCAACCGGCGCACCGCGCTGGCGGCCTTGCCTGGCTTGGCGGGCCTCGCCGGCCTAAGCCTGCCGGGTATCACACATGCGCAAACACCCGGCACCGTGCGCCTGCAATCGTGGCCGCTCAACGCCCGCACCTTCACCGGCATTCACGACATCGCCCCCGCGCCTGATGGCGGCGTGTGGTTCTCGGCCCAGCGCAGCGGCCACCTCGGCTGGTTTGACCCACGCACCGGCAAGTCAGACCTGGTGGCTTTGGGCAGCGGCTCATCGCCCCACGGCGTGATTGCCGGGCCTGACGGCGCAGCCTGGCTGACCGACGGCGGGCAAAACGCGATTGCCCGCGTGGCCTGGCCTTCGCGCGAAGTCAAGGTCTTCCCCCTGCCCGCCGGCACGCCATACGCCAATCTCAACACCTGCGCCTTCGACGGCGAAGGCAACCTCTGGTTCACCGGGCAAAGCGGCTACGTCGGCAAGGTCGATGTGCGCAGCGGCACAGTCACCGTGAAAGAGTCCCCCCGCGGCCGCGGCCCCTACGGCATCTGCGCCACACCCAAAGGCGACGTGTGGTGGTGTTCGCTGGCCGGCTCATTCATCGCGCAGCTCGACCGCAAGACAGGCGAGTCACGCATCGTCGAGCCACCCACCCCCCGCCAGGGCGCCCGCCGCGTCTGGTCAGACAGCAGGGGCCGCATCTGGGTATCAGAATGGAACAGCGGCAACCTCTCAATGCACGACCCGGCGCTGGGCTCAGGCCCTAGCAGCTGGCGCGCCTGGAAGGCACCCGGCACCGAACCGCACATCTACGCCGTGTATGTTGACCACAAAGACATCGTCTGGGCGTCAGAGTGGAGCTCCAACGCCCTCTTGCGCTTTGACCCGGCGACAGAGAAGTTCGAGGTGATCACCCTGCCGCGTGCTGGGGCGAGCGTGCGGCAGATATTGGGCCGGCCTGGGGAGGTCTGGCTGCCTGAGAGTGGGACGGAGTTTGTGACGGTGGTGAAGACGGGGTGAGAATTCGAAGAAATCGTCGAGCCGCTACTTATACGGGAACCGAATTATCGAAAAGCTCGGTACCCGGGATACAACCTTATCTTTTGTCTCCATTGCTTAGACAATCTTGTAGGGATGACCGCCAGCCATACATCGGGCCCAAGAATTCAGCAAACTTTGACGATGCAGAGTAACGAACGCCTTCGCTTCTATGTCATGTGTAGGCTTCCCCTCCATCCTCTCGAAGGGACTCACTCTATATTTTGCAATCGTCAATTTAGTATTTGGATCAACGAGATGTACGTGAGGAACGCCATGCTCAGAGGGCGCCGAATACATGTGAATTGGGAACCCATGTATTGAGGATATTTCAGCAGAATTAGATATTTGTTTACCCCAATCTAAAATATCTGCCCTCCATAGGTCAGCACTAGTCGAGTCACAAATATTTCTTATCTTGCATGCGTCCTGAGTCCATTCGCCATTCGCAGACAGGACATGCTCAACGCCTTCAACCGAAGGCAAGCGCCATTGCGAGTCGACACCACCGAAACTAATAACCCAGGTTTGCGCTTGGTGCGCATGCGTTGCGCCTATGGCAGCGCTATCTGAAAAATACACTTGCCGCGTTAACTCATCATTAGGGTCTAGGTTTCTAATCCGAAAGACCAATTTTCTGTAGAAATCACGACCAATCCAGCTCTCTATCCATACATGAAATGGCTTATTCGCATAAATTTCATGCCAAGCTCCACTAACGAATCCAAAAAACAAATCGTCATGCCAAGAACCAACATCAACCAATGCTCGTGCTAAATCCATGGCCCAGGGCTTCCAAGCTGTCAGTGGTCCTACCGTAATGTCAGCTTGAGGTGCTGAAAGCTCATTAAAGTAAAGATGCATTGGCATTGAATCACCTTAAAAGTTCATCAAGACTTCTTTCCCATTCGTCAAAAAAACCACCCGGCCAGTTACTGAGTTGCCCGTCGGCCTGCACAGAAGGGAGCTCCACATAACATTCACCGGTGGTTACCTCACGCGTAAAAAAGGCTAGCTGAAGATCTTCAGCTGCTACAGCTTTTCGTTTAACCGCGAGCCTTATTCCATTCAAGACGTGATCGCTGTGGGTCTCAAGAATAATTTGTACGCCGTCTGCCGCACATAGAGCCAATAACTCGCCTAATTTGGCTTGTCCATGTGGATGCAAATGCGCTTCGGGATTTTCTAAAAGCAGCAAACTTCCAGGTTGAGCAGCAAGGCACGCGACAAGAATTGGAAGCCCGTAAGTGATGCCGAATCCTACATGGGTAGGTCGGTGAGCACGACTACGTCCACGAGTCATTCCAAGATATCGGAACTGCAAAATAACGTTGTCTGTCCCCTTCAAGCGGTCCGCCTGAAGATGTACTCCTGGGCTTATCTCTTGTAACCAACCAGCGACTTGATCCAGAAGAGAATTAGTTGCGGCAATTTGACTCAATAGAGGAGTAGTTTTTCCGTCCTGACTTACTCGTCGACGCTCAGATACAGAGTCACCTGCGTGTGAAGATAAGTAGTCAATCGTAAATTCGCCGTGATTACCCAGAAATCCAGTGCTGCCTGCGTAGGGGTCAGCCTGGGGATAGAGAGTGCTAGGCACTATTCGATCTGCCTGCAAATATTGGAAATTTGGAGAAGAAATGAAGCTTTGCACTTCCGATGGAGCGCGCATGTAGGGAAGAAGACTGGCATCTGAAAATGCATGACAGACCCATGCATAAGATCTTCCTTCTTCAAGGATTTCTATTGAGATGACATCGTCTGTTGCAGACTCGCTTAGTACATCGGCACCTTTTCCAAGTGGCACCAGAGGCCCTCCGAGTTCAAGTCCCCCACTTTTTCCATGTTGATATGACTGTCTTATCAACGCGATGGCTTGAAGTACCGAACTTTTCCCCGAGCCATTCAACCCCGAGAGCAAAGTCAGCGCCTTGAGAGGTATTTCAAGTTTTCGTGCAGCTTTAAAGTTCGAAAGGCTAATTGAACTAAGCATTTAGTACCTCGCGAAATATCTCATTAATTGCATCTAACCGGGCATTCGAGGACGATCCCCGCCCTGTGGCATACAGTAGAGCGCTTACGAATACGTCGTCATTTTCGAACTTCTTACCAAACTTCGCGATTACCTTATTCGAGTGTTTGGCGAGTTTCTCTATTTGCACCGGGGTAAGTGCGGCAAGTGCCACAATTTCAGTCTCGAACAAACCCCTATTAATCGGATGCCTCGAAGCACCAGCAGCTGAAAATTTACGAAAAGCTAAATGCTTAAAAACTCGAGGTGCAGCCTCTAACGCACGGCGAAATGCTCGTTCAAGATCTGCCCATTTTTGCGGAGTAAGGTTGGGAGCTTGCTTTTCCACGAAGTTGTTTAAAAAGTCGTCTAAGTTCTCTACCGGATCTCTCTTTTTTCTACGCCCCAAAGAGTACGTCGCTACAAACCTCAAAACCAATTCATGATCTTCAAGACGCTCACCACGAATTTTTCCTTCTGTCGCAGTCTGAAATTCCTCGCAAGAAGCCATCGCACGAACCCTGTCGCGCCACAATCCAGGATAAATTGCATTCCTGATTTCCTGAGCCCTTAACGGCAACCCCCCCTGATTAATCCGAGAGAAGATATTGAACTTTACGTTCTGAGGTGTGCCTGCCCGAATTACATGTAATGTGAGTTCGGTTTCTCGGATGCGCCTTTGCAGCGCTCGGGAAAGTTCCTCAAAGGTGCGTCCATCCAGCTCATTCTTAAGTGAGTGAAGCCCCGTTAGCCTCAATGGATCAAGTTGCGTCTTCAACGCTTTATTAAGACTGTCGACCTTAACGAAGTGAGCAATGGCGCACAGTCGCTGCAAACCATCTACAACCTCATAGTTTCCTTCTTTATCTTCAGAAACATATAGTGAGGGAATAGGAATACGCAACAGGATTGATTCGATAAGACCCGTTTTTCTAGGATCTCGCCATAAATTAGCCCGTCGCTGAAAGTCAGGCGATAAGTTGATCTCGCCATGATCAAGTCGCGACATAAGTAAATCAATTGTGCGCTGATGAGTTATGACATCAATAAGTGTCGGATCAAAGGGTGCACGTATCTCCTCCTCTTCTTCCGGCTCGGCCTCGATTCCACTCCCTTGGCTGTCAGCAGTGAGTTCTTCAAGGGGGAGGCTATTTTTTTTTGCAAGCTTCGTAGGTGCTAGATCTGAAGGCATTCTCTGGGCTCCTCATTTGTAATTACAAAGACATTGCTACATGCGATATTGGTCACTTTTAACTCAGTCTTTAAAGAGTATGGCAGCAATCATCGCAGCGATTGATTTTCGCTACTAGCGGTTAACCATGTATCCGAGTATGCAGGGATGCTGCGCGATCATTTTTCTTGGGTCACGCGATCCCGCCGCCTCAACACCCAGGCAAAGTAAACCCCCTCCACCGCCATCACCACCCCACCCAGCATCACCACCGCACTGCTCCCAATACGGTCGATCAAGCTGGCAGCCAGCACCACGCCAATCGACTGGCCCAGGAACAGGAAAGAAGCAAACATCGAGACGGCCGATGCCACGTGCCCACGCCGCCTTCTTAGCCCGGTTGCTAAGGCTTCACTGGGCCTTTGCGCATGGTGGCAACTTGCCCCGCCATGGATTTCTCAAAGTCCCAGGTTGGAGAAGTAATGAGCGCAGGATAGGCGGCGCAACGCTCTCGGGCTCGCGCGGGGTCGCTCGAAAACACAGTGCGCCTCTGATTAGCCTTGAACTCAACAATCCTTCGATCGAGCTGCGCGCGAACCGCGTCGGCCTTCGCGCGATCACCTTTGGTCTCCCGCTCAATCATGGCCGACATATTGCTTTCCACTTCTTGCAGAAGGGGCGCCGACCTTGCCCGCCAAGCGGCGTAAGCGGCTTCATTTTTTGCCTTGTGCTCAGGAAATTCTTCAGCGCACAGGTCTTTGATGGCTCCCAACGATTGAGCTGCGCCATACAACTGGCCGAGATCGTTCTCATAGTTTCCTGAAGCAACCGCTAGTTGGGCATGAGCCGCAGGGGTAAAACCGAGCACCATCAGTGTGATGATTCCAGCACTGAAAAACGAGTGGGTCATATTCGATACTTTCAATTGAAGTTTTCCAGAGTCTATTTGACTTGCAAAGATGCCTTGCTGTCTCGCCTTCTCAGCACCCAGGCAAAGTAAACCCCCTCCGCCGCCATCACCGCCCCGCCCAGCGCCACCACTGCGCTGCTCCCAATGCGGGCGATCAAACTTGCAGCCAGCACCACGCCGATGGACTGGCCCAGGAACAGGAAAGATGCAAACATCGAGACGGCCGTGCCGCGCGCATGGGGCACCATCTGCGTCGCGTTGGCCTGCATCACGTTGTGGAACATAAAAAAGCCAAACCCACCCACCAGGCTGGCCGGAATGGCCGGGGCCCAGTGCGGGGTGTAGGCCAGCACCAGGGCGCTGATGCCGAGCATCGCACCGCCCAGAATCACCAGGCCTTGCTGGCCGAAGCGGCGTATCAACGGGCGGCCTGCGGCCATGTACCCGACGCCACCCAGGCCGAACAGTGCCACGATGGCGCCTGACACCGAGAGCGACAAGCCCAGGGCATGGTGCAGGTGCGAAGCCCAGATGGCCAGCACGCCAAAGCCGGCGGCGCCCTCTATCACCGCCATGATCAGCACCACGCGTGACCAGCGGCCGGTAATGATTTCCAGCGCTTGCGTGACGAAATGGGTGCGCTGCACAGGCTGGCGGGGTGCAGCAGCCGGGTCTTTGCCCTCGGCGCGCTGCGCGGCATTCTGGCGGCGCAGGTCAAGGTACATCAGCGTACCGACCACGGTAAACAGCACGGTCATAAAAACAAAGGACCAGCGCCAGCCCAATGCATCAGTCAGCAGGCCGCCAATTAACTGGCCGCACACAATGCCCAGCGTGCTACCCAGGCCGGTGCGCGTGAGCATTTCCTGCAGCTGGTCGGCGGGCACGTTGTCGCCCACCCAGGCCATGCCCAGCGGAATCAGCGCCGCGGCGCCCAGCGCCATCAGCAATCGCGCAAACAGCAGCGCATCAAGGCTGTGCGCAAACACGGCCAGCAGGCTGCCAACGCTGCAGCCCAGCGCGGCAAAGGTGACGACGCGAAACTTGCCCAGCCTGTCGCCGAGCGGGCCGTAAAAAAGCTGGGATGCGCCATATGTCATGGCAAATATCGACACGACCTGCGCGGCCTGGGCCAGGCTGACGGCAAACACGCGCGAAAGCTCGGGCAGCATGGCGTCGCAAATGCGCTGGGCCATCATGCTGGCAAAGGTGCCAAATGAAAGAAGAAGAATGGAGCGCCGGACGGCGGGGGAAATGCTGGCGTGGGTAGCGCTGTGCGCGTCGGCAGGAGTCATGAAGGTAAACAGGCCCGGGAGCTGCTATATGGCCAACCTGGAAGCGGCTTTCCATTGCGCAATACGGGTCATGTGGTACTGCAAATAGAAGGTGCTGAAGAGGAAAGTCATGGCCGCTGAAAGCTCAAGCTGCATGGGTTCAACGCTGCTGTAGTGATTCAGCATGGACCTGCGGATGGAATAAGCCCCGAAATAGAAGATCACATACGACACGAGCATCAAGAGAAAACCAACCCCCTTGAGGTTGTCTGAGCCTTCAAACAGTATCTGGGCAAAGATGGCCAGCGGGACATAAATGACGAATTGGGTGGTCGCATTCGACGCCGGATTGATTTTTCGCACCCAGGTGGATTGGACGAACATCCAGACGATCATGAAGACCCCAAGCGTGAGGAGCGTAAACAGCAGCACCAAAGCCCAATGCAATTGGGGTGGCGCGGGGTAAGCGTTTCCATTCATACCGCCGCCTGGTGGCCCGGGGTTGGTGAAAGGATCCGGCTGGTAGTCACTCATAAGCGCCTTTTTTAATTAGTCGATCTATCGTGCGACACCGCCCGCGGATACAGGTACTCGCAAAGGACTCGGCCAAAGTGCGAAAGCGCGTGTGTGTTACGCCTATGCGGGCGCGGCGCGCACTGGTTGTACTGCGAGCTGTACTGTGCCAGTTGTACGTCATGCACCCCTCACTGCATCGCGCAACGGCCGTTGCACCCCTGCTGAAGAATGGTGGCCTTCCACTCTTTGCGCGTGCCCAGCCATGCATAGCAAATCTCACCGACGCTTTTGCCGGAAAATTCTGCAGCCGTCGCCGCGGAGGTGAACTTCGCAGTCAGGAGGTCGGAATACAGAGAGCCAGAACACACTCGCCATGTGTTTTCTGGCTTGCCACTGCGGGCGGTTTCGAAGGCCTGCTCTTTGGCCTCTTGCTCGGAGGTTTCGGCCAGTATCTGCGTCTTTTGCTCTTCGGCCCTGGCAACCAGCTTTTGCACAGCAAGGCCGGCAGATTGCTTTGCCGCATCTCGCCTGGCGGTAACGACTTTTTCTTGTTCGGTATCAGACTCGCGGTACAGCCGCGATATCTTGAAGCGCAGTTCGGGATCGAAATCATCATCCTGGGGAATCACAGGGACACCGGGTATGTGGACGGGCCGTGGGAGCTCTTGCCGGCGAAGCTCTCCTTGCAAAAACCGGCCGTCTTCGGTGAGTGCAAGCGAGTAATGAACATCAGATTTCAAAGACACCTGCAAGACGTTGCCAGCCACCTTCCACTGGCCGGTGTCTGACGACCTGGGCATCTGGTAAATGGCAACGCCGTCCGGGTTCAGGCGGAGTATGTTTCCCGGCACCTGCAACGCCTCCGACTTCCATACGCTGCCTGCAAAGTTGGCCGCTGCGGTAGCCGCGGTTCCGACGATCGGGATGTAGCCGTCGCTGGTGAGCGGCGCACGCGCCAGCGGAGCCAGAAGCGTGGCGCCGCTTTTTGTCTTGCTTTCCCCGACGTAGCGGGTCATCACGTTGCTAATGGGCGGCTCTGAAATCACGGCCCTGTAGTCGGCCCTGTTGTAGCTGCCTGGCTTCAACAGCGAGGAGTCGTAGGACAAGGTCACCCCGCCATCGCGAGTCAGCGTATAGGACACCGCGTAGGCGTTGCCGCTGCGCAGCTCAATCAGGCCCTGGGCTTTTCCGTAAGTGGCCAGTTCCGCCAACAACTGGCGCCGCCAATTGACAAGGCCGGCGCGGGTGGCGCCGACCGTCACGACCGTGTTGCGCAAGACTTCCACCGGCAAGATGGCATGCCCGGCAGGGCTGAAGCCGATGCAGGTCCAGAACTGGTCCGCGATTCCCACCAGCTTAGAGGCGCCCGCCTGCCCCATAAAGCCGGTGACGGTTTTGCCCTTTTGGGTGTTTTCAACGAGTTCCTCATAGCGTTGCCGCGGAAGACCAGCATTGCAGCGCTGCAACTGTTCCAGCGCATCTGGGGCCAAGAGCGACTGGCGCGAAAAGCGTTCTTCGATGTCGCGGGGGCTCACTGCCGCGGCGGGTGCCTGCTGGGCGAATCGGGCTTGCGCTGACGGCGCAGGTCGCAGGGTGGCAACCACACGGTCAGCCATGGAAAGTGCACGCGCTTTGCCCGCTGGGCTATAGACGCCGCTGTTGGCCTTGTCCCTGATGCTTTGCGCAACAAGTTTCATCATGCTGTCTGAAAGACCTTGCAATGTCTCAAGAATTTTTTGCGCGGCTTCCGCATCGGGTCCGCCTGCTGCCGCGTTTTCTTTCATGTTTGTGGAGGCTGCCTTGCTGGCGCCTTCGATAGGAATGACCATCCAGTTCAAGGCATCGAGGTATTCCTCTTCATACGCGCGGGGGTCTGCATTGAAAGCTTTCTCATAGCGCTTGACGAGAGGCCCGATCAGTTTCGGAATGTCCGGCTGGCCAATACTTTTTGGAAATTCCACAAAATAGTCGTCCATGACGACTTTGGCCCTTGCCGGCGCCAGCAATGCGCGCAACGCGGCACCACCCTCCGGATCTGAATATTTCAGCGGGCGGTCTGGCTGCATCACCTGCTTGCTTTCATGAAGCATCAGTTCCGAAGCGAAAGCCCGAACCGCATCCCCCGCCCATACGAAGCCGCTTTGGCTCGCAAGCAAAAAAACCAAAGCCCATGTTTTAACGAAGCGCATTTTTTCCCCTCCACCGCTTATCTATTTTTTGCTTATCTACCCCGCCCAACCCACCCAGCTGACCTCAGGCTATCTCATCAAAGCGCCTTGCCCAACCGCCCCACACCCTCTTCAATCTTCGCCACATCCGCGGTGGCAAAGCTCAGCCGCAGTGTGGCCAGGTCCGGGTTGCTGGCGTAGAACGGCGCGCCGGGCACAAAGGCCACGAGCTGTTCAATCGCTTTTTTGGCGAACTCGCCGGCGTCTTTGCTTTTGCCGCCTGCGCCCGTCAGGCGTGCCCAGAAGAACAAGCCGCCTTGCGGCTGGGTGAATTCAATCGCGTCGCCGAGCTCGCGCTTGAGCGCTGCGCCCATGGCGTTGGCGCGCTCGCCGTATACCTTGCGCACATGGGTCAGCGTGGCGGGCATGCGGCCGGCCTTGAGGTATTGCGCGGCGGTGGCCTGGGCGAAGGTGCTGGTGTGGGCGTCGCTGAACTGCTTGCACATGGTGGCTTTCGCCAGCAGCTCGGCGGGGGCGATCATCCAGCCCACGCGCAGGCCTGGGCTCAGCACCTTGCTGAGTGAGCCGCAGTGGGCCAGCAGCTCGCGGCTGCCGGGCACGCCGGCGCTCAGGGCGAGCAGTGAGGGTGGTGGTGCCTCGCCGAAGTAAAGGTCGCCATACGGGTCGTCTTCGACGATCAGCGTCTGGTATTTAACGGCCATCTCCAGCACCTTCTTGCGGCGCTCGAGGTTGAGCAGTGCGCCGCTGGGGTTGCCGAAGGTGGGAATCAAATACACAAACTTGGGCTTGTGCTGGGCGATGAGTTGTTCGAGCTCGTCGGTTTTGACGCCGTTGGCATCAATCGGTGCGCTGATGAGTTCTGCGCCGTACAGGCGAAAACACTGGATGGTGGCCAGGAAGGTGGGACCTTCGACGATGACCTTGTCGCCGGGGGAGATCATGGTTTTGCCGAGCAAATCAAGCGCCTGCTGGCTGCCGGTGGTGACGATGAGGTTTTCGGGGGCGACGTCTTTGGCGCCCTTGGTGGCCATGAAGGCGGCGAGCTGTTCGCGCAGCGGGCCGTAGCCTTCGGTGGCGCCGTATTGCAGCGTGCCGCCGGGCTCTTCGTTCAGGGCCTTGTTGCTGGCCTCCTGGATGCCGGCCACGTCGAACATGGCGGGGTCCGGAAAGCCGCCGGCAAAGCTGACGATGCCGGGCTTGCCCAGCAATTTAAAGAGTTCGCGGATGGCGGAAGTTTCAACGTTGTTGAGGCGGTCGGCAAATTGCAGTGGCATGGGGGTCTCGCTTTCTGTTTTGTATTGTCGCCAATTTGCGCGCAGGTTTCCTGCGGCCTGGCCTGCCGGTTGCCCTGCGGTCGCAGGGAAGTTGACAGAGTATCAATCTAGAGTAATACTCTAGTCATGAGTTCTGCCACACCCCCTGCCGCTGCCGCCCTCTCCACCCGGGAGCGCCTGCTGGACGCCGCCACCAAGGTGTTCCTGGCGCACGGCTTCACGGCCGCGTCGATGGACATGGTTCGCCAGGAGGCGGGCGTGAGCAACGGCAGCCTGTACCACCACTTTCCCACCAAGGCACAACTGGCCGATGCGCTGTATGCGCACACGCTGCGCGATTTCCATGGGGCGCTGATGCAGCCCATCAGCGGCAAGGCCTCTGCCCAGGCCGGCGTCAAGGGCCTGATGCGCGCGTACATCCAGTGGGTGCTGCAACACCCCGACCAGGCACGGCTGCTGCACACGCTGCGGCGCGGCGGCGACATGGCAGGCGGCGCCGAGATCGACGCGGCCAATGAGCAGGCCTTTGCCACGCTGAGGGCCTGGGTGGCGCAGCAGGTGGAGGCCGGCGAGATGCGGGCCATGCCTTTTCACCTGTGGATGGCGCTGATGTTTTCACCGGCGATGTCGCTTACGCAGGGCTGGGTCAGCCAGCCCACCCCGGCCGTCACACCCAAAGTGAGGGCCGCACTGGAACACGCGGCCTGGATGGCCATGGCCCCCTGAAACACCTTCCCGATTTCAACAAGGAGTAGCTGCATGAAAGTCGTCAATGTTCATCAACGTCTGCTGCACGCCAGCCCGGAGCAGGTGGGCGCGCTGATTGATTCGCTGGGCTCGCCGGCCGATGCCTTGTGGCCCGGCAAGGTCTGGCCGCGCCTGAAGTTCGACAAGCCGCTGGCCGTGGGCGCCATCGGTGGGCACGGGCCCATCCGCTATGTGGTGGAGGCCTACACACCGGGGCAGTCTGTGCGGTTTCGCCTGACCGCACCGGCGGGGTTTGACGGCTGGCACGGCTTTGAGGTGCTTGAGGCCACGCCTGCGCATTGCGTGCTGGAGCACCGCATTGAGATGAACACACGCGGCACTGGCCTGCTCTTGTGGCCGCTGGTGATTGGCCCCCTGCACGATGTTTGCGTGGAAGACGTGCTGTCGCAGGCGCAGCTCTCGCTGGGCAACGAGCCACGGCAGGTGCCCTGGCCGGCCTACATACGCCTGCTGCGCTGGCTGGTGTCGGGCGGCAGGCGCTTGACCCCGCCGTTTTCGCGCAGCCAGCATGCCCGCTGACTTGCTGGCCTGGGGCCGTCAGGTGCTGGGCCAACAGCCCTTCAGCGCGATGCTGAACGCGCAGCTGGATGCCTTTGCGCCCGGCGGCGCGGAGCTGTCGGTGCCTGTGGTGCCCGGCCTCTTGCAACAGCACGGCTTTGTGCATGGCGGTGTATTGTCCTATTTGGCGGACAACGCACTGACGTTTGCGGGCGGCTCGGTACTGGGCGACTCTGTCACGTCAGAGTTCAAGATCAACTACCTGCGGCCGGCCAAAGATGCCGACCGCCTGCTGGCCGTAGCCACGGTGGTGGGCAGTGGCAAGACCCAGGCGGTATGCCGATGCGATATTTTTGTGCTGCGCGGGCAAGAGCGTACCTTGTGCGCGGCGGCGCAGGGCACCATACGCAAGGCGACCTAGGGACTGTTGACAGGCCACAGGCTTCGCAAAACACGGATGCTGGCGGGGACGGTACAAGCCTGGCCATTTGATCGCCCTTGAGCGATATTTTGACAATATTGCCTAAAAACGATATTATGCAGATATCACTCAAAGGCGGTATCCATGAGCACGCTTCAAACCTTTCCCGTTCAGACATCAGCACAGCTGTCAGTGCATTTGAAATCGCTGCGAAAAGCACGCGGGTTGACGCAGACCGCGTTGGGTGAGCGCATAGGCGTCAAGCAGGTCCGCATGGCCGATATTGAAAAAAACCCCGGTGCGGTGAGCCTCGACCAGTTGCTTCAGGTGCTGCATGCGCTGGACGCGCGACTGCTGCTGGCAGACTTGCGGCGGTATGCCGAGACTGACACCCCACCCGCCCCCACCGCGAACAGCCCCACAGCCGATTGGTAACCGGGGAAAGCGCTTGGGAAAGCATGACGAAACAGTTTAAAAAGGTGGCCCATGGCATTTGCCGATCTTGACGTGTGGATGAACGGCCAGCATGTGGGCCTGTGGTTCTGGACGCGAACCGGCACGCCGGGTTTTCGTTATGACCAAAGCTGGCCGCAGTCGCCCCATGCGCGGCCGCTGTCGGTTTCACTGCCCATGCCGGCCGGGGGCGGCGATGTGATGGGCCCCAAGGTAGAGCACTACTTTGACAACCTGTTACCCGACAGCAGCCGCATCCGCGAACGGCTGCGCCGCCGCTTTGGGACTTCTTCAATCCGCGCGGCCGACCTGCTGGCAGCCATCGGCCGGGATTGCGTGGGCGCGCTGCAGCTGCTGCCACAGGGCCAGCGGCCACCGCCGCACGACCGCATCGACAGCACGGCACTGACCGACAGCCAGGTGGAGACGCTGCTGGGTGACGTAACCGGGGACGGTGTGGAAGGCGCCTCGCTGGCGGACGATTTCCGGATATCCATTGCCGGCGCTCAGGAAAAGACAGCGCTGCTGCGCATTGGCCAGCGTTGGCACCTGCCGTCGGGCTCTACACCCACCACGCACATCTTCAAACTACCGCTGGGCCTGGTCGGCAATATGCGCGCCGACATGTCGGACTCGGTGGAAAACGAATGGCTCTGCGCCGCCCTGCTGGGTGAACTGGGGTTTGAGGTCGCGCCCACACAAATGGGCCGCTTCGGCCGGCGCAAGGTGCTGATCGTGGAGCGCTTTGACAGGCGCCGGATGGACGGCGGCCAATGGATCGCCCGCCTGCCGCAAGAGGATTTCTGCCAAGCCACCGGGACGCCCGGTGACCTCAAGTATGAAAGCGACGGCGGCCCAGGCATTCGCACAGGGCTGGACTTGCTGAGCGGAAGCAGCAATGCCCGCGCCGATCTTCTGCATTTCGCGCAGGTCCAGCTGGCCTTCTGGATCATGGCCGCCACTGACGGCCATGCCAAGAATTTTTCGATCTTTCTGGAGCGCGGCGGCAGCTTTCGCATGACGCCGCTGTACGACGTGCTGTCGGCCTGGCCCATCATCGGCAACGGGCCCAACCAGATCAGCCCACGCCGCGCCAAACTGGCCATGGCCTTGCGCAGCAAAAACGCGCACTACCATTTGCACGAAATCCGCACCCGCCACTGGGAAGCGCTGGCGCGGCAAAGCGGTGTGCCGGGCGCCTTCGACCAGATGGTGGCGCTGGTGCTGCAGGTGCCGTACGCGCTGGAGCGCGTGGCCGCGCAGCTGCCGGCAGATTTCCCCAAGGCGGTGTTCACGGCCATACGCCGCGGCATGTTGGCGCAGGCTGAAAAGTTTGTGGCTGAACTTCCATGACGGAGCCCGGCCTTGACCCCGCGGCCCGCCGCACTTATATCGCCCGCATCAACCGGGTGGTAGACCACGTCAGCGCCAATCTGGCCGGCACGCTGGACTTGCAAGCGCTGGCCGATGTGGCTCACTTTTCGCCCTGGCACTTTCACCGCGTGTTTCAGGCGGTCACGGGTGAAACCCTGGCTGACTGCGTGCGCCGCCTGCGGCTGGAGTCGGCAGCCCAGCAACTCATTTTTACACCGCAGACCGCGCTACAAATCGCGCTCGACACGGGCTTTGCGTCGGCCGAGGTTTTCAGCCGTGCCTTTCGCGCCCATTTCGGCACAACGCCCACGGCCTGGCGGCGCGGCGGCTGGCGCGACTGGGCAGCGCGCCAGCAGCGTGAACTTAGCAAGATTCATCAAGGCAATCACAAGATGAATCAAGACTCCCTCATGGCATTGTTTAAAGATAGAACCCTCTGGCCCGTGGGGCCGGTTTTATCTGAAAGAGGTTTGAGCATGCACATTGAACTGAAGACCATTCCTGCCATGCGCCTGGCTTACATGCGCAACACCGGCCCTTACGGCGACGGCGTGGCGCAGCTGTGGCAACGCTTTGTCGCCTGGTGCGGCCAGCACGGCCACATGAACCCGCGCCCCAGGATGTACGGCATCAGCCAGGACAACCCCGAGATCACGCCGGCCGAAAAATGCCGCTACGACGCATGCATTGAGGTGAACGAGGCTTTCAAACCGCAAGGCGAGACAGGCGTGCAAAACTTTGGCGGCGGGCGTTATGCCTGCGGCCGTTTTACCGGCAAGCCGGGCAACGAAGTGCACGAAGCCTGGACGCACATGTTCGCCGAGTGGCTGCCGCAAAGCGGCTACCAGCCAGAGAACAAGCCGGCCCTGGAGCTGTATGAAGAAGACTTCGTGATGGACCCGAAGACCGGCACCTTCAGTTGCTGGCTCTGCGTGCCCGTGCGGGCGCTGTAGCGCCGGCGACTGGTTTTTAAAGCCGGGCCTGGGGCCCTACAGCCCCTGTAGCGGCAACAACTTGCCCTCGGCCGCGGAAGGCGGCGCAATGCGCAGCAGGCGCGACAGCGTGGGCGCGATGTCCACCACTTCCACCCGCGCATCGATGCGGCCGGGCTTTATCCAGGCGGGGCCGTACATCAGGATGGGCACTTGCGTGTCATACGGATGCGGTGAGCCGTGGGTGGCGACCGTGTTGCCGAACATCCAGCCGGGCTTGAGTGAATACTGCACGTCGCCCGATACATCGGCGTGCCAGGATTTTCGGATCTGATCGAAAAATGGCGCACCGGCACGGCTTGCGCTTGCCAGTTCGCGACGGGTATAGGCCGCAGCAAAGCCGGGCTCTGCCAGCAGCAGCGTGCGGGCTTCTTCTGCCAGGGCATTCGGGTCTGCCTGCTTTTGCGCGATGAGTTTTTTGTCGAACAGCAAGCTGGAGCCGGAGAATCCCGCCGTCCATTTGCCTTCGCCAAACCGTTTTTCCAGGCCGGTGTTGACGCGCCACAGCACCTGACTGCTGTTGACGCGACCGGCCTCACGGCCCTGGCTGGCGAGGTAGTCAGGTGACGGCATGAAGCCGTGGTCGGCCGTCAGCATGACGAGGTAGTTGTCTTTGCCGACGCGGGCGTCCAGGTCCTGGAAGAAGGCCTGCAGCATGCGGTCGAGTTGCAGCAGGTGGTCGTGCGACAGCCGTGACTCGGCGCTGTAGGCGTGGTTCACGTAGTCGTGGCCCGACAGGCTGACCGACAGGATGTCGGGAATGTCGTCCTGCCCCAGCTGCTCGCCGGCAATGGCCGCGCGGGCAAACTCCAGCGACATGGCATCGACAAAAGGACCACGCAGCAGCGAGCTGTAAAACCGCGGTCCGGGCGCCGTGTCGTCGGGCGCGCCGTACATGGCTGGCAAACCGCCGCCGGCGGGGCCAAACCATTTTTGCTGGTCGGGCACAGAGCGCGCATAGGCGGCCTCGGGCAGCAGGGCTTTCCATTCGGTCTTGAAGTAACGGTCGGCCAGCTTCTGGCCGTTAAAGGCATTGACCCAGCCCGGATGCGCGGCCATGTAGTGCGTGCTGGACGCAAACTGCCCTGTGGCACCCATGTACATATAGGCCGTGCCGGTTTTGCCGGCGGGCAGGATGGCGCCGCGGTCTTTGCCGGAGATGCCGATCACTTTTGAGCGGCTGTCTACCCGCCGCAGCACGTCGCCCACCGTTTCCACCTTGAGGTTCTTGGGGCTTGTGCCGTCGAGTGCATTGGTCTGGTGGTCGATGTAAGTGGCCGTGGTGTCACCGGTGCAGTACACCGGCTCTGCGGTGATGGGGTCGCGCCAGTCGTTGCCGATGATGCCGGTGCGATGCGGATAAGCGCCTGTGAGCATGGTGGCGTGGCCGGCCGCGGTGACGGTGAAAGCATGGCCGTAATGCGCGTTGGCGAACCAGGCGCCGCGGTCAAGGAAGCGTGCCAGGCCATCGGGCGCGAGCTGGTCGCGGTAGTCCAGCACCTGGCGCTGCGGCAGCCCGTCCACCACCAGGAAGACAACGAGTTTGGGCCGCGGTGCAGCGGCTTGCGATGGCGCGGTAGCGCCGGGCGCTGCGGCACAACTGGCCAGCAACACTGCCGTGAACGCGGCAACCAGAATACGCAAAGGTGTGTGAAGTTTCATGGGGATCATGCGGGTGATGCTAGGTGAGTTCATGGTTTGCGGGCAACAGTAGTCACCCGTAGCAGGCCTGGCTGTCACGGCCTGTTGCCGGGAAGGCTTGCATGGTAACTGCGTCACCACGTACCCATTTGGGTCCCCTGTGTAGGACCATGGCTCTCCGGACTACTACTTCTGTCTCGTTCACATTTGGTTTCAATGCCAAAGGATTGACGTGCGTTTCGGTTGTAAGGCAGGATGCATTCATGACCAACAACGCAGCGCCGGACACGGCGCCCAACGTAGCGCCATATGTCGCCGCTCCAGGAGAGACGGAGGTTGAGCGCGTGGTGACGGCGAGCATGTGCAACATGCGGGAAGGCATCTTCGCGCAGATGGAAAACATCCGCACGGAGTCGCTGCGCCACAACACGCCCCTCGGTCTGCACGTAGTGCTGCATTACCAAAGCGGCTGGTTTGTGCATTGGGTCGAAGGGCCTTCGGCGGCAGTGCGGGACTTGCTGCAGCATGTTGTGCAACACGACCCGCGCCACCATTCACCCCATACATTGCACACCAGCAAGGGGCGGCGGCTTTTGCCGACACCGTGGTCCATGGCGATGTCGCAGGCCACCGAGTCGGCGGTTTATTTCGGCCGCCGGGTCATGGCCCTGCGGGAGCAACTTGAAAAGGGCAAACAGTATTCGCCCTCCTCGGTGCTTCGCCGCCTGTCGGCACCCATGCAACTTGCCCAGGCGCAGGCACTCGCAGACCCCGAAGCCTTTCACCGCATGGGCATCTGCTCGGCCAGCGGCACCGAGGCTTTCGACATGGTGGGCTGGCTGGCCCAAAAGACGGGCGGGGTGGTCGCAAAACGGCGCTTTGCCGGCGAGACAGACTTTGACGGCAGCAGCGAGTATGTCGACTTCATGGAAGGCGGCTACCCATGCCGGCTGATTGCCGTGGCGCGCAACGGCCTGACGCACGGGCTTCGCCGGGCTTTCCTTCCGGAGTGGCCGCATTTTGTGATGCTCTTTTGCGGCGCGGCCAAGTTTGACAATGCGCTGATGGACCGCATGATCGCCGCCTGCGACGGCCTGCCTGCGAAGCCGGTGCTGGTGGGGGTTGCCCGCGACACCGCGACCCACCAGCGCATGCAGGAGATGGCAAAGGCTGCGCAGCTGGAGTATGTCGTCGGGGGCGTTGCCACGCCCGACAACTGCAACGCCATATGGCAGACGATGCGCGACCAGCTGGACCGGGCCGGTGCGCCGTCCAGCTCGGTGTGGGACGTGCCGCGCATGGCGGCCTGAGCGCCCTGCCCCATTTCCCCATTTCCCCATTTTCCCATTTCCCCATTTTCCCGTTTTTGTTTATCGGCATCTTGCTGCACGGACAGGTGTTTGCGCGCGCCGGCCTTCGCGCGCCGATACACTGCGAGGCATGAAAAAAGAAGACATCGCCCCATTTTTTGCCACGCTGAAGGCGGCCAACCCGATGCCTGTGACCGAGCTGGAATACACCAGCGTGTTTGAGCTGCTGGCCGCCGTGCTGTTGAGCGCGCAGGCCACCGACGTGGGTGTGAACAAGGCGACGCGCAAGCTTTTTCCGGTGGCCAACACGCCGCAGGCCATCATTGACCTGGGGCTGGAACGCCTGGAGTCTTACATCCGCACCATCGGGCTGTACCGGACCAAGGCCAAAAACCTGCTGGCAGCGTGCCAGATTCTGGTAGAGCAGCATGGCGGCAAAGTACCGCGCAGCCGCGAAGCACTGCAGGCCCTGCCCGGCGTAGGCCGCAAGACGGCCAACGTGGTGCTGAACTCGGCATTTGGCGAGGCCACGATGGCGGTGGACACGCACATCTTTCGCGTGAGCAACCGCACAGGCCTGGCGCCCGGCAAAAACCCGCTGGAAGTCGAGCTGGGCCTGCTCAAGCGCGTGCCTGCCGAATACATGGTGGATGCGCACCACTGGCTGATACTGCACGGACGCTATGTGTGCATTGCGCGCAAGCCCCAGTGCTGGCAATGCGCGGTGGCACCGTGGTGCGACTTTGAACCGAAGACGCCGCCGCCGGCGGCGTAAAGAAAGCGCCTAACGGGCGAAGGTGCCGTCGGCGCGAATCATTGTCAGATTCACGAAGCGCGAACCCAGATTGCTTTGCTTGCTGTAAGTCAACGCAAAGCCGCCCAGGTCTTCATTGGTGAATGTTTCGAGCGTGCTGATGAGTTTGGCGCGCGTGACCGGCGCCGGCGTTTTTTGCAGCGCGCGCACCACCAGCTTGGCGTTCAGGAAACCTTCCATGCTGTTGTAGCTGAATTTCTTGTCGCCGTTGGACGAGATGACGGTCTGGTATTCACGCACGACGGCGTTGCCCAGCTCGGTAAACGGGTAAGGCACGACCTGCGAGGCAATCACGCCGGCTGCCGCATCCTTGAGCTCGGCATGCAGCCCGGACGACACGCTGAGCACCATGAACTGGGCGGTCACGCCCTTGGCGCGAAAAGCCTGGATGAACGCCGCATTGGGCTTGGCCTGCCCGATCAAAATCACGGCTTGCGGCTGCGCCGCGGCAATCACCTCGGCAGCTTTGGCAACGTCAACCGTGCCGCGCGGCACCGGGGCCACGGCAGCAGCCGTTGCGCCGCGCTTTTGCATGGCGGCGTTCAGGGCTTCCAGGCCTTCCTTGCCGAAAGCGTCGTCCTGGTACATCACGCCGATTTTCTTGATGCCGATGGTCCACGCGTGGTTGACCGCCGCTTCGATCTCGTCGGTGGTGCTGGCGCGCACGTGGAACAGGTTGGACACATACGGTTCACGCAGCGACTTTGCGCCGCTGGTGTTGCCGATCTCCGCAATGCCGGCCGCCTGCACCAGGGGCACAATCTTCAGCATGTTGGCCGTGCCGCGATAGCCCACCAGCGCTACGGCGTTCTGGGTTTCGATCAGGGCCTTGGTGTTCTCGGCCGTCTTGTCGGGATTAAAGCCGTCGTCCAAGCTGACGAGTTTGATCTTCTCGCCGCGAACGCCGCCTTTTTTGTTGATGTCATCAAAGTACGCGTTCATGCCGCGCACATAGTCGGTCGTCAGTGCGGCGCTATTGCCAGAGAGGTCACCCGAGTGGCCGAGCACGATGTCGGCCGAAGCGGCCGAGGCGGCCAGACCCAGAAAAAAAGCGGCCAGAAAACGGCCGCCCTTTGAAAAATTAACAACTTTCATGAAACGAATCCCTACCCTCTTGTGAAAAAATTGGTGTCAATAAAAAAGCCGGCCCAAGGCCGGCTTGTGCTTCCGGTGCGCGGTGTATGTCAGGCGTCGACCCTGACCTTGGCCTGCTGGGCCACCTGCGCCCACTTCTTTTGCTCCATCTTGATGAAGGCCGCAAATTTTTCGGTGCTGCCGCCGCCGTCTTCGGCGCCATACTGGTCCATCTTTTCCTGCACGTCAGACATGGCCAGTACCTTGTTGACGTCTTCGTTCATGCGTTGGACCATGGCCGGCGGCATCTTTGAAGGGCCCATGAGGCCGTACCACACGGTGGCTTCGAAACCCGGGAAACCGGACTCGGCCATGGTGGGCACATTGGGATGGCCTTTGGCGCGCTTGAGGCGCGTTTGCGCCAGCGCGATGGCCTTGCCGCTTTTGACATGCGGCGTGGCCGAGGTCATGGTTTCAAAGCAGTAGTTGACCTGCCCGCCGATCAGATCGACCAGCGCCGGGCCGGAGCCGCGATAAGGAATGTGCAGCGCAAAAATCTTTGCCTGAAGCTTGAACATTTCCAGTGCAAAGTGCTGGGCCGAACCACCGCCCGCAGAAGCAAAGCTGATCTGGCCGGGTTTGGCCTTGCACAAGGCCACCAGGTCCTTCACGGTTTTGGCGGGCTGGTCGGCATTGCAGATGAGCATGTTGGGCGTGACGCCGACCATGCTGATGGGCACGAAGTCGCGATCAGCGTCGTAGCCGAGCTTGATGCCCAGTGCTGGCGCCAGCGCGTGGCTGTTGATGTGGGCCATCAGCAAGGTGTTGCCGTCACCGGCCTGCTTGGCCACGTAGTCGGCGGCAATCACGCCGGCCGCGCCACTCTTGTTTTCAATGATGACCGAGGTGTTCCACATGGTGGACAGCTTCTGGCCCACCACGCGCGCCAGCGCGTCGGTGCCGCCGCCGGGCGGGAAACCCACCACAATGCGCACCGGCCCACTGGGCAGCGTTTGCGCCCTGAGCATGGGTGACGCCACCATGGCGGCTGTGGCCGCCGTCGCGCTGATAAAGGTTCTGCGTTGCATGGTTTCCCTTTTTGATTCGGTAATTTATGGAATTTTGATGACCGTTTGACGTAACACCCTGCGGTCGTGCGCAGCGGGTGATCAGGCTGCCTTGCGCTGCGGCACCACAGCCGCATGGCTGGAAAAGTGGTCCATGGCGGCTTGCACACCCGATCCCGCGAGTTTGACGCCCGCAAGTTTCAGACCCATTTCACAGCCGCTCAGCGCCGCCATCAGCGTGAGGTCGTTGCAGTCGCCCAGGTGGCCGATGCGGAACATCTTGCCTTTGACCTTGCCCAGGCCGGTGCCCAGTGAGCAGTCAAAGCGTTCGTAAATGATCTTGCGCACTGCGTCGGCGTCGATGCCTTCAGGTGTCATGACGCCGGTCAGCACCGGCGAATACACGGCCGCATCGGCGCACTGGATCTGCAGGCCCCAGGCCTTGACCGCCGCACGCACGCCGACAGCCCAGCGCTGGTGGCGCGCAAACACGGTTTCCAGGCCGTGCTCCAGCAGCATGTCGCAGGCTTCGCTGAGGGCGTACAGCAGGTTGGTGTTGGGGGTGGACGGCCAGTAGCCGGTCTTGTTCATCTCGATGATTTCATCCCAGGCCCAGAAGGCTTTGGGCAGCGTGGCCTTTTTGCTGGCTTCGATGGCCTTGGCCGACACGGCGTTGAAGCTGATGCCGGGCGGCAGCATCAGGCCTTTCTGCGAGCCGCTGATGCTGACGTCAACGCCCCACTCGTCGTGGCGGTAGTCGGCCGAAGCCAGGCCCGAAATGGTGTCAACCAGCAGCAGGGCCGGATGTCTGGCGGCGTCAATCGCCTTGCGCACGGCGGCAATGTTGCTGGTCACGCCGGTGGAAGTTTCGTTGTGCACCACGCAGACAGCCTTGATGCTGTGCTGGGTGTCGGCCTTCAGGCGCTCTTCAATCAGATGGGCCTGGACACCATGGCGCCAGACGTCGGCGCCGGGGTAGCCGATGACTTCGGTTTTGAGGCCCAGGCGCGCAGCCAGCTTTTGCCACAGCGCGGCGAAATGGCCGGTTTCGTACATCAGCACATGGTCACCCGCATTCAGCGTATTGGAAAGTGCAGCTTCCCAGGCGCCGGTACCGGAGGCCGGGTAAATGATGACGGGTTGTTGGGTCTGGAAGATCTTCTTGATGTCGGCCAGCACCTTGAGGCCCAGCGCCGCGAATTCGGGGCCGCGGTGGTCGATGGTGGGCAGGCTCATGGCCCGCAGGACGCGGTCAGGCACCGGCGAAGGGCCGGGAATTTGCAGAAAATGACGTCCGGTGGGGTGAAAGTCAAGCGTCAACATGGCGAAAAACTCCAGAAGTAGGACGCTATTTTTTGCATACAAAATTCATTTGTCAATAGAGCAAAGGGTTACAAATTGATTTGACACCCCTGTTTTTTGCATACAAAATTTGCTTATGGCCGCCGAAATCATTCCCATCCCCCGCGCTGCCCTTCACGAACAGGTGGCGCACCGCCTGCGCCAGATGCTGGTTGAAAACCGCATCCACCCGGGCGCCAAGCTCAATGAGCGCGAACTCAGCGAAGTTTTGAACGTCTCGCGCACACCGCTGCGCGAGGCCATCAAGATGCTGGCCGCAGAGGGCCTGGTCGAGCTCTTGCCCAACCGCGGTGCGATAGCGGTGGAACTCACCGAAGCCGACGTGCTGAATACCTTTGAGGTCATGGCCGGGCTGGAGGCGCAATCGGGCGAACTGGCCGCCCAGCGCATCACCGACGATGAGCTGGCCGAAATCAAGGCCATGCACTTTGAAATGATGGCCGCCTACACGCGCCGCGACCTGCCCAACTACTACCGGCTCAACTCCGCCATTCACAGCGCCATCAACGCGGCCGCGAAGAACCCGGTGCTCACCACCACCTACCGGCAGGTCAACGCGCGCCTGCAGGCGCTGCGCTTTCGCTCCAACCAGGACGAAGAAAAATGGAAGTCAGCCGTGAATGAACACGAGCTGATGATTGACGCACTGGCTGCGCGCGACACCGCCGCCATGCGCAAGGTGCTGCTGGGCCACCTGGCCAGCAAGCGCGAAGTCGTGGTCCAGCAACTGCGCGCCGCGGCGGCGCCCGCCAGCACGCCTTCCAGGGCGTGACCTGCAACGTGACCTTTGCCTGGCTTCAGGGCCGGGCCTCAACACCCACACAAAACCCGGATCGCCCGCGATGAACGCCCCCCTTCCACTCAAGATATCCCGGCAGGCCGCGGCCCACGCCTACGACAACGTGGCCCGCATCAGCAATGAAGTTGCCGGCAGGCTTGCGGCACGGCTGGCCGCCGAAACACAGGGCGAAGTGCTGTTTTCGCCGGCCGACCGGGGCCGTTACGCCACCGACGCCTCCATCTACCAGGTCATGCCTGTGGGCGTGTTTGTGCCGCGCACGGCAGACGACGTGAAGGCCGCGCTGGACATCTGCCGCGACATGCAGGTGCCCATCGTGCCGCGCGGCGGCGGCACCAGCCAGTGCGGGCAAACCGTGGGCACCGGCCTTGTCATCGACTACGCCAAGCATGTGCGCAACATCCTGGCGGTGAACCCGCAAGAGCGTACCGCCGAGGTAGAGCCCGGCATTGTGCTGGACCACCTGAATGCCGCCCTGAAAAAACACGGCCTGTGGTACCCGGTGGATGTTTCGACCAGCGCCCAGGCCACGCTGGGCGGCATGGCGGGCAATAACTCCTGCGGCAGCCGCAGCATTGCCTACGGCAACATGGTGCACAACGTGCTGGGTGCCAAAGCCTGGACATCCGACGGCAGCCTGCTGCAGCTGGGCGCTTACGCCGGCAGCAGCGGCAAGGCACGCGAGCTGGGCAGCCACGTGCGTGCGCTGGCCGAGGAGCTGCACCCCCTCATCAAGCGGCGCTGGCCCAAAGTCATGCGGCGCGTGGGCGGCTACAACCTGGACATCTTCGACCCGCAGAGCGAGCGGCCCTACACCAGCGACGGCTCGGTCAACCTGGCGCATCTGCTCATAGGCAGCGAAGGCACGCTGGCGCTGACCCGGTCGCTGACGCTGCAACTGAGCGAACTGCCCCGGGCCAAGGTGCTGGGTGTGGTGAATTTCCCGACCTTTTACCGCGCCATGGATGCGGCGCAATTCATCGTCAAGATCGGCGAAGGCACGCTCACTGCGGTAGAGCTGGTCGACCGCACGATGATTGACCTGTCGCTGCAAAACCCGGCCTTTGCGCCGACGATCCGCAGCGCGCTGATCGGCGATCCGGCGGCCATTTTGCTGGTGGAGTTTTCGGGTGCCAGCAAGGCCGAGCTGTTGCCCAAGCTCAAGCGCCTGGGCGAGTTGATGGGCGACCTGCTGCTGCCCGACTCGGTGGTGGAGATGACCGAGGACGCACCGCAAAAAAACCTGTGGGAGGTGCGCAAGGCCGGCCTCAACATCATGATGAGCCTCAAGGGCGACGGCAAGCCGGTGAGTTTTATCGAAGACTGCGCCGTGCCGCTGCAGCATCTGGCCGCCTACACCGACGCCTTGACCGAGATCTTCAGGAAGTACGGCAGCAAGGGCACGTGGTATGCCCATGCCTCCGTCGGCACGCTGCACGTGCGGCCCATCCTGGACATGCGACGTGAAGGCGCGCCCAAGATGCGCGCGATTGCCGAAGAAGCCTCCGTGCTGGTGCGCAAGTTCAAGGGTGCCTACAGCGGCGAACACGGCGACGGCCTGTGCCGCGGGGAGTGGATCAAGTGGCAGTTTGGCCCGGAGATCAGCCAGGCCTTCGCCGACATCAAGCAATACATGGACCCGGCGGGCTTGCTGAGCCCCGGACGCATGATCAACCCGCCCAAGATGGACGACACGCGGCTGATGCGGTTTCCGCCGGGCTACCGTGTCATTCCCCTGAAGACCGCGCTGGACTGGCGCGCCTGGGACGTGCAGAACGACCCGGCCACCGAAAGAACCAGCGCACCCGGCAGCGGCGGCGACCCGGCCCGCGGCTTTGCCAAGGCCGTGGAGATGTGCAACAACAACGGCCATTGCCGGAAGTTTGATGCCGGCACCATGTGCCCCAGCTACCGCGTGACACGCGACGAGCAGCACCTGACGCGCGGACGCGCCAACACACTGCGCCTGGCATTGAGCGGGCAGCTCGACGGGATGAAGGCCGAAGACGCCTTCACCAGCGAGGCTGTAAAGGAAGCCATGGACCTGTGCGTGGGCTGCAAGGGTTGCAAGCGCGACTGCCCCACCGGTGTGGACATGGCCAAAATGAAGGTGGAGTTTTTGCACCACTACAAGCACAAGCACGGCTACACGCTCAAAGACAAGATGGTGGCGTACCTGCCCGACTATGCCCACTGGGCCAGCCGCCTGGCGCCGCTGCTGAACCTGCGCGACAAGGTGCCGGTGCTGGCGGCCTGGAGCGAAAAACTGATGGGCCTGTCGGCCCGCCGCACACTGCCGCAATGGACGCGCCAGACCTTCTGGAAGCGCCTGAACAAACCCGGCGCGGCGTCGAAAGGAAGCATCACGACCGCCAGCCGCGAAGAAGTGCTGGCCGCCGCACGGCCGGTCGTGCTGTTTGTGGACACTTTCAACGGCTACTTTGAGTCAGAAAACGCACTGGCTGCACTGAAGGTGCTGCAGGCCGCCGGCTACACGGTGCATGTGGCTGCGAAAACCGAGGCCGACGGCAAGAGCCTGTGCTGCGGCCGCACTTACCTGGCCAGCGGCATGGTAGGCAAGGCCAGAGCCAAGGCGCGCGAGGTGGTGGAAGCCCTGCTGCCCTTTGCCGAAAAGGGCATCGCCATCGTCGGCCTAGAGCCCTCCTGCCTGCTGACGCTGCGCGACGAGATGCTGGTGATGGGCCTGGGCGAAGCAGCGCACACCATCAGCCGCCATGCATTGCTGCTGGAGGAATTTCTGGCGCGCGAGGCAGCCGACGGCAAACTCGACAAGCTCAAGGGCCGGCTGAAAGCGACGGCCCAACCCATCTTGCTGCACGGCCACTGCCACCAGAAAGCTTTTGGCGCGGTCAGCCCTATCATGGATGTGCTCAAGCTGATTCCCGGCGCAAAACCTGAGCTGATCGAGTCAAGCTGCTGCGGCATGGCAGGAAGCTTTGGCTACGAGGCCAACCACTACGAGGTGTCGATGCAGATGGCCGAACTCAGCCTGCTGCCAGCGGTGCGCAAGCAGCCCGACGCCATTGTGGTGGCCGACGGCACCAGCTGCCGCCACCAGATCAGGGACGGCGCGCAGCGCGAGGCGATTCACGTCGCGGTACTGCTGGCGCAGCAGCTGCAGGGCTGAAGGCGGCCGCCGCACGGCAGATTTTCAGCACCCGGAACGCTATACTTTTAATAGCTGCTTGCGCTTTACCCTATTGGGCTACAGCCTGTTTTTGCTTGAATATTCCGGTGCAACACATTTCAGCCACGCAAGCGCCTAGACATGCCCCACCACCATGGGCGCATGCCTGAGGTGAAGCGACAGGCCCAGTGCCGCCATGTGGTTGCCGTTGCGCCCGAGGATGGTTTCGGCCAGCGGAAGGAATTCTTCCTCTTCAAAGCGCGCGTGTTTCAGGTAGGCCTGCACCAGCGCCTCCGCCGCTTGCAGGTCCAGCTCTGCCGGCTGGTTTTTTGCCGCCGCTTTCACTGCGGGTTCGAGGTCTTTCCAGATCGATTCGATCTTGCGGTGCTCGGCCACCAGGCGCTTGATCATCGCGCTGACTTTGTCGGCCTCTTCCCCCTTGGCGGCACTGCGCAACACCGCCGGGAACAACTCATTTTCTTCGTCGGCATGGTGGCCTGCCACCGCGTACTTGAAGAGGCTGAGCGTGTGCGAAGCGACGTTGCGCGCTTGCGCCGCCGCGGCCAGCAAGGCCGGCAGTTCGGCGAAAGCCTGCAGCTGGGACACGATACCGAAGTGGCATTGCGAGAAGCCGGCCAGCGGCATGGTGAGGTCAACCAGGCCCGCAGCGGCGGGAGGCGCGGGCAATTCCCCACTGTGGTAGCTGACGTGATGGATGCTCATGGATCTTTCCCCTGGTTAACGGATGCACCCTGCCGGCCAGCCGACCCGGCAACAACCGGGAAGCGCCAGGAAGCGCCGGGAAGAGCCAACCGGACACCGTGCAGCCAGTTTGACTATAGGGAGGCGATCAGGGGCGCTGTTGATCCAGATCAAACAGCCGCCGGTTCCCCCAAAGCCCGTGTCAGAATATCCGGAAATTTATTCCAACAGGGAGGACTTGATGAACCATTTGTGGACGCGCATCTGTGCGCTGGCGGTTGTGCTGTCTTGCGGTGCTGCCATGGCGCAGCCGATGACAAAAGACGAAGCCGAAAAAATCTGGGCAGAAGCCCGTACAGCAGCCAAGGAAGGCCCGCAGGATATTGCCCTGGCCGACCAGGCGGTGCTGAAGCTGCCGGCCGGCCGCATTTTTGTGCCGCAGCCGCAGGCCGCCAGGCTTCTCAATGCCATGGGCAACCCCGGCAAGGATTCGCGGCTGCAGGGCCTGGTGTTTCCGGCGGCCAACGACTCCTGGTTTGTCACGGTGCGCTTTGAGTCCGCAGGCTACGTGAAAGACGACGACGCCAAGGACTGGAACGCCGACGACCTTCTCAAAAGCTACCGCGAAGGCACAGAGGCCTCGAACAGCGAACGCAAGAAGATGGGTTTTCCTGAAATGGAAATTGTCGGCTGGGCCGAAAAACCGGCCTACAACGCCGCCACCCACCGGCTGGTGTGGGCCATGTCCAGCAAGGACCGCGGCGCAGCGCCCGATGCCGCGCAAGGGGTGAACTACAACACCTATGCGCTGGGGCGTGAAGGTTACTTCAGCCTGAACCTGGTGACGGCGCTGAATGATTTGCCGAAAGACAAACCCGTCGCCGCGGAGCTGCTGTCGGCCCTGCAATACAACGACGGCAAACGCTACGCCGATTTCAATTCCAAAACCGACAAGGTGGCCGAATACGGCCTGGCCGCGCTGGTGCTGGGCGTGGCCGCGAAAAAACTCGGCTTCTTCGCCGTCGCCGCGCTCTTTTTTGCCAAATTTGCCAAGGTGATCTTTCTGGCCGTGGCGGGGTTTGGCGCGGTGTTCCTGAAATACTTCAAGCGCAAACCGGCTGCAGCGCCCATGCCGGTCGCGGCCGCCGAGCAGGAGACGGTTCCTGCCGCATTCGGCAGTGCGGCAAACGCGCCAACCACCCCGGCAAAACCTCCCGCACCGCCCACCGCCTGAAAAGCACCTTCGCGTGACGAAACTCCTGCTGCTGCTTTTCACCGGCGCCAAGTTCGGCAAGTTGCTGCTCACGGGCGGCAGCATGCTGATTTCGGTGTTTGCCTACGCGCTGTTGTTCGGCTGGCGCTACGCGGTGGGTTTTGTGGCGCTGCTGTTTGTGCATGAAATGGGCCACTACATTGCGGCGCGGCAGCGCGGCCTCAATGTGGGCGCGCCCACCTTCATTCCGTTTGTGGGCGCCTGGGTAGAGCTCAAGGACATGCCGCATGACGCCGAAACCGAAGCGTATGTAGGCCTGGGCGGCCCGCTGCTGGGCACGATAGGCGCGCTGGCCTGCTATTTTCTGGCGCGCGACCAGGACAGCAATCTGCTGCTGGCGATTGCCTATTCCGGCTTTTTCCTGAACCTCTTCAACCTGATTCCGCTGTCGCCGTTTGACGGAGGCCGCATCACCGCGGTGCTGTCGCCGCGCATCTGGTTTCTGGGGGTGCCGGTGCTGGTGGGCCTGTTCTTCTGGCGGCCCAGCCCCATGCTGATCCTGATGGCGCTGCTGGCCGGGCCGCAGCTGCTGAAGGCCATACGCTACAAATCAGACAGCGAAGAGGCGAAAACCTATTACGCCACCAGTGCGGCCACGCGCTTTGAATACGGCTTTTATTACCTGGCCCTGGCGGCGTTTCTGGCGGTAATGACGCATGACGTGCATGAAATGCTGCGCGGCGTCAGCGGCATCCGGTAAATCGGGCTGAATGCACGGCTCGTGTCAGTCCGGCACAAACTTCGCGTTGAAGGTCGCCTCGTCTTCGGGCAGCTCCAGCGTCACCAATTGCCCCATGCGCATGTCGGCGAGGCGGCAGGCGCCGAACAGGCTGTATTTGCCCTTGAGCCCGTAGCTTTCCATGTCGATCAGCATGAAGGAGTGCGGCACAAACACCTGGTGCAGAAAAATCGTACGGTGCCGGTTGCGCGGCGACGGAAAGAGCTTGTATTGCTCGGTGGTGATGCTTTGTGCTGCTGCCATGGTGTGGGTGAGTGAGGGCGGTCGGGGGCTGTCCGGTGTAATGCGTTAACCCTGACTGTAAGCTCTAGCCTTGCACAGACCTTGCCGCAGCCCTGTTTTTTGCCCACTTATGCCCCAATACCCATGACAGAGCGTCACCCAACCCCCGGAAAAGAAGAAATTGCCCTGCTGGAGCCGTTTGACCGGTTGAGCCTGGGACAGATCCAGGTGGTGGCGACACCGGCCCAGGCCGCCGCAGCGCTGCAGGCCCTGGCTGGCGCCACGGTGCTGGGCTTTGACACCGAGTCGAAACCGACCTTTGCCAAAAACGAGGCCTCTGAAGGGCCGCACATCGTGCAGCTTTCGGCGCTCGACAAGGCCTGGATCTTCCAGCTCGAAGACGCCGAATGCCGCCGCGTGGTCGGGCTGCTGCTGAGCTCGCCCGCCATCATCAAGGCCGGCTTCGGCCTGGGGGACGACCAGCGCCGCATCATCCGCAAGCTGGGCACAGACCTGCAGGGCGTGCTGGACCTGAACGTGGTGTTCCGCGAGCGCGGCTACCGCAAGGACATGGGTGTGCGCGGCGCCGTGGCCGTGATGTTCAACAAGCGCTTCCTCAAGTCCAAGAAGGCCGCCACCTCCAACTGGGCCAATGAAAGGCTGACGGAAGCGCAGATCATTTATGCGGCCAACGATGCCTATGGCGCGCTGCGGGTGTACAAAGCGCTGGGGCTGGGGTAAGCGCGGCCGCAATACGCTACCAAATTGATAGCTGGCTGCGCTTATCCACAAAGGGTTTCAACCGCTTTTTACTTAAAAACCCTGACGGCCAAAATTGTCTTTATCTTTAGAAGGAAACAACCATGAAAACACTGCTCCCCCTGCTCGCCTGCGTCCTGATGTCCGGCTGCGCCGCCGAACTGGTCAGCGTCAATGACAAACTGATTGTGGTCAAAGCCCGCCCGTCGAAACTGGGCGAAGCCACCGACATCGCTGAAATGGAATGCCAGAAGCGCGGCCTGCACGCCCGGCTGGTGACAAAGCCGACCCCCGAGCAGTACGGGTTTGAGTGCGTGCGCTGAGCCACGCATCCACGCTGCAAATCGAAGAAAACGAGGAGATGGCATGCAACAACTTCTGAAGTTCTGCAGGATCTTTTGGCTGCTGCTGCCCGTGCTGGTGTGGCCCGGCGGCGCCGCGTGGGCGGCCGACATTCATGTGATGACCTCGGGCGGCTTTACCGCCGCCTACAACGAGCTGGTGCCGGCCTTTGAGCGTGCAACCGGGCACAAAGTCATCACGGCGTATGGCGCTTCCATGGGCGACGCACCGGATGCCATTCCGAACAGGCTGGCGCGCAAGGAGCGGGCCGACATCGTGATCCTGGCGGCGCCGGCGCTGGATGCGCTCATCAGCCAGGGCAAGGTGCAAGCCGGCAGCCGGGTGGACCTGGTGCGCTCCCTGATCGGCATGGTTGTACGCGCAGGTGCGCCCAAGCCTGACATCAGCACGGTCGACGCGCTCAGGCGCACGCTGTTGGACGCCCGGTCCATTGCCTACTCGGCCAGCGCGAGCGGTGTCTATATCTCGACCGAGCTGTTCCAGCGCCTGGGAATTTCCGCGCAGGTTGCGGGCAAGAGCACCAAAATACTCAGCGAGCGGGTGGGCACCGTGGTGGCCCGCGGCGATGCCGAACTGGGCTTCCAGCAGGTCAGCGAACTGCTTCCGGTTCCGGGCATCGACTACGTGGGGCCACTGCCGGATGAAGTACAGCGCGTCACCGTGTTTTCAGCGGGCATTGCCACCGATGCTGTCGAGCAGGATGCCGCACGTGCATTGATTCGTTTCTTTACCACTGCGGCGGCCGCGCCCGTCATCCGGAAAACCGGGCTGGAACCCATTACGCCTCGGTAATAGCGGGTATCAGGGGTAGTAGAGTTGCTCCAGCCGCGCGGCCTCGGTGTAGATCGACGGCAGCGTGATGTTGCGGGCACGCAGGGCGGCAGCGCGCAAACCCACGCTGTAGCGCGCGTCCTGGCCCGGAAGCGGTGGTGCACTGGCGGGTTTTGCCTTCAGCCAGGCCAGGGCGTCGGCGGCAGCGATTTCCCCCATCGACTTGGCGGACGGCGCCACACTGAGCCCCCCGCCCTGCTGAACGTATTCAATATCGACCCCCAGCGGCAAGGGCGCGGCATTGGCTTCGAGCCACTTGATCACCTCGGCATCGGGCACCACGCCGGCCGCTGCGGGCCCGGCACGCAAACTGCCGTGCGAGAGCACCAACACCACATCGGCCTTGCCGTCCATGGCCTTGGTGGCAGCCTGCCAGGCGGGCAAATCGCCCAGTGTGTGGGTAGCCACCACGCTGTGCGGCGCCCAGTTGAAAGCCTCGACCTGCCTGAGCTGACCCTGGCTGGTGGGGCCGGCGTCGCCCAGCACCGCCACACGTACGGGCTGGCCCTTTTTGACGTGCTGCAGCAAGTCGCGCATGGCGGCCAGCGGCAGGCGCTCGGCGACACCGGTGACGTTGGCTGCGCCCACGTAGCCGTACTCTGCGGGCTCATGGTCTATGGCGGCGAACACCACCCTGGGACGGCCCTGCCCGGCGAAGCGGCGCATCACGTATTGCTGGGCTTCGTCGTCTACGGCAATCACCAGGTCGGGGTTGAACTGCTCAATGGCGCGCAGGCCTTCTTTTGCGGCGTCCTGGCGATGGTCTTCATCGGGAAGGCGGTCTATGCCGAGGTAATGCCAGCGAACAGTCAAGGGCTGCCTGTTTTTGTCCAGGACATGGCGTATGCCTTCGTCCATCTTGCCGACGGTGGTGGAGCTTCGGTCCGAGCTGTGCAGCACCAGCACCCGCGGCTTGGACAGGTTGAACATGCCCAGCAGCAGCAACGCGACAAGAAGGGCCGCACCCGTCAGGACGGCGAGGGTTCCATTTTTCATACCAGGCCCAGCCATTCCCAGTAAGGGATCGAGAGATAGGCCGCCAGCAGGCGCGCCAGGTTCATCCAGTGGTTATAGCGCAGGAAATCGGTGTGTTTGTAGTAGCGGTCCAGCCCGCTGCCCATGACCTGCAGGTACTGCGAGCTTTGGTAGGGCATGAACCAGATGTCGCTGAACATCGCAGTCAGGAAGACCACGACCCAGGGGTTGATGAACTGCGCCTGCCCGATCGGCAGAAGGATGACCGCAGCCACGATCATGCCGGCGGTGATCGGCAGCACCAGGCGCAGCAGCAGCGTGACCACCAGCGCGACCGGAATGAACCAGACCATTTTGCCGCCGACGAAATCAAACATGTTGCCCGCCGAATGGGCCAGTGCGGTGTCCAGCCCCAGGTAGCTGATGGCGCGGCTCAGGCCGTCGAGGCTGAGCAGAAAGAAAATCATCGGCCAGTCGATCTTCTGCTGGAAGTCTTTCTTGCTCAGCAAGCCCATGAGCAGCAGGCCCACCAGCAAAAAGGCCGCCAGCCACGCAGGAGAAATCTGGTGCCAGCCGGCGGTGCCGGCGCCCAGCAGGAAAAACAGGAAACCGGTGAGCGCGGCTTTTTCGGGCCGGGTGACGTCGCCCAGCAAGGCCAGCTGGCGCTTGAGCCTTTCCTTGGGCAAAGCGGCCTGGGCCGTGCGCCCAAAACACAGGCGCACCACCACCAGGTGCATGGCCGTGACAGTGAGCGCGGCCACGCCGGCAGCGGCAAACCAGAACAGACCCTGGAACTGGTCCTGCAGTTGCACGGGCAGCATGCCGAAAGCCGTCAGGTTGGACGACTTGCTGGTCAGCAGCATCGGCGAGAACAGCATGGCGCCGGAAAACGTGGCGGCCATCAAGGCCGTGGCGGACTTGCTGTGCGCCGGCAGGTTGAGGCCTTCGATCATGTCGCGGTAAAACGGCAGCACCAGCGACAGCCGCGCATTGCCAGAAGGCATGATGGGCGACAGCAGGTAACCCGACAGCAGCAGCGCCGCCTGGTGCCAGAACGGCGTGTCGGGCAGGCGTATCAACAACCACAGCATGAAGCGGTAGCTCAGGCCCGAGGCGGAAATCACGGCGGCCAGCGCATAGACACCGACCAGCGTGGTGAGCGTTCGCGACGAAAACCCCGCCAGTGCGACTTCGTAGGGCACAAGGCCCACGATCAACACCGCGGTAATGGCCACCAGCGGCGGCACGAACTCATCGGCCAGGTTGAACAGCCACATCAGCACCGTGGCCGACAGGATGGCCAGGAACAACGAGGCCTCTACCACCAGCCCGGCCATGCCGGAAAGGAAATAAATCGCGGGCGGCACCAGCACCACACCCAGCCAGCCGACAAGCTCGCGCCGGGAAATGGGTTTGGCCGGCTTTTTGGCGGCGGGCTTGCCGGGGGCCGGCGCAAGAAAGGACTCGCCGCCCACATAACCCATCAGCGTCAGCCAGGCCTTGTTGCGCAAGGCGGGCGATTTCGCAGCCAGCTCGGCCAGGGCGTCGCGCGGAACCTGCACCGCCCTGACCTGCGTGGCGGCCGTGACGCTGCACAGGTAGCTGGCCGTGTCGCAGGCGGCTTCCTCACCGCAGCGCATACCGGGCAGCACCACAGTACGGCCGGCCGGCGTGGTCAGCTGCAGCTCGCCGGCTTCGATCACGTATAGATATTCGGCCGGCGCGCCTTTCTCGTATAGCGTGTCGCCGGCGGCGAATTCGAGCGTGTGCAGGCTGCCGAGCAGGCGTGCAAGCTGGCTGCCGGACAGGTCGGCGAACAGCGCGTCGCCACGCAAAAGCGCCAGGATGTCGGCGTCGGGGATGGCAGCGGAAATGACGGAGGAAACAGGCATGGATTCCCGGACCTACAGTGAGGTGACGGTAAGAATCCGCAGGGGCATCGGCATGGAACCTCCTCCTTTAGCTATTGTATTGATAGCTGCTTGCGCCCGGCTTGATTGGCCTGCAGCTGTTTTCTGCCATTAAATCACCGTTTTCCCGAAAACGGCCGCCGGAAAACCCTAGGAGGCGGCTGCGCCATGGCCACATCGATGCGACAGGAAGGCTTGCGAGCTTCTTCAGGCCTTAAAAGTCCCCGCTGCCACCGCTGGCCAGGCTTTCGAATTTGGTAATGCGGTTGAGGAAGGCCAGCTTGACCGTGCCCGTCGGGCCGTTACGCTGTTTGCTGATGATGACCTCGGCGACACCGGGCTCCTTGCAGGCCTCTTTGGTGTAGTACTCGTCACGGTAAATGAACATGATGATGTCAGCGTCCTGCTCGATGGCGCCGGACTCGCGCAGGTCGCTCATCATGGGGCGTTTGTCGGTGCGGGACTCGACGCCGCGGCTGAGCTGCGACAGCGCGATCACGGGGCACTGCAGCTCTTTGGCCAGCATTTTCAGGCCACGTGAGATTTCGCCGACGGCCGTGGCGCGGTTCTCGTCTGCCATGCCGCCGGATACGCTCATGAGCTGCAAATAGTCGACCACGATCAGGCCGAGCTTGCCGCACTGGCGGGCCAGGCGGCGGGCGTTGGCGCGCAGCTCGCTCACCGTGAGGCCGGGAGTCTCATCGATGTGCAACGAAACCGTACGCAGCTTTTCAATGGCTTCGGTCAGGCGCGGCCATTCTTCGTCCGTGAGGGCACCGGTGCGCAAATGGGTCTGGTCGATGCGGCCGATGGAGCCGACAATACGCACGGCAAGCTGCGAGGCGCCCATTTCCATGGAGAACACGGCAACGGGCAGACCTTCGAGCAAGGCGACGTTTTCGGCAATGTTGATGGCCAGTGCGGTTTTGCCCATGGAGGGGCGCGCCGCCAGAATCACCAGGTCACCAGCCTGGAAGCCGGACGTCATGCGGTCCAGGTCGTAGAAGCCCGTGGGCACGCCGGTGACATCCTGCGGGTTCTCGGCCATCTCGGTGACGCGATCGAGCAGGCTCACGACCAGCGTATCCATGCTCTGGAAGCCTTCTTTCATGCGCGAGCCCTGCTCGCCGATCTTGAAGATCTTCTGCTCTGCTTCGTCGAGGATGGTCGCGACGTCTTTGCCCTGCGGGTTAAAGGCGTTGGTGGAAATCTCGTCCGAGGCGGACACCAGTTTGCGCAGGATGGAACGCTCGCGCACGATTTCTGCGTAGCGGCGAATGTTGGACGCGCTGGGAACGTATTGCGCGAGGGAATTGAGGTAGCTCAGGCCCCCTACTTCGTCGGCCTTGCCCTGGTTTTGCAGGTGCTCGTACACCGTAATGATGTCGGCCGGCTTGGAGGCGTTGATGAGCGCGCCCACGGCGGCATAGATCAGCTTGTGTTCGGAGCGGTAGAAGTCCTGGTCGGTCAGCAGGTCGCCCACACGGTCCCACGCGCCGTTGTCGAGCAGCAGGCCGCCCAGCACGCTGGATTCACCCTCGATGGAGTGCGGCGGAATGCGCAGCTGGGCGATCTGGCGGTCGGGGCTGTAGCCGGGATCGTCATAGGTGGAAAGTACGGCGGACATGGGTTTCCTTGAGAGACTGAAATACTAAGCCCGCTACGAAAAACCGCTGTGGACAAAGTTGTGAATAAGCGTTGGAAATTCGGTGTAAATACACCCGGAGCTTGTGTATAGCCAATCGATATGAACAGCCATGAAAAAAGCCGCTCGGCGAGCGGCTTTTTTGCGGAGGGCGAAAACGCTTAAGCGGTTTCGCCGTACACGGTGACGGTGATGTCCACTGCCACGTCGGTGTGCAGGGCAACGGTCACGGCGTGGTCGCCAACAATCTTCAGCGGACCGTTAGGCATGCGGATTTGCGACTTCAGCACAGGGAAGCCCTGCTTGGTCAGCTCGGCCGAGATGTCATGGTTGGTGACGGAGCCGAACAGGCGGCCGTCAACACCGGCTTTTTGCGTGAGCTTGACGGTGGTGCCGCCGAGCTTTGCGCCCTGGGCCTGCATTTCGGCCAGCTTGGCTGCTGCAGCTTTTTCGAGTTCGGCGCGTTTGGCTTCGAATTCGGCCTTGTTGGCTTCCGTGGCGCGGCGTGCGCGGCCCGAAGGGATCAGGAAGTTGCGTGCATAGCCGTCTTTGACCTTGACGATTTCGCCGAGGTTACCGAGGTTCACGACTTTGTCGAGCAGAATAATTTGCATGGTCGTGCTCCTTACAGGCTACGGTGCTGGTCGCTGTAAGGCAGCATCGCGAGGAAGCGAGCGCGCTTGACGGCGGTGTTGATCTGGCGCTGGAAAATCGCGCGCGTGCCGGTCAGGCGAGCGGGGATGATTTTTCCGTTTTCGGCTACGAAATCGCGCAGGGTGTCGATGTCTTTGTAGTCGATTTCTTCAACGCCAGCGGCTGTGAAGCGGCAAAAACGCTTGCGCTTGAACAGCAGTGATTGGGTATTGCGCTTGGGGCGCTTGTCTTTGTTGAAACGTTTTGGTCCGGGCATGATGGACTCCTTAAATGGGGTTCGGTATT
Organism: Polaromonas sp. P3_A5; assembly: GCF_056403055.1. Lineage (NCBI taxonomy): Bacteria > Pseudomonadati > Pseudomonadota > Betaproteobacteria > Burkholderiales > Comamonadaceae > Polaromonas > Polaromonas sp. P3_A5. The sequence continues at coordinate 2,581,634 of NZ_JBFUGF010000001.1, forward strand.
TGCTCTACCTTGTGCAGAGCCTGGATATGAAAAACAACACCTTTGCTGGTGCGCGCATTGATGAGAAAACCGGTGAACCTGAAGGGTTTGCCTAGCGGGGATTTGGCTGATTGCTCAGCCAGCGCTCCGAAGGCCACCGCCCTTACCGTCAACTTGACCTGTCTGGTGACTCCGGCTTCGACGATTTCGGACTCGTGTTCGAGGACGAAATTGGCGGCGGGGATTCCAGCGGGCGTGTAGCGAAGAGGACTTGCCTCGGCGATACAGGCGGTCAGTTCAACGTGGTTCACTGCGGGCTCCTGCTCAAAAGCAGATGCGCAGCAGCGAGGCGTTCAACAGCATGGTGGCTATTAAGCCGCATACTCCTGCTGTTGGGCCTTACGGGCTTCTTCCCTCTCGACGTTGCGCATCATGAGGGACGGGCCGGTTTCGGCTTTCTTCTTCACCACGGTCAGGTGGCGCAGCACGGCATCGTTGAACTTGAACGCGTGTTCAATTTCTTCCATCACGGCCTGGCTGGCTTCGATGTTGATGCAGAGGTAGTGGGCCTTGGCCAGTTTCTGGATCAGGTATACCAGCTGACGGCGGCCCCAATCTTCGACACGGTGCACTTTGCCACCGCCGGCGGTGATCATGCCCTTGTAACGTTCCAGCATGGCTGGGACTTGCTCGCTTTGATCCGGATGGATCAGCAAGACGATCTCATAGTGACGCATAAACTCTCCTTGTGGTTAATTGAAGCTGCCCCAGCGTCGTTAAGGGTGCAGCAAGGCGAAGCCCATGATTATAGCCTGAAGACTTGTTCGGATGCCAGTTTGGCCTGGCCAGCGACCTGCAAACCCAAGAAATCGCAGCTTTTGGGGTAGTTTCCCCCTGCTTCAAAGCGCTGGCACCAGCACCGGGCACAGCCGGGTAGAACCCACGCAATGACCCATGCAATGAAGCTCTTTGGCTGATTGTTACTGCGTGTTAATCTCCCGCCAGATCCGGATGCGCTGGACTACAACCATCCCGCACCCGCCTACCTACGCCGTCGACATGCAACTGCCTCACGCGCCAGCAAGCCTTTCAGGCCGGCATGCGACCTATGCGGTCTGGCTGGTATACGGCCTCCTGTTGCTCTGCCTTGGCCTGATTTTCAAGCCCTTTTTCCCTCTGGACAGAGGATGGCTGGGTCATGACTACTCGCTGATGTTGCCCAACTGGCTGGATGGGCACATCTGGTTTTCCACGAACGGATTGAGCACCCCATGGTTTACACCGTCATTCTGTGCCGGTCAGCCCTTTTTTCCTGATCCACAGTCCGCTTTTTATTCGTTTCCACAGTTACTGGCCATATTGGCCGGACCGATCAACGCCGCATATCTGTTGCTGTGCCTGAGCGCGAGCCTGATGTTCTGGGGCGGTTATCTGCTGGCGCGCAAGGTCTTTTTAACCGGGCCCCTGGCGGCAGTATTGGTGGGCGGCTTGCTGATGTTCAACGGGTTTCTTCCACATCGGATCATCATCGGGCATGTCGGCTTCCATGGGCTTGCCCTGGTGCCTTGGCTGGCCTTACTGCTCCTGCTGCCTATCCGCTCGCGACTCGATCAGGCCGGGATATCAGTGCTGGCGGGGGTTGTGCTTGCCTATTGGGTGCATTCCGGCCTCAGCACTCTGATGCTCGCGGGGGGCCTCGCTGTTTTCGTGATCGGTCTGCTGCATTGCATGAACGCCGGTGACCTCCGGCAGTTTATGGCGAGGGGATTGATTGCCAGCGTCGTCGGCTTGGCGCTTTCGGCGTCCAAGCTGATGGCAACCTTTTCCTTTCTTGCCCTTTTTCCTCGTACTTTTTATCCGCTGCCGGGCGCACCTTCATGGCATGAAGCGGCGGGAATGACCGTCGCAGCACTTTTTCTGGAGTCCCAGCAGGCCTACCAGATCGGCAAGGCTTCCATGACCAACCTGCAGGCCACGCAATCGCCGCACGAGTGGGCCTTCAACTTCGGGATGGCGAGCGCCGTTTTACTGGTTTGCCTTATGGTTGACAGGATTCGCCGAGCAACAACGGCATTTCGGCTTCCGGGCTGGCGTCAATTTCTGTTGGGCTCTGCCTTGCTGCTGAGCCTGGCCGTGCCTTTGGCACTTAACTACTTTGATCCGCGGTGGAATGCCTTCCTGAAGACGCTGCCCATCGTCAACTCGGCCAGCACGCTGGTACGCTGGCTGGTGGTGTACATCACCATTTTCGCCGTCGGTATGGGCTTGCTGCTGCAACGCGCGACCTGGAAACGCTGGAAAAGCCTGGCCGTGGCAGCCTGCCTCACGGCAACAGTGGCGCAGTCAGCGCTTGAAGGCCGGGAGTTCTATTCGTGGCAGGGATATGACCCCCGCAGTGTGGTAATCGCTGAAAAAAAATTACGGGACGGCACATTTGCCGCAGGAATCCGGGAACTCGGAAGCCGTGCAGACATGCAGACCGAGACGGGCATTCTGCGAGTGACATCCAACAACCTCCTGGCTGCAGGCAAGTCGGCGCTATTTTGCTATAACCCCGTTTTCGGCTACAGCCTGGAGAAATTCTCAGCAGAAGGCCTGACAACAGGGCCAGTTCTTGCCGAGCACAACGGTTTCCTGAACCTGAAAAACCCGGCCTGCTACGTTTACCCAAAAGAAAACAACTGCAAACCAGGCGATCTTTTCCGTGCAGATCAACGCGAGGAAGCCCAGAAATTCGCAAACTACAAGCCATTTGCTTTCAATTTCTCGGCACGTCAGGAAATGGCCAACCGGCTGTCGTATATCGCCTGGGTCTCGTTTGGGCTGCTCATGCTGGGATGGCTGGCTGGCACGCTTTGGCGTTGGCGCACGGCGCCCCGACAATCCAGGCAGCCAAACCACGTGGCTTGAGCTTTTTCAGAGACGTTTCAGGTCCGGATAGCGGATGTATTCCACCAGTTCCTGGACTTTCTGGCTGGGTGGCGGGGTGAGCAGGCTCACCAGCACAATCACCGCAAAACCGACCGGAACACCGAAAAGCCCGGCCGAAATCGGGTCTATGCCCCACCACAGCTGCACCGGCGAGGTAATGCCGAAGGTGGCGCGCAGCCAGGCCTGGTTGGTGAACATGTAATACGAGGTTACGCCCAGGCCCGACACCATGCCCAGCACGGCCCCGATGCCGTTGGCGCGCTTCCAGAAGATCCCCAGGCTGAGCGCCGGGAAGAACGAGGCGGCGGCAAACGAGAACGCGGCCGACACCAGAAACAGGATGTCCGCCGGCTTTTGCGCCGCCACATAGGCCGCCAGCAAGGCCACGATCAGCAGCAATATCTTGGACACCGTCACCCGGCTCACCGTTGATGCATTGGGGTCGATCATCTTGTAATAAAGGTCGTGGCCCAGCGCATTGGCAATCGTCAGCAGCAGGCCGTCGGCGGTGGAAAGCGCGGCAGCCAGCCCACCCGCCGCCACCAGGCCTGAAATCACATACGGCAAGCCTGCCAGCTCGGGCGTAAGCAGCACCACAATATCGCCGCCTATGTTCATCTCATTGAGCTGCAGGATGTTGTCCTTGTTGATATCAGTGACCGACAGCAACGAAGGGTCCACCCTCGTCCAGGAATGCACCCAGGCGGGCAGCTGGTCAAACGGCATGCCCACCAGCACGGTGAATATCTCGTACTTCACCAGCACGGCCAGTGCCGGTGCGGTGAAATAAAGCAGGAAGATACACACCAGCGACCAGGTGACTGATTGCCGCGCTTCCCGCACACTGGGCACGGTGTAATAGCGCATGAGGATGTGCGGCAAGGCCGCCGTGCCCACCATGAGGCAAAAAACCAGCGCCAGAAAATTGCGGCGCGAAGTGTCGTAAGTCTCCTGCTCTTTCGGGGTCCCGTCCGGGTTGCCTGAGAACTGGGCCGCGTGGGCGGGCATGCCGTTAAGCGGCTGGGTTTTGACGTCCGCAGCGGCCCTGGCCGCCGTCCAGGCCTTGACGGCTGCGGCCTCGTCCCGGGGCATACCGGCCATCGCCCTGGCGGCCGATGAAATTTCAGCCACGGATGCATTGCCGCTTTTGAGCTGTTCCATTCGTTTGGCGGCGGCCAGCTTGTCGGCGGCCAGCGACTCGGCGGGGTGCTCCAGCCTGCCCGACAGCGCTTCCGAGCGCTGCCGGAACAGCTCGCGCACCTGCAACTCTTTGGGGTCGGCCGTCAGCTCTTTCTCCTTGGCCGTGACCTTTTCAAGCTGAAAGCCATAAACCAGTTGCGGTACCGGCACGCCCGTCTGCTTGACCGACAGCCAGATCACCGGAATGAGATAGGCCACCACCAGGATGATGTACTGGGCCACCTGCGTCCAGGTCACCGCGCGCATGCCGCCCAGGAACGAGCACACCAGAATGCCGCCCAGCCCCAGGAAGATACCCAGCTCGAACGCGATGCCGGTCAGGTAAGAGGTGATCAGGCCGACGCCGTAAATCTGCGCCACCAGATAGGTGAAGGAACACAGAATGGCCGCCGCCACGCCGATGAGCCGCGGCAGGCGCCCGCCGTAGCGCTCTCCCAGAAAATCCGGAATGGTGAACTGACCGAACTTGCGCAGGTAAGGCGCCAGCACCAGCGCCACCAGGCAGTAGCCGCCTGTCCAGCCCATGATGAAGGCCAGCCCGCTGTAACCCGTGAGGTAAAGCGTTCCCGCCAGGCCAATGAAGGAGGCCGCCGACATCCAGTCGGCGCCGGTGGCCATGCCGTTGTAGACCGCCGGCACGCGCCGCCCCGCGACATAGTATTCGGAGGCGTCGGTGGTGCGGCTCATGACGCCTATGCCCGCATAAAGGCCGATAGTGGCCAGCAGGAAGGCCGTGCCTATCCATAGCCGCGGCAGGCCCGCACGTTCCAGAAGCGCCAGGACGACCACAAACACCACCAGGCCCAGCGTGTACCAGCGGTAGATGCGGTCCAGCTGCTTTTTGAACTGCTGGCTCGAGAGCATGACCCCGTCGCGCGAACCAAAAAAGCCGCCCATTCAGTCCTCGTCCGCCACGTCATGCTCGATGTCGAGCCGGTTCATGTACCAGGCATAAAACCCGACAATGAGGCAATACACCACCAGGGCGCCCTGCGCGCCCATCCAGAAGCTGAAAGGCCAGCCAAAAAAAGTGAAATTCAGCGCCCGCGCGAAGTAGCTCACGCCGAACGTGACACTGAACCAGATCAGGAGCAGCGCAGCCGTCACAACCAGGTTCTTGCGCCAGTAACGGCGGTGACTCTCAGTGGGCTGCATGGGCTGCCTCGCCGGTGGCCGCAAAAACGGCCTCGTTCTCGCGCTCGAACTGGGCCGCCACACGCGGCTCAAAGCGACTCAGGTGTGCAATCACCTTGCGCGCCTTGGCGGGCTGGCCCAGCGCCACCCACACCTGCGCGAGCCGATACCAGCCGTAAGGGCTCAAAGGCTGCAGGGCTGTGTTCTTTTTCAGGGCCTCGGCGGCTTCCTCAAACCGGTGCGCGTGAATGTGCACCAGCGCCAGGCCATACCAGGCCTGGTCCAGGCGCGCGTCCAGCACCACCGCGCGTTCAAAGGCCGGCCCGGCCTCGTCATGGCGCTCCGCCTGCTGCAACACGTAACCCAGGTTGAACCAGCCTGCCGCCTGCCCGGGCCTGACAGCGGTCAGTTGCCGAAGGCTGGCAATGGATTCCTGCGTGAGCTGGAGCTGCGCCGCCACATGGCCGCGGCTGGCCAGCGCATAAGGGTCTGCGGGGCGCAATTGCAGCATCTGATCAAAGACGGCCAGCGCGGCAGACCGTTTGGCGCAGGCGAGCAAAAGCAGTGCACGTGTTTTCAGAAAACCATATTGGAGGGTGTTCCTTATTTGCCCTATTTGCACAGCGCCACTCCGATCTCCAGGCAGATGCGGATTTTGGCAATGGCAGCGGCAGCCCACACCAGCAGCAGCACCAAAAAAGCCACCAGCGGCAGGTGACGGTCCATCACCACCTGCGGAGATATCCAGCGTGCTGCCTTGACCCAAGGCAAGCCCACCAGCTGGAGCACACGATAAAACGGATTGCTGCCCTTGGCTGCGCCTGCCAGCAGGCCTACCGCCCATTGGCCGGCCAATGCAAGCAGAGCGATTTCAGTGAGCAGTTTGACGGTAGTGGCGACGGCAAGCATGGCTCATGGCAAACAGATGAAGGGATTAAGGGATTAAGGGATGAAGGGATTAAGGGATGAAGGCAACAATTCCGATTGTCATCGGAGGCCTTGCCAATTGGCTTACCGGTAAACCTTCTGCCACCGGGGGTTTTCCCGTGGTCATCCAGTTGAAGCGCGCGAAAAAAATGCGCTGCGGATCTCTCCACAGCGCACCGTTTCAATTCATGTCAGCCGTCTTCAGTTGGCCAGTTGCTTCCAGGTGGCGATCACCGTATCAGGGTTCAGCGAGATGGAGCCAATGCCCTCGTCCTTCAGCCACTGCGCAAAGTCCGGGTGGTCGCTGGGGCCCTGGCCGCAGATGCCGACGTATTTGCCTTGCTTGCGGCATGCCTGGATGGCCCGGCTCAGCATGGCCTTGACAGCAGGGTCGCGCTCGTCGAAGTCCTGGGCCAGGATGTCCAGGCCCGAATCGCGGTCCAGGCCCAGCGTGAGCTGGGTCAGGTCGTTCGAGCCAATCGAGAAACCATCGAAGAATTCAAGGAACTCATCGGCCAGGATGGCGTTGCTCGGCACTTCGCACATCATGATCACGCGAAGGTCTTTTTCGCCGCGCTTGAGGCCGTGCTGCGCCAGCAGGTCCGTGACCTTCTTCGCCTGGCCCAGGGTGCGGACAAACGGCACCATGACCTCAACGTTGACCAGGCCCATGTCGTCGCGCACGCGCCTGAGCGCTTCGCACTCCATCGCAAAAGCTTCACCGAAATCAGGGCTGAGGTAACGCGATGCGCCGCGAAAACCAAGCATCGGATTTTCTTCTTCGGGCTCGTAGCGTGAGCCGCCGATCAGCTTGCGGTATTCGTTGGACTTGAAGTCCGACAGACGCACGATCACCGGCTTGGGCCAGAAGGCCGCTGCGATGGTGGCCACGCCTTCGGTCACCTTGTCGACATAGAAGGCACGCGGCGAGGCATGGCCGCGTGCCACGCTTTCCACCGCCTTTTTCAGGTCGGCATCCACGTTGGGGTAATCAAGAATCGCCTTGGGGTGCACGCCGATGTTGTTGTTGATGACAAATTCCAGCCGTGCCAGGCCAACGCCGTGATTGGGGATCTGGCAGAAATCAAACGCCAGCTGCGGGTTGCCGACATTCATCGTGATCTTCAGGTCGATAGGCGGCATCTCACCGCGCTGCACTTCCGTCACTTCGGTCTCCAGCAGGCCGTCATAAATGTTGCCGGTATCGCCCTCAGCGCAGCTCACGGTGACGAGCATGCCGTCCTTCAGCGTTTCGGTGGCGTCGCCGCAGCCGACCACGGCCGGGATACCCAGCTCGCGCGCGATGATGGCGGCGTGGCAGGTGCGCCCGCCGCGATTGGTCACGATGGCACTGGCGCGCTTCATCACCGGTTCCCAGTTCGGGTCAGTCATGTCGGTCACCAGGATGTCGCCGGCCTGCACCTGGTCCATGTCCTTGATGTCGTGGACGATGCGGACCGCGCCTGTACCGATCTTCTGGCCAATCGCCCGGCCTTCCGCCAGCACGGTACCGGTGCCCTTGAGCTTGTAGCGCTGCTCTGCCTTGCCCTTGGACTGGCTCTTGACGGTCTCGGGACGCGCCTGCAGGATGTAGAGCTCGCCGTCGATGCCGTCCTTGCCCCACTCGATGTCCATCGGGCGGCCGTAATGCGCTTCGATGATCAGCGCATAGCGGGCGAGCTGCTCAACGTCGGTGTCGGTCAGTGAATAGCGGTTACGCAGCTCGGTCGGCACATCAGTGGTCTTGACCAGCTTGCCGCCGGCTTTTTTCTCGTCGGCGCTGGTGAACTCCATCTGCAGCAGCTTGCTGCCCAGGTTGCGGCGAATGACGGCGCGTTTGCCCGCTTTGAGTATGGGCTTGTGCACGTAAAACTCGTCGGGGTTGACGGCGCCCTGCACCACCGTTTCACCGAGGCCGTAGCTGGAGGTGATGAACACCACGTCTTCAAAGCCGCTTTCGGTGTCGATGGTGAACATCACGCCGGCTGCGCCCTTGTCGCTACGCACCATGCGCTGGATGCCAGCGGACAGCGCCACGTCGGAATGGGCAAAGCCCTGATGCACCCGGTAGCTGATGGCGCGGTCGTTGTACAGCGAGGCGAACACCTCTTTCATCTTGTGCAGCACGTCCTCGATGCCGACGACGTTCAGGAAGGTTTCCTGCTGGCCGGCAAACGACGCGTCCGGCAAGTCCTCTGCCGTGGCGGATGAGCGCACCGCAAAGCTGGCCTGGGCATTGCCGGCGCTGAGGGCGGCAAAACTGTCGCGAACGGCTTTTTCCAGATCGGCCGGGAAAGGCTGGGCTTCAACCAGCTTGCGGATTTTGGCGCCGGCTTCGGCCAGCGCGCGCACATCATCGGTGTTGAGCGTGTCCAGCACGCCGTTGATTTTTTTGTCGAGGCCGTCATGCGCCAGGAACACGCGAAAGGCGTGGGCCGTAGTGGCAAATCCGGTGGGAACACGAACCCCGTTGGGGCCGGTCGGCAGTTGCGAAATCATTTCGCCGAGGCTGGCGTTCTTGCCGCCGACAGACTCGACGTCTGTCATCCTCAGGTTTTCAAACGGTACGACCAGGGCGGTCGCCTCAAACAGCTTGGACATGAAAATACTCCGGGAGGTTTAAAAACCGTGGAATTCACCATGCGCGGCAAGCAACCTTGTTGTTGTTGGAAGGGGTTGTGGCGGGGCATGATGTGACAAACTGGATAATTGCCACGATTGTAGGGGCCTCGGGCCCGGCGTGCCGTGTCAGGCTTTCACCCGGCTTTCAACCAGCGAAACCCTTATTTTCCTTCCCTGTCCCTCATTTATCCCCTTCCCATGTCCCAACGCACCGTGTTTTTCATCTCCGACGGCACCGGCATTACCGCGGAAACCTTTGGTAACGCCATCCTGGCGCAGTTTGAATTCAAGCCGCGCCACGTGCGCCTGCCTTTTATCGACAGCGTGGACAAGGCCCACCAGGCGATCCGGCAGATCAATCACACCGCCGAAGTCGAGGGCAAACGCCCCATCGTCTTCACGACGCTGGTGAACATGGAGATCCTCGCCGTCATCAAGGCCCACTGCAACGGCATGCTGCTGGACATGTTCGGCATGTTTGTGGCGCCGCTGGAGGGTGAGCTGGGCATCAAGTCCAACCACCGGGTTGGCCGGTTTTCAGATGCCTCCAAGAGCAAGGAATACGACGACCGCATCGAGGCGATCAATTTCTCGCTGGCGCATGACGACGGCCAGAGCAACCGCGACCTGGCCGGTTCGGACGTGATCCTGGTGGGCGTGAGCCGCAGCGGCAAGACGCCGACCTCGCTCTATCTGGCCATGCAGTACGGCCTGAAGGCCTCCAACTACCCATTGATCCCCGAAGATTTCGAGCGCCGCCAGCTACCGCCGGCGCTGGTGCCACACCGCAAGAAGATCTTCGGGCTGACCATCGCGCCCGAGCGCCTGGCGCAGATCCGCAATGAACGCCGGCCCAACTCCAAATACGCCAGCCTGGAGAACTGCCGCGACGAAATCCATGAGGCCGAGGCCATGATGCGGCGCGAAGGCATACGCTGGCTGTCAACCACCACCAAATCGATTGAAGAGATCGCCACCACCATCCTGCAGGAAATCCGGCCCGAGCGGCTGGAGTACTGAGGCGGGGCCCGGTACATCCCATGCCTCTGCACGCGATGCACAAGGTGAGCCCGTTTTTTCCCGGGATCGGGTGAGTTGCTACTGATTTGATAGCTGCTTGCGCCCGCCCCTATTGGCCAGGAAGCATTTTTTAGCGAAAAATAGAGCCCTGGGTCCGGTTAAAAATTTCGCATGAAATCAGCCGTTAACCCAATCCCGACGCGCGCGAGCAGCTATCTTTTTTATAGCGGCGCCGAGTCAGCCTAGCACCGCCACACCCTTGACCTGGGCGTACACACGGCTGCCGGGCTGCAATTGCAAGGATTCCGCTGATTTTTGGGTGAGCCGCGCCAGCAGCGCGCTGCCGCCGGCGTCCAGGCCGACCATCACCTGTCCCGGGCTGTCGGCTGAAAGGCCGGTGACGGTGACCGCAAAGATGTTCTGCACGCTGGTGCCCTCCTGGCGCTCCAGCGTCAGGCTCACGTCACGCGCCTGGATGCGCACGCGCACGCGCTGGCCGACCTGCAGCGAAGGGTTGAGCACGCTGATGCGTCCGCCTGGAAACTCGGCATGGCTCATGTGCCATTCAGGCTCGACGGCGCTGATCACTGCATCCATCACCGCGGCCGCGGCGTCGCCGTGCGCCAGCGGCAGGTCCAGCCGCGTCATCAGCTCGCGCGTGGGGCCTGAGGCCGTGACGCGACCGGCATCCAGCAGCACCAGGTGGTCGGCCAGCCGGGCGACCTCATCGGGCGCGTGGCTGACGTAGAGCACGGGCATGTCGAGTTCGTCATGCAGGCGCTCCAGGTAGGGCAGGATTTCGGCCTTGCGGGCGATGTCCAGCGAGGCCAGGGGCTCGTCCATCAACAAAAGCCGCGGGCTGGTGGCCAGCGCGCGCGCGATGGCCACGCGCTGGCGCTCGCCGCCCGAAAGCGTGCCGGGCATGCGCCGCATCAGTTTTTGCAAGCCCAGCAATTCAATGGCATGTTCCAGCGAGATGCGGCGCTGGCCAGCCGGCACGCGCCGCTGGCCGAAATCGAGGTTGCGGTGCACGTCCAGGTGGGCGAACAGGCTCGCTTCCTGGAACACATAGCCCAGCGGCCGCTGATGCACCGGCAAGAAGACGCCGGCCTTGTCGTCTTGCCAGACTTCGCCATTGACCGAGAGATGGCCGGCCGCTGCCCGCTCCAGTCCGGCAATGCTGCGCAGCAGGCTGGTTTTGCCCGAACCCGAGGGACCGAAGATGGCCGTGACGCCGCGCCCCGGCAAGGCCAGCGACACGTCGAGCGAGAAATCGGTGAAGACACGATGAAACGAGGCGGTGATGCCGCCTTCGACAAGGCTGGCTGGCTTCATGCGCCCTGCCCTTTGCGCCGGCCCGGCTGCAGGGCATTGAAGGTATAGAGCGCCAGCAGTACCAGAAAGGAAAACACCAGCAGGCCGCCGGCCAGCCAGTGCGCCTGGCGGTATTCAAGCGCCTCCACATGGTCGTAGATCTGCACCGACATCACGCGTGTCTTGCCGGGAATGTTGCCCCCCATCATGAGCACGATGCCGAACTCGCCCACCGTGTGAGCAAAGCCCATGACGGCGGCCGTCAAGTAGGCGGGCCGTGCCAGCGGCAGCACCACGCTGAAAAAAGTGTCCAGCGGCGAGGCGCGCAAGGTGGCGGCGGCTTCCAGCGGCCGTTCGCCAATCGCCTCAAAGGCGTTTTGCAGCGGCTGCACGACGAAGGGCATGGAATACAGCACCGAACCCACCACGAGCCCGGCAAAGGTAAACGGCAGCACGCCCCAACCTAGCGATTGCGTGAGCTGACCAACCGGGCCGTTCGGCCCCATCAGTACCAGCAGATAAAAGCCCAGCACCACCGGAGGCAAGACCAGCGGCAAGGCCACCAGCGCACCCACCGGCCCTTTGAGCCACGAACGCGTGCGCGCCAGCCACCAGGCCAAGGGCGTTCCGGCCAGCAGCAGCACCACGGTGGTGGTGGCGGCCAGCCGCAAGGTCAGCGCCAGCGCCTGAAGGCTTGCATCGTCGAGCATGGTTCAGTGTCGCCTCTATGCCGCTTCTATGCCGCGTTCAGGGCTCGTAGCCGAAGGAGCGAATCACCGCCCTGGCCTTCTCTGTTTTCAGAAAAACCATCAGCCGCGCCGCGGCCTTGCTGTCTTTGGCCTTGGCCAGCAGCACCGCGTCCTGGCGGATCGGACTGTGCAGGCTCTCGGGAACAATCCAGGCCGAGCCCGACCTGATTTTTCCGCCTTCGTAGACCTGCGAGAGCGCGATAAAACCCAGCTCCGCATTGCCGGTGGAGACAAAGCTGAAGGCCTGGCCGATGCTTTCACCCTGCACCAGTTTGGGCTCCAGGACGACTTGCAGGCCGAGCTTGTTCATCGTCTCAACCGCGGCAGCGCCGTAGGGCGCGAGCTTGGGCGCGGCAATGGCGATCTTTTTAAAGTCGCCCTTTTTCAGGACCTCGCCCTGCGCATCGACCACGCCGGGCTGGGCCGACCAAAGCACCAGCTTGCCGGTGGCATAGGTAAAGCGGCTGCCGTTCACGGCCGCGCCCTCTTTCTCCAGCTTCGCGGGGGTTTCATCGTCGGCCGCGAGAAACACTTCAAACGGCGCACCATGGATGATCTGCGCATAAAACTTGCCGGTAGCGCCAAAGGTCAGCACGGCTTTGTGGCCGGTGTCTTTTTCAAAGTCCGCAGCAATCAGTTTCATGGGCGCGGTGAAATTGGCGGCCACCGCGACCTGGACATCATCGGCCAGTGCGGCGGCCGATGCCAGCACGAGATACAGACCCGGCAGCCAGCGCGACGCAGTTTTGAACATGATGAAGCTCCGATGATGAAAGATGGGAGACGACAGTGAAGGAGGCGAAGATGCGTTTGAAGGAAAGCCACTCCTGTCGATTCGCTATTCTATTTTAGAATAGCGGTACCTGTCTCGAGGCTCCCATGAAAAAAGCCGCCAATTCCTCGCCCGCCGCTCCCTCCTTCGCAAGCGCCTTCAGCCATGAACCGGCCGACAAGCGCATCGAGATCCTGCGCCTGGTCGGCGAAAGCGGCTCGATCTCGCAGGCGGCGCGGCAGGCCAAGGTCAGCTACAAGGCCGCCTGGCAGGCCATCGACACCCTTACCAACCTGGCCGGCGTGGCGCTGGTGGAGCGCGCCGTGGGCGGCTCTGGCGGTGGCGGCGCCACCCTGACGCCGGCGGGCCAGAAGCTGCTGGCAGTGGCGGGCCTCTTGAGCGAAACACGTAGCCAGGTGCTGGCGGGCTTCAAAGCCAATGAACTGCTGCTGCCCCGCGCGCTGCCGGTACTGTCCAGCATGAGCGTGCGCACCAGCATGCGCAACCAGCTACCTTGCCAGGTCGACAAGCTGGAGGTGCGCGGCCAGATGGCACGCGTGCATCTGACGCTGGCCGGCGGGGCGATGCTGGTATCGCGCATTACCAAAGCCAGTGCCGAATTGCTGGGCCTGCAAAAAGGCCAAACCGTGTTGGCGCTGTGCAAGGCCACGGCGGTGACCGTGACGGCGCAGTCACCTGCGGCCGCCGCGGTGCCAGGTGTGCAAGGCCTCAATGGCCAGGCCGTTCGCATCAGCCGGGGTGCTACAGGCGATGAAGTGTCGCTACAACTTGATGGTGGTTTGCAGCTGGTGGGTTTCGCAGCGGCCGGCAGCGGACTGAAGACCAAGGCCCTTGTCCAGGCCTTGATCGACGAATCCGCTATGGTGATTGCTCTGTCGACCTGAGTATCTGTAGTTCTAGATGAGCGCGTCGAACAAATACTGGCACGGCCCAGGCGCCCTGCCCTGCGTGGCCACCGGGTGTGCCACCACTCCCCAGACTTTCTCGATGCATACCGGCGTGAGCACATCGGCGGTCGCCCCGCTGCCGACAACCAGCCCGCCCTGCAGCACCACGCAGCGGTCGCTATAACGCAACGCCAGATTCAAATCGTGCAGCACAGCCACCACGCCCACGCCCTGAGCTGTGGCCCAGGCGCGCACCAGCTGCAGCATGCGGTGCTGGTGTTGTAAATCCAGCGCGGCAGTAGGTTCATCCAGCAGCAACCAACGCACCGGGCCATCGCCAGCGATGCCGGCAACAGGCTCCCACACCTGCGCCAGCGCGCGCGCCAGGTGAACGCGCGCCTTCTCACCACCCGAGAGCGTGTTGAGCAAACGGTGCTGCAGATGCTCGACCGCGGTGGCCTGCATGGCCTGCAGCACCACATCCACATCACGCTTGCCGGGATGGCGGCGGTGCGGGTAGCGGCCCAGCTCGACCACTTCACGCACAGTGAACTCAAACGCTACCTGTGTTTCCTGCGCCACCGAGGCACGTACTCGCGCAAGATCAGCCGACGCATAGGCCGGCAGCGCCCTGCCGGCCAGGTAGACATGGCCGCCTGTGGGCTGGCGCTGCCCGGTCAGCAGCGACATCAAAGTGGATTTGCCTGCGCCGTTGGGTCCCAGCACCGCCGTAACCTGCCCTGCGATGAATTGCGCCGAAGCCGCCTGCAGCAGCGAGCGGCCGGGTACCTCGACGCCCACACCCACCACCTCCAGCATGCCGGCCAGTGGCGAAAAATCTGTCTGATTACGTGCGTTCACTGGCATGCCCTCATAGCCGGCTCCGGAAGTGACGCAGCAGCAGTAAAAAGAAAGGCACGCCGACAAAGGCCGTCAGCACACCCAGCGGCAGCTCGGCCGGCTTGACCACGGTGCGGGCCACGCTGTCGGCCACCAGCACCAGCGCCGCACCCAACAGGGCCGAGCCCGGCAACACAATGCGGTGGTCGGGCCCGGCCACCAGGCGCACGCAATGCGGGGCCACCAGCCCAATGAAGCCGATGATGCCGGTGGTGGCCGTGACCGCGCCAACGGCCAGCGCCGTCACGAGCACGGCGAAACGCTTGACGCGCTCGACCGGCACGCCCAGCAAGGCTGCCTGGGCTTCGCCCAGTGCGATGGCATTGAGGGGTTTGGCCAATGTCAGGCCGGCGCATACCGCGGCCAGCACCACGGAAAACACCAACGCCACCGCGCTCCAGCGCGCGCCGCCCAGGCTGCCGAGCAGCCAGAACTGGATGTTGCGCAACTGCTCATCGGTGGCAAGGAAAGTGAGGTAACCCAGGCCCGCACCGGCCAGCGCATTCACGGCAATGCCGGCCAGCAGCATGATGCCGACGCGTGTGGCGCCGTCCTGCTGCGACAGCGCATACACCAGCACCGTGACCAGCAAGCTGCCCATAAAAGCCATGAGCACCAGCGTCCAGCTGCCCAGCGTACGCGGCATGTCGGGGAACCACAGGCTGCCCAGCACAATGGTCATGCCCGCAGCCAGCGCCGCACCGCTGCTGACACCGATCAGGCCGGGGTCGGCCAGCGGGTTGCGAAACAGGCCCTGCATCAGCGCGCCCGACATGCCCAGCGCCGCGCCGGCCGCCACGCCCAGCAGCAGGCGCGGCAGGCGGATGTTCATGAAAACCAGGTGCTCGGGTGTGGGCTGGCTATTGCCTGCCAGCATGTCCACCAGGACAGTCCACAACTGAAAAGGGCTGATAGCGTAGGCGCCCCGTGCGCTACCAGCTATAAAACTGATAGCAAGCAACAGAAAACCCATACCTAGTACTGCCGCGGCAGGCCAGCGCCGGTGATCGCCGTGCAGCAGGGTTGCCTTCATGCGCGCGCCTTGCGCCTGGCCGCATGCGGAGCCGACTGCACTAACAACAGCCGGTTGCCTTCGCAGTCGCTGACGCCCCACTCGGTTCCCCACTCCTGCTCCACCAGGCTGTGCAGCGCCTGGCCGGGCGCCGACTGCAAGGCCATGTGCCATTGTTCGATGCTGTCCACCAGCAGGCGGCAGGCGAAACGCTGCGGCGCCATGTCGGCGCGGCGCTGCCAAAGCTGGACCGTCACCGACTCGCGCGTGAGCACCGCGATCACACCGGGCACGCTGTGCTGCACGGAAAAGCCCCAGTTACTGCAATAAAACGCCTGTGTCCGGCGCAAGTCGGCGCAGTGCAGAACGGCTGGTGTGCGTGCGCACAGGACTTCCGTCATGACGGGTTTCAGGGGCCCGCTCATGCCAGCGCTTTCAGGCTGGCCCGGTGCAACTCGGCCACGGCCTGCGGCAGGCGCGGGCCAAAACCTATCAGGTAAAGCGCATCAAGCGCCACCAGCGCACGGCGCTTGTAGGCGGGTGTGAGCTCGAGGCCCGGGCGCTGCCAGAATTTCTCAATCCCGCCGATGGCTTCAATGCCCTGTGTGGTCGTGACGATCACATCCGGCGCGGCCGTCACCAAGGCCTCGGGTGTCATCGGGCGGTAGCCGCTGAAGTTGGCGGAACTGCCGGGCGTGATCAAGGCGTTGTCCAGGCCCGCGTAGCGAAACATGGCGTGCGCGGCGGTCTTGTCGCCGGCGACCTGGGGGCTGCCTGAATGGCTGAGGATAAAAACGGCACGGGGTTTGCGGCCGGTTTTACGGGCCACCGCGGCGATCACTTCGGCCCACTGGGTATCGAGCTTTGCCTGCAACGCGGCGGCTTGCGCGACACGCGAAGTCGCGCGCCCGACGGCCGCGACCTTGCGCTGGACTTCCGCCCAGCTGTGGTCGGCATCAACGAGTTCCACCTTGACGCCGGCACTTCGGATCTGGTCCATCACCACATTCGGGCCAGCTTCCGTGGTGCCGATCACCGCATCCGGCTTGAGCGAGAGCAGCCCTTCGGCCGAGAGCTGGCGCATATAGCCAACCTTGGGGGTTTGCAATGCAGCGGCAGGAAACAGGCTGGTGGTGTCGGTGCCAACCAGCTGTTTTTCAGCGCCCAGCGCGTACACGATTTCCGTGGTCGCGCCGCTCACCGAGACGATGCGCGGCATCTTCGCCGGCACCTGGGCCAGCACAGCAGTCGCAGACAGGCCGCAAACGCTTGAGACGGCGGTAACCGCCGGGAGTGAAAAATACCGCAGGGCGTCCCGCCGCGAGGGCGTGCGCGGAAGCGCCAGCTGAAGTGTGTCGGGGTGATTTTTCATGGGCATTCTTTCGGAAAGTCATGACTCAAGCGTGCTCTGGGTTCAGGGCCGGGCTGGCAAGAGACGAGAGCCGGGGCAGCCGCGCTGCAATGTCGCGCCAGGCTTGCTGCTCCGGCACACCAGGTTTGCGGCTGCCAAAGAACATGGCCATCAATTCGCCCGCGCCGTCAAACACTTCCACCGACGTGACGATTCCGTCTACCGTGGGCTTTTTCACGATCCAAGCGGTTTTGATCATGTCTTCGCGCAGGTGCAGGTTGAAACCGGCGTCCAGCACGTTGATCCAATGCGCCGTGGGTGTGACCATGGGCTCGATGCGCTTGACGGGGCCGCTGTGGATCTGGATGCATCCGCTGCTGCTGACAAACACCATGATGGACGCGCCATCCATCGCCGACTCGTCCAGCAGCCTGCGCACGATGCCCAAGTCGGCGCGTTCGGTGAAGTGCCCCTGCACCAGCCTGAAGGCCTGCTGGCGTTCCGCGCCGAACTTGCTGATCAGGCCGAAGAACTGGTGCGTGTCCGTCATTTCACTCCAGCCCTGCAACAGGCCGGCCGTGTCGATATCGGTGTCGGGTTTGGGCGCCGCCTTGGGGGGAGCCGGTGTGAAGGTGTAGTCCTTTTCCACGTCGGTGAACTGCTCGATGATGTCGTTGAAGGCATCGCGGTCAGTTTCAGCGCGCACAAACACCTTGTGCACCGCTACGCCGTGCGCGTCAAAGAATTGCAGGCTTTGCGACGGTGGGTTCTTCGTGTCGTTGGCGGGCTCGAGCACCGCAAAGCACGCATGCCAGCGGCTGAAGAAAAGACGCAGGTCGATGTCCTCGCCCAATGCCAGGCCCATGTGGCCGGTCGCGTTGATGTTCTGGTAGATGCCGGTTTTCTCATGCACGGTGGATTCATTGCGCGTCAGCGCCATGACCGGGCCGCACAACTCCAGGGCCTGGAGGATTTCAACCCAGGGACCTTTGAGCGGAACGGCTTTGAGGGGCTGGCCGTGCGCGCCCGCATGGGCTGCTATCGCCCGGCCTTCGCTGAGCCCCAGGCTTTCAGCGGCATCTTTGGCGCGCTTGCCGCTGCTGCGCGCGGCCGCGAAACGTTCTCGCACACTGGCATCGCTCATGACCGGCGTGACGGCCGGCGCCTGGGTTGCGGCCACTGGCCGCGTCTGGGTTTGAAGGACTGCACTCATTGAAGGGTCTCCGGGGTTGTGTGCCAAAGCACGCGGTGGATGGGGGTGTCGTTTATTTCTGTCGGCATGGCGCCCTGCTGCAAATCCTGGCCCTGCGGCAGCAGGCGCACCCACAGGACATGCAGGTTGGTGGCAATGGCTCTGAAACTGGGCGGCGCGCCGGGATGATGCGAAAGCATGAACAGGTTGGCGATGATTTTTTCCGCCATCAATGCGCGCTGCCCTTCGCAGCAGGCCTGGGCGTGGCCGGTCATCAGGGCCAGCGTGCCGGCCAGCAAGGCTTCAGCCGTGGGAAGTCCGGGCGTGTCAGCCGTCCCGACGTCGGGGTCGTTGATGCCGTGGTCGGGAAACTGGCTCATGCGCATTCCTTCATGAAGACGATCAGGGGTTGAATCAGAAATCGGCCACCAGCGACACGTTGAAGTGGCGACCGGGCTGGGTGTACGAGTCCAGCGCCAATGAATTGGCGGCGACACCGCGCACGTCGGACCAGTTCCAGTACTTCTTGTTGGTGAGGTTGACAATGGCCGCGTTGACGCGCAGGGTCTTGCTGATGCGCCACTGCCCGCTCAGGTCAACCGTGGTGGCCGCCGGTACCGCGAACTGTGGTGTCGTGGCCGGGGCCGTACCGATCTGCTGCGTGCCAATGTCGCTGAATTTCTTGGCCGAATGGTGGCTGGCGTCAAGCCGGACATCCCAGCCTGCGGTTTCATACTTCACACCCAGCGTGAGCTTGGCCGGGTCGATGGTGTCCAGCGGCAGGCCGGTGTTCTTGACGGTGCCGCGGGTTTCGCCATAGGAAAACGGCGTGCTCAGACGGCCGTCACCCAGCCGACCCCAATCCATGCTGCCCTTGACTTCAAAGCCGCTGATCGTCGCATTGTCGATGTTGATGGACTGGAAGACCGTCGTCGGACTGATCGAGACTGTTGCGTTGTCCTGGATCAGGTTGTTGAAGCGGCCATAGAACACGGCGGCATCGAGGGTCAGCCGTTCGAGATTGCCGCGCACGCCGAATTCCAGGTTTTTGCTTTTCTCGGGCTTGAGGTTGGGATTGGGAATGGTCCTGTAGTTCTGCGCCACGTTTTCAAAAAACGCATTGACCTGCCCGGCGTTAGGCGCCCGGAAGCCGCTCGCATAGTTGCCGAAAACGCTCCACTGCGGCGTTGCGCGATAGAGAACACCGAACTTGGGCGAAACCGCCGAACCGGACAAAGACACGGGAGTGGCCGCAAAACCCGCCTGGCTGGCGTCGATGCTGAAGCGGTCGATCCGCACGCCCGGCGTGAGGCTCCAGTCGCCGCTGATCAGCTCATCCTGCAAATACAGTGCTGCGCTGGATTCCGTGGTGTCGGGAAAACGCTTGACCGGAAAAGTCTCAGGCGCCGTCGGTGCAATGCCGGTTTGAAGGTTGCTGATTTTCGCGCGGGTGTAGTCAACGCCGTAGGTGAGTTTTTGCGCCCATTGGCCCACAGGCCGGATGACCTTGTCTGCCTGCATGCTGGCCTGTAGCGTGCGCTCCTGGTAGTAGGTGTCGCGTGTCCGCAGGGGTATGGCACCGGTGCGGGTCTCTTTGGCGAACTCGCGCGACTTGGCGTCCTGGTAGCTCAGCACGGTTTGCAGGTTGTCGGCCAGGGCGGCATCAAGTTTGTACTTTGCGTCCCAGGTGAGCCGGTTGCGGTCCATATTGCTGAAGCCGTCGGTACTCAGTACCGTCGCGGAACGCGCAGCCGTCAGCAGGTCATAAACCGATTTCTTGTCGACATGCTCAAAAGTCAACACATGCTTTTGCCCTGCCGCGGGACGCAGCACCGCCTTGGCCAGCAACGAATTGCCGGTGTCGGTTTGCGGGTTCGGCGTTGTCCTGGCAACACCCAGGGTGTTGTTGCTTCCCTTGTTGTCCAGCTCCTGGCTGTGATTGCTCGCTACTGTCAGCTGAACATCCAGCACTTCATTGGCACGCGCAGCAATGGTCGCGGACACGCCGAAGCCCTTGTCGTCGCCGCTGTAAGTGGTGGAAGCGCGGCCGCCAATGGTTTTGCCGTCCTTCAGAAAATCTTCGGGCTCGTAGGTGATGAAATTCACCAGGCCCGCGATGCCGTCAGACCCGTAAAGCACCGAGGCCGGACCTTTGACAAGCTCAATCCGCTTGACCAGGTCAATCGACAAGGTGTCGCGGCCGAAAGAATTGACGTTGAAGCTGTAGCTGCGCGGTATGCGAATGCCATCGACCAGCATCAGTACGCGGTTGCCATCCAGCCCCCGGATATTGAAACCCGCATTGCCGTCCCGGCCCGTATCACCGCCGGTGGCAAAACCAAAACGCACGGGCGCACGCCGCACTGAGACATTGGGAATGTTTTTGACCGCATCACGAATGTCGCGGATCTGGCCCTGCTCAATGTCGGTTGCATTGAGGACGTCGATGGTCATCGGAAGGTCTTCAATCGCCTGCTCTGTGCGGGAGCCGCTGACCACGATCTCTTTCAGGGCTGCAACCTGCACCGGAGCGTTTGCCACCGGCTGTGCATGCGCGGCAAAGCCGGCGCTACAGGCCAGACCGGCCAACAAGGAAATTTCGCGCAAGGCGAAGCGGGAAGATGGATGGATCGACGTCACGTGCAAGCCCAAAAAGTGAAACATTTGGAGGGCTTGCTGCCGTAACGGTGAAGCCTGAAGGCTTGCGTTACTTGTGGCTGGCTCTGAGGAGATCGAAGTATATGCGAATTATTCTCATTCGCAACAATTAGATGCAAAATAGTCTGGGTGATAACACCCTTCGTGCGTCTCCCGCTCTGTGTTCCCCTCCGTCAGTCACCACCTGGTCACAGCGAATAACAAGAATGGACAGGCAAAAATCGCCGCACCACGCCTATTCGATAAATAGTTAATATCTATCGATACATGAAATATAAAAGAGTTATACTATCGTCTCGAAAGCATTTTTACCAGTTCTTTAACCCAGCATAGGAAGCCATCTAGATGTCCCTGATCAATACCCAAGTCCAGCCTTTCAAAACCCAAGCTTTCCTCAATGGCAAGTTCATCGACGTTTCAGACGAATCGCTGAAGGGCAAATGGTCGGTCCTGATCTTCATGCCAGCTGCATTCACTTTCAACTGCCCCACGGAAGTTGAAGATGCTGCTGACAACTACGCCGAATTCCAGAAGGCCGGTGCAGAGGTTTACATCGTCACCACCGACACGCACTTCTCGCACAAGGTCTGGCACGAAACCTCCCCTGCTGTCGGCAAGGCCAAGTTCCCCTTGGTGGGCGACCCTACCCACACGCTGACCAAGGCGTTTGACGTGTTCATCCCTGAAGAAGGCCTGGCACTGCGCGGTACCTTCGTGATTAACCCCGAAGGCGTCATCAAGACGGCTGAAGTGCACTCCAACGAGATCGCCCGCGACGTCAAGGAAACCCTGCGCAAGCTGAAGGCGGCCCAATACACCGCCGCACACCCCGGCCAGGTCTGCCCTGCCAAGTGGAACGAAGGCGCCAAGACGATCGCTCCGTCCATCGACCTGGTTGGCAAGATCTAAGAACAGGTTCTAACGCCCTGCTGCCTTCCTGACGAAGGCCCGGGCCCCGGCACACGCGCGTGTGCCGTCCCGGGCTTTTTTGTTCCCCATTGAAATTGAAAGTGAGTCCCTCATGCTCGACGACGCCACCAAAGCCCAACTGAAAAGCTATCTCGAACGCGCCACTGCGCCCATCGAAATCGTCGCCTCGCTCGACGGTAGCGAGGCTTCGGGCGAAGTGCTGTCGCTGCTGAAAGACGTGGCTGAGTCCTCGCCGTTGGTCAAACTGACCGAAAGCCGCGACGACCCGCACCGCAAGCCCTCGTTTTCGATCAACCGCCCCGGTGAAAACCACGGCCCGCGTTTCGCCGGCCTGCCCATGGGCCATGAATTCACCTCGCTGATCCTGGCGCTGCTGCAGATCGGCGGCTACCCGCCCAAAGTCGAGCAACCCGTGCTGGAGCAGATCCGCGCGCTCGACGGCGATTTCGATTTCGAGGTTTATGTCTCGCTGACCTGCCACAACTGCCCGGATGTGGTCCAGGCGCTGAACCTGATGGCAGTGCAAAACCCGCGCATCAAGACCACCATGATCGAGGGCGGTACCTTCCAGGATGAAGTGAAGGAGCGCGAGATCATGGGCGTGCCCACGGTCTTCCTCAACGGAACCATGTTCGGAAACGGCCGCATGAGCCTGGAAGAAATCCTGGCCAAGATCGACACCAGCGGCGTGGAACGTGAAGCCAAAATCATCGACAAAAAGGAAGCCTTCGACGTGCTGATCGTCGGCGGCGGCCCGGCCGGCGCAGCTGCGGCTGTGTATGCCGCACGCAAGGGCATCCGCACCGGCGTGGCGTCCGAGCGCTTTGGCGGCCAGGTACTGGACACACTGGGCATCGAGAACTTCATCTCCATCAAGGAAACCGAAGGCCCCAAGTTTGCCCACGCGCTGGAAGAGCACGTGCGCAACTACGACGTTGACATCATGAACCTGCAGCGCGCCAAGGCGCTGGTGCCGAACAGCGGGCCGGACAAAAACCTGATTGAAGTGCAGCTTGAAAGCGGCGCCTCGCTCAGGAGCAAGTCCATCGTGATCTCGACCGGCGCACGCTGGCGCAACATCAACGTGCCCGGCGAACACGAGTTCAAGAACAAGGGCGTGGCCTACTGCCCGCACTGCGACGGCCCGCTCTTCAAGGGCAAGCGCGTGGCGGTGATCGGCGGCGGCAACTCGGGCGTCGAGGCGGCGATTGACCTGGCCGGCATCGTCGGCCATGTGACGCTGATCGAGTTCGACACTGCGCTGCGCGCCGACGCCGTGCTGCAGCGCAAACTGAACAGCCTGCAGAACGTGACGGTGTTCACCAACGCGCAAACGACCGAAATCACCGGCGACCAGAAGGTCAACGGCCTGATCTACAAAGACCGCGCCAGCGGCGAGCTGAAAACCGTTGAGCTTGAAGGTGTGTTCATCCAGATCGGCCTGGTGCCCAACACCGACTGGCTCAAGGGCGTGGTGGACCTGTCCAAACACGGCGAGATCATCGTCGACGCCAAGGGCCAGACTTCGGTGCCGGGCGTGTTCGCGGCGGGCGACGTGACAACCGTGCCCTTCAAGCAGATCATCATCGCGGCCGGTGAAGGCGCCAAGGCGGCGCTCAGCGCGTTTGACTACCTGATCCGTAGCCCTATTGCTGCGTAATACATGGGTGACGGTCCGGCCATGGGCTGAACCACCGAAGCTCAAAAGCCGCCCTCAACCGGGCGGCTTTTTTTTGCACGCAGAATGCGAATCCCCTTCCAAAACCAGACATTCCGAAGGGTTCATCAGATGAGAATTACTCTCATCTGATGTATAGTTCGCAGCATCCTCTTTCGCTAGCCAACAGCCCTGCAGCCGGCTCGCGTCGCAGGGCGTAGCAAGCCGACAACCCGCCCACCGACCCCTTGAACTTCGCCACTTGTGGTGGCGTTCGGGCTGCTGTGCGCACGCCAGGCATCTGGCGATCCTTCCAGGGAGTTTTGACTTTGCTCACCATGCACCTGCCGCGCACCACACGCCGCCTGACGGCTCCAGGGTTCAGGCCGCAGAAAGGAAAACCCCAATGACGACGACCGCAAAAATGGACAGCCGGCGCATCAAGACCTGGACCTGGGTGCATAAATGGAGCAGCCTGGTTTGCACGGTCTTCATGCTGCTGCTGTGCCTCACAGGTCTGCCGCTGATTTTTCACCATGAGATCGGCCACCTGCTGGGCACCGAAGTTGAGGCGCCCGATTTACCGAAGGGCACACCGCGCGCCAGCCTGGACAAGGTCATGGAAGTGGCGCAGGCGCTGCACCCAGGCAAGGTGCCGATGTTCGCCTCGCACGAGATCGACGACGACCGCTTCTGGTACGTCACGCTGGGTGACACGCCGCTGTCCGAGGTGGGTAACAAGACCGTCGCCGTCGATGCACGCACCGCAGCTGTGCTGGCCCAGCCCAAGTTCGACGAAGGCTTTATGTACGTGATGTTCAAGCTGCACGTTGACCTCTTTGCCGGACTCGCGGGCAAGCTCTTTCTGGGCTTCATGGGACTCTTGCTGCTGGTGGCGATTGTCTCGGGTGTGGTGCTGTATGCGCCCTTCATGCGCAAGCTGGACTTCGGCACAGTGCGGCAAACCCGCCCGCGCGCCAAATGGCTGGACCTGCATAACCTGCTGGGCATCGTGACGCTGGTGTGGGCCTTCACCGTGGGCGCCACGGGCATGATCAACACCTGGGCCGACCTGTTGATCAAGTACTGGCAGTACGACCAGCTAAGCTCTCTGCTGGCGCCCTACCAGGGGCAAAAACCGCCGGCCCGCCTGGCCTCGGTGCAGCAGGCAGCTTCATCAGCGACCGCTCTGGCGCCTGAGATGAAGATGGCCTTTATCGCTTTTCCGGGTACATCGTTTTCAAGCCCGCACCACTACACGGTGTTCCTGCGCGGCAATGAGCCCTTCAACTCGCGGCTGCTCAAGCCGGTGCTGGTGGACGCCGGCACCAATGCGCTCACCGCCAGCCCGCCGCTGCCCTGGTATCTCACCGCGCTACTGGTGTCGCAGCCGCTGCACTTCGGCGACTACGGCGGCATGCCGATGCAAATCCTCTGGGCCCTGCTGGACATCGCAACCATCATCGTGCTGGGCAGCGGCCTTTACCTGTGGCTTGGACGGCGTAATCCGGCCAAAGCAGCGAAGCCGGAAAAAACAGCAGGGCAAGCATCAGCGCCGCATGCCGCACGCCATGAAACGACTGGCGGTGCCGTGTGAGCGCAAAGGCCGATTCCGCGAAGGACTCCGCTTTCTGGCGCCTGTGGCGCTGGCCCCTCGTGCTGGGCATGCTCAGCACCACCGGCCTGCTGACCGCGCTGGTATCTGACGGCTGGGGCGACTGGTGGTGCTGGCTGGGGTTGGGCGTGCCCGTGGCTGTGATGGCCTGGTTCTCGTGGGTGCCTGGCAGGCCTCGCAAACGCTGGATGGGCAGGTGACCGGTTTTTTTGTTCTGGTGCGATAGGTAAAGTTAACGTGGCAGCACTTTGAAGCAAAGCACAAAAACACCAAAATCTCATGGGAAAAGTGCCTGAAATCCTTATAAAACAAGCGCAAGCTGCTTCTGATTTAATAGCAACACCAAAAACCTTCACGGCCCACACTTGCCCAGGTGCGGCTGCCAAGCGCTTAAGTTCTGTCGCCGCACGAAGTGCGATGGTGATGTGCCTGACCTTGGCGCCGATGTGGCGTCTATAGCCATCACCGGCGGCAGGCCCGCCCAGGCTATAAAATTCAGGCTTGCTCACGCACGATCTGAGGGCACGACCTGAAGGGATGCGCGGTGAGTCCCTTGCATCACCCAAAGCCCTTTCTCGTCCCCCCATTTCTTTCCCCTTCTCTTCTTTTTCTCTCATGAGCGCCTTCAACACAGAACGCATTATTTCCGTCCACCACTGGACCGACTCACTATTTAGCTTCACCGCCACGCGCGATTCGGGCTTTCGCTTCGTCAACGGCCAGTTCACCATGATCGGCCTGCCCGTGGACGGCAAACCGCTGCTGCGCGCCTACAGTGTGGCCAGCGCCAATCATGAAGACCAGCTGGAATTTTTCAGCATCAAGGTGCCCGACGGCCCGCTGACCTCGCGGCTGCAGCACTTGAAGCCGGGCGACGACATCCTGGTCGGACGCAAACCCACCGGCACGCTGTTGCTGCAAAACCTGCTACCTGGCAAGACGCTGTGGTTGCTGGCCACCGGCACCGGTCTGGCGCCCTTTCTCTCTCTGATCAAGGACCCAGACACTTACGAGCGATTTGAGCGCGTGGTGGTGGTGCACGGTTGCCGTACCAGCGCCGAGCTGGCCTACCGCGAGCTGATCGAGCACGAGCTGCACGAGCATGAGTTCCTCGGCGAGCTGGTGCGCGGACGCCTGCTGTATTACCCCACCGTGACGCGCGAGCGCTTTCGCAACGAAGGCCGCATCACCGAGCTCATGCAGTCGGGCAAGCTGTACAGCGACCTGGGCTTGCCCGCGATCTCTATCGGGAACGACCGCCTGATGCTGTGCGGCAGCCCCGACATGCTGCGCGACATCAAGGCCATGCTGGAAGAGCGCGGCTTTGAGGAAGGCAACATGCAGCGAGCCGGCCACTTCGTGGTGGAACGCGCATTTGCCGAGCGCTGACTGACAACGGGAAACGTTTGCAATGCGAACGTTTCTCACAATCAAACGCAACCAGACCGCCCCAGCAGGGGAATGCTTGAGTTACGGCACGCGGCCAGTGACAATGGGCGATCCGCACTACACAACGATAAGGAATTTCCATGAAAGGCGACGCAAAAGTCATCGCTCACCTGCAAGCGCAGCTGAAGAACGAGCTGACGGCCATCAACCAGTACTTTTTGCACTACCGCATGTACAAGCACTGGGGCCTGGACAAGCTGGCCAAGAAGGAATACGAAGAGTCCATCGGCGAAATGAAGCACGCCGACAAGTTGATGGACCGCATCTTCATGCTCGATGGCCTGCCCAACCTGCAGGACCTGGGCAAGCTGATGATCGGCGAGGATGTTCCAGAAGCCCTGAACTGCGACCTGAAAGCCGAAACCGGTGCACAGGCCACCATCAAGGACGGCATTGCCCACTGCGAAAGCGTACGCGACTATGTCTCGCGCGACCTCCTACAGGAGATCCTCGATGACACCGAAGAGCACATCGACTTCCTGGAAACGCAGATTGAACTGCTTGGCAAGGTTGGCCTGCAAAACTACCTGCAAAGCCAGATGGGCGAGCTGAGCTGAATGTGGTCTTGAAATAGCCCGGTGACATACCTGGCACAAAAAAGACGGGGCACAGGCCCCGTTTTTTTGTTTGCGCCAACGCTGATCGCTCCTGGTTTTCAGAAGCTCTTTTTGTCGCCTACTGAATTTGGCCTTTTTGCCACACAACCACCGTTTTCGCCCTTATTCCCGCAACATTCAGACACAACAGATTACGAATCATTATCATTTGATATACACTTCGAGCGAACTTTACGAGCCAGCCAACTCGCGCCCCCGGGCATTCTGAGCCAGCCAAGCTTTTTCCTGAACCCGGTCCACCGCCTGCAAGGCAGGACCCTGCTTGGAGGCCATCTTGGCACACCTTTCCGCTCGCGCCGCACGCCCCGCGCGCAACAAAAAAAACCGCACCATGGGCGCCGACAACCTCACGCCGTTTGCCGGCCCGGTTGCCAATCCTGCCGCATCTTCCGACAAAACACTGCTCCCGCTTGGTGCGCTCATGCTGGCTGTTTCGGTGTCGGGCTGGGCCCAGAGCATCACCCCGACGCCCAGCACCGGCACCACGACCGCTACGTCGTCCACCTCTGCAACACCTGTTGAAGGCAGAAGCCTGGCCCCCGTCACAGTGACAGGCACACGCGATCGCGCCAGCCAGACCTACCAGAGCGGCATTACCAGTGTCGGCAAGATGCCCGTGCCGGCCAAGGACGTTCCCCAGTCACTGACTGTCGTCAACGAAAAGCTGATGCACGACCAGGGCAAGGACAGCTTCAAGAGCGCACTCGAAAACGTCGTCGGCATCACCTTTGAAGCGGGCGAAGGCGGACGGGTCGGCGACAACATCCGCATTCGCGGCTTCAGCGCGGCGGGCGACATTTACATGGACGGGATGCGCGACATCGCGCAGTACAACCGCGACAACTTCAACACCGAGCGCGTGGAAGTCTTGCGTGGTGCTGCTTCCATGCTGTTCGGCCGCGGCTCCACCGGCGGGGTGATTAACCAGGTCAGCAAGCAGCCACGCCTGATCACCGAGCACGAAGTGAACGCCACCGTCGGCACCAAAGGCTACCAACGCTACCAGGGCGACTTCAACTTCAAGCTGGACGACGACGCGGCTCTCCGCATCAACGCCATGGCGACAGACGGCGATGGCCGCGGCGAAAACGCCAGCGCCTCCACCCATCGCCGGGGCCTGGCCCTGGACTACCGCTTCGGCATCGGCACAGCGAACGAATTTGAAATCAGCTACTACCACCTGCACTACAACGACAAGCCCGACTGGGGCTTTGCTTGGTTCAACAGCCGCCCCGCGCCTGGCACCGAGAAATACTGGTATGGCCTCAACACCGATTTCCAGAACGACAAGGCCGACGCTGTCACCCTGAGCCATACCCACCGATGGACCGACGGCAGCAGCCTGAAAACCACGGTGCGCGACGGCTACTACTCACGCACGCTGCGCGCCACGCAGGCCAGCTTTGCCGCCGGCACGACCCTGGCCAACCTGAGCGCCAACACGGTGGTGAGCCGCGGCGCCACCAGCGCCGGCAATGCCAAGGCGGGCAACGAACACCACACATTCCTGCAAACCGACTACCTCACGACCACCCAGTGGTTCGGCCGCAAGAACAGCCTGCTGATCGGCGCCGAGTACGCCGTGGAAAATTCCGACCGCCTTAGCTACCCCCTCCTGACGGGGGCCAAGCCGACCACCACTGTGGGCAATCCCATCAGCACCGGTATCGGGGGCAATTACACGCAGAGACTGGAAACGGCATTCAAGGCCACTACGCTGGGCCTGTACATGCAGGACACGATCGACCTCACACAGTACTGGAAGCTGGTTGCCGGCCTGCGCGTTGATAACTTCAAGGCCGACTACCAGCGACCCACCGGCACGCCGCCCAACAACGGGACACTCGCCAGATCCGACAGCCTGCTGAGCAAACGGCTGGGCGTGATATATCAGCCGACCGATGAGGTCAGCTACTACGCCGCCTATGGCACGTCGTTCAATACCTCCGGCGACCTGTACCAATTCGACCCGAACTCTGCCAACACGCCGCCCGAGAGCAGCCGCAACATGGAAATTGGCGCCAAGTGGGAGCTCTACGGCGGTGACCTGTCACTGCGCGCAGCCCTGGCCCGCACAGAGAAGTACAACGAGCGCAACACCGACATCGACACGAGCACCAACTCCTACCTGTTGTCCGGCAAGCGGCACACCGATGCGCTGGAATTTGAGGTCGCCGGCCGCATCACGCCGCAGTGGGATGTCTTTGCGGGCATCGGCTTCCTGACGGCGAGGATCGACAAGACCGGCGCCACTGCCGAGATCGGGCAGAACCCGGGGCTGAGCCCAAGCCGCCAGGCCAACCTGTTCACCACCTACCGCATCGGCGACAAGTGGCGTATCGGCGGCGGCTTCACCGCCGTCAGCACCAACAAGCCGGCCAATGCCGTCACGGCCACCAACCGGGTGCCGGGCTACGTGAAGGCCGACGCGCTGGTGGAATACCGCATCAATGAAAAAAACACCGTCAAGCTGAACATCGACAACCTGTTTGACAAGGTCTACTACAACACGCTGTACCGCGGCTTTGTGGCGCCCGGCGACGCACGCAGCGTGCGTGTGACGCTCACCAGCAAGTTCTGATTTAAAAGAACGTTTTCAAGGTTGGGCACCTGGGGGATACTCCGGGTGCCCATTTTTTTTCAGTCGCTTTTCGGGAAGCCCCACCATGCTGCTTCGCATTCAACAAGCCCTCAAGCCGGACGAGCTCGCGCAAATCCGCCAGCTGATCCTGGCCGCCGACTGGGCCGACGGCCGCATCACGGCCGGCAGCCAGAGCGGCGCCGTCAAGAACAACCTGCAGCTGCCTGAAGAGCTGCCCGCCGCCCAGCAGGCGCGGCACATCGTGTCGGTGGCGCTGGCCCGTAATCCGATGTTCGTGACCGGGGCGCTGCCCAAATCGGTCTATCCGCCGCTCTTTAACCGCTACGGCGGCGACGCCAACAATTTCGGCAACCACATTGACAACGCGGTACGCACGCATGCCGCCACAGCACGGCACGTGCGAACCGACATTTCCTGTACGCTGTTCCTGAGCGATCCGGCCAGCTACGACGGCGGCGAACTGGTCGTGCAAGACACTTACGGCGAGCAACGCATCAAGTTCGAGGCAGGTGACCTGGTGATGTACCCGGGCACATCGGTGCACCGCGTGGAGCCTGTCACGCGCGGTGAGCGGGTGGCCTGCTTCTTCTGGATTGAAAGCATGGTGCGCTCCGATGCCCAACGCCGGCTTTTGTATGAGATGGACATGGCCATTACCTCTCTGCGCCAAAAGGAACTGGAACGCTCGACCCCAGGTGCGGCCGAAGGCGCCGAAGTGGTACGGCTTACAGGCTGCTATCACAACCTGCTGCGGATGTGGGCTGAGGTTTAGACGGCAGGACCGCGTTTATCCTGCATCGTGAAGGGTCTTGGCAACCCATCACCCCCCAGGATGCCTCGCTCGCCTCAAGGAACTGCCTTTTCGCTATCTAATTTATAGCACCTTGCGCACATCCAGCAAGGATTACTGCTGAATTTGGCTTCAAAAATGAGACCAAAAATCCGCTCCAAATGGCTCGCACCTCCTGAAATCTGCGTGCCATGATTGCAAATGCGATAGATTCGCATTTATAATCAACGCACCGATTGAATCAATCACCAGCCAAGCCCATCCATGATCGTTTGCGTCTGCCGCCGAATCTCCGACCGCGAAATTGCCCGCCATGCCCGAGCAGGCTTGGGCTTTGACGAGATCCAGTTCGAACTCGGCGTGGCCACCCAGTGCGGCCAGTGCGAAGGCTGCGCCCGCGACGTGGTGGCGCAGTGCAGCGCCAGCTGCCCGACGGCCAACATCAAGCTCGCCGCCCACACGCTGGAAGGCAGCCCATGGAACACCTTGCAACCTTCTCCCCAATACTGATTTCGGCCCTTCCTGTCAGCCTTGTGCTGGTGATAGGTTCCGCGTGGTGGATCTTCCGCCGCTAGTTTCCTGGTTGCCTTTTTGACCGAAACCGCGCCTCATGTGGCCATTCGCCCACCTATCCCCCTCTCGATGAACGCCACTTTCTCCACCGCGCCACGCCCCGCCCCGCCGCGCCAGCCCCTCAGCCGCAATGCTGTTATCGCGCTCGTGGTAGTGGGCCTGCACGTGGGGTTCATCTGGGCGCTGCAAAGCGGCTTGTTGATGCGCGCCGCCGAAATCGTGATTCCTGCAGAAATCCTCACGCAATTCGTGGACCCGCCCGCCCCCAAGGTGGAGCCCGTCCCTCCTACCCCACCCACGCCGACCGTGCAGAAAAAAGCGGTTGCCAGGGCACCCGACAAACCCGCGCCCCAGCCGCTGGCCATCGCAGACCCAACACCCTCGCCCAATGCCCCGACAGGCGTTGTCACACCGCCGCTGCCACCAGCGCCTGTGGCCGTGGCACCCGTTACGCCGCCCGCGCCACCGGCAGTGCAGCTGCCGTCGAGCGATGCCGACTACCTGCAAAACCCCAAGCCCGCCTATCCGCCCATCAGCCGGCGCCTTGGCGAGCAGGGCAAAGTGATCGTGCGTGTGCTGATCGGCGCAGACGGCCAGGCGAAGAAAACCGAAATCCGCCAGTCAAGCGGCTTTGACCGGCTTGACCAGGCAGCGGTCACCACCGTCATGCGCTGGCGCTACGTGCCCGGCAAGCGTGGCGGCGTGGCCGAAGAGATGTGGTTTAACGTACCCATCAACTTCGTCCTGGAGTAATCTTTTTGAAACCCGTGGAGTATTGATTCATGAATTCCCAATTCGGCCTTGCCAACGTCTGGAGCCAGGGCGATATCGTTACCAAATCGGTGGCCGTGCTGCTGCTGGTCATGTCGCTCGCGTCATGGATGGTCATCATCATCAAGACGCTGGACCTCATCAAGTACAAAAAGATCGCCCGCGCCTCTGAAGACTTCTGGCACAGCGAAGACTTTGCCGCAGGCCTCACCAAGCTGGGCTCGGACCCCGCCAACCCGTTCCGCCAACTGGCCCTGGAAGGCCGCGAAGCCACGCTGCATCACCGTAACACCAAGGCACACCTGCACGACGCCCTGGACGTGAGCGACTGGGTCACGCGCACGCTGCGCAACACCATCGACGAATTCACCGGCAAGCTGCAGTCGGGCCTGGCCATCCTGGCCTCGGTCGGCTCCACCGCCCCCTTCGTCGGCCTCTTCGGCACCGTGTGGGGCATCTACCATGCGCTGCTGTCCATCGGCGCGGCCGGCCAGGCAACCATCGACAAGGTGGCTGGCCCGATCGGCGAGTCGCTCATCATGACGGCGCTGGGTCTCGCGGTTGCCATCCCGGCGGTGCTGGGCTACAACGCGCTGGTGCGCGGCAACAAGGGCGTTCTGCAAAAACTCAGCCGCTTCGCGCATGACCTGCACGCCTACTTCGTGACCGGTGCCCGCGTGAGCGCCAGCGGCCAACAGGCCAATGTTGTGCCAATGAAAAAAGCCTGAAAGCCAACCCTTTATCCTGCTCTGCCGCCCAACAGCCGCGGAGCTCCCTCATTCAATGACCGAGAAGCACCATGGCCTTTGGAACCCAAGACGACAGCGATGAGGTGATGAACGAGATCAACATGACGCCCATGGTGGACATCATGCTGGTGCTGCTCATCATCTTCATCATCACGGTCCCCGTGATGAAGCATTCCGTCAACATCGACCTGCCGCGCGCCTCCAACGAAGCGCAAAACATCAAGCCGGAAACGGTTCGCCTGAGCGTGGATGCGGAAGGCAGCTATTTCCTGAACGAGACCAAGGTTTCAGACGAAGAGCTGGTCACGCAGCTCAAGGCGTCGGCAGCGCAGAACCCGCAGCCAGACCTGCATATCCGCGGCGACAAATCGGTTCGCTACGAGCGCGTGGCCCAAGCCATGGCAGCAGCCCAACAGGCCGGGCTGCGCAAGATCGGTTTCATCACTGAACCCAAGAACTGACCAGGGCCTGCAGGACTCATCGGGTCCTGGATGCATGCCTGCTGGACAGGCACTCCAGGTTTTTCACACAGAAAGAAACAAAACCGCAGCCTGGATTCGCTTGACTTTCAAATGAGAATGGTTATCATTAACTTAACGAAACCCAAACAGGTTTAACCATCATGTCCATCGCAATGCCCGCCTCCCATACCTTGAGCCTTCCTGCCCGCGCCCCCGCGCACACAGAGACCGCTTCTGGCGGCCATCCTTCGGGGGCCTCTGCCGCCTGCGTCAACAGCACCGAAATCCTGCGCGGGCAAAAGGCGGTGGAAATCAACCACAATGGCTCGACTTATCGCCTTCAGGCCACTCGCCTGGGCAAACTGATTTTGACCAAGTAAGCCGCCTTCACCGTTTCATCACCCTCTTCACCAGCACAGTTTCATCGTGGGGCGATCCGGGGCTACCAAGCCTCCAAGGTCGTTTTTAGCCAGCCACAGACTCTTTTGGAGTTGTTTAGCCAGGCTTTTTTTCCTTGATGTTGTTCTGCTCGCGCCAACAAAAAAGCCGACCTTGTGGCCGGCTTTTTTATTCCCGCTGCGACGCGGTTTACAGGCCGATGGCGGCAATGCCCGCACGTGCGATTTGCGCGTCTTCGCTGGACTTCACGCCGCTCACACCCACAGCGCCAATGCAATGCCCGTCTTTCACGATGGGTACGCCGCCCTCGAGCATGCCGTGGATGTAGGGCGCCGACAGAAAGGACGTACGGCCGCCGTTGATGACGTCTTCGTAAACCTTGCTCTCACGGCGGCCCATGGCGGCCGTGTTGGCCTTGGAGGGTGCAATGTGCGAGGAAATGGGCGGCGCGCCGTCCAGGCGCTGCAGGTGCAGCAGGTGGCCGCCGTCGTCGACGATGGCAATGGTGACGGCCCAGTTGTTCTTGAGGGCTTCGGCCTCGGCGGCGGCGGCGATGGTTTTGACGTCGGCGAGTTCAAGCACTGCTTTTGATTTCATGGTCTTCAGGATTTCCGGAGTTTATTGGCAAAGACACTGAGCATACGCAAATTTGAGGCCACCCCTCACCCGCATTGCCGCCAAATTAGCTTATAGAACCCTTACAAAAAGTAGGGAGTGAGGGCTGGAAAAACGGCAATGCACCCTAAAATAATCTTGCCCGCATTTGCTGGCGCCTCGGAGACGACTTTCATGACTGACAATGTTCAAACCCTCGACTACGGCGTTGCTTCCAGCGTCGAGCAACGCAACAAGGTCCTGCGCAACACCTATTGGCTGCTGGCCCTGAGCCTGCTGCCCACCGTGCTGGGCGCCTGGCTGGGTGTGGCGACGGGCATTACCCGCTCCCTGACGGGCGGATTGGGCCTGATCGTGTTCCTCGGAGGCGCCTTCGGCTTTATTTTCGCCATTGAAAAGACCAAGAACTCGGCCGCGGGCGTGCCTGTGCTACTCGGTTTTACCTTTTTCATGGGCCTGATGCTCTCGCGCATGATCGCCATGGTGCTGGGTTTCAGCAACGGCGCATCACTGGTCATGACGGCTTTTGCCGGTACGGCCGGCGTGATGTTCGTGATGGCCAGCCTGGCCACCGTCATCAAGCGGGACCTGAGCGGCATGAGCAAGTGGCTGTTTGCCGGCGCGCTGGTCATCATGGTGGCAGCCGTCATCAACGTGTTCGTCGGCTCGACCATGATGATGGCAGTCATCAGCACGCTGGCGATCGCGGTTTTCAGCGCCTACCTGCTGTATGACCTGAAACAGGTGATCGACGGCGGCGAAACCAACTACATCAGCGCCACCCTGGCCATTTACCTGGACCTGTTCAACATCTTCCAGAGCCTGCTGGCCCTGCTGGGCATCTTCGGCGGCGACCGGGACTGATCCATCCGCTTCGCTACAGAATAAAAAAAGGGCCTCAGGGCCCTTTTTTCATGCGCACCTCGTGTCATTCTCCGCAGGGTGAGCTTGGGGCTTCTCCAATTCGAGCCAGGGCCGCGGATCAGGCTCTGCCAGTCTCAGGCGCAGCGGCCCCCTCGGGGGCAGGGAGCTACACGTAGTGAGAGACCGTGGGGGCCAAATCAAACACCGCAATGGACTCCACATGGGCCGTATGCGGGAACATGTTGACCACACCGGCCGCCGTGCAGCGGTATGCGCCGCTGTCCACCAGCACGCCCGCATCCCGCGCCAGGGTGGCCGGGTTGCAGCTTACATAGACAATGCGCTGCGGCGGCGCCCAGCCGTTCAGGGCCAGGCTCTGCTGGTGCTCACCGTCGTCACAGGGGACGCCGCTGACGATCTGCTGGTGCAGCGCTGCCAGGGACTTGAAGAGCTCAAAAGCGCCTTCACGCGGAGGGTCCACCAGCCATTTGTCGGCCCGGCCGTCTTTCACCAGCATCGCCGGCGTCATTTCAAACAGGTTGCGCGCTACAAATTTTGTAGCTGCCAGCGCCCGTCGGACGCTGGATGCAGGCCTGTTTCTTTCAAAATTCTCGCGTGAACGGGCGACCAGGACTTCACTGCCCTCGATGCCCAGCACCTCGCTGGCGCGCGTGGCCAGCGGCAAGGTGAAATTGCCCAGGCCGCAAAACCAGTCGATCACCCGCTCATCCGGCTGCACCGCCAGCATGCGCAGTGCACGCGACACCAGCACCTGGTTGATGTGGGGATTGACCTGCGTGAAATCGGTCGGCTTGAACGGCATGACCACATCGAACTCCGGCAGGCCGTAGCTCAGCTCCTGCACAGCGTCGTCCAGCAGCTTGACCGTCTCGAGGCCCCCCGGTTGCAGCCACCATTGCAGGCCGCGGTTTTGCGCAGCGAAATCGCGCAGGCGGTTCAAGTCTCCGGGGCTTAGGGGCTCCATATGGCGCAGCACCATGGCCGTGACTTCATCGCCACAGGCCAGTTCGATCTGCGGCAAGGTTTCCTTCGCATCCATGCTGCCGATCAGCTCGCGTAGCGGCACGAGCATGTCGCTGACGTGCCGGGGCACCACGTGACATTCGGTCATATCGGCCACGTAGCCGCTTTTACGCTCGTGAAACCCCACCAGCACGACACCCTTTTTGCGGACATACCGCACCGACAGCCGCGCGCGATAGCGGTATCCCCAGGCCGGCCCTTCAATGGGCCGCAGCAGGTTGTCCGCCTTGACCTTGCCGATGTGCCAGAGATTGTCTTCGAGCACACGCTGCTTCACGGCCACCTGCGCCCCCACATGCAAATGCTGCATCTTGCAGCCGCCGCATGCGCCGGTGTGCATGCCGAAATGCGGACATGCCGGCCGCACACGCTGGGACGATTCACGGTGAATCGCCATCACCATGGCTTTTTCAAAGCTGCTTTTCTTGCGGTAGACGTTGGCAGTTACCCGTTCGAAAGGCAGAGCGCCCTCGATAAAAACCACTTTGCCGTCAGCCCTGTGGGCAATTCCCTGGGCTTCAATGTCGAGCGACTCGACCTCGAGCACGTCGGGCGGGTAGTCGGCCGCCGTCGCTGGCTGCTTGTTCTGGCTTTCTTCTGTCATGCACCAATTGTCTCAGGCTGCGGTACCATTTTCTGAACCCGTGAAAGGAAGGCGCCATGGAGCTTCGTATTTGCATCGATGTTGACAACATGGAACGTGCTGTCGAGTTCTACACAGAGGCACTCGGGCTGCGCACAGGCCGCCGTTTCAAGAGCGATTTCGTGGAAATTCTCGGTGCAAGCAGCCCGATCGATCTGCTCTTCAATGCGCCGGGTACCCGGCCGATCGCCAGCGGTCAGGGCAGCGAGAGTGTTCGCACCTACCAGCGCCACTGGACGCCTGTTCACCTTGATTTTGTGGTGGAAGACATTGATGCGGCGGTTGACCGGCTGCAGCGCCACGGCGCCGTTCTGGAAATGCCCGTGGCTGAACGGGTCTGGGGACGCATCGCGGGGCTGGCCGACCCCTTTGGCCATGGCATTGACCTGCTGGAGTTCAAGGGCCGTGGCTACGACGAGATTTTGCAGCCGCACTGATCACGAACATAGGCAGCCGGCCGCACTTCCCAGCAACCAATTGCTACAAAATAGATAGCTGCTTGCGCTCGTCCAGACTGGTCTGCGGGCTTTCTTTTCTTAAATTTTTCGATAGCTTTGCCCTGACGCAAGCAGCGTCAAGACACCAGAAACAAAAAAAAGGAGCCCAGCAAACGCGGGGCTCCTTTCTGCGGATGAAAACACCGCTTATTTGGCAGGCAGGTATCTGGAAGGGTCGACAGGCTTGCCCTGACGGCGAATCTCGAAATGCAGCTTCACGCGGTCCGCGTCGCTGTTGCCCATCTCGGCGATCTTCTGCCCCTTCTTCACGCTCTGGTCTTCCTTGACCAGCAAAGTCTGGTTGTGCGCATAGGCCGTCAGGAAGGTGTTGTTGTGCTTGAGGATGATCAGGTTGCCATAGCCGCGCAGGCCGGCGCCGGCGTACACCACGCGGCCGTCGGCCGAGGCAATGACAGGGTCCCCCGCCTTGCCTGAAATATCCAGGCCCTTGTTTTTGGCTTCATCGAAACCTGCGAGCATCGTGCCCTGCGCGGGCCAGATCCAGGCGATGTCTTCATCGCCCGTTGCAGCGGGCGCCGGGCTGGTGCCAGCCGGTGTTGACGCGGGACGCGCCGCGCTGGCAGCCTGGGCCGGCGTGGTGGATGCGGTCGACGTGGTGGCCGATCCGGATGTCACGGGACGCGTCACGACCAGCGGATTTTCACTGCTTGGCGGCACCACACGCAGCACCTGCCCCACCTCGATGATGTTGGGGTTTTCAAGGTTGTTCCAGCGCACGATGTCGCGCCAGTTCTGGCCGTTTTCCAGGCCGATGCGAATCATGGTGTCACCGGGTTTGACGGTGTAGTAACCGGGTTTTCCGGCGTTTTCAAAGCCGGGCAACTGCTTGACATTGCCCGCGTCCACCGCGCCCGGCGTGGGACGCGACAGCCCGGTGCCGCGGTCTTCAACCGGGGCATGGGTGGTAGAACGCGTGCCGCAGCCAGCGGCAAGCAGCAGCGCTGCCGCCAGAGCGCATGGCAGGGCCAGCCTGCCGAGCGTTGAGCGGGCGCCATGACTTGCGCCTGCTGCATCCACAGACACTGCCCGGTTCGGCCGTACGGTTTGATTCATTGGTTCTTTCGTCGTCAATCTGACGGGTATGGCGTATTGGTTAACTGGATGATCGGATGGTTCAATACCGTCACTGCTATATCGATAACCGGCCTGGGTCCTGCAGGTGGCCGGATCGTCAGCTTGTCCCCGATTTTAAAGGCACAAAATGAACGGCCTCCAGCAGGGTCTGCCTGACGCCCTGGGGGGTTTTGTCGACCACCACCAGCGCCTGGGCACCACCGGCGGTTTGCATGGGCGCCACCAGCCTGCCGCCCATAGCCAACTGATCAATCCAGGCAGGCGGAATGGCCTCCCCGCCGGCAGCAGCAATGATGGCCGCATAAGGTGCGCCCTTGGCGTAGCCCATCATGCCATCACCAAACAGCAGGTGCACATTGGGCAGGCGTAAAGTCCGCAGATTCTCCCTGGCTTTGTCGTGCAGGCCACGCAGCCTTTCGATGCTGTAGACCTCCGTCGCCAGATGGCTGAGCACCGCGGCCTGGTAGCCGCAGCCAGTGCCGATTTCAAGCACCCGCCCCAGCTTTCCGGCCGCGCCGTGGCGCAGCAGTTCCAGCATGCGGGCCACCACATTGGGTTTGGAAATGGTTTGCCCCAGGCCAATCGGCAGGCTGGTGTCTTCATAGGCCTGGTTGACCAGCGCGGTGTCAACAAAACGGTGGCGTTCGACAGCCCCCATGGCGGCGAGTACCAACGCATCGGCAACACCCTGCGCAGCAAGCTTGCTCACCATGCGCGCGCGCACGGTGTGCGAATCGAGGCCGACACCGCCCGGCAACGCGGAGGCTGCGGTCGGTGCCGGTTTCTTCAAGCTATTTTGGCTTGCAGCGCGTTCTGGTCTTGCGCTACCAGCTATTGATTTTGTAGCAGATGGGACACCCGCGTCGGGCTTCAGGCGAACCGGAAATGCCGGGCGGCCTGCTGCAGCCGGCGCTTTGGCAGTGGGATTGAATGGCGGTTTGAGGCTGGATTTCATGACGATTTTTTGTGCAACTCGGCCAGCCGGGCAGCGGTTTGAGCCCAATAAGGCAGACGCTCATGATCGGTCAAATCCACCTGCAGCGGGGTGATGGACACAAACTTCTGGCTGGTGGCATAAAAATCGGTTCCTTCACCAGCCTCTTTCGCAGGCCCTGCGCCGCCAATCCAGTACATGGTTTCGCCGCGCGGGCTGGTCTGCACGATGACGCGTTCGGCCGCATGGCGGCGTCCCAGGCGGGCCACCTTCACGCCCTGGATCTCGTTGTCGGGCAGGTTGGGAATGTTCACATTGAGCAGCCAGGGCGGCACCGTCGGCTCAGCGCCTTCCGCCACGGCCTCCAGCGTGGGCATCAGTTGCTGCACCAGCTCGGCCGCACGCCGGGCTGCCACATCAATGTGCGCCCAACCCTTTTCAGTCTGGGAAAACGCGATGGAAGGAATTCCGAACAGGTAGCCTTCCATGGCGGCGCCCACGGTTCCGGAGTAAATCGTGTCGTCGCCCATGTTGGCGCCGTTATTGATGCCTGAAACCACCAGGTCCGGCCGGTAGCCCAGCAAACCCGTCAGCGCGATATGGACGCAGTCTGCCGGTGTGCCGTTGATGTAGCGAAAGCCGTTGGCCGCGGTCTGCACGTACATCGGCGAGTGCAGGGTCAGCGCGTTTGATTTGGCGCTGTTGTTGTGCTCGGGGGCCACCACCTCGACATCGGCAACGGTTTTAAGCGCTTCATAGAGGGCAATGATGCCGGAGGCCTGGTAACCGTCGTCGTTGCAAATGAGGATTTTCATGGACTGATTTTACGGTCACGGCTGCGACAGCCTGAGCCCTGCCGGACATCGCAAAACCTGCCGCTTTGCCTATGATGCAGGCAAGGCGCCGTCTCTTTCCGCTGGCGGCCCGCCTTTCTTCTTCTGTTTCTTCTGTACCTGTCGCAGCATTCCTTCTATCGGAGACATTCCATGCAAGCCTGGCTTTGTGAAAACCCCACCGGCGTAGACGCCCTGACCTGGAAAGAATTGCCCACACCGCAACCCAAGGCAGGCGAAGTGCTGATTGAGATCAAGGCCGCCAGCCTGAACTTTCCCGACCTGCTGATCGTGCAGAACAAGTACCAGATGAAACCACCCCTGCCCTTTGTGCCCGGCTCCGAATACGCCGGCGTGGTCCAGGCGGTGGGCGAAGGCGTCACGCACCTCCAGGTAGGTCACAACGTGGCCTGCCTCTCCGGCACCGGGGGATTCGGCACACACACCCTTGCACCGGCGGCCCTGTGCATGCCCTTGCCCAAAGGATTTCCCTTCGTGGACGCGGCCGCTTTCATCATGATTTACGCAACTTCGTGGC
This sequence comes from Polaromonas sp. P3_A5, assembly GCF_056403055.1. Taxonomy (NCBI): domain Bacteria; kingdom Pseudomonadati; phylum Pseudomonadota; class Betaproteobacteria; order Burkholderiales; family Comamonadaceae; genus Polaromonas; species Polaromonas sp. P3_A5. The sequence continues at coordinate 2,621,979 of NZ_JBFUGF010000001.1, forward strand.
ACGCCCTGATGGACCGCGCACAACTCAAGGCCGGTGAAACCGTCCTGGTGCTGGGTGCTGCAGGCGGTGTCGGCACCGCAGCCATACAGATTGCCAAAGCCGCCGGAGCCCGCGTAATCGCAGCCGCATCGACCGATGAGAAATGCGCCCTTTGCGCGTCCATTGGCGCGGACGCCACCATCAACTACACCACGAAAAACCTGCGTGACGAAATCAAGGCACTGACCGAAGGCAAGGGACCTGACGTGATTTATGACCCGGTCGGCGGCGAGTTTAGCGAGCCGGCTTTTCGCTCCATCGCGTGGCGGGGCCGTTACCTGGTGGTGGGCTTTGCTTCGGGACCCATCCCGTCCCTGCCGCTCAATCTCACGCTGCTCAAGGGCGCATCCATCGTCGGCGTGTTCTGGGGCGACTTCGCCAAGCGCGAACCCAAGGCCAATGCGGCCATGATGGCCGAGCTGGCCGGCTGGTATGCCCAAGGCAAGATCAAGCCGGTTATTGACCGCACCATGCCCATGGCCGAACTGAAAGCTGCCTATGCCCACATGGGCTCACGTGGCGTGAAGGGCAAGCTGGTCATGGTGAACTAGGGCCTGGCCCGCCTGTGCAAGGCAGCCGCGCCAGGCCCCCAAATGAAAAAGTCCCGCGAGCCTTGCGGCAAGCGGGACTTCAAATAGTGGGGTGGCTGATGGGGCTCGAACCCACGACAACAGGAATCACAATCCTGGACTCTACCAACTGAGCTACAGCCACCGGAGCCCTGCATTATAGCGGCAAAGCCGCTGCAATTTACTGGGTGACGACTTCTTCTGCGCCAGCCTTGGCGACAGGAGGCTTTGCCGCCAGGATTTTCGTCTTGAAGCGTTCTTTCAGGCCGTTGTAATACGCCAGATTTTCTGCGGCGGTCCACCACTGCGTGTACTGGTTGCGTTCCTGCTTGGCGGCCGCTTCAAGCGGCGCCTCGCGCGGAACCACCTTGTTGACCTTGATCACGACGTAACCTTGTGCGCCGAGGCTAACCCCGGCAAATGCCGGCAAGGCAGCCGCGTCGGCACGGAGCGCCGCATCGATCACCGGATTGGGAAGCTTCTGGGTTTGCTCACGCGACACGACCACCGGTGCGGCCAAAGCGGTTGCAGACGCCGGGGCGGCCTTCCAGGCAGCCAGCTTGGCCTCGCCCTCCTTGCGCGCTTCTTCGGCGCTGCGCTGGGCAATCCAGCGCTGGCGCACGACATCTTTCACTTCGGCAAAGGGTTGGGTGCGTGCCGGGGTGTACTGGGTGATCCGGCCTGAAACCAGCTGGCTGGGCGCTGTCTCTATGGCTTCGGTATTGCGCTTCTTTTCGATCGCATCCGGCGAAAAAAGTGCGCCCAGGAATTTCGGATTGGACAGCACGCCAGCCGCACCGGTTTTGGGCTGCCGGGCCACATTGCTGGCCGCCTTGACTTCAAGCTTCAGCTTGTCCGCCACGGGCTTGAGGCTGTCGGGCTGCTCATAGACACCATTGGTGAAGACATCGGCAACTTCAGCAAATTTCTTCTGGGCTTCCTGCTTGCGGAGGTCGGCTTCCAGCTGCGGTTTCATTTCTTCGAACGCGGGCCGCTTCGGTGCCTTGATGTCCGTCAGCTTGATGATGTGGTAACCGAACTCCGACTCCACGACATTGCTGATGTCGCCTTTTTTCATCGCAAAGGCGGCGTCCTCAAATGGCTTGACCATCGAGCCGCGCGCAAAGAAATCGAGATCGCCGCCGGAAGGTGCCGAACCAGTGTCCTGCGAGTTTTTGCGTGCCGCATCGGCAAAAGTATCGGGCGCCTTCCTGACCTGCGCCAGCAATTCCTCTGCTTTGGCTTTCGCCTTTTCGCGATCGGCTGCCGAGGCAGTCTTGGGCGCTGCAATCAGGATGTGGCTTGCCCTGCGCTCTTCGGTGCCGCCCAGGCGCTGGATATTCTGCTCATAGTAGGTCTTGAGATCGGCCTCGTTGACCGTGACCGTCTTTTTAACAGTCTCGATGTCGAGCACCACATACTCAATGTTGGCCTGTTCCGGTGCCTGAAAGAGTTTCTCGTTGGCTTTGTAGAACTGCTCAAGGTCGGCATCGGTCGGTGCCAGTTTGGCTGCCATATCAGCAGCATCAAAACGGGCCAGCTGGATTTCGCGCTTCTCGAAATAGGCATTGAGCGACAGATCAGCCGCAGCATTCGTGGCGAAGCCGCTTGCACCAATACCGCCCAGCACCTGTCGGCTCGGCAGCCCGGCCTTGACATTGGCCTCAAAGATTTCCGGCGTCATGCCCTGCGATGCCAGCAACTGGCGATAGCGCTCCATATCGAGCTTGCCGTCCGGGCCTTTCAGGGCGGCGATTTCCGGGATTTTCTGCAGCTCGCGGGCCAGATAGTCGTCGGTGACATGGGCAGCAGCAGCAACCACACGGTCGCGCACCAGGCGCTCCAGCGTCGCGTAGCGTGCCTGCGGCGTATCGAGCAGCTTGACGTCAATCGACGGCATGGAGGCGCGTATACGCTGGACTTCGTTCTGGTGGGCCTGGTCCCATTCGGGCTGCGTGATGTCTTTTCCGTCGACAACGGCAACGACCCCGCTGTTGTTCCCGGAGGGACCATTGCTGTTCATGCCCACCAATATAAAGGACGGAACAATCAGCAAAAACAGCAACGCCATGGTGACTTTGGTGTGCTTGCGAATGAAATCAAACATCTCGAACTTCCTGTGCTGCAACAGCTTTACGAACAAACCGGGAGCCAACAACAAAAAAGGCGAACCATGTTCGCCTTTTTTCGTGGGTGGTGGGTGCTGACGGGCTCGAACCGCCGACCTACGCCGTGTAAGGGCGCTGCTCTACCAACTGAGCTAAGCACCCCACGTTGAGTTTCCGTTTCAGTTCAAAGCATCCTTGAGAGCTTTGCCTGGACGGAACTTTGGAACCTTGGCAGCCTTGATTTTAATCGCATCGCCGGTACGCGGATTGCGGCCGGTGCGCGCAGCACGTTTTCCCACGGCAAAAGTGCCGAAACCCACCAGAGACACGGAGCCTCCTTTTTTCAGGGTTGTTTTCACAGCGCCAATGGTTGACTCCAGCGCGCGCGTGGCGGCAGCTTTGGAAATATCAGCATGCTTGGCAATGTGCTCGATCAGTTCAGTCTTGTTCACAAGGAGCCCCTCGTTGATAAAAAGTTAATCTGGTTGTCTCTAAAAAATATCTCCCGGGACACTGTGTTGAGTGTGTCAGCGGGAGCGGCATGTGCAGTTTTCTGCTGATTCCAATTAGAGCCATGGACTCTTGACCTGTCAATACAGCAGCAAGTTTTTACAACGTGCGGAGGCGGATTCTAGACGGTTTTTCAGCGCTTTCACGGCTTAATCGTAAGCATGATGTGTAATTTTCATGCTTGACAAAAGCCGTCTTTATGACGGTTTCAGGAAGCGGACAGGGCCTCGGCGACGGCCTTGCCAAGGTCTGTCGTCCCGGCTTTTCCACCCAGGTCCGGGGTGCGCGGCGCACCGCTTCCAGGGCTCAACACCTTTTCAATTGCAGCGAGGATGCCGTCATGCGCATCCTTGTGCCCGAGGAACTCCAGCATCATGGCACCACACCAGATCTGCCCGATAGGGTTGGCAATGTTGCGGCCCGCAATGTCGGGCGCCGAGCCGTGCACCGGTTCGAACAGCGAAGGAAACTTCCGATCAGGGTTCAGGTTGGCGCTGGGCGCAATGCCTATGGTGCCCGTGCAGGCCGGCCCCAGGTCACTCAGGATGTCGCCGAAGAGATTGCTGGCCACCACCACATCGAAGAAGTCCGGGCGCTGCACAAAATGCGCGGTCAGGATGTCGATATGGAATTGATCCAGGCGGACACCCGAATAGTTTTTTGCCATCTCGGCCACGCGCTCATCCCAGTAAGGCATGGAGATGGAAATGCCGTTGGACTTCGTCGCACTGGTCAGGTGCTTCTTGGGACGGGACTGGGCGAGTTCAAAGGCGAACTTCAGGACGCGGTCCACGCCGATGCGGGTGAATACCGACTCCTGCAGGACAAACTCGCGCTCCGTACCGGGAAACGCCCGCCCGCCAATACTGGAATATTCGCCCTCGGTGTTTTCACGGACGATGTAAAAATCTATTTCACCAGGTTGACGCGCGCTCCCGTCACGCCGGACCACCGGCGCAATGATGCCGGGCATCAGCCGTGCAGGCCGCAGGTTGATGTACTGGTCAAACTCACGCCTGAACAGCAGCAGCGAACCCCACAGTGAAACATGATCGGGAATTTTCGCGGGCCATCCCACAGCGCCGAAGTAGATCGCGTCATGGCCGCCCACCTGGTCCTTCCAGTTGTCCGGCATCATCTTGCCGTGCTTTTCAAAGTAGTCCCAGCTTGAAAAATCGAAATGGTCGAACTGCAGGTCGATGCCGTACTTGACGGCCGCAGCCTCCATCACACGCACACCTTCTGGCATAACCTCTTTGCCGATACCGTCGCCTGCGATGACGGCGATGCGTTTTTTTCCGATGCTTTTGCTCATGGTGTTCCTTTTTGAATGTAGTTGGCGTTAATTTGACCCGTTGAGAGCCGCTGATTCAGGTTTGAAAAAATCCAGTGCTTCTGCCAGCAGCAACGCCGGCGCTTCTTCTGCAATGTAGTGACCGCAAGGCAAGCTTCGGCCCGAGACATCTTTCGCACGGTCCCGCCAGAGATTCAGTACATCAAAGCATTGGCCCACCGCGCCATGCTCGCCCCACAACACGCGCAGCGGCTGCGCCAGGCGCAGGCCGGCAGTAACGTCCGCGCGGTCGTGCTCCAGGTCGATCGTGGCAGAGGCCCGGTAGTCTTCGCAGATACTTTGAGCGGTGCCGGGGATTTGCGCGCAGCGTTCGTACTCGGCCAATGCGGCTGGCGCAAAAGCCGCAAGGCCCGCATGGCGCTTGCCCATTACGCTGCGTACATACCGTACCGGATCGGACTCGATCAACGCTTCGGGCAGCGGCGGCGGCTGGATCAGGAAGAACCAGTGCCAGTAAGCGCGCGCAAAGGCATTCGTCGTGTTGTCATACATGGCCAGCGTGGGCGCAATGTCAAGCAGCATCAACCGCTGAACCGCCCCGGGATGATCCGACGCAAGGCGATGGGCCACGCGCGCGCCGCGGTCGTGCGCCAGCACCTGGAACCGTTCGAACCCATGGTGACGCATGACTGCGACGGCATCCAGCGCCATCGCGCGTTTGGAATAGGCCTCGTGCGCCGAATCACCGGCAACCCGTGCGGAGTCACCGTAACCGCGCAGGTCCATCATCACGACGGTGAATTTTTTCGCAAGCGTTCCCGCGACCAAGTGCCACATCGCGTGGGTTTGCGGGTGCCCGTGGAGCAACAGAAGTGGCGCCCCTGCGCCGCCCCGCAGGGTGTGCAAGCTGCCGGCCGGGCCGTCGACATCGCACGAAACGAAATTCTCAAACATCAATCAGTTGCCTTGGTTCATCTTCGGGTAATCAATTTCCCGGTGCTCCGGTGTTGAATGCCTTGAACGATTTTTAGATCTTTGCCTGATTTTGTAGAAGAGTGGCATCCAATACAAGCAATAATCAGGCAATCAATTATTTCCAAAAAGGAATTAATCAATGGAACGCAGCGACCTTGAACTGGTGCTTGCCGTTCGCGACCACGGGAGCCTGGCGGCCGCAGCGCAAAGCCTGGACGTGGCGCCGCCGGTCGTCACCAAGCGGCTTGCCGCACTGGAGGCCAGGCTGGGCCAACGCCTGTTCCAGCGCACGACCCGGCGCGTCAGCCCCACCGCCGAAGGCGAAACAGTCTGCGAACGGGCCATCATTCTCCTGCAGGGCTTCCATGCGCTTGAGGCAGAGTTGCAGGAACGAAAAGCGGAGCCCACCGGGCTTATCCGGCTGGCTGCAACTTTTGGGTTCGGCCGCCGGTGGCTGGGGCCTGCGCTGGCGGAATTCCAGGAGCGTTATCCGCGTGTCGAGATACAGCTGGAGCTCACCGAGCATTTGCCCGACCTCGCGCTGGAGGGTTACGACGGCGCCATCTGGCTCTGGTCGATACAGGGTCGGCAGGCGGCCCAGTGGGTGTCACGCCGTCTTGCGCGCAACCAGCGCATCATGGTGGCCTCGCCCCGCTACATAAAACAACACGGTTCACCCGCCAGCCTGGAGGCCTTGCAGGACCATGCCTGCCTGATCGTGCGCGAAAACGGCAATGCCCCGGGACAGCGTTTTGATGTCTGGCCGCTGCACAGGGAACGCGAGAAGACCGCGGTGCGCGTTCGCGTGCACGGCCCGCTGGCCAGCAATTCAGGGGAGCTGGTACGCGACTGGTGCATGGAAGGCCGCGGCATCATGCTGCGCAGCCTTTGGGATATTGCACCGCATATCGCATCGGGCCGGCTCGTACGCGTTTTACCGGCCTATTCAATGCCAGACGCCGACATTCACTGGCTGGCCCCCTACCGCCCAGACCAGCCACGCCGTATTCGCCTGCTGATTGACCACCTGGTCGCACAGTTTCAGGAAGCGCCCTGGAAAACTACGCTGCCGCCGGCTTCGCGGCCCGCACCACGAGGCTCACGCCCAACGCCGTGAGCGCAGTGCCGGCAATCGTGCTGAGCGTAATGGGCTCCTCAAACAACAGCCATGCCATCAGGGCGGTCGTTGGCGGAACCAGATACAGCAGGCTGGTCACGGCTGTAGCTGCGCCACGCTGAATCAAAAGGTAAAGCAGGGAGCTTCCTCCCAGCGTGAGCACCAGCACCGACCACGCCATGGCGCCCAGAACCTGGTGGTTCCACGTGATCGCTTCAGTTTCAAACAGCGCAAGCGGCAGGGTCACCACGAAAGCAGCGGCCAGCTGAATGGCATTGGCACTGCGCACATCGGCAGGTTTGACAAAACGTTTCTGGTAAAGCGTTCCCGCAGTGATGCTGAACAACGCAAAGACCGTGCAGGCCAGCGTCAGCGCCGTCACTTCATGGCCCGTGCCGAATTTGCGCGAAACCACCAGTAACAGCCCGCCTAGCCCAAGCGCCAGACCGGTCCACTGGCGTGAAGTGACCTTGGCCTCGCCGCCGTTTGTCTCGGGCGAGGCAACCCACGAAACCCAGAGCGCCGTCAACACTGGCTGAAGTCCGACAATGAGTGCGGTCAAGCCCGAACCCATGCCCGACTTCACGGCAATCCAGACGCCACCCAGATAACCGGCATGCATCAACACGCCGGCCATGGCCAGATGCAGCCATTGCGCCCGGCCTTGCGGCCACGCGGCCCGGGCCAGCACGATCCAGACAAGGAAGCAAACAATCGACAGGAAATAACGGATCGCCAGGAAAGTCAGCGGCGGCGCATACGGCAAGCCATATTTGGCGACGATAAAGCCGGTGCTCCAGATCAGCACAAACACGGCGGGCATGGCCCGGATCAGCGCATCGGAAGAGGATGAAGAAGAGGAAGAACTCAAGGACAGAAGCCTTAGAACGGCAACACCAAGGGCAGGACTACTTGGCGCGCGCGCGGATTTCCGGGATGGCTTTTTTCAGGTAATAAATCATGGACCAGACCGTCAGGATGGCGGAGATCCAGATCAACCAGGTGCCCCATACGTGCGTGTTGATCACGCCGAACAGCACGCCGTCGAACAGCAGGAAAGGGATGGCAATCATCTGCACCGTGGTCTTGACCTTGCCGAGCATGTGCACGGCCACGCTTTTGGTCGCGCCAATCAGGGCCATCCACTCGCGCAGCGCCGAGATGGCGATCTCGCGGCCGATGATAATGAGCGCCACGAACACGTCGGCACGCTGCAGGTGCACCAGCACCAGCAAAGAGGCGCAGACCAGGAACTTGTCGGCCACCGGATCAAGGAAGGCGCCGAAGGAAGAAGTCTGGTTCAGCTTGCGCGCCAGAAAGCCGTCCAGCCAGTCGGTTGCGGCAAACACGACGAACATCACGGTGGCAATCAGGTTGCGTTCCGTGGGCGCCAGGTTCAGGTAGAACACCCCCACGATCAACGGAATCGCAACGATGCGGGTCCAGGTCATCAACGTAGGGATGGTCAGAAACATGCCCCGATTTTGGCATGAGCCGTGCGGTGGTGCCGGATAGCGGTGCAAAGCACGCCAAAACAGTGCGTTCCGTTGCACAAATACATCTGAGCAAATTTCAAAGAACTGCTGCCCGAAACAGGGCACGCAACCGATGCTGCCTCAATGCAGGGCGCGGTAGATTTCCTCGGCCAGGTCCTTCGAAATGCCATCCACCGTGGCAATGTCTTCCGCGCTGGCCGAAGCGATGCCGCGAATGCCGCCGAAGCGCTGCAACAAGCTGGCGCGCCGCTTGGGGCCAATGCCGGCAATGTCCTCAAGCTTGCTGCCGCCCACCCGCACCTTGGCGCGCTTGGCCCGCATGCCCGTGATGGCGAAACGGTGGGCTTCGTCGCGGATCTGCGCGATCAGCATCAACGCTGCTGAATCCCGCCCCAAATAGACCTTGTCGCGGCCGTCCGCAAACACGAGCTCTTCGAGGCCAACCTTGCGGCCCTCCCCTTTTTCAACGCCGGCAATCAGGCCCAGGTCCAGGCCCAGTTCCCCGAACACCTCACGCGCCATCGACACCTGCCCCTTCCCGCCGTCGACCAGCACCAGGTCGGGCAGTTTGGCCTCCCCATTGCGTGCGGCTTCAGCCAGCCGGGTATAGCGGCGCATCAGCACCTGCCGCATGGCGGCGTAGTCGTCGCCTGGCGTGATGCCTTCGATGTTGTAGCGGCGGTATTCGCTGTTGACCATCTTGTGCTCCTGGAACACGACACAGGAGGCCTGTGTCGATTCACCGGCCGTGTGCGAGATGTCAAAACATTCGATGCGAAGCGTATCGAGGTTGTCGAGCGGCAAATCAAGCGCCTCGGCCAGCGCGCGCGTACGCGCCTGCTGGGAGCCCTGTTCGGCCAGCAACCGGGCCAGCTGCAGGCCGGCGTTCTTCTGTGCCATTTCCAGCCAGATGCGGCGCTGCTCACGCGGCTGGTGGATGGCCGTGACCTTGGTACCGGTCTGCGCTGTTAGTGCCTCCATCAGTTCCTTGTCCACCGGCTCGCTGCACACCAGGGTGGGTGGAACCGGCACATCAATGTAATGCTGCGCGATGAAGGCTTCCAGCACCAGGGCCTCAAGTGACTTGCCCACAGGTGCAGGCACAGGCGCAGCACTTTCACCGGCTGCCTCGGCTTGCGCAGCCTGCCTGGCGTCCGCATCGATCTCGGCATCCAGCGCCGCGACGTCGGTCGCGTTCTCCACATGGCTGGGGAAGTACGCCCTGTCACCCAGGTGGCGGCCGCCGCGCACCATGGCCAGGTTGACGCAGGCCTTGCCGCCCTGAACTTTCACCGCCAGGATGTCGACGTCCTTGTCGCCGCCGATTTCCATCGACTGCTGGTGCAGCACCTTGGACAGCGCCGACATCTGGTTGCGCAGCTCTGCGGCCTGCTCAAACTCCAGCTTTTCGGCATGCACGAGCATTTTTCTCTCGAGCTCGGTCAGGATGTCCTGGGCCTGGCCTTGCAAAAAGCGCTCGGCATTGGCAGTGTCCAGCGCGTACTGCTCGGGTGACACATGGCCCACACAGGGTGCGGAGCAGCGCTTGATCTGGTACAGCAGGCAGGGCCGGGTGCGGTTGTTGAACACCGTGTCTTCGCAGGTCCGCAGCCGGAACACCTTTTGCAACAGCAAGATGGTGTCTTTCACCGCCCAGGCGCTGGGGTACGGGCCGAAGTAGCGGTGCTTTTTCTCGACCGCGCCGCGGTAATAGGCAATGAGCGGAAAGACGGCAGCCGTGGGCGCAGCGCCTTCTTCGGCCGGACGCGCGCCTGTCAGCTTGAGGTAGGGGTAGCTCTTGTCGTCCCGAAACAGGATGTTGAATTTCGGGTTGAGCGTCTTGATCAGGTTGTTTTCGAGCAGCAGCGCTTCAGCTTCCGAGCGCACCACCGTGGTTTCCATGCGGGCGATCTTGGTCACCATGTGGCCGATGCGCGTGCCGCCGTGGTTCTTCTGGAAGTAGTTGGAGACCCGCTTCTTCAGGTTGCGCGCCTTGCCGACATACAGCACGCCGCCTTCCGCATCGAAGTAACGGTAGACGCCCGGCAAGGCGGGCAGCGCGGCCACTTCGGCCAGCAACTCGGGCGTATGTCCGGCGGGTAACTTTTCAGCGGGGGAACGTTCAGGCATACCCCTATTTTGCCGCGTACCGGCGCTTCAGAAGAAAACCCTGACAGGACCGATACCCTTTTGGAGCCGACCCAACAAAGGGATTCAGTCCGGCCGATAGTCCAGGAGCTTTTTCGGGAACCTGATCAGCCACAGGCGGGTTGGCTTCTCGTCATCACTGCCATTGACGATTTCATACTTGAGCGGCGCTGCACCTTTGCATTTTTTGCCCTCCAGGACACCGGCGGCATTCACGCTGCAGTCATCGATCTTGACGGCCTTGCCGGCCGCATCGACGATTCGCGCGGACACACCAAAGTCGTTGTCGTTGATCAGCGCCAGCGTATCGTCGTTCACCAGGGCCAGGCCTTCGGCCTTCTCTGGAAGCCAGCCGAACTGGAGCTTTCCGCTTGCATCCTTCTTGCGCAAATCGAGGATTTCCAGCCGCTTCGCAGGGGAAACCCCGATGGCCGACAGTTCGCTCAAAGCGCCGGCATATTCCAGCTCCAATCCACCTGCCAGTTTCTTGCCGCTTAAATCCGTGGCCTGGGCCACATCCACCGCCACCAGCAGGTTGTGCACCTCACCATCGGCCTTGAATTTGCCTTGCTCGATCAGCACAAAGCGCGTGTCACTCAAGGCGACGATGTCGCCAATCTTGGCGTCCTTGCTCTTACCGTACCGGGTCACGTCGTGCGGATAGGCAAACATGCGGGTAGCCCCATTGGCGGGATTGAATTCCACCAGACGGGTAAAGAGCGCCTTGCTGGTATGCCGGGCCGACAAACCACTCCCCATATCTGGCATTTCCAGAATGCTTTGAATGGCCATGACCAGCTTGCCGCCGGGCGTGATGGCCAGGCCTTCGCAGCCGCGATTCGGCTGGCGGAATTGAATCACGGCAGGCAAGCCGTTGGCCGGCGCGAATTTGGCCGCAATACGGCCGCTCTCAACCGCCACCTTGATCAGATACGGGCCGTATTCATCACAAATCCAGACGTGTTTGCCATCCGGGTCCATGGCGATGGCTTCCGGGTCAATGCCATGGGCGTCGAAGGCCAGGCTGGCTTGCAGCGTTTCGGTCAAGGGCGTTTCACCCGAAGAGCCAATACCGCCCTGCACCGGGCGGCCGCTCACATTCACACCCTCTGCAGTTTTGATGTCAGTCACCGACACCAGTTCAGCCACCCCATTCCTGACGCGGATCAGGCCAAACTTGGGCGCGTAATCGGGTGCGGGAAAGGCCTTGGTCTTGTTGGCCGAAGTCGCACCGCTGCTGTCAAGGTCGGGCGAGTCGCCGTTGGGGCCGCGATCAGTCAGCGCATAAAACCACAAAGTGCCGTCGGCATCCTTGTTGCGCAATGTCAGCCCCGAGCCGGGCGCTATGGGAAAACCTTGAGGAAAACGCTGTCTGATGCCCACGTCCGCACCGGTGTAAGGCACGTAAAAGCGGGTCGCAACCTGCAGCACATGCCTGGTCAGGACCACACCCTCAACGACAGACGTTTCCGCCTTTTCCAGGCTTGCCTGCGCCCACGATGAAGCGCTACCGCCGGCGCACAAGGCCAGCCCCAGAATAGCGGCCATGGCCCGTGCACGCATCACCGATTTAGATAAAACCACGATGAACTCCATTTCAAATTGATGACGGCTTGTACCCAGCCTGGGTGACATGGCTGTGACAGGGGGAGCACGCCACGCCGCAGCATGAGGGCCGGCATCGCGGCTGCATCACAATACCCGCCATGGCTGCAGCACGCGTTTGGGACATTTTTTGCAAAGTCATCGACAACTTCGGGGACATTGGTGTGTGCTGGCGTCTGGCCGCCGACCTGGCCTCGCGCGGGCACAAGGTGCGGCTCTGGGTGGATGACGCATCCGCGCTGACATGGATGGCCCCCGGGAGCTGTAAAGGCGTACAGGTATTTCCCTGGCCATCCGGTGAACAGCCCCTGAACCTGGACGCCGCAGGGCTCGCCGGGCAACCCTGCGATGTGCTGATCGAGGCCTTCGGCTGTGAAGTTGCTCCTGATTTCATAGCTGCTTGCGCTCGTCTGCATTGGGCTGGAGGCCAAAAACCCGTCTGGATCAATCTCGAATACCTGTCTGCCGAGGACTACGTGGGGCGCTCCCACGCCATGCCTTCGCCGGTACAAGGCGGACCGGCTGCCGGCTGGACCAAGTGGTTTTTCTACCCGGGCTTCACGGCTGATACCGGCGGGCTGCTGCGTGAGTCAGGCCTGCAGGACAAGCAGGCAGGCTTTGACCGCGCCGGCTGGCTGAAAACCCACGGAATCCACTGGGGTGGCGAAACCCTGGTGTCCCTGTTTTGCTATGAGCCCCCCGCGCTCGAAGGCCTGCTGGCGCAATTTACGGAACACGGCTTGCAAGGCAAACCGGTGCATCTGCTGGTGGCCGCGGGGCGTGCCGCCAACGCCGTTCGTGCCCTGTATGATGATAAGAATCGGCTGCAACCCAATAAGGGCGGGCGCAAGCAGCTATCAATTTCATACCTCCCCCTGCTGACGCAAACCGGGTTTGACCACCTGCTCTGGGCCTCGGACCTGAACTTCGTGCGCGGCGAGGACTCGGTGGTGCGGGCGCTTTGGGCAGGCAAGCCTTTCGTCTGGCACATCTATCCGCAGCATGACAACGCCCACCTGGCCAAACTGCAGGCCTTCCTGGACATGCTCCAGGCGCCGCCCTCCCTGCGGGCTTTTCACGCCGCCTGGAACGGCAAAACAGCGCCGCCACCTACCGCCGGCGGCCCGGCGCCCTTCCCCATTGACCTGCCGGCCTGGCAAGCAACAGCCCAGACGGCCCGCTCCCGCCTGATGGCCCAAGACGACCTGGGCACCCGGCTGCTCGGTTTCGTGACAAAAAAACGTTAAAATCATAGGCTTTGCAGAACAGCCTGAAGGTCGACCAGACTTTGGCGTCCTGCACAACCCGCCGCGGAACCTGCACACCGGTGCATGCGTTTAGCGGCCTACTCAGTGAAACTGCTATGAAAATCGCTCAAGAAATCCGCGCCGGCAACGTCATCATGAACGGCAAAGACCCGATGGTGGTGCTCAAGACCGAATACAGCCGCGGCGGGCGCAATTCCGCCACCGTGCGGATGAAGCTCAAAAGCCTGGTCGCCAACTTCAACACCGAAGTCGTGTTCAAGGCCGACGACAAGATTGATCAGGTCATTCTGGACAAAAAGGATTGCACCTACTCTTACTTCGCCGATCCGCTGTATGTCTGCATGGACTCCGAGTACAACCAGTACGAAGTCGAAGCGGAAAACATGGGCGATTCGCTCAACTACCTGCAGGACGGTATGGAACTGGAAGTGGTGTTCTACGACGGCAAGGCGATCTCGGTCGAACTGCCCACCAGCGTTCAGCGCGAAATCACCTGGACTGAACCCGCCGTCAAGGGCGATACCTCCGGCAAGGTTCTGAAACCCGCCAAGCTCGCTACCGGCTTTGAAATCGGCGTGCCGATTTTTGTGGCCCAGGGCGACCTGGTTGAAATTGACACCCGCACCGGTGAATATCGCAAGCGCGTGTAATCCCGCTTCTGCCCTCCGCAAAAAGGCTCCTCACGGAGCCTTTTTTTGCTTGTGCGGGCCCCAGTTCCCGAAAAGCAGCCGCCCCGCCTGATCGTTCACAATAAGCTCATGGAACAAAAACAAGACTTATCCGTCAGCCGCCTGGCCAACGCCTGGGCCGAACTGCAGGCCCACGCACGGGAAGGCACACCGCTGGAAGCCGACGCCTCGCGGCTGGCATTTGCCGACCCGGAGTTTTTGCTGCGGCGTGAAACACGCGGGATCCGCTTCCAGCTGGAACTGCTTAAACCCGACCTGGAACAGCAGGCCCATGGCATTGAAAACACAGTGGTCGTTTTCGGCAGCGCCAGGTTTCGCAGCGAGGAAGATTCCGTCACCATGGTGGCCGAAGCCGAGGCAGGTGGTGATGCCGAAACCATAGACCGCGCGCGAAAACTGGCGCGCAATGCCCACTATTACGAAAAAGCCCGCGCCTTCGGCAAGCTGGTGGCGCAGTACAGCGAGACAAAACCGCCCGAGACCAAGCTCTTCATCTGCACCGGCGGCGGCCCGGGCATCATGCAGGCAGCCAACCGGGGCGCGCACGAGGCCGGCGGGCTCAGTGTGGGCCTGGCGATCGCCCTGCCCATGGAGGAAGCCGCCAACCCTTATGTGCCGCCTGAGCTGTCATTCAAGTTTCACTACTTCGCGCTGCGCAAAATGCATTTCATGATGCGTGCCAAGGCGCTTGTGGTGTTTCCGGGTGGTTTCGGCACGCTCGACGAACTGTTCGAAGTCATCACGCTGGTGCAGACCCGCAAGGCCAAGCCGGTGCCCATCATCCTTTTTGGCAGCAGCTACTGGAAGCGCCTGCTCAACACCGACATGCTGGTGGAAGAAGGCGTGATCTCGCCCAACGACCTCAAGCTCTTTCAGTACGTGGACGACGCACAGGTCGCCTGGGACCTGATCAAGGATTTTTACCGTCTGTAGGCCCGGTTTCGGGATGGTGCCCGCCATGGGCAGACATGCTGTCCTTGAGCAGCCACGCCGCGCGTGAACCCGCGCCTACCATGGCCCCGGTGACCCAGAAGACCCCGCCAATTCCCATCAACGCACCGGCGGAGCCAAACAACATGGGCATCACCACGCTGGACGCATTGATCGCCATCAGGCGCAGCCCCAGCGCTTCGCCGTGGCGTGCTTCCGGTGTGATCTGGTGCAGCATGCTCATCACCATGGGTTGCACCATGCCCAGCGCAAGGCCCAACAGGATGGAGCACAGGCCCATGCCGATCGCCGAATGCATCAACGGGTAGATGCCGAACAGTGCGGCTGTCGCCAGCATGGAGACCGCCAGCACCTTCCACTCGCGCAGATGGGCCGCCACCAGCGGCATCACCATGCGGATCAAAGCCGCGGCCACCGCAAACGATCCCAGGATGGTGCCTATGACCGAAGCACTGATGCCGCGCTCAAAACCCAGCACCGGCACCACAAAGGTGT
Source organism: Polaromonas sp. P3_A5 (assembly GCF_056403055.1). Lineage (NCBI taxonomy): Bacteria > Pseudomonadati > Pseudomonadota > Betaproteobacteria > Burkholderiales > Comamonadaceae > Polaromonas > Polaromonas sp. P3_A5. Next base: position 2,637,243 of record NZ_JBFUGF010000001.1, read on the forward strand.
GGACGTCCCAGCAGGACGACAAAAACCAGTTCACCAGCATGAGGCGGCGAAAGTTGGCCTGGCGCAGCAAATCCCAGGCCTTGGGCTGCACCCCGCCGCTGGCGGCAATCACCGGCGGGAGCTCGCGCGTCTTGCGTACCAGGAACCAGCAGGCCAGCGGCAGGATCGCCATCAGCAAAAACGCCGCGCGGTAGCCGGAAGTGCTTCCCGGCACGGCACCCACATGGTCGATCAGCAGGCCGGCGGAAAACGGTCCAATGAAATTGGATACCGCCGGACCAATGGCCAGCCAGCTGAACACCTGGCGCAACTCCAGTGCGCCGACCGCCGCGCGGCCCACGTGGCGCTGCAGGGAAATCACTGCTGCGCCGGTGGCGCCGCCCGTGAGCAGCGCCGCCAGACACAGCACCGGGAACACCGGAAAGGCCACCGCAGCCCCGGCTCCCAGCACCGCAGCGAAGACGCTATACCGGATCGGGCGCCTGAGGCCATGCCGGTCGGCGAAACGGCCGGCCGGCAACGCCAGGAAGACTTGCGTCAGGGCAAACAATGCAAGCAGCACTCCCACCGCCGCGGGGCTGTAGCCCTCGCGCAACGCCAGCAGCGGCGCCGCCATGCGCGTGCCGGCCATGCAGGCGTGCAGGCAAATCTGCGCCACGATCAGGCGTGCGAGTTCAGGCGTCATGACGCACAGCTCATGCGGTGCGCATCAGATGTTGTCCAGGTCTTTGTCAAGCGGGTCCAATGGGAGCAGGCGGGCAGAATCGATTTCCGGGAGCGCTTCGACATTGCGCAGGGCTTTGCCCATGACACGGCTGCGCTGCTCGGCACTGCTCAGTGTGTTGAGCACGGTTTCGGTCTGCGACTTGACCTTGGCCAGCACGTCGCCGAACTTGCCGAACTCTGTCTTCACCGCACCCAGCACCTGCCAGACTTCGCTGGAACGTTTTTCCAGCGCCAACGTGCGAAAACCCATCTGCAGTGAATTGAGCATGGCCAGCAGCGTTGTCGGGCCGGCCAGCGTGACACGGTGGTCGCGCTGCAGGAACTCCATCAGGCCGGGCCGGCGCAGCACTTCGGCATAGAGGCCCTCAGTCGGCAAAAAAAGAATCGCAAAATCGGTGGTGTAAGGCGGGTCTATGTATTTCTCGGAGATCGACTTGGCCTCCAGGCGTATGCGCGTCTCCAGCGCTTTGCCGGCGATTTCAGCACCCAGCACGTCGGCGCGCTGCTGCGCATCCAGCAGGCGCTCGTAGTCTTCGTTCGGAAATTTCGCGTCGATGGGCAGCCACAGGGGTTCACCCGAATCAGACCGGCCCGGCAGCTTGATGGCGAAGTCGACCGGATTCTTGCCGCCGCGGCGGGTAATGACCTGGGCCGCGTACTGGTCGACGGTGAACACCTGTTCCAGCAAGGCCGACAGTTGCGCTTCGCCGAAGATGCCGCGTGTTTTCACATTGGTGAGCAAATGCTTGAGGTCGCCCACGCCCTGCGCCAGCGTCTGCATTTCACCCAGGCCCTTGTGCACCTGCTCGAGCCGGTCGGCCACCTGCTTGAAACTTTCGCCCAGGCGCGTCTCCAGCGTCGTCTGCAGTTTCTCGTCGACCGTCTTGCGCATCTCATCGAGCTTGGCCGAATTGGTTTGCTGCAGTTGCGCCAGCTGTTTTTCCAGGGTCTCGCGCACTTCACCCATGCGCCTGGCGTTGGACTCGCTGACGGACTGCAGCTGAGTGGTCAGGGTATCCGACAGCGTTTTTTGCAGCAGGGTGAGTTGCTGCGAAAACGCGTCGATCTGCGTGTTCTGCGTGCGGATCGCTTCGGCGCTTTGCTGCACCAGCGTTTGCTGGAAGGTGGCGAAGGTAGTCGCCAATTCCTGCCGGCTGCTGCGCGAGTTGTCACCGATTTCGCGCCGCAATTCGCGCTCGAGCTTGTCGTGGCCTGCCGCGATGTTCGCCAGCAGCTCGACGCGGCCCGTATCCGTTTGTTCGGCGGGCTTGCGCAGCAGCAGCCAGACCAGCAACAGCAGGTTGGCCACCAACAAGGCAATCATCAGCCAGGATTCCATCATGTGTTCATTGTCCGCTTGCTGCTCCTACTTGTTCTACTTGCTTCATTTTCCGGCCAGCACCGCAGGGTTGAGTGGGGTCAACGGTTTCTTGCCACCAAAAAAGGCAATCAGGTTGTCAGCGGCCAGGCTGGCCATGGCCAGGCGCGTGGGAATGGTGGCGCTGGCGATATGCGGCGTCAACACCACATTGGGCACGGTCAACAAATCAGGATGCACCTTGGGCTCGCCCTCGAACACATCGAGCCCGGCCGCTGCGATGCGCTTGCTCTTCAAGGCCGCAGCGAGTGCGGCATCGTCGACGATACCGCCGCGCGCGATGTTGATCAGGTTGGCAGTGGGTTTCATCAATGCCAGTTCTGCGGCGCCAATGGTGTGGTGGGATGAAGGCGAATACGGCAGTACCAGCACGAGGTGATCTGCGGTCTTGAGCAGTTCTTCCTTGCCGACGTAGCTGGCTTTGCATTCTGCCTCCAGCGTTGCATCCAGGCGCGAGCGGTTGTGGTAAATCACCTTCATGCCAAATCCATGGGCACCGCGTTTGGCAATGCCCTGCCCTATGCGTCCCATGCCCAGGATGCCCAGCGTCGCGCCGTGGATGTCGGAGCCCGCAAACATGTCGTAGCTCCATTTGGTCCATTTGCCGGCGCGCAGGTAATGCTCGCTTTCGGTCACGCGACGGGCCGTGGCCATCAGCAGGGCAAAACCGAAATCAGCGGTGGTTTCGGTCAGGACATCCGGGGCATTGGTGGCCAGCACGCCGGCAGCGGTCATGGCGTCGATGTCGAAGTTGTTGTAGCCCACCGCCATGTTGGCGCAAATTTTGAGCCCCGGGCAGGCGGCCAGCACCTCCGCGTCGATTTTGTCGCCGCCCGTGGTGAAGGCGCCGTCCTTTCCCTTGAGGCGCTCGGTGAGGTGGGCCTTGGACCAGGTCTCGTCGGCCTGGTTGGATTCAACCTCGAAATGCTGCTCCAGGCGGGCAATGACTTCGGGAAAAACTGCGCGGGCAACAAGAATTTTGGGCTTGCTCATGAAAAATTACTTCCTTACTTGAACCAGATAAAGGTCATGATGACGAAGAGCGGCACCAGGATAGAGCAGGACCAGGCCATGTAACCGAAGAAACCGGGCATCTTGATGCCGCGGTCTTCCGCGATGGCCTTGACCATGAGGTTGGGCGCATTGCCGATATAGGTGTTCGCGCCCATAAAAACCGCGCCTGCCGAGATCGCAGCCAGCGTCGGTGCCAGTGTGGTCATCAGCGTGGCCGGATCACCCCCTGCGGTGTTGAAGAACACCAGGTAGGTGGGCGCGTTGTCCAGGAATGAGCTGAGAAAGCCAGCGGCCCAGAAATACATCGCCGGATCGGGCTGGCCGTCCGGTCGCGTCACAGCCGAAACCACGGAACCAAAAGGACCATTGACGCCTGCTTTGAGCATGGCGATCACCGGGATGATGGTGAGGAAAATGCCGGCAAATAATTTGGCGACTTCCACCATCGGCCCCCAGGAAAACTGGTTGTCCGCATGTACTTTTTCCGCAGTGATCTTGAGCGACAGGAACGTCACCAGCACAAGGCCAACATCGCGCACGAGGCCCGGCAAGCCGACTTCCGTCCCCATGAGATGAAAGGAGGCGGGTGACTTCCAGAAGCCGCTGAGCAGCACCAGGGCCACGATCGCCGCCAGAAGCGCGAAGTTGGCCGCACCGTCAAACCCAAACTGCCGGGTGTCCGGCGTAGGGTCTACTTTCAGCACACCTTCACGGCGAAAGAACCAGCCATCCAGCGCGTAGAAGATGGCCAGCAGGCTGCCCACCAGAAAAAGCGTCTCCGGAAATATCTGTTTGACCGTCCAGAAAAAATCAACGCCCTTCAAGAAGCCAAGGAACAGGGGTGGATCGCCCAATGGCGTGAGTGAACCGCCTGCATTGGACACAATGAAAATAAAAAACACAATCACATGGGCTCTGTGCACGCGATTGTCATTGGCCCGGATAAGGGGCCTCAGCATCAGCATCGATGCACCGGTGGTGCCCATAAAGCTCGCCAGCACGGCGCCAATGGCCAGGATCGCAACGTTCAAGGCCGGACTGCCGTGCAGGTTGCCGCGAATATGGATCCCGCCAGCCACCGTGAACAGCGCAACCAACAGCACAATAAAGGGGATGTATTCGGCCAGCAGCGCGTGCACCAAGCCGGAAAAAGCAGCAGAGCCACCGTACAGCGCGGCAAACGGCACAAAAAAGGCCAGCGTCCACGCTACAGCAACCTTGCCATAGTGGTGGTGCCAGAAAGAAGGCGCCAGCAGCGGCATGACTGCAATCGACAGCAAAATTCCAGCGAACGGCACCGCCCACAAGGCTGACAGCCGGCTACCGTCAAGTTCAGCGGCAAACGAGAGGCTTGGCAATAACAAAAGCAGCGCCAGCGCCACCAGCTGTTGTGGAGGTTTCATGATGTTCCGGTTCTTTTTTATCGTTACGCATCCATGCTAGACATGCCAATCGGACGGATGAAAGTCATGCAATCTCAAACACCTGCCGCAAATACGCCAGGTATTTTTCGTCGTCGCACATGTTCTTGGAAGGTGTGTCAGACAGCTTGGCCACGGGTTGGCCGTTGCAGCGGATCATCTTGATCACGATCTGCAGCGGCTCGTAGCCCAGGTCATTGGTGAGGTTGGTGCCGATGCCGAAGGCCAGCTGGCAGCGGCCCCTGAACTGCTGGTACAGCTCGATGGTGCGCGGCACCGTCAGGCCGTCGCTGAAAATCAGCGTCTTGGTCTGCGGGTCGACCCGGTTCTTGGTGTAGTGCGCAAGCATGCGCTCGCCCCACTGGAACGGGTCGCCGCTGTCGTGGCGGGCGCCGTCAAACAGCTTGCAGAAGTACATGTCGAAATCGCGCAGGAAGGCACTCATGCCGTAAACATCCGACAACGCGATCCCGAGGTCGCCCCGGTATTCCTTGGCCCATGACTCGAAGCCAAAGACCTGGCTGTCACGCAGACGCGGCCCCAGCGCCTGGCAGGCCTGCAGGTATTCATGCGCCATGGTGCCTAGCGGCGTCAGGCCGAGCTTCATGGCAAACAGCACATTGCTGGTGCCGGCGAATTGGCCACCCACCCCCGTGCCCAGCCGCGTCACCAGGGTGCGCAGCACTTCTTCGTGCCAGGCTTTGCCAAACCGGCGGCGTGTACCGTAATCGGCGATCTTGAGCGTTCGCAGGCCTTGCGTCTGCAGCTCGCCAATTTTGGTCTCCAGGCGCTTGCGCCCCTCGGCCAGGTCCGCCTTCTTTTGCGTGTTGCGAAAGTAGACCTCATTGATGATGGCCAGCACCGGAATCTCAAAGAGGATGGTGTGCAGCCAGGGGCCCTTGATGGACACGTCGATCTCGCCCGAAGGCAAGGCCGTGACGCTGACGTATTTTTCATTGAGCCGGAAGATGCCGAGGAAGTCGACAAAATCGCTCTTGATGAAGCGCATGGCCTTGAGGTAAGCCAGCTCAGCGTCCTGGAAACGCAAGCTGCACAGGCCACGGATTTCTTCCCGTATCTCGGTCACATAGGGCGCCAGATCACCAATACCCGGAGCGCCGGCGTTGCGGCACTTGAAGCGGTATTCCACCTCGGCGCCCGGAAACTGGTGCAAGACCACCTGCATCATGGTGAACTTGTACAGATCGGTGTCGAGCAGGCTGGTGATGATCATGGGGATCGCTTGAGGGCCGCGGCGCCAGGGCGCCTTGGCGGTTAATCAGGTGAACAGGCCCGGCGCCAATGCCGCACCGGGGCCTTCTTCAACTCGCGCCAGCTCAGGTACCGAGAAAATCCACTTCAAACAGCAAGGTGGCGTTCGGTGGAATCACACCGCCGGCGCCGCGCGCACCATAGCCCAGCTCCGCCGGAATGACGAGGCGGCGCGTACCACCCACCGACATGCCTTGCACGCCTTCATCCCAGCCGCGGATCACTTGCCCCGCGCCAAGGGAAAATTCGAAAGGCTGGCCGCGGTCCTTGCTGGAGTCGAACTTGGCGCCCGGGACGCCGTTGTTATAGAGCCAGCCGGTGTAGTGAACCTTGACATGTTGCCCCGCCTTGGCGATGGCACCGGTGCCCAGCACGGTGTCTTCGTATTGCAGGCCGGAAGGTGTGGTGGTGAGATTCATGATGCGGTCCTTCTAAAACAGGTGAAACAAAAAAACAGAGCCCAAACAGGCAAAAAGAAATCGCGTCTTTTCGCGAATCCCTGACTTTACCCGCAACACCTAAACCAGCCGGCGCGTGCGGGGATGCAGTAGCGCCGCTTCTGGCTTCTAGTCGAGCCAGGTGGTGAATTCCGAAGCCGGGACCCGCGGTGTACGGAAGGTGTTGACGCGCGCCGTTTCATCGGCATAACCCAGCGCCATGCCGCACACCAGCATTTCGCCCTCACCCGCGCCGATGTGCGGGAGGATGATCCGGGAAAAACCGTTCCAGGCTGCTTGCGGGCAGGTGTGCAAACCCAGGCCACGCGCGGCCACCATGAGGTTTTGCATGAACATGCCGTAGTCGACCAGCGAGCCCCGACCCATCACGCGGTCCAGCGTGAACATCAGGCCCACGGGTGCATCGAACAGCTGGAAGTTGCGGTGATGCTGTGCATGCATCTTGTCCTTGTCACCCTTGGTGATGCCCAGCAGGCCGTAGAGGCCCCATCCGTTTTCGCGGCGGCGGTCGATGTAGGGCGACACCCATTTTTCAGGGTAGTAGTCGTATTCTTCTTTGTATTCGGCGGCCAGTGCGGGGTTGGCGTACAGCGCGTCGTGAGCCTGGCAAACCTTGTCCACCAACGCGTCCCGGCTGGCACCTTGCAGCACATAGGCCTTCCAGGGCTGGGTGTTGGTTCCCGAAGGCGCGCGGCTGGCAACTTCCAGCAGATGGGCGATGGTCTCGCGTGGCACCGGCCGGGGCAAAAACTGGCGTATTGACTGGCGGCTGACGATGGCTTCGTCCACCGCATTGCGTGCGTCGCCTGCGCGGCGCGGGGTGATATAGGGAAGCACGGGCGGTGCCTGGGTCATCGGAGGGTCTCCAGTACAGAAAGCAGTTCGGGGGGCAGCGACGCAGGCCTGCGCGTGGCGCGGTCGACATACACATGGATGAAATGGCCCCGGGCAGCGCACAGCGCACCCTCATCGCCGGGGAACAGGGCCACTTCGTAGCGCACGCTGGACGAGCCGACGTGTGCCACACGGATGCCTGCGACCACCGGCTCAGGAAAAGCCAGCGGCGCGAAGTAATTGCATTGGGTTTCGATCACCAGGCCGATCACGCTGCCGGCGTGGATGTCGATGGCGCCGCGCTCAATCAGGAGGCCGTTGACGGCGGTATCGAACCAGCTGTAATAGACGACGTTGTTGACGTGACCGTAAACATCGTTGTCGGACCAGCGGGTGCCGATGTCGCGAAAGGCTTTATAGGCGCTGCGGGCTTCAGCCTGCGGGCGTGTCGGGGAGGTCATGAGAACCTATTTTGCCAGCGTGCACCTGGCCAGGCTCAAGGCGGGCTTCTGGATGGACGGCCGGGCTAACGGCGGGTCTGATCGGAAGTGGCTCGCGCCCCAGCAATTCCGGCAAGCGATTGGGTGAAGGCATATTGTCCCGCTGCAGCAAAATCCAGTGCCCATACGAGAAAGGCGAAAAGTGCAGGACGTCGCACACATGCGCGCCCAGGCGTGCCGCCCAGTTGGGCGTTGGAATCTGCAGCGCAGGGGTGGCCGTATAGTCGGCGCGAAGTTCACGCAGGTACTCCGCGTAACCGTAACGGCGAATTCCGCCGAGTTCAACCTCGCGGTGGCCCGCCAGGGAAGAAAGAGCCGCAAGCGCAGCAAATGCTTTCCCAAGATCGGTGGCAGCCATCGCCGCAATACCGCCGCGCGCACCGCGCGGAATAAATTGCACCGGCGAGCGCGACAAGCCGCGCAGCCAGCGGGCGCCAAAGCCGCCCTCGCCGTCGAGCAAGGAAGGCCGCACGATGGCGTAGTCGCTGCCCGACGCCGCGATGGCGTGCTCACCCAGCAGCTTGCTCGACAAAAACCGGCTTTTGGCGCCTGCGTGCAAGCCCAGGGCCGAGGTATGAATCAGTCGAATGCCGGCGCCGGCGCAAGCGACGGCCAGCGCCGCCGGTGCGCGGTGATGCACATGGTCATACGACTCATTCGGCCGCTGGCGCAGGATGCCCACGCAATTGACGACCACATCCACATCCTTCAGCAGGGTTGTCCACGCATCGGGCTGCAACAGCTGCTCAAAGCGCACAGGGCGCAAGACAGCAAAAGGATAGGCCTCTTCGTGGCGCGAAGGATGGCGGCTGCCGATCGAAACCTGCGCGCCCGACGTGTGCAGCGCCGCGACGGCATGGCGGCCGATAAAGCCGGTGCCGCCCAACACGAGTACGCGGAGGGCGTGGGCAGCATGGGCTGCGCTATCTTTCTGGGAATCCCTCGGGTGTGGCTGCATGTTCTTGTTGCTATTAGCTTGTTTTATTTCGTGGCCACCTGGGATGGCCTTGGCAATGTAGCAGCAATCCCCGTTGGATCAGCCTCGCTACGGATTCCAGCGCTTCCAGTATTCAAGCGCCACCCGGTAGGTGTTCATCTGCACCTGCACGGTTTCGTCGATGTTGATGCCATAGCCACCCGCCATGGAAAACGCCAGCGGGATGCGGCGCTGCCAGGCCCAGTCGAAGACGCGCCGGTCGCGCGCCTCCAGACCGTCAAAACTCAGGGCCAGCCGTCCCAGGCGGTCGCCCACGTACGGATCGGCGCCCGCCAGGAACAGCACCAGCCCCGGCTCAAAGCGCCGCTCCAGCTCGTCAAGCGCGTGCTCCAGCGCCTGCAGATAGGCTGCATCGCCGCAGCCGTCCGGCAAGTCCACATCGAGGTCGCTGGCTTCTTTTCGAAACGGGAAATTCTTTTGCCCATGCAACGACAGCGTGAACACGCTGGTGTCCGCGGCAAAGATGCTGGCAGTGCCGTTACCCTGGTGCACATCCAGATCGACGATGGCGACCTGCAGCGGTTTGCGCTCGTGGCGGTGCAGCCGCGCCCACTCTGCCTGCATGAGCCTGGCGGCCACCGCCGCATCGTTGAAAACGCAGAAGCCGCCGCCTTTGTGCGCATACGAGTGATGCGTGCCTCCGGCCAGGTTGGCTGCAACGCCTTCGCCCTGTTTGCCTCCAGGCCCCATCGCCATGCGGGCCGCTGCAACGGTGGCGCCGGCAGAGCGGCGCGCGCGCTCGGCCATGCCCAGGCTCCAGGGAAAGCCGATCTCGCGCTGGGCAGGCGCCGGCAAGGTTCCGTGGGTGATGGCGTCTATATAAGCGGGCGTGTGAACAAGGGCGAGCTCACCATCGGTGGCGGCCGGTGCCTGTGCCATTCGAACGGCCGGCAGTTCGTTGACCAGGCGGTCGCGCAACAGCCGGTACTTGGCCATGGGAAAACGGTGCCCAAGCGGCAGCGGCAATACGAAGTTGTCGGCGTAAAAAGCTTGCAAGATGAGAAGCGAGGAAGGGTTTCAACGATTGTGGCCTGAAGGGGCAACAACCGTCATGTAGTACCGAGCGCGGGAAAGCATGGACTTTTGGATACTTTTGCACTCTGTTTTCGGAGTACAAATAGGGCTCGACATCTAAAATGGTGCAGTGCAACAAAAACCGCTTGCAATGCCTCGGCCAATGCCTATACTTGGGGTCATGTTGCAGTGCAGCAATTCAGCGCAAAGCAACTATTGACCCGACGACTCATTAACTTATATCTGGAGATTAATTATGCTGACCGCTGAACAAATCATGGCCTCCCACAAAGCCAACATCGAAACCCTGTTTGGTCTGACCCACAAAGCCTTCGAAGGCGTTGAAAAACTGGTCGAACTGAACGTGCAAGCCACCAAGGCTGCCCTTGCTGAAACCGCCAACCACGCACAAGCCGTGATGGGCGTGAAAGACGCGCAAGAACTGATGGCCCTGCAAGCCGGCCTGGTCCAGCCCCTGGCTGAAAAGACCGCCGCTTACAGCCGTCACCTGTATGACATCGCTTCGGCTGCTGGTGCTGAACTGGGCAAGACCCTGGAAGGCCAAACCGCTGATGCACAGAAGAAGTTTGTCGGCCTGGTCGACAACGCTGCCAAAAACGCGCCAGCCGGTTCCGAAACCGCCGTTGCCGTGATGAAGAGCGCTGTTGCTGCCGCGAACAACGCATTCGAATCCATGCAAAAGGCTGTCAAGCAAGCCAGCGAAATGGCTGAAGCCAACTTCAACACCGTGGCTGCGTCCGCAGTGAGCGCCACGAAAACCGCTTCCAAGAAGCGTTAATTGTTATTCATTGTTCCCGCACCTTCTGCGGGAACGACCGGAGCCTGATCCCGGAACCTTGCGTAACAGCACGATTCCAGACCGCTTGTCTCCTCGGATCCATTCGAAATTCATTTTCACGGATCCAGTTAAGCCCAATCGCAAGATTGGGCTTTTTTTTGCCTGGCGTATCCAGATTTAGGCCATTCAGGCGTTTTACCCAATACTGACATGCGCCAGCAGCTATCAAAAGAATAGCAACTACCTTGCCATCGCCACACCGGCTGCGGCCAGCTTTGCCTTCAGCTGGGGCAGCGCGGCCAGCATGGCGGCACGGCCTGAGTCGATGGCGCGCTGCCGTGCAGAGAAGTCGGCGCTTTTCAGGCCCGTAAGCGACGGACGGACCACAATGTCAGCATCCTTGAGCTCGTACTGGTTGATGCTTTTGCCCATGATGGCAAAGGTCTGCAGCAGGATTTGCAACGTGTCGCCGGCAAGGTTGGCTTCGGGCGGGCTGGAGATGTCGACGGCAATCACGACGTCGGCGCCCATCTGCCTGGCAAAGCGCACAGGCACCGGTGAGACCAGGCCGCCGTCGACATACTCGCGGCCGTTGATCTTGACGGGCACGAACACGGCCGGCACTGCACTGGATGCGCGCACTGCTGTGCCGGTATCGCCGCGCTGGAACAACACGGCCTGACCGCTGTTGAGGTCGGTGGCGACGATGCCCAGCGGAATGACCATGTTCTCCATCAGCCGGTTGGCCACCAGGTCGTTGACATAGCGGGCCAACGCGTCACCGCGGAACATGCCGCGGCCGATGATCGGCAGCATCCAGTCGGTGATGGCAACTTCCTCCATGTTCAGCGCGGTCTGCTGCAGCTGCGCGCTGGTCTTGCCGCTGGCATACAGCGCCGCCACCAGGCTGCCGGCCGACGTGCCGACCACCAGCTGCGGCTTGAGCCCGGCCTCCTCCAGCACGGCGATCACGCCCACGTGGGCAAAGCCGCGTGCGGCGCCCCCGCCCAGCGCCAGGCCGATGCGCGGCGGCTTTCTGGCGGCCTCTACCGGCAGTGGTGCCACGGGTGCGCCCGGACCGGGCGGCGCTGTAGTGCAGCCGGCAAACAGCGATAAACCCGCAGCCAGGCAGATGCCCGCCAGCCAGTCTGGCCCTAGCGAAGGCTTGCGCAACGTAGGGGGACTACCAAGAATGATTCTTATTTGCTTTATCATGGCCGGGCTTTAAAAATACCAGTAAGGAAGTGGAAAGTTATGTACAAAAAAGTGGTTCTCTCGTCGCTGATGCTGCTGGCAGGCTTGGCTTCGGCGCAGGAACAGGTGGTCAACTTGTATTCTGCCCGCCATTACCAGACCGACGAAAAGCTCTACAGCGACTTCACTAAAGCCACCGGGATCAAGGTCAACCGCGTGGACGCGGATGACGCCGGCATTTTGGCGCGCCTGAAGGCCGAAGGCACGGCCTCTCCTGCCGACGTGATTTTGCTGGTCGATGCCGCGCGCCTGCACAAGGGCGATATAGACGGTCTCTTCAAGCCCATCAAATCGACCGCCCTCGAAGCTGCCATCCCGGCCAAGCTGCGCGCCAAGGAAACTGCCGAAGGCACGACCTGGTTCGGCTTTTCGACGCGCGCCCGCGTTGTGGTGTTTGACAAGCTCAAGGTCAAAAAAGCCGACGTGGATACCTATGAGGAGCTGGCTGACCCGAAGAACAAGGGCCTGCTGTGCACCCGTTCGGGCGCGCACCCCTACAACCTGTCGCTCTTCGGCGCGGTGACCGAGCATCTGGGCGAAGCCAAGGCCGAGCAATGGCTCAAGGGCCTGGTGGCGAACATGGCGCGTGACCCCAAGGGCGGCGACAGCGACCAGATCAAGGCCGTGGCCAGCGGCGAATGCGGCATTGCTCTGACCAACACCTACTACCTGGCGCGCATCATGCGTTCCAACGCGCCTGAAGACAAAGTCGTGGCCGACCGCGTGGGCGTGGTCTTCCCCAACCAGGACAGCTGGGGCACGCACGTGAATATCGCCGGCGCTGCCGTTGCCAAAAATGCCAAGAACACGGCCAATGCCGTCAAGTTCATGGAATACCTGGCGAGCCCGAGCGCGCAGGAGTATTTTGCCAATGGCAATAACGAATGGGCCGCCGTTCCGGGCCTGGGTGTGAGCAACCCGGCTCTCAAAGCCATGACACCATCGGGCAACGGCAGCTTCAAATCGGAAACCATCCCGATCAGCGCCGTGGGCAACAACCAGCTCAAGGTGCAGCAGATGCTGGATCGCGTCGGCTACAAGTAAGCCAACGCCGCACTGTTACGAAAAGCCCGGCCACCGAAAGGCGCCGGGCTTTTTTCATCGCCGGGCCGTCCCTAGATGAAAACGCCCCCTCGGGAGACAACGACCACACGAAGTGAAGGAGCGTGGGGGTAATTTCATGCGCCATAATTGACGTTTACGTTAACGTCACCCAAAACGTTCACGCAATCTCTTCAAAGTCTCTCCATCTTCATCAAGGAACCACCATGGAAATCGCAGGCAAAGTATTTATCGTCACCGGCGGCGCATCGGGCCTGGGTGAAGGCACGGCACGCATGCTGGTGGCCAACGGCGCCAAAGTCGTCATCGCCGACATGCAGGCAGATAAAGGCGAGGCCATCGCCAAAGAGTTGGGCGAAGGCAAAGCCACTTTCGTCAAATGCGACGTGAGCCAGGAAGCCGACGGCCAGGCCGTGGTGGCCAAGGCGGTTGCCATGGGCAAACTGATGGGCCTGGTGAACTGCGCCGGCATTGCGCCCGCCGAAAAAACCGTGGGCAAGAACGGCGCGCACAGCCTGGGCGCCTTCAGCAAAACCATCACCGTCAACCTCGTGGGCAGCTTCAACATGATCCGCCTGGCGGCCGACGCCATGTGCAAGTACGACCCGGAAGCCACCGGCGAACGCGGTGTGCTGATCTCCACCGCCTCTGTGGCAGCCTACGACGGCCAGATCGGCCAGGCGGCCTACAGCGCCTCCAAGGGCGGCATCGTCGGCATGACCCTCCCGATCGCCCGCGACCTGGCCCGCAACGGCATCCGCAACATGACCATCGCGCCCGGCATTTTCGGCACGCCCATGCTTTTTGGCATGCCGCAGGAAGTGCAGGACTCGCTGGCTGCCGGCGTGCCCTTCCCCTCGCGCTTGGGCACACCGCAAGACTATGCGCGCCTGGCCAAACACATCATCGAAAACGACATGCTCAATGGTGAAGTGATTCGCCTGGACGGCGCGATTCGCCTCGCACCACGTTGAGCCTAGGCCGCAGGCGGGTGCAGCGCTGCCAGCCGTTCGGTCAGCAGCGCTGAAAGCCGTTCAATCACCTCGTTGACGCGGGCCGGCACATAGCGCCGGCTGGGCACCACCGCATAAAGCGGCGCCGGCTCACCCAGGTGACCCGCAAAGAGGCGCACCAGCTTGCCGCTGGCCAAAGAGGCCATGAGGTCGATCTCGGACTGGTAGACGATGCCCCGCCCCTCCAGCGCCCACTGCAGCGCAATGGATGCGTCGTTACAGGCCAGCGGCCCAGCCACGCGCACCTGAAAAGGCGCGCTGGCCTCTCCCTGCAATTCGAACTGCCACTGATCCTGCCGGCGCTCGCGCACATGGCAAACCAGGCAGTCGTGCTGCACAAGCTCGCATGGCTCCAGCGGCGTGCCGCGGCGCGCCAGATAGTCCGGGGCCGCACAAGCCACGCGCCGGGCCGGCGCCAGCAGGCGCGCCGAATGGGTCGAATCCATCAGCGGCCCGTTGCGCAGGGCGATGTCGATGCCCTCGCGCACCAGGTCCACACGCGCATCGCTGATCTGCAGGTCGATTTCAATACCCGGGTGAGTGTTGGCAAATTCGGCCAGCCAGTAGGCCAGCATCTCGCGGGCCAGCATGGCTGTGGCGGTGATGCGGATGCTGCCCGTCAAGCCGAAGGTGCCGGCACGGACTTTGGCCTGGCCTTCGGACACCAGCTCGAGCGCGCGGCGGGCATGGTCGACCATGACAGCACCCTCGGCCGTGGGCCGCACGGCGCGTGTGGTTCGCTCAAACAGACGTACACCCAGCGAGGTTTCCAGCCGCTTGATCGCCGCACTGACGGCCGCTGTAGACAGCCGGCAGCGCTTGCCCGCTGCTGTAAGGCTGCCAGTTTCCGCCGTAGCCAGCAGCACGCGCAAGGCATCGAGATTGTCAAATTCCATGGAAGAGTGATTTCTCTGAAACGCCATTGTGAGGCGCGGGGCCGCTCGATATATTCAACAGCGCAGGCACAGGGTCCTGCCACAAGCTACAACTACATTCAAGGATATCGCATGAGACACGCCTTCCCGGCGCTGGCAGCCACCGCGCTGCTTGCCGCCTGCGCCAGCAGCCCCACCGCATTTAACTACCAGGTCCCCGCCGATGAAGTCGCGCGCGGCACCAAATACATGCAGCCCGAAGGCTCTTCGGGCTTCACCCCCAAGCCAGGCTGGGCCACCAAGACCTTCGCCGTGGCCGCCGCCAACCCGCTGGCCACCGATGCGGGTTACCAGGTACTCAAAGCCGGTGGTTCGGCCATCGACGCTGCAATTGCAGTGCAAATGGTGCTCACGCTGGTAGAGCCGCAGTCCAGCGGCATAGGCGGCGGCGCCTTCCTGCTGCACGCCAATGGCGGCAAGGTCGAGGCCTTTGACGGCCGCGAAACCGCGCCCGCTGCGGCGGACGAAAAACTGTTTATCGGCGCCGACGGCAAACCGATGCCGTTTTACGACGGCGTGGTTGGCGGGCGTTCCGTCGGTACGCCCGGCACGGTGCGCATGCTGGAGATGGCCCACAAGCAATACGGCCGCCTGCCCTGGGCCCAGCTCTTCGTGCCCGCCATCCAGCTCGCCGAAGGCGGCTTCAAGGTCAGCCCGCGGCTCAACACCTTGCTCAAGGGTGAAGTGCACCTGAAGAAGGATGTCACCGCCGCAGCCTATTTCTATAAAGCCGACGGTACCCCCGTCGATGTGGGTTCTGTCTTGCGCAACCCGGCGCTGGCCGACGTGCTGCGGCAAATCGCGGCGAGAGGTTCCAACGCGCTGCTCGAAGGCAAGGTCGCGCAAGCCATCGTCACCAAAGTGCAGGGCCACGCCACCAATCCCGGCAAGCTGACCCTGGGCGACCTGGCCGGCTACCAGCCCAAAAAACGCGACCCGATCTGCTCGGACTACAGCGCGGCCGGCAAGGCCTACCGCCTCTGCGGCATGCCGCCGCCCAGCTCGGGCGCGATTGCAGTCGGCCAAATCCTCGGCATCCTGAACAACACGCCGGCCGCCACGCTGGGCCTGGTCGCCGGCACCGGCGGTGTTCCCGGCTCGGTGTCGCCCACGCCTTCGGCCGACTGGCTGCACCTCTACACCGAGGCCTCGCGCCTGGCCTTTGCCGACCGTGCGCAATACCTGGGTGACCCTGACTTTGTGCAGCCGCCGGGCGGCAACTGGATGAGCCTGCTGGCCCCCGCTTATCTCAGTGAGCGCGCCAGGCTGATTCAGTCCACAGGCCCGAGCATGAAAACCGCAAAACCTGGCGTGCCGGGCGCCGTCACAACCGCCTACGCGCCCATGCCCGACCAGCCCGAGTACGGTACCTCGCACATCAGCATCATCGATGGCTACGGCAATGCCATCGCCATGACCACGACGATTGAAGACCAATTCGGCTCGCGCCTGATGACCGACGGCGGCACCGGAAAAGCTGGCGGCTTTTTGCTGAACAACGAACTGACCGACTTCAGCTTCGCCCCGACAGACGCCGAAGGCAGGCCCGTGGCCAACCGCGTGCAAGCCGGCAAACGCCCGCGCTCGTCGATGGCCCCCACGCTGGTGTTCGACAAAACCTCGGGGCAGCTCGTCATGAGCGGCGGCAGCCCCGGCGGCGCACTCATCATCCATTTCACCGCCAAAACCCTCTACGCCACACTGAACTGGGGCCTCAACGCCCAGCAGGCGATTGACCTGCCCAACTTCGCCTCGCTCAACGGCCCGAGCATCCTGGAAGAAAAACGTTTCTCGCCGGCCACCGTCGAGGCGCTGCGAAGCCGCGGCGCCGAGGTACGCGAACAAACCATGACCAGCGGCCTGCAAGCCATTCAGAGAACACCCGACGGATTCTTCGGCGGCGCCGATCCGCGACGGGAAGGCCTGGTGCTGGGCGACTGATCTCGGCACACCCCCGTCCAGGCTCACTGCGTATAGCCCCTTGCAGGGGGCGGCGCCTGCGGCCCGGCAAAGCCGCTTCCGCGGCTGCCCGCTTGTGAAATGCCCCACTGCTTGTGCCACTGACTCTTCAAGCCAGCATGAGCCGCGGGACTGGCTTTGCCAGACCGCAGGCGGGCGGCCCCCTCGGGGGGCAGGGAGCTACACGCAGTGAGCGACCGTGGGGGCGATAATTGCTTTATGGCCATCCCCCAATCGTTCATCCAGGAGCTGCTCGCGCGCGCCGACGTGGTGGACATAGTGGGCCGCTACGTGCAGCTCAAAAAGGGCGGCGCCAACTTCATGGGCCTGTGTCCCTTTCACGGCGAAAAGTCCCCTTCCTTCAGTGTCAGCCCTTCCAAGCAGTTCTATCACTGCTTCGGCTGCGGCAAAAACGGCAACGCCATCAGCTTTCTGATGGACCACGGCGGCATGACCTTTGTCGAAGCCGTCAAGGACCTTGCCCAGCAATACGGCCTGCAGGTGCCTGAAGACGATGTCTCGCCGCAAGACCGGGCCCGGGCCGCCCAGATGCGAGAGCAGCAGGCCACGCTTACCAGCGTGCTGGAAAAGGCCGGCGTCGCCTACATCAAGGCCCTGCGCAACTCCGAGCGCGCCATCGACTACTTCAAGGGCCGCGGTGTCTCGGGCGAAGTCGCCAGGACCTTCGGCTTGGGCTACGCACCTGAAGGCTGGCGCAGCCTGGCCAGTGTCTTTCCCGATTACAACGACCCGCTGCTGGTCGAAAGCGGCTTGGTCATCACAGGCGAGCCCGGCGAGGAAAACCAGGCAGGCGAAGCCAAGCGCTATGACCGCTTTCGCGACCGGGTCATGTTCCCCATCCGCAACGTCAAGGGTGAATGTATAGGCTTCGGCGGCCGCGTGCTCAGCGACGAAAAGCCCAAATACCTCAATTCGCCGGAAACCCCTGTGTTCAGCAAGGGCCGGGAGCTTTATGGCCTGTTCGAGGCCCGCACCGCCCTGCGCGAACACGGCTATGCCCTCGTCACAGAAGGCTATATGGACGTGGTGGCCCTGGCCCAGCTGGGGTTTGCCAATGCGGTGGCAACCCTGGGCACCGCCTGCACGGCTGATCACGTGCAAAAGCTGTTCCGCTTCACCGACTCAGTCGTCTTCAGCTTTGACGGCGACAGCGCCGGCCGCCGCGCCGCCCGCAAAGCGCTGGACGCCGCCCTGCCCTTTGCCACCGACGTGCGCACCGTCAAGTTCCTGTTCCTGCCGGCCGAGCACGACCCCGACAGCTACATCCGCGAGCACGGCCAGGAAGGCTTCGCGGCCTATGTCAGCAAGGCCGTGCCGCTCAGCCGCTTTCTGCTGGAAGCCGCCGCCGAGGGCTGTGACCTTGACACCGCCGAGGGCCGCGCCCATATGGCCAGCAATGCCCGCCCGCTGTGGAACCTGATGCCTGATGGCGCATTGAAACGCCAGCTGTTGGCCGAAATTGCCGACAGGGTACTGATTGACAGCCGCGAACTGACGCAGCTTTGGCAACCTGCGACCTCCAAGGGTAGCTATAAAAATAATAGCAGCTTGCGCACGTCCAATAAGGGTCAGAAGCCGGAATCGTCCTCAACATCAGGCGCTTCCCAGGACATGTCTGGCCCTGCGGACTATCTGCCGGATTTTCGCGAGGAGCCCGATTACACCTCGTCCGAGCCCTCTGGCGGCTACTTCCCGGCATCGTCAACGACGGGACGCAGCTTCGGCGCCCGGGCTCCACGCCGCGTGGCTGGCCGTATCTTGCCGGCCAGCCGTGAAGACCGTGTGCTCAGGTTGCTGCTGACCGAGGCCCAGACCTGGGACCGGCTCACCACTGAAGAGCATCATTTGCTGGTCGAGTTGCCTGAGCCCCACGGCCCGCTTTTCATCTGGCTGGAGAGCCAGTTGCATGAGCATGGGCCCCAGCCGTGGGCCGCCTTGCGTGAAGGGCTGCGCGGCCACCCCCACGAAAGACATGCCACAGCGCAAATCGCACAGATTCCTGAAGGCATCGAAAGTGACTGGGATGAGGTTCGGAGCATCCTGGACCAGCTCCTGCGCCTGCACCGCCAGCGCGAGATGAGCGAGTTGGCCGCCCGGGCCGCCACCGACCCGGCCGCCCGGCAGCGCTATCTGGAGCTGGCCGCCAGCCTCAAAACCGCCGCCACCGACCCGGCCCGCTGAGCGGGCCCGGCCTCCGGGAAAATCCCTGTTTCTGGGTCATATAAATCGCCCAAAAAACAGGCAACAGGGTATAATCCGATTTTCGACGGCAAGCGCGACAGCAGCACCTCCGGCCCGGCCACCCTGAAACTTCGGGGAACTCACAGATGAGACGGCCACTTCCCCCAGGGAATTTCCGCAAGGACTGCACACCAAATGTTCGCCCAAACAGCTTGCCCGGGAAAATAAACCGCCATGTGCCTTTGGCACTGCCCGGCCTGTTTTTCCGCCTTCTCGTTTTGACTCTGAATCTTTGTCACCGTGCCTGTGCTTTGTGCAGGCGCCAAGGCGCATTTTTGTTTACTGGTAGCTGATCGATATTTAAAACAATTCCCGACAACTGGAGGTCCCATGCCTACTGCCAAGCCGAAGAAGCCGAGCACGTCCAAGAAGCCGCAAAGTGCGCAGTCCAAAGCTGCCGCAAAGCCCAAAGCCAAAGCAGCACCCAAAGCTGCGGCCCGGCCCGCAGGCAAGCCTCCAGTCAAAGCAGCAACTAAAGCTGCTGCAAAGCCTGCCGCCAAAAGCGGCAAGGTTGAAAAGCCGGGAAAACACGCCATATCTGTTAAACCCAGCAAACCCAATGCTCTGGTGAGCAAAGCCCCCCTGAAAACCGCGAAATCCGCGATTTCCGATTTGCCCCTGAAGAAAGCCCCCGCCGTGCCGACCAAGTCCAGTCCTGAAGCCAAGCCCCTCGCCGTCTCCGCCGACGTGCCCGTGAAGAAGAAACCCGGCCGCCCGCCCAAGAATCCGGCGGCCGAAGGCAGCGCGCCTGCCGCCACCACCGGCGCCAAGCGCGGCCGCAAGCCGAAGAGTGCGGCCGGCCCGGTCAAGACAGGGGAAGACCTCGACATGTCCGACATTGAAGACGATCTCGTCGGGGAACCCATCGCGGAAACGACCGAGAAGGTCAAACCGCTGCGCATGAAAATCAGCAAGGCGAAGGAACGCGCCCTGATGAAGGAATTCGGCCTGGATGAAACCGTCCTCTCCGAAGAAGACATGCTCAAGCGCCGCCTGCGCCTGAAAACCCTGATCAAGCTGGGTAAAACGCGCGGCTACCTCACGCATGGCGAAATCTCCGACCACCTTCCCGACAAGCTGGTCGATGCTGAAACGCTGGAAGTCGTGGTCAACATGCTCAACGACATGGGCGTGGCCGTGTACGAGCAGGCGCCCGACGCCGAGACCCTGCTGCTGAACAACACCGGCCCTACGGTCGCCACTGAAGAAGAAGCCGAAGAAGAAGCCGAAGCCGCGCTGTCCACCGTCGACAGCGAATTCGGCCGCACCACCGACCCCGTGCGCATGTACATGCGTGAAATGGGCACGGTTGAGCTCTTGACGCGCGAAGGCGAAATCGAAATCGCCAAGCGCATCGAGGGCGGCCTCATGAAGATGATGGAAGCCATCTCGGAAAGCCCCGCCACCATCGCAGAAATCATGCGTCTGGGCGAAGAAATCCGCGAAGGCAAGATCGTCATCTCCACCGTGGTCGACGGCTTTTCCAACCCCAACGAGGCCGACGACTATGTGGCCGAAGAAGACTTCGACGAATTCGACGAAGAAGATGATGACGACGGCAAGGGCGGTTCCAAGGCCCTGACCAAAAAGCTCGAAGAGCTCAAGAAGGAAGCGCTCAGCCGCTTCGACAAGATCGCCACCCTGTTCGAGAAGGTTCACAAGACCTACGACAAGGAAGGCTACGGCACGCCTACTTATGTGAAGTCGCAAAAAGCCCTGAGTGACGAGCTGATGACCGTGCGCTTTACCGCCAAGACCATTGAAAAGTTGTGCGACATGCTGCGCGGCCAGGTGCTGGACGTGCGCAAGAAAGAGCGCGAGCTGCGCCGCATCATCGTCGAGAAATGCGGCATGCCGCAGGAAGTCTTCATCAAGGACTTCCCGCCCAACCTGCTCAACCTGAAATGGGTTGAAAAGCAGGTTGCCTCCGGCAAGCCGTGGTCGGTGGTGATGGCGCGTAACGTGCCGCCCATCCAGGAACTGCAAACCAAGCTAGCTGAGTTGCAGGCCCGCGTGGTGGTGCCGCTGGCCCAGCTCAAGGACATCAACAAGCGCATGAACGAAGGCGAGTCCAACTCGCGCGACGCCAAGAAAGAAATGATCGAGGCCAACTTGCGTTTGGTGATTTCGATCGCGAAGAAGTACACCAACCGCGGCCTGCAGTTCCTCGACTTGATCCAGGAAGGCAACATCGGCCTGATGAAGGCCGTCGACAAGTTCGAATACCGCCGCGGCTACAAGTTCTCGACCTACGCCACCTGGTGGATTCGCCAGGCCATCACGCGCTCCATCGCCGACCAGGCCCGCACCATCCGCATCCCGGTTCACATGATCGAGACCATCAACAAGATGAACCGCCTGTCGCGCCAGCACTTGCAGGAATTCGGCTTTGAGCCGGACGCCAGCATCCTGGCCGCCAAGATGGAGATTCCTGAAGACAAGATCCGCAAGATCATGAAGATCGCCAAAGAGCCGATCTCGATGGAAACACCGATCGGTGACGATGATGATTCGCACCTGGGCGACTTCATCGAAGACAGCGCCAACACCGCACCGCTGGAAGCCGCGATGCAGGCCGGCCTGCGCGATGTGGTCAAAGACATTCTCGACAGCCTGACACCGCGCGAAGCCAAGGTGCTGCGCATGCGCTTCGGTATCGAAATGTCGACCGACCACACGCTCGAAGAAGTCGGCAAGCAGTTCGACGTGACGCGCGAACGCATCCGCCAGATCGAAGCCAAGGCGCTGCGCAAGCTCAAGCACCCTTCGCGTTCGGACAAGCTGCGCAGCTTTATCGATACGCTGTAAGCTGCTTTTTCCTCAAAGCCTCTTGAGAGCCCGGCCCCGGAAGGTGCCGGGCTTTTTTATGCCCGTTTGAAATTCAAGGTGCCGTCAGCCCTACCTTGCGCACGAACGCATCGAGCGGCACCGACCACATATTGCCACCGTAGGTCAGCAGCGAATGCCCATCATGCCCTGGCACCGGGCCCGTCTGGACGAACTGCGTGTCGCTGCCGCCTGCCCTGAAGGCCTCGTGCCATCCGCGGGGCGCCTCGGCTCCCCAGAACTGGTCGTTCTCGGCGTAGAGCCACAGGTTGGGCACCTTGACCAGCTTGCCGAGTTCACCATAGGTTTTACCCATGTTCTCGGGCTTGCAACTCCTGGCCGGGGAGTCTTCCGGATTACCGCCGGAGCCGCCCGCGAAATTGACGGCGCCGACGACGCCCGGCAGATTGAGCGCCGCGACCGACACCGTCGTCATGCCGCCCACCGACTGCCCTTCGAGCAGCACCCTGTCCTTGCGCACCCAGGGCTGCTGCAGCGCCCATTGGTGCAACGCGACTACTGTCTGGCCCGCGTGGCTGGCCACACGCATGAAGTCGGCATCGCCGGTGCAAACCTTGCCGCTCCACCGGATGCCGGAGTCCTCCCTGTCGGAGCCCCCGGTATCCCCGTATCCCGGCCGTACCGGGGCAACCACGGCAACACCCTTGCGAAGCCAGTAGTTGGCGTGCCCGACCAGCACCGGATACTCAAGCTTGGCCCTGTCAACGCGCGACGGCGCTCGCCCGTGGGAAAAGATCACCAGCGGAAACGGACCTTCGCCCGCGGGCTTGTAGAGATGGGTGACAACCTCATACTGTTTACCGTCGATCAGCAGAGGCAGTTTGACGATCTGCGGCGGCACGCGCTCGGGCTGCTGCGCCCATGCGGGCATGCCGGTCGTCTGCGCCGCCCACACCATCCCAAACATCCACGCCAGTTTCCACCATCGCATGCTCAGCTCCTTGCTTGTTGCCGGAGCATTTTGACATGCGGAACGCACTCGCCTAAGAAGTGCTGAAGCGGTAGAGCGTGCGGCCCTGGCGGCGCTGTCCCGGCTCATGTACGGCGGAAGGAAATGCCGGCACATTGGGTGCGTTGGGGTACCCTTGCGGCTCAAAGCACAGGCTTTGCTGCTGCGCGTATTGCCTGCCGCCCTTGCCCGGCCCGCCGGCCAGCGGCTCGCCTGCCACAAGACCGGTGTAGAACTGCATGGTGGGCTCGGTCGACCAGACTTCCATCACCCGCCCGCTAATGGGTGCACTCACGCGCGCGCATAGCGCCAGATCTTCATCACTGGCGGCAGAGCGGTCAATCTCAAAACAGTCGTCATACCCGGCGACGAGGCCAATACCAGCCTCGGCTTGCAAGCCGCGCACCCGCTTGCTCAGCACGACCGGCTTGCGCAAATCAAACGGCGTTCCTTCCACCGGCAGCAACCTGCCTGTCGCGATGAGGTCAGGCACCATCTCGAAATAGCGGCTGGCGCAAATCGTGACCTCATGCTCCAGCGCGTTACGACTTCCCGCGCCTTCGAGATTGAAAAAAGCATGCGTGGTGAGATTGGCCACCGTGGGTGTATCCAGCGCGAGCGCCTCGTAGTCGATCACCAGCTCGTTCGCCTCGGTCACGCTGTAGGTCAGGCGCAGTGCCATCGCGCCCGGAAAGCCCTCTTCCCCGTCGGCAAACACATAACGCATTTCAACGCTGGAATCGCTGCACTGCACCGTATCGAATACCCGAAAACGCGAGCCTTTCACGCCGCCGTGCAAGCAGTGCAGGCCGTTGTTGGCGGCCAGCACATGCTCCTTGCCACCCAGCGTGAAGCGCGCATGGCCAATACGGCCTGCATAGCGCCCGATGAAGGCCCCCACCGAGGGCGCTCCGCCGATCACGCCGTCGATGCTGTCGTAGCCCAGCACCACGTCGTCAAAGCGGCCATCCCGGCCCGGCACCAGTACTTGCTCGATCTTTGCGCCGTAGTTTGTCACGCACACAGTCATGCCTTGACCGTTGCGCAACGTGAACAACGCGGTGGGCTTGCCACCGAGCTCTCGTACAAATCGTGTGGGGTCAAGCAGCATGGCAATGCACGGTGTCTGGGACGCTCACTTCGAAATAATCGTCAGCAACTCTTCGCGTGTGGTCGGGTCCGCCATGTATTTTCCATACAAAGGCCCCATGCGCCTGACCATGGGCGATGCATCCCTGACCTTGACGAACTGCGAACCCTGCTTGGTCGTGGTCTCCAGAGCCGCGGCCACCCGTTTGTTCCACAGCTCGCGCATCAGGATGGCGGACTTGACGCCGGCCTCGGTGAACGCGGCTTTGTCTTCTTTGCTGAGTTTTTCCCACAGCTTGGTCGAGACGACCAGGGCCTCGGGCGAGATCACATGGTTGGTGACGTAAACGTTTTTGGCCACCTTGAAGTGTCCGGTGGACTCATACGAAGGCAAGTTGTTCTCGGCGCAATCCACCTTGCCCTGCTCCAGGGCGGCCAATACGTCCTTGAAGGGCAAGGCCACCGGCTTGGCGTCCATCAGCTTCACCATCTCGATGTAAATTTCGGACTGCTGGACACGAATATTCATGCCGGCCAGGTCCCTGATATTGTTGACGGGCTTGACGCAGTAAAAAGAACGGCCACCGCCGTCATACCAGCCCAGCACAACGAAGCCGGCGGCCTTCAGGTTGGCGGCAAAACGCTCACCCAGCTTGCCGTCCAGATGGCGAAACATGTGCGCGGAATCAGTGAACAGGAAGGGCAGGTTCAGCACCTTGATGCCCGGCACGGCGTCCGACAGCGGACCGGAGCTGAACTCAGCCACGTCAATCTCGCCGCTCTTGAGCATCTGCACGGCCTTGGGCTGGTCGCCAAGGGTGCCGCTGTTGAAGAGCTCGATGTTATAGCGGCCACTGGTGCTCTTGGCCACCTGCTCCACGAAACTCTTCATGGCCTCCGATACCGGATAGCCATCGGGATGAATGTTCCATGCCCGCAGCTTGGTCTGAGCCACAGTGGCGCTCGCGCATAGGGCAAAAGAGAGGCACAAAAGCCCCTTGAATGAAGTCCGCATGTTTTTGTCTCCTGGCGTGGCTAATAACGGCCAGCCTCTGATGGGCCGACTCGTTTCTTTTCAAAATTGAATCCCTTGCTCGATATTCCCACGGATGCGCGCTCACAACCCAAAGGTATCAGGCAATATCACCACTAAGTCACGCAACGATTTTTCAGTCCAGTTTGATGTTTGCTTCTGCAACAACTTTGGCCCATCGGCTGCGCTCCTGGTTGAAAAAAACATCCTGCTGTGCCGGTGTCATGGTCACGACCTCGGCGCCCTGCCCCGCCAGCTTGGCGCGGATGTCCGGGCTGCGGATGATCTTGATGAGCTCGGTGTTGAGGCGATTGATGACAGCTGCCGGCGTACCGTTGGCCACCAACAAGCCCTGCCAGGTGCCCGACTCGAAGTTGGCAAGACCCTGCTCCGCCAGCGTCGGCACATTGCCAATCAGCGGCATGCGCGTGCTCTTGGAAACACCCAGGATCTTCAGCTTCCCGCTTTGCACATGCGGCAAGGTGGCCAGCATGCCGTTCATCAACACCTGGGTCTGGCCCGCGATCGTATCGCTGACGGCCTGCGAACCGCCCTTGTAGGGGATGTACTGCCACTTCGCCTTGCTCGCCCGCTCGACCGCGACACCAGCCAGGTGCGGCGCGCTGCCCATGGCCGTTACCGCAAAGTTCAGGTCGGTCTTGTGCGAGAGCGCTACGAGCTCCTTGAGATTGCTGGCGGGCACCGAGGGATGAACCACCAGCAGGTGCGGCGAATAGGCCAGCATCGTGACGCCACGCAAGTCCTTGGTCGGGTCGAAACCCAGCTTGGGATAGACCGAAGGGCTGATGGCCAGAGCGCCGGTGTCGCACAGCAGCAGCGTGTAGCCGTCGGGTGCTGACTTGGCCACGATGTCGGCGCCCAGGTTACCGTTGGCGCCGGCCTTGTTGTCCACGATGACCGACTGCTTGAGCGCCTCGGACAGAGGCTGCGCAATGGCGCGCGCGATGATGTCTGAAGAACCGCCGGGTGGGTACGGCACCACCAGGCGTATGGGTTTGGACGGCCATGAAGCCTGCGCGCTCGCAGCGCCAGTCCCCAAAGCCAGTGAAGCAGCCATAAGCTCTCGTCGATTGATCGGCATGTTCGTCTCCGGATGTATGAAAAAGCGGTGTCCTCCACCAGCTGCGCCGTGAGCCTCTGTGGGCTCTTCATGCGGATGAGTTACGCGACTTCGTGGTTGCCCAGAAGTTCAAGCGCACGCACCAGAGCGGAATGGTCCAGGTCCTGCATGCCGTTGGCGGCACAGGCCTGCATCAGCTGGGCGGCGCCCGCCGTTTGCGGTAAAGCCAGACCCAGCGTACGTGCACCGCTGAGCGCGAGGTTCAAATCTTTCTGGTGCAAGCCGATACGGAAGCCCGGCGCAAAGGTGCGCTTGATCATGCGTTCGCCATGAACTTCCAGAATGCGCGACGAGGCAAAACCGCCCATCAGCGCCTGGCGCACTTTGGCTGGATCGGCGCCAGCCTTGCTGGCAAACAGCAGGGCTTCGCCCACGGCCGCAATGTTCAGCGCCACGATGATCTGGTTCGCCACCTTGCAGGTCTGGCCGTCGCCGTTGCCGCCCACCAGGGTGATGTTCTTGCCCATCAGCTCGAACAACGGCTTGACGAGGTCAAACGCGGCCTGCGGACCGCCCACCATGATGGTCAGGCTCGCAGCTTTGGCGCCGACTTCACCGCCCGACACCGGGGCGTCCAGGTAGTCGCAACCCAGGGCATTGATCCTTTTGGCGAACTCTTTGGTGTCCATCGGCGAGACGGAGCTCATGTCGACCACTGTCTTGCCTTTGGTCAGCGCCGAGGCCACTCCGCCCTCGCCAAACAGCACGTTCTCCACGTCGGGGGTGTCGGGCAACATCAGGAAAATGATGTCCGCCTGCTTTACTACGTCGGCGATGGAATCGCAGGCCTTGCCCTTGCCCGTCAAGAGAGCCGCAGGCACTTTGCTCCGCGTGTTCATGAAAACCTCGTGTCCCGCCGCAATCAGGTGCGCAGCCATCGGCGCGCCCATGATGCCCAGGCCGATAAAACCAAGCTTGCTCATAAAAATGTTCCTTGTTCGTAAAAAATAGCGGTAGCCCCGGCCGCGCGGTCAGGGATGACAGAAAAATCAGGCGAGGTATTTGTCGCGCAGGGCCTGCGTGGCGCCACGGAACACGCCGAGATCGCTGCCGACGCCGACAAAAGTTGCGCCCATCTCCATGTAGCGGCGTGCGTCGGCTTCCACCGGCGCCAGGATGCCGACCGGCTTGCCGTGCGCCTTGGCGGCGGCAAAAATTTTCACCATGGCGGCCTGCACCTCCGGGTGCCCGGCATTGCCGAGGTGGCCCAGTCCGGCGGCCAGGTCGGACGGGCCGACAAACATGCAGTCGACACCCGGGGTGGCGGCGATCTCGTCAGCAGCCGCCGTGCCGGCGATGCTTTCGATCTGCACCATCACGCAGATGTGGTCGTTGATGGACTTGAGGTAGTCCGGCACCGTGCCGTACTTGTTGCTGCGCTGGGATACCGAGACACCTCGAATGCCCTGGGGCGGATAACGCGTGGCGGCAACGGCGCTGACAGCCTGCTCGGCGCTTTCGACAAAGGGAATCAGGAAGTTGTAGAAGCCGGCGTCGAGCAGGCGCTTGAGCTCAACCGAGTTATTGCTGGTCGGGCGCACCACGGGTGCGCTGACACTGTCCTTCAGCGCCATCAGCTGCGGGATGTAAGTGGCCATGTCGTTGGGCGAATGTTCACCGTCAAGCAGGATCCAGTCGAAGCCGGCCACGCCCAGCACCTCGGTGGTGATGGCGTTGGACAGCGAGGACCAGCAGCCGATCAGTTTTTTGCCGGCCAGCAGGTCGCGCTTGAAGCTGTTGGGAAAGGATTGGTAAGGCGTGGGTTGTGTCATGGTGGTTTGCTGTTGCTCTCTGAAAGGGGTACGGGCTTATTCGGCCTTGATGTTGGCGGCCTTGATGACCTTGGCCCACTTGTCGACCTCGGTTTTCTGATACTCGAGCAACTGCGCGGGCGTCATGCTGGAGGGCTCCATGCCGAACACCTTGAGCTTGGCCTGAACCTCGGGCTGGGCCAGCACCTTCATCACTTCGGCGTGCAGACGGTCGACCACGGCTTGTGGTGTGTTCGCGGGGACAAACAAGGCCTGCCAGGACACCATGTCGAAGCCCTTCTGGCCGCTCTCGGCGATGGTCGGCACATTCGGGTAGCTGGGCACGCGCTGGCCGCCGGTGACGGCAATCGGGCGCAGCTTGCCGCTCTGGATGTGTGGGCCGACGATCAGGCTGGTGTCGAACATCATGTCGAGCTGGCCCCCTATCAGGTCCTGCACCGCGGGCGCCGAGCCCTTGTACGGCGCATGGGTGAACTTGACGCCCGACTGGCTGGCCAACAGCTCCAGCGCCATGTGCGGCGAGGTGCCGATGCCCGGCGAGCCCGAGCTCAGGCCGCCGTTCTTGGCGCGGGCGGCCTTGAGCACGTCGTCCAGGGTGCGCAGCGGGCTGCTGGCCGGCACCACCAGCAGCAGCGGGCTCACGCCCAGCATGGCGACGGGCGCGAAGGATTTCACCGGGTCGTAGCCGATGGGCGTGCTGTAGAGGCTGACGTTGATCGAGTGCGAGCTGATGGTGCCGCCCAGCAGCGTGTAGCCGTCGGCCGGTGCGCGCGACGCGATGGCCGAACCCACGCTGCCACCGGCGCCGCCCTTGTTGTCGATGACGATGGGCGTGCCGAGCGCGGTGGACAGCGGCTGCGCGATCAGGCGGGCCAGCGTGTCGGTGTTGCCGCCGGGCGGGAACGGCACAACATAGGTGATGGTCTTGCCAGTGGGCCAGGCGCCTTGCGCAAATGCAGAGAGGGCCGACAGGCCGCCGGCAGCTGCGGCGATGGCAGTGTGGATCAGGGTACGGCGTTGCATGATGATGTCTCCTTGCGTGTTTTTGAACGAAAAATCAGGTCACGGGTGCGGGGTTGAACAGCACCAGCGCGTTGTGCAGCTTCCAGTGTTCAGCCCAGGTCTTCTTGCGGCCGCTGGCCACTTCGAGCATGAGGTGGAACATCTCCCAGCCCACGTCTTCGATGCTGGCGTCGCCGTCGGCAATGCGGCCGGCGTTGATGTCCATCAGGTCGTGCCAGCGGCGCGCCAGATCGCTGCGGGTGGCGACCTTGATCACCGGGCATTCGGCCAGGCCGTAAGGTGTGCCGCGGCCGGTGGTGAACACATGCAAATTCATGCCGGCGGCGAGCTGCAAGGTGCCGCAGATGAAGTCGCTGGCCGGCGTGGCGGTGTAGGTCAGTCCCTTGCGCTTGAGCTTTTCACCGGGCGCCAACACGCCGCTGATGGGCGAGCTGCCGGACTTGACGATGGAGCCCATGGCTTTTTCGACGATGTTGGACAGGCCGCCCTTCTTGTTGCCGGGCGTGGTGTTGGCGCTGCGGTCGACCAGGCCTTTTTGCAGGTAGGCGTCGTACCAGGCCATCTCGCGAATCATGGCCTGTGCCACTTCCGGCGTGGCCGCGCGCGAGGTGAGCTGGTCGATGCCGTCGCGGACCTCGGTGGTTTCGGAAAACATCACGCTGGCACCGGCGCGCACCAGCAGGTCGGTGCAAAAACCGACCGCCGGGTTGGCGGTGACGCCGGAGAAGGCATCGCTGCCGCCGCACTGCACACCAACCACCAGTTCGCTGGCGGGCACGGTTTCACGGCGGCGCGCATCGAGCTTTTCCAGGTGCAGCACGGCCGCCTGCATGATGGAATCGATCATGGACATGAAGCCGACATGGTTCTCGGACTGCAGGCACACCACATCAAGCGGCGCTTCGGCGCTGATGCCGACGTCGGCCACGCTGCGTTCGTCGACGATCTGGATGGTGCCGGGCGGCATCAGGCGCTCGGGCTGGAGCTTTTCGCAGCCCAGGCTGACCACCATCACCTCGCCGCCGAAGTTGGGGTTCAGGCTGATGTTGCGCAGCGTGCGTATCGGGATGATGGCGTCGGGGGCGTCGATGGCGACACCGCAGCCGTAGGTGTGTTCCAGGCCGACCACGTCGTCGACGTTGGGAAACTTCGGCAGCAACTCGTCCTTGATGCGCTTGACGGCGAAGTCCACCACGCCGGCCACGCACTGCACCGTGGTGGTGATGGCCAGGATGTTGCGGGTGCCGACGGAACCATCCGCATTGCGGTAACCCTCGAAGGTGTAGCCCTCCAGCGGGGCCTGTGCCGGTGGCTTGACGGTGGCGATCGGCAGGCCTTCGAGGCCCCGCGCGTCGGGCATGGCGAGCAGGCGCTCGTGCACCCAGCTGCCGGCGGGAATATCTTTCAGTGCGTAGCCAATCGGCACGTTGTAGCGCAGAACTGCCGTGCCCTTGGGCAAGTCAATCAGCGCCACCTTGTGCCCTTGGGGAACCCGCTCGACCAGCGTCAACCCATCGGCAAACACTGCGCCAGCCGGCAGTCCGCCGTCGTTGGAGACGATGGCGACGTTGTCCGCATCGTGCATGCGGATGTACAGCGGTGGACGGGGGGCGAGTGCGTTCATCAGAAGTCCACGATCTCGACCCAGTTCGGGTTCTTGCCGCCAGGCTGGCTCTTGCCCGCGCCCGGCAGGCCGGTGACGGGATCGATGGCATGCAGCGACACGCCGTGCGAGTCCTGGCCGGTAGCGATCAGGAAGCGGCCGGTCGAGTCCACCGCGAAGCCGCGCGGTGTCTTCTCGGTCGGCGTCTGGCCGACCACCGCGATCCGGCCCGTGGCAGGGTCGACCTTGAAGGTGGTCAGCGTGCTCGAAGTACGCTCGGAGCCGTAGAGGAATTTGCCGTCTGGCGAAATCTGCAGATCGGCCGCCCACACCTTGCCGGCAAAGCCCGGCGGCACAACGGTGCTGCGCTGCAGATGGCTCATTGCGCCTCTGCCGGCGTCATAACTGAACACGTCCACGCCACCATCCAGCTCGTTGAGCAGATAAACGTATTTTTGCGGCTTGTCCCACACGAAGTGACGCGGGCCGGTTTTAGCCGGGGCGACGTTGATGAGCGCGGGGTCGTTGGCCGAAAGCACACCGGTTGCCGGGTCGAACTTCCAGCTCGAGAGGTTGTCCCCGCCCAGGCTGGTGGCGAAAACGTACTTGCCCGAAGCGTCGGCATGGATGGCATGCGCATTGGGCGCGGTTCTCACGATTTGCTGCACCGCACCCACGACGCCGTCGGCGCCCATGCTGTTCACGGTGATCTTGTTGCCGCCGTACGAGGCGGCGAACAGCCACTTGCCGGTCGCGTCGAGGTCGATGTTGGCCATGCTGTCGGCCAGCGTGGATTCGCCCAGCTTCTTCAAGCCACCCGTGGCCCCGTCGATGGCGAAAGTCACGACACGAAACGGCTGCGAGCGCAGCGCCACGTAGAGGAATTTTTTGTCACGGCTCACCACCATGGGCATGGCCGTGCCGCCCACGGGTACGGTGGCCACCGGCTTGAGGGCACCTGCCGCGCGGTCCAGCTGCATCACCGAGATGTCCTGGCTGTCGGCATTGGCAACGTACACCCAGGTGGCCGCGCTGGCGGCACCGGTGGCGGCGATCAGGCCCGCGCCGGCGAGCAGCAGAAACGAAGTGCGCAACGAGGCTGGAATCATGGCAAGTCCTTGTTTCATGGTTGAAGTTGTCCTGCGGATGGGCGCCGTTCAATAGCGGGGTTGCGCGCCGGTGAATGCGGGGTCGTATTTGCGCATCTGCGCGAGGTCGTCGCGGTTGCGGATGCCGCAGTTCAGGTAGTTGTCGTGCAGGCGCGCCAAAGCCGTGCGGTCCAGCGTCACACCCAGGCCGGGGGTGGTCGTCACGCGCAGGCTGCCGTCCTCGAAGCGCAGGCGGCCGCCCTCCACCACTTCCTCGTCCTGCCAGGGATAGTGGGTGTCACAGGCGTAAGTCAGCAGCGGCACGCTGGCGCACAGGTGGGTCATCGCCATCAGGCTGATGCCGAGGTGCGAGTTGCTGTGCATCGACAGGCCCAGGCCAAAGGTGCTGCACAGCCGCGACAACTGCTGCGTGACGCGCAGGCCGCCCCAGTAGTGGTGGTCGCTCAGCACGATCTTGACCGGGCAGCCCATCTCGGCGTTGCGGCGGAACTCGGCGAAATCAGTCACCACCATGTTGGTGGCCAGCGGCACCTCGCAGTCGCGCGCCACGGCCGCCATGCCCTCCAGGCCGGGGGCAGGGTCTTCGTAGTACTCGAGCACGCCGCGCAGCTTTTCCACAATCTTCAGGCTGGTCGCCACGCTCCAGTTGGCATTGGGGTCGATGCGCAGGGGCACCCCGGGGAAAGCCTCGGCAAGCGCCAGCAGGCCCGCAGCTTCCTGATCCGGCGCAAGCGCACCGGCCTTGAGCTTGATGCTCTTGAAGCCGTACTCTGCAATCATCCGGCGCGCCTGGGCCACCAGTTGGGGTGGTGTGAGCGCTTCACCCCAAGGGTCGGCCGGATATCCGGAAGAAGCAGGCTTGTCGATGTGCTGCGCATACTTGTAGAACAGGTAGGCCGAAAACGGTACGCGGTCGCGCGCCGCACCGCCCAGCAGGTCCACCACCGGTGCGCCAGCCAGTTGTCCCTGCAGGTCCAGCATGGCGACCTCAAAGGCGCTGACGACCTTAGCCACCGTCTTGGAGACGTGAGTGCCCGGCGCCAGGGACACCTGCTGGCCGAGAAACTCCGATGCGGTCTGCACCGGCGGCGTGACCTGACCGGCAACGCGCGACTCCATCTCGCTGAGAGCCCAGGGCGACAGGCCAACGAGCGTGGGCGCGACCTTGGCCAGCGCCTCGAGCATCGGCAAGTCACCGTAACTTTCGTTAATGCCGACCAGGCCGGAGTCGGTTTCCAGCTCGATGATGGACCGCAACGCCCAGGGCTCGTGAATACCGGCCGCGTTCAGGAGCGGCGGGTCGCGAAAGGCAATGGGCGTGATGCGAACCGCGGTGATCTTCAATACGGACATGAATTACTTGAGCAGCAGGTTGGGCAACCACAGCGACAGCGCCGGCACGTAGGTCACCATGAACAGCACCAGCAACAGCGCGCCAAAGAAGGGGTACAGCGCCCGCACCACTTTTTCGATGGGAAGTTTGGCTACCGCCGCGCCGACAAACAGCACGCCGCCCACGGGTGGCGTGATCAGGCCCATGCCGAGGTTGACCATCATGATCATGCCGAAATGCACCGGGTCCACGCCGAGCTGGGTAACCACGGGCAACAGGATGGGCGTCATGATCAGGATCAGCGGCGCCATGTCCATCAGCGTGCCCAGAATCAGCAGCAGCACGTTGATCATCAGCAGCACCACATACTTGTTGTTCGAGACGCTGGTAAACATGCCGGTGATCTGCTGCGGAATCTGCATCAACGTCATGATGTAGCCGAAGCTCGCGGCAAACGCGATCAGGATCATGACGATGGACAGGGTCTTGACCGTGCGGTGTACCAGCTTGGGCAGGTCGCGCCACTTGTAGTCGCGGTAAATGCACATGGTCACAAAGAAGGCCCAGATCACGGCAATGGCGGCCGATTCGGTGGCCGTGAAAATGCCCGACAGAATGCCGCCCAGGATGATGACCATGGTCATCAGGCCCCAAAGCGCATCGGCGCAAATCTTCAGCGCCTCGCGCATGGGGATGACGCGGCCCTTGGGAAAGTCGCGTTTCTTCGCGATGAACAGACACATGACAGCCAGGGTCAGACCCAGCAGCAAGCCAGGCAGCACACCCGCGAGAAACAGCGCCGCGATCGACACGCCGCCGCCGGCGGCCAGCGAATAAATCACTGCGTTGTGGCTGGGCGGGATCAGGATGGCCTGCACCGAGCCGCTGACGGTGACCGCCGTAGCGAAGTCGCGCGGGTAGCCCTTTTTCTCCATCTCGGGAATCAACACCGAACCGATGGAGGCCGTGTCTGCCATCGACGAGCCGGAAATGGCGCCGAAGAAAGTTGAGGCCAGGATATTGACCAGCGACAGGCCGCCGCGCACAAAACCGACCAGCACACTGGCAAACGCCACCAATCGGCGGGACATGCCGCCCTCGGCCATGATGGCGCCGGCCAGTACGAAAAAGGGAATCGCCAGAAGCGAAAACTTGTTGACGCCGCTGGAGATCGCGATCATCACCGCGTCCAGCGGGATGTCTATCCACCAGGCGCCAATCAGCGCGGACAAGCCCAGCGCATAAGCCACCGGCAGGCCCAGAACCATGAGCAGGAGAAAAGACCCCAGCAGAACAAATGCATCCATCAGAGGGCCTCGCCTTCAATTTTTTCGTGGTCGTAGGTGACAACTTCGCGGTCACCCTGATGGCCCAGCGCCATGCGTTCAAGTACAAAGATAAGCGTAATCAGGCCACCCAGGGGCAGCGGGAGATAGGTCGCACCCACCGGCATCCAGGGGATTTCGCCGATGTACTGGCCCCAGGTCTGCATGCAGAGCTTGGCGCCGTAATAGGCCATGAAGACGGATACCACCGCCATCAAGATGTCCATCAGCCAGGCAACGACGCTGCGCATTTGTTCGGGCATACGGTCTGTAACCATGGCTACAGAAATATGAGCGTTGGCGCGGTAGCCGGCAGCGGCGCCGAAGAAGGTAAAGATCACCATCAACAAAATTGAAATGGGCTCCGGCCACTGCGAACCGGTGCCCAGCACGTAACGTGTGAAGATGCCCCATGGAATGATCAGCGACATGAGAAAGATGGACAGGCCCGAGATCCAGATGCACGCAAGGTACAGCCAGTCGTTGAAGCGAAGGGTATGGTGTTTCATGGTATTTCCGCAATACGGCAAGACGGCCCGGGCGCGCCGCGTCGGCAGCGCACCTGGGCCCGGGAGCAACGCTTATTTGGTTGCGTCGATACGCTTCATCAGGTCAGCAAACTTCACGCCGTACTTGGCGCGCACGGGCGCCGTGGCATCAAAGAACAGCTTCTGGTCCACCGGCACAAACTCGACACCCGCGGCCTTCAGTTTGGCCGAGTATTCCTCGACGCTCTTGTCCCACAGTACGCGCTGTTCCAGCTGTGCCTCACGGCCCAGCTTCTTGACCAGGGCCTGGTCGGCTGGCGTGAGTTTGTCCCATGTCACCTTGGACATCACCAGCAGTTCTGGAATGATCAGGTGATTGGTTTGGGCGTAGTACTTGGCACCGGCGGTGTAATGGTTGGAAGTGAACATGCTGGGCGGGTTGTTTTCCGCACCGTCGATCACGCCGGTCTGCAGTGCGCTGAACACTTCGCCGTAAGCCATGGAAATGCCGTTGCCGCCCATGGCGTTCATGGTGTCGACAAACAGCGGATTGCCCATCATGCGGACCTTCACGCCCTTGAGGTCGGCGGGGGATTTGACCAGCTTCTTGGTGTACAGGCTGCGTGCGCCGCCGTCCATCCAGCCGAGGGCAACCAGGCGCGCCGGGCTGGCAGTGACCTTGGCCAGCAGTTCGTCGCCGATCGGGCCGTCGATCACTTTGCGCATGTGCGGGATGTCGCGGAAAACGAAAGGCATGTTGAACACGTCAACTTCCGGCACGATGGGGCCGATCACGCCCAGCGAGATGCGGTTGATTTGCAAGGCGCCGAGCTGGGTCTGCTCGACGGTTTCCTTTTCCTGACCCAGCACGGCGCCGGGGAACATCTGCATCTTGATGCGGCCATTGGTCTGGGCTTCAAGCTTCTTGCCCATGTTCTCGACGGCGACAACCGTCGGATAACCCGCCGGGTGCGTGTCAGATGCCTTGAGCACGATGTTCTGCGCCGAGGCAGTAAACGATGTGGCCAATGCGACTGCCGCAACGGCTGCGGCGATAAAGTTTCTGCGGAAGGTCATGGTTGTCTCCTTGAAGGACCGGTTTATAAATAACTAGCGGGAAAACTGCGGCTCGGGCAGCCCGCGCACGCCGGGGCGCAACGCGAACACACCGCCGGCCAGCGGCTGGTCAGATAAGTCGACACCTTCAGGGCGTATCGACGTCACGAACAGGGTGTCAAGCCCGGCGCCGCCAAAGGCGCACATGGCAGGTTTTTTCACCGGCACGGCCAGCGAGCGGTCCAGCTTGCCGGCGGGGGTGAAACGATGGATCAGGCCGGCATCGTTGCCGCAAATCCAGTAGCAGCCGTCGGCATCGACAGCCGCGCCATCCGGACGGCCGGGCAGCGGGTTCATGTCGACAAAGACGCGCCGGTTTGATGGCGTGCCAGTGTCGGTGTCGTAGTCAAAGGCCCAGATGGCCTGTACCGACGGATGCGAGTCCGACAGGTACATGGTACGGCCGTCGGGGCTGAAGGCCATACCGTTCGGCGTGATGAAACCGTCCAGGAGTTTTTTCAGTTCGCTATCTTTTTTATAGCTATAGATACAACCCACACGTGCGCCGGCAGCCATATTCATCAACATGGTACCGGCAAGAAAGCGCCCCTGACGGTCACAACGGCCATCGTTGAAGCGCATGCCGGGCATGGCATGCGTAACGGCGGCAAGCTGCTTGAACCCAAGCTGGCCATCCGCCCGTGGACTCAGGCGGAACACGCCGCTTTCAGCGCCTGCAACCCAGTCCTGCGTGCCGCCTATCGAAGCAACGCAGGCCAGCATTTCAGGAGCGGCCCATTCAGTGAGAACGCCTTCGGCCACGCTCCAGCGGCACAGCCTGCGCGCCGGAATATCAACCCAATAGAGCGCTTGTTCGGCGGCCTGCCAGACAGGGCTTTCCCCCGTGCCATTGCGCGCATCCAGAATCAGCTCAACGTGAGATTCACTCGTGTTCATCCTGGCCACTCAGTCGCCGAAAGGGCCGGCCACGACAAAGCCACCACCCTGGTACTGGGCGACCGGGTCTTTCAGGTCAGGTGCAGCGGTTCGGGCGTAGACGGCCTCGCGAAAGATGTCCGAGCTGTCTTTCGGCACATAACCGATGTGGCGTGCGCGGCTGTTGTCCCACCAGGTGACGGCGTTGTCGGACATGCCAAACACAATGCTGTGGCCCAGCACCGGCGTGGTCAGGCAGGCGGTAATCAAGCGGTGCAGGTCGTCAAAGCTCAGCCAGGTCGCCAGCATGCGGCGGTCTTTGGGCTCGGCAAACGAAGAGCCGATGCGCACGCAAGCGGTTTCAATGCCGTAGCGGTCAAAGTACAGGCGCGAGAGATCTTCACCGAAGGCTTTGCTCAGGCCGTACAAACCGTCGGGCCGCGGCGGATGGTCGGCATTGATGGTCTGGTCCTGGCGGTAAAAACCGGTGACGTGATTGGAGCTGGCAAAGACGATGCGTTTGACGCCGTTCTTGCGCGCGGCCTCATACAAGTTATAGGCGCCCAGGATATTGGCCTGCAGGATGGGGCCAAAGGGCCCTTCTACCGAGACACCGCCCAGATGAACAATCGCATCAACACCCTGAACCATGGTGTGGACGGCAGCGGAATCGGCCAGGTCGGCCAGAATCACCTCCTCGTTGACCGCGGCAGCACCGAAAGGCTGCACGTCGGACAGCCGGAGTACCGAGCAATTGGCTTTCAGGCGCTCGCGCAAGGCCTTGCCCAAGCCACCAGCCGCGCCGGTCAACAAGAGCTTTTCGTGAACTTTGATGGTCATTTTTTACATCTGTGCCCGGTGCGATTGCAAACACTGGACTTTTTTATGAAGTTTGTTAAAGTCAACCCAAGAACATCGCAGTCATAGGTTGTCTGATGACTTGGAATTCTCCAGTTCGCCCCCTAGCTTGTCAATGGTTTTTTAATGGACTCAAGGAAAACCCCTAGTCGCTCCGAGGCAGGCCTTACGGTTGGCTTTCACGAAGAGCCGTTACGCATGCGCCGCCCCCGCGGACTGGTGGGTGAGATCGTCGAAAATCTGGCCACCAGCATCCGTTCAGGTCACCTGCAGCCGGGCGAAAAACTGCCCACAGAAGCCGAAATCATGGCTCGTTTTGACGTGAGCCGGACCGTGGTGCGTGAGTCGCTGTCCAAGCTCCAGGCCTCAGGGCTGGTCGAAACCCGGCACGGCATCGGCACCTTTGTCCTGCAACCGCAGGACGCCGGCAACTTCAAGATCACCGCCGAGGACTTTGCCACCGTGGCCGATGTGATCTCGGTGCTGGAGCTGCGTATCAGCCTGGAAACCGAAGCCGCCGGCCTTGCCGCCCAGAGGAGAACGCCAGAAAACCTCAAGGCCCTGGAAAATGCATTGCGCGCCTTTCACGACTCCATCAGCCTGGACTCCGACGCCGTGCCACCGGACTTCCAGTTCCATATGGAAGTAGCCCGCGCCACGGGCAACCGGCACTTCGCCGACCTGATGACCTACCTGGGCACCATGATCATTCCGCGCACTCGCGTCAACACGGCGCACAGTGCACCCGAAGGCCGCTTCAACTACCTGCAGCGGGTCAACAGCGAGCACGAGAGCATCTACAACGCCATCCGCAATCAGGATGCGGAGGCCGCACGCGCCGCCATGCGGACGCATCTGTCCAATAGCCGTGAACGGCTTCGCCGGGGCAATAACGCGCATACCATGCAGCCACCCGAAGAGCCTTCCGAACCTCAGGCACCTCGCACCCTGGGTACAAATCTGGTTGCATAAATAATCGGTGAGTTGTACGATAACTGATAAATTGTTTTATCAACCATCCTACAAGCAAGTCCGGTATGCCCGCTTCAAACGCTCCCGCAACAGCCCCTCACGCCCTTTCCCAAACTCCCCGAATCACTCGCGTGCAGGTGATTCCCGTGGCCGGCCAGGACAGCATGCTGTTAAACCTCAGCGGTGCCCACGGCCCATTTTTTACCCGGAACCTGCTGATCCTGACCGATAGTTCAGGCCGCACCGGCGTAGGTGAAGTACCGGGCGGCGAGAAGATCCGCAACACCCTGGAAGACGCCCGTGAACTGATCGAAGGGCAATCGGTAGGCGCGTGGAACCAGATTCTCAACACCCTGCGCACACGTTTTGCGGACCGCGACAGCGGCGGCCGCGGCAACCAGACCTTTGACCTTCGCGTGGCGATTCATGCCGTCACTGCCGTGGAAAGCGCCCTGCTCGACCTGCTGGGTCAATTCCTGGGTGTACCTGTGGCCGCCCTGTTGGGCGAAGGCCAGCAGCGGGATTCAGTGGCCATGCTGGGCTACCTTTTTTATGTGGCCGATCGCAAGCAGACGGACCTGGCCTATTCCAGTGCGCCGGATGCAGAGGACGACTGGCTGCGCCTGCGCCACGAGGCCGCCATGGATGCCGACGCCATCGTGGCATTGGCCGAAGCGGCCTACAAGCGTTACGGCTTCAAGGATTTCAAGCTCAAAGGCGGCGTGCTGCGGGGCGAGGAAGAGATGGAGGCCATCATTGCCCTGTCAGAGCGGTTTCCCGATGCACGCATCACGCTGGACCCGAACGGCGGCTGGCTGCTCAAGGATGCCATCCGCATCTGCCAGGGCCGCGGCGATGTGTTGGCCTACGCAGAAGACCCCTGCGGCGCCGAAGGCGTGTTCTCCGGCCGCGAAGTGATGGCGGAGTTTCGCCGGGCCACCGGCCTGCCGACCGCCACCAACATGATCGCCACCGACTGGCGCGAGCTGTCGCACACCATTCACCTGCAGTCGGTTGACATCCCGCTGGCCGACCCGCATTTCTGGACCATGCAAGGCTCCGTTCGCGTCGCGCAGGTCTGCCAGACCTGGGGGCTCACATGGGGCTCGCACTCCAACAACCACTTCGACATTTCCCTGGCCATGTTCACCCACGTGGCTGCGGCCGCGCCGGGCAAGGTCACCGCGATTGACACGCACTGGATATGGCAGGATGGCCAGCGCCTGACCAAGGCCCCCTTGCAAATTGTGGGCGGCCAGGTTGCGGTGCCGCAAACACCGGGCCTCGGTGTGGAACTGGACATGGCCGAAGTGGAAAAAGCGCACCAGCTTTATCTCAAGCACGGCCTCGGTGCGCGCGACGATGCCGTAGCCATGCAGTACCTGATCCCCGACTGGAAATTCAACAACAAGATGCCCTGCATGGTTCGATAAATCCAGCAGGTCGCCGGAATTTAGAGGGTTCCGGAAATCTGTCATGCCCATTGCACGGGACATTTGTTGCACGCCAGGCGCCGGGGGCGGTATACCGCGGCGCCCTTTCCCCACCAACGATACCCACTGAGCCACAAAAACAATCAGGAGACAAGACATGAAACGCAGAACCCTTTGCAGCATTGCGGGTGCGACACTGCTGGCACTGGCCGGCACGCTGGGCGCAGGCGCCGCCGCAGCCCAGACCAAACTCAAATGGGCTCACGTCTACGAGACCTCGGAGACCTTTCACAAGCAAGCCGTCTGGGCCGCCGACGAAATCAGGAAGAAGACCAACGGCCGCTATGTGGTGGAGGTCTTTCCGGCCTCATCCCTGGGCAAGGAAACCGACATCAACCAGGGCCTGACACTGGGTACCGTCGACATCATCTACACCGGCGCGGCCTTTGCCGGGCGTGCACACCCGCCGTTGTCGATCGCCGCCGCGCCTTTTGTGTTTCGCGATTACGCGCACTTCCAGGCATTCCGTAACGGCCCGATCTTTCAGGAGCTGGCTCAGGGTTATGCCAGCAAAACCGGTGGCCAGCATATTGCAGGCTACACCTACTACGGCCTGCGCCACATGACTTCCAACAAGGTCATCAACAAACCCGACGACATGAAGGGCCTCAAGCTGCGCGTGCCCGACGCACCACTTTTTGTGATGTTCCCAAGGGCCGTGGGCGCGAACCCGACGCCCATCGCCTTTGCCGAGGTCTACCTGGCGCTGCAAAACGGCACGGTCGATGCACAGGAAAACCCGCTTCCCACGATCGAGGCCAAAAGGTTTTACGAAGTCCAGAAATACATCACCCTGACCGGCCACATCACCGAATCGCTGATCACGGCCGTGTCGGGCTCGGTCTGGACCAAACTCAATGAGGCCGACAGGAAAATCTTTGACCAGGTGCTCTGGGAAGCATCAAGCCGCGCCAGCCAGGACATCGTCGATGCCGAAAACCGCCTGGTCGCCGAGTTTGAGAAGAAAGGCAAAACCGTCAACAAGGTAGACCGTGCGCCTTTTGCCGCAGCGGTCTTGCCCTCGCTGACCGCAGCCGATGCCCCCTGGCCCAAGAGCCTGTACGAGCGCATTCAGGCCATCAAGTAAGTTCCAGCCAACACCACCAGACAACACACAGGAGACATCATGAAACGCCGTTCCCTTCTTCACTCTGCCATTGCCGGCGCCATCCTGCCGGCGCTTGCGCTCCCCGTGTGGGCGCAAGACAAGTGGCCCAGCAAGCCCATCACCTTCATCGTGCCTTTTCCTGCGGGCGGGACCACCGACATCCTGGGCCGGCTGATTGGCCAAAAACTCGGGCCGGTACTCGGCACCACCATCGTGATTGACAACAAGGGCGGTGCTGGCGGTAGCGTCGGCTCGGAAGTCGCGTCCCGCGCACCGGCAGATGGCTACACGATGCTGGGCGGCACCGTCAGCTCGCACGCTATCAATGTGAGCCTTTACCCGAAACTGGGCTACGACCCGATCAAGTCTTTCTCTCCGGTGGCGCTCATCGGCACCAACCCGGTTGTGCTGGTGGTGGGAGCCAACAGCCCTTACAAAACGCTGCAGGACGTGCTGGCCGCCGCGAAGGCCAAACCCAAAACCATTTCGTCCGCATCGGCCGGCAGCGGCACGTCGCAGCATCTCTCGCTGGAACTGCTGGGCTTCAAGTCGGGCACCCAGTTCATCCATGTGCCCTACAAAGGCAGCGGCCCCGCCATCCAGGACGTGATCGGCGGACAGGTGGACATGATGTTCGACACCACGGTCGTAGCAGGTCCGCATATCCAGAGCGGCAAGGTGCGTGCGCTGGCGGTCACCTCCGCCAAGCGCCTGGAGTCCATGCCGAATGTGCCAACGGTGGCCGAATCCGTTCCCGGATTTGAGGTTGCCTCGTGGCAAGCCATTTTTGTGCCCACCGGCACCCCCAAGCCCATCATTGACAGGCTGCACGATGAAATCATGAAAATCACCGCGCAGCCCGAGATGCAGGAACGCCTCAAAGGGCTGGGCATGCAACCGTCCAGCATGACGATCGAGCAGGTCTCCGCCTTCCAGAAGGCCGAGGTCGAGAAATGGGCGCAAGTCATCAAGGCGGCCAACGTCAAGCTTGACTGAACATGCCGTTCGTACCCAGCCCTGCGCGGCTGCGCCTCGCCGTCATTGGTGCAGGGCTGGGCTCTGCACCTCACTTCCGAAGTCTTGAAGACCTGGCCAGTGAAGCAGACGTCGCATGGGTTTATGGGCGGAACGCCGAACGGCTGGCCGCTGTAGAAGTGCCTCAAGGGGCGCGCCGAACCACACGCCTGGAAGATATTCTGGAAGATGCCAGCGTGAAAGCCGTGCTGGTTCTTACGCCGCCCAATACCCATCTGGACCTCGTGCAGCAGGCAGCGCGCGCGGGCAAGCATGTGCTGGTCGAAAAGCCGCTCGAAATTGATTTGAACCGGGCCAATGCATTGGTTGAGGCTTGCGAAACTGCGGGGGTCATGCTGGCGGTGATGCTGCAGCACCGCATGCGCGACGCGGCCCTTGCCGTGGCGGCACTGCTGCGTGACGACGTTATGGGCCCGCTGGTCAGCGCCGCCGCGTCGATCCGGTGGTGGCGGCCGCAAAGTTATTACGATGAACCCGGCCGCGGCACCCTGGCGCGGGACGGCGGCGGCGTGCTGATCACGCAAGCCATTCATACGCTGGACCTGCTGCTCAGCTTCACCGGCATGCCGGAGCGCGTCACTGGCGTTGCAAGCACCAGCGCAGTGCATCGCATGGAGGGCGAAGACACGGCTGCCGCATTGCTGCACTACGGCAGTGGTGCGGTCGCTGGGGTTCAGGCCACTACGGCGGCCTACCCCGGTTTTCCCGAGCGCGTTGAACTCAACTTCACCCAGGGCACCGTGACGCTGGAAGGCGGTGAAATGCAGGCGGTTTTTTCCAGCGGAAAGACGCTGACCGCCGGTGCACGCCAGGCCTCCGGCGGTGGCGCCAACCCCATGGCCTTCGACCATGCCGCTCATCGCGCCGTGCTGCAGGATTTCATTCGCTCTGTCCAGAATGGATGCGCACCCGCAGTGACGGGGCGCTCCGCACTTGGGGTGCAACAGGTGATTGAAGCGATCATGGAGTCCTCCAGAACAGGCAGCGCTGTAGCACTTCATCCGGCAACACGGATCCCCGTGATGTAGGTAAAAATAATGTGCTTTGACACCACCCGGTGATCCTGCCAGCGCATTGCGGTGTTCGCCACATCAGGGTTTTCCAAGGCACAAACATGCCCCAGTCCAACTGCAGCGGGCGTGGACAGCTATAAAACTCGTAGCAGTCAGCAATTTGCGTTATATTTGGCCCCAAGCTTTCGAAGCTTTCTGCTTAACAACCCCCTGTGACCAAACTGTGACCCGAGGAGATAACCTGATGAGTGCCAAAGAAAATGCAGCGGTAGGCCAATTGCTTGAACTGCTGGAAGCACGCTACGCACTGCGCGTGCTGTGGGCCCTGAAAGACGGCCATCCCCAGACATTCCGCCTCCTGCAAGACAGCATCGGCAGCATCACACCCAACACCCTCAATACCCGCATCAAGGAATTGCGCGCAGCCGGCCTGCTTGGCCATGGCAGCGATGGCTACACGGTCACCACGCTGGGCGCCGACCTGCTCAAGCGCCTGAACGACCTGCAGGCATTTGCCGGCAAGTGGGCCGTCAGCCAGACCAAGAAAAAGTAAATTACCTGGCCAGCCTGGCCCGAAAAAAAGCGACCTTCAAGGTCGCTTTTTTGTTGCGCTGTTTTACCGATCAACAGGCATTCATCAGGTATTCATCCATGCACTTCCCGGCGCCCTAATCCACTGCAGCGCCGGAACGCTTCACCGCGTCACCCCACAAGGTCATGCTGCCAGCAATATGCCTGGCCAGTTCCTCGGGGGTGCCCGGCGCCACCTCGGCACCACGCGACTGTAGCTGTGCGCGCAACTCCGGATCCGCCAGGGCTTTGTGGATCGCTTCGTTGAGACGATTGATGATGGGCCTGGGCGTTCCGGCCGGAACAAAAATCGCGTCCCACGCGCTCACATCAAATCCGGGCAAGCCCGACTCCGCGATGGTGGGTAGATCCGGCCAGCCCGCCACGCGTGTGGCTGTCGTCACCGCCAATGGTTTGACACGTCCGCTTTTCACCTGGGGTGCGGCATTCGGCATGACCTCGATCATCATGTCGACCTGCCCGCCCATCAGGTCCGTCATGGCCTGTGCGCCGCCGCGGTAAGGTATGTGCACCACCGCCAGGCCCGCGCGCGATTTGTAGATTTCTCCGGCCAGGTGGGACGTGGTGCCATTGCCGGCGGAGCCAAAGGTGTATTTTCCCGGATTGGCCTTGA
Source organism: Polaromonas sp. P3_A5 (assembly GCF_056403055.1). NCBI lineage: Bacteria > Pseudomonadati > Pseudomonadota > Betaproteobacteria > Burkholderiales > Comamonadaceae > Polaromonas > Polaromonas sp. P3_A5. The sequence goes on from NZ_JBFUGF010000001.1 coordinate 2,681,528, forward strand.
GCAGCTTGGTGAGTTCCGCCATGGAGTTGACCTGCAGCGTGGGCCGCACCACCACCATGGCGGCGATGCGGGTGAGCTGGGTCACGGGCTCGAAGTCGCGAGACGGGTTGAAGCCGGGTGACCTGTAGATCGCATGGTTGATGGCATGTGTGCCGTTGGTGCCGTATAGCAAGGTGTAGCCATCGGCCGGCGCCTTGGCCGCTGTTGCACTGCCCACGTTTCCGCCGGCGCCGCCCAGGTTTTCGACCACGATGGGCTGACCGAGCTCTTTGGCCGCGCGCAGCATGACCAGTCGGGCCAACGTGTCGCCACCACCGCCTGCCGGAAAAGGAACGATGAGCTTGACGGGCTTGCCGGGATACGCTGCAGCCGGCTGGGCATATGCCACTGTCAAGCCGTTGAAGACAAGTGAGGCCGCACAAGCCGCAGTCAGCTGGACTGCCGTGCGGGCAAACTTGCGCAAGCGATTGAAGCGGGGCAGGTTCTTCATGGGTGTCTCCTGAGGCTCGCCGCCGTCACCGGCGCATTGAATGGTTCATGCAGGCGAAAAATACTTAGTCCTCTTATTTTATTGCACGCAATAATTGGTATATCACCCTCATAAACCCTAATAAATCAAGATACTGCATGCAATAATTCAGCCAATTTCGTCGTTCGTCCATTTACCCCCAGGGCCTATGTCTTCCCAGATTGAATGCACCACGCAGACGTTGAGGCAAAGAATCCTCAGCGGCCAGGCGGCCCCGGGCGAACGAATGGTGGAGCTTGAGCTGTCCGCCCAATTGGCGGTTTCGCGCACACCGATCCGTATTGCGCTCGGCGAGCTGGAAAAGGAAGGCCTGCTGGAACGCCTGCCGACACGCGGCTTTCGCGTCAGGCAATTCAGCGTTGACGAAATTGCCAATGCAGTCGACGTGCGGGGCGTACTGGAAGGCATGGCGGCCCGGCAGGCGGCCGAGCGCGGCATTACGCCCGAAACCCGGGAGGCCCTGCAGGCCTGCGTCGAAGAAGGCAGGCTGCTACTGGAGCAAGCACAGGCCGCCTGCCACGTGATTGACGCGGCCCGCTGGGTACCGATGAACGCCCGTTTTCATGGCGCCCTGGCGCACGCCGCAGGCAACAGCACATTGACCTCCGCACTGGCCCATGTCAGCAAAACCCCGATGGCCGGCGCCGGTGCGCTCAGCCTGAACGGCGCCCTGCCTCTGCTCGAATACGGGTTCATCCAGCGCGCACAAACCGACCACGAAGATGTGCTGGCCGCACTGCTGGCCGGTGAAGGGGCGCGCGCCGAAGCCCTGATGCGCGAGCATGCCCACCGCAGCCGTGACAACAAGCGCGAACTCATGACGCGCATGCAGAAACCGGCAGCGCCTTGAGGCCTTTTTTACCGCCTCACCAGAGTTTTCGACGATTTGGCCTCCAGCTCAATGTGGGCGTGCGCAAGCAGCTATCAATAACATAGCATAAGGCCTGCATTCGGGCGCCATTCGATGGACAGCCAGAACCAGCCCCGCTAGCCGGGAACATGGGTGGCCAGCCACTACAATTCAGGCCACGAACCAGTTCCTACGGCTGGGGCACACCGGTCCACATAGGGACGGCAGGGCCCCCAACCGCGCTGGGCCCCAGGCCGCGCACCCGCAGCCAAACTATCTGGACCAAAAACGAAGCCCCTGTCTTGAAAAGGGCTTTGCCATCCCCAGCTGGAAACATTACCAGCTTCAACCCTGTCTTCGAGCATGTCTGACAATACACAACCCGAACAAAATCAACCACTTAGCGGTGAGCCCAGCCCTGAAGAACTGGAAGCGGCACAGGCCGCCAACGAGTTTGACGCGCTGACGGTCGCACAAGCCGAAGTCGCCACGCTGCAGGCCAAAAACACCGAGCTGGCCGACAGCTACCTGCGCGCCAAGGCCGAGACCGAAAACGCCCGCCGCCGCGCGGATGAAGAAGTGGCCAAGGCGCGCAAATACGCCCTGGAAAGCTTCGCCGAAAGCCTGCTGCCGGTAGCAGACAGCCTGGAAGCCGGGCTCGCCATCAAGGACGTCACGCCGGAGCAGATCCGCGAAGGCGCCGAAGCCACACTCAAGCAGCTGAAAAGTGCACTCGAGCGCAACAAGGTGGTCGCCATCGACCCGGCTCCTCGCACCAAATTCGACCCGACCCAGCACCAGGCCATCAGCATGGTCCCGGCGGACCAGGAAGCCAACACCGTGGTCAACGTGCTGCAAAAAGGCTACCTGATCGCCGAGCGCGTGCTGCGCCCCGCTTTGGTCACGGTGGCAGCCCCCAAGTAAAACCCCCTTTAAAAACCTTGAAAACTTTGTTGAAGCCCTTGAAGCCGCACAACTTACCCACAAGTTATCAACATAGTTAATCCACATAGTTAATCCACACAGCGGCTGCGGCCTCAAACGCCCCGGCCACCCCACCTTCAATCTTTAACGAATCAAAAAAGCAGGAGTAAATCATCATGGGAAGAATCATCGGCATTGACCTCGGCACCACCAACAGCTGCGTGTCCGTCATGGAGGGCAACACCCCCCGCGTGATCGAGAACTCGGAAGGCGTGCGCACCACCCCTTCCATCGTCGCCTACCAGGAAGACGGCGAAGTGCTGGTTGGCGCATCGGCCAAGCGCCAGGCCGTGACCAACCCCAAGAACACCCTGTACGCCGTCAAGCGTTTGATCGGCCGCAAGTTCAGCGAAAAGGAAGTCCAGAAAGACATCGCGCTGATGCCTTATTCCATCGTGGCCGCCGACAACGGCGACGCCTGGGTGGAAGTGCGCGGCAAGAAGCTGTCGGCCCAGCAAGTCAGCGCCGACATCCTGCGCAAAATGAAGAAAACCGCCGAAGACTACCTCGGCGAGCCGGTCACCGAGGCCGTGATCACGGTGCCTGCGTACTTCAATGACGCACAGCGCCAGGCCACCAAAGACGCTGGCCGCATTGCCGGCCTTGAAGTCAAGCGCATCATCAACGAACCCACCGCAGCGGCTCTCGCCTTTGGCCTGGACAAGCAGGAAAAGGGCGACCGCAAGATCGCCGTGTATGACCTGGGCGGCGGCACCTTCGACATCTCCATCATCGAAATCGCCGACGTCGACGGTGAAAAGCAGTTTGAAGTGCTGTCTACCAACGGCGACACCTTCCTGGGCGGCGAAGACTTCGACCAGCGCGTCATCGACTACATCGTGGCCGAGTTCAAGAAAGACAGCGGCATCGACCTGTCGAAGGACGTCGTGGCCCTGCAGCGCCTGAAAGACTCGGCTGAAAAGGCCAAGATCGAGCTGTCCAACAGCCCAGCCACCGAAGTCAACATTCCTTACATCGCGCACGACCCGGCTACCGGCCCCAAGCACTTGCTGGTCAAGCTGACCCGCGCCAAGCTCGAAAGCCTGGTTGACGAACTGATCGAGCGCACGATTGCGCCTTGCCGCATCGCCATGAAGGATGCCGGCGTCAGCGCGGCCGACATCCATGACGTGATTCTGGTCGGCGGCCAGACCCGCATGCCCAAGGTGCAGGAAAAGGTCAAAGAGCTCTTCGGCAAGGAACCCCGCAAGGACGTGAACCCCGACGAAGCGGTTGCCGTCGGCGCAGCGATTCAAGGCCAGGTCCTCTCCGGCGATCGCACCGACGTGCTGTTGCTGGACGTTACCCCGCTGTCCCTCGGTATCGAAACCATGGGCGGCGTGATGACCAAGATGATCAAGAAGAACACGACCATCCCGACCAAGTTCGCACAGACCTTCTCGACCGCTGAAGACAACCAGCCGGCCGTGACGATCAAGGTGTTCCAGGGCGAACGCGAAATCGCTTCGGGCAACAAGGGCCTGGGCGAGTTCAACCTCGAGGGCATTCCGCCGGCAGCACGCGGAACGCCGCAAATTGAAGTGTCTTTTGACATCGACGCCAACGGCATCCTGCACGTCGGCGCCAAAGACAAGGGCACCGGCAAGGAAAACAAGATCACCATCAAGGCCAACTCAGGTTTGTCTGAAGCTGAAATCCAGCAGATGGTGAAAGACGCCGAGCTGAACGCCGAAGAAGACAAGAAAAAAGTCGAGTTCGTCACCGCCAAGAACAACGCTGAAGCCATGGTGCACAGCGTGAAAAAATCGCTGGGTGAATACGGCGACAAGCTCGAAGCCGGCGAGAAGGAAAAGATCGAAGCCGCCATCAAGGACATGGAAGAAGCGCTCACTGGCGATGACAAGGCCGCCATCGACGCCAAGAACACGGCCCTGATGGAAGCCAGCCAGAAGCTCGGCGAAAAGATGTACGCCGACATGCAGGCATCGCAGGCGGCAGCCGGTGGTGACGCAGGCGCAGCGGGCGCCGCCCAGGCTGAAGCCAAGCCGGCCGACGACAATGTCGTGGACGCTGAAGTCAAGGAAGTCAAAAAGGGCTAAGCGCTTTTTTACAAAGCATCCCTGCATTGGCGCGATAACTGCATGCAAAAGCAGACGGCAAAGGCAGCCAGCAAAGGCGGAAAACCGGGAGCAATCCAGGATTTCCGCTTTTGCGTTTCCCGCTGACCCCCACAATAACGATTCCTGACTGACCTGCCATGGCCACCAAAAAAGACTATTACGACACGCTGGGCGTTGCCAAAAACGCCAGCGATGAAGACATCAAGAAGGCATATCGCAAACTTGCGATGAAGCACCACCCCGACCGCAACCAGGGGGATGCGTCCAAGGTTGCCGAAGAAAAATTCAAGGAGGCTAAAGAAGCCTACGAGATGCTTTCCGACGAGAACAAGCGCGCGGCCTACGACCAGTATGGCCACGCCGGTGTAGACCCCAACATGCGCGGCGGCCCCGGCGCAGAAGGCTTTGGCGGCTTTGCCGAGGCCTTTGGCGACATCTTCGGCGACGTGTTTGGCGGCCAGCGCGGCGGGGCACAACGTGGCGGCGGCCGGCAGGTTTACCGTGGCGGCGACTTGAGCTACGCCATGGAAATCACGCTCGAAGAAGCCGCTAACGGCAAGGACGCACAGATTCGCATTCCGAGCTGGGACGACTGCAATACCTGCCACGGCAGCGGCGCCAAGCCCGGCACCAAGGTGGTGACCTGCACCACCTGCCATGGCCACGGCGTGGTGCAAATGCGGCAGGGTTTCTTCAGCGTGCAGCAAACCTGCCCCCAGTGCAAAGGCACGGGCAAGCTGATTCCCGAGCCTTGCATCACCTGCCACGGCGTGGGCAAGACCAAGAACAACAAGACACTCGAGGTCAAAATTCCCGCGGGCATCGACGACGGCATGCGCATCCGCTCGACCGGCAACGGCGAGCCGGGGACCAATGGCGGCCCGCCCGGCGACCTCTATATCGAGATCCGCCTGAAGAAGCACGACATCTTCGAGCGCGACGGCGACGACCTGCACTGCGCCGTGCCCATCAGTTTCACCACCGCCGCACTGGGCGGGGAAATTGAAGTGCCGACACTCGCCGGCAAAGCGGCCATCGACATTCCCGAAGGCACCCAGGCGAGCAAGCAGTTCCGCCTGCGCGGCAAGGGCATCAAGGGCGTGCGCTCCAGTTATCCGGGTGACCTGTATTGCCACATCACAGTGGAAACACCGGTCAAGCTGACCGAGCACCAGCGCAAGCTGCTCAAAGAGCTGGACGAGTCGCTGAAAAAGGGCGGCGCCAAGCATTCACCCAGCGAGGAAGGCTGGGCCGACAAGCTCAAGAGCTTCTTCAGCGCCTGATCCCCGCGCCCCAGAAAATGCCGGACCTGCTCCGGCATTTTTTATGGCCGAGCGCTACACACTGTCACACGCCTGTCGTGATCAGACACATACGATCAGCCCTTTAACTCCGGAAACACCCATGACCGTATCGACCCGCCAGGCCGTAAAACAAGGTAGCCTGCTCGCCCTTATTTGCAGCAGCGTACTACTCACCGCTTGCTCCTCCTCAGGCACAACATCACAAGCAGGCCTGCCCACCCTTGACGGCAAGGCGCCACTGGTCATCGCCCACCGCGGCGCTTCCGGTTATGTGCCGGAAGAAACGATGGAAGCCTATGTGCGGGCGATCGAACTCGGCGCCGACGTGATCGAGATGGACCTGGTCGTGACCAGGGACGGCGTGCTGATCACCCGCCACGACCCCAACCTGGCCATCAGCACCGACGTGGCCAAACATCCGGAGTTCGCTTCACGCAAGAAGACCATCCAGGTCGACGGCGAAACGCAGACCGGCTGGTTCAGCAACGACTTCACACTGGCCGAGATTCGCACCCTGGGGGCGATCTCGACCGACGCCGAGCGCCCGCAGCAGTTCAATGGCCAGTACAAAATCCCCACCCTCCAGGAAGTGGTGGACATGGCCAAAGCCCAGTCCGCGAAAACCGGCCGCACGATTGCGATCTACCCGGAAACCAAGAACCCGACCTACTTCCGCGAACTCGGCCTGCCGATGGAGGACAAGCTGATCGCCATCATCAACGCCGCCGGATGGAACAGCAAGACCGCGCCCATCTATGTGCAGTCGTTTGAACCCGGCAGCCTGAAGTACATGAAGAGCAAGGGCCTCAATACGAAACTGATCCAGCTCGTCGACGGCGACGGCATTGACCCGAAAACCGGCCGCGTGACCTTTGCCGTGCCGAGCGACCGCCCTTACGACTGGACCAAGGCCGGCGACAAACGGCTCTTTGATGCCATGACCACGCCCGCAGGCCTGGCCGAGATCAAGACCTACGCAGACGGCATCGGCCCCTGGAAGCGCTACATCATCAGCACCAAGGGCACCTTCGGCGCCGACGGCAAGCAGGTCGACATCAACCGCGACGGCAAGCTCAACGACGCCGACTCGACCTCGCAGCCAGCCACCAGCCTGGTCGCCGACGCGCACAGGGCGGGCCTCTTTGTGCACCCCTTCACCTTTCGCAACGAGTCGCGCCGCCTGGCCAGCGACTACCAGGGCGATGCCAAGGCCGAGTACCTGGCCTTTTACCGCACAGGCGTTGACGGCGTGTTCACCGACTTCACCGACACTGCCATCGCTGCCCGGACGCAGTATCTGAAAGAAGCCGGCCGCTGAGCAAGCCGTGGCGGGTATCGCTCGCCAGACCTCAATGCTATGAAATTAATAGCTGCTTGCGCTCATGTTTAATGGGCCAGGCAGCTTTTTCATTTACAGAGAAGGCCATGAAGGCTCTGCTCCCACGATGCGCGGCATATTCCAGCCTTAGGGTCGGCGACACAGTCCGGGTGCATGGCCCAGCTTTTCTCAAAATGAAACATCGGGCCCATGAAGATACGGCTTCAGGGGAGACTCAGCGACGGTGACTGGCTTATAGTGACCTACGCACGGAACCTCATCCCCACTCACTTCAAGCGCAAGCCAACACACCATGAAAACCAAAGCCGCCGTTGCCTGGAAATCAGGCCAGCCCCTGACCATTGAAACCGTGGACCTGCAAGGCCCGAAGTTCGGAGAGGTGCTCGTCGAGATCAAGGCCACCGGCATCTGCCATACCGATTACTACACGCTCTCGGGCGCCGACCCGGAAGGCATCTTCCCAGCCATCCTCGGCCACGAAGGCGCGGGCATTGTGGTTGACGTCGGCCCCGGCGTGACAACGCTCAAAAAAGGCGACCACGTCATCCCGCTCTACACGCCCGAGTGCCGGCAATGCAAGTTCTGTCTTTCGCGCAAAACCAACCTGTGCCAGCTGATTCGCGGCACGCAGGGCAAGGGCCTGATGCCCGACGCCACAAGCCGCTTCAGCCTGGACGGCAAACCCATCTTTCACTACATGGGCACCAGCACCTTCAGCAACTACACCGTCGCCCCTGAAATTTCGCTGGCCAAAATCCGCGAAGACGCTCCCTTTGACAAGGTCTGCTACATCGGCTGCGGCGTCACCACCGGCATAGGCGCAGTGCTCTTTACTGCCAAGGTGGAAGCCGGCGCCAACGTCGTCGTGTTCGGCCTGGGCGGCATTGGCCTCAATGTGATCCAGGGTGCGAAGATGGTGGGTGCCGACAAGATCATCGGTGTGGACATTAACCCCGCGCGGCAGGAGATGGCGCGCAAGTTCGGCATGACGCATTTCATCAACCCCAAGGACACCGAAAACGTCGTCGACGCCATCGTGCAACTCACCGACGGCGGCGCCGACTACAGCTTTGAATGCATAGGCAACACCAAGGTGATGCGCCAGGCGCTGGAATGCACACACAAGGGCTGGGGCCGCAGCATCATCATCGGCGTGGCCGAAGCCGGCGCCGAGATCAGCACCCGCCCCTTCCAGCTGGTAACCGGCCGCAAATGGGAAGGCTCGGCCTTCGGCGGCGCGCGCGGCCGCACTGATGTACCCAAAATCGTCGACTGGTACATGGAAGGCAAGATCAATATCGACGACCTGATCACGCACACCATGCCGCTGGAGGACATCAACAAAGGTTTTGATTTGATGAAGTCCGGTGAGTCCATCCGCGGTGTGGTCCTGTACTAAGCGACATGACAACACCCCTCGAACTCCTCAGCGAACACGGCTGCTTCGGCGGCGTACAACGCTTCTACCAGCACGACTCGCGCGAGGTCGGCCTGCCGATGAAGTTTTCGGTCTTCCTGCCGCCGCAAGCCATGGCTGGGGAGAAGGTGCCGGCGTTGATCTACCTGGCGGGCCTGACCTGTAACGAAGAAACTTTCATGATCAAAGCCGGTGCGCAGCGCGTAGCCGCCGAGCTGGGCCTGGCGCTGATCGCGCCTGACACCAGCCCGCGCGGCGCAAAGATTCCGGGCGAGACCGACAGCTGGGATTTCGGCCGCGGCGCGGGCTTCTATCTTGATGCGACACAGGCGCCGTGGTCACAGCACTACCGCATGGAAAGCTACATCACGGCAGAGCTGCTGCCACTGCTGACGAGCGCCTTGCCGCTGGACGCCAGTCGCATCGGCATCTTCGGCCACTCGATGGGCGGCCATGGCGCGTTGACGCTGGCACTCCGGCATCCGGATCTCTTTCAATCAGTCTCGGCGTTTGCACCTATCTGCACGCCCAGCCAGTGTCCCTGGGGCCGCAAGGCGTTTACCGGCTACCTCGGTAGCGATGAGTTGCAGTGGGTCGAACATGACGCCACCGCCATCATGAATCTCATGCCCGCAGCGCCCTACCCTGGCGGCATACGCATAGACCAGGGGCTGGACGACAAATTCCTTGCCGAGCAGTTGTACCCCGAGCTGTTTGAAGCCGCCTGCGTCAAAGCGGGCCAGCCACTGGCGCTGCATCGCCATGCGGGCTATGACCACGGCTACTATTTCATCGCGACCTTTATGGCCGAACACCTGCGGCACCATGCGCGGCAGCTGGGTTTGACCACCGCCACTTGAGGCGCGCATAAGTCCGCCCTAAGGTGGGGCAAATACAATGCAGCGCTATGCCGCTGCAACCGCCATCCGGGTCCAGACCCCTTTCCTCTCCTGACCAACACCGTCGAGGCATGCGGCCGCTGTGGCTGGTGGTCATTGCAAGCCTCTGGATCGCGACCGTGTGCAATGTGGCCTTGTGGCGCGAGCTGGCCCGCCTGCCGGGCCTTACCGGGGGCCAGGCGGTGGTAATAAGCATCGCCTTGGCGCTGGTGATTGCGCTGGCGACCATCGCGCTGCTCAGCGTGCTGGCCTGGCGCTGGACACTCAAGCCCGCCATCACTGTCTTTCTGCTGTCGGCCGCTTTCGGTGCCTATTTCATGGTGACTTATGGCGTGGTTATCGACAAGACCATGATGATCAACACGCTGCAGACTGATGTGCGCGAAACACGTGACCTGCTGAACTGGCGACTGCTGGCCACGGTGATGGTGCTGGCGGTCCTGCCGATGATCTTTTTGTGGCGGCAGAAGGTCAGACGTGCAGGCGCAGTGCGACAGATGCTCACCAACGCAGCCACGCTGACCGGAGCGTGCGTGCTGCTGGTGTTAGTGGTGTTCCTGTTTTTCCAGAGCATTGCCTCCGTCATGCGCAACTACACGCATGTGCGTTATCTCATCAACCCACTCAATTCCTATTACGCGCTAGGCGCCATCGCGGCAAAGCCCTTTCAGCGCGACGAATCCACTCTGTTGCCGTTGGGTGAAGACGCAAAACTCGGTGCCAATTACACAGCCCAAACCAAGCCACCGCTGCTGTTGCTGGTGCTGGGTGAAACAGCGCGCAGCGCCAACTTTTCACTCAACGGCTACAGCCGGCCCACCAACCCGCTGCTCGCAAATGAGAACGTCGTGAGCCTGCGCAACGCGTGGTCGTGCGGCACCAGCACAGCCGCATCGGTGCCCTGCATGTTCTCCAACTTCGGGCGTGAAGCCTATGACTCACGCCCGGCCAATTACGAGGGCATGCTGGACGTGCTGCAGCGCGCGGGCCTGGCCGTGCTATGGATAGACAACCAGTCTGGCTGCAAGGGCGTGTGCGACCGTGTGCCCAACGTGAACACCATACAGCTCAAAGTACCGGGCCTGTGCGACAGCGGCGAATGTTTTGACGAAGTGATGCTGCACGGCATTGACGAACGCATTGCCGCGCTGCCGGCCGAGCGCCGCGCCAAGGGCGTGGTGGTCGTGATGCACCAGATGGGTGGCCACGGCCCGGCGTATTACAAGCGCTCGCCCCAAGCCGTCAAAAAATTCCTGCCCGAGTGCACCGACAACGCGCTGCAAAGCTGCAGCCGCGAAGGCCTGCTCAATGCCTATGACAACAGCATCGTCTACACCGACAAATTGCTGGCGTCTTCCATCCAGTGGCTCAAGGCACAAGAGGCGCGCAGCGCGCCTGCCCTGCTCTACCTCGCCGACCACGGAGAGTCGCTGGGTGAGAACAACCTCTACCTGCACGGCATGCCCTACGGCATTGCGCCTGAAGTGCAAAAGCGCGTGCCGTGGATCACCTGGCTCTCACCCGCATTCGAGCAGCGCAACAAGCTGACGACGGCATGCCTGAAGGAGCAACTGGACGCCATGGTGAGCCACGACAATTACTTCCACTCGGTGCTCGGCCTGATGAATGTGCAGACCAGCGTCTACAAGCCTGCGCTCGACATCTACGCCCACTGCGCCAAGCCCTGAGTCCGCGCTCAGCGTCCGCGAAGCATCCGGATGCGCCGTAGGGCCTTTGTCGCCCTGCATGCACCAATGTGACGGCAGATTTAATATTCACTTTTCATCTCAATAACAATTCTCTTATGCAAGGGTTGAATATGAATATTCGCAAGGCTGCCGCCTCCACCATCGCTTCCACACTTCTTTTGACGCTCGCACTCAGCGCCAGCGCAGCCGACCTGCTCGACACCGTCAAACAGCGCGGCACCCTCAAAGTTGCACTTGAAGGCACCTACCCGCCCTTCAACTACAAGGAAGGCGGCCAGCTCGCCGGCTTTGAAGTGGAACTGGCCAATGCCTTGGCGCAGAAGCTGGGCGTCAAAGCCGAGTTCTCCACGAGCGAGTGGAGTGCCATCCTGGCAGGCCTGCAGGCCGGCAAGTACGACGTGGTGATCAACCAGGTCGGCATCACCGACAAGCGCAAGGAGACCTTTGACTTCTCCGAGCCCTACACCATCTCTGCACCGCAACTGATCATCCGCAAGGATGAAAAGCGCGAGTTCAAGACGTTGGCCGACCTCAAGGGCAAAAAGCTCGGCCTGGGCCAGGGCACCAACTACGCCGACATCGCCAAAAAAGTCGGCGGCATTGACGTGAAGACCTATCCCGGCGCGCAAGAGTATTTGCAAGACCTGGCTTTGGGCCGCATTGACGCCGCGCTCAACGACAGCCTGCTGATTCCCTACATCGTCAAACAAACCAAGCTGCCGCTCAAGCCCGGTGCGCCCGTGGGCGACCTTGAAAAATCCGGCATTCCCTTCGTCAAGAACAACCCGAAGTTCAAGGCCGCCATCGACAAGGCGCTGGCCGACCTGCAGGCCGACGGCAGCTTCGCGAAGATATCCACCAAGTGGTTTGACCGCGACGTGAGCAAGCCGCCTGTCGCCGTGAAATAACCGAAGTAACATTCGATCAGCCGCGCGCCGCTTTCCGGCAGGCGCCCTGAAGCAACCCCGGCTCACTGCCGGGGTTTTTATTTGTGGAGACTCCCATGGATTTGTCTGGCTTGACCCAGTTGCTGCGCGATGCCCTGCCACTGATGCTCAAAGGCGCGGCGTGGACGCTGCTGCTGGCGGTGGCATCTGTATTCTTCGGTGCCATCATCGGTACCATCGTGGCCGTGACGCGACTGGCGAAGGTGCCTGGGCTTTCGCAGTTTGCAACGCTGTACGTCAGCTGCATGCGCGGCACGCCGCTGCTGGTGCAGCTCTTCGTCATTTACTTCGGCCTGCCTAGCATCGGCATCCAGTTCGACCCGATCAGCGCGGGCATCCTGGGCCTGAGCCTGAACGTGGGAGCCTACCTGTCGGAAACCATTCGCGGCGCGATCAACGGTGTGGAACACGGGCAGTGGAACGCCGCCCGCAGCCTGGGCCTCACACAAGCGCAAACACTGCGCTATGTGATCGGCCCGCAGGCCCTGCGTCTGGCGGTGCCCAGTCTCTCCAACAGCCTGATCAGCCTGATCAAGGACACCTCGCTGGTGTCGGTGATTGCCGTGGGCGAGCTGATGCTGGCGACCAAGGAAGTGATTGCCACGACCTTCCAGCCCTTTCCGCTGTACCTGGCGGCGGCGGGCATTTACTGGGCCATGAGCGCCTCGTTTGAAACGCTGCAGAAAAAGCTTGAAGTGAGGCTGAACCGCAGTTATCTGCGTTAGGGCCGGCTCTCGGTTGCCCGATCAGTTATCGCTGATCAAACCGCTTTGCAGCGCTTGCTCGGTATTCGCAAAAATCGCCATCGCGGTCAGCATGCGCCGAAAGCCAAGCTTGCGGTAAAACGGTTCCTTGCCGGCCACCGCGTAGAGGATGATTTTTTTGTGACCGCTGGAAAGCCGCACCAGCGCCGCGACCATGTCCTTGCCCATGCCGGAGCCCTGCCGGTCCGGCGCTACCGCGATGTCGCAGATATAAGAGCAATCCTTGCCGTCCGCCACCGCACGGCCGGCGGCAATCAGCTTGCCGGCGTCGTACACAAAACACTTGAACATGCTGTTGGTGAATACGACCTGCAGGTCGGCCGGCTTCTTGTCGCCCAGTGGGGCCATCCGGTAAAGGTTCGACAGTTCTTCCCAGTCTGCGGCGACCATGCCTTCCGATGAATATTTCCAGTCAAGCGCCAAGGTGAACTCCTTTTATCTTCAAACAGTATGAGGCGTGATGCACACGCATTTTTGGACTATAGCCCTAGCGTCGAACTGACGCGCGCGCCCTCAGAACAGCCTGCCCTGCCCCTCGGACCCCGCAGCCGCTGGCGGCCGGAACCGGCTCAAATCCAGCTCAATGCGCTGGCGGTTAAAGCCAATCCGGTTGCAGGCTTTCTCAAAACGCTGCTTGATGAGTTCGGCCCACAGGCCGTGGCCTTTCATGCGCGAGGCAAAGTCGCTGTCGTAATCCTTGCCGCCGCGCATTTCGTGGATGCGCGCCATGATGCGCGCGGCGCGCTGCGGGTAGTGCAGCTCCAGCCACTCCTTGAAGATGGGTGCCACTTCCCAGGGCAGACGGATCACGGTATAGAACGCGCTGCGCGCACCGGCCTCCCAGGCGGCCTCCAGCACATGCTCCATGTCGTCGTTCACAAATGGGATTTGCGGCGCCACACTGACGCCGACGGGAACGCCGTGCTCTGCCAGCGTGCGGATGGTGCGCAGGCGCCGGTGCGGTGCGGCCGCGCGCGGCTCCAGCTTGCGCGCGAGTTCGCCGTCGAGCGTGGTGATGGTCACGTAGGCGGCGGCCAGCTTGTCAGCGGCCAGCGGCGCCAGCAGGTCCAGGTCGCGCTCCACGCCGCTGGATTTGGTGATCAAAGAGAACGGGTGCCGCACTTCCTGCATCACCTCGATGATGCTGCGCGTCAGTCGCAGCTCGCGCTCGGCGGGCTGGTAGCAGTCTGTGGCCGAGCCGATGTTAAGCAGCTTGGGAACATAGCTGCGTTTGCGCAGGTCGGCGCGCAGCACCTCGGCAATGTTGCGCTTGGCGATGATCCTGGTTTCAAAGTCCAGCCCCGGCGAAAGATTGAGGTAGCTGTGTGTGGGCCGCGCATAACAGTACACACAGCCATGCTCACAGCCCCGGTAGGGATTGATGCTGTAGTCAAAAAAGATATCGGGCGAATCGTTGCCGACAATGGCGCTGCGCGCTTCTTCCATCGTGACCGTGGTTTCGATCCGGGGCGCCTCGCCCGCCGCGCCTTCTTCCAGCGTACCCCAGCCGTCGTCCCATGCGTTGCGCACGTCTTTTTCAAACCGGTGCGGCATGCGCGTGGCAGTGCCTCGGCCCTTGATGGCGTGTAGCGGGATGATGGCGTCGGACATGGATTAATAAGATTTGGTGGGGGCAAGCGCAGTGCCCGGCAAGGTCGCAGAAAGATACTGTATATAAATACAGTATATTCAAACAAAAACCCTTTAGCAAATGTCTGCAACAGGGCCCGCAATAATGGGTTTAAAGCAGGAGACGTCCCATGGCACACGTACTGGTAAAACTCACCGGCGCGCCGCTGGCCGCCGTTAAACAGCAGCTGGAAAAGGACGCGGACGAACATGCGAAGCAAGGCATGTATCTGGAGCACCTCTGGCAAAACGCGGAAGACGCGGCCGAGGTGTTTTTCCTGTTTCAGGTAAAAGACCTGGCGCATTGCCGGCAGCGCATGAAGCAGACGCATGCAAAAGCCCGAGAAGAAAACCCCGATGCACCGCTACCGGCCCTGACGTTTCTGGAGGATGCCTGAGGACTCATCCAATGCAGTCATTGATACGCCCCCTTTTTCATTTTTCCGTCCCTCTTCTCCCTTTCCGTTTCACCATGATCCAGCGCCCCGAAAACCTTTATGCCCGCTACCACGCCCATGTGTACTTCGGGCCCGGCACCGTTGAGCAGGCACGCGCCCTGTGCGAAAAGGCCGGTGCGCTTTTCGGGATTGCCGTGGGGCGGGTGCATGAACGAGAGGTGGGACCGCACCCGCGCTGGAGTTGCCAGCTGGCATTTGACCGCGCGGCGTTTGACAGCGTCATTCCCTGGCTCGAAGAACACCGCGACGGACTGGATGTGTTTGTGCACGGGCTCACCGGCGACGACCTGGCCGACCACACCACGCATGCCTCATGGCTGGGTGAGCCTGCGGCATTGAAGCTGGAGATGTTCAGGCAGTGAGCCTGGCTCCGGTTGAATGCTATTAATTCAATAGCTAGTTGCGCTTGTCCAGAAAGGCGAAGAGCTGCTTTTTAACGCAAATAAAAGCGACTCAACCAGCGCGGCCGCAAAGGAATCGGCCGCGATTCCACCGACTGATACAGCACCCAGCCCGCCAGCAGCGACAGCAGGAAGGCCAGCAGCAGGCCCAGCACATTTGCCGCAAGCTGCGTGGGCCAGAAATGGCTCACGATGGCATTGACCAGCAGGCACACCGGAAAGTGGATGAGGAACACAGAGTAGGACATCTGGCCCAGCTGCACCAGCCGGCGCTGCTGCAGCCATCGCACCGGCCAGGACTGTGGCTGCAGCACCGCCAGCCCGACCAGGCCGAAGGCGGTGACCAGTGCCACCACCAGGCGCCCCCTGAAATCCAGCGCCAGGGCCAGCCCGCCCATCACCGCCAGGGTCACGAGCCAGAAGCTGCGCCGCGCGCCAAGGCGGTTTGAGGCCCAGAAGGCCAGCATGCCCAGGGCATAGGAGCCGCAAAAATAGAGGGCGGTGATATCAAAGGCCGGCAGGCGGTTGAAAAACAGCAGCGAAGCCAAGGCAACCAACAGGATGAGGCTCACGCCGAGTGGGGCCGAAACCGAAGTAGTGTGCGTTGCGTCGCCGTTGTGTGGCTGAAACTGGAACCGCCGGGCAAAGGCAAAGATGAGAACCGCCATGGCGTAGAGCTGGAAGTCGATGGCCACGTACCAGACACCGGCAGAAAGCGCGTCCTGCCCGAGCAGGTCCTGCAGCAACAGGACATGGGCGAGCAGCTGGTGCACCGTGGGAGCATCCGGCACCGAATGATGTGCGAACCAGGGCCTGACCAACGCGGCCACGAGCATGCTCACGGCCAGCGCCACCAGATAGGGTTTGACGAGTCGCCAGTAGCGGCGAAAAATCAGGGTGCCAGGTGCACCGAACACGGCCACACCCTGTGGCGCCAGCGAGGCCGCCGCCAGAAAACCGCTCACGACCAGGAACACCTGCACGGCCATGCGGGCGTAGTCGTAAAGCCAGTCCATCAAGGCCGGTGCGAACGGGTGCACCACATCCGACATCGGGCCGTAAAAAGCCAGGTGATGCAAAACAATGAGGACGCAGGCCAGCCCTTTGAGGGCATCCATGCCGGGAAAGCGTCGGGTCGCGGTGGTCAAGGCGGGTATTTCAGGCGCAGCGCTGCTCAAAGGTAGCGATGGCGCTTAAGCGCAGACCCGTTTGCGTGCCTGCTCGTACTCGCGCCTGAGCTGGTCCACAAAGGCCGCGGCGCTTTGGACCTTGCTGACAGAGCCAATGCCCTGGCCGCAGCCCCAGATGTCTTTCCAGGCCTTGGACTTGCTGCCTTCACCGCCGCCGAAGTTCATGGTCTTGACGTCGCCTTCGGGAAGGTTCTCGGGGTCCATGCCAGCAGCGCGAATCGACGGCGCGAGGTAGTTGCCGTGCACGCCGGTAAAAAGGCTGCTGTAAACGATGTCGTCTGAGTTCCCGTCAACGATGGCCTGCTTGTAGGCGTCGGCCGCGCGCGCTTCGTCCGTCGCGATGAACGCCGAACCGATATAGGCAAAGTCGGCGCCCATGGCCTGCGCAGCCAGAACCGCGCCGCCAGTGGAGATGGCGCCCGACAGCGCCAGAGGGCCGTCAAACCACTGGCGGATTTCCTGGATCAGCGCGAACGGGCTTTTGACGCCCGCATGGCCGCCCGCACCGGCGGCCACGGCGACCAGGCCGTCGGCGCCCTTTTCAATGGCCTTGCGCGCGAACTTGTTGTTGATGATGTCGTGCAGCACCACGCCGCCGTAGCTGTGGGCGGCAGCGTTGATGTCTTCGCGTGCACCCAGGCTGGTGATGTAGATGGGCACCTTGTACTTCACGCACATTTCCATGTCGTGCTCCAGGCGGTCGTTGGACTTGTGCACGATCTGGTTGATGGCAAAAGGCGCCGCCGGCTTGTCAGGGTTGGCCTTGTTGTGGGCTGCCAGTGCCTCGGTGATCTCGGCCAGCCACTCATCAAGCTGCGACGCAGGCCGAGCGTTGAGCGCGGGCATGGCGCCCACCACGCCGGCTTTGCACTGCGCGATGACCAGCTTGGGATTGCTGATGATGAAGAGCGGTGAACCGATGATGGGCAAAGGCAGCTTGTTCAATGCGCCGGGCAGTCTGGACATGGTGGCTCCGTTGTTATTCTGAATTCAAGAAAAAACATCCTGCAACCCTTTACTGACGGGCGCTAACAGCTATCAAATAAATAGCAGTGTGTACGGAGGTCAGAACGCGTCCAGCGCCAGCGCCGTGACGCTGTCTGCACCATCGACAATGCTGTCGCGCACGCCGGGCACCTTGGTCAGCAGGTGGTCAGCATAAAAACGTGCGGTGGTGATCTTGGCCTGCATGAAGGCGACGTCGATGCCTTGGGCGATTTGTTCTTGCGCCACCAGCAGCGAACGCGCCATCTGCCAGCCGGCCACCACATTGCCCGCGAGCATGAGGTAAGGCACGCTGCCGGCAAACACGGCGTTGGGGCTGGCTTTGGTGTTGCCGGCCACGAAATCCACCACATCGATGAATGCCAGGCGCGCGGCCTTCAGGCGCTTGGCCACGGCCAGCGCGTCAGCACTGCCCTGCTTGAGCAGCTCGCCTTCGGTTTTTTCGATCTGCGCGGCAATCGCCTTGGCCGTCTGGCCGCCATCGCGCGAAGTCTTGCGGCCAATCAGGTCGTTGGCCTGGATGGCGGTCGTGCCTTCGTAGATGGTCAGAATCTTGGCGTCGCGGTAGTACTGGGCGGCGCCGGTTTCTTCAATAAAGCCCATGCCGCCATGCACCTGCACACCCAGCGACGTCACTTCCAGGCTCATCTCGGTGCTGTAGCCCTTGACCAGTGGCACCATGAATTCGTAAAACGCCTGGTTCTGCTTGCGCACATCCGCATCGGGGTGGTGATGCGTTGCGTCATACGCCGCAGCAGCGACAGAAGCCATGGCGCGGCAGCCTTCGATGTAGGCTCGCATGGTCATCAGCATGCGCTTCACGTCCGGGTGGTGAATGATGGGCGCGCTGGCCTTGATGGAGCCGTCAACCGGTCGGCTTTGCACGCGGTCTTTGGAAAATTCCACGGCTTTCTGGTAGGCGCGTTCGGCAATCGCGATGCCTTGCATGCCCACGGCGTAGCGCGCCGAGTTCATCATGATGAACATGTACTCGAGGCCGCGGTTTTCTTCACCGACGATGTAGCCTACGGCGCCGCCATGGTCGCCGTACTGCAGCACGGCAGTGGGCGACGCCTTGATGCCCATCTTGTGCTCGATGCTCACGCAGTGCACGTCGTTGCGTGCACCGAGTGCGCCGTCTTTGCCGACCATGAACTTGGGCACGACAAAGAGGCTAATGCCCTTGACGCCTTCGGGCGCGCCGGTCACGCGGGCGAGCACCAGATGCACGATGTTCTCGGCCATGTCGTGCTCACCATAGGTGATGAAGATCTTGGTGCCGAAAACCTTGTACGTGCCGTCGGGCTGCGGCTCGGCACGGCTGCGCACCATGGCGAGGTCCGAACCAGCTTGCGGCTCGGTCAGGTTCATGGTGCCAGTCCACTGGCCGCTCACCAGCTTTTCAAGATAGACCGCCTTGAGGTCGTCGGAGCCGGCCGTGAGCAGGGCTTCAATGGCGCCGTCGCTGAGCAGCGGGCACAGCGCAAAACTCATGTTGGCGGAATTGAGCATTTCACCGCACGCTGCGCCTATGGTTTTGGGCAAACCCTGACCGCCAAAATCAGCCGGGTGCTGCAGCCCTTGCCAGCCGCCTTCGACGTATTGGCGGAAGGCCTCCTTGAAGCCAGGCGTGGTGGTGACTTCGCCGGATTGAAAGCTCGACGGATTGATGTCACCGTCACGGTTGAGCGGAGCCAGCACGCCCTCGTTGAACTTGGCGCATTCTTCGAGCACCGCTTGCGCGGTGTCGAAGCCGGCTTCTTCAAAGCCGGGGATTTGCGCGATCTGTTCGATGTTGGCCAGGTGTTTGATGTCAAACAGCATGTCCTTGAGGGGGGCCTTGTATGTCATGTTTTTGTCTCCGGAAAGTTGTCTTATGCCCGGCGAAGGCAGGGTAAAAATCGGTGCGCCGCCATGGCCTGTCGGCTTGGGATACCCCAGGCGAAATCGGGGTCTCAATTGCCAGGTGAACTCTTGAATCTAGGGCGAAAAATCACGAACTGGAGGTTCCACCAGTTTTTCGGATTTCCGCACGACATAACCGTTGTCCATCAAGGCATTGAGCCAGCCCGCTGCCATCAGGTCCACATGACCCGAATCCGGGGCCGAGGCGTAAAACGCATCCTGAAACTCCAGCATGGGCACGAGCTTCTTGCTGTACAGCGTCACGCGGTAACGGGTAGAACCCCTGCGGGCTTCATGGCCCTGGGAGGTGACGGTAGAGCCCATCGGAACAAACAGCAGCGTGTTGTAACCCTGGCCGGACCATTCGCCCAGCACGCCCCTGATATTGGAACGCTGGCCGAACGTGCCTGCGTACTTTGCGGGAACTCCGTTGAGCTGCATGAAGTCTGCGGCGTGCCCAACACTTTGGTTCATCAGGCGGTTGTCGAGTACACCCGAGAGCCTGTAGCCTTTGACCAGGTCCGGGTTTTGGTTGGCCCACTCGGGGGTCACAAAAACCAGGGCCAAAGACGTCACAGGCTCCTTGATGTCCGACTTGACGCTGACCTGTTCGACTTTGCGGTCAAGCCCCGCGCACGCAGCGAGGAGCAAGCCCGCCAGCATCAAGGCCATGCATGCGCCTCGCCTCATGCCGGATTGGCCGGGTTGCTGCTTGGCTTTCATGTCGCGCTGGCCTGAAACCGTATTACAGGGCTGCGACCAACTCGGGTACGGCAGTGAACAGGTCGGCCTCGAGACCATAGTCAGCGACGCTAAAGATAGGCGCTTCGGGATCCTTGTTGATCGCCACGATGACCTTGCTGTCTTTCATGCCGGCCAGATGCTGGATCGCACCGGAAATACCGGCGGCGATGTAGAGCTGCGGCGCGACAATCTTGCCGGTCTGGCCCACTTGCCAGTCATTGGGGGCGTAGCCTGCATCAACCGCTGCGCGCGATGCGCCGAGAGCTGCGCCCAGCTTGTCTGCCAGCGGCGTCAGCACTTCGTTGAATTTCTCGCTGGAGCCCATCGCGCGGCCACCGGAGACGATGATCTTGGCAGCCGTCAGCTCAGGGCGGTCGCTCTTGGCGATCTCGGAGCCCAGGAAGGTCGACTTGCCGCTGTCGGCAACGCCCGCGGGCGTTTCGATGGTTGCGGAGCCGCCCGTGGCGGCCGCGGCGTCAAAGCCGGTGGTGCGCACAGTGATGACTTTGGTCGCGTCCAGGCTTTGCACGATGGCGATCGCGTTGCCCGCGTAGATGGGGCGCTCGAAGGTGTCGGCGGCATCGACCTTGGTGATGTCGGAGATCTGGCCGACGTCCAGCGTTGCGGCCACGCGGGGGGCGATGTTTTTGCCCGAAGCGGTGGCGGGAAACAGGATGTGCGAATAGGCGGAAGCGATGGCCAGCACCTGGGCGGCCATGTTTTCAGCCAGGCCGTGGGCGAAATGCTCGCCTTCGACGTGGATGACTTTGGCCACGCCGGCAATGGCGGCGGCGGCTTTGGCGGCGGCTTCGGCGCCCTTGCCGGCCACCAGCACGTGCACGTCGCCACCGCACTGGGCGGCAGCCGTCACGGTGTTGAGGGTCGCCGGTTTGATGGAATTGTTGTCGTGTTCTGCGATTACAAGTGCGGTCATTTCAATCAACTCCTTAGATGACTTTGGCTTCGTTCTTGAGCTTGTCCACCAGGGCGGCCACGTCGGCCACCTTGATGCCGGCGCTGCGTTTGGGCGGCTCGCTGACCTTCAGGGTCTTGATACGCGGCTTGACGTCGACACCGAGCTCTTCGGGCTTGAGGTTGTCGAGCTGCTTTTTCTTGGCCTTCATGATGTTGGGCAAGGTGACGTAGCGCGGTTCATTGAGGCGCAAATCGGTCGTGATGATCGCCGGCAGCGTGAGCGAGAGGGTTTCCAGGCCGCCGTCGACTTCGCGCGTGACCTTGGCGGTGCCGCCTTCGACTTCGACCTTGGAAGCAAAAGTGGCTTGTGGCCAGCCCAGCAACGCAGCCAGCATCTGGCCGGTCTGGTTGCAGTCGTCGTCAATGGCCTGCTTGCCGAGGATGACGAGTTGCGGTTGCTCTTTTTCGACCAGCGCCTTGAGCAGCTTGGCGACGGCCAGCGGCTGCAGTTCTTCGGCGGTTTCGACCAGGATGGCGCGGTCGGCACCGATGGCCATGGCGGTGCGCAGGGTTTCCTGGCACTGCAGCACGCCGCAGCTCACGGCGATGACTTCGGTTACGACACCCTTTTCCTTCAGTCGCGTCGCTTCTTCAACGGCGATCTCGTCAAACGGGTTCATGCTCATCTTGACGTTGGCGATGTCGACACCAGTGCCATCGGATTTGACGCGGACTTTGACGTTGTAGTCCACAACGCGTTTGACGGGAACCAAGACCTTCATGAGAGGACTCCAGAGTTGATGGATTGAGTACGAATTGAAATCGAAATGAAATCGGGACTGAATTGACGTTAACGTAAACGTAAGCTTTGCATTCTATGCTGCGGCGCCCCTGATGCGGGCTGCTCAACTGGTCGCCGGAGGGTATCCAGGGGAACCAGGCAGAAAAAGAACGATCGTTCTATTTTTCATTATAGGGCGCCGGATACAGCGAATTAGAGCATCCTGCCCAACCACTGTCCTTCAGGTGTCTTTCAGGCGTCAATTGCCGATGCAGCGAACGGAGGTCGGGCAGGGAAAAAGCGCGCCGCAGGCCGTTTGTGGGCCGCTCAGGAAGGCTTGGCACCGGTAGCGCCCTTCTCGCCCTCCACGTTTTTTGCATTCTCCGAAATGCTCACGCGGGTATGCACCACACGCTGCGGGTACGGAATTTCGATGCCGTGCGAGCGCAGCGACTCCAGGACGGCGAGGTTGACACGCGAGCGCAGGTTCTGCTGGCCGTTTTCGGGATCAACCATCCAGTAGTTGAGCGTGAACTCGAGCCCGTCGACGCCAAAGTGGGTCAGATTGACGCTGGGACCAGGGTCGCGCAGCACACGGTCCTGCTTGAGCGCGGCTTCGCTGAGCAGGCCCATCACCAGCTCGACGTCGCTGTCATAGCCCACCGACACCACGGTGGACTGCAGCACCTGCGTATCGCTGAGCGAGAGGTTTTCAACGCGGCTGCTGATGAACATCTCGTTGGGCACGATGGATTCGCGCCCGGACGGTGCACGCACCACGGTGTAGCGCGCATTGATATCGGTGATGCGCCCTTCAAAGGTGTCCACCCGCACGTTGTCACCGATGCGCACACTGCGCTCGGCCAGCATGACAAAGCCGCTCACGTAGTTGGCCGCCAGCTTCTGCAGGCCAAAGCCCACACCCACGCCTACCGCGCCGCCCAGCACCGACAACGCCCTGAGGTCAATGCCCACCGACGACAGCGCCAGCATCAGGCCGACAAACATCAGCATGGCACGCACCGCATTGCTGACAGCCTTGCGCAGGGAGAGCTCGTTGCCGGTGGCTGAACGCAGCAGGCGCGCCTCAATGGCCGAAGATATCCACAAGGTGATCAGCAGCACCACACCGGCTGTCACCGCACCTTCAAGCATGGTGCGCACCGACAGCGTCGAGTTGCCGACCTTCCACTTGATGTCGTCGAGCTCATCAAGTATCACAGGCAAGAAGCCGCTGACCCACAGCACCATGGCGATCCAGGCCAGCCAGGAAATGGTGCGCTCCAGGGCCCGCACGAGCGGCGCGTCCTTGAAGGCCACCTGCAGCACCTTGACCCCCAGGCGGATCACCGCCAGCGACAGCAGCACAGGAATGGCTACCTTGAATACCGCCAACGGAAAGGTCCTCGCCAAAAGGACCTGCACCGCATTGGCAAAGAAAAGCAGCAGCAGCGGAAACAGCACGCCGTCAATCACGCGCCGCCCGAAAAGGATGGAAGTCCCATCGACCGCCATACGTGCGCGGCCCGCCATGCGCACCACCAGCCAGGCCAGCAACGCGCAGGAAATCAGCGCGGCCAGCTCCGTGAGGGCGGTAGGCTGGGCCAGTGCCGCAAACCAGTCATCCAGCGCATCAATGCGGACGGGAGGAACGGGACGGGTCGTCAGGGCGCCGGCGCTGGCCATTGGGGTTTCCTTTTTTCGATGAAGGCTTGCACGCCTTCCTGTGCCACGGCATGGACCATGTTGCAGGCCATGGACTGGCCCGCCAGCTGGTAGGCGGCCTCGATGCCGGTTTCACGTTGCTGGTAGAACAGCGCCTTGCCCATGGCGAGTGCTTCGCGCGGTTTGGGCAGGAGCGACTGCAAGAGTTTTTCGACTTCGCCCTCGAGGGATTCCGGTGATGCGACACGGTTCACCAGCCCGCGCGCACACGCTTCGTCCGCGGTGATGAATTCACCCGTGAGCAGCATCTCCATGGCTTGCTTGGCCGGAATGTTGCGCACCAGCGGCACGCTGGGCGTGGCGCAAAACAGGCCCACATCGATGCCATTCACGCCAAAAGTCGCATTGCTGGAGGCCACCGCCAGGTCGCATTGCGCCACCAGCTGGCACCCGGCCGCGGTGGCCAGGCCCTGCACCTGCGCGATCACAGGCACCGGCAGCCTCTGGATGCTGAGCATCACGCGCGTGCACTGCGCAAAAAGCTTCTGGTAATAAGCCAGCTCGGGCCGGGCGCGCATGTCTTTCAGGTTGTGGCCGGCACAAAAAGCCTTGCCCTCGGCCGAGATGACCACCGCGCGCGCCGAGCTGTCGGCCGCGATCAAATCCAGTGCAGCCTGCAGTGCAGACAGCACGTCTTCACCGAGCGCGTTAAAAGTAGACGCCCGGTTCAGCACCAGGCGGTGGACACCGCGCGCGTCATGCGTGTGAAGCACGGGAGCCGAAAGCTCAGCAGATACGGCACTCATGAATGCCCTACAAATCGGCCAGGACGCGGATATGCGCTTCCACGCTGCGCGCCAGCGCATTCAGGTTGTAGCCACCCTCCAGCGACGAGACGATACGGCCTTGGGAATGGCGCCTGGCGACGTCCTTCAGGCGCTGGGTGATCCAGGCGTAGTCCTGCTCGACCAGACCCATCTGGCCCAGGTCGTCGTCGCGGTGCGCATCAAAACCCGCGCTGATGAAAATCATCTCGGGCTTGAATTCTTCCAGGCGCGGAATCCATGCCGCTTCGATCAGCTCACGCACGGCCATGCCCTTGGTATAGGCCGGCACGGGCAGGTTGAGCATGTTGCCTGCATGATTTTCGGTGCCGGTATATGGGTAAAACGGGTGCTGGAAAAAGCTGACCATCAGGACACGGTCGTCGCCGCTGAGGATGTCCTCGGTGCCGTTGCCGTGGTGCACGTCGAAGTCGACAATCGCCACGCGCTTGAGGCCGTGGCGCTCCAGCGCATATTTGGCAGCAACGGCGACGCTGTTGAAAACGCAAAATCCCATGGACCGGTTGTGGCAGGCATGGTGGCCCGGCGGGCGCACCGCGCAAAACGCGTTCTCAAGCTCTCCGGACATCACAGCGTCGGTGGCCGCCAGCACGGCGCCGGTCGCGCGCAGGGCGGCGTTCCAGGTGTGCGCATTGAGCGCGGTATCGGGGTCTATCTGGGCATAGGCCGGCCCGCCGGCCCTGATGTCGTCGACCAGACTGTCGCTCAGGCCGCGGATCGCCGCCACCATCATGCGGTCGTGCGCCAGCTCGATGTCGCCCAGCGCTGCCAGGGGGGCCTCGCGCGCGTCCAGGGCGTCCTTGACGCCGGTCGCCAGCAACCAGTCGTCAATGGCGTCGAGCCGCTCGGGACATTCCGGGTGGCCGGGGCCCATCTCATGCTTGCGGCAATCTGCGTGCGTGAAATAACCAGTCGCGTTCATGGGGGAAATAATTTGTAAAAAATTACGGTATGGTTGGCACCATGAAAGTCACAGAAAAACTCCAGGCACTTCTCGATCAGCTTAACACGGTCATCGTCGGAAAACCGGCACAGGTACAGGACTGCGTGGCCTGCCTGCTGGCCGGCGGCCACCTGCTGATTGAAGACGTTCCGGGCGTCGGAAAAACCACCCTGGCCCATGCGCTGTCCCGTTCTTTCGGGCTGCAGTTTTCGCGGGTGCAGTTCACCGCCGACCTGATGCCCAGCGATTTGTCGGGTGTGTCGATTTACGAACGCCAGAAGGAAAGCTTTGTGTTTCACCCGGGGCCGGTTTTTGCGCAGGTGCTGCTGGCCGATGAAATCAACCGGGCCAGCCCGAAAACCCAAAGCGCCCTGCTCGAAGCCATGGAGGAAAAGCAGGTCACGGTCGAGGGCGAAACCCGGCCCCTGCCCCTGCCGTTTTTCGTGATCGCCACACAGAATCCGCACGACCAGCTCGGCACCTACGCCCTGCCCGAGTCCCAGCTGGATCGCTTTCACATGCGGATTTCGCTGGGCTACCCTGACCGCGCCGCCGAACGCGAATTGCTGCGGGGCGCCGACCGCCGCGACATGCTCGAAAAACTGCCGGCCCTGCTGGCGCCGCACGACCTGCTGGAGCTGCAGCAGATGGTGGCGCAGGTTCACGCGTCGGAGCCGCTGCTGAACTACCTGCAGGACCTGGTCACGGCGACCCGTTCAGGCCGCTGGTTTCTGCAAGGCCTCAGCCCGCGCGCGGGCATTGCCATCATGCGGGCCGCCAAAGCACAGGCCTTCCTGAGCAAGCGGGACTACGTGGCGCCGGACGACATTGCTGCCGTGCTGCCGCAAACCGCCGCACACCGGCTCATTCCGGTCAGCGACGCCGGCCGCGGCCCTGTGGAGCAGGTGCGGGCCATGCTCGACGCCGTGCCCCTCCCCTGAAGAAGATGGACGCCCCCCGAAGCGCCTCCGGCGCCTCCCCCCCCGGGGGGCGCCACCAGTGGCCCGACAAAGCCGGTTCCACGGCGGCCCGCGAATGGAATCCTTTTGCCTTCATTCGCGGGCGCTTCCAGAAGTGGTGGCAAAGCAAGCTGCCGTTCACCGACAGCGTGTCGCTGACCCAGCGCAACGTGTACATCCTGCCCACGCGGCCTGGCCTGATGCTGGGCGTGACGCTGCTGGTGCTGCTGGTGGCTTCCATCAACTACCAGCTCAACCTGGGCTACCTGCTGACGTTCCTGCTGGCCGGCAGTGCTCTGGTCGGCATGCACGTCTGCCACGGCACGTTGCGCGGTCTTGCTATGAATTTAGTAGCGCCTCCCGCACACTACGCGGGCGCTACCGCCGCATTTGATGTAAAACTCATGAACGCCAGGCGTACCGCGCGCCATGGCATCGGGCTGAGCGTGCTGAACCCACACGATGTGGACACCAAAAAGGACGCCAAAAAGGGCGGGGAGCAGCACTGGGTGTGGACCGACGTGCCCGCGCAGGGCAGCAGCGTGGTGCAGGTGGCCTTCACGCCGCCGCGGCGGGGCTTGTACCGGCTGCCGACGCTGACCGCCGAAACCCGTTACCCGCTCGGCACCTTTCGCGTCTGGACGGTATGGCGCCCGGCTGCCCAGATCCTGGTCTATCCGCAGCCCGAAGCCCACCCGCCACCGCTGCCGCCCGGCGAGCCCCGCTCCGGTGGCGCGACGGCGGCCTCACGGGCACAAAGCACGGGTGAATTCGATGGCGTACGCGGTTACCGCCGCGGCGACCCCATGAAACTGATCGTCTGGAAAAAAGCAGCCAAGGCCGATGAACAGGGCAACGGCCTGGTCGTGCGTGACACGCAGCAAGCCCAGCGGCATGAGCTCTGGCTGGACTTCATGAATGCGGGCTCTGCCGGTGTTGAACAAAAGCTTTCACGGCTGTGTGCCTGGGTGTTGATGGCCGACAAGCTCGCGCTGGACTATGGCTTGAGGTTGCCTTCGGTGGAGATCAAGCCTGCCAGTGGGGAGGCGCATAAGAGGCTTTGTCTGGAGGCGCTTGCGGTATGTTGACGTCTGGTTTGGGGTCGAGGTCGTTTCGGCGATGGCGCTCTTTGCGGAGGGTTGCTGGCCGGGGGTTGCCCGGCGGCAACTCACTTTTCTTTGCTTCGCCAAAGAAAAGTAAGCAAAAGAAAGGCGACCCTGGTTCCTGCGTCCCCTGCGCTGCGCTCCGGGGCAACCTGCGGTGCTCGGTCCAGCCGGGGTCAAAAACAACTCGCCTGCGGCTCAAACAAGTTTTTGCCCTGATCCGTCTGGCCCTGCGCTCCTCGGCGCATCCACAAGGGATGGGGAACGAATACCAACAGCCGAAGATAGAACTCCGAATACCTGAAGAAACAAGGACACGCCGTGGCGTGTCCTTGTTGGTATTTGTATTCGTTTGCTGGTATTTCGGTATTCGGTTACCGCATTCGATTGCCCCTTCTGTATGCGCTGAGGAGCGGAGCCTGGAGCGGAAAAAGGGCCGCAGTTGTTTGAGCCGAAGGCGAGTTCTGCGGACCCCGCTTCAGGCGAGCACCGCAGGGTGCCCCGTAGCGCAGCGAAGGGGTCGCAGACAGCAGGGTCGCCTTTTCTTTGGTGACTTTCTTTTGGCGACGCAAAAGAAAGTTACTTGCCGCCGGGCAACCCCCGGCCAGCAGCTCTCAGCAGAGCCCCTCCCATGCTGACCCGCCTCCAAACCCTTCCCCGCGACGCCCGCGACACCCTGTTCCTGTTGCTGGTCATCGCCTGGGTGCTGCTGCCCCAGGTGGGCAACCTGCCGCTGTGGTGCAGTGCGCTGGCCAGTACCGTGCTGGTGTGGCGCGGCTGGCTGGCCGTGCAGGCCCGTCCGCTGCCGGGCAAGTGGTGGCTGCTGGCCCTGCTGGCCCTGACCATTGGCGCCACGCTGACGACGCACCGAACCTTGTTCGGCCGCGATGCAGGCGTGACCTTGCTGGTCGTGCTGCTGACGCTCAAGACCCTGGAGCTGCGGGCCCGGCGCGACGCCTTTGTGGTGTTCTTTCTCAGCTTCTTCTGCATGCTGAGCAACTTCTTTTATTCTCAGTCCCTGCTTACCGCCTTCAGCATGCTGCTAGGGTTGATGGGTCTGCTGACCGTGCTGGTCAATGCCCATTTGCCGGTGGGCAAACCGCCGCTGCTGCAAGCGGCCAAAACAGCAGGCTGGATGGCCCTGCTGGGCGCGCCCATCATGCTGGTGCTGTTTTTGCTGTTTCCGCGCCTGGCGCCTTTGTGGGGGGTGCCGAGCGATGCGATGACCGGCCGCAGCGGCCTGAGCCCCAGCATGCAGGTGGGCAGTATCGCCACTCTGGCACTGGACGACAGCGTAGCCATGCGCATCCGGTTTGAGGGCGGCAAGCCACCACCCCAGCAAGAGCTGTACTTCAGGGGGCCTGTGCTTTCAAACTTCGATGGGCGCAACTGGCAGCCGTTGCGCGCGTTCCTGCCATCGCGTTATGCCCTGCCTGCTAACCTCGAAGTGGCTGGTGCGCCTGTCAACTATGAAGTGACGCTTGCCCCCAATAATCAACCATGGATCTTCGTGATGGAGGCGGCCCCGCAAAGCCCCGACTTGCCCGGATACCGCAATACCATGGAGGCCGATCTCCAGTGGTTCACCAACCGGCCTGTCACCGACCTGGTGCGCTACAAGGCCCAGAGCTATCCGATCTTCAGGCATGGGCCGCGTCAGCAGGTGATCGGCCTGCAGGAATTTGTAGCGCTGCCGGCCGGCTTTAATCCCCGCACGCTGGCGCTCGCAGCCGAGATTCGCCGCGACCCGCGTTATGCGGTGGCAAATACCCGTACGCTGGTGCAAGTTGCGCTGGAACGGCTGCGCACCGGGGGCTACGTTTACACGCTGGAGCCCGGTGTGTACGGGCAACACACCGCCGACGAATTCTGGTTTGACCGCAAGGAAGGTTTTTGCGAACACATCGCCTCGGCCTTTGTCATCCTGATGCGCGCCCTCGACATCCCGGCGCGCATCGTCACCGGCTACCAGGGCGGCGAGCTCAACAGCGTCGACGGCTACTGGGTGGTGCGGCAAAGCGACGCGCATGCCTGGGCCGAAGTCTGGCAGACCGGTGAAGGCTGGGTGCGCGTAGACCCAACCTCAGCAGTGGCGCCGGGACGCACAGGGGCGTTCCAGCGCCTGGCCGCACCGCAAGGCGTGGTGGCGCAAGCCCTGGGCAACTTCAGCCCGACCTTGACTGCGCAGCTGCGCGCCACCTGGGAGGCCGTGAACAACGGCTGGAACCAGTGGGTGCTGAACTACACCCAAGGCAAACAACTCAATTTGCTGAAAGACATCGGCTTTGAGTCCCCCAGCTGGGAAGACCTGAGCTATGTGCTGATCGGTATCGTGGTGTTGGCCGCCCTGGTCGGCGCGGCCTGGACGCTGTGGGACCGTGCGCAGCACGATCCCTGGCTGCGCCTGCTGGCCCGCACGCGCAAGCGGCTGGAAAAGGCCGGCCTTCACAGCACGCCCGCCACCTCGCCCCGCCAGCTGGCGCAGGAGGTGCTGGGCCGCTACGGCAAGCAAGGCGAGGCCCTGCATGACTGGTTGATGCGCCTGGAGCACCTGCGCTACGCCGCCGTGCCGGCAAGCGGCGGTAAAGCGGCGCTGCAGCTTCATGCGCTCAGGCAGGAGTTCGACCGGCTCGCCTGGCCCGCTTAAAATCGGCTCAGCCCTCCCCGCTCACTCCTCGTCATTCGATCACTCCTTCATGCGCCTCCAACGTTTCGGATTTGCTCTCTTTTTGATAGCTGCTTGCGCAGTATCTGCCTGGTCTGGCGAGGGAAATAACATCAAAAAACGCGTGGCCGCCAAATCGGCCCCGGCGCAAGGGCCGCTGTATTCCACCCGCCCCGAAGCCATGCAGTTTGCCGACGACATGGCCGCACGCCGCGACCTGGACCCCGACTGGGTGCGCGATGCGATCGGCCAGTCGCGTTACAACGCCACCGTGGTGCGGCTGATGCAGCCGCCAGCCAAGACCTTTGTCAAAAACTGGCGCGTCTACCGCAGCCGCTTCATCGACCCGGTGCGCATCGAGGCCGGCAGGCGCTTCTGGCTGGAAAACCAGCAGACACTGGAGCGTGCCGAAAAGGAATACGGCGTACCCGCCGAAATCATCGTCGGCATCATCGGCGTGGAAACCATCTACGGCCGCGACACCGGCAGTTTTCGCGTGATGGATGCCCTGACCACGCTGGCCTTCGATTTCCCTGCCAACCATCCGCGCGCCAAAGAGCGCAGCGAATTCTTCAAGGGAGAAATTGAACAGTTCCTGACGCTGCAACACCGGCTTGAGGCCAGCCCTTTCGACGCACGCGGAAGCTTCGCCGGCGCCATGGGTATGCCGCAGTTCATGCCTTCCAGCCGGGTCAAATACGCGGTGGACTTCGACGGCGACGGCAATATCGATCTGTCGGGCAGCCCGGCCGACGTGATCGGCTCAGTCGCGAGTTATTTCAAGGCCTTCAACTGGCAGCCGGGCATGCCCACGCATTACCCCGTGAGCTTCGACAAAAGCCGGCTCGACATGGACGCCCTGATGGCGCCGGACATCCTGCCTACATTCGGTGTTGAAAGCTTCACGGCCAAGGGTGCTGTCCTGGAAAGCCCTGCGCTGCAGCACACCGGGCCGCTCGCGCTGGTGGAGCTGCTCAACGGCCCGGACGCGCCGCAATACATTGCGGGCACCGAAAACTTCTACGCCATTACCCGCTACAACTGGAGCAGTTATTACGCGATGGCGGTGATTGAGCTGGGGCGGGAAGTGGCGGCGCGGGTCAGGCAGTAGGCACCCACCGGCCGGCCTGTGCCGTCCGTTCGGCCAGACGGTTGGCGCGAGGCCGCGTCAACCCCATTCACCGTCCTCCCGCCACTGAATATCCGTTTTCCTGAGCAGGTGAGAAGTCAGCACAACCCGCCCCTGTTTCAGGGTGCCATTTTCAAGTTTCACCTTCACTAAATATTCATGGACGTTATCGTCTTGCAGGGGACGCATTCCGCTACCGTCGAATTCATGAACATCTCGCACTTCCAGAAGTTCGCCGCCTTGCCCCCTGGCCCAGGCAGCCAGCCCTCTTTTATCTGCGTTTCGGCTCCAGATCCACAAGACCACCATGCAGATGACAACCGCCACCGGAACAACCCATGATTTCATTGGAGCGTCTCCCTTTGAGGTTGTAATTTTGAGGCCCAACGTTGGCGCTCACCATGGGCCGGAGGATCGGATGGAAATCCCGGTGCATGGCAGGATGCCACGAAAGCGCCCAGATAGCCAACAAATTCAGGACAGTGCGGCCCTGCGGCAGTACAACTGACCCCGGTGCCAATGATGCCAAGCGCCAATGATGGCCGCCGGTAAGGATGAAGTAACCTGGTGCGCAGCAGGCGAAGCACGCAGTTGCACGAAGATCAAGGCCCCTTGCCAGAGGGCCAGCGATACCCCAGCACCGTAACCAACGGGTAGGCGTTTTCACACACCTGGTCCAGCTGGTTGCCGCCCAGCAGGTACACATTCGTTTCATCTGCGCGAAGAAAAAAACCCACGTGGCCCTTCCAGCCGCCCGGATCTTCCCGCGACAACACGACAACGCAGCCGGGCACCGGCCCGCCGAGCGGCTCACCCCATTCCAGCCAGGAACGCGCCAGCGCAGACCCGGTGCCGGGAATGCCGACCTGTGCCAAAGCCCAATTCACGAATGATGAACACCACGACGCCTTGTCGTCATAGCCGCGAATGTTGGTGTGGGCGTGGTACTCGGTCACTCTGGGGTTGCTTTGGCCGGCAGGAAACGTGCGCACGCCGACTTCGGCAAAGGCGATGTGCATCCAGGGTGCGTGCATAGAAATCAAAACAGGCTCAGACCGTAACCTTGATCTCGCCCGCTAGCTGTGGAGTGACTCTTGGCCCAAAGCTCTGGATGTTTGCCAGGGTCGCCGTATGGTGGGCCGAAATCTGTGCCGCAGTGAGGATTCCGTTGTCCACGGTTGAGTGCCCATCCGAAACCAGTGTGACCGGATAGCCGAGAGCCAGGGCGCGCCGGGTCGTTGTGTCTACGCAAAAGTCGCTTTGTATACCGCAGATGATCAGCTTTTTGATTTCACGCTCCTGCAGCAGGGTCTGCAGCTCCGTGTTATGGAACGAATCCGTTGCCTTCTTCCGCAGGCGGATATCGGTCGGCTGGGTGTCCAGGCCATCGGCGAGTTTCCACCCTTCAGTGCCATATTCCAGTGGATCATCCGGCGCCTCGTGCTGGATCAGGATGACGGGAGCTCCCGCGGCGCGGGCCTTGGCAGACACCTGGTTGATTCTGTCGATGACGCGCCGGCTTTCAAAGGCCCCGCTCTCGCCGAAGCAAAGAGCCGTCTGAACGTCGATGATAAGGAGCGCAGTTGTCGTCATGAAGCAAGGTTTGATGTTGAGGTGTTGGAGGAAAGGGGAAATTCGGCCTGGCAACTTGCAGGCTCGACCAGTGCCTGGTTTGCATCACCGGAGCCACGCTGTTGCATCGCCTCCTGCCACAGCCTGGCGAGCTCCCCCGGGCGATCGGGGTGGGTTTCGTACACGGCAACGCCTGGCGGAATCACCACCCAGGAAAGCGCGCTTTTTGTCCAGAGGTGCGCAACAGGCTCAAACTCCCGCGCGTTGTGCAATGTGCCGGGCAGCAACGCCGCCATGGTCGGCTTGTCGGCCGGTTCCGCCCACAACCGGGTATCGCAATCAACACACACTTTCGCCCTGCGTTGGCGCCCGTTTCCCATGTCAAACGTCAGGAGCTGCGGGCTTCCCTGCGTGACCTCCAGCGCCGAGCGGTCAACCCACATGGCCAGCCGCATGGCACCGCCGGAGCGCCGCTGGCAGTCTGTGCAATGACACGCATAGAACGTCAGCGGATGCGCAGTCAGCTGGTACTGCACCTTTGCGCAAAGGCAGCTGCCGGTCCACGGGGGTTTTGATTCCGGGTAACGCATTTTTAGCCTGACGTTGAAATCAATCGGGAGCCAACAAGCATGCAAAGCAGGCTGGCCGAACATTCGTGCCGACCAAGCTGGCAAATTGCGTCATGCGCCGCTCCAGCCCCAAGTACCCACCGCAGTCAGCCCTCACGTGAAGCTCGATCTTCGTCGGGTTCACTGCAAACAAACCTGACACCTGTGACGCCGCGAATGCTGGGGACAGCAATCAATGTAATCGGTGTCGCCAGCGTGGTCTCCTGGATTCCTGCCCAGGCACCGTTCTCCCAAATGGAAATTGCTTCCAGTTGATCAAGCTCCGCGTTGTAGCTGGCC
Source organism: Polaromonas sp. P3_A5 (assembly GCF_056403055.1). Lineage (NCBI taxonomy): Bacteria > Pseudomonadati > Pseudomonadota > Betaproteobacteria > Burkholderiales > Comamonadaceae > Polaromonas > Polaromonas sp. P3_A5. The sequence goes on from NZ_JBFUGF010000001.1 coordinate 2,715,168, forward strand.
GAGCCAATCACATCGCTCCCCTCGATGCGCAGCGTAATGACCGGCTCCGTCATTGCATCCGTGACATCCGAGGTGTTCAAGACCGGGCACTGCCACGTCTCATCTTCCACCTCGCCCTCCAGTCCGGCCTCCCAGGCCCACAACCAAATGGGATGATTCTTGGCGTCCTGCAGCGAGATATCGTCCAGCGCCTTCGGCGTTCCAAATTCGAATTTCATGAATTTTGTTCTTGTGGGCAGGTGTTTGAGATGAGTGGTTGAGCTTCAGACCGGTTGACTCTTGGAGGTGTACTTCAGGCGTGACGGATTCCAGAAGGCAAACTGGCTCCCGTTTCTTGCAATCTCCAGCGCGGAGGCTCCCCCTAAATCTTCCATGACTTCCGACACCTCGCTCTCGTCACCCAGATCGTCGAACTCGACGGCAAACGCTCTCTCGACCACATCTTCGTAGTGCTTCATGGTGTTCTCCATTGCAACTTCTTCAGCGATTGGGCCTGCAATACGATGCGTGTGGATGTCCTGGTCTATTGCAAACGTTTTGATGCGCCAGGTCTCGTTTTCCGAGAACCACCACTGAACCGTGTCGAAGTGATCACCTTCAGCATCATGCTCAACGTTGCCGACATAGGAGCTTTGAACCGTGAGCTGGAAGACAAGCAATTTGTTCATGATGGATTCCAATATTCAATACAAACAGGCCACCGAGGGCGGCTGAAATGATCGACCGTTAAGGGAAGGAGGGTTCGATCATACGGAATGCCCAGGAAGACCAGCAGCAGGCGGACCTTGCCGGCATTGCCAGAAGTTTCGCGATCGTAAAGGTGAAGCATATGCGCGTTGCGGCACTCAACGTTGGCGTTATGCGGCGAATGGCATTCTCAGCTCACATTTCCCAGTTGAACCTGCCGGTGACTGAGCGATTCGGCAGCTTCAAGATGCCCTCACTACCGCGAACTGAAAGCTCAAAGTCTGGCGGCAGCTTGCTGTCCCCGGGATTCCTGTAGCGAACGAGCAGGATTTTTGCCTTCACGTCAAATGCCACGACGACCAGATGCGGCGGCCGAAGCATCGGACTCGAGCCCGCCCCAGGCGCGGCAAACGACACACCAGCCAGAACTGGGCGCTCCTGTTGCCCTACTTCAAAGTCCAGAACGTAGCCAGCACTTTCGAACGACAAGGAGCCGGTGGCGAATGCAACACTGCTTGCGGCGGTGGCGAGGGCGGCGATAGCAAAAGCAGGACGCACCATTAATCTCTGGACGGAATAGCGACCGCGCCCAGGCAAAGCCGTCCACAAGGCGCCCGCCCGGTGGAAGGATCAGGCAACATCTGCAAGCCGTGACGGCGAGAGCTCAAGGGCCAGGTACCTGGTACCGGGGACGGGATTGAAGGTAACGGGCGCCGCAGGTTGAAAACCCAGGGACTCGTAGATGCGCTGTGCGGCAGAAAACTCAGGCAAGACATCGAGGCAGATGCGGGAGTAGCCCGCAGCCCGCGCTTCATCGAGGATACGTTCGATGAGCCGGCGGCCAAGGCTTTCGCCTCTCGCATCCGGCCGCACGTAGACGCGCTTCATTTCGCAGGTGGTTGCGTCAACGCGGCGAAGCGCGGCACAGCCAACGACAGCCGGCCCCTTCCATGCGAGAAGCAGGCGACCATCGGGCGCGGCGTACTTTCCGGGTAACGCAGCGAATTCCGCCTCGTAATTCTGGAAGGCAAGGCTTACGCTTGGACTGGCGACGTACTCCCGAAGGATGGCTACGACATGCTCAAGGTCATCGGGGAAGGTTGCGGGCTTGATATCGGTCATCTGAGAAGCCTAACGTTTGACATGAGGGGCGGCCGCAAGTGGGCGAAGCCTGCTTGTGGACGTCCCCTCGATGGAAGGGTTAGGCCGCATTCGTTGTGGCCGCAGTTGACTCGGACTCTGACGACTCCAGCTCAGGAGGGTAGTGATACCAGGCTTCATGCGGAGACAGTTCGCTGCAGGCAAGACACTGGGTCTTCGTCCACTTGTATGCGCAACCCGGGCAAACGCCTCGAGTCCAAAACGTATTCCAAACGGTCCCACAAGACGGCATGCATTCCCATCTGTCTTCTGAGCGTGGCCTCCACTCGCATACTGGACAGTAGATTTCCGCCTTGTCGTGCATTCGCACTCTCCCTCGAACCAAGTATTTCAACGGACTATGCCACAACCGCCTACGGCTTGCCCCGGAACCGGCGGAGGCGCTCGCGAGCTGCACGTACTTCGTCAGGCGTGCGCTGGCGAAACAGCCATTTTGCGGCTGCCACTACAGCGGCCACGAAGACGATTGTGATGAACAACCACGGTTCCATAATGCGGCCTAACGTTTGACATGAGCGGGGGCGAAGGCGATCCGCTCTTGATGGAATGGTTAGCCCTCATCGCTCACTTTTCGATGAGAACTGAATGCTGAGAGCGATCAGAGCGGCGGGAACCGCGAGAGCGAAATGAGCCGCCGCGACGCCTTTCGGGCCGAAAAGGTCTCCAGCAAAAGAGAAGAGAGAAGCCGCTCGACCTGAAGGAGACAAAGATCCCGGGTGGGCCCATTCGTAAGTACCGCAGCCCAGACAGACGAACGTTATGCCCCAAGCGATTGCGAGCCCCGCCCAGCGAGGCAATCCTTGGGAAGAACCGATGGGCAGGTTCATGAGGGCTAACGTGCGTGTGACCGGCGCCCAAGGTCAGGTGCGACCAAAGGGAGCAGACTCACTTGGGCGTCCGTGTCGACTAGCGGGTTATGTGGCGTCCTATCCACGTGCAACTCCAACCAGGGCCGTGACCAAGAAGGCACCCGCCAGTGACACACAGCCTATGTTGAGGCTCGTGCGCAGGCTCGAATAAGCCACAAGATCGACTAACCCCCGAACAAAGGTGACTAGGGTGATGAAAAATGCAGCAATGCCTGTGATCACAATTGCTCCGAGCAACAACGCTCCGTCGCCGTGAACGTTCCAAAGATGTCCTTGGCCTGAGCCCACCATTCCCACAATCACAAAGGCCAAGGGAACTAGGGCCGGCGCAACCAAGCGTATCCTCGGAAACTCGCTTGGATCTGGTGGGACGCAGCGATACCTCATGTGCTCAAGCCATATAGCGTCGGCGCTGTACGGCACGCAGCACGCGCCGCGAAGCGGCATTCTGACGCTGCTTGTCCGCGACGAGCACCCTGTTAGATTGAATTTCTTTTCCTGAGCTTGTGAAGTGCATAGCCAGTGAATCCTTGATGTATGAAACCGAATAGTGCCATGAGAGGTATCCACGCGGCAAAGTATTGGGGCAAAGCCAGTAGCAGCATCAGGCAAGCCAACAGGCCCGCTCCAAACGTTAAGTCGCGCCAAGCAAACCATCGCGCAAATGCTTCAATGCCTTCAGGCGGGCGCGAAATCCATTGATGTGTAAGTTCAACGCGGCCTTTGACTCCCATCTGATAGGCGCGCCAGAGAAGAAATGACGCCATACCAACAGGCAGGACCAGAAATACTAAAACCGTGAGCGCGTACATCTGAAAATCTAACGTTGGCGCTGCCCGGCACACAACCTGCGCCGCAAAGCGGCAGCCTTGGGTTGCGTGTCCGTGCCGAGCAACGGGTTAAATGGCTCAGTAGGCAGGAAGAAGAATGACTGCACCAACACACACCACCATTTCTAGAAAAAACTGAAATACCGCGCGCCAATGCCGCTTGTATGCAAACCAGAAAAACGATCCGAAGGCAACGACAAAGCCCAAAAACAGGACCTCCGCAGAAAAATGATAGACGATGAAATTGAAGGTTGCAGCGGCGAACCCTTTGTCGTCCAGAAAGTTTGGGCGGTCAAAGAAATACGCCGACCACGGCAAGAAAATCAGACCGAAACACACGAGGGCCGTGCTGACGCGGAACCGAAATCGCGGGAGCGTTTGAACTTGCGAGGTTGCCATTTAACGTTCCGCATCACCCGCGCGCGCCGCTGTTGCGCGCGTCGGCGTGGATGCGGCGGTTAGGCGTGACGTTTCTATCCTCCGCGAACACGAAGAATTCTCACATTCGCCTTCATTTCGGAGGGCCTACGCCGCCGTCACGTGCCTTGAGGTGGCGGGCAAGAAACTCGAAAACCCGTTTGCGCGACTCGTCCGCGACCTTGGCGTCGTAAGCGAAGAGCACCCCCTCGGGGGAACTTCCAATCTGACGGACGCGCCGGGGCGGGCTGGATTTGGGTTGGTCCCAAGCGTGGCCGGTATTAGGGAACACATGCCATTCGACCGGTGCGCCGGATTCCTGGAGCTTTTGAAGTCGGGGCAGGCATTCCCGCGGGTCGCCGTCTTCATCCAGCTCGCCGAGGAGTGACAGGAGCGGCGCATCGCTGTCCGGCAGCACGAACGTCGCGCCGAATTCCCGGCTGAAGCACTGGCCGTAAACCGCGACGGTGGCGGCGAAGCGCTGCACGGAATACCTCGCGGCGGTTCCCTTGCTCGCAAGCAAATGCGCGACCCGTCCGCCCTGCGAAAACCCCATCGCGGCGACACGGGAGGTATCTACGAAATCAAACTTGCCCAGATGCCGTAGCGCTTCATAGGCGTCCCGAACGCGGACTGGTAGAGGAGCGAAACCCGGACGAATGACGAAGCAGGTACCTTCCTGGGGAATCCCTCTTTGTTTCCAGCTATCCACGACGAAGGCGACGTAGCCCTCTTCCAGCGCCCGGCTCACCCAGTAACGCATGTGCTGGGGATCAAAATCGACCGCCGCGCACGTGTGCAATAGAAGCAGCGCGGGGAACGGACCATTGCCTTTCGGCTTGAAGATGGCCATCCGAGAAGCGTTGGTAAAGGAGCCAAATTCCTCCACTGTGTCCGGAAACTTCAACCCCATGACGGAGTACGCTTGGAGGCAGAGTTGCCGGGGTCGCTCGTCTGCCACGGCCTCGCAGCGCGCCTTTTGCTCCGGAGTCGGCTCAACAAACTCGACCGCATCGGCGTTCGGCGAAAATCCAAACGAGGAAACGAATCCGAGTACGAGCAGGAACGAAATGACCGATCTCATGTGACACTAGAACTATTCATACACGCCTAACGTCGGAGATGACCGGCACGCACCTGCACTGCGCCGCGCGGCGTACGTTCATCTGCACGCTGCGCGGCGCAGTGCCGGTGCGTGTCCGTGTCGAACGACCTGTTAGACCTCTTGCCGCCCCAGGCAGTAGCTGACCGTCTGCTCATTTCAACCACTCACCTTGGTCAATTCCGAACTCCTCGGCGGCAGCGGCGTAGGCGTTCTCGAGCGTTTCGTGCCATGTGTCCGCAGCATAGCGGCCATCGAGAGAGGAGTACACAAGGAGAAAGTTTCGATTGCCGTCGTCTGTGATTTCGAACGCGAACTCGAGCTCAAATGACCCGGGCGTGCCTTCATCCGCGCTGGACCAGCCGCTGTTTGGGTGACCGGCGATCACCACGGTCCGCTTGGGAACGCGCGCGAACGTCTGCATGAGGTCTAACGTAATGTATGCCGAAAAACCTGCGGTATAACCTGGCGCTTGCAATCTAATCTGGACATTAAAACCTCCTGTAAGCCGCTTGCATGCTGGGCCTAAAAGAAATACGCTGTAATTTCATACAGGTATAAAAGTTCCGTGAAACCCCGCAATCCTCCACTGCAGTCTGCCCGCTTGCTGGATCAGGTCCGGGAGCGGGTTCGGTATTTGCACTATAGCCTTAGCACCGGGAAAACTTACCTGTACTGGGGTACGTTTTTGTTCGATGCCACCGCGGCAACAGCCAGATAACGCATACAACATATCCGCTCGGTATTGGTCGCCGGTGGCGGTTTTTCGATCACGCTGACCAAAGTCCTGCCAGGCCGCCAGCTGTATGGCTCGCCTGGATTGCTATCAATTCAATAGCTTCTGGCGCTTGCTTTGATTGGGCTGGATTCCCTTTTGATGCTTAAAAAAGTCGACTTGAGCCGCTGCAGGCCTCTTTTGCGCCTCCGGGGCGGTCAATTGAGGCGTTAAAACGGGTTTTAGAGCGCTTTTGGGCCTGTTTTTATTCATATTTTAGGTCTGCAGGCCAATAGTAGCGGGCGCGAGCAGCTATGAAAACAATAGCAATCAAATGGACTGATCGGGTATCTACCTCCGCATTGCGCTCAGTGCATCTGCCCATCCAGGCCCGGGCAGGCTCACACCGGCTGAATCGTGATCTCCACCGTCATCGATTCTTCCCCGCCGCCCTGCCGCACGCCCTTGATGGGGGGGCAGGCGTTGTAGTCGGTGCCCATGGCCAGGCGCACGTGGCGCTGGTCGATCAGGCAGCTATGGGTGACGTCGATGCTGACCCAGCGGCGGGTGGCCACGTCGAGGCACACGTCACACCAGGCGTGGCTGGCAAGGTCGGGCTCGTTGGCGGCGTAGAAGTAGCCGCTGACATAGCGCGCTGGGTAGCCCAGGCTGCGGCAGATGGCGACCATGACGTGGGCCTGGTCCTGGCAGACCCCTGCCCCGGACTTGAAGGCTTCCAGCGCCGTGGTCGTCACGCTGGTGCTGTTTTTCAGGTAGCCCACAGCGTCTGCCACGCCCTGGCTCAATGCCAGCAGGGACGGCAAGCTTGCGGTGCCGTCAAGGCTTTGCGGGATAAAGCGGCGGCCAAATTCGGCGAGCTCCCAATGCGGCTCAGCCAGATGCGTGGCACGCAGAAAAAAATACGGATGCGGCAGGGTTTCCGGGTCGTTGAACTCAGCCACGCCAAAGGTTTCCACATCACCAGCCGCGTTGACCAGGCTCCAGCGCACGTTATCGGCATCCTTGCCCACAAAGGTGTAGGAGCTGATGGTGTTGCCAAAGGCGTCGCGTTGGGTAAAGAGTTTTTCGGGCGCGCCCAGGCTCCAGAAATGCACCGTCTGCGCCGGGCTGGACTGCGGCGTGAGCCACAGCGTCTGCAACGCGTAACGCAGCGGCTCCGTGTACCGGTAGTCGGTGATGTGTCTGACGTGCAGTTTCATTAAGCCTCTGCCTTCCAGCGGCGCCGGGCTTGCCTTGGCTGGCCCGGCGCTGCGGCCGGTGGGTTACCGTCTTTCAAGTGGTGGCCGGCACCAAAAACTCTCGGCTGATGTGTGCGCCCAGCTCGTTCACGCGGTCCAGGAACTGCGTGAGGAATGCATGCAGGCCCGTTGCCAGGATTTCGTCGATACGTGCGTACTGCAGGTCGGCGCGCAATTTGCCGGCGCGGCGCTGGGTTTCGCTGCTGGTGTCGCTGGTCACCATGGCAAGGTTGCTCATGACTTCGTTCAGGCAGGCCAGCAGGGAGCGCGGCATGTCGGCGCGCAGGATCAGCAGCTCGGCCACGCGCTCGGGTTTGATGACGTCGCGGTACACCTTGCGGTAGACCTCAAAGCCCGAAACGCTGCGCAGGATGGCGCTCCAGTGGTAGAAGTCGTATTCCTGGTCTTTCTCGCCGGCCATGCCGAGGAAGTCGTTCTGCACGGCGTGAAACTTCACGTCCACCAGCCGCGCGGTGTTGTCGGCGCGCTCGAGGAAGGTGCCCAGCCGCAGGAAGTGAAAGGCTTCGTCCTGCAGCATGGTGCCCAGGGTCACGCCGCGCGACAGGTGCGAACGGAACTTGACCCATTCAAAGAACTGGCCCGGGTCGCGCTCGAAGTCGCCGCTGCGCAGCATGCGGATGACTTCGAGGTAAGTCTGGTTCTGCGTTTCCCATACTTCGGTGGTCAGCGTACCGCGCACAGCCCGGGCGTTTTCACGGGCGTTCTGCAGGCATGAAATGATGCTGGACGAGTTTTTCTCGTCGCGTACCATGAAGTCCATCACGTCGCGCGGGTTGATGGTGTCGCCGTACTTGGCGGCAAACGAAGGCTTGAGCTCACTGATGCTGAGCAGGCCCTGCCAGCCGGCCTGTACCAGCGCATCGGACTGCGGCAGCAACGAGGTCTGGTAGTTCACATCCAGCATACGCGCTGTATTCTCCGCCCGCTCGGTATAGCGCGACATCCAGAAGAGGTGGTCTGCAGTGCGTGACAACATGATTACATTCCTCCCCGGGATTGCGACTGCGATTGGGACTGGTACTGCATGGACGAGCCGTCCTGCAATATCCAGGTGTCTTTGGTGCCGCCGCCCTGCGACGAATTGACCACCAGCGAGCCGTCTTTGAGCGCCACGCGCGTGAGGCCGCCCGGCACCATCTGCACTTCTTTACCGCTCAGCACAAAGGGCCGCAAGTCGATATGGCGCGGTGCAATGCCGCTTTCCACATACGTGGGGCAGGTTGAAAGGCTGAGGGTGGGCTGCGCAATGTAGCCCGACGGATTGGCCAGCAAGGCCGCACGGAACTCTTCGATCTCGGCCTTGGTGGCAGCTGGCCCCACCAGCATGCCGTAGCCGCCGGCGCCGTGCACTTCCTTGACGACCAGGTCTTTCAGGTTGGCCAGGGTGTACTGCAAATCCTCATTGTTGCGGCACATGTAGGTCGGCACGTTTTTCAGAATGGGCTTTTCGCCGAGGTAGAACTCGATCATCTTGGGCACGTAAGGGTAGATCGACTTGTCGTCTGCCACGCCGGTGCCGATGGCGTTGCACAGCGAGACATTGCCGCTGCGGTACACATTGAGCAGGCCCGCGCAGCCCAGGGTGGAATTAGGCCGGAAGGCCAGCGGGTCGAGGAAGTCGTCGTCAACGCGGCGGTAGATCACGTCGACGCGTTTGGGGCCGCGCGTGGTGCGCATGTAGACAAAGTTGTCCTTGACGAAAAGGTCTTGCCCCTCGACCAGCTCGACGCCCATTTGCTGCGCCAGGAAGGCGTGTTCAAAATAGGCCGAGTTGTACATGCCGGGCGTCAGCACCACCACCGTAGGCTCGGCCGTGGCCGGCGGCGCCATGCCGCGCAGGGTTTCGAGCAGCAGGTCGGGGTAATGCGCCACGGGAGCAACGCGGTTTTCGCTGAAAAGCTCGGGAAAGAGCCGCATCATCATCTTGCGGTCTTCCAGCATGTAGCTCACGCCGCTGGGCACGCGCAGGTTGTCTTCGAGCACGTAGTATTCGCCGTTGCCCTGCGCGTCGGGTGCACGGACGATGTCGATGCCGCTGATGTGCGAATAGATATTGCCGGGCACATCCACGCCCATCATCTCGGGGCGGAACTGCGCATTCTGGAAGATCTGCTCGGACGGCACCACGCCGGCCTTGATGATTTCCTGGCCGTGGTACACGTCGTGGATGAAGCGGTTGAGTGCAGTGACGCGTTGTACCAGGCCTTTTTCCATGCTGGCCCATTCGTGGGCGGGGATGATGCGGGGAATCAGGTCAAAGGGAATCAGGCGTTCGGTGCCGGCGCCGTCTTCGTCCTTGGCACCGTAAACCGCAAAAGTGATGCCGACCCGGCGGAAAATCATTTCAGCTTCGGCGCGGCGGGCCTGCATCACGTCGGCAGGCTGCCGGGCCAGCCAACGCTGGTAACCCTGGTAATGCTCACGGACGCTGGACTCCGTGGCGTTCATTTCGTCGAACATCGGTCGGCTCATTGGCTTGATCTCCAGCAAGTTATGCGCATGGCAATTGTTTTAACGTAGCTTAGCAAGTTATGCGCCAAGGCGGTGCGTCCGCCAATATTTTTAGCGTTCAGGCACATGATGCCAGTAGCGCCTGCCCTGCTCCCGCTGGCACAAAATCTCCCCGGGGCGAAGGCTTTGCCAGGTGGCAGCCCCGCACTGCGGCGACTTCACCAGGCGTACGCCGCGCTCCTCATAACGCGCCACCACGGACTCCACCGGGTGGCCAAAACGGTTTCGGTAACCCGACTGCACCACCGCCCACTGCGGCCTGACGGCATCGAGGAACACCGCGCTGGACGATGTTTTGCTGCCGTGGTGGGGTACCAGCAGAAAGTCAGCCTTGAGGCTGGCCGGCACGCTGGTTGCCAGCCGGAGTTCCTGCGGCGATTCGATGTCGCCGACCAGCAGGGCTGTGCGGCTGCCGCCAGGGACGCTGCTGGAGATGCGCAACACGCAGCTCATGGCGTTTGACTTGCTGGCAGCGTCGTAATCGGCGGCTACGGGGTGCAGCACCTCAAATGCCACGCTGTCCCATTCCCAGCGCTGGCCGGCCACGCAGCGGCCGGCTTTGCGTTGCATTTGCAGCGGATGCGCGTCTTCAATCGAACTCACCAGGCTGGCTTCTGGCTGCATGGCCAGGACAGCCTGGGCGCCCCCGATGTGGTCGATGTCCCGGTGGCTGATCATGAGCATGTCCAGCCGCTCCCCCAGCGCGCGCAGAAGCGGCACCAGCACGCGGTGCCCGGCATCACTTTCGCGCGAAAAGCGCGGGCCGGCGTCATACAGCAGCGTGTGGCTTGCCGTACGCACCAGCACGGAATTGCCTTGCCCGATGTCCGCGGCAAGCAATTCAAACTGCCCCGGCGCCACGCGCACCGGCTGCCACAACAGCACCGGCAGCAACAGGGGAAGGCCCAGCGCTCGAAAATAAAACGGCAGGCGCGTGGCCAACAGGCCGCCGCCCGCAACGCCGGCGACAGCACACCACAGCGGCGCCGCCGCCACGCTGACCGAGGCCAGCGGCCAGCTCGCCAGCCATTGCAAAAATATCGCCAGCCCGCCGACCGACCATGCCGCCAGCGACCACACCGGCGCCCACGCCACGCCCAGCAAAGCCAGCGGCGTGATGACCAGTGTTACCACCGGAATGGCCACGGCATTGGCCAGAAGGCCGACCAGCGAAACCTGGTTGAACAGCAGCAGCGACAGGGGCGTGAGCGCCAGCGTGACGACCCATTGCTCCCGCATCGCACGCCCAACGCTGTCCAGCCATCTGGGCCGGCGCTGCCACCAGCGCCCGTCCTCAGGTTGTTTTTTTGAGTCGAATTGGGCTGCAGCCCTTTCCCCATGAGCGCGAGCAGCTCCTGAATCTGTAGCAAACAAAACACCCACCGCAACGAAAGACAACCAGAACCCGGCTTGCATCAACGCCCATGGGTCCAGCGCCACCACCACGGCCATGGCCAGCAGCCAGGTCTGCAGCCAGGGCCACTGCCTGCCGCCTTGCCGAAGCAGGATCACGGTGGCCAGCATCCAGATGGTTCGCTGCGCGGGCACGCCCCAGCCGGAAAACAATGCATACAGGGTGGCAAGCAGCAAGCCGCCCAAAGCACCTGCAGCGGCTGCCGGCAACACCAGGCACAACCGCGGCGTGAAACGCGCTGATCGCCGCCACAGCGCGCCGATCAGCAGTGAGGCAGCCCAGGCAAACATCGTTATATGAAGGCCTGAAATACTCATCAAGTGAGCTACGCCCGTGGCACGAAACACATCCCAGTCGGCGCGTTCGATGGCGGCTTGGTCGCCGACCACCAGCGCGGCAACGACACCGGCCAGTTGTCGGTTTTCAATGCGCTGGAAGATCGCTTCACGCACGGCCTGCCGGGCCTGCTCAATGGGGTGTTGCCAGCTGCTGGAAAGTTTTGCCGGCGGTGCGTCGCGCGGGCCGGCACGCACATAGCCCGTGGCCTGTATGCCCTGCTCCCACAGCCAGAGTTCGTAGTCAAAACCAAACGGGTTGCTGTTGCCGTGCGGCGCCTTGAGCCGCACCGTCATTTGCCAGCGTTCTCCGGCGCGCAGGGCTTGCGGCTGGCGCTGCAAGGCCAGTGCTATCTCGAACGGGTCGGCGTCCTGCGCCGGTACGGCGGGCTCGCGCCCGGCAAAGCCCGAATACCAGCCCAGCATGATTTGCGGCGGCAGGGTGACTGTGCCGCCATTGAGGCGGGCAGATTCCACCGCGAAGCGAAAGCGCAGGCCATCTTCTCCGGGTTGCGGCATCGCCAGCACCTGGCCTGTGACCTCGATATCGCGGCCCTCCAGCGCCGGATTGAGCGCCGCCGTCAGGAAGACGCCGGCACGCCAGCCCGTGAGGCCCACACCGAGCAAGGCAGCAAGGGCAAAGGCCGAAACCACCCTTCCCCACGAAGGAAGACGCAGCCTGCCAAAGCGCAGGTACAGGCCAGCCAGGGTGCAGGCCAGCAGCGCCATGGCGGCATAAATCTGTTGTGGCCACAAGACGGGCTGCTGCAACTGCAGGGCAACACCCGCAATAAAACCGGCAAACACCGGCCCCGGGCTTGCCGCATACAGCCGTGCCCCGGCTGATACAGGTCGATTCAAACCCGCCTCCCCTTTGAACTGTTTTTATGCACTGACCGCTTTGAGCTTAACGGGAAAGCGCGGCAGATAGCCAACAAACAGCGCCAAACAGCCGGTTCACACTCAAGAGACCACGTGGCGCAGCTCTTGCTTTCAGAAATGCCACCAAATCCGGGTAAGCTGTTTACACGGCGTTCCTGAGACCGCAAGATGTGGCGGTCTGTTGAACGTATTTTCCAGAGGGCGTGATTACACGCCCGTTCCTTTAAAAGCGAGGCTGCCTTGTCCATCCACGTCGCCCTGAGCCACATCACGCATTACAAATACGACCGCCTGGTCAAACTCGGCCCCCAGGTCGTGCGCCTGCGGCCTGCGCCGCACAGCCGCACACAGGTACTGTCGTATTCCCTCAGGGTTGAGCCCGCCGGCCACTTCATCAACTGGCAGCAGGACCCGTTTGCCAATTACCAGGCCCGGCTGGTGTTTCCCGAGCCGACACGCGAGTTCAAGGTCACGGTGGACCTGGTGGTGGAAATGGCGGTGTTCAACCCGTTTGACTTCTTCCTGGAACCGGCTGCCGAAGAATTCCCGTTTACCTATAACGCACTGCAGGCCCGCGAACTGGCACCCTACCTGGCCACCCAGCCAGCCACACCGCTGCTCAAGCGTTACCTTGAAAAAATCGACCGCACGCCCAAGCGCACCATCGACTTCCTGGTGGGTCTGAACCAGGGCCTCCAGTCGGACATCAAGTACTCCATTCGCATGGAGCCCGGCGTGCAAACGCCTGAAGAAACGCTGCGCCTGGCCTGCGGCTCCTGCCGCGACACCGGCTGGCTGCTGGTGCAGCTGCTGCGGCACATGGGCCTGGCCGCGCGTTTTGTCTCGGGCTATCTGATCCAGCTGAAAGCCGACGTCAAATCCATCGACGGCCCCAGCGGCGCCGAAGCCGATTTCACCGACCTGCACGCCTGGTGCGAGGTGTTTTTGCCCGGTGCCGGCTGGGTCGGCCTGGACCCGACCTCGGGACTGATGGCCGGCGAAGGCCACATTCCGCTGGCGTGCACGCCCGAGCCGTCGAGCGCAGCGCCGGTCGAAGGCGGCGTCGACAAATCCGAAGTCGAGTTCGAGCACCACATGGCGGTGCAGCGCATTTACGAGTCACCACGCGTGACCAAGCCCTATACCGAGGAGCAATGGCAGGAGGTGCTGGCGCTCGGCGAAAAGGTCGACAAAGACCTGGCGGCCGGTGACGTGCGCCTGACCATGGGCGGCGAGCCGACCTTTGTGGCCACCACCGACCGCGACGCGGCCGAATGGAACATCGACGCGCTGGGCCCGACCAAACGCGGCTATGCGACCGAACTCGTGCAAAAGCTGCGCGCCGAATATGGCGAAGGCGGCTTCCTGCATTTCGGCCAGGGCAAGTGGTACCCGGGCGAGCAATTGCCGCGCTGGGCACTCAGCATTTTCTGGCGCAAGGACGGCCAGCCGATCTGGCAAAACCCGAGCCTCTTCGCCGACGAGCGCCAGCCCTGCAACTACACCAGCGCCGACGCGCAGCGTTTTGTGCAGACACTGGCGGGCAAGCTGGGCCTGGCCACCACCTACATCACGCCAGGCTATGAAGATACCTGGTACTACCTCTGGCGCGAACGCCGGCTGCCAGTCAATGTCGACCCATTTGATTCGAAGCTGGACGACGCCATGGAGCGCGAACGCCTGCGCCGCGTCTTCATGCAGGGCCTGGATTCCGTCGTGGGCTATGTGCTGCCGCTGCAAACCAAGGAGCAACTCAAGCAACGAAACGCAGGCGCCTCGCCCGCGCTGAGTGGGCCCAAATGGACCACCGGCCCCTGGTTCTTCCGCGAAGAGCGCATGTATTTGATGCCGGGCGACTCGCCCATGGGCTACCGCCTGCCGCTGGATTCGGTGCCCTGGGTGTCCAAGACCGACTACCCTTACATGATCGAGTCCGATCCGTTTGCCCCGCGACAGGACCTGCCGGCGGCTTCCGCACTGGCGGCGCGCTACAACGGCAGCTTCAGCGCAGCCCGCGGCGCCACACCGGCGGCCGCATCCGCGGGCGGCAGCGCCAGTTCGCTCGCGCAATACATGGCGCGCTACATGACGGGCAACACCGCGCTGTCGCAAGCCAGCCGCATTCTGCAGTTCCGTCCGCTGGGAAACAACGGAACGAACGGTACGGACGGGTTGAATGGCAAGCCGGCCGCTGAGGCAACAACGCCTGCCGACGATCGCGCGCCCAAGCCCTTTGAATCGGCCGCCTGGCTCACGCGCACCGCGCTCTGCGTGGAAGTACGAGACCCATCCCGCGCCAATGGCCCGAAAGACAAACCCAAGGCCGACCCGGACAGCAAGGCCAACAAGTCGGGCCGTGGCGAAACCGGTGCGATCTACGTCTTCATGCCGCCCATGGAAAGGCTCGAAGACTACCTCGACCTGTTGGCCGCGGTGGAAGCAACGGCGCAGTCGCTGGGCGTGAGCATCGTGCTCGAAGGCTACCCGCCACCGCGCGACCCGCGCCTGAAGATGCTGCAGGTCACGCCCGACCCCGGCGTCATTGAAGTCAACATCCACCCGGCTTACAACTGGGGCGAGCTGGTGGAGCACACTGAATTTCTCTACAAGATCGCGCATGAAACGCGCCTGTCGGCCGAGAAATTCATGACCGACGGCCGCCACACCGGCACCGGCGGCGGCAACCACTTCGTGCTGGGCGGCGCGACGCCCGCCGACAGCCCCTTCCTGCGCAAGCCCGAGGTACTGGGCAGCCTGATCGCCTACTGGCACAACCATCCGTCGCTGAGCTATCTTTTCTCGGGCATGTTCATAGGCCCGACCAGCCAGGCACCGCGTGTGGACGAGGCCCGCAACGACCAGCTGTACGAACTGGAAATCGCCCTGCGCGAGATCGAAAACAACCGCAAGAAGTATGGCGCCGACATGCCGCCCTGGCTGGTGGACCGTACGCTGCGCAACATCCTGGTCGACGTCACCGGCAACACGCACCGCAGCGAGTTCTGCATCGACAAGATGTACTCGCCCGACTCCGCCACCGGGCGCCTGGGCCTGCTGGAGCTGCGCGCATTTGAAATGCCGCCGCACGCGCGCATGAGCATTGCTCAGCAATTGCTGCTGCGCGCGCTGGTATCGCGCTTCTGGAACAAGCCCTACCACGGCCGTGTCACGCGCTGGGGCACCGAGCTGCACGACCGCTTCCTTCTGCCGGGCTTTATCCGCATGGATTTTGAAGACGTGCTGACCGAGTTGCGTGAGGCCGGCTACGGCTTCGACATGGCATGGTTCGAACCGCACTTCGAGTTCCGCTTCCCGCTTATCGGGCAAGTCAAGGCCAACAGCATTGAGCTGACGCTGCGCAGTGCGCTGGAGCCCTGGCATGTGATGGGCGAAGAAGGCTCGGCCGGCGGTACCGTGCGTTATGTGGATTCATCGCTGGAACGCGTCGAAGTGCATGTGACGGGCCTCAATGACAACCGCTATGTCGTCACCGTCAACGGCCGGGCATTGCCGCTGCAAAGCACCGGCCGCGTCGGCGAATATGTAGCCGGTGTGCGCTACAAGGCCTGGAACCCGCCTTCGGCCCTGCACCCTTCCATCGGCGTGCATGCGCCGCTCACGTTTGACATCGTCGACACCTGGATGGAACGCTCGCTGGGCGGTTGTCAATACCATGTGGCGCATCCGGGCGGGCTCAGTTATGACACGCTGCCGGTCAATTCATACGAGGCCGAAAGCCGCCGCCTCACGCGCTTTTTCCGCATGGGCCACACCCCGGGCAAGATGCGCGTGGCGCCGGCGCAGCCCAGCCGGGAGTTCCCGTTCACGCTCGATTTGCGCTGATTACGGCCCGACGGCGGCGGCCCGGGGCTTGAAAGCCCCGGGCGAAGCGCCTCCCCGTACCGTTAACGGCTGTCTTATGGCTGCAACATTTGCATGCACAGGCGGCATAAATAGCCATTTGGCCGCGCATTGAACCCGCCTTGAGCCTTGCAGGGGATGGGCCGCAGGCATACTTGCACCCACGTGGAAAATAACACTCAGTCACTTTTTGCCGCCCAGTCGCTTGAATCTCCCTGCGCACTGGCTGCCGCGTTGGCGCCTCATGCGGCGGCGGGGCATTTCGATGAGTTGCGGGGCCGTGCGTCCGAGGGCCCAGCACCTGTAGAAACGGCCGCGCCGGCACAGCCCGCGCTGCGGGCCGCAGGCAGCCCCCCTGAAACCGCCCCCGCCCGGCCCGACGCCCCGGCGGCGGGGACGGACGACGCGCTGTCGCCCGACTGGACGCGCTTTTTCAACTTCCTCGGCAGCGACGGCTTTTACGACCTGAACCACCGCACCGCCAACCTGCGCCGCCAGATCCGCGACAACGGCGTGACCTACAACGTCTATGCCGACGCCAATGGCCCGCAGCGGCCCTGGTCGCTGGACCTGTTCCCCATGATGGTTTCGCCCGCTGACTGGGCGCAGATCGAGACCGGTATCCAGCAGCGCGCCCGCCTGCTGGACCGCGTGATGGCCGACATCTACGGCCCGCAGGAGCTGCTATCCAAAGGCCTGCTGCCCAGCGCGCTGGTGCATGCCCACCCGGGTTACCTGCGCGGCATGCAGGGCGTGCAGCCGGCCGGCGGCACCTATTTGCACATTGCCGCCTTCGACATCGCCCACGGCCCCGACGGCCGCTGGTCGGTGGTGTCGCAGCGCACGCAGGCGCCTTCGGGCCTGGGCTATCTGCTCGAAAACCGCCTGACGATTTCACTGCTGTTCCCCGAAGCCTTCCGCGAAATGAAGGTCGAGCGGCTGGCCGCGTCGTACAAGGCGCTGGTGGATGGCCTCAAAGCCATGAGCCCGACGGACAGCGACGAGGAAAGCCGCGTGGTACTGCTGACGCCGGGGCCTTACAACGAAACCTATTTCGAGCATGCTTACCTGGCGCGCTTCCTGGGCCTGACCCTGGTCGAGGGCAGCGACCTGCTGGTGCGCGATGACAAGCTTTACCTGAAAACCCTGCGCGGCCTGGAGCGTGTGCACGGGCTGCTCAAGCGCCTGGACGACCAATTTCTCGATCCGCTGGAACTGCGCTCGGACTCCACACTGGGCGTGCCCGGCCTGCTGCAGGTGATACGCGCGGGCAATGTGCTGGTGGTCAACACGCCGGGCTCGGCCTTCCTCGAGTCAAGCGCGCTGCTCGGCTTTCTTCCCGCGCTCTCCGAGCACCTGCTCGGTGAAACCCTGGCCCTGCCCTCGCTGGCCACCTGGTGGTGCGGCGAGCAGGCGGTGATGCAGGACGTGCTGAGCCAGCTCAAGACCTGCGTGATCAAGCCGACCTATCCGGGCACCGGCATGGAATCCGTCATCGGCCATACCCTGTCGCGTCGCGCGCTGGACGAATGGGCTGGCCGCATTGTTCGCCGGGGCGAAGACTTCACCGTGCAGGCTTACCTGCCTCTGCCGCAAACGCCGACCTGGCAGGGCGAGCGGATTTCCCCGCGCTCGGCCATGCTGCGCGTGTTTGCGGTGGCCGACGGCAACGGCTCCTGGCAGGTGCTGCCGGGCGGCCTGGCACGGCTGGCGGGCAAGAACGAAAACATGTCATCGATGCAGCACGGCGGCAGCAGTGCCGACGTGTGGGTGCTGGGCGACCCCTCCGCAACCATGGCGGCGGCCGAACACACCACCGCGCCGCGCACCGAACAGCCGGCGCCTGCCTGGGCCGCAGCACCGCTGCGCCACCGCCCACCAGTAACCAGCCGCGCGGCCGAAAACCTTTTCTGGCTGGGCCGCTACACCGAGCGCGCCGAAAACTCCACGCGCCTGGCGCAGATCACGCTGCAATGCCTGGGCGGCGAGGACCAGACCTCGCAGCCGCTGCTGGCCTGGCTGACCAGCATGGCCGTCGGCAATGCGCTGGTGCTGGACACCGTGCCGCCGGCCACGCATGCGCGCCGTGTCTTCGAACGCGCGCTGATCGCCAACCTGGCCGACACCGAACAGGCCGCCAGCGTCGGCTTTAACCTGCGGGCGCTCAAGAGCGCCGCATCTGCCGTGCGCGAACGCCTGTCACAGGAACAATGGCACATGATCGTGCGCACCGAGACCGACTTCTTCCAGCGCTGCTCATCGTTCAGCGCCGTGGGCCAGACCCAAAGTCAGGGTGGGCAAAGCCAGAGCCAATCCAGCCAATATCTGCTCGAATATTCTTCCGTCGAGGCGCTGCGGGCGCTCGAGTCAGCCAGCGGTTTCCTCTCAGCCATGACGGGTGCGCAAACTGACCGCATGACACGCGACGACGGCTGGCGCCTCTTGAGTCTGGGGCGGCTGATTGAACGGCTCAACACCCTGGCGGGCGCATTGGTGCGCGGTTTCGAAACCGGATCGGTCTTTGAGGAAGGCGGCTTCAACGCCATGGTGGCGCTGTTCGACAGCACTATCACCTTCCACGCGCAATACCAGCAGCGCCGCGACATCCCGGCGCTGCTTGATCTGCTGGTGCTGGACCGCGACAACCCGCGCTCCCTCGGCTGGGTGGTGCAGACCCTGCGCGGGCGCCTTGCCAAGCTGGCGGGCAGCGCGCCGGGCGACATGCCCGACCTGGCGATGGAACTGCCCGACCCCGGCAGCTGGGCGCTGGCTGATTTGTGCCAGGAGGTCCCAGCCCGCACCGGCGAAGGCGAAGATGAAAACGGCGAGCAACATGACGGGCGGCTGGTGCAGCTGCTCGAGCAGTGCTGCGATGCCGCGCTGGAGCTGTCAGACACCTTGAGCCGCCGCTACTTCAGCCACGCGGCTTCGGCCAGCCAGAGCTTAGGCGCCTGAGGCCCCAGGAGTTTTCCCGTGCTGCTTCACGTCGTTCACGAAACCCGTTACCGCTATGCCCCTGTGGTGGAAAACGCGCACCATGTTGTGCACCTCAAGCCCGCCAGCCGAAACGGCCAGACCCTGCTGGACTATGCGCTGCGGGTGAATCCCGAACCGGTCCAGCTGCGCGAAACCGAAGACGTCTACGGCAACACGCGCACCTACTTCTCCCTGCAGGCGGCACATGAGAGCCTCACCGTGGTGGCCGACAGCATCGTCTCCACGTCGGCCCTCAACCCGCTGCAATCAGAAGCGACGCTGTCCACCGGCAAGCCTGCATCGCCCGCCTGGGAGCAGGTGCGCGAACAGTTCCGTTACCGCGCCGGCGCGGCCTACGACAGCGCCTCCGAATTCCTCTTCGCCTCGCCCTATGTGCCGCGCGACGATGCCTTCATTGAATTTGCCCGCCCCAGCTTCCTGCCTGGCAGGCCGCTGCCCGAGGCGGCGCGCGACCTGATGGAACGCATTCACAGCGCCATGACCTACGAAAGCGAAAGCACCGAAGTCAACACGCCGGCGCTCGAGGCGCTCAAGCTGGGCAAGGGGGTGTGCCAGGATTTCGCGCACATCATGGTGGCCTGCTGCCGCGCCATGGGCCTGCCGGCGCGTTATGTCAGCGGTTACCTTCTCACCACGCCACCGCCCGGCCAGCCACGGCTGGTGGGCAGCGACGCCTCGCATGCCTGGGCTTCGGTGTACTGCCCCGGCCTGGGCGCCTGGCTCGACTTCGACCCCACCAACAACCGCGCGCCGGGTGAAGATTACGTCACGCTGGCCATCGGCCGCGACTTCCTCGATGTATCGCCCATGCGCGGCGTGATACGCGGCGGCGCACAGCACATCCTGGACGTGGCCGTTACGGTGGAGCCGGTGGCAAGCGCCGGGAACTGAGGGGCTTGCGCGAAGCTGTCGGCTCTTCCAGCAGCGAACCCTCCGGCAGGCTGCGTGCCAGGCAGCGCCGGCACAGGCTCACAAACTCCTGCGCGGCACCCGACTGCGCCTGGCGCGGCTTGAAAGCCAGCAAGGCCCTGAACGACACATCAGCCGCCAGCGGAACGCTGCGCAGGCCCAGCGCCACATATTCACGCGCCACCAGCGGATTGGTAACTGCCAGCCCGGCCCCGGCCAGCACCAGCGAACACTGCGTTGCGCTGTAAGGTGTTTCAACCACAAAGCGCGGCTGCACACCCGCCTGTGCAAATGCGGCTTCCAGCCGGCGCTGGGCTGTATCCGAGGCGGACAGGCCGACCAGCGGCACTTCTGCGAGATCCCTGGGCTGCAGGACCTGCTTGCGCGCGAGCGGGTGGGCCGCGGGCATGACGCATACCGCAGGCACCTGGTAAAAAAGCGAAGACACCAGGCCGCTGGTGTCCGCCTCGTCGCCCAGGAAAGCCAGGTCCACCGCCCCCTGGAACAACGCCTCGCGCAGCACTTTCGAGCTGTCGACCAGCAGCAGGCAACGCGTGCGTGGATAGCTGCGCTGGAACTCCGCCAGCGCCCAGGGCATCACGCTGGCGGCCATGGCATGCAGTGAACCGATGCGCAGCACGGTGTCTTCATGCGACTGCAGGGCCACGATTTTTCGCTGTACGGCTTCCAGGCCTTCGTAGACCCGCTCAACCTCTTCCATCAGCGCGTGCGCCTCCGGCGTGGGCGTGAGCTTGCCTTTGGGCCGGTCAAACAGCTTGAGCCCGGCGCGCGCTTCGAGCTGCTGCAGCAGCTGCGTGACCGCCGGCTGGCTCACGTGCAGCGCCGCCGCCGCGCGGTTGGCGGTGCCCAGCCGCATGACCATGCGGAACACCTCAATCTGACGTGCACTGGCTTCAGCCATGGCTTCTTCCTATAAGTTTTACTTATTTTAAATCGCAAACAAGCGATGCATGAGAGGCCACGGTCTTCGTACCATCTGCCCATGAATCCTGTTTTCCCCGAATCCCTTCCAAGCCCTCAGGCATGGAACGCCATCAGCCGCAATCCCCGGATGACCGGGCTGCGCTGCATCCTCTGCGCCCGTAAATACCCGCTGAAGGATTTGCCCACCGGCTGCCCGCACTGCGCGGCGCAAGGTACGCCCGCCAGCCTGGAAGCCGTTTACACCGGGCTGCCCCAAACACTGAAAACTGCCAGTACAGGTTATAAGTGGGGAGACTGGCTGCCTTACACCCACGGCGTGTCCCTGGGCGAAGGCGACACGCCTTGCCTGGACCTGCCGCGCCTGGCGCGCGAGCTTGGCCTGCGCCAGCTCAGCGCCAAACACGAGGGCATGAACCCCACCGGCTCGCACAAAGACCGCATGTCGGTACAGGCCGTCAGTCGGGCGCTGGACGCAGGCGCACAGACCGTGGTGCTGGCTTCCAGCGGCAACGCAGCAGTGTCGGCAGCAGCCTATTGCGCCGCGGCCGGACTGCCCTGCGAAATCGCCACCTACCGCGACATGCCGGCGCCTTTTGCGCGAGCCCTCCATCACCTGGGCGCCCGGCGCGTGGTGTTCGACCACGGCTTTGACCGCTGGAGCCATGTACGCCGGCGGGTCGAGCAGGACGGCGCATTTGCGCTCACCAACTACAGCGTGCCCGCGGTCGGCAGCCCGGCCTTTGGCGTGGAAGGCTACCGCGCGGTGGCGCTCGAATTTGTCGCCGGCGGCTGCGTGCCGGACCACGTGCTGGTGCCCACTGCGCGCGGCGACCTGCTCTGGGGCATTTACAGCGCACTGCGTGATTTGCACCAGGCGAAACTCATCGGGCACATGCCCAGGCTGTGGGCCGTTGAGCCGTTCCCCCGCCTTTCCCGCGTACTCGAGGGTGCGCCACTGCAATCGGAATTTAACGGCCAGACGGCACAATTTTCAACAGGCGGCAGCACCGTCACGCTGCAGCAGCAACTGGCCGTGCAGCAGTCAGGCGGCGGCGCCGTGGCCATTGATGATGCCGGCGCCATTGAGGGCAGCGCCCGACTCGCGGCGCAAGGCCTGTGGGTGGAGCTTTGCGCCGGCGCCTGCCTCAGTGCGCTGGCGCACCTACGCGCACTCGGCCAAGTACAGGCATCAGAACACGCCTTGCTGCTGCTCACGGCCAAAGGCGACCGCGACACCTTTAACCCCATCCCTTGACCACACGACTCCTTTTTCTTCAGCCCGCAAAGGAATTTTTCACCATGAAGACCCGACTGCTCCCCCCCCTGCTTCTGGCCTGCGCCACCCTGGCGGGAACCGCCCATGCCGCCTACCCCGACAAACCCATCCGCCTCATCGTGCCCTGGGCGCCCGGTGGCAGCACCGACGCCATCGCCCGCGCGATTGCCCAGCGCATGGGCGAAACCATGGGGCAAAGCGTGGTGGTCGACAACCGCTCCGGCGCTTCCGGGCGCATCGGCACCGAAGCCGCGGCCAAGGCCGCGCCTGACGGCTACACCTTCGCCATCGTCGAGCTGCCGCATGCGATTGCGCCGGCCGTGTTCAACAAGATGCCCTACGACCTGCTGCGCGACTTCACGCCGGTGTCCATGGTCGGCACCTCGCCGCTGCTGCTGTTTGCCGGCGGCGCGCAGTACAAGAATGGCGACATCAAGGGCTTCCTCAAAAACTACCGGGGCAGCAAGGTGCCGCTGGCGCTGGCCCACAGCGGCAATGGCTCCATCAGCCACCTTTCCAGCGAACTGTTCGCCGGCGCCACGGGGATCAAGGTCAACGCCATTCCCTATCGCGGCTCCGCACCCGCGCTCACCGACGTCGCAGCCGGCCAGGTGGACGCGCATTTCGCCACGATGGCCAGCGGCAGTTCGCTGCTGGGCGCGAACAGGATCTCTGCCTTGATGGTGACCGGCAATGCGCGCCTGGCTACCCTGCCCGGCGTGCCGACCGCGCGCGAAGCCGGCATCGAGGGCATGCAGTTCAACCAGTGGTGGGCGCTGGTGGCGCCGGCCACCACGCCGATCGAGATCGTCGAGCGGCTGCGCAGCGAAGCGGTGGCGGCGCTGGCGCACCCTTCCACGCGCGAGCGCCTCACCACCCTGGGCATTGACCTGAAAGGCTCGACACGCGACGAACTGCGTGCCTTCATGCGCAACGAAGTAGACCGCTGGGGTGCTGTGGTGCGAAAGGCCGGCATCAAGCCCGAGTGACGCCGGCATGTGGAACGGTGAAAGGGGGCGCGGGACAAGCCGCGCAGGCCCTGCGCCGTTCCATCATTTCCTTTCATGACCCCAAAGGCCTCCGGAACCCGGGCACCATCCTACAATTCCCTGCACTACCAGCCGGCCGCGCCGCTTTATTCGCTATCAAAACAATAGCTGCTCGCGCTTATATTCATTGGGCTGGTGCCATTTTTCTTCACCAAAAGGATCACCATGAGCGCCTACGACAAGCTGAAAGCACTGAACATCACCCTGCCAACCGTGGCAACGCCCCTGGCAGCTTACCTGCCCTTCGTGCAGACCGGCAACCTGGTGTTCCTGAGCGGCCACATCGCCAAGAAGGACGGCAAGCCCCTCGTCGGCCAGCTCGGCAAGAACATGACGACAGAAGAAGGCAAGGCCGCCGCGCGCTCGGTCGCCATCGACCTGATGGGCACACTCGAAGCCGCCGTCGGCCTGGGCAAGGTCAAGCGCATCGTCAAGCTCATGAGCCTGGTCAACTCGACCGGCGACTATACCGAGCAGCACCTGGTGACCAATGGCGCCAGCGAGTTGTTTGCAGAAGTCTTCGGCGACGCCGGCAAGCATGCACGCAGCGCCTTTGGCGTGGCCCAGGTTCCCATGGGCGCTTGCGTCGAGATCGACCTGGTTGCTGAAGTCGAGTGAGACAAGACGTCAGGCCGGAGCTTTGTACCCCCGGCCTGAATTTGACTTCCAGCAGAACCTTCTTCATGGCAAGTGCAACGAAGTTTGCACGGAAGCCGACTTTCTGAAAGTATTCACCATGAACAAGGAAAAGCGGCATTTCGGCAAACTCGCCAAGCTCGGGATGTCTGTCCTGTACCTGGCTTTGGCCTGTCCCCCGCTGGCAGTTGCCCAAGCTCCTGCGGGTGCAGCCAACGACATCAGGTCTGTCTGGAATTTATCGCTCCAGCCCTGCAACGGCGGAGGCGGAAACCTCATGGTGCGCAATGCAGACGAAGCGACCATCAAGTCCACCCGAAAAATCATCCTGAAGGACGCGGGGTTTCAAATTGCCGTGCCGCAGCTTCCCGAACTGGAACGAACGCACGTCAAGCTTTTCCTGAACGACAAATCGCGCGGGGTCACTGATCACTATGTGCTGCTTTCCCCGGGAGATCTGGCTCCCCCGATTGCCGCGATCGTGGTGACAGAGCTTCCTTCCAATATGAGAAGCAACGCAAGCGGTCTGCGTGCTGCGGCCGACTTACAGGTCAAGTCATCCCGCGGCGCGCCGTTTTCCTTCTCCAGGTTGACCGGCCCGTTTGGTGAGTCCATTGAACTCCTGGTGCCCAACAGGATTGGCTCGCATTGCTTCCCGACGGCGGACTTTCAGGTCTCACCGGACGCCTCTGTACTGAACACGCTGGGCATCAGCAGGTTCTCGGTCATTGGAGACAAGCTGGTCGAATTTGCACTGATCATGCGAATCCCCAGCGGAACCAGCAAGGAAAAAGCGATTGCAGACGCAAGAAAGCTGATGGACAGCTACTGGACCTCGCTGAGTACCCTCCTCTGAGCTGGCGAAGGCCAGGGCATTCACCCGCCCGGCAAAGGTTTCTCGCAAACCATAAAATTCACTTCGCCCCGGTCATTTTGCCGGGGCAGCGTTCTCAGGGCGGGGTGAAATTCCCCACCGGCGGTGTTTGCAGGCAACTGCATCAGCCCGCGAGCGCCTGGTTGCCGTGCCTCATATGGCAACCAGGGTCAGCAGATTCGGTTCAACTCCGAAGCCGACGGTCACAGTCCGGATGAAAGAGAGCGCGATGTTTACGGCTGTGCCGTGGGCGTTTACGACTGGGCGCGTTCTGCGCTGCGGTCGTCCGCGTGTCCACGCGCAAAGCCGCAGGCTCGTGCGCCCTGATTCTGGTAACACCCAACAGAGGCCATCCATGAGTCAGTCAACCCAGTTCCCCGTTTCCACCAACCATTCCAGCGGCTCCTCCCACAAGGCACGTTTTGCCTTTATCCAGTCGTCCTGGCACGAAGACATCGTGGACCAGGGCCGCGGCGCCTTCCTGGCCGAGATGGCCCGGCAAGGCGTGGGCGCTGAATCCATCGACACGTTTGAAGTGCCCGGCGCGTTCGAGATTCCGCTCCACGCGAAAAAACTCGCACAGTCGGGCCGTTATGCAGGCGTGGTCTGCTGCGGGCTGGTGGTGGACGGTGGCATCTACCGTCACGAGTTTGTGGCCGATGCGGTGATCAGCGCGCTGATGGGTATCCAGCTGGAAACCGGCGTGCCGGTGTTTTCAGCGGTGCTGACGCCGCAGCATTTTCATGAGCATGACGAACACCGAAAATTCTTCACGGAACATTTCCTGACCAAGGGCAAGGAAGTGGCGCAAGCCTGCCTGGAGACGGTGGCGGGCCTGAAAAAGCTTGATCTGCTCTTGGCAGCTTGATTGCTGAATAGCTGCTGACCAGACCGGTGAGCGCAGCATCTTGCTATTAAATCAATAGCTGCTTGCGCCCGCCAGTTATGACCTTCAGTCAGTTTTACTCAACGCGGCTGATGCCGGTGGGTTTGAAGCCCAGGTCGGCCGCCTTGCCCTTGCGCGCGCGCGCCGCACGGGCATTGTTCAGGCTGCGGATTTCCAGCGTTTCCTCACGCGCCTTGCCGCCGCGGCCAATGCCTTCAATCTTCACGCTGCGCGTGTAGGCGGCTGCACCAGCCAAAGTGTCTTTGGCTTCGAGGTCGATCAGCATCAGGCCGCGCCCGCCGGCGGCCTGCATCTTGAGTTCCGCGATTTCAAACGTCAGGATGCGGCCGCCCGTCGAGGCGCAAGCCACATGCGTGGCCGGCACCAAGGGCGCCGATGCGCTGGTGAAGGCGGCATGCGAAGGCCTGCAAATGGTTTCACCTTCAGCGCAGCTGATAAAGGCCTTGCCGGCTTTGAGGCGCGACGTCATGTTCTCGACCGTAGCGAGGAAGCCGTAGCCGCCGCTGGCGCTCAGCAGCAATGCGGCATTGGACGGGCCCGCAAAATAATGCACCAGCTGCGTGCCGGACTCCAGGTCGATCAGGGTGGTGAGCGGCTGGCCGTCGCCGCGCGCACCGGGCAGCAATGACACCGGCACCGAATAAATGCGGCCGCGTGAGCCGAAGGCCAGCAACGTGTCGATGGTGCGGCATTCGAAGGTACCGTAAAGCCCGTCGCCCGCCTTGAAGGCGAAGCCTGCCGGGTCATGTCCGTGACCGTTGCGTGCGCGCACCCAGCCCTTGTCGCTGATGACCACGGTCACCGGCTCGTCGAGCACCTTGACTTCGAGCACGGCCTTTTTCTCGGCCTGGATCAGCGTGCGGCGCGCATCGGCGAATTGCTTGGCGTCGGCCTCGATTTCCTTGACCAGCAGGCGCTTGAGCGCCGCCGGGCTGCCCAGGATTTCCTCGAGCTTGCCCTGCTCTTCGCGCAGGTTTTTCAGGTCCTGCTCGATCTTGATGGCTTCAAGCCGTGCCAGTTGGCGCAGGCGGATTTCAAGAATGTCCTCGGCCTGGATTTCGCTGAGCTTGAAGCGCTCTATCAATGCGGGCTTGGGCTCTTCCGACTGGCGGATGATGGCGATCACCTCGTCGATGTTGAGCAGCACCAGTTGCCGCCCCTCGAGGATGTGGATGCGGGCCAGCACTTTGTCGAGCCGGTGCTGCGATCGTTTTTGCACCGTGGTCTGGCGGAACTCGATCCACTCCGTCAGCATCTGGCGCAGGTTTTTCTGCGTCGGCTTGCCGTCCAGCCCGACCATGGTCAGGTTGATGGGCGAGGAGCTTTCCAGGCTGGTGTTGGCCAGCAGGGTGTTGATGAGCTCGGACTGGCTGATCTTGCTCGTCTTGGGCTCGAACACCAGGCGCACGGCGGCGTCCTTGCTGGATTCGTCGCGCACCACGTCGAGCACGGCCAGGATGGTCTGCTTGAGCTGCACCTGGTCCTGGCTCAGGGCTTTTTTGCCGGCCTTGATTTTCGGATTGGTGAGCTCTTCGATTTCCTCGAGCACTCGCTGGGTGCTGACACCGGGCGGCAGTTCCTGCACCACCAGCTGCCATTGGCCGCGCGCGAGTTCTTCAATCTTCCAGCGGGCACGCACCTTGAGCGAGCCGCGGCCCGTGCTGTAGGCCGCCGCGATTTCCGCGCCGCTCGAGATGATCTGCCCACCGCCTGGGTAGTCGGGCCCGGCGATCAGCGCGTACAGCTCTTCGTCCGCAAGCTTGGGCGTCTTGATGAGCGCCACGCAGGCATCGGCGACTTCGCGCAGGTTGTGACTGGGGATTTCAGTGGCCAGGCCCACGGCAATACCGCTGGCGCCGTTGAGCAGCGTGAAGGGCAAGCGTGCCGGCAACTGGCGCGGCTCTTCAAAGGAGCCGTCGTAGTTGGGCACAAAGTCGACCGTGCCTTCGTCAAGCTCGTCGAGCAGCAGCGTCGTGATGCGCGCCAGCCGAGCCTCGGTGTATCGCATGGCCGCTGCGCCGTCGCCGTCGCGGCTGCCGAAATTACCTTGTCCATCGACCAGCGGATAACGCTGGCTGAAGTCCTGCGCCATGCGCACCATCGCGTCGTACGCCGCCTGGTCGCCGTGCGGATGGTATTTGCCCAGCACGTCGCCGACAACGCGCGCGCTCTTGACAGGCTTGGCACCGCTCGCGCCATTCGCCCCGCCAAAACCCAGGCCCATGCGCGACATGCTGAAGAGGATGCGGCGCTGCACCGGCTTCTGGCCATCGCAAACGTCGGGCAAGGCACGGCCCTTGACGACGCTGAGGGCATATTCAAGGTAAGCCCGCTGCGCGTACGCGGCCAGGGAATCCTGGTCTGCGGGTTCGGGGATCGGGGCTACGGCGTCCGGTGTAAAGAGATCCATCTTGAGTTTGGCTTGGCGGGTAAGGTGGCGTGAGGCATGCCGGCACACGCGGGTGCGGCCGCCACAGGGTTACAAAAAAGGAAAGCTGTCTATCAGGCTGCCGGGCAGGACACAAGGCGCATTGTGACCTCAGTACGGCTCGGGCAAGGCCTCTGGCGTGGCGGTGGACACCACCGTGGGTGACACCATGTTGCCGCGGCCGGTGGCCCCGCCCATCATTTCCATGCGAACGCGGCCGCCGGACGCCATGCTGGGTGGCTTGAGGTGGTTATAGAGCTGCATCACGGTCTTGACGTAGTTTTTGGTTTCGGGATAGTTCGGAATCTTGTTGCCGGCACGCTGAACGGCGCCCTCGCCGGCGTTGTACGCAGCGATGGCCAGTTCGAGCTGGCCGGGAAACATGGCAATCAGATCACTGAGGTAGCTGGAGCCGGCCCGGATGTTGGTCTTGGGATCGGTGAGCCTTTTGTGGATGGTGGAATCCTTGGTGGCCCGTACGCCATAGCGCTCCGCTGTCGGCGGGATCAGCTGCATCAGCCCGACCGCACCCTTGGGCGAAACGGCCTGGGCGTTGAATCCGGATTCGGTGGCGATCAGTGCCTGCAGCAGCTCGTAGTCGATGCCGTGTTTGGCGGAAGCCTCGCGCAGCAGGTGCTTGACGGCCTTGTAGTTGGGGGACACATCAAAGTAAGCAAGCAGCTTGGGCGGCGCATTGGCCACACCGGTGGCCCGGTTGGCGCCGTTGCCGACGGCTTTGCCGCTTTTGGCAACGTTGTCGCCTGCGCTGAAACTTTCAACACCACGAAAGAAAAGCTCATAGCGCTCATCCAGCCGCACAGCCGAAAAATGCGCAATGCCATCTTTGTCCACGTAGCCCCAGATGTCGGCATGGGCAGATTGCTGCGACAGCAGCATTAGCAGGCTCAAAAAGAAACCCGGCCAGAGCCTGGGTTTGCCACTAAAAATTTTCATAAAAGAAATCCATTGTTGATTGCTCAACCATCCAGGCAAACCTGTCGGCCTCAGGCCGTCGGAACCACGAGGTCAGCTTGCAGGAACGGTAAAACATCAAGTTATTCATCGTCACGAGTCAGGACTTCAGTGTGAGCACAATTCTTAAAACGGCCCCACCAATCATGACAATCAGCAAAACCACCATTCCCCTGTAAAACCATTTCAGCGGCTTCAGGCGCTCATCCAGTGCACTCATGTTGTGCTTGAAAGCATTTACTTCTGCATTGGCCGCTGAACTCATCCGTTCGAGTTCAGCCTGCATTTGACGGTCAATTTCCGCCAGTCTTTTTTCATCAACAGGTCCCGACCGGTTCATTCGCTGCAGCTCGGCAAACAGCAGGTCACTCTTGCGGTTTGCCTCCCTGCGGAGTTCAGCAGCTTGCTCTCGCTGCTCCGCCACGTCAATTGCTTCAAGGTAGTTCCAGCCCTTGACCCTTCGCCCACCTGATTTGTCCGCGATGAACTGGACGGCCCGAACGACGAGCTCCGGGTCTCTTCCTAAAAAATCGCAACCAAACTCTACTACCGCAGGCTTCTCCCTTAATTTGGGACCCGTCCAATGAAGCGACCTCGGCACCAAGGCAGATTTCAGCTCGTTGAACGTCGCCGGATCAAGCGCCAACATCAAGATGGCTTTCTTTTGCCCCTTGACTTCAAACTGCTTAAGGTCGATACCGCGAATATGCTTCCAGGCGATAGCGGGCAAGCCGCAGAGCCTCAGGCCCAGCAAATCCGCCTTCAACGCGCTGCCGGATTGCCATGCGGCATAACCTGAAACAAACAAACTGCCAATGTACACAAACAATAGAACAGCAAAACTGCTCAGCAAGGCCACGGGAACCAACTTCCCTTCCTGCCAGGTCGCCCTTGCCAGCAAACCCGTTACCCCAAAAATCAGCAACAGCGCAACGACAAAACAGAGCCAGCGAAACCAGCGAAATGGCACGTCCAGCGCACTGTCGCTAAACAGCAGCGCCTCCAACGTGACCTCCTTCTCCGCCTGCTGCTTCTTTCTGGCGATGGCCTTCTCTGAAAAAATCGACAAACACAAACCACCTGCGGCAAGAGCGAAAGCAAAGCCGGAGGCCATGAATTCATGGCGCGCAAGTGCCACCGTCGCCCAGAATGCGGCAAGCACCAGTACCACGATGCCCATCACACGCGCAAACGACAGGAGAAGCCTCAAACGTCCACCTCGACGCTGTCTCCGTGCAACTCCATCAGTTCGCGGCGCGCTGCGGCCTCGCCTTTGCCCATCAGCTTGGTGATGAGCGTCTCGGTTTGCAGAAAATCCTGGTTGCCCAATTGCACGGGCAACAGGCGGCGGGTGTCAGGATTGAGTGTGGTTTCCCATAATTGTTCCGCGCTCATCTCGCCCAGGCCCTTGAAGCGGCTGATGCTCCAGGCGCCTTCCTTCACGCCATCCTTGCGTAACTTGTCCAAAATGGCAATCAGCTCGCCTTCGTCCAGGGCATACACCTTGGATGCCGGCTTTTTGCCGCGGGCCGGCGCGTCCACCCGGAACAGCGGCGGCCGGGCGACATACACATTACCCGATTCGATCAATTTGGGGAAGTGGCGGAAAAAGAGGGTCAAAAGCAGCACCTGGATGTGCGAGCCGTCCACATCGGCGTCGCTCAGGATGCAGACCTTGCCGTAGCGCAGGCCGCTCAGGTCGGGCGTGTCATTGGGGCCGTGCGGATCGACGCCGATGGCGACCGCGATGTCGTGGATTTCGGTGTTGGCAAACAGGCGGTCGCGCTCGACCTCCCAGGTATTGAGCACCTTGCCGCGCAGCGGCAGGATGGCCTGGCTTTCCTTGTCGCGGCCCATCTTGGCGCTGCCGCCGGCCGAATCGCCTTCGACCAGGAAGACTTCGTTGTGCGCCAAATCCCGGCTTTCGCAGTCGGTCAGCTTGCCGGGCAGCACGGCGACACCTGAGCCCTTGCGTTTTTCGACCTTCTGGCCGGCTTTCTGCCGGGTTTGGGCGGCCTTGATGGCCAGTTCGGCCAGTTTGCGGCCGTAATCGACGTGCTGGTTAAGCCAAAGCTCCAGCGTCGGCCGAACAAAGCTGGACACCAGCCGTACCGCGTCGCGTGAATTGAGGCGTTCCTTGATCTGGCCCTGGAACTGTGGATCGAGCACTTTGGCGCTCAGGACATAGCTGGCACGGGCAAAAACGTCTTCGGGCAAGAGCTTGACCCCCTTGGGCAGCAGCGAATGCAGGTCGACAAAGCTCTTGACGGCATTGAAGAGGCCGTCGCGCAGGCCGCTTTCATGCGTGCCGCCGGCGCTGGTGGGAATCAGGTTGACGTAGCTTTCGCGCACCGGCTGGCCCTCTTCGGTGAAGGCCACGCACCACTGCGCGCCCTCGCCTTCGGCAAAACTCTCGTGCGAAGCGTCGGCAAAACCTTCGCCCTCAAACATCGGGATCACCGGGTCGCCGGTCAGGGTCTGCATCAGGTAGTCGCGCAGGCCGCCCTTGTAGAGCCAGGTCTGGACGTCTTTGGTTTTCTCGTTGGTCAGCGTCACCGTGACGCCGGGCATCAGCACCGCCTTGCTGCGCAGCAAGTGCGTGAGTTCAGCCATGGGCAGCGCGGCCGATTCAAAGTATTTGGCATCGGGCCAGGCGCGGACGGTGGTTCCGGTCTTGCGGTCGCCCTCGCCGTTTTTGCGCAGGTGCAGTTTCTCGGTCACGTCCCCGCCGGAGAACACCAGATGGGCGACCATACCTTCACGGTAGGAGGTGACTTCCAGGCGTTTGGACAGTGCATTCGTCACGCTCACGCCGACGCCGTGCAGGCCGCCCGAAAAGCTGTAGGCGCCGCCCTTGCCCTTGTCGAACTTGCCGCCGGCGTGCAGCCGGGTGTAGACGATCTCGATGACCGGCACCTTTTCTTCCGGGTGCAGGCCAAAGGGAACGCCCCGGCCATCGTCATCAACGCTCACCGATCCGTCGGTATGCAGCGTCACCTTGATCTTCTTGCCGTAGCCGGCCAGGGCCTCGTCGGCGGAGTTGTCCAGCACCTCCTGGATGATGTGCAGGGGGTTGTCGGTGCGGGTGTACATGCCCGGGCGCTGCTTGACGGGCTCCAGGCCCTTGAGCACGCGGATCGAGCCTTCGGAATATTCGGTGGGTAGTTTGTCAGCCATGGCAGATGAAAGAATTGCCGCAATTGTAGTCGGGGCCGCAAAAGTCACTGTACAAACATACAGCTCACCTGATTCATGGATGGGAACGAAGGACGGCCCCGGCAGTGTTTCGCCATTTTCGTTACAGTCGGCAAAGAGCCTCCCGGCCGCCTCAGGCCTTTCCTTTTTTCGCCACTCGAGGCGACTCGCCCATGACCACCGACACCAAAAAACTCTCCATGCTGCAGGTGCTGATCTGCGGCGCCACCATCGTCACGCTGTCCATGGGCATTCGCCACGGCTTTGGCCTCTGGCTGCAGCCCATCACGCAGGCGCAGGGCTGGACGCGCGAGACTTTTGCCTTTGCGCTGGCGGTGCAAAACCTGTCCTGGGGCGTGTTCGGCATCTTCGCCGGCATGGCGGCCGACCGCTTTGGCGCCTTCCGCGTGATCGTGGGCGGTGCTCTGCTTTACGGGCTGGGCCTGGTGGGCATGGCGCTGTCGCCCACCGGTTTCCTGTTCACCCTGACAGCCGGCGTGCTGATTGGCGCCGCACAGGCCGGAACCACGTATGCCGTGATTTACGGCGTGATCGGGCGCAATATTTCGGCCGACAAACGCTCGTGGGCCATGGGCGTGGCCGCGGCGGCGGGCTCATTCGGCCAGTTCCTGATGGTGCCGACCGAAGGTTTGCTGATCAGCAGCCTGGGCTGGAAAGAGGCTTTGCTGGTGCTGAGCGGCGCGGTGCTGCTGATTGCGCCGCTGGCATTGGGCCTGCGCGAAGGCGGTTTTACCGGCGGGCAGCCTGCCAAACGCGAGCAGACCATTCTTCAGGCGCTGCGCGAGGCTTTCAAGTACCCGAGCTTTCAATTGCTGATGGCGGGTTACTTTGTCTGCGGCTTCCAGGTGGTGTTCATCGGCGTGCACATGCCCAGCTACCTCAAGGACAAGGGCCTGTCTCCCCAGGTGGCCAGCTATGCGCTGGCGCTGATCGGCCTCTTTAATGTGTTCGGCACCTACATTGCGGGCTCGCTGGGTCAGAAAATCGCCAAACGCAAGATCCTGGCGACGATTTATCTCTCGCGCGCCATCGTGATCGCCGTGTTCCTGGCGGCACCGCTGAGCCCCTTGAGCGTTTACATCTTTGCCAGCCTGATGGGCCTGCTGTGGCTGTCGACCATCCC
The DNA here is from genome assembly GCF_056403055.1 of Polaromonas sp. P3_A5. NCBI lineage: Bacteria > Pseudomonadati > Pseudomonadota > Betaproteobacteria > Burkholderiales > Comamonadaceae > Polaromonas > Polaromonas sp. P3_A5. The sequence goes on from NZ_JBFUGF010000001.1 coordinate 2,748,564, forward strand.
GCCGACCAACGCCGTCGTGGCGCAGATCTTCGGCATCCAGCACTTGTCGATGCTGGGCGGCTTTATCTTCTTCAGCCATCAGATCGGCTCCTTCCTGGGCGTCTGGCTGGGCGGCTATTTGTATGACCGCACGGGCAGCTACGACATCGTCTGGTACATCGCGATTGCATTGGGCGTGTTTGCCGCGCTGGTGAACCTGCCGGTGCGTGAATCACCGATTGCACGCGCGGCCGTGCCCCAAGGGGCCTGAGATGGCCAAAAGAATCGGCCTGTGGACGCTTGCGATCATCGCGTCGCTGGGGGTGTTTGCCCTCTACACACGGCCGGATTTCCTGTTCACACTCGCCAACCAGGTCTGGGCCTGCTTCTAGCGCAAGGCCCTTCCCAGGGGTTTTATGTGTGTTTTGGGCTGCGGCCCAATCAGGACGGGCGCAAGCAGCTATGAAAACAATAGTAATTACCGGAGCCTCTGACGGCATAGGCGCTGAAATGGCGCGGCAATTGGCCAAAACCCACGGTGCCGGCGTGGCGCTGGTGCTGGCCGCGCGCAATGAAGCACTGCTCAATGAGGTTGCGGGCCAATGCGCTGCCCATGGGGCGCTGACCCTGGCCGTCAAAACCGATGTGTCGCAAGAGGACCAATGCCGCCAGCTGGTGGCCGCCGCCATCGGCCGGTTCGGGCAAATCGATGCCTTGATCAACAACGCAGGCATGTCGGCGCAAGCCCTTTTTGAAGACGTCAAGGCCCAGGACCTGGCCTGGTACGAACAGTTGATGCGCATCAACCTCTGGGGCAGCGTCTGGTGCACCCATGCCGCCTTGCCTTACTTAAAAGTGCGCCACGGCAGCATCGTGGCGGTCTCCAGCCTGGCGGGCCTGATCGGTGTGCCGGGCCGCACAGCCTACAGCGCCACCAAATTCGCCATGACGGGCTTCTTCGAGGCATTGCGCGCCGAGCTTAAAACGGCCGGTGTCAGCGTAACGACGGCCTACCCGGGCGTGGTCGCCACCCGCATCCGCCACCGCGGCTTCAACGCGGCCGGTGAGGCGGCCGGTGCCAGCGGCCTGAAGGAAGACGACGCCATGAGCGTGGAAGAATGCGCACGGCTCATCCTTGAGGGCATGGCGCGCCGGGAACGCGAGGTGGTCATGACGGCCAAGGGCAAGCTGGGCCGCTGGCTCAAGCTGATCGCGCCGGGCCGGGTCGAGGCGATGGCGCTCGCCGCGCTCAAAGATGACGTAAGACCATGAATACAGCCCCCACGCTTGTCACTCCGAGCCTGCGGCGCGCTGCCCCTGATGTCACTTATGGGGCGCATTTTTCCTTGGGGCGGCCCGGCGGAAAAACCCTATGACCGGTACCGCGCATGGCACGGAACCACCCTCCGCCTGGGTGCAGCGCTGGTCGCACCTGGTGCCTGAGCGCGGCGTAGTGCTGGACGTGGCCTGCGGCCATGGCCGTCATGCCCGCTGGTTTTATGAACGAAATCACCCTCTGGCCCTTGTGGATCTTGCGCAAGCAGCTATCGAATTCATAGCATCAGCTCTTCCCACGCGCCCCGCCCAAACCGTTGAAGCCGTGGTGGCCGACATTGAGGAAGGTCCCTGGCCTTTTGAAGGACGACAGTTTGAAGCCGTCATCGTCACCAATTACCTGTGGCGGCCGCTCCTGCCCACGCTGCTGGCCAGCCTGGCGCCGGGTGGCGTGCTGATTTACGAAACTTTTACGCAGGGCAATGAAACGGTAGGCAAACCCTCGCGCCCCGACTTTTTACTGCGTCCCGGTGAATTGCTGCAGGTCTGCCAGGGCCTGAAAGTGGTGGCCTTCGAGGAGGGTTTTGAGGAGCGTCCGCCACGCTTTGTCCAGCGCATCGCCGCCGTCCGCGACTCAGCCACCACTGCGGGTTTATCCGCCCCCCTTCATACCGCGGAAGGGGGTCCACCCCGCTATAGACTGACCTAGGCTCTGGGTAGAATGCAGGATTGGCCTTTTCCGGGGCCGGCTTGAAGCTGTTCAGGCCGGAACACCCCAGATACCTGCATGGCCGCGAACGTTTACAAGCAGAGCATGAAACCCATTACTGGCAGCATCGTTGCACTGGCAACGCCCTTGCACGAAGACGGCAGCGTAGATTACCCCACCCTGCGCAAGCTGGTTGACTGGCACATTGCCGAAGGGACCGACTGCATCGGCGTGGTCGGCACCACCGGCGAATCCCCAACCGTCAATGTCGAAGAACATTGCGAAATCATCCGGGTGTCAGTTGAGCAGGCCAAAAAGCGCGTGCCGATCATGGCTGGCTGCGGTGCCAACTCAACGGCCGAAGCCATCGAATTGGCCAAATTTGCCAAAGGCGTTGGCGCGGACTGCCAGCTGCAGGTCGTCCCTTATTACAACAAGCCCACCCAGGAAGGCCAGTACCGGCACTTCAAGGCGATTGCGGAAGCGGTTGGCGACCTCCCCACCGTGCTTTACAACGTGCCCGGCCGCACCGTCGCCGATATGGCGCATGCCACCGTGCTGCGCCTGGCCCAGGTGCCCGGCATTGTCGGCATCAAGGAAGCCACCGGCAATATCGAGCGCGCCCAGTGGCTGATCAAGGAAGTGCCCAAGGGCTTTGCCGTGTATTCAGGCGACGACCCGACCGCGGTGGCGCTGATGCTTTGCGGCGGCCAGGGCAATGTCAGCGTGACAGCCAACGTCGCGCCCCGCCTCATGCATGAACTCTGCGTGGCCGCAGTGGCCGGCGACACCCGTCGCGCCATGGAGCTGCAACTTAAATTGCTGCCGCTGCATCGAAACCTCTTTGTCGAAGCCAACCCGATTCCCGTCAAGTGGGCCATGGCCCGCATGGGTCTTTGCGGTGGGACGTTGCGCCTGCCGATGACGCCGCTGGAAGCATCGAATGAAGCCACCGTGGAAAGCGCCTTGCGCATCTGCGGCCTGATCTGATTTGCCTGATCTGATTTTTAAGGGAACCCAAGTGAAGATATTGCCAACACATCCTGCATTTTCCAAAGCCCGGAGCGCCGCAACCGTGTCTGCACTGGTTGCCCTCAGCCTGCTCGCCGGCTGCTCTTCCATCAGGGATGTGATGGAAGGCGAACGCGTCGACTACAAAAGCAGCGGCGCCAAAGCCCCTTCCCTGGCGATCCCTCCCGACCTGACACAACTCAGCCGCGAAACCCGTTATGTGGTGCCCGGTACGGCGGTGTCCGCCAGCAGCTACCAGGTTGGCCAGCCGACACAGGCCGTGCAGACAGCCGCAGTGACCGTGGGCGACGTTCGCATCGAACGCGCAGGAAGCCAGCGCTGGCTGGTGGTGAACCGGCCGGCAGACAAGCTCTGGACGCCCGTGCGCGATTTCTGGCTGGAGAGCGGCTTCCTGCTGTCCCAGGACCAGGAAAACCTCGGCATCATGGAAACCGATTACGCTGAAAACCGCGCCAAGCTCCCGCAGGATTTCATCCGCAACACTATCGGCAAAGTATTCGACAGCCTGTACTCCACAGGTGAACGCGACAAGTTCCGCACACGGCTGGAGCGCCGCCCTGATGGCGGCACCGAAATCTATGTCAGCCACCGCGGTATGGTCGAGGTGCTGACCGGCGTCAAGGCCGGCTCCACCGGCGGCGACAGCACCATGTGGCAACCCCGCCCTGCCGACCCGGAGCTGGAAGCCGAATTCCTGCGCCGCCTGATGGTCAAGCTGGGTGTCACGCAAGAGCAATCGAAGGCCCTGGTGGCCGCCGGTGCAGACAAACAAACCTCGCGGATCGCCACTGTCAACAGCCAGCCCGTCGTGCAGATCGACGAAGGCTTTGAACGTGCATGGCGCCGCGTCGGACTGGCACTGGACCGCACCGGGTTCACGGTTGAAGACCGCGACCGCAGCCAGGGAACCTACTTCGTGCGCTACGTCGAGCCCATCGTGAACAAAACCGAGCCCGGTTTCTTCAGCAAGCTGTTCAGCGGCTCGCCAGCCGCCGTGCCGCCGTTGAAGTACCGTATCGCCGTCAAGAGCCAGGGTGAAAGCACCACGGTGTCGGTCCTCAATGCCCAGGGTGCCCCTGAAGCATCGGCCAATGCCCAGCGCATCATCCAGGTGATTGCCGACGATCTGCGGTAAATCCCGGTTCGTGATCCTGTTCATCCCGACTGAAGATTCCATACCGGTGTGCTGAGGTTCAAAAGCCTGGGCAGTGGCAGTTCAGGCAATGCCACACTGGTTGAAGCGTCGGGGATCACGCCGCTTCGCATTCTTGTCGACTGCGGGTTGGGGCTCAAGCACCTGCTCTACAGGCTCGGTGAGGCGGGCCTGCAACCCGAAGACATCCACGCCGTGTTCATCACCCATGAGCACGGTGACCACATCGGTTGCGCGCGGTCACTGTCGCTTCGCTACCGGATCCCGGTCTGGATGAGCCATGGCACCCACGCAGGCATAGGGGCACCAGATTTTGACGGGTTGCTGCACAAGGCGCGCGACGGGAAAGCCATTGACCTCGGCGGCATGCAGCTGACGCCTTTTACGGTGCCCCACGATGCCCGGGAACCCTTGCAGCTCAGCTGCACCGATGGCTCGGCAAAGCTGGGAATCCTCACTGATCTCGGTCATGCCACTTCGCATGTACTGGAACACCTTGGGGGCTGCGACGCCCTGATGCTGGAGTGCAACCACGATTCCGACATGCTGGCCCAATCGTCCTATCCCGCATTCCTGAAGCGGCGGGTGGGCGGCCAATTTGGGCATCTTTCCAATACGGCCGCTGCGGATGTCGCCCGCGGCGTCATGCATCAGGGGCTACGCCACCTGGTGGCAGCCCATCTCAGCGCGCAAAACAACCGGCCGGAGCTGGTGCAAGCCCTGATGGCCGAGGCCCTGGGCTGTGGCGCAGAAGACATTATTGTGGCCAGGCCCGACGTCGGCACACGCTGGATCCATATCTGAGGAAGGGTCGTGGGCCCTGCAATGCGGGTGCATACCGGCCATCGCGGCAAACAAGCGCCCATAAAAAAGCCGCCTCGCGGCGGCTTTTTTCGACTCGCTGAAGAATTACTTCGCAGCGCTGGCTGGAGCGGCGGTAGCAGCGGCAGCAGCGGCAGCAGCGTCAGCAGCAGGTGCCGATGCAGGTGCAGATGCGGCAGCGGCAGGAGCCGATGCGTCAGCAGCAGGGGCTGGAGCTGGTGCAGCAACTGGAGCTGGTGCTGGAGCTTCTTCTTTCTTGCCGCAAGCAGCCAGAGCAACAGCGGCAACGATAGCTGCCAAAACGAGTGACTTGTTCATTTTTACGATCCTTGATGATATTTAAGAAAACAATTTCCGGAAATTGCCAAAAGAAAACCCAAACCGGAATTCAAGTTATTTTTGACCGGGGAAAGGACTCGAGCTCTTTCTACCCAGCTTTAAATTATATGCCGGATATTACAAATGGGAACGCAAGCCGGAAAACCCTAAGCCAGCCTTTACAGGCCTGTAGCGCCCTCAGACGCACAAATGCCCGCCTTAAAGCCCCAGCGTGGTGGCGGGGAACGACGGCGAACTTTTCAGCAAACGCTCATTGATGCGCTCCCTCAACGCCACCCGCCTCGCAACCTCAGAGCCGGCAATGCCAGTGCAGCGCTGCACATCCAGCCGCTCAAAGACCCAGCCGGGGCCGAGCAAGGCGCTGGGCATATCGTCCGCCGCACCCGACGCATTGGCACGGCATTCCACAATGTGCGCCCAGGTACGCCGCCAGGTGACGAACCGGGCGTGCCGCCTGACCACTTCATCGTAGTTTTTTGCCAGCATCGTGAATTTCCGGCCCGTCATGGACCAATCATTCAGCGCCTGAACGACTGCACGTTCTCCCAGGGGCCAGTCTTCGAAATCGGGATCGCACACAATGATTTCACGCCACCCCTGTGCGGCTGCCGCTGAAAGCGACTTCCTGATCAACTCCGTGAAATCGCTGCGGCCGGTAAACCGGCCTTCCAGCAAGGCGGGCGGCAGGGCAGAACTGGTTTTTTCCGTATCCATAAAACGTCTCCAGGCTGTTTGGCAATCAGGTCAGTCGTCTTCCGCAGGCAGCGTCTGCCGCAACCAGCCCGCGTCGTGCCAGTCGCCCAGCAGCGCGATGGCAGATGCGCCAGCCTTGCGCAGCTCCCGGGGGGCCAGGCTGCGCTGGTCGGCCAGGCGGTGCATCAGGGCAGCATCGGCACCTTTGGCGCGATAGCTTTCGCCATTGATAAACACATGGTCGCTGTCATACATCATCCGCGTGCGTGTGTCGAGATGCACGCCGGCACTCCCCTGCCGCGCCGCATCGACATCCCACTCGCACTCCACCTCATCAAACCATACCGAAGGCTTGGGTTCGGTCATGTATTCGCCCAGGGCGCAAGCCACGGCCAGGGGATCTTTCAACGCGTCCAGAACCGCCTGGCCGGCGAAGGCCGTGAGCTCTGACGGCATGGCGGCCGGTGTTGGGGTTGCGGCCTGCCCCGCATCGCGGTACAGGCGGGGCCGTGCCTTGCGGCCGAGTTCTTCCGCGGCAGATTCATCACCCTCATGGCGATCGTCCTCAGTGAACTCGGCCAGGCGATGCAGCAGTTCCGCGGCAAGTTCCCCCTGTGCAGGCGACCTGAATCCGATGGAATATGTCATGCAATCTGCAGGTTTTCCGTCGGCCTGCAGCGACGCCTCGGCAATGCCGTCGTGGGCATAGCGCGGAGGCAGGTAGAGCATGTCGCCCGCTTCCAGTACAAACTCTTCCTCAGGAACAAAATTCTGGAGGATTTTCAGCGGCACGCCTTCCTGCAGCGTCAGGTCTTTCTGCCGCCCGATCTTCCATCGCCGCCGGCCGCTGGCCTGCAGCAGAAACACGTCATAGCTGTCAAAGTGCGGCCCAACGCCGCCGCCGGGCGTGGCAAACGAAATCATCAGGTCGTCGAGCCGGGCATCAGGCACAAAACGGAACTTCTGCAAAAGCGCATGCGCGCCGGCGTCATGCAGGTCCACCCCCTGCACCAGCAAGGTCCAGGCTTTCTGGCTCAGCGGCGGGAGGCTTCGCGCGGCAAAAGGCCCCTGTTTCATCCGCCATCCCTTGGGCTGCTGGACGATCAGCCGGGACTCGACTTGCTCACGCGACGCGAGCCTGAACAGTGCTGCGCGGCTGAGCACAGGTTGCAGCCCCGGCAGCGCCTGGCGGATGAGAAGCGGCTTTTTTTGCCAGTGCCGGCGCATGAATTGCGCCGGGCTCAGGCCGGCGAGGAGCTCTAGAGATTGATTTACATCCATGGGACAATTGTCGGATGAAAATCACCCCGCAATGCGTCGTAGCCCTGACATGGACGCTGAAAGACACTCTGGGCGATGTGCTGGACGAGCTGGACGAACCCATCGAGTTTTTACTCGGCGGCGATGATCTCCTCGCGAAGATCGAGGAGGCACTGCAAGGCCATGAAGCCGGAGAGAAGCTTGAGCTGCACCTTGAGCCCGAAAACGCCTTCGGTGACTACGACGAGAATCTGGTTTTCCTCGAACCCCGCAAGATTTTTCCAGCCGAACTGGAAGAAGGCATGACCTTCGACGGCATGGCCCTTCCGCCAGGAAGCAGCGGGCAAGCGCCTCATGATCATATTTACACCGTGACCGAGATCTACCCCGATCACGTCGTGCTCGATGGCAACCATCCCCTTGCGGGCATTGCCATCCGGTTGAACCTCAAGGTTGAAGCCGTGCGCGAAGCCAGCGAAGAGGAAATCGGCCAGGGCTCACTTGGTACCGGTTTTTTCAAACTTGAGCCGATCACACCGGGAAGTGGCACGCTGCACTGAGACGCGTGCAATTCCAGGCGTAAAAAAGCCGGCCCTTCCCTGCGGGAGTAGCCGGCTCTTCATATGCGGAGGAACCGCAGCTTTACATGACCCGGTTGATCTGGCCGTTTTCGATCTTTACGCGGTCTCCCACGCGAAGGTTGCCGTAGCTGGGCACGTCGTAGGCGCGTGAGCTGCCATTGTCCAGTTGCACGGAGACGCGATAGCTTTCACGAATGGTCGCATTGCGGTTCTTTTCAATGGCGTTGCCGGCCACTGCGCCGCCCACCGCACCCACCACGGTTGCAGCATCCTTGCCGCTGCCGCCACCGATCTGGTGACCCACCACAGCACCCGCCACACCGCCCAGGACAGCACCCACGCCAGAGCCGCGGCCCTTTTCCGTAGTCTGGATGGCTTCCACATTGATGACCCGTCCGTACTCAACATAAGCATTCTGCTGATTGGCGGGATAGGACGAAGAAGCGGGATAGGTTGAGGTGGTGGCCGGGTAGGACGAATCGCCGCTGGGGCTCATGGGCGCGCAAGCAGCCAAGCCCACCAGTGCCAGCACAGCGGAAGCCGAGGAAATAAAGCGGAATGTGTTTTGCATGAGTCTCTCCTGTTAATAAGTTCATGAGCTTCCCGGCCCCTGCCATCGGCTTCACGCTAGCGAGAAGCCGATACCAGGAGCGCGGAGACTCCCATGACCCATTAAGGGCACGCCGCAGCAAATACAAGGTGGGGATTAGAGCTGTCGCGGCGTGGGAGCCGTGTCGCAGGGGTTGTAGGAAAACACCCTCCCCTGACGCCTTTTGCCCGCCAGCGCCAGCCCTTCAGGCGGTCAGGCTTTGCCCGTGGAGCCGTACCCGCCTTCGCCACGCTCACTGGCGGGAAATTCCGCCACCACATTGAACTGCGCCTGCACCACCGGCACGATCATCAGCTGGGCGATCCGCTCCATCGGCTCAATGGTGAATGGCACATCGCTGCGGTTCCAGGCGCTGACCATCAGCTGCCCTTGGTAATCACTGTCGATCAGGCCGACCAGGTTGCCCAGCACGATGCCGTGCTTGTGGCCCAGCCCCGAGCGCGGCAGGATGAGCGCGGCATAGCCGGGGTTGTGCAGGTAGATCGCAATGCCGGTCGGTACCAGTTGCCACGCGTTGGCGGCCAGCGTCAGGGGCGCCTCCAGGCAGGCGCGCAGGTCCAGGCCGGCGCTGCCGGGCGTGGCGTAAGCAGGAAGGTTGTCCTGAAGGCGGGGGTCGAGAATCTTGACGTCGATGAGCATGAATTATTTTTTCTTCGGTTGTTGATTTTTTTGCGCCTCTTCGGCGGCCTGCCGGGCGAGCTCGCGCAGCCGCTGGACCAGCGCACCCGAGGAGTTGCGGTTGGCCTTGAAGACCACCCAGGCCCCATAGACCAGCAGCGCGGGCAAAAACAAAAAGCCCGCGCCGGGCAGCACTTCGGAGAGCGCCTGGGTAGCGATCCACAACACTACTACCCATCTAACGTGGCTGAGGAAGGACATGCCAGCCAAAGGCGCCAGCGCAGCCTTCACCGAAGGCGTGCCTGAACTCGCTGAAAACCGGGGGTTGGCGGAAACACCCGCCTGGGGTTTGAGCAAATCCTCACGCACTCCCGCAGCGGCATTGGCGCCAGTCAGGCGCTCCACGTAGCTGGCGAAATCACCGTCAGGCGGTGTGTCCGAGGGGTGATTCATGGTGCAGCCGCCTTTCCGTGCGATGGCCCGGCCGCCATCCGGGCGGCGATCTCCTGCACCAGACGGCGCGCCAGCGAGAGCTTGGAAGCCCTGGGCAGCGCGGTGCTACCCTCCGCATCTACCAGCAGCAACGCGTTGTGGTCCTGACCGAAAGTGTCGGGGCCGATGTTTCCGACCAGCAGCGGCACTTTTTTGCGCAGGCGCTTGGCCCCGGCGTTGTCGGCCAGGTCATGGCTTTCAGCGGCAAAACCCACGCAGAATAACCGGCCGGCCTGGGCGGCGGGTGACTGGGCGACAGTGGCCAGGATGTCCGTGTTTTCGGTAAACACCAGCTGCGGCGTCTGGCCGGAGCCGTCTTTCTTGATCTTCTGCGTTGAAGGCGCGGCCGGCCGCCAGTCAGCGACAGCCGCAGTTGCTATAAAAATAGTAGCTGCTTGCGCATGCCCTGTAACGGCTTCAAGCATATTTTGTGCAGATTTGACGTCAATGCGATTGACCCCGCGTGGCGTTGACAGCCCGACCGGGCCCGCAACAAGAGTGACCTCTGCTCCTGCTTCGTGCGCCGCCCGCGCAATGGCAAAACCCATTTTCCCGCTCGACAGGTTGGTGATGCCGCGCACGGGATCTATGGCCTCATAGGTCGGTCCGGCCGTGACCAGCACATGCTGCCCGGCCAGCACCTTGGGCGCAAAGAAGGCAATCAGGTCTTCGAGGATCTGCTCAGGCTCCAGCATGCGTCCGTCGCCGGTCTCGCCGCAGGCCTGAAAACCACTGCCCACGCCCAGCACCGTGGCACCATCACCGGCCAGTTGGACAAAATTGCGTTGGGTCGCCGGGTGCGCATACATCTCACGGTTCATGGCCGGGGCCACCAGCAACGGGACCTTGTCGATGGGCCGGGCCAGGCACATCAGGCTCAGCAGGTCGTCGGCACGCCCGTGAAGCAGCTTGGCCATGAAATCGGCGCTCATGGGCGCAACCAGGATCGCATCGGATTCGCGCGACAGGTTGATGTGCGCCATGTTGTTCGCTTCACGGCTGTCCCACTGGCTGGTGTAGACCGGCCGTCCGCTCAGGGCCTGCATGGTGACGGGCGTGATGAACTGCTCGGCAGCTTCGGTCATGACTACCTGCACCGTGGCACCCGCCTTGATCAGCGCCCGGCACAGTTCAGCGGCCTTGTAGCATGCAATGCCACCCGACAGGCCCAGCACGATGTGTCTGCCGGCCAAGTCCAGGGCTTCATTGCCGTCCGGGCCGCTTCCCATGGGATTCACTTGATTCGTCATGTTCCGCAATGTATCTCAGTTGGAGGAAAGGCCCCCACGCTTTTCGCTTCGCGTAATGCGCTGCCCCCCGAGGGGGCGCTGCGCCTGCGGCCCGGCTAAGCCGGTTCCGCGGCCCCGGCTTGCTTGGTCAACACCGGCCAGCCTTACGTGGGCTGCGAGCCACCGTGCAAGCCCGAACAGCTGTGGGCTGAAATTCAGTATCCCCTGCAAGAAGTAACCCGGCGGGCAACCCGTATAATCTCCGTTTACCACCTCTACGAACTTGCGGTTCGTACCTGACATGACCAAATTTGTCTTCGTCACCGGCGGTGTGGTGTCTTCCCTGGGCAAGGGAATCGCCTCAGCCTCCTTAGCTGCGATCCTCGAATCGCGAGGCCTCAAAGTCACTTTAATCAAGCTCGATCCCTACCTGAATGTGGATCCGGGCACCATGTCGCCCTTCCAGCATGGCGAAGTTTTTGTGACCGACGACGGCGCCGAGACCGACCTGGATCTCGGCCACTATGAGCGTTTCATCGAAACGCGCATGCGCAAGGCCAACAACTTCACCACCGGCCAGATCTACAAAAGCGTGCTTGAGAAAGAACGCCGTGGCGACTACCTGGGCAAGACCGTGCAGGTCATCCCGCACGTCACCAACGAAATCCAGGAATTCGTCAAGCGCGGCGCCGGCTACGAGACGGCTGATGCGGTCGACGTGGCCATCGTCGAAATCGGCGGCACCGTCGGCGACATCGAGTCCCTGCCCTTTCTTGAAGCCGTGCGCCAGATGAGCCTGCGCCTGGGCGCCAACAACACCGCCTTCGTTCACCTGAGCTACGTGCCCTGGATCGCCGCCGCCGGCGAGCTCAAGACCAAGCCGACCCAGCACACCGCCAAGCAACTGCGTGAAATCGGCATCCAGGCCGACGTGCTGCTGTGCCGTGCCGACCGCCGCATTCCCAACGAAGAGCGCGAAAAAATCTCGCTGTTCTCCAACGTTCCCGAGTGGGGCGTGATCTCGATGTGGGACGTCGACACCATTTACAAAGTGCCCCGCATGCTGCACGAACAGGGCCTGGACGGCCTGATCTGCGACAAGCTACGCCTGAACACGCCACCGGCCAACCTCAAGCGCTGGGACGACCTGGTCTACGAGACCGAGCATCCGCAGACCGAAGTGCACATCGCCATGGTCGGCAAGTACGTAGACCTTTCAGACAGCTACAAGTCGCTTAACGAAGCCCTGCGCCACGCCGGCATGAAGAACCACGCCAAGGTGGTCATCGAGTATGTCGACTCCGAAACCATCACGCAGGACAATGTCTCGCGCCTGGCGCGCTTTGACGGCATCCTGGTGCCCGGCGGCTTCGGTATACGCGGCGTCGAAGGCAAGATCTGCGCGGCCCGCTTCGCCCGCGAGCAAAAGATGCCTTACCTTGGCATCTGCCTGGGCATGCAGGTAGCGACCATCGAATTCGCGCGCCATGTGGCTGGCCTGAAGGACGCCAACAGCACCGAGTTCGACCCCGCCACACCGCACCCCGTGATCGCGCTGATCACCGAGTGGAAAGACGCCGACGGCACGATCAAGACACGCAATGCCAAATCCGACCTGGGCGGCACCATGCGCCTGGGCGCGCAAAGCTCGGACGTCGCAGCCGGCACGCTGGCCCACAAAATTTATGGTGACGTGGTGACAGAACGCCACCGCCACCGCTATGAAGCCAACGTCAACTACCTCGATGCCCTGCGTGCGTCGGGCCTGGTCATCTCCGCGCTAACGCAGCGCGAGCAACTCACCGAAATCGTCGAGCTGCCGCAAGACGTCCACCCCTGGTTTGTCGGCGTGCAGTTCCACCCCGAGTTCAAGTCCACGCCTTGGGATGGCCACCCGCTGTTCAATGCCTATATTGCGGCCGTACTCCAACAGCGCGCCACGGCAGGCCAGGACCCGAAAGCTGCCGCCAAGCCCCTCAAGGCGGTAGCCTGACCATGAAACTCTGCGGATTCGACATTGGCCTGAACCAACCCTTCTTCCTCATCGCCGGCCCCTGCGTGGTGGAGTCCGAGCAATTGCAGATGGACACCGCCGGTACGCTCAAGGAAATCACTTCCTCGCTGGGTATTCCCTTCATCTTCAAGAGCAGTTTCGACAAGGCCAATCGCACCAGCGAGACGGCCTTTCGTGGACTGGGCACGGAAAAAGGACTGGAGATCCTGGCCAAGGTCAAAAAGGAAATTGGCGTGCCGGTGCTGACCGACATCCACTCCGAAGACCAGATCGCCCAGGTCGCCAAGGTCGTCGATGTGCTGCAAACGCCGGCCCTGCTGTGCCGCCAGACCGACTTCATCCACGCCGTCGCGCTGTCCGGCCTGCCGGTCAATATCAAGAAGGGCCAATTCATGGCCCCGGGCGACATGAAGAACGTCATCACCAAGGCGCGCGCGGCCGTCAAGGCGGCCGGTCTGCCGGAAGACAACTTCATGGCCTGCGAACGCGGCGCCAGCTTTGGCTACAACAATCTGGTCAGCGACATGCGCAGCCTGGCCATCATGCGGGAGACCAACGCGCCGGTCGTGTTTGACGCGACCCACTCGGTGCAGCTGCCCGGCGGCCAGGGCACCAGCAGCGGCGGCGTACGCGAGATGGTGCCGGTGCTGGCGCGTGCCGCGGTGGCCGTCGGCGTCTCTGGCCTGTTCATGGAAACCCATCCAGACCCGGCCAGGGCCTTGTGCGACGGCCCCAATGCCGTACCGCTCAAGCACATGAAGGCGCTACTGGAAACACTGCTCGAACTGGATCGTGTCACCAAGAAAAACGGCTTCCTCGAAAACAACTTCAGCGCCTGAGCCAGCGATCCATCCCGGAAACCTACACAAGCCATGACATTCGCCTACATCATTGTCGACATGAAGATCACCGACCCCGAGCAGTACAAGCAGTACATGGCGGCCGCGCCCGCCGCGGTTGCAGCCGCTGGGGGCGAATACCTGGTGCGCGGTGGCAAGTTTGAGGCGCTGGAAGGCACCTGGCAACCTGCACGCGTCGCCATGCTGCGCTTTCCCAGCTACGAAAAGGCCAAGGCCTTTTATGACGACGAAATGTACCGCGCCGCACGTGCCAAGCGTGCTGGCACCACCGAGTTTTTCAATATGGTCCTGGTCGAAGGCGTTGCCGCCCCGGTCTGATCCCCTCTCTACAAAAAAAGGAACCTAATGAGCGCAATTGTTGATATCGTCGGCCGCGAAATTCTCGACAGCCGTGGCAACCCTACCGTTGAGTGCGACGTGCTGCTGGAGTCCGGCGTCATGGGCCGTGCTGCAGTGCCTTCGGGCGCGTCCACCGGTTCGCGTGAAGCCATTGAGTTGCGCGACGGCGACAAGTCGCGCTACCTCGGCAAGGGCGTGCTCAAGGCCGTCGAACACATCAACACCGAAATCTCCGAAGCCGTGCTGGGCCTGGACGCCAGCGAACAGGCCTTCCTGGACCGCACGCTGATTGACCTCGACGGCACCGACAACAAATCGCGCCTGGGCGCCAACGCCACGCTGGCCGTCAGCATGGCCGTGGCACGCGCAGCAGCTGAAGAAGCCGGCCTGCCCCTGTACCGCTACTTCGGCGGCAGCGGTGCCATGCAGATGCCCGTGCCCATGATGAACGTCGTCAACGGCGGCGCGCATGCCAACAACAACCTGGACCTGCAGGAACTGATGATCATTCCCGTGGGCGCACCAAGCTTTCGCGAGGCCGTGCGCTACGGTGCTGAAGTGTTTCATGCGCTCAAGAAAATCCTGCACGACAAGGGCATGAGTGTGGCCGTCGGCGACGAAGGCGGCTTTGCACCCAATGTGGCCAACCATGAATCGGCCATCCAGATGATCCTGGAGGCCATCGACGCCGCTGGTTATGTGGCCGGCGAACAAATTGCCCTGGGCCTCGATTGCGCAGCGTCGGAGTTCTACAAGGACGGCAAATACGTCCTGGGCGCAGAAGGCCTGAGCCTGGACGCCACCGAATGGACCAACATCCTGGCAACCTGGGTCGACAAATACCCCATCATCAGCATCGAAGACGGTATGGCCGAAGGCGACTGGGACGGCTGGAAGACCCTGACCGAACGCCTGGGCAAAAAGGTGCAGCTGGTCGGCGACGACCTGTTCGTCACCAACACCAAGATCCTCAAGGAAGGCATCGACAAGCAGATTGCCAACTCCATCCTGATCAAGATCAACCAGATCGGCACGCTGACCGAGACCTTTGCCGCCATCGAGATGGCCAAGCGCGCCGGCTACACCGCCGTCATCAGCCATCGTTCGGGCGAAACCGAAGACTCCACGATTGCCGACATCGCCGTGGGCACCAATGCGGGCCAGATCAAGACCGGTTCACTCTCGCGCTCGGACCGCATGGCCAAGTACAACCAGCTGCTGCGCATCGAAGAAGACCTGGGTGACATCGCCACCTATCCGGGCCGCGCGGCCTTTTATAACCTCCGGTAAATGGCCCCCACGCTCGTCGCTTCGCGTACTTCGCTGCCCCCCGGGGGGGCGCGTTTTTTCTTGGGGCGGCCCGGCGAAAAGTCAGCCCCCACGCTCGTCGCTTCGCGTACTTCGCTGCCCCCCGAGGGGGCGCGTTTTTTCTTGGGGCGGCCCGGCGAAAAGTCAGCCCCCACGCTCGTCGCTTCGCGTACTTCGCTGCCCCCCGAGGGGGCGCGTTTTTTCTTGGGGCGGCCCGGCGAAAAAACCTTGTCCTTTAATCATCACCCTCAAGCATAGGCATGGGAAACCGACTCGTCCCCGCCATCCTGATTGCGCTCCTGGCCATATTCCACGCGCAACTCTGGATCGGCCGGGGCAGCATTCCCAGCGTGCGCGACATGCAGCACCGGCTGACCGAGCAGCTCGCCAAAAACGTTCAGGCGCAGGCTGCCAATGACCAGCTCGCTGCAGAAGTCCGAGACCTGAAGGAGGGGCTCGAAATGGTCGAAGAAAAAGCCCGGATCGAACTCGGAATGGTCAAGCCGAATGAAATCTTCGTGCAGGTGACCAAGTAAGCCCTGGGTATCCAGCCTGCGAAAGTACCCGTGCTGAAAATTGCCGTTACCGGCGCTCCACTTACCGGAAAGAGACAGCTTGCCGCTGCGCTGGACTGCGCCCTGAAAATCTCGGGGCACGAAGCCACCGTAGCCGTGACCGATGCCGCGTCCCTTCCTGCCGACCTCCCCAGCTTTGGGCTGACGCTGCTCATGGGACTGGAAGAAACGCAGGCGGCCAAAACGGCCGATGAACGCTGGCAACATCAACACAGCGCCGACCAGTCGATTCGTGCAGCCCTGTCGCACGCGGGCATTCCCTATCGCGTCATGTACGGGACCGCAGAGCAGCGCCTTGCCCGGGCGCTGGAGGCCGCGCAAAGTCTGCGGCCCCGTGCCCCGACTTTCACCCGAAGCACGCCCAGCGCGACAGCAAGCCCCCAAAAAAGCAGGAAGGCCTGGGTGTGGGTCTGCGAAAAGTGCAGCGATCCTGCTTGTGAGCACCGCCTGCTCAGCGACCTGCTGGCGGAGCGCGCTGCAGCAACCGCTTGAAGCATTGCCCTGCCGCAGCGCGGCCGACGAAACTATTGCACGGTGGACGTGGGTGGCTGCTGGTTGGTCTGGCTGGTGAAAAGCTGCGCCGCATCCACCGGGTCAAATTCATACTGTGCGCCGCAAAATTCGCACCCAACCGCGACCTTGCCACGTTCGGAAATGATGCTTTCGATTTCGTCTGTACCCAGGCTGCGCAGCATGTTGCCCACACGGTCGCGCGAACAGCTGCAGGCAAAACTGGGGGTGGCGGGTTCAAACCGGGTGACCTGCTCTTCCCAGAAAAGGCGGCGCAGGATCGTGTCGGCATCGAGAGTTAAAAGCTCTTCGCGCTTGAGCGTGCCGGCCAGCATGGCAATACGTTTGTAGTCTTCATTGACGCCGATCTGGTCTTCGTTGGCGTCCCGGTCGATCTGGCCTTCAAGGTTCCCCTGGCCTTTGACCGGCAGCCGCTGGATCAGCAGGCCGGTAGCCACCTTGCCGTCGGCTGCCAGAATCAGTTTGGTGTCGAGCTGCTCACTTTGCAGCATGTAATGCTCAAGCACTTCCGCCAGGTTCTCAATCTTCTCGCGCTGATCGCCAAAAAGCGGCACCACACCCTGGTAGGCCTGCTGCCCCGGCAACTTGTCCTTGGGGTCCAGCGTGATCGCGCAGCGCCCCTGATTGCTCACGTTGACCAGCTGGCTCAGTGAGCTGCCCGCATCGACCGTACCCGTCACCGTGGCGGTGGCGCGCAAACTCAGGTCGGGCTGCACTTCGGCCACAGCCAACTTGACCGGGCCGTCACCGAAGATCTGAAGAATCAGCGCACCGTTGAATTTGATGTTGCTCTGCATCAGCGCACCTGCGGCGGTCATTTCTCCCAGCAGCTGCATGACCTCGGCCGGGTAGCCGCCGGCCGCCTGTCTGCGTTTGAGGATTTCCTGCCAGGAATCGGTCAGGCGGACCAGCATGCCGCGAACCGGCAGGCCTTCAAAGA
This sequence comes from Polaromonas sp. P3_A5, assembly GCF_056403055.1. Lineage (NCBI taxonomy): Bacteria > Pseudomonadati > Pseudomonadota > Betaproteobacteria > Burkholderiales > Comamonadaceae > Polaromonas > Polaromonas sp. P3_A5. The sequence goes on from NZ_JBFUGF010000001.1 coordinate 2,765,923, forward strand.
TGAATTTATGCAACTCAGACATTGGGCCCCCACGGTCGCTCACTTCGTGTAGCTCCCTGCCCCCCGAGGGGGCCGCTGCGCCTGCGGCCCGGCGAAGCCGGTTCCGCGGCCCCTGCTGGAATGGGAACTCCGACGCTAGCGCTCTGTGTGTATTTATTGGGTTTGATCATGCTTAAGTGCCGTTCAGGCGATTTTCTTGAGCCCGGCCTTGTAGCGCTGGGCATTGTCTATATAGTGCTTCGCGATCATTTTTAAACCCTGAATCTGCTCGGGGGAAAGCTGCCTCACCGCCTTGGCCGGACTGCCGATGATCAGGGAGCCGTCCGGGAATTCCTTGCCTTCGGTCACGACTGAGCCCGCGCCTACCAGGCAGTTCTTGCCGATCTTCGCGTGATTGAGCACAACCGCCTGGATGCCGATCAGCGAACCATCGCCGATGGTACAGCCGTGCAGCATGACCTGGTGGCCGACCGTGACGTCTTCCCCGAGGGTAAGGGGCACGCCCATGTCGGCATGCAGCACGCTGTTGTCCTGGACATTGGTGCCCCGGCCCACCGTGATGGTTTCGGTGTCGCCCCGGATCACCACGCCAAACCAGACGCTGCAGTCTTCGCCAAGCCGCACATCGCCGATCACCTGGGCGTTGTCGGCCACCCAGGCAGACGCAGGAACGGTGGGGGTCAGCTTGTCCAATTGATAAATAGCCATGCGTTCTCACTCAAAATTAAAGCCAAAGGCCACAAACGGGAAAGAGCGTGGCGGCTATGCACCGATTGTAAGGAGGCGGCTTCCCCTGTCATTCAGCGTACACCGCCGGCAGCCATTCCGGACATCCCCAAGGTATCAACGACAATGGATTCATGACGGATCTACTGGCCCCTGCAGAACTGCGCCAGCAAGCGCTGCAGGCCCTTCTCACCAAAAATCCAGAGCAAAAAGTGCGCCTGGCCCAACAGGCGCAAGCGCAAGCAGCTACTGTTTTGATAGCAAAGGAGCTGGCGATTCCTGCGCCACCGGGTCTGCCCGGATGCCCGGAACGGCCGGAACTGCGCTCTCACCTGGATGTACCCAAGCGCTCGCCTTTCACACACGAGGGGTTGGCGGCCCTGCTTCATGCCGTCACGCACATCGAGTTCAATGCCATCAACCTCGCCCTGGACGCCATCTGGCGTTTTGCCGGCATGCCGCGGGCCTACTACCTGGACTGGCTGCAGGCAGCCGCCGAAGAAGCCCGCCATTTCAGCCTGCTGCGCGCCCATCTACAGGCCATGGGTTACGACTACGGCGATTTCCCATCGCACACAGGGCTATGGGACATGACTGCCAAAACCGAAGGCGACGTGCTGGCGCGCATGGCGCTGGTGCCGCGCACCCTGGAGGCCCGCGGCCTGGACGCCACCCCACCCATGCAGGCCAAGCTGCGCAAGGTCGGCACGCCGGACGCGCTGCGAGCCGTGGACATCCTGGACATCATCCTGCGCGACGAAATCGGCCACGTCGCCATCGGCAACCGCTGGTACCGCTACCTGTGCGCCCAGCGGGGCCTGGATCCGGTGGCGACCTACCCGGTGCTGGCCAGGCAGTATGGGGCGCCTCGCCTGAAGGGCCCGCTGAACCTGGACGCCCGCCGGCGGGCTGGTTTTGACGAGGCGGAACTGGCGCTTCTGGTCTAGCAACAGGTTCCAGGACGCGGCGAATTCCTACACATACAGTCACGGCAGGGATTTTCGAACAGCGCTAGACTGCAAAACTCTTGAAAAGGAGTTTGCGCATGATCCGGCATCTCGTTCCAGACATCCCTTCGCAAATGCCGGGCTTGCCCGCGGACATCGCCTTGCAGCTGCCGCAGGGCCAGCGTCTCGGAGAGCCTAACGCCCCCGTCAAGCTCGCGTTTTCGCACTGGTCTTCCATCGCCCGCCTCAAGGCCGGCCAGATCGGCGCCCTGGCAGAGGACTACGTCGAAGGCAAACTCCAGCTCGAGGGCGCCATGCGCGACGTGATGCGCGCCGTCACCAAACTGCTGCCCGGCAACCCGGTGCAAAGCGACACCGGCTGGTGGTCCGGCCTGCTGCACCGCGCCAAGTCCCTGGCCGCCCACACCCAAAGCCGGGATGCAGCGCAAATCCAGTTCCACTATGACGTGTCCGACGCCTTCTATGCGCTCTGGCTCGACCCTCGGCGGGTGTATTCATGCGCCTACTACAGCGACAACGCCATGACATTGGCCCAGGCCCAGGAAGCCAAGCTCGACCACATCTGCCGCAAGCTCATGCTCAAGCCCGGCGAACGTTTCCTGGACATTGGCGCCGGCTGGGGTGCGTTGCTGATGTGGGCGGCCGAACATTACGGCGTCGATGCCACCGGCATCACCCTGTCGAAAAACCAGCACGCGCACGTGCAGCGGCTGATTCAGGAAAAAGGCCTGGAGGGGCGCGTGCGCATGGAGCTGCGCGACTACCGCGACATGCCGGAAGACCAGCCCTTCGACAAGATCTCGTCCGTGGGCATGTTTGAGCACGTGGGCCATGCCAACATGACGGCCTACTTCCAGAAGATCATGCACCTGCTGGCCCCGGGCGGGCTGGTCATGAACCACGGCATCACGGCCGGCGGCCTGGAAAACCGCCAGCTCGGCGCCGGCATGGGCGAATTCATCGAAAAGTACATCTTCCCCGGCGGTGAGCTGATGCACGTCAGCGCCGTGCTGGAGCACATGTCACGCGCAGGCCTGGAGATGGTGGACACCGAAAACCTGCGCCCCCACTATGCACGGACGCTGTGGAACTGGTCGGACGCCCTGGAGGCCAGGCTGGACGACGCGCGTCAGGTACTGGCCGCAGACGGCGGCGCCGAACGCGCGGAAAAGACTTTGCGCGCCTACCGCCTCTACCTGGCAGGCAGCGCAATGAGCTTTGAGCAAGGCTGGATCTCGCTGCACCAGATGCTGGCGGCGCGGCCCTCAGGTGATGTGCACAACACACCGGTCACCGGCGCCCAATCAAGCTATCCCTTCAACCGGGACTACATGTACACCCCCGTCCAGGCTCACTCCGTGTAGCCTGTTCCCCCCTTGCAGGGGGCGGCGCCTGGGGCCGGCAAAGCCGAAAAATCGGCACACCCCTATCGGGCTCACTTCGTGTAGCCCTTTTCCCCTTGCAGGGGACGGTGCCTGCGGCCCGGCAAAGCCGGTTCCGCGGCACCTGCTGGTGAAATACCTCTCTACTCGATTACGCCCGCGGAACTATTCATGCCAGCATGAGCGCCGGAACCGGCTTTGCCGGGCCGTAGGGTGGGCGGCCCCTCGGGGGCAGCGAGTTACGCAGCGAACGACCGTGGGGCTCTACTACCCCCTGGGGTGGTGCTGCGCGTGCAGCGCTTTGAGCCGTTCACGCGCCACATGGGTATAAATCGTCGTGGTGGAAATATCGGCATGGCCCAAAAGCATCTGCACCGCGCGCAGGTCGGCGCCGTGGTTCAGCAAATGCGTGGCAAATGCATGGCGCAAGGTGTGCGGAGACAGCGGCGAGTTGATGCCGGCAAGCCGCGCATATTTTTTCACCAGCATCCAGAACATCACGCGGCTCATGCCCTTGCCGTGGCCGGTGACAAACAGGTCGTCGGTCTGCTGCCCTCCCAGGATGGCCGGCCGCGCGTCTGCCAGGTATTTCACAATCCATTCCCGTGCCACCTGGCCGAAGGGCACCAGCCGTTCCTTGCTGCCTTTGCCCATGACGCGAAGCACCCCTTCGTTCAGTCCCACATGAAATGTCTTGAGGCCCACCAGCTCGCTTACGCGCAGGCCGCTGGCGTACAACAGTTCCAGCATGGCGCGGTCGCGCTGGCCCAGCGGCGTGCCGTCGTCGGGTGCGGCCAGCAGGGCTTCAACCTGGGCTTCGCTCATGACTTTGGGCACCCGAAGCGCCTGCTTTGCCGACTGGAGTTTGAGCGTCGGGTCTGCAGCAATCAGGTGCTCGCGTAATGCCCAGCGAAAATAGCGCTTGAACACCGTCAGGCGCCGGTTGGCGGATGTTGCCTTGGTCGCAGCGTGCCGGGCCGAAAAGTAGCGGTTGAGATCGGCCTCCGCCGTCTCGTCAAGTTTTCGCCCTCCCTGCTCCCTGGCAGCCAACCATCCGGCGTAGAGCGACAAGTCGCGGCGGTAAGCCGCCAGGGTGTTTTTGGACAGCCCGTCTTCCAGCCACAAGGCGTCAATAAACCCATCAATACTGGACTGGCTTTCTGGCTGCATGGGGTGACCATAACAAAAAAGCCGCCGCACATTTGAATGCGCGGCGGCTTACGGGTAGCTTTGCTTCCGGTCAGCCCGGCTTCAAAGTTCTATTCGAGCTTGAGCTTGGCCGAGTCGACCACTTTTCTATAGACATCAAATTCGGCCTTGATCTGCGCCGTGAACTGCTCGGGCGTATTCGCAATGATCAGGGAGCCGGTGTCTTCGATCCGTTTGCGTATCGCCGGATCTTCCAGCGATTTCTTCACCCCGGCGCTGACCTTGTCGACCACGTCCTTTGGCAAGCCTTTCGGGCCGATGATGCCGTAATAGGCCATGCGGTTCACAGGCTCCAGGCCGACTTCCTTGAAAGTGGGTACATCCGGCAGCACAGCCAGGCGCTGGGGCGCGGCCACCACAATGGGGATCAGGCGCTTTTGCTGGATGAACGGCAGGGCCGATGGAAGGTTGTCAAAAATCATGGGCACCTGCCCGGCCACGGTGTCGTTCAGGGCCGGACCCGCGCCGCGGTAGGGAATGTGCGTCACGAAGGTACCCGACATGCTCTTGAAGAGCTCCATCTGCAGGTGACCGATTCCGCCGGTGCCCGAGGACGAATAGGAATACTTGCCGGGGTTCTTTTTGAGCTCAGCCACAAACTCCTTGTAGTTGCGCGCCGGAAAGCTCGGGTGAACCGCAATGATGTTGGGCGTTGCCGCGATATTGATGATGGGCGTGAAGTCCGTCAGCGTGTTGTACGGAATTTTGGGGTTGATGGCCGGATTGGCCGCGGTGGTGGACACCGTGGCCACGCCCAACGCATAACCATCGGGAACGGCGCGCGATGTCTCAAGTGCGCCCACCACGCCGCCGCCGCCGGCCCGATTTTCGACGATCACGCTCTGGCCCAAGGCCTTGCCCAGTGGCTCGGAGATGACGCGGGCGACGATATCAGTGGTGCCACCCGGTGCAAACGGCACCACGAGCTTGACCACCTTGTTGGGATAACCCTGTGCCAATGCGGGGCCTGCGGCGGCGCCCAGCGCAAGCGCGGACACCACGGAATAGGCAAACAGATAACGACGTTGCATGTTCAGTCCTTCAATAAAAACAGCAGAAATGGTAATCGCAACATTCATGCCCCGCAGTTGTGGATTACGCATAAGGGCAAACCCGGGGGGATTGCGGTTATTCTCGGCGAGTGAACTACGCGCAGCTTCTTTTTCCCGACTTTTCCCTGATTGTTTGCGGCTACCTCGTCTGCCGCTACACCGCCCTCAACCGCACCGTATGGGAACAGGTGGAGAGCCTGGTTTATTACTTTTTGTTTCCGGTCCTGCTTTTTCATTCGATCGTCAAAAGCCCGCTGGACCTGGGCGCCGCCTCCAGCCTCATCAGCGCCGGCATCCTGCTGGGAATAGCCGGTATTGCGATGGCCTACAGCCTGCCGCACCTGCCTTGGCTGGGCAGGCACATCGACTCGCGTGAGCACGCCGCCAGCGCGCAGGTGGCGTTTCGCTTCAACTCCTTCATTGCGCTGGCCCTGGCCGACCGGCTGGCGGGCAGCCAGGGCCTGCAGCTGATCGCCGTGCTGATTGGTGTATGCGTGCCGCTTTTCAACGTGGCGGCGGTGTGGCCCATGGCGCGGCATGCCAGGCGCGGCTTCATGGGCGAGCTGGCGCGCAATCCGCTGATCCTCGCTACCGCCACAGGCCTGGTGGCCAACCTGCTCGGCTTTACCCTGCCTGTCTGGCTCGAACCCACGGTGACCCGCATCGGAGCCGCCTCGCTGGCACTGGGCCTGATGGCGGCAGGCGCCGGCATGCAGTTCGGCCACCTGTCGCAAGCCAAGACGCTGGCAGTGGCCGTGCTGTCGATACGGCACCTGCTGATGCCGCTCATGGCTATGGGCCTGTGCAAAGCCTTCGGGCTGTCGCCGGTGCAAAGCACCATCCTGCTGGCGTTTTCCGCCTTGCCTACGGCCTCCAGCGCGTACGTGCTGGCGGCGCGCATGGGCTACAACGGGGGTTACGTGGCGGGCCTGGTGACACTTTCAACAATGCTGGGCATTCTTAGCCTGCCTTTCGCTCTCGGTATACTGATGTAAAAATTTGTGACATCAGACGCCGGCAGGGAGGAAATACGTGGGAATTTACAGGCCAATGATGGTCGCCGTATTTGCGGCGATCGCGTGTTCTGCAGCAAGCAGTCAGCAATTGTTCAAATGTGGAGCCACATTCCAGGACAAACCCTGCGACACCGAGATCCAGAAAAAGTATTCCTCCTTAACTGGCTCCTTTAGCAAGGAACAGGTCAATGCCGCTGCCGACACGCAGTGCGCAGATTTGGGAGCCCGTGCCATGCCCATTATTCAGGCCAGAGCCCACAAGGAAACCCTTGAGGGCTTGCATGCCCAAATTGATGCCAAAACTATTGGTCGGTTGGAAAAAATTCAGCAAAAAGAACTGGTTTCTTCCGTGTTTGCCAAGAAAGGCAATCCTGCAGAGATTAGGGGAGCCATTGAGGCCGAGTGCATGGACAGCAAACGGACAAGCAAAGCTCGTCTTGCTATATCGACACCGAGCGTCTATCCAGAAAATTCCCGACTTACAGGTGTCGATGCCGGAGCTGAAGCACATACAGCAAGAAGAATCACAGTAACTGTAAGTACGTCAAGCCGGCGCTAGGCTCCGTCGCGGATAACCACTAACAATATCTACCTCACAGGGATTTCATGAAGTCAGCCTATCTGGTTCTGGGAGTACCCGGAAACGCCAACAAAGAAGACATTGAAGTGGCCTTTAACAAGGCAAATATCCATTACTCCCCGGCCAGGCTGGCGGCTGACCCACAAGCCGTTGACAGATTCCTGGAAGTCAAAACCGCCTACCAGGTACTGCGAGACGACGAGTCCAGGGCTGCGCATGATCGCAAGCTCAGCAGTACGCTAACGAGGCCCGCGGCCGCACGTCTGGACAGAACAATCAAAGTCGAGCAGGAATCGTCGGGACTCACACGTGTTGTGGTCATTCTGGCTGTGGGAGTTGCAATGCTGTTCGCAGGGAGTTTTTACATCAGCTCCAAGCGTGAAGCTGCGCGCAAGGAACAGGCCGCACAAGAACTTCGGCTGAAGGTACAAGCGGAAGAGGATGCCAGGAAGGAAGAACTCCGTCTGGCTGCGGAAGAAGCGAACAGACAGCAGATTGCCAAGCAGGCAGCACAGCAAGAGCGGCAATTCCGCCAGGAAAGCGAGCGCGCAATCAACAATGTCCGTTCAGCGGAAGCGCAGCGCAGCTATCTGGAATCACAAAGAGCCAGTGCTGAACAGCGTGAAGCGCAGCGCAAGGAGTACGAAGCCCAATCACGTGAACAAAACAAGGTAAGGGAAGCGCAAAACCAGCTGGCCAGAGACAAAGCCCGTATTCGCGAGTTGTGCTACCAGAACTACCGGCGCTGGGACTGCTAAAAGACCGCGCTGCCTTTTGTGGCTGCCCGGTCAGGCACTTCGTGTCGGATGCCTGATGGCCGGCGCGAAGCCAGCACCTCGGTTCGAGCCTTAAGTCTAATATGCGCTTATCGCTCAAGCGCATGACATGCCAAATGCTTTGCTATTGATTTAGGAGCTGCTTGCGCTTGTCTCCAAAGGGCTGCAGGCCATTTTCGTTCAAATTTACTGATCAAGGGCCCAGGCCACATGTTCCCGCACCAGCTCGCTGGGAGAAGCGGCATGCATTTGCAGGGCCTCGCGCAGGGGCTGTCCCGCCTCAGGATCGAGCACCCGCAGGGCATTGCCCATGGCCACCGCAAGGTTGCGCAGCCAGCGCTCATGGCCAATACGGCGTATCGGGCTGCCTTCAGTGAATCGCAAAAACGCCGCTTCCGTCCAGCCAAGCAGGGTGACGAGCTGCTGCCCCGTCAAGCCGCTGCGCTCGTCAAAATCGGGCAAGGCACTGCGCTGGGCGAATTTATTCCACGGGCAGACCAGCTGGCAGTCGTCGCAACCATAAATCCGGTTACCCATCAGCGGGCGAAGCTCCAGGGGAATCGGGCCCGCGTGTTCGATGGTGAGGTAAGAGATGCAACGCCGTGCATCGAGCTTGTGGGGTGCGATGATCGCCCGCGTCGGGCACACGTCAATGCAGGCCTGGCAGGTGCCGCAGTGCGGCGTCACCGGCTCGCTGGGCGGCAGGGCAATGTCAACGTAGATTTCCCCCAGGAAGAACATGGAGCCCGCTTCCCGGTTGAGCAGCAAGGTGTGTTTGCCGCGCCAGCCCTGGCCGCTGCGGGCTGCCAGTTCGGCCTCCAGCACGGGCGCGGAGTCGGTGAAAGCCCGATGGCCGAGCTGGCCGACGTGGCCGGAGATGCGTTCGCTGAGCTTTTGCAGGCGGGTGCGCATGATCTTGTGATAGTCGCGGCCACGTGCATACACCGACACGATCCCTTCCGCAGGCCGCTCGAGCCGGCTGAACTCCAGGGCCTGCCATTCGCCTGGGACGGCAGCCGTCGATGCGGGCAGATAGTCCATGCGTGCCGTGATGACGCTGACGGTGCCCGGAATCAGTTCGGCCGGCCGGGCCCGTTTGAGCCCGTGCGCTGCCATGTAATGCATGTCACCATGGAAGCCTGCGGCCAGCCAGGCTGATAATCCAGGCTCGGCCGAGGATAAATCCACACCGGCCACGCCAATTTGCGAAAATCCAAGCTCGCGCGCCCAAGTTTGAATTTGAGAAACGAATTGATGACTGTTCAAAGAATTGCTGGCGGGCACCCGCTGATTGTAAAAAACATTCCCTGGCCCGACGAAGCGGCCACGGCGGCATTCGCGCAAACACTGGCGGGTCATCCCGCGATTGGCCGCGCGCTCATTGAGCTTCAGGGCGACCTTGGCGCCGGCAAGACCACCTTTGTGCGCCACCTGCTCAAGAGTTTGGGCGTCGAAGGCCGCATCAAAAGTCCCACGTATGCAGTGGTCGAGCCCTACACTTTGCCGAAGATGAATATCTGGCATTTTGACTTCTACCGCTTTAACGATCCGCGCGAGTGGGAAGAGGCGGGGTTACGCGACATCTTTGCCAGCACCGGGCTCAAGCTGGTCGAATGGCCGGAAAAAGCAGGCCCGCATCTGCCGCAACCTGATCTGCGGCTCCACCTGGAAGTCCTGCCGGACGATACCCGCGCAGTTACCCTGACGGCTCACACGCCCACAGGCGCGGAATTGCTGGCATGAAGCGGCAGCCCGTCACCCGCCGCAGCGCCCTGCAACTGGGCAGCGTGGTGCTTCTGCTGGGCGTGCAGCACATCGCGCGCGGCGCGACCATCGTGGCCGTGCGTGTCTGGCCGTCCAAAGACTACACGCGGCTCACCATCGAATCCGACGGCGAGATCAAGGCAAAACAATTTTTCATCGCCGACCCGCCGCGCCTTGCCGTCGATATCGAAGGCATAGACCTGATTCCCGCGCTGCGCGAACTGGTCGCCAAGGTGAAATCCGACGACCCGAATATCTCGGGCATACGCGTGGGGCAAAACGCCCCTGGCGTGGTGCGGCTCGTAATAGACCTCAAGCAGCCCATCCAGCCGCAGGTATTCACCCTGCCGCCTGTAGCGGCTTACCAGTACCGGCTGGTGTTCGACTTGTACCCGACGCAGGTCGCCGACCCGCTCGAAGCCCTGATTGCCGAGAAGCTCGCCGACAGGCAACCGGGCACCACACCCGCCCCCGCCAACGACCCTATCGCCGACCTGATCGCGCGGCAGTCGGGCAAGCAGGCCGACGGCAAGCCACCGCCGGCAGTCGTCGCGGAAAAAGACAAGGACAAGGCCCACGGGCCAACGACCGGCCCTGCCACCCCCGGCGGCGCCAAGACCTCGCCCGAAGCGGCCGTCATTGCGAAGAACAAGACCGACCGTCTCGTCATCGTCGCGCTGGACCCGGGCCATGGAGGGGAAGATCCCGGCGCCGTCGGCCCCGGCGGCACGCGCGAGAAAGACGTGGTGCTGCAGATCGCGCACCGCCTGCGCGACCGTATCAACCAGCAGCCCAATATGCGCGCCTACCTCACGCGCGATGCCGACTTCTTTGTGCCGCTGCATGTGCGCGTGCAAAAAGCGCGGCGCGTGCAGGCCGACCTTTTCATCAGCATCCATGCCGACGCATTTTTTACGGCACGACCGCAAGGCGCCAGCGTCTTCGCGCTCAGCGAAAAAGGGGCCTCCAGCAGCGCCGCGCGCTGGATCGCCGATAAAGAAAACTCCGCCGACCTGGTGGGCGGCATCAACGTCAAGGCCAAGGACGCCCAGGTACAGAAAGCCCTGCTCGACATGAGCACCACGGCGCAGATCAACGACAGCCTCAAGCTCGGCAGTGCCATGCTGGGCGAGATCGGCAATGTCGGCAAGCTGCACAAACCGAAGGTCGAGCAAGCCGGCTTCGCTGTCCTCAAAGCGCCCGACATCCCCAGCGTGCTGGTGGAGACCGCCTTCATCAGCAACCCCGACGAAGAAGCCAAACTGCGCAGCGACGAATACCAGGTACAGCTGGCCGACGCCTTGATGCGCGGCATCACGCGCTACTTCGCGCGCAACCCGCCGCTGGCGCGCAACCGCGCTGTTTAAGTACCGCATCGGCGCGCATTGATGCGCCGAAAATTACCACCAAAGACCGCAGCAAGCCGACACGCCGCGGCAACCTTCTCCTACAACCTCCACATACCCGTCCCCCTACAGTGAAATTACAGGCAAGGTCAGGACTTCACGATGTGAATACCCCAGCAAGAGCCTGAAACTCTGAGCAAAGGTGGACAAGATGAATACGAAATTGATGATGTCAGCGGTAGCAGCGGCGGCACTGATCGGCCTGGGTGGTTGCAGCACCAGCCCGACCAATGCACAGATAGGCACCGGTGTTGGTGCCGTGGCCGGTGGCCTGGTCGGTAATGCCGTATTCGGCAGCACCCTGGGCACCGTGGGCGGCGCGGCAGCCGGAGCGGTGATCGGTAACGAAGTCGGTAAAAGGCGCTAAAAGAAACGCCAGGCAACGCGGCCCCGGCACCTGCCGGGTTGGTGCTGCCTGCACCAGTATCCCTGCTACACCGGATAGATCAGCGAGTTGAGGATCATCTCGCTGTCATACACACAAAGACGGCTCCTGAATTTCAGGACGCCGTCTTTTTTGATGAGCTCGTCGATATAACGCCCGACGTTGTAGACCTCGCTCACGCCGCCCGGCTTGGTGCGGAACACCGCGTAGTTGGCCTCGGCCTTGACGACATCGCCTTCCTCCGAGAGGATGCGCGCCGGGCTGACGATGTGGCGCATGTAATAAGGCCCGTGATAAATCGTCTGCGTGACGCCATACACCCGATCCTTCATCATGCCCCGGCTTTCCAGCGCCATGAGGGCCAGCGGCAGGCCGCGGTCAAAATTCTCGCGGGCCTGCACCTTGTAGTTGCCCTCTTCCACAAAGAATTCCGGCCACGCATCAAACCGCTTTTCGTCCAGCGCCGCCGCGTAGGCTGCGTTGAGCTGGTCCACCTCCAGTTGCAGCATCAGGCGCTGCAGTCCCTGTTCACTCGCCGTCATAGACCCATGACTTTCTTCCAGTAGGCATACATGCTGCGGATCAGGGTTTCGGTGACCATGTGCTCCGTCATCTCGGTGCCGGTGCCACCCAGCTCGCACAGTGTTGAGCCGGTGTCGCCAGCCTGTGCAAAGCCGGCCTGGCTGAACTCGATCACTTCACCGTCATCCGCACTGACAAAACCGGCCGGGCCGAACAGGTTGGCCTGGCGCAGGCGGCGCTGCGTCATTTCGGGTGTGTCGTCGGCAAAGCCGAAGTGCGTCCAGATGAAATCAAACTCACCCTCCCCACGCGGCACGATGTGGCGTGTGCTCAGCGAATTGACCTGCTGCTGGATGATAAGACTGGGAAACAGCGTGATCATGGTCACGGTGGGCGTGATGTCGCTGCCCGGGCTGGATGGGTCGGGCATCTTCCACCAAGGCTCGGGCACCACGTCCAGCAGGCGGTCGTCATGCAGGGCCATGTTGGCCTTGAACGAGGTCACGCCTTCGGTCACGGCGTCGTTCTGCCCACCCTCGTTGCGGCGCGAAATCATCACGGCATGGCGGCCCTCGCCGTCCATCACCATGCGGCTTTTCTGGTCGGCACGCCAAAGGCCGAAGGTCACAAACCACGTGTGCAGCAGGCCGGGGTGGTAAGGGTCCTTGATGTTTTCCATCATCAGCTTCCAGTTGCCCGGAATGCGCTGGCGGTTGTAGCCCAGCAGCGTCAGCTTGCGCGCTCCGTCAGGGCCTTTGAAGATGCGGTCCAACCACGGCGTGATCTGCTGGCCGAGATAGTTTTCCAGCGGTTCGGTGTCGTCGCTGAAAGTGGCAAACACCAGGCCGTGCAGCACTGCAACACGCAACTTGGTCAGCCCATGATCCTTGAGATCGAACCCTTCGGGCATGCCGCCGTTGACGCAATCACCCTCTTTCACGCCGTCCTTGAAGGGCAACCCCGCCAGGTCGCCGTTGAGTTTGTAGGTCCACTGGTGATACGGGCAGACAAAGCTGCGCGCATTGCCCTGCGGGTTCTGGCAAAAGCGCACACCACGGTGGGCGCAACGGTTTTCAACAACGCGTATGCCGTGGTCGGTGGCACGGTCTTTGGGCGCGATACGGTCCCGCACCATCAGCACCTGGCGTTCGCCGACATGGCTGAGTTTGTAGTCGCCCACATTGGGAATCTCGGCTTCCAGGCCCACATAGCACCAGTGCGCGCCGTAAAAGATTTTCTCCAGCTCGCGCTGGTATAGCTGCGCATCGGTGTAGGCCCAGAAGGGCACGCGACTGGAGCCGGGGTCGCTCCAGCGTGACAGGGTATGGGGTGCGTTCATCTGAGTGTCTCCGGGTCCTGCAGCGTACCTGCGCACAGGATTTCGGACAGATAATACGCTTACTTACGATCTCTGACTTCTTTCCCTGATCTTTTCAGTAAGGCATCGGTAGCGGCCGTCAGTCAAATACGCAGGTTGCCTGTTCAATCCTGGCCTGCACTTCCGCCCCGGTCGGAGGCACACAGCCACGCTGCATGACACACAAGCTGGCGCTGGCCACAGCATGGGCCAGCAAACTGCGCCCCGCGTCATCGCCGACCAACGCCACCAAAGCGCCAGTACCGCTCGCAGCGGTTTTCCGCGCGAGCAAGGCAACCATGAAGCCGGCGAGGAAACAGTCACCCGCCCCCACGGTATCCACCACCGCCAACGGCCGGGATTCGCGGGCGCGCCACTGCCGGCCATCGCGTGTCAACAGACAGGCTCCGCGCGGCCCCAGGGTCAGAACCAGCAAGCCGGCACCGCTCGTGCCGAGCAGATGCTGCGCCCGCGCAAATACATCGGTGCCAGGTATCTCCAGGCTTTCCAGGTCTTCATCGCTGACCTTGACGACGTCGGCGTGTTGCAGCGCAGCGTGCACATTGCGCCTGTAGGCCTGCAGGTCCGGCATGACCGACGGCCGCAGGTTGGCATCCACCACCACCACGCTGCCCGCCTGATGCTGGGCTCGCAGCCACGGCAGGTAGCGGCCCGCATCCTCGGGCGCGAGCGCCAGGGCGCCGGTGTACACCATCTCGAGCCCGGGGACGCGCTGACACGACTGGATCAGGCTGTCCGCCGTGACTGCACGGTCCGCCACTTCCTGCCGGTAAAAAACATAGTCAGGATGGCCTGCGTCATCCAGCCCCACCACGGCCAGTGAGGTGCTTTGTGCCACGGGCTGTGGACAGGCCAGCCGCACACCATCTCCGGTCAGCGCTGCGGCCAGCTGGCGGCCAAAGCGATCGCGCGACAGAGGGTTGAGGTACAGGGTGTTGACGCCCTGCCGGGCCAGCGCGCGCGTCAGGTTGAAAACAGCGCCACCCGGGCAGGGTTCATAACGTCCGTCCGGTTGAACGATCAGGTCAATCAACGCTTCACCAGCGGTTGCAACTTGCAGCACTTTTTCAGGGTTTTTCTCAGGGTAATCCATAACTAAAACAACTTGATTTAATAACTCAAGCGCCACTATAGTTCACCAACGCCCAGCACTCATGGGTATTTTCCCGCGAACTCCAGTGCCTGGCGGCCTGGAATGTCGATTCAACAAGGAGACAATTTGATGAAAAAGACCACCACTCTCTTGGCACTGTCCAGCCTCGCGCTGGCCGCCACATCGGCCTTTGCAGCGGGCGAACCTGTGATCGGCCTGATTACCAAAACCGAAACCAACCCCTTCTTCGTCAAGATGAAGGAAGGCGCTGAAGCCGAGGCCAAAAAACTCGGCGCCAAGCTGCTGACCGCCGCCGGCAAATCGGACGGCGACACCGCTGGACAGATCACGGCCCTCGAAAACATGGCTGCCGCCGGCGCCAAGACCATTTTGATCACCGCCAGCGGAGATGCCATCGCACCCACCGTCAAAAAACTGCAGGCCAAGGGCGTGCAGGTCATTGCACTGGACAGCCCTTTTGCGGGAGCTGACGCGCTGTTTGCCACCGACAACTACAAGGCCGGTGTGCTGATTGGCCAGTACGCCAAAGCGGCCATGGCCGGCAAGCCCGCCAAAATCGCCACGCTCGATTTGTTCCCCGGTCACCCCGTGGGCGCACAGCGTCACAACGGTTTCATGAAGGGTTTCGGCCTGGCAGCGGCAGACGCGAAATCCAACGAGCTGTCCAAAGACCCAGCCGTGGTCTGCATGGCTGACAGTTTTGGTGACCAGGCCAAAGGCCAGACCGCCATGGAAAACTGCCTGCAAAAAAATCCCGATATCAACGTGGTCTACACCATCAACGAACCTGCAGCCGCCGGCGCATTCAATGCACTGAAAAAGGCCGGCAAGGAAAAAGGCGTGACCATCCTCTCGGTCGACGGCGGCTGCCAGGGCATCAAGGACACGGGAGCCGGCGTCATCACCGCGACTTCACAGCAATACCCCCTGACCATGGCGGCACTGGGCGTGGCAGCAGGCGTCAGTTACGCCAAGGGCGGCAAAAAAGCGTCGGGTTACACCGACACCGGCGTGACCCTGATCTCGGCCAAAGCTCTCCCGGGCGTAGACAGCAAAGACGTCAAAACCGGCATGGACCTTTGCTGGGGCACCAAGTAATCGACCTGCTGCTTGCCAGCTGTCATCCCGGACCGAACCCGGTGCGGGATGACAAAATCATTTTCCTCATCCTGGGCCCTTACCGATGAACCTGTCTTCGCGCCACATCCCGTGGGGGGCCCTCGGCCCCTGGCTGGCCCTGCTGGCCACTTGCATCTTTTTTACCACCCAGTCAGACCGCTTCCTGACGGGTGCAAACCTGTCCCTGGTGCTGCAGCAGGTGATGGTGGTCGGTGTCCTGGCCATTGGGCAGACCCTGATCATCCTGACGGCCGGCATCGACCTGTCCTGCGGCATGGTGATGGCATTGGGCGGCATGGTGATGACCAAGTTCGCCGTGAATTACGGCATCGACCCCTACCTGGCCATTGCTTGCGGCCTGGCGGTCACGACCGGCTTCGGCCTCCTCAATGGCCTGCTGGTCACCCGCATCAAATTGCCCCCTTTCATCGTGACGCTGGGCACACTGAACATCGCTTTTGCGATCACCCAGATTTACTCCAACGCGCAAATCGTTCCCAACCTCCCGACGGAATTGACGGCGCTGGGCAACACCTTCGATCTGGGCAGTACGGAGGTCAGCCTGGGCACCGTCGCCATGATCGGCCTCTACCTGCTGGCGTGGTTTGTCTTGCGTGACACCGCACCGGGCCGGCACCTGTATGCAGTGGGCAATAACGCCGAAGCCGCACGGCTGACCGGCATCCGGGTCGACCGCGTGCTGGTGGCCGTCTATGCACTGGCCGGCCTCTTTTACGGCATCGCCGCGCTCCTGTCGGTGGCGCGCACCGGCGTCGGCGATCCGAATGCCGGGCAAACCGAAAACCTGGATGCCATCACCGCCGTGGTGCTGGGTGGCACCAGCCTGTTTGGCGGACGCGGCATCATTCTGGGCACACTCGTCGGCGCGGTGATTGTGGGCGTGTTTCGCAACGGTCTCACCCTGATGGGCGTTGCCTCCGTCTACCAGACACTGATTACCGGCATTCTGGTGATCCTGGCGGTCGCGGCCGACCAGATGTCGCGCAAAGGGCCACGCTGATGAACACCCCAACGCCCCTCCAAACTCCTGCGCCTTTGATCATGCAGGCCAAAGGGCTGGTCAAACGCTACGGTCAGGTCACCGCACTGGACGGTACCGACTTCGAACTACGCGCCGGCGAAATCCTGGCCGTGATCGGTGACAACGGCGCCGGCAAATCCTCGCTGATCAAGGCACTGTCGGGCGCCACTGTGCCCGACGAAGGTGAATTGCTGCTCGACGGCAAGCCGATGCGTTTCAAGTCCCCCATCGATGCGCGCCGTGCCGGGATCGAAACCGTCTACCAGGACCTGGCTGTGGCCCCTGCCATGAGCATTGCGGAGAATCTGTTCCTGGGCCGCGAACTCCTCAGGCCCGGTCCCCTGGGCCGCTGGCTGCGTGTGCTCGACAAGAAGAAGATGCTGGAGCAGGCCATTGCCCGCATGCAGGAACTCAAGGTCGGGATCCGTTCGATGACGCAGGCCGTGGAAACACTTTCCGGCGGCCAGCGCCAGTGTGTGGCCGTGGCGCGCGCCGCTGCCTTTGCGCAGCATGTGGTCATCATGGACGAACCCACGGCTGCCCTGGGCGTGAAAGAGGGCAACATGGTGCTGGAGCTGATTCGCCGGGTGCGCGACAAAGGCCTGCCCGTCATCTTGATCAGCCACAACATGCCGCATGTGTTTGAAATCGCCGACCGCATCCACATCCAGCGCCTGGGCCGCCGTGCGGCAGTCGTGAATCCCAAGATCATCAGCATGAGCGACACCGTGGCCGTGATGACGGGCGCCAAGACGGCCGAAGAATTGCCGGAGTCCGCGCTTGCCTGAAACAGCCCCCACGCTCGGCACTGACGTGTCCTCGCTGCCCCCCGAGGGGGCGCTGCGCCTGCGGCCCGGCGAAGCCGGTTCCGCGGCCCCGGCTGGTGAAGAAGAAGCTTCCACGCTTGTCACACCGCAACGCATGAGGCCCGCTCATGCTTAAAGGCATTGACCCCCTGCTCACGCCCGAGTTGCTCAAGGTATTGGCCGAGATGGGTCATGACGACGCGCTGCTGCTGGCCGATGCCAATTTCACGGCCATGAGTGTGGGCGCGGGCAAACCCGTGCTGCGCCTGCCTGGCCACGGCATGGCGCGAACAGCACGGGCCGTGGCTTCGCTGCTGCCTCTGGCTGAAGATGTGGATCACCCGGTGGCTTACATGCAGGTCAGCGGTACCGAGGCACCCTACCGTTCGGAGCTACAGCGCGAGGTACTGGCGCTGCTGGCCCCGGGGTGGCTGCCGCATCAGCAGGCCGAGGCCGTTGAGCGCTACGCGTTTTATGAGCGGGTACGCCAGGCCTATGCGATTGTGGTGACGGGTGAATTGCAGCCTTTTGGCAACTTCATCCTGCGCAAAGGGGTCATCGGCGAAAATCTGCGTCCATGACCGAATCTCCTGTCACTGCGGCCACTCCCGCTACCCCCGCGGAATCCGAAGCAGCCACGCCTGTGTGGCTGCGCCAGCGCGGCTCCAACCACGTGGGCATGCGCCAGTTCAACGAACGCGTGGTGCTGCAGGCTATCCGCCTGCACGGTAGCGTACCCAAAGCCGAACTGGCCCGCCTGACCAACCTGACCGCACAGACCATCGGGCTGATCACTGCCCGGCTGGAAGAAGACGACCTGCTGATCCGGCACGACCGCGTGCGCGGGCGCATTGGCCAACCCTCGGTGCCGCTGGCGCTGAACCCCGACGGCGCCTTCTCAGTGGGCATCAAGATTGGCCGGCGCAGCACCGACTGGCTGCTGGTCGACTTCACCGGTCTGGTCCGCCAACGCCTGTCGCTGGCCTATGCCTTCCCCGATGCCGACACCCTGCTCCCCGTGATCGGCCAGAACCTGCGCACCCTGCGTGAGCAACTCGGTGCACTGGCTCCGCGGCTGGTAGGCGTGGGGGTGGCCGCGCCCTTCCAGCTTGGCGGCTGGCACCGGATGCTGGGGCTGTCGGCGCAGCAGTCGGACCGTTGGAACCACATCGACCTCAGCGCCGAAGTGCAGGCCATGACCGAGCTGCCTGTGAGTTTTGCCAAAGACACCTCGGCGGCCTGTGTGGCCGAGCTGGTGTCGGGCCGCGGGCGCGACCTCAAGAGCTTTCTCTACCTGTTTGTCGACACCTTTGTGGGGGGCGGCCTGGTCATCAATTCACAACTCCACGCCGGCATCCACAACAACGCCGGCGCCGTGGCGTCGCTGCCATTGCAGGCGGCCCAGCCACCCGGCGCGCCGCCACAGCTGGTCAGCCAGGCTTCGCTCTGGGAACTGGAGCAGTGTTTCAAGGCACGCGGGCTTGACCCGACTGCAGCCTACGACGAACGCGCCCTGCAGCCGCCGTTCGAGTCCGACACCCAGGCCTGGGTGACCAGCGCCGCCAATGCACTGGCCCACAGCGTGGTCAGCGCAACGGCCCTGCTGGATATCGATGCCGTGGTGATGGATGGCTCCTTTTGCCGCCCGCTGCTGCAGCGCCTGATTGAAGCCACGGGCGCAGCACTCGGCCGCTACAACTGGGAAGGTCTCTGGCCCGCCCAGGTGATGGCCGGCAGCATTGGCTCCGACGCTCGCGCACTGGGCGGTGCCATGCTGCCTCTGCATGCCAACTTCGCACCCGACCGCGACCTGTTTCTCAAGGGTGGCCGCTGATCCGCGCTTCGGGACGGTACATCGCCTCGATTTCGCGCGCATAACGAGCCATCAGGTTGTTGCGCTTGAGCTTGAGAGTCGGCGTCATCAGGGTGTTTTCGGGCGTCCACGGCTCCCGCGTAAGGTACACGGCACGCGGCGTCGCGTAGCGTGCGAAGTCCTTCGTCTGGGCGGCCATGCGCTCCAGCGCGAGCTTGTGCACAGCCGGCAGGTGCAGGCTGGCCGGGTCCTCGGGGTCCAGCGCCAGCGCCGCAGCCACACGCTGCCATTCGGCCGGGTTGACCACTGCCACACAGGCGATGAAGGGGCGGTTTTCACCGACCACAAAGACCTGGTCGAACAGGGAGTCGGCGGCAATCGCCACCTCGAGGTCGCCCGGCGGTACTTTTTCGCCGGTCGACGTCACGATGATTTCCTTCAGGCGTCCCATGATGCGGATACGCCCGCCATCGATCACGGCCTGGTCTCCGGTACACAGCCAGCCGTCTTCTGTCAGCACGCGGGCCGTGTCTTCGGGGCGTTTCCAGTAGCCCTTCATCACCAGCGGGCCGCGCACCTGCAGTTCCTGGTTGGCGCTGATGCGCACCTCGACACCCGGCAAGGCCCTGCCCACTGTGGCCGGGTCGTTGTCGTCCACACCATTGCCCGACACCACGGGCGATGTCTCCGTCATGCCGTAGCCCTGCAGCAGCGGCAGGCCCAGCCCGAGGAAACAGCGTGCCACCGCATGCGACAAGGGCGCACCACCGCTCACCGCCACCCGCACGCGTCCACCAAACTGCGCCCGCAAGGTTCCGGCCACCAGCCGCTCCAGCAGGGGCCAGACCAGGGGATCCAGCCATGCCCACGGACTTTTTTCGCTTTCCGCCAAAAGCAATCCCTGTACGCGGCAAAACCGCCGCCAGCCGACAGACTGCGCCGTCAGAAACAGGCGTGTTTTAAGCGGCGACTGCGTCAGTGTCTCCTGCAGTTTGGCAAATACGCGCTCGTAAATACGCGGCACCGAAATCAGCACGGTGGGACGCACGGTTTTCAGGTCCTCGGCCAGCAAGGGCACGGAACGCGCATAAGCCACGCAGCTTCCGGCGGCAATGGGCAGGTAATAACCGGCGGTCCGTTCAAACGTGTGCGACAGCGGCAGGAACGACAGGAACACATCGTCCACCATCGGTACCACCAGCGACAGGATGGCCCGTACATTGGACACGATGTTTCGGTGCGTCAGCATCACACCCTTGGGTTTGCCCGTGGTGCCTGAGGTATAGACGATGGCCGCAAGGTCGTCCTCCTGCGGTGCGGGCAGCAAGCCGGCGTACCCTTCCCCCGCCGCCAGCCAGTCGGCCAGGGGCACAACTGCCACCGCCCCACCCGCCCCGCTCAACGGCGCTTCAGGCACGGCGACCACCACGCAGCGCAGCGCCGGCAAGGGCGTTCCGACAGCCTCAACGGCCTGCCACTGTGAAAGCGACGACACCATCAGCAGGGAAGCTTCGCAGTCCGCCAGGATGTAGGCAATGCTGCCGGCATTGTCAATGGCATGCAACGGTACAGGCACCAGCGCCAACGACAGGGCCGCCTGGTCGATGCTCACGGCATTGAGGCCGTTGGGCAGCAGGATCGCAACACTCGCATGGGCCGGCAGCTGCGTGGCCGCCAGCGCGCGCCGCCACTGCGCGACCCGCTCGCTGGCCTCAGCCCAGCAGGTGCTGTGCCATTGCCCGGTGAGGGCATCAAATTCACGGTAAGCCTCAGCCTCGGGACTGTGTGCCACGCGAAAGGCCAGTAATTCCGGCAGCGTGTGCACTGCGGCAATATCCAGGGGAGTGATGTTCATTCAGGTTTTCCTGCCAGCCAGAAAGGCGGCACTGTCATTTTTTATCACGTGCGCAGTTGCGCGTGACTGCGTTGCATCAAGCCCGTTCAACAACAGGCCTCTTGGGCGGATGCGTATCAGCGCACCTTCAGGCGCCGGCGTTGCCTGCTTTGCGCCTGGCCTTCCAGGCGCCGAAAATAACAATCAGGCCGGGAATAAAAATCATGGCCCAGATGATCTTGTCGAGATGGGTTTTGACGAACGGGATGTTGCCGAAAAAATAACCAGCCGTCACGATGCCGCCGACCCACAGTGCACCGCCCACAAGGTTGTACAGCGTGAACTTGCTGCGCGTCATGTCCGACACGCCCGCCACAAAGGGGGCAAAAGTACGAAGAAACGGCATGAAACGCGCCGCGATGATGGTGATACCGCCGTACCGCTCGTAAAACGCATGGGCCTGGTCAAAAGCCTTTTTGTTGAACCAACGCGAGTTTTCCCACTGAAACACCTTGGGACCCAACGCTCGCCCTATGCCGTAGTTGCACTGGTCGCCCAGCACAGCTGCCACAAACAGCAACGCCACCGCCACCGGAAAACTCATGAGGCCGACGCCGCACATCGCGCCCACCACAAACAGCAGTGAATCACCCGGCAAAAATGGCATGACGACCACGCCGGTTTCCACAAAAATAATCAGGAATAACAGGGCATACACCCACGCGCCGTAGCTGGTGACAAAGGCTTCCAGGTGCTTGTCGACATGAAGAATGAAATCAATGAGAAAGGTGGCAAATTCCATACCGGTGATTTTGACAGGTATGAAACCCGCGCCCGCCGCGTACCGGCCTCAGCGGCCACTGTTGCCGCTGACCCGCGTCATGACATGTACCAGACCCTTGCCAGGCGCATAGATATAGCCGTAGCTCGTCCCCGAACCGGTTTTCCAGCCATACTGCACGGCACCGGGTGTGCCGTCATACACGCATGAAAGCTTTTCAATCTCGACGGACGTCACTTCGTTGCGCGTGCCTCTCGGTGAAAAATAAGTGGTGTTGTAGCGGCGTACCTGGCCCTGCGACCACATGCCCACCGGAAACTTCCCCTCGTTGGTCGCGTTGCCAAAACGCTGGTCATACACCCGGCCAATGGCGGTACGGTCGGGCGTCAGCGCAAAACGCTCGTGCGCACGCGGGACCTTGCGTTCGTAGATTTCGTAGACAGTACCGCCCTGGCCTTCCCACTGCATGGGTCCTTTGAGTGTCACGTCTGCCTTGCCCACAGAACCATCGGGTAACTCGTCGACAAACGGATACACCCGATCAACCGCTGCAAATACCAGTTCCCGGCTATCTGTCATGGGGTTGCCGGTGAGAAGTTCGACTGGCAAAAACCGCTCCTTGATGCTTTCATCCTGTATGCACACGGGCACCTTGGGTGTTTGCACCTGCGCTTGCGCCATACCGGCAAGAAAAAGGGCGAAGATCAAGGAAGAAGCTTGGGCTTTCAATCGCATGGGATTCCCTTACATCAATAAAATAAATCGGAACCATGATGGTTGTCGCAACAAAATCTTACAAGATCCGGAAAAGGGGCAGTTGCCGGACTTGTTGCTTCCTCACTCCAAAAAGCCCAACCCGTAAAATCAGTAGCAATGACCCCTCTTCCTGCCCGCCGCCCGATCCGCGAACTTCCCGATGAATTGATCAGCCAGATCGCGGCCGGCGAAGTGGTGGAGCGCCCAGCGTCCGTCGTGCGCGAGCTGGTGGACAACGCGCTGGACGCCGGCGCCACGCAAGTGACTGTGCGGCTGCTGGCCGGCGGCGTACGGCTCATCGTGGTCGAAGACGACGGCTTCGGCATCCCGCGCGAAGAACTTCCCGTCGCCCTGAGGCGCCATGCCACCAGCAAGATTGCCTCATTGCAAGACCTGGAAGCCGTCGGCACCATGGGTTTTCGGGGCGAGGCGCTGGCGGCGATCAATTCGATCGCCGACATGAGCCTGCTGTCCAGAACCGCCGCGGATGAACACGCATGGCAGCTTGACGGCCGCACCGGCGAACTGAAGCCCGCCGCGCGCAACCGTGGCACCAGCGTGGAAGTGCGGGAGCTGTTTTACGCCACGCCCGCGCGCCGCAAATTCCTGAAGACCGATGCCACCGAACTGGCCCACTGCATCGAAGCCGTACGCCGCCATGCACTGGTGCGGCCCGATGTGGGTTTTGCGATCTGGCACGAAGGCAAGCTGGTCGAACAATGGCGCGCGGCGACAGGCGACAACGCCCACCAGCAGCGCCTGGCCGATGTGCTGGGCAGCGAATTTGTCGAGCAGTCCGTGACCGTCAGCTATGAGAGTTCAGCGCGCCGCGCCGACGGCCTGCCCGCCGTGCGCGTCTGGGGCGTCGCCGGCATTCCGGATGCCGCCCGCTCGCGCGCCGACCAGCAGTTCGCGTATGTCAATGGCCGTTACGTACGCGACAAGGTGCTGACCCACGCTGCGCGCAGCGCCTATGAAGACGTGCTGCATGGCCACCGCCAGCCGGTCTATGCGCTGTATGTCGAGATCGATCCGTCCCGCGTGGACGTGAACGTGCACCCGACCAAGATCGAAGTGCGTTTTCGCGACAGCCGTGAGGTGCACCAGGCGGTGCGCCACGCCACCGAAAACGCGCTGGCCATCCCGCGCTCCACGGCAGCGGCCCAGGCAGGCGCGGAAGACGCTGCTGTCACGCCCACCGGATTTCTTGAGCAAAACAAGGCTTTTGCGCAACAGGGATGGGCGCAACCAGCTATCAATTTTGTAGCAAACGGCGGTCACAGGGCCTCCGACTTTGACGCCATGTGGCCGTCATCGCAAGCCGTCGCGCCCAGCCAGCGGGAATCTGGCGAGGATGCCCTGTACGTCACCATTCCCCCGGTCGGAAATGGCATGGCGGGCGTGCCTGAAGGCGCAAGCGCCCTGCCCTCCGGCGACTGGCCGCTGGGCCGCGCCATCGCCCAGCTGCAGGGCATCTACGTGCTGGCCGAAAACACCCAGGGCCTTGTCATTGTGGACATGCACGCTGCCCACGAGCGCATCGTCTATGAACGCCTGAAAACCCAGATGGACGGTGCCGATGGCGCCAGCATCATCAGCCAGCCGCTGCTGATTCCGGCCACCTTTGCCGCCAGCCCCCAGGAAGTGGCCACGGCCGAGGCCAACGCCCAGGCATTGGCAACGCTGGGCCTGGAAATCACGCCTTTTTCGCCCAAAACCCTGGCGGTGCGCGCCGTGCCCACCAGCCTGGCGCAGGGCGATGCGGTGGAACTGGCCCGCAGCGTGCTGGCCGAACTGGCCCAGCACGACGCCAGCACCGTCATACAGCGGGCCCGGAACGAGTTGCTGTCCACCATGGCCTGCCACGGCGCCGTGCGCGCCAACCGCAAGCTCACGCTCGACGAAATGAACGCCCTGCTGCGCCAGATGGAAGCCACTGAGCGCTCCGACCAATGCAACCACGGGCGGCCCACCTGGCGGCAGGTCAGCATCCGGGAGCTTGACACGCTCTTCATGCGCGGACGCTGAACTTTCCGGCGCCCGGCGAATCATTCACTTGCATGAAACGCTGGCACCTCTTTACTTCCTTCCTGATGACGCTGGCGTTGCTGGCGGGCTGTGCCACCCTTGACGAAAAGCAGCGAGCCTGGATCTTTCAGCCCAGCGACCGCACCTGGGGCGGGGCTGCAGCCGCCGCGGTGGGAATGGAAGACGTCTGGATTGACTTCAACGCCGCCAGCGGCAGTGGCGGCGACCACCCCGTCCGCCTGCACGGCCTGTGGCTGCCGGCAGACGAGTCGGATGCCGCAAGCAAAACCCCCGTGCTGCTGTACCTGCATGGCGCGCGTTACAACGTCACCGGCTCCGCGCCGCGCATGCGCCGCATGCAGGAGCTCGGCTTCTCGGTCCTGGGGATCGACTACCGCGGTTTTGGTAAAAGCACCTACGAACTGCCGTCGGAAACATCGGCCTACGAAGACGCCCGCGCCGCCTGGGACTGGCTGGCCAAAAAGTACCCCGACCGTCCCCGTTACATCTTCGGACACTCGCTGGGCGGGCCGATTGCCATCAACCTGGCCACGGAGGTGGCCGATGAAAGCGGCACGATTGTCGAAAGCACATTCACTTCCATCGCCGATGTCGTGAGTACGTCCCAGTGGGGCTGGATGCCGGTGTCGCTGCTCATCACCCAGCGTTTCGAGGCCGTCCGAAAAGTCGGCAAGATCGGCTCCCCCCTGCTGGTGGTGCATGGCGGCGAAGACCGCCTGATCCTGCCGGACCTGGGGCGCAAGCTTTATGACGCTGCAGCGCAGCCCAAGCTCTTCTTGCTGGTGCCGGGTGGCTCGCACCACGACACCAACCTGGTCGGCCAGCCCCAGTACCGACAAGCGCTGGCACAGCTGTTTCGGATGGACAGGAGCCTTGCTGACGGTGCGCACAATGAGGCATTGCAGGTGGCTGGCGGCAAACGCGCCCCAAAACAAGCCGAAATGCTACAGAACAAGGAATAATGCCCAAAAACGGGTATTTTTTACTTACCCAATACATGTAGCCGGATGTAACATTCCCCGTACCGCATAGCAGCTGATAACAGCTGAAACAACGAGAGGGGAATGTATGAGCCAAGTCCTGGTTACCCGCAGGTCGTCTGCCTTCACTTTGCTGGCCCCTGCGCTGGCGCTGCTGGCATCTACCCCTCTCCACGCCCAGACCGCCGCCGCTGCCGCGGCGCCTGCCGTTGCGAAATTCAATGGCGCGGACACCGCCTGGATGCTCATCTCGACCGTGCTGGTGCTTTTGATGACCATTCCCGGCATCATGCTGTTCTACAGCGGCATGATGCGGGCCAAAAATGCGCTCTCCATCGTGGCGCACACTTTTGCGGCCACCACGGTTGTCACGCTGGTTTGGGCGGGCATTGCCTATTCACTGGCCTTCACGCCCGGCAACCCCTGGATCGGCGACATGAGCCGCGCGCTAAGCGAAGGACTATTGGGCGCAAAAGTCGGCGCGCACGTTTCAGCGCCTTCCGTGCCGGAATCCGCTTTCTTCCTGTTCCAGCTGGCATTCGCCATCATCACCTTCGCACTGATCATCGGCGCCACCGTGGAGCGCATGCGCCTGAGCGCCACCATTTTCTTTGCGGCCTTCTGGACCATCCTGGTATACGCCCCTGTGGCGCACTGGATCTGGCAACCCACCGGCTGGCTCGCCAGCATGGGGCACATGGACTTTGCGGGCGGCACGGTGGTGCACATCGCGGCCGGCTTCAGCGGCCTGGTGGCGGCCAAGGTCGTGGGTCCGCGCAAAGGCTTCGGAACCGAACCCATGGTGCCGCACAACCTCTTGATATCCATCATCGGCGCCGGGCTCTTGTGGGCGGGCTGGTTCGGCTTCAATGCCGGTTCGGCCTTTGAGGCGAGTTCACGCGCCGTGGGCGCCCTGCTGGCCACCCAGGTGGCAGCTTGCGTCGGCGCGTTCATGTGGGGCATTTGCGAATATGTCCAGCGCGGCAAGTTCAGCGTGCTGGGCATGGCAACAGGCGCCATTGCCGGCCTCGTCGCCATCACGCCGGCGTCCGGTTTTGTCGGCGTCATGGGCGCATCGGTCTTGGGCTTTGCGGGCGGCGTCGGCTGCTTCCTGGCCGTGACCCGCTTCAAGCGTGCCACAGGAATTGACGACTCGCTTGACGTATTTGCCCTGCATGGCGTGGGCGGCATCATCGGCACGGTCCTGACCCCGGTCTTTGCGCTCAAGGAAATTGCACCCGTGACCGCCACCGTGTTTACCAACCTCGTGGGAGCCTGCGCCGTTGCAGCTTACGCAGGCGTCGCGACCTGGCTGATTTTGCTGGTGGTCAAACCCCTGGCAGGCCTTCGCGTCACCGCGGCAGAGGAAGAACTGGGCCTTGACCTTGCCCAGCACGGCGAGATGATTTCAGGTGCTTGAGTTCCCACCCATCAAGACACGTAAACCATGCTGTTAACCATGACACCGCCTGACGACTCCGATCTCATGGCCTACGCGGTGCGGATGGTCATTCCCATGAAGCGGGAGTTCGGCCGTTCACTGAATGTCCATCAATTCCTGCACGACCTGCCGTACGCCACTGAGGTAATTCAGGAAGCGCTCAACAGCAAGGACGAGCGCCTGCGCAGCTACGCGGCCTATGCGCAGACCAAGATTTTCGGACCCCGCAGCGGCAGCGAACCGTTGCTGTCAGCGTCCGCAGCATCGCCCGCCGTAGTGGCTGCCGCTCCCGCCGCAAGCGAAACAGAAATCAGCGAAGACCTGCGGGCCAAGGCCATCGCCCGGTACAAGTCGGGCCTGCGCTGAACAGCCTGGCCGCCCCGACAGCGCCCTGATACCCCAGGCTTGATCAGCCGGCCCTCACCACGCGCACGCCGGCACGTCTGGCGCTGCTGATCCACGCTGCTTGCGTGCCCCTGTGAACCACCACCGCCGACACATCGGCCAACGCCATGATGCGGCAGGCCGAGGCCGCGCCAAGTTTTTCGCCCGATGCCAGCAGCACTGTCTCCGAGGCACAGCGGTGCAGTGCCCGCTTGACGGCGGCTTCTTCGGAGTCTCCCGTGGTCACGCCCGCCGACGCATGCACGCCGGTCGCCCCCATGAAAAACACATCCGCCCGCAGGCGCGAGAGCTGCTCCATCAACTCGGCCCCCATGGCCACCATGGAGTGCCGGAAAAGCCGCCCGCCAAGCAGCTGAATCACGATGTGGGGACAACGCG
Source organism: Polaromonas sp. P3_A5 (assembly GCF_056403055.1). Classification (NCBI taxonomy): domain Bacteria; kingdom Pseudomonadati; phylum Pseudomonadota; class Betaproteobacteria; order Burkholderiales; family Comamonadaceae; genus Polaromonas; species Polaromonas sp. P3_A5. The sequence goes on from NZ_JBFUGF010000001.1 coordinate 2,793,605, forward strand.
CCAGTTCCAGGGCAACCGCCGGGCTGTGGGTAAACACCGTCGCATGGAGGTCTTCACTCAGGTGCCGCGCCATCTGCAACGCTGTGGTGCCGCCGTCAATGATCACCACCTGCCCGGGCAGGACCATGGCCGCCGCCACCTGGCCGATGGCCTGCTTGTCCAGCGGCGCAATCTGCTCACGCACAGCCACATTACCGACGGCCGGCGAAGCAGGCAAGGCCCCGCCATGGACACGCTGGAGCTTGCCTGCCTGGGCCAGCTCGCGAAGGTCGCGCCGGATGGTGTCTTCCGAAATACCCAATTCCTGGCTGACGGCTTTGGCAACCAGTTGCCCGTCACGGTCAAGGCGCGTCAGCAGCAGGTGTTTGCGTTGGCTGGTCAGCATCGGGTTTCGGCTCCGGTTTCTTGTGCGGTCTGGAACTGGACATTGCACGAAATTTCATGATAATGCACGATACTACACGAAATCAACCAACCCGAATGCGCCCTTCCTTCCTGACTCCACCGCCCGCACAACACGTGCGCGTGCTCGGCGATGAACGCCTGTCCGACAACTGGTATGTGTTGCGCAAACTCACCATCGAGTTGCGCCGCCGCGGCGGCACGTGGCAGCAGCAGACACGCGAGGTCTACGACCGCGGCAACGGCGCAGCGATCCTTCTTGTCAACGTCCGGCGGCAAACCGTGGTGCTGACAAGGCAGTTCCGGCTGCCGGCCTGGGTCAATGGTTGCGCCGACGGCATGCTCATTGAGGCCTGCGCCGGACTGCTCGACGGCGACGACCCCGAGACCTGCATCCGCCGCGAAGCAGCCGAAGAAACGGGGTTCCGCATCCAGGCGCCGCACAAGGTGTTCGAGGCCTACATGAGCCCGGGCTCGGTCACTGAAAAGTTGCACTTCTTCGTGGCATCCTACGAAAACTCAGACCGGGCCGGAGAAGGCGGCGGCATCGCCAATGAAGGCGAAGACATCGAGGTGATCGAGCTGCCGCTGGAAGACGCGCTGGCCATGGTACGCAGCGGCGCCATTGAAGACGCCAAGACCATCATGCTGCTGCAGCACGCAAAAATCACCGGCCTGGACCGCCTGCTCCCTCTGCGCCCTCCGTTCTCTTCCTCCGGGTCCTGAGCCATTCTGGAGACGGCCGCTCCGGGGGGCCGCGCCAGCGTTTGTCTGATACGCTCAGCTCAATGGATGTTTCTGTTTCGAAGACCGTGGTGCCCGCCATGTCGCCCGGCATGGTGGTGCTGGTCCTGTCGATGCTGCTGGGCATCCAGCCGGTCACGACCGACCTCTACCTGCCCGCCCTGCCCGCATTGACCGAAGGCTTTGGCGCGCCGATGTCGCAGGCGCAGCTCACGCTCAGTGCCCTGCTGCTGGCCTTCGGCACCTCCCAGCTGATCTGGGGCCCGCTGTCGGACCGCTTCGGCCGCCGCCCCATCCTGCTGTGGGGCCTCTCGGCCTATACCCTCGCTTCTATCGGCAGCACGCTCGCCCCGTCGATGGCGATGCTGATCACCTGGCGCATCGTGCAGGGCGCCGCCATGGGCGCAGCAGTGATGTGCGCGCGCGCCATTGTGCGCGACCTGTACCAGCCGCTTGAAGGCGCCCGCGCCATGTCCAAGGGCTTGAGCGGCCTGGGCGTGCTGGCCTGCATCAGTGCACCGCTGGGTGGCTTGCTGTCGGAGCTTTTCGGCTGGCGCATGGCCCTGATGGCACTGGCCGTGTTCGGCGCGGCCACGCTGGCCCTCATCTCACTGCGGTTTGAAGAAACCCTGGCACAGAAAAACCCGCGTGCGCTGCAGCCGGCCACACTGCTGCGCACCTGGGTCCATATTCTTCGCAACCCCACGTTTCTGGCGTTTTCGGTGTTGACCGCGGCGTCCTACGGCGGCCTGTTTACCTTTCTGGCCACCTCGTCATTCGTGTTTATCAAGGTGCTGGGCCTGACCAAAACACATTACGGCCTCATCATGTTTTCGATGTGTTTTTGCTACCTCACCGGCACTTTCATCTGCCGTCGGCTGCTGCCACGCTTTGGCGTGCGGCGCTCGGTGGCTGTGGCCGCGTGCCTCACGCTGGCCGGCGGAACCTTGATGGGCGTGCTGGCCTGGGCCGGCATCCAGAACGTCTGGGCCATCATGCTGCCCTACTACCTGTTCATGCTGGGGCATGGCGTGCACCAGCCCTGCGGGCAGAGCGGCGCGGTAGGCCCCTTCCCCCAGGCGGCGGGCGCTGCCTCGGCCCTCAACGGTTTTCTGATGATGGTCGTAGCCTTCGGCATGGGCGGCTGGCTGGGAACCCACATGGACGGCACGGTGCGGCCGCTGACCAACGGCGTCTGGTTCTGGAGCGTACTGATCGCCGCCACGGCCTGGACCGTGATCCAGAAATACGGAGAGCCTGCCCATGAGGCCGCAGCCAGGGCCTGACATGCGCGGCATCGCGCTGGCCGGGCCGACGGCCTCCGGCAAAACCGCCGCCGCCATGGCCATTGCAAAGCGCCACGCGGTGGAAATCATCAGCGTCGATTCCGCCCTGGTCTATCGCGGCATGGACATCGGCACCGCCAAGCCCACACCGGCCGAGCTGGCCGCTGTGCCGCACCACCTGATCGACATCCGCGATCCGCTGCACGCCTACAGCGCGGCCGAGTTTGTGGCCGATGCCAACCGGCTGATGGAAGACATCCGCGCACGCGGCAAACTGCCGCTGCTGGTGGGCGGCACCATGCTGTACTTCAAGGCGCTGTTCGACGGGCTGGACGACATGCCGAGGGCCGACCCCGCCACGCGCGCCCTGATTGCCGACGAAGCAGCCGCCAAGGGCTGGCCGGCGCTGCATGCCGAACTGGCCCGGGTGGACCCGGTCACGGCCGCCCGGCTCGCACCGAACGATTCGCAGCGCATCTCGCGTGCGCTGGAGGTTTTCCGCGTGTCAGGCCAGCCGCTGTCATTCTTTCATCAGCAAAACGCTACAAAAAACATAGCTGCTGGCGCACAGCCATCAATGGCTACAGCCCTTATTTCCCTTGAACCGCAAGACCGAAGCTGGCTGCACGAGCGCATTGCCCAACGCTTCGACGCCATGCTGGCCGGCGGGTTTATCGACGAGGTGAAAGCCTTGCGCGCACGCGGCGACCTCACCCCCGACCTGCCTTCGATGCGCTGCGTCGGCTACCGCCAGGCATGGGAAGCACTCGATGGCAACTACCCGCTGGCCGAGCTGCGCGACAAAGGCATTTTCGCCACGCGCCAGCTGGCCAAGCGCCAGATCACCTGGCTGCGCTCCATGCCGCAGCGCCAGGTCGTGGCCTGCGATGCGGCCGATGCGTTGCAGCAGGTTCTTGCGCTGGTTGACGCTTCCGTGAGGCAGATAACGTGAGCCTTCAACTCAGGGACCTCGCCAAACGCTACGGCACAACTGCCGTGTTCAGCCATGTCACGCTGGATGTTGAGCCCGGCGAATTCGTCGCCATCATCGGCGAGTCGGGCGTCGGCAAATCAACGCTGCTCAACTGCATGGCCGGGCTCGACACCTGGGACGAAGGCACGGTACTGCTGAACGGCCAGGACCTGGGCGCCATGACCGATGACCAACGTGCGCTGCTGCGGCGGCGCCATGTGGGTTTTGTGTTTCAGGCCTTCCATGTGCTGCCGCACCTGGATGTTGCGCAGAACGTCGCCCTGCCATTGCTGCTGCTCGGCGAGCCGAATGATGCGCGCGTGCAGTCACTGCTGGATGCGGTCGGCTTGTCGGGCATGGGCGGGCGGCTGCCCCAGCAGCTCAGCGGCGGCCAGTTGCAGCGCGTGGCGATTGCCCGCGCCCTGGTGCACCGGCCCAGCCTGCTGCTGGCCGATGAACCCACCGGCAACCTGGACCCAACGACAGCGGCAAGAGTGATGGACGCGCTGATTGCCCAGACCCGCGAACACGGCGCCTCGCTGGTGCTGGTCACCCATTCGGAAGCCGCGGCCGCACGCGCAGACCGCCGGCTGCATTTAAACGCAGACGGGATTCTTCCCTAAGCTGCGCTCCTCGCATTCAGGGCGTCAAGGCTGGGCGAGCAGTTCCGCGTAGCGCTTCAAATCAACATTTCCGCCGCTGATGATGACGCCCACCTTTTCGCCGGCAGCCGGCGGGTTGGCCTGCAGCGCGGCGCACGCCCCGGCAAACGCCAGGCAACCAGTCGGCTCCACCACCATCTTCATGCGCTCGGCAAAAAAGCGCATGGACTCGACCAGCTGCGCATCGCTGACGGTGAGGATGTCGTCCACATCGCGCCGGATGATGCCGAAGGTGTAATCGCCCAGGTACTGGGTTTGTGCGCCGTCCGCAATGGTTTTTGGCGTTTCAATATGCACAATGCGGCCTGCGCGCAGCGACTGCTGGCCGTCGTTCCCCGCTTCAGGCTCTACGCCATAGACCTTGCACTGCGGCGACAGGGCGCGGGCTGCAAGCGCCGAGCCGCTGGTGAGCCCGCCGCCGCCCAGACATATGTAGAGACGGTCCAGCGGGCCGGTTTCTTCGATCAGCTCTTTCGCTGCCGTACCCTGCCCGGCAATCACGTCGGGGTGGTCATAAGGCGGGATCAAGGTCATGCCGCGTTCGGTGGCGAGCCGTTTCGTCAGCGCCTCGCGGTCTTCGGTGAAACGGTCGTACAGCACCACTTCCGCGCCATAGCCCCGCGTGGCGGCCAGCTTGGCAGCGGGTGCATCTTTGGGCATCACGATGACCACGGGCATACCGAGCAGGCGCGCTGAAAGCGCCATCGCCTGTGCATGGTTGCCCGACGAAAACGCGATGGCACCAGTCCGGCGCTGCGCCGCGTCGAACTTTGACAGCGCATTGAAGGCGCCGCGAAACTTGAAAGCGCCCATGCGCTGGAAGTTTTCACATTTGAAAAAGAAATTCGCGCCCCAGCGGGCATCGGCCGTACTGGACCGCAACACGGGCGTGCGGTGCGCATGGCCTTCAAGCCGCGCGGCAGCGGCGGTGACGTCGTCGTAGGTAGGGAGTTGCATGGTGAATACGCTTTCATTCCGGGGTAGAAACTCAGAAAGATCCGGGGAGGCATCCAAAAGAGACTGCAAGCTTAAATGACGAGGCATTTTCTGGGCAGAGCCAGAAAGCCCGATTCTGTACCGATACAGATGGCTGATTCGTTCAATTGCTGCGAGCAGGTTTCGCCGCGGCGCTGAAAGGCACAATGAGCGCATGCGCGCCCTGCTTTCAAGTTTCTCCTGGCGGGAACTGCAACACCACCCCTGGCGCAACGCCGCCGCCGTGGTGGCTGTGATGCTGGGCGTGGCATTGGCGTTTTCCGTACAGCTCATCAATGCGTCGGCACTCAGTGAGTTCTCACAGGCGGTGCGCGCGGTCAACGGTCAACCCGACCTGGAGCTGCGTGCCGTGCAGGGCAGCTTTGACGAGGCGGTGTACGCGCGCGTGGCCAACCATCCGCAAGTCGCGCTGGCCAGCCCGGTGCTTGAAATCAGCACGTATGCGCTGGACGACACCTCCCCCACCGGCCGCCTGCCGCTGCGCATCATCGGCGTCGACGCGCTGGCGGTGGCCGCCATCGCGCCGTCGCTGATGCCGGTGCCGTCTTCCGACGCGGGACGCTTCGCCCTGTTTGCGCCTGGCAAGGTGTTCTTGAACCCCGCCGCGCAGCAAGCATTGCACTCGCCGGAGTTGCGCCTGCAAAGCGGCCTTGAACTGCGCAGGGTTTCTGTGGCCGGCAGCGTCGGCGCCGGTGGCGGGCCCCTGGCCGTGATGGACATTGCCGCCGCGCAAGAACTCTTCGGCAAGGCCGGACAACTCTCGCGCATCGACCTCAGGCTCAGCGCCGGCGCCGATGCGCGCCGTGTGATCGAGTCGCTGCAGCTGCCGTCCAACATCACCGCCACGGCGCCGGGCGATGCGGCCGAACGCGTCAGCAACCTGTCGCGCGCCTACCGCGTCAACCTGACGGTGCTGGCATTGGTGGCCTTGTTCACAGGCGCCTTCCTGGTGTTTTCGGTGCTCTCGCTGAGTGTGGCCAAACGCGCGCAGCAATTCGCGCTGCTGGGCGTGCTGGGCCTGACCGGCCGTGAACGCCTGCAGCTGGTGCTGGCCGAGTCGCTGCTGCTGGGCGTGGCCGGCAGCGTGCTGGGCATCGCGCTGGGCTCCGGCCTGGCTGCGCTGGCGCTGCGGCTGCTGGGCGGGGACCTGGGGGGCGGCTACTTTTCCGGCGTCGCACCTACCCTGCAATGGAACGGCTGGGCCGCACTCACTTACGGTGCGCTGGGAATTGCTGCCGCCGGGGTGGGAGGATGGTGGCCGGCTCGTGCGGCGCAAAAACTGCCGCCCGCGCAAACCCTCAAGGGCCTCGGCGCTGCGGCAGGCACCGGCGGCGGCCACTGGTTCAGTATCATTTTGATAGCTGCTGGCGCTCTACTGGCGCTGGTTCCACCGCTATTTGGCATTCCATTGGCGGCTTACGTGTCGGTAGGCCTGCTGCTGGTCGGCGGCATCACCGCCTTGCCCTGGCTGATTTCGCTGATCTACAACCGGCTCAGCCCCCGGGTGGCTCACCGGCTGCTACCGCTGCTGGCTGTGGAGCGCGCGCGCCGCGTGCGCGAAAGCGCCGCGGTGGCCGTGAGCGGCGTGGTGGCATCGCTGAGCCTGGCCGTGGCGCTCACGGTGATGGTGACCAGCTTTCGCGAGTCGGTCACGCACTGGCTGGACGTGGTGCTGCCGGCCGACCTGTATGTGCGCACGGCGCTGGGAACCTCCGCCAGCGACACGGCGTACTTCTCTCCGGAGTTTGTCGACGCGCTGGGCCGCCTGCCCGGCGTGGCGCGGGTGGGCAGCCTGCGCACCACGCAGCTGCTGCTGGATACCGCCAGGCCCAGCGTCACCCTGATCGCCCGCCCGCTGGACAACCCGGCCACCGCACTGCCGCTGGTGGGCCAGGCGCTGCCGGTGCCGCCCGGGCACATTGGCATCTATGTGAGCGAGCCGATGGTGGACCTGTACGGGGCACGCCCAGGCACCGTTTTTCGCCCACTTTCACAAGCTTTTATGGCTCTAGCCCAATCAGGACGAGCGCGAGCAGCTCCTGATTTGATAGCAAGCAAGGTGGGATCCGGGACGCCCGTGTTTTATGTGGCGGGCGTCTGGCGCGACTACGCACGCCAGTTCGGCGCCATCGCCATCGCCCACACGGACTTCGAACGCCTGACCGGCGACCAGCGCACCAACGACCTCGCGCTGTGGCTGACGGAGGGCGCCAGCGACAGCCAGGTGCAGCAGGCCGTGCGCGGCCTGGCCGAGCAGCAGTCCGGCGCCGGCGCGCTGCTGGAGCTGGCCTCCGTCAGCCAGCTGCGCGCCACATCGCTCCGGATTTTTGACCGCAGTTTTGCCGTCACCTACTGGCTGCAGGGCGTGGCAATCGCCATCGGCCTTTTCGGCGTGGCCGCCAGCTTCAGCGCCCAGGTGCTGGCACGCCGCAAGGAGTTTGGCCTGCTGGCGCACCTCGGGCTGACACGCCGGCAAATCCTGGCCGTGGTGGCCGGCGAAGGCGCGGCCTGGACGGTGATAGGCGCGCTTGCGGGGCTGGCCCTGGGACTCGCGGTGTCGACCGTGCTGGTGTACGTGGTGAACCCGCAAAGCTTTCACTGGACCATGGACCTGATGGTGCCCTGGTTGCGCCTGGCCCTGCTGTGCGCCGCGGTGGTGGCGGCCGGCACCGTAACGGCCTGGCTGGCGGGCCGCGCGGCCGCAGGCCGGGACGCCGTGCTGGCGGTGAAAGAAGACTGGTAAGCCTTGCCCCTTTGCGGCATTTGCCGCGAAAGGATACGCCACGGGCAAGGGGCAGCCCCCGTGTACCGTCCTACAGGCGTGGAGGCCGGTTTCCGACGTCATCCGGCCGCTCCCGGCATCACACTGTGACTCATGCGATGGCCGTCAAGTGCGCAGGTTTTTTTGCCAGCCCTTGTCTCCCACGCCCCTTTTTCTCTCCCTTTTTCTCTTTCAAATGCCTGCGGAGAACGCGATGACCACCAACACCAGCCCCCTGACCGGCGCCAACGCGAACCCGACAGGCAAGTTCGCACGGCATGCCTCCTCCCGGCCGTCCCACGGCTTGCAGCTCACCCGCAATGACGACGGCAGCGTGACCCTGGCACTCAACCAGCCCCTGAGGCTGCAGGCCGAAGAACTCGAAGAACTCGTCGCCAGCCTTGCCGGCTTGCGCGCGGACATGGACCCGCCCTATCCGCTGGACTGCCCGCCATTGAGTGCGCTGGAGCCCAGCTACAGCCCGCGGCACTGGGTTGCCTGCGACCCGCTGACCGGCAAGATCCTGCTGTTCCTGCGCCACCACCTGTTTGGCTGGCTGGGCATTGTGCAAACGCCTGAAACCGCACTCGACATGCTGAAGTCCATCGCCGTCGAGATGAAAAACCTGGAGCTCTCCGACCACGATCCGCGGCGCGAACTGCACTGAGAATTGCTGCCCGCCAGGCAATGGCCGCGTCCCCGTGCGAGCCTCGTCTCATCCTGTTTATCGTGCTGTACATCTTGATACGAGGCGCTCCGCGGGTTGGCCAATGAATACAGGGCCTGCGCGCTGCATGGTGCAGCACCTGCCGCCTTCCCATCTTTAGCTTTCTCCAATGCAGGCGACCACGCCGAAAGGCGTTTTCGTTTGCTTACTCATGGTCACGTTTCTGACGCGCGATTGTCATCACAGCGCCGGGATGAACTCCTACCATGGAGGCATTCACCAGAGAGGGCTTGCATCATGAGACCTGCTAAAGCACCGCCGCACGACTACCGCATTGAAAACGTTGATCCGGCCGAAGGCAGCCTGCTGCCGTCGAGCTCGAATCATCTTTTCGCAGACTACTCGCTGGCTGTGGCGGTGGCCGTGAAAAGTGTGGCCGACCCCACGCGGCAGGAAGTGCGCGTCGTGCACATTCCCAGCGGGGAAGTCGTCTTCCGGACTTCAGCATTTTGAAGTCGAAGTCCATCGCATCAGTCCAGCCTGATGCTGTTTGCAAAGTGGTCATACACCACGGAAATTCTCCGCAGGTGGCGCGATTCCGCGTGCGCCAGCAGCCACAGGTCTGACTCGCAGTCGGCCAGGGTGTCCCCCAGCGGCACCAGCCCGGGCTCTCCCGCCAGCATGAAGCGCGGCACAATGCCCACCCCCAACCCCGCCTTGATCGCATCCATCACCGCCACAATGCCGTCCGCATAGTGCCGCGGCATAACTTTGGGCAACTGTTTGCGCCGCCACAGCACCGAGGGGTGCTCCGGAAGCGATTCGTCAGGCGCTATCCAGTCAAAGCCCGCCAACGCATCAAGCAAGGGGATTTTTTTGGACGACACCGCCCTGGCCTGCGTTTTTGATCCGCACACCACAAAGCGCACAGCGCCCAGCCTGCGGCCCACCAGGTGGTCGGGCGGCTTGCGTGTCGCACGCAGCGCCAGGTCGGCATCACGCCGGCTCAGGCTCACGAGTTCATTGCCGGTGCGAATGTCGAGCTGCAACAGTGGATGCTGCACCAGCAGCGGCTTGAGGGAAGGCAGCACCAGCCCGCGCAGCACCGCGTCGGTCGTGGTCAGCCGCACCAGGCCTGAAACGCCTTCATGCGGCCGCTGCATGCTGGCGCGCACGGCTTCAAGCTCGGCCTCCACACGCTCCGCATGCGGCACCAGGCCCAGCATGGTCTCTGTGGGCAGGTAGCCCAGGCGCGACCTTTCGAAGAGGCGCTGGCCCAGGTTTTTTTCGATGCGCTGCACCGAGCGGAACACCGTGGACGCATCCGCGCCCAGCCGCCGCGCGGCCTCGGCCAGCGTCATGCCGCGCACCATGGCCAGCAAAGTTTCCAGGTCCGACGCCGTCAAAGCGTATTGCGTTTTTGCAATAGATGTTTTCATGATTGCCAATTTACATTGTATTCTTGCAATCGTAAAGTGGCGGCTCCTTCAACGCTACGCCCTTTGCCGGGCTTTACACCATGACCACCGACACTTCTGAAAACTTCAGCGCCAGCCATGGCGCCACCTTGCTGCGCCTGGCCCTTGGCACCATGTGGGTCACCCACGCGCTGCTCAAAATCTTCGTCTTCACCCTGCCCGGCACGGCACAGTTCTTTGAATCGGTCGGCCTGCCCGGCTTCATGGCTTACGTCGTCGTGGCGGTCGAATTGCTCGGCGGTGCGGCGCTGCTGCTGGGCTTTTATGGCCGCCAGGCATCGCTGCTGCTGGCGCCAGTGCTGCTGGTGGTCGTCTGGGTGCACTGGCCCAACGGCTGGGTGTTTACCAGTCCCAAGGGCGGCTGGGAATACCCGCTGTTCCTGTTGGTAGCCTCGCTCGCCCAATGGCTGCTGGGTGACGGCGCCTGGGCCGCGCGCCGCAGCCGCCTGCTGGTGCCGCGCTGATCTGCGCAGAAAGACATCACCATGAAGCTCACCCTCATCAGCCACACACTGTGCCCCTACGTGCAGCGCGCAGCCATCGTGCTGACCGAAAAAGGCGTCGCCTTCGAGCGCATCAACGTCGACCTCGCCAACAAGCCCGACTGGTTCAAGGCCATCTCGCCGCTGGGCAAGACGCCGGTGCTGCAAGTAGATGACGACGCAATCTTTGAATCCGCCGTGATCTGCGAATACCTGGACGACACCCTGCTGCCGCGCCTGCACCCGGCGGATGCCCTGAAGCGGGCCCAGCACCGCGCCTGGATGGAGTTCGGCTCTGCCCTGCTCAATGCCATCGGAGCGTTCTACAACGCTGCCGATGCGGCGTCCCTCGCGCGGCACCGCGAAGACATTGGGCGCCGGTTTGCCCAGCTTGAGGCCGTGTTGCCGGATCAGGGGCCTTATTTCGCCGGTGCATCTTTCAGCATGGTCGATGCCGTGTTCGGGCCCGTGTTCCGTTATTTCGATGTGCTGGACGACGTGGGTGAGATTGGGTTCTTTGAGCAATTGCCAAAGGTGCAGGCCTGGCGCGCCGCTCTCGCTGCGCGTCCCTCAGTCCAGCAAGCGGTGGGCAGCGGCTATGCTCGCGAGCTGCATCGCTTCTTCTTGGCCCGCGGCTCCGAACTCTCGCGCCGCATCGCGGAGCGTGAAGTAGCCTGATGCTATAAAGCGGATGGCCGCTTTTGGCCAGAAGTCGAAATTCGTCATCTCAATCGATGCCATCCAAAACACCTTCCTCCGGCCCCGCCGATTGGTTGCTGGGCCGTTGGCGCTCTGACAAAGGGTTGACCGTTGACGGATGGGGTAAGCATCCCCCAGGCTCTACAGAGTTTCAGGCGATTATGCTTCGGACACTCGGCAAGACAGAGGTGCTATTCACTCCAAAACGCTTCACCTCGATGTTCGAGGACGCCAGGTCCGTCACACCGTATCGGGTTATTTGGAAGTCAGAAACAAGCGTGGTTGTTGTGTTTGGCCGCATCGGTGAAGAAACAGCGCAACACCTGCATTTTTTAAGCCCAACGCTCTACTGGGTCCACACCGGAAGATTCTGGGAATACTTTTCCAAGATGAAATGAGCTTGTTGCAGTGTCGGCAATGACCCAAACGGAAGCGCTTTTTCCCATCAGCCCGTAAAACAACCGGCCCCCAAGGCTGCCCCTCCTCAGGCGGCCGATGACCCGCTAGTGAAAACTGCCAATTGCGCATCAAAAGCACGCTGGTAGGCAGGCCGCGCTTCACCACGGGCCACATAAGCCGAAAGATTCGGGTATTTCTCCAGCAGCCCCGATACGCCCGCCCTGCGCAGCACCGTCACCATCAGCAGGTCACCGGCGCTGAAGGCACCGTCAAGCCAGTCGGCATTGCCCAGCCGGCTGGAAAGGTCGCCCAGCCGCGCATGGACGCTGTCCTCGAGCGCGGGCAGGCGATCCGCATACCAGGGCTTGTCCCGCTCGAAGAGCACGGCCATTGAGCGGTCAATGATGGGCGGCTCTACCGTGTTGAGCGCGGCAAACATCCAGGTGACGGCGCGCGCACGGGCATTCACATCGGCTGGCAGCAGACCTCGATGGCGTTCTGCGATATGGAACACGATGGCCCCTGACTCGAACAGCGCAAGATCACCCTCTTCATAGGTTGGAATCTGCCCGAAAGGATGAAGCGCACGGTGGGCGGGTTCCTTCATCGCCGCGAACGAAACAAGGCGAACCTCGTAAGGCTGGCCCACTTCTTCAAGCGCCCAGCGAACGCGCATGTCACGCGCCAGCCCCCGGCCGCGGTCGGGTGAGCGTTCAAAGGCCGTCATGGTGGGAGTCGTCGGAAGGGTCATGGTGGTTTCTCCTTTTGCTGAGATGCCTGGTTGAGTGTTTTGTTGATGCCGGACATGCGATTGACCGGTCACCTACCTCACGACGTTCGGGATAGAGCCCAATCGACATCCCGGCGCCACTTTTTTTGCAAATTCTGAGAAAAAAAGGAAATTGGGTGCCGTCAGCAGCGTACCCGTCGTCGCAGATCACGCCCCTGCTCAGGTCTGCCGAAAACTCGCCAGCGTCTTGAGCAGGTTACGGGTGGCGCCGTCGAGCACATCCAGCGGCCTGTGGACCATGGCCGTGTGGCGCGTCAGCGCGGGCTTGAGCGGCACCAGTTGCACGTCATGCCGCACGTTGGACTCCTCCAGCGACTGCTCCCTCGGCAGCACCGCAGCGCCGTACCCAGCGGCCACCAGGCTCTTGATGGCCTCGGAATAGTTGAGCTCGATGCGCGCGCGCGGCGTGAAACCCGCATCGGCAAACCAGGCCATGGTCATGCGGTACATATGGGTCGGGGTTTCGTTGAAGATCAGCGGGCGGGTGGCCAGCCATGCGGGCGTGGCATGTTTGGGCGCCTTCCAGCGCTTGGGTACAAACGCCATCATCGGGTCGCTACGCCAGTGGGTGATCACCATGCCGCGCTGCGCAGGTGGCGGTGTGGCGACCAGGCCGACATCGAGCGTGCCGTCCAGCAAGCGCTGCAGCGTGTCGGCGGAACCAAGAATACTGACCTCGACATCGATGTCGGGGTGGGCTTGTTCCATGGCCTTGAGCACCTGCGGCAAAAAGTACACCAGCACGCCGGTAGTGGTGCCCAGGCGCACGCGGCCGGTGCGGCCCTCGACGTGGCGCTTCACCGCATCGACCGCATCGTCGGCGTCGCGCAGCAGGCGGCGGGCCCGCTCGACCAGCACGGCGCCCGCCGGCGTGGGCTCAACGCGCCGACCGCCGCGCACCACCAGCGGCGTGCCCAGCCGGCTTTCAAGCTCGCTCACATGCAGGCTCACGGTGGGCTGCGCCAGATGCAGGCCCTGCGCCGCGGCAGAGAAAGTGCCCAAATCAGTGATGGCGACCAGGGTGCGTAGCTGGTCCAGGTTCAGTTCGCGCATGGCAGGTGGCTTGTTAGTTGATATCAGTAATTCTGATAGTTTCGATCAGAAAATTCAACTTCCACAATATCATGATTTTCAGCACCATAGGGCACTTCCTACCAGGAGCGCGCGAAATGCTGACGAAGACGATGAGAATTTTTCCGGGAGCCCTGCCCGGCTTTCCAGCCAGAGAGCTAAGCCAAAGGCTTCTGGCCGGCCTGCGCAAAAACGCGCAGAGGCGACGGAACCTGAATGAGCTGCGGCTGATGAGCGACCACCAGCTCAATGACCTCGGCATAGGCCGCGGTGAAATCCCCGGCCTGATGGATGACCTCGGGCCCCGCCGCTGGGAATGGCGCTGAAACCCCTGCGCCGGACCGGCAAGCCGGCAGAAGACGTTTTACGCCAACAGGTCTTGCTGCGAGAATCGGGCAATGACTTCCCTCCAGACCTCCAGCAGTTCCTGGCTCAGCGCCGCCATCGCCCGCATTGAAGCCGACTACCTGCGCAGTGCCGACACCCACCTGATCCCGCTGCCGCTGCCGGCATTCGCTGCGCGCGGCATTGATTTTTACCTTAAAGACGAATCCACCCATCCCACCGGCAGCCTCAAGCACCGGCTGGCACGCTCATTGTTCTTGTACGCGCTGTGCAACGGGTTGATCCACGAGAACTCCACCGTCGTTGAAGCGTCCAGCGGCTCCACCGCAGTCAGCGAAGCCTACTTCGCGCGGCTGCTGGGCCTGCCCTTTGTCGCGGTCATGCCGCGCAGCACCTCGCCCGAGAAGGTGGCGCAGATTGAGTTCTATGGCGGGCGCTGCCACTGGGTGGAAAGCGCGGTGCAGGTGTACGACGAAGCGCGCAAAGTGGCGCTTGAAACCGGCGGCCACTACATGGACCAGTTCACCTATGCCGAGCGCGCCACCGACTGGCGCGGCAACAACAACATCGCCGAAAGCATGTTCAGCCAGATGGCCCGCGAGCGGCACCCAGTGCCGCGCTGGATTGTAGTGGGTGCCGGCACGGGCGGCACCAGCGCCACCATCGGGCGTTATGTGCGCTACCAGCGCCACGGCAGCCAGCTGTGCGTGGCTGACCCGATGGGGTCTGTTTTCAGCGCCTATCACCGCACCGGCGATGCCGGCCTCACCGGCGCAGGCTCGCGCATTGAAGGCATTGGCCGCCCGCGCGTGGAAGCCAGCTTTATCCGCACGGTGATAGACCGCATGGTGGAAGTGGCCGACGTGGACTCGCTGGCCGCCATGCAGGCCTTGTCGCAACTGCTGGGCCGCAGGGTCGGGCCTTCGACCGGCACCAACCTGGTGGGCATGCTTACGCTGGCGCATGAGATGCTGGCGCGCGGCGAACAGGGCTCTATCCTGTCGCTGCTGTGCGACTCCGGCGAGCGCTACCTGCCCACGTACTACAACGCCAACTGGGTCGCTGAAAAAATGGGCGACTGCACGGCAGCGAACGAGCAGATCAACCGGTTGATGCGGCCTGCGCAGGCCTGAAGAGCCCGATGCGCCTGCCACTGTTGCCCGCCGGTTTGCCAAGGCGCCAGCTGTTGCTGGGCGGCGCGGCGGGCCTGGCCAGTCTGGCAGGCTTTGAAAAAGCCCACGCCCTGCCCGCCAAAACACTGGCGTTCCCGCGCGACCGCGGCGCCCACCCCGGCTTTCGCAACGAGTGGTGGTACATCACCGGCCAGGCCACGGCCGCGGATAGTCGCCTCTTCGGCTTTCAGCTGACCTTTTTCCGTTCACGCGTGGACGATACGCAGGGCATGTCGTCAAAATTCGCCGCGAGGCAACTGGTTTTTGCGCATGCCGCCATCACCGATGTGCAGGGCAACAAACTCTGGCACGACCAGCGCATCGCACGGGAAGGTTTTGGCGTTGCAATGGCCAGCGAGCAGGACATGGCTGTCAAACTGCGCGACTGGTCCCTGAAAGCCGAAGGCGCAAGGTACACCGCAGAACTCCCGGCCAGCGACTTTGCGCTCAAGCTGCAGTTTGAAGAAACGCAAGGCGTGCTGCTGCAAGGCAACAAGGGCCTGTCGCGCAAAGGGCCTGACGAAAAACAGGCTAGTTACTACTACAGCCAGCCGCAGCTTGCCACGCGCGGCACCCTGCAAGTCAAAGGAAAAAACTTTGCCGTTACCGGAACAGCCTGGCTGGACCACGAGTGGAGCGAAGAGATCCTGCATTCAGACGCCACGGGCTGGGACTGGATAGGCATGAACCTGCTGGACGGCAGCGCCCTCACCGCTTTCAGGCTGCGGGGCAAAGACGGCAACACGCTGTGGGATGGGGGCTCGTTCCGCTCAACCAAAGGAGGGCTGTACACCTTCAGCCGCGGCGAGGTGATTTTCAAACCCGTGCGCTATTGGAAAAGCCCTCTGACGCAAGCGACTTATCCGGTCGAGTGGATCGTCCGCACGCCCGCCGACTTTTATACGGTCAGGGCCGTCATCGACAACCAGGAGCTGGACAGCCGCCAGTCGACAGGCGCGATTTACTGGGAAGGCTTGAGCGAGCTGATCGACAGCAACGGCAAGCGCGTGGGGATGGGGTACCTGGAGATGACGGGGTATGCGCAGCGCCTGAAGATGTAGCGCCAGGCCGGCGCCGGCCGCAGTTGCGGCGCAGCGCCCAAAGGGATCAATAGTCGGCGCGGATCAGGCGCTGGGCACGAGGGCTCATGTTGCGGCGGATATTTGCCGTCAGCCATGGGTAGGGCTGGCCAGGCGCAGCGGCGACAGATGGTGCACCGGGCAGCAGAAATTGCGCAGCATCCATCACCTTGCGCAGCAAGGAAGACAACGAGGAAGAAGCCTGCAACGAACGGCCGCCGACAGAGGCGTTGGCGGAAGCGGGCTCAGTGAAAAATGCGGTGCGTGTCATGGAAGGTCCTTTCGAAGTGACGTGAGCGGCAACGATTGCCAAAACAGAGGTCATGACGAGAATATAGGGTTTACGAGTATAAAAGTAAAACGACTTATATTGCGTTTGAATGCAGAAAAATTGCATTTAGAGCACGGCCTCTAAGGCCGGACAAATGGGAGACACGCCATGGATATCAACCTCGCCCGCACCTTCCTCGAAATCGTGTCCTGCCACAGCTTTGTCCAGGCCGCAGAACGGCTGCATGTCACCCAGACCGCGGTCAGCGCTCGTGTGAAAACGCTGGAAGAACTGCTGGGACGCACGCTCTTCGTCAGGAACAAGGCCGGCGCATCGCTCACGCCCGCAGGCGAGCAGTTTGTACGGCACGCCATGACGCTGGTGCAAGTCTGGGAGCGCGCCCGCCATCAGATGGCCGTGCCACCCGGTCGCCGCGCGCTGGTGACCGTTGGCTGTGAAATCAGCCTCTGGCAACCGCTGATGCTCGACTGGCTGTTCTGGATGCGAAAAAACGCACCCGATCTGGCGCTTCGCACCGAGGTGGGCGTTGCAGAAGACCTGCTGGAACGCGTGGCCCACGGAACACTGGACATCGTCATTGCCTATGCACCGCGGCAGCGCCCCGGCCTCAGGATCGAACTGCTGATCGAAGAAAAACTGGTGCTGGTCACCACCTCGCCCAGGCTCGAGATGCCGCAGCCCGCCGACTACGTCTACGTGGACTGGGGGCGCGAATTCTCGGCACAGCACAGCCTGGCGTTCCCGGAGCTTTCCAGTGTCGGGGTCTCCTCCAGCTTGGGGCCGTTGGGGCTGGAGTACCTGCTTGCGGTGGGCGGTGCCGGTTATTTCCGGCAAAACGTGGTGCGCAACCACATCAAGGAAGGCCGCCTGTTTCGCGTGCCAGGCAAGCCGGAGTTTTTGTACCCCGCTTATGCCGTCTACGCAGCCAACGCAGACATGAAAGTACTGGAACCCGCCCTGGCAGGCTTAAGGCAAGCCGCGGCGGGAAGCCAGGGCGGCAAGGTGCGCACTGCCAAGCCGGCAAAGGCTCCCGGCAAGGGCAAACAACCCTCATCGTGAATCTCACAGCCCCAAGTCCCTCACCTTCATCACTTCATTCATCACTTCAATCAGGATGGCCCAATGCGCTGGATAGCCCTATTTGACGACACACCTGCCATGCTGGCGATCCGGCAGGAGCGTGAACCCCTTCATCTTGCCTACCTTCGGCAACACCAGGACGAAATCCTCATCGCAGGCGGTTTGCGTGAAACGCCCGGCGACAGCTTTGTAGGGGGCCTCTGGGTCATGGAGGTTGCGTCCAGGGCGCGTGCCGCGGAGCTGGTCGAGAACGACCCCTACTACGTGCCGGCTCATCGCAGCTACCGGCTGCTGGCCTGGGGCAAGGCATTGGCTGACAGGCAGGTGATTTTGTAAGCAAACCCCAACATCGTCGCACCCATGTCACCGTTCAGCGATAGAAAGGGACCAAGAGCAAGGGGTGTTCCGTGACGCAAGCGCGGGAAAAGGCTGCGTGACTACACTCGACCCGTGCTGGTAAGCCTCTTGCCAGCCTTTTCCTCATGCAACCGGAACTGAAATGGACTTTTTTCTCCTGGTGACCTTTGTCGCCATCGGCACCTACCTCCTGAAAGCCAGGGAAGAACGCCAACGCATAGCGCTGCTGGGCAGCCATCTGGGCAATTACCAGATTGAAAAACTCATGGAAACGCTGGCTGACGGTTACCTGCGGGCACTCGGCGAAAAAGAGCCCGAGCGGCGCGAACAGGTCTGGCAACAATTGGCCAACTCTGAAGCGCAGCTGGCCGTGCAGTTCAGCAAATTTGCGACAGAGTTTGCCAGGGTGCCTGAACCCGAGGCCCGCGTCAGCCGGCTGCCCATCAGTTTTCCCTTTGCGACGCTGATCCTGCCGGCCATGAGCTTCGACATGCGCATTGCCCTGGCGATCCACGCCGCCGGTATTGCGCGCGTGGCCCAAAATACCGCCGGGCTCAGCCCCAAGGCCAAGGCCTTCACGATGTCGGCCGAACTCTTCCTGATGCAGCACACCTGCCACTGGTTTTGCAAATCAAAGGCCATCGCCTCGGCCCGCGTGCTGGTGCGGCACAAGACACCCCATGCGCAGCTGGTGGATTCGGTGTCGCCGGAGACGCGTGAGGCTTATAGCGTGCTGATCGGCGGCGGCAGATAAATAAGCGTGTGAGGTACTTTCACGCGCGACGCCTCACGGCCTTGCAACCATTGCTTTCACTTCCTCGCTGAGGCGAAGAACTTCCGGGCTTGTTGTCACCCCGACTGATATCGCGTCCAGGCCATCGACCATCGTGCATTTGAAAGTCGCATCCGCCTGTTTGTTGCATTCCATGACACCACGAGACTTGCCATCCACCTTGAAACGCGCAGGATGAAAGATGTAGGTGAGATCCGAGGGATCTTTTGAATAGACAGTGCGATCCAAAAGATCGTCCGGAAACTTCTTCTCGGTCATTTCCCTGATGAGATAGGCCATCCGGGCCCCAAGTTGCGGCATCGCCTGTTTGGTTTCCCTGTTGTGCGCGCCGTGCAGGCCAATCATGGTTTTCGCCAGAGGAGCGCCGTCGCTGTAGTAGCGGTGGACCCCTCCGAGAAAAACAAGGCCGCATGCGGACTCGCATTTTCCTGAGACTGCAGTGTCGAGGCCTGCATCCCGAATACGCCTTGCAAGTTCTTGCCCGTTCCAGAGATCGCCCCCGGGGCTGTTGTGCAGCAAAACGAGCTTCACTTCATTCGTGGCAAGCTGGTCCTTGAGCTGGGCAACGTCACCGCCAACAACCGGTCCGGACATGATCAGCGTTTCCCCAATGAGATTGAAGTCCATGGCCAGGGCCGGCGTGACGGCGAGCTGGAACGCGACCAGGACGAGCCATCTTCTATGGTGAAACGGCATTTGTGGCGCCTTAAAGGTTTGCCAAGCCACTCAGCGACAGGCAAACACTATTCATCAAGGAAATCACCTCGGTAAAAGCTCCAGGCAGTTCCGTCGTGAAGATAGAAGTACCCATCAGCGCAGAAATCTTTACCGGGGAAAAATTCGCGATACGCCTTGGGAACAAGCCGTGACAGCTGCGCGTCCGTGAGTTCGTCGAACTGTTCGGGCGTAATCGGTTGGCCGACTCTGAGTTTGGGAGATTCCATGGGTGAACGGGGTAGTTGGAGGCGTATGGATGATGAGCGTCATTGTGCGGTGAAATCCTGCCCTTGGCTCTGGCGCAGAAGGTGCGGAAACCTCGGAAGCAGAAAATCAACCCAAAGACCCAGGTCAGCCACCGCGTAATACGGCAGCCAGACATCGACATCCGGCTTCCATGCGTCAGGATTCACTGTCTGAAGATCAGCGATTCTCTTGCGCCACATCTCGCCCTGATAGCCCGGAAGTTTTGCCCATTCGTGTACTGGATCCGATGCCGCGGGCTCTGGAATGCGTTTGGCCAGCTCCGCTGCGATGGAAAAACCGAGCTCTATATCGGCTGCACTCAGAGTACGCAGCACGCGGGCATTTGGCCCACCGCAGAGTGACGATTCCGCAGACTCCTGATGAACCAGATTCAGTGTGAACGAACTTCCCGAGAGTTGACCTCCCCAGGAATTGACCTGAAACCACAGACACCAATAACCCGGCCCGGCAGGTCGAATAAACGCACAGGAGTAACCGGGCCGCCGCTTCCAGCCGTTCGCCGTAAACCATGGACTGAGCGCGCGCCTCAGCGCAGCGTGTACGACCTTGCTGGTTGCATAAATGGTCATCATGACGCCTGACGTTTGAGATAAGAAGGCCAGGCGGCTTCAGGAGAGCCATTGAATGGCCAGCATCACAAAGAGCAATAACCAGACCGTTGAGCTCAATACAGCTGTAAGCCAGTTTGTCCATTTAATGCTCCCTGGGTACATGCGGCCCAGAACGACAGGGCTTGACGCTGCATCGTAGAGCGACCAGCCACCTATGGCGGTAAAAACGGCCAGGGCCCACAGGCTTCCCTTTGATGCCGAACTGAAAGAAACCGCCGCAATGGTTGTGGCCAGGACGAACCAGACAACGCTGATCCAGAGGAATCCTCTGGCCATGTCACCTTTTTCCGCCGGCGCCATCGAAGGCTCGACTTTCTCTACAGCTGCGAGCAATTCCGGCAAGGGTTGCCTGGAACGCAGCGACGCAAGAAGCAATACGGCCTGGACACCAGACCACGCGAGAAAAATGAACAGGGCTTGAGTTGTTGATGGCATATGCGAAGAACTTAAGGTTTGTGTGCCCACCCGAAGCAAGGCTCAGGCCTGTGATGCGAGAAGACCGAGGTCACTAGAGAAAAAATTTCTAGCGCGTTAAAGCTCATCGTCTTCCCATACCGCTGGGTCATCGGCCCATTCCAGCAGTAACCCGGCCCTCGATGCGAGCATGGGGGCGAGTTCTTCCATGTTCTCTCCCGTACCAATGACAAACGTTGGGTGCCGCTCTCCACGCGCCATGCATCGAGCCGCGTCCTGCCAGAGAGAAGCGATGGCATGCACCGCTTCCCGTGGAGTTCCAGCCTTGCTTGAGGAAACATAGTCGTTCGGCATATCGCCAGAGATAGCCCACCAGCCCACCGAACCAGGGCTCTCAAGGCTTTCGACGGTCCAAACTGAGACATAGGGGGCAAGGTGCCACACAGGCTCAACGCCGATCCGGCCATGCACCAGGCCTTCTCGCTGCAAGTATTCGGATACTTCAGCACGGCGCTCTGCACACCACTGGGCTTCAACTTCGGGGTTGTCGTAATCGGGCATTGTTAAGGCCTAACATTTGGGCTGAGTGGACTGTAGCAGCAGGCCGCGCGGAACCGGAACTAACAGCACGGTGTCACGTGGCCTGCTGTTGTGGGTCCGCTCAAATGATGGGTACTCCCGGCGAGACACCCTAAGGTTGCAGGAAAGCCTGCTCCCATCGGGGACCAATGCGGGAATAGGTCGTGCGCGCATGCAGGCGGCTCTCTTTGAACTCCAGAAATTCAATATGCTCGGCCCGAAGCCTGAATCCGCCCCAGTTCGCGGGGCGAGGGATTGGCTTGCCATCGTACGCAGCTACGGCGCGTCCGTATTGATCCGAAAGCGACTCGAGGCTTGCAAGCGGGCGGCTCTGCTGAAATGTCGCTGTGGCAATTTGGGCATCCCGCAGACGGCCCGCCCAATGTACTTCGGCCTCCTGTTCCGGTATTACCGTACAAACGCCTTTGATGCGTACTTGCGTGGCGATATGCTCCCACCACAGCGTAATGCCGGTCTTGGGGTTGCGAGCGATGTCCAGGGCCTTGCCTGAGTCAAGGTGCGTGCAGAAGACGAAACCCGTCTCTTCCGCTTCCTTCAAATCGACAAATCGCGAACTGGGGTATCCATCCGCATCGATGGTGGAAACACAAACAGCATTCCTGTGTTTTGACGATCCACGGCTCCTGGCGTCGAGCCATACGGTTTTGAAACGCTCAATGGGACTGCGCATATTTTCTCCTGACGTCTAAGGTTTGAGATGAGCGGCTCCACCCGGCATGCCGGGGTGCGCCCTCTTGATAGAAGGGTCAGGCATTGATGCGGCCACCTTGGCGCTCACTGTGCGGGCATCCATCGCTCAGCGGTCCATTTGAGTACGGTGGTTGGCGAAAGAGGATTGGATGATTTTGCAGCGGTGTCTTTTGAGAGCGCCCGAAGTGCATCTATTGCTGACGGAGTAGATTCCGATATGTACAAGACCATATCCGTTGTTGGAAGAGCTATAACAAGGAGACCTTGCTGAGCATTTGCAAGAGGTGCCCACTGAGAAAGAATGGCGACGCGGCCGACTTTATACACGCTACCTGTAATAGCGCCAATCTGTCCGCTTCCGACGGGCTTCGCACTGTCAGCGAGAGGCTTCAGTGTGGCTTGCAGATTCTCACCACCAAGCTCAAACAGCTGATTCTGTGACATGTTGAGCTTTCTCAGGTCGCGATCGTCAAGCGGTCTCATCGCGCGCGGCGTATCGAGCACGGCTACCGATACCAGCCCTTCAACGAGTGGCTTCGTTTGAAGCGTCGGGCCATCACTACTCAACGATTCCTGCGCTCGCTTGATATATTCGCTTGACCGGACAACGAGGCGCACTGAGCTTCTGTCTACCGGCGCATTCTGTTGTTTTAGCACTTGCGCCACACCCTTGGCATACCGATCAATTTCGGATGCGCAACCAGAATTATTAGAGCGGCAAAAACCGAAAACTCTGTCTAGATTGGCCTGCAATGCGCCAACCGACAGTGTAAATGGCCCCTTTATTGCGACGGGCGTGTCGCCAACCTCGCGTCGTACTGCTTGTGCAGCAAATTCAGTAAATGTCTGCTCCTCCATTGGTATGGCTTGGGCTGCGGCTTCAACCGACAAGAAGGCCAACAAACTTGCTGACACTGCACATGCTTTGTTCAAAACTAACTCCCTTGCAAATTGGTGACGCCGAAAGTTCGACGTGAGCTGTCAGGCTGTAGAGCGAAGGCAATATGCCGTCAAGAAAATCGAACGATTGGTCACGGCGCGGCTCTTCCCGTAGCATCGGCGCCTGACTTTACAAACAAGCCGGCAGCGCCGCTGGCCGTCATGAACGCAAAGATTGGCCAAAGTACTCCTTGGCCTACAGATTCAGAAACGACAAGCGCGAGGCCGGCAGCACTGACGCCCAGGCCAATGCATAAAACGAAGCCGTACCGCCGCATTCTGAAGACGCCGATGGAGGCGATGAGGCAGCCCACTCCGAACGCAACGATGGCAGATAGCATTCCAAAGAACATGGGTGAGTTGGGTTCGGCCTGGATGATAGCCGCGCTCCCTACAAGGACCAGCAGTACTCCAGAGAGTGCCAGGAGTGCGGCGAATAGCTTTGCAAGCATGAGGCAGGGAAGAAAGAGCCTAACGTGAAGATGACCGGACCATCAAAACTGGGGGCGAAGCCGCCTCCTGCAGTTGTGGATCCGTGTCGATTGACATGTTATGCATAAGTCACCATAAGTCACTTCTCCGCTCGTTTCGGCTTTAGCGCCCAACCCGTCGCAATCAGGATGAGGCCAAATGCCAGCAAACCCCACACGAGCATACTCGACTCCCTGGTGGGAACGACACGCATGTAGCGCGGAGTCGAAGCGCCAGACCAGAGAACTTGAAGCCAAAGAAAAAGGTCAACTGGCAGCAGATCGCCAACCCCCAAAAGCAGCAGTAAGGCAATGACTACGACAGAGTAGCTAACGCACCGAAGCCAGGTCGAAGCTCTCATGCCATTTCGGTTCGCATGCCTACGCTGCGAATTGATGCTGGACAACGTTGGAGCTGACCGGACGGCAATACTCGCGGCGAATCGGCCTTCTGCAGTTGTGGGTCCGCATCGAGCGACATGTTGGATTTCGCCGTCACTGCCCTGCCTCCTGGCTGAAGTGCGGACGAATCAATATGGAAATAACTTGAGCGATAGTCCAAGCCGCCGCATATGCAACGCACGTCAACAGAAACACCGGACTCAACTCGAAGGACATGAACAATGCGCCGGTTGCAGCGGCGGCGAGTGCACCCACTGTCACCGAACCAATGCATCGAACGAACAGCAATCGGCCACTGATTGACTTGGCCGAGCCCGGCAAGAGAACAAGTGTGGGCCCCAAGCATGCCGCCAGTGCCACCCACAAAAATTCGTATTGAAGCGTGAATACGACCCCGATGATTGCCACAGAAGGCACGATACCCGCGGCGATGAGAATCGAGTTCCGAAGGCTAAGCCTCATCTTTTGAGTCTTTGATATCTCGAAACCGGCAACACGAGCAGTGACTTTCGTTAAGAGGAACATGGAAACACCAAACAGGACGCCACCAATCAAAAATAGGCCCGTCACCAGCAGAAGCGTAAGGACTGGATTCGAACCGCCTCGAAAATCATAAAGAAAGAAGGCCGACATGGCCAAGCCCCATGCGAGTCCAAGCAAGATGAATCGCCAGATAGTCATGTGAGGCCTAACGCTTGAGCAAGGGGTTAGGCCGCATGCGGCGACGTGGCCTACGGCTTACCGGGGCAACCATCATTTAACGCGATTTCTTGATACTCGACCGCGTGTTCTTGGAGAAGCAGAACTATCTTCTTGACCTCAAGTAGGCGTGCGTCTTCCAGGCTGAATAGGAACAAGACGCCAGGCTCTTCTGGAAGGCCGCGAGGTGATGGCGACGTCTTGAACAGAATCTGGATGTAGTCGGGCAGGAATTGCTTGTCGTGATACCAGGACCCAGCCAGGGCGACTCCTTTCCGCGAACTGGCAGGGACAAGTTCGAGCAAGCAGCCTTTGACGACAGTGCTTTGTCCGACGGAAGTTAGTGTCAGCTTCGTGAGCCTTCCTGATTTGCCCTTCGAGAACCCGATCTGAACGCGCGTTGCCGCGTACCGGGGAGGCAGTTCGGGGATTGCTCCTCCCGAAGACAGCGAAAGTCGTCTGTCTTGATGGGCCGATACACCAGACGCTGCGATACAAAGGATGAGGGTGAGAGTGATGGTGAAGCGTTTCATGCGGCCTAACGTTTGACTTAAGCGGCGCCGCTAGGCGTCTACTTGGAGGAAGGGTTAGGCAGCATCGAATCGTGAATTTCTGCGACCGCCCGTAGTTCTCTCAGTTGCCCCAGCGCCTTGAGCGCCTCCATTTCTTGCTCCACAACAAAGGCAACGACTTCGCCATTCAGCACTCGATCGGTGGCGTCCTTAGCCTCGCTTAAAGACAGGCCCGCCCACTCTCGAAGTGCTTGGGTATGAGACACCTTGAGAAAACCGGGCTCCCATCCTGTTATTCGAATCAATGGCATGAGCGACGGCCTAACGTAAAAGTAACCGGCGCCCACTAGAGGTGGCCGCGCCAGCAGCCGGACGCCACTGGGCGTCCGCGTTGACTGACAAGTTATGCCTCATGTAGCCGTGCAACTAGTTTGTCCATGTCGAGGAATTCAATGTCTTCCCAAATACTCTCTTCAACTCGACGCCCCGGGGGAAACGCACGCAGACTCCAAGTGATAACACCTTGCACGAGCTTCGTACTCTTTCCTTCGAGCGCGACATCAGCTTTGTACACGATGCCAATGGGCTTGAATTCGTATTGAATGTCATAACCGAGTAGCTTGCCTGTATGGTGCAGGCGTTCACCTTTGATTGTGCGAATCGACATCTTGATAGATAGAGCTCAGTTCAATAAGGCATAACGTAGAGTTGTGCGGCGCGCCGCCGCGCTGCCTATGAATGAAGACGCTGGTGTTCGGCGCGTCCGCACCACCGCCATGTTAGGTGGCATTGTCATTCGCTCGGCTTGGTAAAACCTTTAAGCACTTGATCGGGTTCCGCCTCTACATCGTAGCGGCGTATACCCTCCTCATCATCTGCGGACCACCAATCTGGCGGCACCACAAACACCTTCAGCCGCGGGTATTTGGCCGTAATTTGGTCGGGTGAGTCTGCGGTGATGTATTGCCACACGCCACCGGTGCCGTAGTCGTAGATAGTCAAGAACGGCCGTCGCATTCGTGTCACCTAACGCTGGCGGTAACCGGCACGCACCGGGAGGCGAAGCCGACCTGAGCGCGTCCGGTTGACCAACTGGTTAGGCCGAACCGCTGGGGCTGGCCGCATTTGAAATCTCCGCGAACTCACAGGCACTACCTCTCGTCTACTGGCAGAACGACTGCGAAAACCAGTGCGCTTTGCAGCCCACCCAACCAACAACATAGAGCACCACCGGCCCTCCGATGAACCAGGCTAGCACAACGGCCCTTAGGGTCTCGACCTTTAGCGCAGCGGCGCCCGCGAGCATGATCACAGCGGAGAGCAGCGGGATGAGAACTAGAACTTCAGCTCCATTCTTCTGCAAGTCGCCCTGAAACCAGATGTGCCCTGTTACCCCGAGGAAGAAAAAACCCATAACCACGCATAGCGTCTTGAGTGCGCGGCTCGAAAGGAGATAGACGTGGCCCAGGGACATGTGTGCGGCCTAACGTAATGTATGCCGCAAAACCTGCGATATAACCTGGCGCTTGCAATCCAATCTGGACATTAAAACCTCCTGTAAGCCGCTTGCATGCTGGGATTCAAAGAGACACACTGTAATTTAATACAGGCATAAAAATTCTATGAAACCCCGCAATCCTCCACTGCAGTCTGCCCGCTTACTGGATCAGGTCCGGGAGCGGATTCGATATTTGCACTATAGCCTTGGCCCCCGGAGAACTACATGCGGTCCTCATTCCTTTGGATACATCACTCTGTAGACTGTGGCACCTTCCCGCCAGTAGGACGGTCCTTGGCGAACCCTGATGTTCAGCGCTGGTGAAGCACCTATCGTCTCCCCGTCTTTAATCACCGGTCCACTGCTGACGAGATACTGGGCCATGTTCATGAGCAGGGAGAAAACTTCCAGGCCATTCCGATTCACGTCCTTGGTCTCAATTTCCCGAAGGTCAAACTTCTCCATTCCTTGCGTGGACAGCGAGAACCCCTTCTCCAGATCGGTTGAGATACGGAAGTTGACCCAAAGCCAAACGGGCGGCCTCGCTCGACTGGCCTGCGCGCTCTGTTTCAGGAACGCCTCCCGGGACTGCAGGCTCGCGCCCCAATAGCTTGCGATGGCATTCTGGTCCATCAGCGTTGTCACCACGTCGGTCTGCAAGAGATAAGCGTCCAGCTGATCGAGATTCGTGTCCAGGATACTGACGTATACATGGGCTTGGTGCCGGGCAGTCTCTTCGCAGGCCCTCTTCCAGTACCAAGCGCCTTGGCACAAGTCGTCAATCTGGCCTTTTGGCAGAGGTGCATCGATGAGGCCAATCATCACCGTACCACCCCGCGATCGAAGAAGAATGATCTTTTGGCCGTCTGCTTCCATGTCATCAATCTTGACCCTTCCCTTGAGCCGCACCTCGAGCTGTGCACGAAAGGCCGCTGCATCGGGAAGCCTTGATTCAGCAAGAAGTACAAACGAGCCAGCCCGGACCTTGCTGGGCTCTGCAGCCGTGGCGAGTGTTGAGGTGATGACAAACGCAAGCAGGGCTAAAAGTGAACGCATGGTGTTGTGTGTGATGCTTTGCGCGTATTAAGCCTGTAGTCTGCGTCGGATAGCAAGAGTGGAATTGCCGTCACGTGCACGGTTTAACGCTTTAGAAGGACAGTGCTGACCGGTTTTCCGGTCGGCACCTCCCAACAGAAGGGTTCAGTGCCTCTTTTAAAGTACTCAAGGCACATCATGCGGATTGTATTTACCGGCGACAAGAAAGTAGAGAGCTATGGGCAAGCAGGCAATCCCGATAACCACTCCGATGGCACCGAACAAAGAGGTAACCAGGCTCATGGCGATCAGGCCAAGGCCTACGGTGAAGATTGCGACTGCCAGAACAACCCTGATCAACAGCGGCATAGGCCGCCAGTGGGATTCTTCGGCTTCATCCTGAGCTTCGGTTGACGGCCGCAGAAGGACTGAGCTGACGTATCCGGCAACAACGGCAGCGACTGCCATCTTGACGAATGGCCACACGGAGATGCCGGCTCTCAGATCGGTCTTGACGGTCGCGACGACATAAATTAGCCAGAAGGCCCAGCACGCACCGACGAGTAGAAGTTTTTGCATGGCCGGTGACGACTAAGGTTTGAGATACCCGGTACAACCCTGCTTGGCGAGGCGGCCAAGGCCAACAATGGCGGCTACACCATTGAATGGAGGGTTCCCGGCGCCGCGCCGGCTCATGTGGGCAGTCCGCATGCGGCGATAAACGCTTCCAGAAAGCCAACCATCGGCGTGCCGCGCTCGCGGTAGCGAGACAGCTTGCCGGATGCCCGGGCGGCAAAGTCAGGCGCATTTGCCGCCTTGGCGATGGCGAGGTCGGCATGGTAGTTCATGGGTGTCCATGTGGTGGGGCGGCGCAAGAACCGAAACGGGCAGTCGGCATCCGGTACGCGGTTAGCCCAATGGTCCAGCGCTTGCCAACTGTCGATCCCTGCCAGCAACGGCAGTGCATGCGCCAGTACAGAGGCAAGCTCAGCCGCGGCACGCTCTGCTGCCGGGCCGTTGTTCACCAGCATGGTGTATTGGTTTTCACCACCAGGCAGCACGCCCTTTAGGCTCAATGGCAGGTTGTGCGCGTCGGCCAATCGCTTGAGGTCGATCTCCAGATCGAAGCTCGCCATCGACGAGACAGCGGCTTTCATATGGGACGGATATTTGGGGCAGAGATTCAATGCGAACTCGAACGACCAACTCGGCATACGCCCGTAGAACTCAAGCTTGAACAGCTTGGTGGAGCTTGTGAACCAGCTGTGGCCACGGCCGCTCTTCCAGCCCTGAAGGGGTCCGAAGGTCGGTGTCAGCAAATTCCGCAGCGTGCTCGCCGCGAACTGGGGAGAAATGGGCTCGGCGATAAGACTCATGGGGTTGGGGTGGCTGTTTTGAGTAGCAGAAATACCGTGCCCCCGTTTGAGCTGCGCGGCCCCGGGCAAGACACAGCACTTCTGGTCAACTCGCTGCCACCTTACGGCCAAACCAGAAACCAAGAACGCCCAACGCCACCGCGATCCAGCCGATGGTGTAGCCGCCGCTGTTGCCCTCGACAAGCCTGGCCTTGAACGCGGCTGTATCGCGGTACGCGATCACCTGGCGGCTTGGGGTGCTCAGGCTGAACACCGACTTTTCATCCTTCGGATCGAACCTGACTGTCACGGTTTCACCACCCAGCCCGTCCAGCGAACGCTCAGAGTTCGGCTCGCCCACGCGCACAGTCTCGATGCCTGCGGAGGTTTGTATGTCCAGCTCCGCGTAACGGCTCGCAAGTACACCTTTTTTTGTCTTGCGCTCAACAACGCGGGCGCTCAGGGCTTTGCCGGTGGCAGTGCTCAATTCAGCCTCAGAAGGGACCTTGTGGCGCGACGGGCGCTTGCGGTCCTCCGCATACTCGGCACCGAGCCATACCAGGCCCCCAATGAACAGCACAAGTGAAATCTTTGTCAGGCTCAAAACCAATTCCCCCCAATATTTGAAGTACATCAGTGACGAACGCACGGGGTCCTTATCCAGTGCTCGCCGCTTGTCTCGCATGAATGCGAGGATCCCCATCCCAGGCGGGCCTCCGGTCGTGAGACCTGCGGCTTCATCAGTTCACCTGGGGAGGCAAATCACGGCGATTATCACCATGAGAATCGACCTCGCCAAGAACGCTTTGGAACCTATGGCGTGGATGCGACAGACAAGCACAGGCGTGCGCACGAGTCCGGTCGTCAGATAGGCCCCCTTCCCGCTCGAAATGCTATTGATTTAATAGCTGTTTGCGCCCGTCCACATTGGTCTGCAGCCAGTTTTCATGCATAAAAAGAGGTCAAAACCGCTCTTTGGAGGCCACTACAGGGTCTTTTGCGAGGTATGGCAGCGCCAGAATCAACTGTTTTTGGGTATTTTCATATACGAAACAGGCCCCAAGACCAATGCGGATGAGCGCAAGCAGCTACTGATTTGATAGCAAAACAAGGGGCGCGCAAAAAAGCGCCGTCTTCGTTTCAGCCCTATGCAGAGGCAGGCCTCAGTGCGCGCATGCCGCAGCGTCGGCGCTGCCCCCTGCCCCACCTGCGGCAAAGAGAACTCCAGGAAGCAACGAAAGGTCAGGGACCACGCTCGCCGTTCACTTGCGGCCGTACTCTTGCGACAGCGCCAGGGCAACCCGGCCAATAAGCTCGATAGGAAGCTCCTCCTTCAGCGGGAAGGACAAATTGCCCTTTTCGCCACGGTATGGCGCGAGTTCCTGTATGAGGCGCGCATCTTGCGTGACAGGCGGATAGACGCCAATGTGCTTCTTGAATGCAGCGAAGTAGAAGAACACCCGACCGCGCTTGAATGCGGGCATGTTGTAGCTTACGCAGCGCGAGGCGCCAGGCACCAAGGCCTCAACTTTTTCCTGAATGGATTGGAGCTGAAGGCGCGACTCGGCGGGCACGCTCGCGAAGTACTCTTCATGTGAAGCGAAAGCCATGGCGTAATTCGTGCTGTCTAACGTTTGAGATGTGAGGCGTGACCCGGCTTGCCGGGACGCGTCCTCTCAATTAAAAGGCTGGGCACCACTGCAAGTCAAGTGCGTTAGCTACCAGCGCGCTCAGGCCTTGCGTCAGTGACAAGTCGCAAGATTGACATGAGGGCTTCTTCCGCCAGTGTTCCGTGTTGCTTTCCGTTGTACTCAACATCCAGCAGGCTCGCAGGCCGATACTTGCCAGAGAGGTAGGCGTGAATACGTTGAACGCGTTGGGTGTTTTCGGGCGTCCCAGGCTTCAGGTTATCGGGGGCTATGTGCATTGCGACGAGCGACAGGAACTCCTCGTCAGTGAGTTCCGCAAAGCTCTTGCCGAAATATGCCTGTGCGGCGGCCGCATAGCCATGAACAGGCTGGCCATTCTTGCTGCCCAGATAGCAGATATTCAGGAACAATTGCATTTGATCGTTCTTGGAAACCAGCGAATCCAGGGCGTATTGCGCAATCAGCGTCTGGCGAACTTTAGCGATACCTTGCTTGAACCCGTCCGGGAAGTAAATGAGCTTGACCAGACCTTGCGTGATGGTCGTCATTCCTGCGCCGGGAGTTTGAAGATCGACGCCGTGATGCCGGGTGAACGCCGGGTCTTCGACTGCCAACAACATGGCTTGCCTGTCCTTCGACAAGTCTGTGGGTTTCAGCCGGGCTCCAAAGCGCTTCCAGGTTTCGGAAATCAGAGACGGTGTTGCAACTCTGGCAGCCCTCACTTCGTTGGCGTAATAGCCGGCTGCGAGAACCAGGGCAAGTGCACTTGCACCTGAGAGCCCCAGGATCGTGCGAATGACTGCTTGACCGATCTTCATGTTGTGGCTGATCTCGGAAAGTGATGTGCGAGGGAATTCGTGACGCCTAACGCGACGTTGACTGGCGACCCGGCAAAGTTGGGAACGAAGGGGGCGAACGCCGCTGGACGTCCGTTTCGAACGACAGGTTATGTCGCAACAGCCTCAAAGAATGCTCTCCGGCCGATCCGCGTATCGGCTCATGAATAGACGGAATGTCGGAGCCATCTGTTCCCCACCCTCGTCCGAGGCTGTGACGCGGTACACCGGGGCGAGTTGATTCCGGTCGCTCGTCAGTCGGACTGCGTAAAGCCAACTGTTCATAAGATGATCAGCGAACACGAAGCAGTCGGGATACGCGAAGCGATCCGGATAGATGACACCGCCTGAATCATCCAGTTCGTCTTTCACGGGCCTGATCTCCGCCAACGGCCAAAAGCGGAAGTACACATCATCCATCTCATGGCCAGTTCCGTTTTCAGCAACGAAATAGGCTCGGACATCCTCAGGCAAAGCTACTTCGTACCGGCGCTCAAATTCCGCAATCGCTTCCTCAGTTGCGCCAGCGCTTACGCCCACTCCAGCGTCGCGCCATTGCTTGTGCACGCGCTGCCAGAGATTGCCGACGTCAGGAGGCGGTGGCGTTCGCGACATAACGTAAAGATGACCGGACCATCAACAATTGCGGCGAAGCCGCATCCTGTCGTTGTGGGTGCGCGTCGATGGATATGTTAGACGGCATCTCCCGTGTCCTTGCCGTCTTCAGACGGCGCGCTCCGCGATTCGGTTGAGCCTCGGCCACTTCGGCCAATATCGAACGGCAACAATGTCGCTGGCGCGAAAGCCATAGCGCGTCGTCTGCTTCCCCGCTTGAATCTGAGGCGCACCGGAGGTCGAAGTAGCTGTGAACTCATAAAACACGACGTACACCACGCTTCCATCGTCATTCTTCTCTACTGAACTTACCACTGCACCTTTCGTTCTGCGGCCCCAGCGCTCGAGCACATACGACGCGGCAGCGCGAAGGCACAACGACCCGATCACCGCTAGCCCAATTGCGATGCCTCCGAGGAACTGCCATGTGCTATCGAAGCCCATGCTGATGCCTTCTAGCGTTTGACATGAGAAGCGGGCCAACGGGCGCGAAGCGGCCTCCGAAGTGTCTGCCCGACGGTGGGGCCAGGCCTCATTTCGGCTGCCCTTCCTCTTGAGCAATGACCTCGGCGACGAGAGGAAGAGCCAGCATTCGCGCCCTGTGATCGAGGATTCGGGGAAGGCGGGAGAGGTCCACCCCGTCACTCTCCAGCCAGCGGGCCAAGGTTAGAAGATACAGGTCTGACACAGAAAACTCTTCTCCCAGAACCCACGGTCCACGCAGATACTCATCTTCAATAAGCGAGAAGGCGTCACCCACAGATTGAGGAACCTTCCTTCGCATCGCGTCCCACGCTTCAGGTTCGTCTGCCCATCTGTGGCCGCGCATTCGGTGG
The DNA here is from genome assembly GCF_056403055.1 of Polaromonas sp. P3_A5. Taxonomy (NCBI): domain Bacteria; kingdom Pseudomonadati; phylum Pseudomonadota; class Betaproteobacteria; order Burkholderiales; family Comamonadaceae; genus Polaromonas; species Polaromonas sp. P3_A5. The sequence continues at coordinate 2,826,278 of NZ_JBFUGF010000001.1, forward strand.
GCGTGGGCGACATGAACCGTGGAGCACAAATAGCCGTTGAAAGCGTTCATCTCCGCAAGTCGAAACGTGTCACCAAGCGGAGCCAGATGCGCGTCCGGGTACGTCTGGGCGATGAACATGAGCATGGCCGGTGTTTCCGTCAGGACCCCGCGCCCCGTCACAAGCGCTGGAACCCGGCCCTTCGGATTGACCTTCAGGTAGTCTGCCGCCCGTTGTTCATTCTTCGAGAAGTCGATCCGTACCAGTTCGTACTCTGCATTTGCATGAGCCAGCGCCAGATGCGTTGCCAGCGCACAAGTATTGGGGGTGTAGTAAAGCGTGAGCATGTGACCTCTCAATTTTGAATTGACGATGCGAGGAACTGCTTCAAGTGACGCCTAACGTTGAAGTTGACCGGCTTCAGCCAACAACTCGATTGCCCCCGTGTGCCCCTGGCTTGCCGCCGCCGTCAACCACCGGAGAGCCTCGGTTGTGTTCTCCGGGAACTGCAGAAGATGCTGGCCGAGTTTCCACTGGGATGAATCCAGCCCCGCCTCTGCACATTCACGGAGAAGGCGGACGGCAGCCAAGACGTCCTGACTTGTGCCCATGCCGTGATAGGTGAAGCTCGCAACCCAGTGCTTTGCCTCCAGCAGGCCGCCGGCGGCAGCTTTCTTGTACCAGACCAGCGCTTCGACCGGGTTCCTGGGCGAGCTCTCGTCCGCCAAGTGACCAAGATAGAACTCGGCCTCGTGGTCCCCATCTCCGGCGAGTTCGTGCAGCCGTTCCCGCGCCTCTTCGGGCGCCAGATCGTAATAAATGTCCTCGGCGGCCGTCACGTGATGCCTAACGTAGAGGGTGACCGGACCGCAACATTTGCAGCGGAGCCGTCTTTTGAAGTTGCGAATCCGCGTTGACCGACCAGTTAGACCGCATTGGGATCTCCCAGCGTTTGATACATGACATGAGCTAGCTCAAACTGGTTGCAGCCACGCGACGCAATGCCGCCCTCGTCGTCTGGGCGTTCGAGCTCCCACCCTTCCTCTACGTCGGACCAGTACAGCAGCTTATCGCCAAAGGCAGCGACGGCAACGACATACTCACCCGGTGAATCCGCGACCGACAGCTCACGCGGAGCTATGCATGCCTTCTCTAAAGCTGCCCGATGCTCCGGATGCAACCCGCGAAGGCCGTCTTCCAAAAGGTCGGCGACTTCAGCGATGGTGGCAGAGCGAAACATTGAGGTGCGGTCTAACGGTTGACTTAACCGGACCGCCGCAGGCGGGTCCGCTTGAAGAAAGGGCTTGGCATCATTTCGCACGGCCTGAAAAGAAGAAGCGGATGACCAACATGGCCAGTCCCCCAAGCAACATATAGCGACCAACGCCCTTCTGGGCATCAGAGGAGTCGTCCTGGTTGATGTCTTGAAGCGTGCTGGGTGCTTCAGGTAGATAGCGAACCGTCATGGTGGATGGGACAGAGTTGCTGCGCAAGGCACGGCCAAGCTCCGCAGCAACGCCGACTTCAGTCCGAATTTCGCGACCATCCTCCGTAGTGAAGCGAACATGCGCTGTGTAAAGGCTGTCAGCATGGGTATTCTTCTTCTCCTTCCACTCCAGCCTGGTTACCTCGGCCTTGGTCGTCTTGCCGTGATCGCGCAATGCCGAAAACTTGGTGGCGTTCTTGTGACCGGCATACATAAAAAAGATGCCAAACACAACAAGACAGATCGCGACGACTCGGCTACCTAAGATTCGAAACATCGGTGGCTCCTTAGGCCTAACGTAAAAATGATCGGACCACCAACAAATGCGGCGGAACCACATCCTGCTGTTGTGGCTCCGCGCCGGTTGATATGTTATGTGGCGTAGCGTATCGCGACTTCATATGCGATTCAAACAAGAATGTAGCCACGACGACGCCGAAAGACAAGATACCGGCTTGCCGGGGTACGTCTGGTTGATTGAGGGGTTAGACGCCATTGCTAAACGACTCGACTGCTGTCCGGTACGCTGCCAGTGGCTCCGAAGCACCTGCTATGGCGCGGCCGATGACGATGTGAGTGGCGCCTGCCCTGGCCGCCGCAGCAGGAGTGGAGATGCGCACCTGGTCTGTGGCTGCCGGCTGCGAAAGCTGAATGCCGGGGCAGACGATGAGTACCCCGGCAGGCAAGGAATCACACAAGTAGGCGGCCTCCTGGGCGGAGGCCACGATACCGTGGCAGCCTGACTTGCAAGCCAGCGAAGCGAGGCGGAAAACCTGGTCTTTGACTGATGATGCAAGACCGATCTCTGGGAGCTCGGCGTCAGAAAGGCTTGTGATGACCGTAAGGCCAAGAACTTTTAGATTGGAGTATGGCTCGGCAGCACTGGCAGCCGCTCGCAGAACGGCCGAACCCGCCGACGCATGGACCGTGACCATTGAAACCCCAAGCTTGCCAGCGGCTTTGACGGCACTGGCTACGGAGTTGGGTATCTCGTGAAGCTTGAGATCGAGGAAGACCTGTTTGCCTGCCGACACCAGCTCTCGAACTACCTGCGGTCCAGCCTCTGTGAGCAGCTGAAGGCCGACCTTGTAGTGATCGGCTTCGGGACCGAGCCGATTGACCAATGCCAACGCCTCAGCCGAGGATTCGAAGTCGAGCGCGACGATGACTGGTGATGGCATATGTGAAATGGAGTCTAACGGTGGAGGCCAGACGCGGCCGCAGATCGTCGCCACTGGGTCGATTTGTTAGCTGTCTTGCTCTTCATCGGGATCGCACCTTGAAGTTTTCGTCAATGTGGACGACCGAATCAGACGAGCCACGGTTCGAACAGTCAAAGCCTTGCAATCTGAGTATCGGAAAGCTGTTGAGGCGAACGTTGACGTCCTTGTGCCTCTTGCCCGCGTGGCGTGAATGAATGGCAGTTTTCGTCAAGTAATTGTTGCTGACCCTGTAGTAAGACCCATCGTTATAGTTCTCGTCAAGAGTCTCTTCGCCGACGAATTCAAGGTCTTTGAGACTCGCGTTGTATCGAAACTGCATGGTGTAACTCGACGCGCGAGCGGCGTCCGCATACTCAACTGCCTGGACAAACACAGAATTCTTTTTTATATCGATGTTATAGAACTTGCTCACGCGACAAAACTCGTCAGACGCGGAAAGGACTCCGTAGCTTCCATCCGGATTTCCCTTGAGAATGAAAAGGCGCTCCTCGCGCTGTGGATTTCCACCTCTCTGCCCAGTGGCCACCAAAGCCAGATCAGCGATTCCGTCACCGTCCAGATCGCCTTCGGCGCTTGTCCAAATGAAATCCAGATGCGGAAAATCGGCCGAGATTACGGAGATGGCCTTCCGTCCCGTTGGCGTGTATTCAGCAGATACAGGCAGGGCTGAGGTGCAGAGAAGCGCAAAGATCAGCAGGAGCCTGGTGGCTACCATGAGCGGCACCTAACGTTTGTCTTGATGGAAGGGTTAGGCCGCATTCTCAGCGAAGCTCCTTGCGAACCACCAATTTGAGTCCCGACCAGACTTCCGTGACGGCGCAGACCTTGATATCTACGAAGCCAAGTGGCAGCGCCAACTCGCGGATAGTGTCTTCTGTGATGGTGGTCGGTACCTTGGCTGATTTTTTTGGCCAGGAGACCCACAGCGCTGCGTCGGGTTTCAGCTTCTTGCGCAAGACACTCAGAGTCTTTGCCAGTTCTTCTCGCTGCGTGACAAAGGCGTGAGCGATATCTACCTTTGAATCGGGCTGGCTCACAAACTGCACGGCTGGTGGAAGTGGGGCCAACAGACTTTCGTACTCCTCAGGTGCTGCGATGAGCAGCACTCGATGCGCCTCTTTGATGCCAAGCTTCCTGGAAAGCGGCGTTCCAGAGTATCCAGCGGTGTTTGAGGTTGCCATGCGTCTTAACGTTGGACATGAGAGGCGGCACAAGGGTGAAGCCCCTGTGCCGTTCTCTCGATGGAAGAGTTAGTCGCCTGTTTCATCTGCGAGGCTTGGCTTTTTTCCCTTGCGGCGTGGTGGCTCCCGGCCCACAAAGTGGGCAAGTACCATGAGTCCCAGACCGAGCAAGATGAAGAACGGAGGTCCAAGGAACAATAACAACACGGCGCCAACCAGGACAAGAAGGCCGAAGCCTGGCGTTTTCGGCGCGTGTGGCCTGAACGGCACCCTGCGTTCCGCCTAAAACCGCAACCCACATTGCCCAAGCCGCCACAAATGAGAGCAGCCCTGCCAGGAGCAGAACCCTACGCCATGCCTTGGATGCACTCGGCGCGCCAAACGCTACGGCGGCACCGAGCATCCAGGCGCCAACAGGCGCCGCAGCACCTGGCAGGAGTGATCCGAAGGACACCCAACCGAGCAGAGCAACGAGGGCTCCGCCTAAGAGTGCAGGGCCCAGGCGACCGGCAATGGTAAAACTAGGCATGCTTTTTTTGGGATGTCATCTGTGCTGAGGGGCCAGGGAGTTTGCTGCGGCCTAACGTAGAAGTGATCGGCAGACCATATGCGCGCGACAGCGTGCCTCGAGGACGTCCGTGTCGACTGCCATGTTATGCATTGCCCGTCCCTTTGGTTAGCTGCTTGCTCCGAATATGAAAGGCCCCGCCAAGTGCCATGAGCAGAAGACTTCCTTCCGCAAACACGGGGCCGATCGCCACGAGGATTCCGAGCCACCGGGCCGCCCCGATCACCAAAAGCGTGATCCCCAGAATCCGTAGCCTCTCGCCACGTTCGATGCCTCGGTCAGCCAACGCGAGCCAAAGGGATACAAGGGCAAATGGCACGGACAGCATCACCCCCGCGACTATAAATGCTGCGGCGTACTGAGCCGGGTGTCCAGCGGACGGGGAACCTGCCAACACCGTAATCGCCGTGGCAGCTAACACCGCCATGAAGCCGAACGCAACACTCAAGATTGTTTGCATTTGCCTACCCTTTGACGTAAGGAGCGGCCCGCTTGCGGGACGTCCCCTTGACGGAGAGGTTAGGCAGCGCCGCGCCGCTCACGGAGTTGCCCTGGTCCGTTTGGGATTCGACGGGGGCGAAGGCCAGGAGTTTGTTTCCGTCATATGGAGGTTGTCCTCGACAGTCTGGAGCATGGAGTCGGCTTGTTCTTCGACGGTTGTGTGCTCAAGATACTGCCAGGGAGTCAGACTGTGCCACGTACGCCTGTACTGCTCTGCCCGATAGCACACTGCAGCCACCTTGGCGTTCAGGTTTGATGCAATGCCTTCGACGGTGCCCGTGGCGAGAATGTCGCGAACGGCCTGTGGCTTCGATTCGGCTTTGCGCTTGGCAAATTCCAGCGCCTCAGAGAGCAACGCCTCGTACTTGGCTGCCATTTCAGACAACTTCGCCTTGTTGTCTCGCTTGGTGATGCGCCGAAACTCAGCCATTGCACTGCCTAACGTAATGTATTTCGTAAAACCTGCGACATAACCTGACGCTTGCAATCTAATCTGGACATCAGAACCTTTGGTAAGCTGCTTGCACGCTGGATTTCAAGGCAATGCTCTGAAATTCATACTGTTATAAAAATTCCGCGAAACCCCGCAATCCCCCACTGCAGTCTGCCCACTTGCTGGATCAGGTCCGGGAGCGGGTTCGGTATTTGCACTATAGCCTTGGCACCGAGAAAACTTACCTGTATTGGGTCCGATTTTTGTCCGCTGGCATGGCCAGAACGGCCACATGACGCATCCGCGCGACATGAAGGCATACGCATCCTTACCGCTCCTCCGCCTAGCGCCGACGAGCAGGCATCAAGACCTCAAGGTCTTGAATGGCGGCGGTGGCTTTCGACCTGGCCCAAACTACTGGAATGAGGCTGAACAGCGGAAGCAGAAAGACGAGATAGAAGAAGAGTTGGATGCCCGCAGCAATTTTCATGGTTCCAAGTAGCCGGGTTCGCTGTACGAATTCGGTGTTTTCCAGATCGCCTTCCCATAGCGATAGCTGGCGACAAACGATTATGAACCCGACGATCGCCAGGGCGGACGCCGTGAGGCTCAAAAACCAAAACGTCTTTTCCGGCATTTGCCTGTTGCCCAGGATGTTCAGGTGAAGCAGTAAATCGGCTTGTCTGAGCGCGATCTCGATCAGAAACGGGAGCTGAAGCACTATTGCCGCAGTGAGGAGTTTGCGTGCCAACTGCAAGGTACTTTTGTGCCTGTGAATTTCGCGAAGTGCTGTCATGCTTGTTTGATGATGAGAGATGCGCCGCTGATGAGGCTTACCGTTCGGGCTTCCCGGCGCACAGCAAGCGCCGCGTAGCAGCATCCTGCTGCTGCGTGTCCGAGCCAGGCGAAATGTCAGACATGTCTGGTTACCTGGTTTGCTTTAGATGAATACACTCCGGCTGGCCTCGGACTTTGGCCCAGTACTCAAGCCTGGCATCGTCATCAATGTCGATAATGCCGCCGTACATCGTGTCGCCACCTTTCCTCTTGGGGCCAGAGATCCAGTAACGCGCTCCCGTCTCTTCCTCGATGCAGTTGTATTTGTAGCCGGACTTCGTTTTCAGAAAACGCTTGCCGGCGTACGTGTACGAGCGCGTCGAGCGCGACATCTCCACCCAGCCAATGCGGCCGGAACCGCTCAAACCACCCGATTTGTTCTCGATATACATGATGCGCTTCATGCTCCGGCTCTCTACTCTTAATGTCTAACGTTTGACTTAAGCGGACCGCCGCAGGCACGTTCGCTTGAAGGAAGGATTAGGCGCCACTCAGGTCGGCCAGGCCAAGTTGAATTGGAACTTGGTAGTCCGCGGCAATGAGGCTGGCTCGAAAGGACTTTCGAGGATGGATCGTGAGCTTGTGATCAACGATGGCAATGCGATCGACCAAGCTTGGAGCATCATCGTAGAACTTCACCTCTGCAACTCTAACCATCTTCGAGCGCTGCGTTCTCAGATTTGTGACTTCAACGAATACCTCGGTGGGTTGTGGATGCACGGGGACCGTTTGCTCAACGCGTACACGGTATTGCTTTGTCGCTTTGACCTTAAGGCACACTCTGAGCGCCTCGCCTTCTGACTCGACTGAGTGTCGAAGCACTTCAAGCGCTGGCGTCTCGGTTGGCGCAAGCATGCGCAGCGCTGAAAACGTTGCCTCGGTAACTACAGCCAGTTTTCTCTCGTCCGGCAGGGAATTGAACGCTGGATCCATTCCGCAGAGCACGAAGCGGTGCCAACGCTCCGTGGCGTATTCAGTCATACTGACTGCCCCATCGGGCAGAGATGGTGTAAAGCACAGGTAGAGATGATCAGCGTGACCGATAGACATTCCAAGTTCTTCGCACTTCATCCCGACGCGCTGGCCAAGAGCTACACATGCGCGTGGGAAACCATAGAGCTTCGATGCGTAGTTCGGCATGGGATGCTCGAACTGAGGGGGATCGATGCTCTCGAAGTACCGAATGTCGCGCAGAGGCTTGGGTGTTTTGAGTGGTGAGCGCATATTGACGCCTAACGTAGGAGATGACCGGCGACCAAGGGACAGGAGAGTCGTAAGCGCGGACGCCCTTGGGCGTCCGTGTGGACCAGCATGTTAGAGCATGCACCTAGAAGCACGTGCCCGCCCATGAACATCCGATGAAGATGGCTGTGAGTAGCACCGGCATGGCCATGGCCAATACGTAAGCCACGGCGATTGCAATTCGAACCCTGAGTGAGCACGGCATGTATTTGATCAGGCCGAACGCGCCGACGAACGGAAGCAGTAGCAGTACGGCCAAGAGTATCCATTCGGCAACTGTGCCATGCAACGAGCGAAACCGGGGAAGGAGCAGCACGCATACGCCGAGCGCCATGGGGCCGAATGAGACGGCTAGCGTCAGAAATTTCCAGGATGCAGCTATCGTCGGCCTCATGGACACACTAACGTGAACGTAATCGGCGACCAATGCCAGGTGCGACCGTAGGGAGCGGACACCATTGGGCGTCTGTGTTGACGGGCAAGTTAAGTCTCAACACCCGGGTGCCTCCGCAGCATTTCAGAAATATGGGTCGTTGCAACGATATCCTCTTTCAAGATGGCGATCGATCCTACCCACTTCCCCTGTGCCTCCAATGAATCACAGATGTGCACAGAAATGCAAAAACGGGCTGCATCGCCAACCAAAAGGTTCTGCAAACGTATCACGGCGGCCCAAGGGAATTCCCCGGCGCGAAAGATAAGCGAGCGAACTCCATCGCCGTAAAAGTCCTGATTGTGGAACCAGACATCAGAACTCTCCCAAGGACCAACAAGTGGGACTAATACCGCTTCGACTGATACTTGAAGATCACCGTCGATGTGGCCATGAGAGTCTCCCTGCTCGTCGAAGAAATCAGAAGATCCCTTCAGCTGTTGAACCACAGCCCAATACTCGTCCTCTGAGATTACGCTTCGAATGTTCAAGGGCATACGCTTTGAGACCTGACGTTTGACTTAAGCTGCCCGCGGAAGGCAGGTCCGCATTAAAAGAGGGTTAGGTCTCACAGCCACCTTCGCACCCTCTGTGTGTACGACGTGTAATCGTTACCAAACATGCGCCGCAGTACCCTCTCTTCGGGTTGAATCTGGAAGCGAGTGACATAGAGAACGAAGAGTGCAGAGCCGGCCAGAAGCGCAGGCGCTGACAAGTAGAAACTCCATGCCACCAGAAGCAAGGCGAGTGCGACGTACATTGGATTGCGAGTGATCCGATAGACACCGGACGTGACGAGCGACGATGCGTTCTCCGGCTTCAAAGGATTGACCGTGGTCCTGGCTCGCCGAAACGCAATGGTGCCGGCGATGCTGAAGTAGCCACCAATGACCGCGATGACGCCGGCTGTGACGATGCGAGTGGCGGGCGACAGTTCAAGCGTCGGCGCAACATTTCTAGCGATCCACATGGTGATCGCGATGATTAGCGCCACGAGCGGCGGTGGGATCTTGAGTTCTAGGGCGCGCATAGCTTGGACTCTGAGGCCTAACGTTTGACATGAGAGGGGGTGCCCGGCTTGCCGGGCCACATCCTCTCGATGGAAGGGCTAGGCGTCACTGTCGTCAGTGTCTGATGACTCACCTTGATGAGAAAGCTTGAGCCCACCTTTCCCGTCCGGTAGCCACACGGCCCCGGTTTCTGAGCTCGCATCAAAAAACCCAAGTTGATGCTTGGCTGCAAGGCTAAAGACCTGCTCATATGCGGCTTCTGCCTTGGACCAGGCGAACGCGGCGTAGATTGCATCCTTCCCGACGCTATAGTCGGTGACAGCCGAATCATCTTCTGGAAACTCTTCCGAAGAGAAGGGGCCGTTCATTGCCGGGTACAACTTGATCATCTCAAGGAACCAAGCCTGAAGCTCTGGTGTGGAGACCTTTGGATCGTCGTAGCTGTGATCCTCGGACCATTCGGATGTCTCTTCCCACCAGGAAAGAAATGCCTCGCGTTCATTCGGCGCCTTAGCGGGTGCAAAGACAAGCAAGTCATAGCTCATTCAGGGTCTCCAGGTGTAAGCAGTTCGGCTATGCGCCTTGTGACGCCTAACGTTAGATAACCGGCGCACAACACTTCGCGGCGACGCCGCCTCCTGCTGTTGTGGGTCCGTGTCGATTGATAGGTCAGGCTTCACCTGGTACTCTTCCAAGAAGATCGACGATTGAGTTCCAATAGCTTGAGTTGGGCACTGAGTCCATCATCTGAAAGCCAAGATTAATGGGGCGCCAAACTGCTCCGCCTATCAGGCGAACAGCCAGGAACGGATAGTCGAAGAAGTCCTCTTCATTTGGGGGTCGATCTGGCTTAAACCACTCGCCTTGCCTGGCCTTAAGCAAAACCTCACCGGCAAACGAACCGAAGGCATAGATGGACTTTGCTACCTGTTCCATCTTGGCACCGCCGGTTTTCCATTCTTCCAGAACGGAGTCGACTCGGCGCAGTGTGGATGGGGCAAAGGAGGAAATGTCGACGGCGTAGATCTTTTGCGTCATCCGAATGGCATCGTTGGCATATCCATCTACTGTTTCGATGGATGGCTGAAAGTGCAATGGAATCAATGTTGTCCCCTGAGGATTGTGTGAAATCTAACGTGTATGTGAGCGGTCGCCACAGGCGATCCACTCGGCAGGCGTGTCAGGAATCATCCTTTTCGAATGCTTCATTTGTGAGTTCCTCGTCAAGTAGCTCGTGCATCCAGGAGCCACCACCAGAGTAGACCAACTCCGCGTAGTCTGGCTTCTTACCTGTGCCTTTTGTAAAAGCCAGTACGGGATGCACATATTCCGCGCCAGTATTCATCACCCTCGACCCATCGACGATGCATGCCAAATGGAACGCCAGGTTCTCAGTCAACTCCTGCAGCTTCTTCTCCTTCTTCACTCCAGCTTCGACGAAGCCATCGCGGACCGTTATCAGGATCTCCAGCAGCATGCGTCGTTGGTGCGCCTCGAAGGCTGAAGAATCATTCACAAGGGTGCTCATTGATGACTCCTAACGTGAAGATAATCGGCGCCCACCCAAGGTGGCCGCGAAGCAGCAGGACGCCTTTGGGCGTCCGCGTTGACTGACCTGTCAGGTTTCAATGCCACGATTTCACCGATTCCATACGAATAGTGCGATCCCCATCAGAGATACCAACAGGACGAACAAGAGCACAAGATATGAAGGGTAGCCTAGCCAGCCGAAGTAGCGCAATTCCCGGCTTTGAAAGATCGTGTTGCATCCAGGGCAGCGAACTCCGAATAGGACTACCCCAGGTACCTCGTCCGCTCTCGTTGGAAGTAGCATTCCGAAAAGGCGAGCCACGGTAATCTTCAATCGATGAGCGCGCCCTACGAAGGACTTCCCGCACTCTGGACACACATCATGCTTCTCCATGAAACCCTAACGTAAAAATGAACGGACCACCAACACTTGCGGCGCCGCCGCCTCCTGCTGTTGTGGCTCCGTGTCGATTGACCAGTTAGATGTGCACGCAGGAGCCAGCTTGCTCATTGAGTACCTCCTGGCATTGGATCAGAACCATCACCCGGCGGAGGCGCTTTGCGTCTGCGAGGCTCCGCGTCGGCCAAGTGCACAAGCAAAACGCAGACTACTCCAAGGACAGGCAGTAGCCACACGATCAGGCATTGAAAGGTCTTCTGAGTCGTAGTCAGTGCCGGCGAAAGCACAACCCATGCAGCGAGGGCAAGGTTCGCCACGACCAGAACGACGACGCATATGGCGAGTGTGTTCATCATCTAAGGTCGGAAATGACCGGCGGCGCATAGGCGGGGGAGCCCGCCGCGACGACGTCCGTGTCGATTGACTTGTTAGGACTCAACGCCCCCTCCCCAAATGAGGCTCACGGGGGATTGCGACAGAGCGCCTGCGCAGTGCTCGCATGACTGTCACGAACCGAAAACCAGAATACACACCAATGATCCCCAGAGCGCTGAGGAAGAACTTTCCCATTTGGACATTCTCACGTTCAGCCTCCAAGCGTGTACTTGGTGAAACCAGTTCCTTTCCATTTATCCACAGGCCGTAGGTCTTTCGCGAGCCGTCCGCTTGCGGCGAAAACGAATGACGTTCTGGAATCCACACTCGTATCACAGGTCGCTGTCCCCACTCAACCGGCACGGAGGAGACTGCATCAGTCCAGAATCGGCCGGGGTAGCCGTCAACCTCAAAGGAAACCACTGAGTTGCCTCGACGTGGAGGCGGCAGTTGGACGATTGCATGCGCGGCTCCGCGAACCTCGACCAACGACGTTCCCGACATGCTCGGATAAGTCGCATACGTGCTGAAGCCGAACAACACGGAAGTGACCAAGAAGCAAGTCATCAGACCGAAGCCAACAAGTTGCATCACGCGCATGTTGAGTCCTCACGTTGGCGCTGTCCAGCACGCAGCAAGCGCCACGAAGCGGCAACCTGCTGCTGCGTGTCCGCGACGAGCAACCAGTTAGCCGTCTGTAGGCCGCCGGGCGTATGTGATACGAATGCCATCTACTACAACCTTAGATTTTGGTGTTGCGAAGGGCGGAGCATTGCCAGAAATATCCTCACTGTCAGGGTGAAACGCAACGGACAGATGAGAATTCGACTTCCACGCCACCGAGTAATGATGTACATCATCTGGTTCATTGGCCCATATCTTCTTTGGTCCAGTGGCCGTAATTCGCCAGACCTGCAACTCGTTATGCGAATGCGCGTAGTTGTCCCCGAACACAGCGAAATGCTTGCCATCTGGTGATACAACAGGTAGCGACGTGTCCGGCAGGATGGTGACACGCCCAACCTCTTCGTCGATGAGGAAGATCTTGTGGTTCTCCCAGCTATGACTGCTTACGATGAACCAGCCGAGCGCTGCCACGTAACCTTCAAAGAGAGGCTGATCTTCCCCATCACACGGGATTCCGCGAAACGCCTTGATCCTTCCGCCCTTCAGCTTGATCGCAAGTGTCATCTCTGTACGTGATACCGCGAGCGTCACTCTTTCACTGAAGGGTTCAATCTTCTTTCTTTGATCCGCGAAAGCTTTCGAATGGTATTCACCAAGGTAGCCATCGCCGATGTCATACCCGCAGAGGTTGTTGTCGAAGGCCATGGCTCCCATTGACCAAACGAGCAAAGCAATGGACAAAACGCTGCGCATAGGGTGGCTAACGTTTGACATGAGTGGCGGGCGACAGCTGGCGAACCCAGATGGTGCACCTCCCCTCGATGGAAGGGTTAGGCCGCACGACGTGCGCTCGCCTTTCGACGTTGGTAGATCCAGGCGCCATGCTTATTGAGAGCGATTTGTACGGAAGCCGCAATGCCTGCAGGACGAGGCAAACACGCTTGCAGAACCTCCCTCACTATTCTCAAAATGTCCGGAGAAGAGCTTGCTGCACTGAGGGCAACGGCTAGCCGCACGCCCCAAGCTTCCAATGGCCATGACACCGAAACCGGTGCAAGCAGCAGCGGTGAGAACACTGATGTGTTCGTCCAGGGGCCTAAGAGTGAATATGCCAATGAAGGCCGCACCGAGCACAAGCGAGCCTAGCCAGAAAAGACCTAGGAAGATCCGCATCCTTATTGCGAACCGCATCTGTTGTTCAGTGTTCATCGTGAGGCCTAACGTTTGACTTAAGCCGACCGCCGTAGGCCGGTCCGCTTGAAGGAAGGGTTAGAGGGCGCTGGCTGATTAGCCCACGAATACCAAGTACGCAATTGGCAAGATCACGACACTGCCAACGCCCCCCATGAATAACAGAGCGAAAACATCGAACCAAAGCTCTGTGATGGTTCCGATTCTCGCCTTCAATTTGCCATTTCCTTCGTGAATTAGCACGGTTACCGTCTCACCAATCTTTGGATGTCGCGAGGAACTGGTAACGCTACTTCTAAGGTTAGTTGACTGTCCATTATTCAGGCAAAATTCTACTCTGTAGTACCGCATCTGAATGCCGTTCATTCGGTAGCTCCATTCGCTCGCAACTTTGCCGAGTACACGATACGACTTGGCAATGAATAGAAACTGATGCGCTGCCAGTGCAAGGGCACTGAATAGCGCCGTCATTGCTACGAAAGTAAGGATCGCGACCGCGACGGATGCCACCATTTGCGCCCTCTATCGTTTGAGGTAAGCGGCAGAATCCGGTACCACGGGGGGCTGTCCGCTTGACCGAATGGTTAGACCGCACTCTGGCCGAGTATGCGTCGGACTTCTGCGAGAACAAGGCCGCGCCAGCCAGGAAATGGCGCGAGTGCAAGTCCCGGACCGGGAATCAGCGTTTGCCAAATGGCCACAGCTGGTGAATGGCATCCCATGGTCCTTGAGCGAAGCGCAAATGCGGCGCCTCCCCCTTTTTTAGTATGTCCTCCGCTGTAATCAAGTGATTGACCCGATCGATGACCTCCTGCGCTTCGATCGACACACTGTGCAAATTGATTTTCTCGGTACGCAGCTGGGCGCGCAGGCGCTCCAGCGCCTTGCGGAACGCTGGAAGCTGATGCAATTGATCGCGAGTCACGATGGTGCTGGTTATGACCAACAGCTGAAGCACACCTCTCTTGTTCATCAACGGACGCACCCGCGTCTCGCTATCAACAGAAGCCGCCACCTTTGTCACAGCAGCATCTATGAGTTTCATCACGGACTCGAACGGATCGGCCGGAGGCGCCGGAGGAACTACTGGTCCATCGTCATATAGACGGACCGGGCGAGCTGCAGTCGGGGATTTGATAAAGACATCAATGTCGCCCGGCAGGACCATGAAGCGAAACGCCACCGCTGCCTTGCCGAACTCGTCCTCAAGCTGTTGCCATCCGGCGGGGGGCAATGCGAGGAAGGCTAAGGTCAGCCCGATGGAGTCGACGCAACAACGAAGCTCCCCAACATGCGGTTGCCTCGACTGGGTGTGCCAGATCAGGTCGTCTTCATGATTGAGCATGTCATCCCAGCTACAGCTTGCGGGGGGCCTAGCCAGCATGCGTCGGGCCAGTTTCAATTGATTGTCTGGTGTCATGTCGAACCGGATGCTGAGTTTGTATTTTTGGTTGGAAGCAGTGCTACGGAATTCCAAACAACGGTCATTGAAACAGCACTACTTCACGCTCTAACTTAATGTATGCCGCAAAACCTGCGGTATAACCTGGCGCTTGCAATCTAATCTGGACATTAAAACCTCCCGTAATGCGCTTGCATGCTGGATTTCAAGGAAATATTCTCTAAATCCAAAGAGTCATAAAAATTCCGTGAACCCCGCAATCCTCCCTTGCAGTCTGCCCGCTTGCCGGACCAGGTCCGGGACCGGGTTCGGTATTTGCACTATAGCCTCGGCGCCGGGAAAACTTACCTGTACTGGGTTCGTTTTTTTCCCGCTAGGCATGGCCGCAACAGCCACATGGCGCATCCGCGCGACATGGGGGCACAGAGGTGGAAGCCGTATCCGTTTGCGCCTTGCACCTCGATGAATTACACCCATGTGCTAAAGGTTGCCTCTGGGCGGCACAGCCAGCCCGCTGGACGCCCTGCTCGCCTGATACGCTATTGATTTGATAGCTGCTCGCGCACATTCCGATTGGGCTTCAGCCCGTTCTAATACCTAAAAAGAGGCAAAAACCGCTTTGGAGGTCGCGCCAGAGCCTTTGCAAAGTGTGGCAGCGCCAAAATCCCTTGTTTTTGAATATTTTTTGGCCGTTTTTTGATATGAAACAAGCCTGCAGACCAATGCAAGCCTGCGCAAGCAGCTACTGATTTGATAGCGCCAACAAAAACGGCGCACAAGGCGCCGTCTTCGTTCCAGCCCCATGCAAGAGCCTCAGTGCGCGCCAGCCGCAGCATCGGCACTCCCCGCCCCCGCCTTGGTGTGCTGCGCCCAGAGAAGCAAACCAGTCAAGCGGTGTGCCGAAGGCGTGTCCGTTTGAGCGATGGGTTAAAACTGGCAGCCACGATGGGGGAAAGGGCCAGAGTTCGAGCACAAAGGTTCAGGATCCGAAGAAGTAGCGGCCGTTTCGCAGACCGAAAATCATGATGTCCGACTCTTTTACTGTGGCGCCACTGGGCAATTTGGTGCCGGAGAACTCGACCACCAACCAACCTTTCGGCTCTATGGTCGGGGTGAGTCCACGACTAACAGCCTGTTTGTATTGGGCCTCGTAGGTTGAAAATGGAACTATCTTTGCCGAGATGACACCTCCGCCACTCACCCGCCCGCCAAACTGAGCTTCCACAGGGCCGCGGTCTTGCTCGCGCGACAACGACACCAACGCCATGTACGACCGGACGTCTTTCTTTGCGAGAGCCGTCTTGTACGACTCGACAAGCTGCTCTGGCGACTGTGCACCTTGCGCGAGAGCCTGTGTCGCACTGAAGAACAGGAAGAGGGAAAAGGCGATTCTCAACATATCGATCCTCAAAGTTAAAGTTCAACGGGGTCCGGAACGCCTTAGGCAACGATGCCACTGATCCGCTATGGAACGGCGTTGTGTCACGGCTTCTGGCGATTGCAAATTTGAGTGCCATGTCAGCCCTCGCCCTTTGCGCGGAAACCGCAATGCCTGCACGATGAAGCAAGCACGCTGCCAGAATCGCCTCCATTGTCTTCAAATTTTCCACAGAAAAGCCCGTTGCACCTGGGACAGCGGCTTGCAACGCGTCCCAAGCCCGCGACGACCATCGCACCGAAACCCGTGCAAACAACAGCGGTAATGATATTGATATGTTCACCAAGTGGCCTAAGCGTGAACATGGCGATGAGACCCACACCGATCACGAGCAAGCCCGACCAGAAAAGCCCCAGGAAAATACGCATTTTTCTAATAAACCGCGCGTCTTGTTCAGTGATCATTGCGAAGCCCAACGTAGATGAGAGCGAGCGCCGAAGGTGGCCCGCTCGAATGTCATGTCCAGTGGCGACTGGCGCTTCATGACGGGAAACCTGTTACCAGTGCTCTCCGCCTCTTCAACAGTGGCAACACCACATGGAAATTTCTTATGAGATCGTCCTCGGACATGACGACGACAGGGAACCTCACCTGGAACACCCCCAAAACGCCCTTCCGATGCACCACTGATATCCAGAATCCCGGCCCCGAACTCTCCCAGGAAATGCCCACCTGCCAGCCATTTGGATCGGTCACAAACAAGTCTCCATTCTTCTTTGGCCAAGGACCAGGCCAAGGTATTCCGATGTAGCCAAGTGTCCAACCATCGCGCTCCGAACGGGCAATGGTGTTTTCTTCGTTGTACGTATTGATACGATGCATCTAGAGCTATTTAACGTTTGGCACGAGAGGCCGGGCTCGACTTGCCGGGGGCGAGTCCTCTCGATGGAAGGGGCAGCCGTCACTTGGCACATTGCTCTGCCCGGTCGAGAAATTTTAGCCATACGATGGATGCGGTATGTGGAATTAATGTGCCAGGCAACCTCAGGGCTTCTGGGCTAGTCGAATTCAACGTTGAGGCGAGCCTCATACGCAGTGCATTGCCGACAAACATAAATGTGGCCAGAGTGCATGCCGTCTACCCGTTCCTCGGAACACCAGTACACATCAAGCTTCATCCCGCAGCCAGCGCAATAGGAACGCGAATGAACCGAAAAGACAAACGCAACGAGACCAATGAGAACGCAAAGGCACATGGCAACAAATGCAGTTGTCATTTGTCCGGTGGCAATGCCCCAAATCATGCAAGCAAGGCCACCACAAGTTGTGACAATGAAACCACCGATCCGCAGTGCGTAGAAGGCCTTTGAGCGCCTGAGAATTGCCCGCATGCTGAAACTCTTGAAGTCTATGAGCTGTGCTTGTTGCATGATGCCTAACGTTGAACTTGACCGGCGCACGAGCCAGTTGCGACCGGAGTGAATGGACGTATCTGTGCGTCCGCGTCGAAGGACCTGCTAGAGCTCATTTTCGTGGCCCTTGCGATTTGTTCCTGTGGCTTCCTTCAAAGCACTCAAAGTGGCTGATGCAAGCTCCTCTTGCACGTTGAAGGCCTGCTTTGCTAGCGCCGCCTTAAGTTCGTTGATTGGATTCTTTTCAATCCCCTTCTTCAGGAGGAAAGCCGGGCCGGGAAAGAAAACATCCAGGCTATTTGGAGCATTTTCAATTGAAAACTTCTCTACCGGCTGAACGGAGGCCACGGCGATAGCTCTTTCACAGGGAGTCAAGCTTGCTTCTGCTGCACACAATTGCCATGGAAGAATCGAGATAAAGAATAGTGCGATAGTTTTTCGACCGGCGCGCAGCGGCGTCCTGACCGACGCGAAGTGACGGGCAAGACGTCCGCTCGACAGAAGGGTTAGGCGTCGTTCTCACAGCGACGCCGACTTCTCAAGTTCCAGGTTGCCCTCGATGAACTTGAGCTTGAAGACAAGCCGGGAGATACGCCATCTGTCCGGGAACGGCAGCAACTGCAGTTCGTACGTGCCCACGAAGATGCGGCTCTTCAGGCCGATCGCTTTGCCCCGGTGGTGGAAGGCCACGCCGTGGCATCTGACAAGCGCTTGATTACCACTGACCTCGGTTCGAAGGTTGCCAATCTGATGGTGAACGTGGTCGAGCGGCTTGAATCCGGCAGCCCATGCCTGAGCCACCTGGTTTGGCGTCATTTCGGTCGGCGTTCCACCGACCATGGAGGTCATGTCCAGCGTAAAGGGGCTGGTAAAGCAACTCTCCAGCGCTGGCCAGTCTCGTTCGTCGGTGGCAACGAACATCTGAACGACGGTGTCCTCGACTGCCAGGCGCATGGCCAAGTCAGATGCAGACAAAGTGAGAGACATTTAGAACCTCCGAGTGAACGCGCCGCATCTTGCGGCGCCTAACGTTTGAATTAAGCGGCGTGCCGGAGGCACGTCCGCATGAAGGAAGGGTTAGGCAGCATTGCGCACTGAATGAATGATCTTGTACCCGAGGGCGCGAGCGGCAGGTGTATCAAAGTAAGCAGAGATCTGAACATGCCCCATGGGTGCGATGACATAACCGGAAATTGATTTATAGGAAGACTTTTCTCGGGAGTAATCTTCTTCCGGCAATTCGTATGTCAGCCGGATAAGCTTCCCGGTGCGTTCGATCTGTTGCTCGCCTCGAAGATCGCTGGCTGTTTCCAGAATTGAAGCTAGCCGCTCCTCTTCGGATGTGCCTTTGTCGTTCCCCCAAATGGTGACCCAGAAGGTGAGTGTTGCCCTCCAGAGAACAAGGCTTCCATCTTCTATTCGTCGATTAAACGTTTCAGGAAGAGCGACCGCCCATTCATCGGTCATTTGATAGGTTCCCGTGACGACTGGATAGTCTGGATGCAGGCTCATGGCGGCTTCTGATGTTGTCTAACGTCTGAAATGACCGGACCACGACGTTTGCGGCGAGACCGCCCTCTGCGGTTGTGGGTCCATGTCGATTAACCAGTTAAGTGGCATGGCCTCAAGTGTCGACAGAGACATGTGTCAATTTACCTTCTTCGAAGTAGCAGGTGTATAGAAATTTCGAGTTGTTAGTAAGACACTCAAGGGCAATGTCCCACTCAGCGTTTGGATCCCCGTCCAATGGCACGCCTACGCCGGCAAGAGTGAATGCCAGGCGCCAATCGGACGGAAGGTTTTCGCCGTAGATTTCCTTGTGGCGTTCCCCGAGCTCTGACAATACAGGCCCAACGACGCTATCAAGATCGGTTGTGACGCGCTGAAAGAAATCGATCTGTAATTGGGTGGGTTCCGCTGCGTCGCGCGTATCGATCGAAATCGAAATGCCATCCTCACCCTCATATACCTCATGCACCCAGTAAGGACCTTTGGCCCCACTTTCCAATGTGAGAGTGCCAAACACTGGGTGCCCGAGCGTCACAGTGGGCGACCGGCGAAAGAGGTTAGACAGGAAACCCATTGTTCGTGCCATTTAACGTTTGACTTAAGGGGCCTGCCGAAGGCAGGTCCGCTTGAAGGAAGGGTTAGCCCGCACCCTCACGATAGCCATTGCAGTGCCCCGTCGCCTCGGGACGCCGCGTCTCGGTAGAAGACGACAAGCTGTTGGTAGCCTTCCATTAAATAGTCGAAGGCGTCTTCTCCGTCTCGCACCCAGATCACGTCCGGGTATATGTCCTTGGCTTTCATGTCTTGTGGATCGAAGCGCTCGCGCAATGCTTCCAAGGTCAGGTTCGAGAGCGCGTCCGAGACGGCAGAGACCTGAGCCGGCGTGAGAAATCGAGCGGGCCCATATCCGACCTCTGGGCCGAATTCTTCACCACCGACGACAGCAAGACTTAGCGGCAGCGTTCCACCTTCGGCCTGCCCGGTAAGCAGGTAGTGGATTCCATGCCAGGCTTTGTCGACATCGATGTAGTACGGTGGCTCGTCTTCCCCGTCGTTGGGGTAGAGGTATTCCTCGATCGCCTCGGGATCGCTGCGCAGCTGATTGAGGGTCTCCGGCGATACGGGAGCAAAGCAACCAACCATTCCCATGGTAATGAACTCCTATTGATGATGAGTGCGGGCTAACGCCGCCGCTAAGATGCGCGCGCATTTTTTGCGCGCGTCGCTCTTGAGCGGCTTGTTATGTTTCTTCGATGCGAGAAAGAAATGCATGCGGGTCCTTTACGAAGCGTGTTGCTTCCGATTGCTTTGCGTATGCCAATAGCGATTCCGTGTCACAAGGGATAACGTGTTGAATCCCTGGGACCAAAATTGCTAATTCGAAGTCCTGCGCCAATTGCGAGATGGCAACGAAGAGTGCGTCATTCGGAGCTCGAAGGTCAAATCGAACGGCGAGTGATGAGACGGCGGTGCCCTCACGCCAAAGCTGGATGTCTTCTGTCTTGTCTGAACCCCAGCATAAGCATTCATTGTGCCAAGACTTACTGCCCGGCAAGAGCAAGCCGAGATGCTCGATGAGTTTTGGATCGGAGTAACCCAACCAAGCTATGGAGGCGTCACAACCTTCCTCAGTGAAGAGTGACGCAACATCGCCGCCAGCGTCAAGCCACTGCCTTGGAATGAGTTCAACCTTAAACTGCCAGAGCGCCATTAGTTGTTCTTAAGAAACATAACGTTTGGCATGAGCGACGTGTGGGAGCGGGCGGAGCCCGCTGGAACACGTCCGCTCGATGGAAGGGTTAGGCGTCAACATTCTCACGCTTGGCATAGATAATCGCGAGTAGCGAACCGAACGGAGGGTTTCGAATGAAGCGCAAGTTCGGCGCGGATATCAGCGCATACCCCGTGGAGCTCTTGACTGGGGTCTTCGATGCGATGAGCGTGTGTAGTGCATTGCGACGAAGCCCGAGATTTCGCTTGGCATTTGCAAGAAGTTCGCGGGTCGTTCGCCTCGGGCTCGCACCGGTCGCGGTGAGGTAAAACCCCTTCCAGTTTCCCATTCGCGCGAAGCTCCGGCCGTAGACGCCAGGTGCGTGCAGGCGAACACCGAGCGCGCGCTGTTGCAGGCTAAGCGGCCAGTCTCCGCGCTTGTCTTCATAGAATACGCGCGGGTCCTGCGCTCCCCGCGGTGTGTGGAGGAGCCAAAGGCCGTAGCGAAGAACAGTGCGTGGCATTGTTGACGTCTAACGTTGGACATGAGCGGCGCCGGGAAGCGTGGGTAGCACGCTGGAAGATGTCCGATCGATCGAAGGGTTAGGTGGCTTTGTGCGCCGCGTTGGCGGCAGGCCGCGATCGCTAACCTCGTCAGCCAGCAAGCCAAACAGCGCCATGCATACCAAGAGCGCCAAAGCCCACGGCAGATTGCTACGTATCCCTCCCGCAGTTTCTCCAAAGAAATGAAACCAATAGTTCCTTTGCTTTGAGGGAAGAAGCACCAAACAAATCGGAAGAGCAACACCCGCGAGAACGATGAGCCCGGTGCCCCAGAACCAATCGCGAAAGTAACGGAAGAAGGCTTCTGAATTCTCCCCGTGCGCATATGCCATGTACGGATTACTGTTCTTTCTTTTAATGAGCACCTCACCATCAATGAACGTTTCCCAGCCGAGGTAAAAAAAGTAGCTGCCAAAAGCGACCAATAGGGCAGACGCAATGAAGAGCCGTACGATCCCGCCCCTTCGGCTTGAAATGACTGATCGTGCCATAGCCGCCACCTAACGTTGGAGCTGACCGGAACGCAACACATGCCGCACAGCGACCTCCCGCAGGTGCGTTTCCGTGTCGAGCGACCAGTTAGAGCTTCTTGCCGTCGGCTTCATCGGTCACCATCTTTCCGTCCACTACGAACTCCTTCAGCGATGCGGCCTTTTTTCCCACCAAGAGGTAGTAGGCTCCAACACCGATGAATGCAAGCCCACCCAATAGAGGTTTAACCGGTACAGGTCCGTCACCGAGCAGGACGACAAGTACGATAGCAATTCCAATTAAGACTGCGCCTCCACCGGCGATCTGATTTCTCATAATTCCTCCTACAGAAAAAGTTGTGAAACTGGCGATACCACACAAGAAGCCGAGAGTGTCTCCCAAAGGCTCTAACGTTTGAGCTGCCGGGCGTGCCACACGAGCCGCGAAGCGGCCTTCTGCTGTGGCGCGTCCCAGCCGAGCGACTTGTTAAGGCGCATTCTTCACCTCCGTCACCATAACCACAAGCTTCCGCATGTGCCACGCAGTGTGTTCATGAAACACAGTACCGCGAGCAACGATGGATTTTCCCTTAGCAGCATACAATTTTTTTTTTCGAAGTGCGGGATCCTGTGCGATGAGTTGAAGTTCGCTAACGCAAGGTTCGTCGGAGTTGATGGGGTTCAAACCATCTGCGTTAACAGATACGGGCGTTGCGAGCTTCATGATAGGGTACTTCATCGTCGTCCCATTGGGGTGTCGGGCACGCGCGACATGCACTTTCCCCGATACCTCTACGACGCTGGGCTCATATTGAATCGGTCGGGCGTTGTCGCAGGTCTCCGCAACGGCCGGAACCATGGTTGCAACTAGAACGAGTGGTAGGTAGCGCATGCGCCCTTAACGTAGAGATGACCGGACCACCAACATGAGCGGTGGAGCCGCCTCCTGCTGTTGTGGGTCCGCGTCGATTGACCAGTTAAACCGCTTCACTCGCTGGACTCCAGCTGAACGACCTTGGTGCGGCCCAAATAATCGCCGAGGCGGCGCCGCTGCTTACCAAGAATAAAGACGGCATCAATCACCCCAAGCATCATCGCGAAATTCCTAACTAAGGATTGCCAGTAGCGGCAAGGTTCCTCAGTTGTGACGTGCACCACCGCCGTGCGCGTAAACCGTTTTCCCACGCTCTGCCCACCGGGCAATCCATCACACAAGAACACGTAGAGAAAGAAGCCTAGCAATGCTAGCTCCAGGGGGAGCGCGAGGGCTTTGGCGGAAATGTAGAAGATGACGCCTGCTGCGATTGCAACCAAATCGTCCAGGAATTGGGAAGTGAATCTCTGCCCAATAGACGCGAGGGGTTTGCTCATATGGAGGATTGCTTTCTCGGAACTGTGTTGCGGTTTAACGCTGAAGTTGTGGGACGGCGCAGCCGTCCCAAACGAACGACCAGTTAGGCAGCATCTTAAGTCCGGGGCGAGCGCATGTCATTCGTAGTCTTTAAGCAGGGTAGGGTTCCCGGCAAGAATGAGCTTGCCGTTGAAACGTACATGCCAGTCCGGATCGAATTCGTTGTGCGCGTGAATCTGTAGGCCGCCATCTACCAAGCCGATCGTAAGGGGAAGAAGGCCCGGACTTGGCCTCGCCAGCAACTCAACGGAATGGCCAGGCGAGAGAACTACCTCTTCCGGGATCATTTCCAAGAACAGGCGCATCTCGACTTTAGTGTCGTTTCGGAATTTTCCGACCGTAGGGTAGTGCGTAGGCTGCATTTGGTAGCTGTCTAACGTTTGACATGAGGGGCGGCCAAGGGCGCTAGCCCTTGGACGTCCCTCTCGATGGAAGGGTTAGCTTTCACTGAACAGGCTTCGGAGTTGACTCTTCTTTTAACGGGATGCAGTCTTGCTCGCCGCACCGTAGGATGCCAGCCAAGTCTTTTTCGCGTGCATCTGTCATCACCTCCCAACATCCCGCAATTGCCACTCGCCTGAAACTACCGCCTTCCCATCCTCCGGTTGCGAAGATGCACTCGGAACCTCGGAACTCCAACCAAGCTCTTTGAGACTTGCGCAGTTCTTCTTTTGAGTTAGGGCTTTCGATCCGTCGCATCAGCTCGCTGTAGGTGTCGTTGAGTTGAACGTCTTTGATGTGATACCGATACCAAGCGCAGAGAGCCATGTTTCCAGTGCCGTCGCATCCCTTCTTGATTTCGGCTCGGATTTCTTTCTCTGTAAACCCGTGGTTTGCTTGCGCCATGCTTCGAATTGCTCGATCGTTCGCCAGCGCGGAAGCGCTCAGCAGCACAAGAAGTATCGGAACGAGGATTTGCTTCATAGTGAAAGCTAACGTCGGAGTTGACCGGCGACCGCCGCCGGGGTGTCCGTGTCGAACGACCTGTTAGAGCGCACACCCGGAACCAAAGAAGTGCTCATGCGAAGAAGGCTTTCAGTGTGAGAACAGCGAAGAGGACTGTCATGAGGGAAAACAGCCAAGCTAACCAGCCGAGCCCCAAGAATGACCAGCGGCTCACGCGAGATTGGCGCTGAAGCTCGTCGTGTTCCGCAAGCGTCATGTGCTCCTGACATTTCTTCCATTCTCCAGGCCAGAAGCGGGCCGACGGCTCTCGCACGGGAGCATTCATACGAAAGGCGTCGATCGCCAAGGCGGCACATGCAGCAGTGAGAAGCAGCAACAGCCAAGCCAACATTGCGCTCTAACGTCGGAGTTGACCGGCACGCAACGCTCGCCGCGAAGCGATGGCCTGATGTTGCGTGTCCGTGTCGGGCGACCAGTTAAGTCGAATGCTCATCGTATTACTCCCTCAACCATTTGTTCAAGCTGCTTCGTGCGCTCCTGCGTTTCAGACACCCGGCACTGCTCCTCGGCAACAACACACCAAGTGGTTGGGCAAGACCCTCCCCATTCTGTCTCGATTCGCCTTGCGCAAGAAGCGTCTCTAACCTCATGAATCCAAAGTCGTTGTTCGACGCGAAGCTTATCTTTCTGAACCTGCGATAGTGACGACATTAACCGCCGATAAACGAGGTTGAGTTCGGCATCCACCTTCTCGAACTCCGAACCCGCTTTCGATTGTGCGCAGTTTCGATCACACTCGGTTTGTCCGAAAGCCCCCGACGCAAACAGCATGAAAAAAAGCGCGGCGTATTTCATGCGACTTAACGTTGGAGGTGAGTCGCACACAACGGCTTGGCGCCGCGAGGTGCACGATCACCCGCGCGCCTCGCGGCGCCAAGCTGTTGTGCGTCGGTCTCGACCGACCTGTTAGGCTGCGCGCCGACTTTATGACTCATTTCGCTTGGACATCTTTGCTTGCTGTCGCCGCCGAGGACTGAAGGCGAACAAAGCCCCTCCTACCCCAACTACCCCCACCCCGAACATTGTGGTAATCAAGTACACGTTGCCGAAGCTGGCCAGCCAAAGAACCAAAGCTATTGCTATTGCGAACACAACGCCGCCGGCAACTTGAACTCGGCTCGCCGGTATAGCTGTGTCAGGGCGAAAAACAGTGGGCCGCCAGCCATTATCGGCAGAGAAGTCAGCGCCGCACTTCTCGCACCGGAGGGAAGCAACGTCGACTATAGAACCGCAATTCGGGCAGTACGACATAGCAGCCTAACGTTCGCGCTCAGCCGAACGGGCCAGCATAGCTGGCACGGGTCGGATGGAGCAAAGGGTTATGGATGCCACGCTGAACCTCTGGGACCTGCACTGGCGAGCAAGGCAGTTGCTTTGTCGATGATCGCGGTAGGAACGGCGGACCAATGCCAGTCACCAGCGTCAATGGACGCACGAACGAGTTGAACTCGCGCGGCTTCGGCGTCGACGCAGCCATAGTGCGCAACTGCCCCGCGCTCCCAGAGGTCGGCCGTGCAGCGACCATGAGCGAGTGCCTGCAGCAATTCAACGAGAGGCAACTGTGGATTCATGTCGTATAACGTTGGAGGCCACCGGCACGCAGCATGAGCCGCGAAGCGGCAACCTGATGCTGCTTGTCCGCGTGGGCCGAATTGTTAGAGCGAATACTAACGGAGCGGTGAGCCATTTGGATTGATCGCCTCTTCATCACGCCTCGTCGGGTAGTACTTCATTTTCACGTCAAGTTCGAAGAACAATAGGCCATGAATACCCATGGCATCTCGCTTCGGAATCCGGCGTGTCCAGATCCGCTCGAATGCCGCACCGAGCTCTTCACCCGGCCCCCGAGCGTAGACTTCATCGATAAAGGCAACGTCTTCTCCACTCGGATAGATGAGCGAGAACTCTTCGTCCGTCGCTTGGAAGATGTCATACACCGAGTTGATGGCACCGTCTATGACCTGGATGTTCTTCATGCGCTCTAACGTAATGTATGCCGCAAAACCTGCGGTATAACCTGGCGCTTGCAATCTAATCTGGACATTAAAACCTCCTGTAAGCCGCTTGCATGCTGGGTTTCAAGGAAATATTCTGTAAATCCAAAGAGTCATGAAAATTCCGTGGACCCCGCAATCCTCCCTTGCAGTCTGCTCGCTTGCTGGACCAGGTCCGGAACCGGTTTCGGTATTTGCACTATAGCCTTGGCACTGAGAAAACTTACCTGTACTGGGTCCATTTTTTTGTCCGATGGCATGGCCGCAACGGCCACATGACACATCCGCGCGACATGGGAGCACGCGAGGTAGAAGACGTATCCGTTTGCGCCTTGCACCTCGATGATTTATACCCATGTGTGGAACGTTGCCTCTGGCGGTACAGCCAGCCCGCTGGATGCCCTGCTCGCCTGAAATGCTATTGATTTGATAGCTGCCCGCGCACATCCGTATTGAGCTACAGCCCGTTTTATGCCTGAAAATAGGTCAAAAAATCGCCTTAGAGGCGGCTGCAGGGCCTTTGCGAGGCATGGGAGCGCCAAAACCCCTTGTTTTTGAGCATTTGGGGGCGGCCTTTAGATACGAAACAGGCCTGCAGACCAATGCAGACAGGCGCAAGCAGCTACTGATTTAATAGCAAAAAAAAGCGGCGCACAAAGCGCCGTCTTCGTTCCAGCCCCACGCAAGGGCCTCAGTGCGCGCCCGCAGCGGCATCCGCACTCCCCGCCCCCGCCTTGGTGTGCCGCGTCAGGAACACCAGCGGAATCAGCAGCAGAAAGATCAGCGCGGACACATAGAACACGTCGTTGGCGGCCAGCATGTAGGCCTGCTGGTCGACCAGGCGGTTGATGGTGCCCAGCGCCTGGTCGGGCGTGAGGCCGGCGCCGGCCAGGCCAGTGAGGGCGCTGTTGGTGGCGGTGCTGCCCTGGTTCACGTATTCGCTGATCTGCGCGTGGTGCATGGCGGCGCGGTCTTGCCAGATGGTGGTGGCAATCGAGGTGCCGAAGGAGCCGGCGGTGATGCGCACGAAGTTCGACAGGCCGGAGGCCGCGGGAATCTTGTCGGGCGAGATGCCCGACAGCGTGATGGTGACCAGCGGGATGAAAAAGAAGGCCATGGCCACGCCCTGGATGATGGTCGGGATCATGATGGTGCGGAAATCGGCCTGGGTGTTGAAGTTGGACCGCATCCACAGCACCAGCGCAAACACCATGAAAGCAAACGCGGCGAAGCGGCGCGGGTCTACCTTGGCGATGTTCTTGCCGACCACGGGCGACAACAGCAGGGCAAACGCGCCGACAGGCGCCAGCACCATGCCGGCCTGCGTGGCGGTGTAGCCCATGTACTGCTGCAGCCACAGCGGCAGCAGCACCACGTTGCCGAAGAAGAGGCCGTAGCCCACCGACAGCGCCAGCGCGCCGGCCCAGAAGTTGCGCTTCTTGAACAGCGTGAGGTCGACCACCGGGTGTTCTTCGGTGAGTTCCCAGATCACGAAGGCGATCAGGCCGACCAGGGCGATGATGCCGAGCGCGATGACTTCACCAGAGTGGAACCAGTCGAGCTCCTGGCCCTTGTCGAGCATGATCTGCAGCGCGCCGACCCAGATAACCAGCAGCGCCAGGCCCACCGAGTCGATGGGAAGCTTTCGCGTGACGCTTTCGCGCTTCCTGAAGATGCTCCAGGTGATGAAGGCAGCGCCGAAGCCCACGGGGATGTTGATGTAAAAAATCCAGGGCCATGAGATGTTGTCGGTAATCCAGCCGCCCAGGAGCGGCCCCATCACCGGCGCGATCAGCGTCGTCATGGACCAGAGCGCCATGGCCAGCCCCGCCAGCGCTTTCGGGTAGCTCGACAGCAGCAGCGCCTGCGACAGCGGGATCATGGGCCCGGCCACCAGGCCCTGCAGCACGCGCAGAAAAATCAGCGTGGTCATGTTCGGCGCCAGGCCGCACAGCCACGAGGTGATGACAAACAGGATGACGCTGGTGGTGAACAGCCGCACCTGGCCGAAGCGCTGCGACAGCCAGCCGGTGAGCGGCACGGCAATCGCATTGGCCACGCCAAAGCTGGTGATGACCCAGGTGCCCTGGTTGGGGCTGACGCCCAGGTCGCCGGCAATCGCGGGCAGCGACACGTTGGCGATGGACGTGTCGAGCACGTTCATGAAAGTCGCGGCCGACAGGGCCAGCGTGCCCCACAGGCGGGCAGAGCCTGTCAGCGGTGGCGGCTGGACATAGGCGGAGGCGGGAGCAGGTGCGGAAGCCATGAAAGCCTTGCGAATAAGGGGCTGGTGGAAACCGCTACGGGAGATCGCTGCGGTTGCGCGGGCTGGAGATGTGGGGTTGTGGGTTGTGCGAGGCTTGTGACTTACGGCGCCACACGGTTGCCAGCCAGTGACAGCGTGTGGCTGAACGCGAGGCGCTGCGCGTCGGCGCCGGCCTGGGCGGGCGAAACGGCCCCACCCTGCGGCAGGGTCGGCCTGACTGCGACGGCGGGCTTGGCCAGCTTCACGGATTTGCCGGTGTTGGCGGCGATGACACGCTGCACGTCCTTGTCGGCGGCATCGTCCTGCGTGCCGTAAGTCTGGGTGTGTGCCAGGGCGGCGTCGCGCGGCGCATCGGCCAGGGTCTTGCCGTCCTTGCTGCTCACGTCCACTTCGGCGTCCATCGACAAACCCACGCGCAGCGGGTTCTCGGCCAGCTGTTTGGCGTCCAGCGCGATGCGCACCGGCACGCGCTGCACCACCTTGATCCAGTTGCCGGTGGCGTTTTGCGCGGGCAGCAATGAAAAGGCGGCACCGGTGCCGACGCCCAGGCCGGCTACCTTGCCTTTGTATTCCACCTTCTTGCCGTACAAGTCGGCCACCAGTGTCACGGGCTGGCCGATGCGGATTTTGCGCAGCTGGACTTCCTTGAAGTTGGCGTCGACCCAGACCTGGTTGAGCGGGATGATGGACATCATCGGCGCGCCGGCGGCCACGCGCTGGCCGAGTTGCACCGTGCGCTTGGCCACATAGCCATCTACGGGCGCCAGCAACGCGGCGCGCTGTGTGGCCAGGTAGGCCTCACGCACCCGGGCGGCAGCAACCTGCACGCTGGGGTGTTGCTCGACACTGGTGCCTTCGGTCAGGGCCTGGTTGCTGGTGAGCTGCTCACGCGCAGCGACCACACCGGCCTGCGCTGCGGCCAGCGCGCTCTTGGCGGTGGCCAGCTGCGTCTGGGCGTGGTTGAGTTCTTCCTTGGACACCGCGCCATTGCCGGTGAGCGATTGGCGGCGGTTCAGGTCGTCGCTGGCGCGGGCGATGTCGCTTTGCGCCTTGACCACATCGGCATCGCGCAGCGCGATCTGCGCGGCCAGCGTGCCGTTGTTGGCGTAGAGCGTGCGCACCTGGCGCACGGCCTGGGCCAGTGCGGCTTCGGCCTGTTCCAGCGCAACTTTGGCATCGGCCGGGTCAAGCTGCACCAGTGTCTGGCCGGCTTTCACGAAGTCGGTATCGTCGGCCATGATGGCCATGACGGTGCCGCCAATTTGCGGCGTGATCTGGATCACGTTGCCCTGCACATAGGCGTTGTCGGTGGACTCGTAATGGCTGGCCACCAGGTATTCATAGGCAGACCAGCCCAGACCAGCAACGACCACCACGGCTGCAAGCGCGGTCAGCGCCCTTTTGCGTTTGGGGTTTCCTGCGGGCGGCTGTGCTGGTGCATCGGAAGCTGGGGCGTTGGTAGATGTTGTGTCGCTCATGATGGTGTCAGGTGTTGGTTGATTCGGGAACGATGCGTTACTTGCGTTTGGGCCGGCGCCTAATGCGCTGCGGGCAATTTTTCAGAGTTAAAACCGGCTGTAGCCCAATCAGTACTTGCGCCAGCAGCTATTGTTTTTGTAGCACCTTGCGTCTGCTTCGCCTGCGCCGGGGCATTGCCGTAGCCGCCGCCCAGGGCGCGTATCAACGCGACCTGTGTGTCAAGCGCGCGGGCCGAGAGGTCTACCGCCAGGCGACGCTGGGCCAGCACGCTGGTTTCGGCCGTCAGCACATTGAGGTAGGTACCCAGTCCGGCCTTGTAGCGCTGCACAGCGATGTCATAGGCGCCTTCCGCGGCTTCCTGCGCGGCGCGCTGTTCGGCTTGCTGGCGCGTGATGGCTTGCGATGACGCCACCTGGTCGGCCACATCGCGCACCGCGTCTATCACGGCGGCGTTGTAGCTTTCGACAGCGGCGTCCAGGTCGGCAGTCTTGCCGCGCAGGTTGGCGCGCAGGCGGCCGGCGTCAAAAATCGGCAGGCGCAGGGCCGGCCCGACACCCCACTGCTGGCTGCCCGAGTCAAGCAGGCGGCCCAGGCCGATGCTGGAAAAACCGGCAAAAGCGACCAGGTTGACGTTGGGGTAGAACTGGGTTTTGGCGTTGGCCACGTCTTTGGACGAAGCCTCTACGCGCCACCGCGCGGCGGCAATGTCGGCGCGCCGGCCCAGCAGGTCGGCCGGAATGGCCGTGGCGGTTGCTACATTTTTGATAGCTGCTTGCGCAGGAAGGGAAAGGGCTGCAGTGCCATTTGGCTTGCCAATGAGGGCGTCGAGCGCATTGCGGGTGAGCGCCATCTGCTCTTGCAGGGTTTCGAGCTGCAGGCGCGCTTCGGGCAGGCCGCCTTCGCTCTGGCGCAGCTCCAGGCGGGTGTCCAGGCCGGCGTCAACGCGGTCACGCACCAGCTTGAGGGTTTCGTCACGCTGGGCGAGTGTTCGGCGGGCCACCGTCACCTGCTCGTTCAGGCGTACCAGCTGAAAGTAGGTGCGGGTCACATTGCTGGCCAGCAGCAAGCGTGCGGCCTGCGCGTCTGCTTCAGCCGCGCTGGCGGTGCCCAGCGCAGCATCCAGCGCGGCGCGGTTCTTGCCAAAAAAATCAAGCTCCCAGCTCACCGCGAGCTGCGCCGTACCGCTGTTGCGGATGGAGCCTGCCAGTGGTGCGGGCACTGCGCCATTGGCGGTGTATTGCTGGCGCGTCAGGTCCAGTTGCCCGGTGACCTGCGGCAGCGTGGCGGCATCGGCAACCTCGGTGACTGCCAGTGCGCGAGCCAGACGGGCCTGCGCGAGCTTCAAGGTCGGGCTGGTTTGCAGGGCCTGGTCGATCAAGCCGTTGAGCTGCACATCGCCAAACTCGCGCCACCATTCGGCGGCCAGTGGCGCCTGGGCCGGCGTTTGGCCGGCGGTGTCGGCAGCCAGGCCCAGCGAAGGCGCGTCACGCAGGCTGGAATGCGGTGCGATGCCCGACATGTCGGCACAGCCGGTGAGGCCGGTTGCCATCAGGCCCACGGCCACCACGCTGGCGGCGGCCACCAGGGCCATGCAGAAAGAGGCGCGCCAGAGCGGCAGGCGCGGCTCGGCGTGTTCGGGCTGGTTCACCGAAACGCAAGCCGAGACAGAAGCGGACGCGCTGCAAAGGGTGTTGCTGTTATTTGTCATCTTTTTCATTCGCTGCTTGAAGGGCTTGAAGGGTCTGCGCTGTTTCAAGGATGCGGCGCAGGTAGCCTTTGAGGTTTTGCCACTCCTCGACCGTGAAGCCGGCCAGGTGGGCGTTTTGCACACGGCTGAGCACCGCAGGGATTTCTTTCGCGGCTTCGCGGCCTTCGGGTGTCAGTTCGATGTTGACCACGCGCCTGTCTTCGCTGGAGCGGATGCGGCGGCAAAAGCCCTTGGCTTCGAGCCGGTCGAGCAGGCGGGTCATGGAACCGGCGTCGAGCTGGCACACACGGGCGAGTTCTGCCACCGTGGAGGCCTTGCCGAGGTAAATCTTGAGCATGGGCACCCACTGCGCGTTCGTCAGGCCCTGGGGCTCCAGTTCGCGCGTGACCTGCTGGGAGACGCTGTTGAGAATCTGGCGCATCAGCGCACCGGTGCTTTGCCCGGCGTCGTAATCGGTCGCGCAATAAAACTCGGCCGGCAACCCGCACAAGGGCGTTGAAGGAATTGAGGTCGCTGGCGGACGGGTGGATTCGGATTTCATGGACACGAATAATACATGCCTAGACAAACATTGTCAAGGCTGTGTTTGTACAGACATCTTTTATGGCTAAACTCCCCGCATGGCTACTTCTTCCCTTTCGAATGCGCCCAAGGGCGCGCCCCGCTCCCTTTCCGGCCTCGTTCCCTTCCTGCGTCCCTACCGGGGGCGGATTGTTCTGGCGATGTTTTTCCTGGTGATGGCGGCCGTTGCCACGCTGGTGTTTCCGCTGGCCCTGCGCAGCCTGATTGACGGCGGGCTCAGCGCTGCAGACAAGGGCCAGCAGCTGATGGCGCTGCGCACCCATTTCTTTGAGCTGTTTGGCGTGGCGGCGGCGCTGGGCCTTTTTTCGGCAGGCCGCTTTTACATGGTGAGCTGGCTGGGCGAGCGTGTGACGGCGGACCTGCGCAACGCGGTCTACGCGCATGTGGTGCGGCAAAGCCCCGAGTTTTTTGAAACCACGCAAACCGGCGAAGTGCTCTCGCGCCTGACAGGGGACACGACACTGGTGCAGACGGTGGTGGGCTCCTCGCTCAGCATGGGCCTGCGCAATGCAGTCATGGGCGTGGGCGCGCTGGGCATGCTGGTCTATACCAACCCTTACCTCATGGTGCAGGTACTGGTGGTGCTGGTGTTGATCGTCGCGCCCTCGGTCTGGTTTGGCCGGCGTGTGCGCAAGCTGTCGCGCGCCAGCCAGGACCGCGTGGCAGACTCCAGCGCGATCGCGGCCGAAGTGCTTAACGCCATTCCGGTGGTGCAAAGCTACACCGCTGAAGGCCGCGAAGCCGCGCGCTTTGATGCGTCAACGACCAATGCCTTCAACACCGCGATTCGCCGCACCAGGGCGCGCTCGGTGCTGGTGGCCTTCATCATCATCGCCACGTCGGCGGCGCTGCTGTGGGGCCTGTACCAGGGCACGCAGGCGGTAATGCGTGGGGACATCACGGCGGGCCACCTGGGCCAGACAGTTGTTTACGTGATCATCCTGGCCAGCGCGGCGGCCGTGCTGGGCGAGGTCTATGGCGACCTGCTGCGGGCTGCGGGCGCCACCGAACGGCTGATGGAGTTGCTGACGTCGCGTTCACCCGTGGCATCACCGGCCAACCCGGTTCCCGCACAAGTCACGCGGGCCGGCAGCGCGGTCAAATTTGATGCCGTGACATTTCACTACCCGTCGCGGCCTGCGCAGGCCGCGCTGACAAACTTTTCCCTGAGCGTGGCGCCCGGCGAAACGGTGGCCATCGTGGGGCCCAGCGGCGCGGGCAAGAGTACGGTGTTCCAGCTGCTGCTGCGGTTTTACGACCCGGCTTCAGGCCGCATCGAACTGGATGGCGTGCGCACTGCCGACATGGCGCTGCATGATTTGCGGCAGCGCATCGGCATCGTGCCGCAGGACGCTGTCATCTTCTCGACCAGCGCGCTGGAGAACATCCGCTACGGCAAACCTGAAGCCACTGATGAAGAGACCCGTGCAGCGGCCAGGGCGGCCTTCGCACATGAGTTCATCACAGCCCTTCCCGAAGGCTACGACACCTTCCTGGGGGAGCGCGGCGTGCGGCTTTCCGGCGGCCAGCGCCAGCGCATTGCGATTGCCCGGGCGATGCTGAAAAACGCCCCGCTGCTGCTGCTGGACGAAGCCACCAGCGCGCTGGATGCCGAAAGCGAACGCATGGTGCAAGCGGCCCTGGAGTCGGCCATGAAGGACCGGACGACGCTGGTGATTGCGCACCGGCTGGCCACTGTGCAGCAGGCTGACCGCATCCTGGTGCTGGACCACGGGCGACTGGTGGAGCAAGGCACGCATGCCGAGCTGGTGAACCGCGGGGGCGTTTATGCGCGGCTGGCGGCACTGCAATTCACGGTGTGACGGCCTTGGCATGTGCGGGCTTCCCGGCTTTCGCCGCAGCTCCGGCGGCCATCAAAAATCAGTGATATGCATTATTTGCATAGATTTTGCTCAACAATGCCTTGGACTATTTAGACCGGGGCTCTTAAGCTCCGTGCATTGATTCTTCCCGCAGACTTTCCCGCAAGAAATCCCACAAGGAGCTTTTTCAATGTCACACGCAGCCTCTTCTGTTCCCACCCCCGCCGGGTCTCACCCGCTTCCGTCTTACCTGCAGGCAGACAACCTGGGCCCCTGGGGCAACTACCTGCAGCAGGTAGACCGCGTCATTCCCCACCTGGGCAGCCTGGCGCGCTGGGCTGAAACCCTGAAGCGGCCCAAGCGTGTGCTGATCGTGGACGTGCCGATTCACATGGACGACGGCACCGTGGCGCACTTTGAAGGCTACCGTGTGCAGCACAACGTTTCGCGCGGCCCAGGCAAGGGCGGCGTGCGTTTCCACCAGGACGTCACGCTGTCTGAAGTGATGGCACTGTCGGCCTGGATGTCGGTCAAGAACGCGGCGGTGAACGTGCCTTACGGCGGTGCCAAAGGCGGCATCCGCGTCGACCCGAAGAAGCTTTCGCGTGGCGAGCTGGAGCGTATGACGCGCCGCTACACCAGCGAGATCGGCATCATCATCGGCCCCAACAAGGACATCCCGGCGCCGGACGTCAACACCAACGACCAGATCATGGCGTGGATGATGGACACCTACTCGATGAACACCGGCTCTACCTCAACCGGCGTTGTCACGGGCAAGCCGGTCGACCTGGGCGGCTCGCTGGGCCGGCGTGAAGCCACGGGGCGCGGCGTGTTCACCGTGGGCACCGAAGCGGCCAAGCACATCGGCCTCGATATCAGTACGGCGCGAGTCGCCGTGCAGGGCTTTGGCAATGTGGGCGGCGTGGCGGGCAAACTGTTTGCCGAAACCGGTGCACGCGTGGTCGCGGTGCAAGACCACGGTGGCACGATTTACCGTGAAGCCGGCCTCGATGTGCCGGCGCTGCTGCGTCATGTGGAAGCCAACGGCAGCGTGGCCGGATTCACCGAAGCCGAAGTCATTGCCAATGACGCGTTCTGGGACGTGGAGTGCGACATCCTGATCCCGGCCGCACTTGAGCAGCAGATCACGGCGGCCAATGCCGGCCGCATCAAGGCGCGCATGATCATTGAAGGCGCGAACGGCCCGACCACGCCCGCCGCCGACGACATCCTGCATGACCGCAACGTGCTGGTGCTGCCGGACGTGATCGCCAATGCCGGCGGCGTGACCGTCAGCTACTTTGAATGGGTGCAGGATTTTTCCAGCTTCTTCTGGGACGAAGAAGAAATCAACAAGCGCCTGGTGAAAATCATGAAAGACGCCTTTGCCGGTGTTTGGGCCGTGGCGCAAGACCAGAAGGTCAGCCTGCGTACCGCCACCTTCATCGTGGCATGCAAGCGAATCCTGCACACGCGCGAGTTGCGCGGCCTGTATCCTTAATCCGGTACTGCCCTGAGAGTCGGCAGAAGCAACGATAGCCATGAAGCGGCGGTACTCTCGGGTGCCGCCGCTTTTTTAAGCGGCCACGCGTTATGGGTGAACTCAATTACCATGGCCCGCACACCATGACCTCCAGTGCCTGGCCGGCGCCAGGAAGTTCGGCTCACCCGCTCACTCAGGATCAGGCAATCCATGCAAAGCACCGAATTCTCCATCGAGTACGTTTCACCAGCCATGATACGAAACGACTCGAATGACTTCTGCCTCATTTACAAAGAAGCTGGAGCCGATGTGTATTTCAAGAGAGAAGCGTACTTCTACGTTAAGGAGCAAACTGGTGAAAATGGCCGCCTCACTTATAAGGCTCTGCTACCCGATGAATTTAAAGGCGTGACAACCATCCCGTGGTTTTCGGAGTGGAAAAGCCTGGTCGTACGGCGTATGCGTGACTACATTCTGGGCGACCAGCGACTTCTGAGCCTGTATGGAGAAATCTCTGTTGAAGGGTTGAATCCCTGAGAGGCTGCGGGAAATCGCTTTACTGAAGTGTTTCCTTGACCGCCGCCGGCAAGGGCAAAGGCATAACGTCTATGCCTTCCTCGATCAGCTCCACAGCTTCGCGCACACTGGCCTGGCCGCGAATGCTGCGCGCCTCAAGTTCGCCATAGTGCATGCGGCGGGCCTGATCCGCAAACTGGCTTCCGACATCTTCGGTATGCGCCATCACATGACGCAAGGCCTTCAGGAACGCGGCCTGCTCTGCGTGACTCTTTGCAGCCGGTATACCCGTCATGGCGGTGGCCTCGCCTTCGGCGCCCCGCGCCGGGTTCGGAATGGCAACTTGTGAAGACGCAGCAGCCCGGCTGCCTGCGCTTACGATGTCATGGCCGCCCAGGTTGAGGCGTGGTGCACTGGGAAGTTTCTGGATGCTTTTGTCGGCGCACATCGGGCATTCGATCAGGCCGCGCGACAGCTGGGCCTGGAAGTCGTCCTCGGACGCAAACCAGCCTTCAAATGAATGCTGGTGCGCACACTGGAGATTCAGGACTTTCATGGCCGGATTATCGCCGGGGGATCAGGCTGTTGCAGCTTGCCAGTCCAAAGCCCACGCGCCGGACAGCACGTTTTGCAGCCACAGGGCGCCTGTCAATGTTTTTGCATCCGTGACCTCGCCGCTGGCACACCAGGCAAGAAGCTCAGCGGGTGTTGCCGTAAAGACGTCCAGAAACTCCCCGGCATCCAGCTTGCGCTGGCCGGGGGTCAACCCGCGCGCAAACCAGATGTCAATAAATTCGGTGGAATAGGAGATCACCGGATGCAGCACGCCTGCCCTCGCCCACTCACGCGCGGTGTAACCGGTTTCCTCCAGCAGTTCACGCTGGGCGCAGGCCAGCGAGCCTTCGCCCGGATCGAGCTTGCCCGCGGGAAACTCCACCATCACGGAACGCATGGGGTAGCGGTACTGGCGCTCCAGCACCAGACGCCCGTCGTCCAGTTGCGCCACGACCATCACGGCACCGGAGTGAATGACGTATTCGCGCGTTGCCTGCTTGCCGTCGGGCAGCCTGACGGTATCACGCAAGGCATGCAGGAAATTCCCTCTCAGGATCTCGACCGAGTCGATGCAGGTCTCGACGAGGTGCGCGTCGGCAATTGCACCGGCTTGATCAGGACCGGAAGATGTGCTCATGGACGGTGCTTGAACAGGTAGCGCCAGGTGAATCCGGGAAACGCAAAGGTGATGAAGAGCGTGCCGGTGATGGCATAAAACTCCCAGCCTTGCGGTGCAATCTGGCCGCTCCGCTGCTCAAGGTATAAACCCAGACCGCCGACAACCAGGTACCAGACCACCAGCTCTGCGGCCCTGATCGCCAGGTTTTTCGGCAACTTGAGCGCGTAGACCGCGAACAGGCGATTGCTGATGAAAGGCAGGTTGGCTGCCAGCAAGGCCAGCAGCACGACCAGCCAGACTGAAGCAGTTTGGGTCATGGCAGGGGTCAGCTACCCAGTGATTTGACGATGCTGCTGATGGACTGCGCGCACAGGGTCATCAAACCGCCAGGCATGATGCCCAGGATCAGGATGAGCGCACCATTGATGGCCAGCACTGCCTTGGCATCTGCCGGCGCAGAAACCGGCTGGGCGTTATGGGCCAAGGGTGCATCAAAGTACATAACCTTGACCACACGCAAGTAATAGAAGGAGCCCACCAGCGACATGATCACCGCAAAAACGGCCAGCACAATGTAGCTGGTTTGTTGCGAGGAAATCAGCGCCTGCAGGACGGACAACTTGGCATAAAACCCCACCAGCGGCGGCAGGCCGGCCAGCGAGAACATGCTGATGGCCATCACGCCGGCGTACAACGGGCTGCGCTGGTTCAGGCCGGCCAGATCGACGATCTCTTCGGACTCGTGCCCGGCGCGTGCCAGCAGCATGATGATGCCGAAAGCACCCAGGGTGGTGAGCACATAAGTCAGGGCATAGAACATCGCTGCGCTGTAGGCCGATTCGGTGTTGAGCTGGTTGCCGTTGACCACGCCGGCCAGCAGGCCGAGCAACAGGAAACCCATTTGCGAGATGGTGGAGAACGCCAGCATGCGTTTGAGGTTGGACTGCGCAATTGCGGCCAGATTGCCCACCAGCAGCGAGCCAATCGCCATCAATCCCAGCATCTGCTGCCAGTCAATTGCCAGCGGCAACAGGCCTTCGACCAGCAGGCGGATACAGATAGCGAAGGCCGCGAGCTGCGGCGCTCCACCGATCAGGAGGGTCACGGCTGTAGGCGCACCCTGGTAGACGTCAGGCAGCCACATATGGAAAGGCACAGCGCCCAGTTTGAAGGCCAGGCCAGCCACGATGAAGACCAAGCCGAAAATCAGTACCTGATGCTTGACCTGGCGGCTGGCAATCGCGTTGAACACCTCGTTGAGGTCCAGGGAGCCGGTCGCGCCGTACAGCATCGAAAGACCATACAGCAGGAAACCCGAAGCCAGCGCGCCCAGCACGAAGTACTTCATGGCGGCTTCGGTGGCAGTGGCGTTGTCGCGACGCAGGGCCACCAGCGCATAGCTGGACAGGGTCAGCAATTCCAGGCCCATGTAGATCACCAGGAAGTTGTGGCCCGAGATCATGACGAACATGCCCAGCAGCGCGAACAGGCTCAGCGTGAAGAATTCACCGCCGCGCAACATGTCGCGATCTGCCGCGTAAGGGCGGCCATAGACCAGCGTAATCATCACGGTGATACAGGCAAAGCACTTGAGCCAGCCGCCCATGGGGTCGCTGACAACCATGTTGCCGAAACCATAGAAGGTCTGGCCTCCAGAGGCGTAGGCAGCCTCCATGGCCGCCACGACGGCCAGGGTCAACAGCGTGAGCACGTAGGTCAGCGTACGCTGCGGCGTCTTGACGCCCAGATCCACCAGCGCAATCACGCAGGCCATGGTCAGGAGGACGATTTCCGGATAAACCGTGATCCAGGAGAGTTTGTCAATCATCTGAATTCTTTGTAGTTGCTTCAGTTCAGTTTGGAGGCCGCGACGTGCTTGAGCAGGTCCGCCACTGAAGTATTCATCACATCGGTAAACGGCTTGGGATAGATGCCCATGTACAGCACAGCGATAGCCAGCAGCGCCAGCATCAGGAATTCGCGGCTGTTGATGTCGACGAGTGCCTTGACGTCGTCATTGGCCACGGGGCCCAGGTAAACCCGCTTGTACATCCACAAGGTGTAGGCTGCGCCAAATATGAGTGCCGTCGCTGCCGCGCCGCCTATCCAGAAGTTGTATTTGACCGCACCCAAAATCACCATCCACTCGCCGACGAAACCGGCTGTGGCCGGCAGGCCGCAGTTGGCCATGGCAAAAAGCAGGGCAAAGGCCGCAAACTTGGGCATGGTGTTCACCACGCCGCCGTAGCTGGCAATTTCGCGCGAATGGACGCGGTCGTACAGTACACCAATGCACAGGAACATCGCGCCCGACACAAAGCCGTGGGCGATCATCTGCACGATGCCGCCGGAAACGCCCAGGTCGTTGAAGATGAAAAAGCCCAGGGTGACAAAGCCCATGTGGGCCACAGACGAATAAGCCACCAGCTTTTTCATGTCCTGCTGCACCAGTGCAACCAAACCAACATAGATGACAGCAATCAAGGACAGGGCAATCATCAGCCAGGACCATTCATGCGCAGCATCCGGAGCGATAGGCATCGAGAAGCGCAGGAAACCGTAAGCGCCCAGCTTCAGCATGATGGCGGCCAGCACGGCCGAACCACCTGTGGGGGCCTCAACGTGCACATCGGGCAGCCAGGTGTGGACTGGCCACATCGGCACTTTGACGGCAAAGGCTGCGAAGAAGGCGAAGAACAGCAATGTCTGCACCGTGCTGCCCAGAGGCAGCTTGTGCCAGGTCAGGATGTCGAAGCTGCCGCCCGACTTGTTGTACAGGAAGATCAGTGCCA
Source organism: Polaromonas sp. P3_A5 (assembly GCF_056403055.1). NCBI lineage: Bacteria > Pseudomonadati > Pseudomonadota > Betaproteobacteria > Burkholderiales > Comamonadaceae > Polaromonas > Polaromonas sp. P3_A5. The sequence continues at coordinate 2,865,936 of NZ_JBFUGF010000001.1, forward strand.
CCAGCATCAGCAGGGAGCCGAGCAAGGTGTACAGGAAAAACTTGAAGGCCGCATAGATCTTGTTGGGACCGCCCCAGATGCCGATGATCAGGTACATCGGGATCAGCGTGGCTTCAAAGAACACGTAAAACAGAATGCCGTCCAGTGCCGCAAACACGCCAATCATGAGTCCGCTGAGGATCAGGAAAGAAGCCATGTACTGGTTCACGCGCGTGGTGATGGCTTCCCAGCTGGCGATGATGACGACCACATTGATGAAAGCCGTCAGCAGCACAAACCACAGCGAAATGCCGTCAACACCCACGTGGTAGTTGACATTAAACCGCTGGATCCAGCTGCCCTTTTCGACAAACTGCATGGCCGACGTATCCAGCTGAAAACCGCTGTACAAAGGCAACGTCACCAGGAAGCTGACGACCGCGCCTATCAGCGCGACCCAGCGAACGCTGCGCGCCTGCTCGTCACGGCCCAGTGCCAGCAGAACCACACCGAAAACAATCGGCGTCCAGATCGCAAGACTCAACAAACCCATTCTTGTTCTTCCTTGATTTTGTTGAACTGATCAGCGATTGAGCCAGACGAAATACGTCATCAACACAAACACGCCAATGATCATGCCGAAGGCATAGTGGTAGATGTAGCCGGACTGCAGCCGGCGCACCATGCCGGAAACCCAGCCAACCAGCTTCCATGAACCGTTGACCAGCGCGCCATCGATCAGCTTCTGGTCGCCGCCCTTCCAGAGTGCGGTACCAAGTGCGCGCGTGCCCCGGGCCAATACGTTCTCATTGAACCAGTCAAGGTAGTACTTGTTCTCGAGCAACGTGAAGACTGGCATGCACATGCGCTTGATCGCGGCCGGCAGGGCCGGGTTGATCATGTACATGTACCAGGCCAGCACCGAGCCCGACAAGGCCAGCCAGAACGGCGCAGCCGTCAGCCCGTGCAAGGCCATCTGGGCCGGACCGTGGAACAGCCGCTTCAGCTCTTCCATGGCGGGATGTTTTTCGAGATTCACCAGGATGGCATCCTTGAAGAAGTCACCGTACAGCATGGGCTCAATCGTCATAAAGCCGATGACCACGGACGGGATCGCCAGCAGGATCAACGGCACTGTCACGACCCAGGGGGACTCGTGCGGCTCATGATGCTCGTCATGGTGGCCGTGATCGTCGTGGCCATGGTGGTGCGCATCGGGGTTCTGGTCAAAACGTTCCTTGCCGTGGAACACCAGAAAATACAGGCGGAATGAATAGAAGGCCGTCACAAAAACGCCCGCCAGCACCGCGAAGTAGGCAAAGCCGGCGCCTGCCAGATGGCTTTCATGCACGGCTTCAATGATGCTGTCCTTGGAGTAGAACCCCGCGAACAAAGGCGTGCCTATAAGGGCCAGTGTACCCAGCAGTGAGGTGATCCAGGTGATAGGCATGTACTTGCGCACGCCGCCCATCCAGCGGATGTCCTGGTTGTGGTGCATGCCGATGATGACCGAGCCGGCGGCCAGGAACAGCAGCGCCTTGAAGAAAGCGTGCGTCATCAGATGGAACACCGCGACAGAATAGGCCGAGGCGCCCAGCGCCACCGTCATGTAACCCAGCTGCGAGAGTGTGGAATACGCAACCACGCGCTTGATGTCATTCTGGATGATGCCGAGGAAACCCATGAACAAGGCCGTGATGGCGCCAATCACCATGATGAAACTGAGCGCGGTATCGCTGAGCTCAAACAGCGGTGACATGCGCGCCACCATGAAGATGCCGGCCGTCACCATGGTTGCCGCGTGAATCAGCGCGGAGATCGGGGTTGGGCCTTCCATGGAATCCGGCAACCAGACGTGCAAAGGGAATTGCGCCGACTTGCCCATGGCGCCAATGAAGAGGCAGATGCAGATCACGGTTACCAGCATCCAGCCGGTGCCCGGGAAGCTCAGCTTGGAAAGCTCGCCGGCCTTGGCAAAGGCCTCACCGTAGTTCAGTGTGCCGGCATAGGCAGCGATCAGGCCAATGCCGAGGATGAAACCGAAGTCGCCCACGCGGTTGACGAGGAAGGCCTTCATGTTCGCGAAGATGGCGGTCGGCTTGTTGAACCAGAAGCCGATCAGCAGGTAAGACACCAGGCCCACGGCTTCCCAGCCGAAAAACAGCTGCAGCATGTTGTTGCTCATCACCAGCATCAGCATGGAGAAGGTGAACAGCGAGATGTAGGCAAAGAAGCGGTTGTAGCCCTCGTCTTCTTCCATGTAGCCTATGGTGTAGATGTGCACCATGAGCGACACAAAGGTCACCACGCACATCATCATGGCCGTGAGGCCGTCAACCAGGAAGCCGATTTCCATCTTCAGGCCGCCGACGTTCATCCAGGTGTAGAGCGTCTCGTTGAAGCGCGCGCCATCGATGGCCACGCTCTTGAGCGTCATTGCCGAAATGATGAAGGCCACCAGCACGCCGAGGATGGTGAGGGTGTGCGACAGGCGACGGCCTATCCAGTTGCCGCCAAAAGAGGTGCCGAGGATACCGGCCGCCAGGGCGCCGGCCAGGGGTGCCAACGGAACGGCCAGCAGAGTTGAAGCGTTGAGGGTGGATGCCATATTAGTTTTTTTCCGCCAAGCAAGTTACGCAGGCAAACAAGGAAGCCATGCCAAGGCCGCCACGGAACCGGCTTTGCCGGACCGTCAGCGGCGCCCCCTTGAGGGGGAGGCGGCCGAAGGCCGCTTCGGGGGGGAGCGTCATCATTAGCCCTGGAGCGTATTGAGTTCGTCTACGTTAATGCTGGACTTGTTGCGGAACAGCAGCACCAGGATGGCCAGGCCGATGGCCGATTCAGCCGCCGCGACGGTCAGGATAAAGAACACAAAAACCTGACCAGCCATGTCATTCAGGTAGTACGAGAAGGCCACGAAGTTCATGTTGACCGCCAGCAGCATGAGTTCGATGGCCATCAGCAGCACGATCAGGTTTTTGCGGTTCAGGAAGATGCCGATGACCGACAGCGCGAACAGCATCGCGCCCAGCGAAAGAAAATGTCCCAGGGTGAGAGTCATGCTTTCTTCTCCTCGGCGGGAACGGCGGTTGTAGCGGTCGCGGCAACCGGTGCGGCCACGACGGATTTCATCTTGACCAAGCTGACGCGGTCCGCGCGCTTAACCCGGATCTGCTCTGAAGGATTTTGGTATTTGGAGTCCTTGCGCGCACGCAAGGTCAACGCGATGGCGGCAATGATGGCCACCAGCAGGATCACCGCGGCAACTTCCAGTGGATAGAGGTATTCCGAGTACAGCAGCTTGCCGAGTTCCTTGGTATTGGAGACCTGCGCGCCGATCTGACCCGCCGCAGTTGCAGCTTTCGGGGGTTCACGGAAGCCACCCATCAGCACATAGGACATTTCCAGCGCGATGATGGCCCCCACGGAGCCGGCCAGCGGGAAGTGCTTCCAGAAACCTTTTCGCACACTGTCGATGTTGATGTCCAGCATCATCACGACGAACAGGAACAGCACCATCACGGCGCCCACATAAACCAGCACCAGCGTGATGGCCAGGAACTCGGCCTTGAGCAGAATCCAGACGGCGGATGCCTGGAAAAATGCCAGCACGAGGTACAGCGCCGCATGCACGGGGTTGCGCGCGGTAATCACCTTGAATGCTGCAAACAGCAGCACCGCGGCAAAAACATAAAAAAGACCTGTTTTAGCGTCCATGTTGTTGTGGATTCTTTCTTGAGCCAGCGGCTTGGGATTCAGCGGTACTTGGCGTCAGCCGCGCGACTGGCGGCGATTTCGGATTCATACCGGTCACCCACGGCCAGCAGCATCTCTTTGGTGAAATACAGGTCACCGCGTTTTTCGCCGTGGTATTCAAAGATGTGAGTCTCGACGATGGAGTCGACCGGGCAGCTTTCTTCGCAGAAACCGCAGAAGATGCATTTGGTCAGGTCGATGTCGTAGCGCGAGGTGCGGCGGCTGCCGTCTTCGCGCACGTCAGATTCGATGGTGATGGCCATGGCCGGGCACACCGCTTCGCAGAGCTTGCAGGCGATGCAGCGCTCTTCGCCGTTTTCATAACGGCGCAGCGCGTGCAGGCCGCGAAAACGCGGGCTCAGCGGGGTTTTTTCCTCAGGGAACTGGACCGTGATCTTGCGGCTGAACATGTACTTGCCAGTCAGGGCCATGCCCTTGAACAGCTCGGTGAGCATGAAGCTCGACGCAAAGTCTTTGATGGAAGCTACGGTGGACATATCAATTTCCTGCGGAAGTGGAGCTTGCCGGCGATGCGTTGATGCAAGCAGGGGCCGCGGGACTGGCTTTGCCAGACCGCAGGCGCAGCGGCCCCCTCGGGGGGCAGAGAGCTACACGAAGTGAGCGAACGTGGGGGCTCATAGTCACTTCCAGATGTTGTACGGCGTCTGCATCCAGGCCCCGACGACCACCAGCCAGACCAGGGTCACGGGGATAAAAATCTTCCAACCCAAACGCATGATCTGGTCATAACGAAAGCGCGGGAAGGTGGCGCGCACCCACAGGAACATGGTGACGACCACAAAGGTCTTGGCGCCTAGCCAGATCCAGCCGGGGATGAAGCTCAGGGCTTCAACAGGCGGCAGCCATCCGCCCAGGAACAGCAGCACGGCCAGGATGGCGACCAGCCACATGTTCGCGTATTCAGCGAGAAAGAACATCGCGAAAGCCATGCCCGAGTACTCGACCATATGGCCAGCCACGATTTCGGACTCGCCTTCGACGACGTCGAAGGGGTGGCGGTTGGTCTCAGCCAGGCCGGAGATGAAGTACACGACAAAGATCGGCAGCAGTGGCAGCCAGTTCCAGGACAGGAAAGTCCAGCCATGGCTGGCCAGCGTGCCCTTGCCCTGGCTCATCACGATGTCTGTCATGTTGAGACTGCCCGACACCATGAGCACCACCACCAGGCAGAAGCCCATCGCGATTTCATAGCTGACCATTTGCGCCGAAGCGCGCATGGCGCCCAGAAAGGCGTATTTGGAGTTCGAAGCCCATCCCGCGATGATCACGCCATAGACCTCGAGTGAGGTAATAGCCATCAGGAATAGCAAGCCTGCATTGATGTTGGCCAGCGCGATCTCGGGCCCGAAGGGAATCACGGCCCAGGCGGCCAGGGCCGGCATGATGGTCATGATGGGGCCGAGCACAAACAGGCCCTTGCTGGCTGCCGTGGGGATGATGATTTCCTTGGTCAGCAGCTTGAGCGCATCGGCAATCGGCTGCAGCAGGCCGAAAGGCCCGACCCGGTTGGGGCCCAGGCGAATCTGGGTGAAGCCGATGGCCTTGCGTTCCCACAAGGTGAGGTAGGCCACCAGACCCATCAGCGGCAACAGCACGCAGACGATTTTGATGAGCGTCCACAACACTGGCCACACCGTGGCTGGCCAGATGCCGCCCATCAAACCCTGGCCGAAGGCGAAGATTCCATCAATCATGCCGTCACTCCTTCGAGCCTGGCTTCGAGGCCGGCGGCCTGGCGGGCATCCGCCGTCAGCTGCAGCGATGTCGCGCGCCTGACCAGCCCGTCGAGCTGGTAAATGCTGGCCACCGCAGGCACCTGGACGATAACGGCCGACAGGTCGATAGCGGCCTGGGTGCTGTTGCCGAGCTTGTCCGCGGGAAGCTGCGCCGCATCGGCACCCGCGACCTGCTTGAGTACGTCCTGCGAGGATTCGAAATCAAAGCCGGGCAAGCCCAGCACGTTGGCGAGCACGCGCAGCACCTTCCAGGCCGGACGGGTATCGCCCAGCGGCTTGACGACGGCGTGAAAGCTTTGCACGCGGCCCTCGGCGTTCACAAAGGTGCCGGGCGTTTCGGTGAAAGGCGCAATCGGCAGCAGCACATCGCTGAAGCCCATGTTGGCCTTGAAAGGGCTCAGCGTCACGACCATCTGTGCGGCGTTGAGCGAAGACTTGGCACTGGCGCCGGCAGCCGAGTCAAACTCGGGTTCGTTGTTGAGCAGAATCACGGCCTTGAGCTGGCCGCCCAGCATCTGACCGGCATTCAGGCCCTTGCCGGCAGGCAAGGCGCCGGCCAGTTGGGCACCCACGGTATTGGCGGCTTCTGTCAGGTAACCCACGGTGGCGCCGGTCTGCGCGCCTATCCAGTTGGCAAGCGCCAGCAGGCTGGAAGCGTTGGCATGGTGCGCTGCGGCGTTGCCCAGCAGGATGGCTTTGCGCTCGCCGCCCTGCAGGGACTTGGCGATGGCCTTGGCGGCATCGGTGGCCTGGCCGACGGCCGGCGCCGTGACGCCTTTGTCGGCGGCAATCGCTGCCGCCACATCGGCCAGGGACTGGGTCCAGGCTTCGGGCGCTGCCAGCAGCCTATTGGCGACAGGCATGGCCCACGCGTCGGCGTTTGCCAGTTCGGCGGCGGAGTTAATGGCGCTCAACGCCCCGCCCTTGCGGACAGCCTGACGTATGCGCTGCGCGAACAGCGGATGGTCCTTGCGCAGGTTAGACCCGACCACCAGCACGCGCTGCAGCTGCGACAGCGAGGCGATGGAGGTGCCCAGCCAGCGGATGGCCGAGGGCGGGGCGAACTCGGCGTTGCGCAGGCGGTAATCGATGTTCTCGCTGCCCAGGCCGCGCATCAGGGAGGCGGCCAGGTACAGCTCTTCGAGCGTGCTGTGCGGGCTAGCCAGAGTACCGATGCTGCCGGCGCCGTGATCGGCCTTGATCTGCTTGAGGCCGTTGGCCACGTATTCAAGGGCGGTCTGCCAGTCGACGGTTTTCCATTCGCCGCCTTGCTTGAGCATGGGGCTGGTCAGGCGCTCATCGCCGTTGAGGGCTTCATACGAAAAGCGGTCGCGATCGGCGATCCAGCATTCGTTGACGTCTTCGTTCTCCAGGGGCACGACACGCATGACCTTGTTGCTCTTGACCTGGACGATCAGGTTGGCACCGGTCGAATCGTGCGGGCTGACCGACTTGCGGCGCGACAGCTCCCAGGTACGGGCGCTGTAGCGGAAAGGCTTGCTGGTCAGCGCGCCAACCGGGCAGATGTCGATCATGTTGCCGGACAGCTCGGAATCCACCGACATGCCGACGAAGGTTTCGATCTCGGCGTGTTCGCCGCGATGCGACATGCCGAGTTCCATCACGCCGGCCACTTCCTGGCCGAAGCGCACGCAGCGCGTGCAATGGATGCAGCGGCTCATTTCCTGCATGGAAATCAGCGGGCCGACGTCCTTGTGGAAGACCACGCGCTTTTCTTCTTCGTAGCGCGATTCGCTGCCGCCGTAACCTACGGCAAGATCCTGCAACTGACACTCGCCGCCCTGATCGCAGATCGGGCAGTCCAGCGGGTGATTGATCAGCAGGAACTCCATCACGCCCTTCTGGGCCTTGATGGCTTTGTCGTTCTTGGTGCGCACGATCATGCCTTGCGTGACGGGCGTAGCGCAGGCCGGCATGGGCTTGGGCGCCTTCTCCACGTCGACCAGGCACATGCGGCAGTTGGCGGCAATGCTGAGTTTCTTGTGATAGCAGAAGTGCGGAATGTAGGTGCCGGCTTTTTCGGCCGCATGCATCACCGTGCTGCCTTCCAGCACTTCCACCTTCTGGCCGTCGAGTTCTATTTCAACCATATTTTTTTCTTTCCGCTACTCAGGCTTGCGCAGCAGCCGAAGCCTGGGATGTGGGAGCCTGAGGGGCTGGCGTCTTGATCATGGCTTCAAACTCATGGCGGAAATGCTTGATCATGGCGCGCACCGGCATGGCCGCAGCGTCGCCCAGCGCGCAGATGGTGCGGCCCTGGATGTTGTCAGCCACCGAGTTGAGCAGGTCCATGTCGGTTTGTTTGCCGTGGCCGTTGTGGATGCGGTCCACGACGCGCCAGAGCCAGCCCGTGCCTTCGCGGCAGGGGGTACATTGGCCGCAGGATTCGTGCATGTAGAAGTAGGACAGGCGCTTAAGCGACTCGACCATACAGCGGCTGTCGTCCATCACGATCACCGCACCCGAGCCCAGCATGGAGCCGGCCTTGGCGATGGAGTCGTAGTCCATGGTGCATTCCATCATGATGGAAGCCGGCAACACGGGCGCCGACGACCCACCGGGAATCACGGCCTTGAGTGTGCGACCCTTGCGCACGCCGCCGGCGAGTTCGAGCAGCCTGGAGAACGGCGTGCCCATGGGTACTTCGTAGTTGCCGGGCAGCTCGACGTCGCCCGAAACCGAATAGATCTTGGTGCCGCCGTTGTTGGGCTTGCCGCATTCAAGGTAGGCCTGGCCGCCGTTGCGGATGATCCAGGGCACGGCCGCAAAGGTCTCGGTGTTGTTGATGGTGGTGGGCTTGCCATAGAGACCGAAGCTGGCCGGGAACGGCGGCTTGAAGCGCGGCTGGCCTTTTTTGCCTTCGAGCGATTCGAGCAGCGCGGTTTCTTCGCCGCAGATGTAGGCGCCGAAACCGTGCGAGGCGTGGAGCTGAAAGCTGTAACCGCTGCCGAAAATGTTGTCGCCCAGCAGGCCGGCAGCGCGTGCTTCTTCCAGGGCTTCTTCAAAGCGCTGGTAGGTCGCGAAGATTTCGCCGTGAATGTAGTTGTAACCCACGCTGATGCCCATGGCGTAGGCGGCGATCGCCATGCCCTCGATCACGCTGTGCGGGTTGTACTGCATGATGTCGCGATCTTTGCAGGTGCCCGGCTCACCCTCATCCGAGTTGCAGACCAGGTATTTCTGGCCCGGGAACTGGCGCGGCATGAAGCTCCACTTGAGCCCGGTCGGGAAACCCGCGCCGCCGCGGCCGCGCAAGCTGCCGGCCTTGACTTCAGCGATGACCTGGTCGGGCGTCATGCCCTCGCCGCCATCCTGTTTCAGGATCTTGCGCAGGGCCTGGTAGCCGCCACGGGCTTCGTAATCCTTGAGGCGCCAGTTGCTGCCGTCGAGGTCAGCCAGAATTTGCGGGTTGATGTGCCGGCCGTGAAAGCAGGTCTGCACGCCGGTGGCCGAGAACTGGGACAGCACGCTTTGCGCGGCTGCGCTGTGGGGATTCAGGGGTGCGAGCGTCATGGTTGCTTTGCCTCGGCGGATTGAAGGCCTTCGATGAGCTGGTCCAGCTTCTCGTTGCTCATGAAGCTGCACATGGTGAGGTCATTGACGAGCATCACCGGGGAATCCGCGCAGGCGCCCAGGCATTCGGATTGCTGCAGCGTGAAGAGGCCGTCGGCACTGGTCTCGCCCATGGCGATGCCCAGTTTGTGCTCCAGGTGCTTCAGCGCCTTGGCGCCGTCGCGCAGCTGGCAAGGCAGGTTGGTGCAGACGTTGAGCTTGTACTTGCCAACGGGGCGCTGGTTGTACATGTTGTAGAAGGTGGTGACTTCATGCACGGCGATGGGCGCCATGCCGAGGTATTCGGCCACGACTTTTTCGCTCTCGGCGCTCACGTAGCCGTGCTCTTCCTGCAGGACGGTCAGGCAGGCCATGACGGCCGACTGTTTCTGGTCCGCGGGGTATTTGGCGACTTCGCGGTCGAAGCGCGCTCTGGTTTGTTCAGAAATCATGGGGGAAACCATCCGGTTTAGCGATCAATCTCACCGAACACAATGTCCATGGTGCCGATCACGGCGACGGCATCGGCGATCATGTGGCCGCGCGACATTTCGTCCATGGCCGCAAGGTGCGGGAAACCCGGCGGACGAATCTTCAGGCGATACGGCTTGTTGGCGCCGTCGCTGACGATGTAGATACCAAACTCGCCCTTGGGGTGCTCGACCGCCGCATAGGCTTCGCCTTCGGGCACATGGAAGCCTTCGGTGAAGAGCTTGAAGTGGTGGATCAGCTCTTCCATGTTGGTCTTCATGGATTCGCGGTCGGGTGCGGCCACCTTGTGGTTGCTGGTGATCACAGGTCCGGGGTTGACACGCAACCAGTCAATGCACTGCTTGATGATGCGGTTGGACTGGCGCATCTCTTCGATACGGACGAGGTAACGGTCGTAGCAGTCGCCGGTCTTGCCGACCGGGATGTCGAAGTCCATCTTGTCGTAGACATCATAGGGCTGCTGCTTGCGCAAGTCCCAGGCGAAACCCGAGCCGCGGAGCATGGGGCCGGTGAAGCCGAGGTTGAGGGCACGCTCAGGCGACACAACGCCGACACCGACGGTGCGCTGCTTCCAGATGCGGTTGTCCGTCAGCAGGGTTTCGTACTCATCGACATAACCGGGGAATTTGTTGCTGAAGTCCTCGATGAAGTCGAGCAAAGAACCCTGGCGGTTCTCGTTGAGCGCCGCGATGGCCTTGGCGTTCTTGACCTTGCTGACGCGGTATTGCGGCATGCTGTCGGGCAGGTCGCGGTAGACGCCGCCCGGGCGGAAGTAGGCCGCATGCATGCGCGCGCCGGACACGGCCTCGTACATGTCGAAGAGCGCCTCTCGTTCGCGGAAACAATAAATCAGGATGTTCATCGCGCCGCAGTCGAAACCGTGCGCGCCCAGCCACAGCAGGTGGTTGAGCAGGCGCGTGATTTCGGCGTACATCACGCGGATGTACTGCGCGCGAACCGGCACGTCGACGCCGAGCAGTTTTTCGATGGCCAGACAGTAGGCATGCTCGTTGGACATCATCGAGACATAGTCCAGCCTGTCCATGTAGGGCAGCGACTGGATGTAGGTCTTGCTTTCGGCGAGTTTTTCGGTCGCGCGGTGCAGCAGGCCGATATGCGGGTCGGCGCGCTGAATCACTTCGCCGTCGAGCTCGAGCACCAGGCGCAGCACACCGTGTGCCGCGGGATGCTGTGGCCCAAAGTTGAGCGTGTAGTTTTTGATTTCTGCCATGTGGGGTATCTCTTGCAAGCGCCGCTTACTGCAGCCCGCCATAGTTGTCTTCGCGGATCACACGGGGAGTGATCTCACGCGGCTCGATGGTGACCGGCTGGTAAATCACGCGCTTTTGCTCGGGGTCGTAGCGCATTTCCACGTGGCCCGAAGTCGGGAAGTCCTTGCGGAAAGGATGGCCGATGAAGCCGTAGTCGGTCAGGATGCGGCGCAGGTCGTTGTGGCCCTCGAAGATGATCCCGTAGAGGTCGAAGGCCTCGCGCTCGAACCAGTTGGCCGAGTTCCAGATGCCATTGAGCGAATCCACCACGGGGAAATCATCGTCGGGGCAGAACACCTTGAGGCGAACACGCTGGTTGAGGCTGACCGACAACAGATGCGACGCCACGCAATAGCGCAAACCGTCGTATTGGCCGTCCTTGTATTCGGAGTAATCGACGCCGCACAGGTCGATCAGTTGCTCGAAGCGGCAACCGGGCGCATCACGTAACTGGGTTGCGGCAGCCAGGTAGTCGGCAGCAGAAACCGTAAGAGTGATCTCACCGAGCGCGATGTTCAGATTCTTGACTTTGTCGCCGAGCACTGCACGAATCGTTTCGGCGAGTTGCTCCATGGAAACAGGAGAAGAGGACATGTCTTATGCCCTCGCAATCGTGTTGGTGCGACGAATTTTCTGCTGCAGCTGGATGATGCCGTACATCAGCGCTTCCGCTGTGGGTGGGCAGCCGGGCACATACACGTCAACCGGCACGATACGGTCGCAGCCGCGAACCACGGAGTAACTGTAGTGATAATAGCCGCCGCCATTGGCGCAAGAGCCCATGGACAACACCCAGCGCGGCTCGGACATCTGGTCATACACCTTGCGCAGTGCCGGTCCCATCTTGTTGCACAGCGTGCCAGCCACGATCATCAGGTCGGACTGACGTGGGCTGGGACGAAACAACATGCCGAAGCGATCCAGGTCGTAACGCGCCGCGCCCGCATGCATCATTTCGACGGCGCAGCAGGCCAGGCCGAACGTCATGGGCCAAAGCGAACCCGTCTTGGCCCAGTTCACCACCGAGTCGTAACTCGTGGTCATGAAGCCTTCGTTGAAAACACCTTCAAGTGACATACCCGTACCTTTGTGGCGTGACCCGCCTAGAGAACCCTCGGGATCTTCTTATTTCATTTCCAAATCAAACTTGCACTTTGTCGGCCCGCCTTGCCGTGCCTTAGCACTGTCTACGGCGGACCTTCGCGTTCACGCTCGATTTGGAAATGAAATCACTCCCAGTCCAGCGCACCCTTTTTCCACTCGTAGACAAAGCCCACGACCAGAATGCCCAGGAAAATCATGACGGACCAGAAACCGACGGGGCCGATTTCCTTGAGCGCCACGGCCCAGGGAAAAAGAAACGCGATTTCGAGGTCAAAAAGAATGAAGAGGATGGCAACCAGGTAGTAGCGCACATCGAATTTCATGCGGGCATCTTCGAAAGCCTCGAAGCCGCATTCGTAAGGGGAATTTTTTTCGCTGTCGGGACGCACAGGGCCCAACAAACGCCCCAGGACCTGAGGCACCACACCGACACCCACACCCACCAGAATAAACAAAAGAACAGGAAGGTATTGATCGAGGTTCATCGTGGATTCAACTTCTGAAAAGCCACTTGCGCGGTTTGCTTCAGCTTGCCGTTTGAGCCGACAGCACTGCCGGAGCGTTGCTGCCGATGCATGTCAATCTGGTGCGGACGGCGAGACTCGAACTCGCACACCTTTCGGCACTACCCCCTCAAGATAGCGTGTCTACCAATTTCACCACGTCCGCGGTATTTAACTGCCTGGATGGCATGAGGAACCTTGCGGTTTTGGCTTTCCAGACAGTCTTAGAGTTTACCCCGAAATATTGCTGCTCCCGACTGCGGGCAACAGCAAAATCTCGTTATTTCGTCGGGATTTGCGCGGCACCGGAGGCGGCGGGCGCAGGCGGGACAGGAACTGCCGTGCCGGTACCTGCAGGTGCAGAGGTTCCCGGAATCTGGGCCGCGCCGGAAGCTGCAGCAGCCGGCGCCGGAGCGGTCACGGCGGCCCCCTCCAGGACGCTGGAGCTTGTGCGTGCAGGAGCATTGCCAAAGTAAGCAAGCAGCAAGGTGCAGGCAAAAAACAACGCGGCGAGAACACCGGTAGTGCGTGACAGGAAATTGGCACTGCCGCTGGCGCCAAAAAGACTGCCCGAACCGCCGCTGCCAAATGCCGCGCCCATGTCTGCGCCCTTGCCGTGTTGCACCAGGATCAGGCCAATCATGCCGAGTGCCGAGAGCATTTGCACGGCGAGGACAATGGTTAATACAACGTTCATATCTACTCCTAAATTAATAGCGTTCTGCGCTCGTCAGTTGCGGGCTGCAGCAATAATTGTCAAAAAATCGGGGGCTTTGAGCGAGGCACCGCCAATCAGGCCGCCATCGATATCGGACTGGGCCAGCAGCGTTGCCGCGTTGGCCGCATTCATGCTGCCGCCATACAGGATTTTCACGCGGGCAAACCGATCGGTAGCCGCCTTCAATTGGCTGCGCAGCACCAGGTGCACAGCCTGCGCCTCTTGCGGGGTCGCTGTCTTGCCGGTACCAATCGCCCATACCGGTTCATAGGCCACCACGATTTCACTGATGCAGTGGCCATTGGCGTGGATCACCGCCGCGAGCTGCCGCTTCACGACTTCCTCGGTATGGCCTGCCTCACGTTCGGCCAGCGTTTCGCCAACACAAACGATGGGGGTAACACCGCAGGCCAGTGCAGATTTTGCCTTGTCGGCGACCATCGCATCAGTCTCACCGTGATACTGGCGGCGCTCCGAGTGACCAACGATGGCGAAACGGCAACCAAATTCCTTGAGCATCGCGGCACTGACTTCACCCGTATAGGCGCCGCTGGCATGAGCGGACACATCCTGCGCGCCCAGTTCAATGGCAGACAGGCCGGGTTTTGCAGCTCGCAATAACTGAACCTGTGCCAGGTAAGGCGCGGGAACACAAACCGCCACTTCGCATGCCGGAGGGCTGGCCAGCCCGCTCGCCAAGGCATCCAGCAAGGCCGCGTTGGCCTCCAGGCCGCCGTTCATTTTCCAGTTACCAGCAATAAGCTTCTTCATGGTGCCGGTGACCAGGTTAAGACGATTTTGCCGACATGCTGGTTGGACTCCATCAATGCATGCGCCTTGGCCGCATCAGCCGCCGCAAACGTGCTGTGAATCACCGGCTTGACAGCACCGCTCGCAAGCAGTGGCCAGACCTTGTCCCTCAATGCATTCGCAATGGCACTCTTGAACTCAACAGATCGCGCACGCAGGGTTGAACCGGTGACGGTCAAGCGCTTGCGCAACACCAATCCTGCATTGATCTCGGACTTGACCCCGCCCTGTATCGCAATGATGACCAGACGGCCGTCTTCGGCCATGCAGTCAACTTCTCGCGCAACATAACCACCGGCAACCATATCAAGAATGACGTCGACGCCCTTCCCGTTGGTCAGCTTTTTTGCCTCTTCGGCAAAGTCGCTGGTCTTGTAGTTGATGGCATGGTCCGCGCCCATGGCAACACAGGCAGCACATTTTTCGTCGCTGCCGGCCGTTACCAGCACCGTGGCCCCCAGGGCCTTGGCGATCTGAATGGCCGTGACGCCGATGCCGCTGGAGCCGCCCTGGATCAGCAAGGTTTCGCCCGGCTGCAGGTAAGCGCGCTCAAACACATTGCTCCAGACGGTGAAAAACGTCTCGGGCAGAGATGCCGCCTCGATGTCGCTCAACCCTGAAGGCACCGGCAGGCACTGCCCAATCGGAGCAACACACAACTCGGCATAGCCGCCACCCGCGACCAACGCGCAAACACGGTCACCGATTTTGAGACCGGCTGCAGTCATGGCCCCGGCATCGCCGGACACGATCACACCCGCGACTTCAAGCCCGGGGATGTCAGATGCCCCGGGCGGTACCGGGTAGTGACCCATTCGCTGAAGAACATCAGGGCGGTTGACGCCACTGGCGCTCACGCGGATCACTACCTCGCGAGAGCCTTCGATGGGCGCCGGGCGATCAGCCAGGCACAACACCTCAGGCTTGCCGTAGGAGGTAATTTCAACAACTTTCATGGCGTATCAAGGTCATTTGAGCCACCAGCCCTCTGTACAAGAGCGTAAGCAGCTACAAAATCAATAGCAAATATTGATCAGCCCCGGTCCTGGTCCTGGGCCGGACGGTCCAGCAGGGCCTTCATCGACAGCTTGACACGGCCTTTTTCGTCGGTCTCAAGAACCTTCACCTTGACGATCTGGCCTTCGCTCAGGTAGTCGGTGACTTTTTCAACACGCTCGTGGGCGATCTGGCTGATGTGCAGCAGGCCGTCCTTGCCGGGCAGCAGGTTGATCAGTGCACCGAAGTCCAGGATCTTGGTGACCGGGCCTTCGTAGACCTTGCCGATTTCGACTTCTGCGGTGATCTCGGCGATGCGGCGTTTGGCTTCGTCGGCCTTAGCGCTGTCATTGGACGCGATGGTGATGGTGCCGTCTTCTTCGATGTTGATCTGCGTGCCGGTTTCTTCGGTCAGCGCGCGGATGACGGCGCCGCCCTTGCCGATCACGTCGCGGATCTTCTCGGGATTGATCTTCATCACATAGAGGCGCGGCGCGAAGTCGGAGACTTCGGCCTTGGCTTCACCCATGGCTTCCTGCATCTTGCCCAGGATGTGCATGCGGGCTTCCTTGGCCTGGGCCAGTGCGACCTGCATGATTTCCTTGGTGATGCCCTGGATCTTGATGTCCATCTGCAGCGCGGTGATACCGAAGGTGGTACCCGCAACCTTGAAGTCCATGTCGCCCAGGTGATCTTCATCACCCAGGATGTCGGTCAGCACGGCAAAGCGGTTGTCTTCCTTGATCAGGCCCATGGCGATACCGGCCACGTGGGCTTTCATCGGCACGCCGGCGTCCATCAGCGACAGGCAGCCGCCGCAAACCGAAGCCATCGACGAGGAGCCATTGGACTCGGTGATCTCAGACACCACACGCATGGTGTACGGGAATTCTTCCTTTGTGGGCAGCACGGCGATCAGCGCGCGCTTCGCAAGCCGCCCATGACCAATCTCGCGGCGTTTTGGCGAACCAACACGGCCGGTTTCGCCGGTGGCGAACGGAGGCATGTTGTAGTGCAGCATGAAGCGGTCTTCGTAGTCACCCGACAGTGCGTCGATGCGCTGAGCGTCGCGCTCGGTACCCAGTGTGGTCACGACCAACGCCTGGGTTTCGCCACGCGTGAAGAGGGCCGAACCGTGGGTGCGTGGCAGCACGCTGTTGCGGATTTCAATCGCGCGCACGGTGCGTGTGTCGCGGCCGTCGATACGGGGCTCGCCGGCCAGGATCTGGCTGCGAACGATCTTGGCTTCGATGTCGAACAGCATGCCTTCAACGGCCACGCCGTCGAATTCAACGCCGTCAGCCTTCAGTGCGGCCATCACCTCGGAAGTCACCACGCGGCAGGCTTGCGTACGGGCTTGCTTGGCGCGGATCTGGTACGCGGCTTGCAGCTTGGCGCCGGCCAGTTCGTTCACCCTGGCGATCAGCGGTTCGTTCTTGGCGGGAGCTTTCCAGTCCCAGACCGGCTTGCCGGCGTCGCGCACGAGTTCGTGGATCGCGTTGATGGCGATGTTGCCTTGCTCATGGCCGAACACTACGGCGCCGAGCATGATTTCTTCGGACAGTTGCTGGGCTTCGGACTCGACCATCAGCACGGCGGCTTCAGTGCCGGCCACGACGAGGTCCATCTTCGAATCCTTGAGCTGAGTCTTGCCGGGGTTCAGAACGTATTGGCCGTCGATGTAAGCAACGCGGGCGGCGCCGATGGGGCCGTTGAACGGGATGCCGGAGATCGACAAGGCGGCGCTCGAAGCGATCAGCGCGGGGATGTCGCCTTCCACTTCAGGGTTCAACGACAGCACGTGGATCACGACCTGCACTTCGTTGAAGAAGCCTTCGGGGAAGAGCGGGCGAATCGGGCGGTCGATCAGGCGGGAGGTCAGCGTTTCGAATTCGCTGGGGCGGCCTTCGCGCTTGAAGAAGCTGCCGGGAATGCGGCCGGCGGCGTAGGTTTTCTCAAGGTAGTCAACCGTCAGGGGGAAGAAATCCTGGCCGGGCTTGGCATCGGTCTTGGCAACCACGGTGGCCAGCACCACGGTGCCGTCCATATCAACGATGACGGCGCCGCTGGACTGGCGTGCGATTTCGCCGGTTTCCATCGTGACTTTGTGCTGGCCCCATTGGAAAGACTTGGTGACTTTGTTGAAAATGCTCATGTTCTTATCTCCACTAAATTCACGCACTTGAGGCAGTGCGGGAGGCCCGGAGCGGCGGCTGGCTGAACACGATGCCATTCCACAAAATGCCTGGGATCAGAGGCCTGACCAGGGCTTTTCTTGTGGAATGACACAGCGCGTGCTCGTTTTGCCTTGCTCCGAAGTAAAAAGCGCCTGAGCTAGTGAACTAACTCAGGCGCTTTCAAATCGTTGTTACCGATTACTTGCGCAGGCCAAGCTTGGCGATCAGCGCGGTGTAACGTTCGGCATCTTTGGACTTCAGGTAGTCCAGCAGCTTGCGGCGGCGGCTCACCATGCGCAGCAGACCGCGGCGGCCATGGTGATCCTTGGCGTTGGCCTTGAAATGGGGGGTCAGTTCGTTGATGCGGCCGGTCAGCAGCGCCACTTGAACTTCAGGGCTGCCGGTGTCGCCGGCGGCACGTGCGTTGGCCTGAACGATTTCGGCCTTGATTGATTTTGCAATCATGTTTTCTCTTTCTTGCACCGAGGTGCGCTTGCGAGCGAAGCAGCGTTCCCGACATGGGAGTTGAATAAACCGCTTTCGTCGTGTTCCGGCATGAAAAGGCCCCTAAAACTTCTATCTGGGGCCTCAATTTGCGCAGAGCCTTGGATTATAGCCCAAGCCAGCGCCTCAGGCGCCCCACCCCCTGCCCAAGCCTGTCCACGTCCTGGCTGGCGAAACACCAGCGCAGCCAGCCCTGGGCCTCCGGGCCTGGGTTGACCATGAAGGCATTGCCGGGCGCCAGACCCAGCCCGGCCTCCACGACCAGGCGTTTGGCCGTCTCCAGCGAGTCCCCAAAGCGCGCCTGGTCTTCCAGCCTGAAAAAGGCGTACATGCCGCCTTTGGCCGGCGCCAACTGCACGCCCGGCACGGCCTGCAGCAGCGGCACCAAAGTGTCGCGGCAGGTTTTCAGATGGGCAACCACCCGGGGCGTGATATCGGCCGTGCGTTCGATGGCCACCAGCCCGGCCCGCTGCACGAACACCGGCGCGCAGGAGGTGTTGAACTCCACCAGCTTGCCCATGTGTGGCGTCATGGCAGCCGGCATCACCAGCCAGCCCAGGCGCCACCCGGTCATCAAAAAGCTCTTGGAAAAGCTGTGAACGACCACCAGTCGATCCTCGGGCGCGGCGATATCCAGAAAACTGGGGGCGCAACCGTTAGGGGTGGCCTCGTAATAAAGCCGTTCATAGACCTCGTCCGCCAGGATCCAGGTCCCGGTCTTGCGGCAATGCGCCAGGATGGCCTCCTGCTCGGCGCGCGACAGCGTCCAGCCAGTGGGATTGTTGGGCGCGTTGACGATGAGTAGTTTGGTTTTCGGCGTGATGGCGGCCAGTAGCTCGGCCACATCAAGCCGCCACTCGCCTGCCACCGGCTTGAGGCTGACGCATTTGACCTGCGCGCCCATGATGGCCGGCTGGGCCGTCAGGTTGGGCCAGACAGGCGTCACGGCCACAACTTCGTCGCCGGCATCCACCAGCGCCTGCACCGCCAGCATTAGCGCATTGACGCCGCCGGAAGTCACAGCGATGCGCTCGGCCGTGATCGGCGCGGCCCCCGCACAGCGCAGGCCCGTCGCGTAATTGGCAATAGCCTCCCGCAGCTCTGGCAAGCCCAGGTTTTGCGCATAAAAAGTCTCGCCCTGCTGCAACGATGCAGCCGCCGCATCGCGGATAAACGCGGGCGTGACCTCATCGCTCTCGCCAAACCAGAACTTGAGGACGTCATCGCGCCCCATACCCGCGTTGGCCACCTGGCGGATCATCGATTCTTCAAGATCTAAAACAGTTTTTCTCATGGATAGTCCGTCCGCCTGCCGGCTTCAATCAATTATTCAATCAGCCAATTTGAACTCAAGGCCGGACCATCTTGCAGCTGTTGGGCTGCTCGGCCTTTTCGGGCGAAATAGTCTTGATGACGCGAAAACCGTAGCCGGAACCCTCCACGTCAAATTTCACACCCGGCGAACCCTGCTTGCCCATCAACGCCACCAGCAGCGGCTGCTGGAACTGGTGGTCGGCCGAGCGCATCGCGCCTTTGTGGCCCGCAAAAGTGACCGTACTGCGCTCAAGCTGCGCCGCCACCGCGCCGGCGTCAGCACTGCCCGCTTTGTCAAGGCTTTGGGCCAGGGCCTCAATCATCAGCTGCATGCGCATGTGCACATAGTCGTCCTGAGGCTTGGGAAAGCGCTGGCGGAAGGACTGGTAGAAGGCTTCGGACTGCACGCCCGCCTCATTCGGGAACCAGTCGGCCACCGCGATCACCTTGCCTACGCCGGCATCGCCCAGCGCGCCCGGCACGCCCAGCGCGTTGCCGTAGAAGGTATAGAACTTGCCCTCGTAACCGACTTCCCTTGCCGCCTTGATCAACAGCGTCAGGTCGTTACCCCAGTTGCCCGTAAGCACTGCCTGCGCTCCGCTGGCCTTGATCTTCGCGGCATAGGGAATGAAGTCCTTGACACGGCCCAGCGCGTGCAACTCGTCGCCCACGATCTGCACGTCGGGTCGCTGCGCACCCAGTTGCTTGCGCGCCTCGCGCAGCACGGCCTGCCCGAAACTGTAGTCCTGGCCGATCAGGTAAATGCTTTTGAGCGCCTTGTCGTCCCGGAGCACATCCATGAGCGCGGCCATGCGCATGTCTGCATGCGCATCAAAGCGGAAATGCCAGTAGCTGCACTTTTCATTCGTCAGGATCGGGTCGACCGCCGAGTAGTTGAGAAACAGCACGCGCTTGTTCGGCTCACGTTCGTTGTGCTTGTTGATGGCGTCGATCAGCACAGCCGCAATCGCGGAGGAATTGCCCTGTGCAACGATGGTCACGCCGTCGTCGATCGCCGAGCGCAATGCCGCCAGCGCCTCTTCGTTCTGGCCCTTGCTGTCGTAGCGCTCAACGACCAGGTTGCGCGGGCCGCCTGCCAGCTTCACACCGCCACGGGCATTGACGCGCTCAGTGGCCCAGACGAGGTTTCGGAACACCGCTTCGCCGGTATTGGCGAATGCGCCTGACAGGCTTTCGATCAGCGCAATACGAACAGGTGCCGGCACAGGCGGCTGGCTTGCGGTCTGCGCGAACGCCGCCGCCGAGGCGCAAAGACATAGGGCCATGAGGAAGCGTTTCAAGTGTTTCTGCATAAAAAAATAGACCCTGGTCTTTTGCCTGATTTGGCTTGAATAAACCGCTTGCACACCTAACTGGGGTGCAAGCGGCAATCACGGTGAGCGCCGCGCAGTGTAAGGGGAAAACACCCCTTGTTCATCCATCAAGGAATAGCCATGTTTTACTCTCTCGCCCATCGCCCTGCCCGTGCCTTTCAACGCCACTACGCACCCGTCGTGAGCAACGGCGCCCTGGAAAAATTCCTCAACGATACCTTCTCGTCGCTGTCTGACACCGGCGCCGCCAAGGCTGCCAACGTGGAAGACCTCGAGAAGGCCTATACCCTGCAATTCGACGTTCCCGGCCTGGCCCGCGAACAACTGGATATCGGCATTGAAGGCGACGTGGTTCGTGTCTCCAGCAAGGAAGACGCACCCCGCAAGATCAAGGCCGCATGGCGCTTCCCGCTGGAAATCGATACCGCCAACAGCAGCGCCAAACTGGAAAACGGCGTGTTGACCCTGACACTGGGCAAAAAAGTCCCTGTCAGCAACGTCACCCACCTCGACATCCAGTAGCCACCGACCAAAGCCGGGTAGCCGTCCCTGCCAGCCAGGGCCGCAGAACCGGCTTTGCCGGGCCGCAGGCGCAGCGGCCCCCTCGGGGGGCAGGGAGCTACGCGGCGCGAGCGACCGTGGGGGTCAAACTCCAGCGCGGCTTCACATCAAACGTGTAGTCGCGCTGAAGCGTTTCAAGCCCGGCTTGCAGGCGCATGCCAGCCGCCAGGGCGATCATGGCGCCGTTGTCGGTGCATAAATGCAGCTCGGGGTAATGCACGCGGATGCCTCGCTGTTTGCACACGGCATCAAGTTGGCTGCGCAGCAGCGCATTGGCGCCCACGCCGCCAGCCACCACCAGGCGCTTCAACCCGGTTTGCGTCATGGCTGCGAGTGATTTTTTCACCAGCACTTCAACGATGGCCGCCTGCGTAGACGCGGCCAGATCGGCTTTGCGGCTTTCCAGATCCGGCCCCAGTTTTTTGGCCTGCGTTAGCACCGCGGTTTTGAGCCCGGCAAAGGAAAAATCAAGATCGCCGCTGTGCAGCAAGGGTCGCGGCAACTTAAAGGCCGCGCCGTCACCGCCCTCAGCCAGCTTCGACAGATGTGGCCCTCCTGGATAAGGCAGGCCCATCAGCTTGGCCGACTTGTCAAAGGCCTCACCCGCCGCATCGTCAATGGTTTCACCCAGCAATTCATAACTTCCCACACGGTCCACGCGCATCAATTGGGTATGCCCGCCGGATACCAGTAGCGCCACAAAAGGAAATTCAGGCGGGTCGGCACTCAAAAAAGGCGACAGCAAATGCCCTTCCAGGTGATGCACACCCATGGCCGGCTTGCCCAGCGCCGCCGCCAGCGAGCAGGCCACACCCGCCCCCACCAGCAACGCACCTGCAAGCCCAGGGCCGCGCGTATAAGCCACCACATCTACCTGTGCAAGGCTGCTTCCCGCCTCTGCCATGACCTGATGTGTCAAGGGCAAGACGCGCCGGATATGGTCCCGGCTGGCCAGCTCGGGCACCACACCGCCATACGCCTGGTGCATGTCTATCTGGCTAAACAAGGCGTGCGACAGCAGGCGCGGCACTCCGCCGCCGCTGGCATCCACCAGCGCCACACCGGTTTCATCGCAACTCGATTCGATTCCTAGAACTAGCATCGTCCAAGTGTAAGGTTTGAGGTAACTCCTCACATCAACTGGGGCTGCAGGCGGGCGGTCCCCGAGGGGCTGGAGCCCGCGGCTCCAAGCCTGCCTGTGCAGGCTTGGACGGGCGACAGAGGCGAAACGTCTCGTGAGCTGCGGCCAGCAAGGCCTCGGGAGTTACACGCAGTGAACGACTGTGGGGGCACGTTTCTTGCACGACTACGCACATGACACCGTCCCAATCCCTGCGCCTTGTCATCATCGCCCCGGATCTGCTGGAGTCCGTGTCCGATGACGCCCATGCGCGGGAACTGGCCGAGCGCTCGCGCCAGCTGCGTATCGGCCTGCTGGAAAACGGTTACAACATTGTCGCGGTGCTCCCGGCCGATACCTTCCTGGACGAGCGCCTGGCGCAACTGCAACCCGACATGATCATCGTGGACGCCGAAAGTGAGGCCCGCGATTCGCTGGAGCATGTGGTCATGGCAACGCGGGACGCCCGCCGGCCCATCGTGCTGTTCACCAACGACAACGACACCAGCCACGTGAAGGATGCCGTCGCCGCCGGCGTGTCGGCCTATGTGGTGGCCGGCCTCTCCCCGGATCGAATCCGCCCCATCCTGGATGTGGCCATGGCGCGCTTTGAACACGAACAGGGCCTGCGCAAAGAACTGGCCCATGCCAAAACAGAGCTGCATGACCGAAAAGTCATAGACCGGGCCAAAGGCATGCTGATGCAGCGCCAGGGATTGTCTGAGCAGGCCGCTTACGAAAAGCTGCGCAAGGCCGCCATGGACAAGGGCCTGCGCCTAGGCGAAGTAGCCCAGCGCATGCTGGACGCCCTGGACCTGCTGGGCTGAATCGCCGGCCAGGCCTCAATAAACCCTCAATTGGTGCAGCGCACAAATACGGTGCAAACATCAACCTGCAACCCTGCGTCATCCCGCCCCGCAACTGCCCACAGCGCACTTCACATGGCTCGCATAACTGGGCGCACCCACTCTCAAAACCACCGCGTCCTAACGACACCCGCCAACCCTGGCACAGCTTTTGCAATGCCCTAGGCACTGGTCAAAGATGGCCGACCGGCACAGCACTTCAATGGCGAAGTGTGTGGTGCCCCCAAGGAACAAAGGCGTTCGCACCCCGCATCACGTTCAACGTGTTGCCCGGGTCGAGCGCCTTTTTTGTTTTGTCTTTCGTTTTTAACTATCAGGAGCCGCCAACATGACTGAACTGCTGAAATCTTCGCTGACACGCCGCACCGTGCTGCAGGCCGCGGCCGTAGGCGCCGTGGGCATCAACCCCGCCCTGCGCGCTGCCGTGTACGCCCAGGGCTCCGACGCGCCGGAGAAGAAGGAAGTGAAGATCGGCTTCATACCGCTGACCGACTGCGCCTCCGTGGTCATGGCCTCGGTGCTGGGCATTGACCAGAAATATGGCGTCAAGATCATCCCGACCAAAGAAGCCAGCTGGGCCGGTGTGCGCGACAAGCTCGTCAACGGCGAGCTGGACTTCGCCCACGTGCTCTACGGCCTGGTCTACGGCGTGCACATGGGCACGGCAGGCCCCAAGAAAGACATGGCTGTGCTGATGACGCTCAACAACAACGGCCAGGCCATCACGCTGTCCAAAAAACTCGCCGACAAAGGCGCGGTTGACGGCGCGGGCCTGGCCAAGCTCATGGCGACCGACAAGCGCGAATACACCTTCGCCCAGACCTTCCCCACCGGCACGCACGCCATGTGGCTTTATTACTGGCTGGCCGCCAACGGCATCAACCCGATGAAGGACGCCAAAGTGATTACCGTGCCGCCGCCGCAGATGGTGGCCAACATGCGCGTGGGCAACATGGACGGCTTCTGCGTGGGCGAGCCTTGGGGCCACCGCGCCATCATCGACGGCATCGGCGTGACCGCCGTGACCACCCAGGACGTCTGGAAGGACCACCCAGAAAAAGTACTAGGCACCACCGCCGACTTCGTCAAGAAATACCCCAACACCGCGCGTGCCGTGACCGCCGCCATCATCGAAGCCGGCAAGTGGATTGACGCCAGCCTCTCCAACAAAAACAAGATGGCCGAGACCGTGGCCGACAAGAGCTACGTCAACACCAGCGTGGACGCCATCAACCAGCGCATCCTGGGCCGCTACCAGAACGGCATGGGCAAGACCTGGGACGACCCGAACTACATGAAGTTCTACAACGACGGTGCGGTGAGCTTCCCTTACCTGTCCGACGGCATGTGGTTCCTCACACAGCACAAGCGCTGGGGCCTGATCAAGGACCATCCAGACTACCTGGGCATTGCCAAGCAAATCAACCACATCGACGTCTACAAGCAGGCAGCCACGGCGGCCAAGGCCAGCGTTCCCAAAGACATCATGCGCAGCAGCAAGCTGATGGACGGCACCGTGTGGGACGGCAAGGACCCGAAAAAATACGCCGACAGTTTCAAGGTTCACGCCTGAACACCCACGCGATATCCACGCTACACCCCACCCAACCTTCCTACGTAAAGAGGTGACGCCATGGTCAGTGCCGTATTTCACAACCCGCTGGAGGCGGCAACCCCGGCAAGCCGCAGCAACGAAAGGCCCAGAGATGCTGCCGCTATCAATTCGATAGCTGGTGGCGCTCATCCAACGGGCGCTACAGCCCAAAACAGCATGAACGCTCCAACAAAACCCACCCCCATCACCAAGCCATCCGGCGATGCCTCCTGGCTCTGGCTCAGCGTCCTGCCCCCCCTCCTGGGCCTGGGTTTGCTGGTGCTGATCTGGGAGCTTGTTTTCATGGGCACGGCCGGCAGCATTCCCTCGCCCAAAGACACCTTTGTGCAGGCGGTGCAGATCTTCAGTGATCCGTTCTACAGCAAGGGGCCGAATGACCAGGGTGTGGGCTGGAACGTGCTGTCGTCACTCAAGCGCGTGGCCATGGGCTTCGGCATGGCGGCTGTCGTCGGCATACCGGTCGGCTTCATGATCGGCCGTTTCAATTTTTTGAGCCGCATGTTCAACCCGCTGATCAGCCTCTTGCGCCCGGTGTCGCCGCTGGCCTGGTTGCCGATTGGTCTGCTGGTCTTCAAGGGCGCCAACCCGGCCGCCATCTGGACCATCTTCATCTGCTCCATCTGGCCCATGATCATCAACACGGCTGTAGGTGTGCAACGCGTGCCCCAGGACTACATGAACGTGGCTCGCGTGCTCAACCTCAGCGAGTGGAAGATAGTGACCAAGATTCTCTTTCCTGCCGTGCTGCCCTACATGCTGACCGGCGTTCGTCTGGCTGTCGGCACCGCCTGGCTGGTGATCGTGGCGGCAGAGATGCTGACCGGCGGCGTCGGCATCGGCTTCTGGGTCTGGGACGAGTGGAACAACCTCAACGTCAAGAACATCATCATCGCGATCTTCGTGATCGGCATCGTCGGCCTGGTGCTGGAGTTCGCCTTGATCAAGCTCGCCACAGCCTTCACGTTTGAAGAAGTCAAGAACTGAACCGCTCGAACAAAAGGAGAACCAAGCCATGACATCCTTCACCACCAAATACATCGAAATCCAGGGCGTCGAGCAAACCTTCAAGACAAAAAAGGGGCCGTTCTGCGCACTGCAGCACATCAACCTCACGGTCGCCAAAGGCGAGTTCGTCACACTGATCGGCCATTCAGGCTGCGGCAAATCCACGCTGCTCAACCTGATTGCCGGCCTGACCACGCCGACAGAGGGCAGCCTGCTGTGCGCCAACCGCGAGATTGCCGGACCCGGCCCCGAGCGCGCTGTCGTATTCCAGAACCATTCGCTGCTGCCCTGGCTCACCTGCTTTGAAAATGTCTACCTCGCTGTCGAGCGCGTGTTCTCAGCCACCGAAAGCAAGGCGCAACTCAAGGCCCGCACCGACGCCGCACTGGCCATGGTCGGACTGACGCCGGCTGCGCAAAAACGTCCCGGCGAGATTTCGGGCGGCATGAAGCAACGCGTCGGCATTGCACGCGCGCTGTCGATGGAACCCAAGGTGTTGCTGCTGGACGAGCCTTTCGGCGCCCTTGACGCCCTGACCCGCGCCAAGCTGCAGGACGAACTGCTGCAAATCGTCGCCACCACGCAAAGCACGGTGGTCATGGTGACCCATGACGTCGACGAAGCCGTGCTGCTGAGCGACCGCATTGTGATGATGACCAACGGTCCCGCCGCCACGATCGGCGAAGTGCTGCCGGTGGAACTGCCCCGCCCGCGTTCCCGCGTGGCGCTGGCCGAAGACATCCGCTACCTGGGTTACCGCAAAGCCGTGATCGATTTCCTTTACACCCGCCAGGGTCACGTCGAAAAAGCAGCCTGAGTAAAGACTCGCCCCCGAAGCGCCTTTGGCGCCTCCCCCTCGAGGGGGCGCCACCAGCAGCCCGGCAAAGCCGGTTCTGCGGTGGCCCGCGACTAAACAACCAAGCAGGAGGTTTCCAATGTCTGCAGTTTTGCCAATCCCCGGCGCCGGCAGAATCGCCCATGGCGCACCGGCCAGCACACGGCCTGCGCGCTCGAGCGGCCTCGCCTCGCTCGGGAAGTACCGTGAAATCATCATCGCGGTCGCGCTTTTCCTGCTGTTTGACCTGGGGGTGCTGGTCCTGAACTTCTACACCTCGTTCAAGATCGACCAGGACACCGTGGCCATCAACCTTTCCGGCCGCCAGCGCTATGTTTCGCAGCGTGTCGCACGCACCCTGCTCGAACTCGACGCCATGCGGGTGGCGGGCACGCCTTACAAGCCCGAGACACTGGCCGAGCTGCGTTCAGGCGCAAAGATCTTCCAGGCCTCCCATGTCGCATTCCGCGAAGGCGGCACCATTCCCGGCGGCGACGGCAAACCGGTGTACCTGGAGCCCGTGGTGTCCAGCCGGGGCCGCGAGCTGGAGGACAAGGTGGATGCGCTGTGGAAGCCCTATTTCGAGCTGCTCCAGCCCCTGCTTGCCGGCGACGGCTTCACGCAGACGGAACTGGCTGCCGCGCTGGCCTATAGCCAGGCCAACAACATCAAACTGCTGGGCGTTGCCAACGACTTCGTCACGGAAACGCAGCAGATCGGCGCCTCGCGCGCCAGCGTACTGCGCATGGTGCAAACCGTCGGCATCGTGCTGGCACTGCTGAATTTCGCCTTCATTCTGTTCAAGTTCCTGCGCCGCCTGAAAACTTCAGACGCCGCGATTGAAGCTGCCACCGAAGAAAACCGGGAAATTCTCGCCAGCGTGCGCGAAGGCCTGTTCCTGCTGACACCCCAGCACCAGCTCGGCTCCCAGTTGTCCCGCTCGACCCATGCACTGTTCGGCAAAACACTGGCACCGGGGCAAAACTTTTTCTACCAGCTGTCCACCCTGGTTTCCGACAAGGCATTGACCGATGCGCGGGACTATGTCGAGTTGCTGTTCTCTCCACACGTCAAGGAGCAGCTGATCCAGGGCATCAACCCGCTGTCGGAAGTGGAACTCACCGTCAGGAACCGGCTGGGCCAGGACACCAAGCGCTATCTTTCTTTCCATTTCAACCGGGTGCAGGACGGCGCCACGGTGCGGCACCTGCTGGTCACCGTACAGGACATCACGCAAAAGGTCGAGTTGCAGGCCCGGTTGACCGGCGAACGCCAGCGCTCGCAAAAAGAGCTGTCCATGATGCTCAAGGCTTTCGAGACGGAGCCGGCCATGATGCGCGCCTTTGTCGAGCGGGCTGAAGCGTCCCTGCTGGAAGTCAACGACCTGCTGCGAAGCACTTCATCGGCCGCCTCGGAAGTCCAGGTGCTCAAAGCTGTGGACGGCGCCTACCGCCGCATCCACGCCTTCAAGGGCGACGCAGCATCGCTCGGACTGGAAATCCTGGCCACACTGGCCCATCAGTTCGAAAGCGAGTTGCAAAAGCTCAAGGACAACGGCGCCGCCACCGGCGACGCTCTGCTGGCCCTGCCTTTGCCGCTCGAGGACCTGCTGGCCAAGGTCGGCGCCTTCAAGGCGCTGGGCCAGAAGCGCTCAGGCGGTGACACGGCGCCCGCCCCGGACGGTTCCGCATCGCAAGGACTGAACGCCGTGCTAACCCAGCTGGCGAACGAGGTCGGCACCGACTGCGGCAAACGCGTGGATGCCGAGGTGCGTATGGGCAGTGCCCAGGACATGCCGGCCGACAAGATGAACCTGCTGCGCGAAATCGCCATCCAGCTTCTGCGTAACGCCGTGGTGCACGGCGTGGAGGCGCCCTCCGTGCGGCGCGCTGCGGGCAAAGCGGAGGCCGGGCGGATTGCCGTCAACCTCACCCGGAACGAAGACGGCCAGTGGCAGCTCAGCGTGCGCGACGATGGCGCGGGCCTGAATGCGGCCGACGTTCGCCGCCGTCTGCTTGAACTGGGCTGGTATACGCCTGAGCAGCTGCAAAGCTTCAGCGAGCAGCAGATCGTTGCGCATATTTTCAAGCCGGGCTTTTCCACGGCCGGTGCCACCTCCCGCCACGCAGGCCGCGGCGTGGGCCTGGACCTGGTGCAGACCAACGTGCAGCAGCTGGGGGCGCGCCTGCTGTTGTCCAGCACGCCCGGCCAGCACACCGAATTCAAGGTTTCTTTTTCCTGAATTTTCCTGAAGCAATCCAGCAATGGCCATCACAAACCCCACACAGGAGCTTCTCCATGCGACTGCTGATTGTTGACGACTCCAACATGATCCGGACCCGGATTTCGAGAGTGGTGCAAAACGGCGGCATCAAGGGCGTGGTGCTCGCAGGCCTGGCCAAGAACGGCCTCGAAGCCGTGCGGCTGGCCCGGGCAACCCGCCCCGAGGTCGTCACCATGGACCTGACCATGCCCGAGATGGACGGCATTGAATGCATCACCGCATTGCTGAAGTTCGACCCGTCCATCAAGATACTGGTGGTCAGCGCGCTCAGCGACAAATCGACAGCCATCCAGGCACTCAAGCTGGGCGCCCGCGGATTCGTTGCCAAACCCTTTACCGACGAAGAGCTGCAGATTGCACTGCTCGACGTTGCAGACGTGCGCTAAGGACACTGCGATGGCCACACTGAACGAAAACGACCTCAAGCTCTTTGTCGATTCCATCCGGCATTACCTCAAGATCACGACCCGACAGGAACCGCAGATCACCTCGGCCTATCTCGGCACGGGAGATATCGAAGCCTTTGAATTCAACGGCATCGTCACCTTCTCGGGAAGCCACAACGGACATGTGGTGGTGTCCATGCCGGGGAAACTGGTGCGGGAAATTTTGCTGCTCCAGCATGAGACTGACCTCAGCGATGGCAACCTGCTTGACGCGGTGGGTGAAATCGCCAACACCCTGGCAGGCAATGCACGCAAGGCTTTGGGGTCCGAGCTGCAGATTTCAGTGCCGATCAAGCTGCAGGGCGCGCAGGGCATGAAGGCCCGGGTACGCAAGCGCCCCTACGTGATCACCTTGCGCTGGAACCACTACGCGGCGATGGTCTGCGTCGACATGGACCGCAAAAACTGAACCGCACACCCAGCGCTACACGCAACCTCTCTTGAGGCCGCGTGCACGTTATTTGTGCGGCGCACCAAAAAAATCAGGCCAACACCCCTAAATTGCGCTGCAAGGGTGCGTTTTGCATGCCCCAAGTTGGCATGCTTTTCGCACTGTTTCTGTGAATCAACCATCTTCACAGAAAGAGCTTGCACCATGGCGGGGTTTCGTAATTTTCTCAAGGCTGGCCACGCGCCCACACTGGGTGCAGCGTTTTTCTACTTCGCGTTTTCGTGCTGCATCTGGGTCATGAACGGCGCCATGGCGCCTTTCATTTCGGAAACCTACAAGCTCTCGCCCACAGAAAAAGGCGTGATGCTGTCGGTTCCCATCTTCGCCGGCGCGCTGATGCGCTTTCCGCTGGGCGTGCTGGCGCAATACATTGGCCGCAAAAATGCCACGCTGGTCGAAATGGGCCTGATCATGGTGGCGCTGCTGTTCGGCTACTTCGTGGTTGACTCCTACAGCAGCCTGCTGGCCATGGGCGTGCTGTTGGGCATTGCCGGCGCCAGTTTCGGCGTAGCGCTCAGCCTGGGTTCGGGCTCCTTCCCTCCCCGCTACAAGGGCTTGGCCATGGGTCTGGTCGGTGCGGGCAACGTGGGCACCGCTGTCTCCGTGCTTGTCGCGCCGGCGCTGGCGCAGCGCTTCGGCTGGCAGTCGGTCTACGGCATTGCCGCCGTAGCCATGCTGCTGCCGATGATCGCGATGATTCTTTTTGCCAAAGAACCCGACGATGTGGACAGCCACGCCACACTGCGCGAACACGTGGCCTGCCTGTTTGAAAAAGACGGCTGGGCCTTCAGCCTGATCTACGCCGTGAGTTTCGGCGGCTTCATCGGGCTGGCGACGTTTTTGCCTTCCTACTACTACGACCAGTTCGGTGTCAGCAAGGTGCAGGCAGGCCAGTTGTCCATGCTGGCAGCTTTCATGGGCGCGGCGCTGCGCATCTTCGGCGGCTGGATCTCGGACCGCTGGGGCGGCGTGAACACCTTGAGCGTCGTACTGCTCACCATCGCCGTCACACTCGTGGCATGCGGGCTGGCCAGCAAATCCCTCGTGGCCACCACCTTGCTGGTCATGCTGTGCTTTGCCGCACTGGGTGCAGGCAATGGCGCCCTTTTCCAGCTGGTACCGCTGCGCTGGCCCCTGGCCACCGCGGTGGCCGGCTCCATGATTGGGGAAATCGGCGCACTGGGCGGCGGCCTGGTGCCCAATGCCATGGGTATTTCCAAGCAGTATGCGGGCACTTACATGTGGGGGTTCTTCTTCTTTGCAGCCTTGTCGCTGGGCATGCTGGTGATGCTGCGGGTGATGCAGATCCGGTGGACACGGACCTGGGCGGAGAAAGGTGGACGGGCGAGGACTGCTTGAGGATGGGCCTTTAGCTGAGGCCGCTGGCCGGGGTTGCCCGGCGGCAAGTAACTTTCTTTTGCGTCGCCAAAAGAAAGTCACCAAAGAAAAGGCGACCCTGCTGTCTGCGTCCCTCCGCTTCGCTGCGGGCAACCTGCGGTGCTCGGTTCAGGCGGGGTCTCGCTCGAACTCGCTACGTTGCACTTCGCTCAGACAATCGCGATCCCTGATCCGCCTGAACCTGCGCTCCTCGGCGCATACAGAAGGGGCAATCGGGAGCGGGGACTGAAAACTAATACCAACTCCAATGCCAACAAGGACACGCCATGGCGTGTCCTTGTTTCTTCAGGTATTCGGGTTCCGGTATTCGGCTGTTGGCTGTTCGGCATTCCTTCCCCCACCCCTTGTGGATGCGCCGAGGAGCGCAGGGCCAGACGGATCAGGGCAAAAACTTGTTTGAGCGAAGCGAGTTGTTTTTGACCCCGGCTGGACCGAGCACCGCAGGTTGCCCGCAGCGAAGCGCAGGGACGCAGGAACCAGGGTCGCCTTTCTTTTGCTTACTTTTCTTTGGCGAAGCAAAGAAAAGTGAGTTGCATGCCGGGCAACCCCCGGCCAGCAGGATTCAGACGAGAGCGCCTCCATCAAACCAACAACAACCCCAAAAAAAGGCCGCTATCAATTCAATAGCTGCTGGCGCCCGTCCCCATTGCCCCAGAAGTCAATTCAATACTCAACCACCCTACCGAGGCAAAAACAGCAGCCAGTAAATCAGCAACACATTGACCAGCACACTCACACCCAGCAGCAGCTTCCACAACACCACAGGATCCCGCTGAATCAAAGGCGTGGCCTGCGGTGCCGTCAGCGGCCGCGAGGCGCCCCGCTCCAACGCCAGCAGCAGCTCTTCGGCGGTTTCAAAACGCCGGCGCTTGTCGCGCGCCACGGCCTTGAGCACGATGTGGTCCAGCCAGATCGGCACTTCGGGGTTGATGCGGCTGGGTGCCACCGGGTCGCGGTAATACCGGCCGGCCTGGTAGGGCAGCACCTCGCCATACGGCAGGCGCGCGGTCAGCAACTGGTACAGCGTCACACCCAGAGCGAACAAATCGCTTTGCGCATCGGGCAGCTCCTCCGGCCCATCTGTGCTGCTTGCGCTGAAGCCCCATTGCTCGGGATTGATAAAACTGGGCGTGCCGGCGTGCAGCTTTCGCATCGCTTCGGGCTCGCGCCCGCTCAATGCCACGCCGAGGTCCAGCAGCCGCAGCACGCCATCTTCGCCCTGATGGAGGTTGGCCGGCTTGATGTCGCGATGAATGACGCACTGCCGGTGCAGCCGGCCCAAGGCCCGCGCGGCCTGGGTGGCCACGCCCAGCAGCTGCTCCACGCTGAACTTGTGGCGGCGGTCAAGCTGCTGCTGAAGTGTCTCGCCGCTGTGCCAGTCATACAGCAGGTAAAACGCACTGCGCTCTTGCCCGCCCGGCAGGCGCTCATGAAGGTTGACCAGATGCTCCGCCGCCCGGCCCGACTGCATGCGCATGGCCAGCCAGGCCTCGTGAGCCAGCATGGCACGCTCTTCTTCGTCATGCGACCTCGACGAGTGCAGCGTCTTGAGGGCATACAGCACCCGTGTAGCGGGATCGCGCACCTGATACAGCACATTGATGCCGTTGTCGGCCACCGGCGCCGTCACGCTCAGGCCGTCCATCACATCGCCCACCTTCAGGCGGGTCGGGATGGGCAGGGTCTGCGCAATGCGGTTGACGTCCTGCAGTGTTGCGTCGAGCAAACCGCGCACCCGCACCACCACGGCCGTCACGTTGTCGTTGCTGCCGGCCGCCAGGGCCGCCTCGACGAGGTTCTGGCTTGCAAGCTGGGCACCTCCAGGCTCCTCAAGATCGGCAAAGCCCTGCAGCCGCGCGTCACGCACCACGCCGTGCACGCCGTCCGTCAGCAACACAAAAACGTCGCCGACCTGCAGGTCACCCTGCATGTAGTCCACCACCACATGGTCCTCGGCCCCCACCGAACGCAGCAACTGGTGCCGAAAGTCCGGGTGATTGACTGCATGGTCGTGCGTGAGCTGCTGGGTTTTGCCGCCGCGCAGCAAATAGGCCCGCGAATCGCCGACATGCGCAAGCGTGTACGACTGCCCGCGCAGTACCAGCGCCGTGAGGGTGGTCAGGCCCATGGCCGGACTGCGGCGCTGGTTGATACCCGCCAGCCAGGCGTTTTGCGCCCCGATGATGCGGTCCAGGGCCACGGTGGTGTCCCACGTTTCGGGCGTGCCGTAGTAGTCACGGACCAGGCTGGTCACGGTGGTCTGCGCCGCCTCCCGGCCCATGCCGCCTGTGCTCACGCCATCAGCAATCGCCACGATGGAACCCATACCCTCCTGCCCCGCCTCGGGCAGCATCGCAGCGCAAAAGTCTTCGTTGGTGTTCTTGCGGCCCGCCAATGAAGCGAAGCCAATGTCCAGATCAAATGCCATGCACCAAGATAAGCAAGTTTAATGCCCGAATTTGGTGCATCGCAACAATGCATGACTGGCATGCAGGCCCTAGCCCACCAGCATTTGCATGCTGTGTTCGTACTGGGCCGACAGCTGCTCAAAGACGTCGAGGAGGTCTTCGCTGGCCGTCGCCAGACCCTCCAGGCGCCGGGGATCTTTGTCCATGGCAAGCGCGCCCTCGCGCATGTGCTGCCAGCTGATGGCCGCCCGGTCCAGCGACAGGCGGATGTCCTTGCTGGTCAGCGGAATGTCGTTCAGGTATTGCAAGGCCTGCTCGAATGCCGCCTGGGACTCGGCCATGCCGGCCTCGCTGCGGGCCAGCGTTGCCTTGCCACCCGTGGCCCTGAGCAGGGCATATTTGGCAAAACGCTGGCTCAGCATGCGCTGCCGGCCAGCCAGGTTCAGCATCTGCAAGGGAGGCATTGCGCCGGCGCTCTCCAGGCTGCTGGTCATGCGCTCGGCATCCTGCAAAAGCAGGTCTGCCAGTTCATCCAGGTGAGCCATGCTGCCAGCGGTGGGCGTGTCCTGCAAGGCAATCTTGAGCCGCCCCCAGGTAATGGACACCTGCCCGAGCAGGTCTCCAAATGTGGGCTGCGAAAGGCTTTTCCCCAGCGAAACCAGGTTGGCGTCGATGCGCAGCACCGACTCTTTCAGCAGCTCTTTGGCCCGGGCGGCCTGCACCCCCGCAAGCTGCAGCAGGGCAAGCTTGACCAGCCGCTGCGACAACATGCGCAACTGACCGGAACGGTTGACATCCTCGGCGAAGCGCGCCGAATGGATGATGTGCTCCGACACCTGCCCCAGCCGCTGGTTGGTATGCATGGAGGCGGTCCGCAAAATGTGGAAAGCGTCGTCGTCCGACATCTGCCGGGCCCGCATCAAAATACCTTTGGCCCGGTCCACCGCCTTGCGCTCTTCAAGCCGGCTGGCGGCCTCCTGCACCTGGGCACGCAGGGCCTGCTCGCGGGTAAAACGCGCCTTGGCGAGGTGAATGAGGGGCCGCAGGCGCTGCGCACCATAACCGTTGACCACATAGGCATGAACCCCCACCTCGGTGGCCCGTGTGATCTTTCCCGCGTCTGTGTCGCTGGTGAAAACAATGACTGGACACGGCGCCGTGTCAGCCACCAGCTGCAGCACCTTGAAAAGCTCATCACCCGGAAGCGGGTCATGGCAAATCACCACATCGGGTGCTTGCCGAAGCACTTCCTGCACCAGTTTGCTGCGCTCATCCACAGGCCCCAGTACCTGGATACCAGCTGCCACCAGGTCTGAAACCAGGGGATGTGCGCCACCAGGGCCGTTCAGGTTTACCAATGCGGAGGTCATACAAATCAAGAGGTTAAGCGGGGAACAGCGACACAGTTCGCAAGTCGCAGGCCATGCCACCGCCACGCCGGTGCCGGGAAAGCTGCGAATCCCAATGATATGGCACAAGTCTTGCGTCATTTGCAGCGGGCGTAACGACGCGCCCAACCTTAGCGAATGCACTGCGGGTTCTGCGCACAACGACGTGCGTAATGGTGTGCCTCATACCGGGTTGACAGCCCGGATCCCTGTTTCCGGGAGAGAGCATCATGATTTCCACTCAATTTTTGACAAATCAGACAGATCCGCTGGTGTTGGCGAACTACCGCTGCGTTGCTGTGCCTCATCCTGGCGCCGAGGCCATTCACCGCGCCCAGCCCGCCCGTTGCCCATCTGCTGCCGCGTTCGCCGTGGCATGACGCTTGCACATTGGACCTTGAACATGACATCGAATCAATCTGGAGTAGCCCCATGAAAAAATCAAAACTGGTGATGGTCGGCAATGGCATGGCCGGCGTTCGCACCCTTGAGGAGCTGCTCAAGGTCGCCCCCGACCTCTACGACATTACAGTCTTCGGCGCCGAGCCCCATCCCAACTACAACCGCATCCTGCTCAGCCCCGTGCTGGCCGGTGAGCAGACGCTCGACGAAATCGTGCTGAACAGCTGGGACTGGTACAAGGACAACCACATTACGCTGCATGCCGGCAAAAAAGTGGTTGAAGTGGACCGCATCAAGCGCGTGGTCCGCGCCGAAGACGGCACCGAAGAGGAATACGACCGCCTGCTGATGTGCACCGGCTCCAACCCCTTCATCCTGCCCGTGCCCGGCAAAGACCTCAAGGGCGTGATTGCCTACCGCGACATCGCCGACACCAACGAGATGATCGCCACAGCCCAGAAGTACAAAAAAGCGGTGGTCATCGGCGGCGGCCTGCTGGGCCTGGAAGCGGCCAACGGCCTGATGCTGCGCGGCATGGAAGTCACCGTGGTGCACGTCATGCCCTGGCTGATGGAGCGCCAGCTTGACGACGTGGCGGGCAAGCTGCTGCAAAAATCCCTGGAAGACCGCGGCCTCAAGTTCATGATCGGCGCGCAGACGCAGGAACTGGTGGGTGGTGAAGACGGCCGCGTGACCTCGATCAAATTCAAGGATGGCACGGAAGTGGCCACTGACCTCGTGGTCATGGCGGTCGGCATCCGGCCGAACACACAGCTCGCGGAATCCATGCGCCTGCACTGCAACAAGGGCATCGTGGTCAACGACACCATGCAGACCGTCACCGATGCGCGCATCTACTCGGTCGGCGAATGCGCAGCCCACCGCGGCATTGCCTACGGCCTCGTGGCCCCGCTGTTCGAACAGGCCAAGGTTGCAGCCAACCACCTGGCGCAGTTCGGCATAGGCCGCTATTCCGGTTCGCTCACGTCAA
The DNA here is from genome assembly GCF_056403055.1 of Polaromonas sp. P3_A5. Taxonomy (NCBI): domain Bacteria; kingdom Pseudomonadati; phylum Pseudomonadota; class Betaproteobacteria; order Burkholderiales; family Comamonadaceae; genus Polaromonas; species Polaromonas sp. P3_A5. The sequence goes on from NZ_JBFUGF010000001.1 coordinate 2,901,994, forward strand.
CCAAACTGAAAGTCACCGGCATCGACCTTTTCAGCGCCGGCGAATTCATGGGCGGCAACGGCGCTGAAGAAATCGTGATGAGCGACCCCTTCGGCGGCGTCTACAAAAAACTCGTCATCAAGGACGACAAACTCATCGGCGCCTGCCTTTACGGCGACACCGTGGACGGCAGCTATTACTTCAAGCTGCTGCGTGACGGCCGCAATGTCAGCGACATCCGCGACAAGCTGATTTTCGGAGAGTCCAACCTCGGCGACGCCGGCCACGAAGGCCAAAACAAGGCGGCGCTGATGGCCGACGATGCGGAAGTCTGCGGCTGCAATGGTGTCAACAAGGGCACCATCTGCAAGGCCATCAAGGAAAAAGGCCTTTTCACGCTTGACGAAGTGCGCAAGCACACCAAGGCCAGCGCCTCCTGCGGCTCCTGCACCGGGCTGGTCGAGCAGATTCTCATGTTCACCGCCGGCGGCGACTACTCGGCCACGCCCAAGCTCAAGGCCATGTGCGCCTGCACCGACCACGGTCACCAGGCGGTGCGCGACGCCATACGCGCCAACAAGCTGCTCAGCATCTCCGACACCTTCAAGTTCCTGGACTGGAAGACACCCAACGGCTGCGCCACCTGCCGCCCGGCCGTCAACTACTACCTGATCAGCACCTGGCCCAAACAGGCCAAGGACGACCCGCAAAGCCGCTTCATCAACGAACGCAGCCATGCCAACATCCAGAAAGACGGCACCTACAGCGTCATCCCGCGCATGTGGGGCGGCGAAACCACGGCCAGCGAGTTGCGCCGCATTGCCGACGCGGTCGACAAATACAAGATCCCGACCGTCAAGGTGACAGGCGGTCAGCGAATCGACTTGCTGGGCGTGAAAAAGGAAGACCTGCAAAACGTCTGGAAAGACATCGGCATGCCTTCGGGCCACGCCTACGCCAAGGCCCTGCGCACGGTGAAAACCTGCGTGGGCAGCGAATGGTGCCGCATGGGCACGCAGGACAGCACGCAAATGGGCAAGGACCTGGAGCGCGCCATGTGGCGCATGTATGCACCACACAAGGTCAAGTTTGCGGTGAGCGGCTGCCCGCGCAACTGCGCGGAGTCCGGCATCAAGGACGTCGGCATCATCGGCGTCGACTCGGGCTGGGAGATGTACATCGCCGGCAACGGCGGCATCAAGACGGAAGTGGCCCATTTCTTCACCAAGCTCAAGACCGCGGCCGAGGTGCTCGAATACACCGGTGCCTTCTGCGAGCTCTATCGCCAGGAAGGCTGGTACCTGGAGCGCACGGTGCACTACGTCAACCGCGTCGGCCTGGACTATGTGAAGAAAAAAATCCTGGAAGACCACGAAGGCCGCAAAGCCCTGTGGGAGCAGCTGCAGTTTGCGCTGGACGGTGAACCGGACCCCTGGTTCGACCTGAAAGAAGCGTCTGTGGATGCCCGCCAGTTTGAAAAACTCACACCCGCCTGACCGGCCGAATTTTGAGAGATCACTATGTCTGAATGGAAAAAAATCTGCCTGGTCACCGACATTCCGGTGCTCGGCTCGCGACGTGTGTCACGCGCCAAGGGTATTGATGTGGCTGTGTTCCGCAACGACCAGGACCAGGTGTTTGCGCTGCTGGACCGCTGCCCGCACAAGGGCGGCCCGCTGTCGCAGGGCATCGTGTTCGGCACCAGCGTGGCCTGTCCCCTGCACAACTGGACCATAGGCCTGGCGGACGGCTGCGCCAAGCAGCCCGACGAAGGCTGCACGCCCAAATTCACCTGCAAGGTAGAAACAGGCCAGGTCTTCCTGGACGCTGTCGAGCTGGACACGCTGGCGCTGGATTTGCAGCCCCCTCGCGCCGGCCCGGGTGCAACCAGTGGCGCATTGGGCGACGAAAGCTTCAGCGTGCAGGCGCCTCACACGGCATAAGCCGCATCACCGGAATAAACGCGAAGGCTCCCTGAACATTCATGACTGATACCCGATCAACTTGCCCGTATTGCGGTGTCGGCTGCGATCTAACAGCTCATGCTGTTGATCGCTTTGCGATGCACGACAAAGGCCGCAGCCTTGGCTTCGTCCATCATGGCTGAGACCCGGTCAACTTGCCCCTATTGCGGTGTCGGCTGCGGCGTCATCATTGAATCGCAAGGCGACGAAATCACCGGGGTACGCGGTGACCCGGATCACCCGGCCAATTTCGGGCGGCTGTGCACCAAGGGCTCAACGCTGGCGCTGACCGCGACGGCGGCCGTTACGCGACAGACGCGCTTGCTGCAGCCGATGCGGCGCGAACATCGGCATGAAGCGCCCAAGCCGGTGTCCTGGGACAACGCGCTCGGCTTTGCGAGCGAAAGCTTTGCGCAGATCATCCGCGAGCATGGGCCCGATGCGGTCGGTTTTTACATTTCAGGCCAATTGCTAACGGAAGACTATTACGTCTTCAACAAGCTGGCCAAGGGCTTGATCGGCACCAACAACGTCGACACCAACTCGCGCCTGTGCATGAGCAGCGCGGTGGCGGGTTACAAACAAACGCTGGGCGCAGACGCACCGCCTGCCTGCTACGACGACGTGAATCATGCGCAGTGCATTTTTATCGTCGGCAGCAACACCGCCTACGCACACCCCATCCTGTTTCGCCGCATTGAAGACGCCAAGGCCGCGAACCCCGCGCTCAAGATCATTTTTTGCGACCCGCGCCGCACCGACACGGCCGAGATCGCCGACCTCTACCTGGGCATACAGCCGGGCACCGATGTGTCGCTCTTCAACGGCATGCTGCACATCATGCTGTGGGAAGGCTGGACGGACGCCGCTTACATTGCGGCGCACACCACGGGCTTTGACGCGCTCAAGGCCACGGTGCGCGACTACACGCCCGACCTGGTGGCCGAAACCTGCGGCATCAAAAAAGAAGACCTGCTGGCCGCGGCCAAACTCTTCGCCACCTCGGCCACCACGCTGAGCCTGTACTGCCAGGGCCTGAACCAGTCCAGCAGCGGCACCGCCAAGAATGCCGCACTCATCAACCTCCACCTGGCCACAGGCCAGATCGGCAAACCGGGCGCCGGCCCCTTTTCATTGACGGGGCAGCCCAATGCCATGGGCGGACGCGAAGTGGGCGGCCTGGCCAACCTGCTGAGCGCGCACCGCGACCTGGCCAACCCGGATCACCGCGCCGAAGTCGCCGCGCTGTGGGGCATCCCATCCGTGCCCGAAGCACCAGGCAAGACTGCCGTCGAAATGTTCCAGGCCGCGGCCGATGGCGAAATCAAGGCGCTATGGATTGCCTGCACCAACCCGGCCCAGTCCATGCCCGACCAGGCCACCGTGCGCCGCGCCATGGAGCGCGCCGAGCTGGTGATCGTGCAGGAGGCTTTTTCCACCACGTCTAGCTGCGACTACGCCGACCTGCTGCTGCCGGCCACCACCTGGGGCGAGAAGATCGGCACGGTGACCAACAGCGAGCGCCGCATCAGCCGAGTGCGGCCGGCCGTGGCTGCGCCAGGCCAGACACGCCATGACTGGTCCATCGCGGTGGACTTTGCACTGCGGCTTGAAAAGCTGCTGCCCAGCCGCGCGGCAGCCGGCGCCACCCTCTTCCCCTATTCGCTGGCCGAGGAAGCATCAGGCGCGGAAACCATCTGGAACGAGCACCGCGAATCCACCCGCGGCCGCGACCTCGACATCACCGGCTTGAGTTACGCACTGCTCGACGACGCACCGCAACAGTGGCCCTTCAAGACGGGCGACACGGCGGGCAAAGTGCGGCTGTATGAAGACGGCGTGTTCCCCACCGCCGACGGCAAGGCCCGCTTTGTCAACACGGTCTACAAGCCGGTAGCCGAGCCGCGCGAATCGCGTTATCCGTTTTCGCTTACCACCGGCCGGCTGCGCGACCAGTGGCACGGCATGAGCCGCACCGGCACGCTGGGGCGCTTGTTCGGCCACGTGGCCGAACCCTCGATTCAAATGAACGTGCAGGACATGGCGCGGCGCCTGCTGAAAGACGGCGATCTGGTGCATGTCACGTCCAAGCGTGGCTCCATCGTGGTGCCGCTGCAGTCTTCACCTGAAGTGGCAGTAAGCCAGGCTTTCATGGCCATGCACTGGGGCGAAGAGTATTTAAGCGGTCAGTCGACCGGCGGCACGCCGCTGGCAGGCGTCAATGCGCTGACCACGTCGGCTTATTGCCCGAGCTCCAAACAGCCCGAGCTCAAGCACGCTGCGGTGAAGATCCTGAAAGCCGAAATGCCGTGGACGCTGCTGGCGATGGCCTGGCTGCCCGAGGGCGATGCGCTGGCGGCGCGTGAGCAGCTCAAGCCGCTGATGGCGCAATTTCCCTTCACCAGCTGCGTGCCGTTTTCCAACAACACACCGCTGGCCGACCGCAGCCGCGAACGCACCGGCGTGCTGTTTCGCGCGGCCAGCCATGAGGCGCCGCCTGACGAAACACTGGCCGCGCTGGAACGCATCCTCGGGTTGGATGCGGCCGATGTGCTGCGCTACGCCGACCGCAAAAAAGGCCAGCGCCGCACCATGCGACTGATGCGCAGCGAAGGCGACGTCCACCTCGCCGGCTTTGTACTGGCGGGCGACACCAGCGCCCAGGCCTGGATCAAAACCTTGCTGCAGGACGAGCTGGCCGCGCAATCGTATGGACGCCTGTTGCTGCTGCCCGGCGCCAAGCCACCGGTGGCGGTGCAGTCGCGCGGCAAGCCGGTGTGCACCTGCTTTAACGTCAGCGACATGGCCATCGACGAGCACTTGTCGCTGTTAGTGGCCGGTGGTGGCGGCGCCGGCCATCTGGGCACTGATGAAGAGCGCCTGGCCTCGCTGCAATCCACGCTGAAGTGCGGCACCAATTGCGGCTCCTGTGTGCCCGAACTCAAACGCCGGGTGCGGTCATCGCGCAACGACGCACCGCCTTCAGCACCCCGTACCGTGATCCCTATCCGGCAAGTGGCTTAAGCTCATAACAAGAAGTTATCTGCATTGGCGGACAATCACGCTTATGGGCATTAGCCAATACATCAAGGAAATCGGTCGCGGCAAGGATGGCGCCCGCGCTTTGTCACGCGAGCAGGCTACGGACCTGATGGGTCAGGTGCTCGACGGCACCGTGACTGATCTGGAAATCGGCGGCTTTTGCCTGGCCATGCGCATCAAGGGTGAAACGCCCGAAGAGATGGCGGGTTTCCTCGATGCGCTGCACCAGCGCCTCAATCATCTGCCCGCCGGCGACAGCCCCACGGTGGTGCTGCCCAGCTACAACGGCGCGCGCAAGCTGCCGGTGCTCACGCCGCTGCTGGCGCTGCTGCTGGCGCGTGAAGGCGTTCCGGTACTGATCCACGGAACACCCACCGAATCGAGCCGGATTTTTGCATCAGAAGTGCTTCTAGCCCTTGATATACCTGCGCAGACAGCTATTAAAAAGATAGCAAACGGCAAAGTGGTATTTGCCCCCACCGAGCTGCTGCTGCCTGCGTTAAAGCGCCTCCTGGACGTGCGCCGTGCCGTGGGCCTGCGCAACCCGGCGCACAGCCTGGTCAAGATCATGACACCCTGCCTGGGCAAGAGCCTGGTCGTGAGCAGCTACACGCACCCGGAATACGCTGTGTCGATGGCGCAGACCTTTGAGCTGACGGGCGCCAATGCACTGCTGTTGCGCGGCACCGAAGGCGAAGTGGTGGCCGACGCGCGCCGCATGCCGCAGATGGACGCTTTTATCGGCGGGCAGCGCTCACTTCTGCAGGAAACCCAGGCCGGCACGCTCGCCTCCATCCCCGACTTTCCCAAAACAGTGGACGCCGCCACCACAGCGGACTACATTCGCGCCGTGCTGGCAGGCGGCGTGCCTGTGCCGCCTTCGATTGCACGGCAAGTGGAACATATCTTGCAGTTGCTCCCTCAAATCAAGCTGCCTCACATCACGACATCATGAACAACGGAAAAGTCACTTTGGTAGGCGCCGGCCCCGGCGACCCGGAACTGTTGACCCTCAAGGCCCTGAAAGCCATCCAGCGCGCCACCGTGCTGCTGGTGGACGACCTCGTCAGCGACGAAATCGTGGCGTTTGCGCGGCCCGAAGCCCGCGTCGTGTATGTGGGCAAGCGCGGCGGCTGCAAGTCCACACCCCAGGCCTTTATTGAAAAGCTCATGCTGATGGCCGCGCGCGAAGGCGAAGACGTGGTGCGGCTCAAGGGCGGCGACCCATTCATCTTCGGTCGTGGCGGCGAAGAAGTTGAACACCTGCGCGCCGCGGGCATTACGGTGGACGTCATCAACGGCATTACTTCAGGCCTGGCCGCCGTCACTTCGCTGGGCGTGCCGCTCACGCACCGCGAACATGCACACGGCGTGGTGTTTGTCACCGGGCATGCCAAGCCCGGCGACACCGGCACCGACTGGAAAGCGCTGGCTGCCACCGCACACAGCGCACGCCTCACGCTGGTGATCTACATGGGTGTCAGTAGTGCATGTCGCATCCAGGACGAGCTTTTGAGTGGCCTGCCTGCCACCACCCCCGTGGCCATCGTTCAAGGGGTGAGCCTGGCTTCGCAGCGTCATGCTGTCACCACGCTCGGTGAACTGCATCTGACCATTGAGCGTGAACAGTTGGCCAGTCCCTCGGTGATCGTTGTCGGGGACGTGGTTCGTGGTGTGGCTGCTGCTGTTTCGCATGACCGCGCATTGGTGGGTGGGCGCGCTGCCTAATTACCGTCTCCTGCCGCGCGGTAAAACGGCGTACGGGCCACAATTGTTGGCACCTTCTTTATCTGCCCTGTCTCATTACCACGGGCCGAAAATAATCATGTCGATGATGAAGTGGCCCAGAACGATTGGCCACAGGATTCGCAGCTTCGTGTAGAGCCCTGCGGCCAGAACACCAAACCAGAAAGCGGCGATGACGCCGCCGATGCCCTGCTCCGAATGGGCAAGTGCAAAGGCCGCCGACGTGATCAGCACATACCAAAGGTGCAGCCTCTTGGGGGGAAGAACCGCCGACAGGTAGAGCCAACCCAGGCCGCGCCATACGGCCTCTTCCACCATTGCCGCACTTGCCGACATGTAGACGGCTAACGCCAGCTTTGCGGAGAAGCCGACGGGCATGGCTTGAACGGGCTGAAAATGGTCCGCATACGCCCAGTAAAGGCGTTGAGTCAACAGGATCACTGGCCAGTCGGCCGCCACCAGCAAAAACGCAACGAACAGCATGACAGCGGCGCCGTCGCGTCGTTCGTGCGGTCTCTTGTGCCCTGGCATTCCCCAATCACGGGACGTGATGCCAGCGGGTCGCAGGAAAAAATACCAGCCCGCAGCAGGTGCGACGATGAATTGCACAACATCGACCAACCAGTACAGGCCCGGGTTAAACGAGAACAGCCAGCCGCGGTAAAAGTCATTCAGCAAGCTGAGCGCAACAAACGGGAATGCAGCGGCCAGAACGGCCTCCCGCTTCGTCAAGCCCCTCCCCCTGACAGCAAATCGAATCACTCCATTCATGCGCGCCAGTGTGCCCCGGCTCAAGACGGCGCCATTCCGTCAATCTGCAAGGAGTGCCAAAAACTACCGAATACAGCAGCAGTTGCGCACTCTTGCCCACGCACGATCACTTTTGGCTCGCAGTCGCCGCCAGCTAAACTCCTTGCAAACACATCACCCGCTGGAGAGGCGAAAAATGCTTGAAAAACTCAATGAACTGACGGAAAGTCACGGCGAGCTGCGCCGCGGCAAGGGCCTCATGAGCGGAGTGATCGCCCTCAGCCTGGGTGTGCTGTGCTTCCTGGGCGTGTTGGCCTTTCACTTCCCCGAATACCTCACCACACCGGAATTGCGCAAAAGCTACAACGTTGACGTGATCCGCATCGTGATGTTTACGTCGCTGGTGATCGCGGGCGGCATCTCGCTGGTCAACATCATCTTCAACCGCTCGCGCTGGCTGGCCGGCGCCGCCTTTTTGCTGGTGGTGGCCACCGCGCTGCTGGGCGGGCACAAGGTGCCGGTGAACGACTTCGCCGACAACACGCCTTACATCGGCCTGGACTGGTTCATCCTCGACCTGCTGGGCTCCTCGCTGATCTTCATCTTCATTGAAAAGCTGTTTGCGCTGCGCAAGGAGCAGCCGGTGTTTCGCGCCGAATGGCAAACCGACTTTCATCACTTCATCGTCAACCACATGATCGTGGGCTTTGTGCTGCTGGCAACCAACCTGCTGGTACACAAGTTCTTCGGCTGGGCCGCCAACGACGGCATACGCGGCTGGGTGCAGGGCCTGCCCTTCTGGGGTGGCGTGTTGCTGATCGTTCTTGTGGCCGACCTGGTGCAGTACTGGACCCACCGCGCCTACCACGAGGTGCCGGTGCTGTGGCGCCTGCACGCAGTGCATCACAGCGCCAAAAGCATGGACTGGCTCGCCGGCTCGCGCCAGCACATCCTGGAGCTCTTGATCACCCGCACGCTCATCCTGGCACCCATCTACGTGCTGGGTTTTTCCAAGGAAGTGATCGACGCCTACATCGTCATCGTCGGCTTCCAGGCGGTCTTCAACCATGCCAACGTGAGCGTGCGCCTCGGCCCGCTGCGCTACGTCATCGTCACGCCCAACTTCCACCACTGGCACCATAGCCAGGACCAGGAAGCACTGGACCGCAATTACTCGGCCCACTATGCCTTCATCGACTACCTCTTCGGCACAGCCGTGAAAAGCACCCGGCTCTGGCCGGAGCGCTACGGCGTGCTGGGCGACTACGTGCCGAATGGCTTTTTGAAGCAGCTGAAGTTTCCTTTCACCTGGAAAGGTTGAAGTACTTGGCCCCCACGCTTTTCGCTTCGCGTAATGCGCTGCCCCCCGAGGGGGCCGCTGCGCCTGCGGCCCGGCAAAGCCGGTTCCGCGGCCCCTGCTGGCTGAAACTCGCAGAACGGCGAGCGGCGGTCTGAGCGTGCCCGTCCAATCATTCGATGTGGTCGTGATCGGCGCGGGAGCCGCCGGCCTGTTCTGCGCTGCCCAGGCCGGCCAGCGCGGCCTGAAAGTGCTGCTGGTCGATCACAGCGAAAAGGTCGCCGAGAAGATCCGGATCTCGGGCGGTGGCCGCTGCAACTTCACCAACCGCGACGCCACGCCCGCCAACTTCCTGAGCGAGAACCCGCACTTCTGCCGTTCGGCCCTGTCGCGCTACACCCCGCAGGATTTCATCGAGTTGCTGCAGCGCCACAACATCCCCTTTCACGAAAAGCACAAGGGCCAGCTGTTTTGCGATCGCTCGGCCGAAGACATCATCAATATGCTGCTGGTCGAATGCGATGCCGGGCACGTGACGCGCTGGCAACCCTGCGCCATAAAAAGCATCAAATACGGCTCCAGCCCAGACGGAACAGGCGCCAGCAGCTATCAAATTGAGAGCGATCGCGGGCCGGTCGAAGCGCCGCAAGTGGTCATCGCCACCGGCGGCCTGTCGATCCCGAAGATTGGCGCCACCGATTTCGGCTACCGCATCGCCAAGCAGTTCGGGCTGCGCCTGGTCGAGCCCCGCGCGGCACTGGTACCCCTCACCTTTGACGGCGAAGCCTGGGCGCCCTATGCCCAGCTGGCAGGCCTGGCGCTGCCGGTGCTCATCGAGACCAGCCCCGCCGACGCGACGCCCAAGCAACGCAAAAAGGCGGTGGTTTTTTCGGAAGACCTGCTCTTCACCCACCGCGGCCTGAGCGGCCCGGCAGTCCTGCAAATCTCCAGCTTCTGGCGCGAAGGCCAGCCCATCCGCATCAACCTGGCACCCGGCGTGGACCTTCCGGCCCTGCTGCTGCGCGCCAAGGCCACCTCCAAAAAACTGATCGCCAACGAACTCGCCACCCTGGTGCCCAACCGCCTGGCCGACGCCTGGGCCGGCACCGACCCGGCGCTGCAAAAACCCATCAGCGAGGCGACCGATAAAGCGCTGCTAGGTCTGGCCGCGCGCCTGTCAGACTGGCAACTGACGCCGAACGGCTCCGAGGGCTACCGCAAGGCCGAGGTGACCGTCGGCGGTGTCGACACTCGCGACCTGTCGTCGCAAACTATGGAATCGCAGCAACCGGGGCTGTACTTTATCGGTGAAGTGGTGGATGTGACCGGCTGGCTGGGCGGCTACAACTTCCAGTGGGCCTGGGCCTCCGCGCACGCCTGCGCGCAAGCACTGACACCGGCGCGCTAGGCCTGCCGGGCCAGCTTCCACTCGCGCGGTGACTGGCCGCTTTGCGCCTTGAAGGCGCGCGACAGCGCCGCCTCGCTGCCATAACCGACCTCGGCGGCAATCAGCTTGAGCGGCCGCCCACGGCGCAGCGCCTGCTGCGCCAGACCCACCCGCCAGCGCTGCAAATACACGCCGGGCGTGCAGCCGACCGTATCGCGGAACTGGTTGGCGAACACACTGCGCGACATGCCCGCATGATCGGCGAGCGCCTCCAGGCTCCACTCTTGCCCAGGACTTTGATGCATCGCGACAAGGGCGTGGCGCAGTCGCTGGTGCGAGAGCCCCGCCAGCATGCCGGAGCGGGTTTCGCCGCTTTCCATCAGGTGCCGCAGCACCTGGATCAGCACCACATCAAAAAGCCGGTCCAACAGCGCCTGACGGCCGCAGCGCTGCTCAAAAGCCTCTTCGAACAGCAGTTGCAGGACGCCTGCGGCGCCCTCGATCTGCGCCAGCGGCAGGCACACAAAGGACGGCAGTGCCGCAGCGATCGGGTTGGCCGCGCCGCCCTCAAAGCGCAGGTGCGCACACACAAAGTCGGCGCCATGCCGGGTATCCGTGATGAAGCGGTGCGCCATCGGCCTTGGGTAAAGCAGCAGGCAGGGGCCGCTGACACGCATCACCTCGGCACCGCCATGGCTGATACCAACTTCGCCGCTGCGCACGAGGTGAAGCTGGCCGGTGCCCTCCTCCTCGCCCAGCTCGTTGACCCCGCAAAGTGCGCCCGAATGGAACACATTCGCGCTCACCGAGAAATGCCGCAAGAGCGCTTCAAGCCGGTCACTCATAAATACTCCAGATCAATTTTTTAGGATTATTAGCGACTTATCGTATTTTGTGAAGCGTAAAGTTCAGTTTGTCGATTCCGACTTGTTGCAACCCTCTCAAAGGAACAGCCATGAACGCTCTCACCCGTCTCGCCGCCGCCACCGCATTGGCCGCCGCCGTCACCGCCAGCCCAGCGATGGCCGCAGACGCCGCCGCGCCGCAACCAGCGGCGTCGGCCTCACGCAGCGCCAGCTACGTCACCACCCCGGATGGCGTGCAAATCTATTACAAGGACTGGGGCCCGAAGAATGGCCCCGTGGTGAGTTTCAGCCACGGCTGGCCGCTCAACTCGGACAGCTGGGAGTCGCAGATGATTTTCCTGGCCTCAAAAGGTTACCGCGTCATCGCCCATGACCGGCGCGGCCACGGGCGCTCCAGCCAGCCCTGGGACGGCAACGACATGGACCACTACGCCGCCGACCTCGCAGCGGTGATCGACACGCTGGGCGTGAAAGACGTGACGCTGGTGGGTTTTTCGACCGGCGGCGGCGAGGTGGCGCGTTACATCGGCCGTTACGGCACCGCGAAGGTCAAAAAAGCTGTGCTGGTCAGCGCCGTACCGCCCTTGATGCTGAAGACCGCAGCTAACCCGGGCGGCCTGCCGATCGAGGTGTTCGACGGCATTCGCCAGGGCGAATTGGCCAACCGTTCGCAGCTTTACCTGGACATCGCCTCGGGCCCGTTTTTCGGCTTCAACCGCCCCGGCGCCAAAGTCTCGCAGGGTTTGATCCAGTCGTTCTGGGTGCAGGGTATGCAGGCGGGCCACAAGAACACCTATGATTCGATCGCGGCTTTCTCGGCCACCGACTTCACCGAGGACCTCAGGCGCTTTAACGTGCCGACCCTGGTGATCCACGGCGACGACGACCAGATCGTGCCAATCGACGCCTCCGGCCGCGCCGCCGCGAAACTGGTGAAAAACGCCAGGCTGATCGTCTACGCCGGTGCGCCGCACGGTCTGGCCGACACCCACAAGGAGCGGCTCAACCAGGATTTGCTGACTTTCATCCGCGAATAAACGCACACTCCAGGGGGCCGGGCGCGGGGATTGAGGCGCTTCGGGAGCGCTTGAGAAGGGCTTCGCCGGGATTATTGGGCTATAATCCAAGGCTTTGCTAGCAAACCCGCGTCCGGCCTGATTCTGATCAGATCACTAACGACGCAAATTTTGGATCTATTCATCAATGACCACCATCCGTGTAAAAGACAATGAGCCCTTCGACGTGGCTCTGCGCCGTTTCAAGCGCACCATTGAAAAACTCGGCCTGCTGACCGACCTGCGCGCCCGCGAGTTTTACGAAAAACCAACGGCAGAGCGCAAGCGCAAGAAGGCAGCCGCCGTCAAGCGCAACTACAAGCGTATCCGCTCGATGCAATTGCCGAAAAAGCTGTACTAATTTTTAGTACCGCCTCACGGCAACAAAAAGCCCGCACGAGGACGCTCTGCGGGCTTTTGTGTTTTTGGCGCCTCCCCGGCCCAGTCGATTCCACCCCACCCTATTCGCTTCAGGAGCCCCAATGTCAGCACTCAAAGATCAGATCACCGAAGACATGAAAACCGCCATGCGCGCCAAGGACAGCGAGCGCCTGGGCACCATCCGCCTGCTGCTGGCGGCCCTCAAGCAAAAAGAGGTGGATGAGCGTGTGGTGCTGGACGACGCAGCCGTGGTCGCCATCGTCGACAAGCTGATCAAGCAGCGCAAGGACTCACTGGAAGCATTCCAGAAGGCCGAACGCAAGGATCTGGCCGACAAGGAAGCGGCCGAGCTGGTCGTGCTGCAGGCCTACCTGCCAGCGCGCCTGAGCGCCGACGAAGTCGCCGCCGCCGTGAAAGCCATCGTCGCCGAACTGGGCGCCACCGGTCCCGGCGACATGGGCAAAGTGATGGGCGCGGTGAAAGCCAAGCTCGCCAGCAAGGCCGACATGGGCCAGGTGTCTGCCGCAGTGAAGGCAGCGCTAGCCGGCTGAATACAGAGGTGGGCGGCTACATGTACCCGCCTTAAGCCAGTTCAAGCCGCGGAACCGGCTTTGCCGGGCCGCAGGCGGGCGGCCCCCGAGGGGCTGGAGCCTGCGGCTCCAAAGCTGCTTGAGCAGCTTTGGACAGGCGACAGAGGCGAAGCGTCTCGCGAGCCGCGGCCTGCAAGGCCTCGGGAGCTACACGAAGTGAGCGACCGTGGGGGCTCTAACTACCGGCGACCTTCATCCGGTTGACGAGAATCGAGCCCACGGTTTTGGCGCCGTAGTTGTAGGCGTCCGCACCCACCGCCTCAATGCCCATCAGCATGTCCTTGAGGTTGCCCGCAATCGTGATTTCCTCGACCGGAAAGGCGATGCGGCCATTCTCGACCCAGAAACCCGAAGCGCCGCGTGAGTAGTCGCCCGTCACATAGTTCACGCCCTGCCCCATCAGCTCGGTCACAAAAAGGCCGCGGCCCAGCTTGCGCAGCATGGCGTCCAGGTCGTCGCCCTTGCGGGTATGGCGGCTGGTCATGATGAGGTTGTGTGAGCCGCCGGCGTTGCCGGTGGTGCGCATGCCCAGCTTGCGGGCTGAGTAAGTGCTCAGGAAATAGCCCTCAACGCGGCCGGCTTCCACCACCTGTCGTGCCTTGGTCTTGACGCCCTCTTCGTCAAAGGGTGCGCTGCCTTTGCCTTTGCGCAGGTGCGGGTCTTCGGCGATGTCGACGTGTTTGGGGAAAGCCGGCTTGCCCAGGCTGTCGGCCAGGAAGGTGCTTTTGCGGTACAGCGCGCCGCCGCTCACGGCCTGCACAAAGCCGCCCAGCAGGCCCGCTGCCAGCGGCGACTCGAACAGCACCGGGCATTGCGTGGTCGGGATTTTGCGGCTCTTGAGCCGTGCCAGTGCACGCTCGGCGGCATAGCGGCCTACCGCTTCGGGGGCCGCCAATTCACCTGCATCACGCATGGAGCTGTACCAGGCATCGCGCTGCATCTGGTCGCCCTTGCCCGCAATCGGCGCCACCGAGATGCTGTGTCGCGAACTGGCGTAACCGCCGCGAAAGCCCTTGGTATGCGCACTGAAAAAATGGCTTTGCTGCGCCGACACACCGGCGCCTTCGCTGTTGGTGATCAGGCGGCTGGTACTCAGGGCGGCGGCTTCGCACTGCAGGGCGAGCTGGGCGGCTTCTTCCGAATTGATGGACCAGGGATGAAAGAGGTCGAGCGCCGGATGCACGCGCGCGATGTCGCGGTCATCGGGCAGGCCGGAGGTTTCGTCTTCCGCCGTGAAACGCGCGATGTCGTATGCCGCTTTCACGGTCTGTTCAATCGCCGCCTTGGAAAAGTCGCTGGTGGCGGCATTGCCGCGCTTTTTGCCGATGTAGACGGTGATGCCCAGCGACTTGTCACGGTTGCGCTCGACGTTTTCAAGCTCGCCCTTGCGCACGCTGACTGAGAGCCCGCAGCCTTCGGAGGCTTCCGCGGCGGCATCGGTGGCCCCCAGTTTTTTGGCATGGCCAAGGGCACTGTCGACGAGTTCCTCGAAAAAATCGCGGTGGTAGCTGAAACCGGATTCGGGCTGGGCTGACTGGCTCTTGGGGCCCGGGACGGGGCGGGAAGCACTGCGTGTTGCGCCGCTGGCGCGAGAAGAAGCTTTTTGGGTCATATGGGTAGCTATGATACTGACTGCTATGAACAACAAGACTCCCAAGGCCATCAAGGGCTACTGGTCCAACGGCCGCTTCGTCAAACCCGAGGAAATCGCGCTTGAAGAAGTCGGCCCGCCCAGCAAAACCCAGCTCAAGGCCGAGGCCGACGAAAAACAGGCGCTCGGTGAAGCGCTGCTGACCCTGCGCGCCGATTTGATGGCGCGCCTGGACCTGCCCGACAAGCTGCGCGACGCGATCGCCGATGCCAAAAAAATTACCAACTTCGAGGGCAGACGCCGCCAGATGCAGTTCATCGGCAAGCTGATGCGCCCGCTGGACCCTGACCCCATCCGCGAAGCCATCAATGAGCAGCTCAACGGATCGGCCGACCTGACGCTGGCCCTGCACCTGGCCGAGCAGTGGCGCGACAGGCTGATCGCCGACGACGCCGCGCTGGGCGCCTGGCTCGAAGAACACCCCGGCACCGACTCCCAGCAACTGCGCGCGCTGATCCGCCAGGCCCGCAAGGACGCCAAGCCCGAAAAACCCGGCGAAGCGCCGCGGCACGGCAAGTCCTACCGCGAGATTTTTCAGCTGGTCAGGCAAGGCATGGCACGAGGTCCTGAAGATGGCGAGGAGCCGGAAGCGTGAGCAGCGCCTTTGACGCGGTGAAGATCGGTATTGTCTCGGTCAGCGACCGCGCATCCGCCGGCGTCTATGTCGACAAAGGCCTGCCGGCACTCAAGGACTGGCTCACCCGCGCCCTGCGCAACCCCATCACCTTTGAAGAGCGCCTGATCCCCGACGAGCAGGCGGGTATCAGCGCCGCATTGATTGAGTTGGTCGACACCGGCTGCTCGCTCGTGCTGACGACCGGCGGCACTGGCCCCGCGCTGCGCGACGTGACGCCTGAAGCCACGCTGGCTGTTGCCCACAAGGAAATGCCGGGTTTTGGCGAGCAGATGCGGCAGATCAGCCTGAAGTTTGTCCCGACGGCCATCCTGTCGCGGCAGTGCGCCGTCATACGCGACAAATGCCTGATCATGAACCTGCCGGGCCAGCCCAAATCGATTGCCGAAACCCTGGAAGGGCTCAAAAACGCCGACGGCTCCCAGGCTGTGGCGGGCATCTTCGCCGCCGTGCCTTATTGCATCGACCTGATCGGCGGCCCTTACCTGGAAACCGATGAAGCGGTGTGCCAGGCCTTCAGGCCCAAAAGCGCCATACGCCCGCCGCGCTGAACCTTGCCGCTCGCCAGTTTGGGCCTGGCCTCTTTCTCACGTAGTATTCGGGCTTTACAACACGAGGAGCTGGGATGGACGACCTGATTGAAACGCCGAGCAAGGAATCGAAAAACACCGCCGTGCTGATCTGGATCGGAACCCTGTTTCTGGGTTTCATTCCGGGGCTGATTGTCTACCTGGTGAAAAAGGACGACGCCTATATCCTGGACCAGTCCAAGGAAGCGCTCAACTGGTCAATCACCGCGACCATCGGCTATGTGGCGGCATTGATCCTGACTTTTGTGCTGATCGGCTTTCTGGTGTTCGCGGCGCTGGGCATCTGCCACCTGGTGTTCTGCGTCATGGGCGCGCTGGGCGCCTCCAATGGCAAGGCCTTCCGCGTGCCGTTCGCGCTTCGCCTGATCAACTGAAGCCCACCGGCGAAAACAAAAAAGGAAGGGCTCGCCCTTCCTTTTTTTTGCCCGTCTTATTCGCCCGCCTGTCTCACTGCCTTATTTACCGACCAGCTGATTGAGCTTGTCGGCCTCAAAGGTTTCCGTAAGCGCGGCGTCCTGCGGCACGCAATCCTTGCTCATGGCTGTCTGCGGTCCGGAGAGTTTCTCAATCGCTTGCCACAGCAGGGCGATCTGGTGCTCCTGGCCGGCGGCGCTGTCGATCAGCCCGCGCATGGCTTGCGACAGCGGGTCATCCTCTTGCGTGATGCCATAAGCCGAAAACTGGGTAATGGTGACGTCGGCGCTTTCCCCGGTCTTGGAAGGAATGATGCGCGCCGGGATGCCCACCGCCGTGGCGCCTGCCGGAACGGGCTTGATCACCACTGCGTTGCTGCCAATCTTGGCACCGTCACCCACCAGGAAACCGCCAAGCACCTTGGCCCCCGCACTCACCACCACATCGCGGCCCAGGGTCGGGTGGCGTTTGGTGCCTTTGTACAGCGAGGTGCCGCCCAAAGTCACGCCCTGGTAGATCGTGCAGCCGTCGCCGATTTCAGCGGTTTCGCCGATGACAACCCCCATGGCATGGTCGAAAAACACGCGTTCACCAATTTTGGCGCCAGGGTGGATTTCAATGCCAGTCACCCAGCGTGAAAAATGTGAAATGAAACGGCCCAGCCACTTGAAACCGTGGTTCCAGCACCAGTGCGCCCGGCGGTGCAGCACCTGCGCATGCACGCCGGGGTAGCAGGTCAGTGCTTCCCAGGCCGTACGGGCGGCAGGATCGCGGTCGAGAATGCACTGAATGTCTGAGCGAAGTCGGGAAAACATAGGCGAAGTCTACTGAGGCTGTGAGCTGCTTGCTGGGACCACGCTTTTGCCCCTGGCTTCGGAGGCCTTCTGCAGCATGGCTTTGGCCACGCCGCGCAGAATGTGGATCTCTTCGGGGCTGAGCTGCGCACGGTTGAACAACTGATTAAGCCGCGGCATCAGTTTTTTGGGCGAGGCCGGATCCAGGAAGCCGATGCCGGTCAAGGCCTCTTCCCAGTGCCTGAGCATGCCCGCCACTGCGGCCGCGTCGGCCAGCGTCGGCTCCGCCGTGGCGGGCTGCACGCTGAAACCGCCCAGCGCCTGGCGCCAGTCATAGGCAATCAGCTGCACCGCCGCGCCCAGGTTGAGCGAGCCGAACTTCGGGTCGGTCGGAATGCTCAGCGCCACATGGCAGCGGTAGACGTCCTCGTTCTGCATGCCAAAACGCTCGGAACCAAACAAAAAAGCAACGGAATCGGGCTTCTGCCCAATAGGGGAAAGCGCAAGCAGCTCCTCTTTTGATAGCAGACCTGCCAGGCCCAGCAGCTGCGCAAAGTGCTGGCGCGGCGCCCGCGTGGGCGGGCCAAAGTCGCGTGGCGTCATGGCGGTGGCGCACAGGTGCGCCATGCCGTCCACGGCTTCGTCCAGGGTGGCCACAATGCGGGCGTTTTTGAGAACGTCGAGCGCCCCGCTGGCCCGCTGGATGGTTTCTTCGCGGTTGAGCACATTGGCCCAGCGCGGCGCCACCAGCACCAGGTCGTCAAAGCCCATGGTTTTCATGGCACGGGCCGTGGCCCCCACATTGCCGGCATGGCTGGTATTGATCAGGATGAATCGCGTGTGCATGGAGCTGGATTGTCCTATGCCGGCGGCTTCAGGACGCGGAGCAATGCCTCCACCTTCGGCGACTTCGCCCCTTTGCGCCAGATCAGGTCAGTCTGGGCGCAGTCGCTGCCCGGCGGCAATGCGTGGATGCTGAGCCGGCCCCGCTCCGGAAAGGTTGCCAGCACGCTGCGCGGCACCAGCGAAATGCCCATGCCCACCACCACGCAGCCCAGCATGGCATGGTAGGACGTGATTTCAATCGTCTGCACCGGCATGCTGTTTTTCAGCAAGTACCAGGCTTCCAGCCGCGCGCGATGCGGGCAGCCCTTTTCGAAAGCCACCATGGCACGCGGAGGCTCACTGTGGATTGCCGTAATGGGCGGGTGCCCGGCACTCGCAACAATGACCAGTTCCTCGGTGTAAATCGCCTCTCGTTCAAAGGGACCCTCCGCAATAGCCCCAGTGACCAGCGCCGCGTCCATCTCTCCCGCCAGCACAGCTGCGGCCAGTTGCTGCGGGTTGCCGGTTTTAAGCGCAAGCCTGACCTCCGGATAGAGACGCACAAAATCGCTCAGAGGGGCCGGCAACCGCACAGCCGAAGTGCTTTCCATGGCGCCAAGCACAAATGCGCCGCGCGGCTGCCCGCCCTGCACCGCATCGCGTGCTTCGTCAGCCAGGCTGATCAGGCGCCCGGCATAGTCCAGCAACACCTGCCCGGCTGGCGACAGGTGCAGCCGCTTGCCCTCACGGATAAAAAGCGGCACGCCGAGCTTTTCCTCCAGCTGACGGATACGCGTCGTGATGTTGGATTGCACGCGGTGCAGGCGCTCGGCGGCACGTGTCACACCGCCCGCCTCCACCACGGCACGAAAAATAACCAGGTCGCTCAGCTCCATGATCTCTTGAAAAGATATTAATTATCTTTATTATTCATTTTTCAGAATGAATTGTCACGCGTATCGTCCAGCCTTCATCACTTCACACCACCCAAGGAACAAGAATGGCAAAGGCTTACTGGATCGTGCGCGTCTCGGTGCGCAATATCGAGGAATATCCTCGTTACCTCACGGCGGCGCGGCCGGCCTTCGAGAAGTTCGGGGCGCGCTTTCTGGTGCGCGGCGGCGCGTACGAATGCATGGAGGGCAGCTCGCGCGAGCGCAACGTCGTCGTGGAGTTTGCCGACATGGTGACCGCCAGGGCCTGTTATGCCAGCCCTGAATACCAGGCGGCCCGGGCGATACGCCAGCAACATGCAGACGCAGATTTCCTGATCGCGGAAGGCGCCTAGAACAGGTTTCTGGACGATTGGGACGCGATATCGCCCTTGAGGAGGGGTTGAAAGGGGACTGGAAAGGGTCGTATCGCGTTTATGGGAAAATACCGGCATTGCCCGCCGCCCGCATCGCCGGCGCCGGTTCGTTCCGCTCTTCCCTACAAGTTATGTCCAGCAATCTCCACCCCATGCTCAACGTGGCCATCAAGGCCGCGCGCGCTGCAGGCGCCATCATCAACCGTGCGGCGCTTGACGTCGAATCGGTTCGCATTTCGGTCAAGCAGACCAACGACTTTGTCACCGAAATCGACCAGGCCGCTGAAGCGGCGATCATCGAAACCCTGCTGACCGCCTACCCCGGCCACGGCATCCTGGCCGAAGAATCCGGCAGCGAGCATGGCGCCAAAGACTCCGACTTCGTGTGGATCATCGACCCGCTGGACGGCACCACCAACTTCATCCACGGCTTTCCCGTCTATTGCGTCAGCATCGCGCTGGCCGTCAAGGGCAAGGTCGAGCAAGCCGTGGTGTACGACCCCACCCGCAACGACATTTTTTGCGCCACCAAAGGCCGCGGCGCCTACATGAACGACCGCCGCATCCGTGTGGCCAAGCGCACCCGCCTGCAGGAATGTCTGATCTCCACCGGTTTCCCCTACCGCCCCGGCGACAAGCTCAAAAGCTATCTCAACATGCTCGGTGAAGTCATGAGCCAGTGCGCCGGCGTGCGCCGCCCGGGCGCTGCGGCGCTGGACCTGGCCTACGTGGCAGCGGGCTTCAGCGACGGCTTTTTTGAAACCGGCCTCAAGCCCTGGGACGTGGCGGCCGGCTCACTGCTGGTCACCGAGGCCGGCGGCCTGATCGGTAACTTCACCGGCGAGGCCGACTTCATCGACCACGGCGAATGCGTGGCCGGCAATCCGCGCATTTACGGGCAGATGGTGGCCACTTTGGGTAAATACAGCAAATTTGCCGGCGCCGGCGACAAAGCCACGGTACGTCAGACCCTGCAGGAAGACACTGTGAGCACCGAGACCGCCGACACCACCGCCCAGCCCGCAGACAAACCAAAGCTGACCGCCAAAAAGATCAAGGCCCCCGCGGCACGCCCCGATACCACACCGGACGCACCCTTCTAGCACCAGCCGTTGTAGGCAAAGGCCGCGATGAAGGCTTGAGCCGTATAGCCTCAGCTAAAATTTCCGCACTGCGCAGGGAGTCGCATGCATGCAGCGGCCCCGACCGAACTGTTTTCGCACCTGGTAATAACTAGTAATAAAACTATGCCTGAATCCACCGTAAAAACCTCTTCCACATCGGCTGATGCAGCCTTGCTGCGCGAGGTCGCGGAACTGGTGGTGAGCGCCCTCAACCTTGAGGTGAGCGCCGACGATGTACAACCCGACGAACCGCTCTACGGCGACGGCTTGGGGCTGGATTCCATCGACATCCTGGAAATTGCGCTGGTTGTCTCCAAGCACTATGGCCTGCAGCTCAGGGCGGACCACGAAGACAACCACGCCATCTTTCATTCGCTGCGAAGCCTGGGCGACCATATTGCCGCCTGGCGAACCCAGTGACAGCTGTGCTGGCGACACGGTTTACCCAAGCCTGTCGCTGGGGCGGCATCGCGGCTCTGGGAATCGGCTACGCCGTGCTTTCCCATCTGGCCGCGGCATCGACGGCGCCGGGCTTGCTTGAGGCGCTGGTCGCCGTGCTTCCGCTGCTGGTGCTGGCCGTTGTCCTGGCCTGGCGTTCACCGCAGCGCCCTGTCATGCTGGCCCTTTGTGGTGTAGCCTGCCTCGGGTTTTATCTGTTCAGGGAATGGCTGATCACCCATTACAACTGGGTTTTCCTGCTTCAGCATGCGGGCACATATGCCCTGCTATGCGGAACTTTCGGCCGCACACTCGTGCAAGGACGCACACCGATGATTGCGCAGTTTGCCCGCATCGTGCATGGCGAGCTTTCGCCTGCGCTTGTTTCGTACACGCGGTCGGCCACCTTGGCGTGGGCCTTGTATTTCGGAATCATTGCGGGCTTTTCATTACTGCTGTTCTGGCTGGCGCCCATTGCTGTGTGGTCCACTTTTGCCAATCTTCTGGGCATTCCCCTGCTCGCACTGATGTTTGCAGCGGAATATGCCGTTCGCTGCTACGCATTGCCGGCAGCAGATCGTGCCGGTCCGCTGGAGGCCATTCGCGCCTACCGGCAGGCTTCCGCAGAAAGCCGCGCGCGCCGGCCATGACGACGTTTCCGCTGATCTCGCACACCCGGGCTGAAGACGTTGTGGCTTGCAGCCATGGCCAGGCCGTTACCGTTGAACATTTTCTGGCCGATGTCAGGCAGCTTGCGGCGGCCCTGCCCTCAGGCAAGCATGTTCTCAATGTCTGCGCAGACCGCTACCGATTTGCCGTGGGTATGGCGGCCGCCCTGCTGGCAGACAAGGTCAGCCTGCTGCCACCCACGCTGACGCCGGAAATGGTGAAACAGGTCCGCAGCTTTGCACCCGACGTGTTTTGCCTCGCGGACCAACCACAGTCTCTGGCCCTGCCGTTACTGAGCTGGACGGATGCGATGACGCCACGTCCGCCAGGAACCGCAACTGGCACGCAGTGCGATATTCCGCAAATTCCCGCATCGCGCATTGCCACCATCATGTTCACATCCGGCTCGACCGGCACCCCGGTGGCGCACCGTAAAAGCTGGGGCGGGCTGGTTCGCAGCACGCGGGCTGAAGCCGGCCGGCTCGGCTTGCTGGATGGCCGCAAGCACAGCATCGTGGCGACGGTGCCGCCGCAGCACATGTTCGGCTTCGAATCCACCGTGTTGCAGCCTTTGCAAAGTGGCGCCATTCTGGTCGCGGCCCATCCGTTTTATCCGGCCGATATCTGCGCCGCACTGGCGCAAGCGGAGCGCCCCCGCATGCTGGTGACCACGCCCGTGCATTTGAAAGCGCTGCTGGCTTCAGGCCTGGACATTCCGCAGGTTGACCTCGTGCTGTCCGCCACGGCACCCCTGCCACCCCAGCTGGCATTGGCCACCGAAGCCCGGCTGCAGGTTCCTCTGCTGGAAATCTACGGCTCCACCGAAACGGGACAAATCGCCACGCGACGCATGACCGAGGCCCTGGCGTGGACACTCTTTCCGGACGTCACGCTGAGCATCAGGCAAGGCCAGACCTGGGCCTCAGGCGGCCATGTCGACCAACCCACCCCGCTGGCCGATGAACTGGAGTCGGTGTCGGACACACAATTTCTTTTGCACGGCCGGACTGCCGACCTGATCAATATCGCGGGCAAGCGAAGCTCGCTGGGCTACCTGAACCATCAGCTCCACGCCATACCGGGCGTGATGGACGGCGCCTTCTTCATGCCGGACGAGGGTTCCGGCGACACCGTGGTCCGGTTGATGGCTTTCGTTGTGGCACCGGGCCTGACGGCGCCGGCCCTTTTGGCGGCACTGAGGGAGCGGATTGACGCCATCTTCATCCCGCGGCCCCTCGTGCTGCTGGGCAGCCTGCCACGCAACAGCACCGGGAAATTGCCGCGCGATACGCTGGTTACCCTGGCGCGCGACCATCTTCAAAAGAAATCTCCCGTTCCGGGCGAAACCCGGTTTTCCATCGCCCCTGACCATCCGGCGCTTGCCGGGCATTTCCCCGGTACACCCATTGTTCCCGGTGTGGTGCTGCTCGACGCTGCCATACATGCCGTACAGCAGGCGCGTACCAGCCATGCCCCGGAGGTCTGCCAGATCAGCTCGGCGAAATTCCTCAGCACGGTGGGGCCCGGTGAGACGCTGACCATCTCCTGCAGCACCACCGCCTCCGGCAGCACGCGCTTTGACATTTCCAGCGGCGACCGAAAAGTTGCCACCGGAACCTTGCTGCTATCGCCGCAGCCATGAACACGCCACGCGGAGCCAATGCGACATCCGGCGCCGAATGGCAGCAGCTCCCGGAACGCAGCAACGGCTTCATGCTGCGTGTCATGACCGGGATCTCGCTGAACCTGGGCCGTAGCGCCAGCCGCATCGTCCTTTACGGGATTGCAGCCTATTTCCTTATTTTCGCGCCGGCGGCGCGCCGGACGTCGCGAAACTACTTGCGGCGCGTGTTCGACCTGCCGTCGCCCGCTGCGGTCGGCTGGCGTCATCTGTTCCGGCATTTCCTGAGTTTTGCTTCTGCCATTCACGACCGTGTTTACCTGCTGAATGACCGCTTCGAGCTGTTTGATATCCGGGTGCACAACCAGCAACTGATCGACAAGGTGGTGGCTGACGGAAGAGGCGTGTTCCTCATCGGCGCCCATCTGGGCAGTTTTGAAGTTCTGCGGGCCATCGGGCGCCAGCAACCGGGCCTGCGCATTGCCATGGTGATGTACGAGGAAAACGCGCGGAAAATCAACGCGGCGATGGGCGCCATCAATCCCAAAGCGCAGCTGGACGTCGTGGCATTGGGACATATCGATTCCATGATCAGGGTGCACGAACTGCTGGATGAGGGTGCCGTCGTCGGCATGCTGGGTGATCGGTCACTGGGTAAGGACGACACCTATTCCATCGAGTTCCTCGGAGACGCCGCCGAGCTGCCGCTGGGTCCTTTTCGCATGGCCGCCATACTGAAACGCCCCGTGTTGTTCATGACGGGGCTGTACCGCGGCGGCAATCGTTATGACATTCATTTCGAACCTCTGGCGGATTTCTCGACGCTACCTTCGCGCGGCCGCACAGCGGCGGTGCAATCCGCCATGACGCGCTATGCTGCACTGATGGCGCAATACTGCCGCAGCGCGCCTTACAACTGGTTCAATTTTTTTGATTTCTGGCGACCTGCGCCGCGGCAGTCCGGCCAGCCCGAACAAAACACCTGAGCATATGACACACCTTATTCAGCAAACATCCACCCCCGCCTCATCGCACATCACGCAACAGCCGTCACGGCCCGTCTTCGCGGTGGCCGCAGTTGTGGTGGGTCTGGTGTTGGCCGCATTGAGCCCGGCAGCGCTGGCCGCCTGGGACCTTCAGCAACTGATGGATTCGCTGGCGCAAACCAAGTCGGGCCGCGCCACCTTCGTCGAAAAAAAGAGCATTGCGTTGCTCGACAAACCGGTGGAATCGTCCGGGGAACTGCTCTATACCGCGCCAGACCGGCTGGAAAAGCGGACGCTCAAACCGAAGCCTGAATCCATGGTGGTGAACGGCGGAGAACTGGTGATTGAACGCGGGAAGCAAAAATACCAGTTGCGGCTCCAGGCGTACCCCGAGCTGGCCGCATTCATTGACAGCATTCGCGGCACCCTGGCGGGCGACCGCAGCGCCCTGGAGCGCAACTACCGGCTCAGCCTCGAAGGCACGGCCGAACGCTGGACCCTGCAATTGCAGCCCGTCGATCCCAAAATGCAGGCGGTGATCCAACGCATCCGCATTACGGGTGTGCGTGACCAGTTGCGCAACATCGACATCGCCCAGGCCGATGGCGACAGCTCCACCATGACCATCGAGCAAGTGGCCGCCCCGTGATGAACGGCGCACGCGGCCGCATGGCAGCCATTGCGGTATGGCTGGCATTCCTGATCGGTTGCGGCATTGTCATCAGCCGCACACAGTTCACGACCGACCTGTCGGCGTTTTTGCCGCGTACTCCCACACCCGAGCAACAACTGCTGATGGACCAGCTGACCGACGGCCTGGCCTCGCGCCTTGTCCTGGTAGGCATAGAAGGCTCCGACGCCCCTCAACGTGCAGCGCTTTCCAAAAAAATGGCGCAGCAGCTGCGCACCGATTCCGCTTTTGCCAGCGTGGCGAATGGCGAACCCGTCAATAGCGAGCGGGACCGCAATTTCCTGCTCAACCATCGCTATCTGCTGAGCCCTTCAGTGACGCCGGAACGATTCAGCGCGGATGGGTTGCACACGGCCCTCACTGACAGCATCGAATTGCTCGCTTCGCCCGCAGGCCTGATGGTCAAGGCCCTGCTGCCCCGCGACCCTACCGGCGAAATGGTGCAGTTGCTGGGCCAGCTCAACGGCGGAAGCCAGCCGCAACAGGCCCATGGCGCCTGGACTTCCCGTGACGGCAAGCGGGCACTGATGCTGCTGCAGACCCACGCAGCAGGCTCTGACACCGATGCCCAGCAACGTGCCATGGCCGCGATTCGCCAGGCCTTCGATGCGGCGGGCGGTTCCTCAGCTGGTGCCAGCTTCGTCATGACAGGCCCTGGCGTATTTTCGGTCACGTCCCGCGAAACCATTCAAAGCCAGGTGAGCCACCTCTCGCTGATCAGCGTGGTGCTGATCGCGACGCTGTTACTGCTGGTTTACCGTTCTGTCAGCGCCCTTTTGCTCGGATTTTTGCCCGTGCTGAGCGGCGCGCTGGCGGGGATTGCCGCAGTCAGCCTGGGTTTTGGGTCGGTGCACGGCATCACACTGGGCTTCGGCACAGCGCTGATCGGCGAAGCTGTGGACTACTCCATCTATCTTTTTGTGCAGTCCGAAGATGCAGGCGCCGACCAGGCGCATTGGGTCAAGCGCTTCTGGCCGACCGTCCGGCTCGGCGTTCTGACCTCCATAGCCGGTTTTGCCTCTCTCTTGTTCTCGGGCTTTCCGGGCCTGGCGCAACTCGGCCTGTATTCGATTGCCGGCCTGGTCGTGGCCGCCGCCGTGACCCGCTATGTACTGCCGCATCTGCTACCGCGCCATTTCCGCATCCATGATGTGTCGGCCATCGGGCGGGCGCTGGAGGGGCTGGTGCAACATGCGGCCTTGTTGCGATGGCCTGCCGCGGCCCTGCTGATAGCCGCCTGTGCCGTCCTTGCGGGAAATCACGCCAGCCTGTTCAACGACAAGATTTCCTCGCTCAGCCCGGTCTCGCAAGCCGATGTGGCGCTGGATGAAAGCCTGCGTGCCGATATGGGAGCGCCTGACGTGCGCTATGTGGTGGTGGTTTCCGGCACCAGCCAGGAGTCGGTACTCCAGACCGCCGAACAGGTTTCAACCCTGCTCCAGGCACAGGTCGAGCGCGGTGAAATTGCCGGGTTTGAGAGCCCCAGCCGCTACCTCCCCAGCGTGGCCACGCAACGCGCCCGCCAGGCCAGCCTGCCCGCTGCTGAGGTGTTGCAGGCCCGCATGACCCAGGCCACGCAAGGGCTGCCAGTGCGCCCGGGGGTGTTTTCACCTTTCCTGGCAGAGGTCGCTGCCGCCCGCAGCCAGCCCTTGCTGCAACCAGCCGACCTTGAAAAAACCTCGATGGCCATGGCCCTGGCTGCACTGCTCATTGGTAAGGACGGCCGCTGGAGCGCCCTGCTACCTTTGACTGCGTCCCAGGGACGAAACATCGACGCCGACAACATTCGTGCCGCGCTGGCCACCAAGCCCTTGCCTGGCGTACTTTTTGTCGACATGAAAACCGAGTCTGACCGTTTGTATTCCAGCTACCTGCACGAAGCCATCGTGCTGTCACTGGGCGGGCTGGCAGTCCTCGTGGCCCTGTTGCTGGTGGTTTTCCGCTCCCCTTCCCGGGTGCTGCGGATCATTGCGCCGCTGGCGGCCGCGGTCGTCACAGTCACGGCCGGGCTGGCCCTGCTGGGCCAGCAACTGATCATTCTGCACCTGGTGGGCCTGTTGCTGGTCGTGGCCGTGGGCTCCAACTACGCGCTGTTTTTTGACCGGCCCGATCCCCATGCCCCGATAGCGCCCAGAACCCTGGCGTCCATGCTGCTGGCCAATCTGACTACCGTCGCAGGGTTTGGCCTGCTCGCATTTTCCAAAGTATCCATCCTGCAGGCCATGGGTGTCACCGTTGCACCGGGCGTCATCCTGGCGCTGGTCTATGCCGCAATTTTTGCCAGGAAGCCCCATGCCTGACCTCCGGTGGAAGCCCAGCATCCTGGTACGTGCGAGCATCGCGCTACACGCGGCGGCACTTGCGGCCGTTCTTGTTGATTCCGGCTGGTGGCGCTGGGCGCTTGCCGCCGTGGTCCTCAACCATCTGTTGCTTACCGTCGTGGGTATGTGGCCCCGCAGCCAGTGGCTGGGCCCCAACTGGACCCGCCTGCCCCAGGCCTCCGTCGCCAGGCGGGAAATCGCCCTGACCATCGATGACGGCCCCGACCCCGCCGTGACACCCAAAGTCCTGGACCTGCTCGACCGGTATGCGGCCCGCGCGACCTTTTTTTGCGTCGGTGACAAAGCCGCCCGCCATCCCGAGTTGTGCCGCGAGCTGGTGCGGCGCGGACATGCCGTTGAAAACCACAGCCAGCACCACCGCCACTACTTTGCCCTGACGGGCCCGCGCAGCATGTTTCGCGAGTTGCAGGCAGCGCAAAACACACTGAGCGGCCTGACAGGCCAGCGGCCTCTCTTCTTTCGCGCTCCCGCCGGCCTGCGCAACCCCTTTCTTGATCCTGTACTGGCCCGGCTCGGCCTGAAGCTCGCCAGCTGGTCCGTGCGCGGCTTCGACACCCGCGTCGCCAATGCCGAGCGTGTAAAACGCAAACTCACGGCCGGGCTGCAAGCCGGCGCCATCCTGCTGTTGCATGACGGCAATGCGGCACGCACACCGCAAGGTGTTCCGGTCATCCTGGATGTCCTGCCCGCCTTGCTGGAGTCCATTGCAGCGGCCGACCTGCGCACCGTGACCCTGCAGCAGGCCCTCGCATGAATCCCGTGCAAACCCGGCAAGGCCCGTGGTCACACATGGGACGGGTCGTCTTTCAGCACATCTATCTGAAAGCCATCGGGACGATGCTTTTCATCGGCGTATTTTTTGGCGCCTACTTTTACCTGCTCAAGCACCCGGCCTTTCCGATCGCGGTGATGCCTCTCACCTGGCCCGACCACCTCATCGGTTTTGAACCACTGGCCTTGCCGGTTTACCTCTCGCTGTGGGTTTATGTCTCGCTGCCACCCCTCTTCTTTGGTGACCGGCGTGAACTCTTGCGCTATGGCGGCGCCATTGCGCTGACCTGCCTGGCGGGCCTGCTGGTGTTTTATTTCTGGCCCACGGCCGCACCCGCTCCAGACATTGACTGGCCGAAATACCCTCAGATGCTTTTCCTGAAAAACATGGATGCGTCGGGCAACGCCTGCCCTTCGCTTCATGTGGCAACAGCCTTTTTTTCGGGCATCTGGCTGCACCATCTGCTGCGCCGATTCTCCGTACCCGCGTGGTTGCTGGCGGTAAACGCGCTCTGGTGTTTCGGCATTGCCTATTCCACACTGGCCACAAGGCAGCACGTCGCGGTGGACGTAGCCGGGGGCCTGCTCCTCGGGGGGGTGGCAGCCTGGTTGTCCCTGTATCTTCACAAACAGCACACCGCAGGCAAGTAACAGCTGGTGTCCGGCATCGCAACGGCGCCGGATTTTCCACCTGATTTGCTAAAGTGTCTTTTTCTTCAGATTGGTTTTTTCTCTGTATCCACTTTGGCTCTCCCACTTCACCGCAACCAGCAGCATGGGTCGCGGTCTTGCACAAACTCTCGACGCGTTGCGTACGCGGCGGGGCGGGCTCGCCCCATGCACGTTCGACACAGTCGACCTGCCGACCTTTGCAGGCGAGGTCACGGGCACGGACAGCGTGCAGCTTCCTGCGCAATGGGCCCGCTTCGACTGCCGCAACAACCGGCTCGCCCTGCTGGGGCTTCAACAGGACGGCTTTACTGAAGCGGCGGCAGCCGCCAGCAAAAAATACGGCGCGCACCGCGTGGGGGTCTTCATCGGCACCAGTACATCGGGCATTTTGCAAACCGAACTGGCCTATCGCCGGCGCGACCCGGGAACCGGCGCCCTGCCCCCCGATTTCATTTACAGCACAACACACAATACATTTTCTGTCGCTGATTTCACGCGCCAGTACCTTGGGCTGACCGGCCCGGCCGCCGTCGTCTCGTCAGCCTGCTCATCCAGTGCCAAGGTGTTCGCTTCAGCGCGAAGGATGATGCGGGCGGGTCTGATCGATGCTGCCGTGGTCGGCGGGGTAGATTCGCTGTGTCTCACAACCTTGTATGGCTTTAACTCGCTGGGTCTGATTTCCCCCCAGGCTTGCAGGCCATTCGACGCCGCGCGCAACGGCATCACCATTGGCGAAGCTGCCGCTTTCGCCCTGCTGGAGCCCACGCCGGCACAACCCGCCCCAGGTGACGTGCTGCTGCTGGGCGTCGGCGAATCCAGCGACGCCCACCACATGTCCTCCCCCCATCCCGACGGCCTGGGTGCACGGCTGGCCATGCAGCAGGCCCTGGATATGGCCGGCCTCACCACGGCCGGGATCGACTACATCAACCTGCACGGCACAGCCACACAAAGCAACGATGCCGCGGAAGCCAAGGCAGTGTCCGGGCTGTTCGGCCCTGGCACCCCCTGCAGTTCCACCAAGGGCGCCACCGGCCACACGCTGGGCGCCGCAGGCGGGCTTGAAGCCGTGATCTGCGCGCTCGCATTGCAGCACGGCCTGCTGCCCGGCGGCATCAACACCCACGAGCGCGACCCGGCCCTGGCCGTCAACTACCTCATGGACAACCAGGAGGCCGCCCCCCGGCATGTGCTCAGCAATTCCTTCGGCTTCGGCGGAACCAATTGCAGCCTGATTTTTGGCCGTGCCGGTTAAGGTTCCGACATGACACAAGCACAATCCCCATCCGCAACAGCGCTGACGGTTTTTGTCGAAGGTATCGGGCTGCTGGGCCCCGGACTGGCGGGGTGGGCGCAAGGGCGCGAATATCTCAAAGGCAGCACCGCTTATCAAGCCACGCGCTGCGTTCTTCCGCCACCCATGGCTTTGCCGCAGGCCGAACGCCGCCGGGCCGGCGCGGTGGTCAAGGTGTCGCTGGCAGTGAGCGAGGAAGCGGTTGCAGCTTCGGGCCTGCAAGCTGCCATGCTGGCATCCGTGTTTTCATCTTCCAGCGGCGACGCCGTCAATTGCCACGAAATCTGCAATGCGCTGGCCTCCAGCGACAGGCTGATCTCCCCGACGCGCTTTCACAATTCAGTGCACAACGCCGCCTCCGGCTACTGGAGCATTTCAAGCGGCTCGATGGTTTCGTCCTCGGTGCTTTGCGCGCGCGATGCAAGTTTTTCGGCAGGCCTGCTGGAGGCCATGACCCAGGTAGCGGTGGACCAGATACCCGTGCTGCTGGTCGCTTATGACACCGATTACCCGGAGCCGCTGTACAGCACACGCCCCATTCCCGACACCTTCGGCCTGGGACTGGTGCTGACACCCCACCGCAGTGAACGCAGCCAGGCGCAGTGGACGCTGGAACCAGACAACTGCCTGACGGCCTTGCCTGCCGACCGGCTCGATGACGCCGCGCTCGAACAGCTGCGCACAGACATTCCTGCGGCACGCTGCCTGCCTCTACTGCGCAGCATCGCGCGGCAGCAAAGCGGCCGGATCGTGCTGGACTACCTTGACGGCCGGCAGCTGGCCCTGCAGGTGGCACCGTGATACTTGCAGGCCTGATGCCCACCAAGGCCTGCAGCGCGCCTTTGAGCCTTGGGCACGACGAGATCGCGCGCCGTATTCCCCATCAAGGCAGCATGTGCCTGCTTGAACGCGTCACGGCGTGGGACAACAGTCAAATTTCTTGCGAAGCCACGAGCCACCGCGCTGCCGGCAATCCCCTGCGTGCCTACGGAAGGCTGGGCGCCGCATGCGGGATTGAATATGCGGCGCAAGCCATGGCCGTGCATGGCGCACTGATCTCGGAAGCCGTGGCCGGTACCCAGGAAAATCACCCGCAGGCCGGCGATGCCGCCCCCTTCGGCTACCTGGTCAGCGTTCGCGGCGTCACCCTGCATGTCGAAAGACTCGACGACATCAACCTCGCGCTCACCATCCATGCCGAGCGCACGAGCGGCGACGCCGGCAGTATTCTTTATGGGTTCACGGTCCACGCGGGCCCTGCATTGCTTCTGTCAGGCCGCGCCGTGGTGATGCTCGGCGCACCATCCAAGGGGACTGCATGAACGCCTCCGTACTCAAACGCGCGCTGGTCACCGGTGGCAGTGGCGCCATTGGCTCGGCCATTTGCCGGCAACTGGCTGCCGATGGATTTCACGTCATCGTGCATGCCAACCGCGGCCTTGATGCCGCCTTAGCGCTGGTGGCCTCCATCCAGGCGGCAGGCGGTCATGCGGAGGCTGTGGCGTTTGATGTCACTGATGCCGCCGCAACCGCCATTGCCCTGGAAACCCTGCTGCTGCAGGGGCCGGTCCAGGTGATCGTGAACAACGCCGGCATCCATGACGACGCGGTCTTTCCGGGCATGCAGCTGCGGCAATGGCAACAGGTCATTGACGTCTCGCTGAATGGTTTTTTTCATGTCACCCAGCCCTTGATGATGCCGATGATCCGTACGCGCTGGGGGCGTATCATCAACATCACGTCGGTCGCCGCAGTGGCAGGCAACCGCGGACAGGTGAATTATTCGGCTGCCAAAGGCGCATTGCATTCGGCCACAAAATCCCTTGCACTGGAGGTGGCCAGCCGCGGCATCACGGTCAATGCGGTCGCGCCCGGCATCATCGCAACGCCGATGAGCCAGGACAGTTTTGATGCCACTGCCATCGCGCAGCTGGTACCCATGAAACGAGCCGGCCGACCCGAAGAAGTCGCCGACCTCGTGAGTTTTCTGACTTCAGAGCGCGCAGCTTACATCAGCGGCCAGGTTATTTCCATCAACGGCGGCATGATTTAAAAAGGCACTCCATGACCATTCCTGAAAACACTCCCACGGTGCATGCACCTCATGTCCCGCTGACCGAGTATTACCAGACAGAGCAGGACCGGCAAACCTATCTGCGCAGGATTTTTGACAGCACGGCGCCGGACTACGACCGCATCGAGGCGATCCTGGCCTGGGGCAGCGGTTCACGCTATCGACGCGACGCACTGATTCGCGGCGGCCTGAAAACCGGCATGAAAGTGCTCGACGTGGGCGTGGGAACCGGCCTGGTTGCCGCCCAGGCGTGTCTCTTGACCGGAGACCCCACGCTGGTGACCGGCCTTGATCCCAGCCCCGGCATGATGGCCGCCAGCAAGCTGCCAAAAACCATGGTGCTGGTGGAAGGCCGGGCCGAGTCCCTGCCGTTTCCAGACAACCATTTCGATTTTTTAAGCATGGGCTATGCCCTGCGCCACATCAGCGACCTGGGGGTGGCATTTGCAGAATTTGAACGCGTGTTGAAGCCCGGTGGACGGCTCTGCGTGCTCGAAATCACCCAGGCAAAAAGCCCTTGGGGCCGCTGGTTGCTCAAAACCTACATGCGCGGCGTCATACCGCTGCTGACGCGCTTCGTTTCGCGGCAAAAAGAAACCGCGTCCATCTGGCGCTACTACTGGGACAGCATAGAAGCCTGCGTGCCGCCCGAACAGGTGCTGGCCACGCTGCGCGCGGCGGGCCTGGCGGATGTCCGGCAACACCTGGAAGCCGGCGTATTTTCAGAATACCAGGCAGTCAAGTCGCTGCCCGGCTCCGCGGCCCTGGCCTCAACTCATCACGATCGCTGAAACAGGCGCCGGGCCAGCAACACCGGCAAGCGCAGCACAAACCCGATGAAAAGCCGGGAATGCATCCAGGTGAGCAAAAGGTTGTCGCGCAAGTAGTTGAAGTGCGACACCCCCCCTTCGTCGGGCCGAAAATACTTCACGGTGGCCGGCAGGTTGACTGGTTTCACGCCGCGCCAGCACATGCGCACCACCGCTTCCGGGTCAAAATCAAACCGGCGCATCCAGCGCTGCCCGGCCATCACATCACGCAGCGGCGCGATCGGGTACACACGAAAGCCGAACAGGGAGTCCCCGATGCCGGCCCACAGGGTTTCCAGGTCGGCCCATCCATTGGACACCTTGCGTCCATTGACACGCAGGCGCGGTGCATCTGCGGCGAACACCGGCACGCCGAGCACCATGACAGCGGGTTGGGCCAGCGACGCGACCATGAACTCCGGAATCAGGTGGGCGGGGTGCTGCCCATCGGAGTCCATGGTCAGCACATGCGTGAACCCCTGGGCCGCAGCCAGCTCAATGCCGTGCAGCACCGCGGCACCCTTGCCCACATTGCGCGGCAACACCACGACACGCAAGCGCGCATCGTCTGCGGCCATTGCCAGCAGACGGTCGGTGCTACCGTCCGTGCTGCCGTCAACGACCACCCAGACCGGCGCCCACTGCGCAAGCGCACTGCGAACTGTTTCGTCAACTTTGACACCGGGGTTGTAACTGGGAATCAGGACGAGGTGCGTCCTGGACATGTCGCGAAGGGAGTCATTCATCGAGGGATATAGCTTGAACGGAAAACTGCGTGCAGCTTCACGCCGGCGGCGCAGAAGCAGTCAGGGAGGACGCCCGGGTACGCCCCAGCTCGGTCTGGAAGTATTGCTCCAGCTCTGCGGTGAAGTGCGCCGTGTCGCTGACCGGCTCAAAGCATTTGCCGAGGCGAACACGGTAAGTGACCGGCATTTTCGGCGTCCATAGCAGGGACCAGCCCTTGCCCAGAAACCTCGAATCGGTTTCGATAAAAACGGTTTGTACCGGCACACCCGCGTATTTGGAAATCAGGCTGGTCGTTCCCTGCATACGCCCTACAGGAAACCGCCGCGTGCGGGTGCCTTCCGGGAAAAGCAACAAGCTGCTGCCCTGGCGCAAGTCGGCGACAGCCAGCTGCACCATGGTGCGCAGCGGCGTATTGCGGATATAACCTACCAGCCGCGCACCGGCCCCAAAAAAAACGCTGTTGACGATGTCCGCCTTCATGATGCAGGTGGCGTCCGGCAAACGCGACAGGATCATGATGGCGTCCAGCAGGGAAGGATGATTGGGCGCGATGATCACTGGAGGGCCTGCCTGAAGCGCATCCAGCGCCGTCAGGTCGAACCGGCAGGCCCCCATCAACACCAGCAGGCGCAGGTAAGACCGGAAAGTGGCTGCGACAAGCCTGCGCCCCCAGCGTTTGCTTAATACCCTCGGCAACAATGGCCGCATGACCACCGCCAGCAACGAGACCGCCAGGCTGACGCCGACAAGCACCAGGTAACCCACGCAAAGACGGGCAGTTTCATGCACCGCCCTGCGGCCCTTATTGGCCAGGGACGGCTCGGCAAGCAGCACAGTGTCAGTCGGCTCCGCCCCGCTTACGCTGTTGAAAGGCGGGATACTCGGCTCGGTCATTGCTTGCCTTTCGGTTGAGGTCGTGGGCCCTGGCGCAGACCGTATCCGGTTTGCTTTTTGAATAGATGAATGCAAGCGAGTCTACCTCCCCAAAAATGCCTCTCTTTGGCGGATTTCCGGATTCCAGCGTAAGGTTTTATGCCGACTGACGGGTCCAGCGCAATCTTTCCCGGCAAAAGCCGGTGGTGGCAGTAAGTGCCTGATAGTAAAGGACAATCAGGGTCCGGAAACATCGAAGAACGGCCCCTAAGATAGGCGCCAGGTGAGACGAAAATGCGAAAAGAAGGAAGCGCGCATGCGCCAGGTCATTGATGCAAAAAGAAACAATTCGGGGCAAAAACCCAACAGGCAGCGCGCCGGAAGACACGCCCATGATGACGCAATACAAGCGCATCAAGGCGGAGTACCCCGACACCCTGGTTTTTTACCGCATGGGGGATTTCTATGAAGTCTTCTTTGCCGATGCCGAAAAGGCCTCCCGCCTGCTGGACATCACGCTGACACGGCGCGGCCAGTCCGCGGGCGAGCCGGTCGTCATGGCGGGTGTGCCCTTTCATTCGCTGGAAGGCTACCTGGCCAAACTCATCAAACTCGGCGAGTCGGTGGCCATCTGCGAGCAGGTCGGCGACGTCGCCACCAGCAAAGGCCCCGTGGAGCGCAAAGTGGTGCGCGTGGTCACGCCCGGCACACTCACAGACACTGAACTGCTGAGCGACAAAACCGAATCCATCCTGCTGGCCGTGCACCAGGGCGCGCGCAACACCTGCGGCCTGGCCTGGCTCAGCGTGACGCAGGGCGAAATCCATCTGGCGCACTGCGCCAATGACGAACTCGAAGCCTGGCTGGCGCGCGTGGCGCCCAGCGAACTGCTTTACAACGTCGATGTGACGCCGGCCTTTGAGCAGCGCCTCAAAGCCCAGCGCTGCGCCGTCAGCGCCCGCCCGGCATGGCAGTTTGATTCCGCCCTGGGCGCGCGCCGCCTGCTGGACCAGCTCAAAGTCGCCTCGCTGGCATCCTGGAACGCCGAAGCGCTGAATGAGGCGCACGCCGCCGCATCCGCCCTGCTGGGCTACGCCGAACACACACAGGGCCGGGCGCTGTCGCATGTGCAGGGCCTGCAGGTGGTGCGCTCGGGCGAGCTGATCGAGCTGCCGCAAACCACGCGCCGCAACCTGGAACTCACGCAGACCTTGCGCGGCGAAGATTCGC
Source organism: Polaromonas sp. P3_A5 (assembly GCF_056403055.1). Taxonomy (NCBI): domain Bacteria; kingdom Pseudomonadati; phylum Pseudomonadota; class Betaproteobacteria; order Burkholderiales; family Comamonadaceae; genus Polaromonas; species Polaromonas sp. P3_A5. The sequence goes on from NZ_JBFUGF010000001.1 coordinate 2,937,609, forward strand.
CCACGCTGTTTTCGCTGCTGGACACCTGCACCACCGGCATGGGCAGCCGCGCGCTGAAAAGCTGGCTGCTCACGCCGCGCCGCGACCGCGCACAGGCCGCCGACAGGCTGGATGCCATTACCCACCTGCGCAGCGGCTCACAGCAAACCCTGCGCGCCAGGCTCAAGGGCTGCAGCGACGTGGAACGCATTACGGCGCGCATCGCGCTGCGCCAGGTGCGCCCGCGCGAGCTCGTGGCCCTGAAAGACACGCTACAAAAAACAGAGCTGGTTGCGCCCGCCAGTATTGGGCTGCCGGCACTTTTAATCAAAATCTTTGAAGACCTGCAACCACCGGAAGGCTGCCGTGAACTGCTCGGCCGCTATGTGCTGGATGAGCCCGCCGCACTGATACGCGACGGCGGCGTCATCAACCACGGCTGCGATGCCGACCTGGACGAATTGCGCGCCATCCAGACCAACTGCGACGACTTTCTGCTGGACCTGGAAGGCCGCGAGAAAGCCCGCACCGGCATCGCCAACCTGCGCGTGCAGTTCAACAAGGTGCACGGCTTTTATATTGAAGTCACGCAGGGCCAACTCGACAAGGTGCCCGACGACTACCGACGCCGCCAGACACTGAAAAATGCCGAGCGCTACATCACGCCCGAGCTCAAAGCCTTTGAAGACAAGGCCCTGTCGGCACAGGAGCGCGCACTGGCGCGCGAGAAGTGGCTGTATGAACAGCTGCTCGACCAGTTGCAGGACTTCATTCCCGCGCTGAGCCGCCTGGCGCGCGCTCTCGCCTCACTCGACGCGCTGTGCGCGTTGGCCGAACGCTCGCTCACCCTCAACTGGGCCGCGCCGGTGTTTGTGCGCGAGCCCTGCATCGACATCGTCCAGGGCCGCCACCCGGTGGTGGAGGCACGCCTGGCCGAGACGGGCGGCGGCGCCTTCATCGCCAACGATTCCGTCATGAGCGGCAAACACCGCATGCAGGTCATCACCGGCCCCAACATGGGCGGTAAGTCGACTTACATGCGCCAGGTGGCGTTGATCGTGCTGCTGGCCAGCGTGGGCTCTTACGTGCCGGCGGCCAGCTGCCGACTCGGGCCCATAGATGCTATCCACACCCGCATAGGTGCGGCCGACGACGTGGCCAACGCACAATCGACCTTCATGCTGGAGATGACCGAGGCCGCGCAGATCCTGCACGCCGCCACACCGCATTCGCTGGTGCTGATGGACGAAATCGGCCGCGGCACCTCGACATTCGACGGCCTGGCGCTGGCCGGCGGCATCGCGGCCTACCTGCACAACAAGACGCAGGCTTTCACGCTGTTTGCCACGCATTACTTCGAGCTCACCGAATTCTCGGCGCAGCACCACGGTGCGATCAACGTGCACGTGAGCGCGGTCGAGTCCGGCGCCGACATCGTGTTTTTGCACCACATCGAGCCCGGCCCCGCCAGCAAAAGCTACGGGATTGCCGTGGCCAAGCTGGCCGGCGTGCCCGCCGCCGTCGTCAACCACGCCCGTCATGCGCTCACCGCGCTGGAAGCCCACCAGACCGAAGCCCGCGCCCAGGTCGACCTGTTTGCCGCCCCTCCCGAAGCGGCGGCGCCCGAGCAAAGTGCCGTGGACAAGGCATTGGGTACCATAGACCCTGACGCACTGAGTCCGCGCGAAGCGCTGGACGCCCTGTACCGCCTGAAAAAGATCTCCGCCTCACCGTGACCCAGCGCAACCCGACCGCCCCCACACTTCCAAGCCACCAAAGCCACCTCATGACTTACTGCGTCGCCGCCAAACTCAACGCCGGGCTGGTGTTCCTGTCAGACTCCCGCACCAACGCGGGCCTGGACCACATCAGCACCTTCCGCAAAATGATCGTCTATGAAAAGCCGGGCGACCGTTTCATGGTGCTGCTGTCGGCCGGCAATCTGTCGATTTCCCAGTCGATCCGCGAGATCCTGCAGGTCGAGCAGCTCAAGGACCCCGACGGCGGCGAAGCCATCACGATCTGGAATGCCAAAAGCATGTTCGACGCTGCGCGCGTGCTGGGCTCGGCAATACGCCGCGTCTACGACCGCGATGCCGAAGCACTGAAAAACGCCGACGTCGACTTCAACGTCTCGTTGGTCTTCGGCGGGCAGATCCGCGGCGAGAACATGCGCCTCTTCCAGATGTATTCGGCCGGCAACTTCATCGAAGCCACCGACGAGACACCTTACTTCCAGGTCGGCGAATCCAAATACGGCAAACCCGTGCTGGACCGCGTACTCACCCCGGCCACGCCGCTGGCCGAAGCCGCCAAGTGCGTGCTGGTGTCCATGGACTCGACCATGAAGTCGAATCTCTCGGTTGGCCTGCCGCTGGACCTGGTGGTCTATGAGGCCGACACCTACCAGAGCGACAAGATCGTCTGCATCGACAACGACAACCCCTACTACCGCATGATGCACAGCAGTTGGGGCCAGAAGCTGCGCGAGGTGTTCGACAGCATCGAAGACCCGGTGTGGGACGACGCGCACACCGACATCCCGTTGAAGATGCCCGCCACGCGCCACGAGCCGTTGAAGAAAATCAGCACGCCTGACGAAAAGCTGATCTAGTGCCTTCCTCTTCAAAGCCGCTGGTCATTTTTTCCCACGGCAACAGCTTCCCGGCCAGCACCTACAGCGCGGTGTTCCAGAGCCTGAAAGCACGCGGCTTTCAGGTCAAGGCGATTGAAAAATTCGGCCACGACCCGCGCTACCCGGTCACCAGCAACTGGCCGCACCTGGTGCAGCAGTTGGCCGACTTCACGGCCCGCGAGGTTGAAAAATCCGGCCAGCCGGCTTTCCTGGTGGGCCATTCGCTGGGCGGCTTTTTAAGCCTGATGTGCGCCGCACGTAACCCGGTGCTGGGCGGCCAAGCCGTCAAGGGCGTGGTGCTGGTCGACTCCCCCATCCTCGGCGGCTGGCGCGCCGCAGCGCTGAGCGTGGCCAAGCGCGCACAACTGGTGGGCTCCATCTCCCCCGGCGCCATCAGCCGCAAACGCAAGAACCAGTGGCTGGGCAAGGAGGAAGTGTTTGAACACTTTCGCAGCAAGAAGGCATTTGCCGCCTGGGACGAACAGGTACTGCGCGACTACATCGAGCATGGCACCTACGAAGGCACCGGCGACGACGATGGAAAGCAGTTGCTGAGCTTCGACCGCGACGTCGAAACCGCGATCTACAACACGCTTCCGCACAATCTGGAAGGTTTGCTCAAACGCCATCCGCTGAAATGCCCCGTTGCCTTTATCGGCGGGCGGCAATCGGTGGAGATGAAGCAAGTTGGAATGGCGATGACCGAAAAGGTGACGAAGGGGCGGATCATGATGCTGGATGGGAGTCATCTGTTTCCGATGGAGAAGCCGTTGGCAACGGCGGCTGCGATTGAGGCGGCTTTGAGGAATTTCCTCGAGTAGGCTGCTGTTGTTTCCGGCGGTGCACTCTTTGCCGAGGGCGGCTGGCCGGGGGTTGCCCGGCATGCAACTCACTTTTCTTTGCTTCGCCAAAGAAAAGTAAGCAAAAGAAAGGCGACCCTGGTTCCTGCGTCCCTCCGCTGCGCTGCGGGCAGCCTGCGGTGCTCGGTCCAGCCGGGGTCAAAAACAACTCGCTTCGCTCAAACAAGTTTTTGCCCTGATCCGTCTGAACCTCCGCTCCTCGGCGCATCCACAAGGGGGTGGGAGGGAGCCAACACCCAATACCCAACAGCCGAAGACAAACCCCAAATTCCGGAAGAAACAAGGACTCGCCGTGGCGAGTCCTTGTTGGTATTTGTCTTGGGTATTGGTATTCGGTCCCCGCTCCCGCTAGCCCCTTCTGTCTGCGCCGAGGAGCGGAGGTTCAGGCGGATCAGGGATCGCGATTGTCTGAGCGAAGCGAGTTCGAGCGAGACCCCGCCTGAACCGAGCACCGCAGGTTGCCCGTAGCGAAGCGAAGGGTCGCAGACAGCAGGGTCGCCTTTTCTTTGGTGACTTTCTTTTGGCGAAGCAAAAGAAAGTTACTTGCATGCCGGGCAACCCCCGGCCAGCAGCTCCTAGACGAAAGCGCCCAGTCGGAACACAAACCGGCCTCAAGGAACCGCTATCAATTCAATAGCTGCCAGCGCCCGTTCCTATTTCCCCAAAGGCCAAAAATCACCTAAAAGTGTAGATCTCAGCGATGTTGACGCCGCGGGGGACTTACCCTTAAGACCGCGGTTCTACATTTGCAACAGACTGGATAAACTAGCCCACATCATCCGGTAGCCCCTGCGCCGCGCATCAGAACGACTCTCAGAGGAGGTTTCTCATGGCCCTGTCCTTTATCGTCACCCTTGCCGTGACCTTTCTAGCCTGGGCCGTTGCAGCGGTGCTGTCCCAAAGCATGGGCGACGCGATGACGCTGAGCGCATCCGTCTGGCTGGCCACGGGTGTCACCTTTGGCGCGCTGCTGGCCGTGAAACCGCCCAAGCGCCCTGCCGTGCTGGCGGGCGCCGCGCTGGCGGCCATCGCGCTGGCCTTGCTGGACGGCCTGGCCGTGCTGCCGGCCATCGCCTTTGGCCTGAACGAAGCCCTCTGCGCAAGCCTGGGCGCCTGGGTGGCGCGCCTGCTGCGCAGCACCGGGCCTGACGGCGGCATGGAGCCGGGCAAGGCTTACGCCGGCGTGCTGCTGGGTGCACTGCTGACCTCCGCGCTGGGTGCCAGCATCGGCGTGATGCTCTGGAGCTGGGCCCTGCCGGAGCCCGTTGTCCTGCTGACCGAATGGCGCGTGTGGACCTGCACCACCTTTGTCGGCATCTTGCTGATTGCGCCGCTCATCACTGCGTTTTCCGGCTTCAAGGTCAAGCGATCGGGCGGCATGGCCACCAGCCAGTTCCTGGCGGGCGCGGGCACCTTCCTGCTTTTCTTTGTGGTGGCGGGGCTGATCTTCTCCAGCGATGTGTCCGACCGCTTCAGCGCATCGCTGGGCCCCACCCTCACCTACCTGCCGCTGCCCTTCATGGTGGTAACCGCCATCCTCTGGAAGGAACGCGGCGCCACGGTGGCCACGCTCATCGGCGCGCTGGCCCTGGTAGCCTGGACCAACGCCGGCGGCGGCCCCTTCGCCGAGGTGGAAGGCTTTCCCGGTGAGGCCGTGATCGAGATCCAGGGTTATGTTGCCGTGATGGCGCTGCTGGTCGGCGTGGTCAATGCCCTGGGTGCCACCGCCGCACAGGCCCTGGCGCAGGCGCAAGACTGGCGCACCCGCTACCGCCAGGTGCTGGACTCCAACCGCACGGTGGTCGCCAATTTTGACGCCAGGACGGGCGCTGCCGAATGGGGCGAAGGCGCCAGCGAGTTGCTGCGCACCAACGCCAACGCGCTGCTGACCGTGCAGGACTTCATCGCCCACACCGACCCGCAAGAGCAGCCCGGGCTGCAAGCCGACTGGCGCGACCTGACCCAGGGCCAGCGCGACCACGTGCTGTGGAAGAACACCCTGCGCTGGAGCGACGGCCGCGTGGCCAGCGTGAACGCGCGCCTGTCGGGTGTGCGCGGCGCCGACGGCAATGTCGAACAGGTTGCAGCGCTGCTGGAAGTCGAGGCCTGACGTGGCTCTGGACACTTCCAGCACCGCGTCCGCCGAGTCGCCAGCGCCGGCCGCGGACACGAAAACGCCGGCCGTTTTCCTTATCCACGGGCTGGGCGGCACGCAATACGATTTGGGCTCCATGCACAAGCGGCTGAAAAACGCGGGCTTCGTCACGCATTCGCTGACGCTGCCCGGCCACGGCACCACGCCCGAGGATTTGGTGAACGTGACCGCCGAACAGTGGATGGATGCCGTTACGGCCAAGTACCACGAGGTAGCCGCGCTGCACGACAACTTCCACATCATGGGCATGTGCATGGGCGCGCTGCTGGCCACCGAGCTGGCCAAGCGGCAAAAGCACACGCGCGGCAAGCTGATCGCGCTGGCGCCGCCTATCTACATCGACGGCTGGGCCACCGCCTGGTACACCCCGCTGCGCCACCTGATGTACCACGTGCCCGGCGTTGCGGCACGCATGAAGGTCGAGGAAGAAGACCCTTTCGGCATCAAGAACGAACAGCTGCGCGCCATCGTTAAAGCCAAATTTGCGCGTGGAGAAGCCTTTCATTACCGCTGGGTACCGCTGGCCTGCGTGCGGCAGGTAGACCGGCTTCGCGGCTGGGTGATGACGGGCCTGAAAGACATGGCCAGCGAAACCCTGGTCATCCACGCACGCGAGGACGAACTCACAAGCCTGAGCTCGGCCAACTACCTGGTCGAGCAGATCGGCGGCGCCAAAGCCCGCATGGTGGTGCTGGAAAACAGCTATCACATGATCTGCGTCGACAACGACCGCGAACAGGTTGCCCGCAACGTGCTGGAGTTTTTCGGCGCCAGCAGCGCGGCCTCACTGGGCATGGCGGTAGACGACCCGAAGATGAGCCCCGAAGCACTGGCCGCCTTTGCGCAAGCGCTGCGCACGGCGCTCGAAGCCGGCGACTTCACCGGCATCTTTGCCAGGGGCGCTTCGGACATGGCATGGTTCCAGCCCGGCGCCAACCGCGCCAGCGGCGTCTACCGCGGCAACAAGGGTCTGCAGGCCATGCTGCCGTGGGCCGCTGCAGTGCGGTTCACGGCATTCGGGCAGCCGGTGTTCAATGCCGGCGTGGCCGTGGTGCCCGCCACGCTCACGGCCGGCGGCCTGATGTCGCAGGGTGTGCTGGCCTTTGCGGTGCGCTCGGGCCGGCTGCTCGATGCGCGCTGGTTTCCCGACGACGTGGCGCTGGAAGACGCGCACTTTGGTGAACCGGTGGCCCCTGCCGGGCCCAGCGAAGCCGAGCGCGCTTTTGAAGCCGCCGGCATCGCAGTGAAGACGCTGGCCCAACCACCTGACAACGAAGCCCTGCTGGGCCTCTATGCCCTGTACAAACAGGCGACGCTGGGCGACGCGACCGGCGAACGCCCCGGCATGATGGACGTGACAGGCCGCGCCAAATACGATGCATGGGCCCAGCGCAAGGGCATGACCCGCGAAGACGCGATGGCCGGCTACACAGCCCTGGTCGAAAAGCTCAGGTCCGCCTGAGCGTTACCCCTCGCAAGCCTAGTCCATCAGGTCGGCGGGTACCTTGCCGCCGTTGGCTGCCAGCTTGTTCATGACCTGCTTGTGCAGCCAGATGTTCATGGTCGCGCTGTCATTCATGTCGCCCGTGTAACCCAGCTCCTTCGCCAGCTCCTTGCGCTCACCCAGGCTGCTGTCCAGGTGCAGGAGCTTCATCAGGTCGACGATGGAGGTCTTCCAGTTGAGTTTTTCCGGGTTATTGCTGGCCATGCCGTTGAGCAGGGCTTCGACATCGACCTGCTGCATGGGTGGCGCTGCAGGCGCCGGGGCAGGCGCTGCGGGGGCTGTGTCAGCGGGGGCGGCAGCCACCGGCGGCGCTGTGTCGGGCGTTTGCAGCGAGGGAAATATCTTGCCGAAAATTTTGCCGAGAATACTCATGGTGCGCCCCTGGGTGAAGTTTAAAAATCCAGCGTAACACCGGGACGTGACAGCTTTTGTCAGACGTCACGCCAATCGCAGCTTGGGCAACGCATCGCTCAACGGGCTGGCGCACTCACGCGTTTCAGGCCCGCTTCACCCGCTCGCGCCGCCGCATCGGGCTGCCACACCACCTGATCGTCTACCGCATACAGCCAGCACCTTGATTTTGCCCTCGCACACTGCTGGAAGGTCGTCGCGATCGCTTCGGGCTCGCCAGCGTTGAAGTACCAGCCGCCCTTTTCCGTCACGGCAAAGGCTTTGGGGGACGGCAAGGTACGGAAGTGGGCATAACGCGCCTTGCCGGCGTCGCTGAGCGGCACGGCCGCCGTGTCATCGGCCGCCGCAAAGCCGGAGGCCGGCGGCACCACGTAGTGATGCCCTTTGAAGCGCTGGGCGTGCGACAACAGCAAAGGCTGGCCCAATTGCGCCGAGAGAAACTCGAACATGCGCGCATGCGATGCTTCCCGCGCTGCGGGGTTGCCGCCCACCGTGGCCTTGCCGGTTTTGGTGTTGCCCAGGCCTTCCATTTGCTTGACAGGCCCGGGGCCGTCAAAGCCGTGGTAGCTGCCGGGGTAAACCGTCAGTTCCACCGGCGCATTGGCTTTGTTCTTTTGCAGGCGCCCATGCAGGGTGACGCATTCCGGGGCCAGTGTCCAGTCGTCAAGCTCGCCGATCATGATCAAAAGCGGCACATGGACTTCATAGTTCCACATCCTGTTGTTCAGCAGGCAGCCAGGGTAAAAAGCCACGGCAGCGCGCGGCTGCACCTTCTGTGCCTGCACGAATTTGTCTGTGGCGTCGATGGTGCTGAGCACTGTCTGCGCGCCATGCGACCAGCCCAGGACCACAATGCGCGAAGCATCCACGGACGGCTGCTTCACCAGCCAGTCGATGGCGGCGAACACGTCCTCGCGGCGGTCGCTTTCGTGAATGGTGCGAAGCTTGTTGGGCGTCTCGCAAATCGATTTCTGGCCACGCGGGGTGAAGCTGTCCAGCGCGAGGAAATGCATGCGCTCCGCGTTGAAGTACCCGCCATAGCGGAAGAGCCGCTCGGCAAAATTGCCTTTGCTGTCGAGCCCGCCGCCACAGCCATGCAGGCCGATGATGACGGGCCGCGGATCCTTGTCGCCGGTGTCGAACCAGTAGCCGGGAATCTGCAGCTTGCCGTCCTGCGACGGGATAAATACCGGGCCACTCGCATGCGACAGCTGTGCCAGCAGAAAGCCAAAAAGAAGAACAGAAAAATAACGAAGCCAGGTCATGGCAGTCCCCTCCTCTGCGTCTCTTTTACCGGACGCTCAGTTGTTTACGCCGCCCAAACCACCAGCCCGCTCCATGCCGTGGCCAGCACCACAATGCCGAACGCGATGCGGTACCAGGCAAACGGCACAAAGCTGTTGGTCGAGATGTAGCGCAGCAGCCAGCGCACGCAAAGCCAGGCGCTGAAAAACGAAAACACCAGGCCTACCGCAAACATGGGCATGTCGGCAGCAGACAGCAGCGCCCGTTCCTTGTACAGGCTGTAGGCGCCGGCGCCAATCAGCGTCGGCATGGCCAGGAAAAACGAGAAGTCGGTCGCGGCCTTGCGCGACAGCCCCAGCAGCATGCCGCCGATGATGGTCGCACCGCTTCGGCTGGTGCCGGGAATCATCGCCAGGCATTGCACCAGGCCGACCTTCACCGCGTCCATCACGGTCATGTCCTCCACCTCCTGGATGCGCGCAGCCGCAGTGTTCTTTTGCTGGCGCTTTTCGGCCCAGAGGATGATGAAGCCGCCGATGATGAAGGTGCTGGCCACCACCACCGGCGTGAAAAGATGGGCCTTGATGGCCTTGCCGAACAGCAGGCCCAGCACCACGGCGGGCACAAAGGCCACCAGCACATTCAGCACAAATTGTTGCGCCTGTTTCTCGGTCGGCAGGGCTACGGCTGTGGCGCGGATCTTCTGCCAGTACACGAGGATCACCGCAAAAATGGCGCCGGTCTGGATCGCGATGTCAAACACCTTGGCTTTTTCATCGTCAAATCCCAGCAGAGCGCCGGCCAATATCAGGTGCCCTGTCGAAGAGATCGGCAGGAATTCAGTCAGGCCCTCGACGATGCCCATGACGGCGGCTTTGATCAACAGTGCTATATCCACGCGGTCTCCAGAAAATGAAGTCAAGATTATGGCTGTAGCTGTTGGCCTGCCCCTTGCCCAGAAAGACAGAGAGAGGCCGTGGCGCCCAGGTTCCATGCCAGCAGGGGCCGCGGGACTGGCTTTGCCAGACCGCAGGTGCCGCCCCCGGAGGGGGGAACGGGCTACACGCAGTGAGCCTGGACGGGGGTGGATCTGGTTCACCGTCCCCTGCAAGGGGAGAACAGGCTACACACAGTGAGTCTGGACAGGGGTGAATGTTTATTCATACAATTCGTTACCTGCATCGTTCGCCACCGCCGCCATGCAACTGACCCCGCTGATCGCCATTCATCTGTTTGCTGCCAGCACCGCCATCGTCATTGGGCCCGTCGCGCTGTGGGCGCGCAAAGGACGCGTGCAGCGGCCCAAGTTGCACCGGGCTTTTGGTTATGCTTTTGTGACGATGATGCTGGTCACCGCCACGACGGCCGTTTTCATCCGCGACTATGACTATCCCAATATCGCCGGCTACACACCTATCCATTTGCTGGTGCCATTCGCGCTGCTCAGCCTGAGCGGCGCGTTCTGGCATTTGAGCCGCGGCAACATTGCGGGCCACCGCCGCGCCATGCAGTCCCTCTACATTGGCGCATGCCTTGTGGCAGGCGTGTTCACGCTGATGCCCGACCGCTACCTGGGCAAGATGCTGTGGATGCAGCTCGGCCTGCTGTGACTTTCCACATCGCCCGGAAAAGCCGCAGCATTTTTTGACGAGCCCGTGGCAGGACGGTCCGTGCACGGAGTCCGATGAAAATCCCTCAGACGCACACAATGCCCCACCCGGGCGCCCAGAAAAAGAAGGAACACCCATGCACCGTTATGTCCTGAGTGGCCTGTTGCTGCTCGCCGCCACCTGCGTGCAGGCCGGCATGGGATTCACCGAACTGCCCGGCCTGCAGGACGATGGCCCCATCAGCGTTTTTTACCCTTCCGCCGGTGAAGACCGGCAGGCCCAGTTCGGCTCCTATTCCCTCAAACTTGATCGCGGTGGCCAGCCGGTGCGCGGCAATACGCGCCTGGTGGTGATCTCGCACGGCTCGGGCGGCTCGCCCTGGACCTACACCGACCTGACGCGCCGCCTGGTCGAAGACGGCTTCGTGGTCGCGTTTCCCCTGCACCGCGGCGACAACGCCAGGGACCCGTCCACTCCCGGACCCCACAGCTGGAAGCTGCGGCCCGCCGAAGTGTCCCGCGCCATTGACGCGGTAGCGCATGACCAGCGCCTGGCACCGCTGCTGTCGCTGGACAAGGTCGGCATGTACGGCATGTCGGCCGGCGGACACACCGCCCTGACGCTCGCCGGCGGCCGCTGGTCCCCGGCGCTGCTGGCCCGGCATTGCGAGGCCAACATTGCCGAGGACTTTCACACCTGCGTCGGGCTGACCACCCGGCTCACGGGCGGCATGCTGGACGGCCTGAAAAAAACGGTGGCGCTGGCAGTGATTCGCCAAAGATTCAGCGACGCAGGCTGGCAAACCCACACCGATCCGCGCATTCGCGCAGTGGTTGCCGGCGTTCCGCTGGCCGCCGATTTCGACATGGCCTCGCTGGCCTCACCGCCCGTGCCGCTCGGGCTGGTCACCGCCCGGCAAGACCGCTGGCTGGTGCCCCGTTTTCACAGCGGCGTGGTGCTTGCGGCCTGCAAGCGCTGCGAACACGTGGCCGACCTGCCCACCGGCGGCCACGGTGCGCTGCTGTCGCCGCCGCCACCGGCCGATGCCATGTCGGCGCTGGCCAAAGACCTGCTGCTGGACCCGCCCGGCTTTGACCGCAGCGAGCTTCCCGCGGTGGACCAGAAGATCAGCAGCTTCCTGCGCAGGCACCTGCTCCCTTAAATTCCCGGCAACGGGTTTGTGAGGCTGGCCACAGGCACGCCAGGCAGTCACGCATCGAAGTGAACCAAAAATGAGCCTTTCAGGTGCATTTTTGAGTCAAAAACGAACCAATAAGAACCATTAGTAAAACTTATCTACTCGTACATTCATTCGCTGATGGGTGAACCCTACTACCGCTTCATGAAGGTGAAATATACATTCAGTTACACCAACATTACCACCAAGGTTCTCACGATGAACAGCTTCACCTCCCGCCGCAATACCCTGGTCGGCCTGACCGCCATTGCCGTAGCCAGCGCCCTGCTCTCGGGCTGTGACAACCCGCCAGACACCATCAAGATCGGCGTTGCCCAACCGCTGTCGGGAAACCTCGCCGCGCTCGGCCAGGACTTGCACAACGGCGTGAAGATGGCCGTGGACGAGATCAACAAGGAGGGCTTCCAGATCAAGGGCAAGACGGTCAAGATTGAAATCGTGGCCATGGACGACCGGTCTGATCCAAAAACCGGTGTGGAAGTCGCGCAGCAGCTCGTCGACGCCGGCGTGGTCGCCGTGATCGGCAACCTCAATTCGGGCGTCAGCATCCCGGCCGCACCGGTCTATGCCGCCAAAAACATTCCCCAGCTGGCCATCTCGACCAACCCCAAGTTCACCGAGTTGGGCCTGGCCACCACCTTCCGCCTGGTGGCCAACGACAACCTGCAGGCCCGCGCGATCGGCTCCTTTGCCGCCAACCAGCTCAGTGCCAGCAAGTTCGCCATCGTCGATGACGGCACCACCTACGGCAAGGGCCTGGCCGCCGGTGCGGCCGTCGAGCTGAAGAAAGCCGGCAAGGCAGTAGTGGTCACCTATTCGTCCGACGACAAGACCACCAAGTTCGACGAGCTGGCCGGCAAGATCAAGGACGGCAATGTCGAAGTGGTCGTGTCCACGCAAGGCGACTTCCAGATCCTCGCGCTGATTGATGCCCTCAAGAAGATCGACTACAACCAGCAGGTCAGCATCCTGGGCGGCGACACCATCAAGACGACCGACATGCTCAAGGGCAGCGACACAGTCAAGGGCATCTACGCCACTTCGCCCATCCTGGACGCCAAAGAGTTCGTCAACGGCAAGGCCTTCCTGAGCAAGTACCAGGACACCTTCAAAAGGGAGCCGGCTTACGGCGGCCACTACACCTACGACGCGATGTACATCCTGGCCGGCGCCATGCGGCGCGCCAACTCGGTCAAACCTGAAAAGATCACCGAAACCCTGCGCACCTTTGACGGCTACGCGCCAATTACCGGCTCCATGAAGTGGGACTCGGTGGGCGAGCAGCGTTACGGCGTGGTCGGCGTTTATTCGATCCGCAAGGGTGTTTGGGACCTGCAGCTGCGCTCCGACCGCTGGTAGGCTAAGCTTTCGGTCGTCATGACCGAGCCCACCTCATTGCCTGGCGCACTCCCTGGTGCACTTTCCGGCGCGGCGCCTGCCCGCCACCACGCCACGCCCGCCGAAGTCCTGGACTTCTGGCTGGGCGACGGCGTCGAAAAAGACTGGCCCACGCAAGACCTTGGCAAGCGCTGGTTTGGCGGTGGCGCCGAACTCGACGAAGACATCCGCACGCGCTTCGGCCATGCGGTCGAGGCAGCCGTGGACGGCGGCCTGCAAGGCTGGGCGCAACCGCCCCTTCACCGCCTGGCGCTGGTCATCCTTTTGGACCAGTTCACACGCAATGTCTTTCGCGGCTCCGGCAAGGCCTTTGCCGGCGACGCGCGAGCCCAGCAACTGGTGCTGGAGGCGCTGGCCGCCCAAACCGACCTGCAGCTGCCCTGGGCCGGGCGCGTCTTTTTGTACATGCCGCTGATGCATGCCGAAAGCCTGGCGCTGCAGGATGAATGCGTGGCGCGCTTCACCCGGCTGGTGGACGACGCGCCCGACTCACTCAAGCAGCGCCTGCGCGGCAATCTTGACTTCGCCCACCAGCATCGGGACATCATCGCCCGCTTCGGACGCTTCCCCTACCGCAACGCGGCACTGGGGCGTACCGATACGCCCGAGGAAGCCGACTTTCTCCTCAAGGGTCCGCGCTTCGGGCAATAAGGTTCCCCCTGTCCAGGCTCACTGCGTGTAGCCTGTTCTCCCCTCCGGGACGGCGCCTGCGGCCCGGCAAAGCCGGTTCCGCGGCCCCCGCTGGTGAATACGCCGAAGAACCGGCTCTGCGGGAGTTATGCATCAAACCGGCCTCCAGCCCAAGTGGAACTTGCGAAAGCAGCTACTAATTTGATAGCAAGCAACAGTAGGCCTCATCTTTCCTGCTTTTGAATCCATAGCCTCGGCTACGCCGTACTAGCAACGGGACGTCCCGCGCCACATCGCCAACAACAAGGGCGGACGTCCGGTACATGCCGGCCAGCCTGGCCGGTTCACAAAAACCCAGGAGTTCAAAAATGACTTTACGCACAGCCACCGCCTCAGCTTCAGTTCTGCTCGTGTCCTTGCTCGCCGCCTGCGGCAGCATGTCGCCCATGATGCCCACGTACTCGCAGGCCGGCCTGCCTGCCGCCGTGCAGGTACCGGCCGGCAACAAGGTCGCGATGGAGACCGTCGGCGTGGGCGACATCACCTACCAGTGCAATGCCAAAAAAGACATGGCCGGCCAGTTTGAATGGGTCTTTGTCGGCCCCGACGCGAAGCTCAATGACCGCAGCGGCAAGCAGGTCGGCAAATACTACGGCCCGCCGGCCACCTGGGAAAGCATGGACGGCTCCAAACTGACGGCAACGCAAATCGCGGTCGCCCCCGGCGGCATGGGCAACATCCCTTTGCAGCTCGTCAAGGGCAACCCGGCCATGGGCAGCGGCGCCATGAGCGGCGTGACCTACATCCAGCGCGTGGACACCCAGGGCGGCGTTGCGCCCGCCATGCCCTGCGCCGCCGGCAACATGGGCGCCAAACAGGTCGTGAAGTACCAGGCCGGCTACATCTTCTACAAGGCGATGTAAACGCCGGAAAGTGCAGGGAGTTCGCACAGGCACTTCCCGGCGCCCGACACCCTTCACCCGCATCTCCTCAGGGTGAGCCGCCAGCTCTGAAGTCAGGCGGGGCTGGTCTTACGCCCGCAGGCTTGCCGCAAGGCCGGCGCTGCGGGCTTTTTTGTGGGCAGTTGGCCTCCTCTTTGGCTGCTTGCGTGACCTGTCTTTTGACGTGTCGCCTGAGCTGTCGCGTTTGCCCGCAAACGGTCCGGCCAGGCGCTGGCAACGAGGCTGCGCGGCGTCCTACAGATGTTTACATTTCAGCGGGCTCTACTGGCAAGCAGGCAAAACAACAACCCGAGGAGCCTTCATGAAAAGCACACACAACACCTTTTGGGCCTACAGCAAAAGCGTTGCCGTCACGCTGGCCATGGTCACCGGCACCGCCGCGCTGATCACCGCCTGCTCCGGCGTCGCGCCGCTTCCCAAGGAATACACGCAGGACCCGCTGGACGCATCGGTCAAGGTGCCGCCCGGGCATGTTGTGGCGCTTGAAACCACCGCCAGCGGCCTGCTTCATTACGAGTGCAAGGCCAACGCCGACACGGCCGGCACCATCGGCTGGGTTCTCGTGAGGCCCGAGGCCGACCTGCTGGACCGCACCGGCAAAACCGTCGCGAAATATTCCGGCCCGCCTGCCACCTGGACGCACGTCGACGGCTCCAGCGTCGTCGGCACGCAGGTGGCGCTGGCACCCCGCATAGGCGCCACCAACCTGCCGAACCAGCTTTCCACCGGTGCATCCGGCGCCACGCCCGGCGTCCTGCAAAACATCACCTACATCCAGCGCATCAAGACCAAGGGCGGCCAGGAGCTGGGCAAGGCCTGCACGCAAGCCGACCTCGGCGACAAGCTGACAACGTCTTACCAGGCCGACTATATTTTCTGGAAAGCCTCTTGAAGCAGAGCGGCAATGGAACCCAAAAGCCCGCAGGCCCCTGGTCTGCGGGCTTTTTTTCTGGCGTGGGCAGAATCAATCTGCTACTGAATTTATAGCTGCTCGCGCTGATTCTTATTGGGCTGCAGCCATATTTGGCACTGGGATGGAGCTGCATCACGACATCGGCATTGGCACCGGCATGGAATACCGGCTGGACGCTTCCAATGCGCCATCACCCTACCCGGTGAACCTGCCGACCTTTGCCCGCACCCATTCTCTTCGGCGTCCTACAGCGGGCCTGGCTTATTGTGTTTTACTGGTGCCTGAGACCATCGCCCCTCACCTGGAACCTGCCGTGAACACCAAAGCCTCTCGCGCTCCCTTCTTCGCCCTGCTGCGAAGCGTGCTCATGGTCACCGGCGCAGTGGGGGTGCTTGGCGCCTGCAGCGTACGCCTGCCCAACCCCTACAACGCCCAGCAGGCCCTGCCTGAAGCCATACGCGTGCCGGCGGGTCACCAGGCCGTGCTGGAAGCCCAGGGCAAGGGCGACCTCCTGTACGAATGCCAGGCCATCAAACGTGCGCCCTATGAATACGCCTGGCTGCTCCAGACGCCCGGGCTGCGGCTGCAAGACAGTTATGGCCAGACCGTCATGTACTACCCGGGTTTGCGCTCACGCTGGGTGCACAGCGACGGCTCCAAAGTCGCCGCGCGGGAACTGGTCGAAGTGTTCACCGACCGCAGCAGCCTACCGCTGCAGCGGGCCATGGTGAGCCCTTCAGACACCCCGGGTGCCCTCGCCAGCGTCAGCTACATCCAGAGCCGCAGAACAGCGGGCGGGGTTGTGTCGGCCACCCCATGCACCTCCGCCAGCCTGGGCATGCGGGTGTCGGTGCCTTACGAGGCCGACTATGTTTTTTGGCGCCCGGCCGCCTAGTACTGCAACCCACCAACCTTTCAGCGCCCAACAAAAAGCCCGCACGAAGCGGGCTTTTTGTTTGAGGGTTTTGGGGCGTGATTGACCGGCAGGATGCCTTTCAAAACCCCTTAACGATTCTTAGCGATATCCGTGGCCGTGACCATGTCCGCGGCCGTGGCCATGCCCCTGGTAATACACCGGGCGCGGACCATAGTAGCCGCCGTGCCTGGGGCCGTAGTACACCGGCTGCGGTGCGTAATACACCGGTGCAGGCCTGACGTACACAGGGCGCGGCTGGTAGTACACCGGAGCAGGCTGGTAATACACAGGTGCCGGCTGCACATAAACAGGCTGCTGGTACACCGGGTAGGCGTTTGTCACGCCGACCTGCACACCTGGGGCGGCAACCCCTACAGAAAAGGTCACGTTGTCGCGGGCCTGGGCTGCACCGGCAAAGCCGAAGGCGGCCAGGGCCAATGCGGCTGCGGCACCAGCCATGGCGACGGAGCGGTTTGCCTTGAATGCTGTCTTCATATGATCTCCTTAACAGGGCAGGAAATGCCCATGTGTTTATTAAACGCGCCACCCCCGTAACGGCGTACCGCATGCACAGTGAAGAGCGTAGCCAAACGTAACCCCCTAAAATCACTCAATGACCACCCCCGCCCCTGCCTCCGCTCCCGCCGACAAAGAAACCCACAAGCCCAGCAACTTCCTGCGCCAGATCATCGAAAAAGACCTGGCCGAAGGCACTTATGCCAGCCGCCGCTGGGGCGGCAGCCCCGGGGACGCCGCCCACCACGCTGGAGGCCAGCCCGACCCGGCCAAGGTGCGCCTGCGCTTTCCGCCCGAACCCAACGGCTATTTGCATGTGGGCCACGCCAAAAGCATTTGCCTGAACTTCGGCCTGGCGCGCGACTACGGCGGCGTGTGCCACCTGCGCTTTGACGACACCAACCCCGAAAAAGAAGACACCGAATACGTCGACAGCATCATCGAAGCCGTCAAGTGGCTGGGCTATGACTGGGCGCAGATCGGCAACGGCAAAGGGGGCGACACGCCCTACCAGGCCAGCGACTACTTCGACTTCATGTACCGCGCGGCCGAGTATTTGATTGAAAGCGGCAACGCCTACGTTGACGAACAAACCGCCGAAGAAATGCGCCACAACCGCGGCGACTTCGGCCACCCCGGCACCAACAGCCCCTTCCGCGGCCGCACGCCCGCCGAAAACCTGGCGCGCTTTCGCGAGATGCGAGACGGCAAGCTGCCCGACGGCGCCGCCGTGCTGCGCGCCAAGATCGACATGGCCTCGCCCAACATCAACATGCGCGACCCGGCCATTTACCGCATACGCCGCGCCCACCACCACAACACGGGCGACAAATGGTGCATCTACCCCATGTACACCTTCGCCCACCCGGTCGAAGACGCACTCGAGCAAATCACCCACAGCATCTGCACGCTGGAGTTTGAAGACCAGCGCCCGTTTTACGACTGGCTGCTCGACCGCCTGGCCGAAGGCAAGCTGATCGCCACACCGCACCCACGCCAGTACGAATTTGCGCGACTGAACCTCACCTACGTGCTCACCAGTAAACGCAAGCTCGCGCAGCTGGTCACTGAAAAGCGCGTGAGCGGTTGGGATGACCCCCGCATGCCAACCATCGTCGGCCTGCGCCGCCGCGGCTACACGCCCGAATCACTGCAACTGTTTGCCGAGCGCATCGGCGTCACCAAGAGCGACAGCTGGATCGACTACAGCACGCTCGAAGGCTCGCTGCGCGACACGCTGGACCCGATCGCCCCACGCGCCATGGCCGTGCTCGACCCCGTCAAACTGGTACTCACGAACTGGGACGAAGTCATGGGAGCAGGCAAGCTCGACGACTGCAGCGCACCCGTACACCCACACCACGAAGAGATGGGCAAACGCCAGTTCAAGATCGGCAAGGAAGTCTGGATTGAGCGCACCGACTATGAAGAAACGCCACCCAAAGGTTTCTTCCGCCTGTTCCCACCGCACATCAACGCGAGCAAGCAAGCCATTGCCGGAAGCAAGGTGCGCCTCAAATACGGCCACGTCATCGAATGCACGGGCGCAGTGAAAGACGCCAGCGGCAAGGTCACCGAAGTGCACGCCACCCTGATCCCCGACACCAAGAGCGGCACCCCCGGCTCCGACGCCATCAAGGTCAAGGGTGTGATCACCTGGGTGGGCGTGAACGACGCGGTGCAGGCCGAGGTGCGCCTCTATGACCGCCTGTTCACCACCGAGCACCCCGGCACAGGCGACAAGGATTTCCACGACGAGCTGAACCCTGACAGCCTCAAGTCGGTGACGGCCTATGTTGAGCCGTCATTGACCAATGTGCCTGCCGGCACGCGCTTTCAGTTTGAGCGGCATGGGTACTTTGTGACGGACCTGGTGGATCACTCTGCCAGCAAAGCCGTATTCAATCGCGTCACGGGCATGAAGGACAACTGGGCCAAATAGCTGGCAAACCGAAAGACGCAGCGCCAACGAAGCCCCAAAAAAGCGTCTACAAAACAATTCGAATTACGAGGGAGAATATTTTGAAAATCTGGTTGCATGCCGTGCGCAGCACGATGTTGATGGGCACGCTCGGTCTGTGCGCACTGGCCGCCCAGTCCCAGCCGGCGCCTGCTACCCAGGGTCCGAACGAAGGCATCAAGGAAGTGCGGATTTCATCCGACAAATTCGAGCGCCAGGCGGCCCTGCCCAGTTGGGTCGAACCCATCACCAACTTGCCCGCCACGCAAAGCAAGGCACCAGTGGTAACCATACTGGCGGACACGCAGTTCATGGTGGGCGCACAATCCACCAGCTTTGTACACCGGGCCTGGCTGGCCAACACCAATGCCCCGTTGCAGTCGCTGGGCACGATGCAGGTGTCCTTCAACCCCGAATACCAGAGAGCCAAGCTCCATATCCTGCGCATTCACCGCGCAGGCCAGGTTCTTGACAAGCTCGCCACGGCCGAAATCCGCTTCCTTCAGCAGGAAACCGGCCTCGACATGGGCGCCTACAACGGCGAAACCACCGCATCCATCCTGGTTGAGGACCTGCGCGTCGGCGACATACTGGAGATCGCCTACTCCACCATCGGAGCCAACCCGGTCATGGGCAACCGCTTCATTGACTACGCCAGTTGGGACCAGGGCGGCCCGGTTGACCGGCGCCGTGTCACGCTTAACTATCCTTCCGCGCGCAAGATCAATGTGCGTTTTTTGGGCGACCTGAACAAGGACTATCCAAAGCCTGTCGAGTCAGTCAGCGGCGCGATGAAAAAACTCCGTTGGGAACAGCTCGCGCTGCCGGCCGTGGACTTTGAAGCTTCGGTTCCTTCCAGTTTTTATGTGGGCCGCTCCATGCAGTTCTCGGAGTTCCAGAGCTGGGCCGAGGTGTCGGACTGGGCTGATCAGCTGTTCCGTAGCAACACACCCTTGCCTCCTGAAATCATGCAGGTAGTGCAAACGCTGGGCACCAAGCCCACCATGGACGAGCGCGTCTCCGGTGCACTGCAATGGGTGCAGAACGAAATCCGTTATTTTTCGGTGTCCCTGGGTGAAAGTTCGCACCGCCCCACGCAACCCGCGCTCACCCTGCAGCGCCGCTATGGCGACTGCAAGGACAAATCATTCATGCTGATCGAGATGCTGCGCGCGCTGGGCATCAAGGCACAGCCGGTGCTGGTGTCCACCCGCTTTCGCGACGGACTGACGAAGATGCTGCCTTCACCTTACGCTTTCGACCACGCCATCGTGCGCGCGGAAGTGGAAGGCAAAACCTATTTTCTCGACCCCACCCTGATCGGCCAAACCGGACGGCTGGACGCGCTAGGCCAGCCGCATGAAGGCTCTGAAGTACTCGTTGTTCAACCCGGCAACAGCAGCTTCACCCGCATCAAGTCAGCTGATTACGCCGCGATCTCCCGCAACGAACTCACCGAAAAAATCACGCTGCCGAAATTTGGCGGCGACGGCACGCTCGAAAGCCAGAACCTCTGGTCGGGCTACAGCGCGGAAATGCGCCGCATCCAGTTGGCCGCCTGGACGACCGAGCAGCGCGACAAGGTGTTTCGCGAGGTATATGAGCGGCTCTATCCCGGCATCCGTTTTTCGGCGCCGCTCCAGGTGCTCGACGACACCGTTAACAACGTCATAACCGTCAAAAACCTCTACATCATTCCCAACCTGGCCATCACGGCCACTGGCGAGTGGGGCGTGCGCTACAGCGCCAGCAACATGGCGGGCATGGTGGTCATGCCGCCGTCAGTCAATCGCACCCAGCCGCTGTCCATGGAAGTCCTGCCGCGCAAGAACCGCTACTCGATCGAGATTGAATTCCCGCCTGAGGTGTCTGTGGTGCGTGACCCCCTCACGCGCTCCGTGCGCGACGACGCCTTTGACTACAAGGTCTCCAGCACCTTTCGCGGCAATCGGGCATCAACCTCCATCGAGCTGGCCGTACTGCAAACCCAGATCGAGGCGTCACGCGTGCCGGCCTATGCGGCCGCCCTGCGCCGCACGGGCGAGATTTTTTACCCCATTGCGGTAGTGCGTAAAGACGACATCAAGGCATCCGGCCTGCTGGGCCTGGGGGCCAAAAACCTGCGCCAGACAATTGAGGACCGCCTGAAAGACCGCATCGGCAAGATCGGCAAAGGTATCGACAGCGGCCGGCTGAGCGGTGACGACCTGGCAAACGCCCTGTGCGAACGCGCCGAAGCACTCACAGACCTCGGCAAACCCGAAGAAGGCCTGAAAGACGCCCAGCTTGCCATCAAGGGCAGCCCCAACTTTTCGCGCGCCTATGCCTGCCGCGGCAATGTGTACTTTGGCCTGCAAGACTACCCCCGCAGCATTGCCGACTACAGCAAGGCCATCTCACTCGGCGACGAAAGCGACCACGTGATGTACCGGCGCGGCCATGCGCGTTTCTACGGCGGCCAGCTTGCGGCAGCGGCAGAAGACTTTGCCAAAGCAAGCCAGTCCAAACAGGCTGATGCAGACGCAGCACTTTATGCAGAGCTGTGGCGCGTATGGACACAAAAGCGGCTGGGCATCACGCCGGACGCCGCACAACAAGCGCTTGCCAGGGCCAAGCCTGGCGGTGACTGGCCCCGCCCCGCCCTTGCCATGCTGCACGGCCTGATGACGCCCGAACAGGCCCTGGCCACACTCGACAGCAAAAAGGGCGACGAGCGCGACATGGCTCTTGTGGAGGGCTACTTCTATGTTGGCCAAAACTACTACGCCCAGGGCGACAAGACAAAAGCCGCCGAGTTTTTCAACAAGGCCCGCGAAAAAGGCGTCCTCCTCTACATCGAGCACGTCGCAGCGGGCCTGGAGCTGCAACAGATGGGTGTCGCCAAGCCCTGAGCCCACATATGCGCCCATCCCCTTATCCCAAGCGCCTCCGGAATTTTCTGGTGATGACGGGATGGGCGGCATCCCTGCTGGTACCGGCCACCGGTCATGCCCAGTTCGGCCGTTTCGAATTTAGCGACGCAGGCGACTTCTCGGAATCAGCCATCCTGCATGGCGTCAAGGCCACACAGGCGCAATGCGCAGCCGCCGCCAATACAGTCTGGGCCGCCACGGCTCGCTCGGGCGCCGAATGCATGAAATACTGGAAGGGCGGCTTTGGCGACCAGCCCGTCAAACGCGCCATCGTGTTCTTTCATGGCGACGTCTTTGTGGGCGTAGGCAAGACCAGCAAAAACTACCTGGACTTGACCAATGCCCAGTTGCAAAACTTCGCCGACGGTTGGGCCAAAACACTCGGCATGCCCTACATCTACATGGGCCGCCCGGGCACCCACGGCTCATCAGGCGACCACATGCAGCGCAGGCGCATTGACGAATCACTCATCATCTCGGCCGCGTTAGACGAGATCAAGAAGCGCTACGGCGTAGAAGAATGGGTAGTCGCCGGGCAAAGCGGCGGCGGCCACGTCACGTCGTCCTTGATCACCGAACGCTCAGACATCATCTGCGCCGTCCCCACCTCAGCGCCCTCTTCACCCCGCATCCGCTGGGAAATGATGGGTCGCAGCAAAGACACCACCAACTACGCCGATTCCTACGAACCCTGGAAATTTGTCGTCAAAGAAAGGATCCATCCCAAGCTGCGCGTGTTTGTGCTGGGCAACCCGAATGACAAAAACGTTTTCTGGGCCTCGCAGACCGTGATGGCCGACGCATTGCAAAAAGCGCAGATTCCGGTTCAGGTGCTGCAAGGTGAAGGCACCGGGCCAGATGCGCATGGCCTGTCGAACTCGTCGCGCATTGTGGCGGGGTGGTGTGCGAAGGATCTGGGGACTGAGGAGATGGTGGCGCGGGCGGGTAAGAGGCTTAAGGGGTGACTTGCCGATATACGCCTCTTCAGATAGAAGTACTATCTACAGCCATGCCAGCAACACCGCGCCTCAGCGGAAGTTCAGTTTAATCAGGTAGTGAGAATAAAACCGCTGGAGAATAATAGTGACAAGTAAAAAAAGAACGACTGACAAAGGCGGTGTCTACGCCAGACTTCTGTCTAATCGACGCGAGCGCTCCTCCACTTTGCCACCACGCACCTTGGCCGTCGAAGCTGAAAGTGACCGGGGACGCCTTGTCTTCTCCGCACCTTTTCGACGTCTCCAGCAAAAGGCACAAGTTTTTAGTCTTGAGCCTAACGCAGCGGTAAGAAGTCGCCTCACGCACTCAATAGAAGTGGCACAAATTGGCCGATTTATTGCAGACCAAATCGTCGATGAGCTTCTCAGTAAAGAGATTATTAACGTCGCGCAATCAAGAGCATTTGTGACTTTTGTAGAAGTTGCTTGCCTTATGCATGATCTCGGGAACCCCCCTTTTGGTCATTTTGGAGAGGCTGCAATTGCAGAGTGGTTTCGATCAAAGGGGCCAGCGGCACTCACCTGTGCTGCAACAGCTAGCGGACTTCACCTTCGTCGCGGCGAAAGAGAAGAAGCTCTTGCGGACTTTGTTGAGTTCGACGGCAATTGTCAAGGTCTGCGTATAGCCTCGCTTTTGCAATGGAATAGCGATCCGAATGGATTGAACTTAACTTACACGTCTATGGCTTCGTACCTCAAATATCTACGACATCCGGACTTCAACGCATCAGCGGAGATGAAAGCGCTTCCCTTCCAAAAGAAAGCAGGTTTCTTCAGCACGGAAAAAGATTTGATTGAAAAAATTTGGAAGCATTTTGGAATTAACCCAAAATCCCCACATCGATTTCCCCTAGCTTATGTTATGGAAGCAGCTGATGACATCGCCTACTGCATCAGTGACTTAGAAGACTCTATTGAAAAAGGTCTCCTCTCCGCAGATCAGGTCTTTAACGATTTATTGTCTAACTGGTCACCCCATCATTCCGGCTCAAAACCTGGCAGTTTGGCCACCGACATCACCGATATCCTTCAAAGAGTAGCAAAATCGAAAGCTTCGTCAGCTTCGCGCTTTACTGACTTTAGAACTAGGCTGTCCCGAGTGCTATCCGAAGCGGCAAGCGCAGAATATTGCAAGAAACACGGATCAATTTTGAAAGGCCGGTCGGAAGGTCTTATTGCGACTGATAGTGCTGGTGGCAATATCCTGGATCTTCTAAAAAACTATTGTCGAGAAAAGGTCTACCAACATCCAACCATAGAACGAAAAGAGCTTGCTGGCTTGACAGCTGTTAGAGGTCTCCTAGATCACTTTAGTTGCCTTCTCCAATGTTCGCAGGAGCGCTTCGCTGCATCGCTGGATAAAAAAACAAAAGACGGTACTGGTGCCAGTATCCTGGTGGAAAGAAAGTTGCTCAGTCTGTTTCCTGAGCGATACAAGCTCGCATACAAGTACTCCGTATCGGAGTTGGAAAGTTATGGACTTAGCTCTAGGCAAAAAAATCTCCGTGAATGGAATCTCAGGGCACACCTAGTTACGGACTTCGTGAGTGGAATGACAGACGACTTTGCTCTTTGGAGCTATCAAATGCTCTCAGGAATTAGGACAAGTTGAATGAATCTTGCAGACAAATCTCACCCGTATTGGCATCTCGAATCAATCCTTCGGGAGGAATCGAGTGTTGCCACAGTGCATTTAAGCTATTACCTATATCGACCCCAGTCTCTTTTAGATCAACGTACAGTTTTCCAGATCAGACGAACCGATTTTTTGAACCCAGCGTACTTCGAGCAATTTCTTAGCCAATGCCCAGCAGGTTACGAAACAGCATTTCACTCGCTAGTAACCTGTCGCGACGAAAACCAGCGCCATCTGCCTATGGTTGATATGGCAACCGAAGAACTAAGCGATTTGTCAGAAGTCAACGCGTTCGTTCAAGACAATTCGTTTCATGGATTCGTTTGGTTTGAAAGTGGAAGATCTTTTCATGGCTATGGAACTCGTTTGGTAACTTACCAGCAGTGGATTGAACTGATGGGGAAGCTCTTACTTTGCAACGGTCGAAGAACAGACCCCGTAGTAGACCCAAGGTGGGTTGGTCATCGCCTTCTCGGTGGGTATGCTGCTCTGCGATGGACTCGAAACACACCACAATATCTTTCTATACCGCGCCGATTGCAGCCGAGAAATTTGGGCTGAAGCAAGGTGAAAACACCCAGTTTTTTGGCCGAGAAAACGTTAGCCGCTCCCAATGCTCCAATCCAACTTCAGCCCCGCAGCAGACCGCAACAAGCAGCCCATCCTCGACGTCCTGCGCATAGTCTTGCCTGAGCGAGGCAACGCACTGGAGATCGCCTCAGGCACAGGCCAACACGTTGCCTGGTTTGCCGCAGCCCTTCCGCAATGGACGTGGCAACCCACCGATGCGATGCCTGCCGCGATGGAATCCATCTCTGCCCAAATCACCGAACAGGACTTGCGCAATGTGCACCCTCCCCTTGTGCTCGATGTGATGGCGCCCGAGTGGCTGCCGGGTGATGCACGGTTCGACCTGATCTACTGCGCCAACATGCTGCACATCTCGCCCTGGGCGACCTGCGCTGCGTTGATGCAGGGCAGTGCGCGCCATCTGGCGCCAGGCGGCGTGCTGGTGACTTATGGGCCTTATCTGGAAGACGGTGTGCTGACGTCCGAAGGCAACCTCAACTTTGACCAAAGCCTGCGCACGCAAGACCCCACTTGGGGCATCAGACGCAGGGAGGATGTAGAGTACGAAGCCGCGCGCGCCGGCCTGCAGTTGCAAACCCGGCACGCCATGCCGGCCAACAACCTGCTCCTGGTCTGGGGAAAATCACAGCAGTCGGCAAAACATTAACTGCGCACTCGTCGGCGGCAAGCCGAGTCCGCTATTATTTTTATAGCTGGTCGCGCTTTCCCATCAAGGGCTACAGCATCATTTCCAATAAATTCTCGTTCTAACCCGGTTAGCGTGGCGATCAGCGGCTTTTCTCAACCGGGTTGGCGGTCAACCAATTAGCCGGATACGCCCGCATGAACTCCTTGGCCTTTTCCGTGCGGGCGCTGAGCCAGGCATCGTAGGCGCCCTCGTTCAGAATCGCCAGCATGCGTTTTTCGTTGCCCGGCTGCTGGTACCGGCTCATCAGGGCGTGGCTGTTGGCATTCACTGTGAGGAGTGCGTAGCTGACGATGACTTCGCCATCCGCGCCTGCCCAGCTCTCCCACAGGCCCGCCACACCCAGGGGTTGGCCATCGACCCGGGCAATGCGGGTGGGCACGGCCTTGCCGCTGCGCCAATCGTCTTCCATGAAGGCCATCATCGGCACGATGCAGCGCTGCCCGGCCAGCCAGGCATCGCGGAAGTTGCTGGACGTGGTGACGGTTTCCGCGCGGGCATTGACCAGCTTGGTCGAACGCAGTTTGGCGTCAGACGCCGACTTGACCCAGCGCGGCACCAGACCAAACTGCCCGGTCACCAGCTCATGCGAAAGCAGCGCTCGCGGGAGCTTTTCAGCGCCTGTGGGCTCGTCAACCTCTTCGGCTTCCTCAGTTTCTTCGGCTTCATCGACTTTTATCGCGCGGATAAAAACACCCGGCTTGCGCGGCCACACATTGCGTTCCACGGGCGAATCCGGGGCGGCCACGCCGAAGGCATCGGTATAAAGCGTCGCGGTTTTGATGCTCTCGTATTGGGTACTCATGCGGCGATGCTATCGCAGTGCCGCTACCAGGACATGGTCCAATGACACCCATGCCCAGCCCCAGCTTCCCCCCGCCCACCGCAACCGGCATGCCGCCGCGCCTGATCTGCTTCAACAAGCCCTACGGCGTGCTGAGCCAGTTCACGCCTGAAGGCCGCTGGCGCGGGCTGAAAGACTTCATTGCCGTGCCGGAGGTGTATGTGGCCGGCCGGCTGGATGCGGACAGCGAGGGCCTGCTGCTGCTGACAAGCGACGGCGCGCTGCAGGCGCGCATCAGCGACCCGCGCTTCAAGATGGAAAAGATTTACTGGGTGCAGGTTGAAGGTGTGCCCGGCGAAACTGCGCTGGCCGCACTGCGCCAGGGCGTGCAACTCAACGACGGCATGACGCGCCTCGCCAACGCGCGCCTGATCGGCACACCACCGGGCCTGTGGGAGCGTGAGCCGCCCGTGCGCGTGCGCAAGGCAATCCCCACCACGTGGCTGGAACTGGGAATTCGCGAGGGGCGCAATCGCCAGGTGCGGCGAATGACGGCCGCGGTGGGCTTTCCGACCTTGCGCCTGATTCGTGCTTCCATCGGCCCTTATGCGCTGCAGGGCCTGACGCAGGGCAGCTGGCGTGAAGAGACAGAGCAGGCCGAAACCAGCTGAGGCGTTTGCCCTTTGGGTGAGGCGGTGGCACGGCACATGGCAGCCGAAGACAGGAAGGGCAGCTTGGACGGAATAGCCTTACTTTGCGTTGTTACCCTGCTTAAGTCGGACATGCAGATGCACCCCACCGGACCCCTCATTTGCAACTTCCTTGACTTCAAGATAGGGTTGCTTTCGCATCAACTCGCCCAGCTTGGAAAAGCCATAGTTACGGGGATCAAACGAGGGCTGGTTCTTGGTCATTTGGCTACCCACAGGCCCCAACGCTGCCCAACCGTCTTCGCGGGTGACGGCACCCAATGCGGCAAGCACCATCGGCTTTAGCGCAGGCAGGGCGGGAACCTCTTCAACTTTCCCGCCTTTTTCTTCCGCCACCTCGGACCGCAGAATTTCCGTGTAGATAAATTTGTCGCACGCAGCCACAAAAGCTTCTGGGGTTTTTCTTTCACCAAAGCCATAGACGACCAGGCCTGCCTCGCGAACGCGTGTAGCCAGGCGGGTGAAATCACTGTCGGAAGAAACCAGGCAAAAACCGTCAACACTGCCTGCATGCAGCACGTCCATGGCGTCGATGATGAGCGAGGAGTCTGTGGAATTTTTCCCGCTGGTGTAGCTGAATTGCTGGATGGGCTGAATCGCCATCTTGTGCAGTGTGTCCTTCCAGCCCTTCAGGTTGGTCGTGGTCCAGTCCCCGTAAGCCCGCTTGATAGTGGCAGTGCCGTACCGGGAGACTTCCGCTAATAGCTCCTGGATGACAGCGGCCTGGGCGTTATCCGCGTCAATCAACACCGCCAGTCGCTTGTTGTCCTGAACCGCCATGCCTGCTCCCGGTTGTTTTGGCTCATCGTACTAGAAGAACCCTTTTTGGACCTCGACCTCGTAGGCCCCAAGCCACCGTAAAGCTACGACCGCAGAATCTTCTCCATCGCCTTTCCTTTGGCAAGCTCATCAATCAGCTTGTCCAGCCAGCGAATCTTCTGCATCAGCGGGTCTTCGACCTCTTCTACTCGAACACCGCAGACCACGCCCTTGATCAGCGACACGTTCGGATGCATGGCGGGGGCCAGGGCGAAGAAAGTTTCGAAATCGTTTTGCTGTTTGATTTGCTTGTCCAGCCCCTTTTGGTCATAACCGGTCAGCCAGCAGATGATCTGGTCGACTTCTTCTTTGGTGCGGCCTTTGCGTTCGGCTTTTTGAACCAACATCGGGTAGACCTTGGCAAAAGCCATTGTGAAAATCTTGTGCTTGAGCATCGTCATTCCTTCTGCAAAGCGGCTATGCCTCTGCCTCCAGCGAGGCCTTCAACCGGCCCAGTGCCTGGTCCCACTGCTGGGCAATCAGGTCGAGTGAGCGGCGGGCTTCGTCGAGCTGCTGTGGGTCAAACTGCCACAGGCGCTCTCGCCCCACTTTGACGTGATGCACCAGCCCCGCGTCGGCCAGCACATGCAGGTGCTTGGTTACGGCCTGACGGGTGATGTCGGTGGTGGAGGTGAGCTGGGCAATTGACACGGCGCCGCCCACGCAGAGCACCGCCACCAGCCGCAGGCGGGTTTCGTCGCCCAAGGCGGCGAAGACGCCTGCGGGGCCGGGCTGGGGGGTCAAGACTTCAGAGGTTTTAGTGCGAGGTGACATATTTCTGGATATTGTCCAACTGGCCTTCCCAGCCGCCGGTGTTCATGCGAATGGCTTCTGCCCGGCGGGCCACGGGAATCTTGTCAAAGCCTGATTCGGCCACGCTGAGCAGGGTGCCCTTGCCGGTGTCTTTGAGGGTGAACTCGACCAGCGTGGTGGGCTCTTTCGAATAGTCGATGGCCGGGTCTACCGCGTAGGGGTGCCAGCGGTAAGAGAACAGCTTTTCGGGCTCTATCCGCTCAATGAGCACGTCAAACAGCACATGCTCATAGCCCGGAATGGTGATGTGGCCCTGCACCTGCTGGCCGGCAATAAAGTTTTTGCCCTTGAGCGCCACGCCGAACCAGCCGCCAAATTCTTCGGCGTTCACCAGCGCGCGCCAGACCCGTGACACGGGGGCGTTGATCAAGGTGCTGCGTTCGATGCGGTCTGTGGATGAAGACGATGTCGTTGATGAAGTCATATGCAATCTCCTGGTTGCATTAATTATGCGCAAGCCAATTCAAAACCGCAACAAAATGGTTGCATTAATTTGCAACCATTTTTATCGCCGGCGATAAATTGCAACCGGATGGTGAAAACTGCACGCTAAATACTTAACCAGCGCGTGAGAGCGCTACAGGCCTCAAAGTGGTTCGCCGATCGAGATTCCCCAAGGACGCGTGAAAGTGGCCCTGGAGCCCGGCTATTTGGCCGATGGTTTGTTCAGCGTCGCGGCTTCGCGTATCAATGCCTTCAGCGCTTTCTCATCGATCTTGTCGCCCTCATGAAAGTCAATGGCGCGGCGGGTGTTGCCTTCGAGGCTGGAGTTGAAGAGGCTTGAAGGGTCTTCCATCTTTGCGCCTTTGGGGAAGGTCAGCTTCACGGCCTTCTTGTAGGTCTCGCCGGTGCAGAGGATGCCATCTTTAGACCAGACGGGAACGCTCCACTTCCATTCCTCGACCACATGGGGAACAGCCTGCGTGACGATGGCCCGCACGCGGGCGAGCGTCTCGCCGCGCCAGTCATCGAGGCCTTTGATCTTTGCGTCTATCAACTCAGATGCTGAGCCTGATTCTTTTGCTTCAGCCGGCGCACTTTTGGTTTTGTTCATGTTGTTGCTCCATTCATCATGTCTGGTGTTTGCTCACATCTTTTCGCCGGGCAACTGGCTGGCTTGCTTCACCCAGTCGGTTAGCTGCGCTTCGTCGAAGGGGTCGTCTTCATGGATGTCGAGGTAGCGCGTGTCTTTGCTTTTCGACTCACCAGGCGGAACAGGGCGCAGCGACGTGCCGCGAAAGAAAGCCACCTTGACGTACTTCGTGAAGCAATGGACGCTGAGGAACCAGCCTTGGTCCGCCACACCGTAGAAGGGCGAGTTCCATTTGACGGCCTTGTGCACACCGGGAACGGTGCGCACGATGAGCGCGTCAAGGCGTTGCCCGATGTCGCGCTTCCACCCCGGCATGGCCGCGATGTAGGCCTGCACGGGCGCGTCGCCCTCGCCTTTGGGTATCTGCGGGTTGCCGCCAGCGAGCAAGGCCGGCTTGCCTGCGTTTGCCGGCACCCTGGTCGCGTCGGGCTTCTTTTTGGCCATTGCATTCATCTCAATGCCTCGCGTTGAAGACCTGGGCGGTCAACCTGCCCGCGCCAGAACCTGTTCGAGCTTGGCAAAGAATTGCGGCCAGCCGTGCTTGGCGCCCTGGTAGGCCTGCTCCTGGTCCAGCCGGAAGCCCGACTGCTCCATGCGCAGGTGTGTGCCCGTGCTTGTGGGGGTAAGTGTCCAGGTGACGATGCTTTCAAGGCCATAGGCGGCCCAGGTGTAAGACAGCGTTTTGTCGGGCTCGATGGCCAGAACCTGGCATTCGACAGCGCCCCAGTCTGCGCGCAGGCTGAAACGCTGGTCCATGACTGGCTTGAAGTCGTTCTTCATAAGCCACTCTTCGATCAGGTGCGGCTGCGTGAGGGCGCGCCAGATTTTTTCGGGCGGGTAAGGGATCTCGCGCTCGACGACGACCGCGCGTGTTTCAGTGGAAGCAGTGGTGGTGTTAAGGGTTGCAGTGTTGCTCATTGGTCCATCCTTTTCAAAAGTGATTCGAGATGATCGATGCGGTCGTTCCAGAAGGCGCCATAAAAACTCACCCAGTCGCGCAGGACTGAAAGCGCCAGCGGCTGGGCGCTGTAATGCGTTTCGCGGCCCTCGCGCCTGTCGTCAACCAGCTTTGCCTGTTTCAGGATGCGCAGGTGCTTGGACACCGCAGGCTGCGACACGCCTGCGCGGTCCGTCAGCGCACGCACGGTTTGCGCCCCGTCCTGGGCCAGGCGCTCAAAGATCGCCCTGCGTGTCGGATCGGCCAGGGCTTTGAAAACTTCGTTGGCAACCTCGTTGGAAACTGTTTGCATGCCGAAATCATAACCATATGGTTATTGGTTTGTCAACCCGCCCTGCATCCAGAAAGTGAAAGCCCCGGGGATTCAGCCCCGTCAACCTCAGCGTGACCTGAGCGTGACAACCCGTTGCCATCATGGAAGGCATTTCATGAACGCCGCCATTCAACAATGCCGCCTTTCTCTGACAGACAAACGCTTGCGATGCGTGCCAAATGGTTTCAAGCGCCGCCGTTGGAGGCGCATAACGACCCCTTCCAGGAGATAGCCATGCCCCAGTTCGCCATGATTACCGGTGACGTGACTTACACACCGGGTGACGGTACGCCCATCGAGATCCCGCGCGTGCGCGTGGAAGTTGCGCTGGAGCCGGACAGCGCCACGCTCAGCTGGGACGCCGGCGACGGTGTTGCCGCCGTCACGGCGATTCCGCGCATCCAGTTTGATGACTACGTGAGCAAAGGAAAAATCACGCTCACGCAGTAAGTGCCGCGGCGCCGCAATAATCGACTCCATGCCTGTTAGCTCCTCACGCTCCACTTTCCTGCCTTTCTTGCCATCCCTGCAGCCCTCCCCGCCTACCCGCCGCTCAGTGCTGCTGGCGGGCGCCAGCATGCTGGCCCTGCCTGCCTCATGCCTTGCCGCGGCACCGGCGCCCTCCGGCGTCTGGCCCAACGCGTCGCAGGTTCCCGGCGGCATTGCCCGGCTGCCGCTGGGCCCGGCGGCGGTGCGGCCTGTGGCGCAGTCAGGTGGCGTGCCCTTGCTGGTGCTGGGTGACCCTGCGGGATGGACCGCGCTGGTAGGCATTGCACTGTCTGCAGAGCCCGGCGAGGCAAGCATCTCGGTGCTGGCCCCTGACGGCAGCCAGCAGCAGCTTGCCTACACGGTGGCGCCCAAGCACTACCTTGAGCAACGCCTCAAAGTAGCGCCCGGCACGGTAGATTTGTCGCCCGAAGACCAGGCGCGCTACGAGCGCGAGCGCGCGCACCAGGAAGTGGTGATGGCCACCTTCAGCGAGCCTTTGCCGCAACAGCCGCTGCGCATGCAGGTGCCGGTGCCGGGCCGCCGCTCCAGCTCGTTCGGGCTGCGGCGCGTCTTTAACGGGCAGTCGCGCAACCCGCACAGCGGCATGGACATCGCCGCCGCCACGGGCACGCCGGTGGTGGCGCCGCTGCCCGCCCGCGTCATTGACACGGGCGACTATTTCTTCAACGGCAACACGGTGTGGCTGGACCACGGCGGCGGCCTGCTGGGCATGATGTGCCACCTGAGTGCGATTGGCGTGGCCGTTGGCGACGCACTGAAGACGGGCGAGCGCCTGGGCGCTGTGGGCGCCACAGGCCGCGTCACCGGGCCGCACCTGCACTGGGGCGTGATGCTGAACCGCGCCATGGTGGACCCGGCGCTGTTTCTGGGGGCCCGGGCAGGCGGCGAGTAGCCGACAGGTTATTTAAGGGAAAAGTGGCCACAGCCCAATAGGATATTGCGCAAGCAGCTATTAAAAACGTAGCGACTCCACACCAAAACCGGCTGTAACTGAATCTGGACCGGCCCCTCTAGCCCGGTAGGTCGCACTCACTAGGGAAAACATTGATGATGAATCATTGTTCAACCCCTTTGAAGGAAACACCATGACCGCCAAAAACCTGTCTACCGTTGCAACCGACCTCATCGAGTCTTCCGGCAACACCGCCCGCCACGTGATCAACGCCTACCGCGCCGGCGGCGAGCGCGCAGTCATCCTGCTGGAGCAGCGCTGGAACCGCGCCCTGAAACAGTCGCGCACCGAACTGACAGCCGAAACGGCCAAAAACGCCACGGCAGCACAACTGGCCTTCAGCGTGTACTACACCAAGGGCCTGATGCTGACGACCAACGGCGCACAGCAAGTGGTGAGCCAGCTGGTCAAGGTTCTGGAGAGCGGCGTGGAACGCGCTGCCGCCAATGCCAGCCTGTTTGAAGAAAAAACCGGCGTGACCACCCTGAACACGCTGGCCCAGGCCACCGCGCCGGGCGCCCTGGCACTGAGCAAACTCGCCGCGCAGATCGAGCAAAAAACCGCCCAGCTCGCCAGCAAAATTGCCGGTGACCAGGCCAGCACCGCCAAGCGCAAAACGGCTTTCAGCCAGCGCCGCACCGCCAAGGCAGCCTGAGCATTTCTGAACAAAATGGGGCCGTAGCCCTTTACCGACGGGCGCAAGCAGCTATCAAATCAATAGCATATTGAAGCAGCGCACTGACCCCAAAGAAAAAGCCGCCTTTCCAGGCGGCTTTTTCACGAGCGAAATCCGGAGGCTTGCTGACCAGGCAACTGCAGACCGCGCTTGAAATGCCGGCCACGGCCCCCAGCTGCGCCTGATGACCGACCCTCTCCACATCGTCTGCCCGCACTGCCACACCACCAACCGCGTACGCGCCGACCAGCTGGGCAGCGAGCCAACTTGCGGCAGCTGCAAGAAGGCGCTGTTTACCGCGCATTCCACCGCGCTGGACGAAGCCGCGTTTGACAAACACGTCAGCCGCAACCAGATCC
The DNA here is from genome assembly GCF_056403055.1 of Polaromonas sp. P3_A5. Taxonomy (NCBI): domain Bacteria; kingdom Pseudomonadati; phylum Pseudomonadota; class Betaproteobacteria; order Burkholderiales; family Comamonadaceae; genus Polaromonas; species Polaromonas sp. P3_A5. Next base: position 2,971,310 of record NZ_JBFUGF010000001.1, read on the forward strand.
CGGTGCTGGTGGACTTCTGGGCGCCGTGGTGCGGGCCGTGCCGGCAAATGGCGCCGGCCTACGAGCAGGCGGCTGCACAGCTGGAGCCGCAGGTGCGCGTAGCCAAGGTCGACACCGAAGCGGTGCCCAACCTGGGCGCACGCTTCAATATCCGCAGCATTCCCACGCTGGCGTTGTTCAAGGGCGGCCGCGAAGTGGCGCGCCAGGCCGGCGCCATGGGCGCGGCCGACATCGTGCGCTGGGTGCAGGGTAATTTACGCTGAGACCATCGGCCGGCGCTATGCTTTTCATAGCTGCTTGCGCCCGACTGTATTAGCCTGCTGGAACTTTTTTCAATAATTTTTCTGCGCGCCCGCGCCGGGGCGCGTTCACTGCGCTCAATCAGTCGAGCGCGGCGTCCGCCACCAGGTAGCGCCTCACCAGGTCAAAAAATCGGTCGTAAAAGTCATCGGCGGTGATGGTTTCACTGCCCACCTTGACCATGGACTCATTGCTCGACGTGAAGGGCAGCGAGACGGAGCCAATGGCGCCCACACCCAGGCTGGCGGAGTTGTTGGTCTTTTTCATGGCGTAGCTGTCCTGCAGGGCCGTGACAAAACCCAGGCTCACTTTTCCATCGGGCGTGTCGGGGGCGCACACCACACGAACCACCATTTGCAGGTGCGCCTCGGGCTCGGGCTGGAAGGCTTTTTGCCCTTCCACCAGTTCGGCGCTGGCCATGTTGATGATGTAGCCCTGGCTCAGCAGTGCACGCCGCGAGGCCTCGCAGGTCCGTGCAGGGGTGGCGTCAAACAGGCGCGAATACGTCTGGGTGGAGGCAAACTTTTCCTGCAGCGGAAATGCCTTGGCGCCGGTGACGCAGCCTGTCAGCAGGGGCGAAAGGCCGCATGCTGCCAGCAGCACGGCGGGGAGTCGGCAGGATTTCCAGAGTTGCATCAAAAGGGAAGTTTCCACAAGGATAAGAGGTGTCTCATGCACAAGGTGTCACCATACCTCCAATACCTCCGTTAGAGGCGCCAGCTCACGCACCGGGTGCGTCGCAGTTGTAGCAAATCGTTCGCGAGGCCAGCTGGCCGGCCGAAAAACCGGCTCGCTAGTTCGGTTCGCTACGCCGGCTCGCTATTTCTGGTCCGCGCCTGCGGACCAGAAGACGGCGCTCCATTCCAGCGGGTTAAAGCTCCGGTCGCGGTTGTATTCGAGCGTGCCATTGGGCAAGGTCCAGCGCAGAACCGGACCGCCCATCCGCGAAACAATGCCTGCGCGTTCCGCTTTTCCGTACTGCCCTACCAGGCGATCAAGCCACCTGCCGTGCACCCACCAGGGAACATGCACCACCGTGGAAGTCAGGCGGCCCTTGCTGAAAAAAGCCACGAGCATCATTGCGGGTTCCCCATCGGCTTTGTCCACAGCCGCATGGCAAAGCCGGTCGGTCCCGGCAGGCCCGCCCTGCTGGTTGGAGCAGCTCAGGAACACTTCTCCAAAATGCTTGCGCACAGCGGCTTCGTCCATCTGGCCGGAGAGCTGGGCGTAGCGCATCGTCACCGCGGGTGATTCGGCGCGCAGGTAGCCGTAATAGACCTCCAGGCGGTCACGGTTCAAAACCCCTACGACGGCGACCAGACACACCAACACCGCCAATACCGCCAGCACGCCCCACTTGATCCACTTTCCGGTCACCGCATTCATGATTTAACCCTTGTTGCACCTCTGCTCCAGCCCCGAAGCATATCCGGCATCGCGGCCGGCGCCCGTGGCACAAACGACACGGCAACCGGGCTCACAGGCTCATAATTGGCCCGCCGCTCTGAAGCAGAATCCGATTTGAAGACACCCGCATCACATCCATGACCCAAAGCCCGCACCGCCGCCCGAATTCCGGCTTTGTCAGCCTGCGCTTTGCACTGGTGGCCTGCGCGCTGCTGGCGGGGTTGCACTGGTGGTTTTCACCCAACACCTTCCGCGCGGCGGGTGTGGGCAACGACCTTGCCTGTCCGCTGCCGCCGCAGGTCAATAGCGGCAACGAGCCGCTGCAAACCAGTGTGCCAGGCGACATGGCGCCTTTCGTGCTGAAAGCCGCGACCCTGACGCCGCTGGCGGGCTTTAGCGTGGACGCGCGGGTGCTGTCGCGCGAAGACTACCGGATGGGCAACGAGGCCACGCTGTCGCCCACCGACCTGGCTTTAGGCTGGCAGCGCATGGCCGACGACAAGGTGTTGTCGCAGCTGATGATCAGCCAGTCGTCACGCTGGTACTACTACCGGTGGGACAACGAACCACCACTGCCGCCGCCGGAAATTGCACGTAGCAGCGCCAACATGCACCTGATCCCGGCCACGGACGCGGTTGCCAAAGCACTGACCCGCGTGAAGCGCAACGACCGCGTGCGCATCGACGGCTGGCTGGTGGAAGCGCAGAAACCCGACGGCTGGCGCTGGCGAAGCTCCACCGTGCGGGACGACACCGGAGCCAGCTCGTGCGAGGTGGTCTACGTGTGTTCCATCAGCCGGCTGTAGCAAACGCCTGCCTTGTCCCGGCGGCTCAAGCCACCGCCCGGCCATTGATCTGCCCGGTGGGTACCTGGTAGTTGCGTTCGTCAAACAAGTCGATGCCGCATTTCAGCGATTCCGCCCAGTCAAAAAACTGGCCGATGGCCGGGCCTTTTAGCGGCGCGCCGTGCTGGGGCACCAGCATGGAAATATCCAGCCGGCGCGCCATGGCCACCCACAGGCGCAGGACCTTGTTGGACACCATGTAGCGTTTGTGAAAACCCTCCATCAACGGCAGATGGGGCTTCAGGTCGGTGACGGGCACCTGCGCCGTTCGGCCGGACATCATCGACACACCCAAGTCACCGGTGAACAGGATGCGGCTGATGGGATCGTAAAAATGGAAGTTGCCTTCCGAGTGCAGGAAGTGCGCGGGCAGCAGCCACAGCTCGCTCTGCCCCAGCGGCAACCGCCCGCCGCTGTCGGGCACGCCGACCAGGCGCTGCTCGGTCTTGCCGACCTTGGTGAAGTGCGGCACAAAACGCTCCCACACACGCGAGATCACCAGCTGCGCCGGAGTGGACGTGAGCCAGCGGTCCAGCGAGGCAATGATGTCGGGGTCGGCGTGGGAGGCGATGATGTAAGACAGTTTTTGCGGGCTGAAGTGGCGCGACATGCCCAGGAACAGTTCGTTGAACGCCAGGTTGCCGCCCGGGTCGATCACGGCGCCGGTGCCGTTGTCGACAATCAGGAACTGGTTGGACTGGACGGCTTGCCCGTCTTCTTCGATCAGGTCGGTGAACATCAGGCAGGCATGCCTGTCGTCACGGTAAAGCTCTATGGGCATGGCTGAATGCGTGCGGCGACGCAGAAAAAAAAGCAACTTTATAAGCGGCCTGCTGCTCGCGTATTGATGCAGATCAATGACACGCCTGAAGCGCGCGCCGCCACCCACACCGGCGCAACACGAGCAATGCCGCAGGCAAAAAAAAGCGCGCCGGCGCTTCAATGAGCACCGGCGCGCCTTGCTTGCGCATGGCAGCTGTCCAGGCACCGCGTGGCGGCGCCCGGAACAGCGCTTTACTTAACCGCTTAACCGCGGCGGCGGTTGTTCATCATGCGTTCCACGTCGTCGCGCAGCGATGTCAGCTCATTGCGCAGCTGACGGCGCTCCTGCGCGGTCACCACGCCGTCGGACTTGAATTGGGTCTCATGGCGCTCAATGCGGCGTTCACGCTGGTGCAGCTTGGCGGCTTCGCGCTGCGTGATGCGGCCCGTGCGGACGCCTTCGTCAATACGCTGGCTGATCTGGAATTCACGGTTGTCGATGCCGGGGGTGCCGGCGTTGTTGCCCGGCCGGCCCGCAACTTCGCGGTTGGCCATCTTGCGTTCCACTTCGGCACTGAGACCATCCAGGTCGGCGCGCAGCTGCTGGCGCTCTTGCGGCGTGGCAACGCCGTTGGATTTAAAGCGCGCCTCGCGGGCCGCGATCTCCTGGTCGCGGCGGTACAGCACCTGCGCTTCGGACGGCGTGATGTGGCCGGAGGCCAGACCCTGCTGAATGCGCGCGCTGATGGCTTGCTGCGCCTGGTCAATGCCGGGTGTATTAACACCCTGCGCCATGGCGGGTGCAAACCCCAGGCCGGCGAACAGGGCTGAGGCCAGCAACGAGACAGTGAGGAATTTCGATTTCATGAGGTTCTCCTTGGAATGCTTATGCGTTTGATTGCCAGCAACCCGGTGGGCAACTTGCGGTGGCGGCGATAAATCTCCGGTTCGGCAAGCGGCTGTCGGGGCTGCTCCTGAATCGCTGCTTTCAAAGGCCTTTGCGCTTCAGTGAAACCATTGTTGGCCCGCTCTTGTGAATGCCGTGTAAGGCAAACGGAGCTTTACCCCGTCATTACGCAGTGATTACCCTCGCATTACCTCGCGCTTGCAGTGGTGTCCAGATGCGCTTTAGCATGGTTAGACTGTGCGCATGCTGATCATCCCTTCGCTGAGCCGCAAGCAGCTGCATCCGGAAGACAAGACGCCGGCCGCACACCCGGCTCCACCCGATAACCTGAAATAGACCCGCACGACGCATGGACTCGCATCACCACCCCCTTCGCCGCCAACTCCTGCTGGGTGCTGCCGGCTCTGCGCTGCTGCTGGCTACGGCTTGCTCCAGAAAGGCCGGCCCCAAAGGCAAGACCCTGCCCAAGGAGGCCACCCTGCTGTGCCTGGGCGATTCGCTGACCTTTGGCTATGGCGCCCCTGCGGGCGCCAGCTACCCGCAGCAGCTGGAACTGTTGACCGGCTACGTCACGCAGAACGCGGGCATCAACGGCGACACAGCGGCCGGTGCACTGGCACGGTTGCCGGCGCTGCTGCAGGAAAACAAGCCGGGCCTGGTGCTGGTGTGCATTGGCGGCAACGACTTTCTACGCAACATGCCACTGGAAAGCACCCGCACCACCATCAGGTCGATTGTGCAAACCGCCGCTGCCAGCACGCAGGTGGTACTGATCGCACAGCCCAAACCCGTGCTGCTTTCTGCCGCGATGGGCTCACTGAAAGACCATGAGGTGTATGCCGAGGTCGCCGCGGAAACAGCCACCCCGCTTTTTTCAGATGCCTGGTCTTATGTGCTGTCACGCAGCGAATTGCGTTCTGACCAGATCCACGCGAATGCGGAAGGCTACAAGGTCTTTGCCGGGCGCCTGGCCGACTGGCTGCGCGACAGGAAATTTGTGGCCTAGAACCCCGGACCAACGTCAGGCGTCACCCAGCCCTATAGGCGCCGGCGCCTCCATCACGATGCGTGTGAAGAGGCGGTCATACACCGGGTCTGCGGCGTGCTTGCCGCCAAGCGGGTCGCGGTTTTGCTGGAAGGCGGCGTCCAGCTCCTTCCAGTCGGCCTCCGTGAGCACTTTTTCAGCCTGCGGCAAGATGACTGTTTCTTCGAGCCGCATGTGCTCGAGGTAAAACTCGACGTAGCGTTTGCACTGCGCCTCGAACTCGGGCTTTCGTTGCTCGCCCAGCAGTTCCCAGGCAAGCAGCAGGTGCTGCAGTTCACGCACGGCCTTCTCGCCGCTCATGTGGTCGCGCTCCAGCTGCTGCACCGTGGCCATAACCGATGGCGCGGAGCGCACCACGCGGGGAAACAGCAGGTCCGACTCTTTCGGGTGATGCAGGCGCTCGGGGAACTCGTCGATATAAAACAGCATGGCCCGAAAGACGTCGAAGAACTGCTGCGCACGGTCGCCCGGGCCGCGCGCCACCATGAGCAGCATGGAACGCAGCATGGCGGAAAGGGAGGCGTGCTCATCGAGGATGATCTGCACGCTGGCATGTTTGTGAATGGCGGTCTCCGGCGGGTAAGTGCCACCAAGAATGCCACCAGGTTCTCCCCCGGACTTGATGAAGATCAAACCACGCGGATTTTTCCAACCGGTATCGCCCCGGGAACGAATATCGCCCCACCCCCTTCCCATTGAGGCGATGGCTTGACCTTCATCAAAGCCGTTTGGCGGCGGCAACCTAAAGTGGAACCGCCCTGCTCAAGGTTTGCCGCGCCGGCGATGAGCCGCCCAGGATGACAAGGAGATTGCCTATGTTCAAACATATCCTTCTACCCACCGACGGATCGCCCGCTTCGGAACGGGCGATTGCACGGGCCGTAACCTTCGCCAGGGAAGCCCGGGCCAGGATCACGGGCTTGCATGTGATGCAGGAGTTCCACCTGCTGACCTACCGGGTCCAGATGCTGGAAGACACGCGGGACCAATTCATGAGGGAATGCCAGGCGCAGGCAGAGGCATTCCTGTCTGCGCTGAAAGACGCCGCCGACAAGGCGGGCGTGCCTTGCGAAACCGTTTGTGTCGCAGGCGACCACCCCTACGAAACCATCGTCCGGATGGCGGACGGCAAAGCTTGCGACCTCATCGTGATGGCTTCGCACGGCCGCAAGGGCATCACCGGGTTCCTACTGGGCAGTGAAACCCAGAAGGTGCTGTCTCACAGCAAAAAACCGGTGCTGGTACTGCACTAGAAACCACTATGCCAAAGGAGCTCATCATGAAAAAAAACGCCGGCACTGCCGACCGCGCGGCACGCATCGTGGCGGGACTCGTCATCCTCAGCCTGTATTTTGTGGTGGAGCCCGCCTGGCGCTGGTGGGCGCTGCTGGGAGTCGTGCCCCTGCTGACAGGGTTGCTGGGCTGGTGCCCGGCGTACACGCTGTTTGGCATACGGACCTGCAAAACAGGCCCCACGTGACCCCGTGCGCGGTGGCTGGCCTCAGGGTTCGCCGGACCCGGACCTGCCGGATTTATCCGGCCGGGGAATCTTCTTGAACTTGATCAACCGGTTGGTTTCGATCTTGTCTTTTTTCACCTGGCGCTCGGCGTCGAGCAGCCGGCCGGCGGTCGCCCATTCGGCAAATTCGTCAGGCGTTTCCAGGGTCACACGGCCCAGCGTTCCCGCCCGGAATTCGTAGATCACGATCTCGGCGGCCTTTTGCAGGTTGACCCGGCCCTTGGAGAGCACCGCGCCGCGCTTTCGGCCGATTTCTTCCAGCAGTTGCTCGTCGGTGATGTCCGGCGTGACTTCGACCTTGTAGCGCGCCTCCAGCAAGGCCGGGTAGTGCTTGATCAGGTAATCCAGCAGCTCGAGCGCCACCTCTTCCTCATTAAAGGCGTTGCGGCCAATGGCACCGCTGGCGGCCAGGTTGTAGCCGCTTTTGGCCACGATGATGCGCGGCCACAGCATGCCGGGTGTGTCCCATAAATAAAACCCGTCGGCCAGTACCAGGCGCTGCTCGACCTTGGTGATGCCGGCTTCGTCGCCGGTTTTGGTGGCGCGCTTGCCGGTGAGGGTGTTAATCAGGGTGGACTTGCCGACGTTGGGAATGCCGCAGATCAGCACCCGCATAGGCTTGACCATGGTGCCGCGTGTTGGTGCCAGCGCGTGGCAGGCGTCGATGAGGCGGCGGGCGGGCGTGGTTTCGCTGGCGTCGAGTTCGATGGCGCGGGTGGCAGGCAGGCTGTTGTAGTGATCCAGCCAGAGCGGCGTGCGGGTGGCGTCGGCCAGGTCGCGCTTGTTGAGCACCTTGAGCGCGGGCTTGGCGCTGGTGAGCTCGGCCAGCATGGGGTTGGCGCTGGAGCCGGGCAGGCGCGCATCAAGCAACTCAATGACGACATCAATTTCCTTGATGCGCTCACTGATGGCTTTTTTGGTCAGGTGCATGTGACCGGGAAACCACTGGATGGCCATCGGGATCTTTTCTTTCTGGGGTTCGGGTTTGGGGGCATGGGGCGAAGACCCCTGCGATACCCCAATTGTCGCCGCATACCGCAAAATACCCTCCTGGCGAAGAAGGCACCACCAGCAGGGGCCGCGGAACCGGCTCTGCCGGGCCGCAGGCGCCGCCCCCTGCAAGGGGGAACAGGCTACACGCAGTGAGCCTGGACGGGGGTGTACTTGTTAATAAGTGGTTAATCAGCCATCGGCACGATCAATGCATGGCGTGCACTGCGCCTGGCAGCCCCATCCTGTCATCCCACACAGCGACCCGAAAGAGACAAATCCGTGCACCTGCTCCTGGTAGAAGACGACGCCATGCTGGCCGAAGCGGTGTGCGACGCGGCGCGCCAGATTGCCTGGACGGTCGACCACGTCGGCGATGCGCTGGCCGCCAAGCTGGCGCTGGTGGACCATGTCTACGAAGCCGTGCTGCTGGACCTCGGCCTGCCCGGCGATTCGGGCCTGGCCGTGCTGCGCGCCCTGCGCGGGCGCTACGACGTCACGCCGGTGCTGATTCTCACGGCGCGCGGGCAGCTGAGCGAGCGCATCCTGGGGCTGGACGCCGGTGCGGACGACTACCTTGTCAAACCCTTCCAGCTCGATGAGCTGTGGGCCCGCGTGCGCGCCGTGATACGCCGCAGCCAGGGCAAGGTGGTACCGGTGCACACCTATGGCGACGTCAGCCTGGACCGCAGCAAACGCGCTGTGACGCGCAGCGGCGTGCGGGTGGCCCTGAGCGCACACGAATACCGCACGTTGCTGGCCCTGCTGGAGCGGCCCGGCCACGTGGTCACGCGTGACCACCTGGAAGACGTGGTCTACGGCAACACCTCGGCGATTGAGAGCAACACGATTGCGGTGTTCATCCACCAGCTGCGCCGAAAGCTTGGCGAGCACCTGATCACCACCGTGCACGGCCAGGGTTACATGATCGGCGAGGCCCAGCCTTGAAGTGCGTGTTCGTCAGGTCACTCAAGGGCCGTGTGCTGGCGGTTCTGGGCGCGACCATTACCTTGTGCTGGGCCTGCGCGCTCACCGTGCTGCTGGTGTACACCCTGCGCGGCCAGAGCGACCGCTGGGACAGCAAGCTGCAGGCCATAGGCACCAAGATCCTGACGGCCATCCCCAGCGGCGCGAAGCTCAAACCCTCCTTCAGCCACGGCCTGCAATTGCGTAACGAGAACATGCCGCGCGACGTCAACCTGACCTTCCAGGTCTGGACGAACCGCAAGGAGCTGATCGTTCGGGCACCGGATTCTCCGCGCGTCCCGTTGCTGCCGTCCTTCAACGATGGCTTTACCAGTTCCACCGTCAACGGCGAGCGCTGGCGCATCTTCTCGGTGTCCGACAGCACCGGTGAGGTCAGCGTGCAGGTGGCCGTGCGGCACAGCGTGATCGACGAAGAAATACGCAACAAGATCTTTGCGTTGCTGGGCCTGACGACGATGCTGCTGACCGTGGCCGGCCTGCTCATGTGGTTTGCGGTGAACAAGTCGCTGCGCCCCCTGACGGCGCTGGAAACCGCCGTGCGCAGCCGCCGCAAGTTTGACCTCACGCCGCTGCCGGTAGCGCAACTGCCCAACGAGATCCGGCCGCTGGTTGAGTCCTTCAATCACCTGCTGGACCAGCTGGACCAGGCGATGCAGGGCGAGCGGCGTTTTATCGGCGATGCGGCCCATGAGCTGCGTACGCCTTTATCTGCGCTCCAGGCGCAGGCCCAGGTCGCCTTGCGCGCGGCCACGGTGGCCGACAAGGACGCCGCCCTCGTCAAGCTGCTGGCGGTTGCCGAACGCAGCACGCGCCTTTCTGACCAGCTGCTGGATCTGGCGCGCATGGACGCGGGCGTTCATGCGCCGCAAAAAAGCCTGGCCGATTTGAGCGAGCTCATCATGCATGTGAGCCAGGAGTTCGACATGCAGGCACAGCAGCAGCGCCGCAGCATCATCCTCGCGCTCACGCCCTGCCCCATCGAATGCGACGTCGACGAGATCGGCATCCTGCTGCGCAACCTGCTGGACAACGCGCTGCGCTACACCACCGAGGGCGGCCGCGTGAAGCTTAGCTGCGGTTACCGCGGCGAAGCCGGCCGGGAACGGATCTGCCTGGAAGTGGCCGATGACGGCCCGGGCGTGCCCGAGGCTGAGCACGAAGCGATCTTTCGCCGCTTTCACCGCGTAGCGGGCAACGGCGGGCGCGGCAGCGGCATAGGCCTGTCGCTGGTGGCCGGCATCGCGCAGCTGCACGAGGCCGCCATCGAAACCGGGACCGGGCTGGACGGCAAGGGCTTTTGCGTGCGCGTGCTGTTTCCGCTGCCGGCCGAGGGAGCCGGCTCAGCCGGGGTAGGCGCGGTGCCTGCGCAACCAGCTTAAGGAATGTATCCACCCGCGCCAGGCTGCTTTCTTCACGAGATAGATTGTGTCGGTTCGCATGTTTGGTAACTCCTTCGTGTAAGGACCGCCGGAACTTGAAGTGCAGGGCCGCGGCCCGGCAGGCCCTGCAACGGGGTAGTCGAAGGACTCAGAAACGGTAGAGGTAACCCACACGCACACTGCTCTGGCTGGAGCGGTCGACCAGTGGGCTGTCCTTGATGCTGGAGCCCAGGTTGGTGGTGCTCAGGTCCAGGAAGATGCTTTGCCGCGGCGCGAGCGCATAACCCACGCGCAGCCCGGCTTCCAGGTTGACGGCCGAACCGCCCTGGTAGAAAGCCCGGCCGGCGCGCACCTCGGCGGCGTTCACGCCGTAGTAGTAGGACACGTATTTGTCGTCGAGCCGGGTCGCTGCCAGACGCGGCGTGATGTCGAAGCTGCCCGCCTGGAAGCGGCGGTCCAGGGTCAGCTTGAACTTCGTGCCCTTGCTGTTGCCAGAGGCGTCGCCCAGCAGCTCGGCCGAGAGGTTGGCGATGTCGTTGCGCCAGATGGCCGCGCCACCCAGCCAGATGCCGTCCTTGCGTTCGTCCATGCCGGCCAGGAAAGGGGAATCGGAAGCCTCGTAGCCTTCCATCGAATAGCGCGCACGCAAGCGGAAGGACACCGGGCCCGCCGAAGGCAGCTTGAAGTCTATGCCCGGGCCGAAGACGCTGACCCATTTGTTTTCATAGGTGAGCAACGGCAAGAGCCTGGTCTTGTTGTCAAAGTCGCGGTAGGGCTTGCGCTCCACGCCGACACCCACACCGAGGCCCCACGAGGATGCCACCTCACCTTGGCTCTGGCCCTGCGCAGGCTGCGGCTGGGCGGCGGCTGGCTGGGCGAAAGCCGCCAGCAGGAACAGCGAGAACAGCGGAAGCGAAGCTTTTGCCGCTGTTCCGGCGGGGCGGTTTGCCGTTTGCCCGGCGGTGGATGGGGCGCTGGACGGCACAGGTTTGGCAGGACGGCGCGATTGGCGAGAGGTCATCTTCAGGTTCTCCAGTGGTTAAGCTGGAGCGGATCATGCCGACGCGAATTTAAGGAGTTCTTAGCGGTATTAAGAAATCGTTAAGGCTGGCCATTTGTGCCAGGCAAGCCCGCGGGCCTGTTACATCCACGCAAGCGCGATGAAGGACAATAGGTACCACGGCGCCGGACCGTCACTACAGCTACCAGGGCCACCCCGAGCGCCTTGCAACCCCATCTATCAAACCCCCCATGCCCCTGCCCGCAGCCCCCGACCAAAAACCCGTGATCCCGGCCCGCCGCCTGGCCGCTTCCACCCTCAAGGCCAACAACGAGCTGATGATCAAAGGCATCCTGTGTGTGCTGATCGGCCTCGGTGTGGTGGTGTCGCCCTACTTCATCACCTCACCGGGCATGCAGGGCATCGTCGCCAAATCAGCCCTGGTGGGCTGGTTTGCACTGGTGCTGGGCTGTGCATTCATCGGCCTGTACCTTCGCCGGCGCATGGCAGCCTCCGCCAAACCCTGACAGGCGCCCACACCAGGCCCATGCCCGAAAGCCTCACTGACCACAACGCCGCCCTGGCGATCTTCAGCGCCCTGCAGGAGCGCGCCGCTGCTGCGGACATCCGCTTGCGGCCACCTCCCCCCGAGCCCGCCACCTGCTGCGGTCGCGGCTGCAACGGCTGCGTATGGGAAGGCTGGTACGCAGCCGTGGCGCACTGGCGTGAAGACGCCGAAGAAGCGATTTTCAAATGCCAAATCGGTCTCTAGCCCAATAAGATCCTGCGCCGGCAGCTACTGAATTGATAGCAACCGCTACAACCTCGACACCGGATCAGCGACGCCAGCAGGGGTGAGCAATACTGCCAGTGGGGGCCGGGGTCCGGCTTCGCCGGCCCCAAGGCGCCCGTCCCCTGCAAGGGGAAAAGGCATTACACGAAGTGAATGCCGATAGGGGTGTGCCTATCAGTGAGCCCCAACAGGGGTGTGCTCAACTTCGCGGCCTGGCATGCCCAGGCGCTCAGCCGACACGTATTGCTGCCGGTACACCTCAAACGGCATGGTGTCCGCAGCTTCAATCTTCTTTTGTTCCTGAACGGAAGCATCGGTCAATGCGGCGAAGTGTGCCAGCTGGCCGGCCGACAGCGGCTGCGCCTGCAGGATGCCTTGCGTCTTTTCAGACTGCGCCCGGCTGAACCGGATGAAGGAGTTGTCGTGGCTGTCGGCCATGGCGGCCAGCACACGGGCCGAAGGCAAGGTGGACGGATCCAGCAAGGCGGCGCTGGCCAACGTCAGGGCGTCGCTGTATTGCGTGCCGCCATGCGCGGCGTCAAGCGCCGCCGCGATGGGCGCGCATTGGCCCACCACCTCCGCACCCCAGGCCGTCAGCGTGATCTCATGGCCACCGCGCTTGAGTTTCAGGCCGGGCTCGCGCCCGCGCGCCGCCGTCTGGTGCTGGTTGTGCTTGAGCTCGGCGATTTCCTGGGGCGTGTCGTTCGGGCTGTCGCTGAGCAGGCAGTGCAGCAGGAACACATCGAGGAAACGCATGGTCTGCGCATTGATGCCGACGGGCTCGAAAGGGTCCAGGTCCATCAGCCGCACTTCGATGTATTCGACGCCGCGCTCGCGCAGTGCATGCAGCGGCCGTTCGCCGGGGAAGATCACGCGCTTGGGGCGAATGGTGCCGTAAAACTCGTTTTCAATCTGCAGCAGCGTGGTGGCCAGCTGGTTGTAGTCGCCGCCGGGGTTGCGGATGCCCACTGCCTCATAGGCCGGGTAGGGCCGGGTCAGCGCGTCCTGCAGCGAAGCGCCGTAACCATCCAGGCTGTTGTAGCTCACGGCAAGCGAAGCCTGCGCATCGCTCTGGTAGCCCAGGCGGCCCATGCGCAGCGAAGTGCCGTAAGGCATGTACATGGTGCTGTCGCTCAGGGTTTGCAGCTCGTGCTGGCGCCCTTCCACAAACGTGGAACACACCGCGGGCGAAGCGCCAAACAGGTACAGCAGCAAAAATGCCTGGCGGCGGAAGTTGCGGATCAGCGCGAAGTATTCCTTGCTGCTCACCCCGGGCAGGGACCAGTTGTAGTGAATGCCGGAAATGGTTTGCATGCGCCGGCCGTAACGGTGCGACAGGCCCATGCGGTAAACGCTCTTGGCGCGCCCCACATTGGACGAACCGAAACGGGCGATGGGAATGGTTTCGTCGGTCGGCAGGCCGCAGGGCATGCTGGACACCCAGAGCATTTCGTCGCCCAGCTCTTTCATGGTGCGGTAGGTGAACTGGTGCAGCTCCGTCAGTTCCTGCAGCGTGGCTTCAGGGCTGGGGTGGGCGCCGGTGACCAGCTCAACCTGCGATTCGCTGAAGTCCGTGGTGATGCCCGGATGCGTGAGGGCCGAGCCCAGGGCCGCGGGATGCGGTGTGAGGGCCAGGCCGCCGCCGGGTTTGGCGCGCAGGCTTTCCTTCTCGATACCGCGGCGCATGCCCTTGAGCCGGGCCGGGGTGAGCGCTTTCAGGCGGTCCTGTAGCGCGCCCGCAGGCGCCTGCAACTTGGTCATATCGTCATTCCCCCAGAATCTTGAATTGGCGTGGAAGTTATCACAGCACGGCGCTTTGCGCTGGCGCTTCCGGGCTTGCCAGCACAGCCCGGGTGGGGTCTGGCGCGGGGTCTGTGCAGGCCGGCCGGATTTGGGCCATACACCGCACTTTCCGGGCAGAAATCCGCAGTTTGGTGGCCGGGATGTGGAAAGTGAGCGACGCCGGTGCCCCAAGGTGCAGAACTCCCTTGACTTGTCAGACAAGCTGGACGACGATAAAAAACATTCCGTAACACGGCTGTTTTACCCTTCAATTTCCGCCAAACTCATGGTTTTGCGGTCTTTTAGCCTGAGGCAGCGTAGAGCTTGATCAAAAAATGAAAAAACTGCTAGCCAGCCTTTTCGGCGGTTCAACCCCCGCAGCGTCGCCCAAACGCACAGGCGCGTCCAGCCGGGACAACCCGCTCACCATTGAAGACGGCTCGGACAACGCCACGCGCCGCCACCTGGTGCAGGTGCTGCTGCGCGATGCCATGCGCAAATACGGTATTCCCTTGCCCTGGATCGATTGCCAGATGCTGCTCGTGTCCAGCCGCAGCCGCGGCCCTGGCATGTATGTACGCCTCGTTGTGCGGCATTGGGACGACCGCCTGCTGAAGTACGCCTTCGCCTTCCAGAACGCCCTGATGGAAGAAATCACGCGCTTTGAACCCGGGGCGGCCCAATGGCTGCACGGCATTTCCTGGCAACTGGAAGTGGCAGAAACCTGCCCCAACCCGACCATGCCCGACAAGTCGTATTGGGCCGATCCCGTCCGGCCACCTGCTGGCGCATCGGTTCGCCCGCCACGCAGCGCGCCGCTGGCCTCCCTGGCCCCTCTTCCCGCGGCGGCAACAGCCTCTGCGGCGCCCGTGCCAGCCGCCCCCGTTGTGGCCGCCAGCCTGCCGGCCCAGCCCGCAGCACCGGTGGCACGGCCGGCCCCGGTCTCTGCAGCTGACGCAGACGCCATGAAAGACCTGGAGCGGCTCTTTCGCATCCGCGACCAGGAACTGGGCCAGCCAAGCGACAGCAACTCCGCCGTCGGTTACGAAGCCACACGCCCTTCGCCGCTGTAACGCACCAGGTCCGGCCGGGCCATCAACAGCGCAGCGGGGCAGCTGCTGGTGTACGCTTGCCTGATGAGCCCTCCCGTCACGCCCCCAGGCCCCGCAACCGCCACGCAAGATTCCTCCTTCCTCATCGACTCGCGTTACGCGGTGATGCGGCTCATGGTCACGCTGGCCCTGATGACCGTCGGCGCCTGCGGCATGTATGTGGTGGCCGTGGTGCTGCCCGCAGTGCAGGCTGAATTCAGTGTGACGCGGGCCGATGCCTCCCTGCCCTACACCGCGCTCATGATCGGCTTCGGCGTTGGCGGCGTGCTGATGGGGCGGCTGGCCGACCGCTTCGGCGTCATGGTTCCGTTGCTGATTGGCGCGGTGGGCCTGGGTCTGGGTTTTTCCCTGGCCGCCATGGCCGGCAACATCTGGATGTTCTCGCTGGCCCACGGCCTGCTGATCGGCTTTCTCGGCTCTGCCGCCACCTTTGCGCCGCTGCTGGCCGACACCTCGCTCTGGTTTGTACGGCGCCGCGGTTTTGCCGTGGCGGTGTGCGCCAGCGGCAACTACCTGGGCGGCGCGATCTGGCCGCCCATCGTGCAGCATTTTGTCGAGGCCGTGGGCTGGCGCCAGACCTATCTGTGGCTCGGCCTCTTCAGCTTCGTCACCATGACAGCGCTGGCCCTTTTGATGCGCAAGCGCCCGCCGGTGGCCGTGGCGTCGGCGGTGGGCAACAGCGGCATCGCCGCCACCACCAGCAGCATGCCTTTCGGCCTGACGCCGGGCTCGGCGCAAATGCTGCTGTGCGTGGCCAGCGTGGCCTGCTGCGTGGCCATGGCCATGCCGCAGGTGCACATCGTGTCGTACTGCACCGACCTGGGCTACGGCGCGGCGCGCGGCGCTGAAATGCTGTCGCTGATGCTGGCCTGCGGTGTGGTCAGCCGGCTGGTGTCGGGCGCGATCTGCGACCGCATCGGCGGGCTGCGCACACTGATGCTGGGCTCGGTGCTGCAAGGCATCGCGCTGCTGCTGTTTTTGCCCTTTGACGGGCTGGTATCGCTTTACGTCATCGCCGCGCTGTTCGGCCTGTTCCAGGGCGGCCTCGTACCGGCTTACGCCATCATCGTGCGCGAATACTTCGAGCCAGCCGAGGCCGGCGCGCGCGTGGGCACGGTGATCATGGCATCCTTGCTGGGCATGGCGCTCGGCGGCTGGATGTCAGGCAAGGTGTTTGACCTCACCGGTTCCTACCATGCCGCCTTCCTCAACGGCATTGCGTGGAACCTGCTGAACTTCAGCATCGCGTTTTTCCTGCTGTGGCGCGTGCGGCGGATGGCGCGGGCGGCCACGACGAAAACCGCGGCGGCCTGAAACAACGCCTTGGTCCTGCCTGGACCGCTATGCTTTTAATAGCTGCTTGCGCTCTTTCTATAAGGGCTGCAGCCATTTTTCCTTAAAATCCCGTCAGGCCAGAACCCGGCACAACCATTGTTCCAGGTCGGTGATTTCCTGTGGGCACACCGAGTGCTCCATCATGTACTCGTGCCACTCGACCGTGTAGCCCATGGCGTTGAGTGCATCGCGCGTGGCGGTGGCGCGCGGCAGCACCACCACGCCGTCGCGCGTGCCATGCGCCAGAAAAATGGGTACGTCCTGGTTGGCGGCGCTGCGCTCGGCGGCCGTCTTGTCGGCCAGCGGCAGGTAACCCGACAGGCCCGCAATACCGGCCAGCCGTTCGCCGTGGCGCAGGCCCGTCATGAGCGCCATGGCACAGCCCTGCGAAAAGCCCGCCACCACAACGCGGCTGGCGGGAATGCCGCGGGACTTTTCCCGGGCGATCAAGGCCTCGATGTCGCCTTGCGACTTGCGCAGCCCGGCCTCGTCCTGCCGGCTGACCAGGTCGGCGCCCAGCAGGTCGTACCAGGCCGGCATGACGTAGCCGCCGTTGATGGTGACCGGAATGCTGGGTGCACTCGGAAACAGGAAACGCACATCGCCCACGCTGGACAAATCCATCTGCTCTGCAATTGGCAGGAAGTCCCGGCCGTCGGCCCCGAGGCCGTGCATGATGAGGACAGTGGCGACGGGCTTGTCGCCGGTCTGGGCTTCAATGACTTCGAGGGGCATGGGGTGACGGGTCCAGGTGGTTGAAGGAACAGATGACGATTGAATGCTGCGGGCTTGAAGCTGCAAAGCATGCCAGCGGGGATTTTAAGACCGGCCTAAGCTGACCCGCGAACAATGGTTTCCGGCAGCGCTGAACACCTGGCGCACAAAGCCTGCTACGGTGTGATGACAAGGTAGCTGGCCAGGCCTTCGCACCTATCGGCAGGCCGCATGAACACAGTGCCAGGCAGCACACTGCGCCGACTTGCTGCCCATCGTTGCAGAAGGAGCACGCTGAAATGAAAACCCTGACCCACAAGGCCGCCTCGGCCGTCCTCGGTGCGCTTATGGCGGGCGGCGCACTGGCCCAGGCAAGCGCCCCCTTGCCGCCGGTGCGCACCGGCGGCCCGGTTGAATACCTGAGCGGCGGCATCGGCGCCGACGAATCCGCAGCGATCCGCAATGCCAGCGGGCAATGGCCGCTGACACTCGAATTTGCCATCAAGGACAAGCAGCGTGCCGACTTCGCGGCCGACGTGAAGGTGCGGGTGCTCGATGCCCGGGGAAATGAAGTGCTTCAGGCCACGTCGGAAGGCCCCTTCCTGCTGGCCCGGCTGGCACCGGGCAGTTATGCCGTGGAGGCGACGCTGGCCGGCCAGACCCAGCGCAGGAAGGTGGACGTGAGGGCAGGCAAACCCTCCAGAGAGGTGTTCCTCTGGGGAGCGGGCGCCGATAAAACCGCGCCGTAAGCACACCGGGCCTGCCTCAATTTAACGTTTCAAGTCAGATCATGCGCAGCGTCACCGAACTGATCCGGGCGATAGACGACGGCACCCTGCCGGACGCCGAGCGGCGACGCCTGCTGGCGGCCGCAACCGGCATCGCCGCCGGCGCCGGGGTGCTGGCCGCGGCCTACCCCTTCGCCGCCAGCCTTGCGCCCTCTGAAGTGGCACGCGCCCAGGGCGGTCCGGTGCTTGTCGATATTTCCACATTGGCGACAGGCGAGCTGCGCACCGTCGCCTGGCGCGGAAAACCGGTCTGGTTGATGCGCCGCAGCGAGGAGATGGTGCGCGCGCTGCAGCAGCCCAATCCGGTATTGGCAGACCCGCAGTCCAGGCGATCCGAGCAACCGAAATCGTGCGCCAACGCGACCCGCTCCGAGCGCCCCGAAATCCTGGTGGCGGTGGGGGTGTGCACGCACCTGGGCTGCTCACCGACCCTGCGCCTGGACGACAGCGCGCTGAATGCCGAGCTTCACGCGCCCGGCGGATTTTTTTGCCCCTGCCACGGCTCCCGGTTTGATCTTGCCGGCCGCGTAGTGAAGAACGTACCGGCGCCGACCAACCTGGACATCCCGGAATACCAGTTCATCGACGCCACCAAGCTGCAAATCGGCCAGACAAGCTAGTGTCACTGCGGCTTGTGCCACAGCAGAGGCTTTGCTAGCATCTGGCGTCAGCATTTTCTGACGCAGGTTGGAGATTCACATGAAGCTCATCATTGCCGCCGTCGCCCTGGCCACTTCGTCCCTGGCGTTTGCCCATAACTGCCCCAACGAGATGAAGGCGATTGACGCCAAGCTCTCCACCAACCCCAAGCTCTCGCCCGCCGACATGACCAAAGTGAAAGAGCTTCGCGCCGATGGCGAAAAGTTTCACAAGGAAGGCAAGCACGACGACTCCATGAAAGCGCTGGGCGGCGCGAAGAAGCTGCTCGGGATTTAAACCGCACAGGCGATCCCGCGGTGCAAGCCGCTGGATCCCAAACAGAAACGGCAGCCCGCAAGCCGGGATGCCGCCGCAATGACCTGCACCGCGATAATTCCCCGCAGGAGAATTGCCACATGACAGTGATGACAACCATGCCGCCCTTGTCGGGGCTGCAGTACTACCAGGTGGACGTGTTTACCCACGAGGCGCTGGCCGGCAACGGCCTGTCGGTGTTTCTGCCCGAAAGCCCCTTGCCGGCGCGCCAGATGCAACGCCTGACCATCGAAATGCGGCAGTTCGAGAGCATTTTCCTCACGCCTGACGGCCCCGGGAACCGCTTCGAGGCGCGAATATTCACGATGGAGGAAGAGCTCGACTTCGCCGGCCACCCCCTGCTGGGCGCAGCAGGTTTGTTGCATCACCTGCATGCGGGGCATCAGCCTTCTGCTGCCTGGACGCTGATGCTGGGCACACGGGCAGTTGCCATCAGCACCACACGCAAAGAAGGCACACCGGGCACTTACGACGCCAGCATGAACCAGGGCGTGGCCCGCTTCGAGGCAGCCCTCGGCCACGCGGACAGCCTGCCGTTTCTCGCGGCATTCGGGCTGGGCCCGGCGCAGCTGGATGTGCGTTTTCCGCTGCAGGTGGTGTCTACCGGCCTGCCCTATCTGCTGGTGCCCGTGGTCGGCGGCCTGGAGCGCGCAAAAATTGTGCACCCTGACTTTGAGGCGCTGCTGGCCACCGTGGGCGCCAAATTTGCCTATGTGCTGGACGTGTCGGCGCGCGAAGGCCGCACCTGGGACAACGCCGGGCAGGTGGAAGACATTGCCACCGGAAGCGCCGCCGGGCCGGCGGGCGCCTACCTGCTGCGCCACGGCGCGGCGAAGGTGAACGAAGTCATCACGCTCAAGCAGGGGCGTTTTGCCGGGCGCCCCAGCCGCATCACGGTGGAGGCCAACGCTGCCGGTGAGATGCTGGTCAGCGGCGGCGTCGTGGTGCTGGCGCACGGCCGGCTGATTTGAGGGATGGCATCCGTTGGCGCGCCACTTGCGTACCTTCAGCACCTTCAACACCTTTAGCCACTGCGGCCATCGAATCCAGGAAAGATTAGCCCTATGACTGCTCGCCTGATCCATTTGAACTGTGTGCTGAACCGCATGGCCCGGCTGCTCGCTGCCGGCAGCGCGGCGCTGTTGCTGGTATGCACGGCAGTGCCGGCAAGTGCAGCGCCCTTTACCGCGGCTGACGAGAAGACGGTGCGCACCGTGGTGCAGGCCCAGCTGGCGGCCTTCGCAAAGGATGACGCAGCCAGGGCGTTTTCTTTTGCGGCCCCCAATGTGCAGAAGGCCGTCGGAACGCCCCAGGGGTTCATGGCGATGGTGCGCCGCGATTACCCGGTGGTATACCGCCCGGCATCGGTCGCCTTTCTGAAACCCGACGGCAAGAACGACCAGGTGATCCAGCGGGTGCAAATGGCCGATGCCAACGGTGTTTCGTGGCTGGCGGTTTACAGCCTCGAACGGCAAAGCAACAAAGCGTGGCGCATCACCGGGTGCGTGGTGGTCGAAAACAAGGGCCGTATGGCGTAGTACGCCAGTCCGCGGCGCCTGCTGATAACGGTTTTCCCAGAGGCGGGAGCCGTCCCGGAGACAGGCACCATTGCCGTGGCCCGCATTGAAACGCCACGCCAACCGGGCGCGCCTGCGGCAAAGAGCACCGATACGTGGTTTACAGAGGGTTACCCGCTCCTGCCTGCTGGAGGCTAAGGTGTTTGGTGCTGCTGCGTTTGCGGCATTCCGGACTCAACCCATGAACATGCCCGCCACCTCACTTGAATTCCCGCGTCTGCCGGGGGATCCGGCTTCGCCGTCGCTCAGGGAAAACCTGCAGGCGCCACGCCATGCACAACAGCGTCAGCGTGCCACGCAGCCGCGTGAATCGGCCCTCAAGATCAGGACGCGGTGTCCCGGTTGCCTGTCGGCTTCCCTCTCGATGGTTTACGAGGAACCGTACGCCGGCGCGGGCGTTCAGGCCTATCTTGCAAGGCACTATGAAGGCCATGCGTCAAGGACTGCCGACGCAGGCGTCTATGCGCTGGCGCGCTGCAACAGCTGCAGCCTGGTCTTTCAGCAACAGGTGCCCGACGACCCCTTGCTCGGCGAGATCTACAACGACTGGGTTCCCGGCACCGAGCTGGACCGCGAGCACCGCAATTACAGCCTGGACGAATACCGCTACCTGGCCGAGCAGGTCCAGTTCATCATTCAATACTTCGGGCTTCCGCCGGGTGAGCTGGATGCGCTTGACTTCGGCTTCGGCTGGGCGCACTGGTCAAAAATGGCCATGGGATTTGGCTGCAATGTGTGGGGTGTGGAGCTTTCCGAGGAACGCGCCCGCCACGGCAAATCCGTGGGGCTACGGGTCGTCGGCCTGGCCGACCTGCCGGCCAGGAGGTTCCGGTTCATCAATACGGAGCAGGTCTTTGAACACCTGACGGAGCCCAGGCTGGTGCTCGAAAAACTGCGCGATGCCCTGTCAGGAGACGGCGTCATCAAGATCAGCGTTCCCAACGCGGCTGCCGCGCTGAAAAAGATCAGCCAGGGGAAAGATTTCGGCGCGCTGTCGCCCGACGACCAGATGCCCATCGCCCCGCTCGAACACATCAACGCTTTCAGCCATGAATCGCTCGTCGCCTTCGGAAAAGAGTTTGGCCTGAAACCGCTGCGCCCCAAACTCTATCGGCTGTACAACAGCGCCTCGGGCCTGCTTCAGCCCAAAAACCTGGCGCGGGTCATTGCCCGGCCTGTCTACCGGCATATTTTTCCGGGCACTACCTTCATCTATTTTGTGCGCGCCTAGCGCCGCGGCTTCATTTTTGGCGGGCTTGGCCGTAGGACGGCGCCGGAAGACGGTCGAGCGGTGCCACACGGCCTTTAAGATAAAAAAAGGTCGCACCGTATGTCGCGGTCCGGCCTGCTTCAGGGTTGATTCAGAAAGCGAGGCACCCCATGCTGATCAAAAAAACCATCACCATCGCCGCAACGGCCACTGCCATGTTTCTGGCCGGCGGTGTTGTCATCGCTGCACAAACAACAGACGCCGGTGTGAGCACCACGGCCGGGAATCCGGAAGGCGCAAGGCTGGCGAGCCGCTACAGCGCATTTGCCGGCTCACCCCAAAACGCCGAGTCGCTGGTAGAGGGGCTGCGCACGGGCACACCGATCTCGCTGAGCCCCAGCCCGACCGGACCCAACGCCACCGCGCCGGCCGCAAGCCTTTCGCCGGCCACCGGAAAAATGGGTTACGGCAACATCAACATCGCGCTTGCGCTGGCCAAGACTTCACTGGCCAAACAAGGCATTACCAACCCTACGCCTTCACAGCTCTCAGCCACACTGGGCGGGTTGCTGTCCCAGAAGGCCGACGGCATTGGCTGGGGCCAGATTGCCAACAGCATGGGCGTGAAACTAGGCGCCGTCGTGAGCGCTTCGCACACGTCCAAGAGCGGCAAGAAAGCCAACGACAACATCCATGCCGTTCATGCCAGCAATGTCGCCACGGCCCATGCCTCCAGCAAGGGCCTGGGCACCGGAAAAGAGTCCGGTAAAAGCGGCAGCAACGGCAATGGAGGTCAGGGTGGAGGCAATGGAGGCGGCCACGGCGGTGGTAATGGCGGAGGCAACGGTGGCGGAAATGGTGGAAAGTAACGCGCGCATCTGTTCAACCGCGCGCCGCTAAACCACAAGCACCTGCGCAAGGCTGTCGTATCGCTATCGATTTAATAGCTGCTTGCGCTCGTCCTGTCTGGCCTGCAGGCTCTTTTCCCGTAAGAACAGCAGCCGCCCCCTCAACGCTTGCTCAAATGTTCGCGCAGGCCGGGACACATGCCAGATGGGCCCGATGCAGGCCCGCTTTCGTGTCACTGAAGTCCAGTTGCGCGGGCATCGCGCCAGGCTGGATTCGCGTCATGCCAACACCCTTCTTCGCCGGCAAAAATCATCAATCCGTTACATAAAGAAACATTTAATGAAAATTGACGTTTGCCAAGTGCAAATCCAGCGCAGGCTTCCCCGCGCTGCCAGCGTCTTCGATTGAAAATCCCAATCGCGGCCAGTTCTCGCCTGTAGCGTCCAGGTTGAATACTCACGAAGCACATCATTTTGGCCGCGTTTTCATGAAAAAATTCCGCTTTTAAAGAGCCCTCGGCTTGACTTGCGGACGCCAGTCGTCGACATTGTTAACACTTTGTAACACGCGGTGTTAGCCAAAGACAGAGCGAAAAATACCTCTTGTCAGACAGCTGGCGCCGCAACGCGATGCGGGCACCTCATGAAACTTCAACAGCTCTTTGGACTGAAAAGCCAGCCAAAAACGGCCTTAAGCGCCACCCACCCTGAATCGGAAGTCTCTGTCCCCGGCGACGAACACTCCACCATCGGCGTGCGGCAGCAGCTCATTCAGGTGCTGTTGCGGGACACTGCCCGGCGGGCGGGCATTCCGTCGAACTGGCTGGACTGCCAGATGTTGCTGACCGCCAACCCCACACGCGGCGAAGGCATGTACCTGCGCATCATCATGAAGCAGTGGGACCTGCGCCTGCTGACCTACGCGGCAGCTTTCCAGAAAGTGTTGATGGCGGACATCATGCGTTTTGAGCCGCGCGCCAGTGACTGGCTCCACGGCATTTCATGGCAGCTGGACGGCGGCGACAGCTGCCCCCATCAGGAAATGCCCGACCCGACCATCTGGATGCAAAGCCCCACCCGGCCGCGCAGCGGCTACGCGCCACGTGCGCCCGTGGAACCGGCTGCGCCCGGAGCGCCCGCGCTGGCACAAAGCCCGGCGCACTAGGCGCACCACCGGGCGCCACCGGGGCCCGGCAGCAGGCACCCATCCCGGGTGCGGGCGATGGGCTCAATACGAGCCGATGTAATCTTTTTTGCCGACTTCCACGCCGTTGTGGCGCAGGATGGCGTATGCCGTGGTGGTGTGAAAAAAGAAATGCGGCAGGCCGTAATTCAGCAAATAGGACTGGCCGGTAAAGCGCTTTTCCTTGGGCGTGCCGGCTTGCGTGACGATCTCCCGCGTGGCGGCCCCATCAAATTTCGCCACGTCCAGGCCTTCGACGAAGGCGAGGATGGTGTCAATACGCGCCTGCAGTTCGGCAAACGTCGTTTCCTTGTCTTCGATCTTCGGCACTTCCACACCGGCCAGCCGGGCCGACACGCTCTTGGCGAAATCGCTGGCCACTTGCACCTGGCGCAGCAAGGGGAACATGTCGGGGAAGAGGCGGGCCTGCAGCAGCGCATTCGGGTCGATGTTTTTGGCGGAAACGTGGGCTTCGGCCTTGGCCAGGACGCCCTTGAGGCCACCCAGCATCTGCTTGAAAACGGGAATGGACGTGGTGTAGATGCTGCTGGTCATGAAAAGCTTTCGGTAAAGGAATGGAGATAGCCTGCCGCGCCCTGCGCGCGGCGCCCTGCATTCTCGCCGGATTGCGGCGGGAACGCTTTGCAGCCCGGCAATGGCCTGCGGGGACGGCGAAGCCCTTCGCAAAATAGTATGCTGTCATACCAATTTCCGCCCTCCCCAAAAGGCCCCACCATGAACGCCCCTCTCCCCGCCGCCGCCCGCCAGGCCGTGCAGGCCACCGACCTCGCCGCCCTGCCAATCATTGAAAAATGGGTGTCCTTCGCGTCCGTCTCGCGCGACAGCAACCTGCCCCTTCTTGACTGGACGCAGGCACGGCTTGAGGCACTGGGCATTGAATGCCGGCGCACCTACGACGACAGCGGCAAGAAGGCCAACCTGTGGGCCACCCTGCCCGCCGAAAACGGCGAAACCAAGGTGGGCGGCATCGTGCTGTCGGGCCATACCGACGTGGTGCCGGTGGACGGCCAGCCCTGGGACACCGACCCGTTCGCAGCGCAAATTATTGGCGGCAAGCTCTACGGCCGCGGCGTGACCGACATGAAAAGCTATGGCGCCACCGCGCTCATGATGGTGCCCGAACTGCTCAAGCGCAAACTCAAGCGCCCGGTTCACCTGGCCTTCAGCTATGACGAGGAAGTCGGCTGCATCGGCGTGCGCCGCCTGATTGCAGACATGGTGGAGCAGGGTTACAAGCCTGCGGGCTGCATTGTGGGCGAACCCACCGGCATGCAGGTGGTGATTGCGCACAAGGGCAAGCATGCCTACAAGACGTCGGTGCGCGGTTTTGAAGCGCATTCATCGCTCACGCCGCTGGGCGTGAACGCGGTAGAGATCGCCTGCGAATTTGTGGCCCACCTCAAGACCATGCACAGGCGACTGGTCAAGGAAGGCCCCTTCGATCCGGTTTACGACGTGCCCCACACCACCATCCACACCGGGGTGATTGCCGGCGGCACCGCGCTCAACATCATCCCGCGCGACTGCGATGTGACCTGGGAGATCCGCCACCATCACATGAATTCGCCCGATGCACTGTTCAACGAAGCCAGAGCTTTTGCCGACAGCCTGGTGCCGGCCATGCAGGCGGTGGCGGCTGACACCGGCATCACCCACAAACTCAATTCGGTGCTGCCCGGTTTTGCGACGGAAGCCGACAGCGAAATCGCCCAGTTGTGCTTCAGGTGCGCGGATGTAGATGCCAACTCGGGCGCCGGCAAGGTTTCCTTTGGCACGGAAGCTGCGTTGTTCCACCAGGCCGGTGTGCCGACCATCGTGTGCGGCCCCGGCCATATCGCGCAGGCACACCAGCCGAACGAATGGGTCACGCTGGAGCAACTGGCCTGGTGCGAGCGCTTCATGCGCCGCCTGGCCGACGAGCTCTGCATAAATCCGTCGTGAGCCCGTCCTGAACTGACCACTGCACCCCCACCTCACCCGAAAGAACACATGATGCAACGCAGAGATTTCCTGGGCACCAGCCTGGCACTGACCGCAGGCAGCGCACTGGCGCAGGCCAACCCCAAAATCGCGCGCATCGTGGTGCCTTTTGCACCGGGCGGCGTGCAGGACATCCTGGCCCGGTCCATCTCCACCGAGCTCGGCCTTGCACTGGGCCAAACCGTGATTGTGGAAAACCGTCCCGGCGCGGGCGGCACCGTGGGCACGGGTTATGTCGCCAAGTCCCCGCCCGACAGCGGTGCGATGGTGCTGGCGGCCGCCAGCCACAACATCGCCGGTACGCTCTACACCAAACTCGCCTACGACCCGCAAAAAGACTTTACGCCCATGGCGCATATCGGCACGGCCGACTACGTGCTGATGATCCACCCCGAGGTGCCCGCCAAAACCGCGGCCGAATACATCCGCTACGCCAAGGCCAACCCGGGCAAGATGAACTACGCGACGGCAGGCGTCGGCAGCGCCACGCATCTTTCCATGGCCTACTTCAACGGCCTGGCCGGCATCGACGTGGTGCATGTGCCGCTCAAAGCCACGGGCGAAGCCATCAATGAAGTGATCTCGGGCCGCGCACAGGCCGTGATTGCGGCCAGCATAGGCGCGCTGGCTTTCGCCAAAGACAGCCGCATCCGGCTGATCGGTGTGACCTCCCCCAAGCGTTCCAGATACCTGCCTGAAGTCCCTACCATTGCCGAAAGCGGCTTGCCGGGCTACCAGTTTGATTCATGGTTTGGCCTGCTGGGCCCTGCCGGTACACCTGCAGCCGACGTCAACCGTGTCAACGCGGCCATCGCCAAACTGCTCAAGGACCCCGTCATCCTTGAGCGCCTGGACAAGCAGGGCATCGAACCCCTGGCGTTGAGCAACGCCGACTTTGCCAAACTGCTGGCAGTGGACTACAAGCGCATGGCCGAGGTCGTGAAGGCATCGGGCGCCAAGGTCGAATAGCGCCGGCAATACTTCACCGCTGGCCTATGCCAGCGTGACGCCGGCCACGGAGGCCAGGTATTTTTCCAGCACGGTCAGCTCGGCCACGGTGGGGGCGCCCTTGCCCGCGATGACGGCGTAAATGTGTCCCCTGAAACTGCCGCGCGGGTAGTAGCTGAGATAACCCCAGCCGATCAGCATCTGGCTGCACACACCCGGCGCCAGCGTGGCACTGGCGGTGCCCGCCTGCACCGAATTGATACGCAGCCTCTGCGCACCGGGTGCAGAGGTGAGCGCCATCACGGCAGGCACACCCGCAGTGAGTTTCGTGGCGCTGGTCAGCTGCACGGTCTGCCCCGCTGAGTCCACCCATTTGGCATACGGCTGGCTGTTGGTAAAACCCAGGTCCGAGGTGTAGAGCGTCTCGGTCTTTGAGGCCTGGAAAACCACGCCGGTATTGGTGGGCCCCGGAACACTTACCGCGGCAATGGCGAAATGGGGATCTTCAATGTTGTAGGGCACGCGGTTTTTCGGATTGGGCTGGATGCCGGCCATCGGCACTGATTTTTTGCACCAGAAGCCCGCCGTGTCGTAAACACTGTGGTCCGAATACTTTTTGCCGCCAGCGTTGACGCGCATCACCGGCGGCGCCATCGTTCCCATGTTGGGGCCGTCCCTGTTGATCCAGTTGATCATCTCCATGGCATTGCCGGGGCTGGAGCCGTAACCCGAATCCGACACCGCGCGCACCGCCTGCCCGGCCGCGGCGGGCGCACCCAGCAGGTAGTCGGTGTGGCCGTGGGTCATGTCCCATTTGCAGGCGTTGTATTTCGCGATGATGGCCAGCGCGGCATCGGCCAGGCTGGTGGCAGCGTAGGCCACCGGATCGGTCAGCGAGAACACCTTGCGCGGCGGCGGCACCTGGCCCGACAGCTGGCCGCCGCTGGTATAGGTCAGCGTAGCCACCCGATTGGCTGCCGGCGTGAAGGTAAAGGTGTCCTGGCCGTTGGCGCCCGCAGGAATGACAAGGCTGGACTTGCTCAACGCGCCTCCGTTGTTGGAGGCCACCGTCAGCGTCACGGGTTGCGCGAGATTGCCGCGGGCATACACCGTAAACGTCAGCGGTGCACCGGCGGGTGAATAGCCAGGACCGTCGTCGTACACGGTGGCCTGCACAATACCCACCGCAGCCTTCATCGGCCCCGAGACCAGCGGCTCGAGCGTGCGGTTCTGGTGCCAGCCCGGCACATGATTGATGGCGTAGTTGTGGATGGGCCAGTGGTTGCCCCCCATCCAGCTATAGACCTCGCAGTTGACCTGGCGCGCATAGTTGACGGCCTGGGCAAACATGGTTTGCCACCGCGTGTCGTCAATCGGCATGCCGATCTCGGTGAGCGCCAGCTTCGCGCCCCGGGCCTGTACCCAGTCGGCCGCAATCTTCAGGCGGTCCATGCCCGTGGAAGCCTTGATAGGGCCGACACCAAAACCCGCGCTGTAGTTCTTGGCGACTTCCGTGTCGTAATCGAAAGAGGCACCGTTGCCGAAGGCATCAAGGTAGACGTGGACTTCATACACGAGGTTGGCGCCTGTGACCGGGAAGCCCGGGTTCTTGGTGCCCAGCGATATGGCCGCGCTGTACTGGTTGCCGCCCACATAAATGGGGTTGACGGGGTCTATGGCCCGGATCGCATTGATGGCAGCCTGCGAATACGCCGCCATGATCGCCAGGTCTTCACCGCCCTTCACGGTTTCTTCATCCGAGGCGATAAGGCCACCCGGCTTGGGCAGGTCGTGCGGTTCGTTCATGAGGCCATAGCCGCCGAAGCCCGGGTGGCTCTTCCACTTCGTGGCGGCACGCGCCCAGAAATCCGCAAACTGGGATTGCTTGAGCGTGGCGCCTGGGGTCAACGAAAAAATCCTTACCTGCACCTGGCTTGCATCGGTGGTGTAGGGCCGCAGCAGCGGGTCGGACGGCACCGTCAGGCCAAGTACGGATCCGTCGGCCTGAAATTTGAAATCCTGGTAGCGCCCGTAGTTATGGTTGTCGATGATGCACTTCATGCCCGCCGCCGCATGGGCATCCAGCACACCGGTGATATAGGCTTCATACGCAGCGTGGAAAACACCCGGATTGCCGATCGCCGCTTTGGCCGCAGCGTTGGCCACTGTGTCATGCAGCATGGGCTGCAGCAGCTCCCATTGAATGGGCAGCCTGTTTTTGGTGAAGCCGCAGGCGGCGAGATAATCCACGTCGGCCTTGCGCGGCACGGTGAAATGGATGTTGGTTGCAGAACTCGTGTTGCGCCGCAAGCCGGTTTTTGCCCATTCCATGCCGGAGAGATTGGTCCCCATCGCTGGCGAGCCGGCCGCAGCAAGAGGCGCTGCGGCCTGGGCAAGCCGGGCCATCATGAAAGGCCCAAAGGCGGCCACCGCGCCCGCCGCCACGGCGGCCTGTGAAAATTCACGTCTATGCATCGGGGTGCGCTCCTGTTCGTCCAAAGACCTCAGGTTAAACCCCGTATTGCGGCTTCATTACAGTTTGAATCAACACAGCGTCCCGCTTACATTTGGGCCCCTGTCAGGCCTGACAGGTTACCGGCGCAGTGCAAGCAAGAGACAGCGAGGTCAGCGACAATAGCCGCAGATAATTTCTTACCGTCATTGCGCCCCGCCCTGGTGCGTTTTCAATGGCGGTTTTAACAGTGCCGTTTGGGTGCAAGGCCTTCCACCTTGTTACTGATACACAAAGCGGCTTGACTTCATTTCATTCATGACAAAAAGTTTCTTCCGGGCAGCCCTGGTGCTGGGTTTGCTGTCCGCCATCGGCCCTTTCGCCATCGACATGTACCTTCCCGCGCTGCCCTCCATCGGGCACAGCCTGGGCGCCTCCATGGGCGCGGTGCAAGCCAGCCTGATGGCGTTTTTCATCTCCCTCGGCATTGGGCAAATCATCTACGGCCCGGTCTCCGACATGGTGGGCCGCAAGCCGCCGCTGTACTTCGGCCTGCTGCTGTTTGCCGCCGGCAGCATCGGCTGCGCGCTGGCGCCTGACATCCAGACGCTGGTGGTGCTGCGCTTCATCCAGGGCCTGGGCGCCTGCGCCGGCATGGTGGTGCCGCGCGCGGTAGTGCGAGACCTGCATACCGGCCACGACGCCGCGCGCCTCATGTCCCTGCTGATGTTGGTCTTCAGCGTCTCGCCCATCCTGGCGCCGCTGGCCGGCAGCTTCCTCATTGAGGCCTTCGGCTGGCGCAGCGTGTTCTGGGCCGTCACCGTGGCCGCCGCTGCAGGGTTGGTGCTGGTGGCCTTCACTCTGCCGGAAACGCGACCGTCCGAACAACGCGTGGACAGCAGCTTTGGCAGCGCATTGACCGCCTACGGCGTGCTGCTGCGCGACCGCCATTTCATGGGCCTGGTGTTCATCGGCGCCTTCGGCATCTCGAGCTTTTTTGCCTACCTTGCCAACTCGTCCTTTGTGCTGATCAACCACTACGGCCTGACACCGCGCCAGTACAGCATCGCCTTTGCAGTCAACGCAGCCTCCTTCATCGGGGTTTCGCAGTTCACCGGCAAGCTGGCTGCGCGTTTCGGGCTTGTGCCCATCGTGAAAGTGGCCGTGACGGGTTATGCCGCCGTGATGGCCCTGCTGCTGGTGCTGAACCTGGTGGGCATCGAAAGGCTGGACGTGATGATCGCGCTGATGCTGGTGGGCTATGGATTTCTGGGCTTGGTGGTTCCAACCACCGCCGTACTGGCACTGGAAGAACACGGCGCCATAGCCGGCACGGCCTCGGCCCTCATGGGCACCTTGCAGTTTGTCACCGGCGCGGTGGTGATGGCGGTGGTGGGCGTGTTTGTAGACGGCAGCGCCCGCCCCATGGTGGCCGGCATAGCCGGATGCGCCTTGCTGGCGTATGTCACGGCACGCGTGACGCTGGGCGGCAAGCGCGCTGCCACTGCGCCGGCGCACTAGCGCCTCACGAAAAGACGCACCTAACGGGCTTGTTGCATGCGCAGCCGCCGCGCTGACTCTTCAGCACGCGCATCGTCGATCTCACCCATCACGGCGCCGAGGTTGACCGGCCCGGTCTTGTGGGCAAAGCGGCCCGTCAGCACCGTCTCGGGCTGCAGCACGCCGCGCTGGTACAGGTCCCAGATCTCGCTGCCGTAGTCGGTTTGCAGCAGCTCCGGCGCAAAGCGGCCGAAGAAGCCGCGCAGGTTGGCCACGTCGCGCAGCAGCATGCGGCCCGCGTGGTTGTTGCCGGCAGCGTCCACCGCCTGCGGCAGGTCGATGATGACCGGGCCGGGCTGGCCGTCCGTCACACCGAGCAAGATGTTGAATTCCGACAAATCGCCGTGCACAACACCGGCGCACAGCATGCGCACCACTTCCGTGAGCAGCGTGGCGTGGTGCTGGCGGGCATCTTCGGGCGTGAACTCCACGTCGTTCAGGCGCGGTGCGGCATCACCGTGCTCGTCGGTCACCAGCTCCATCAGCAGCACGCCATCGCAAAAGTTGTGCGGCTTGGGTACACGAACGCCGGCTGCAGCCAGCCGGTACAACGCATCGACCTCGGCGCTTTGCCAGGCCGCTTCGGTGGCCTGCCGGCCGAAACGCGTGCCCTTGGCCATGGCGCGCGCCTGCCGCGTGTTTTTGACCTTGCGGTTCTCGGTGTAGTCCACCGCCTGGCGAAAGCTGCGCTCGGTAGCGTCCTTGTAGACCTTGGCGCAGCGGGTTTCGTCGCCGCAGTGCACCACGTACACCATGGCCTCCTTGCCGCTCATCAGTTGCCGTACCACGGTATCGATCAGGCCTTCTTCGAGCAGCGACTGCAGCCTCTTGGGTGTTTTCATGGTGCCATTGTGCGCCGGGCTCATCCTCCTGCCGCCAGCACCAGCTGCGACAGGCGTTTGACGAGAGGGTCCAGCAGCTCCGTCGCGGTGTTCCCGTAGCCCAGCACAAGGCCGTTGTCTTCAGGCGCCGGCGCCATGGCAAACGAGGAAAGCGGCATGGGCGCCATCCCGTACCGCCGGGCAGCTTCCGCAATGCGAGCGTCCGCAAAATCCCGCGGCAGGCGGACAGCCAGGTGCAGGCCGCCCTGCCCGCCTTCAATGACGTGCGGAACGCGCAGGTGCCGTGTCAGTGCTTCCCGCAGGGCATGCTGGCGCTCACGGTACAGCCTTCGCATCCGGCCCAGGTGCCGCACAAACTGCCCGGATTCGATGAAGCCGGCCATGGCAAGCTGCTCATGGCTGTGGCCGCCGCGAAGCATCTCGCGCAAGGCGTCCTGCGCTGAAGCCAGCAGTGGCTTTGGCATGACCACGAAACCCAGGCGCAACGAGGGGAACATGGTTTTGGAAAACGTGCCAACGTAGAGCACAGGCGCATCGGCCACCAGGCCCTGCATCGCGCCTATGGGTTCGCCGGCATGCCGGAATTCGCTGTCGTAGTCGTCTTCAATGATCCAGGCGCCGTGCCTGCGCGCGGCAGACATCAAGGCCAGGCGGCGTGCCACCGACATCACCACGCCAATCGGATACTGGTGCGAAGGCGTCGTGTAAATCAGCCGTGGCGTGCGTGAGCGCCAATCCGCCGCGCCGATGTGCAGGCCTTCGTCGTCCATGCGTTTCGGCACGATGCGCAGGTCACCCGCATGCATCGCTGCCTTGGCGCCCCGGTAGCCCGGGTCTTCCACCCAGGCCGTGTCGCCCGGGTTGGTCAGTAAGCGCACACACAGCATGAGCGCCTCCTGCGCCCCTTCCGTCACGATGACCTGCGCCGGCTCGCAATGCACGCCGCGCGTGATTGCCAGGTGGCGCGCAATGGCGGTGCGCAGTTCAGCCTGACCGAAAGGGTCGCCGTAATGCAGCGCCGCCGGCAAGGCCTCACGCACCGCGCGGTCCAGCGTGCTGCGCCAGACGGCCAGCGGAAAGTGGGAAAGGGCCGGCACGCCGGGTCGCAGGGCGGTGCTGGTGTCGAGCCGTGCGGGGCCCGAGCGAATGCGGGACAGGCGCAGTGCCACACGGGATGGCGCGGTGGCCTCGGGCTGCGCCTGCTGCGTGGCCGGGCGCAACACAGCCGCCACGGTGCTTCCCTGCCGGTCGGCGCGGACATAGCCTTCGGACACAAGGTGTTCGTAGGCAATCGCCACGGTATTGCGCGAGACCGACAGGGTTTGCGCCAATGCGCGCGAACCGGGCAGGCGGCTGCCCGCAGCCAGCTGGCCCTTGAGGATGGCCTCCTTGAGCCTGCGGTAAAGCTGGCGCTGCAAAGGCTCGGCGTCGGACCTGTCCAGCGGGGCTTCCAGGAAACCCTGCGGGGCGGAGTGCTTTGGAGCGGACTTGTTAGCGGACTGGGTGGAGGGCATCGCGCAAGGGTTGTTGAACGGCAAAGAATTTGGTCGCAGATCGTGGCACCACGAAATAACCACTTTATGGCACTTTATGAAGAGCCACAAAGATCTTAACCTAGGCGATCAAACTCACAGGAGCATCGATGACCACACGCACAAACGCCTACGGGCAACCCATTGGCGAAGCCATGCAGGGCTGGACAGCAAGGCAAAGGCCGCCACGCATCACACTCGAAGGCCGGTATTGCCGCCTCGAGCCGCTGGACGCCAGGCGCCATGGCGACGACCTGTTCACCGCCTACGCCGCCGCACCCGACGGCCGGGCCTGGACCTACTTGGCCCCCGAGCCATTTACCGCGCGCAGCGATTTCGATGCCTACCTCGAACGCAACGCAGCCAGCGCCGACCCTTTGCATTACACGGTCGTGGACGCCGGCACCCAGCGCGCGGTCGGGACGCTGTCGCTGATGCGCATGGACACCGCCAACGGCGTCATTGAGGTCGGGCACGTGATCTTCTCGCCGCTGCTGCAGCGCAGCCGCGCCTCCACCGAAGCCCAGTACCTGCTGATGAAGCTGGTCTTCGAAACGCTCGGTTACCGCCGCTACGAGTGGAAATGCGACAGCCTCAACGCGCCGTCGCGCAGCGCGGCCGCCAGGCTCGGTTTCAGCTTCGAAGGCGTTTTCCGGCAGCTCCTCGTCTACAAGAACAGGACGCGCGACACCGCCTGGTTTTCCATCATTGACGGTGAATGGCCGCTCTTGAAGAAAGCCTTCGACAGCTGGCTTTCGCCGGGTAATTTTGATGCGCAGGGTGCGCAGGTTCTGGCGCTCACTGACATTCGCAGCCGCCTGATGCACAAAGCCCCCGCTGCGATGGCAGCCTGACGGCAGCACCACACAAGGGGGTTTCTTTTCGCCGCGAACTCCAGGACGGCGCCGGGTATGTATTTCCCGGCGCCGTACCGAAAGTTCAGTTCAGCACCAGTTGCGCGATGACACCGGTGGCGATGGCGATGAGTGCATAGTCCGCACCCACCTGCACCCACTGCTGGCCACGCGGCGGCGCATGGAGGCGATGCCCGCGCCAGTCATTCACCACATACTGACGGCCGCGGTACTCATTCGGGATGCGGCCGCCACGGTAGAACTGCGGGCCGTGCCCATCGAAGTGGCGGTCATTGCGGGCGTAACGGCGATCGTCACGATGGTCAAAACCGCGCCCGCCACGATCGTCTGCACGGGTATCTGCGCGACCATGACCGGGACCATAGCCGGGACCATCGTCGCGACTGTAACCGGGACCGACAGACCCGCGCTGCTCAACACGAGGCGACTCACCGCGCTGGCCGCGCCCGTCGTAGCCTTGCGCAAACGAGAGCGAGGCAAAGCCCAGCGACGCTGCGGCGATGGCACACACAATGGCTTTTGATTTCATGATCGACTCCTTTGGATGGAAGAGCCCTCATGGTGTTCCGGCGAAGTGTCGGCGCAGCAAAGCCGCGGGAGTGTTTGTGTAAAGCCTGGTTGCAATCTGTGCCGAACTCAGGTCTTGGCCTTTCAAGCCAGTACGGGCAAAGGCAAGCGCGCGGAAGGCTTGTCACTCTCGCCAAGTTGCAGCAGCTGAGCCAGCCATTCATCAACCAGCATCGGATCATTCACCGTCTTGATCGCCTGGTAAGCCACTTCCGCTTCAGGAAACCGCCGCCGCAAAAAATTGAGCCACTGCTTGAGGCGCCCAGCTCTCGCGCGTGTCTCAAGCCGTGAGCAGACGATGTGCCAGAACTCGGCGATCAGCGGCAGCAGCGTGGGCCAGCTCACGGCGGCATGGTGCTCACCGGCCATGTCGGCCTTGATCGCCAGCCCCAGACCCGGGTCGCGCACCGCGCCGCGGCCGATCATCAGCACATCGCAACCCGAAGCTTCACGGCAGCGCCGCGCATCTTCCACTGTCCATATCTCGCCGTTGGCCACCACCGGAATCCTGACTGCTGCGCGGATGTCGGCGATGCGCTCCCAGTAGGCGGGCGGCTTGTAGGCCTGGGCTTTGGTGCGGGCGTGCACCACCAGTTCGCCGGCGCCACCGGCTTCGATGGCGAGCGCGCATTCCACGGCACGCGCATCGTCTTCGTAGCCCAGCCGCATCTTGGCCGAGACGGGCATGCCGGCCGGCACCGCCCGGCGAACCGCGCCGACAACGGCCGTCAGGGTTTCGGGCTCACGCAGCAGCGATGCACCTCCGCCGTGGCGATTGACCACCGCGGCCGGGCAGCCAAAGTTCAGGTCAATGCCTGCCGGACCAAGGCTTGCGAGCCGCGCGGCATTCTCGGCCATGCAGCCCGGGTCGGAGCCCAGCAGCTGCGCACGCACCGGCACACCGGCCAGCGTGCGGCCGCCGTGGTGCAGCTCGGGCACGATGCGATAGAACACACGCTCGGGCAACAGCTGGTCGGTGATGCGGATGAATTCAGAGACGCAGCGGTCGATGCCGCCGACCCGCGTGAGGATGTCGCGCAGTACAAAATCCAGCAGCCCTTCCATCGGGGCCAGCAGGACGGTAGCGCGTGGTTCAGTACTCATCCCAGCCAGCTTCTGGTTTCTATTTGGCAGCCAATCGCCACAAGGACGTGACTTCTGCCGCGCGCGCTGCATGCAGCGCATCGCTGGCGTCGGAGGCCTTGGGGTGATGCGGCTGCGCGTCCAGGCGGTCCACCACCTTGAGGCCCGCTGCATCGATCGCCGCCAGCAGCCAGGCGCGCGTGCGCAGGCCCAGGTGCTCGGCAATATCCGACAGGATCAGCCAGCCCTCGCCTTTGGGCTCCAGGTGCGCCGCCAGGCCGTTGAGGAAACCCAGCAGCATGCGGCTGTCTTCGTCATACACCGCATGCTCCAGCGGCGAGCCGGGGCGCGCCGGCAACCACGGCGGGTTGCAGACGATGATGTGCGCCTTGCCTTCGGGGAACAGGTTGGCCTCGCGTACCTCGACTTGCGGAAAGCCCAGGCGCTTGAGGTTGTCGCGCGCACAAGCCAGCGCACGCGGGTCCTGGTCGGTGGCCACCACGCGCTGGATGCCGCTGCGCAGCGCCAGCACGGCGGCCAGCACGCCGGTGCCGGTGCCGATGTCAAAACCGGTCAGGTCATCGGTACCTTCAGGCACGGGTGCCTGGGCCACCAGGTCGATGTATTCACCGCGCACCGGCGAGAAAACGCCGTAGTGCGGATGGATGCGGTTGTGCGGCCCGTCTTCACCCAGCGCGGGAATGGGCACGCCCTTGCGGCGCCATTCGTGCGAGCTGATGAAACCCATCAGCTCGCGCAGCGATGCGACGGAGGGCACTGCGCCATCCCTGGATGGTCCCCAGGCTTCGGCGCAGGCTTTTTTTGCATCCGGTGCGCGGCGCAAGGGGATGCTGTAGTCCGCGTCAAACGGAATCAGCACCATGCCCAGCACACGGGCGCGCTGCGCCTGGGACTGACGGTGCAGGTGAAAGGCTTCCGGAAAAACCGGTGCGGCTGCTGAAGCCTGGGTGCTGGCTTCCCCGGCCTTCTGGTCTTTCACGCGTTTCTCTCGCTTGGGTTTGGCCGGTTTGTCGACGCGGCGCGCCAGCGCCTGCAACAGCAGCCGGGCATTCTGGAAGTCGCCGCGCCAGAGCAGGCCCGTGCCTTCACACGCCAGGCGGTAAGCCGCGTCAGCCGCGAGGGTGTCGTCAGCGATCACCACGCGCTTGGGCGGCGGCGCACCGCGCTCGGAACGCCAGCGCGCAGAACGCGCTTCGCCGCCCTCCGTCCAGTGGATGGTGGCGGGCTCAGCAGAAGAAGCAACGGGAGCGGCAGGTGAAACGGGTATCAGGGGCATCAGGGGCATCAGGGGCAGACACAAAGAAGAACAAAGAGGAAAGCCAAGTGTTTTAACAGATGGCCGCCCCCAGCGGCTGCAAGCGCTACCTAATCACTATCAATTTAATAGCTGCTCGCGCACATCCTGATTGCCTCTCAGGCACTTTCGATCCTGAAAAAACGGCTTTTTGAGGGTCTCCAGGCTGTTTTGGGCGCTCAACAGGCTCCAAAAAAGGCTTCCAGAGCACTTTTCAGGCCATTTTCAAGAACGATTTAGGCCTCAAGCCAAATAGGGACGGGCGCCAGCAGCTATGAATTAGATAGCAACGACAGACAGAGGGCGCTCCCCTCCTCACCAGCAGGAGCCGCGGAACTGGCTTCGCCAGGCCGCAGGCGCCGTCCCCTGCAAGGGAAGAGCCTCAAAAGGGGGTGTACCAATCTTCACCAGCAGGGGCCGGGGTCCGGCTTTGCCGGCCCCAAGGCGCCTGTCCCCTGCAAGGGGAGAGGAGGCTACACGAAGTGAGCCTCAGCAGGGGTGTTCAAACTGTCCAACCGCCACCCAGCGCCCGAATCAGCCCCACCGTTGCCAGGTACTGCGCGGTCTTGACCTGCAGCGCCTGGCGGCGGTTGCGCAGTTCGCTGCGCTGCGCGTCCAGCAGTTCGAGCTGGCTGACAAAGCCATTGCGGTAGCGTGAATCCGACAGCACCGTGGCGCGTGTGGCCGAAGCGACGGAACGCGATTGCGCTTCCGACTGCTCGGCCAAAAGGCGCAGGGCCGAGAGCTGGTCTTCCACGTCCTTGAAGGCGACGAGGATCTGTTCACGGTAATTGGCCAGGGCGATGTCAAGTTCGGCATTCGCGTTCTGCACGCCGGCCTTGCGGCGTCCGCCGTCAAAGATCGGCAGCGAGAGCAACGCGCCCACGCCCCATGCCTGGGTCGAGACCTTGAACAGGTCCTTGATCTCGGGCGCGGCATAACCGGCGTTGCCTGTCAGCGAAAAGGTCGGGAACCACGCAGCCTGGGCGACACCAACGCGAGCCTGCGCGGCCTGCATGGTGCTTTGCGCGGCAGACACATCGGGCCTGCGCTCCAGCACGGTGCTGGGCACGCCGGCCGGTATCACCGGCAAGGCCGTCGACCATTCAGCAGGCGCGACGGCAAAGTTCGACGCTACCTCACCGACCAGCACAGCCAGGGCATGCTCCAGCACGGCGCGGCGCTGGTCGAGTGCCAGTGCATCAGACTCGGTTGAGGCGACCTCGGTGCGCACGCGGGCTACGTCCAGCTCGGCCACATCGCCCTCCTTGAAGCGCACTTCCGTCAGGCGCAGCGTGTTGCGGTAAGCCTGCAGCGTGTCGCGCACCAGCGTGCGCTCGGTGTCGAGCGCGCGCAGGTTGAGGTAGGTCTGCGCCACATCGGCCTGCACCAGCAGCTGGGTGCTGCGCAGCAAGGCCTCGCGCGATTTCGCGTCCAGCGATGCGGCGTCCGAGTTGAGCGACAGCTTGCCGATCAAATCGACTTCATACGAAAAGTTGGCGGCGGCTGTGACCGTGGTCTGCGCGACGCGGTTGGTGGTGATGTTGCTCTGGCGCACGGCGCCCCCGCTCAAGCCCACTTGCGGCAGGCGGTCGGCATCGGTGTTGCGCAGGATGGCGCGCGCCTGGGCCAGCCGGCCCGCGGCCACCTTGACGCTGTTGTTGTTGGCGCCGGCCTGCTCGACCAGCAGGTCGAGCACCGGGTCGGCGAACGCCTTCCACCAGGTGCCTTGTGATTGCGGAGCGGTTGCTGCAGGCGCCGCCGCGACGGCGGCAGCGTTTTCCTTGTAGGCGGAAGGCGCAGCCGGAATGCTCGCCGGGTCAACCGACGCGCTGGTGGCGCAGCCGGCCAGCACCAGGGCGGCCAGCAAAGGCAGCAGCGCGGTGCGCAGTTTGGACGTTGTGTGGTTCATGATGAACTCCTGTACCTTTGATGCTTGTTGTTATTCGTGAAGCTTGAGGGGCGCTGCCGGCTGCGCGTGCGCACCTGCACCACCACTGCCCGCGAAGGCCTCGACGTGCGGCACTTCGCCATGCAGCTTGAGCGGACGGTTGCCCGTGAGGCGGCGCAGCGTGACGTAGAAAACCGGCGTGAGGAAGAGACCGAAAGCCGTCACACCAATCATTCCCGAGAACACCGCCACACCCATGGCGTGGCGCATTTCGGCACCGGCACCGGAGGACAACACCAGGGGCAGCACGCCCATGATGAACGCCAGCGAGGTCATCAGGATGGGGCGCAAACGCAGGCGGCTCGCTTCAATCGCGGCCTGCAGCGGCGTGCGCCCGGCAAACTCCAGCTCGCGCGCAAACTCCACGATCAAAATCGCGTTCTTCGCCGACAACCCCACCAGCACGATCAAGCCGATCTGCGTGAAGATGTTGTTGTCGCCGCCGGTCAGCTTCACGCCCAGCATGGCGGCCAGCAGGCCCATGGGAACGATCAGCACGATGGCGATCGGCAACGTCAGGCTTTCGTACTGCGCAGCGAGCACCAGGAAGACCAGCAGCAGCGCCAGCGGGAACACCCACATGGCCGAATTGCCGGCGATGATTTCCTGGTACGTGAGGTCCGTCCACTCGTAGCTGATGCCGGGTGGCAGGGTTTCAGCCGCGATGCGGGCGACCGCATCCTGCGCCTGGCCCGACGAATAACCGGGCGCGGCGCCGCCGTTGATGTCGGCCGACAGGAAGCCGTTGTAGCGCATGGCGCGTTCGGGGCCGAAGCTGGGCGTGACTTTCATCAGTGCCGACAGCGGCACCATTTCGCCGGTGGCCGATCGCACCTTCAAGAGGCCGATGTCTTCAGCGCGGGCGCGGTAAGGTGCATCAGCCTGCACCCGCACGGAATATGTGCGGCCGAACTTGTTGAAGTCATTGGCGTACAGGCTGCCCAGGTAAATCTGCATGGTGTCGAACACGTCAGTCACCGGCACGCCGAGCTGGCGCGCCTTGGTGCGGTCGATGTCGGCATACAGCTGCGGCACATTGACCTGGAAGCTTGAGAACATGCCCGCCAGCTCAGGTGTCTGGTACGCCTTGGCCATGAAGGCCTTGGTGGCGGCGTCCAGCGCGGCATAACCGAGCGAGCCGCGGTCTTCCAGCTGCAGCTTGAAGCCGCCGGTGGTGCCCAGGCCCTGCACGGGCGGCGGCGGGAACATCGCAATGAACGCCTCCTGGATACCGCCGAATTTTCCATTGAGCTGGCCGGCGATGGCGCCTGCACTCAGGTCGGCGGTGGTGCGCTGGTCAAACGGCTTGAGCGAGAGAAACACGATGCCCGAGTTGGAGCTGTTGGTGAAGCCGTTGATCGACAGGCCAGGGAAAGCAATCGCGTGTTCCACGCCGGGTTGTTTCATGGCGATGTCGCTGATCTTGCGGATCACGTCTTCGGTGCGGTCCAGCGTGGCGCCGTCGGGCAACTGGGCAAAACCGATCAGGTACTGCTTGTCCTGCCCGGGCACAAAACCGCTGGGCACTGCCTTGAAGAGGCCTGCCGTGGCGAGCACCAGCACCAGGTAGACACCCAGCATGATGGCCTTGCGCGAAATCGCACCCTTGACACCGCGGCTGTAGTTTTCGGAACCGCGGCTGAACAGGCGGTTAAAGCCTGCGAAGAAGCGGCCGAACACCTTGTCCATGCCGCGGGTCAGCGCGTCTTTCGGTGCGTCGTGGCTCTTGAGCAGCATGGCCGCCAGCGCAGGCGAAAGGGTCAGCGAATTGACGGCCGAGATCACGGTCGAGATCGCGATGGTCAGTGCGAACTGCTTGTAGAACTGGCCCGAGAGGCCGGTGATGAAAGCCAGTGGCACAAACACGGCGATCAGCACCAGGGCAATCGCGATGATGGGCCCGGACACCTCCCGCATGGCGCGGTAGGTGGCGTCGCGCGGACTCAAGCCCGCCTCGATGTTGCGTTCGACGTTCTCCACCACCACGATGGCGTCGTCCACCACAATGCCGATGGCCAGTACCAACCCGAAGAGGCTGAGCGCGTTGATCGAAAAACCGAACAGGTGCATCACCGCAAACGTGCCGATGACGGAAATAGGCACGGCCAGCAGCGGAATGATGGAAGCGCGCCATGTCTGCAGGAAGATGATCACGACCAGCACCACCAGGGCCACGGCTTCGAGCAGCGTATGCACCACGGCCTCGATGGACGAGCGCACAAACTGCGTGGTGTCGTAGACGATTTCGTAGTCCACGCCTTCAGGCATGCTCTTTTTCAGGTCCTTCATCACGGCCTGCACATCGTCGGAGATCTGGATGGCGTTGGAGCCCGGCGCGGCGAACACCGGCACGGCCACAGCCTGCTTGTTGTCCAGCAGCGAACGCAGGGCGTAATCCGAAGCACCAAGCTCCAGGCGGGAGATGTCACGCAGGCGCGTCACGGCGCCGCCCTTGTCGGTCTTGACGATGATGTCGCCGAACTCTTCTTCGCTTTGCAAGCGGCCCTGGGCATTGATGGACAGTTGCATATCCACGCCGGGCAGGCCGGGGGATGCGCCCACGACGCCGGCGGCGGCCTGGATGTTCTGCTCGCGGATGGCGCGCACCACGTCGCCAGCGGACAAACCACGCTCAGCCACTTTTTGCGGGTCAAGCCAGACGCGCATCGAATAGTCGCCCGAACCGAACAGCTGCACCTGGCCCACGCCGTTGATGCGCGCCAGGCGGTCCTTGACATTGAGCACCGCGTAGTTGCGCAGGTAGGTCATGTCGTAGCGGTCGTTGGGTGACAGCAAGTGCACCACCATCGTGAGGTCGGGTGAGCTCTTGATCGTGGTAATGCCCAGGCGGCGCACTTCTTCGGGCAGGCGCGGCTCGGCTTGCGAGACACGGTTTTGCACGAGCTGCTGCGCCTTGTCGGGGTCAGTGCCGAGCTTGAAGGTGACGTTCAGCGTCATCAGGCCGTCGGTCGTGGCCTGGCTGCTCATGTAGAGCATGCCGTCGACGCCGTTGATGGCTTCTTCCAGCGGCGTGGCGACGGTCTCGGCGATCACCTTGGGGTTGGCGCCGGGGTAGTTGGCGCGCACCACTACCGTGGGCGGCACAACGTCCGGGTATTCGGCGATCGGCAGCGAGCGCAGCGCGATCAGTCCGGCAATGAACATCAGCAGCGACAGCACGCCGGCAAAGATCGGCCGGTCAATAAAAAATTTGGAAAGATTCATGGCAATTCTTCTGGTTCAGGTGAAGGAGCGGCTCAGGACTTGGCCGCGACCTTCACGGCTTTTTCGGTGAGTTCCGACTTGGCGGTCATCTCGACCGGCTGCGGCGTGATCAGCGCTCCTGGGCGGATGCGCTGCAGGCCGTTGACCACAATGCGGTCGTTGGCGGCCAGGCCGCTTTTGACGACACGCAGGCCATCGACGGAAGCGCCCAGCGTGACTTCGCGGTACATCGCCTTGTTGTCGGCGCCGACCACGAGCACAAACTTCTTGTTCTGGTCGGTGCCGACGGCGCGCTCGTTGATCAGCAATGCCTTGCCTTTGGTGGCCTGGCCCATGCGGATGCGCGCGAACTGGCCGGGAATCAACTGGCCATCCTTGTTGTCGAACACGGCGCGTGCGCGCACAGTGCCGCTTCGGGCGTCCACCTGGTTGTCAACCAGTTGCAGCTTGCCTTCAAACGGCGTGTCGGTGCTCGCGGCGGTGCCCATTTGCACCGGAATGCGGTCCAGGTTGCGGCCGCCCGCGATACCGGCGTTGGTGCCCTGCACATCCTTGAGCGCCTTGACCACGACCTGCTCGTCGGCGTCGAAGCTCGCATAAATCGGGCTCACGGACACCAGTGTGGTCAGCACGGGTGCGCCCGGTCCTGCTGCGACCAGGTTGCCCACCGTCACTTCGAGCTTGCCGACGCGGCCGGCCACCGGGGCGCGGACCTGCGAATAGCCCAGGCTCAGCTGCGCCGTTTGAAGGGCTGCCTGCGCGGCGCGCAGGTTGGCGTCGGCTTCACCCTTGCCGTTGGTGCGCTCGTCAAACTCGCGTTTTGAAATGGCCTGCTCGCCCCACAGGCGCTGTGAGCGCTCGTGTTCGCCCTTGGCCTGGGCCACACGGGCCTGCGCCGCGGCCACCTGGGCTTCGGCGCGCGCCACTTCGGCGGCGTAGGGTGCCGGGTCAATCGTCAACAGCAGGTCGCCCTTTTTGACCAACGCGCCTTCGCGGAAGTGCACGGCCTGGATGGTGCCGGCCACGCGCGAGCGGATGTCCACGCGCTCGACCGCTTCCAGCCGGCCCGAAAACTCATCCCAGGCGGAGACGTCGCTTTGCACGACGGTGGCCACCGATACCGGCGTGGCCTGCGGCTCGGCAGGCGCACCCGACTGGGCACGCGTGCCCGAAACGCCGAAGATGACGGCCGTCACGCCCGTCAATGCCAGTACGGCCACGACGGTTGCCAGCAAACGGCGCTTGTTGTTGTGCAGATGAATCGATGTCATGGTGAAACCCCTCAAAAGAAAAGTAAAAAAAGGAACTGTGAAACTCAGGAATGGGTCGCATGCGC
Organism: Polaromonas sp. P3_A5; assembly: GCF_056403055.1. Classification (NCBI taxonomy): domain Bacteria; kingdom Pseudomonadati; phylum Pseudomonadota; class Betaproteobacteria; order Burkholderiales; family Comamonadaceae; genus Polaromonas; species Polaromonas sp. P3_A5. The sequence continues at coordinate 3,014,455 of NZ_JBFUGF010000001.1, forward strand.
GGCCAGCGCATCAGCGAAAAAACGGGTGTACTGCTCATGCAGGACAGGGCCCCAAGCAGCCTTGTGGTCGCAAGGCTGCAGATAGCTGCAGGGCCAGCCGGTCGGCACCGGCAACACGGTCTCGTGCGCAACCAGGCCTGCGGCGCGCAGCCGTGCGGCGTAGGCCAGCGTTTCGTCGCGCAGCGGGTCGTCCTGCGCCGTGATGAGCAGCGTCGGTGCCAGGCCGGCCAGGCGGAATGCGGCGCCGGGTGCAGCGTAAGGGTGGCTTGCGTCTTCGGCCCGGGGCAGGTATTTGTGCCAGCCGTCGGCCCAGGTGCAGCCCACTGGCCCGGCTTCGGCGTCGCGCAGCGAAGCGGTCGCAAGGCATGGGTCCAGCATCGGCGACATCAGGATCTGCCCCGCCAGAGCCGGCTCATGCTGGTCACGCGCCATCAGCGCCACGGCTGCAGCGATATTGCCACCGGCCTCTTCGCCGGCCACAAAAACCGGCGCACCGACGCCGACCAGCTTGTGGCGGGCCTTGGCGGCCCAAACCAGCGCGGCATAACCTATTTCGACTGCATTGGGGAAAGGGTGCTCTGGCGCCAGCGGATAGTCCAGCGACATCACCACTGCGCCGGCTTGGGCCAGCAGCCCGGCTACGCAGGAACCGCCTTCCAGGGATCCGCCCACAAACGCGCCGGCATGGAAATGCACCACCAGGGGTGAAACGCCCGTGCCGCTGCGGCGGCCGTAAAAACGCACGTCCAGCGGCTTTTTCAGTGCCAGCTGGATCTGTTTTTCCACCCAGGGAGGGGGGCTTTTGTCGGCGCCTGCGGGGACGGGCTGTGGGCTGTTCATCTTGGCGAGCCGCACGCGGCTCCTCTTTGTTGCAATGCAGCAGAAGATACGCGCGGCAGGTCGCTTAATAAATAGCCGTTTTGTTTATACTTTATTTCACCAGTGCAACAATGAGGGGTAGCAAGCAGGCTTCTCCTCTGAAAATCACGGCCCCCCATGAAAGCTCCCATGAACATCCGAGCGCGGAGTTTCATCCTTCCCTGTGGGGCAAGGTCAATTGGGAGTGGGCAATCCCGGAAAGTTCTCAGGGCTATTTCGCGCCCCGCACCTGAACCGGCTGGGCTGGTCACAATCGCCCCTCGCCGTTTTGCCGATGAGCCCCTGTTGGCAGATGCACCTCTTCCCCGGCAGCCATTTTTAATTACCGCCCCGTATCCCTCTTGCGGCGCCCGCCAGGCAAGGCACGCGCTGACGGCCCTCACCAGAACAGGACTCTTTCATGGATAAATTTTCCGCAATGCAGGCCTTTGTACGGGTTGTGGAGGCCGGCACGTTTACCAAAGCGGCAGATTCCATGGGTATGCCCAAGCCCACGGTGACGCGCCTGATCCAGACACTGGAGCAGTCACTGGACACCAAGCTGCTCAACCGCACCACGCGCAAAGTCACGGTGACGGCCGACGGTGCGGCTTACTACGAGCGCGCGGGCCGCCTTCTGGGCGAAATGGAAGAGCTTGAGTCGAGCATGTCGCGCGCCAAGGCCAGCCCGCGTGGCCGGCTCAAGGTGGACATTCCCTCTTCACTGGGCCTTGCGGTGGTGATTCCGGCCCTGCCCGACTTTTATGCGCGTTACCCGGACATCCAGCTGGAGCTTGGCGTAAGCGACCGGCCGATCGACATCCTTGCAGAAAATGTCGACTGCGTGATCCGCGGCGGGCAGATCACAGACCAATCACTGGTGGCGCGCCGCATCGGCGAGTTTTATTTGATGTCCTGCGCTTCACCCGCCTACCTCAAACGCCACGGCGTGCCGCAGCACCCGCGCGAGCTGCAGGCGCACAAGCTGATCCGCTATTTTTCGCCGCGCGACGGCAAGCTTTACACCGTCAACCTGCAAAAAGACGGCGAGGTGGTGGAGATCGGCGGGCACCACCAGCTGTCGGTCAATGACTCGAACGCAGGTGTGGCGGCGGCGCTGGCGGGCCTGGGTATCCTGCAGACGCTCACCTTCCTGGTTCAGCACCATATCAGCAGCGGTGCGCTGGAACCCCTGTTCAACGGCTGGTGCTCCGAGGCCAAGCCCATTCATGTGGTGTACCCACCCAACCGCCACCTGAGCAACAAGGTGCGTGTTTTTGTCGACTGGATCGCCGACCTGTTCGCCAAACACGACCTGATACAGCGCAAGAGCAGCTTGCCGCAATAAACGCGGCAGACGACGCGACAGCCGCTACACCGAATGCATCGGCATTTTCCGGCGTCCCCAGCTTCCTACAGCTGGCGTCATCCGCAGACTACACCGCAGGACAACCCGCGGGAGTAAGGTCAGTGGCTGTCCCGCGTTTGCACGCCTGCGTTCATACACCGCCTTCCTTCCCTGCGAAAGACCACCCATGCCAAGACCCAAAGTTGCCGCGCCCGATACCGAGAGCCGAAAGGCACTGGAGCAGCGCGCGCGGGAAGCAGCCATGCCCGCACCACCCCGTGAAAAAGGCCGCTGGCCATTTCCGGTGCCGGACGACCAGCCCGCCGGCAAAACTGAAGGCCGCCACGAGGAACCGGAAAAGGCGGCCAAGCCAGGAAAGTCCGGCGACTAACTGCCGGATTCTCCATTCGCTCTCTTCTCTTCTGTGTCAGCGGCGCGCCAGGACGCGCTTGACCAGCACGGCAACAAACAGCACCAGCGCACCGGCGATCAAGCCTGTGAGTGCGTCCATCAACAGCGGCGTGAGCGCGGCCAGCAAAGCACCTGCTCCGCCTATGGCCGACGCTTTTTGTGCGAGCAGCTCGATCGCGTGATGCAGCGGCGCAAAGCCGTGCGTCAGAATGCCGCCGCCCACCAGGAACATCGCGATGGTGCCTGCCACAGAAAGGCCTTTCATGAGCCAGGGAGCGGTCAGCAGGATGGCGCGGCCTGCGCCGCGCTGCAAGCGGCCCAGGGCGCCGCCTCCTTCACGCTGGCTGAGGTAAAGCCCGCCATCGTCCAGCTTCACGATGCCTGCCACCAGGCCATAAACCCCCACCGTCATCAGGAGGGCGATACCGCCCAGAACAGCCACCTGCGTCACGAAGGGACTGGCCTGCACGGTGCCCAGCGTGATCGCGATGATTTCAGCGGACAGGATGAAGTCGGTGCGGACCGCGCCCTTGATCTTGTCTTTTTCAAGCGCCAGCACGTCTACGTCCGGGTTGGTCAGTGCGGCAGTCAGCGCCTCATGCTCGGCCGCCTGTTCGTCTGCGCTGTGCATGAATTTATGCGCGAGTTTTTCAAACCCCTCGTAACAGAGAAATGCACCGCCCACCATCAGCAGCGGCGTGACGGCCCACGGTATGAACGCGCTGATAGCCAGCGCGGCCGGTACCAGGATGGCCTTGTTGACGAAGGAACCTTTGGCCACAGCCCAGACCACCGGCAACTCCCGGTCTGCCTTGACCCCTGAGACCTGCTGGGCGTTGAGCGCCAGGTCATCACCCAGCACGCCGGCGGTTTTCTTGGCGGCCACCTTGGAAAGCAGCGCTACGTCATCAAGGATGGTGGCGATGTCGTCGATCAATGCGAGAAGGCTGCTGGCCATATGTAGGTTCCGTGTGCCGGCGCAAGGCCGAAGGGGTGAGCAAAACTTGCAAGGCCCGGCCGTGATGAGCCCGGCCGGCAGGAGTCCGGTGCTGCTGTTATGCGTTGTGGTGGCACCGAAGGCGAAGGCCTACTGTACCCAAATCCAGCGCAACAAAAAGCCGCCCCGCAGGCGGCTTTGGATGGGCGTCAGAGCGCTAGATGCTCAGCGCGCCGTGAGCCGTCCCAGGATAAAACCCAGCGCCAGGGCGGCACCGACAGCCTCCAGGGGCCTTTCCTGAACCCACGATTTCGAGGCGTCAATGGCCCGGCCTGGCGCTTCAGTCACCCGGCGGGTCTGGTCGGCAAAGCGGTCAGCCACAGTGCTGGCACCGCTGGCCAGCTTGTCGACGCCTTCGTGCGCGGCGGAAGACGCGCGGTCTACCGCACTGCGGGCCGGCTCAGCCACCTTGTCAATGCCGCTGTGGAGCGCTGCTCCGGCAGACTCGACGCCTCGCTGCAGAGGGTTGTCAGTACCGGAAGCCGTACCGGTGGAGGCTGTGGTTTTGTCCATGATGCTTCTTTCAAAAAAATTCCGCAAAATACCTCTGGGATCTATCTGAGCCTCGGTGATGACGGGCTCATGGTCGTCCAGAGGTGTCTGCCGACATTAAGCGGCGGCAGGCATGCGGACTGTGCGCAGCCGGATACGCTGCATGTAGGACAAGAGAGTGTTGTGCGCGCCGCGCGGTTGTCGGCCCACACTGACAGGAAAAAGGCCGCTTGGCTTGGCAGCCCCTGTCGCAGTTGCCCGCATCATCGTCCTGAACTCACAAGCCAAAGGCATCCAGGCCAGGCACCGTTGATAAACGCCCTTCCAACGTTTTTGAAACTCCAAGGAGAAGCACAATGCCCAGAATTGGACGACCCGCCCTCAGAACCGGCGCAACCGACAACGGCCAGCCGCGTAACGGCCCACCCGAGGAAGGTCTGGATGAAGACGACGCACTGGAGCTGCCGGTGGAGCCCGATGAAGGGATGCCGCTGATTCCTGATGACGATGAGCGGGTGGTGAATGTGCCGTCGTGAGATCGCGCTGTTGAGGCCTGGTTTGTTCTGTCGTTGGGCTTTTTGCTGAGGGTGGCTGGCCGGGGGTTGCCCGGCCAGCCACCCTCAGCAAAAAAACCAACGCCAGCGCAAGAACCGGCCCGAACAGAATCAGTTCAAAAATTCAGTTCTCAATCAACCACCCGCTTGAGCCGGATCTCTTCCAGCTTGGCACTGCCAAAAGCCACAGTCTTGAGCGACGGCATCTCGCGCTTGAACCCCGCCGCGTGTTCATAAAATCGCAGCGCACGCTCATTGCGCAACAGCACCCACAACGTGACCTGCGTGCAACCCTCTTCTTTCAGGCCCTCGCGCGCGCCGTCCCACAGGGCCAGGCCTGCGCCCTTGCCCCAATGTTCGGGCAGCACATACAGCGCCCAGATCTCACCCACTGTTGATTTGGTGCCGGCATCGCGGGAACGGTCAAAGCCGACGAAGCCCACGATCTCATCTCCGTCCGTGGCCACCAGCAGTTGCGGCTCGCTGAATTCGATGGCTTCGCGCCAGTAAGGCAGGCGTTTTTCTACCGTGATCTTGCCGAGGTAGTCCTCGGGCATGAGGTCTTTATAAGCGGCCTGCCAGGTGGCGACATGAATTTCGGCAATGGTTTTGGCATCACGGGGCGTAGCGGGACGGACGGAATAGCTGGACATGAAAAAAATCGCTTGTGAATCGGTGCGGGAAATGATCGGGGGAGCAGAATTGTCGCCCAAATCGCCTCCCACCCGGCAATACATTCGCTTCACGGCGGTCTGGCGGCAGGATGAATGCCCGGCAAGTGACTTGGGCGTCGGGTACATTCGTCGCACCCTAACACTTACAAGCGCTTGCACATCATGGCCCAAGGTATTCAGTTTCCCCTGCAAATGTCCTTCAAACTCATCGCCTTTGCACCGCAATTTCTGGTCAAGGACGCGCATAGCCAGCCGGTGGCGTATGTCAAACAAAAACTCTTCAAGCTCAAGGAAGCCATCACGGTTTTCACCGATGAAAAACAGGACCGGCAGCTCTACCAGATCAAGGCGGACCGGATTATCGATTTTTCAGCGCTTTATCACTTCACCGATACCCAGGGCGCGGCGCTGGGCGGCATCAAGCGTCGCGGCATGCGCTCCATGTGGAGAGCCGGTTTTGACGTGCAGGACAACGGCGTCACCCACTTCAGCATCAACGAGAAAAGCGTGATGACGCGTTTTCTTGACGGCCTATTCAGCCAGATTCCGGTGATCGGTATGTTTTCGGGCTACCTGTTCCATCCCGCCTACCAGGTGACGAGACCCGACGGCACCCTGGTGGCCGAGCTCACCAAGCAGCCCGCCCTGTTTGAGGGCCGGTTCACCGCCGAGCGGATGGCCCCCGTCAATGAACGCGAAGAGCAGCAGTTGTTGCTGTCCCTGATGACCGTGCTGCTGCTGGAACGCCTGCGCGGTTAACGCAGACGCCGGCGCAGGCAGCTACCCGTACCCGAAGCAGCGATGGACGACCCGGCCCACCCTGGCGATCCGGCGAATGCGGTTCTGTTCAGCGTCCAGCTGAACCCGGAAGGGGTGCATTTCAGCGCCTCGCCGTCCCTGCCGATCCTGCAATCGGCGCTCCAGGCCGGCGTGGCGATGGACAGTTCGTGCAGAAACGGCACCTGCCGCACCTGCATCCGCCGGCTGGCCAACGGGCAGGTGGCTTACCGCATCGAATGGCCGGGCCTGAGCGCCGAGGAAAAGCAGACGGGCTACATCCTGCCCTGTGTCGCGTACCCACTGTCGGATGTGGTGATCGGGCCAGGGGATTGAACTGGCGGGATCTGCCGTAGACCCACGGGAAAAGCCCCGGGCGACGCGGCGCCGTCGCCCAGCGCACGCTGCATCAGCACCGTGTCCACCCACTGGCCGAACTTGTAGCCGACACTGCCCAGCGTGCCGACACGGGCAAAGCCCAAAGCCTCGTGCACCCTGAGCGAGCCCGTGTTGGCGCTGTTGCCGACCACGCCCACCATTTGCCGGAAACCGCGCTGCTCGCACTGGCGGATCAGCTCACGCAGCAGGGCGCTGCCAATGCCGGACTGGCGCATGCCGGGCGCGACGTAAATCGAGTCTTCCACCGTATGGCGATAGGCCGGCCGCGAACGGTAGGCACTGCCATAGGCATACCCCACCACCTCTGCGTTGCGATGCGCCACCAGGTAGGGGTAGCCGCCCTGCAGGATGTCAGCGCGGCGCGAGAGCATCTGCGCGACGCTGGGCGGCTCCAGCTCAAACGTCGCCAGGTTAGTGGCCACGTAGTGCGCGTATATCGCCTGGATTGCCTCCATATGGCTTTCGGCACAGGGACCGATCACCAGGGAACCCCGAGTTTCAGAGGAAGGATCGGGGCGGGTGGCCTGGGGTATAGGTGTGAGGTGCATGCCGCTATGGTTGCGCAACGGCATGCATAAGTAAATATGTCAAAACTTATCAGATTGATTAGAATTTCTTTGCATGCTCAACCTGGACCACCTGCGCACCTACGCCCTCATCGTTGAAACCGGGAGCTTTTCCGGTGCGGCCGAAAGGCTGGGCCTTTCACAGCCCGCCGTCAGCCTGCAAATCAGGCAGCTGGAGCAGAAGCTGGGCGTGCGCCTGATCGAACGCGTGGCGCGCCGCGCAACGCCCACACCCGCAGGGCTTGACCTGATGGAAGAAATCCAGCATGTCAACACCGCCGTAGACGGCGTCATGGCCGCCATGGCTTCCCACTCCTCGAATGTGGCCGGCCGCATCACGCTGGGCATTGGCGCCACGGCCTGCCTTTATTTCCTGCCGCAAATCCTGCGCTCATTGAGGCTGCGGTTTCCCAATCTGAGCGTGGTGGTCAGCACGGGCAACACGGCCGACTTCGTCAAGGCGGTGGAAGGCAACATGCTGGACCTGGCGCTGGTCACGCTGCCCGTCAAACGGCGCGCGCTGGTGGTGACACCGTTGTTCAACGACGAGTTTGTGGCCATCGCACCCAAGCGTGATGCCGCCACGCCCGCCAGGATCACGCCGGCCGTCCTGGCAAAGCGCGAGCTGGTGCTGTTCGAGCCGGCGGCCAATACCCGCGTGATCATCGACCAGTGGTTTCAGGATGCGGGCCACGCCCCCAAACCCATCATGGAACTGGGCAGCGTCGAAGCCATCAAGGAAATGGTGGCGGCCGGCCTGGGCTGCAGCATCCTGCCCGCAATGGCGGTCACCGGCCCAGGGCAGCATGCCGAACTCGTGGTCCACCCGTTGTACCCACGGCTGCAAAGGACGCTGGCCTTGATCATGCGCAACGACAAACCGGTGAACAAGGCCCTGCACCAGGTGATTGCCGCCATTTCACAGCGGGCGGGCGCCGAGCCGCGCCAGCCGGGCTCCCGGCCTTCCCCGCAAAACAACAAGCTGTAGCACGCCTGTCAAACAACTGTGCAAGGATGGGCGGATGCTCCCTCCGCCACTGCCTCCGCCACTGAATAGCGCAGCCGACAGCCCACGCAGCTTTCACAGCCCCTACAGCCTCACGCCGGCGCGGGATGCGGCGGCCAGCTTTTCGGAGATGGAAGAGCTCAAGACAATTTTGCTGGCAGGCAGCGCGCACTTTGACGTGGCCGTTGCGGCCGAAGCGCATACTGCCGGCCCGTCTTTTCCGCTGTATGTGGCGGGCATCGGCTCCCGCGACCCTGCGGCGCCCGCGGTCGGTTTCTTCGGCGGCATCCATGGACTGGAACGCATCGGCACGCAGCTGGTTTTGCATTACATGCGGGCGTTGCTGTTTCGCCTGGAGTGGGACGAGTTGCTGCACCGGCAACTCCAAAAGATCCGGCTGGTGTTCATGCCCATCGTGAACCCCGGCGGCATGTGGGCGCACAAGCGCGCCAACCCCCAGGGCGTGGACCTGATGCGCAATGCCCCCCACAAGGCCGACGCCCGTGTGCCCTTCCTGGCCGGCGGGCAAACCGTGAGCCCCCGGCTTCCCTGGTACTGCGGAAGGCCCGGCATGCCGATGGAAGTGGAAAGCGCGGCCGTACTGCAAGTGGTGCGGGAACAACTGGCCAGCCGGCCCTTCAGCCTGGCACTGGACTGCCATTCGGGCTACGGCTTTGAGGACAGCCTGTGGTTTCCGTACGCCAGGACGCGCCGGCTGATGCCGCACCTGCCGGAGATGTTTGCACTGCGGACCATGCTGGAGCAATCGCACCCGCACCACGCCTACAGCTTCGAGCCGCAAAGCAACCAGTACCTGCTGCACGGCGACCTTTGGGACCATGCCTATGATCGCGCACCGGCGGAGAACATCTTTTTGCCGATGACGCTGGAGCTGGGCTCGTGGTTATGGATACGCAAGAACCCGCGCCAGCTGTTTTCGCGCCACGGCATTTTCAACCCTATTAAGGCGCACCGCACGCGGCGCGTACTGCGCCGCCATGCGGACCTGCTGGATTTCCTGACACGCGCCGCATTTTCCGCGCCGCGCTGGCTGCCTTCGGGCGAACAGCGCGTGCAACTCGCACGGCTTGCCGCAGCGCACTGGCGCCCGCGCAGGGTGGTGTGACATGACCTGGGTGTTGCTCAGGGGCTTGACCCGCGAGGCGCGGCACTGGGGAGATTTCCCGCTGCAGTTGCAGGAAGCCACAGGCCGCAGCCCCGGCCAGGTCATCACGCCGGACCTGCCCGGCAATGGCAAATGGTGCGGGCAGCGCTCCCCACTTTCCGTGGAGGAAATGGTCGAGGCGGTGCGCCGGCAACTGGCGGCGCAGGGCGTACGGCCGCCCTACGCAGTGCTGGCGATGTCCCTGGGCGGCATGGCGGCGGCCAGTTGGGCACAACGCTACCCGGACGAAATTTCGCGGCTGGTGCTTGTCAACACCAGCATGCGGCCCCACGCACATTTTGCGCAGCGCCTGCGGCCCCGCAGTTGGCTGACACTGCTGGCGATGGCTTCGCACTGGCGGAACATTGATGCCGTGGAACAAAAAGTCCATGAACTCACCTGCAAGCGCCAGGAGCAAAGGCAGCAGGATCTCACGCAGTGGCGCTTCATCCGCCAAAGCGCACCTGTGAGCGCAGCCAACGCAGCGCGGCAATTATGGGCAGCCACCCGGTTCACCTGCGCACCTCTTGCACCGCGTTGCCCGGTGCTGGTCCTGTCTTCAGCCGGCGATGCCCTTGTCAACCCGGCCTGCTCCGCGCAGCTTGCCCATGCCTGGCAAACATCGCACCGGGAGCACCCCTGGGCAGGGCATGACCTGCCGCACGACGACCCGCGCTGGGTGTGCCAGCACGTGGCGCCATGGGACAACGCCTGCGCATGAATAGTTCCAGCCCTGCGGGCTGGGTGCCAGCGGGGCGGGACAAATAAGACCCGGCACGGGACAAAAACATCCCACCCCATCAGGCAACGCAGCGACTGGGTTGGGGTGATATTCCTCTTCGAACCCAAGGGACAAATTGGTCCCGCAGCTCCTGTTTTCTGCGCCAAATACCTTTTGGATTCATGCACTTGCACGCGCTGCTCACCTGGCACAGGGTTTGCGAACCTTTGCGGCAAAAGGAGCGCAGCCCACACCATGGCAGACCAAAGGATCAAACGGCACGTTTATCTTCCCGGCCTGGCGGCCTTCGACACCGGCCACCGCAAGGCAGCGGTGATGGAAATGGGACACACCGGTGCCAACAACGAGTTCAAACCAGGCACGGTTTTTGTCGACAACATCGAAGCCCAGCGCGCGGTGCGTGCGCACTACGAGGAACGCCATGCCAGCGTGATGGACAAGCTGCTCGCCGGCAACCTGACGATTCCGCAAAAGCAGCAACTGCAGCGCGAATACCGCGGTTTGAGCTCAGCGATCCGCAACGTCAGGGTCGTGCAGCCCGGCATGGCGCCGTACAACAACCGGGAAAACGGCCCCGCCGATGTTCTGTTCGTCAAGGGCCATGGCAGCCCGCGCAATCCCAACTCCATCACCACCGTGGCAACGCCCGTGGACGAAGACGAACACCACCCGCCGGGCCTGTTCGAGCAGGCAACAAAGGTCAACATCAAGCGCGGCTACAAGATGACGCACACGGCGCAGGACATTGGGACTGCGGTGCACAATATTGCCAATTCCGTGAACAGCCCGGGCCTGGACGTCCGGCTGACATCCTGTGGCAGCGCCGGTACGGTGTCGCGCGACCACGTGGCCATCGGCCCGCGCAATTTGGCCCAGACCTTTGCCGGGCAGGTTTCTGCCACGCTGGATGCCCAGCACGCCGATCCGCGTGTACGCGTCAGCGGGTTCCAGGGCGACAGCAACTCCACATTGCCCAGCCGGCAGGGCGCCGACGATGGTTTCGTCACGAAGATCAAGGAAAAACCCGAAAACCCCAACAACCTGCACCACTTTGTCGATGCCATGGAACGGCAGACAGCCAAGCTCGGGCCCTTGCATGAAGCACTTGAACCCATCAAGCAACCCCTGCGTGAAGTGGCGGTGGCGACCAGACTGAAAGCAAACTTGCCGATGCCCCCGATAGCGTCCCTTGGTGTCGCACCTGCAATGCATGCAAATATGCGGCCTTTCACCAAAATTGTGACCACCGACAACGTCAATACCCAGCGCGTGGCGACCGGGACCCGGACGGCCGCGCTGACACCGATTGACAGGCACTAGGGCGGCACCACGTCCTCCGGGTCCTGCACTTCTTGTAGCGCCAAGGTAACCAGCAACTGAGGTTTGACAAGACTGGGGCTTTTAGGCGCCACCGGATGCCTTCGTGACGGCCCTGGTGCAAAATCGGCTGTCTCCCGTCGACACCATGAACAAGCCCAACCCACCTGCTGCCAGCACAGCGCTACACGACACTGCGGCGGCCGAGCCACTTGCAGGTGCCACCACCCGCCGCAACCGGCGCATCTGGGCATTGGCGCTGGGCACCACCGCCGCCATCTGGCAACTGGACCCCGCCCTGACTGAAATGGCGGAAATGATCGGCATGATTGCCTGTGCCGGCAACAAGACGCTGGCCAGGGACGCCATCATGCAGATGCGGGCGAAAGCGGACGCGCTGCGCGCGCAGATTCCCCCCTTGCCGGGCAGCGCATTGACCAAGGTTGTGCGGCGCGCGGAAGCAGCCTGCGGTGCAGTGCTGGACAAAGGCGTGCGTGTGAAGGAAGTGCAGACCAGCTGGGACCATTTTTTGGCCTGTGTCCGCGCGCTGCAAGACCCCCGCAAGTAGGGCCGCAAGCCCGGCTGCCGTCAGCCGTGCGACTCACTCCAGGGACTTTTGCAGCGGGTCCACCGCGCCCAGCGTCCCGTCAATTTCACCTGTTTTTCATCTGATGTGTTTTTTGGGAGCGCAACTGATGCTGACACCGGCCGCCCATGTGCGGCATGATGGCCCCATGAACCCAAGATTTTTCTCACGCTTTTGCAAGCGTGTGCTGGCCGCGCGGCTGTTGTGGGCCGGCCCGGCATTTGCCATGGCCGTTGCCGCCCAGGCAGCTCCGCCGCCGTTTGAAGACACCATCGCGCAGCGCACCATGGCCTGCACGGCTTGCCACGGGCCCCAGGGCCGGGCAGCTCCCGACGGCTACTACCCGCGCCTGGCGGGAAAACCGGCGGGCTACCTGTACAACCAGCTGCTGAACTTTCGCGACGGGCGCCGCCACTACGGTCTCATGACGCAGCTGATCGAACCGCTCAGCGACACCTACCTGATGGAGATCGCGCAGTACTTCTCCCAGCTCGAAGTCCCCTATCCCGCACCCCTGCCCGCTGCCGCATCACCCGAGGCCATGCGCCATGGACAGCAGTTGGTCATGCAGGGCGACGCTGCGCGCCGGCTACCGGCCTGCGTGCAATGCCACGGCCAGGCCATGACCGGCGTGGCGCCTGCCATTCCGGGCCTGCTGGGGCTGCCACGTGACTACCTCAATGCACAGCTGGGTGCCTGGAAGGCCGGCCAGCGCCGCGCGCACGCGCCGGACTGCATGAAAAATGTGGTGGAAAAACTCACCGTGGAAGACATCAATGCCGTCGCCAGCTGGGTGGCGGCGCAGCCCCTGCCGGCAAGCACCAAACCAGCCACCACGCTGCCCGCGCTCGCACCCGGCGCCGTGGTCATTACCTGCGGTAGCGCAGCAGACATGCCCACTGTGCCGGCTTCGCCCACCAGGAAATTGCAAAAATGAAGACCCTCCTCAAATGGGCGGTGGGCCTTTCCACCCTGGCAGCCGCCGCGGTTTTACTGGTATGGGCGCTGAATGTGCGCGACGAAGTCGACGTGAAGGCGCCTGTGGCTACCGCGGCCCCCAGCGACAGCCTGATTGCCCGGGGCGCCTACCTGGCGCGCGCCGGCAACTGCCAGACCTGCCACACCGTGCAGGGCGGCCAGGCCTATGCGGGCGGGCGCGGCATCGCCACGCCGTTTGGCACAGTGTTCACCTCCAACCTCACGCCTGACGACAAAACCGGCATCGGCAGCTGGTCATCCGCCCATTTCTGGCGCGCCATGCACAACGGCCGCTCCAAAAACGGCCGCCTGCTCTACCCGGCCTTCCCCTACACCAGCTACACACAGGTCACGCGCGAAGACTCCGATGCGCTGTTTGCCTACCTGCGCAGCCTGCCCGCTGCGGTGCAGCCCAACCAGTCCCATGCGCTGCGCTTTCCTTACCAGTCGCAGGCAGCGCTTGCAGTGTGGCGCGCCCTGTATTTCAGCCCCGGTGCATACCAACCGGACGCCGCACGCAGTGCCGACTGGAACCGCGGGGCCTACCTGGTCAAGGGCCTGGGTCATTGTGCGGCCTGCCACACCGCACGCAATGCGCTGGGCGCCAGCGACGCGGGGCTGGACCTGGCCGGCGGGCTGATCCCCATGCAGAACTGGTATGCGCCCTCATTGACCTCGCCGTATGAAGCGGGCGTGAGCGACTGGGACAGGCAGCACATCGTGAGCCTTCTGAAAAACGGCGTCTCACCACGCGCCTCGGTCACCGGCCCCATGGCGGAAGTCGTTCAGCGCAGCACGCAGTATTTGAGCGATGCCGATCTCGGCGCGATGGCGCAGTTCCTGAAAGAGCTGCCGCCCACACACACCACGTCCCCGGAGCCGGCCACCATCAAGACTCAGGGCGAGTCTGTGGAACGCGCCGCCAAGCTGTACGAACAGCACTGCGCCCAGTGCCACGGTGCCAGGGGCGAAGGAATCGCCAATGCCTACCCGGCGCTGGCAGGCAATCGCGCCGTCACCATGAGCCAGGCCGTGAACCTGGTGCAGATCGTGCTCAATGGCGGCTACGCACCAGCCACCACGGGCAACCCGCGCCCCTTTGGCATGCCGCCCTTCGTATTGGTGCTGAACGACGCCGATATGGCGCTGGTGCTGACGCATGTCCGCCAGTCATGGGGCAATAGGGCGAGTGAAATCACGCCGGTGGAAGTGAACCGGATACGGGCGAATACGGGGCGGTAGACGAATCACTGCGCTTCGTTGCGAAGCGGGGCGCAATGGTCGTCCTTTGAATACAACAGGACCCGGGCCGCCAGCGCCTTTCATCTGCAGGACAGCGGCCTGCCAGCTACACACCTAAAATCACCTGCAGTGTGCAGCCCCCGCTTCTGTTGATCTGGTTCATGGCGGAACTGCACCGCAACCGAAAGAGCGCATGTCGGCAGTCGTTGAAACCTGGTTTGGTGAGGCCTTCGCACAACTGCACCCGTTGCTGCAGGAACTCCATCGGTCTGGAGGCACGCTCTCAGGCACAGTCGAGGTTCGCCTGGGCACCGGCCTTGCCGGTTGGGCGGGCCGGCGGCTTGCGCAAAAACTTGGTGTCCCGCCTTGCGACGGAACTGCATCGATGAGCGTTTCCATCTTCAGCACTGACACCGAGCTTCATTGGAACCGTACCTTCAATGGAACCTCCACGTTTGCCTCAACCTTCACGCCGACAGGTCGTTATCCATCGGGTTACTGGGTCGAGTCATCGGGCCTGCTTCGCCTCAACCTGGGTGTTTCCATTGTCAATGGCGGCTGGGTCTGGCGTCCCATCGGAGGCCGGCTAGCGGGCGTTCCATTCCCTCTTTGGCTCCTGCCTCGCACGGCCGCATCGAAGTGCATCGACAACGGTCAGTATCAGTTCAACGTGGAAGTCGGCCTCCCATTGCTCGGTACAGTGCTCTCCTATAGCGGGAACCTGTCGTCTGAGCCTCTCATGTGAAAGCGTAGGTGGCTAGATGCATCCAGCCGGATCGAAAGTCGTACTCATATCCTTCAACGGTGCCCGGTGCGCGCCTGAAGATTGTCACCCTGCCGAGAACTATTGGCTCCTGATAGGGACCCGGGGAACCATCGCAGGTCCGGTAAACGCAAACGGCCGCGTGCTGGTCACGTTCGATATCCCGGTGAGTGAAGTGGGCCTGACATGCCACAACCCCACACCCAATAGCCTCTACATTCTGGAAACCGACCTTGCGCATTCCCAATAAATTGTTCATGCGTCGCAACAACAGCAGGCATCGTGCAGCATCACAGTCAATGCGTCCGTTCATTTTTAAATCAGGCCTTGATCATGCATTCACTACCACTTGCCAATGCCGTCCCTGAGAACGAAGACAAGGAGAAAATTGCGCAGCAGGCGCGCCAGAAGTTCTCAGGCTCGCTGGCGAACGACACTCAATGGAACGAGCTGATCACATACGTGCGCGGCCTTGAATGGAGACCTTCGTATCGCTCGAAGTGGGTCAACGGCCACATTTCGGGCTGGGATGTCGAATGGTTTTATCACCTGCCCTACCCGTTTGTGGGCGTGGAGTGGTTTGACATCGGCTTGCATGGCGAACTCCGCACGGGCCGCCTTCTTGCGCCAAAGATCATTGACTATTCGCCTGTGTTTCTCGGAAGGTTGAAAGAGATCGGCTTCGATTTTGAATACAGAGACGGTGTGGCCAGAATCTGGGGCTATTACCCAAAATCATATGAAGATTTTCCGCTTGGCACATCTGCTTAGTTCTTACGCCATGGATCCACACCACACCCGAATTACGTTGGCCTCAATATGACTCCTCAACAGAAAAAACGTCTCAGCTACCTGAAAGACCGTCGAAATACCTACGGCGAAAATAGCAAGGCTTCGCGCAAAGGAATACCGCTTTCCAAGGCGAGAGGCATCCGGTCTGAGCGACACGCGCAAGACCACAAACTGGCGCAAGTAGTGCGGACTGTTGACCCAGAACAACTCGACGCGCTTGAGAACCAGGTGCGCTCTACCAAGCCACGCCACTGGCGCAAATCTGCGGACGACCCATTGGGTGAAGTGCTGGGCAGTCGAAAGAGCCGGCGGGCGGTTCGAGCCAGCGTGAAAGCTAGTGATTGACCATCTTGTCCCGCCGCGACAACGACGGAAACAGCCTGAACCACGCCGCAGCCACCAGCAGCGTACCCACCCCACCCGCCACCACCGAGCCCACCGGCCCCAGCAGCGCAGCAGTGGCGCCTGATTCAAACTCACCAAGCTGGTTGGACGCACCGATGAATACCGAGTTGACGGCGCTGACGCGGCCGCGCATTTCGTTGGGGGTTTCGATCTGCACCAGTGTCTGGCGCACCACCACGCTGACCATGTCGGCACCGCCCGAGACGGCCAGCACCAGCAGCGACAGCACAAAACTGGTCGACAGGCCAAACACCACCATGCACACGCCGTACAGGGCGACTGCTGACAGCATGGTCGGCCCGACGCGTCGCTCCAGCGGCCAGCGTGTCAGCACCGCGGACGTCAACAGGGCGCCGACCGCAGGGGCGCCGCGCAGCAGGCCCAGGCCCCAGGGCCCGACGTGCAGGATGTCTTTGGCGAACATGGGCAGCAAGGCCGTGGCGCCGCCCAGCAGCACGGCAAAAAGATCCAGCGACGCAGCGCCCAGCAGGGCCTTGCGCTGCCATACAAACTCCACGCCGGCCAGCAGCGTGCGCAGCGTCACCGGCTCGCGCGGCGGCGGCGCGTGGTCATAGCGCAGCACCGCGATCAGCACGCAGCCGGTGGCAAAGAGGCAAGCGCAGGTGGCATACACCGCCGTGGCGCCGGCCACAAAAATCACGCCACCTAGCGCCGGCCCGCCTATGACCGCCGCCTGCATGCCGGCCGAGCTGAAGGCCATGGCACGCGGCAGCATGGCAGGCGGCACCAGCACCGGGGTAAGCGATTGCTGCGCAGGCATCTGGAAGGCGCGGGCCACGCCCAGCATGACCGACACCGCCAGCAACAACTCGCGCGAAGCCCAGCTATGGTGCATTCCCCCTATTTGCCAGCCTTGTGTGGCCGCCACCAGGATCATCGCCACCGTGGCCTGCGTCACCAGGCAGGCCGCGATGATGCGCCCGCGGTGAGCCCGGTCGGCGACATGCCCGGCCACCAGCGTCAGCAACAAGGCCGGCACAAACTGGTACAGCCCCACCAGGCCAAGGTCCCAGGCGCTGCCGGTCAATTCGTACATCTGCCAGCCCACGGCGACCATCAGCATCTGGTTGCCTGTGGTGGCAAAAATCCGGGCGAACCACATGCGCATGTAGGCACGCTGGCGGGTGAGTTCCTTGAATGAGTGTGTCGGCATGCGGCCCGAAGCTTAACAGTGCCGTACCCGCAAGGTGTGGCACGGGGCTACTCTTGAGGGAACGCCTTCAGTGGCTGTAATGCTATTGATTTAATAGCTGCTTGCGCACGTCCTGCCTGGCTAAACCAGTATTCCCGCATCGTCTCATTCGCAGGCACGACGGCCGTGCCCGGAACTGAACCGATTTCGCCCGAACCGGGGGGAGAAGCCCGATAAGCCCGCCTGCTGGCCTGAAAATTAGGCCATTGGCTTTAAGTGGGTGGCCGTTTTAGGCGAAACAGGCAGTTAACATGGCGACATAACAGGGCCACCCTGGCACCAGGAGGAAGAAGTTATGCACCGCATCGTCATAGTGGGCGGAGGCGCCGGAGGGCTGGCGCTGGCCACGCAACTGGGCAAACGCCTGGGCAAAAAGGGCCTGGCCGAGGTCACCCTGGTCGACGCCGCCCGCACCCATGTCTGGAAACCGCTGCTGCACCAGCTGGCCGCAGGCAGTTTTGACACCCACGCCGAAGAAATTGAATACCTCGCACAGGCCCGCTGGAACCATTTCAAGTTCCGCCTGGGGAGCCTGACCGGCGTGGACCGCCAGAACAAAACCCTGCAGCTGGCCGCCAGCCATGACGAAGCCGGCCGCGAGATCACACCGGCCCAGCAACTGGCCTACGACACACTGGTGATTGCCGTGGGCAGCCAGACCAACGACTTCGGCACACCCGGTGCGGCCGAACACACCATCAAGCTGGACAGCCCGCAAGCTGCCAAGCGCTTTAACGACCGCCTGATCAACGCCTGCATTCGCGCGCAAACCGTGCCGCGCGTGGCGGGTAGCGGCCGTCTGACGGTGGCGATCGTGGGCGGCGGCGCCACCGGGGTGGAGCTGGCCGCCGAGCTGCATGCCGCAGCACGGGTGCTGGCCAACTACGGCTTTGATCACATCCACCCCGAAAAAGACCTGCAGATCGTGCTCGTCGAAGCCGCGCCGCGCCTGCTGGCCCAGTTGCCCGAGCGACTGAGCGAATCGGCCATGCGCGAGCTGCGCAAGCTGGCCATCGAAGTGCACACCAATGAAAAGGTGGTGGAAGTCACGGCCGACAGCCTGAAGATGGCCAGCGGCAAGGTCATTTCATCGAGCATCACGGTGTGGGCCGCCGGCGTAAAAGCCTCCGACTTTCTACGGACCCTGGGCGATGGCAACCCGCTGGAAACCAACAGGCTCAACCAGCTGGTGGTGAACGGAAACCTGCAAAGCGCGGGCGACACAAACATCTATGCCTTTGGCGACTGCGCGGCATGCCAGCAACCCGACGGCACCTGGGTACCACCGCGAGCCCAGGCCGCCTACCAGCAGGCCATGTACCTGACGCGCTCGCTCTCCGACCTGATCGCCGGCAAGCCGGTGGCGCCCTTCGTCTTCAAAGACCAGGGTTCGCTGGTGTCACTGTCGGAATACTCCTCCGTCGGCAGCCTGATGGGCAGCCTCACCAAGGGCAGCTTCTTTATTGAAGGCCAGCTGGCCAAGTTCATGTACTGGGGCCTGCACAAGCAGCACCAGCTGGCGCTGGGCGGCTTCAAGAAAACCGCGCTGATCACCCTGTCTGAAATGCTGGACCGGACCTATCGCCCGCGCATCAAGTTGCATTGATAATCGGGGCATCACCCTCGCAATTTTTATCAACTTCACTCAACCCAACGGAGAAAACCATGGCAAAAGGACAGCAAAACAACAACAAGATGGTCAAGAAGCCGAAGAAGGACACCTCACCACCCAAGACGGTGTCTCCCGACGCGGTGCGCCCGACCATCGTGACGCAGGTACCACTGCGCGGCAAGCTGAAGAACAAATAAAGCCTTGATGGCCGGCTCTGGCGATTCGCCTGAAAATTTGCGGGAAGAAGTCCCGGCTGCTGCTACCGCACAGCCGGGCAATCCGCTGCACGGCGTCAAACTGGAAACGATCGTCACTGCGCTGTCTGATCACTACGGCTGGGAAGAGCTCGGCCAGCGCATCAACATCCGCTGCTTCACCAGCGATCCCAGCGTGGCGTCCAGCCTGAAATTTTTGCGCAAGACGCCCTGGGCGCGCGAGAAGGTTGAAAGCCTTTACCTATTCATGCTGCGGGAAGTCAAGCGCAGCAGCCCGCCGGTTCACAACTTCCCGCCGCCTAAAGCCAAGCACCAGCCCTAGAGGGGATTGGCGAACAGGAGCATCATGGCGATGCCCACACCGATCAGGAAGTTGGCATCGATCAGGCCGGCCAGCAGAAACATCTTGACCTGCAGCGGCTCCATCATTTCGGGCTGGCGCACGGCACCTTCCAGAAATCGCCCGCCCATCGCCCCTATGCCCAGGCAGGCGCCAATGGCGCCCAGGCCGATGATCAATCCACATGCAATGGCAATGGCACCTGCGTCAGTCATGATGTCTTCTCCTTGGTTAAAAACTTTTCGTTGACTGAATCATGAAGGCCGAGTCGCCGCAGAACAATTACCCCGCAGGTAATGTCATCGACATTCCAGGTGTGAGGCTGCTACACGCCGATGAGTTCCTGCTGGTGCTGGACAAGCCTTCAGGACTGCTCTCAGTGCCGGGACGCGGCGAAGACAAGCAGGACTGCCTGAGCGCCCGCGTGCAGACCGCCTTTCCAGACGCCCTGATCGTGCACCGGCTGGACCAGGCCACCTCCGGCCTGATGCTGATGGCGCGCGGCGCGGCCATGCAGCGGGCGCTGAGCCGATCGTTTGAAACGCGTGAGGTTGGCAAGCGTTACGTGGCGGTGGTTAGCGGCCGCTTGCCCGCACCGAGTGAGCCGAATGCCCCAGACAGCTGGGGCCTGATCGACCTGCCCATCATCGTGGACTGGCCACGCCGGCCGCTGCGCATCATCGACGGTGAACGCGGCAAACCCAGCCAGACCCGCTGGCGCGTGCTGGCGCATGACACGGCGGCTAACACCACGCGCGTAGAACTCGAACCTGTCACCGGCCGGTCGCATCAATTGCGCGTGCATCTAAAAGCGCTGGGCCATCCGATTTTGGGCGACGCGCTGTACGCCTCTGAAACGGTACAGGCGGCCGCGCCCCGGCTGTTGCTGCACGCCGCAGCGCTGCAGTTCATGCACCCGGCCAGTGGGCAGGCGATGGCATTTGAAAGCAAGCCCGACTTTTAGACCGCGAGCAGTTCCATGGTACCGGCGCTACCATGCAGCCATGACACAAACCACTCACCTCACCCTCATCACAGGCGCCTCGCGCGGCATGGGCTTTTCCATGGCACGCCAGCTGCTCACCGCCGGCCACACGGTGCTTGGCATTTCGCGCACGGCGGTGCCCGAGCTGGAAGAACATGCGCAGCACGTCGGCGCTACGGTGCTGCAATGGACGCATGACCTGGCGGACAGCGGCTCACTGAATGAGAAGCTGGAAAGCTGGCTCAAGGATTCACATGCCAAGAAACCCTGGACCAGCGTCACGCTGATCAACAACGCGGGCGTGATCCCGCAGATCGGCTCGCTGGACCAGATTGGCGAAGCCGACCTGGCAAGGGCGCTGCGTGTGGGGCTGGAAGCACCGATGCAAATCACCGCCGCGTTCCTGCGCGCCACCGACAGCTGGCAGGCGCCGCGCAAGGTGCTCAATATTTCGTCAGGCCTGGGGCGCCGCGCCATGGCTTCGCAAGCGGCCTACTGTGCCGCCAAAGCCGGCATGGACCATTTCACCCGCTGCCTGGCACTGGAAGAAGCCCTGAAGCCCCATGGCGCCAAAGTCTGCTCACTCGCGCCGGGCGTGATCGACACCGGCATGCAGGAGCAGCTGCGCACAGCCGACCCCAAGGCCTTTCCGGATCGTGAGTCGTTTGTAGGTTTGAAAACGGGTGGCGTGTTGACATCACCCGAAGATGCGGCAGAGCGCATCCTGGCTTTCCTGGCACGGCCAGACTTCGGCACCAACCCGGTTGCCGACGTCAGAGACTAATTAACTAGGCCCCCACGGTCGCTCACTTCGTGTAGCTCCCTGCCCCCCGAGGGGGCCGCCCGCCTGCGGTCTGGCAAAGCCAGTCCCGCGGCTCATGCTGGGTTGAAGAGTTCCATGGGCGTAACCGTTGAGATACTTCATCAGTGGGTGCCGCGGAACCGGCTTCGCCGGGCCGCAGGCGCCGTCCCCTGCAAGGGGAAAAGGGCTACACGGAGTGAGCTCGATAGGGGTGTGCCAGTCTTTCGGCTTCGCCGGCCCCAGGCGCCGCCCCTTGAGGGGGGACAGGCTACACGCAGTGAGCCTGGGCGGGGTGTTAGTAGATTTCCGGTACCACAATGTTTTGTGGGACCGGAGTACGCACATAGTCCTCATGGCGCACCCGTTCGGGCAGCACGATGGGCGGGTGCGGGGTTTCCTGGTAGGGCATCTGCTGCAGCAGGTGGTGGATGCAGTTCAGGCGGGCTTTTTTCTTGTCGTCCGCCTGCACCACCCACCATGGGGCCTCGGGGATGTGGGTGCGGTCCAGCATGATTTCCTTGGCCTTGGTGTACTCCTCCCAGCGGCGGCGTGACTCCAGGTCCATGGGGCTGAGCTTCCATTGCTTGAGCGGGTCGTGGATGCGACCGAGAAAACGCAGGTGCTGCTCTTCGTCGGAGATGGAGAACCAGTACTTGATGAGCTGTATGCCTGAACGCACCAGCATCTTTTCAAACTCCGGCACAGTACGGAAAAATTCCTCGCACTGGTCGTCAGTGCAAAAGCCCATGACGCGTTCCACGCCGGCGCGGTTGTACCAGCTGCGGTCAAACAGCACGATCTCTCCGGCTGCCGGCAAATGGGACACATAACGCTGGAAGTACCACTGCGTACGCTCGCGGTCGTTCGGGGCCGGCAATGCCGCCACACGGCAGACGCGCGGATTAAGCCGCTGGGTGATGCGTTTGATCACGCCGCCCTTGCCGGCGGCATCGCGTCCTTCAAACAAAATCACCACCTTGTGGCCGGTGCTGACCACCCAGTCCTGCAGCTTCACGAGTTCGGCCTGCAGGCGGAACAGCTCACGGAAGTACTGGCGGCGGTCTTCTTTTTCCTGTGCCGCGTCCCTGAGGCTGCGGGCAGGTTGCTCTTCCCCGATAAGCTCGGCCACGGTGCGGTCTTCAATCTCCATCTCCAGCTCTTCGTCGTAGCTGTCGATCAGGTCATTGCGGATCCGCCGCATCAATTCTTCGTCGCTTGAACTCAAGGTTCTCTCCTGCACAACCGGAAATCGGTCAACACCCCAGCGTACCCGCGGCACATGGCAGTTTGATGAAACAGCCTAAAAACGTTATCTAAATCACCGGACTTTCAAGCCGCCCTGCAGGGCAGGAACGATATCAACCCTGTCTTTGCTTCCCTTTTGATAGCTGCTTGCGCACGTCCCTATTGGGTTTCAAGGCAGTTTTCCTCAAAATCAGGAATTCCCATGACGTGATCAGCTTTTCTTGAGGATCTGGTAAATCTCGTCCTTGACCTTGAGCCGCCGCTTTTTCAGGTCTTCCAGCGCCTCGTCCGTGATGACACCCACGCCCTGCTCATACTTTGCAATCGCGTGGTTATCCTCGTCGTAGCGCGCAAAGAGCTCGGCAAAGTGTGGGTCAGACACCTTGAGGCTGCGCATCTTCTGCAGGTATTCCGGAAATTCATGTGCAATGTCGTGATTCAGAAGGTCCATAAAAACTCCTTTTGTGTAGCGTCACGCCGTCGGGAAACGAACAGCTGTTCAGTCGCGCACCACCAGCACAGGCAGGTGCGCGTGGGAAAGCACCTGGGCGGTGACACTGCCCAGCACCAGTTTTTCAAGCCCGCGGCGGCCGTGGGAACCCATGACGATCAGGTCGGCATCGACTGCTTCGGCGGTGTCGAGGATGCCGCGATAGATGGCATGGCCTTCCACCACCGAGCCGGTAGCGGTGATACCCGCCTCCTGGAAGGCCTGTTTGGCTGCAGTGATGGCCTCATTGGCTTCGGCCGTGGCAGCGCTCAGGTATTCGGCCTGCCCATAGGCAAAGTCGGCGCCCACCCCGGTAAAAGCATAAGGGTCTATGACGTAAACGACGGTCACCTCGCTCTTGAAAGCCTGGGCCACTGCCAATGCATTGCCGATCGCCTTGCGCGCGGTGGAAGAGCCGTCTACAGGAACCAGAATGTGCTTGTACATGATGGAATCTCCTTGAGCCAGGAATGGATTCTGCGGCCGGCGCCCTTCGCGGGTCAATGCCGGCCAGCGCAGGGCCGCTACGGCCCGCCATGCATCAGTTATAGGGTATTGGGCGACAGGCCGCCGTCAGACAAGGCGCCGAAACCGCAGCACTGCGCTGCACGGACGTCACTGCCCCGCGGCATTCATTCAGGTTTGATATTGGCCGATTTGGCCAGTTGCGCATAACGCGCCAGGTCCACCTTGATCAGCCTGGCAAGCGCGGCGCCGTCGCCGCTCAGGGGCTCCACGCCTGCCCCTGAAAGGTTTTCCCTCACAGCGGCTTCGGCCAGTACTTTTTGAACGTCCGCGTAAATTTTGGCAACCACCTCGGGCGGCATTTTGGCCGGGCCCATCAGCGCATACCAGATGGAAAAGTCCAGAGGCTTCAGGCCCTGCTCTTCAAAGGTCGGCACCTGGGGCATCAGGTCATAGCGCGTGGCGGTTGACACGCCAATGCCGTTGAGCTTGCCGGTCTTGATGTGCGGCGCAGCAAGGTTGGCGCTGAGGATGGCCAGTTGCACCTGCCCGCCCACCACGTCGGTCAGCGCAGGGGCACAGCCCTTGTAGCCAACATTGGTAGCACTGACACCAGACTTTTGCTTGACCAGTTCCATCACGAAATGCTGCGGTGTGCCGACGCCGCAAGAGCCGTAGCTCAGCGCCGCCGGATTGGCTTTGGAATAGGCGACCAGTTCCTGAATCGTCTTGATGTTGGTGCTCTGGTGCGACACCAGCGCGATCGGTGTGAGGCCCAGCAGCATGATGGGCGTCAGGTCTTTCTCGGGGTCGTAGTTGAGCTTGCCGTTCACGGCCGGGTTGACCACCATGGTGCTGTTTTGCAGCAGCAGCGTGTAGCCGTCTGCCGGCGCCTTGACCACGGCTTCCGTGCCGATATTGCCGGAGGCACCCGCACGGTTGTCTACCGCAATGCCCTGCCCCCACAGGGTCTGCAGGCGTGCGCCGATCTGGCGCGCCAGGATGTCGGAGCCGCCGCCGGTGCCATAAGGAACAATGATGCGCACGGGGCGTGATGGATAGGCTTGCGCCAGCGCCTGCGTTGCTGTCATGCAGGTCAGTGACATCAAGGTGACCAGGGCCAGGAGCTTTGGAAATTTCATGATTCGCCTCTTTCGTTTGTCCGGGCTGTTTATTCAATAGCGCCGATACGGCGGCTCCACAATTCCCACGGCCGCATGACTTGGCCCTCATTCGTCGCCATGGCCAGGTCCGCTTCTTCGGACGTCAGGAATTCGATCGGGCCCAGGGCCGATGCGGTTAGCTGCAGCTTGGCATTTTCTTCGGCATAGACCGCCCGGTAAACCGCGCGCTCCAGCGAAGGCGCCACTACGGTCGAACCGTGGCCACGCATCAGCACGCAGGTGTGCTGGCCCAGTGCCCTGGCGAGGTCTTTGCCCAGCCCCATGTCGCGGATCAGCAGGTCGGTGTTGCCGTTGGACTCGCGGATTTCATACAGCGACGAGCCGCTGCCCAAAAAACCGCTCATGTGGAATATGGGGCGCAGGCGCTGGCCGGTCACGCCGAAAGGAATCACGCTGGGGGAATGGCTGTGCACCACCGCCATCACGTCGGGCCGCGCGCGAAAGATTTCGCCGTGAATGAAACGTTCAAGGTAGGACCGCAGCGTGGACTCACCCACCAGGTCGCCATTGAGGTCGTAAGTCAGGATGTCAGCTTTTTTGACCAGCCCGGGCGCACGGTTACAGGACAGCAGAAAATGTTCAGGTGACTTGTCGTGGCGCACGCTCACATGGCCAAAGCCATCTACCACCCCCTGGTCGTACAGGATGCGGTTGGCCATCACGAGTTTTTCGACCAGCGCTGGATCGGGCGCGGAAAGCGTCATGAAGTCTCCTTATTGGCAACGGCCCGGAAGGGTCATTTTTAATAAGCATGCATATTACATGGCAAATTTTCCAGGAAAACGCTGAAGATTCAGGGTAAACCCGCCCTCTTCGGGCATTCATCGGCCCCTCCGGCAGCCGCCACCTCAGGCTGGCGCGTCAGGGCTCGATCTTCACGCCTTTCCAGAACGCAATATGGCCCTTGATGTTGTCGGCTTCGGGCTTGGGATCGGGGTAATACCAGGCGGCATCGGTATTCATTTCACCGTTGACCAGCAACGAGTAGTAACTGGCCTGCCCTTTCCATGAGCACATGGTGTGGTGGTTGCTGAAGGTCACGTAGTCGCGGTTGAGCGCGCTTTCGGGGAAATAGTGGTTGCCTTCCACCACCACGGTGTCGTCGCTTTGCGCAATCACTGCGCCGTTCCAGATGGCTTTCATGGGTCTTTCTTTCTGCTCAAGCTGATGTTGAGGCGGGATGTGGAAATCGATCGATTGATCGGGAATTCGGAAGATGCAGGGCTCCATGCTAACCCTCCGCACAGGTCTTGGCCGACCCGGGGATTTATGAAGCCGCCCGACAAGAATGACGGCCAAAAAAAAGCGCCGGTGACAAACACCAGCGCTTTTTGTTGAGACCCCTTCTTAAGGCCAGCATGAGCCACAGGGCCGGCTTTGCCGGACTGCCAGCGGGCGGCCCCCTCGGGGGGCAGCGCATTACACGAAGTGAAAAGCGTGGGGGCCCATCAAGCAAGCCGCAAATTCTTGCCTTCAACAATCACCTTCGAACCCACTGCCACGGCGCTGGAAAGCTCCATGTTGCGCACGGTGCCATCGTCCATGCGCACGCGCACTTCGTACACGGTGACCTTCTTCATGTTCTTTTCGATCTGGTTGCCGGCAAATGCGCCGCCTGCAACACCCAGCACGGTCATGGCGGTTTTGCCATTGCCGCCACCCATCTGGTTACCGACAAGGCCGCCGACAACGCCGCCGGCCACTGTGCCAAGTCCGATGGTGGTGTTGCCCACATCCACGCCATTCACCTTGCCCTGGCGTTGGACGGGGGTCACAGCTTCGACGGTGCCGCAGGTTGCGCAGACATTGGCGCGCGGCGCGGCTTGCGCGACCACGACCGGGCTGGTGTGCGGCTTGGCGGGCTGCGTGTGTTTGGACGTATCCGCCGCCAGCTTGGAAGTCTGCGCGGGTTCATTGACGGCGGCCGATCCACCCGGCTGCGCGTCGGACCGGTTGACGACCAGCGCGGCGGCCAGCGCCATCACGGTCACGCCGAGCACGGCAACGATGGCGACAAGCGCCTTGCTGTGCTGCAGGCGCTGCGAGAAGCCCGGCTGGTGGGCAGGCTGAGGTTGAACGGCGGGTTGGTTAACTTGGTTGTTGGTGTCCATGATGGAACTCCTGTGTGTGAGCCCCGGTTGTAACAACACCGACGGATACATCCTGTAGGACGAAGTGACATTCGTAAGGAAAGCTTTCCGCGTTCAGGTGAAAGTGTGCGCTTTTCCGCACTTCAGCACGCGTTCACACTGCCCTCATACAGCCTTCACCCAGGCTTTACACGTCTTTTTAGACGCCCCCATGGGGATGGGTCGGGTCCACCCACAGCACTGTGTCCGGCTTCTCCACCGGATCGATATCGAGGTTGATAGCAACCGCTTCGCCGTCACTGCGGCACAGCACGCACTCCAGCACGTCGGTCGGGCTGGCGTTGATTTCCTGGTGCGGCACGTAAGGCGGCACATAGATGAAGTCGCCCGGACCGGCCTCGGCGGTGAACTCCAGGTGGTCGCCCCAGCGCATGCGGGCTCTACCCCGAATGACATAGATCACGCTCTCCAGGTGGCCGTGGTGATGCGCGCCGGTCTTGGCGTCAGCGTGGATGGTCACTGTGCCGGCCCACAGCTTTTGTGCGCCCACGCGGGCAAAGTTGATGGCGGCCCGCCTGTCCATGCCCGGTGTCTGTGCCGTGTTGCTGTCCAGCTGATTGCCGGCGATCACGCGCACGCCGTCGTGCTTCCACGGCGGGTCGGCTTCTCCATGCGCATGGGGATGCTTGTGTCCGGGACCGTGGGAATGATCGTGGTCGTGAGGATGATGCGGAAGCGTGGGGTCATTGCTCATGCTGTCAGCGTACACCAGCGCCGTGCATTCAGTCCAGCACAACGGCCTCCCGCACTGCGCAGCGATGCCGCGTCCGCTGAGCAACCTTACTTGTAGCGTTCCCGCGCCAGCGCCGCACCTGCGCCCAGCGCCTGCAACTTCTTCAGCGCCACTTCGCGGTCCATGGGCGCCAGGCCGCAATTGGTGCAGGGAATCAATCGGTTCCTGGGCACATATTTGAGCGCCTGGCCGATGGTGTCGGCCACCTGCTCGGGTGTTTCAATCTCCTCGCTGGCGACGTCGATCACGCCGACCATCACGTCCTTGCCCTCAAGCAGCGCCATCAGGTGCGGCGGCACGTGGGAGTGGTAGCACTCCAGGCTGACCTGGCGGATGGTGCTTTTGGCGAGCGCCGGAAACACGGTTTCGTACTGCCGCCATTCCTCGCCCAGGGTTTCCTTCCAGTCGGTGTTGGCCTTGATGCCGTAGCCGTAGCAAATGTGCACGGCGGTCGTGCAGGTCAGATCCTGCGCCGCGCGCTCCAGCGCCCTCACGCCCCAGTCGGCGGCTTCCTTCATGTAGACATTGAAGGCGGGTTCGTCGAACTGAATGATGTCCACTCCGTCGGCCTGCAGCGCCAACGCTTCCTGGTTCAGCAGTTCGGCAAACGCCATCGCCATCTTGACCTTGTCGCCGTAGAACTGGTCGGCCACGGTGTCGACAATCGTCATCGGGCCCGGCAAGGTGAATTTGATTTTTTTGGTGGTGTGTGCGCGCAGCAGCCGTGCTTCAGCAGCATGCACCCGGCCCTTGAGCTTGAGCTGGGACACCACCTGCGGCACCATCGCGTCATAGCGGTTGTCGCGTATGCCCATCTTGACCTTGTGCTCGAAGTCGATACCTTCAACCTGCTCCAGAAAACCGTGCACAAAGTGCTGGCGCGACTGCTCGCCGTCACCAATCACGTCCAGGCCCGCGTCTTCCTGCACCTTGATCCACAGCAGCGTGGCGTCGGCCTTGGCCTGCTTGAGTTCTTCGCCTTCACTTTTCCACTGAGGCCAGAGTTTTTGGGTTTCCGACAGCCAGCCGGGTTTGGGCAGGCTGCCGGCGATGGCGGCGCTAAAGAGCGGAGTGGCAGGAGGCGTTTGCATGGGGTGGTCCTTGTCTCAATATTTGTTCAATGCTTTTTTTTGGTGGCCGGTTTCAAACTCAGAAAAACTCCCGCGCCAGCAGTTCATAGGAGCGCCTGCGGGCGGCGGGGTCATGCGTCCAGGTGATCACGACCAGCTCGTCAACCCCCAGTGTATGGGCCAGCGCCCTTAATTTAGCGGCTACTTGCGGGCCGCTGCCGACCAGCGCATTGGCCCTGAGCCTGTCGGCCTCCATCTGCTCGACCGGCGTATATGGCCGCTGCGCCACCTCTTCGGGCGAGGGCAGAGCCGCCAGTGCACCTCGGTTACGGTCTATCTTCCAGCGCTCGCGGCCCGAGAAGTGGTGCCAGGCCTCGGCCTCGGTGTCAGCCGCCAGCGCCCACACGCAGAGCACCGCCTGCGGCGTGGGGTGGCGCGGACTGGGCCGGTAGGTCGAGCGGTAAATCTCCAGCGCCTGCTCCACACCCTGCCCGTCAGTGATGAAGTAAGCAAACGCATACGGCAAGCCGTAGTGTGCGGCCAGCTGCGCGCCGTAGTCGGAGCTGCCCAGCATCCACATCTCCGGCGTGGTCGGGCCCATGGGGTTGGCCGTCACACCACGGCCCGGGTGGCCTTCGGGCAGGTCAACGCCCGCCAGCCAGGCCTGCAGCTCGCGCACCTGAATGGGAAAGTTCTCGGCCGACTGGCGCGGGTCGCTGCTGAGCAGGCGCGCCGTGCGCATGTCCGAGCCCGGCGCGCGGCCCACACCCAGATCGATGCGGCCGGGGGCGATAGCTTCCAGCACCCGAAACTGCTCGGCCACCTTGAGTGCCGCATAGTGCGGCAGCATGACACCGGCACTGCCCACACGGATACGGCTGGTGGTGGCCGCGATGGCCGCCATCAAGACTTCGGGGGCCGAGCCGACGATGCTGGGGTGGCTGTGGTGTTCGCTGACCCAAAAGCGCTTGTAGCCCAGCGCTTCGCAATGGCGGGCCAGCTGCAGGGTTTCACGGATGGAGGCGTCTTCCGTACGGCCGGTGACGGCGACGGACTGGTCTAGGACGGAGAGGCTGGTGCGATGTTGCATGCTAGCTGGGACAAATAAAAACGATGGATTTTGGGTCAGGACAAGGCGCAAACCACAGCGATACGAAGGTATCGCGCGGATTTGCAACGCAGGCCTGGCGCAAAAGACGCGTTTTTATGTTCCAGATGGCATGCAACATCGCGCCCGGCATCGGCAAACTATAGCCAGACCCCTTAAATCCCGCTCGGGCGGGGTTACCCCGGGACGACTTTGTTCCCGCTCTGTTCCAATAGAGGGTTCGTTCCCGTCCAGACCCGAGATAAAGAAGTAAATCCTATGGCACTCAAAGCCACTATCTACAAAGCCCAGCTAGCCCTGTCCGACATGGACCGCAGCATCTACGCCGACCACAGTGTGACCATTGCGCGCCACCCGTCGGAGGCCGACGAACGCATGATGATCCGCCTGCTGGCCTTCGCGCTCAACGTGCCGGCCGACGACAAAAAGGGCAACCTGGAATTTGCCAAGGACCTGTGGGACGTGGACGAAGCGGCGCTCTGGCACAAGGACTACACCGAGCAGATCCTGCACTGGATCGACGTAGGCCAGCCCGACGACAAGCGCCTGATGAAGGCCGCCGGCCGCGCCGAACGCGTGAGTGTCTACAGCTTTGCCAGCAGCACACCGGTCTGGTGGAAGAACATTGAAACCAAGCTCACCCGCGCCCCCAACCTGGTGGTCTGGCAGATCGACGCGGCTGAAAGCCAGGCGCTGGCCAAGCTGGCCGAGCGCAGCATGCAGCTGCAGGTGACGGTGCAAGACGGCACGGTGTGGATGAGTACAGCGCTCGGGTCGGTAGAGATCACACCGCGCCGGTTGACGGCCGGAGAGTCTTAAACACCAGGACGCCGAGAGGACGCATCCTTCGCGTCCCTGGAATCCTGGTGCTGGCCTTGATGCTGATAAAGCGGCAGCTTCGCACCGCAATGAAAGCAAAAGTCTGCCTCGGGCAAGTGGCCTTCGGTCAGGCATTCATGGCAGGTGCGCGTGGTTGGCAGGGCCAGATGCTGCAGGCGCCGCTCCGCCGCCATTTCGGCCGTGACAATGCCGGTGGGCACAGCCAGAATGCCCCAGCCCAGCAACATCATGAATGACGAGATCAGCCGGCCCAGGTCGGTCTTGGGCGTGATGTCGCCAAAGCCCACGGTGGTGACGGTGCTGATGGCCCAATACACAGAAGTCGGGATGCTGGTAAAGCCGTTGGAAGGCCCTTCGACCACGTACATCACGGTGCCCATCACCAGCACCATCATCACCACGGCCGACAGGAACACCAGAATTTTGCGGCCACTTGCTGCCAGCGCACGGCCCAGCGACTGGTATTCGGCCACATAGGCAGCCAGCTTGAAGATGCGGAACACACGCAGCAGCCGCAGCACGCGCACATCGATGAGCGCATGGAGTTCCGGAAAAAACAGCGCCAGGTAAGTTGGCAACACGGCGACCAGATCGATGATGCCGAAAAAGCTTGTCGCGTACTGCAGCGGCTTACGCACACACACCAGGCGCGCGATGTATTCGGCGGTGAACAGTAGCGTGAAAATCCATTCGATCATCGCGAACGCCCGGCCGTGCGAGGCATGGATCGCCTGCACGCTGTCGGCCATCACCACAGCGATGCTGACCAGGATAAGGGCGATCAGGGTCTTGTCAAAAAGCCGCCCGGCACGGGTGTCGGCCTCAAAGATGATGGTGTACAGGCGCAGCCGCCAGCCATCGAGGGGCTTGTCATCCAGGTCGGTCGAAGGAGGAAGAGGCGGAGCGGGTTTGGCCATGCAGGAAAGGCGCAGCAAGCGCCGCGTGTTCATTGGGTTGACAGAGCAGCACGATACCTGACCGGGAAAGCCTTCACGGACGCACAGGGATTTGCTGCTATTTTTATAGCTGCTTGCGCCCGTCCATTATGGCTCTCAGCCACTTTTTACTAAAAATCATCCGAACGACATCAGGATGCCGGCTGGCGGTATCTGGCCCAGGCTGCTTCCGTGGGCGTGGTGCTGGCACCCGGCTGCTGCGGCAGGCTGAAGTGGCCGTCTACCACCTGCGCGGGCTCCAGGAAGCAGTCCTTGATCCAGGGAATGTATTCAAGCACCGCGCAGGCCGGGTGCGCGTGATTCAGGTGCACATGCACCTGGCTCATGTCGCCCGCGTGCGGTGCCACCGGCAACCGGAAGGAATGCGCCGTGTCGCAGACGCGCAGCACTTCAGTGATGCCGCCCATGCGCGTCACATCGGGCTGCACCCAATGAATGGCTTCCTGGTGGAAGAATTCGGCAAATGCATCGTGCGTGTAGAGCTGCTCGCCCAGCGCGACGGGAATGCTGGTGCTGCGCGCCAGTTGCGCATGGCCTTTCACGTCGTCGTACCAAATCGGCTCTTCGATCCAGTACAGATCAAACGCCTCTGCCGCGCGGCAAAAGCGCTGGCAGGTGGGCAAGTCCCATTTGCCGTTGCCGTCGGTCGCCATCGTGATGGCGGGGCCGATGGCGCGGCGTACCGCCTCCAGGCGTTTCAGGTCACGGTCGACGCTGGCGCCAATCTTGACCTTGATACCGGTGAAGCCTTCGTCGACTGCGCGCTTCGCCCCTGCCACCAGTTGTTCGTCGGGAATGCTGAGCCAGCCGATGTCGGTGTTGTAAGCGCGTACTTTCTCGCGCACCTGGCCGCCCAGCAGCTTCCACAGCGGTACACCTGCAGCCTTGGCCTTCAGGTCCCAGAGGGCGATGTCGATGGCCGCCTGCGACAGCGTGGTGATGCCGGCGCGCCCTACCCATTGCAGCGCGGGGTTTCGCGCCAGCTTGAGCCACAAGCGCTGGATGTCTGCCGCATCTTCACCGATCAGAAGCGGCGCATGGCAGGTCTCGATGCAGCGCGTGATCAGCTGGTCGCTCGGCAAATGGGCATGGGTGCCGGTGAAGCCGTACCCGGTGAGCCCGTTGTCTGTGTCTATCTGCACCCCGACCACGCCCCAGTGCGAAATGGTATGGGTGCTGTCGGCAATCTGCGAGCCCGTAACGGGCACATGCAGGATAAACGGCTTGACCGATGTGATTTTCAATTTTGTCTCCGGGTGGCACTCAGAAGGCTCAGAACCCTCATCGTGCCAGAGTCTTCACCGTGCGCCCTGCTCCGCTTCCTGCAACGCGCGCCACATCACTTTGCCCGAGCCGCTCTTGGGCAAAGCATCGACAAACTGCACAACCCGTGGGTACTTGTACGCCGCCATGTTCTCCTTGCACCAGTTGATGATGTCGTCTTCCGTCGTCTGGCCTTTGGCCGCGGCGCGCAACACCACCACAGCCTTGACCGTCTCGCCGCGGTAGGCATCCTTGGTGCTGATGATGCAGGCCTCCTGGATGGCCGGGTGCTTGAACATCAGCGCCTCGACCTCGGCCGGCCACACCTTGAAGCCCGAGGCATTGATCATGCGCTTGAGCCGGTCGGTGATGAAAAAGTAGCCTTGCTCGTCCATGCGCCCCAGATCGCCCGAGCGAAAGAAACGTTTGCCATCGAGCTCAATAAAAGCTTCGGCCGTTGCGTCCGGACGCTTCCAGTAACCCTGGAATATCTGCGGCCCGCTCATGATGATTTCGCCCTGCTCGCCCTGTGGCACTTCCTTGAGCGTGACCGGATCAATGATGCGCGAGTCGCAGCTCATGAAGGGAACACCCAGGCATTGCTGTTTGGTGGCGTCATAGGGGTTGCTGTGCGAGGGCGCCGCGGTTTCCGTCAGGCCGTAGCCTTCGGCAAAGCGCAGGCCGTATTGTTCCCACAGGCGCTGGGCCACCGCCTGCGGCATGGCCGCCCCGCCGCCGCCGATGTAGACCAGGCTGCGAAGGTCGAAGCTGGCGAAGTTAGGGCTGCCCAGCAGGTCGATCACCATGGTGGGGATATTCGTCCAGTGCGTCACCCCCCATCGCGAGATCAGGCGCCCGGCCAGCTCGCGGTCCCATCGCGGCATGATGACCAGCGTCGCACTGCCGTAAATGGAAGCGTGCATGACCGACACCATGCCTGTGATGTGAAACATCGGCACCACAGACAGCGTGACGTTTTCAAACGTGCTGCCGCCCCACAAACAGCTGGCCACCGCGTTGTGCATGATGCTGGCGTGCGTGTGCATGCAACCCTTGGGCAGGCCGGTGGTGCCGCTGGTGTAGGGCAGCACGGCCAGGTCCTGCGGTGTGGCGGTGTGTGGGGGCAGCTCGGTGGTTTCTCCGGCCGTCATCGCATCAGCCCAGCTCATCACCGTGCCGCCATCCAGTGCGGGCAGCGAGTGGCGCGTGCCCAGCCAGTCGCGCCAGGCGTCGGGCATCGCTGCATCGTCGCCGCCGGATTGCTCCATGTCAAAAGCATCGCTGTAATGCGTGACCACCAGGTGCATGAGCCGGTCGGCGGGTGCCAACTGTGCATTGGCCCTGGCCAGCTCGGGCGCCAGGTCGGCTGTGGTGATGGCAATCCTGGCGTCGGGATCGATGATGTAGTGCTTGAGTTCTTCGGCCCGGTTCATCGGGTTGACCGGCACCACCACGGCGTTGGCCCGCAGGATCGCAAAGTGCGCGATCACCCACTGCGGGCAGTTCTGCATGTTGAGCACCACGCGGTCGCCCTTGCGCACGCCCATGCGGTAAAGCGTGGCTGCCAGGCGCTCCGCCTGACGCATCACTTCGGCATAACTAAGCGCGCGGTTGAAGAAAACCAGCGCGGGCTTGTCCGGAAAGCGCAACGCGCTGACCGCCAGGTTGTGCCAGAGCGAAGTCGCCGGCGGCGTGATGCTGTGCGGCAGGCGCTTGGGCCAGACCTGGTGGTGCAGGTTGTGCGGAGTTGCTGCGGGGACGGCCTGGCCGGTGTTGGAATCAAGGGTCAAGAAAAAGGCTCCAGACAAGTACTGACTTGGGACCCAAGCCTACCCCGAGTCCACACTGCCCACATCCGGGAAGCTCCTGATAAAACACTGTCACTTGAGCGACCCGCGCTCACTATGATGGATTGCACCCCGTGCGAGAGCACATGCTTCCCCCTTTCACGAAGGAAGTCCTTCCGGCCTCACCGTTTACACGCGGAAATAAAAGCAGAAACATCCAGGAGACACCATGACCCGATTTCTCGCCCTTCGACGCAAAACCCTGATGTCGGCTTGCGCGCTGGCCTTCACAGCGCTGGCCTCTGGCGCAGCGTTCGCGGCTTTTCCCGAAAAGCCCATCCGCGTGGTGATCGGTTTTCCGGCCGGCGGGCCGCTGGACCAGCATGCGCGCCTCTTGACCGAGCGCCTGCAGGCCGTGCTGGGGCAACCCATCGTGATCGACTACAAATCCGGCGCCGGCGGCACCGTGGGCGCACAAGACGTCATGAAGGCCGCGCCCGACGGCTACACCCTGATGTTGGCCAACACCGGCGTGATGGTGATCAACCCCGCGCTCTATAGCAAGTTGCCCTACAACACGCTGAAAGACTTCACCCCGATCGCGCGCACCGCCATGCAACCGCTGGCGCTGCTGGTCAACCCCAAGCTGCCGGTCAACAACCTCAAGGAATTCATCGCCTACACCAAGGCCAGGCCCGGCCAGGTCAACTACGGATCGGCCGGCAACGGCGGCATCAGCCATCTGGTGCCCGAGATGTTCAAGAATGCCACCGGACTCTTCATGGTGCACATCCCCTACCGCGGCAGCGCCCCCGCTTTTACCGACCTGATGGCAGGCCAGGTGCAGTTCATGGGCGAATCGATTCCGCAGGCAGCCAACTATCACAAGCAGGGCAAGGTTCGTGCGCTGGCCGTGACCAGCAAGGAGCGCAACCCCGCCCTGCCCGACATCCCGACCGTCATTGAATCGGGCATCACGGGGTTTGAGGTGGTGGGCTTTTACGGCTTCCTCGCACCCGCCGGCCTGCCCAAGGACGTGACCGCCAAACTCAGCGATGCCTTCAGGCAAGTCATGGCCAGCCCGGACATCCGTAACCGCATGGTCACGCAAGGGGCCGACCCTGCCTTCATGGGCAGTGACGAATTCGCCCAGTTCCTGGCCACTGAAATGCCGCGCTGGGCCCAGGCGGTCAAGGCTTCCGGTGCAAAGCTGGACTAACCAGCTCCCCGCGCGGCAAACCGCGGGCATCTGCGCGGGCCGCGCCACTCCCCGTTCTGGTGCGGGCAGCCCCAAAAACCCGCAAACCGGGCCTTTTGGCACGCCAGATAGGTGCACATAGCTTGTATACCAGTTGATTGAACCAGTTTGTCGGCTGGCACGGGATATGCACTGTCTGGTGCATGGCCACCGCCTCCGACATTTCCAACCGCATCATTGAAGCCGTGATGGCGCAAAAGCTTGCGCCCGGCGCGCGCCTGGGCGAGCAGCAGCTGGCCATGTTGTTTGACTGCAGCCGCACCATCGTGCGTGAGGCCCTGACCCGGCTGGCGGTGCGCGGCATCGTTACCGTCAGCAGCCGGCGTGGCTGGTACGTCATCGAGCCTTCGCAGGAAGAGGCGCGCGAAGCCTTCGAGGCGCGCCGCGTGATCGAGATGGGCCTGATCCGCTGTACCGGTGACGTCAGCAAGGCTGCCATCAAGCAGCTCAAAAGCCACCTCACCCGCGAGAAAGCCGCCGTCAAGGGCGACGACGTGGGCCTGCGCAGTTTTTTGCTGGGCGACTTTCATGTGTGCCTGGCCGAATGCCTGGGCAACAGCCTGTTGGCCGATACCCTGCGCGACTTCACCGCGCGCACCACACTCATTGCCATGCTCTACCAGTCGTCGCACGACGCGGCGCAATCCTGCGAAGAGCATGTGCAGATCGTGCAGGCCCTTGAAAAGGGCGACCTGGCCAAGGCTGAAAAGCTCATGCAAGCCCATATCGGCAGCGTGCAGGCCGCGCTCAAGCTGCAGGTCGGCGCCGGCGACCCGCTGTCGCATCTGCGCAGTGCATTAAGTCCACTGGATGCGCAGAGCCCCAGCAACAAGGCGGCGTCCTCGCCGCCCTCCCGTGTTCGCAAGCCCGGCCGTGCTTCGGCCAAACCCACTGACGATTCCTCAACTTACCTTGGAGCCCTGCTATGAATCCCAGCAAACGCGTTTTTTCTCTTGCCCTTGCCGCAGCCGCCGTGCTGGGCGCCACCGGCGTCCATGCACAGACTGCGCTGGACGACATCATGAAAGCCAAAGAGATCAAGATCGCCATCCCGACCGACTTCCCACCCTACGGCATGGTTGGCACTGACCTGAAACCCCAGGGCCTGGACGTGGAAATGGCCGGCTACATCGCGCAAAAACTCGGTGTGAAAATCGAGCTCGTGCCCGTCACCAGCGCCAACCGCATCGCTTATCTGCAAACCAAAAAGGCCGACCTGGTCATCTCCACACTGGGCAAAAACCCCGACCGCGAAAAAGTCATCGACTTCACGGTGGCCTACTCGCCCTTCTTCCAGGCGGTGTTCGGCCCCAAGAGCGTCAGCGTCAAGTCGTTTGCCGATCTTTCCGGCAAGAGCATCAGTGTCACGCGCGCCGCCCTGGAAGACCAGGAGCTGAGCAAGGTTGCACCCGCCGGCGCGGACATCAAGCGCTTTGAAGACAACAACACCACCGTGTCGGCCT
The DNA here is from genome assembly GCF_056403055.1 of Polaromonas sp. P3_A5. Taxonomy (NCBI): domain Bacteria; kingdom Pseudomonadati; phylum Pseudomonadota; class Betaproteobacteria; order Burkholderiales; family Comamonadaceae; genus Polaromonas; species Polaromonas sp. P3_A5. Next base: position 3,051,706 of record NZ_JBFUGF010000001.1, read on the forward strand.
ACACCGCAGGCCAGGTGCAACTGATCGCCACCGGCGCGTCAGTAGCCGGCAACATGATGGCCAAGAACCCGCAACTGAACACCGAGTACAAATTGCTGCTCGCCGACAGCCCCAACTTCATCGGCGTCGCCAAGGGTGAAGACAAGCTGCGCCTGAAGGTCAATGAAGTGATTGCCGAAGCCAAGAAAAATGGCGACCTGGACAAGATCGCGATGAAGTGGCTGGGTCGCCCTGCCGGCAATTTACCCTGACCCCCGTTGAGGCTCACTTCGTGTAGCCTCCTCCCCCCTGCAGGGGGCGCCGCTTGCGGCCCGGCAAAGCCGGTTCCGCTGCGGCCGCTGGCCTGCAGGCAGCCCCTCTCAACAGGAAGTGAATCAGATGCGTGTCGAGCTTGATTTCATGGCAGTTCTGTCCCAATGGCCGCTGCTGGCTGTTGGCGTCGCCTGGACGCTGGGTCTGACGGCGATCTCGTCGGTACTCGGCATGTTCATGGGGATGGCGTTTGCCTGGGCGCGTGCCAGCGGGCCCACGTGGCTGCGCTGGGTGGTGGGTACGTATGTGGAATTGATCCGCAACACGCCCTTCATCGTTCAGCTGTTCTTCATCTTCTTCGGCCTGCCGGCTGCGGGCTTCAGGCTGTCGCCTGAGACGGCCTCGGTGCTGGCGATGGTGATCAACCTGTCTGCCTACGCCACCGAGATCATTCGCGCGGGCGTTGAAGCCACACCGCGCGGGCAGATTGAAGCGGCCGAAAGCCTGGCGCTCAACCGGGTGCAGATTTATACCCGTGTGGTGCTGCCGCCGGCACTCAAGAAGGTCTGGCCCGCCATGGTGAGCCAGATCATCATCGTGATGCTGGGCTCCGCAGTGTGCGGGCAAATCTCGACGCAGGAACTCTCTTACGCCGCCAACCTGATCCAGGGCCGCAACTTCCGGGCGTTTGAGGCCTTCATCATCGCCACACTGATCTATTTGGTGCTCTCCGTTGCGGTGCGCAAGCTCCTCAACTGGATGGGTCCGAAGTTCCTTTTTGGTCGCTGACTATGCCCCCACGTTCGCTCACTTCGTGTAGCTCTCTGCCCCCCGAGGGGGCGCTGCGCCTGCGGCCCGGCAAAGCCGGTTCCGCGGCCCCTGCTGGCGTCAAGAATCCAGCGCTCAAAAGGAATCGCCGTGATTGAATTCTCAGTCTGGGACATCTTCCGCAACCTGCTGCTTGCAGCGCGCTGGACCGTTGTACTCTCACTCGTCGCCTTCATAGGCGGCGGCATCGTCGGCATGCTGTTGCTGGTCGGCCGGCTGTCCGCCACCCGCGCGGTGCCGGGCGCACAAAAGGCCGCGCTCATTACGCGGCGCGCGCTGGACGGCTATGTGCTGCTGTTCCAGGGCACGCCGCTGCTGATGCAACTCTTCCTGGCTTACTTCGGCCTGGCGCTCTTCGGCATCAATGTGCCCGCCTGGGTGGCCGCCGCGGTGGCGCTGACGCTTTACACCAGCGCCTACCTGGCCGAAATCTGGCGCGGCTGCGTCGACGCCATCCCCAAAGGCCAGTGGGAAGCCGCGCAAAGCCTGGCGCTCAACTTCGGCGAGCAGCTCAAGTACATCGTGCTGCCGCAAGCCGTGCGCATTGCCGTGCCGCCCACCGTGGGTTTCCTGGTGCAGGTCATCAAGGGCACGGCGCTGGCCTCGGTGATTGGTTTTATCGAACTGACCAAGGCCGGCACCATGATCACCAACGCCACCTTCAAACCCTTTGTGGTGTACAGCTGCGTCGCGCTGATGTACTTCGCGCTGTGTTTCCCCGTGTCCCTGTATGCCCGCAAGCTTGAGAGGAAAGCCCGAAATGGACGCTAACGTCGCACCACCCCCTGCAGCCGCCGCAACAACTTCGTCCGACAGGACTCTTGTCGAGATCAATCAACTTCGCAAAAGCTTCGGCGCCAACGAAGTTTTAAAAGGCATTGATCTGGAGGTCAAGGCCGGCGAGGTGATTGCCATCATCGGCAAAAGCGGCTCGGGAAAAAGCACGCTGCTGCGCTGCATCAACGGGCTGGAAGTCTTTCAGAGCGGTACGCTGCGCGTGGACGGCAAGCACCTGTTGCACGACAGTCCGCAGGTCATGCGCGAGCTGCGCCAGCATGTCGGCATGATCTTCCAGAGCTTTAACCTCTTCCCGCACCTGACGGTCGGCAAAAACATCATGCTGGCGCCCACGCTGGTCAAGAAGACGGCTGGCGCTCCCGCCGAAGAACATGCGCGTGCGCTGCTGCAACGTGTGGGCCTGGCCGAAAAATTCGAGGCCTGGCCCGACCAGCTTTCGGGCGGGCAACAGCAGCGCGTGGCGATCGCGCGCGCACTGGCCATGCAGCCTTCGGTGCTGCTGTGCGACGAGATCACCTCGGCACTGGATCCGGAATTGGTGGGCGAAGTGCTGCAGGTCGTGGAGAGCCTGGCCGCCGAAGGCATGACGCTGCTGATGGTGACCCACGAAATGAACTTCGCGCGCAAGGTGTGCGACCGCGTGGTCTTCATGCACCAGGGCCGCGTGCACGAGATTGGGCCGCCCGACGAAGTGTTTTCGAATCCACAAACCGCCGAGCTGAAGCAGTTCCTCGGGATGATCCAGTAATCCGGGAAATCCATGACACCTTCCGCGACGCCCGGCACGCTGCACGTCCCCGCCGGCCACGGCAAGGCGCTGCGCCTGCAGGCCGGGCAAGCCGTGAAGGTCATCAACACCCACGGCACGCAGGTGGTCGATTGCTGGGCGTTCAATGCCTACGACCTGAACGAATTCATGTGCATGGAAACCACCCGCGTGTGGAACCAGCGCCTGAATCCCGTCGTCGGCGACTCCTTCGTCACGAACCAGCGTCACCCCATCCTCACCGTGGTGGAAGACAGCACGCCCGGCGTGCACGACACCTTCATGGCTGCCTGCGACCGCCGCCGTTATGAGTTGCTGGGCGTGAAGGGCTATCACCGCAACTGCTGCGACAACATGTTTGAAGGCATGTTCGAGTTGGGCCTGACGCCGCCGCGCGCCATTCTCGCTTCGTTCAACATCTTCATGAACATCCGGGTGCAGCCCGACGGCATCACACTCAAAACCCTGCCCACCGTGACGAAGGCCGGCGACTCAATCACGCTGCGCGCCGAGATGGACTGCTTTGTCGCGTTTTCCGCCTGTCCGCAGGACATCGTGAAAATCCAGGGCGCGGGCGACAACACGCCGCAGCCGGTAGACCTGGAAGTGCTGCAAAGCACATCAACCCTGCCCGCCAGCGACCCCTGGATCCCGCAAACCTGACGGGGTCGCGCCAAACCGCCTTTCCCCCGCTCCTGCAGGGTTGGGTGAGTTCCCGCACAATAGCGGTGACGTCTTTTTGTTGCTCTCAATTTGATAGCTGCTTGCGCTGATTCCGGTTGGTCCGAAGGCCGATTTGTTGCCTAACCGCTCGCCCGCCCCCAACCATGCCTTCACCCTGATCTGCCCACCGGATTCCTGCTGCCCATGACTGCCATGCCGCCCATTCTCTATTTCTTCGCCCTGTGCAACCTCGTGATCGGCAGCGGGGCTTTTGTGCTCGGCGGCATCCTGCAGCCCATGAGTGCCTCGCTGGGCATCAGTGTGGCCGCCGCCGGCCAGGCCATGACGGCATACGCCATTGCCACCGCGGTGCTGGCGCCCCTGCTCATCATCCTTACCGCCAGGTGGCCACGCAAGCGCGCCGTCCAGCTGGCACTCAGCCTGTTTACCGCCGGTTGCCTGGTTTGCGCCGTCGCGCCCAACTTTCCCCTGCTGCTGCTGGGCCGTGTGCTGATGGGAGCTGGTGCCATGTTCACCGCAGCGGCATCGGCGCTGGCGGTCAGCATGGTGGTGCCGGCCCTGCGCGGCCGGGCGCTGTCCATCACCTTCCTGGGCATGAGCATCAGCTACGCCGTGGGCCTGCCGGTCGGCGCCTGGCTGGGCTTTGAGTTTGGCTGGCGCGTGCCGGTCTGGCTGTCGGCCGGGGCCAGCCTGGCGGCGCTGGTCGCGGCGAGCTGGCTGATCCCGGCCGACATGGCCAGCGCAGGCACCAGCTTTGCGGGTTTCCGCGCCGCAGCGCGCCAGCCCGCCGTGCTGCGCGTATGGGGCCGAACGCTGCTGTACTTCATCGCCATCTTCAGTGTTTTTGCCTATGTCGGCCCGGTGCTGCAGGCACTCAACCCCATGAGTTCAGCGCAGCTTTCCGCCACGCTGGCCGTCTTCGGCCTGGCGGGCGTGGCCGGCACGCTGATGGGCGGCTGGGCCACCGACCGCTTTGGCGCACTGCGCAGCATGCGCGTGCAGCTGGCTGTGCTGGTGGCGATGATGTGCCTGCTGCCGCTGACGCGCGGCCATGTGCCGGCCACCATGGCCGTGCTGGTTCTGTGGGGCATTGCAGGTTTCGGGCTGATGGCACCGCAGCAAAGCCGGCTGGCCACCTTGTCGCCCGCACAGGCACCGCTGCTGCTCAGCCTCAATGGCTCCATGCTATACGTGGGCACGGCGCTGGGCGCTGTGGTCAGCGGTGCGGTGCTCGATCAGGTGGGTTTTGCGCAGCTGGGCTGGGTCGGCGTGCCTTTTGGTTTGCTGGCCATGCTGACGCTGGTGTTCGACCGCATGCCGGCCCGGGTGCAGGTGTCCGCCGCCGCCTGAACGTCTCTTCAAACTCCACACCCAGACCATGACACCCCAACAGCAACTCGAAGCACTGCAAGCTGCGCTGCAGCAACTGCGCAGTGACGACATTCGCGTGGGCACCTTTGCACAACTGGCCGCGCAGCAGCAAAGCCTTGCGGCTGCCCTGCCGGCCCGCTTCAATGATGTGCTGTCGCAGTTGCTCAACCGGCTGGAGTCCGCCGCACTCTTCACCGAAGAAAGCTGTTCATTCAGCCAGAAGGAATTGCTGGACAGCCTGCAGCTATGGATCGACAAGGCGCAGCTGCAACTTCAGAAAACCTGATGGTGCAAGGCAGGCTGCGGGGCCGCCTTCTTCAACCGCCGGAATGCCCATGGCGGTGATGGGCGTCAGGGTAATGCGCATGGCTGTGGGCCAGGGGCTCATGGCGGTGGCGATGTGAATGCATCCCTGGAACCGCCTGTGCATGCTCATGCGGGTGATGTGCGTCATGCGCATGCAGGTGTTCGTGTTCCAGCGCTTCGTGCCGATGCATGTGCGCATGATGCTCGGTCAGGTGCAGCCAGATGCCGACCGCCATCAGCAAGGCGGCGCCCACCAGTTGCCAGGTGACGGGCTCGGCAAGAAACACCACGGAAAACAATGCGCCCACAAAAGGCGCTGTCGAAAAGTACGCGCCGGCCCTTGATGCCCCAAGGTGCCGCAAGGCCACCACAAAAAGCGCCAGACTCACGCCGTAGGCCAGCAGGCCGACCGCCATCGCGGCGGAGATTTGTACCGCACCCGGCAACGCCGCGCCTGCCAAAAAAGCCAGCAGCAGATTGGTCACGCCAGCTGCCAGCCCTTTCACGCAGGCAATCCATGACGCATCCACCAACGACACCTTGCGCGTGAAGTTGTTGTCCAGGGCCCAGAAAAAACACGCCAGGGTCACGGCGAGCGCGGGCCACAGCGCGCTGAATGTTGACCCCGCCGTGGCCGCAGCCTGCTGCGGCCAGCTCAACAGCACGGCACCCGCCACGATAGCGGCCATGCCCGTCGCAATACGGCGGTCAAAGTTTTCCCTGAACACCATCCATGCGAGCACGGCGGTCAATACCGCCTCAGCATTGAGCAGCAGGGCCGCATGGCTGGAAGGCATCGCCGACAGGCCGTACATCAGCAGCACCGGCGCCAGCCCGCCGCCACACAGCACGGCCGCGGCCAGCCAGCGACCCTCGCCGCGGTTCAGGCGTGGCTGGGCAGCACCGCGCAGGCGCCGATAAATCGCCAGCCCCAGACCGGAGCCCAGGTACAAAAGCCCGGCGAGTATCCAGGGGTTGACCTGGCCGAGTAGCGACTTGGCCAGCGGCGTGCCCGCGCCGAACAGGAAAGCCGAGGCCAGGGCGGCTGCAACGCCAGGCTTCAAAAGCATGGAATGAAGTTTCAAAGGACGAATCTACTTGTCATGAGTGATCTTGACAGTTTCCGCTGCCGGCCTTGCGATGGCAAGCTTGATGGGTTTGCGCGGGAACTTTTTAAACGCATCGCCTATCATTCACCCATGCGCCACCTGCTCTTCGCCCTGATGATCGCCCTGCTGCCCTTGCGCGGCTGGGTGGGCGATGCGATGGCGACGCAAATGGCGGCGGCCCATGTGCAACACAGGCAGCTTGCTTCCGCAGAACAGTCCGCTACCAAAACGATAGCAGCTTCCGCTCACCACATGGGGGCTGAAGGCCATTCAGGCCACGAAGAGACGTCGCCCGAAGCAACCATGGCCATGCACGACTGTGCCGGGAACACCTCCGACAGCAGCACCCCGACGAATGACGCCGGCTGTGAGTCCTGCGCGGCCTGCCAGGCCTGTCATACGGTGGCGCTGTCGCTGGCAACGTCAGACCAGAGCCCCGTTTTCAAAGGACGCAGCCTGCTGCGCCCGGCGCCAGACCAGTTTGCCAGTGCCGACGCCGCGCTGGGCCAAAAACCACCCATTTCCTGATCTCCAGGCCCGTAGTGGGCCTGTACTTGCCGTCCGGCAGGGCCTTTCAGGCTCTTGACGCCGGATACCCGCGATTTTCCGCAAATCGCCCCGCTTGTATTCAGGAGATTCTTGTGACTATTCGTTTCATTCCCGGCCCGCGCGCAGCGCTGGCCCTCGCACTCTTTTTCATCGGTTCTGCCAGGGCCCATGCACAGGCAGATCCCTACCCCCGGGTGAACCCCCGCCCCACCGAACAGGCTGCCAATCCGGACATGCCGGTACCGTCCACCGTGTACCAGTCCGTATTTGTGAACCGTCCGCAGGGCGTGGAGCCGGCCAGCGATGACTGGAAAAAATCCAACGCCACTGCGGGCCAGTTCAAAAAAGGGCATGCTGACCTGCTGAAATGGGAAGAGGCCCAGGCGCCACGCACCGAACCTGCGGCGCCCGCCGCTTCGAAACCATGAGGCCCGGCATGACCTCCGCTGCCGGCCAACGCCACATCGCTCCACGTCTGGGTTCATTGGCGCTGCTTATGCTGGCCCTCGCGGGCTGCACAACGGCAGTGCCCGACGGCGGCGTGAGTGGCCTGCAGGCGCTGGCCGCCCCGCAACCGGGCGGCTCGGGCACTGCGCCCCCCGTGCTCATTGCGCGGCCGGGCAAAGACACCAGCGCCGCCGTTGCCGACCTGCTGAAAGGCCCGCTCAGCGCAGAAAGCGCGGTGCGCATTGCACTGCTCAATAACCCTGGCCTGCAACTGTCCCTGGCCGGCGAAGGCGTCAACATCACGGATGCCGTATCTGCCAGCCCGGCCAAACTCAAGGCCGCGCAAGACATCACCCTGCTGTCAAGCGATACCCGCAAAGCCTGGATCAACGCAGTGGCTGCCGCGCAGACAGCGCGCTTTATGGACGAAGCCAGGAAGAACGCGGAAACCGGCGGCGAGCTGGCGCGCCGCATGGCACGCGCAGGCAACTGGAGCAAGCTGCAGCAGGCCCGCGAACAACTGCTGCTGGCCGAGGCCACGGCGCAATTGGCGCGCGCCCGGCAGGCCGCGTTCAGCGAGCGCGAAAAACTCGTGGTGGTGATGGGCCTGTGGGGCGCGCAAGCCGGCTTCACCTTGCCCGAACGGCTGCCCGACCTGCCGCCAAAAGCGCAAGACATGCCGGATATCGAAAGCCGCGTGCTGCAGCGGCGGCTGGACCTGCGCCTGGCGACGGCGCAATGGGCAGGACAACGCGCCATCCGGCCCCAACCCGGTGCCGACGGCCTGTGGGACACCCTGGGTGATTCGGCACGTGTGCGCGAACTGGCGGTCAGGGCGCGCAGCGAAGCACGCGAGGCTTACCACAGCTACCGCACGGCCTACGACCTGGCACGCCACTATCAGACGGAAGTGATGCCGCTTTACCGCTTCATCCAGGATGAAACGGTGCTGCGCTACAACGGCATGCTCACCAGCGTCTTTGACCTGCTGGCCGGCGCCCGCGCGCAGACCCTGGCCGCTGCCGGCGCCATCGAGGCGCAACGCGACTTCTGGCTTGCCGAAGCCGACCTTCAGACGGTGCTTGCCGGCGCATCGCCCGGCACGGCCTCGTCCAGGTCTTCCGGCAAAACCGGCGCCACCACGGCCGCAGCGCGCTGAGCACACACCCCAACACAAGGAATCCCATGAACCGACGAAATTTCTTTAACCGCACGGCGCTGACGGCGGTTGCCGCCGCGTCCGTCAGCAAGGTAGCGATGGCCGCGCTGCCGGAACCCATGACGATGAACAAGGCCGACACCGCGCCGCCGCTTGCGCCGCCGAACGGCCGGCCCTACAACCCGGTCGTCACCCTGAATGGATGGACGCTGCCCTGGCGCATGAACAACGGCGTGAAAGAATTCCACCTGGTGGCAGAGCCGGTGGTGCGCGAAATGGCCCCGGGCTTCAAGGCCCACATGTGGGGCTACAACGGCCAGAGCCCGGGCCCCACGATTGAGGTCGTCGAAGGCGACCGCGTTCGCATATTCGTCACCAACAAGTTGCCCGAACACACAAGCATCCACTGGCACGGCCAGCGCCTGCCCAACGGCATGGACGGTGTGGCCGGGCTGAACCAGCCGGCGATCCCGGTGGGCAAGACGTTTGTGTATGAGTTCGCGGCGCGGCGCCCCGGCACATTCATGTATCACCCGCATGCCGACGAAATGACACAGATGGCCATGGGCATGATGGGTTTCTGGGTTACACACCCCAGGGAAAAACATCCGCTCATCGACGTCGTCGACCGCGACTTCGTGTTCCTGCTCAACGCCTACGACATCGAGCCCGGCAGCATGACGCCGAAGATCATGACCATGCTGGACTTCAACCTGTGGAGCTGGAACAGCCGCATCTTCCCCGGCATTGACCCACTGGTGGTGCGCAGGAACGACAAGGTGCGCATACGCGTGGGCAACCTCACCATGACCAACCACCCGATGCACCTGCACGGGCACGAGTTCACGGTGACCGGCACCGACGGCGGCCCCACGCCGCGGCCGGCCCGCTGGCCGGAAGTGACGACGGATGTTGCCGTGGGCCAGATGCGCCAGTTTGAATTTCTGGCGGACGAGGAAGGCGACTGGGCTTTTCATTGCCACAAAAGCCACCACACCATGAACGCCATGGGTCACGACGTGCCCACCATGATTGGCGTGGACCACCGCGGTCTCATCAGGAAAATCCAGAAGGCTGTGCCCGACTACATGGTGATGGGCGAACGCGGCATGGCCGATATGGGGGAGATGGAGATGCCGATCCCCGACAACACCGCGCCCATGATGACGGGCAAGGGCCCCTACGGCGGCGTGGAAATGGGCGGCATGTTCAGCGTGCTCAAGGTGCGCGGGGACCAGAAGCCCGGCGACTACAAGGACCCGGGCTGGTACCGGCAGCCGGCCGGCACGCAGGCTTATGAGTGGAAGGGCGCCCTGCCCGACCCGGCCCGCCCCCTGGCTGGCAATGCGGCCGCACCTGCGGGTGGCACTGAAATCAATATCCGCAAACCCCAGGGCCATACCGGCCACTGACCCAGAACCTTGAGGAACACCATGAAAACCCAAAACGCTCTTAAATTGATAGCTGCTTGCGCTTTACTGTCAGGCGCTACAGCCCTGTTTGCCCAACATGGCCAGACGAGGGGTGAAAACCCCGCAGCAAGTCCCTACGCGGGCCAGCAAGCGCGCGGCATCAAAGCCCTGTCGGCGGCACAAACCGCTGACCTTCTGGCCGGCAAAGGCATGGAACAAGCCAAAGCGGCCGAATTGAACGGCTACCCGGGGCCCATGCACGTGCTGGAACTGGCCGGCCCGCTGGCGCTGAGCGCCGCGCAAAAGCAGGCCAGCGAAGCACTGATGAACCAGCACAAGGCCGAGGCCCGCGCGCTGGGCGCCAGGCTGGTAGAGGCCGAGCGTGACCTGGACAGCGCCTTTGCCGGCAGGCAGGTGAACGCGGCACAGGTTGATGCCCTGACCCGGCAGATTGGCCTGCTTCAAGCCCAGTTGCGTGCCTCGCACTTGCATACGCACTTGCAACAGGCCGGTTTATTGACACCGCAGCAGATAAACCTTTACGCGGATTTGCGCGGCTACAGCGATGCGCCGGGCACAGCGGCCGGGCATCCCGGGCACCAACATTGATTTGACTTTGAACTTTTGACTCTTTAACTTCATCCACAAGGACCACACCATGAACCCACTTATCGCCATTCTTGCTACCGCCGTTTTTGCAGCCTCGGCCGCGCCAGCTTTCGCCCACGGCGATGCTGCCCACAGCCCCAGTGCGGCCCCAGCCCCGAAGGAGCAAAAGCCCTGGGGCATCGCGGGAGATGCCAGTGCAGCCACACGCACCGTCACGCTGTCCATGGACGACAACATGCGGTTCACACCCGACAAGCTCTCGTTCAAGCAAGGCGAAACCGTGCGTTTTGAAATCCGCAATCGCGGCAAACTTTTGCATGAACTGGTGATCGGGACCCAAAAGAATCTCGACGAACACGCGGCGATGATGGTGAAGTTTCCGGGCATGGAGCACGACGAACCCTACATGGCGCACGTGCCGGCGGGCAAGTCGGGCGGGTTGGTCTGGACCTTCAACCGCGCCGGCGAATTCGACTTCGCCTGCCTGATCGCCGGCCACTACCAGGCAGGCATGGTGGGCAAGATCACTGTTGCGGCCCGCTGATCCGTTCACACAAGGAGTACACATGATGCAAAGACGACAACTCATCCAGGTGACGGCCGCGATTGCAAGCGCTTCAGCCCTCACCCCGGCACTGTGGGCCCAGACGACCCAAGTACCCGTCGAAGTCTGGAAAGACCCTGACTGCGGCTGCTGCAAGGACTGGGTGACGCATCTGCAGGCCAACGGGTTCCAGGTTCGCATTCACGACAGCGGCAACACGGCGGCGCGGACCCGGCTCGGCATCCCGGAAAAGCTCGGCTCCTGCCACACGGCGGAAGTCAGCCTGGCCGGCAAGCGCTACGCACTGGAAGGCCATGTGCCGGCCCGCGAGATCTACCGCCTGCTCAAAGAGAGCCCGCAGGCCGTAGGCCTGGTCGTTCCCGGCATGCCGGTGGGCTCGCCCGGCATGGATGCGCCGCTTTATGGCGGACGCAAAGACCCGTATGACGTGCTGCTGGTTCACCGCGATGGCAGTACCCGCATTTACCAAAGCTATCACCGCACCTGAAAGGATTCCCCATGAAACGTTTTAACCGCATAGGGGCTGCCCTGTTTGCCGTACTGGCCACGTCGCTTGCCCTGGCGCAGGCGGCCTTGCCGCCGACCGAAGGCGAAGTCCGCAAAGTCGATAAAGAGACCAGCAAGATCACCCTCAAGCACGGTGAGATCAAGAACCTGGACATGCCCGGCATGACCATGGTGTTCCAGGTCACGGACCCCGCGATGCTGGAAGCGGTCAAGGCCGGGGACCAGGTCAGTTTCACCGTAGACAAGATCAACGGTGCCTATACCGTGCTTTCCATCGAACCCCGCAAGTAAGCGCCCACCGGCACGATCGCCAATCCGCTCTCATTTTGATAGCTAATTGCGCTTGTCCTGATTGGCCTGCAGGCCATTTTTACCAATAGACAAACTTTGCCTGCAGGCCGGCAGCGGCCCCATGCTATGGTTCGGCGCATGCCTAAAACCATTCGCTACACCCTGTTGTCCCTGCGCGATCTGTGGGTCTCCGCCGGCCCGTTCATCCTGCTGGCGGCGGCGCTGCTGGTATTGGCCTATTGGTGGCTGGACCCGAACCCGCCCAAGCGGGTGACCCTGGCGACCGGCCCGGCGCAAAGCGCCTATGAAGAATTCGGCAAACGTTACGCCAAGGCGCTGGCTCAGGAGGGCATCCAGGTGGTCCTTGTACCCTCGGAAGGCTCAGCCGCCAACCTGCAGCTGCTGCGCGAAGGCAAGGTGGACGTCGGTTTTGTCCAGGGCGGCACCAGCGACTACACCGCCCAGGATGAAGAAGACCTGTCGTCGCTGGGCAGCCTGTTTGTCGAGCCGCTCTGGTTGTTCTACCGGGAAGATGCGGCGCGCAAGGTGGCTGCCGCGGCACGGGCCGCGAAGGCACCAGGCAGCCGACTCGCCGCAAAGGCAGACTCCGCGGATACGGGCGAAGACGCCAGCCTCACATCGCTCACGCAATTGCAGGGCCTGCGCGTCAACCTGGGAACGCCAGGCAGCGGAGTCCCCAGCCTGATGGCAAAACTGTTCGACAGCAACCGCATCGACCCCGCTACGATGAAAGTCTCCAGGCTGGAGCAGACACCCGCGACCGTGGCCTTTCTGGGCGGCGAACTGGACGCGATTGTGTTCGCGTCCGCCCCGGAGTCGCTGATGGTGCAGATGCTGCTGCAAACCCCCGGCGTCAAGCTCATGAATTTCGCCCAGAGCGAAGCCTATTCGCGGCGCTTTGCATTTTTGACGCCGACCCGCCTGCCACGCGGTGTGGTGGATCTGGCGGGCAATATTCCGCCCGATGACGTACGGCTGGTCGCGTCGACCACCTCACTGATCACGCGCTCCGGCATCCACCCCGCACTGCAGCAACTGCTGGCCCAGGCCGGTAACGACATCCACGGCGGGGCCGGCTGGTTCAAAAGCGCCCGCGAATACCCGAACCGCGACAACAGCGAATTGCCCATTGCCAAGGAGGCCGAGCGCGCCATCAAGAACGGCACCCCCGTGCTGCAGCGCTACCTGCCCTTCTGGGTAGCCAACCTGGTCGAGCGGATGTGGCTGGCGATGGGCATCATCATCGCCATCATGCTGCCGCTGTCGCGCATCATCCCGCCGCTGTACGCCTTTCGTGTGCGTTCACGCATCTTCCGCTGGTACGGCCAACTGCGCGACATCGAAAACCGCGTGGAAATCTCCGGGGAAAACAGCGGCAACGCGGCCTTGCTGGAAGAACTCAACAACCTGGAAAGCCGCGCCGAAAAAATCACGGTGCCGCTGTCCTATACCGACGAGTTGTATGCGCTGCGCGGGAATATTCACCTGGTCCGAAAAAAGCTGCAAAGGCTTTAAAGCCGGTCGCGCCGCAAAGAGGCGCGCGGCACCTTAAAAGGGCAATGAAAGGCCCGATTCAGGGCAATTGCCGGGGCCACGTGGTTCTTTAACCCTAAAGTAAACCCCTGTGTCGGCATAGCAATTGCTCTGCTAGTATCGTCCGACACTTTTCTTTGGCCAATGCTTGCTTTTATTCTGCGCCGCCTGATCCAGGCCGTGATCGTGATGGTCGTGGTCGCCTTGATTGCCTTCATGCTCTTTCAGTATGTCGGTGACCCGGTGGTGTTCCTTCTGGGACAGGACGCCACACCGGCGCAGATCAGGCAACTGCGTACCGACCTCGGGCTGGACCGGCCTTTTATCGTCCAGTTCTGGCATTTCCTGGTCAACGCCGCGCAGGGCGAATTCGGCTTGAGCCTGCGACAGGGCGCCAAGGTGTCGCGCCTGATTTCCGAACGCTTCCCCGCCACGCTGGAGCTGGCGCTGGTGGCGGCCGTTTTGGCCTTGCTCATCGGTATCCCGATGGGCGTGTATTCGGCGCTGCGCCGCGGCTCGTTCCTGAGCCAGGTGTTCATGACGGTGTCGCTGCTGGGTGTTTCACTGCCCACTTTCCTGATCGGCATCCTGCTGATCCTGGTGTTCGCCGTGGGCCTGGGGTGGTTCCCGAGCTTTGGCCGTGGCGAGACGGTGCAGATCGGCTGGTGGAGCACAGGCCTCTTCAAGGCCGACGGCTGGCACCACATCGTCCTGCCGGCCGTGACGCTGGCCGTCTTTCAGCTCACGTTGATCATGCGGTTGGTGCGCGCCGAAATGCTGGAGGTATTGCGCACCGACTACATCAAGTTCGCACGGGCCCGCGGCCTGCCCGACCGGGCCATCCATTTCGGCCATGCCCTGCGCAACACGCTGGTGCCGGTAATGACCATTACCGGGCTGCAACTGGGCGGACTGATCGCCTTTGCCATCATCACCGAAACCGTGTTTCAGTGGCCGGGCATGGGCCTGCTGTTCATTCAGGCAGTGACCTTTGCCGACATCCCCGTCATGGCCGCTTACCTGTGCCTGATTGCGCTGATTTTTGTGGCCATCAACCTGGTCGTCGACCTGCTGTATTTCGCAGTGGACCCCCGGCTTCGCGTCGGCAATGCCACAGGCCACTGATGGCGCAGGCCGCGCCCCTTTCTTTCATTTTTTACACCCGCAAGTCCTCATCCCTTTCACAAGGAGTTCCTGATGAAATTCAAGTCCAATCTGCTTTCAGCCGCTGTGCTGTGCGGCCTCACGGCCACAAGTTTTATCGCTTCGGCGCAAACCCTGCGAGTCGCCAACCAGGGCGATTCATTGTCGATGGATCCGCACTCGCTGAACGAGTCACTGCAGCTCAGCGTGACGGGCAACGCGTATGAAGGCCTGGTCATCCGCAACAAGGACCTGAGCCTGGCGCCTGGCCTGGCGACCTCGTGGAAACAGACGTCACCTTCCGTATGGCGCTTCGAACTGCGCAAGGGCGTGCAGTTTCACGACGGCACGCCGTTCACCGCCGATGACGTGGTGTTCAGCTTTAACCGGACCCAGGCCGACGGCTCGGACATGAAGAGCTACACCAACGACTTCAAGGAAGTGCGCAAGATCAACGACCATGTGGTCGAGATCGAAACCAAAACACCCTTTCCCATCTTGCCCGACGTGATCACGCTGGTTTACATCATGAGCAAGAAATGGTGCGAAACCAACCAGGCGACCAAGCCGGTGGACCGCCGTAAAGGCATTGAAAACGCCGCGTCCTTCCGTGCCAACGGCACCGGCCCTTACCGGGTACGGGAGCGTCAACCCAATGTGCGCACCACCTTTGTCCGCAACGGCACCTACTGGGGCAAGATTGAAGGCAACGTTCAGGAGGTGGTCTTCACCCCCATCGGCAACGACGCCACGCGCGTGGCAGCCTTGCTGTCCGGTGAAGTCGACGTGATGGAGCCCGTGCCGGTGCAGGATATTGACCGTGTCAACAGCAACGCCGCAACCCGTGTTCTGGCCGGACCAGAGCTGCGCACCATTTTCCTGGGCATGGACCAAAAGCGCGACGAACTCCTGTATTCCAGCGTGAAGGGCAAAAACCCGTTCAAGGACAAGCGCGTGCGCCAGGCCTTCTATCAGGCCATCGACATCGAAGGCATCAAGAAAACCGTGATGCGCGGCGGCTCCAACCCGACAGCGCTGCTGATCGGCCCCGGTATCAACGGCTTCCAGGCCGACCAGAACAAGCGCTTGCCCTACGACCCTGAAGCCGCCAAAAAGCTGATGGCAGATGCCGGCTATGCGAGCGGCTTTGAAGTGTCCATGAACTGCCCGAACGACCGTTATGTGAACGACAGCCGGATTTGCCAGGCTGTGGCAGCCAATCTTTCACGCATCAACGTCAAGATCAACCTCCAGGCTGAAACCAAAGGCACCTATTTCCCCAAGATTTTGCGTCGCGACACCAGCTTTTACATGCTGGGCTGGACACCCGGCACCTATGACGCCCACAACGCCATGAATGCCCTGGTCGCCTGTGTCGACGACAAGGGCGCCGGCCAGTTCAATCTGGGCGCATATTGCAATCCGAAGTTTGACGAGCTGACCAGGAAGGTTCAATCCGAAACCGACAAGACCAAACGCAATGCGATGATCAAGGAAGCGTTCGACATCCACGGGGCCGACATCGGCCACATACCGCTGCACCAGCAGTCGCTGGCCTGGGGCATGAACAAGAAGGTGGAACTGGTCCAGATGGCCGACAACTTCATGTTCTTCAAGTGGATAACTGTGAAGAAGTAAGCCCCCTATTGCCTTTTCGCTTCGCGTAACGGCTTCTCCCCTACAGGGGACAACAGCAGCGGCCCGGCAAAGCCGGTTCCGCGCTGAAGGTAACCTCCCCCTGTTGCCTTTTCGCTTCGCGTAACGGCCTCTCCCCTGCAGGGGACAACAGCTGCGGCCCGGCAAAGCCGGTTCCGCGCTGTTGCTGGCACAGGTCTCGCTTTGCTCGTCTTTGGTTATATGGATTGCTCTTTCTTTTGATGACAAAAACTCTTGCGCGCTGGTTTGACAGCGATGTGGGCCACAGTTTTCGCACCTCGCCGGTTGCGATGCTTGCGGCGGCCATTGCGCTGGTCTGCGTTTTCTGTTCGGTGTTTGCCGGCTGGGTGGCCCCGCACGACCCGTTTAACCTGAGCACGCTGGAGCTCAGCGATGCGCGCCTGCCGCCGGCCTGGAGCGCCCAGGGCAGCGCCAAATACCTGCTGGGCACCGATGACCAGGGTCGCGACATTTTGTCGGCGCTGATGTATGGCGCGCGCATTTCATTGGTAGTGGGTGTGGCCTCTGTCATCCTGTCCATGCTGGCCGGCGTGTCGCTGGGCTTGCTCGCGGGCTTTCGCGGCGGCTGGATCGACGCAGCCCTGATGCGCGTATGCGATGTGATGTCGTCTTTTCCGCCCATCCTGGTCGCGCTACTGATCGCCGGTGTGGGCCGCGCGGTGTTTCCTGACGCGAGTCAGCTGCTTGCCATGGGTGTGCTGATTCTGTCTATTTCGATGGGGCAGTCGGGTTGGGTGCAATACGCGCGCACCGTGCGTGGCTCCACCATGGTGGAACGCAGCAAGGAATATGTACAGGCTGCACGCGTCACCGGTGTCTCGCCCTTGCGCATCATGCGGCGCCATGTGCTGCCCAATGTGATGGGGCCTGTACTGGTGCTTGCCACCATCCAGGTGGCGACCGCCATCATCACCGAAGCCACGCTGTCCTTCCTGGGCGTGGGCGCGCCGCCCACCTCACCCTCGCTGGGTACGCTGATCCGCGTCGGAAACGACTACCTGTTCTCGGGCGAGTGGTGGATCACCGTGTTCCCGGGCCTGATGCTGGTGTTGATTGCGCTGAGCGTGAACCTGCTGGGTGACTGGTTGCGTGATGCCCTCAATCCCCGTCTGAGGTAGGCCAAAAAATGAATGCCCCCACGCTTGTCACTACGTGTACTACGCTGCCCCCCGAGGGAGCGCATTTTTCCTTGGGGCGGCCCGGCGGAAAAACCTTACTCATCGCTCACTTCGTGAGCTGAACCGTCAATGAGCCTTCTGCAAATCAAGAATCTTGTGGTCGAGTTTCCCGGCCGGCGTGGCACGCTGCGTGCGCTGGACGACATCACATTTGACATCGCACCCGGAGAAATCCTTGGCGTGGTCGGTGAATCGGGCGCGGGCAAGTCGCTGACCGGCGCAGCCATCATCGGCCTGCTGGAGCCGCCCGGGCGCGTGGCGGGCGGCCAGATCCTGCTCGAGGGCGAACGCATCGACAACCTGCCCCATGAGCGCATGCGCCACATCCGGGGGAGAAAGATAGGCGCGATCTTCCAGGATCCGCTGACCTCGCTGAATCCGCTCTACACCATAGGCCGGCAATTGGTGGAAACCATCCAGGCTCATTTGCCTGTCAGCACGCAGGAAGCCCGGGCGCGCGCCATCGAACTGCTGGACGACACCGGCATTCCCGCCGCCGCACAGCGCATAGACCACTACCCGCATCAGTTCTCGGGCGGTATGCGCCAGCGCGTGGTAATCGCCCTGGCGCTGGCGGCCGAGCCCAAGCTCATCGTGGCCGACGAACCGACCACCGCGCTTGACGTATCGATCCAGGCACAAATCATCACCCTGCTCAAAAACATCTGCCGGCAGCGCGGTGCCGCCGTCATGCTGATCACCCACGACATGGGCGTGATCGCCGAAACCTGCGACCGTGTGGCCGTGATGTATGCCGGGCGGATCGCCGAGCTCGGACCGGTGCATCAGGTGATCAACCATCCATCACACCCCTATACCGCGGGCCTGATGGCCGCCATTCCCGACATCACAGTGGAACGCGAACGCCTCTACCAGATCGACGGCGCCATGCCTCGCCTGAACGCCATTCCCCAGGGCTGTGCCTTCAACCCGCGCTGCCCCAAAGCGTTCGACCGCTGCCGTCAGGAACGGCCCGACCTGATGCCAGCCGGTGCTACGTGGGCGGCCTGCTGGCTGCATGACACGCACGAAGGGGTGGCGGCATGAGCGACATTTTGAGCACGTCCCAAGTCAGCGCGGGAGAATTTTCCGCCGGGCCGCCCCAAGGAAAATCGGCCCCCTCGGGGGGCAGCGAAGTACGCGAAGCGACAAGCGTGGGGGCGTTAGTCCAAGCCCACGACCTTGCGAAAACCTTCGATGTGTCGCCACCCTGGCTGAACCGGGTGCTCGAACGCAAGCCCAGGCTGCTGCTAAAGGCCGTCGACGGCGTGAGCTTCGACATCGAGAGAGGCAAGACGCTGGCACTGGTCGGCGAATCGGGCTGCGGCAAAAGCACCGTAGCCCGCCTGCTGGTGGGTCTCTATGAGCCGACGCGCGGTGGATTGACCTTTGACGGCCAGGATGCGCATTCCGCTTTCAAGACACCCCAGGGCCGGCAATTGCGCAGGCGCATCCAGATGATTTTTCAGGACCCCTATGCCAGCCTGAACCCGCGCTGGACTGTGGAAGACATCATCGCCGAACCATTGCACGAGCACGGCATCCTGAGTGACAGTGCAGCACTCAAGGAACGGGTGGACGAGCTGCTGAGGTCGGTGGGTCTGTCTGCGCTGGACATGCCCAAGTATCCGCATCAATTCTCGGGCGGGCAGCGCCAGCGCATCTCGATCGCGCGCGCGCTGGCCACGGAGCCCGAGTTCCTGGTCTGCGACGAGCCGACCTCTGCGCTGGACGTGAGCGTGCAGGCACAGGTGCTTAACATCATGAAAGACCTGCAGCGAAAGCGCGGCCTGACTTACCTCTTCATCTCGCACAACCTCGCAGTGGTGCGCCACGTGAGCGACCAGGTCGGTGTGATGTACCTGGGCCGCCTGGTCGAGATGGCCGACAAGCACAGCCTGTTCGACAGGCCGCGCCATCCCTACACACGCATGCTGCTGGATGCCATCCCCAAGATGCATGACACCGGCCGGGCCCGCACGCCGGTATCGGGCGAAGTGCCCAATCCGCTGAACCCGCCCGCCGGCTGCACCTTCCACCCGCGCTGCCCGCATGCCAACGAGCGTTGCCGCAGCGAACGGCCGGAGTTTCTGCAGCTCGAAGGCGTTCGTGTGGCCTGCCATGCGGTTGAAGAGGGCCGAATTTAGGGAACAAATACCAGGAACCCAGGCACGGCCATGCAAAGCGGAACCGGCTTGGTTAATATGTACTCTCAGGGGACACTGCCATGAAAATCATTGAATCCATCCTGGCCGGGGCGGCCGACATCGCTGCCGTGCGCCGCGACATCCACGCCCATCCCGAACTGTGCTTCCAGGAAGTACGCACCGCCGACGTGGTCGCGCAAAAGCTCGAATCCTGGGGCATCCCGATTCACCGCGGCATGGGCACCACCGGCGTGGTGGGTATCGTGCACGGCCACGACGGCGGCGCTTGTGGCCGGGCCGTGGGGCTGCGCGCCGACATGGACGCGCTGCCCATGCAGGAGTTCAACAAATTCCCCCATGCCAGCACGCGGCAGGGCAAGATGCACGCCTGTGGCCATGATGGCCACACCGCGATGCTGCTGGCCGCGGCACGCCACCTCTCGCAGAACCGAGACTTTGACGGCACGGTCTACCTGATCTTCCAGCCGGCCGAGGAAGGCGGCGGCGGCGCACGCGAGATGATCAAGGACGGCCTCTTTGAAAAATTCCCCGTCGAAGCGGTCTTTGGCATGCACAACTGGCCGGGCGCGCCTGTCGGCACTTTCGCGGTCAGCGCGGGTCCAGTGATGGCATCAAGCAACGAGTTCAAGATCACTATACGCGGCAAGGGCAGCCACGCCGCGATGCCGCACTTCGGCATCGACCCTGTGCCTGTCGCCTGCCAGATGGTGCAGGGCTTCCAGACCATCATCAGCCGCAACAAAAAACCGGTTGATGCGGGCGTCATCTCGGTGACCATGATTCACGCCGGAGAAGCGACCAACGTGGTGCCGGACTTCTGCGAGTTGCAGGGCACAGTGCGCACGTTCAGCATTGAGGTGCTGGACATGATTGAAAAGCGCATGAAGGAAGTGGCCGAACACACCTGTGCCGCGTTTGAAGCACGCTGCGAATTCGAGTTCACGCGCAACTACCCGCCCACGGTCAACAGCGCCGCCGAGGCCGACTTCGCACGCCGGGTGATGAGCGACATCGTGGGGCCGGCCAACGTGCTGCCGCAGGAGCCCACCATGGGCGCCGAAGACTTCGCCTACATGCTGCAAGCCAAGCCAGGCGCCTACTGTTTCATTTCCAACGGTGACGGCGCGCACCGCGACATGGGCCACGGCGAAGGGCCCTGCACGCTGCACAACCCGAGCTACGACTTCAACGACGACCTGATCCCCCTGGGCGGCACCTACTGGGTCCAGCTGGCTACGCGCTGGCTGGGTACGGTTCCTGAGGCGCGCCCCTGACAACGCCAACAACACCATGAACACACACGCGGCTTTTTCAGCCAGTTATGCGGCTGCGCGCGCCAAATTCCTCGAGGCGGCTCGCGCCGCCGGCATGGCGCTTCGCGCCTATGAACACCCGCTGAAGGGCCGCGACGGCGAAACCCTCGCGATGGACGTGGCCCTGGACGGCTCGCCTGACGCAAACAAGCTCTTTATCGTCAGCAGCGCTTGCCACGGCGTGGAAGGCTACTGCGGCTCGGGTGTGCAGGTGTGCGCCGCACAGGACGCCGAATGGCGCGCCAAGGCCCGCGCGGGCGGTGTGGCGGTGCTCTACATTCACGCGATCAATCCCCACGGCTTTTCCCATGCACGGCGCACCACGCACGAAAACGTGGACTTGAACCGCAACTTCCATGACTTCGGCCAGCCCTTGCCTGTGAATGAGGCTTACCGCGAGCTCCACGATTTGCTGCTACCCGCGCAGTGGCCCCCTACAAGCGAAAACCAGGCCGCCATTGCGGCCTATATTGACACCCGTGGCGTGGCACGCTACCAGGCGGCCGTGTCGCAAGGCCAGCATGAATACGCCGATGGCATGTTTTTCGGCGGGACGGAGCCCACGTGGAGCAATCGCACCTTGCGCGAAGTGCTGCAAACCTTCGGGCAACGGGCTAAACGCATCGCCTGGATGGACCTGCACACGGGGCTGGGCCCCAGCGGGATTGGTGAGCGCATTTTTGCCTGCGACAACGATCCCATAGCCCTGGCACGTGCGCGCGCCTGGTGGGACGGCGGCGGCGCCACCCCCGTCACCTCGTTCTACGACGGCTCCTCCAGCTCGGCGCACCTGACGGGTTTGATGTGGGCGTCGGTTCCCGACGAATGCCCGCAGGCCGAATACACCGGCATGGCCATGGAATACGGTACGGTGCCCATTCTGGACGTCATTGCCGCCCTGCGCGCCGACCACTGGCTGCACAAGCATCCTGAGATGCCCGCGGAGCAACAGGCGACGATCAAGCGGCAGATGATGAACGCGTTTTATGTCGACACGGACGAATGGCGCTCACAAATCGTGGCTCAGGCGCGCCAGGCCATGTTCCAGACCGTGGGCGGACTGAACACCCCCTGAACCAGGGCAGCATAATGACTCGGGTGCAGCCATTGCAGCAGCCCTCTTTTCAACCCGAGCACGAAAGCCGCGCCATGCCGTCCGATGCCGACCTGCAACTCCAGCTCAAGCAGCTGCAACAGCAATACCAGGCGTTAGAGGCCGACTACCGGAATCTGCAGCTTGAAAAGCAGAAGCAGGAGACATCCGCCAACCTGTGGCTGGAACAGCGAACCCGCGAACTTCAGGCCGAAGCACTGGAGCAAAAAAAAGCCGAAGCCCTGCAACGGGTTTTTTACCGCATTGCCGAGCGTGCAGCAGCAGATCTCTCTTTCTACGATTTCCTGCAGTCGGTTCACGGCTTGCTGGGAGAGCTGCTGTATGCCAAAAATTGCTATGTGTGCCTGTACGACGCGCAGAAACACCGAAAGGATTTTCCCTACTACGTGGACGAGCGCGATGGCGATGCGCTGCAACTGAGCAATGTGCCGTATCGCAGGGGTCTGACCGAATTCGTCCTGAGTACCGGCAAGCCGCAAATTATTGACGCCATGCGCCTCAAGGTACTGGAAGCCGCCGGTGATGTGACGGAAGGCAGTGGCGACATGACTTTCAGTTCCTGGCTGGGCGTGCCCATGCACATACGCGGCACCATAGGCGGCGTGCTCGCGGTGCAGGGATATGAGCCGGGCGTGGCCTACAGCGACACCGATGCCGACATCCTGTCCTTTGTCGCCAACCACGTCAGCAGTGCGATTGAACGCTATCAGGCGCTGGATGAATTGCGTAAATCGGAAGAGCGCTACCGCACGGTGATTGAAAACGTCGGTGTCGGCGTGGTGGTGGTGCAGGACGGCCGCATGGTATTTGCCAACCCCAGCCTGGAGCGCATCGTGGGCCACCCGCGGGAGTACCTGCTGTCCCAGCCCTACACCGCGACCGTCCACCCCGACGACCTGCCGGTGATGCGCGAGCGCCACGAGCGTCGCCTGCGGGGCGACCAAGTCGACTCGATGTACGGTTTTCGCGTGATCACCCAGGCCGGCGAAGTTCGTTCGCTGGAGCTCTCCGCCGTGCAGATCGAATGGGGCAAACGCGAGGCGACCCTGATCTTCGTGGTAGATGCGACGGCCCGCTTGCAGGCCGAACTGACGCAGCGCCAGACCCTGCAGCGGCAAACCGAGCTCAATGACATGAAGTCGCGCTTCATCTCGGTGGCGTCGCATGAATTCCGCACGCCGCTGGCCTTTATCCTGTCGTCCGCCGAACTCCTCAAGCACTACGGCGACCGCCTGCCCGAAGCCGAAAAAGCCGACGTCATCGCCACCATAGAAACCGGCGTACAACGCATGACCCAGATGCTGGACCGCGTGCTGCTGCTGGGCAAGGTGGAGGCCCAAATGCTGGCGTTCCAGCCGGCAGAGATCAATCTGCAACTGCTTTGCCAGAACCTGGTGGAAGATGCGCGCATCCAGTATTCAGAGGCGGGCTGTGAACTGGCCCTGGAATTCGGGGCCCGGCCGGACATCGGGCTTTTTGATGAAAAGCTGCTGCGCCATATCTTCGGCAACCTTCTGTCCAACGCCATCAAGTATTCGCCGCAAGGCGGAAAAGTCTCTTTTCGCGTGTTTCCGTCGGAGGGACGTGTGGCCTTTGAGGTGGCGGACCAAGGCATAGGCATTCCGGCCGAAGAGCTTCCCCACCTCTTCGAGTGGTTCCACCGGGCCAGCAACGTCGGCGAAATCCAGGGCACGGGCCTGGGGCTGGCCATCGTCAAAAATTCGGTCGACCTGCACGGCGGCCACATAAGCGTAACCAGCGTCGTGGGCCAGGGTACGCGCTTTACCGTCACGATTTGAGGCGCGGAACCTGGCCAAACCAGCCCGCGCACCGGGCAGATTGGGGAAACCGGGGTAAGGCTATAAGATGGATACCAGCCCGGCACTGCGACAGAGCCTGCCGGGTGGTTCAGGGAAATCAGCCCCGCCCACGATGAAATGCGGGGCCTTCAATGCGAAAGAAAAATGGCGCGCATTCTGGTGATTGAAGATGAATCCCATATCCGGGACAACCTGCTGCGCTTTGTCCGGCTGGAGGGCCACGAAGGCCTGGCAGCGGCAGACGGCCATGCCGGCCTGCAAGTGGCCAGGGAGCAGCAGCCGGACCTGATTTTTTGCGACGTGATGATGCCGCTGATGAACGGCATGGAAGTTCTGGCCGCGCTGCAATCGGAACCCGCCCTCAAGCAGGTGCCCTTTGTGTTCTTGTCGGCCAGTGCGGAGTCAGAGCGGCTGGAGGAAGCCTTGCGCCTGGGTGCCAGCGGCTACGTGACCAAGCCCTTTAACTTCGCGCAACTGCACGCGGTGCTCAAGCAGCATCTGCCCAGGTAGAGCTGGCGCCCGTGGCGCTAAAGGCCCAGTGCCTTCCAGCCCGTGTGGCCCAGCTCTTCGAGTGTCGCGATGTTCTGCTCAAAGATGGCCTCAGCCTCGGGAAACGCCTCCACGGCCCGTGCCACGCTTTCCTCGCGCAGCAAATGCAGGATGGCAAAGGGCGCGCGGTTCGTGTAGTTGCCAATGTCGCCGGGCTCGGTGCCATCGAACTGGAACTGCGGGTGAAAGCTGGCCAGCTGGATCACGCCTTCGAGGCCATGCTCATCCACCACGCCTTCGGCGATTTCCAGGAAATCGTTGAAGTCCAGGAAGTCGTCAAACAGCGTGGGGTGGATCAGCAATGTGGTGTCGACCTCTTCGGCCGGCGTCGCCGCCAGCAGATCCAGTTCGCGATCCAGTTCCTCGAGCAGGCCGTCCGCATGTTTCGCATGGCTTACCACCAGGCGAACCTGGTTCTTGACGTAGACCGCCTTGGCGAACGGGCACAGGTTGAGCCCGATCACGGCTTTTTCAAGCCAATGCCGGGTTTGGGTCAGGACTTCATCGTCGGTCATCACGATCTCCGGAACACTTTTCTTTGCCAGCAGGGGCCGCGGAACCGGCTTAGCCGGGCCGCAGGCGCAGCGCCCCCTCGGGGGGCAGCGCATTACACGAAGTGAAAAGCGTGGGGGCTTAATGCAGTGCCTTGAACCGCACACGCTTCGGTTTGGCGCCCTCTTCACCCAAGCGCTTCTTCTTGTCGGCTTCGTACTCCTGGTAGTTGCCGTTGAAGAAGGTCCACTGGCTGTCGCCTTCGGCGGCCAGGATGTGGGTGGCGATGCGGTCCAGGAACCAGCGGTCATGGCTGATCACCAGCACGGAGCCGGCGAATTCCAGCAACGCGTCTTCGAGCGCGCGCAGGGTTTCCACGTCCAAATCGTTCGAGGGTTCATCAAGCATCAGCACGTTGCCGCCCGCGATCAGGGTCTTGGCCAGGTGCAGGCGCCCGCGCTCTCCGCCCGACAGCATGCCGACGCGTTTTTGCTGGTCGGCACCGTTGAAGTTGAAGCGGCCTGCATAGGCGCGGCTGGGCATGGTGAACTTGCCGACGGTCAGCATGTCCAGGCCGCCCGAGATGTCTTCCCAAACAGTTTTTTCATTGGCCAAATCATCGCGGTGCTGGTCGACGAAAGCCATGCGCGCGGTCTTGCCGATGGCGACTTCACCGCTGTCGGGCGTTTCCTTGCCGGCGATCAGCTTGAACAACGTGGACTTGCCTGCGCCGTTGGGGCCGATGATGCCGACGATGGCGCCTGCGGGTACCTGGAAGCTGAGGTTGTCGATCAGCAGGCGGTCGCCGAAGGATTTGCTGACATTCTTGAATTCGATGACTTCATTGCCCAGGCGCTCGGCCACAGGGATGAAGATTTCCTGGGTTTCGTTGCGCTGCTGGTATTCGAAGTCGGAGAGTTCCTCAAAACGGGCCAGGCGCGACTTGCTCTTGGCCTGGCGCGCCTTGGGGTTCTGGCGTGACCATTCGAGTTCCTTCTTCAGGGCCTTGGCCCGGGCTTCCTCACCCTTTTGCTCCTGTGCCAGGCGCTCGCCCTTCTGGTCCAGCCAGCTGCTGTAGTTGCCCTTCCAGGGGATTCCGTGGCCGCGGTCCAGCTCCAGGATCCACTCGGCGGCGTTGTCCAGGAAGTAGCGGTCGTGGGTAATGGCCACCACAGTGCCTGAAAAGCGCTGCAGGAACTGCTCCAGCCAGTCCACCGATTCGGCGTCCAGGTGATTGGTGGGTTCGTCAAGCAGCAGCATGTCGGGCCGGGACAGCAGCAGGCTGCACAGGGCCACGCGGCGTTTTTCGCCGCCCGAGAGCACGCCGATCTTGGCGTCCCAGGGCGGCAGGCGCAGCGCGTCGGCGGCGATTTCAAGCTGGTGCTCGGAATCGGTGCCGGCAGTGGCGATGATGGCTTCCAGGCGGGCCTGCTCGGCGGCCAGCGCATCGAAGTCGGCATCAGGCTCCCCGTAGGCGGTGTACACAGCTTCGAGCTGGGCCTTGGCGGCGAATACCGCGCCCATACCGGCTTCCACGCTTTCGCGCACCGTGTGCTCGGGGTCCAGCTTGGGTTCCTGCGGCAGGTAGCCGATGTTCAGCCCCGGCATGGGAGTGGCTTCGCCCTCGATTTCCGTGTCCAGGCCGGCCATGATCTTGAGCAGCGTGGACTTGCCGGAACCGTTGGTGCCCAGCACGCCGATCTTGGCGCCCGGGAAGAAACTGAGCGACACCTCTTTAAGGATATGGCGCTTGGGCGGCACGATTTTGCCGACCTTGTTCATAGTAAATACGTACTGAGCCATCAGGATTAACTTTGGTAAAAATGAAAAACAATGCAGGAAAACGGGCTGCTTGCCGCCTGTACATGCTATTTCTACAGGCTGTCAGCAGGCTTTCTTGCGGGCTGGAACGACACGCCGCGCCTGGGCGCAAACGCCTTTTGGCAAAGCGTGTTTTATGCGTGAATGCCTCCATTATCGTTGCTGTGCGACAATACAGGCGTTGCTGGCTCCAGTTGCCTTCAACATTTGGGCACATCCGGGTACCGCTTCAAGTGGCTGCTTACGATGTAAAACGTAATGTTTAGGGCCCACTTTCTGACCCCATCTGCCTTTGACTGGCGGGTTTGCCTTTCAACAAGGCGCCCAACAGGCCGATCTAAAGCGCCACACAGGCGCAACATCATGACATTTGAAGAATTGAATCTGGCTCCGGCCATTCTGAAGGCCGTGCTCGAGCAGGGCTACGACACCCCCACCCCCATCCAGGCCCAGGCGATCCCCGCCGTGCTCAAGGGCGTCGACCTGCTGGGCGGCGCCCAGACCGGCACCGGCAAGACCGCTGCCTTTACGCTGCCCTTGCTGCAGCGCTTGTCCACCGAAGCGCGCCTGACCAACCGCCGCGGCGTCAACGCCGTACGCGCCTTGATCATGACCCCCACCCGCGAACTCGCGGCCCAGGTCGAAGAAAGCGTCCGCACCTACGGAAAATACACCGACCTCACCTCCATGGTGATGTTCGGCGGCGTCGGCATGGGCGCCCAGATTGAAAAACTGCGCCGCGGCGTCGATATCCTGGTCGCCACTCCCGGCCGCCTGCTGGACCATGCGAGCCAGGGCACGCTGGACCTGAGCCAGGTACAGATCCTGGTGCTCGACGAAGCCGACCGCATGCTGGACATGGGCTTTATCCACGACATCAAAAAAGTGTTGGCCCTGGTGCCCAAGCAGAAACAATCGCTGTTGTTCAGCGCGACCTTCAGCGACGAAATCCGTGAACTGGCCAACGGCCTGCTGAAGAACCCCGAATCCATCCAGGTCACGCCGCGCAACACCACGGTGCAGCGCATCACGCAGACCATCCATCCCGTCGGGCGAGCCAAGAAAAAAGCGCTGCTGACCCACATCATCAACGAGCACAACTGGAGCCAGGTGCTGGTGTTCACCCGCACCAAGTTTGGCGCCAACAACGTGGCCGAGCACTTGACCAAAAACGGCATCCCCGCGATGGCGCTGCACGGCAACAAGAGCCAGACCGCCCGCACCCAGGCCCTGGCCGATTTCAAGAGCGGAACGATTCGCGCCTTGGTGGCCACTGACATCGCCGCCCGCGGCATTGACATCGACGAGCTGCCGCACGTCGTGAACTACGAAATCCCGAATGTCAGCGAAGACTACGTGCACCGCATCGGCCGTACTGGCCGCGCCGGCAACAGCGGCGAAGCCGTCAGCCTGGTCTGCCTGGATGAAGAAGGCTTCATGCAGGACATCGAGCGCTTCACCAAGCAGAACATCGAAAAAGTCATCGTCCCCGGCTTTGAAGCGGAACCCGGTGAACGCGCCGAGCCGCTAGCCATGGGTCGCCAGACCATTTGGGGCGGCTTGGGCAAGCCGCCTAGCCGCGACGTGATGCAGGCTGCCGCCAAAGCAGCCCGTACTGAAATGATGCAGCGCATCCGCGATACCAAGGGGGCACAGCCCGCGCGCGGCGCAGGCGGTGGTAACGGGGGCGGCAACGGCGGCGCCCGTGGACGCGGCCCCGCCGGCGGTGGCAATGGCGGAGGAAATGGCGGCGGCCGCGGCCCGCGCACCCCCAACCCCGGCCAGCCGCGCCAGGCTTCCGGTTATTCGCAGAACGGTCAGCCGCCACGGCAGGCCCAGGCGCCGCGCCATCGCGACGACCAGCAGCCGCGCGCGCCCCGCAACGAGTCAAGGGAGCCACGCAATGACTTCGACAACCAGCAACCTGCCAGCCACGCCTCCTCCGGCTTCCCATCCTCCGGCCAGCCCACAGGCGGCAACCGCGGCAACTACCGGGGCGGCAACCGCTCCGGCGGTGGCGGCGGTTCGGGTGGCGCTGGTGGCCGGGGCAACGGGCCTCGTCGGCCAGGCGGTCCTGGCTCGTTTACTGGCCGATAAGCGCTATTCGGCGGTTCACTGTGTAGGCCGCCGTGCGCCTGCGCAGCACGACGCACGGCTGGCCGTGCACCTGACCGATTCATTCGCGGACTTCACGGCGCCGCCAGTCGATGATGTCTTCATTGCACTGGGCACCACGATCAAAACGGCCGGCAGCCAGGCAGCTTTCAGGGCCGTGGATTTCGACGCCGTGCTGGCCGTAGCCCGCGCTGGCCGAATTGCCGGCGCTACACGGCTGGGTGTGGTCAGTGCCATGGGCGCTGATTCGCACTCCGCCCTCTTCTACACGCGCGTTAAAGGCGAAGCGGAAGAAGCACTCGCACTACTGGGCTTTTCCACTCTGGTGGTGGTGCGGCCCTCATTCCTGGCGGGTGAGCGCGAGTCTTTGGGCCAGGCGCCGCGCGCCGGTGAAAAAATCGCACTCGGCCTGAGCCGGCTCCTAAGCAGGGTGATCCCTGCCAACTACCAGTCCGTTTCAGCGGAAAGCGTCGCACGTACGCTGGTTGAAGAAGTGGCCGTTCGCCGGGGCCAACACGTGGTGCTGTCGGGCGAGATGCAGCAACGCTAGGGTCTGTTCAGGCAGCTTTCAGTTGCTTGGCCGGGTCGCTCAGCTTGGGCAAACGGCGCCGCGAGCCGAGCACCAGTTCGATATCCTCGCGCGCACCGTCAATCAACACCAGAATCGCTTTTTCAGCTTTGGCCGGGTTGCGTGCAATCACGGCGTCCAGCACGGCACGATGCAGCGGGAGTGAAAGCTTGGGCCCGTCCTTGCGGCTCGTGGAAATCTCAAAGCTGGTACGCAGCAGCGCACTCAAGGCTTTGCTCATCTGGACGAGCATGCGGTTATGGGCGGCCCGCAATAGTCCCTGATGAAAGCGCAGATCATAGGTGACATAGTCGCCGCCGCCTTCAATGGCACGCTTCATGCCTGCATAGGCATCCTCGATTTCAGCGACTTCTGCGGCTGTTGCCCGCTCGGCTGCCATGCGTACGGCAGCAGGCTCCACCAGGCGCCGCAACTCAAGCAGGTCACGCAAAAATTCGGGTGTGATGCCGGCCTTGGCCTTCCAGGCGATGACGTCGGGATCGAACCAATTCCAGTGCTCCTCGGTCAGCACGCGGGTACCCACTTTGGGCCCGGTGGTGACAAGGCCCTTGGCGATCAGCGACTTGACCGCTTCGCGCACCACCGTGCGGCTCACCCCAAGCTCTTCACAAAGAATAGGCTCCGGTGGCATAGACATGCCTGCGGCATAACGCCCCGCGACAATGGCTTCCCCGATGTGGTCAACCGTGTTGCCGTGGACGTTTTTCATGGTGGCCATGGTGTTGCCTTAACCCCGCACAAACAGCGTGACCAGCGGGTCCGGCCCGACCTGGCGACTCCAGTGGCCGTGCAGGGCCGGGTCAAAGGTGGCGCCGGTCGGCAACACGTCGGCCGAGTAGAAATGCTGGCCCGGCTTGAAGATGCGGGAAACGCCGCCCTGCAGGCCGATTTCCATCTCGCCACCCAGGATGAACACCCACTGCGGGTTCGGCGTGCAATGGAACTGGCTGCGAAACCCCGGCGGGCTGTGGCGCAACTGGTAACCGCCCGAAGCAAACAACGTGGACAGCATGGCCTGCGGCGAGCCTTCGCCAAGCGGGATCGACTCATCCCGGAATTTGGCCCGACCGTCGGTATCGGTGTAAAGAATGACTTTGGGGAAAACGGTCACAAGGGACTCCGGTGAATGGATGTGAAAAGCAGGCGCCTCATGAAGTTTCGCCGCCGAAGGCGATTTGCACTTTCATGGATTGGCGCTTGTCGCCGGCGAGTGTAAAGGCATGCGTGGCCTGGTCGAAGGCGACGATGTCAGTGATGACGGGCCGCCCGTCGATGAGCCGCTGATTCAGGAAGGCCACCGCCACGGCGAATTCAGGATGGAAGCGGAAGGTGCCGCGCAACTCCAGTTCCTTGGCGACAAGGGTGTTGAGCGGCAGGGAGATATTGCCACCCAGACCCACCGTCACGATGACGCCGCGCGGCGCCACCACATCCAGGCCGGCGACCAGGGCTTTCTCATTGCCCGAGGCCTCGAACATCACATCGAACTGCCCCTTGCCGGCGGCGAAGGCCGCCAGGGCGTCGGGTTCCTGGGCCAGGTTGATGGTCTGGTCAGCGCCCATTTTTTTGGCACAGGCAAGGGGAAGCTCGGCAATGTCGGCTGCGACGATGCGGGCCGCGCCCGCGCGGCGCAGGCCGGCGATCAGCAAGGCGCCTATGGGTCCGCAGCCGGTGACCAGCACCTGCTTGCCGAACACCGAGCCGGCCCTCGAAATGGCGTGCAAGCCCACCGACAGGGGCTCGGCCAGCGCGGCCTCGGACAAGGGAAGGTCATCAGCCACCGGATGCGCCTGGGCGGCCTCTATGACCAGGGTTTCGCGGAAAGCGCCCTGGATGTGCGGAAAGCGCATTGCGCTGCCGTAAAAGCGCATGTCCATGCAATGGTTGTGCAGGCCTTGCTGGCAGAAGCGGCAAACACCGCAAGGCCGGGACGGTGAAATTGCGATGCGCTGGCCGGCGCGCAGGCCGTTGACCTCGCTGCCCACGGCTTCGACCACGCCCGACACCTCATGGCCCAGCACCATGGGCTCCTTGATACGCACCGTGCCGAAGCCGCCGTGCTGGAAGTAGTGCAGGTCGGAGCCGCAGATGCCGCCGAACGCCACCCGTACCCGCAACTGCTGCGGACCCAGGTGTTCGGTATCCAGCGCGTCAAGACGCAGGTCTAGGGGTGCATGACAGACAAGTCCACGCATGATGTTTCTCCCTGGTTGGGCGGGCAGGCGGCGGCTTCACAGCGTCGCCGTCACCCCGCCGTCGACATACAAAACATGGCCATTGACAAAGCTGGAGGCATCGCTGGCCAGGAACACGGCCGCGCCGGCCAGTTCCGCCACTTCTCCCCAGCGCCTGCTGGGCGTTCGCGCGGTAAGCCAGGCGCTGAACTGCTCGTCGGCCACCAGCTTTTCCGTCAATTCGGTCTTGAAGTAGCCGGGGCCCAAGCCATTGACCTGGATGCCATAGGGCCCCCAGTCAATCGCCATGCCTTTGGTCAGCATCTTGACCGCACCCTTGCTGGCCATATAGGGCGCGATGTTGGGCCGCCCGAGCTCGCTCTGCACCGAACAGATATTGATGATCTTGCCGCTGCGGCGCTCAATCATTTTTCGGGCTACAGCCTGCCCGACAAAAAAAACACTGTCGACGTTGGTGCGCATCAACTCATGCCAATCTTCAGCCGGAAAATCCTGCAGGGCCATGCGTCGCTGCATGCCGGCGTTGTTCACCAGAATATGGACAGGGCCTATTGACGATTCAATGTCATCTACTGCGGCCTGCGCGGCCGATGCCTGGGTCACGTCAAATACGCGCGTGTGGATAATCAATCCTTCGCTTCGCAGCGTGTTTGCAGCTCGCTCCAGCTTGAGGCCGTCGCGGCCGTTAAGCACCACGGCGGCGCCGGCCTGACCCAAACCACGTGCCAGCGCAAAACCAATGCCGCCGGAAGACCCCGTCACCAGCGCCAGTCGACCATCAAGACTGAACATGCCTGCAGCCATTGCGCCTCAATCCAGACGGGCACCGCTAGCGTCGTCAAAGACATGGCTCTTGCCGTTCGCGATTTCGAGATGAACGATATCGTCTGGCCGCACCGCTGTTCGGCCATGCATCACCAATATGACGTTGGCGCCACCGACATCGAGCAAAAGTTCAGTTTCAGCACCGGTAGGCTCCACCACAATCACCTTTGCAGGAATGCCCTGCCCGCTTGTCGACAACGAGATGTCACCGGGCCGTACACCATAGTGCACCGGCTGGCCGTCGCGCGCCTGCGAAATCGTGCCAATGGGCCACTGGTGTCCCTGCGCCTCCACCCAGGCTTGTCCGCCCGATTGGCGCAAAACGCCCTTGAACACATTCATGGACGGGGAACCAATAAATTGCGCAACGAACAAATTACCGGGGCGGTCGAACAGCTCGAGCGGCGTGCCGATTTGCTCGATGATGCCGTCATGCATCACCACAATGCGGTCGGCCATGGTCATGGCCTCGATCTGGTCGTGCGTGACGTAAACCGTAGTGGTCTTCAGACGCTGGTGCAGGGCCTTGATCTCGGCACGCATGGCCACACGCAGCTTGGCATCCAGGTTAGAAAGCGGCTCATCGAACAGGAAGACCTTGGGGTCGCGCACGATGGCCCGGCCCATGGCCACGCGCTGGCGCTGCCCGCCCGACAGTTCGCGCGGGAAGCGATCCAGCAGCGGGTCCAGGTTCAGGATACGGGCGGCATCACCGACGCGCTTGTTGGTGAGTTCGGCATCAGCCTTGCGCAGCTTCAGACTGAAAGCCATGTTGTCGCGCACCGTCATGTGCGGGTACAGGGCGTAGCTCTGGAACACCATGGCGATATCGCGATCCTTGGAATCCAGCTCGTTGATGACCTTGCCGTCAATCGACATTTCACCGCCGCTGATTTCCTCGAGCCCGGCCAGCATGCGCAGCAGCGTGGACTTGCCGCAGCCCGACGGACCCACCAGTACGACGAATTCGCCGTCGGAGATGTCGAAGCTGATGCCGTGAATGATCTTGACCTTGCCGAAGGCCTTCTCGATATTGCGAAACGATACAGATGCCATGAGATTCCCGTTATTTCCTGATAAAGACCGAGTCCCAGCCAGCGCCGGGCCGCCCCAAGCCGGCTACGACCCCCGAGGGGCTGGAGCCCGCGGCTCCAAGCCTGCCTGCGCAGGCTTGGATGGGCGACAGAGGCGAAGCGTCCCGCGAGCCGCGGCCTGCAAGGCCTCGCGCAGTACACAAAGTGACAAGCGTGGGGGTCATGTTTAGCTTTTCACGGCGCCGGCCGTCAGGCCGGACACCATGTAGCGCTTGAATGTGTAATAGATAGCCGCCGGAGGCAGCGCGTAAATCAGGCCGGTGGCCATCAGCAGTTCCCAGGGCGAATCGTCGGCCGCCAGGAAATTGCCCAACGCCACCGCCAGCGTCACGCTGGTGTCCCTGGACAGCAGCAGGAAGGCGTAGAGATACTCGTTCCAGGCCAGCAGCAGCGCATAGGTGCCAACCGCCACCAGCGACGGCACCATGAGTGGCAGGTAAACCAGCCGAAACAACTGCATCGCCGTAGCGCCGTCCATCTTGGCCGCTTCGTCAAGTTCGTAAGGCAGTTTGTCGGAGGCCTGCTTGAGCACCCAGATGCAATACGGCGAGGCGATGGTCACCATGGCCAGAATCAGCGACCACTGGTGGTTGAGCATGCCGTAGTTACCCATGGTCTTGTACATGGGAACGGCCAGGAAAGCGGCGGGAATGAAGTAGGTGAAGAGCGCCATGTTCATCACCGTGCGGCCTCCGCGCACTTTGAGGCGGCTGATGGCAAAGGCTGCGGTGGTGGAAACCACCAGCGTCAACACGCCCACAGACAGCGCGATCACCAGCGAGTTGCCCAGTTGCACCCAGAAGTGGTCGAGGTAGAAATGCTTTTGCCAGAACACCGTCTCGAAATTGCTCAATGTGGGATTTTTAGGCCAGAGCCGCCCCGTCGTGGCTTCGTTTCTTGGCGAAATTGCAAACAGCACCATGTGGTAGATCGGAATCAGCGTCCACAGCAGCACCGGGATACCGATCAACAGCAGTCTGGCCTCGCGACTCACCTTGCGAAGTGTGATGCGGCTCATTTGGACAACCTTTTCATCATGAAATACACCAGCGGCAAGACGAGGGGAAGGGCCACGACAATGGACGCCAGCGACAGATCCACCTGGTCCAGGCGCAAATAGCGGATGCCGAGCGTAGCCAGCACATGGGTCAGATCGGCGGGCCCGCCGCCCGTGAGCAGGTAAACGCTGTTGAAGTCGCCCAGCGTCCAGATCATCGACAGGATGGTCGACGTCAGGTAGAGCGAGCGCATCGACGGCCAGGTGATGAACCGGAACTTCTGCCAGATGGTGGCACCGTCTACCGACGCTGCTTCATACTGCTCGGCCGGGATGGCCATACGGCCGGCAAGCAGAATCAGTGTCCAGAACGGCAACGACTTCCAGATGTGGGCCAGCATCGAAAAACACAGCGCCAGCGTCGGATCATTAAGCCAGTTGGGCCCGTCAACGCCGGTCATCTTGTAAATGAGCGTATTGATGACACCCCACTCAGGGTTGAGCATGAAGCGCATGGACAGAATGGTCGGAATCGACGGCACCGCCCAAGGCAGGATAAATACGACCGACAAGCCCTTGACCCACCAGCGCGTGTTCAGGAAAAAACCCGACAGGAATAACGCGACCACCATCTTGACGTTGACCGCCACGACGATAAACACCACGGTATTGACCAGCGAGCGGAAGAATATCGGGTCGGCAAAAAGCCGGACATAACTCTCGGGATGGCGTGCGAGCCACAAGCCATACCCTACCGGGTAAATAACGAAAACCAGAAATATCAGCAGATAGGGAATAACAAGAACCAGCCCCCACTTCTCCCATGAAGTCATGGCTCCGCGCTCTGCGCGCAAAGAGGGGCCGGCCTGGTCGATGATTGCAGTGCTCATGCTTTTGGTACGCGCGCCACCCGTCTGGGCGATCCAGTCCGGGCAGCGCGGCTTTCTTCAGTCAACGAAAGGTCAGTTGGCCACGGTTTTGATGCGGGCAATCATTTCATCAACAGCCTTGTCCACCGGCACTTTTTCATTGATGACGCGGTTGGCCGCCTTGGCCCAGACGTTCTCATTGTTCAGGATGGTGAACTTGTAGTTCTTGGTGAACTCAAAATTGACCGTGCCGTTCATGAACTGGTTGTAGACCGACTGGCGGTGCGCATCGGCCTTCCAGAACGGACGCTGCTGCGCAGTCTTGGTCACAGGGAACCAGCGGCCCAGCGAGCCCTCCACGTAAGGCGTCAGGTTTTCCTCTTGCATCAGGAAGGACACGAACTCCTTGGCGCGGGCCTTGTTCTTGGCCTGGTTGAACACCACACCCACCTTGACGGCGGCGCGGTAAACCATCTTGCTGCCGTCGGGCTTGTTTGGGAAGCCAGCCGTGCGGATGCGCTCGGTGTAGTTCTTCTTCGCGGTCTCGCGCTCTTCGGGCTTGAGCGACGCGTTGTTCATGTCGTCCAGCCATTTCGCGGCGATCGAGATCGTGGCGTTGTGGGTCAGGATGGTGGTCTTGTTGTGGAAAGCGACATTGTTGTCCGGGTCTTTCCAGCTGGTGGACGACGGTGGCGTGCAGCCCTTGGCGTACGGCTGCGTGTAGTCAGTCAACGCACTGATCAGGCCGGCACGGACTTTCGGGTCATCAACCAGCAACTTGCCGCTGTCGCTGACCAGACTCACGTTGTAGGCGTCCATGAAAGTCAGGAACGAATAAAAGGAATCGCTCGAATCCACGCCCAGCGGTTGGCCGATACCAAAGGTGCGATTGCCGCTCTTCTGGCGATAAGCCGGCTGCACCTTGTCGCACCAGAATGACCAGTAGTCCTTCCAGCCGGTAGGAATGTCGGACTCCTTGAAGCCGGCTTCATTGAGCATGTCCACCCAGTACTCGATGTGCATGGTCTGCTGCTTCATCGGAAAGGCGTAATAGGCCCGGTTCTTGGCGACGTCGTTATAGAGAAAGGCGGTTTCAACCGTGTTGGGCGCAAAACGCGCACGCATGGGGTTGATCACGCTGCTGATGTCTTCGAGCTTGCCGTCAAAGGCCCACTTGCCTGCAACCTGGAAGTCATAGACGTCGGCATAAGCCACATCGGGCGGACTGCCGGAGTCAAGGGCCGCGACGGTTTTCGGGATCATGTCCTGCACCGGGTACTGCGACAGCTCGATCTTGACGCCTTTGTGCTTGTCTTCGTACTTCTTGATGGCAGCGAAAAGTGCGTCATCTTCGGCCTTGTAAAAGCCCTTGACCCACCAGACGGTGAGCTTTTCCTGGGCCACAGCCTGCCCGGCTGTCACCAGGCCTGCCGCGACCATCGCGGTGGCAAGGATTGTCTTGAGTCTCATTTGGCTTGTCTCCTCTGCGGGTTAATTGTTTAGCTGGCAAAACGGCGCCTGCGTTCCTTGACGCATTGTTATCATATGATGTTTAACCGAAGTGTTTTCTATGGAAAACCCGAAGCACCAAGGCTCGTTGGCACCCCTTTCAATGCCATTCCGGTACAGGGGTGAGGAGGGGTTGCCCTTCAAAGTGCGCCTGCAGATTGCTGACCGCCAGATTGGCCATCGCGTGGCGCGTCTGCACGGTGGCACTGGCCATGTGCGGGGTCAGCACAACATTGTCCATGGACCACAACGCCTCCAGGGGATGCGGCTCCTGCTCGAATACATCGAGGCCCGCGCCGGCGATGACGCCATTCTTTAATGCTCCCACGAGAGCGGCCTCATCCACAACAGACCCACGCGCCACATTGATCAAATAACCCGCAGGGCCCAGCGCTTTCAGTACATCTGCATTGATCAGATGGCGGGTGCCGACTCCGCCCGGCGTAATGACCACCAGGAAGTCCACCGCGGCAGCCAGTGCCTGTGCCGTCGGGTAAAAGCTGTAAGCAAGTTCAGGCTTGGCGCTGCGGCCGGTGTAGGCAATCGACATGCCAAAGGCTTCAGCCCGGCTGGCGATAGCCTGACCTATCCGCCCCAACCCGACAATTCCCAGGCGAGCACCCGAGACTTTGCGTGCAAGCGGCATGGGTCCTTCTTTCGCCCAGCGCCCGGCCCGCACATAACGGTCGGCCAGCGGTATGCGCCGTGCCACGGACAGCATGAGACCCAGGGCCAGGTCGGCGACCTCGTCATTC
Source organism: Polaromonas sp. P3_A5 (assembly GCF_056403055.1). Lineage (NCBI taxonomy): Bacteria > Pseudomonadati > Pseudomonadota > Betaproteobacteria > Burkholderiales > Comamonadaceae > Polaromonas > Polaromonas sp. P3_A5. The sequence continues at coordinate 3,089,136 of NZ_JBFUGF010000001.1, forward strand.
AGTACCCCAGGGGTGTGCGTCACCGGGATACGGCGTTCCAGTGCGCTGGTGACGTCGACGCCGTCATAACCCACACCCATGATGGAAATGATCTCGAGTGCGGGCAACTGGTCCATCAATGCGCGCGGCACCCTGGATTCGCCGCCACCGGCAACGCCGCGTATGAGGGATGCAACTTTGGCAAAGGCCGCCGGGTCGCTTTCATGCAGCCTGTCGTGCACCTCAAAGGACGCCTGAAGCGGCTCCATCAGAAAGGGCGGGAGCTTGGCAACAGCAAGGATATGCGGACGGACGGAAGGGCCGGATGGCGGGGCAGACAAGGGGCGAACTCCTGCGGTCATGGTTTTCACTAAGATTTAGAATCAATGGTATGACGATAATATGTTTGAAAATTAAGGACTTTCCCGAATGAGCGATTCAGCCAAGAAAAAATTGCCCCACGAACTCCGCAGCCAACAATGGTTCGGCAGGCAAGACCGCGACGGTTTTGCTTACCGCAGCTGGGTCAAGGGCAAGGGCGTGCCACATGACCAGTTTGACGGCCGTCCGGTCATCGGCATCTGCAACACCTTCAGCGAACTGACTCCCTGCAACTCGCATTTCCGCACCATTGCAGAGCAGGTCAAGATCGGTGTCTATGAGGCAGGCGGCTTTCCGCTCGAGTTTCCGGTGATGTCGCTGGGCGAGACGCTGTTGCGCCCCACCGCCATGCTCTACCGCAACCTGGCCAGCATGGACGTGGAAGAAAGCATTCGCGGCAATCCGATCGACGGCGTCGTGCTGCTGATGGGTTGCGACAAGACCACTCCCTCACTGGTCATGGGAGCATCCAGCGTCGACCTGCCTACGGTGGGTGTCAGCGGTGGGCCCATGCTCAGTGGCAAATGGCGTGGTCAGGAGTTGGGCTCCGGCACCGGCGTCTGGAGCATGAGCGAGCAGGTAAGGGCCGGTACGCTCAAACTTGCCGAGTTTTTTGAGGCCGAAAGCTGCATGCACCGCAGCCACGGCCACTGCATGACCATGGGCACGGCATCAACGATGGCCAGCATGGTCGAGGCGCTGGGCATAGGCCTGCCCGGCAACGCCGCATACCCGGCGGTGGATGGCAGGCGCAATGTACTGGCCCGCATGGCCGGGCGCCGTGCCGTCGAAATGGTGCACGAAGACCTCACGCTGTCGAAAATCCTCACGCGCGAAGCGTTTGAAAACGCCATCAAGACACTGGCCGCGATCGGTGGATCGACCAACGCCGTCATTCACCTGATCGCCATCGCCGGGCGAATCGGCGTGAAGCTGACGGTCGATGACTTTGACCGCCTGGCCAGCGAACTGCCCTGCCTGGTCAACCTGCAGCCCTCCGGCAAATACCTGATGGAAGACTTCTGTTACGCCGGCGGCCTGCCTGTCGTGATGAAGGAAATCGCGCAGCACCTGCACACCAGCGCCATCACGGCCAACGGCAAAACCATCGGCGAGAACATTGCTGATGCGGAAAACTACAACACCGATGTCATCATGCCGCTCTCCACGCCCTTCAAGGACAAGGCCGGCATCGCCGTGCTGCGCGGCAACCTGTCGCCGCGCGGCGCGGTCATCAAGCCCAGCGCGGCCACGCCTGCACTCATGGTGCACAAGGGCCGTGCCGTGGTGTTCGAAACCATTGAAGATTTCCACGCACGCATCGACGATGAAAACCTGGACATCGACGAGAACTGCGTGATGGTGCTGAAAAACTGCGGGCCCAAGGGCTACCCCGGCATGGCCGAAGTCGGCAACATGCCGCTGCCGCCCAAGGTGCTGCGCAAAGGCATCACCGACATGGTCCGCATCAGCGACGCCCGCATGAGCGGAACAGCGTATGGCACCGTGATATTGCACACAGCCCCTGAAGCCGCAGCAGGCGGACCGCTGGCCCTGGTGCAAAACGGCGACATCATCGAACTCGATGTGCCCAACCGCAGGCTGCACCTGCATGTCAGCGACGAAGAGCTTGCCAGGCGCATGACCACTTGGAAAGCACCCGAGCCACCGCTGTCTTCGGGGTACTGGAAGCTGTACATCGACCACGTGCTACAGGCCGACGAAGGTGTGGACCTGGATTTTCTGGTGGGCAAGCGTGGCTCTTTCGTGCCGCGCGACAATCACTGAGAATCAGCAGACGCTGCTTGTACGGCCATCCCTTTCGGGGTACAGCGCGGGTACGGCGCCGCGACCGGGCCGCGGGTAACATGGAGGCTTCAAACGCGGGTATTTTCTTCTGGAAATTTCCGCGTTACGACCCACCGCGCCCGCGCGCCAATCAAGGCCTTGAGGCGCGCATGCTGCTACCTTTTCGGGACAGCAAAGGATGCCAGAAAGTTCTATGCAAGCCAGAAAATTCGATGTCGTCGCGCTCGGCGAAGCCATGGTGGAGTTCAACCAGACCCAGGCTGGCCAACCCAACTACCTGCAAGGCTTTGGCGGGGACACCAGCAATGCCGTGATTGCCGCCGCGCGCGCGGGCGCCATCGCAGCTTATTTAACCCGTTTGGGCGGTGACACTTTCGGCCAATCACTGATGACCTTGTGGGCCACAGAAAACGTTTCGACGACCGCAGTCCAGCAAGATCCGGAAGCCAGCACCGGCCTTTACTTCGTCACACACGGCAAAAATGGACATGAGTTCAGCTACCTGCGTGCGGGCTCCGCGGCCAGCCGCATGACCCCTGCCTGGCTGCACCAAGGCGGCGCCGCACAGGCCGTGCGTGAAGCCAAGGTCCTGCATGTGTCAGGCATCTCGCTGGCGATTTCCGCCAGTGCCTGCGACACAGCGTTTGCCGCGATGAAACTGGCCAAAGAGGCCGGTACCCTCGTGTCGTTTGACTCCAACCTGCGGCTCAAGCTCTGGCCGCTGGACCGGGCGCTTGCCTGCACCCGCCACGCCGTTTCACTGTGCGACATTTTCCTGCCAAGCCTGGAAGACATCACCACCCTCAACGGCATGACAGACCCCGACGCGGTGACGGACTGGGGCCATGCCCTGGGCGCCAAAACCGTGGTGCTCAAGCTCGGCGGCGACGGCGCGCTGGTCAGCGACGGCACGCGGCGCGAGCGCGTGCCCGTGCACAACGTGAAGCTGGTGGATGCCACCGGCGCAGGCGACTGCTTTTGCGGCAACCTGCTGGCGCGCATTGCGGCGGGCGATAACGTCTTTGATGCGGCCCGTTATGCCAATGCAGCGGCCGCCCTCACGGTGCAGGGCTACGGCGCGGTCGCTCCGCTGCCGCGTCCCGAACAGGTCAGGGCCCTGCTGTGAGCCGCCTTCTGGCAGTCGACTGGGGCAGCTCTTCATTGCGCGGCGCGTTGATCGACGGCGCCGGCACAGCCCTGGACGAGCGTTCCTTCGCACGTGGCATCCTGACCGTCGCTCCCGGTACCTTTCCGGAGGTTTTTGCAAGCTGCTTTGCCGACTGGATGACGTCAGGCACGCTGTGCCTGATCTCCGGCATGGCCGGCAGCAAACAGGGCTGGCGCGAAGCGCCCTACTGCGCCTGCCCCGCCGGCTTTGACGCGATCGCCGCCGCACTGGAATGGGTGGAGCCCGGCCGCATCGCCATCGTGCCCGGCCTGAGCATAGACAAGGGCGGTGTGCCCGACGTCATGCGCGGCGAGGAAACGCAGATCTTTGGCGCCTTGCAGCTGCTGGGTCTGACGAACGCCCGGCTGGTGCTACCCGGCACACACAGCAAATGGGTCACCGTCGAAAACCGGCAAGTCACTGATTTTTCGACCTGGATGACCGGCGAGTTCTATGCGCTGCTGCGCCGCCAATCCATCCTCGCACGCATGCTGCCCGACGACGAACCCGCGCTGGACGCCGCCGCCTTCGATCAGGGCGTGGCCCATGCGCTGGCCGGCCCCGGCCTGCTGAACACCGCCTTCAGCACACGCACCCTGTCGCTGTTCCAGCGAATGACAACCGAGGCCCTGCCCAGCTACCTGTCGGGCCTGGTCATCGGCGAAGAACTCAAATCCCAGGCACTGCCACGCGGCGAGCCTGTAGTGGTGATGGGCGCCGAGGCGCTCACGGCGCGCTACGAACAGGCACTGGTCCAGATCAATGTGCCCGTGAAGCGCGTGGGCGCGGGCGCCACCTGGCGCGGCCTGCGCGCCATCGCCGATACCCTGGCCTGACCGGCGCAGTATTGCGCCTCAACCTGCAGAACACCATGAACAACGCTCACCAAAAATTTTCCCAGGCCCTCGGCGCCCTCCCCCTGGTGGCCATCCTGCGCGGACTGACGCCGGCGGAGGCCCTGCCTGTCGGCCAGGCACTCGTTGCCACGGGCTGGACGTTGATCGAAATTCCGCTCAACTCACCCCAGCCGCTGGACAGCATTGCCGCCATGGCCAGCACCTTTCCGCAGGCTTTGGTCGGTGCGGGCACGGTGCTGACTCCTGAAGCCGTACGTGACGTCCACGCCGCGGGTGGCCAGCTCATCGTTTCGCCCAATTTCAACCCGGCGGTGGTGCGCGAAGCTGTCCGCCTCGGCCTGGTGTGCCTGCCCGGCATCATGACTGCCAGCGAGGCATTTGCTGCGCTCGAAGCGGGCGCGACAGGGCTGAAGATTTTCCCGGCCGAAATGATTACCCCGGCAGTCGTGAAAGCCCTTCGTGCGGTGCTGCCCGCGCAAGCCGCAGTACTGCCGGTCGGCGGCATCACGCCTGCCAATATGGCGCCCTACCTGGCCGCGGGTGCCAACGGTTTCGGCATCGGATCGGCACTCTACAAACCAGGTTCTTCCGCCGCCCAGGTCTCCGAATCTGCTATGGAATTTATAGCTGCTTGCGCTGGTACCATAAGGGCATGAGCATGATTTCACCTACAGAAACGTCCCTGGTATCGTTCGGGCTGGCGGGCCGCGTCTGCATCGTCACCGGCGGTGCCCAAGGCATCGGCGAGGCCTGCGTGCGGCGTTTTTCGCGTGAGCAAGCGCAGGTCGTCATCGCCGATATAGACGACGCGCGCGGCACGGCGCTGGCCACAGAACTCGGCGGCCTGTATGTTCATTGCGACGTGGGCGACAAAGTGCAAGTCGATGCGCTGGTTGAACAAACCGTGGCCGCGCACGGCCGCATCGACGTGCTGGTCAACAATGCCGGCATCTTCAAGGCCGCAGAGTTTCTGGACGTGACGGAAGCCGACTTCGACGCCGTACTGCGCATCAACCTCAAGGGATCCTTCCTGGTCGGGCAGGCCGTGGCGCGCGTGATGGCGGCCGCCGGCAAGGGCAGCATCATCAACATGAGCTCAGTCAACGGCGTGCTCGCCATTCCCACCATTGCCAGCTACAACGTCAGCAAAGGCGGCATTAACCAGCTCACGCGCGTGATGGCGCTGTCGCTGGCCAGCCAGGGCGTGCGCGTCAACGCGGTTGCCCCCGGCACCATCGCCACCGAACTGGCCGCCAGGGCCGTGCTCACCAGCGACGAAGCCAAGGCCAAGATCATGAGCCGCACCCCCATGAAGCGCCTGGGCGAGCCCTCGGAGATCGCCGACACGGTAGCCTACCTCGCCAGCGACGCCGCCAGCTATATCACAGGCGAAATCGTCGTGGTCGATGGTGGGCGCATGACGCTGAACTACACCGTGCCGGTGTAGCCTGGCATGCACGCGAAAGCGTGCCGGTTTTCCCCTTTCAGTTGATGTGGATCATGCAATCCACCGCGGAAGGCGCTGAAGATCACCAGAGCCTTCCAGGGGAAACTCTCCTCCAATCCAGAGGGGCTTGACCTTCCCACAGGGGGAAGGTCTACCCTTGTTCATGGGCCTGGTCCAGGTCTGCAGAACACCAAAGGAAGCCCTCCATGAACCACACCTCCCACGCCGCACCGGGAACCGCACAGGCAAACGCTCACCTGCCGCCCACCGCCCCGGACGAACTGAAAGACCCGGTCTGCGGGATGGACGTCACCACGGCATCCGCGCACCATCTTGAGCACGAGGGAAGGCCTTATTACTTCTGCAGCGCCGGCTGCCAGGCCAAATTCTCCGCAGATCCGGCGGCCTATGTCGGTGCGCTCAAAGCAGAGCCTGCGCCCGAAGCGGCGCGCGGGCCTGATGCGGGCCAGGCCGGCGGAACTCTTTACACCTGCCCCATGCACCCGGAAATCCGGCAGGACCATCCGGGCAACTGCCCAATCTGCGGCATGACACTGGAGCCCGTCATGCCCAGCCTTGACGAGGACGAAAACCCGGAACTCGTCTCCTTCACCCGCCGCTTCTGGTGGACGCTGCCGTTGAGCATGGTGGTGACGGTGCTGGCCATGTTCGGCCACCAGCTCGGCTGGTTCGACATGACTGTCCAGAGCTGGATAGAACTGGTGCTGAGCCTGCCGGTCGTATTGTGGGCAGGCTGGCCCTTCTTTGTGCGTGGCGCGCAATCAGTCGTCCACCGCAGCCCGAACATGTGGACCCTCATCAGCCTGGGAACAGGCGCGGCCTTTGCCTACAGCGTGGTCGCCACCCTCGCGCCCGGTGTGTTTCCGGAGTCGTTTATTTCCATGGGCCGTGTAGCGGTTTACTTTGAGGCGGCGGCCGTGATCATTTCACTGACGCTGCTCGGCCAGGTGATGGAACTGAAGGCGCGCTCGCAAACTTCCGCCGCGATCAAGTCATTGTTGGGACTGGCGCCCAAAACCGCGCGGCGCATCAAGGCCGACGGCACCGAGGAAGACGTGCCGCTAACCCACGTGCACGTGGGAGACAACCTGCGCGTGCGCCCCGGCGAAAAAGTGCCCGTCGACGGCATCGTTACCGAGGGCGGCAGCGCCGTCGATGAATCCATGCTGACCGGAGAACCCCTGCCCGTGAGCAAGCGTCCGGGCGACAAGCTGATAGGCGCCACGCTCAACACCAGCGGCGCCCTGGTGATGCGCTCCGAGCGCGTCGGCGCGCAAACCATGCTGTCGCAAATCGTTCAGATGGTCGCGCTGGCCCAACGCTCGAAGGCACCCCTGCAGCGCATGGCCGACCAGGTGGCCGGATGGTTTGTCATGGCCGTGGTGGCCGTGGCCGTACTGACCTTTCTGGGATGGGGATTTTTCGGCCCGCAGCCGAGCTGGGTTTACGGCCTGATCAACGCGGTAGCAGTGCTGATCATCGCCTGCCCCTGTGCACTGGGCCTGGCCACGCCGATGTCCATCATGGTCGCCACCGGCAAGGCGGCCGGCCAGGGCATTCTTTTCCGCGATGCGGCGGCGATTGAACACCTGCGCACCGTCGACGTACTGATCGTCGACAAGACCGGCACGCTGACGGCCGGCAAGCCGGCGTTCGACCGCGCGATTCCCGCCACCGGCTTCAGTGCCGACGAAGTGCTGGGGCTGGCCGCCAGCCTGGATCAGGGCAGCGAACACCCATTGGCCGAGGCCATAGTAGCCGCAGCGCGCGCTCGCGGCCTGACGCTGGACACGCCAGAGAACTTCGAGTCCGCCAGCGGCATCGGCGTCAGCGGGCATGTGGCTGGTCGGCTGCTCGCGCTAGGCAATACGGCGTTGATGGCGCAAGTTGGTGTTTCGGTGGATTCGCTGCTGGCCCAGGCGGAGGCCCTGCGGGCCGAGGGCGCCAGCGTGATGCACCTGGCGGTCGACGGCCGGCTTGCGGGCCTGCTCGCCGTGGCCGATCCGGTGAAAGCCAGCACGCCCGAAGCGCTGGCAGCGCTCAAAGCCGCCGGCCTGCGCGTGATCATGGCCACAGGCGACGGCCTGACCACCGCCAAAGCCATCGCCCGGCGCCTGAACATTGACGAGGTGCACGGCGGCGTGCTGCCGGCCGACAAACTGGCACTGGTCAAGCGCCTGCAGGATGAAGGCCATATCGTTGCCATGGCCGGCGACGGCATCAATGACGCCCCGGCCCTGGCGCAGGCCAACGTGGGCATTGCCATGGGCACAGGCACCGACGTGGCCATGAACAGCGCCCAGATCACGCTGGTCAAGGGTGATTTGCGCGGCATCGCACAGGCCCGGAAAATCTCGGAAGCGACGATCGCCAACATGAAGCAGAACCTCGGTTTTGCCTTCGTCTACAACTCCCTCGGTGTACCGCTGGCCGCGGGGCTGCTCTTTCCCTTCACCGGCTGGCTGCTGTCGCCCATGATCGCGGCCCTGGCGATGAGCCTGAGTTCGGTGTCGGTGATCAGCAATGCGCTGAGGCTGCGCGAAAAGCGTTTTTAACCGGTGCTTAATCAGGGCTGACTTCGCCCGGTTTGATTGCTAAGCTGCAATGACAAGGCGTCACTCCGACGCCAGCCAGACTGGGGTCACCATGGCCACGATCTACAAGGAATTCACCGTCGACGCCGGCATAGACAGCGTCTGGGACGCGCTGCGCGATTTCAACGCTGTGCACCGGCGCCTTGCGCCGGGCTTCGTGGTCGACTGCAAGCCCGGCGAAGGCGGCCGCACCGTAACCTTTGCCAACGGCATGGTTGCGCACGAAGTGCTGGTGGGCATCCATGAAGGGATGCACCGCCTCAGCTACACCGTGGTCGGCGGCAAGGCCACCCATCACATGGCTTCGGCGCAGCTGTTTACCGAGGGCGAAAACCGCACCCGCTTTGTCTGGATCACCGACGTGCTGCCCGATGCGCCGGGGGAATACATCGACGTGATGATGACCCAGGGCGCGGCGGTGATGCAGCAGGCACTCGGCAGGCCGGCCGTTTGAATTCAGGCCGGGCGCTTGGCCAGCAAGGCCCAGACACCCGCCGTGGACAGCAGCGAGCCGCCCGCGAAATTAAAACGCCGCTGCGCGCGCGGCGAGGCCAGCAGTGTGCGGGCCGAAGTGGCAAACACCGCGTACAGCGTGGCGTTCAGGCTGGCCATCAACACAAAGGTCACCGCCAGCACCCAGAGCTGTCGCGTCACGTCGGCGCCGGGGTTAATGAACTGGGGCAAGAAAGCCACAAAAAACACAATGCCCTTGGGGTTGAGTGCGGTGACCAGGTAGGTATTGCCGAACAGCCTCCACAAGGAGCCCGGCGCCTCGGGCGCTGCGGTCTGCATGGGCGAAATTCCGGCGCGCAGGAGCTTGATGCCCAGGTAAAGCAAATACAGGCCGCCCGCCCACTTGACTACCGTGAACCAGAAGGCCGAGGCCGCGAGCAAGGCGCCCAGGCCGAACAACGAGACCACCAGCGCCGTCGAGTCACCCAACGCCACGGCGGCCACCAACGGAATGTTGGCACGCTTGCCGTGCGCCATCGAGTAGCTGATGACCGTCAGGATGGTCGGGCCCGGGATGATGAGCAGGACGACGGTTGCGGCGACGAAAGCGAGCCAAAGCTGGATGGACATGGTGCGTTGTTCCGAAGTTGTGGATCGGTGAGAGGGAGCGTGCGTCATGATACTGCCGGGCTGCCAAAGATGAGTCACCTCACGCGCACCGCCCTGCCCGCATCTGCCTAAAATTGCCCATGCCTTCCGCCACCCCTCCCAAGCGCCCCAACGTTGCACCCTCGCCGGCTGCCGGCATTTTTATCGATGACACCCACACCGCGCGCTGCGCCTGGTGCCAGGCAACGCCCCTTTACCGCAACTACCACGACAGCGAGTGGGGCTTTCCGGTGGACGATGAACGCCGGCTTTTTGAAAAAATCTGCCTCGAAGGCTTTCAGGCTGGCCTCAGCTGGCTGACCATCCTGAACAAACGCGAATCCTTTCGCAGCGCGTTCGCGAACTTCGATGCCGAGCAGGTGGCCCGCTTTGACGCGCGCGACATCAAACGCCTGGTCAACGACGCGGGCATCGTGCGGCATGCGGGGAAGATTGCTTCGACCATTAACAATGCAAAGCGCGTCATCGAACTGCGCAAAGAATTTGGCTCACTGGGCGCTTTTGTCTGGCGGCTGGAGCCCGAGGCCAAGAGCCGGCCCGCGCGCATCACACATGAGGCCGTCAAAGCCATGCCGACTTCCCCCGCCTCCGTCGCCCTGTCCAAGGATCTCAAAAAGCGCGGCTGGAGTTTTGTGGGCCCCACCACGATGTATGCCTTCATGCAGGCTATGGGTCTGGTCAACGACCACATCGAGGGATGCACCAGCCGCAAGGCGGCGCTGGCCGCCCGCAAGGCTTTCACCCCGCCCAAGGTGCCGTAAGTTATAACCAGCGCGCTCGCTTGAAACGCCAGTACAGCAGCGAGCACGCCACCACAATCATGCTGATGGCCATGAGATAGCCGTAACGCCATTTGAGTTCGGGCATGGCTTCGAAGTTCATGCCCCATATGCCGGCAAACGCCGTGCAGACCGCAAAGATACTGGCCCAGGCCGCGAGCTTCTTGGTCACCTCGCTTTCCTCGATGGTCACCATCGCCAGGTTCACCTGGATAGCAGTGCCTATGGTGTCGCGCATGTTTTCGATCAGTGCGTTGATGCGCGACAAATGGTCGACCACGTCACGAAAGTAATCCTGCACACCGCTGCAAATTTGCGGAACCCGGCCGCCATAGAGTTTGCTGGCCCCTTCGAGCAGCGGCGCCACTGCGTGCTTGAGCACCATCACGCTGCCCTTGAGTTCGTAGAGCCGTTCGATGTTCTTTCGCGCAGCACCAGGCGTGAAGATTTCCTTCTCGATGAGCTCCAGCTCGGTCTCGAGTGCGTCGAGGATGGGAAAGTAGCGGTCAACCACCGCGTCCATCAGGGCGTACAGCACAAAACCCGAACCGTTGCGCAGCAACTCCGGTTCGCGCTCGCAGCGTTCACGCACGCCCAGAAACCCCTTCTGGCTGCGGTTGCGCACCGAGAGTACATAGTTTTTCCCGGTGAACACATCCACCTCGCCGACGTGGAGTTCGCCCGGCTTGTCGTTGGACTGCTCAATCAGGTGCAGTACCGAAAACAGCGAAGCGCCGTATTCCTCGATTTTCGGGCGTTGGTGGCCGTGCCGGGCATCTTCGACCGCCAGTTCATGCAGGCCGAACTCATGCTGCATTTCTTCAAGCTCTTCCGGCGTGGCGTCTTGCAACGCCACCCAGACGAAAGCATCGGGACGGCAGATGTAGTCGCTGATCTCGGTGACCGGGATGTCGGCCAGTTTGGTGCCGTTCTGGTAGACCACACAATTGATGAGCATCTGATATTTCCCGCAAGTTGGCTGCTTGCGTGGATTCTGGCACACCCGCTTACAGGCGCAACAGCGAAATCGCCGCCACCCTATCCCTTAGGCAGGCCGGCGCGGAACCACCAGGTTGTAGACGGATTGCTGCAGCACCTCGCCGTGCTGGTTGAACGTCTGGCTGCGCACTACCACCCGGCCCCTGTCGGGCCGCGAAGCCGAGGGAGTCACGCTTACCACTTCCGTCTCAACGCGCAGCACATTGCCCGGGCGTGTGGGCTTGGGCCAGCTGATCTCCCCGCCCGCACCTATGATGCCCCCGGCCAGCGGCAACCCTCCCCCCACCAGCAGGCGCATGGTGATGGCCGCCGTATGCCAACCGCTGGCGGCCAGCCCGCCAAACAGCGTGGCCTTGGCCGCTTCGTCACTCAGGTGAAACGGCTGCGGATCAAACTGCGCGGCAAACGAGGTGATTTGCGCCTCGTCGAGCGCGTGCTCGCCACTGACGAAGCGGTCGCCGGGCTGCAAATCATCCAGGTAGCGCAATGCGGTGGCGGCGGTTTCAGGGGCCTTGCTCATGCCTTGTTCTTTCACCTTCAGGCTGCGGCCTTGGCAGCCATTTGCCGAGGCAGCAGCGCCTCGCGGATCGGCAGGTTCACCAAGGCGGCGCCTGTGGCCAGCACGATGTCGATGTACCAGACCCAGTCGTAGCTGCCGGTTGCCTGGAATATATAGCCGCCCAGATAAGCACCCAGGAAACCACCCACCTGGTGCGACAACATCACCACGCCGAACAGCATGGCCATGTTGGCCGTACCGAACATCTTGGCGACCAGGCCCACGGTGGGCGGAACGGTCGAAAGGAAGGTCACGCCCATGACGGCGGCAAAGATCAGCATCACGGCCGGGGTCTTGGGCGCCAGCAGGAAGATGAGTACGGCGAGGCCACGCGTTGCATAGAGCAGCGCCAGCAAGGACTTCATGCGCCAGCGGCCGACGGCCCAACCCATGGCCAGACTGCCGACGATATTGAAGAGGCCAATCATCGCAAGCGACCAACCGCCAATTTCGGGCGGCAAGCCGCAGGCCGCTATCACGCCGGGGAGGTGAGTCGCCAGAAACGCCACGTGAAAACCGCACACCAGAAAACCCGCCGCGAGGTAACGGTAGCTAGGCGTTGCGATGGCCTGGCTAATGGCTTGACGTGCGCTCAGCGCTTTCGTGCCCGAGGCCGCCGCAGCCTGGGCTGCCAGCGCATTCGAATTGCCTTTCAGCACCAGCACCGCAGGCACCGCCAGCAGCACCAGCGCGCCCAGCCACTGCATCGCACTGGCCCAGCCGACAGCGGCGGTCAGGCCAATGGCAATAGGCGCCATCGCGAACTGGCCAAAGGAGCCGCCCGCATTGACGATGCCGGTGGCGAGACCCCGCTTTTCCGGTGGCACCAGGCGCGTGCTGGCGGCCATGAGCACCGACGGGCCCGCCATGCCGGCGCCGCCTGCTGCGAGCATGCCGATGGCAAATATCAGGCCGGCCGTGCTGGTCATGAGCGGAGTGATGACGGTGCCCACTGCGACCAGCACGACACCCAAAAAGATCACGCGGCCTGTGCCGATACGATCAGCCACCGCGCCAGCAAAGGGCTGTGTGAGCCCCCACCAAAGCTGACCGAAAGCGAAGGCCAGGCTGATGCTGCCTACGCCCAGCGCGGTGGACGTATTCAGCGCCGACAGGAAGAGGCCCATGGTCTGGCGCACACCCATGGTGAGGGCAAAAGTGCCGCCGGCGGCCAGCAGCACCAGCCACATCGCGATGCGGCGCGCTGGCAGTGCAGTGGAAGAAGCGGAAGGCGCAGAGGAATTGGAAGGCTCGGTATTACTCATCATCAGCTCCAGATTCGATGGGGGACAAAAGCTCTAAAGATTCGTTGATCAGGTTATGCAGGGCCAGCACACGCCCGGCGCCCAGCAGCGCGTTAAGCTGCTCCTGCGCAGCCCTCCACCGCGATCGGGCCTCCTCACGCTTGGCACGGCCCGCGTCAGTCAGCATCACGGTACGGCTGCGCGCATCGGTGCCTGCGGCGAGCTCAATCCAGCCGGCGTCGATCAGCGGCTTGAGGTTGCGCGTGAGGGTGGAGGCACTCATCTTCATGCCACGCGCCAGCTCGCCCGGTCGCATGGGGCCCAGCTTCAGCACATAAGTCAGCAGGGAATACTGCGTTGTCTTCAGGCCCGCCTTGGTCATTTCAAGGTCGTAGTGGTGCGCGACGCGGCGCATCAGCTGGCGCAGCTTGACATTGGTGCAGCCCTGCACTTTGAGTTCGGCCTGGGTTGACAGGCGGGTTTTCTCGCTCATAATTTAATTGTAGCTACAATCATTGTATATGCAACATTTATAAACACCATGACCCCACAAGACACATTGACTCAGTGGATGGAACAAAGCGCCGCGGTGCGCGCCCGCATGGTCGGCGGCGGCGGCAAGCCGGGCCTGGCCCGGCCCGAAGACGTGATGGGCAAGACCGGCATGGAAGTGATGCAGGCCATGTTGGCCGGTGAGCTGCCCTACCCCCACATTGCCGAAACACTGGACTTTGCGCTGATTGAAATCGAACCCGGCAAAGCGACCTTTCAGGGCACACCGCAGCTCAAGCACTACAACCCGCTGGGCACGGTGCATGGTGGCTGGTACGCCACGCTGCTCGACTCCGCCGTGGGCTGCGCTGTGCACACCATGATGCCGGTGGGCCGGGCCTACACCACGGCCGAGCTCAGCATCAACATCGTGCGCGCCGCCTCGCACAAGACCGGACCGCTGCGCGCCATAGGCACCGTGATCCACTGCGGCCGGCAGCTGGCCACCGCAGAAGGCCGCATCGTGGGGCCGGACGGCAAGCTGTATGCGCATGCGACCACAACTTGCCTGGTGTTTGAGGTACCGGCGCAGAAGACCAGCTAAGCGCCGAAGGCGTTGACGGGGATCTTGAGGTAACTGACACCGTTGCATTCAGGCGGCGGCAAACCACCCGCGCGGATATTGACCTGGATTGAAGGAAGAATCAACGAGGGCATGCCCAGCGTCGCATCCCGGGCCGCGCGCATGGCGACAAAAGCCTCTTCGGAGATGCCGTCATGCACATGGATATTGGCGCGGCGCTGCTCACCCACAGTGGTTTCCCACTGAGGCGCACGTTCTCCAGGCGGGTAGTCGTGGCAGACGAAGATCCGGGTTTCTGCCGGCAGTAATAGCAGCTTGCGGATAGAGCGGTACAACTGGCGGGCGTCGCCGCCCGGGAAATCCGCGCGGGCGGTGCCTACGTCGGGCATGAAGAGCGTGTCGCCCACAAACACGGCATCACCCGCAAGGTAGGCCATGTCCGCGGGCGTATGGCCGGGTACATGCAGGGCGCTCATCTCCAGATTGCCCAGCCTGAATATCTCGCCGTCCCTGAGCAGGTGGTCGAACTGGTTGCCATCCGGCGCAAATGAATGCTCCAGGTTAAAAATCGATTTGAAGGTGGCCTGCACGGTGCATATATGTTCGCCAATGGCGGTCCTGCCGCCGGCCTGCGCCTTCAGGTAGTGCGCGCCCGAGAGGTGGTCAGCGTGCGCGTGGGTTTCCAGGATCCACTCGACCTGAAGGCCCTGCCGCGCCACATGGGCCAGCACCTGGTCGGCCAGCTCCGTGCTGGTGCGCCCCGATTTGAAGTCATACCCCAGCACCGGGTCGATGATGGCCGCCTGCCCTGTGCCGCTGTCCGCCACGACATAGGTGACGGTCCCGGTCAGGGGATCAAAAAATGCCTGGGGATTCAGCGGGCTTGGCATGGATGGTTTCTTTCATCGAAGAGGTCGCCTTTACATTATATATTTTCATATAATATCAAGAAGCCCCAACACACAGCCATGAAATCATCCCCTCCCGTTTTGGACCCCGGGCTGCTTCGCGACGCGGCCGCACAAGCCGTGGGTGCACTCAAGGCGCTGGCCAATGAAGACCGGTTGCTGCTACTCTGCCAGCTCTCGCAGGGCGAGCGCTGCGTGAGCGAGCTCGAGCAGGACCTGGGCATACGCCAACCCACGCTCTCGCAGCAGCTCGGTGTGCTGCGCAATGAAGGCGTGATCATCCCGCGCCGGGACGGCAAGAACATTTATTACCGCGTGGCCGAACCCGGGACGCTGGAAATCCTGGCGTTGCTCTACCGCCTGTATTGCCCTGAAGGAAACAAGCAATGACCCTGGACTGGAACGCCTTCACACCCTGGTCCGCACTGGCGGGCGGCCTGCTCATAGGCCTGGCCGCCGCGATGTTCGTACTGCTCAACGGGCGCATCGCCGGCATCAGCGGAATTCTGGGCGGGCTGCTCAAGCCGGCGCGCAGCGACATGGGCTGGCGCGTGGCCTTTATCGCCGGGCTCGTCGGCGCCCCATGGGCCTATGCCGCATTCTCGGCCTTGCCTCCCGTACAGGTGGATGCCGGCTATGGCCTGCTGGTCATCGCCGGCTTGCTGGTGGGCGTCGGCACGCGCTATGGCGCGGGCTGCACCAGCGGCCATGGCGTGTGCGGGCTTTCAAGGCTGTCGCCGCGTTCGCTGGTGGCCACGGTGACTTTCATGGCTACCGGTTTTACCGTGGTGTTTCTGGTGCGCCATCTGTTCAAACTTTAGGAGAATGACCATGCTGCTGCTGTCCTCCCTGCTGGCGGGCCTGGTGTTCGGCCTGGGCCTGATCGTCTCGGGCATGGCCAATCCCGCCAAGGTCCTCGGCTTCCTGGATCTTGCCGGCCCCTGGGACCCGTCGCTGGCCTTTGTCATGGCCGGCGCCATTGCCGTGGGCCTCTTCGCTTTCCTGCTGGCTAAAAAAAGGAGCCGCTCCCTGTTGGGCGCGGATATGAAACTGCCGGCCGCGGGCCCTGTGGATCGCAGGCTGCTGGCCGGTAGCGCCCTCTTCGGGATGGGATGGGGGCTTGCCGGTTTTTGCCCCGGCCCGGGCCTGGTGGCCCTTGGCATGGGCGAACCCAAGGCCACCGTGTTTGTGCTTGCCATGCTGGCCGGCATGGCGATCTTCGAGTTGCTCGAAAGACGGCGGCCCTAGCCCCCACGCAACTACGCCACTTGGCCGGCATGGCCCTCCAAAAAGCCGGTTCGATGACCTGACCGAAAGATATCCTTAAAGAAGGGCTCGCACCAGGACCAAAGATCCCGGCCGACTGTCCGCATGCGGACAATTTATGTTCTTTTTTCGATTCGACCCGCTATTCAAGCGGAATATGCGGGGAAGCCCCTGTTATATCTGACAGGGTAAGGCTTGATTCAGCCTTGCACGGCGCATAGACTGCGCGAACATCAAAAGAAGAATGAGAGCATTTGGCAAAGACAAGCACTCAACCTGGAAATACAACGCAATGATTACCTCCCTGAACGACCATGCGCCAACCCCCTTCCAGGTTCTGCGCCAGCCGATGGATGCTCCAGACGCCATTTTCCTCACCGGCGGAACACCCTTCATTTCGGCCCCTCCCCGGGGAAACTTCGTCGAGGAAATCACGCTCTGCCATCTGGATACTCCGTTAAAGATGGAAAAAGTCCAGAGCCTGCGCGGCCACATCAACCTGCCGTCCGGATGCCGTGACGCGCGGTTTTTTGAACAAGAAAAAAAAGAGACGAATTGGGCTTTGTGTTTGCATTTGAGTTCCAACGCGTGGTGATTGGCACCTTGAGGCTGGTTCCCATGCACAGGGGGCTGACCTCACTTGAAAAGCTGTTGGCGGAAAAACAATTGATTGAGCCAGAGACCTGCCGAAACAGCTGGGAAATCGGGCGCCTTGTGCTCAATCCCGATTACAGAAGCGGCCCCGATCTTGTGAAGCGATGCATATTTTTGGGTGTTTCGTATCTTGCGCGGCATACCGATGGGCAAGACCTCTTTGCCTCCTGCACGCCGGTGCTGAGCCGCTTGTACAGGCGTTTCGGGTTTTCCCCCATCGCAAACAATATACGGGTGGATGGGGCGGACGAATCGTTTACCCTGATACATGGACAGGTACCGGACATTCTCAAATCGTCTGACTGTCAGTAAGTCATGCACGGGAATATTTCATATTGCAGCAGCATCCTCCACCAGAGACCGGAAGAGGCTGCTGTTGATGGTTTTCCCGCGCCAACAGAATTGAAATATATATGGGCTGGTTAAAAAGACTCTTTGGCCACTATGAGGCTTACCACGCACATGGCAGGCCCTTGCTCAAATACATTGGCATCGTAGGCGCCCTGACCTATGTGGTGTTTTACCTGATACGGTTCACGAAACCCAATCCTCGCCCCTACGATGACCTGGGAATGCGGGTGCTGGTCGTAATTCTCTTTACCGTGCTGGCCATGAAAAATCACTGGCCACAGAAACTTAAAAAATACTACTTTTCCTACTCCTATTGGGCATTGATCTATTGCCTGCCGTTTTTCAATGTATTTCTTTCGCTGAAGCGGCACGGAGGTATCCCCGCGATCTCCAACTGTTTTATCGCGCTCAGTTTTCTTGTCATGATCGCCGACTGGCGCAACACGATTGCCATGTTGGTGATCGGTTGCGGCAGCGCGGCGTTGCTGTACGTCGCCATCACGCCCAACCCCTCAATACCCATGGACATGGTGGCCCAGCTTCCGGCCTACCTGCTGATTCTTATCGGCGGCGCCGCATTCAAGCTTTCGGAAAAGCAGATAGATGCCGAAAAATTGCGCATCGCAAACTCCCTTGCCGGCTCGATCGCCCATGAAATGCGCAACCCGCTCGCACAGGCCAAGATGAGCCTGGAGAGTATCGGGGAAATGCTGCCCGCGAACGGCATCGCGGTCCCCGCCGAACACACATCCCGCATGCGCCAGTTTGTCAACATGGGGGAGATCGCTGTACACAGGGGTAACCAGGTGATTGACCTGATCCTGGGATCCTTCAAGTCCAGCGCGGTGGACCGAAGCAAATTTGAGTATTTATCCGCCGCAAAAATAACTCAGAAGGCGGTGGACGAATACAGTTTTTCCGATCGACACCTGCGCGGTGATGGTGGCAACTTACGTGACAGTGTCACAGTGCGTGTCGTGAAGGACTTCACCTTTTACGGAGACGAAACCCCCTATGTTTTTGTGCTCTTCAACCTGATCAAGAACGCGCTCTATTACCTCGACCAAAAGTCCGGCGCAACGATCGTACTGACGGTAGACGATCACAAGGTGACCGTCAGAGACACGGGCCCGGGCATCGACAAGGAGGTGTTGGCGCACCTGTTCGAGTCCTTCATGACCTCAGGAAAGGCCGAGGGGACGGGCCTTGGGCTGTCGTATTGCAAACGCACCATGCAAAGTTTTGGCGGTGATATTCATTGTGATTCCGTGGTCGGTGAATTTACGCAGTTCACGCTGACCTTCCCCCCAATACCGCAAACCGGGACGGGCAAGGCCCTCGCTGCTGCGGAAACGCCTCGACAGGCAGCCCGCCCCATCATCCCCGGCAATGTGCTGGAGGGCAGAACCGTCATATTGGCCGAAGACGACGAACTTAACCGCATCATGGTGGGGGAGCGCTTGAAAAGCTGGGGCTTGACAGTGCTGGAGGCCGAAGGGGGACGCCAGGTACTGGCCCACCTGGACAGCACCCCAAGTGTCGATTTGATCTTGATGGACATGAACATGCCCGGGTTGAACGGCGTGCAGACGACCCAGGCGATTCGCTCGCGTGATTGGGAGCATCAGGGTATTTTTATCCTCGCACTTTCCGGGAACTCCGATGAGCTTGATGTCAGGACAGCCTTGAACGCCGGCATGAATGGCTACATCCTGAAAAATGGCGACATGAAGTTGCTGCAAGGAAAAATGCTGGAGGCTTTGGCGGCAACAGAGTAGCCCGGGGAAAATCCAACCCCGCGAAGTCCCTCATCGGTCATTGCGCGGCATGCATCGCCATCGCCTTTGCATCCCTACGCAAGCGGCCTGCACAGGAAGCGAAGATTGGCGACAATGGGCAGTCCGGCCACTTCCCACCTTCATCACCATGCGACTCCTACACACCATGCTGCGCGTTGGCAGTCTCCAACGCTCCATCGACTTCTACACGCAGGTTCTTGGCATGAAGCTGCTGCGCACCTCGGAAAATCCCGAGTACAAATACAGCCTGGCCTTTGTCGGCTATGAAGGCAACCCGGCGCAGGCCGAAATCGAGCTGACCTACAACTGGGGCACCGAAAGCTACGACATGGGCACGGCTTTTGGCCATATCGCGCTGGGCGTGCCAGACGCCTATGCGGCCTGCGAGAAGATCAAGACGGCGGGCGGCAACGTCACGCGCGAGGCCGGCCCGGTCAAGGGCGGCACCACGGTGATTGCCTTTGTGACGGACCCGGACGGCTACAAGATTGAGCTGATCCAGCGTGATGAAAGTGCTGCGGGCGCTGGCCTGCGTTAGTTCATTGCGCTTCACTGCTATTCTTTTAATAGCTGCTTGCGCTCATCCAGAAAGGCTGGGAGCGCTATTTTCCTCATAAATAGCGGGCAGGCTGCCAGGCTCAGGCAGCATTGCGTGCCAGCTGGCAGGCCTGAAAAGCCAGTGCAGTGACGTGTGACCAGTTGCCGCGAGCCAGCGTGTCCGCAGGGGTCAACCAGGACCCGCCTACACACACCACATTGGGCAGCGCCAGAAACTCAGGCGCATTGGCCACCGTGACGCCGCCCGTCGGGCAAAACCGCACATCGCCAAAGGGGCCGTTCCAGGCCTTCAGCATGGCCGGGCCGCCCGCCTGCATGGCCGGGAAAAATTTGAGTTCTGTCAGGCCGTCTTCCTGCGCCATCATGATCTCGCTGCCGGTGGCCACCCCTGGCAGCAGCGGCAGGCCCGCATCCCTGCAGGCCTGCCCCATCGCATGGGTGTAACCGGGGCTTACCGCAAAGCGTGCACCGGCCATGGCGCAGGCCTGGGCGTCGGCGGCACTACGCACAGTGCCCGCCCCCACCACGGCTTCGGGCACATCGCGCGCAATGGCCTCAATGCAGGCCAGCGCTTGCGGCGTGCGCAGGGTGACTTCGAGCATGCGGATGCCGCCCGCCACCAGCGCACGTGCCAGCGGCACCGCCTGGCTCACGTCGGTCAGCACAATCACGGGTATCACTGGGGCATCCTGCATGATCTGCAGGGGGGTCAGTTTTCCGCTGACGTTCAGGTTTATATCCACGATAAAGCTCCTTCTTCAGCCGTCAGCGCGTGACGGCGCATACCGGCAAACAACTCTCGTCCCATGCCGATGCCGTTGGCCGCGCGCAAATCGGCAGGCATGGTGTCGACCGGCCTGGCGGTCCATTCTGCATCGTTCACCAGTACCTTCAATTCGCCGGTGATGGCGTCCACACGAATTACATCACCGTCGCGCACCTTGGCCAGCGGGCCGCCGGCAGCGGCCTCGGGCGACACATGGATGGCGGCCGGCACCTTGCCCGAAGCGCCGCTCATGCGGCCGTCGGTGACCAGCGCGACCTTGAATCCCTTGCCCTGCAGCACGGCCAGCGGCGGCGTCAGTTTGTGCAGCTCGGGCATGCCGTTGGCTTGTGGGCCTTGCCAGCGCACCACACACACCACGTCGCGGTTGAGTTCTCCGGCGCTGAACGCGATGTGCAAGGCTTCCTGCGAATCAAACACCCGCGCAGGCGCTTCAATCACATGCCGGTCGTCAGGCACAGCCGACACCTTGATCACGCTGCGGCCCAGGTTGCCTTGCAACAGCTTGAGGCCGCCCGTGGCGCTGAATGGTTTGGCAGGTGTGCGCACGATGGTTTCGTCTTTGGAAGCGCCCACGTCGTGCCAGGCAAGCGCCGCGCCGGCCAGCGCCGGTTCGCGTGTGTATTCGCGGATGCCGCCTTCACGCACCGTGAGCACGTCTTCATGCATGAAGCCCGCGTCCAGCAATTCGCGAATGATGAAGCCGGGGCCGCCTGCGGCCTGGAACTGGTTCACGTCGGCGCTGCCGTTGGGGTAGACGTGGGCCAGCGTCGGCACCACATCGGAGAGGTCGGAAAAATCATTCCAGTCGATCACAATGCCGGCCGAATGCGCGACGGCTACCCAATGGATCAGGTGATTGGTGGAGCCGCCAGTGGCGAGCAGCGCGACCATGGCATTGACGATGGCTTTTTCATCGACGATCTGGCCGATGGGCGCAAAGCGCTTCGCCTTGACGATGCCCAGCACGGTGCGTGCCGCCTCGCGCGTGAGCTCCTCACGCAGTGCGTTGCCGGGGTTCACAAACGCAGTGCCCGGCACGTGCAGGCCCATGGCTTCAAGCAGCAGCTGGTTGCTGTTGGCGGTGCCGTAGAAGGTGCAGGTGCCGGGGCTGTGATAGGACTTGAACTCGGAATCAAGCAGGGCGTCACGGCCGACCAGGCCTTGCGCGGCCTGCTCACGCACGTGGGCTTTTTCCTTGTTGGGAATGCCCGATGTCATGGGCCCGGCCGGCACAAACACCGTAGGCAGATGCCCGAACTGCAGCGCGCCTATCAAGAGGCCCGGCACGATCTTGTCGCATACACCCAGCATCAGCGCCGCGTCGAACATGTCGTGCGACAGCGCAACGGCCGTACTCATGGCAATCACGTCGCGGCTGAAAAGGCTGAGCTCCATGCCGCTGGTGCCTTGCGTCACGCCGTCGCACATCGCGGGCACGCCACCGGCCACCTGCGCCGTAGCGCCCAGCTTGCGGGCTTCGTCCTTGATGAAGGCCGGGTAGGCCTGCAGCGGGGTATGCGCCGACAACATGTCGTTGTAGGCAGTGACGATGCCAATGTTGGGCTTGCGCTCGGCCACCACCTTGAAGCGGTCGTCCAGCGGCATGCCGGCAAAGGCATGCGCCACATTGGCGCAACCCATACGGTCCAGGCCGGGTTCGCGGGTGGCGGCAGCGCGCAGGTGTGCAAGGTAGGCGTTGCGCGTGGGAAGGCTGCGCTCTGCGATGCGGGCGGTGATTTTTAAAACTGCGGGGTGAAGGGCCATGTTGTAACTCCGGTCATGGTCAAGTCACTGGGTATGTAACTTTATTACTGACTCTATGGTAACGGGTTACCGGCCTGTTTACCGCCACATGGTTACTACGTGGTTACGAAACGCAGCCCAAAAGCTGCTCTGCAAAGTTCTGAAACAACCCGTGAGTGCGGCTTTACTGGAGGGTAATTTCCACACGCCGCGCTTCGGCGTCGCTGCCGCCGCCTACAAGCTGCTCGGGTTTTTTCAGCACAATCTGGCGATCGGAAACACCGGCCTGCTTCAGTGCCTCGCGCACGGCAAGGGCCCGCTGCCGGGCAAGCGCTGCATTTTTCTGGGCGTCCCCTGTGGCATCGTGAAAACCGGTGATCACCAGCGTGCGGCCAGCCTTGGCGGCCTTGACCACTTCACCCAGGGCAGCACCCGCACCGTCCGCAAGGTCTGCATCGCCCGAGGCAAAATAAAACCGCACCGCGCCTTGCTCCACCTTCACGCTGGCGGCGTCGGCTGCAGCCTGCGAAGCCCGGCCGGCAATGTTCGCGGCATGGTCCACGGTGCTGGCTGGCTCGGCAGGCGTCGGCGCCACCTCTGGCACGGGCAGGGATATTTGGGCAGGGGCAACAGCGGCGGAAGGCGCCCGGCCGACCCGATGCATGCAAAGCCCCACCACCAGCGCGATCACGAAAGCCACGAGGCCGAGAACGACCGCCAACACCAAGCCTTGCTGGCCCTCATCGTCCTGAGAAAACATTGCCCACTCCCGTCACTAAATCCGTCACAAAAACTCAGCGCATTGTAAAGTGCGGCTGTGGAAAATTCAGCCCAACAAGCCGCCAGCCCCGGCATCAGCGTTTCCCGCAACCCGGACCACATGCTTGAGACCGTCATCCGCGAATGGGGCGGCCAAAGCGATCTCTGGATCTTCGCCTATGCCTCGCTCATCTGGCGCCCGGAGTTTGAACATGCCGAGGAGCGTTTTGCGACCATCCACGGCTACCACCGCGCCCTGAAGATGTGGAGCCGCCTGAACCGCGGCACGCCGGAATGCCCGGGCCTGGTGTTCGGCCTGCTGCATGGCGGCAGCTGCAAGGGGATGGTGTTTCGGATACCGCAGGCGCAGGTTGCCGGCGCCCTGCCCGCGCTGTGGGAACGCGAAATGCCCAATGGCGTGTACGACCCCAAGTGGCTGCGCTGCCAGACTGCAGAGGGCAATGTGCGGGCGCTGGCCTTCACCTTGTCCAAGCGCAGCCCCAACCATACGGGCGTGCTCAGCGAAGACGTTTACCGGCAGATCTTTTCGGACTCGTGCGGGCGCTACGGCACCACGCGCGAATATGCGCAACTCACCTACGACAAACTTAAAACCCTGGGAATTCACGACCACGCGCTGGGGAAGCTGCTGGAGCTGGCCAAATAGGCCCAGACAGCGGAGGCCCCGGCCTTGTCAGCAGGGACAAGGCGCCCTACAGTCAGCCACTGAATCAACCATCAGGAGACCTGCATCATGAAATACCACCTGGCACCACTCGCCACCGCCCTTGTCGCCGCCTTTGTACTGGCCGCCTGCGCCTCATCCATGAGCGGCCCGCGCGCCGTGGCCCAGCTGCAAAGCACCACCGGCAATACCGCCTCCGGCACCGTCAGCTTCGTGCAGAGCGGCGACAAGGTGCTGGTCTCAGGCGAGATACGCGGCCTCAAGCCCAATGCCGAGCACGGCTTTCATGTGCATGAAAAAGGCGATTGCTCCAGCGGTGACGGCATGAGCGCAGGCGGGCACTTCAACCCCACCGGCCAGCAGCATGGTAGCCATGCCGACATGGCCCACCACACCGGCGACCTGCCCAGCCTGAAAGCCGATGCCAGCGGCGTCGCGAAATTCAGCTTTGAATCAAAGACCCTTTCGGTCGGCAGCGGCACAACCGATATTGTGGGCAAGGGCTTGATCGTTCACCGCGACCCCGACGACTACAAGACCCAGCCCACCGGCAATTCCGGGCCAAGGCTGGCTTGCGCGGTGATTAGAAGCTAGCCCCCACGTTCGCTCGCTTCGCGTAGCTCTCTGCCCCCCGAGGGGGCGCTGCGCCTGCGGCCCGGCGAAGCCGGTTCCGCGGCCCCGGCTTGGATGAGCCCGCCACGGTGGTTCGCCGTCTCTCGGGCTGGCGTTTACTTCGCAATCAGCGCGTGGAGAGTCGTTCCTCAGCACGCCGCAGGTCGTCCAGCGTGTCGATGTCGGTGACTGTGCCTTCATCGGTCACGTCAATGAATGCTACAGAATTGATAGCTGCTTGCGCCCGTACAACGGGCGCAGCACCCTGATTCCCCTTTAAATCCAGCAAGGCATCGCGGCACGCGGCCGAAAACCCGACCGGGTGGCCGCGCGTGCCCCTGAACACCGGCACCACCACCGCGTGCTGCGCCAGCGCGTCGGCCACTGCCTGCAGCGTGGCGGCCTGCACCATCGGCAAATCACCCGGCAAAATCAACCAGCCCGCAGCTTCGGGCGTGGCCCGCACGGCGGCCGCGATGCAGTCGCCCATGCCAGGGTGGCCGGCATCTTCCAGGTGCCAGGGCAAGCCGCTGGCAGCCACGGCGTCCAGCGTGTGCTGCAGCACCGGCTTGCCGGCCAGCAGCGCCTGCAGCTTGTGCGTGCCGCCACCCGACGCGGCAAAGCGCTCACCCCGGCCTGAGGCCAGCACCAGCACCGTGGGCTTGCCGCCTGCCATCACGCCAGCTTGAAGGGCAGCTCGCGCGGCGCCGGCTTGCCTGTGAGCTTGGCGATCGCATTGGCAAAGGCGGGGGCCAACGGCGGCAGGCCGGGCTCGCCCAGACCCGTGGGCGCATCGGCGCTAGGCACGATGAAGACGGCAACCGTCGGCATGTCGGTGATACGCGGCACGGGAAAGTCGCCGAAGTTGCTTTGCTCGACCACACCGTCCTTGAGCGTGATGGCCGCACCCGGCAGGCACATCGACAAACCCATCAGCGCCGCGCCCTGTACCTGCGCTTCAATGCTGGTCGGGTTGATGGCGAGGTTGCAATGCACGCCTGCAGTGATGCCGTGCAGCACCGGCGTGTTGTCCTTGACGGATGCCTCGACCACATAAGCCACCACGGTGTTGAACGACTCATGCACCGCCACGCCCCAGGCGCGCCCGGCGGGCAAAGTGCGTTTGCCGTAACCGGATTTGTCGACCGCCAGCTGCAGCGCGGCCGCGTGGCGCGGGTGCTTGCTGCCAAACTGCTTCATGCGCCAGGCCACAGGGTCTTGCCCGCTGCTGCGCGCGACTTCGTCAATCAACGTTTCCATGACGTACGCCGTGTGGGTAGAACCCACGCTGCGCCACCAGAGCACCGGCACATTGAGTTTGGGGTGATGTACGGACAGCCGCATCGGGATATCGTAAGGCTCCTTCATGCCTTCAACCATGGTGCCGTCCACACCATCCTTGACCATAAAACCTTCAAACGGCGTCCCGCCGACGATGGACTGGCCGACGATGACGTGGTCCCAACCCAGGATCTCGCCTTTGTCGTTAAAGCCGATCTCGGCGCGGTGCACATGCATGGGACGGTAGTAGCCACCCTTGATGTCGTCCTCGCGGCTCCACAGTGTGCGCACCGCGGCCGTCAGCCCGGCGCCACGTGCGGCCCTGGCGACATTGCAGGCTTCCACCACGTAATCACTGGTGGCAATCGCGCGCCGGCCAAAGCCGCCGCCGGCCATCTGCACGTTCATCTTGACGTTTTGCGGCGCCACGCCCAGCGCCTTGGAGGCGGCCAGCGCGTCCAGCCCCGGCATCTGCGTGCCCAGCCAGAGTTCGGCTTTCGCGTCCGCGCCCTGCCCGCTCAGCTGCACCGTGCAATTGAGCGGCTCCATGGGTGCGTGAGCCAGGTAAGGAAAGACAAACTCGGCGCTGATCTTCCTGGGTGCTGACGCCAGCTTGCTGATGTCGTCCTTGTATTTGAGTGCGCCGGTTTTCTGCGCCAGCGCGCGGTAGCTGGCCAGTTGCTGCACGCTGTCGACCTTCTCGACGCCGCTGGTGTCCCACTCGACCTTGAGCGCGTCGCGGCCCTGCTTGGCGGCCCAGTAGCCCTCGGCCACCACCGCCACGCCCTCGCCGCCGCGGTCCAGCGGCACGCGCAGCACGGCCTTCACGCCGGGAACGGCTTTGGCCGCGGTGTCGTCCAGCGACTTGAGCTTGCCGGCAAACACCGGCGGATGCGCCACCACGGCTGTCAGCATGCCGGGCAGGCGCACGTCGATGCCGTAGCTTTGGCCGCCGGTGGATTTGGCACGGGCATCGAGCCGGCCCGTGGGCTTGCCGATGATGCGGAACTGTTTCGGATCCTTGAGCGTGACGGCCTCCGGCACCGGCAGCTTCATGGCCGCTTCGGCCAGCTCACCGTACGTCAGGCGCTTGCCGCCGGGGCCAATCACCACGCCTTGCTGCGTGCGCAGGCTGCTTGCATCAACCCCCCATTGCTGCGCGGCGGCCGAGACCAGCATGGCGCGGGTGCGCGCGCCCAGCTCGCGGTACTGCGTGTAGGAGTTTTTGATCGAGCCCGAGCCGCCCGTGAGGTGCATGCCGAAAGCCGGATCCACATAAGCCGGGTCGGCATTGCCGTGCTGGCTTTTGACCAAAGCCCAGTCAGCATCCAGCTCTTCCGCCAGGATCATCGGCAAGCCGGTCTGAACGCCCTGCCCGAAGTCGAGCCGGTTGATGGTGACGGTCACCGTACCGTCCTTGTCGATACGCACAAAGGCCGAGGGCTGCTGGGTCGGCTTGAGGCTGGATGCCGCCGGCGCACCCGCCGTGGCCATGGTTTGCGCTTGCGTCAGCATCGGAAAAGCGCCGAGTGCAAAGCCACCGGCGGTTGCAACCTTGAGGAAACTGCGGCGAGGCAGTTCAGCATCTGCTATGGTTTTGGTAGCTGCTTGCGCTTTATGCATAAGGGCTTGAAGGCCTTTTGGCAGTTGAGCGGCGATGTCGAAGGTGTCTGTGGCGTTGGAATACATGGTGTTCTCCTTCTTTAAACCAGTTAAGCCAGTGCCTGGGCGGCGTCTTTGATGGCAGCGCGAATGCGCACATAGGTGCCGCAGCGGCAGATATTGCCGGCCATGGCGCCGTCGATGTCGGCATCGCTCGGTTTGGCGTTGGACTTGAGCAAGGCGGTGGCGCTCATCACCTGGCCGCTCTGGCAATAGCCGCACTGCGCCACGTCATGCTTGACCCAGGCGTCCTGCACGGCTTTGCCGACGCGGTCGGTGGCCACCGCTTCGATGGTGGTGATCTTCTGTCCGGCAGCGGCAGAAATCGGCGTGATGCACGAGCGTATGGCCGCGCCGTTGAGATGCACGGTACACGCGCCGCACAGCGCCGCACCGCAGCCGAACTTCGTACCTGTCATGCCCAGCGTGTCACGCAGGGCCCAGAGAATAGGGGTGGATTGGTCGGCGTTGACGGATACGTCCTTGCCGTTGATGTTGAGGGTGGGCATCGTGGAACTCCTTGCGGTTTTTGTTAGTGGGAAATCAAAAGGGAGAAAAAAAGTGAGAAAAAAAGGGAGGCTACTTGTCGAATTTATATTCGCTTAAATCAGGGTTTTATCCGTAAAAACTTGGGCATGCAGAAATGAGGGGTATTGCCTTTCAGAGGCGTTTCAAAGATTCAGGCCTTGATGGCGTCCCAACACAGGGTAAAAGCCGCCTGGTGCACCGCCTCGTCGTCGGGCAGCACCTGGGTGCGTATCAGGTTGGCAGTTTCCCGCACCGAGCCCACCAGGGTGGCCGTTAACAACGGCAAGGGCACAGGCTTGAAAATCTCCTGCTTCTGGCCCTCCTCGATCAATGCAAAGAAGCTCGCCGCCAGTCGGGTCGACAACTCGCGGTTGCCCTGCGTGAACCAGGGAGAGTTGTAATACTGCTCCTGGAACACGACCTCGGCATAACGCTCCAGCCGGTGCCGCAGCAGGTTGCCCCAGAGTCGGCGCACACGGCTGCGCAATGGAGTCCCGGGTATGACACCATCCATCAGGCGCTGCATGGTGGCGGTTTTGGCTTCTTCATAGAGCTGGCTGATCAGCTCGTCCTTGGACGGGTAATAGACGTACAGCGTGCTGGTGGCGATGCCGGCCGTGCGGGCAATGTCGGCCATGGTCAGGCCGCTCAGGCCGGTCTGGGCCACCAGGTTGAAGGTGGCCTCGGCGATCGCTCGCTGCTTTTCGTCGTCTTTGGGTTTCATGGAAGGGTGTGAATATAAACGAATATTAATTCGGTATCAAGCCCGCCCTCTACCGAGGTCTACCGAGGTCTACCGAGGTCTACCGCAGGCAAGGACATGGCCTCTGCGGGCACAATCAGAGCCATGAGCCAGCCTACCCTCTCCATTGCCGACCTACGCAAAAGCTACGAACGCGCCGAACTCAACGAAGACGCATCAGCCGCAGACCCGCTCCAGCAATTCGACCAGTGGCTGAAAGAAGCCATCGCCGCCGAAGTGCCCGAGCCCAACGCGATGACACTGGCCACCGTGGCCAGCAACCTGCGCCCCTCTACCCGCATCGTGCTGATCAAGGGCTACGACGAGCACGGCATCACCTGGTTTACAAACTACGACAGCCGCAAGGGCCAGGAACTGGCCGGCAACCCGTATGCGGCATTGCAATTTCACTGGACAGAGCTTGAACGCGTGGTTCGCATTGAAGGCGTCGTGGAAAAAGTCTCCGCCGAAGAAAGCGACGCCTACTTCAGCAGCCGCCCGCTCGACTCCCGCATAGGCGCCTGGGCCAGCCCGCAAAGCGAAGTGATTTCCGGCCGCAGCGTGCTGGTGGCCAATGCGGCCAAATACGGCGCCAAATTCTTGCTGCAGCCCCCGCGCCCGCCGCACTGGGGCGGCTACCGCCTGAAGCCCGACAACTGGCAGTTCTGGCAAGGCCGCAAGAGCCGGCTGCATGACCGGCTGCGGTATACGCTGCAGGATGATGGGGCTTGGTTGCGTGAACGGCTGGCGCCCTAGCGTTGCAAAGCCATCGAGAGGCTGGGTATCACTTCTGCGCGCTGGGTGGCTGCAACCCAGCGCGCAAGGCGGCTTGCATGTCAACGGGAAGGCCGGCCACTCCTTTGATGACACCGGGTCCACCGTTGCGCCAATGAACCAGATACTGGCGTTGTTCGGTCCCTGAATCGGGCGAGTACGCCACGACCTGGAATACGGCCTCTGTTCCGCCCTCAACGAACGCAGCGGAGGATAACAGCTTGACCGTGGGGCCCAGTTCGCGAACCTCAATGCCGACAAAGCGCGTAAAGGAAGCAGGTGCGGTTGCCAATTGCGAGCGCACTGTCGGTTGGGTCAGGTCCGCAACCCGCCGCAGCTCCGAGTGAGCGAAACACCCAGACTGAGCCAGGAATTCCTCGATGCCAATTGCAGCAGCTTCCTCGCGCGCCCGGACATCTTTTTGGTCGGGCCTCCACTGAGTTGCCCAGACGACGAGCGCGTTAGCCGAAGGCGAGCAAATAGGTAGCTGCGGCGAC
The DNA here is from genome assembly GCF_056403055.1 of Polaromonas sp. P3_A5. NCBI lineage: Bacteria > Pseudomonadati > Pseudomonadota > Betaproteobacteria > Burkholderiales > Comamonadaceae > Polaromonas > Polaromonas sp. P3_A5. The sequence goes on from NZ_JBFUGF010000001.1 coordinate 3,118,776, forward strand.
GGTTGGAGCGTGACAGTTGTGCTGGCGCAGCCAAAAACAAGTATGCAGACGAGCACTGCAATGCTGATTCGAGCCGATCGTTTTAAAGCTGCCATGTGACCTTTCTTTATAGAACCGAAAATTTCTCGATCCGCTGACCTTCAACGGCCTTCAGTTTTGAATTGCTGACAAGGCCGGGACAAATTTCTGCCAGCGGCAGCAGCACAAAGGCGCGTTGCCACATGCGCGGATGGGGCAAAGTGAGGTGCTCTGACTCTATGCGAGCGCTTCCATAAAGCAGCAGGTCGAGGTCCAAAGTGCGAGGCGCATTTCGGTACGGTCTTTCGCGGCCGGCTTGCTGCTCGATTTGCTGCAGATGGCTCAGCAAGTCGGGTGCGGTCAGGCCGGTTTCCAGTTCAACGACGGCGTTGAGGTAGTCGTTGCCGGGTGCCGCAGATTCTTGGCCTGCGTCGGTGTCCAGCGGTGCCGTTTTATAGAGGCTGGAAGATTGGCGAACTTGCGTGAGCGGCAGTTGGTCTATCGCCTGGACGGCCTGCCGCAGTGCAGCCGCAGCATCACCGAGGTTGGCGCCCAGGGCAACGTAGGCGCAAACCATGCGGCCGTCAGGCGTTGGGAGTGCTGTCCGATGAAGGCGAAGCAGCAGCCTCGCCGCCTGCGCCTTCAGCCCCACCTGCGCCGCCACGGTTGGCCGGCTTGCGGCGGCGGCGGCGTTTTTTGGCGGGTGCGACGTCGCCCTGTTCGCCGGATGCATCAGCCGCATCGGGCACGGTGCGTTCGGCATGGCTTGTCTGGCCCAAACCAGGCTCGCCATCAGGCCGCTTGACGCGAACCCGAGGCGGCTGCGGTTTGTTCTGCTGCGCCTGGCGCGCCTCTTCAATCATGGCGTGGCGCTCGTCGTCGTAGGCGGTGCTGAATTTCTCCCACCACTCGGCGAGCTCCATTTCGATCTCGCCGGTCTGCGCGCGGAGGCGCAAAAAGTCAAAGCCGGCGCGAAAGCGCGGTTGGTCGAGCAACGAATACGGTGCGCTGCCCGTGCGTTTTTCAAAGCGTGGCTGCATGGTCCAGATCTCGCGCATGTCGGTGCCCAGCTTGCCGCGGCCCGAGACATCGCCGATCTTGGCGTTGAAGGCATCGTCAATCGCATCCTGCAGCGCGGGCATGAGGTGCTCGCCGCGCTTTTTGCGCCGTTCCCAGCCCTCACGCACATCAAACCACAGCACGCACGACAGCAAAAAGCTGGGCGCCACCGGTTTGCCTTCGCCGACGCGTCGGTCGGTGTCTTGCAGGGCGAGCTTCAGAAAAGGTTCGTCAGCGTTTTCCACCACCACGTCGAGCAGCGGATAAATGCCGGTTCCCAGGCCCAGGAACTTGAGCTGCGCGATGCTGGCCAGCGCATGGCCGGTCTGCAGCAGCTTGAGCATTTCGTCAAACAGGCGCGACTGCGGCACGTCGGCCAGCAGGCCCTTCATCTCGCGCAGCGGGGCCACGGTCTTGTCTTCAAACTTGAAGCCCAGCGCGCTGAGCTTGGCGGCAAAACGCACGGCGCGGATGATGCGCACCGGGTCTTCGCGGTAACGCACGGCCGGGTTGCCGATCATGCGGATGATCTTTTTCTTGGCGTCCTTGATGCCGTTGTGATAGTCGACCACGACCTGCGTTTCCGGGTCGTAGTACATCGCGTTGATGGTGAAGTCGCGGCGCGCGGCGTCCTGCTCGATCGGGCCCCAGACGTTGTCGCGCAGCACGCGGCCTGAGGCGTCGACCGCGTGCTTCATGCCGGCCAGTTCGCTCTTGCTGGTGCGCTCGTTGCCGCCGACCTGCTCGGCCAGGCTGCTGTCGAGATGCGCGCGGAAGGTCGAGACCTCGATCACTTCGTGCTCACGCCCTCGGCCATAAATAACGTGCACGATGCGAAAGCGTCGGCCGATGATGAAGGCGCGGCGGAACAGCGACTTGACCTGCTCGGGCGTGGCGTCGGTGGCGACGTCAAAGTCCTTGGGACGCAGGCCGACCAGCAGGTCGCGCACCGCGCCGCCGACGATATAGGCCTCGTAACCGGCGTCTTTCAGGGTGCGCACCACGTCCATGGCGCGGTCGTCCACCAGCGAGACATCGATGCCGTGTTCCTTGACGGTGACATCCTGGCGCTGGCCGAAAGGTGATTTTTTGACCCGCTTGGCGCCGGGATCCGTGCTGTCAGATTTGCCAAACAGCTTGTCGATAAATTTTTTGATCATGGATAACTAGATAAACAGGTCAAGTATGCGCCATCCGCGCTCTGTCGCCAGCGCCCGCAGGCGCTCGTCCGGGTTGGTCGCGACGGGGTGGGTGGCCTTCTCCAGCAGGGCAATATCGTTCATGGAGTCGGTGTAGAACGTGGTTTCCACGTCGCTCCAGCCGAGTTGGCGGGCTGCCAGCCATTGTTCCACGCGGGTGACCTTGCCTTCGCGCGCCGAGGGCGTGCCGCTGATCTCGCCGGTCACCCAGCCGTCGGCGTCGCGCTCCAGCTCGACCGCGATCAGCTCTTTCACCCCGAAAGCGTCGGCGATGGGCCGCGTGACGAACTCGTTGGTGGCAGTGACGATGACCAGTTCATCGCCCGCGGCCCTGTGGCCATCGACCAGCGCCAGCGCCTGTTTTGTGATGGCTTTTTGCACCACGTCCCGCATGAAACTTGCGTGACCCGCTCCTGAATTGATAGCACCCTGCTTGCGGATGGCTTCAGTGGCAAAGCGCACGTATTCGTGGATGTCGAGCGTGCCGGCGCGGTAGTGCTCAAAAAATTCATTGTTGCGGCGCTTGAACTCGGTGCTGTCGCACCAGCCCAGCGCAATGGTGAATTCGCCCCATTCGTAATCGGAATCGATAGGGATCAGCGTGTGATCCAGGTCAAATAAAGCAATCTTGCGGGAAGCAGTCATTTCGCAGTCACAGTCACTTATTCGCTCTCCAGCATCGATTTGATCAAGGGAATCGTGATGGCCCGTTTGGTTTGCAGGGCGTATGCATCCAGTTGGTCAAGCAGCTGCATCAGGCTGCCCAGGTCGCGCGAAAAGCGGGTCAGCATGAAATCCATGGCCTCGTCGCTCAAAAACACGCCCCGCGCATCGGCCTCGCGCCGCAGCACGGCGCGCCGCTCGGGTTCGGTCAAGGCCTGCAGGGCAAACACATGGCCCCAGCCCAGCCGGGTGCGCAGGTCTTCGCGCAGCGCCAGGTCGGCCGGCGGCATCTGGCCGGCGGCCAGCACCCAGCGCGGACGTCCGTCGGGCGCGCTGAGCGCGTTGACAAACCAGTTGAAGGCCGCCTGCTGCTGCACGGCGGTGTAGAGATGGCAGTCGTCCAGGATGACGGCCGCCCAGGATTCGTTGAACTCGGGCGGCTCGAGCATGGAGGCGTCCATCCAGCCGCTGGCAGCACCCTGCTCGCGCAGCGCTTCGCGCACGGCTTTCAGCAAATGCGTTTTGCCGCTGGCGGCCTCACCCCAGAGGTAGGTTGGCACCGGCGATCGCAGCGTGTTGCCGGCCCACAGCTCCAGGTGCCGGAGCGCGGCTTCGTTCGGCCCGCCAAAAAAATTGGCGAACGACGGGGCTGAAGCCAGCCCGATGTCCAGCGCAATCTGTTTCATGCCCGCCATGCGTTCATCCTGACCCTGTTCAGCCTTAGCCGGCCTTGTTGTAAAGCCGGCTGGCCATATAGCTGGCTTTAATGCGGCGTATGCCCACCAGCAGCACCGCACTGGCCGGCAGCGCCACCAGCACACCGACAAAGCCGAACATCTGGCCGAAAGCCAGCAAGGCAAAAATCACCGCCAGCGGGTGCAGGCCAATGCGCTCGCCCACCAGGCGCGGCGTGAGGTACAGGCTTTCCACCAGTTGCCCGATGCCGTAGACCACGGCGACCATGACGAGCGCCTTGAGCGAAGCGAATTCCAGCAGGCCGGCCAGCACCGCCAGCATCAGGCCCAGGCCAAAGCCCAGGTAAGGGATGAACATCGCCAGGCCCGTGAAAACGCCGATGGGCAGGGCCAGATCCAGACCGAACAGCGCCAGCCCCACCGCATAAAACACCGCCATGATCAGCATGACCAGCAGCTGGCCGCGCAGGTATTGACCCAGCACCGAGTCGGCTTCGTCAGTGAAGCTGTCAAAACCCGCGCGCAGGTGCGGCGGCACCAGTTCAAGCACACGGGCAACAAATTTATCCCAGTCCATCAGCAGGTAAAACAGCGCCACGGGAATCAGCACGGCATTGCCGATGATGGCCAGCGCCACGCTGCCGCCCAGCTTGAGTGACGACATCAGCGAGCCGAACAGGTCTTCAAAATTGGCATTGAGGTACTTGAGCACAAAGGCCTTGATGCTGCCGACGTCCAGCGCGACATGGATGCCGAACTGCGCCAGCCATGGCGCCAGGCTGGTGTTGAGCCTGTCGGCCAGCAGCGGCACTTGCTCGCGCAGCACGGGCAGCTCCTTGGCCATGATGGGCACAATCAGCAAAAAGAGGCCGAGCAGCGCCACGATGAAGAGGAACTCCACCAGCACCACCGCCACCACGCGCGGCAGGCGGCCCTTGCCCATGTCGTCCAGCCGGTTCACGAGCGGCGTCAATGCATAGGCCAGGACGGCTGCAATGACAAAGGGCGCCAGCACCGGCCCCAGCAGCCACAGCGCCAGGATGACCAGCGCGGCGATGGCGCACCAGGTGGCGGCGCGTTTTTGGGTGGTGGTGAATTGCATACAGCCTTGGGTTGAGCTTGCCGGAAGGAACCCTGGAAAAAGTCCCTGGAAAGGCCCGAAAGGCGCCTGATGGGCAGCCTTTAGAATCTCAGGCTGAATTCTATCGGGCTTGCAGGCCGCTTCCGGGCTGCAAATCCGCCTTCTGACCGCCTGCCCTCCCACTGCATCAAAGCCGACACATGACCACCTCCTCCACTTCCCCCCTGAGCTACAAAGACGCAGGCGTCGACATCGACGCAGGTGACGCGCTGGTCGAACGCATCAAGCCGCTGGCCAAAAAGACCATGCGGGAAGGCGTTTTGGCGGGTATTGGCGGTTTTGGCGCCCTGTTTGAGGTGCCCAAGCGCTACAAGGAGCCCGTGCTGGTCAGCGGCACCGACGGCGTGGGCACCAAACTCAAGCTGGCCTTTGAATGGCAGATGCACGACACCGTGGGCATAGACCTGGTGGCCATGAGCGTCAACGACGTGCTGGTGCAAGGCGCCGAGCCGCTGTTTTTTCTGGACTACTTCGCCTGCGGCAAGCTGGATGTGGACACGGCCGCGGCTGTGGTGGGCGGCATTGCCAAGGGCTGTGAGCTGAGCGGCTGCGCCCTCATTGGCGGCGAGACCGCCGAAATGCCCGGCATGTACCCGTCTGGCGAATATGACCTGGCCGGCTTTGCTGTCGGCGCGGTCGAAAAGTCCAAAATTTTGACCGGCAAGGACGTGAAACCCGGCGACGTGGTGCTGGGCCTGGCCAGCAGCGGCGTGCATTCCAACGGTTTCAGCCTGGTGCGCAAATGCATTGAACGCGCCGGCGCTGCGGCTCCGGCAAAGCTTGACGGCAAGCCCTTCAAGCAGGCCCTGATGGAGCCCACCCGCCTGTACGTCAAGAACGTGCTGGCCGCGCTTGCTGCGCATCCCATCAAGGCCTTGGCCCACATCACTGGCGGCGGCTTGCTCGAAAACATTCCGCGCGTGCTGCCCGAAGGCACGGCCGCCCATCTCAAAAAGGGCAGCTGGCCACAAACCGAGCTGTTTGCCTGGCTGCAAAAAACCGCCGGTATCGACGACTTCGAGATGAACCGCACCTTCAACAACGGCATCGGCATGGTCGTGGTGGTGGACGCCGCCAATGCGCAAGCCACAGCCAAAACCCTGCGTGACGCCGGCGAGCAGGTGTATGAAATCGGTGTGATCGCGCCCAAGGGTGACGGCGCCGCCGTCACCGTCGGTTAAATCTGCCGCAACCGCCCTCTCGCGCCCCACGATCCGGGGCCGTCCGCTTCCCTCGGTCGGGCCGTTTTGCTACAAAAACACTAGCTGCGTGCGCCCATGGCGCTTGGGGTCACTGGACTTTTCGTTAGTTATGTATCAAACTGTTCCATCGATCCGTCTTTGGAGCAGTCATGCCGGTTATCGCAGTCGTCAACCGCAAGGGAGGCAGTGGCAAGAGCACGCTGGCCGCGCACATCGCCGCCTGGTGCGCGCGCAATGGCAGCTCGGTCATGCTGGGCGATGTAGACCGCCAGCAGTCGGCGCGAAGCTGGCTCAAGCGCCGGGACCCCGCGTTGCCCGCCATAGCGCCCTGGGCCGTCGACCAGAAAAACATGCTGCGTGTGCCCACCGGCATCACGCACGTGGTGCTTGACACGCCGGGCGGCATGCACGGCTTTGAGCTGGCGCGCGTGGTGATGTTTGCCGATGTCATCGTCATGCCGGTGTGCAATTCGATGTTTGACCGTGAATCGGCCGCGCAGTGCCACGCCGAGCTGATGGCCATGCCGCGCGTGGCCAGCGGCCGCTGCCGGCTCGCCACGGTGGGCATGCGCATCGACGGGCGCACCAGTGCCGCAAAAACGCTGCAGGCGTGGTCTGAAAGCCTTGGCATGCCTTTCCTGGGTGCCCTGCGCGAAACCCAGTTGTATGTGCGCAGCCTGGAGCGCGGAATGACGATATTTGACCTGCCGGCCAGCGCCGCAACGCAAGACCTGCAGCAGTGGCAACCGATCCTGGAGTGGCTGCGCCCCACGTTGTATCCGCCGCAAGCCGCCAACGACGCGCCCGAAAGGGGGCACGCGACGGTGCCGGCCAAAGCCCCGGTCCGGATGATCGCGCCCCTGCCCTCGACCGCCGCAACGCTGGGTGCCCGGCTGCTCAACCCACCGCCCGCAGCCAAAGCCGCGTCCGCGCGCCTGGGCAGCTCGCTCCCCAACAGCCTCATGCCCGCGCAGGAATCCCTGGTGCATGGCGCGCGCATGTCCGCACAAAGTACCGCACGCGCGGTCGGCCGGCCTGTGCAGGTCAGCACGGCGCCGGCCATGTCGCGCAATGTGGACTCTCCTGACGGCATGCAGATTCCGCATTTCCTCAAGCGCGGCACCTGATTCGCCCTCCCTCCGGGCGCACCGCGTCAGGAAGCCGCCAGTTCCTTGCGCACTTCTTGCGCGGCCCGCACCATGTTGCCGAGCGCCGCTTCGGTTTCCGGCCAGCCCCGCGTTTTCAGCCCGCAGTCGGGATTGATCCAGAGGTTTTCCGCCGGGATCACGCTGGCGGCCTTTCGCAGCAAGCGCACCATGGCGTCCACGCTGGGAACGCGCGGTGAATGGATGTCATATACGCCCGGCCCGATTTCATTGGGATACCTGAAGGCGCCAAAGCCGCGCAGCAGTTCCATGTCGGAACGGCTGGTCTCGATGGTGATCACGTCGGCGTCCATTGCTGCGATTTCCGGCAGGATGTCGTTGAATTCGGCGTAGCACATGTGGGTGTGGATTTGCGTCTCGTCGCGCACACCCGAGGCACTGATGCGAAAAGCCCGCGTGGCGGTGCGCAGGTACGCGGCCCAGCTCGCACGGCGCAGCGGCAATCCTTCGCGAATGGCCGGCTCGTCGATCTGGACGATGCCGATGCCGGCCCTCTCAAGGTCCACCACCTCGTCGCGTATGGCCCAGGCGATCTGCTCGCAGGTCAGGCTGCGCGGCTGGTCGTCGCGCACAAAGGACCATTGCAGGATGGTGACGGGGCCGGTCAGCATGCCTTTCATCGGCAGCTTTGTCAGGCTCTGCGCATGGGCCGTCCATTCGACCGTCATGGGCGCAGGCCTGGCCACATCGCCGAAGATCACCGGCGGCTTGACGCAGCGCGAGCCGTAGGACTGCACCCAGCCGTTGGCCGTGAAGGCAAAACCGTCAAGCTGCTCGCCGAAGTACTCCACCATGTCGTTGCGCTCGGCTTCCCCATGCACCAGGACGTCAAGGCCCAGTGCCTCCTGCTTGCGTACGGCCAGCGCAATCTCGGCCTCCATCTTTTCACGGTAGCCCGCCGCGCCGAGTTCGCCGCGTTTGAACGCTGCGCGCGCAGCGCGGATCTCCGGCGTCTGCGGGAACGAGCCGATGGTGGTGGTGGGCAGCGGCGGCAGCGCAAGGCGGGCGCGCTGCAGGACCTGGCGCACCGGAAAAGGTGAGCTGCGGCAATCGTCGCCTGCAACGCTGCGTGCAAGACGCAATGCCACGTCGGCCCGGTGCACACGGGGGCTGCGCCGGCGCGCCGCAACAGCCGCGCGGGCTGAAGCGAGCTCCCTGGCAACCAGAGACTCTTCTCCCGTGAACGCCGCGCGCAACATGCGCAGCTCGCCCAGTTTCTCCACAGCAAAGGCGAGCCAGGCGCGCAGTTCCGCATCCAGCGCGTTCTCGGCTGCAAGGCTGAAAGGCACGTGCAGCAGCGAGCAGGATGGCGCGATCCAGAGTTCGCCCTGGTGCCTGGCAGTCACCGCGCGCAGCTTTGCCAGCGCCGCGTCCGGGTCTGTGCGCCAGATGTTGCGGCCGTCCACAATGCCCACCGACAGCACCTTGTGCGCAGGCAGCCAGTCGGCCACCCCCACCAGTTCCTCGGGCGCACGCACCGCATCGACATGCAAGCCCGCCACCGGCAGCTGGCAAGCCAGCCTCAGGTTGTCGGCCAGCGGCGAAAAGTAGGTGGCCAGCAGCAGCTGGGGTGCGTTGCGGGCAAGCTGTGAATAGCTGCGCTCAAAGGCGTAGCGCCACTGCTCCGGCAAATCCAGGCCCAGGATGGGCTCGTCCATCTGCACCCACTCCACACCTTGCGCCTTCAGCCGCCCGAGAATCTGCACATAAACCGGCAGCAGTTTGTCGAGCAGGCTGAAGCGGTCAAAGCCGGGCTCATCGCCGCCTGTCTTTTCCTTGCCAAGCCGCAGAAAGCTCAGTGGCCCGAGCAGCACCGCCTTGACCCGGTGGCCGGCGCCCTGGGCCTGCGCCACTTCATCGAAGAGGCGCTCCGAAGCAAGGCTGAATTGCGTCCCTGCATTGAATTCGGGCACCAGGTAGTGGTAATTGGTGTCAAACCATTTGGTCATTTCCAGCGCGAAGCTGCCGCCGCCCGCCTTGCCATCCGCGCACGCACAGTCGGCACTGTGTGTAGGGTCGCTGTGCGCATTCACGCCGCGCGCCATGGAGAAGTAGCGGCTGAGGGCAGACTCCCGGCCGGTGAAGCCAAAGCGCGCCGGTTCGCAACCCAGCATCTGGATGTGATTGGCCACGTGATCGTAAAAGGCGAAGTCGCCTACCGTGACAAAGTCCAGCCCGGCTTCTTTCTGCACGGCCCAGTGCTGCTCGCGCAGGCCGGCTCCGGTGGCTTCCAGTGCAGCCAGGTCAATCTCGCCGCGCCAGTGTTTTTCGAGCGCGAATTTCAGTTCCCGGTTCGCGCCCATGCGCGGAAAACCCAGGGTATGTGTGTGGACCATCCAGTTATCTCCCAATGCAAATCAATCACAGAAGAACGCATGGTCGGCCAGATTCAACTATTATTCAAACGAAAGATATTGCCTTTCAATATGAAAATAATTGATTCACCGATTAATCTACTGATCGATCTGCAGGGAATAACTGATGAGCCCGTCCATCCTTGAACTGCGCCACCTGCGCACACTGACCGCCCTGCGCGACAGCGGCAGCCTGGTGCGCGCGGCGCAATTGCTCAACCTCACGCAGTCGGCACTCTCGCATCAGGTCAAGCTGCTCGAAGAGCGCTACGCCACGCCGCTGTTCGAGCGCAAGTCCGTACCCCCGCAGTTCAGCACCACGGGCCTCAGGCTGCTGGCGCTGGCCGACGCGGTGCTGTCGCAAGTCGAGGAAGCCGAGCGGGATGTGGCGCGGCTGGCGACAGGGCGTTCAGGCCAGTTGCGCATCGCTGTGGAATGCCACACCTGTTTTGACTGGCTGATGCCGGCCATGGATTCGTTTCGCTCACGCTGGCCCGAGGTGGAACTGGACATTGTTTCGGGCTTTCACCCCGACCCGATTGCACTCGTGCTGCAGGACCGCGCCGACATCGCCATCGTCTCGGAAGAAGACGCCAGCGAAGCCGTGGATTTCCACCCGCTGTTCCGCTTTGAAATCATGGCGCTGCTGGCGAATGAGCATGCGCTGACGGCGAAAACGCATCTCACGGCAAGGGACTTCGCCAACGAAACCCTGATCACCTACCCGGTACCCGACGAAATGCTCGACGTGGTGCGCCAGGTGCTGGAGCCGGCCGGCGTCAGGCCTGCGCGCCGTACCACCGAGCTGACGATTGCCATGCTGCAACTGGTGGCCAGTGGCCGCGGCATCGCCGCCCTGCCCAAATGGGCCGTGCAAAGTTACCTGGATCGGGGTTACGTGACCGCAAGGCCGGTGGGCAAAAAGGGCCTGACGGGACGCCTCTATGTTGCGTGCACGCAAGCCATGTCAGGCCGGCCCTGGCTGGAAGACTTTGTGGCGATCACACGGGAAAGCTGCTTTCTCACGCTCAGCGAGATCGAACTTCTTTGATAGAAAGTGGCCGTAGCGCGCTTCTGACAAGCGTAAGCAGCTATCAAATCAATAGCAAATAGCCGCAGAAAAACCAGGGAGATGGCAGAGCGACTCAGTGACGGCTCTGGCGCAGCTGGGTCAGCCGTTCGGCCATGGTGTCGATGTCAAGCGCGTCTTCGGCGTTGGCAAGATAGATTTCCAGGTCGGCAATGGCACGCTCGGGCTCGCCATGCGCGGCCCAGGCCAGACCGCGGTCGCGGTATTCGGTCCATGCTTCGGGCTGCAGAACGATCAGGCGGTCCTGCACGGGAATCAGGCGCTGCCAGTCTTCCTGTGTCTTGTGGATTTCCTTGAGATTGCGCAGCATGCGGCTGATGATTTCGCGCGGCGGCGCCGACTGCAGGTACAGGCCCATCGGCACCTCAAATTCTTCGTCGGCACTGCTGCGTTGCCGGAAAGGCTCCAGCCGCTCGGACAACTCTTCCCGGCTGAGCGACTGGCCGCTGAACGGATCAATCACAACCTGGCCTTTGGGCAGGTTGACCTTCACCATGAAATGCCCGGGAAAGGCCACGCCGCGCGCGTTCAGGCCCAGGCCCAGGGCCAGCTCAAGCCATAGCACCGCCAGCGTGATGGGAATGCCGCGGCGTGTGCGCAGCACGGCATTCAGGTAGCTGTTGTCGGGATCGTAGTAATCATTGACGTTGCCGCCAAAGTTCAGGTCGTGGAAGAAGAACTGGTTCAGTGCCCGCAGGCGCTGCAGCGCGGGAGCGTCGGCAGGCAGGCGGCGCTTGAGGCGGGCCAGCAACTGGTCTACGTCGCCCAGCACCTGCTGCACGTCAAGGTCGGGGTATTCGTCCTGCGCCAGGCTGACGGCGGCCTCCAGCAGGGGGAAATGCTCGTCGCTTTCCACAAGGCTGGAGAAATACTGCAATGGAGACGGTACGGTCAGATTTAATTGCATACCCTACTGTCTCATAAACCGGCGCAAAAAGGGAATCAAGGAATGCCCTTGAAGAGTCTGAAAAAGGCGACAGCTCAGTGTTTCAGGAGTTTTCGCACCTTCAGGCCCGACGCCCATAACGCTATAAAATAAATAGCGCCTGACGCAATCAGGACAAGCGCCAGCAGCCCTATTCTCTCCAGGTACTGGCCTTTCAGACCGACCCAGTTCACGGCCCCGGCCGCCCACAGCAGGAAAACCGCCAGCAACGCACTGGCACCCACCACCTGTGCCGAAAACATGCCCCAACCGGGCGCCGGCGTGTAGCTGCCGCGCCGCTTGAGCCCCCACAGCAGCCAGAGCGCATTGATGAGCGCACCAATACCGATGGCCAGCGCCAGCCCCGCGTGTTGCAAAAACGGCACCAGCGCCAGATTGAGCAGCTGTGTCACCACCAGGACGACCACCGCAATGCGCACCGGCGTCTTGATGTCCTGGCTGGCATAAAAACCGGGCGCCAGCACCTTGATGGCCACCAGTCCCAACAGGCCCGCGCCGTAGCCCATCAAGGCCGTGGTGGTCTGCTGCACGTCGCGGTCGGTAAAAGCACCATAGTGATAAAGCGTGGCCACCAGGGGCTGGGCAAACGTCATCAGGGCCACGGCACAGGGAACGGCCAGCAGCACCACGATGCGCAGGCCCCAGTCAAGCATGGCCGAATAGCGCGCCGCATCGCCGGCGGCTTTGGCAGCCGACAGCTGCGGCATCAGCACGACACCGATGGCCACACCCAGCATGGCGGTCGGGAACTCCATCAGGCGGTCGGCATAAGTGAGCCAGCTGACGCTGCCGGGAGTGAGGTGCGAAGCGATCTGCGTATTGATAAGAAGCGAAATTTGCGCCACGCTGACACCCAGCAGGGCCGGCACCATGAGCCGGGTGATGTTTTGGGTGGCCGGATCGGCCCAGGCCGCCTTGATCGCAGAAGGGTTCCAGCCAATGCGCGGCAGCAGCCCCAGCCGGAACAGCGCCGGCACCTGCACCGCCAGTTGAAGGATGCCACCCACCATCACGCCGCCGCCCAGGGCGTAAACCGGCTCGATCCCGTGTGCCTTGAACCAGGGAGCGCCCAACCAGGCCGCCAGAATCATGGAAAGGTTGAGCAATACCGGCGTGGCAGCCGGCACGGCAAACCGGCGCCAGGTGTTGAGCACGCCCGAGGACAGCGCTACCAGCGACATGAAGCCGATGTAAGGAAACATCCAGCGCGTCATGAACACGGCGGCCTCGAAGCCGCGCGCCTCCTGCTTCAGGCCGCTGGCCATGGCCCAGACCAGCACCGGGGCTGCCGCCACGCCGGCCACGCAAGTCAAAAGCAGCGCCCAGGCCAGTAAAGTGGCGACCCGGTCTATCAGCAGTTTGGTCTCGGCTTCGCCGTTTTGGGCCTTAGTGGCCGCCAGCACCGGCACAAAAGCCTGGCTGAAAGCCCCTTCGGCAAACAGCCGCCGGAACAGGTTGGGAATGCGAAATGCCACATTGAAGGCATCCGTCATGGCGCTGGCGCCAAAAGTCGAGGCAATCAGCAGTTCCCGCACCAAACCGGTGATTCGGGAGACCAGGGTCAGAAGGGAGACGGTAGAAGCGGATTTGAATAGGGACACCCGTGGAGTTTAGCCTCGGCCTTGCACCGCCCAACCAATGTCAAGCTGGCTTGATACGGTGCCGAAAAATCGGCTCAAAGCGCTGAATCCAGGCATCAAATCGGCCTCAAGCCCTTATAAAACAAGCGAAAGTCGCTACCAATTTGATAGCAAATGACTGTCAAACCCCTCTTCACCAGCATGAGCCGTGGAACCGGCTTTGCCGGGCCACAGGCGGGCGGCCCCCTCGGGGGGGCAAGGAGTTACACGCAGTGAACGACTGTGGGGGCTATAATCGTGGGCTTTGCTGCAACATCCACAGACTCCTCCCCAGGATTAAAGGAATTTATATATGGCTACCGCCAAACCCAAGAAAAAGAACCCCCGCCTCGCGTCGGGCCGTAAACGCGTCCGCCAGGACGTCAAACTCAACGCTGCGAACACCTCGCTGCGCTCCAAATACCGCACCGCTGTGAAAAACGTCGAAAAAGCCGTTGCAGCCGGTGACAAAGACAAAGCCAAGGACCTGTTCGCCAAGGCCCAAAGCATTGTGGACACGGTTGCCGACAAGGGCATCTTCCACAAGAACAAGGCAGCGCGCGACAAGAGCCGCCTGTCCGCCAAGGTGAAAGCCCTGGCACTGGCCCCCGCAAAGGCCGCCTGAGCAATCAGGCAAATCGCCCGGACGGCATCTTTCTAACGAAAATACCGTCCGCCGTTTTGTAGGGTGCGCTGCAGCAAAGCAAAAAAGCCGTCGAAAGACGGCTTTTTTGTTGGGCGCTTCGAAAACCTCAGTCTTTGCGCGGGGGATCCGGAATTAAACAGGCTTCGGCCACCTGTAAATCGTTGTCTTTGGCGAAGTTGATGGCGAAGTCCCAGGCCATGGGCTCGGCCTCGCGCAGCTCTGAGTTAACGACCACACACTTGACGCCGTTGATGACGGTGGGCACGCACCAGGGGGAGTAGGTCAGGTGGCTGCCGGGCTGCGGGCCGCCCGGGCGGAAATGACTCATCACGCCGCACAACCTGTCGGCCCAGTCGCTGGGCCGGAAGGTTTTGCCGTCGCGGGTAATACCCTGAATGAAGACTTCTTTGGCGGTGTTGGAGACCATCGGATGGAGGGTTTTTGCGGCGCCTGACGTGGGAAGGGGATCGTATTCACCCCATGCTGCACCGCACAACAATTCTATCTTATTTGCGACTCTTATATAAGACTTGATGCCTGATTTTCAACATCAGGAGGCGCCAGGCGCCTGCATTGCAGTGATGCAGGATCGTCACAAAAGCCCGCAAACTCTGCGCCTAAAATCAGCCCAGGCCCGCTTCACTTGTCGCGGGCCTCCGATTTTCCACACTGTCACAGCCCTTGTTCCGGAGTTCTCCATGACCGCAGCCCTGCCCAAGCACATCGAAGCCGCCTCCCCTCACGTGATGAACACCTATGGCCGCCTGCCCATCGCGCTGGACCACGGCCAGGGCTGCCGCGTCTGGGACGTCAACGGCAAGGCTTACCTCGACGCGCTGGGCGGCATCGCCGTCAACACCCTGGGCCACAACCACCCCAAGCTGGTGCCGGCCCTGCAAGAGCAGATTGCCAAGATCATTCACAGCTCCAATTACTACCATGTGCCGCTGCAGGAAACCCTGGCCGCCAAACTGGTCGAACTGTCGGGCCTGGAAAACGTGTTTTTCTGCTCTACCGGCCTGGAAGCCAACGAAGCCGCGCTCAAGCTGGCGCGCAAGTTCGGCCACGACAAAGGCATTGAGCGCCCGGAAATCGTCGTCTATGAAAAAGCCTTCCACGGCCGCAGCATCGCCACCCTGAGCGCCACCGGCAACCCGAAGGTGCAGGCCGGCTTCGGCCCGCTGGTCGAAGGCTTTATCCGGGTACCGCTGAACAACATCGACGCGCTGAAAGCCGCCACCGCCAACAACCCCAACGTGGTCGCGGTGTTTTTTGAAGCCATCCAGGGCGAAGGCGGCATCAACAGCATGAAGGACGACTACCTGCGCGAAGTGCGGGCCCTCTGCGACGAGCGCGACTGGCTGCTGATGATCGACGAGGTGCAGTGCGGCATGGGCCGCACCGGCAAATGGTTTGCCCACCAATGGTCGGGCATCAAGCCTGACGTGATGCCGCTGGCCAAAGGCCTGGGTTCCGGTGTGCCGATTGGCGCGGTGGTGGCCGGCCCCAAAGCCGCCCACATCTTTGGCCCCGGCAACCACGGCACCACGTTCGGCGGCAACCCGCTCGCCATGCGCGCCGGTGTGGAAACCCTGCGTATCATGGAAGAAGAAGGCCTGCTGGCCAATGCGGTAAAGGTGGGCGAACACCTGCGCGCGGCGCTGGCTCGCGAACTCGCCGGTGAAAAGGGCCTGAAAGAAATCCGCGGCCGCGGCCTGATGCTGGGCATTGAGCTCACGGTGCCCTGCGGCGAACTTCTCGCCCGCGCCGCAGAAAACGGCTTGCTGCTGAGCGTGACCGCCGACACCGTGATCCGCATGGTGCCTTCACTGATCATGACCACGGCCGAGGCCGACGAAGCGGTGGCCATCCTGGTTCCGCTGATCAAGCAGCTTTTGAAAGAAAAATCAGCATGACCGCAACGAAAGAATTTTCCGCCGGGCCGCCCCAAGGAAAATTAGCCCCCTCGGGGGGCAGCGCAGCACACGCAGTGGCAAGCGTGGGGGCTCCTTTAGTGCGGCATTACCTGCAGTTCAGTGACCTGAACGCGGCCGAATACGCCTACTTGTTTGAGCGTGCCGCCATCATCAAGAAGAAATTCAAGACCTACGAAAAACACCAGCCACTGGTCGACCGCACGCTGGCGATGATTTTCGAAAAAGCCTCGACGCGTACGCGCGTGAGCTTTGAAGCCGGCATGTACCAACTGGGCGGCAGTGTGGTGCACCTGACAACCGGCGACAGCCAGCTGGGCCGCGCCGAGCCGATTGAAGACAGCGCCAAGGTCATCAGCCGCATGGTCGACCTGGTGATGATCCGCACCTTCGAGCAGACCAAGATCGACCGCTTCGCCGAGCACTCGCGCGTGCCGGTCATCAACGGCCTGACCAACGAATTCCATCCCTGCCAGATCCTGGCCGACATCTTCACCTACATCGAGCACCGCGGCTCCATCAAAGGCAAGACAGTGGCCTGGGTGGGCGACGGCAACAACATGGCCAATACCTGGCTGCAGGCCAGCGAAATCCTCGGCTTCAAGGTGCACGTGAGCACCCCGGGCGGCTACGAGGTTGACCAGTCCATCGCGGGCATCCGTTCGGCCGAAAGCTACAAAGTCTTCAAGGACCCGATGCAGGCCTGCGCTGGTGCCGACCTGGTCACCACCGACGTATGGACCAGCATGGGCTATGAGGCCGAAAACGAAGCACGCAAGAAAGCTTTCGCCGACTGGTGCGTGGACGCCGAGATGATGGCCGCGGCCAAGCCCGATGCGCTTTTCATGCACTGCCTGCCTGCCCACCGCGGCGAAGAAGTCGAAGCCGACGTGATCGACGGCCCGCAGTCCGTCGTCTGGGATGAGGCTGAAAACAGGATGCATGCGCAAAAGGCACTCATGGAGTTCCTTTTGCTCGGGCAGCTCGCGTAACACGCGAGTGCAGGCGCAAAGCGCCGGTAGCCTGTTTCGGTGCAGGCTCATGTGCGCAAAGCGCACGTGAAGCAACCGCAGGCTGCGTGCCGAAGCCAAAACAGGATGCACGCACAAAAGGCACTCATGGAGTTCCTTTTGCTCGGGCAGCTCGCGTAAACGCTGAGGGATCAACGATAGAGCGTGGGCTCCATCGGCACTGCGAGCCGTGTCACCCTTCTCGCGGAACACCAGGCGCTGAAGCGGACGGGCTGTCCAACGCAATTGCGGCACCGCGAAGCGCAGGTGATTGCCCGGACTGAATGACATACACCGGCACGTCTGTCAGGAACCCTGCAAAGCGGCCCTTTGCCTTGAAGCGTTGCCCAAACGCCGTACGCTCGAAAACTTTTCCCATGCGCGGAACGATGCCGCCGCCGATAAATATCCCGCCGCGAGCCCCGAGCGTCAGTGCCAGATTACCCGCGACCGTTCCGAGGAATGCGCAGAAAAGATCGAGCGCCTCGCGAGACCAGGGATCACGCCCATCCAGAGCCGCTGACGCTACGCCCGCCGCATCAAGTCTGACATCAGGTGCGTAGCCGTCGGCTTCTTTGACGGCATGGTAAATATCCACCAGGCCCTGGCCGCACACGGCTCTCTCGGCCGAAACGTGACCGTAGCGGCGGCTTAACCAATGAAGTACCGCTTGCTCACGCGGAGTGCAAGCCGCCAAAGTGGCATGTCCGCCTTCCCCCTCGATCGGGGTCCAGCCGCCCCTGCCGTCGGGCAACAGCCCGGAAACACCCAAACCGGTACCGGGCCCAATCAGACCCATCGCAGCGAAAGAGGCGGCCTTTGCGCCCTGAACCTGACGCAACTCCTCCGGCTTCAGCGTGGGCAGCGCCAGGGCCAGCGCCGTAAAGTCATTCAGCACCCGCAGCTTCGCGAATCCAAATTGCTCTTTCAGTGCCTTGATCGAGAAAGTCCAACGATGATTGGTCATTCGCACCTGATCCCCATGCACTGGATTGGCAATCGCGATTGCGCAGTCAGGAGGGGCGCTTCGCCCCATGACGCCCAGGTAATGCCGGATTGCATCCGCAAGGCTGGCGTATCCTGCACAAGGCAATATCACCAGGTCATTGATGGATTCTCCGGCACTGGTCTGCCATGCGAAGCGCGCATTGGTCCCGCCTATGTCGGCCAAAAGCCGCCCATCGCCGCCAGGACTGACGGGCAATGCCGTCATCTTTTTTTCATCGCAACCGGGCCAGGATGAGCCGCTTGTCATTCCATGGTGATTTTTGCGGTCTTCACAATCTCGCGGTACAGCGCGGCCTGTGGACCGACGAACGCACGAAGCTCACGGCCGGTCATCGGAGCGACCGTGATGCCGGCTTCCGCCAGCTTTGTGCGCACGTCGGGCTGCGCGAGGGCGTCCAGCAATGCCTTTTCATAAGCGGCCACGATAGAGGGGGAGGTTCCCGCTTTCACAAACAGGCCTTGCCAGAGCGGCAGTGAAATTCCGTTGAAGCCCTCTTCCTCGCCAATGCGCCTGACATTCGGCAGCTGCGGAACGCGTGCACCATCAGACACCGACAAGGCCTTGATCTTGCCCTCCTTGAGAAAGGGCATTGCCGTCGACAAGACCAGCACCGCGCTGTCCACCTGGCCACCAACAAGATCATTCACGATCTGGGCACCACCACGGTACGGGATATGCAACATTTCCACCTTCGCCCGCTTATTGATAAGCGACCCGTAGAGATGTTGCATCGTCGCAATTCCGGGCGTTGCGTAATTGAAGTTCTCTTTACCGCTTTTTCTCAGCGCGCCCGCCAGGTCGGAAAGCGTCGCGTGGGGCGAACCCGCGGGGACCGCGAATACCAGGGGCACCGTGGTCATTCTTCCAACCGGCAGAAGGTCCTTCTCCCAATCAAGCCTGGTCTTCGGATTGACCATGGGCACCAGCACGGTATCCGTGCCGCCCATGTAGATGAGGTTACCGTCAGCTGGCGCATTGAGCACTTTTTGCGCGGCGATCATGCCGCTGGCGCCCGCAACGTTCTCGACGATGACCTGGCGCCCCAGGCGCTTTGACAGCTCGGTACCCACAACGCGGGCGACCAGATCGGCACTGCCGCCGGCAGAGTACCCGACTATCAGCGATACAGGCTTGTCCGATTGTGCGCGGCCAATGCCCGGTAATAACGCGCCGGCGCCCAGCAAGGCAAGCTGGTTCAACAGCCTGCGACGCCCGGCTCGCTGGCGAGCAAAAAAATCTTCCATGACGTGTCTCCATGTTTTATGTACCAGCTGAATGCATGGCGAGTATATTGTATTTATATTTATTGTAAATTGTATTAATTTCAAATTTATCCAATATAAAACATGATATTACTTAAATACAATATGTATCTATCACAAATTTTTAAGCGAGCATGGCCAATACAGGCATACCGCTTCAAGCAAAGCAGCCCATGAATACAAGTATGTTTGAGTCATTTATCACCGGCCACTGGTTCAGCGGCGAAGCCAAGCGCATCTGGAGCGACAGGGCCACTTTGCAGGTATGGCTCGATGTCGAAGCAGCACTGGCTCGTGCCCAGGCCGAGCTTGGTGTCATTCCCGCCGAGGCCGCGCAAATCATCGGGAAGAAGGCCGATGCCCGGCTCTTCGATCTGGAACGCCTGTCCCGGGACATCGCGTTTACTCAACATCCGCTCGTTCCCGTCCTCTCCCAGTTCGAAGAACTGTGTGGCGACCCGGCAGCGGGCTATATCCATTGGGGGGCGACGACCCAGAACATCTTCGATACCGCAAGTTCACTGCAGATGCGTGAGACACACCACTTGTTGACGGGCCATCTGGATGCAGCCATCGCCGCACTTGGCAAGCTGGCGCAGGAACACCGGGCCACGGTGATGGCGGGCCGCACACACGGCCAGCATGCGTTGCCAATGACGTTCGGCTTCAAGCTTGCCGGCTGGATCGACGAACTGGACAGGGACCGCGACCGCCTGATGCTGCGCCTGGCCTCATCGTTCGTCGCTTGTATGGGCGGTGCGATAGGCACTTTCGCGGCGATGGGCATCAAAGGCCGGGCCGTGGAAGCCCGCATGGCTGAGCAACTCGGGTTACCGCCAGCCGGGCTGCCAAGCCGTTCGTCTTACGACCGCGTGTGCGACTACATTTCAGCGCTGGGACTGCTTGCGGGGACGGCGCAGAAAATCGCGCAAGACATCGTATTCATGCAGCGCACAGAAATCGGGGAGGTTGCGGAGGCGTTTCATATGGGCAAGGTAGGCAGCTCGACCATGGCGCAGAAACGCAATCCTTCCACCGCGCTGCTGCTGGTCAGTCTTGCGCGCATGATGCGGATGCGGGTGCCTGCGGCCCTTGAAGCCATGGTGCGCATGGACGAAGGCGACTCGTCGGCAACCAACGTGACCGACACCTTGCTTCCAGAAATCGCCATCATCTCGGCGTCTATTGCCGAAACCCTTGCCACACTGGCAAAGGGTCTCACCGTGAACACTGAGGCGATGCGGCACAATCTTGAATTATCGAACGGCCTGATCGCTTCAGAAGCCGTCATGATGCGGCTGACCAGGCTGATGGGACGCCACGAAGCACACAAGGTACTCTACGAAGCAGCGCAACGGTCCCAATCCGAAGGCGTTCCGTTTATAACAAGCATCAGTGAGCACCCGATGTTTGCAAAGCATGGGCTTCCTGAGGGCCTGGCCCTGGCACTTGTTGCGAGCAACTATGTGGGCGAATCGGCGGCAATCACGATTGAGACGGTCGAGCGCGTGACGCAACCTCGATAAGCGGTCAACCTAAAAGGGACACCTAGTGCTTAAAACTCTCTCCGTTGGCATCGTCGGTTACGGTTACGCCACCAAAACGTTTCATGCGCCTTTGATAGCAGGAGTCCCGGGGCTCAGGCTTGCTGCGATTTCAAGCAGCGATCCTTCCAAAGTGTATGCCGACTGGCCCGATGTGCAGGTCGAGGCAACTGCAGAGCGGCTTTTTGCGCGTCCGGACATTGACCTTGTGGTGATACCAACACCCAACGACACACATTTTTCGCTCGCTTGCGCGGGGCTGGCCGCAGGCAAGCATGTGGTGGTCGACAAACCCTTTACGGTAACGTTGGACGAAGCGCGGCAATTGCAGGCAAAAGAGCAAACCACTGGGTGCCTGCTCTCCGTCTTCCACAATCGGCGCTGGGATGCAGACTTCCTTACGGTGCGCCAGGTCATTGCTTCCGGTGAACTGGGGAAAATCGTTCATTTTGAGTCGCACTTTGATCGTTACCGGCCGGAAGTTCTTGGCCGTTGGCGCGAACAAGCTGATACGGGCGGCGGACTGTGGTACGACCTTGGAGCACATTTACTGGATCAGGCGTTGCAGCTATTCGGGCTTCCCGAATCGATTGCGCTTGACCTCGCACAGCAACGCAATGGCGCAAAAACTCCCGACTGGTTTCACGCCGTGTTGCGCTATGGCCAAAGCCGGATCATTCTGCATGGCAGCGCTCTGGCGCTGATCCCGGGGCCGCGCTTCACGCTGCATGGAAGCCTGGGCAGTTTCGTCAAGATGGGGCTTGATCCACAAGAGGATGCGCTAAAAGCCGGAAAGCGACCGCCCGCGCGGGACTGGGGGGTTGATCACTTGCCTGCCGCGGTTTCAGTTTGGCTTGACGGCGTTTGCGCAAGGCGCGAAATAAACTGCGTTGCGGGTGACTACCCTGCCTACTACAGCGCAGTACGCGATGCCATCCATGGCAAGGGAGTCAACCCCGTCACGGCCAATGAGGCGATGCAGGTCATCGGTTTGATTGAGCTAGGACTGCGGAGTGCGCGAGAGGGTCGCACACTGCCCGTTTCTGCCATCGAATTCCAGGCGTAACAGCACGCGTTCGGCTAAATGATCAAGACCCGGCAAGCGCTTCGCCGGGGGTTTTGACGGGTTTGCGGGAAGCCTGCGCCGCCGGCTGGCCAGCAGACGGCAGCACTGCAATGGATTGACCCGCTTTTCGGGTGACAGGAATCAGGCGTACGCCATAGGGGATTGAGGGGTCGGCCCATCGTGCATTGATGGCCTGATACAAATATTCGATCTGATCGGCCACGCTGCATCCGACCGTGTCAAAGAAGTTGGCGTGCTCGTTCGCCAGATCCGTACGCCCCAGCAACACCACGCTCAGCAGTGCGGGTATGCCAACGCCGGCTTCTTGCAGCAGTTCCCGGAATCTGGCGCCATCTTCGATGCCCCACGCCACCAACGCGGTGAAAGGTAGCTGCCCCGAGGCATCCAGACTGGCCTTGATCATCCCCACAAGCACCGCTTCGTAGTTCTCATCAGGCAGGTGCGGCACAGTGATCGCCTGAAGCTCAATTCCTGTCAGGGTGGTCTGTAGGTAGTCGAACCGCCGCCGTCCCATCTGGGTTGCCAGAAATGGGTGCGACGTCGTTGCATACGCAATGCGCGTATGGCCTTGCTGCTGCAAAAGCGTGATCGCCGCAGCCAGCGGCTCTCCCCATTCCATGCCGACCACCTCGACGTCAGCTCCAGCGAGGGCCGCGCCATCCACGGCCAACGCATCACATTTCTCTTTCAGCGCTGCGAGCAAATCAATCGTGATGGTTTTGTAGCTCGACTGAACCACGCAGGCGTCAAAGCGGGGCGAACCCTTCAAGATGGTCCGCGCGTGGGCGGGATCGGTGTAGGAAACTTCCAGTACACGGTGGCCGTCGGCGGTAAAGCGGCGCTGAAGCCCTTCTATCAACACACGGCCGCGGGCAATGCTGATGGAACGGCGCAGCAGCAACACGGATCTGCCGGCCGATGGCTGGGCGCCCGGACTGGCACCGGTGGCTTCACCCTCCACGCGAAAATAGGTGCCACGGCCTACCTGCGATGCAATCAGTCCCCTGGCTTTCAAGCCCTGGAAGGCGCGCTGAATCACCATCTGGGAGACGGCAAACCGGCGCATCAAATCCCGAATGGTCGGAAGGCGATCCCCGGGCTGGGCAGTACGTGCCAACTCTTCGAGGTACTGTTCCAGATCAGATGCTGTATTGCTCATATACATACAATACAACACATTTCATGCAACCCTCAATTGCCCTGGCTATGCACCATGCATACCTTGAGCAATATGCGTCGGGCTCAACACAACATCCCTCAACCGCGGCCCACAAACGGCATCTTCGTGGCCATGATGGTCATGAACTGCACATTGGTCGACAGCGGCAGCGACGCCATGTGCACCACCGCATCGGCGACTTCCTTCGCATCCATCATCGGCTCAATGGCGATCTCGCCGTTGGCCTGGGGCACGCCCTTGGCCATGCGGGCCGCAAGCTCCGTCATGGCATTGCCGATGTCGATCTGGCCGCAGGCGATGTTGTACTTGCGCCCGTCCAGCGAGATCGACTTGGTCAGGCCCGTGATGGCGTGTTTGGTCGAGGTATAAGGCGCTGAGTTGGGCCGAGGCGCATGGGCGGAAATCGAGCCGTTGTTGATGATGCGGCCGCCCTGGGGCAACTGGTCTTTCATCAGCTTGATGGCGGCCTGCGCACAGAGAAAGGAGCCGGTCAGGTTGATGTTGACCACATTGGTCCACTGCTCAAACGTGATGTCTTCGAGGTTGACGGGCGGCGCGCCCACACCGGCGTTGTTGAACAGCAAGTCCAGCCGGCCGAACTTTTCCTTGACCCTGGCGAATGCCGCCGCCACGGAGTCAGGCTGGCTCACGTCGGTCGGCAAAGCCAGTGCGCGGTCTGTGCCCGACTCTTTGGCAACCTCGTTGAGCGGTTCGGCGCGACGGCCCACCAGCGCCACGCTGTAGCCTTCACGCAGCAAGGCCAGGGCCACAGCCTTGCCAATGCCGGTGCCCGCGCCGGTGACGAGTGCGACTTTGCCGCTGGACTTGTTCTCGGAATTCATGGTGTGCCTTTTGTCTCTTTGAAGGGGGTTGTAAAGGTGTTCTGGTAAATCGATGCCGCAACGAGCGCTACAGCCTTTAATTGTGCCCGAGGCTGACGGATTCCACAGGCCGCGCCCGACGACTGCGCGGCCCGCTTTTGCCAGGTACTTTAGGTTTCAACTATTTTTGAGATTGTTGGAAATAACCGACACCACGGCTTTTTTGCCGGTGCTACCTTTGCACCCATGACAGCCCGCACCTCCGCTTCCACCACATCACCACCGCGAAAACTCTGGGACATCTCACCGTCGGTGGATGAAAACGCCCCGGTGTTCCCCGGCGACACGGCCTATTCGCAGCAGTTGCATTTTTCACTGGCGCCGGACTGCCCGGTCAACGTCAACAGCATCACACTATCGCCCCACACCGGCGCGCATGCCGATGCGCCGCTGCACTATGCCAACGGTGAAACAAGCGTCGGCGAACTCGACCTCGCGCCCTACCTCGGGCCGTGCCGCGTGATCCACTGCATGGACTGCGGCCCGCTGGTGCAGCCGGAACACATCGCCCATGCGCTGGAAAACCTGCCGCCCCGCGTGTTGCTGCGTACCTCAGCGGCAGCCAGTCAGTCATGGGGGTCATTTACGGCCATAGCCCCCGCCACGCTTGCGCTGCTAGCTACCAAAAACATAGCACTTGTCGGCATTGACACGCCCAGCGTGGACCCCGCCACCAGCCAGGATTTGCCCAGCCACCACCAGTTGCTGGCGCACGGCCTGCGCGTGCTCGAAAACCTGGTACTCGACGACGTGGCCGAAGGCGACTACGAACTCATTGCCCTGCCGCTCAAACTCACCCGGGCCGACGCCTCACCCGTTCGCGCAGTCCTGCGTGAACTTCCATGAAGACCACTCCATGACCACTCTGCAAGACTGCCGCGCCCTCGATGCGCAAGACCCGCTGCGCACGCTGCGCCAGCAATTCACCTTGCCCGAAGATGTGATCTACCTCGACGGCAATTCGCTGGGCGTGCTGCCCAAAACAGCCGCCGCTCGCGTCGCTGAAGCCGTGACGGCCGAATGGGGCCAGGGCCTGATCCGCTCCTGGAACAATGCCGGCTGGTTTGAGCTGCCGCAACGCCTGGGCAACAAGATTGCCCGGCTGATAGGTGCTGCCCCCGGCGAAGTAGTGGCCACCGACAGCACGTCCATCAACCTCTACAAGGTGCTGAGCGCTGCACTGCACATCGCGGCCCAGGACGCGCCCACGCGCAAGGTCATCGTCAGCGAGCGCAGCAACTTCCCGACCGACCTCTACATCGCAGAAGCCCTGTGCCGTGAACGTGGCTTTCGGCTGCGACTGGTCGAGCCCGAAGAGCTTGCCGCCGCGCTCACCAGCGAAGTGGCCGTGCTGATGCTGACCCACGTGAACTACCGCACCGGCGCCATGCACGACATGGCCGCCGTAACCGCCGCAGCGCATGCAGCAGGCGTACTCACCGTCTGGGACCTGGCGCACAGCGCGGGCGCCGTGCCGGTAGACCTGAATGCGGCGAAAGCCGATTTCTCGATTGGCTGCGGCTACAAGTACCTCAACGGTGGCCCCGGCGCGCCGGCCTTTGTCTGGGTCAACCCCAAACATGCAGACCGCTTCTGGCAGCCGCTGGCCGGCTGGTGGGGCCATGCAGCACCTTTTGAATTCACTCCGGACTACCGGCCTGCCGCAGGCATCTCACGTTACCTCTGCGGCACCCAGCCCATCCTGAGCATGACCGCGCTGGAGTGCGGACTGGACACTGTGCTGGCCGCCGAGACGTTCGGTGGCATGCAGGCCCTGCGCAAAAAATCGCTGGCACTGACCGACCTGTTTATTCAACTCGTGGAAGAACGCTGCGCCGGCCACGGCCTGGGCCTGGCCACACCGCGCGAACATGCCCAGCGTGGCTCGCAGGTCTGTCTGACCAAAACCCAAGGCGCCTACGCCATCGTGCAGGCGCTGATCGCACGCGGCGTCATCGGCGACTTCCGCGCCGGAGACGGCGGCGCCGGCAAGCACCTCGACATCCTCCGCTTCGGCTTCACGCCGCTCTACATCGGTTTTGAAGACGTGTGGAATGCCGTCGAGCATCTGAAGCAGGTGCTGGCAACCGCCGAGTGGCAAAAGGCCGAATTCAACCAGAAGCACGCGGTCACCTGATGAACAACCACAACAACGACAACAAACCCCAAGCGCCCGCAGACATCGTACGGGACGAAAAAGCGCAGCTCGACTTCAGTCAGTCGATGAGCTATGGCGACTACCTGCAGCTCGACGCGATCCTCAGCGCACAAAAACCGCTCTCGCCCGACCACAACGAAATGCTGTTCATCATCCAGCACCAGACCAGTGAACTCTGGATGAAGCTGATGCTGCACGAGCTGCGCGCGGCAATTGCCAACGTCGCGAAAGACGAACTGGGCGCCGCTTTCAAGATGCTGGCCCGCGTGAGCAAGATCATGGAGCAGCTGGTACACGCCTGGGACGTGCTGGCCACCATGACGCCGCCCGAGTACAGCGCGATACGCCCTTACCTGGCCAACTCCAGCGGCTTTCAAAGCGCGCAATACCGCTGCATCGAATTCGCACTCGGCAACAAGAACGCCGCCATGCTCAAGCCGCATGCGCACCGGCCCGACCTGCTCGCGCAGGTACAAGCCGCGTATGAGGCCCCGTCACTCTACGACGAAGCCCTGCGCCTGCTGGCCCGCCGCGGCCTGGCCGTACCGGCCAGCCACACGCAGCGCGACTGGACGCAAGGCTATGTCGAAAGCGATGAGGTTGAGCAGGCCTGGCTCGTGGTGTATCGCGATCCGAAGAAATACTGGGACCTCTACCAGCTCGGCGAAGAACTCACCGACCTGGAAGACGCTTTCCGGCTCTGGCGCTTCCGGCATGTGACCACGGTGGAACGCGTGATCGGGTTCAAGCGCGGCACGGGTGGGACCGGCGGCGTCAGCTACCTGCGCAAGATGCTGGATGTGGTTTTATTTCCTGAGATCTGGAAACTACGCACTGACTTATAGGCGCCCCCGGGGTGCAGACGGTGAATCCCGGGGGCTTTGGTGATCAGCAAGCGCCGCTGTCCTGGAAATACCCCGGGTCGATCTGGTATGCCTCTGGACTTCCTTCCCCGACAAACGCCCCGAGCTGGCGAGGATTTCCGCCTGTTCACACCGCAAGCTGTTGAGTGCGGCCATGGGGCCCATGCCGAAGTTTTCCGCAAACTTGCGCTGAAAAGTGCGCCGGGACATATTGCACATATCCGCCATCTCGTCGACGGACCATTCGTGATCAAGCCGGGCCTGCAACAACTCGATCAACTGGCGAAATGGTGCAACGGCCCGATCCTGAATCCTCAGGGCCTGGCTGTACTGGCGCTGATCGCCGTCCCTGCGTAAATAGACAAGCAGCCGCCGCGCAACGCGCTGCGAGATGTCGGCGCCATGGTCGCGCTCGATAAGGGCCAGCGCGAGGTCGATACCGGCGGTAACACCCGCCGTGGTCCAGTACTTGCCGCTTTCGCAGTAGATCTTGTCGTCGTTAACCCTGAGGTCCGGAAAGTCCCGCTGCAATCTCTCGGCGGATCGCCAGTGGGTGGTGACCTCCCGGCCACTCAACAGCCCGGTGGCGGCGAGCAGGAAGGCCCCCGTGCAAACGCTGCAGGTTCTACGTGTGGCCTGGTCTCTTTCCCGCAGCCAGTTGACCAATTGAAGATCGGCACATGCCGCATGGATACCGCCACCGCCCGGTACCACCAGCGCATCGATCGGCAATGCCGCGGCAGCCCCCAGATCGTGGTTCACATGGATTTTCAGTGCACCATCGGCGCTCGTTACAACGTCCTTCTGTGCCATGGTGATCAGGCAATACGCCGGAACGCCCACCTCTTCATTTGCCGTGGCAAATGCCTGCCACGGCCCGGCGAGGTCAATGGGCTGGAAGCCGTCGAACAAGAGAAATGCCACCCATTTTGGCGCACATTCGCCCGCTTTTGGCACTGTCCCTGCGGCACCTGGCCTTACCGTCAGCGTATTAAGGAGGGTGTTCATGAAAGTTAATATTATTCTCTTCAATGCACTGACACAACTTGATTTGACAGGGCCTTTTGAAGTACTGGCACGTGTGCCGGGGGTGCATGTCGAGCTCGTAGGGAAGTCACTGGAGCCAGTCCGCTCGGACCGCGGCCTCACGCTGACACCCACCACGACCATCGCAAACGCACCGCCCTGCGACCTGCTGGTGGTGCCGGGGGGACCTGGAACCGACGACGCCATACTGGATGCCGAGTGGGTCAATTTCACCCGCAGGCAAGCAAAGTCAGCAAAGTACATCTTCGGCATCTGTACGGGTTCGCTGCTGCTCGGCGCCGCGGGCCTTCTCAAGGGCAGGCGAAGCACCTGCCACTGGCAGGCCATCGATTTTCTGCCGGCGTTCGGTGCCGTCGTCACCAGAGAGCGCATGTGCGTGGACGGAAATATCTTCACTGCGGGCGGCGTGACATCCGGCATCGACATGGCCTTGAAGGTCGTCGCAATGCTGAAGGGAGACGAAACAGCCAAGCAAATCCAGCTCCAGATCGAATACGACCCCAAGCCGCCCTTTCCAGGTGGTACGCCCTTTACATCGGAGCCGGCCATCGTCGAGAAATGCCTGGCAGCGACGCAGGCGCGGCGAGCCCTGCGGGCCTCGGCCGTCGGCTAT
This sequence comes from Polaromonas sp. P3_A5, assembly GCF_056403055.1. Classification (NCBI taxonomy): domain Bacteria; kingdom Pseudomonadati; phylum Pseudomonadota; class Betaproteobacteria; order Burkholderiales; family Comamonadaceae; genus Polaromonas; species Polaromonas sp. P3_A5. Next base: position 3,147,162 of record NZ_JBFUGF010000001.1, read on the forward strand.
GCGGCCCTTCGCATGCCAGTCTGAAAAGTACCGGTAACCCTGGAGAAACTTATGAGCAAGAAACTGTTTTCACTGGTTTTTTGGGCCTTGCTGGCATGCGGCATGGGCGCGCAGGCGCAAGGTGTTTACCCCTCGAAACCGGTGACATTGATTGTTCCCTACCCCGCAGGAGGTCCTATGGACAAGCTCGCGCGGGAGCTTGCCTTACCGCTGGAAAAGCAGTTAGGGCAATCCATCATCATCCAGAACCTGTCAGGCGCCGGTGGAAACCTGGGCAGTACCATCGCCTTGCGTGCGACTGCCGACGGCTATACCCTGCTGTTGAACCATATCGGGATGGCGACAGCCCCTGCGCTATACCGCCGCCTCGGTTTCAACCCGGAAACAGACTTCGAACCTTTGGGCATCATGGCTGAATCGCCACTGATGCTGGTGACGCGCCCACAGATAGCTACGGGCTCAGCGGTTGAGCTGGTGCGGTGGATAGCCACGCAACCACAGGTCAAGCTTGCCAACGGCGGCATTGGGTCGGCGTCGCATCTGTGCGGCCTTCTCCTCCAGTCTTCGCTGGGCATCGGCATGACCACCGTTCCCTATCGCGGGACCGCTCCGGCGTTGGCGGATTTACTGGGAGGCCATGTAGACCTGATGTGCGATTTGACAGCCAACGTGCTCCCTCATGTATTTAGCGGAAAAACCAGGCCCGTCGGCGTGACATCAGCCAGGCCGCTCAACGTTCCTGGCGCCTCGGCGATCCCGACGCTCGAGAAATTCGGGATTCCCTCCATCCGGCTTGGCGTCTGGTACGGCTTGTATGCACCGAAGAACACGCCTCAGGCGGTACAAACCAGGATCAACGCTGCATTGCTGGGCGCAATCCAGACGGACGCATTCAAACGGGCACAACTCGCTTCCGGGATCGAGGTGGTTCGAGACGCGCGCAACACACCCGCGGGCCATCGCGAATATTTGCGCAGCGAAATTGCACGCTGGACGCCGGTGATCAAGGCTGCGGGGGCCTACGCGGACTAGGGCTGGCCGGAAACGTAATCCATAAATCCCGATTGTTTTTCCGATCATCAGGGAGCGCCTGCTTGTCGTTCCATACAACCGAGACAAATCCAACACATTCATCGCCACATCCCGCCCCCACCGCACCCCATCGGCGTGGAACACCTGCCCGTTGCGCAGCGCCCTCGCCTGCACACGCGCATTGCGCTGCCAGCGGTTGAGCGCATAACGCTGCAGCACGGTGGATACATCGAGCGCCGGGTTCAGCGACTGGGCCGGGGTGTGGCCGAGTTCTGCGGCGTCTTCGATCGCCATGCCCGTGCCTTGCGCCAGGTAGGGCCTCATCGGGGGGGCGGCATCGCGCAGCAGGGTCACGCGGCCCACGGCATGCCAGTGGGCGGCCTATCAGGTCGCGCATCACCGTGCCGGCAAAGGCGTAGACCACCACCGGCGGCGTCAGCTACCTGCGCAAGATGCTGGATGTGGTGGTGTTTCCGGAGATATGGAAGCTACGAACAGATCTGCAAGAATTTATAAAAAAATAGCCGAAACCCTTACAAATACAGCGCAAACCGCTATCACTTCTATAGCAATTCGACTAAGTTGCTATCCCTCCCCAATTCCTCAATTTGCCATAGCGGGCCACCATGCCACACGTTATCGGGGCTGACGATATCTTGGCGAAAAAAGGACAAATGCAAAGGTAGGCCCCCTACCCAACCTGGATGCGAGCCAAGCTTGAGCAGAATCCTGCGTTGTTGTATCAGCCAAAATCGTCAGCGATACTTCGATTGTCCGGCTCCATTCTTGACTCCGCTTCACGGGCCACCCCTTCAATCAGCATATATTGCTCGCCTGCTGTTCACCAACCACTCATCTGATATGAATTTTTCGACCCTGTCCAAGACCAAAAAGACCTTATCAGCGCTTGCAGTGATTGTGTTTGCGCTCGGGATTTTCTTTGCAAAAAATGATTTTGAATATTTCAAATACTACGTCTACGACTTTACGCACGAAAGCGATAGGTATGCCGCGTTAGCGGATACAACAGGTAATACAACGGGAGACACGGCGGCAAAGGCTGTCGCCGAGTCAAAGACACTCGCCATCTTTACCGGTGATACCGGTCATATCACCAAGGGAAAACTCCTGGATGCAAGCTACAAAAAAGAGTACGACCAACTTCCTGAAAAACTCTACGCACTCAGTTTTGGTGAAACCATTTATTGCGCTACCTGCAAAGACGGCAAAGGCGAAAAGCAACGCGGGTACTCCGTGATTGAAGCAAATACGCCGCAGGATCTGGAAAAGTATCAACCGAAGGTCGGCCAGGAAAACTGGAAAGCTTATTTAAAGCTCGCGATGAAAGGTGCCGTCGAATACCCCACCCTGCTGCCCGCCCTGCTTAACGACAACTACCTGATTTCAGCAGAAGGCTTCAGCAGAAAATACGGCAGCGACTTCGATGCGTTTTATCTCAAGGAATTGCCGTATGGCGTCAAGGAAAAGCTTCTCGATTTCTATTCATCCGATGAAGGAGCGGCCTATCGGTTCGTGAATTCCGGAAATCTCAAATACTCAAGCCTGTTAAGGGAAGGCGATTTCAGCGGCCAGGACAAGAAAGAAATCGCCATTCTGCTCAAGGACACGCGGGAAGGACTGAACGATGCCTACCTCCTCCTGGTGCTCCTCAGAAAGAACGACCCCTCCCTTCATCCGGAGTACTACATCGCATTTAACGAAGTTTTCCCAGGCAAGGTCATCATCGAAACTGTTTATAAAGACCCGGAAGAGCGGTGGGATCACAAGATTTTTATGAACACCGAAGAGAAAGTGGAAACCAGGTACAACAGCTTGAGAATTCTCCGGCCCGAACAGAGGGACACTGTGCTGGTTTACGATGAAAAATTCGACAGGATGAGGAAGTACATACAAGTTCCAAAGTCCGAGAAAAACAAAATCCCGTGAATAAATAGCGACCGCATCCACAAGCGTCCCCAAAACTTCACCCGGGCGTGACCGCGGTCCCACGAGGTTTTTCCCAGTCCGGGCGGAATTCCTTGCCGTCATGAAGCCCGGACCACAAATTGACGCACTGCCCGCGATGAAAGCGCGTATCAACCGTGCAAGGCCTGCGCAAACAGCCGTCGTTCTATGGGCTCAATGCCCATCAAGGTAGGTTGGGCTTGCCCCGTATAGCCAGGGCATATCCAGCAGCTTCTCACCCAACAGACGCATTGCGGTATCCCTGCCCCACCGCGACACCCCATTGGCGTGGAATATCTGCCCATTGCGCAAGGCCCTCGCCTGCACGCGCGCATTGCGCTGCCAACGGTTGAGCGCATAACGTTGCAGCATGGTGGGCACGTCGAACGCCGGGTCCAGCGCCTGAGCCAAGGCATGGCCCAGTTCGGCAGCGTCTTCAATCGCCATGCCCGCTCCTTGTGCCAGATACGGCCGCATCGGGTGGGCGGCATCGCCCAACAAGGCCACGCGGCCTACAGCGTGCTGGTGGGCACCCCGCATCGGCGCGCGGTCATGCAGCACCCACAAGCGCCAGCCCCCGATGGCATCCAGTACCTCGCGCAGCGCGGCACAGCAGCCGGCCGTCGCCGCGCCCAGATCGGAGGTGTTGGCACTGTGGTCCCAGAGGTCGGCTTCGGCAGCGGCTTCACCCTGCACGATGGCCACCACATTGAGCCATTCACCGCCGCGCACCGGGTACTGCACCACGTGCATGCGCGGCCCCAGCCAGACCGTGATCTGCCGGCTCCTGAGCAATTCAGGTAGATCGGATTGCCGCACCAAGGCGCGGTAAGCCAGGTGGCCGGTGCGGCGTGGCAGACCGTCACCCAGCAGTTCCTGGCGCACTGTGCTCCAGATGCCGTCAGCACCTATGAGGGCGTCGCCTTCAATGCCAGGGCCGTCGTCGGCCTGCACCGTGACGGCTTGCGCGGTCTGGCTGAAGGACTGCAGAGGCCGGCTCAGGTGCAGCCTTACGTCGGCATGCTGCTGTACGGCCTGCAGCAGCATGCCGTGAAGGTCTGCGCGATGAATGGAGAGATAAGGCGCGCCATACCGCTGGACCATTGCCGCACCCAGGCCCAATTCACCCAGTTGCTTTCCGGACATCGCACTGCGTATCTGCAAGCGTTCCGGAAAGGCGGCCACGGCCTGCAGTGCATCAACCAATCCCCAGCTGTGCAGTACCTTGACCACATTCGGACCAAGCTGAATGCCCGCGCCGACTTCGCTGAAGACGCTGGCGCGTTCAAACAGACGAACATCACAGCCGGCTCGCGTTGCAGCCAACGCAGCCGCCAGTCCGCCAATACCTCCACCCGCCACAAGAATCTGAACACTTCCCATACCCCGGATTGTGCCGTGGGATAAGGCAAATACGACAAATGACGCCCCGCCTACTCCGTTTAAAGGATGCAGACAAATCCTTACAGACTTATTCTGCAATGGCTCGAAGAGCATTGCGCATCATTTTTAAGAAAAAAAGGGGGAGCCAATGAACACACATGCATGCCAGAAATGGATCGCCATTTTTTGCGCCCTGATACTCACGGGCTGCGCCAGCCCAATGGTGCGCTGGAACCAGTCATCACCCACCACGCCAGGCATGCCTGGTGCGCTGGAATATGCGGACAAGGCGCGCGACGCGTATCGCTCCGCCGTCGCGGATCAGATGGACCGCGAAACTTCGCTGGCCAGCGGCCTGGTCGTGACAGGCGCGCTGGTGGCGGCGCTGGCAGCCGGCGGCGCACACCGCAACGCCATACTGGGAGTGTCCCTGGCAGGCGGCACGGCCTATACCCTGGGCAACATGAACCTGCGGCGCCCCACGGTCATGATCTATCTCGCCGGTGTAGATGCGCTGAACTGCGCAAGACGTGCGGTGCTCCATTTCAATATCAGTTCGGAAGAGCTTCGGGACCTCGGCAGGCAGTTGTCCCAACTGGAAAGCTCAAGACGCAGGCTGGGCATGGCGGTGGCCAAAGCACAGTCCGTGACTGCCGTATCGTCCCCCAGCGACCCGCAAATGCCGGCGCTCACCGTTGCCCTCGCGGCGGCGACGCAGGTACAAGCCTCTGCCGACAGCGCCCTGAAATCCGGCAGGAAATACACGGAGTCAGCCAACCGGGCCGCCGGCGAGTTGATCGCCACCGTCAACCTGATTGACGCGGCGGTAGTTCGGTCACTGGTCGAGTCCACACCCGCCCTCAACAATGTTCCCTCGGCGATTTCCGGTCTTGCCAGTATGGCCGGGCAATTTGCACCAGGGGCCAGTGTCGACACCGGCCTGAGCGACGCGCTGAAAAAGGCAAACACCATGAGCACAGCTGCAACGGCTGATACGCCAGCAGGCAATGTGCGCAGCCGATCCGGCACGCCTCAAATCATTGAGGAACTAATTCTTGCGGCCTCTGAAACCCTCCTTCTGACGCAAGATGTGAATGACCGGTTGACTGGAAGGGTGGTCACCTGGCCAGAGGACGCCTTCAAGGACTGCGGCGTGGCACAGGTGATCACTGCACTGGCCACCTCGCCCGCCTCGCTAAGCAACCTGGTAGCAGGCACAGATGACCGGCGCAGCATCGAAATTTCCGGCGGTGTCAAACCCTACTTCGCAGAACTGGAGGGCGTTCCGATTGACGGCATCACACTCAAGCCGCCTATCCGTTTTGATACGCGGGCGGAACTGAGCATTACCGGGAGCAAGGTCACCAAAACCTATGCGTTGTCGATACGGATCACCGACAGTTCGCCCACAGCACGTGTCGTCAATGTGCCGGTGACCATCACCGCCGCAAATACGACACCGGTGCAGTTCCGCGGGTCCTCACTGCCAGGCACACAAGCCCAAAGGTCGCGAGATACGCGTACCGCCGACGCGGCGCTGGCAGCCATCAGCCGGTTGAAGGAGTTTTATTCTGGCGGCAGGAAGTTTGTGTTTCCCCCTTCTACGCCGCCCAGCCGGATTGACACCAAAACACTGGAGGTGACGGTGACATGCCCCGCAGGCAATGCTGGCAAATATTCGCAGGCCGTCCTGTCACAGGCGCTGCTCTTTGCAGCGGGAATCACCAGCAAGCCGTCCGAACGGGACTGGAGTTTGCGCCTGAAGTCCACAGACGATTGCCTGGCGGAGTGATGGCGGTTCGCCCTCACTGAGGGATTTACGACGCTACTTCCAAACCTGAGGCCCCGCGCCAAGAGAAAGCTCAGCCATGAACAAAGAAGGTCTTTCCACCAACCGGCCTTGCCATCCCTTTGCGCCCTGTCTGGCCACAGAAGGCAAGACATTTGTGATCCGCTACTACTCCCGCACCACGAGCGATCCTCAAAAGCGGATCACGCCCGCGGAGGCGAACGCTCTGGCGCAAAGCGGGCTGGATATCGTGACGGTCTACCAGGATCGGGCCACAGCACTCACCGATTTTGGCCAGGCCCGTGGAAAGCTTGACGGGCAGTCTGCACACGACTATGCGACGCGGCTAAGGCAACCCCCAGGCAGCGCCATCTATTTTGCGGTGGACATGGACGTTAACCCGGAGCAAATCAATGACGAGATCCTTCCTTATTTCGAGGGTGTCAAAGAGGGTATGGACCAGGAGGCGGGCGGCCTGTCACCCTTTGTCATCGGTGTGTACGGTTCAGGCCTGACCTGCCAACTCGTGCGTGAAAACCACGCACTGGCCCAGTATGCGTGGCTGGCGGGAGCCACTGCCTGGACCGGCTCGGGCAATTACGACACCTGGAACATCCGCCAGCACGCCAATCACAACCATCAGCAACTCTGCGGCCTGCAGCATCACTGGGAACGCTGTGAAGCCCACGGCAACTTTGGCCAGTTTCGGCCTGTGCCCTGACACCCGATCATTGCAGCGCGGGCCGCAAGGCCCTCAAGCCAGCAATTGGCGCAGCACAAAAGGCAAAATGCCGCCATTGCGGTAGTAATCCACCTCAATCGGTGTATCCACACGCAGGATGACGGTGACTTCTTCGCGCGAGCCGTCGGCGCGCGTGATCACCAGCCTGGCTTCACTTTGCGGTTTGAGTTCGGGGTGCGGAATCACGTCAATGACTTCATTGCCGGTGAGCTTCAAGGTCTGCCACGATTCGCCCGGCTTGAACTGCAGAGGCAGCACACCCATGCCGACCAGGTTGCTGCGGTGGATGCGCTCAAAGCTGCGCGCCACCACGGCCTTGATGCCCAGCAGTTGCGTGCCCTTGGCGGCCCAGTCACGTGATGAGCCCGTGCCGTATTCCTCACCCGCAAAGATCACGGTGGGCGTACCTTGCTCCATGTATTTCATGGCGGCGTCGTAGATGAACATCTTCGCGTTGCCGGGCTGGAACAGCGTGACGCCGCCCTCCTCGCGCGAGCCTTCCGCATCGGGCGGGATCATCAGGTTTTTGATGCGCACATTGGCAAAGGTGCCGCGCATCATCACGTCGTGGTTGCCGCGGCGCGCGCCGTAGCTGTTGAAGTCGGCTTTTTGCACGCCGTTTTCCTGCAGCCACAGGCCCGCGGGGGAGCTGGCCTTGATCGAGCCGGCCGGCGAGATGTGGTCGGTGGTGATGGAGTCGGCAAACAGCGCCATGATGCGCGCACCCTTGACGGACACGCTGCCCGCCTCGCCCGCTTTCATGGTGAAGTCTTTGAAGAAAGGCGGCTCGGCGATGTAGGTGCTGGCGGGCCAGGTGTATGACGTGCCTTTGACTCCCTTGATGTTTTCCCAGAGCTTGCCCGGCTCGGTCTTGACCTTGGCGTAATTGGCGCGAAAAGCTTTGCCGTTCATCGCGTACTTCATGAGCTTGTAGATTTCGTCGCTGGTCGGCCAGATGTCGCCCAGGTAGACGTCCTTGCCGCCCTTGCCTTTGCCGACGGGTTCGGTCATCAGGTCGCGCATCACCGTGCCGGCAATGGCGTAGGCCACCACCAGCGGCGGGCTGGCCAGAAAGTTGGCCTTGAGGTTGGGGTGGATGCGAGCCTCGAAGTTGCGGTTGCCCGACAGCACGGCCGCGCAGACCAGGTCGCTCTTGCTGATGGCCTCATTGAGTTCGGGCGTCAGGTCGCCGGCATTGCCGATGCAGGTGGTGCAACCGTAGCCGGCCAGTGCGAAGCCGAGCTTCTCCAGGTAAGGCAGCAGGCCGGTCTCGGTGAGGTACTCGGTCACGATGCGTGAGCCTGGCGCCAGCGAGGTCTTGATATGCGGCTGGACCTTCAGGCCCGCCTCCACCGCCTTCTTGGCCAGCAGGCCCGCGGCCAGCAGCACACTGGGATTGGAGGTATTGGTGCAGCTGGTGATGGCGGCGATCAGCACATCGCCATTCCCCACCGTAATGCCGGGGGCTGAATGAACCACCTCGGTCTGCGCCTTGGCGGGCGCGTCCGTGGTGTTGCTGGCGCGTGCGTGCGCCAGTGTGGGGCGGTTGCCTTCCATCTCCATCACGGGGCGTGCGGCACCGGCCGGTGTGGGCGGTGCGGCCGGCAAGGTGTCTTGCCGGCCTTCATCGGTGCGACGCACCAGGTGGCGGGTGTTGAGCATGCCGGCGGGCTGGTTAAAACCATTCTCGGCAATCGATTTGCTGAAGAGCGACTTGAACTGGCTTGCGACGTTGCCGAGCTCGATGCGATCTTGCGGGCGCTTGGGGCCGGCCAGACTGGGCGTGACGTCGCCCAGGTCGAGTTTGACCACGTGCGAATAATCAATCTCGCCGGCCTTGGCCACGCCGAAGAGGCCCTGCGCCTTGAAGTAGGCCTCGAAGGCTTCGATCTCTTCTTTGGTGCGGCCCGTGCCCTTGAAGTAGTCAATGGTTTTTTCGTCGACCGGGAAGAAGCCCATGGTGGCGCCGTATTCGGGCGCCATGTTGCCGATGGTGGCGCGGTCCGGCAGGGCCAGCGTGCGCGTGCCTTCGCCGAAAAATTCGACAAACTTGCCGACGACTTTTTCTTTGCGCAACTGCTCGGTCACCCGCAGCACCAGGTCGGTGGCTGTGACGCCTTCACGCAGGCGGCCGGTCAGCTCAAAGCCCACCACGTCGGGCGTGAGGAAGTAGACCGGCTGGCCCAGCATGGCAGCCTCGGCCTCGATGCCGCCGCAGCCCCAGGCCACCACGCCGATGCCGTTGATCATGGTGGTGTGGCTGTCGGTGCCCACCAGCGAGTCGGGGTAGTACACGCCGTCCCTGCTTTTGTGCACGCCGCGCGAGAGGTATTCGAGGTTGACCTGGTGCACGATGCCGAAGCCCGGCGGTACCACGCCAAAGGTGTCAAAAGCCTGCATGCCCCATTTCATGAACTCGTAGCGCTCACGGTTGCGCTGGAACTCCAGCTTCATGTTGAGGTCCAGCGAATTTTTCTTGCCGTAGTAGTCGACCATGATGGAGTGGTCGACCACCAGGTCGACCGGTACCAGCGGCTCGATGGCTTTTGGGTTCTTGCCCAGCTTCAGCGCCACGCTGCGCATGGCGGCCAGGTCGGCCAAAAGCGGCACACCGGTGAAATCCTGCAGCACCACGCGCGAGACAACAAACGGGATTTCTTCGGTGCGCTCGGCCTGGGGCAGCCAGTGGGCCAGTTGCGCCACGTGTTCGGCCGTGACCTTTTTGCCGTCGCAATTGCGCAGCACCGACTCAAGCACGATGCGCATGGACACCGGCAGGCGGGAAACTTTGGGAAATTGTTTGGCGAGTTCCGGCAAGGAGTAGAACTTGCCGGTTTTGCCGGAGGCGGTCTTGAAGCTTTTGAGCGTGGAGGAAAAAGCGTGGGGAGGCGGTTTGGCCATGGCGGACTCCTTTTTATTGACGGCAGCCCCCATTCTGGCAGGCACTGCGACCCCGTGGGAGTCCGGCGCCGCATACCCTGCCCCTCTACCGAGTCTTGTGCGTTCTCACCAGGCCGGCTGCGGCGCTGCGCGGCGCAAGCCGAAGTACTGCAGTTCGGCCAGCAGCGCCACCGTCAGCGCCTGCATCACCACATAGGCCACGCCCAGCATGGAGGGCGACACACGGCCGCTGGCCAGCATCAGCACGCAGGCCAGCGCCCAGCCGATATTGCCCGCCACCAGCGCCCAGATAACGCCGCGCGGCAAAGGATTACGCGTTGAAACAAACGCAACGACTGCCGCATAGACCAGCAGGAACTCGCCGGTGTAGGCAATCAGGCCCTCGGGCAGGTTCAGCAGGCGGGCCATCGCGGCTGGAAAGGTGACTTGCAATACACCGCAAGCGATGCACGACAGCGCATCCACACGCAGCACATTGCGCAGGAAGTTGGGAGAGGAAAGGATGGAACTCGAAGACATGGCAAAACTCCTGAAAGTAGCAGCCGGTGATATTGATCAGCGCTCCGGGCCGCCGGTCGGTGCGCATGGAGGTCATCATTCCTGCGCTGCAGCAGCCCGTCGATAACCTGGCAGGTAATGGAAACCTGCTCACATAGCTTTACGATGAGGACCATGACCGCCAGCACCCACCACCCCAGCCACCCCGCGCAGCGCAGTGCGCCACAACCCTTTGGCGACCACCTGCGCCACTGGCGCCAGCACCGGCGCCTGAGCCAGCTGGACCTGGCCCAGGAAGCAGAGATATCCACCCGGCATCTGAGTTTTGTGGAAACCGGCCGCTCGATGCCCAGCCGGGAAATGGTGCTACGCCTCGCGGAGCGGCTGGCCATCCCGTTGCGCGAGCGCAATGCGCTGCTGGTGGCGGCCGGCTATGCGCCCATGTACCGCGAGCGGCCGCTAAACGACCCGGCGCTGGCTTCGGCCCGCCAGGCGGTGGAGCTGCTGCTCAAAAGCCATGAGCCCTACCCGGCCCTGGCGCTGGACCGCCACTGGAACATCGTGGCCACCAACCGCATGGTGCCGCATTTGATGGCGGGCGCCGATGCGTCGCTGCTGGAGGCGCCCATCAACGTGCTGCGCCTGAGCCTGCACCCCAAGGGCCTGGCGCCGCGCATCGCCAACCTGCTGCAGTGGCGCGACCATTTGTTTGAACGCCTGCGCCAGCAGATCACGGCGACGGCCGACCCGGCGCTGGTGGCGTTGCTGGAAGAGCTGAAGGCCTACCCCGTGCCGGAAGAGGCCAAGGGCCCCAATCTGGAGGGCGAGCACCCGGGCGTGGTGATGCCATTCAAATTCAACACGCCTTCAGGGGTGCTGAGCTTTATCAGCACCACCACTATCTTCGGCTCGCCGGTGGATGTGACGCTGCAGGAGCTGGCGATGGAAACGTTTTTCCCGGCGGACGATTTCACGCGCCAGGCGCTGCACGCGCTGGCGGCGCAGGGCTAGATGCTTAAAGCTCAACAATCGTTTTAAAGCCGCCAAAAATCATCCGCTTCCCATCGAAGGGCAGATTCTTCGGATCCATCATGGCCTCCAGGCGCGGGTCGGACATGACCTTTTTGTTGACGCTGTCGCGCTGCTTGCGTGACTTGTAGGTGATCCACGAGAACACCACCACCTCGCCGGCCTTGAGCTTCACGCTTTGCGGAAAGGACGTGACCTTGCCCGGTTTCACGTCGTCGGCGATGCACTCGGTGTATTCGATCGCGCCGTACTCCTTCCAGATCTTGCCGGCCTTGCGGGACAGCTTGCGGTAGTCCTCCACTTTCTTGGCGGGAACGGCAACGATGAATCCATCTACGTAACGGGCCATGGGAAATCTCCTTGGGTAAGCAGCTGTCACCTGAAACGCTGCAACAACCGATCAAGTTGCCGGCGTGCAAGTGCACAACCATTAATTTGTGTACACCGTACACAATATACCCAAAGACCTGTGTAAGACGCCTTAAAGATTCGTAACAAGGCATGTACTGGTCGAGCCATGCCGCTTTGCGCGGGGCGTGCCGGGTAAACGTCCGCCTCCAGCTGGGTTCATCGCACCCGTAGAAGTAGGAAAAATGCTATTAATTTAATAGCTGCTTGCGCCCGTTCTTATTGGGCTACGGCCACTATTTTCTTAAATTCCGGAAACCGGCACCCAGGCCGGTTTATTCGAACACGTGGGCCTGGCCAGCCACCGTGATGCGGACCATGGCGCCCGGCGCCGGGGCATGCAGGCCGGAGCTGCGCACCAGCAGCGGTACGTCCCACGCAGCAAGCTCCGTCGCCGCGGGTGTTTCTTCTGCCGTGCCCAGTCCAGCGCCGCGCACCAGGCGCACCGACAGCACGCAGACCGGACCGCCAAAATCGGTGTCGATAACCGCGCCGTAGCACGCAGCGGCATCCGCACTGTGCGCGGCCGCCTGCGCCGGGACTTCAGCCACCTGCAGTTGCTCTGGCCGCAGCATGATCTGCGCCGCACCGCTGCGCTGGCCGTTGTTGACCGCGACTCGCCCCAGCGCGCAGTCAGCCCAGCCGCCCGCCAGCTGCGCCGGCAGCACGATGGCTTCGCCCAGGAAGCCGGCCACCGCGGCATCACGGGGCCGCAGATAAAGATCCACCGGGCGGCCAGCCTGCACCAGTTGCCCTTCACGCATCACGGCCACCTGGTCGGCAAATGACAGGGCCTCCGCCTGGTCGTGCGTGACCAGGATGGTGGTGATACCGGCGCCACTGAGCAATTGCGCGACAGCTTTGCGGGTGCTGGCGCGCAGGCCCGTGTCCAGGGCGGAAAAAGGCTCATCGAGCAACATCAGCTGCGGGCGCTGGGCCAGCGCGCGGGCCAGCGCCACGCGTTGCTGCTGGCCGCCAGACAACTCATGCGGGCGACGGCTGAGCATGGCGATGTCGAGCGCGACCATTTCCATCAATTCGGCAATGCGTTCAGCGCGCCGGGGCGTATTGCGCGGCAGGCCAAAGCCGACGTTGCCCTCAATCGTCAGGTGCGGAAACAGCGCGCCGTCCTGCGGCACAAAACCGATGCCGCGCTGGTGCGCCGGCACGGCCTCCGGCCCGTCTGCCAGTTGCCGCCCGCCCAGCACGACGCGGCCGGCGTCGGGCACTTCGAAGCCGGCAATGATGCGCAGCAAGGTGGTTTTACCGGAACCCGACGGACCCACGATGGCGGTGCGGCTGCCGGCCGGCACGTGCAAGTGAACGCCGCCCAGTGCTTCCACAGGGCCATAGTGTTTGCGCAGGCCCTTCAGTTCAAGAGAAGTTGTCATCGTCCCGCCGTGCGTTTGGATTGGGTATAGAGCAGCCAGGTCATGGGCAGCGACAACAGCACCATGATGAGCGCGTAGGGCGCAGCGGCTGCGTAGTCGATCTCGCTGCTGTAGGCCCAGAAGGAAGTCGCCAGGGTGCGCGTGCCGTTGGGCGCGAGCATCAGTGTGGCGGTGAGTTCATTGGTAATGCCCAGGCCCACCAGCGCCGCGCCGGCCGCCGCGCTGGGCGCGGCCAGCCGCAGGGTGATGGCCCACAGCGCCTGCGCGGGCGTGCGGCCCAGGCTGCGCGCGGCCTGCTCCAGCTCCACCGGCGCCTGCGCGATGCCGGCGCGCAGGCTGATGAGGGCGCGTGGCAAAAACATCAGCAAATAGGCCAGCAGCACCGTGAGCGCTGTCTGGTAAATCGGCATGCGTACCGTCACCGTGACGAGCGCCAGCGCCACCACCACACCGGGCAGCGAACCGACCATGTAGTTGCAGGCCTCCAGCACGCGCTGCAGCCGGCCGGGCGAGCGTATCGACAGCCAGGCCATGGGCACAGCGGCCAATGTGGTCAACAGCGCACCGGCCAGCGCCAGCCCCAGGGTCTGAAAAATCGCCGGGCCGATTTCATCCACGCGCCATACGGCAGCCCCGCCTGCCACCAGCCAGCGGCCCAGGGTAACCAGCGGCACGCCCAGCGCCAAAGCGGTGACCAGCGCGGGCAACAGCAGGCACAGGCCGGTGAAACGGCCCAGCTTGCGTTTGAAAGGCATGCGCGCCGCGCCGGAACCTACGCGCGCATAACGCTCCTTGCCGCGCGCGGCCGATTCCAGTCCCAGCAACGCGAAGCAGCACACCACCAGCACGCCGGAAAGCATGTTGGCCGCAGGCCCGTTGTAGGTCGACTGGAACTGGTCGACGATGGCCGTGGTGAAGGTGTCGAAGCGGATCATCACGTAAAGGCCGTACTCGGCCAGCAAGTGGAGGCCCACCAGCAGTGAGCCGCCGCATACCGCCAGCCGCAGCTGCGGCAGCACCACGCGGAAGAACACCGCCAAAGGGCTCAAGCCCAGCGAGGCGGCGCTGTCTTCCATGCCCGGATCCAGCCGCCGCAAGGCTGCGGCCACCGGCAAATACAAAAATGGAAAGTAGGCGATGACCGAAACCATCACGCCGGCGGGCAAGCCGTGCAGGCCGGGGGCGACCGTCATCCAGGCATAGCTGTGCACAAAAGCCGGCACGGCCAGCGGCGCGACGGCCAGCCAGGCCCAGGTGCGCGCACCGGGCAGGTCGCTGCGCTCGGTGAGCCAGGCCAGGGCCACGGCCAGCACGGCGCACAAGGGCACCGTCAGCGCTACCAGCAAAGCAGTGTTGACGAGCAGTTCACCCACACGGGGCCGGAAGATCAACGCAGAGGCCGTGTCCCAACCCGCCTGGATGCCGACCCAGATGACAAAACCCAGCGGCAACAAAGCGAGCAACGAGACCAGCAGGGCCGCGCTGCCCACCCCCGACAGGCGCCAGCCGCCGCGCCCGGCTACAGGCGAAGGCCGCAGGGCCGCACTCGCCGGGTTAAGGGAATCGGCGCCGACATCAAAGGGCAAGGCACTCAAGGCAGGTGTCAGATCCGCGGACCTGAAGTGGTTAGGAGCGATTGGAAGTGGTTTACAGCAGGCCGGCCTGGGTCATCAGGTCGGTGACTTTTTTGCTGTTGAGTTTGGAAGGCTCCACCTTGGGCGCCTGCAGCTCAGCCAAAGGTACCAGTTTGGGGTTGGAGGCTACGCCGGTGCCGACGGCGTACTCATACGCGTCGCCGGTTCTCAGGATGTCCTGTCCGCCTTTGCCGGCAACCCACTTCACGAAGGCCTGGGCTTCGGGCTGGTGCTTGCTCGAGGCCAGCACGCCGCCACCGGAAATGCTCACAAAAGCGCCAGGGTCCTGGTTGCGGAAGTAATGCAGCTGGGCGTTGTTGCTGTTCTCGCCGGTCTTCGCCTGGTCGCCGTAGTAGTAATAGTGGTAAATCACGCCACCTTCGATCTGGCCGGCATTGACGGCCTTGAGCACGGTGCCGTTGCCTTTGTAAGGCGTGGCGTTTTCCTTCATGGCCTTGAGCCAGGCGGCCGTGGCGGCTTCGCCCTTGAGTTCGAGCAACGCGCTCACGATGGCCTGGAAATCAGCGCCGGAGGGCGACGCGGCCCAGCGGCCCTTCCAGGCGGGCGTGGCCAGGTCCAGCATGGACTTGGGCAACTGCGCCGGCGTGAGCTTGGCCTTGTTGTAGACAAACACCGTGCTGCGCGCGGCGATGCCCGTCCAGCGGCCGTGCGCGGGGCGGAAGTTGGCAGGCACTTCAGACAGCGTGGCCGCGTCCAGCGGAGCGAACAGCCCTGCCGTGTCGACCAGCGCCATGGCCGGCGAATTCTCCGTCAGGAACACGTCGGCGGGCGAGGCCTTGCCTTCCTGCACGATCTGGTTGCCCAGCTCGGTGTCACTGCCGTTGCGCAAAGTGACCTTGATGCCGGTTTCCTTGCTGAAGGCTTCAGCCCAGGCTTTGGTCAGGCTGGCGTGCTGGGCGTTGTAAACCACGATGCCTTCGGCGGTGGGCGTGACGGTTTGGGCGGTGGAGGCCATTGGCGCGGCCAACAGGCCAGCAGCCAGCACAGCGCCGGCAAAGAATGGGAACGACAGTTTCATGAAACACCTTTTAGAGATCAAAGCGGCCCGGTTCGCCCGAACCGGGCCGGGCGCGGCGCAGGCATTGAAGCCTACGGGGCGCCTGTAAGCAAACCGTAATACAAATGCGAATTACTTGCATCTATATGGTAACCGCTCGCGCCATTAGTTCCCCCGCAGGGCGATGGTTTACACAGGCTGCGCCTGGAAACCGGGGCTGTCGGTACTTGCTGACAGCTGCCCGCGCCGCCCGCTGATGAGCGGCCCGCGGCTTGATGCCTAGCATCGACGCATTGGCCACCACCCACGGGAGTTTTCATGAGCGCAACAAAATCAGACCACGACACCCTTTGGGAGCTGATCCAGGGCATCAAGTTCGGCATGCTGACGCACCGACAGGCCAGCGGCATGTTGCACGCCCATCCCCTGACCACGCAGAACCAGTCGCTCGATGCGGAATCTCATTTGTATTTCTTCATCTCACGCAAAAGCGAGATGGCCCAGCGGCTGCAGCATGACGGCAACGTCAACGTGTCCTACGCCGACCCGGGCGCCGACAGCTACGTATCGGTGTCGGGCCAGGCCGTGATCGCGGAAGACCAGGCCAAAAAAGAAGAACTCTGGTCACCGCTTGCCCGCGCCTGGTTTCCTGCGGGCGTCAACGACCCGGACCTGGCGCTGCTGGAAGTGCGCATTCATCACGCCGAATACTGGGATGTGAAGGAAAGCAAGATGGTGCAGCTGGCCAGGATGGCCAAGGCGGCCATCCTGGGCGAGTTGCCGCGCAAGCTGGGTGAGCACAAAGAGCTGCATATTTCCTGAGAATTCGCCCGAAAACCTGTCTCCAACCGGCCCTATCCATGCCCTTTATCTCGTTCAACAAAGCCACTGAGCCCAGCGCGCCCGACGATTTGCGCATCAACACCGCGGCAGTGCTGTACATAGAAGCCTCACGCCCCGACCTGATGGGCCAGACCACCATCCACATGCTGGGCCAGGGCACCACCGTCAATGCCGTCACCGAATCGATAGGCACCGTGGTTTCCACCATAGGCGGATTGGTGGCAGTCAAGCGCCACTACCTCGCGCCGCCACCAGACGATGGTGCCAGCACGGTCTATGTGCTGCCCGCCAACATCAGCCACATGCGCCCCAATCTGCCGCTCGCGCCGGAGTTCTGGTACCTGAAGTTTGTCGATGGCTCGGAACTGCGGGTGGTGGACCCGCTGCCTTCGGGGCTGTAACTTCCGATCATTGAAAAGCAAAAAGTCCCGCAATTTCTTGCGGGACTTTTTGTGTTTCATGTCGAAAGGAGGACGTTATTTCTTTTCAACCTGCGCCGGCACGTAACGCACAGGCTCATCACCCACACGCAGGTAGTTCACCACCCCCATGACGTCGTCGACCAGCCAGACCGCTTTTTCAAGCGCCTCGGACTGCTCGCGTGTCTTGACGCAACCTTTGAGAAAGACCAAACGCCGCTCGCCCTGCACCCACACACTGGTGTCGTCGAACCGGCCGTCGAGCTTGATGTATTGCGACACGCGCGGAATGATTTCGGCATCGTACCAATACGAGTTGGCCAGGCGGCAACGCCCCACGCGGTAGCAACTGCCGCCGTGCTGCGCCCGCACATGGGCTACGTCGCGCACTTCCTGCTCGGTATAGAGCGGCCCCTCCGGCACAGGGCACGGATTGATCGCCGAAGTGACCTGCAGGAAGGGGTCGTTGAAGGCGTTGGTGCGCGCTTCCTGAGCTCGAGCGGCTGCACCGGTGGCCAAAAAAAGAACAAAAAAAAGGAAGGAAAGAAGTGACGGTTTCTTCATCACTTCATCCTTCCATTTCAGCTTGCGGCTGTCAAGCCGACGGCAGGGTGCCCACTTAAGCGGCCACGCCGTCCTTCACCGTGTCAGCCATGTCGGTGTAGTCCTTGACCTGGTCGAAGTTGAGGTACTGATAGATCTTGTCGCTGGCAGCTGTCAGCACACCCATGTCGGCCATGTATTCGGCCTTGGTGGGGATGCGGCCCAGCTTGGAGCAGATCGCCGCCAGCTCGGCGGAACCGAGATAGACGTTGGAGTTTTTCCCGAGGCGGTTCGGGAAGTTGCGGGTGGAGGTGGAAAACACCGTCGCGCCCTCTTTCACCTGCGCCTGGTTTCCCATGCACAGGCTGCAACCCGGCATTTCCATGCGTGCGCCGGCAGATCCCAGCACGCCGTAGTGGCCTTCTTCGGTCAGCTGCTTGGCATCCATCTTGGTCGGCGGCGCCATCCACAGTTTGACGGGGATGTCGCGCTTGTTTTCGAGCAGCTTGGAAGCGGCGCGGAAATGGCCGATGTTGGTCATGCAGCTGCCGATAAAGACTTCGTCGATCTTGCTGCCGGCCACTTCGCTCAGCGTCTTCACGTCGTCAGGGTCGTTCGGGCAAGCCACGATAGGCTCATGAATGTCGGCCAGGTCGATCTCGATGACGGCAGCGTATTCGGCGTCCGCATCGCCCTTGAGCAATTGCGGGTCGGCCAGCCAGGCTTCCATGGCGGCGATGCGGCGCTTGATGGTGCGCACATCCGAGTAACCCGTGGCGATCATCCACTTCAGCATCGTGATGTTGCTGTTGATGTATTCGATGATGGGCTCCTTGTTCAGGTGCACCGTGCAACCGCCGGCAGAACGCTCGGCCGAGGCATCGCTCAATTCAAAAGCCTGCTCCACCTTGAGGTCGGGCAAGCCTTCGATTTCCAGGATGCGGCCCGAGAAGATGTTCTTCTTGCCTTGCTTGGCGACCGTCAGCAGACCGGCCTTGATGGCGTACAACGGGATTGCGTTGACCAGGTCGCGCAGCGTGATACCGGGCTGCATTTCGCCCTTGAAGCGCACCAGCACCGACTCAGGCATGTCCAGCGGCATGACGCCGGTGGCAGCACCGAAAGCCACCAGGCCTGAGCCCGCGGGGAAGCTGATGCCGATGGGAAAACGCGTGTGGCTGTCGCCGCCGGTGCCGACGGTGTCGGGCAGCAGCATGCGGTTGAGCCAGCTGTGGATGATGCCGTCGCCCGGACGCAGCGGGATGCCACCGCGGTCGCTCATGAACTCGGGCAGCTCGTGGTGCATCTTCACATCGACCGGCTTGGGATAAGCCGCCGTGTGGCAGAAGGACTGCATCACCAGGTCGGCGCTGAAACCCAGGCAAGCCAGGTCTTTCAATTCGTCGCGCGTCATCGGACCGGTGGTGTCCTGCGAGCCGACAGAAGTCATCTTGGGCTCGCAGTACGTGCCGGGGCGTACGCCCTGGCCTTCAGGCAAGCCGACCGCACGGCCAACCATTTTTTGTGCCAGCGTAAAGCCGCGGCCGTTGTCGGCCGGGTTCTGCGGCAAGCGGAACTGGGTAGACACGGGAAGGCCCAGCGCAAAACGCGCCTTGGCCGTGAGGCCGCGGCCGACGATCAGCGGAATGCGGCCGCCGGCGCGCACTTCGTCAAACAGCACGTCGCTCTTGAGTTTGAACTCGGCGATGACCTTGCCGTCTTTCAGCGCCTTGCCCTCATAGGGGCGCAGTTCGATCACATCGCCCATGGCCATCTGGCTCACGTCGAGTTCGATCGGCAACGCGCCCGAGTCTTCCATGGTGTTGTAAAAAATCGGCGCGATCTTGGAGCCGAGGCAGACACCGCCGAAACGCTTGTTCGGCACAAAGGGAATGTCTTCACCGGTGAACCACAACACCGAGTTAGTTGCGGACTTGCGCGAGGAGCCGGTACCGACCACGTCGCCCACATAGGCCACAAGGTTGCCCTTGGCTTTCAGCTCTTCAATGAACTTGACCGGGCCGCGCTTGCCGTCTTCTTCGGGCGTCACGCCGGGGCGGGCATTCTTGTGCATGGCCAGCGCGTGCAGCGGGATGTCAGGGCGGCTCCAGGCGTCGGGTGCGGGGGAGAGATCGTCGGTGTTGATTTCACCAGCCACCTTGAAAATGGTGAGCTTGATCGACTCTGGCACTTCCGGGCGGCTGGTGAACCACTCGGCATCGGCCCAGCTTTGCAGCACGGCCTTGGCGTATTTGTTGCCCTTGCCGGCCTTTTCCTGCACATCGTGGAACTGGTCGAACATCAGCAATGTGTGCTTCAGGCCGTTGGCCGCTTGCGTGGCGACGCTGTCTTCAGCGTCGTCGAGCAGCTCGACCATGGGGCTGATGTTGTAGCCGCCCAGCATGGTGCCCAGCAACTGCGTTGCTTTCTCACGGGAGATCAGCGAGCACTTTTCGGTGCCGTGCGCCACGGCAGCAAGATAGCTGGCCTTGACCTTGGCGGCCGCATCAACCCCGGCCGGCACGCGGTGCGTGATCAGCTCCACCAGAAAGGCCTCTTCGCCCTTGGGTGGGTTCTTCAGCAGCTCAATGACCTCACCGGTCTGCTGGGCCGACAGCGGCAGCGGGGGAATACCCAGCGCGGCGCGCTCGGCCACATGGTTGCGGTAGGTTTGTATGAACTCGGGCATCATGGTTTTCTTCTCCTGTACTCAAAATTTGCACGGTCGATGCGCGTGCGGTCGCGGTCTGTGTCTGTATTGGGCTTTATCGGGCTTTATGGGGCTTTGGCCGGGGCAGTTTCTGGCTGAGCAGAACCCGTGCCAGCCTGAGCTGGCGCAGCTTTGGCGGCAGGCAAGGCCTCCAGAATGCTGGTCGGGGGGTTCTTCTTCATGTCATCGGCAAAAGTCACCTGCGCCGGGCTCATGCACTCGTCAGCCAGGCGCTGGCCCATTTTCTGGCTCATCAGCATCGACTTGTTGCCCAACTGGAGCCACATGGCGCCTGCACGGCCGTCTTCCAGGCGGATGGCACCGGTGCGGCTTCCGACCGGGTGCATGCGAAAACGCATCTTGCCCGTCTGCACCAGGAAGAAGCCCGGGCGTTTTTCATTCGGCGTGATGGTGACGGAGGCACCCAGTTCGCAGGGAATCGTGCCAATGTAAACCCGCTTGGCGAGCTCCAGGTCTTCAGGGGTCAAGGTGACAGACGGGTCATCGTCAATGGGCGTCCTTTCTTCCACCACCTTGGCGGCAGAGCGCCTGATCGGTGCACGCTTGGCGGCCTGGGCAGGCTGGTCAGCTGCGGCTGCAGCCTTGGGTGCGGCGGCTTTAGGGGCCGCCGTCTGGGCCAGCAACAGGGCCGGGGCGGCCAGCATCAAGGCAGAGAGAGCGAAATGTTTCATGGGGGGTCCTTTGGAACGGTCAACAGTCAATCGGAAAAATCAGTGAAGCGGCGCAGAAAAATATGCCTGCGCCTCGTGCGGTAAGACACGGCCGGTCTGGTGCGCGCGCTCCAGAACCTGCCAGAAGTAGCGGTAGCTCGCGCGGTCGTGCAGCTTGCCTTCAAAACTGATGGGGGCCCAGTCTGAGCTTGCGGCAGCAGCTATTATTTTTGTAGCACTTTCAATCTCGCCCTCGGTGGGCGCAAAAGCCGCCAGGATAGGCCGGATCTGGTTGGGGTGGATGCTCCACATGCGGGTGTAGCCCAGTTCACGGGCGGCATGGCGTGCGGCGGAAGTCATGGCCTCAGTGTCATTGAACTCTGTGACAACACAATGCGACGGCACTTTGCCGTGGGCATGGCAAGCCGACGCGATTTCGAGCTTGGCGCGCATCACCAGCGGATGCGTGAACTGGCCGCGGCTGCTCATGCCGTCGGCGGGAATCGCACCGCCATGCGCCGAGACAAAATCCATCAGGCCAAAACTCAACGACTGCACGCGCGGATGAGCAGCAATGTCGAAAGCGTTTCGCACCGCGAGTGGAGACTCGATCAGCACGTGCAGCGGCAGGCCACCGGCCGATGCTGCGAGCAGAGCCTGCTCGGCCCTGACCACATCGGCAACCGATTCCACCTTGGGAACCATGATGTGTGAGAGATGGCGGGACAGCTTCCCGGCAATGACAGCCATGTCGGCATCAAAGGCGGGGTGGTCCACCGAATGGATGCGCACCGCGACGCGGGCCTTGTCGCTGGCCAGGGCCGCCAGCGCCACGACCATCGCGGCATGGTCGGCTTCGCCGCCCACGGGTGCGCCGTCTTCGCAATCCAGCGTCACGTCAAACACGCAGGCGCCGAACTCCTCGATCATCTCGGCCTGCAATTGCAGGCTTTTGCGCATGCGGGCTTCAACACCGCTGTAGTGATCACAAACCGGAAGAAACCCGGCTTGTGCCTGGGCACCCAACAGAACGTCGCGCGGATGTTGGCGAGCCCCCACGCTTGTCACTTCGTGTACTACGCTGCCCCCCGAGGGGGCCGTGCTTGCTTGGGGCGGCCCTGCGCGGCGCACATCGCTCATTAATTGCTCAGAGCAGGTGCTTGACGCCGTCTTGCTCACCCTTAAGCTCGTCCAGGGTCTTGGTAATGCGTTCCTGGCTGAAAGCGTCGATTTCCAGGCCTTCGACCAGTTTGTATTCGCCGTTTTCGCAGGTCACGGGGAAACCGAACATGACGTCTTTCGGAATGCCGTACTGGCCGTCCGAAGGGATACCCATGGTGACCCACTTGCCGTTGGTGCCCAGGGCCCAGTCGCGCATGTGGTCGATGGCGGCATTGGCGGCCGATGCGGCCGAGGACAGGCCGCGCGCTTCAATGATGGCGGCGCCGCGCTTGCCGACGGTAGGCAGGAACACGTTGGCGTTCCATTCCTGGTCGTTGATCATCTTGGCGACGCTTTCGCCCTTGATGGTGGCAAAACGGTAATCGGCGTACATCGTGGGCGAGTGGTTGCCCCAGACGGTGAGTTTTTCAATGTCGGCCACGGCCTTGCCGGTCTTGGCTGCGATCTGGCTGGCGGCGCGGTTGTGGTCCAGGCGCAGCATGGCGGTGAAGTTCTTGCGCGGCAGGTCAGGGGCGCTCTTCATGGCAATGTAGGCATTGGTGTTGGCGGGGTTGCCAACCACCAGCACCTTGACGTTGCGGCTGGCGACGGCGTTGAGCGCCTTGCCCTGCGCCGTGAAGATGGCGCCGTTAACGGCCAACAGCTCGGCACGTTCCATGCCGGGGCCGCGTGGGCGCGAACCGACCAGCAGCGCGTAGTCGGCATCCTTGAAGGCGGTCATCGGGTCGCTGTGGGCTTCCATGCCGACCAGCAGCGGGAACGCGCAGTCGTCGAGTTCCATCATCACGCCCTTGAGCGCTTTTTGCGGGCCTTCAACGGGCACTTCGAGCAATTGAAGAATGACGGGCTGGTCCTTGCCGAGCATTTCGCCGGAAGCAATGCGGAACAACAATGCGTAACCGATTTGGCCTGCTGCACCGGTGACTGCAACGCGGACGGGTTTTTTGCTCATGATGGGAGGACTCCAGGAAGTTGAAAATCGGTTGAGATGAGGGATGTGGTGTGAGATGTCTGGCGCGACCCTGGAATATCTGGAAGTGATTACTGACGGGTCTTATGCTTTTACCCGTCAAAATCACCGCAAAACGGCAGGCCGCGCGCTGGCTCAGCCAAAGATTTTACGCTTGAAAAGCAGCGGGCGTCAATTTGTCTTATGTCTTATATAAGATATGATACGGCCAGCCAGAATCCAACCCATGACCGCCATTCCCGCCCTACCCGCCGATGACTTTCCAGGTGCCACGCCGGCGTTCAGTCCGCTGTACCAGCAGATCAAGGCCCTGATCCTGCAAAGCCTGCAATCAGGCGAATGGAAACCGGGCGAAGCCATCCCTTCCGAGATGGACCTGGCAGCGCGCTACCGCGTCAGCCAGGGCACGGTGCGTAAGGCCATCGACGAGCTGGCCACCGACAACCTGGTGGTCCGCCGCCAGGGCAAGGGCACCTTTGTCGCCACCCACGCCGAGCAACATGTCCAGTTCCGCTTTCTCAAGCTGGTCCCCGACAGCGGCACGCCGGGCAGCGAAGGCCCGGCCCAACGCGACATCATCGACTGCCGGCGCGTGCGCGCCAGCGCCGAGATTGCACGCACGCTGGCCTTGCGCACCGGGGACGCCGTGCTGCAGGCCCGACGCGTGCTGAGCTTTGCCGGCACACCCACCATTCTTGAAGACATCTGGCTTCCTGCCGCACCCTTCAAGGGCCTGACAGCCGAGCGGCTGGCCGACTACCACGGCCCCATGTATGCGTTGTTTGAGACCGAATTCAACGTGCGGATGGTTCGCGCCGAAGAAAAAATACGCGCTGAAGCAGCCACTGACGGGCGCGAGCTGCTATTAAAAGTAGAGCACGGAGCACCGCTTTTGAGCGTGGAGCGCATCGCCTACACCTACAACGATGCCCCCATGGAGCTGCGCCGCGGCTACTACCGCACCGACACACATCACTATCACAACACACTGAACTGAACAGCGGCAGCAGGCTCAAGGGCAACAGAAAACCCTGCCAGGCTAACCTGCCGCAGCATGGCCGCGAGAGCCCGCCGGTGCAACCCATAACGACATGACTGACGATGAAAACCCTTCAAGCCATGACACCAACGAGGCGTCAGCAGCGATATATGCGCGCCGCTGAATTGCCGTCCGGATGGGGTGATTTGTAATCGTCATGTCAGTTACGACGACCTTCGCGCAGCAATTGCGAACTGTTGCGCAGCCAAACGCACTTTTCCCGACAAAAATTTCCGGCCATCACCCGAAGCAGCCGGGATTGTTGCTGCATTGCAATAGAATTTCGGGTTGAGCCGCTTTGGCAGTTACAAAGCCGTTACTCAAAAACACAGAAAGCCAAGTATGTCCGAATCAGCGACAACCGTAGCGAAGAAGCGGCCCGAGTTCCGCAACATCAACGCCCTGACCGATCTCCCCTCCTATCGCCTCCCCCTCGCAGGCATTGTCTCCATCCTTCACCGTATCAGCGGGTTCATCATGTTTTTGCTGATGCCCTTCATCATCTGGATGTTCGACACTTCGATCTCCTCTGAAATCTCGTTCGAGAAATTCAAGGGGGCCTTCAATGTTGGCATGCTGGGCCTTCCCGGCATCATCTGGAAACTGGTGGCGCTGGCCCTGATCTGGGCTTACCTGCACCATTTCATCGCCGGCCTGCGCCACTTGTGGATGGACGTGAGCCACGCCGCCGTCAGCAAGGAATTCGGCAAATCATCCGCCCTCTTCACACTGGCTGTGAGCATAGGCATCTCAATCGTGCTGGCACTCAAGCTCTTCGGCGCGTACTAATCAAGGAGCACAAAAATGGCAGTTAACTACGGCTCCAAGCGCATCGTTGTCGGTGCCCACTATGGTTTGCGCGACTGGCTCGCGCAGCGCATCACGGCCGCGCTGATGGCCCTCTTCACCGTGCTGGTCCTGGCCCAGGTCATCTTCAGCAAAGGCCCCATCGGCTACGACAAATGGGCCGGCATTTTCTCGTCCCAATGGATGAAGACGCTGACGTTTGTGGTCATCGTTGCCCTGCTGTTGCACGTGTGGGTCGGCATGCGCGACATCTGGATGGACTACGTCAAACCAGCCTCCATCAAGCTGGTTCTGAATGTTTTCACGATTGTCTGGCTGGTGGCCTGCGCCGGCTGGGGCATCCAGGTCCTGTGGCGCCTTTAAGCCCTCGCTGACCCCACAGACCCGACAAGAAGACCGACACCCCCACAAAAATCATGACAGCAACATCCAAACTCCCCAAGCGCAAATTTGACGTCGTCATCGTCGGTGCCGGCGGCTCCGGCATGCGCGCATCGCTGCAGCTGGCACGCGCCGGCCTCAACGTGGCCGTGCTTTCCAAAGTGTTCCCCACCCGCTCGCACACCGTTGCAGCCCAGGGCGGCATCGGCGCATCGCTCGGCAACATGAGCGAAGACAACTGGCACTACCACTTCTATGACACCGTCAAGGGCTCCGACTGGCTCGGCGACCAGGATGCCATTGAATACATGTGCCGCGAAGCTCCCAAGGTCGTGTACGACCTCGAGCACATGGGCATGCCTTTCGACCGCAACCCCGACGGCACGATTTACCAGCGCCCCTTCGGCGGCCACACCGCCAACTACGGCGAAAAGCCCGTGCAGCGCGCCTGCGCCGCAGCCGACCGCACCGGCCACGCCATGCTGCACACGCTGTACCAGCAAAACGTCAAGGAAAAAACCAGCTTTTTCGTCGAGTGGATGGCGCTGGACCTGATTCGCGATTCGGCTGGTGATGTCGTGGGCGTGACCGCCCTCGAAATGGAAACCGGCGATGTTCATATCTTTGAAGCCAAGACCACGCTGCTGGCCACCGGCGGCGCAGGGCGCATTTTTGCCGCATCAACCAACGCCTTCATCAACACCGGCGACGGCCTGGGCATGGCGGCGCGCGCCGGCATCCCGCTCGAGGACATGGAGTTCTGGCAATTTCACCCCACCGGCGTGGCCGGCGCCGGCGTGCTGCTGACCGAAGGCTGCCGCGGCGAAGGCGCAATTCTGCGCAACAGCAACGGCGAGCGTTTCATGGAGCGTTATGCGCCCACGCTGAAAGACCTGGCGCCGCGCGACTTCGTCTCGCGCTCCATGGACCAGGAAATCAAGGAAGGCCGCGGCTGCGGCCCCAACAAGGACTACATCCTGCTGGACATGACCCACCTGGGCGTGGACGCCATCATGAAGCGCCTGCCTTCGGTGTTCGAGATCGGCCACAACTTCGCCAACGTCGATATCACCAAGGAACCGATTCCCGTGGTGCCCACCATCCACTACCAGATGGGCGGCATCCCGACCAACATCCATGGCCAGGTTGTCACGCAGGACGCCAGCAACCAGAGCCAGGTGGTCAACGGCCTGTACGCGGTGGGCGAATGCTCCTGTGTCAGCGTTCACGGCGCCAACCGCCTGGGCACCAACTCGCTGCTCGACCTGCTGGTGTTCGGCAAGGCCGCCGGCAATCACATCGTCGAGTTCGCCAAGACAACCACGCACAAGCCGCTGCCGGCGGATGCCGCCGACAAGACCCTGGCCCGCATCGCGCGCCTGGACAACGCGACCGACGGCGAATACGCGCAAGACGTGGCCAACGACCTGCGCGCCGCCATGCAGCAGCATGCCGGCGTGTTCCGCACACAGGCCATCATGAACGAAGGCGTGACGAAAATCGCCGCGCTGCGTGCCCGCGTCAACAGCATCGGCCTCAAGGACAAGTCGAAGATTTTCAACACCGCGCGCATCGAAGCGCTGGAAGTGGAAAACCTGATCGAAGCAGCGCAGGCCACCATCGTGTCCGCTGCCGCCCGCCAGGAAAGCCGCGGCGCGCACTCTGTCGACGACTACGGCGACACCCCCGCGCACCCGAACGGCCGCAACGACACCGACTGGCACAAACACACGCTCTGGTACAGCGAAGGCAGCCGCCTGGCTTACAAGCCGGTGCAGATGAAACCGCTCACGGTCGATTCGGTCCCGCTCAAGACGCGTACTTTCTGAAGACGTTGCCCTTACTGCTCTGACGCCCTGCGACCCCACAAGAAGCGAGAACCCCATGACCAAACGTACCTTCAAGATCTACCGCTACGACCCGGACACCGATGCCAAGCCCTACATGCAGACCATCGAGGTGGAGCTCGACGGCCACGAGCGCATGCTGCTGGACGCGTTGATGAAGCTGAAGGCGCAGGACCCGACCATCAGCTTTCGCCGCTCTTGCCGCGAAGGCGTATGCGGCTCCGACGCCATGAACATCAACGGCAAGAACGGCCTGGCGTGCCTGACCAACATGCGCACGCTGCCCGAGGTCATCATCCTCAAGCCGCTGCCCGGCCTGCCCGTGGTGCGCGACCTGATCGTCGACATGACGCAGTTCTTCAAGCAGTACAACTCGATCAAGCCCTACCTGATCAACGACAACGTGCCGCCCGAAAAAGAGCGCCTGCAGAGTCCCGAAGAGCGGGACGAGCTGAACGGCCTCTATGAGTGCATTTTGTGCGCCAGCTGCTCCACCTCCTGCCCCAGCTTCTGGTGGAACCCCGACAAGTTCGTCGGCCCGGCCGGCCTGCTGCAGGCCTACCGCTTCATCGCCGACAGCCGCGACGAAGCCACCGCCGAGCGCCTGGACAACCTGGAAGACCCGTACCGCCTGTTCCGCTGCCACACCATCATGAACTGCGTCGACGTCTGCCCCAAGGGCCTGAACCCGACCAAGGCGATTGGCAAGATCAAGGAAATGATGGTCCTCAGGACAGTTTGAAAATATGGCCCCCACGCTCGTCACTTCGTGTACTTCGCTGCCCCCCGAGGGGGCGCGTTTCGCCTTGGGGCGGCCCGGCGGCGTGACCATGGCCCCCACGCTCGTCACTTCGTGTACTTCGCTGCCCCCCGAGGGGGCGCGTTTCGCCTTGGGGCGGCCCGGCGGCGTGACCATGGCCCCCACGCTCGTCACTTCGTGTACTTCGCTGCCCCCCGAGGGGGCGCGTTTCGCCTTGGGGCGGCCCGGCGGCGAAACCTCCACGGTCTGAACGATATGGAAACCGCCGACGCCCTG
Organism: Polaromonas sp. P3_A5; assembly: GCF_056403055.1. Taxonomy (NCBI): domain Bacteria; kingdom Pseudomonadati; phylum Pseudomonadota; class Betaproteobacteria; order Burkholderiales; family Comamonadaceae; genus Polaromonas; species Polaromonas sp. P3_A5. The sequence continues at coordinate 3,175,400 of NZ_JBFUGF010000001.1, forward strand.
CTGGACGAGCGAGCCCTGAGCAAGCTCAAGTGGCGTTGCCGGCGCGGCCTGCTGGAAAACGATTTGCTGATTGAGCGCTTCTTTTTGGCGCACGAAGCGACGCTAACCGTCAGGCAGGCTAAAGGGTTAAATGATTTAATGGATTTGTCCGACAACGATTTGCTGGACCTGCTGTTAAAACGAAAAGTTGCCAGCCAGCTGCCCGATGAAGCGGCCAAGGCAAGCGCCTCTACTTCTGAAGCCCATGAAGTTTTAAAGTTGCTGCAGCCTGCAGCGCCGGCCCCTGATTACGCGTCCGTCCTCCATTGACACTGATACGAAAGAAAGAAGCACGAAATGAAGCTAGCTGACAACAAAGCCACCCTGTCCTTCAGCAACGGCAGCCCCAGCATCGAGTTGCCGGTCTACCAGGGCAGCGTTGGTCCGGACGTCGTTGATATCCGCAAGCTGTATGCCCAGACCGGCATGTTCACCTATGACCCCGGTTTCCTGTCGACCGCTGCCTGCCAGTCGGCCATCACTTACATCGACGGCGACAAGGGCGAGCTGCTGTACCGCGGCTACCCCATCGAGCAGTTGGCCACCAACTGCGATTACATGGAAACCTGCAACCTGCTGCTGTACGGAGAGCTGCCCAATACCGAGCAGAAAATAGACTTCGTCAGCCGCGTGACCAACCACACCATGGTCAACGAACAGATGCAGTTTTTCCTGCGCGGTTTCCGCCGTGACGCGCACCCGATGGCCATCATGACCGGCCTGGTCGGCGCCCTGTCGGCCTTCTACCATGACAGCACCGACATCACCAATCCCGAGCACCGCGATATCTCCGCCATCCGCCTGATCGCCAAGATGCCGACGCTGGTCGCCATGGCTTACAAGTACACCGTGGGCCAGCCCTACATGTACCCCAAGAACAACCTGAGCTATGCCGGCAACTTCCTGCACATGATGTTCGCCACGCCGTGCGAAGAGTACAAGGTCAACCCGGTGCTCGAACGCGCGCTGGACCGCATCTTCATCCTGCACGCAGACCATGAGCAGAACGCCTCGACCTCCACGGTGCGCCTGTGCGGTTCGTCCGGCACCAACCCGTTTGCAGCGATTGCTGCCGGCGTGGCTTGCCTCTGGGGCCCGGCACACGGCGGCGCCAACGAAGCGGCACTCAACATGCTGGGCGACATCCAGAAAGCCGGCGGCATCGAGAAAATCGGTGACTTCATCAAGCAGGTCAAGGACAAAAACTCCGGCGTCAAGCTGATGGGTTTTGGCCACCGCGTCTACAAGAACTACGACCCGCGCGCCAAGCTGATGCAGGAAACCTGCAAGGAAGTGCTCAAGGAAATGGGCCTGGAAAACGACCCGCTGTTCAAGCTCGCCATGGCGCTGGAAAAGATTGCCCTGGAAGACGAATACTTCGTGTCGCGCAAGCTCTACCCCAACGTCGACTTCTACTCCGGCATCGTGCAGCGCGCCATCGGCATCCCGGTGCCGCTGTTCACGGCCATCTTCGCGCTGGCCCGCACCGTCGGCTGGATCGCCCAGCTCAACGAAATGATCGGCGACCCCGAGTACAAGATCGGCCGTCCACGCCAGTTGTTCACCGGCTCCACGACCCGTCAGGTGTTGCCGCTGGCCAAGCGCTAAGCCACCTCGCGTTGACACAGAGCCCGCCCGTGGCAACATCGGCGGGCTTTTTCATGCCCTCAGGCTTTGTCGCACAACACGGGAGCGGCAAGGGCATCCTCATTCGCTATACTTTTGATAGCTGCTTGCGCTTATTGTTATTGGGCTAAAGCCTTAAAGTATCTGAAATTTCGGGGATTTGGGCTGAAAACGCCTATCGGCAAGCAGGGCATCGTGTTTTGCGATGGCAAAACACCAAGCGCAGTAGCAAAATAGCGCCTACCCATCGTTCAGCACGATGACACCGCGCCCATGCCCATGAAAAGCTCCGAACGCAACTTTGCCCGCCGCATTGACCTGACCTCGCTTCAGCTCTTTGTGGCCGTGTGCGAGCTCGGCAGCATCGGCAAGGCGGCTGAGCGCGAATTCATTGCCGCCTCGGCCGTGAGCAAACGCCTCTCCGACCTCGAAATCACGCTGGACACGCCGCTGCTGTACCGCCACACCCGCGGTGTTGACCTGACGCCCGCCGGCGAAAGCCTGCTCCACCATGCGCGCTCGGTGCTGTTCAGCCTGGAGAAGATGCAGAGCGAGCTCAGCGAATACGCCGACGGCGTGCGCGGCCATGTGCGCGTGCACGCCAGCATCTCGGCCATCGTGCAGTTTTTGCCGGAAGACCTGGGCGCGTTCACCCGCGAGCATTCGGGCATCAAGATCGACCTGGAAGAGCATCTGAGCACCGAGGTGGTCCGCGCGGTGCAGGAAGGCGCGGCCGACCTGGGCATCTGCAATACTGCCGACGGCGCGGGTGACCTGCAGGTACTGCCCTACCGCACCGATAAATTAGTGTTGATTGTGCCCAGAGGCCACGCCCTGTTTGCGCAAGGCGCTATCAAATTTGAAGCAGCACTGGACTACGACCAGGTCGGCCTGCACTCCAACAGCTCGATTTACCTGGCCATGCGCGAGGCGGCCGCCCGGCTGGGCCGCACCATCAAGCTGCGCATCCACGTCACCGGCCTGGACGCCATGTGCCGCATGATCCACAACGGCCTGGGCGTGGGCGTGATGCCGCAGCGCGCCTTTGAGCTCATGCATGGTGTCGGCGAGCTGGAGTCCATCCCGCTGCTGGACGCCTGGGCCGAGCGCCAGATCCAGCTGGTGGCGCGTGACTTTTCCACCCTGCCCCTGACGGCGCGGCTGCTGGTGGAGCACCTCACACAGCCCGCCGAACCGCACGCCAATGCAGCCCGACCCGCCCAAACCGCAGCCATGGCTGCGAGTACAGCGGCCTAAAATCACCCTCACGACAGACGATAACGAGAGACCACGAAGGAAACCCATGGGACGCACCCTCTACGACAAAATCTGGGACGAGCACGTCGTTCATACCGAAGACGACGGCACGGCCATCCTCTACATCGACCGCCACCTGGTGCACGAAGTCACCAGCCCGCAGGCCTTTGAAGGCCTGCGCGAGGCCGGCCGCAAGGTCTGGCGCATCAGCTCCATCGTCGCCACGGCCGACCACAACACGCCGACCACCGGCTGGGAACTGGGCTACGACGGCATCACCGACCTGGTGAGCAAGGAACAGATCACCACGCTGGACAGCAACATCAAGGAATTCGGCGCGGCCGCCTTCTTCCCCTTCCTCTCCAAGCGCCAGGGCATCGTGCATGTCATCGGCCCCGAAAGCGGCGCCACGCTGCCCGGCATGACGGTGGTCTGCGGCGACTCGCACACCTCCACGCACGGCGCTTTCGGCGCGCTGGCGCACGGCATCGGTACCAGCGAGGTCGAGCACGTGATGGCGACGCAAACCCTGCTGGCCAAAAAAGCCAAAAATATGCTCGTGAAGGTTGAAGGCAAGCTCGCCCCCGGCCTGACGGGCAAGGACATCGTGCTGGCCATCATCGGCAAGATCGGCACGGCAGGCGGCACGGGTTACACCATTGAATTCGCCGGATCGGCGATTCGTGCGCTCAGCATGGAAGGCCGCATGACGGTCTGCAACATGGCAATTGAAGCCGGCGCCCGCGCCGGCCTGGTGGCGGTCGACCAGAAAACCATTGATTACGTCAAAGGCCGCTTGCTCTCGCCCACCGGCGTCGAATGGGATATGGCCGCCAAATACTGGAACACGCTGCACTCGGATGCTGACGCGAAGTTCGACGCCGTCGTCGAGCTCGACGCCAGCCAGATCCTGCCGCAAGTCACCTGGGGCACTTCGCCCGAAATGGTGCTGTCGATTGACGACCGCGTGCCCGACCCCGACAAGGAAAAAGACGCCAACAAGCGCGATGCCATCGAACGCGCGTTGAAGTACATGGGCCTGGAGCCCGGCAAGGCGCTGAACGACCTGTACATCGACAAGGTGTTCATCGGTTCCTGCACCAACAGCCGCATCGAGGACATGCGCGAGGCAGCCGCCGTCATCAAGAAGATCGGCCAGAAGGTTGCCAAGAACGTCAAGCTCGCGCTGGTGGTACCGGGCTCCGGCCTGGTCAAGGAACAGGCCGAGCGCGAAGGCCTGGACAAGATTTTTGTGGCCGCCGGCTTTGAATGGCGCGAACCAGGCTGCTCGATGTGCCTGGCCATGAACGCCGACCGGCTGGAGCCGGGCGAGCGTTGCGCATCGACATCCAACCGCAACTTCGAAGGCCGGCAAGGCGCTGGCGGGCGTACGCATTTGGTCAGCCCGGCCATGGCCGCGGCGGCGGCAGTGCACGGTCACTTCGTTGACATCAGAAAATTCTCTTAAAGAGCCGCACCATGCAGAAATTCACTGTACACAAGGGCCTCGTCGCCCCGATGGACCGCGAGAACGTCGACACCGACGCCATCATCCCCAAGCAGTTCCTCAAGTCCATCCGCAAGACCGGCTTCGGCCCCAACCTGTTTGACGAATGGCGCTACCTGGACGCGGGCTTCCCCGGCCAGGATCCAACCACGCGCAAGCCCAACCCCGACTTCGTGCTGAACCAGCCGCGCTACGCAGGCGCCTCCATTCTGCTGGCGCGCAAGAACTTCGGTTGCGGCTCCTCGCGTGAACATGCGCCCTGGGCGCTGGACCAATACGGCTTTCGCGCGATCATCGCACCCAGCTATGCCGACATCTTCTTCAACAACAGCTTCAAGAACGGCCTGCTGCCCATCGTGCTGCCCGAGGCACAGGTGGCCCAGCTGTTCGACGAAGCGCTGGCCTTCCCCGGCTACCAGCTCACCGTTGACCTGGAGCGCCAGGTGATCGTCAAGCCGCAGGGCGAAGAGCTGCCTTTCGACGTGCAGGCTTTCCGCAAGTACTGCCTGCTCAACGGCCTGGACGACATTGGCCTGACCTTGCGCCAGAGCGACAAGATCAAGGCCTTTGAAGCCGAGCGCCTGGCAACCAAACCGTGGCTGAACCACACGGTGGCGGGCTAAATTAACAACCAAATCGCGCTCTAGACCAATAGGGACGGGCGCAAGAAGCTATAAAAAAGATAGTAAAAATGAAAATCGCAATTCTCCCAGGTGACGGTATCGGCACTGAAATCGTCGCGGAAGCCGTCAAGGTATTGAAGGCGCTCGATCTGAAATTTGAGACCGAAAGCGCGCTGGTCGGCGGCGCCGCCTATGAGGCCCACGGCCATCCGTTGCCCGAAAGCACGCTCAAACTGGCCAAGGAAGCCGACGCCGTGCTGTTCGGCGCTGTGGGTGACTGGAAATATGACACGCTGGACCGGCCGCTGCGGCCCGAGCAGGCCATCCTGGGCCTGCGTAAAAACCTCGGCCTGTTTGCCAACTTCCGCCCGGCAATTTGTTATGCCCAGCTGGTGGATGCTTCCAGCCTCAAGCGCGAGCTGGTGTCGGGCCTGGACATCCTCATCATCCGCGAGCTGACCGGCGACATCTACTTCGGCCAGCCGCGCGGCCGCCGCATCTCACCCGACGGGCATTTCCCCGGCTCGGAAGAAGCCTTTGACACCATGCGCTATTCGCGCCCCGAGATCGAACGCATCGCCCACGTCGCCTTCCAGGCAGCCCGCAAACGTGACAAGCGCGTCACCAGCGTCGACAAGGCCAATGTGCTGGAGACCTTCCAGCTCTGGAAAGACGTGGTCACCGAAGTCGGCAAGCAGTATCCCGACGTCGCGCTGGACCACATGTATGTCGACAACGCCGCCATGCAGCTGGTGAAGGCACCGAAGAAGTTCGACGTGGTCGTCACCGGCAACATGTTCGGCGACATCCTGTCTGATGCCGCCGCCATGCTCACCGGCTCCATCGGCATGCTGCCTTCGGCCAGTCTGAACGACAAAAACCAGGGCCTGTACGAACCCAGCCACGGCAGCGCACCCGACATCGCCGGCAAGGGGGTGGCCAATCCGCTGGCCACCATCCTGAGCGCGGCCATGATGCTGCGCTTCAGCCTGAACCAGCCCGAGGCCGCCGCCCGCATCGAAAAAGCCGTGGACGCCGTGCTGAGCCAGGGCCTGCGCACGCCTGACATCTATAGCGAAGGCACGACGAAGGTCGGCACGGTGGAGATGGGCAACGCAGTCGTAAAAGCGCTGACCTGACGTTTTTTTACCGCAAATCGCCTCAAACCAAGGGTAAAAAACGGGTTTGAGGCGGCTGTCAGCCCCGATAAAGCCAAGCCTGGCTACAATTAACACCATGCGCAAAAACCCCGCACTCACCCGCTTTATCGCCGCTACGCGCGCGATCGGCGCTGCGCCGGTTTTTGCCCAGATCACCAAAACGACCACCATTAAAGGCTAGCAAGCCTGGTTCGTCGTGCCCTGCCGGCTCGATGAGCCGGGCCAAAAAGCCTTATTTTTGACTTTTTGAAGGGCAACGCAATGAAACTCAAAGGCAATCTCACGGGACTCGTCGGCTGGCGCGGCATGGTCGGCTCCGTCCTGATCGACCGCATGCAGGCTGAAGGCGACTTCGACCTGATCGAGCCGGTTTTCTTCTCGACCTCGAACGCCGGCGGCAAAGCCCCGGCCCAGGCCAAAAACGAAACTACCCTGAAGAACGCCTTTGACATTGAAGCGTTGAAGAAGTGCGACATCATCATCACGGCACAGGGCGGCGACTACACCACTGAAGTCTTCCCCAAGCTGCGCGCCGCCGGCTGGACAGGCCACTGGATTGACGCGGCCTCCACGCTGCGCATGAACGACGATGCCATCATCATCCTGGATCCGGTTAACCTCCCGGTCATCCAGAACGCCATGGCCAAGGGCGGCAAGAACTGGATTGGCGGCAACTGCACGGTGAGCTGCATGCTGATGGGCGTGGGTGCGCTGTACAAGGCCGGCCTCGTCGAATGGATGACCAGCATGACCTACCAGGCGGCGTCCGGCGGCGGCGCCCAGCACATGCGCGAGCTGCTGACGCAATATGGCACGCTCAATAGCGAAGTCCGCGCCTTGCTGGACGATCCCAAATCAGCCATCCTGGAAATCGACCGCCGCGTGCTGGCCAAACAGCAATCACTGAATAGCGATGAGACGGCCAATTTCGGCGTGCCGCTGGGTGGCTCGCTGATCCCCTGGATCGACAAGGACCTGGGTAACGGCATGAGCAAGGAAGAATGGAAGGGCGGCGCGGAAACCAACAAGATCCTGGGCCAGGGCGCTGGCTTCGGCACGGCTGAAACGCCGGTCGACGGCTTCTGCGTGCGCATAGGCGCGATGCGCTGCCACAGTCAGGCCCTGACCTTCAAGCTGAAGAAGGACGTTCCGCTGGCCGATATCGAGGCCATGATCGCTGCCGACAACGAATGGGTCAAAGTTGTGCCCAACACGCGTGAGGCCTCGATCAAGGACCTCACACCAGTCGCCGTGACGGGCACCATGCAGATTCCGGTGGGTCGCCTGCGCAAACTGGCCATGGGCCCCGACTACCTCGGTGCCTTCACCGTGGGCGATCAGTTGCTCTGGGGTGCGGCCGAACCGCTGCGCCGCATGCTCCGTATACTGCTTCAGGGGTGAATAATTCGGGGTAAGCGGTTGCCAACATGCGGCCGCTCATCCGTAACCACTTGTTTCCGTGCGTTGTCGTCTGACAACATCCTGAACATGTAAGTTGATGCTAACTCGATGTGTCAAAACTTAAGTGGTGTCTTAGCTTGTCAGCCTAATGCCTTGATGTTAAGGTTGTTTTTCGAAAATTCGCATCGAGGTTTTTGTGCGCTTAAGCAGAATAAAGTTACATGCAGACCGAGCACTGGAGGCTCCCAACCCCATGAATAAACGCGGTCGTTGGCGTATTGGCGCCCTGGCGAGTGCCATTGCATTGCTGGGCAGCCTGGCAAGTCTTGAAGCCCATGCGCTCGCGCTGGGCCGGATCACCGTTCAATCGGCACTGGGTGAACCCCTTCGCGCCGAAATCGAGATCACGGACCTCAAGCCCGATGAAGCAGCCAGCCTTCGGGCCGGTGTTGCACCGGCAGAAGCCTTCAGGGCAGCAGGCATGGAATACGGCACGGTGGTCACCGGCGTCGAAGTCAGCCTGCAACGTCGGACGGACGGACGGGCTTTCCTTCGATTGAGCAGCAACCGCCCCGTTACCGAGCCTTTCGTGGACCTCATCCTGGAGGCCAATTGGTCGAACGGGCGAATTACACGCGACTACACCATGCTGTTTGACCCGCCGGCCCTGCGGTCCGGCAGTAGCGGCACAGCAGTTGCGCCAACTGCACCTGTGCTGTCACGCCCCGGTTCGCCCAATGCCGCGCCGCCCTCCAAAGGCATCGCGTCCATCCCCTATTCCCCGTCAGGCCCCGGCTCCAGTGCCACCAGGCCCGCCCCCGTAGCCAAGGCACCTGCGGCAAAGGCGGAAAAAGCCCCTGCTGGCGACACGCAGGTCACCGTCAAATCCGGTGACACCGCAGGCAAAATCGCTGCCCAGAACAAGCCGTCCAGCATTTCACTGGACCAGATGCTGGTCGCCTTGCTCCGAAGCAACCCGGATGCCTTCATCGGCGGCAACGTCAACCGCATCAAGTCCGGCGCCGTGCTGGACATTCCGACCGCGGAATCGGCCGGTGCTGTCTCCCCCGGCGAAGCTACCCAGACCATCGTCGCGCAAAGCAAGGACTTCAACACTTTCCGCCGAAAACTCGCAGAAGGCGTGCCGGCGGCACAGGTAGCCGGTGCCGACCGCCAGGCCGGCGGCAAGGTGGAGGCCAAGGTGGAAGACCGGGCGCCTGCCAGCACCACCCCCGACAAGCTCACCCTGTCCAAGGGAGCCGTCAAGGGCAAGGCAGCGACAGCCGCCGAAGAAAAGATTGCCAAGGAACGGCAAGCCAAAGAAGCCTCGACACGGGTTGCGGAGCTGTCCAAAAATATTAACGAGCTCAACAAACTCGGAAGCGGTCCGGCAGCGGCACCCGCAGCCAGCGCGGCCAAAACGCCAGGTGTGGCTGTTCCAGCCCCGTCCAGCGTCACGGTGCCCGCGGCGGCTCCGGCAGCTTCGGCGCCTTCCATCGCCGCATCATCGGCAACCTCCGCCAAAGCAGCCGCTACAACCACACAGGCGGCCAGCGCAGCAGCAGTTGCCGGCACGACGCCTGCGGTTGCCATGGCACCCGCCTCTGCGGCCTCAGCGACGGCCGCAAGCGCCGAGCCGCTTGTAGCGGCTTCACAACCAGCCCCCGCGGCCAGTGAGCCCGCTGCTCCGGTCGCAGCCGCTCCAGTAGTGCCCAAAAAGCCGGTCGTTGCGCCACCGCCGCCGCCGCCTGAACCCAGCCTGCTCGACGAACTGATGGAGAACCCCCTGGTATTGCCGGGCGTAGGCCTTCTGGTCGCGTTGCTCGCCGGATTCGGCTTTTACCGGTACCGCCAGCGCGCAGGCGGGGCCCAGGTTGACAGCTCTTTCCTTGAAAGCAGGTTGCAGCCCGATTCTTTTTTCGGCGCCAGCGGCGGCCAAAGAATTGACACGAATGAAGGCAACGCCACGGGCTCGTCCCTGGTGTATTCGCCCAGTCAATTGGACGCCGCTGGCGACGTAGACCCCGTAGCCGAAGCCGACGTGTACCTGGCATATGGACGCGACCTGCAAGCTGAGGAAATCCTCAAGGAGGCGATGCGCACCAGCCCCATGCGCGTGGCAATTCACGCCAAGCTGATGGAAATCTATGCCAAACGCCGCGACAGCAAGGCATTTGAGACCGTCGCCATCGAAGCCTTCAACCTGACCCACGGCAATGGCCCGGAATGGGCGTACATCACCGAGATGGGCCGAGAGCTCGACCCTTCGAACCCGATGTACCAGCCTGGCGGACAGCCCGCCGGCACAGCCTCTGCCGCCGGGACATCGGCGTTCAGCCCGGGCGGTACCGTGGCCATGGTGGCTCAACCGGTCAATGTCCCTGCGCCAACCCCGGCCGTGGACGTTGATCTTGACCTGGATTTCTCACTCGGTGATGAGCCTGATACAGCCACAACCCCTGCGGCAATATCGGCACCCGTTGCACCAAAACCAGTTGCCCCGCCCGTTACCAAGAAACCGGAACCCGCCGCCCTGAACATGGATTTCAGCAGCGCAACGGTTGCCATGCCTGCGGCCAAGCCACCGGCACCTGCTGCGGCCAAACCCGCCGAAGCGGCACCCGAGATTTCCTTTCTGTCCGAAGGCCTGAATTTTGAACCCGAGCCGTTCGTCCCGCCAGCCAAACCGGTTCCGCCGGTCAAGGCCGCTCCGGCTCCGGCCCCGGCAGTAGCCGACAGCGGCATGCTGGAATTCGACCTGGGCGCGCTTTCACTTGACCTGAATGGCCCAACAACGGAGAGTCCCGCTCCTGAGTTTGAAGTATCTTCTTCGTCGGATGACCCGCTTGAAACCAAGTTCATGCTGGCCGAAGAGTTCCGCTCACTGGGTGACACCGACGGTGCCCGCTCGCTGGCCGAAGAAGTGCTAGCAGAAGCCAGCGGCCCGTTGAAAGTCAAGGCGCAGGCGTTCCTGAACGCCTTGGCGTGAGCGCAGCCTGAACGCACCGCGTTCACTGCGCACCGGCCGGGGTTCAACCGTGAGGATTGCCCTCGGCGTCAGCTACAGCGGAAGTGCCTACGAGGGCTGGCAAAGCCAGCTCTCGGGCAATACCGTGCAGGACAAGCTGGAGCTGGCCTTGGCCAAGTTTGCCGCCCAGCCGATTCGTACCCTCTGCTGCGGGCGCACCGACGCTGGCGTGCATGCGCTGATGCAGGTCGTGCACTTTGACACGCCCCTGCAGCGCGATATCGCCTCATGGGTGCGCGGCACCAACACCTTTTTGCCCGGTGACATCGCGGTGCAATGGGCGCGTGAGGTCCCCGATGAATTCCATTGCCGCGGCAGCGCCATCGCACGCAGGTACGCCTACGTGGTGCTGGAATCGCCGGTACGGCCCAGCGTGGAGGCTGGGCGTGTCGGCTGGGTTTACCGGCCTCTGGACGGCGCTGCGATGCGACAGGCCGTCACGCACCTCATTGGCGAGCACGATTTCAGCTCTTTCCGGGCCGCGCAGTGCCAGGCCAAGTCCCCCGTCAAAACGATCAGCCGGATCGACATCTCCGAGCGTGCCGGTACGGGCTCCAAATACTGGCGCTTCGAGTTCGAGGCCAACGCCTTTTTGCACCACATGATTCGCAACATCATGGGCTGCCTGGTGGCTGTCGGCCAAGGCAACTACCCGCCAGGCTGGCTGGCCGAGGTAAGGGATGCGCGCAGCCGCGACGCCGCCGCGCCCACTTTTTCACCCGATGGGTTGTACTTCTTGGGACCGGTTTATGAAGACCACTATGGCCTCCCAAGTCGCACAGCGGCCTATGATTGGCTTCCATGACGCCCGCCACCCGCACCCGAATCAAGATCTGCGGCCTCACCCGCGAGGAAGACGTGGACGCGGCCGTGGCTGCCGGAGCCGATGCAATCGGGTTTGTAATGTACGAGGCCAGCCCGCGCTATGTGACAGCCGAACGCGCCGCCGAACTGGCTCGCCGCCTGCCTCCTTTCGTGACGCCGGTGCTGCTTTTCGTCAATGCTCCCGCTATAAAAATCATAGCTGCTTGCGCAGGCCTACCAACGGCTTTACTGCAATTTCACGGTGACGAAACACCGGAAACCTGCCTGGAAGCCGGGCGCCCGTTCATGCGTGCCGCACGCATTCCACTTGGTGAAAAAACCACTGAAAGCACGCCTGGAACCTCCGGCGGCTTTGATCTCGTAAAATACGCACAAGACTTCAAGGCCGCACAAGCCATCCTGCTCGACGCTCATGTCGAAGGTTATGGTGGCGGCGGGAAAACATTCAATTGGTCACTTCTTCCTCCAAACGTCAGCGCTCACCTCGTTTTGTCTGGTGGATTGACGCCTGCAAACGTGATCGATGGCATTTTGCAAGTCAGGCCGCGTTGCACAACGCTGGCCGTTGATGTCAGTTCGGGCGTCGAGATTTCCAAGGGAATCAAAAGCGCCGACAAGATCAACCAGTTTGTCGCGGCCGTTCGTGCCGCCGACGAGCTACTTGCAAAGAGTCTTAACCATGTACGAGTACCACCAGCCTGACGTTTCAGGCCATTTCGGAATTTACGGCGGCAGTTTTGTTTCTGAAACACTGACCCACGCCATCAATGAGCTGAAAGACGCTTACGCCAAATACCAGCACGACCCGGAGTTCCTCGCCGAATTCCACTCCGAGCTGGCGCATTTTGTAGGTCGCCCTTCCCCGATCTACCATGCCGCACGCATGAGCCGTGAGCAGGGCGGCGCGCAGATTTACCTCAAGCGCGAAGACCTCAACCACACCGGCGCGCACAAGATCAACAACACCATAGGCCAGGCCATGCTGGCGCGCCGCATGGGCAAGCCGCGCGTCATCGCCGAAACCGGCGCCGGCCAGCACGGTGTGGCCACGGCCACCATCTGCGCCCGCTACGGCCTGGAATGCGTGGTCTACATGGGCAGCGAAGATGTCAAGCGCCAAAGCCCCAATGTCTACCGCATGAACCTCCTGGGCGCCACCGTGGTGCCGGTCGAAAGCGGCAGCAAGACGCTGAAAGACGCGCTCAACGAAGCCATGCGCGACTGGGTCGCCAACGTCGACAACACCTTCTACATCATCGGCACGGTGGCGGGGCCCCACCCCTACCCCATGATGGTCCGCGACTTCCAGAGCGTGATCGGCACCGAATGCCTGCAGCAGATGCCGGAGTTCATTGGCACGAAGCAACCCGACGCGGTGATTGCCTGTGTGGGCGGCGGCAGCAACGCCATGGGCATCTTCCACCCCTATATCCAACATGCCGAAACCCGCTTGATCGGCGTCGAGGCCGCAGGTGAAGGCCTGGACAGCGGCAAGCACTCGGCGTCGCTGCAGCGCGGCCTGCCCGGCGTGCTGCACGGCAACCGCACCTATGTGCTGCAAAACGACGACGGCCAGGTCACCGAAACGCACAGCATCAGCGCGGGCCTCGACTACCCCGGCGTCGGCCCCGAGCACGCCTTCCTCAAGGACATCGGCCGTGCTGAATACGTCGGCATCACCGACACCGAAGCGCTGCAAGCCTTTCACTATCTGTGCCGCACTGAAGGCATCATCCCGGCGCTTGAATCCAGCCATGCCGTGGCCTGCGCCATGAAGATGGCGCGCACCATGCGCTCTGACCAAAGCCTGCTCGTCAACCTGTCTGGCCGCGGCGACAAGGACATCGGCACCGTAGCCGACCTTTCCGGCGCGGAGTTTTACGACCGGCCTTCGATGCGCGGCCTCTCCGTCAAGGGCGGCGCGGCCTCGGCAGCGTCGTTCGACGCCAGCGACGCCAAGGGAAGCGGGGTGCAGTCATGAGCCGCATTGCAGCCACCTTCTCCACGCTGAAAAACCAGGGCCGCAAGGCCTTGATTCCGTACGTCACGGCGGGTTTTCCGTTTGCCGACGTCACCCCCGAGCTGATGCACAGCATGGTGGCCGGCGGCGCCGACGTGATCGAGCTGGGCGTGCCCTTTTCCGACCCCAGCGCCGATGGCCCCGTGATTCAGAAAGCCGGTGAAAAGGCCTTGTCCCTGGGCATCGGCCTGGCACAGGTGCTGGAGATGGTGCGCCAATTCCGCACCAAAGACAGCGCCACCCCCGTCGTTTTGATGGGCTACGCCAACCCTGTCGAGCGCTACGACATCAAGCACGGCGGCAGCAAAACCGAAAGTGCGTTCATCCGCGACGCCGCACAAGCTGGCGTGGATGGCGTGCTCATCGTCGACTACCCGCCTGAAGAGTGCGTGGAGTTTGCCGCCCGGCTGCGCGCCCACGGCATGGACCTGATCTTTCTGCTGGCCCCCACCAGCACCGACGCACGCATGGCCCAGGTGGCGCAAGTCGCCAGCGGCTATGTCTACTACGTCTCGCTCAAGGGCGTGACGGGCGCCGGCACCCTGGACGTGGACGCGGTGGAGGCCATGCTGCCGCGCATCCGCAAGCATGTGAACGTGCCCGTCGGCGTGGGCTTCGGTATTCGCGACGCCGCCACTGCCAAGGCCATCGGCAAGGTGGCCGACGCAGTGGTGATCGGCAGCAAGATCATCCAGCTGATTGAAAACCAGCCGCGCGACAAGGTGGCAGCGGTGGCGCATGACTTTTTGAAAGAAATCCGTACTGCTTTAGGCTGACTTTTCATGCTGCTTTTGCCGGGCAAAACATCGGAAAAACCGGCGCATAATTGCGCTTTTCGCCCGGCAAATGCCTCCGGATGCCGCCCGACACTCTAAGGACTAACTCGATGTCTTGGTTAGAAAAACTCCTCCCTCCCAAAATCAGCCCCACCGACCCGACCGAGCGCCGCAGCGTGCCCGAAGGCCTGTGGATCAAGTGCCCGAGCTGCGAAGCTGTGCTCTACAAGACCGACCTGGAAAAAAACCAGAATGTCTGCCCGCAGTGCAGCCACCACCACCGCATAGGCGCACGCGCCCGCCTGGACGCCTTTCTGGACCCCGAAGGCCGTTATGAGCTTGGCCAGGAAGTGCTGCCCGTCGACGCCCTCAAATTCAAGGACAGCCGCAAGTACCCCGAACGCCTGAAGGAAGCCCTGGAAAACACCCAGGAAACCGACGCCCTGGTCGTGATGGGCGGAGCCGTACACAGCATCGGCGTGGTGGTGGCCTGCTTTGAATTCGACTTCATGGGCGGCAGCATGGGCAGCGTGGTGGGCGAGCGCTTTGTGCGCGGCGTGCATGCGGCCATCGAGCAAAAAGTGCCCTTCATCTGCTTTACCGCCACCGGCGGCGCACGCATGCAGGAAGGCCTGCTAAGCCTGATGCAAATGGCCAAAACCAATGCATCGCTGACCCGCCTGGCCAAAAAAGGACTGCCCTACATCAGCGTGCTGACCGACCCGACCATGGGCGGTGTGAGCGCCGGCTTTGCTTTCGTGGGTGACATCGTGATCGCCGAGCCCAAGGCCCTGATCGGTTTTGCCGGCCCGCGTGTCATTGAGTCCACCGTACGCGTCACGCTGCCTGAAGGCTTTCAGCGCGCCGAGTTTTTGCAGACCAAAGGCGCAGTTGACCTGATCTGCGACCGCAGGGAACTGCGCAAGACCGTGGCCAATTCCCTGGCCATGCTGCTGCGCCAACCGGCTGATGCCGTCAGTTGAGAACCCGGCAAGCTCCCCTCGAAAAGCCCCTGAAGCAAAGCGTATTAGACGTACGAGAAGCTCACCGCACGGGTCACATGGGATGATGTGGTTCACGGCACTCCAAAGCACGATGAGACCATGCCAGAAGCCTTGACGCTGAGCTCCCTCCCCCTCTTCCCGCTGGGCGCGGTGCTATACCCGGGCGGCGTGCTGCCGCTGCGCATTTTTGAGGTCCGCTACCTCGACATGATCGGAAAATGCCACAAGGCCGGCGCGCCTTTCGGCGTTGTCTCGCTCACCGAAGGCTCCGAGGTGCGCCGGCCCGCCGATGCCGGCACACCCACGAGCGACGGCTTTGCAAACGAGGCCTTCAGCACCGTGGGCACCCTGGCCACCATCACTGAGTTTTCCATCCCCCAGCCGGGCCTGATGGTCGTACGCTGCACCGGTGCACAGCGCTTTGAAATCACCCGCCGTGAAAAACTCAGGCATGGCCTGTGGATTGCCGACGTCACCCGACTGGAAGACGACCAACCGGTGGAAATTCCGGTTGACCTGCAGGCCACGGCCAATGCGCTAGGCAAGCTGATCAAAAGCCTGCAGGAACGCGAGGTGCCGCAGGCACAAATGCCGCTATTGGCACCCTACAGGCTGAACGACTGCGGATGGGTCGCCAACCGCTGGTGCGAACTGTTACCGATGCCGCTGGAATTGAAGCAGCGCCTGATGCAACTGGACAACCCATTGATGCGGCTGGAACTGGTCGGCGACATTCTGGAACGTACAGGAATTTCGCTGTAAACAAGGAACCGGCCAAATCAGATCCGGGATTTGTACTCCGGAACATGACTGGTTAACCAAGCCTTCACGGTTTCGCCGGACGGTGCGGCACCAACAGCGGATATCCAGGCTGTTACATCGTCGATGGCAACGGCCTGATCGCCCGACGATTTGGCCACACGGAGCTTGGGATGGGGAGTGGGCTCCGTGGTTTCGTCATCAGCCATCAATTCTTCAAATAGTTTTTCGCCGGGACGCAAACCGGTGAAAGTGATCGGAATGTCGTGTTCGGATTTACCCGAAAGACGAATCATCATCCGGGCCAGATCCACAATTTTTACAGGCTCACCCATATCGAGCACGTAAATCTGGCCACTGCGCCCCATAAGCCCGGCCTGCAGTACTAATTTGGCGGCCTCCGGAATCGTCATGAAATAGCGCACGATGTCGGGGTGCGTCACAGTGATCGGGCCACCACGCGCAATTTGCTCAGTGAACAAGGGGACCACAGAGCCGCTTGAGCCCAGAACATTTCCGAACCGAACCGACACAAACTGGGTGTCGGTGTACTCGCGCGCAATGCTCTGCACCACGAGTTCCGTCATGCGTTTGGTGGCTCCCATGATATTGGTGGGATTCACTGCCTTGTCAGTGGAGATCAAGACGAACTTCTGGGCACCGCACGCACCGGCCACTTTAGCGGCGTGAATGGTTCCGAGAATATTGGTTCGGACCGCTTCGATTTCGTTATTCAACTCCATCAATGGGACATGTTTGTACGCTGCCGCATGAAAAAACACCGAGGGCTTGTACTGCATTGCGATGGCCTGCAAGCGGGCATGCTCCCTGACATTGGCCGTGTAATAGAGCCCCTGCATCTGCGGATGCGCTTCCCGCAGCTCCTGCTCCAGCTTGTAAATGGCAATCTCCGAGGCGTCCACACAAACCAGCCGGGCGACACCCAATCGCGCAATCTGCCGGCAAAGTTCCGACCCTATAGACCCGCCAGCACCCGATACAAACACGGTTTGCCCCGAAAAAAGCTCCGCCAGTCCCTGCGTGTCCAGTTCCACCGCCTGCCTGCCCAGCAAATCTTCCAGTTCAATTTTCCTCGGACTTGCGCTCTCGGACTGCAACCATTCATCCGGCCTCGGCATGGTTAGCAACGTCAGTCCGGGCGGACTGGACTGCATGAGGACCTCGCGACGCTCCCGAGAGCCCGGCGGACTGGCAATGAGCGCAGTTGATGCCCCCGTAGACGCAGCCATGTCGGCAATTGCAGCCGGAAATCCCAATACCGGTATCTGATGAAGATAACGCCCTTGTTCGGACTCAACGGATGAAGCAATACCCACACAATGCCACTGCCTGGATCCCTTGATCGCACGCAGGGCATCGGCAGCATCATGAAGCGATCCGACAATCAACAAGGCCCGGGATTCGTCCGACGGGCTACCGTGCTCGACAAATGTCCGCCAGGCAGCGCGAGCTCCGCCAAGCAATATCAATGCAACGAGTGGATGCAGCAGGAGGACAGATCGCGGAAAATCCGGATACCGGATCATCAGCACAGCGGCGGCAGCCAACAGTCCACCGAGAAATACCCCCCAAACCAGTTGCCGTAGCTCGGGCAGGCCAATGTACTTCCAGATTTGCCGGTCAACGCGTGCGATGACCAGTCCGGCCGAAGACCCAGCCAACGCCCATGGCATGCTCTGCAGGGCGAGTGCTTCAAACTCTTCAGGAATGTCAAAATTAAACCGCAACCAAAATGCGGCCCACCACCCTAAGCAAACCAGCAAGAGATCTGCAGTCCACAGCGGAACAGTCTCTTTACGCAAGCGCACGACGGCCCTCCATCATGAGCAGGACATGCCGCAAGTGATCAATCACACGATCCTGCTGAGCCGCATCAAGATTGGAGCCCGAAGGCAAACAGATACCGGTCCGGAAAAGACCGGCAGAAATATCGACATCAGGTTCATGCGAAAAATAAGGAGCATCCTCAAAGAGTGGCTGCAAGTGCATGGGCTTCCAGACCGGCCTGGCCTCAATCAAATGCCGCTCAAGCGCCTTCATCACCTGGCGGCTCCTCGCTTCGGCATCTGATCCCTGCAAGGTGAAACATGTCAGCCATCGGGTCGAGTGACAGCCTTCCGGCTCTGGCATCCACTGAAGTTGCTGAAAATCCGCCATCGCCTCTACATAACGCTCAAACACGCGCCGACGCTGCGAAACACGTTGTTCCAGCACCCGAAGCTGTCCTCGCCCAATTCCGGCCAGAACATTGCTCATGCGATAGTTAAATCCGATTTCGGTGTGCTCGTAATGAGCAGCGGGCTCACGTGCCTGTGTCGAGAGCTTTCGTGCCCTTGCGATCAGGTCGGGATCGTCAGCCACCAGCATGCCCCCTCCCGATGTCGTGATGATCTTGTTGCCGTTGAACGAATAAACTGCAACTTTTCCAAAAGCCCCACTACTCTTTCCCCTGTAGTGCGCGCCCAGTGACTCAGCCGCGTCCTCAAGTACAGGTACACCATAACGCTCGCAAATCGGAAGCAATGCGTCCATATCGGCGCTTTGGCCATACAAATTGACAAGAATGACGCAAGACGGCATTTTCCGCTCACGCTTGGCCCAGTCAAAAGCGCGTTCAAGAGCAGCTGGCGACATATTCCAACTCTCAGGTTCGGAGTCGATAAAGACCGGTTTTGCCCCGCAATAAACAATTGGATTGCAACTTCCAACGAATGTCAGGGAAGAGCAGAAGACAGTGTCATCGGGTTTCACGCCAAGCAAAATCAACCCAAGATGAATGGCGGCAGTTCCGGAACTGACAGCGGCGGCGTGTCCAACACCGACATGGCTTGCCAGCTCTGCCTCAAAACCGTCTACGTGAGGACCCAGCGGAGCTATCCAGTTGCTCTTGAAGGCATCATCCACAAACAGGGTTTCTTCCTCGCCGAGATGGGGCGACGAAAGCCAGACACGCTGCGATAACTCACGACGAAATATCACATCCAGCAACTTTCCCGCAGCGTCCAGCACTGGCACGTGATCTATCTGGTACTGATCCATTAACTGCAGTACTGCTGCCGCGCTTGCTTCCTCGCCAACTGTAATCGGCGGGGTTTCCGGCAACGTACTCACCGGCATTGAATCCCCAGCGTTGCCAAGAATGGCCCTTCGTAAATCGCCATCCGTCAGCGTACGCGCAAGCGCACCTTTGTTGTCCAGCACGAGCAGGATTCCGCGCCCAGTTTGGTCCATACGCAACAACGCTTCTCGTAACGTAAGACCTGGCGGTACGGTTAAAGCCGTCAGCATGGCTGGGTTCACTTGATTCTCCTTGCCGGGACACCTGCATAAACACCCGCGTCCACAAGGTTGGCACGCACAACAGCGCCAGCGCCGACAGTAACATCATCCGCAATGACGATACCTGGCAGTACGACTGCACCAGAACCGATCAACACACGTTGCCCGACTTTCACCTCACCCCCAAGAACCGCATTGGGTGCAATGTGGGAAAAGGATCCAACAAGGGCATCGTGATCGACCACGGCGCCATGATTGACAATGACACAAACCCCGACTCTTGCGCTCGGTGCTATCACTGCGCATGCCGCCGCAAAGCATCCCTCGCCAATAGTACAGAAGGGAGAAACCTGAGCCGCAGGATGAATCAGCGAAGCAAGGCGCGAATATCCCCACAACACGGCCTCGCGTTCGCGCGATAGGTTGTTGCCAATCGCGATGTGGATCAGATATGGGAACACCGCCAAGCCCTGCACACCGAGTAGATCTACGCCAGGCAAAAGTTCGCCATGACAGCGCTGCGGGTCGCGATCCGAGGCCACAATGTGCGTCCAGCGTTTCCCGCGCAGCGCAGCATCGGCCACCACCCGGCCATGACCACCCGCGCCGAAAACAATCAGCGACTCGGGTTTTATGGCTATCGCACGGGAATTCATGGTGTGGCGGCTATATTTACTCAATAGGAATTGATCTTCTCAAGCACTGAACGGTCCAGAGAAAGGTCGACAAGATGGCTCGCAATACGCGGACCCGACAGCCCATCACCATACCTATTGTCACACGGCCATTTTCCGTGCCTCAACGCTTCGGCAATCGCGACAGTGATCGCGCCGGCTTCTACGGGGACATCCTGTACATTGGCATTTCTTTCCCTAAGTCTCTGGCGATCACCGACGTTGACCACCGGTGTACCGAAGGAGGCGGATTCGATAATCCCAGCAGACGAGTTTCCGACCATCACAGCACAATGTCTCATGGCCGCACAAAATAGATTGCGCTTTAAATGACGGAACCGGCGAGACCCGGCGGGAAGTGCCACTTCGTCGAGCGCTTTCAAAATGTCACCGGAGCCGGCATCGGCATTAGGCTCCAACCAGACTACCGGCAGACCTGTCTTACCCAGCGCCTGCAACAGCGCGGTAGTCTGCCCACAAGCATCCCCCGCCTGCTGCACCACTGGGTGAAACACAGCCAGCACGAAGGCCCCTGCCGACAGACCAAGGCCCTCCCGACACGCTTCGGGAGAAATGTCC
This sequence comes from Polaromonas sp. P3_A5, assembly GCF_056403055.1. Taxonomy (NCBI): domain Bacteria; kingdom Pseudomonadati; phylum Pseudomonadota; class Betaproteobacteria; order Burkholderiales; family Comamonadaceae; genus Polaromonas; species Polaromonas sp. P3_A5. Next base: position 3,195,978 of record NZ_JBFUGF010000001.1, read on the forward strand.
GCGTCCTGCGCCAAATCATCAAGGCCGGGGGCGCCCGTCACATAAATCCGCTGCTGCGGCTCGCCCATACGAATCAACCGCTCCCGTGACTGCTCGGTGGCTACAAGATGGTAGGTAGCCAGTTTGCTGATTGCGTGCCTGACTGGTTCATCAACCGTACCAGATCGCTCGCCGCCATGAACATGCACACAAACAATTCCCAGATGCAAGGCGGCAATCGCTCCTGCCAACATCTCGCCACGATCACCCAATACGACCAACAGGTCCGGACGTTCACGATCAAGCAGGACGGTCAGTCCCTTGAGGCACTCGGCGATACCGGCAGACATGCTCTGCGGGCTGCGCGTTGAAACATCGACAGGAATCTCCCCACAAATGCGCAGACCGGCATCGCGAATATCTTCAATGGTGTTGCCGTAACGGGCGTCGAGATGCATGCCGGTGACTGCCACACTGAGACCGGCAAGCCGTGCGGTTTCGATCAGCGTACTCCGCATCAAGCCAAAGTCGGCCCGCGTTCCGCTCAGGTAGATGATTTTTCGCCGATATTCGCCCATGGCACTCAATCGCCTTCCGAATCGGAGAGCTGATTCCATTGAATAACCGAATCCGCAGGAATTGCGACGAGCGAGCGTCGGCCAACGACACGCTGAAAATCCCGTGGCGCGATACCGGTCGCCGGCCGCCGGCAGGCCAGCATGGTTGCAAGCACAACTTCCCCGGGCGCTATGTCAACCGCAGCAACGACACTGCGTCGGGCGACACGAGCAGTGTCAATCTCCTCGGGAAGCGGTTGTTTAAGGCCGTCACCCAGCATCGCACTAACCCGTCTTATACCTTGCGCCATGCGCAAAAATTCACCAGGCTCAAGAGAAGCGCTGTGATCTGGCCCGGGAAGCGTGCGGTCCAAAGTAATATGCTTTTCGATCACGCTGGCGCCTATCGCCACCGCAGCGAGGGATGCTTCGACGCCCATACTATGGTCTGAGTAGCCGGTGGCAAGCCCGAGATCTTGCGCCATGCTTGCCAGCGCCAGAAGGTTCAAACTGCTATCAGGCGCCGGGTAGGCAGAAGTGCAATGCAATACCACGACATCGTGCAGGCCACCGCGTGCGGCACCGATCCAGCCGAGCGCCTCGCGAATTTCTGCCATCGTCCCCATGCCTGTGGAAATGATGAGCGGCAACCCGGTCGCCGCCGCATGTTCAACCAGTGTGCGATGTGTAAGTTCGCCCGAAGACAGCTTAAGCCGCCCGACACCGAGACGGACCAACATGTCAACGGCATCGACAGAAAACGGCGTAGAGAAAAATTCGATGCCGATGGCATCGCAATACTTTTTGATCTCCCCGTGCTGTGCCTCAGACAACTCCAGCTTCGCAAGCATCGCGAACTGGTCTTGAGCACCTGTTTGACGCTCCTGGTACTCCGCTGTCGGAGCACCACGAATGACCAAGTCTTCGGCCCGGAAAGTCTGAAATTTGACCGCATCCGCACCTGACGCTTTCGCCGCATCGCACAGACGTAACGCCATCGTAAGCTCGCCGTTATGGTTGACTCCCGCCTCGGCAATCAGAAAAACCGGCTTCGCCGCTTCGTTCCCTACCATGCGGTCCACCCGCCATCAACGACCAAATTATGACCCGTCACATATTTTGCGGCATCGCTGCTGAGGTAGCGCATTGCATTGACCATGTCATCGGCTCCGCCCATGCGCCCCAGGGGAGTGCGGCGCGAATAGTTTTCCACAAATGTATTATTTTGTCCGCTAAATACACCGCCTGGCGTCACGGCATTCACGCGCACACCACGATGGCCCCAGTACGCCGCCAGGTATTTTGTTAGTCCCCATAGACCGGCCTTGCTGGCGGCGTAGATGGCGGGAGTGTTAATCGCCCGACCAAGATATTCCGAGCCTTCATAAATGCGCTGGTCAGGCGCGACAATGCCATAGATTGACAGGGTGTTTACAATGCTGCCGCCGCCACGATGCGCCATCGCACCGCCGAACACCTGCGCACAAAGCATTGCGCCGGTCAGATTGACCGACATCACCTCATTCCATTCGTCAATCGGAAAGGTTTCGAAAGGCTCGAAAAAGTTTTCGCTTTTGGTCGCTGCATTGTTTAGCAGTACATCCGGGGTGCCCCATTTTGCGAACAACAACTCGAACGCATGTTTTACGTCATCCTGTCGGGCAATGTCTGTTGCGCAGGTCAGCAGACCCTCATGCGCCGGACCGAGGCTTTTCTCAAGAAGGTCGGCATCACGGTCGAGTGCGAACACCCGAGCGCCAGCTTCGATAAAGGCCGCGCTAATTTGACGCCCGATAATGCCCGCCGCGCCCGTAACGACGACGACTTTCCCATCAAGCCCGAATGGATCGCTCATACGCCGCCCTCCGCCCTAGTTATATTGCCGGAACACTGGCTTGATAGGATCACCGATCAACAGGCCCTGTGTGCCGTTCTCGAGCGCCTGCGCGTAGATTCCGAAGGCCTTCTGTGCCGCCTGCATCGTCCGGTCAAGGTCCGCCTGGTTATGTGCGTAGCTCGGCGCGATCCATGGCATCAACACCCCGCCGCGTATCATCTCCTGTGAAAAAAGCGTGCGCAGCCTGAGATCTGCCTGACCTTGTGCGTCAAGCGTCAGGTAGTTCATGGAAATTGCATTGCCTTGAATCTGGAATGAATGGTCGACACCAGCCTCGCGCGCGAGCGCTTCAAGCCCTTCGATAAGCTCGCGACCGAAACTCCATAAATGCTCAACAACCGGCAACTCCTCATAGATGCTGACAGTTTCCATAAACGCGGCGAGACTCGACATTTCGCCGCCATGAGTCGTCGAGATCAGGAAAGTGCGCTCCTGGCCGGGACGGTTGATGCCACCAACTTCCATGACCTCACGCCGGCCGACCAGCGCGGCCATGGCAAAACCGTTGGCCATGCCTTTACCGAAGGTTGTCAGGTCCGGGCTAACGCCGAACAAATACTGCGCGCCCTTGAGATGCCAGCGAAATCCAGTGATCATTTCGTCGAGAATGAACAATGCGCCGTCGCGTCGGCACAACGCCTGTACCTGTAGCAGAAAATTGCCTGCGTGGCCCGGGCAACGTTGGCAGTCAGGAGGCGCCATGCGATTGGCCGAAGCACATTCCGGGCAAGGACCGACCGTAGTGGCTGGTTCAAGCATCACTCCGGCGATGTTTCCCGGATGCGCATCAAACAACGCCTGCAGACTTGCGATATTGTTGTAGTCGAAGAGCAGCGTGGTCTGATGATGAATCGGCGGAATGCCGCGCTTGAGCTGGGTCGCTCCGATAAACCAGTCGTCAAACGAAAAAAATGGATGCTGGCGCGGTACACAGATGTACTGCCTGCCCGTGTAGGCCCGAGCCACCTTTGCGGCAGCCGTCGTGACATTCGAGCCGTTTTTGGCGAACTTCACCATGTCCGCGCCATCAATTAACGCAACCAGGCGCTCAGCCGCTTCCAGTTCCAGCACAGAAGCGCGGGTCAGGTTGACACCAAGCGACATACCTCCCATGGCCGCGCGATTCACCCTATCGTCGGCATAGCCGAGCGTAACCGCGCGCAAGCCCATCCCATAGTCCAGAAATGTCCGTCCATCGGCGGCCTTGACGTAAGCCCCCTTGCCGCTGATCAATATCTCCGGTGCGTTCGCTGGATACTGGTCGTCCCCACGCGAATAGGTATGAGCGCCGCCAGGGATGACTCGATGCAAGCGCTCGCGGAATGACATGCTCATGGTTCGAAAGCCTTTCTATTCAACGGTCAGGTTATGACACCGTTTTCGATGGTTTCAAGCAATTCCAACACACGAATATCCGCCGCAAGGTTGTGCGAAAACACTGATTCGCCTCGCACCGCAGCAAGAAAACTGCCCACTTCATCAAGATACATTGCTTCGCCGATGTTCCGGTTGTACCCGACTTGAGCGGCCATCTTTGGCTGATGCAGCTCGAGCACGCGCCCGGCGTCTGCTTCATACACGCGCACCCGAGCTTCGTCCCAGTCCCAGTAAAGTGACGCACGTTCGAAATTCAAGGTAAGCCTGCGCACCGCTTGGCGAGCCACAACGTCAACTACCATGGTTCCGACAAATCCGCCGAAGCTCAGCAACGAGGCGTAAGTGTCGTCGATAGGCGCACCTACGTCGGTGGTCCTCATCCGAAGGCCCTGTACCGCTAGCGGCCAACCAAACACCTCGACCATCCAGGTCAACTCGAACGGCACAATTTCCCGCGCACCGCCGGTCAGCGGCTGAGAAACATAATAATCGCTGACTTTTTCCCAAGGATGCCAATCTGGCAGATACTGCCCGCAGTGATAGGAGAAATTGCAAACCTTGCCATAACGCTGGGATTTCACGATGGCGGCTATGTCGCGAATCGCCGGATGAAATCGAAGCGTGCAGGACGGCGCGATCAATACCTTATGACGGTAAGCTCGTTCAAGCAGCTCCGGCAATGGATCGCGAATTACACTGGCTTCCACGAAACAAGGGCGATAAGCGTCGATGGCCCATGCCATCGCCGTATGATGCTGATCCGGTGGTGTGCAGATCAATATCACGTCGAATGCCTGCAGATCGGTCGACTGCAAGGTCTCGACAGTCTTGATTCCGTACTGTGCGGCAGCCGCTGCACGACGCTCCGGGGCCCTATCGAAGCCGCAGATCGATGTCACCGCATGATGTTGCAGACAACGAATACGTCGTTTACCCATCGATCCGAGGCCAATCACCAATGCCTTCATGGCAACTCTCCCTTGAAATGTTGGATGATGGCTTCGACACATGCAAAGTCGAATTCATCATCGATCTCATAGTTTTGCCATCGCTGAATTTTGTAGCCCATCACGTTGCGCGGATAAAAAGTCATATCGCGGCGAAGCACCGCAGTCTTAATCGCATAAGCCACGCCATATGGAAAATAGGCGACAGACCCAGCAACGTCGGCGGCAGGCGGCACAGCGTCGCCCCACTTCGAGAGATAGCCGTCAGCACCGACGACTTTCATGACATCGGGTTTCTCGAGTTGAACCTCGCCGACCGAAACCACAGCGTCGGCCACATCCCAGTGACGTGCTAACAGTGCAGCCACCGCGTCGATGTCACCACTCGCGCGCAATGGCGAAGTCGGTTCAAGCAGGATTACGGCATCAAATTCATGCCCATGGTCATGCCAATAATCGAGCGCGTGCAACACCGCATCCACCGAACTGCAATCGTCACCCGCAAGCTCGGCAGGTCGCAGGAAGGGCACCTCGGCACCAAAACGAGACGCGACATCAGCGATGGATGACGAGTCCGTCGACACCATAACCTTGTCGAGCGAATGCGCCGAACGCGCGGCGTCGATGCTCCACGCCAATACAGGTTTGCCCTGCAGCATCCGAATGTTTTTCCCGGGCAACCGCTTGCTCCCACCCCGCGCCAGGATAATACCGAGCAGAGACAACTTATCCGGCATGCCCATGACCGTGCCCTTTCACAAGCTGCAAAATATGCAACGCCACGGCGGTCGCCGCTTCCGGTACTTCGCGTGCAGCCGACAACTCCCGACAGCGGTGGTCCAAACCCTCGTCAAGTCGTTGTTGGAGCATGGCGATGTCAGACGCACCGTCAGCCAGGCCGAGGGCTTGGTAATCAAGGCCTGTGCTTTTGACAAAAGGCGAAAAGGTGATATTGATCAAACGTTTCCCGGCAAAATAGGCCTGCGCCCCGACGGTGCTTCCCTGAACGATGACCTGGTCCGCCGCCAACAACACAGGCAGTAGCGGTTCGATTTGGGGTTGACTCCAATGTAGCCGCGGAACTCCCTGCGGCACCGGAAAGCGGTGCCATTCGTTGGGATGATAACGAATAACAAGCGCGGCATCAGGACGAGAGTCAAGCCAAGACACCAGACAATCCTGCACCAGCCGCGCCAGACCGGTACCGGCGAACTCGTGCGGCAAAGCGTCGGGAGCCTCCAGGTGGCCCGCCCACAGCACGATATTTTTTTTATCCCAGCCCATCGACCGGCGAAATGTCTCGCCAGCTTGCCGCGCCGTCGACGTGCCCAAAACATCGAATGCCGGATTACCGGTCACGAATAACCGGTCCGCATTAAACCCCGCATTCACCAAATTGGCCTTAACCCCTTCGTTCAGCACAGTCAACCGGTCGGCGTAAATCTTTCGTCGCAAAAACGGATCACTCGCCAGCGCGAACAGATCAAGCATTGACAAAGTGGGAATGCCAAGCTCAATAGCAACAGCAACGGCAGCCTGCTCACTGCGCGGTGAATTAGTCGTAACGACTACGTCTGGACGAACCCTACCGAGTACTCGCTCGAAAAATCGCAATGGCATAAATCCCTGGCGTCCCTGACTGTGCCAGCGCGCCCAAGCATCCTCCTCGCCCAACTCATCAACGAGTTCGGCAAAATTGAGACCAAGGTAAGCCAGAGACTCAGATGTATCTATCGATGGGTGAGATTGGCCTCGCATCATTTGATGACCATAGGCCTTGATCCGCTCCCACTCTGCAGGATCGCAAAAATCACGGTAACCAAGCGCCATCTCGCCAGCATCGTGGGCAACTGCGAAAGCAGTGGTCAGCGCCATAAGCCGAAGTTCAATAGCTGGCGAAAGCTGGCGTAACGCTCGCATTACGGGCAGGCACATTTCGATATGCCCGCCACCATAACTGACAAAGAGCACTCTCATCGATGAACACGCATGGGACGAACGGTTTTTCTAGCGTGCGAATTTGGCCAGCTTGGAAACCTTTGGCTTGACCGAACACACGGCATGACGCAATGCAGTCCGTCAATAAAAATCAACGTATCGCCGGAACTCAGCCGGCGCGATATGGAGCAACAATTCGTCGCACTCAAGGTGCTTAAGCCGTGTGAACTCGTCGACAAAGGCTTGACCAAGCCCGGCACACAATGCTTCATCAGATTCCAACGCATCAAGTGCATTTGGCAGCGAAGCCGGCAACCGCTGAATCCCGCGTGCATCCAGCTCATCCGATCTCAGTTGGTAAAGATTTTCGTTGCACGGCATCCCAGGATCAAGCTTACGCTTGATGCCGTCCAGACCCGCATAAATGATGGCAGCGGTCAGGAGATAAGGATTTGATGAGGCGTCAGGAACGCGCAACTCAAGCCGCCCCCCCGGAATACGGACAAACGCGGTCCGGTTGTTATTACCCCAGGCAATATTGACCGGCGCCCAGGTAGCACCAGAGCGCGAGCCGCGCGAGACCAGTCGCTTGTAGGAGTTGACGCATGGAGCGGCGATCGCGGTCAACCCCGGGGCATGAGCCATCAGCCCGCCAAGGAAATGATAGGCCAAGGGACTCAAATTCATGCCGCCCGGATCAGCCTTATCTTCAAAAGCGTTGTCACCAAATTTTTTGCCCGCCGACATGTGCATATGCAGACCGCTGCCCGAGCGTTCGGCAAACGGTTTCGGCATGAACGAACACAGCATGCCGTGTTTTTTCGCGATCGCCGTCGCTGCCATTTTGAAGTAGGTCAGGTTGTCTGCTGTGCGCAGACCATCTGCATAGGTGAAGTTCATCTCAAATTGACCGTTTGCGTCTTCATGGTCAATCTGATACACGTCGATATTCGCCCCCTCGAGTGCGGCGCGCAACTCCATGAGAAATTCAGACACCGACGACAGGTGCCGGAAGTCGTAACAAGGCTTGTCGAGCGACTCCGAGCCGGTGGCAACCTCGTATCCACCAGCAGCAGTTGCTTTGAGCAGAAAAAACTCGGGTTCGAGGCCGGAGAAAAATTCAAGGCCCGTGGCCTCGCGAAAGGCGGCAATCGCCTTCTTGGCGATGACGCGTGAATCAAGCGCATGTGGTTTGCCATCGACATGTCCATCGCAGCTCACGCTGGCCGTCGACGGCATCCAGGGCACGGGACGCACGCTGTCGCGGTCACCGACGGCCATGAACTCCTGGCCATGTGGACCCATTCCCATACCGGCAATCGCAAAGCCCGCGAAGCCCGCCCCCGCCCCAAAAATCATTTCCTTGTGCTTGCCAGGCACCAACTTTGCCTTGGGCCGGCCATGAATATCGACAAACTGCGCGAGGTAGTAATCAAAATCTGCCATGTCCGGCCTTCCGTCTTTAATTATGCGTTTTCGGGAAAAAATTCCTGCAACCAGAGCTTCGTCATCAACAGAGTACGTAGCTGTTTCGTATGGTTATGCAAACCACTGCGGTGCTCCTCCAGCATCACCAGCAGCTCATTGCGGTCGAAGCGGCCGCCATCAGGCAGGTTCAGCACTTCGCGTGCCCAGGTATAAAGCGGCCCTTTGATCCACTCGCCAATCGGCAGGGTCGGCATGGTCTTGGGACGGAAGACGAAATCGTGGTCGAAATAGCTCGCCGCGGCCTGCTTGAGAAAATGCTTGCCGATGCCATCGCGGAACTTTGAAGTCACTGGTAGGCGTGCAAACATTTCGCTGACCCGGTGGTCGAGAAAAGGTGCACGGCCCTCGATTGACCAGCAGGCTCCCATACGGTCACCCTTGACCGAATTATTGCCCGGCATGAGTGAGTTGAGTTCATAGGCTGCAACCTGCTCTGCCGGCTCAAGGTCGCCGAATGGCTCGATGATTTCCATAAACCTGTCCAGGGCGCCCTGGGTGTGCGGGAAAAAAGCCGGGCTCATCATCCGCTGACGGTCTTTTTCGGTGCTGTAGCTGATCAGGTCGAAGTAGCTGCGCATCGGAAAATTGGTGCGTGTCATTTCCGAGAAAAACTGTTCGTTGTGACGGAAGCCGAGCATCACCTCGTCAGGTCCATCACCCGTGAACATCACGATTTTTCCCTGCTTGTGTGCCTCACGCGAGAGCAGGAAGAATAAAAAAAATGAAAAATCACCGTGTGGCTGTTCCGCGTGCCGCACCACAGTTTGTGCAATCTCAGGAATGTCGGCTGGCTTGATATCAAGCGGCTTCAGATTGATATCGAGCTCCGATGCCACACGCTCAGCATAGGAGTACTCCGAAAACCCCTTGTCCTCGATGCGTAAGCCGATTGCATCGAGTTGCGGCCGGTTCCATTGCGGCACCAGCCGATTGGCGATCACCGACGAGTCGACACCGCCAGAAAGAAACAGGCCACCGTCGACGTCAAACCTCATTTGCAGCTTGATTGCCTCGTTAAGTGCCTTCTCAAGCTGTTCCTGAGACGCTTCAACACGCGGACCATCGAGGGGCCAGCTCCAGTAGCGCACCGGTTCGGAGAATTTTCCCGCTCCATAGCGCATAAAAGTGCCGGGCGGCAGATGGCGAATGCCCTCAAAGCAAGTCTCCGGCGGAGGGCAATAGTTGAAGGTAAAGACATTGCCAAGCGCGGATTCATTGACTTTGCGTTTAAATTTCGGCAGCGCAAGGATGGCCTTTATTTCACTGGCGAAAGCCAGGCCGCCTTGATAAGGGGCATAAAAGCACGGCTTGATGCCCTGGCGGTCACGCGCAAGCATGCCGGTTTCCGTTCGTTGATCCCAGATAAAAAAAGCGAACATGCCGACCAGGTCGTCGAGCATTTTTTCGCCTTTTTCGCACCACAGATGCACCAGCACCTCGGTGTCGCAGCGCGACTTGAACTTGTAGCCCTTGGCCTTGAGCTGTTCGCGCAACTCAATGAAATTGAAGATTTCGCCGTTGAAAACAACCCAGACCTTGCCGTCGGTACTCGACATGGGCTGCATGCCGTTTTCGGGATCCACCACTGCAAGTCGTGCGTGACCCAGCACCGCCTGCCCAAGGTCCTCCACCCCCTGCTCATCGACCCCACGGTACTTGATGCAGTCGATCATCTTCCAGACATCATCTTTGGTCGTACCCGCAGCGTTGACCACGCCAGCTATTCCACACATGGCAAATCCTTAAGTCTTCAAATCAATTCGTGCAATTTTTCGGCTCAGCGGTGCACTTTCGACAAGCGCTTCATCGGTAGCATCCTCATCAAAGACCCGCTGGAAAATTTCCACCTGGTAGTCCAGGCTGGCCTTGGTCTCTGTTTCGGTTGGCTCGATCAACATCGCCGACTTGAGGTCACCCGGGAAATAAACGCAGCCCGCACCTACCAGCGTTGGCGGATGGATGCCGTAATCGATGAGCCGCTTGGCGAACTGGCGTGCCGATGTATTGAGCTTCTCGCCCGACAACAGGGTTTCATGCTTGCAGAACTGGTCGTAAACCGGCGGCAGCATTGGCGCCAGCCGGTGCTGCAGGTAATTGGCGTTCAGCACCGCATTTTCGGACGCCTGGCGCAAGCCGGCCCCACCCATAGTGCGCAAGTAGCCGTAAGCACGCAGCAACACACCAACATGGCCGTGGAAGCTTTTCATGCGACCGATGGAAAGCGGCCTGTCGTCGTCTCGTTGAGCCACGCCGTTCTTTCGAACTGCGACCGGGCTCGGCAGATAGGCAGCCAGCGCGGCCTTGACCGCGACCGGGCCGGCGCCCGGTCCACCGCCGCCATGCGGCGTCGAAAAAGTCTTGTGCACATTGACGTGAACTACGTCAAAACCCATGTCGCCGGGACGCACGATACCCATCAGTGCATTGAGATTGGCACCATCGTAATAGAGCAATGAACCGTTGGCATGAACCGCATCGGCAATCTCGACGATCTGGTCCTCAAACAGGCCCAGAGTTGAGGGATTGGTCAACATGAAAGCCGCGACATCGGAGGTCAACATCCCGCGCAGCGCGGCAAGATCGACCCGGCCCTTGAGGTCGGACGGCACGATACGGCAGTCAAAGCCCGCCATGGCCGCCGACGCCGGGTTGGTGCCATGTGCCGAGTCGGGTACCAGCACCACCGGGCGACGGGTATTCAGCCGCGCAAAATGTGCACGGATCACCAGCAGGCCTGCGAGTTCGCCATGGGCACCGGCAGCAGGTGCCAGGCAGCAGGCGTCCATCCCCGTAACCTCGCAAATCATGGCCTGCAGCCTCTCGTACATTTCCCAGACGCCGCCGAGCGTGTCGGTATCCTGCATCGGGTGGGCATTGGCAAAACCAGAAAGACGTGCGAGCTCGTCATTGCGCTTCGGGTTGTATTTCATCGTGCACGAGCCCAGCGGATAGGGCCCGTTGTCGACACCATGAGACTCCTGGCTCAGGCGAGTGAAATGCCTGACGACGTCAACCTCGCTGACTTCGGGCAGCCCAATGGCGGTACGGGCTCGTGCAAAAATCGGCAGCGCAGGCGTCTTCCCGGACAGGCGTCCGGCAAAGACATCGCTGGCCGCGCCAGAGCGGTGCAATTCGGTGATGGTCTGGGAGGCGGACGTAGCAGCCATCTCAGCACTCCTGCAGGCAAGCCCGCGCATGCGTGGCATAAGCCTCGATATCAGCGCGTGATTTGGTTTCAGTGACCGCGACCAGCAGGCCGTTCTTGTGGCCCGCCAACGCAGCCGCGATGGGCACACCCGCGAAAAATCCGAGCTTGCGCATGCGCGCACAAAAGGCCGTGGCGGCAACAGGCAATTCAATCGAAAATTCGTTGAAAAAAGCGCCGCTGCGCAGCGACCTGACGCCGGGCAGCGCAACCAGCAGCTCGTGCAGCAGGGCTGCATTCGCCGCATTAGCCTCAGCGATTCGCATGAAATTTGCGTCACCCAGGCACGCCAGGTAGATTGCAACGCGAATCGCATTGAGCGCCTGGTTGGAACAAATGTGGCTGGTAGCCTTGTCGCGTGCCACGTGCTGCTCGCGATCTTCCTTGACCAGCGCGTAACCAAGTTTTCCGTTGAGGTCGTGCACCCGGCCGACCAGCCGGCCCGGCAGGTACCGTTCAAGTGGTTTGCTGCAAGCAATGATGCCGACATAAGGCCCGCCTGCACTGAGCGGTAAACCAAGCGTTTGGCCTTCGCAGACAACGATGTCGGCTCCGAGCCTGCCAGGCGCTTCGATCCAGCCGCAAAGCAACGGGTTGACACACACCCCAAGCAGTGCCTGCCCTTGTTTGCAAATCGGCGAAAGTGCTGCGACATCCTCGACGACGCCAAGGGCATTGGGGCTTTGCAGCACGACACCGGCGATATCGCCGGACGCTAACAATGCGGCTATGGCCGCGACGTCGATCTGGCCAGTGCCAGCATCATGCCCTGCGCTATCGAGCCGAACACCACGCGGCTCCAGATAGGTAGTCAACACTTCGCGATATTCGGTCCAGAGGGCCTGAGCCACCACAATACGGCGCTTACCGGTGGCTGAACACATCATCCAGCACGATTCGGCAAGCGCCGTCGCACCGTCATACACCGAGCAGTTGACGGACTGCTGGCCCAGCAAGCGGCCCACAAGCACCTGAAACTCAAACAGGGCCTGTAGCAGGCCCTGGCTCATTTCGGGTTGATAAGGCGTGTAGGCCGTAAGGAATTCGCCGCGGGAAACGATGGCGTCGACAACGGCCGGAATGTAATGCTCGTAGGCGCCGCTGCCGAGAAAATTTGAATGCGTGAGTACTGTCTGGTTCAGCCCGGCCATCGCCGTGACATCACGCATTAGCTCCCATTCGCTAAGGGCAGGAGGAATGTCAAGCTCGCGCCGAAGGCGAACCTGCTGCGGCACATCGGCAAACAGCTGTTCCACCGAAAAAAGCCCTATTGCCTCAAGCATTGCCTGCCGGTCGGAGCCCGTGTGAACGTTGTAGCCGATCGGCTTTTGCTCCATGGGAGATTCAGCTTGTCTTTGATTCACGTTGTTTCAGCGGCCAGAGCGCTGCTTTGGGGAGTCGGCTGCAATAGCGGGATTATAGGGTCCGGCCCCTGCTGAAGCGGACAACCATGTCCCCTCAATTGGCATGTTTACCGCCGAGTTGGCGTACCGTTCCCCAGAGAATCCGGATATCGAGCCAGCATGAATTCTCCTGGACATATTGCTGGTCAAGGGCGCACTGTTGCTCAAACGAGATGTCCGAACGCCCGCTGATCTGCGCCAGGCCGGTGATTCCGGGCAACACGCTGCAGCGGCTTTCCCATTCGGCGGCTGTATACAGGGACCGCTCGGCCGGCACATGCGGCCTCGGGCCGACCAGGCTCATGTCACCTCGCAGCACATTGATCAATTGAGGCAGCTCGTCAATGCTGGTTCGCCGGATCCAGCGGCCCGCCCGTGTAATACGCGGATCGTTGTTCGCGGTGAAATGTGGTCCGAGCCCCGGGGCATTTCTGACCATGCTGCGAAATTTGTACATGTCAAATTCCCTGCCATTTTTTCCGATCCGCGTCTGACGAAAGAAAACCGGGAAACCGCTATCGAATCCGATCACAAGGGCTGCCAGCAGCAGCAATGGCGACAGCAGCAGTAGCGCCATAAACGACAGTGCCATGTCCATCAGGCGTTTCATGCGGGCCTTGCCGTCTGCGCGAGCTGGCCGATCAACGCGGCCACGCGTATGCGGTCGGCATCAATTTGTGCCGCGCTACGCTTCGCGAGTCCGGACTCGGCCTCGCGAAGCGCTTCCACCGCCGCCTCGAACGACTGTTCACCATCGGGCCGGTTGAAAGTCCGCGAAAGAATCACCGCCTGCGAACCCAGGCGCAAATGCTCACCCATAACATCGCGGCCGGGAAGTGAGCCCTCGTCTGCGCGGGCGATCCCGCCAAAGCCCATCGGTAAACCTCGCCGCCTTGCCGCTGCCGCTACGCGGTCAACATGGCCCTGGGCCAACGGCTCGAACATGAAGCGGCAGCCCATCGCCAAGTGCAGGTCATTCAGGCCGACGAAGACCTCTCCAAGCCCCGGCGTGTCCAGCCATTGCTCGAGTGATTCGAGCGCACCCACGGTTTCGAGCAGGGGCACTACCGGCACACGGCCATCGACGATTTCGCAGAAGCTCCGCAATTCCTGCGCGGTCGAAAACATCGGAAGCATCAGCAGGTCGGCCCCTTGCGCAAGCACAGCATCGACCTCCGCACGGGCTGCAGCTGGCTGATCGAGCCGGTATGGATTGACGCGGACCATGAGACGCGAGTGCCGTAAAACTGCCTTGACACGGCCCACATCGCCAATCTGGTGCGTACTGATGAAAGTGTTGCGCCCGGCCTGGCGCTCGGCCTTGCCATTGCGCTCAAGATCGACAAACAGCCGCATGGCCGGCATCCGGTCACAGCGTTTCGCCAGCTCTGGCTGGTTGGTAATGGTCAGTAAGTCAATCATGGGACGAAAGAGGAATAAGCCATTATTGCCCGCCGGCCTGCGGCACGGCCAACGGCTGGCGGCCCAGAAAACTGCGCAGCAAAGGGCTGGCCAGCAGCGCGCTGGCCAACACCACTACCGCAAAAAAACTGGCTGCCAGCGCGCTGGGCAGAAAATTCCAGCGGCCAAACCAGCGACTGGCCGCTACCAGAAGCAGGCAAGCGGCCAATGGGGCAAGCATGGCACGCCACGGCAGCGCCCGGTGAAGCTGCTCGCGCTCGGCAAACAACATGGCGAGGGTGATGCCAGCCAATACAGCATTGAGCGCACCCATCACAAGCGCGCCTCCGGCAAGCCCGGACCAAGCTGCAACGGCGAGCGCAGCCAGGCCGGCGACATAAGCCCAGACCGCGCGGTGCATATGCCCCGATGCAGCCATGACTGTCAGCAATACGGCGATCAAAGCCTGTGGCAGCAGTGACCAGATACCGATGGCCCCCCAGCGCGCAATAACTTCCAGATGCCCGGCATCCATGCGGCCCCAGCCAAACAGCAGTTGAGCAAGCGGCAGCGAAAAGCTGCCCACCACGGCAATCGCTGCGCAAGCCAGGGCCCAGGCCAGGAGAAAGGCAATTTGCAAAGCCCTGTCGCGTTCCGCAGAGCCCGCTTGGGTGCGGGTGATTGCCGGAAAAGCCAGGCTGGCCACGAGCTGCACCGCGAGCACCAGCGGCAACTCCACCAGCTTCCAGGCGTAATTAAAGTCTGCGAGGGCCCCCTCCCCGGCCTGGGACGCCAGGCTGCGCCCCATCAGGGGCAACAGCAGCAGCAGGCCCGAAGACAGGCCGGCCCATATCCATATGCCCGCAGCAGGCGGGGCCGGCATAGCCATCGCCGCCGGATCAGTCGGCGCAGCCTGCGGAAGCCGCCAGCCCAGCCAGCCGAGGCGCGCGACCATCGCCAGCACAAGGAAGCAGCCCAGGATAAAGACAGTTCGATCTCCGCTGTTTTGCGGCGCCAGGAACAGCGCAAAAACCAGCAGCAGGTTGACCACGAGATTACCGCTGTACATGCCTACGAAATCCCGTTCATGCTGCAACCGCGTTACCCAGAGCGCGGCCAGCATGGCCAGCGGCAGCACGGCGGCGCTCCAGGCCAGCGAGTCGCGGCCAAGGATGGCCATGTCGCCCCGCAGGCCAGGTGCAAGCGCATGGGACAGCGCCCCCCGAAGTAACCAGATCAGCAAAGCCAGCACAAGACCAGTGCCGAGCAGCGCCCGTGCGACTTTTTTCTGGCTGGCATCCTGTTGCGCAGGCGTTTGGCGCGCCCATTCCGGCAACAACACGTAACCCAGGGCGCCGCTGAACAATATGCCGACCAGCAAGTCCGGCAGGGTGAACATCACAATCACCGCGTCGCCAAGTCCGGTGGCGCCAAAAGCAGCGGCCTGGGCCGATTCCCGCAGGAGGCCGAGCAGGCGGCTGGCCATGAGCAAACCCAGGGAAAAAACGCCGGCGCGCAGGTACATAGGCGGGATTATCAAGGCTTAAATAGGGGCAGCCGGCCCTGAATGGGGAAACCAGCCACTTAAAAAACTAAAATCAACGGTTTGGCGCTTTATCCGCACAGCCACAAAACCGGCCTGATAGCGGCGCCCCGATCGTTTTCACACTTCTGACCATGTCCGATAACAACACCTTGCCCCCCGCCCAAGACGAAAACAAGCTGATCGCGGAACGCCGCGAAAAGCTCAAGGCCATCCGGAGCCAGGGGATTGCGTTCCCGAACGACTTCAAGCCGTCCGACCACGCGGGCAAGCTGCACGCCGCGCACGGGGAAAAAGATGGCGAGGCGCTGGCCGCCGAGGCGGTTTCCGCGAAAATCTCCGGCCGCATGATGCTCAAGCGCGTGATGGGAAAAGCCAGCTTTGCGACCTTGCAGGACAGCACCGGGCGTATCCAGATTTTCCTCACGCGCGACGAAATAGGCGAAGAGCTCTATGCCGCTTTCAAGCATTGGGACCTGGGTGACATCGTCGCGGCAGAAGGCAAGGTCTTCAAGACCAAGACCGGCGAGTTATCCATCCACGCCACCAGCGTGCGCCTGCTGACCAAGAGCCTGCGCCCCCTTCCTGGAGATTTTTATGGCATGGCCGACCAGGAGCAGAAATACCGCCAGCGTTACGTGGACCTGATCACCGACGAGCAGGCACGCAAGCGTTTCACCGCCCGCAGCAAGGCCGTCAGCTCTATCCGCGAATTCATGGTCGGCCACGACTTCCTCGAGGTCGAGACGCCGATGCTGCACCCCATCCCGGGCGGAGCCAATGCCAAGCCGTTCAAGACGCACCACAACGCGCTGGACCAGGAAATGTTCCTGCGCATCGCGCCGGAGCTTTACCTCAAGCGCCTGATCGTCGGCGGTTTTGACCGCGTCTTCGAGATCAACCGCAGCTACCGCAACGAGGGCATCTCGGTACGGCACAACCCTGAATTCACCATGATGGAGTTCTACGCGGCCTACTGGGACTACAACGACCTGATGGACTTCACCGAAGCATTGATTCGCGACGCAGCCCAGAAAGCCGTGGGCACGCTACAGCTGAGCTACGGCGGCAAGGAAGAAAAAGTCGACCTCGCCAAACCCTTTGCCCGCCTGACCATTCGCGAAGCCATCCTCAAGCACACCGAAGCCGGCAACAACGTCGATGACACCGTGTGGCTGACGAATGCGCTGCGCAAGCTGGGCATGAACGAGGAAAAAGACCGCCTGTCTACACGCTCCCTGGCCGGCCTGCAGGTGCTGTATTTCGAAGAGCTGGTCGAAGAAAAGCTCTGGCAACCGACCTTCATCATGGAGCACCCGACCGAAATCTCCCCCCTGGCCCGCGCCAATGACAGCCGCCCTGAGGTGACAGAGCGCTTTGAGCTCTACATCACCGGCCGCGAATTCGGCAATGGTTTCAGTGAGCTGAACGACGCTGAAGAGCAGGCCGCGCGCTTTAACGCCCAGGTAGCCGCCAAGGACAGCGGTGACGACGAAGCCATGTTTTATGACCACGACTTCATCCGCGCGCTGGAATACGGCATGCCGCCGACCGGCGGCTGCGGCGTCGGCATAGACCGGCTGATGATGCTGCTGACCGACAGCCCCAGCATCCGCGATGTGATTCTGTTCCCCGCGCTGCGACGTGAGGTTTAGCCCACGATCGCGCACTTCGCCATACGCGATTCCACACCAGCAGGGGCCGCGGGACTGGCTTTGCCAGACCGCTGGCGCCGCCCCCTTGAGGGGGAACAGGCTACACGCAGTGAGCCTGGACGGGGGTGAACCATATGCCACTCAAATACCTTCTCGGCTACCCCGACAGTCTGCAGACCCAGGTGCAGCAGTTGCTGGCGCAAGGCCGGCTGGGTGAGGTGCTGCTCGCCAAATACCCCCTTGCCCATGGCGTGCGGACGGACAAGGCCCTGTACGACTACGTGATGGGGCTCAAAAGCGAGTTTTTACGCAGCTCGGAGCCACTCTCCAAAGTCGCGTTTGACAGCAAGCTGCACGTGATTGCCCATGCGCTGGGCACACACACCACCGTTTCCAGGGTCCAGGGCAGCAAACTCAAAGCCAAGCGTGAAATCCGGGTGGCCACGCTGTTCAGGGAAGTGCCGGAAGAGTTTTTGCGGATGATTGCGGTGCACGAGCTGGCCCACATCAAGGAAAAAGCGCACGACAAGGCTTTTTACCAGCTCTGCACCCATATGGAGCCGCGCTACCACCAGTATGAATTTGACCTGCGGGTGTACCTGACGCATATGGATGCGGTGGGCCGGCTGGAGTGGCCTTCAGCCTGACCCCACTGCGGTGTGGTCACAGCCGCCCGCGCGGGTCCCGAATCGGTCAAATTTACAAGAAAAATGCCTGAGACCCAATACAGTCTTGCGCCAACAGCTATTTATTTAATAGCATCTCCGGCAAACGCATCTCAGGGAATCAGTCCCATCGCGTGCATGTAGGCAGGGTGCAGCATCAGTTCGTCCCATTCGTGGGCTGGGATGGCGGGCAGCAGGTCCAGCCGGCGCAGCTCGCTGGACTCCAGCGCTTCCCACTGGCCCTTGAGCAGCGCCTCGGCCATGCCGTCCAGCAGTTCGTCCACCGGTTTGCCCTCCCCCACCGACTGGTTGCACAGCAGGACCATGTCGCAGCCGGCGTTAAGCGCCGTGACAGCAGCCTCGGTGTAGCTGACTTCCTTGCCGTCAATGAGGCGTGCGCCGGCCATGCTCAGGTCGTCGCTGAAAATCGCGCCGCCAAAACCCAGCTGGCCGCGCAGGATGTAGGTCAGCCACTTTTCCGAAAAACCTGCCGGCCTGGCGTCCACCTTGGGGTAGATCACATGCGCCGGCATCACGCTGGTGAGCGTGGTGTTCAGCCACTCATAAGGCGCGGCGTCGTCGGCCAGAATGGCCTTCAGGCTGCGTTTGTCGACCGGGATGTCGGTATGGGAGTCGGCCTTGACGAAACCATGGCCGGGGAAGTGCTTGCCACAATTGGCCACACCGGCCTGCAGCAGGCCGTGCATCAGGCTTTTGGCCAGCAGCGTGACCACGCGCGGGTCGCGGCCAAAGGCGCGGTCGCCGATGACCCCGCTTTCACCCCAATCGAGGTCCAGCACCGGCGTGAAACTGAAATCAACGCCGCAAGCGCGCAACTCGGCACCCAGCACGTAGCCACAGGCGGTGGCGGCGTTGGTGGCCGCAAGCTGGTCCTTCATCCACAGCGAGCCCAGCGCGCGCATGGGCGGCAGGTGGGTAAAACCATCCGTCCTGAAGCGCTGCACGCGCCCGCCTTCGTGGTCCACGCAAATCAGCAAGTCCGGCCGGATGCTCTTGATCTCAGCACAGAGCGCGCTCAGTTGCCGGCGGTCTTGCCAGTTGCGGCCAAACAGGATGATCCCGCCGGTCAATGGGTGCTTGAGGCGCCGGCGGTCGGCCTTGGTCAGCGTGAGGCCGGCGATGTCGATGATGAGGGGAGCGTGCTGGGTCATGGGATTGAAATCAGGAATTAAATACTATTAAATTGATAGCTGCTAGCGCAATATTGACGGGCGCTAGGGGCTATTTTTCTCTACAACCACAAAACTGGCGGCGTAATCGGTTTCGTCGGTGACGGACACATGGGCAGTGAGCTGGCGGGCTTCAAACCAGGCCTTGAGCGTGCCGTGCAGCACGATCTCGGGTTTGCCGCTGGGCGCCTTGGCGATTTCACAGCTGCGCCACGTCATGGGCATCCGCATGCCGGTGCCGATCGCCTTGCTGAAAGCTTCTTTGGCTGAAAACCGGGTGGCAAGGTAGCTGACGCCGCGGTCGGGCCAGCGGGCGCTGCGGTGTTTCCAGGTGGCAAGTTCACCGTCGCTCAGAATCCTGCGGGCAAACCGTTCACCATGCCTCTCAAGGCTGGCGCGGATGCGGCGCACGTCGCAGATGTCAGTACCGATTCCGTAGATCATTCTGCCCGCACAGTCGCTGCCGTAAGGTGACACAAAACAGGCCAGCTCGAGCCGTGGAACCGGCTTTGCCGGGCCACAGGCGGGCGGCCCCCTCGGGGGGCAGCGACCCACACGCAGTGGGGGAGCGTGGGGGCTCCAATCATGCGGGGGCGAATGCCTGGGTGATGCTAAGCAGGTAACGCCGGGTGGTCGCGGCGTAACCCAACTCGAGGGCGTCGGCAACAAAAGCGTGGCCTATCGACACCTCCAGCACGTTGGGTACTTCTCGCACAAACTCTGTGAGGTTGTCGCGGTTCAGGTCGTGGCCGGCGTTGATGCCCAGGCCGGCTGCCGCAGCGGCCTGGCCCGCACGGGTAAAGCGCGCCAGAACTTCGGCCTTTTCAGGAGTTGCCCAGGCGCGCGCGTAGGTCTCGGTATAAAACTCCACCCGGTCGGCGCCCACGGCCTTGGCCGCTGCCATGGCTTCGGGAATCGGGTCCATGAAAAGACTGACCCGCACACGGCGGTCATGCACCTGTTCTATCAGGGGCTGCAGGCGCTCAGCGTCTTCGGGGAAATTCCAGCCGTGGTCGCTGGTGAACTGGTCTTCGCTGTCGGGCACAAAGGTGCATTGGTGCAGCGGCAGGCCCCGGGCGGCCAGATCGTGCACAAAGCCCATCAGATTCTGGAACGGGTTGCCTTCGATGTTGAATTCGCGGTCTGGCCAGTCCTTCATCAGCGCGGCGAGTTCAAAGACGTCGTCACGGCGGATATGCCGCTCGTCGGGCCGCGGGTGCACCGTGATGCCCTGTGCACCAGCTTCCAGGCACAGCTCGGCGGCACGGCGCACGCTAGGAATATCCAGGTGGCGGGAATTTCGCAACAGGGCGACCTTGTTGACGTTGACCGACAGTGCGGTCTTGTCATACACATGGGACACGAGGGGAGCGGGCGAAAGGAGTTTCATGGCGGTTGCTCGTTAGAAAGCTTGCAGGTCCATCATCATCTGCCGGGTTTTCAGGACCTTGACGCCGCAATGGTAGTGCAGCAGCCCGCGCAACTGGGTTTTAAGCTCATTGAAGCCGGGGATACAGGCCCGTACCGTGTCAGAGAACAGCGCCTCGTCACCCAGCGCCTGCTGCAGCGCCTGCCATTGCCCGCCGGGCAGGCTGACGCGATCGTCGTCGTGCGCTTGCCGGAGCCCCGCCTCTGGCACCAGCACATAGCGGGTGTCCGGATCGAGCGGCGCCAGCGTGGCGGTTTCGGCGTCCAGCAGGGGTAAAAGGCCGATGTCGCGCAGCAGCCGCAGCTCAAACGCGCGCAACGCCAGCTGCAGGGTTTCGGCACTTTGTGCGGCGATCAATTGCACCGTGGCGGCGTAGGCGTCAAACAGCACCGGATGCGGGTCGTCACGCGCCATCAGGCGCATCAAGAGCTCGTTGAGGTAATAGCCCGACAGCAATGCATCCCCCGTGGGCATGACGTGGCCGCCCTGCCACTCAGCGCTTTTCAGGGTGCGGATTTCAGCATCGCCGCCAAAGGCGATATGCAGCGGCTGCAAAGGCAACAAGATCGGCCGGAAGCTGGAGCTGGGCTTCTTCGCCCCCCGCGCCACCAGAGCCACCCGGCCATATTTACGGGTGAACACCTCCAGGATCAGGCTGGACTCACTCCAGTCGTAGCGGTGCAGGACGTAGGCGGGTTCATCGCCGATGCGCTTGGTGGCCATGTGGTTCAGGAGGCCAGGCAGGAAACCAGCAGCGAGAACTGAGGGAACTCCCCCTTCAAGCCGGGGCCGCGGAACCGGCTTTGCCGGGCCGCAGGCGCAGCGGCCCCCTCGGGGGGCAGGGAGCTACACGCAGTGAGCGACCGTGGGGGCCTCATTCATACCCGAATGTCTTGACCCGGGCCTCATCGTCGGCCCAACCCGAACGGACCTTGACCCAGATCTCCAGGAACACCTTGCCGCCCGTGAGGGTTTCAAGCTCATGCCGGGCTTCAGTGCCGATGCGTTTGAGCTTTTCACCCTTCTCGCCAATGATCATGCCTTTGTGGCCGTCACGCTCCACCACGATGGTGGCGGCAATTTTGCGCAGGGTGCCCTCTTCTTCATACCGGTCAATGATGACCGTTGAGGTGTAGGGAAGTTCGTCCCCCGTGAGGCGAAAGAGCTTCTCGCGAATGATTTCCGCCGCCATGAAGCGATCGCTGCGGTCGGTCAATTCGTCGGCACCGTACATCCAGGGCTGGACCGGCAGGTATTTTTCGCAAATGCCGAACAGGCGCTCGATGTCCTTGGCGTTGTTGGCCGACATCGGCACGAACTCGGCGAAATTGTGCCGCTCCTGCATTTCCTTGAGCCAGGGCGCGATCTCGGCGCGGCGGTGAATCAAATCAAACTTGTTAGCCAGCAAAATCGCGGGTGTCTTTTCGGGCAGCAGAGCCAGAACCTTGGCGTCGGCCTGGTTGAATTGACCGGCTTCCACCACAAAGACAATCAGGTCCACATCATTGACGGCGCCGACCACAGTGCGGTTCAGCGAGCGGTTCAGCGCGTTGCCGTGCCGGGTCTGGAAGCCCGGCGTGTCCACGAAGACATACTGCGTTGCCTTGACCGTGCGCATGCCGGTGATGCGGTGGCGCGTGGTCTGGGCCTTGCGCGAGGTGATGCTGATCTTTTGTCCCACCAGGGCATTGAGCAGAGTGGACTTGCCCACGTTGGGCTTGCCGACGATGGCGATCAGGCCACAGCGCTGCTCGCCGGCGGACGATGTGTCAGCAGCGGCGGGCACGGCCGCGCCGCGCGAGGACAGCGCCTGCGCCAGCATGGCTTCCAGCGCATCGGGCGGCTGCACGGCTTCCGGGGCTTTGGCTTGACGCTTTTTCGGCGCGACTGCAGGGGGAGTCGCCGCAGCAACTACCGGTTTTTTCGGTTCTTTTTTACCTGTACTCATAATCTTGGTGTGTTGGCCTGCGGCCTTCGGGCGGCTGCCGGCTCGGAGTCAGGAATCCAGTGTCTTGACAAACATCAGCATGGCTGCGGCGGCGGCTTGTTCGCCGGCCCGGCGGGAGCCGCCG
The DNA here is from genome assembly GCF_056403055.1 of Polaromonas sp. P3_A5. Classification (NCBI taxonomy): domain Bacteria; kingdom Pseudomonadati; phylum Pseudomonadota; class Betaproteobacteria; order Burkholderiales; family Comamonadaceae; genus Polaromonas; species Polaromonas sp. P3_A5. Next base: position 3,218,724 of record NZ_JBFUGF010000001.1, read on the forward strand.
ATCCCGCGCTCGGCCCGGCCATATTCAGTGATCTCGCATTCCACATCGAAGGTCTGCTTGTGGGCCGCACCCATGGTACCCACCACGCGATAAATCGGCAGGTTCATTTTGCGCCCCTGCAACCACTCCTGCAATTCGGTTTTCGGATCTTTGCCGATGGCCTGCATCTGGGGGTTGATTTCCACGTCCTTGAACAGCCGGCGCACCAGCAGGTTGGCCGCCTCAAAGCCGGCGTCCAGGTAAACGGCGCCTATGACAGCTTCCAGCGCATCGGCGAGGATGGAGGGCCGCTTCTGTCCGCCTGATTTTGCCTCGCCTTCGCCCAGCCGTACCAGATCCGGCAAGCCAAGCACGACGGCAAGTTTGTGCAGGGTGTCCTGCTTGACCAGGTTAGCCCGCACACGTGAAAGATCGCCCTCAGGCAGGGTGCTCAGTTGCTCGTAGAGCAACCCCGCGACAGCCAGGTTCAGGACGGAATCGCCCAGAAACTCGATACGCTCGTTATGGTCGGTTGAAAAGCTGCGGTGCGTCAGCGCTTGCTGGAGCAGCCTTGGGTCGGAAAAATCATGCTGCAGGCGCTTTTGCAGTGCCAGCAGACCAGGACTTGAGGTAGCACTCGCTCGCACTTACTTGGCACGGCCGTTGTACTTGAGCAGCAGATAAGCTGGGCCGGCCATGTGGATTTCCTTGTTATAGGCGAAAGACACCACAGTTTTGTCACCCTCTTTGGTCACTTCGATATCTTTGGCAGTAATTGACTTGATGTCGTCAATCTGGGCGGCCTTGTCAAAGATAGTTCTGGCCTCAGCCACGGTATTGCCTTCCCTCGCCTTTCCGGCGGCCTTGAGGATGGCCTGATATTCAATCAGCGTCGGGGCAACCTGGGCAGCCAAAATGCCACCACATACCAGAACGATGCCCACAAACAGAAGGCCAATAAAGGAAATGCCACGTTGACGATGTTTCATTTTTTCTCCTGCTCTGACTAGGAAGTCCTGTCGTATTGCCCTTGGTACACCAAAGTGTGCCAAAAAAGCGGCTACTCGAAAGAACCGATACGCTTGAGGTTGCCGAAATTCATCCAGACAAAAAAGGCCTTGCCGACAATGTTTTTATCGGGAACAAACCCCCAATAACGGGAATCCAGCGAATTATCGCGGTTATCGCCCATCATGAAATACTGCCCCTCAGGCACCTTGCAGACAACGCCTTCGCTACTGTAACGGCAATTTTCCTTGAAAGGAAAGTCCATGACCTCCCGCTCATCGAGGCCGGCCCGCCGGGAGTCGTCATTCAGCAGGCGGTATTTCTTTGTCCCATTGACCTCTTCGAACTGTTTGGCGTAACGCAAAATATCTTCGTCAAAAAAGTCGGGCAAAGGCGTCTTGACCAGAGGCTTGCCGTTAATGGTCAGCTTCTTGTTCAGGTAGGCCACCTCATCCCCGGGCACACCCACCACCCGTTTGATGTAATCCAGGCTCGGTTTTGGCGGGTAGCGAAACACCATCACATCACCGCGCTGCGGGGTGTTGTTGTCCAGTACCTTGATATTGAGCACCGGCAAGCGAACGCCGTAATGGAATTTATTGACCAGGATCAGATCGTTGACGAGCAAGGTCGGGATCATGGAGCCAGAAGGAATCTTGAAGGGCTCAAACAGGAAGGAGCGCAACAGGAAAACCACCACGATCACCGGGAACAGGCCGGCGGTCCAATCCAGCCACCAGGGCTGCATGATGAGCCGGGTTCTGGCTTCGTCAACATGGTTGTCGACCTGGCTGATGCCTTTTCCGGCGAGCTCAGCCTGCCGCCTGGCAGCACTTTCCTCGAATGCCGCCGCCGCGCGGTAGCGCTGCGGCAAAAAGTAAAACCGCTCGGCCAGCCAGTAAATCCCGGTGACCACCGATGCCAGGAACAGCAGCAGGGAGAAGTTTCCGTCCACGACGCCGAAGTACCAGGCAGCGCCATAACCCACAAATGCGGCCAGCACCATGGCCGTGATCGTGCTCATTGCGCCGCGCATCAATCTTCCACCTGCAAAATGGCCAGGAAGGCTTCCTGGGGGACTTCAACGGAACCGATTTGTTTCATGCGTTTTTTACCCGCTTTTTGTTTTTCAAGGAGCTTGCGTTTGCGTGAAATATCGCCGCCGTAGCACTTGGCGATCACGTTTTTGCGCAGCGCCTTGATTGTCTCACGCGCAATAATATTGGCCCCGATCGCCGCCTGGATGGCCACATCGAATTGCTGCCGGGAAATGATCTCGCGCATTTTGGCCACCACCGCCCGGCCGCGGTAGGCCGACTGGCTGCGGTGGACGATGATGGACAGCGCGTCGACCTTCTCGCCATTCAGCAGGATGTCCACCTTCACCACATCGGATGCCCGGAACTCCTTGAATTCGTAGTCCATCGACGCATAGCCGCGGGAGACGGACTTGAGCTTGTCGAAGAAGTCCAGCACGATCTCGCCCAGCGGCATTTCATAGGTCAGCATGACCTGTTTGCCGTGGTAGGCCATGTTCAGCTGGATGCCGCGCTTCTGGTTGGCCAGCGTCATCACGGCGCCCACGTAGTCCTGCGGCATATACAAGTGCACGGTCACAATGGGCTCGCGGATCTCGTTAACCTTTCCGCCGTCGGGAATTTTGGAGGGATTTTCAACCTTGAGGAGGGTTCCGTCGGATTGGAGAACTTCATAGACCACACTGGGAGCCGTCGTGATCAGGTCCTGGTCGAATTCCCGCTCGAGCCGCTCCTGGACGATTTCCATGTGCAGCAGCCCCAGGAAACCGCAGCGAAACCCGAAACCCAGCGCCTCGCTGACCTCCGGCTCATAGTGCAGCGACGCATCATTGAGCTTGAGTTTTTCCAGTGCATCGCGCAGGGATTCGTATTCACTGGCCTCTGAGGGATACAGGCCGGCAAACACCGCAGGCTGGATTTCCTTGAAGCCGGGCAAAGCCTCGGTGGCGGTAAAGGCAGCGCCGCCTGTCCCGGGCTTGATCAGGGTCACGGTGTCGCCGACCCGCGCCGCCTGAAGCTCCTTGATGCCAGCGATGACAAAACCCACCTCGCCGGATTCGAGTGCCTGGCGAGGCTCGGTATGCGGAGTAAAGACGCCTAATTGCTCGGCGTTGTACATCGCCTCGCTGGCCATCAGCTTGATACGGTCACCCTTGGCAAGCCGGCCGTCCACAACACGCACCAGCATGACGACGCCCACATAAGCGTCGTACCAACTGTCAATGATCATGGCGCGCAACGGGCCGCCTGGATTACCTTTGGGCGGCGGAATCCTGGCAACGACGGCCTCCAGGATTTCATCGATGCCCATGCCCGTCTTGGCACTGCAGGGAATCGCATCGGTCGCGTCGATGCCGATCACTTCTTCGATTTCCTGCTTGGCGTTATCAGGGTCGGCTTGCGGCAAGTCCATCTTGTTGAGCACCGGCACGACTTCCACACCGAGGTCCAGCGCGGTGTAGCAGTTGGCGACGGTCTGCGCTTCCACACCCTGGCTGGCGTCCACCACCAGCAGCGCACCCTCGCATGCGGACAGCGAGCGGCTCACTTCATAAGAGAAGTCGACGTGGCCCGGCGTGTCGATCAGATTGAGGTTGTAGACCTCGCCGTTGAGTGCCTTGTATTTGAGCGCAGCGGTCTGCGCCTTGATGGTTATCCCACGCTCTTTTTCAATATCCATCGAATCCAGAACCTGCGCACTCATCTCTCTGTCCTGCAAACCGCCGCAGCGCTGGATGAGACGGTCAGCCAGCGTGGATTTGCCGTGATCAATGTGGGCAATGATCGAAAAATTTCTGATGTGATTCATCAACGAGAACGCCTAAGTACTTGAAAGTATTGCGAAGAGATTGAATGGAATTCGCGAGGGCCATAAAAAAGGGCGCGTCGAGTAGCGACGCGCCCTGAACCAACAATCTATGGCAACTGCGATAGTTGGAACTTCATTGTAGGCAAAAAGCCGGAGCCGAACAGTCCCGAAATGGCCATATTTTTGTCGTTGCAGGCTAGCAACATGGATCTTATGCACAACTTATTCACAATTTTATACTGCTTGTCTCTGGACAACTTGTGGGTGATCTGTGGAGCGTTCGGTATTACTCAAAATAAAGAGAGAAACCGGGTCTTTAGCCATTCCGATATATCGAAATAGCGCAGGCGGGAGCTCATATTCTACCGAAAACGGTCCATGGACCACCTCATTGTGAGCAATCACTAACAAAAAATGAGATCCGGCTCCTCGCAAAATATATTTTTGCGAAACACCAAATTTCCGCGCCAGACATCAAAAACCCCCATAGCCCGGCAGGGTATGGGGGTTAATGGCAGCCTCCCGGCTCTTGCTGTGACGCTGCGAGAAAGAGATCTAAGGTAGCGCTTCAGCGAGATGGCCTGATCAGCGCGTATTGCGCCCACTCGCCCCGCCGGAACAGCACGTTGATGGCTTTGGACTTGTCGATTTTGGCAAGGGCCGCTTCAAATTCCTTGACGCTGGTGACTTCGGAGTTGGCAATCGCCACAATCACGTCGCCTTCTTTCAGGCCGGCCCGCGCAGCAGCCCCTTCGGCGGTGTCCACCTTGACGCCACCCTTGACCTTCAGCTCCTTCTTCTGTGCGTCGGGCACTTCACTCACGGCCAGACCCAAAGCCTGTGCGGCACCCGCTACCGGGGGCTTGGGTTCGGGGCCAGCCGAAGCCTTGCGCGCGGGTTTTTCTGCCTCGACCTCACCAATCGTGACCGAAAGGTCCTTGCTCGCGCCGCGCCTGAAGACGGTCACCACGGCCTTGGTACCCGGCTTCACGTTGCCGACCATGCGCGGCAGGTCGCTGGATTTTTCAATCGGCTTGCCGTCGAACTTGATGATGATGTCGCCGGCCTCAATGCCCGCTTTTTCTGCGGGTGCGCCGCTTTCGACACCCCTAACCAGCGCGCCCTGGGCCTTGCCCAGGCCAATCGATTCCGCCACCTCTTTGGTGACCTGGTCGATCTGCACACCGATGCGGCCCCGCGTGACCTTGCCGCTCGTGCGCAGCTGATCGGACACGCGCGCTGCCTCATCTATGGGAATGGAAAAGGAAATGCCCTGGAAGCCGCCGGAGCGCGAATAAATTTGGCTGTTGATGCCAACCACCTCACCGCGCATATTGATCAGGGGCCCGCCGGAGTTGCCGGGGTTGATGGCCACGTCGGTCTGGATAAACGGCAGGTAGTCGCCGGTATCCCGCTGCTTGGCACTCACGATACCTGCGGTCACGGTGTTTTCCAGGCCAAATGGCGAGCCGATGGCCATCACCCATTCCCCGACCTTGAGGCGGTTGATGTCGCCGATCTTCACTGCGGGCAGCCCCGTCGCCTCAATCTTGACGACGGCAACGTCACTGCGCTTGTCCGCACCGATGATTTTGGCTTTGAATTCGCGCTTGTCGGTCAACGTGACGATGACTTCATCGGCGCCTTCGACTACATGCGCGTTGGTCATCACAAAGCCGTCGGCCGTCAGGATGAAACCCGACCCGACGCCGCGTGGCTGATCTTCGTCAGGCTGAGGGCTGCGGTCCGGCCGGGGTGCGCGGGGCATATTAGGGGGGATCGGTATGCCAAAGCGCTTGAAGAATTCCAGCATCTGTTCGTCGGCACTTCCGGAAGCCGCTGCCTTGGCTTTCTCCAGGGTGCGGATATTGACCACCGAAGGACCCACCTGCTCCACGAGGTCCGTGAAATCCGGCAATGTGCGGTTCTGCGCCCAGACCGGCGCGACCGGCAGCACCGCCAGGACCGCAGCGCTTCCCACGATGGCCGCCGTCAGGCAGGAGCGCAGGGGTTTCCAGTTCAATTCAAGCATCATCAGCCTCGTCATAAATGTTGTCATCCGGCAATCACACCCGGCGGCAACCCAAGGCTGGCGCCGGAGAAAATTGTTGCAGCACGTGGCCCCCGAGAAAAGTACCAGGAGCACCAGTGCATATTATTTCTTGCGCTCCAGCCCGCCCGCAAAAAGCTTCAAAGTGCCCATGGGGACTTCACCCATCACGGTGACCCAATAGGCGTCGAGCTGCCGGGTAATCGTCTGGGTGGCGCCCATCGACAGGCTCGATTCCTGACCGTGGCGCTGGCGGTCGAACGGTTCTACAAAAATCGACACCGATGCCAAACCATCCGAGAAAATCCACTGCAGGGGCTCTTCACCGGCCGCAGTGCCGGCAGGCGCCAGTGCCGTCGCCGGCCGCTTGTAGCAACTCATGGGTTTAAAGCCCGCTACAGGCGCCTTCAGGAGCCAGCCTTCCGCGCTTGCCGTGGTCTTCATGAGAACAGGCTTTTCCACACGGTAACCGTCGACCTTGCCCATCATCTGGAGGAGCTTGTCCATTTTGACCGGAGCATCAAGCTGCAATTCTGAAAATGCCGCCTGTTCCAGGACCTTGCCGTCGGTATCGAGCGTCTGCAGCTTCACGACCAGGCCTTTCTTCTGTTCTGTCCAGACCCGGTAGCCAAACCGCATATTGTCTTTGGGCGCCAGCAGCACGATATCGGCCTCGACGCCCGCCACACGCTCGGTACCCTCCTGACGGACCTTGTAATAGTCGGCAATCCGGTTATCGGTTGACTGCAGCAACTGGGGGAACATACCCAGCGACTCGCGCTTTTCACTGCGAACCACCTTGTGGTCCGGCATGAAGGTGACCACCTGGTCGTTATGGCGAAAAATCGAGCGCGGTGCCCCCGTCAGCGTTTCTACCCGCTCCATTTGCTGGTCGCCCTCGCAAACATGCCAAATCTTCGCACTGGACATGGCGCCACCGGAAGAGACGACAAAGGTGCCGATGTACGAGCGCTTTTTGGAAGCCTCGTGCATGCGCATCAGCCAATCGTTGATGTTGCGGGATTCCATGGGCGTCGCAGCAGGGGCCGGCGGCGGCACCTGTGCCGCTACAAAATTCATAGCTGGCAGCGCACATCCCGCAAGGGCTAGAAGGCGAAATAGCTTGAATTTCATGAAGTTTCCAAAGCCCGGCGACAAGCAGGCGCCCGCTCAGCGTCCTGCATTTTGCGGCGTTTCAAAGGTGGCATTGCGCAAGAAGCCCGAGGGCTCCTGCAGGGCCGATGTGCCCCCCAGCTGCTTGTGCGCAGCCAGCAGTTCCTCCAGCCGGGCATCCCGCACCATTGGGCCTTGGGGCGAAGCAACCAACACCTGTTGTGACAGTGGCGCCTGGGCAAGCTGCGGCGCCGAGCCGGGTGCCAGCAAGCCAGAGGCATTCCACGCAATGGCAGCCACCGCGGCGAGTGAGGCAAATCCTGCTACCAGCTTCCAGCGGAAATCGCTGTCATTGGCGGCTTCGCCATGCGGTTGAGACATTGCTTGCACGGGTACCTGAACAACATCCAGAGCCGGAGCAGCAGGATGAAAACTCGAACCGGCCGGGGTTTCCTGGGCAAGGCGCTGGTTCAGGCGCGCCAAAAAGGCCATGTCCGCCCCTTTGGTCCGAAGCGCAGGCGACCGCAAGGCATCGCCAATCAGGTGATAGGCGTCCCAGGCGGCGACCGCTGAATCATCGCGCCGGCTGGCATCGAGTGCAGCCACAAGTTCGTCCCCGTCCAATTGGCCATCGGCCAAGGCAGACATGAGTTCGCTGGTTTGCATTGACGGTTTCATCATGTTCGTGGGCAGCGGAACTGCCGTTTTGAAAGGCTCAAAATACGGGGTCTGATTCGTGGGTTCATGGATGGCTCCTGGGTGCTGCGACTTCACCAGCGCTTGCCGCTCTGGTTTTCCAGCAACGGTTTCACCTTCTGCGAAATTGCCTCGCGCGCCCTGAAAATACGTGACCGCACTGTACCGATGGGGCAATCCATCGCCTCTGAAATCTCTTCGTAGCTCAGCCCTTCTATTTCACGCAGGGTAATGGCCTGGCGAAGCTCCTCAGGCAAGGCTTCCATGGCGGCATTGATGATTTCCGCAATTTCCTTGGTGGCCAGCACGGCTTCCGGCGTTTCCGAGCTTGTTAGTTCGTTTTCAAGCGGGGAAGTTTCATCGCTTTCATCGCTTTGGCCCGATTTAAAGGAGTTTTCAGAGACGGTTGGATCCCGTTTAAGGTCCATCAGGGCCTTTTTGGCGGTATTCACCGCAATCCGGTAAAGCCATGTGTAGAACTGGGCCTCGCCCCTGAACTGCGCCAGGGCCCTGTAGGCGCGGATGAACGTTTCCTGGGCGATATCTTCCACCAGGTCCACATCGCGCACCATACGGCCTATCAGGCGCTGGATGCGCCGCTGGTATTTGATGACCAGCAGCTCATATGCCTTCTGGTCGCCTGCAACGGTGCGCTCCACCAGCATGGCATCGCTGTCGGTTGCTTTTTCCAGTTGCGGCGGAGGCAGGTCAGCGCTCATGGGTTTTGTGACGTGACTTCAACTGGGCGCATAGACCCCGATACTGCCACAGCCGGCACGGGTTCTGCCGGCAGAAAATCGTGCGGCGATAAGGTGGAAGATGACTTGTGCGGCGAGTAGACCGCCCGGCGCAGATCCAGCCATCGCTCCGGCATGACACCGCGCTCCACCCAAAGCCACAGCCGTGCGTGAACAGAATTTTCAAGCCGAAGCAGTAAATAGTGCTGAAAATCGGCAAGGACTGAAAGCTCATATTCGGCAACGCCCGCCTGGTAACCCGGGCCCTCCCAGCGCCACACTTCGCCATCCCATGCCAAGTGGCCCGCCGGAGAATTTCGCCAACCAATATGTGCTGCCACACCAGCGCCTAACGCGGCAGTAAGTGCCAGGCCGATGCGCCAATCCAGCTGACGGTTTCCATTGAAATACCAGAGCATGGCTAAAAGCAGCCCGGACAGCCATAAACCCAACAAAAGAGTACCCAGAAAACGCGAACGCCCCAGCGGATAAACAACCGGCGGGGCGTTGTGCAGGCTCAAGGCAGGCTGTTGGACGTGCGTGAGCCGGGAAATCAGGCGCGCTTGAAGACCAGCGTACCGTTGGTGCCGCCGAACCCGAAATTGTTTTTGACGGCAACCTCGATTTTTGCGTCACGCGCGGTATTGGCACAGTAGTCCAGGTCGCACTCGGGATCCTGGTTGAAGATATTGATGGTCGGCGGAATTTTCTGGTGATACAGCGAAAGCACCGTAAACACCGACTCAATGCCGCCGGCGCCGCCCAAAAGGTGACCCGTCATGGATTTGGTCGAGCTGACCACCATGTTTTTAGCGTGGCTGCCGAACGCAGCCTTGACGGCGTTTGTCTCGTTCAGGTCGCCCAGCGGTGTGGACGTGCCATGCGCGTTGAGGTACTGGACTTCGTCGGCATTGACACCTGCGTTCTTCAACGCCATGACCATGGAGCGGCGCGGTCCGTCGACATCGGGCGCTGTCATGTGATATGCGTCTGCGCTCATGCCGAACCCGGTCAGTTCAGCATAAATTCTGGCGCCGCGCGCTTTGGCATGCTCGTACTCTTCGAGAACCAGCACACCGCCGCCCTCACCCAGCACAAAACCATCACGGTCCTTGTCCCAAGGGCGAGATGCTGTTTTCGGGTCTTCGTTGCGGGTGGACAGGGCACGCGCTGCGGCAAAGCCGCCTACGCCCAGCGGAGAGACGCAGGACTCAGCGCCACCGGCCACCATCACGTCGCAATCGCCATATTCAATCATGCGCGCCGACAGGCCGATGGCATGAAGTCCGGTCGTGCAGGCCGTTACGACCGCAACGTTGGGGCCTTTAAAGCCGAATTTGATGGATACATGCCCGGAAATCATGTTGATGATCGAGGCAGGTACAAAAAACGGAGACACCCGGCGCGGGCCGCGATTGACCAGCTCGGAATGCATTTGCTCGATCATCGGCAAACCGCCGATGCCCGAACCGATATTGCAGCCAATGCGGGTCGCCAGTTCGCCGTCTAGCGCCTCGCCCGTCGGCAAGCCGCTGTCGGCCACCGCCTGGAAAGCTGCAGCCAGACCCAGATGAATGAAGCGATCCATGTGCCGCGCTTCTTTTTCGGGAATGTAATCCGCGATATTGAAGCCTTTGACCTCACCGGCAAATTTGCAGGCAAAGTTGCTTGCATCAAACTGCGTGATCAGATCAATTCCGGGTACACCGGCAATCAGATTGGCCCAGGATTCAGCCACGGTATTACCTACCGGGCTGACACAACCCAGACCTGTCACGACGACACGACGACGGCTCATTCAAAAATCCTGAGAAGAACCCGAAAAGCCCTGGAATGACTTTTCAGGCTTGATGACGGCGGAGGCAGGCGAAAGCCTTGCCTCAAGCCTTTTGATGGGTGTTTGCGTAGTCAATCGCGTTCTGGACAGTGGTGATCTTCTCGGCGTCTTCGTCGGGAATCTCAATGCCGAACTCGTCTTCCAGAGCCATAACCAGTTCTACGGTGTCAAGGGAGTCAGCGCCCAGATCGGCCACAAAGGCTTTTTCGCTGGTGACCTGGCCTTCTTCCACGCCGAGTTGTTCGGCAATGATTTTCTTAACACGTGCTTCGATATCGCTCATAGTTCCCTCTGAGGGTTGTAAATTAATCCGTGATTTTACCGCGTTAGAGTCGTTTCCCTAAGCACCGCGCCGGACGGATAAAAACCGGCTTCGATTTCCCGTGTTTTACCACTCTCAGCCCGCTGTTTTCATGAAACTGCAGGGCTGACGCTTCAAGAGCTACATATACATGCCGCCGTTGACGTGAATCTCCTGGCCTGTGATGTAGGCCGCCTGTGGACTTGCCACAAAGGCCACAGCGTGCGCAATGTCTTGCGGTTTGCCAAGATGGCCCAGCGGGATCTGCCCCAAAAGTGCTTTTTGCTGCTCTTCCGGCAATCCGGCGGTCATGTCGGTCTCGATAAAGCCTGGCGCCACGCAATTGACAGTGATGTTACGCGAGCCGAGCTCGCGAGCCAGTGCGCGCGTCATGCCGGCCACGCCGGCCTTGGCCGCCGCGTAATTGGATTGGCCCGCGTTGCCCGAGGCACCAACGACGGATGTGATGCTGATGATGCGGCCGTAGCGCTGCTTCATCATGGTGCGCATCACGGCGCGGCTCATGCGGAACACGGCCTTGAGGTTGGTGTCCAGCACCGCATCCCAATCGTCATCCTTGAGCCGCATTGCCAGCATGTCGCGTGTGATGCCCGCGTTGTTGACCAGCACCTGCAGGCCACCGTGCTCCTTGACGATGGCGTCGATCAGCGCTTCGGCGGCGGTAACGTCGTTCACATTCAGGTTTTTGCCGGCGCAACCCGGAAAAGCCGCAAGGGCCTGGCCGATTTTGGCCGCGCCTTCATCGCTGGTCGCCGTGCCTATCACTTTGAGGCCTTTTTGGGCCAGCTCCAGCGCAATGGCCGCGCCAATACCGCGCGATGCGCCGGTGACCAGTGCGACCTGGCCTTCAAACTTGACTTCGCTCATGCCAGTAACTCCTTCACTTCCGCCAGGGAGGCGGGATCAAACAGGGGGACACCCGTCAATTCGGGATCGATTCTTTTGGCCATGCCGGCCAGCACCTTGCCAGGCCCGCACTCGACCAGCGTCGTGAGGCCGCGTGCCTTGATGGCCTGCACGCATTCCACCCAACGCACGGGGCCGAAAGCCTGCCCGTACAGCGCCGCGCGAATGCGGTCAGCGTCAGTCTCGACGGCTACCTCGATGTTGTTGATGACCGGGATTTTCGGCGCTGCGAACTCGACGGCGGCCAGCTTTTCGCGCAGCTTCTCGGCCGCGGGCTTCATCAGGCTGGAGTGGAAGGGAGCCGACACCGGCAGGGGCAAGGCGCGCTTGGCACCGTTGGCCTTGAGCACTTCGCAGGCTTTCTCAACCGCAGCCTTGCTGCCCGCGATGACGGTCTGCATCGGATCGTTGAAATTGACGGCTTCGACCACTTCGGTGGTGTTGGCCCCGAAGCTGCGCGCGGCCTCGGCACAGCCTTCAATCACTTTGGAGGCTTCCATGCCCAGAATGGCCGCCATCGCGCCTATGCCGACCGGTACGGCGTCCTGCATGGCCTGCGCACGAAAGCGCACCAACGGCGCGGCTTGCGCGAGTGTCAGCACACCCGAGGCCACCAGAGCAGAGTATTCGCCCAGCGAGTGACCCGCGACGGCGGCCGGCGCGGTACCGGTTTCGGCCATCCAGGCACGGTAAGCCGCCACACCGGCGACCAGCATGACAGGCTGCGTGTTCGTGGTCAGCGCCAGCGCGTCCTTGGGGCCGTCCTTGATCAGCCGGCCGACATCCTCGCCCAGCGCCTCGGAGGCTTCGGCCAACGTCTGCGCAACCACCGGATGGTCGCCCCAGGCGTCCAGCATGCCGACCGACTGCGAGCCCTGGCCGGGAAAAACAATAGCAAACGATTTCAAATGATTACTCCATGGGTCGAATTCTTGGGTCGCCGAAAAGCATCCGCATGCATTTTAAGAAGATGAACAGTCATTTTTTGAAGCACAGTCTGTCAGGCTGACGACGGTATAGCGCCATTGTGCGCACCACGCAGCCTTGCAAAACCCCATCCGACAGCCGATTTGACGCACTGATAGATAGCCGCAACGGCCAGCCAGGGGTCTATCAGGTAGTCCCACAAATTGGTGGACTCCAGCGACCCCGCAGCCCAGGCCAGTAAAGCCAGAGCGATCAGCACGGGCAGCAAACGAAATCCGCTGGCCCAGCATGCCAGCGACAGCGCCAGAAGCGCCGCCCAGAGAACTGGCGAACCCCAGCCGAGCCGGTAGGCATCCCAGTCACCCCAGCCCAGGGCCAGCGGGTACAAGAACAATGCGCCCACAGCCAGGACAACACTCACCAGCATGCACTCGCGGGTATCCGTCAAGCGGACGCCCGACAGGCGCTGGTACATGCCCAGGCAGGCGAGTGCTACCAAAGAAATGCTCAGGTCCGAGCTGATGCCGCGCACATAGGCCACGAGCGGTAAACGGGCCGGCCCCACCGGGCACCACAGAAGTACAAACACCGCAGCAGTAGCAAACTTGCCCCACGGCCCGACGCCACGCCGCCAGCCCAGCAGCCGCAGACAGCCGGCGCTGAGCGCCAGATCAATGCCGAGCAAGGCGATCAGATCATTTGCCGGAGGAAGCATGGCCGGTCGCCGCTTGCGCGGCCTGGAGGGTTTGCAGGGGGTCCAGCCGCACGTGCTTGATGCGCGTGCGATGCCAGGTATAGACGAGATGCAGGTAGCCGTCGCGGGTTTGCAGCAAGTAAGGATAAGAAAATTCCTGGGAGCAGCTCTGGTCGCCGCACAACTGGCGCCTGGCACTGGCTACATAGGACTGGGCTTCGCCGTCGCTCGCGCCGCGGGCTTTGAGCTCCTGAGTCAGCAGGCGCTCATAGTCAATGAGGGACGTGCGCGACTGCGGATTGGCGGACGACTCCACGATCCATGGCGCCACCCCATCAAACGAGCCGCCCGCCTCTGTTTTCAGCAAGGCCAGCATTTCGCGATTTCGGGGCGCCGGGTTCAGGGCCAGCCATTGCGTGCCGATGTTCGTCACGACGCCGGCCACAGCGGAGTCCGGATTGGGCCAGATGCTTGCAGACGCGCGCGACCAGGTCTTGCCGGCATCCGTGGTATCTGAAACCATCAGCGCCGTGGCATTGCCTGAGCGCATATAGACCTGCGCCTTCTCTGGCCCCGAAACCAGCACCACCGGCTGCAAACCGGTGCGGCTACCGGGAACGCGAACTTTGTCGATGACCTGGCCCAGAGCGTTGATGCGCAGGACTTCGCCGAATTTGGTGACGAACTCGTGGTACACCGGCAAGCCGGTCTCGCCGCTTTCAAAGCTGACGGGTGCTCCTTTGACCAGCGTACTGATGTTTAGGAAGGGCGACGTCACCAGGCGGCGTGGCATGCTCCAGGTCGCGCCTTCATCCGTGGAACGCGCCCAGCTGATGGAGCTGCCCGCCCATCCGCCCAATGAAACGTTGACCATCCACAGGCAGAGTGAGCCATCGGGCGCGCGAGCAATCACCGGATTGCCCAGTTTCTTGACATAGCGCCACAGGCCCTGCTGAAGTGTTTGACGGTTGAACAACGTGCTTTCTGCGCTCCAGCGCAGGCTGGCGGGGTCCATCACTGCGGTCTGGATGGTGACATCCCCCGCGCCTTCGCGCGAGCCCGAAAACCAGACCGCGCGCAAGCGGCCATCACGCAACTCCACGAGGGAGGCCGCATGCACGGCCTGGCCGGGAGAAGATGAGACAAATTGCGCATCAAAACGAAAGCGGCCGTCCGGCGAAATCTGCTGCGCCGACAAGCCGGTGCGTGGCACGGATTTGACGGCACCAGCCGAAGGGCTGGCCGCCAATGCCGCAAAAGGGGTGGCCGGTGGGCGCTGCAGGATTTTCCATCCAGCCAAGGCAAAAGCCAGCACCAGCAAGGCTGCTGCAAGGCGATCCCATGCACCGGACGGTCTGAAATTCAAATGCCCACCTGTCTGTGAAAGCCTGGCAGATGGGTGGGAGCCACTCAATAGTTGAGAAGCACCGCACCCCAGGTAAAGCCGCCGCCCACGCCTTCGAGCATGAGGGTGTCGCCTTTTTGGATCTTGCCGCTGCGCACGGCCACATCCAGCGCGAGCGGGATAGAAGCCGCGGAGGTGTTTCCATGCTGGTCGACGGTGACAATCAGCTTCTCGAGCGGCATCTTCAGTTTTTTGGCCGTGCTCTGCATGATGCGGATGTTGGCCTGGTGTGGAATCAGCCAGTCGATGTCGGCATCGGTCATGTTGGCTTTTGCCAGCGTAGCGCGCGCGGCGCTTTCGAGCACGCCCACAGCCAGCTTGAACACGGCTTGGCCATCCATCTTGAGCAAGGGGTCGCCCAGGATCTGACCACCCGAGACATTGCCCGGCACACACAGGATGCCGACATGCTTGCCGTCGGCATGCAGGTCGCTGGCAAGAATGCCGGGCGTGTCCGAGGCCTCGAGCACCACGGCGCCGGCGCCGTCGCCAAAAAGCACACAGGTGGTCCGGTCTGAAAAGTCCAGGATGCGCGAGAACACTTCCGCACCGATCACCAGCGCCTTGCTGGCCGAACCGGTGCGGATCATGGCGTCAGCCACGGTCAATGCATAGACGAATCCGCTGCACACAGCTTGCACGTCAAAGGCCGGGCAACCGGCGATGCCCAGTTTGTTCTGCAAAATGCAGGCCGCCGAGGGAAACACCATGTCCGGGGTCGAGGTCGCCACGATGATGAGGTCGATGTCCGCAGCCTGCAGACCCGCAGCCTGCAGTGCATTTTTGGCGGCTTCTACACCCAGATCGCTGCTGGTCACGTCGGACGCGGCAAAGTGGCGGGCCCGGATGCCGGTGCGCTCCACAATCCATTCATCGGAGGTTTCCACACCCCGGGTCGCCAGGTCGGCGGCCAGTTCGGCATTGGTCAGTCGGCGCGGCGGCAAATAACTACCGGTGCCGGTGATGCGTGAGTAACGGGTCATTAATAAGTGGCCGGTGTTGAGACTGCTGAGTCAACTGACATTGAAGGGGTGTCGACGGGCGCATCAGCAGGGGGCGCCGCCTGCGCTGCCACCAGCAAAGGGGCCGCATGGGCTATGCGTTCGCGCACTCTCTCAAGCAAATTGTTCCGAGCCGCATCATAAGCCCGATTCAGCGCCGTCTCAAAAGCAAAGGCGTCCGCTGAGCCGTGGCTTTTGAAAACCAGGCCTTGCAGACCGAGCAAGGCGGCGCCGTTGTACCGCCTGTGGTCAACTCGATTTTTAAACGCAGTTAGCACCGGATAGGCAATGATGGCCGCAATTTTTGTCAAGATATTGCGGGAAAACTCAGCCTTTATGAAGCCCCCGATCATGCTTGCAAGACCTTCACTAGCCTTGAGCGCGACGTTGCCCACAAAACCGTCACAGACGACGATATCGGTCGTTCCCTTGAAAATATCGTTACCTTCGACATTCCCGTAAAAATTCAAATCACCGGAATTAGACGCAGAACGCAACAACTCACCGGCTTTTTTGATAATTTCACTGCCTTTTATCGCTTCTTCGCCAATATTGAGCAGGCCGACACTGGGCGTGGGGTTGCTGGTGATGGCTGCCACCAGGGCGGATCCCATCACGGCAAACTGCAGCAGGTGATCTTCGGTGCAATCGACATTGGCACCCAGGTCCAGCACCGTGGTGGCGCCACCCAAGGCATTGGGCAGCTGGGTAGCAATGGCCGGACGGTCTATGCCCTCCAGGGTTTTGAGGACGTAGCGGGCAATGGCCATCAAGGCGCCGGTATTGCCGGCCGATACGGCCGCTTGGGCCACACCATCCTTGACCTGGTTCATCGCGACCCGCATCGAGGAGTTCTTCTTGCGCCGCAAGGCGATCTCGATGGGATCGTCCATGGTGACGATCTCGCTGGCCGGAACGATCTGGCAGCGCGGATGGACCTGAAGGCGGGGGTACAACGGGTGCCCCGCGAGGACTTCAGGCTGGCCGACCAGCACCACAGCAGCATCCGGATGGCCATCCAGAAATGCCAGGCTGGCCGGGAGCGTAACGGCTGGGCCGATATCGCCGCCCATGGCATCGACAGCGATCCTGATCATGGGGCGACCGGTGCAGTCAAGAGAGAGTGGAATTCAGGCAAAAGAAAGGCCCGCAGGATGAGTGCGGGCCCATGCTCAAAGCGTGGAATTACGCTTCGGATTTGGTTTTCAGCACCTTGCGGCCACGGTAAAAACCGGTAGGGCTGATGTGGTGGCGCAGGTGGGTTTCGCCGGTGGTGGATTCCACGGCAATGCCTGGCACGGTGAGTGCGTTGTGCGAGCGGTGCATGCCGCGCTTCGAAGGTGACTTTTTGTTCTGCTGGACGGCCATGATCCGCTCCTGATGGGGTGTAAGGTTGGTAAATTACGCACCAAAATCCGAGTTCAGACAGCTGGACCTGAATATCGGCCCAAGGCGGTCTAAACGCCATGTAACCGTATTCACCGCATTGGTACGCGAAGCCTTTGATTATAGCTCGATGCGAGACAAATTTCATCACCTCAACCCGCGACTGGTGAAATGCCGACAAATCTAGGAGTTTTACCTGAGAAATAAGTAATTCTAAATTACTACTTTTTTGCTTTAAGCTGCGCCAGAACCGCAAAGGGATTGGGTTTTTCACCAACCTCGCCCACCGAATCTGCATTGTCACCAAGGTCGCCCGCCTGCAGTTTGGGCGCGACAGGGCACACCTCATGCATGGGCACCAGCGGCAGGGCCATCAGCAATTCATCTTCCAGCACAGCGAGCAAATCGAACTGGGGCGCCATCACCAGCAAGTCTTCTTCAGACTGGTCGTCCTCGGCCATGGCGATGTCTTCATTGGCCACAAAGCGGTACCACTGGTCGACCTCTACAGGTGTGGCAACCACACCCATGCAGCGCTGGCAGGTCAAAGGCACCACGGCCTCGGCCGTCAGATGCAACCATACGTCGTCTTCAGCGCCCGGGCGCGGGCGTAGCTCGCCGACCGCCTGCCATTTCACCGCCGAATCGGCCTGTAGCCCTTGCGCTTCGTGCGCAAGGCGCTCCATATTTCGTAGCAAAGTAGTCTCGGAAAGCGCTACGCCATCCTGGGCGAAAGCGGTCATGTTGAGTCGGTTGGGCTGCAGGGATCTGGACATGAGTGCAGTGTAAGAGAATCAAGGCATGAACCCCGCCCCCGACCTCGCCGCAATCTCCGGACACACCGGACAAGACCGCCCCCTGATTTTGGGTTCGACCTCCCGCTATCGCCGGGAATTGCTGCAGCGGCTGCATATCCCGTTTGAGGTGGTCGCGCCCGACGTGGACGAAACGCCCCATGCCGGCGAGCTCCCTGGCCCCCTGGCCGAGCGGCTGGCCCTGGCCAAGGCCCGGGCTGTTGCTGCGGCATTTCCCGGCGCGGTTGTCATCGGTTCCGACCAGGTCGCCGACCTCGACGGCCAGCCGCTCGGCAAGCCGGGCACCCACGAAAAAGCCGTCGCCCAGCTCCGCAGGATGCGAGGGCAAACCGTCATTTTTCAGACGGCTGTGGCCGTCGTGTGCCTGGACAGCGGCTATGAAGCGCAAAGCCTGGCCGCAGTGAGGGTGAAATTCCGCGCGCTGACGGATGACGAAATTGAAAACTACCTGCGCACCGAGCAACCGTACGATTGCGCGGGCAGCGCCAAAAGCGAAGGCCTCGGCATTGCACTGCTTGAATCGATCGACAACGACGACCCGACTGCGCTGATCGGCTTGCCGCTGATCCGCACCTGCAGGCTCATCGAAGCCGCAGGCGTGAGGCTGCTTTCAGCCTACGGGAGCCAGCCATGAGCGGCGCAGCGAAAGGGAAACTTTACCTGGTGCCCGCGCCGCTCGACTTCGGCTGCGACGACCTTGCCCCTCTGCAGGATGTCATGCCGCTGGGCACCGTGCAAATCGCCGCCAGGCTCTCCTGCTGGATCTGCGAAAACGCCAAAAGCACGCGCGCCTACCTCAAGCGTATCGACGCGCTGCAGCCGCTCAGCGCGCCGCTGCAGTCGCAGCAAATCCAGGAGCTGCCACGGGAGGTTCACAAAAAAGGCGACCATACCGGCAACTTCGACGCGCGCCCCCTGTTGATGGCGGCCGTGGAAGGCCGCGACATGGGCCTGGTCAGCGAAGCCGGCATGCCTGCCATTGCCGATCCCGGATCCTCCGTGGTACGCGCCGCCCATGACCTGGGGCTGGAGGTTGTGCCGCTGACGGGCCCGATGTCGCTGATGCTGGCGCTGGCAGCGAGCGGCCTGAACGGCCAGCATTTTGCGTTTGCCGGGTATTTGCCGCAGGCACCGGCCGAGCGCGTCCAGCGCATCCGGGAACTGGAATCCCTGGCGCTCAAATCCGGCCAGACCCAGCTCTTCATCGAAACACCCTATCGCAACGCGGCCTTGTTCCAGTCACTGCTGCAAACGCTGCAGGGCAACACCCGGCTGGCGCTGAGCTGCGGCCTGACAATGACCAAAGGCTGGTCCCGCAGCGCGCAGGTCAGCGGCTGGAAACGCGACAAGCTCCAGGCGCCACTGGAATTGCCAACCGTCTTCTGTATCGGCCGCTAAAGCGCCAGACACGAACAAAAGAGCCCGCGCGAAGCGGGCTTTTTGACAAAGGCCATCGCCTTCTCAAGTCGCCCTAGCGAAGCGCCGGGATCGCCTTGAAGGCCTTCATGGCACCCTCGCCCATCGCCGCGCCAAACTTCTTGGCCAGCCGTTCGGCCACATTGTCGCGACGGGTGTAGTCAATGATCTCGTCGGTCTTGACCACTTCTCGGGCCACATACTCCAGGTTGCCTAGCTGATCGGCCAGGCCCAGTTCCACCGCCTGCTGGCCGCTCCAGAACAGGCCGCTGAACATCTCGGGCGTTTCCTTCAGGCGTTTACCGCGGCCGGCTTTGACCACCGCGATGAACTGCTGGTGGATCTGGTCCAGCATGGCCTGTGCAAAGACCTTTTGTTTTTCGCTTTGCGGGCTGAACGGATCAAGAAATCCCTTGTTTTCGCCGGCCGTCAGCAAGCGGCGCTCCACGCCCAGTTTGTCCATCAAGCCTGTGAAGCCAAAACCATCCATCAGCACACCGATGCTGCCCACAATACTGGCCTTGTCGACGTAAATCTTGTCGGCCGAGACGGCGATGTAATAAGCGGCCGAGGCACAGGTTTCTTCGACCACAGCGTAAACCGGCTTCTTGTGCTTGGCCTTCAGGCGCAGGATTTCGTCGTTCATCATGCCGGCCTGCACCGGGCTGCCGCCGGGCGAATTGATCAGCAGCACGACCGCCTTGGCGCCTTCGTCTTCAAAGGCGGCACGCAGCGCCGCGTTGACGAACTCGGCGCTGGCGTCGGCGCCCGCGGCGATTTCACCCTTGATTTCCACCACGGCCGTGTGCGGAACAGTCGCATCGCTGGCAGGCGTGCCGCGATGTAGTGCCATCCACACCAGGGCGATAAAAAATGCCAGCCAGGACAGGCGCACAAAGGTTTTCCAGCGCCGCGTCGCTTTTTGCTCGTTCAGCGCAGCAAAAGCCAGTTTCTCAAGCGTCGCGCGCTCCCAGCCGGGGGTGGCGGAAGGATCAACGGCGGACTTTTTGGCCTGGGAATAAGGCGGAAGGGATTCCGGCTGGTTAGGCCGGAAATCTGATTCGCGCAGCGAATCAGAGTCCATGGGAGGGTCGGGGCGATGGGGATCGTTCATGGGCGATAGTTTAGAGAGGTATTAGAACTGTAGCGGTTTAAGGTTGTAAGCAGAATGCCAATAAACAACCCCTTCGATTTCAGAAAGCTCGATTTTGACCAGCCCTCCCTGGCAAGGCCCGCCGGCGCACAGGCCGGTATCCGGACGGTAAACGGCGCCATGGCTGGCGCATAACAGCCACCGCCCCCCGGCATCAAACACCCGGTTGGGTTGCCAGTCCAGCTCCATCGCGACATGGGTGCAGCGATTGAGATACGCGTGGACTCTTCCTTCGTAACGGACCGCAAAGGCACGGCAGGTCTGCCCGGCATAAATGACATCGAACGGCACTGCCAACCCGCCTTCAAGCAGGTCGCGGCTATTGCACAAAGCTTGCCGGGGGTCCGTGGACGTCATCGAAAGACTACCCGTTGGCCAGCAGCCAGTCGTGCAGTTCCTGCACCGAATGCGCGACATGGCGCGGCGACAGATCGGTAAATGTGTCCGGCTCATGCGCGCCATAACTCACTCCCACACTGGCACAAGCAGCATTGACCGCCATCTGGAGGTCATGGGTGGTGTCACCCACCATCAGCACGCGCCCCGCGGGAATACCGAACTCCGCCATGAGCTCATGCAGCATGCGCGGATCGGGCTTGCCTGCCGTCTCGTCAGCCGTGCGGGATCCGTCGAACACGCCCTTGAGCTCTACGGTGCGCAGTACTTCGTCAAGGCCGCGGCGCGACTTGCCGGTGGCCACCGCGAGCAGGTGGCCGCGCGCTTTCAAGGCGTCAAGCAGGGGAAGCACGCCCTCAAACAGGCTCAGGTCGTCGTAATGCGCAGCATAGTGATGGCGGTAGCGCTCGCCCAGTTGGGGATACTTTTCAGGCGGCACATCAGGCGCTGCGTGAGCCAGCGCCTGCATGAGGCCCAGGCCGATGACGTAGCCGGCTTCCTTGTCGGTGGGGACCGTGCCGCCCACATCACGCACCGCGGCCTGGATACAGCGCACGATGATTTTGGTCGAATCAAACAGCGTGCCATCCCAATCGAAAGCGATCAGGTCGAAATTTCGGGTTTGCATGGAGATATTGTCTTAGGGAAGGTCCGGCTATGCGCGCACATGGACAAACGTTGAAATGCAGGCGTCAGTTGTTCCGGTTTTTACGGAACCACCACGACGAGAACCCGTAAATTGCGCCCAACAAGACGCTTGCCAGGCCGAGCACCGTCAAATGGAACAGCGGTCCATAGTTTTCAAGAAACCCCCACCCTGAGTCGTCGAACGGATGCCGGTTGTGGGGATTGTAAAAATACAGCGCATCCCATCCTTGTGTCACTGTCCCCGGATTCAAGGCCACAAAAGCGCACACACAAACCACCAGGCAGATTGCCGACCTGGAAACAACAAAACGAAATGCAGACACGGCGTTCAGGGAAGGCACCATCCGTCTGTTCAACAGCCAAAAAACCGCGGCCGCCAAAAGGGTGGGGAGCGGAAACAGAAGCATCGTTTCAATATTTCCCCACGACACCCAGAACATGAACTCCGTCAAAAACGGCCAAAAGATGACCGAGGGCACTTCGCTCCACCGGAATTCGCCGCGCCCAAGCTCACCTGCCACCAGGTAATACGCCACACCGTACAGGGCAGGACCGGCAAAAACAAACATCAGCACTGTTGCGGCCAGGCCGCTGAACTTTCCCCGTATCGGCTTGGCTGCGCTGTTTGAGCCAAGCGCTTCAGGGCCCCCGCGAATCATGTAGAAACCTGCGCCGGTAAAAACTGTTGCAGTTCAGGCGGCAAAGGCGCCTGCAGGTGCACGACCTTGCGCAGTTTGGGGTGGTTAAATTTCAGGCTCCAGGCGTGCAGAAACATGCGTTTGAGCGATACCGTGCCCGGGGCGGACCTCTGCAGCGCCCGGTTCAGTTCAAAGTCGCCATACTTGTCGTCGCCGGCAATCGGATGACCTTCATTAGACAGGTGCACGCGGATCTGGTGGGTGCGGCCGGTCTTGATCGTGACTTCGAGCAAGGTAAAGGGCGTTGCGGGCGCCAGCAGACTGGCGGGAAAAGCCGACTTGACCTTGACCAGCGTCACCGAGCGCATGCCGTCGGGGTGATCGTTGGGCACCACTTTCACACGCCGCTCGCCATCGGGCAACAAATACTTGTGCAACGCTTTGTCGATCACGCGGTGATTGGCCGGCCAGTCGCCTCCGACGAGGGCCAGATAGACCTTGTCGGTTTCACGCTCCCGGAACTGCTCCTGCAGCAGCTTGAGCGCCATGCGCCGCTTGGCGATCAGCAAGATGCCGCTGGTTTCGCGGTCCAGCCGGTGCACCAGCTCCAGAAAGTCAGCCTCGGGCCTGGCCATGCGCAGCTGTTCGATCACGCCGAAGCTCACGCCGCTGCCACCGTGCACCGCCACACCGGCCGGTTTGTCGATAGCCAGCACAAAGTCGTCCTCAAAAAGAATCGGGAATTCGCGGGACGGGGCATAGCCGCCCGTGGTCGAACTCGCGCCGTGGCGGGCGATTTCCTGGGCCATGGCCTCGGCCTTTTGCCCGGCCCGCTCAGAGGTGCGAACCGGCGGCAGGCGCACGATGTCGCCGGTCTCCACCCGCGTATCGGCCTGCGCCCGGCCCTTGTTAACCCTCACTTCACCGCTTCGGATGATGCGGTAGACATGGGTTTTGGGCACGCCCTTGAGTTGGCGGATCAGGAAATTGTCGAGGCGCTGGCCCGCATAGTCTTCATCTACCGTCACCAGCGTGGCCTGCGGCGCAGCCGGGGCCGCCGCCTGGGGATTGGATGGTGCCGGGGTGGACGCGGACACGGCTGCGGGCGGCCATACCGGTGTTTTCCCGGGTTTCCTTGCCAAGCCCTTTGCTGACCCTATAATGTGTTTCACTAGCGATGCGCTGTAAGTGGTTGATTTGTCTGGAGTTTAGTCCACGCAAGTCCCCGGCCCTGAAAAGGCAAACAAGCAGCCTTGCTGGAAGGTCGATGCCCACGCCGGCAATTGCCCGCAAGCGACGAGTGCCAGGCACCTCGCGGCGAGCGTCTTTGCACGGTAGAAGAGTCGACGTTTTGCGAACAACACTACGGAATACCATGTGTGCAGCCCAAGTCATGAACAACAGGCTGCATGCGGATCCAGTCGAGATCAAGTCCTTTAACGGGTAGCCCTCTGATGACAACACTGGTCAGTCTGATTTATATGTGCCTGCGGCGCCTCACGACATTCGTGGGCCCTGCTTTTGGCATAAATCAGCCGCCAGCCCTTGTACAGTGGGCGCAAGCAGCTACTTTTTTTGTAGCACCCACCCGTTTGACCCCTGCTCGCTCCATCCACGCGCCTACGCCCAGACCACGTCGCTGACCGATTCACTTCGGTCGGCCGCGCGCTGTCAAAAGCTCTCCGGCAATTCCTCCAGTTCGCACTGCGTCCCTCCGGCGTCGTTGGCCCATTTTGGGCATGTGATTGATGTTCAAGACATGACATCAAAACGAAGAACGATAAGGAAGGCTACCCATGAAACGGATGCTGGTAAACGCCACACAGGCTGAAGAACGCCGTCTGGCGATCGTCGATGGACAAAAACTCCTCGACTACGAAATTGAAATTGAAGGGCGCGAACAGCGCAAGGGCAACATCTACAAGGCCGTCGTCACCCGCGTCGAGCCCTCGCTGGAAGCCTGCTTCGTCGACTACGGCGAAGACCGCCACGGCTTCCTGCCGTTCAAGGAAATCTCCAAGCAATACTTTGCCCAGGGCGTGCCCGTCAACCAGGCGCGCATCAACGATGTGATCCGTGAAGGCCAGGAACTGCTGGTCCAGGTCGAAAAAGAAGAGCGCGGCAACAAGGGCGCAGCCCTCACCACCTTCGTCTCCCTGGCAGGCCGCTATGTGGTCCTGATGCCGAACAATCCTCGCGGCGGTGGCGTAAGCCGCCGTATCGAAGGCGAAGACCGGGCCGAGCTCAAGGAGAATATGGACCAGCTGGAATATCCCAACGGGATGTCCATCATTGCGCGCACCGCCGGTATCGGCCGCAGCGCGCCAGAGCTCCAGTGGGACTTGAACTACCTGCTCAAGCTCTGGACCGCCATTGACGGCGCTGGCAAGGGCGGCAAAGGCGCCTACCTGATTTACCAGGAATCCAGCCTCGTGATCCGCGCCATCCGCGACTACTTCAACAGCGACATCGGCGACATCCTCTTTGACACCGACGACGTCTATGAACAGGCCCGCCAGTTCATGGCCCACGTGATGCCCGAGCACGAGCATCGCGTCAAGCGCTACCGCGACGACGCGCCGCTGTTCAGCCGCTTCCAGATCGAGCACCAGATCGAGTCGGCTTATGCCCGTACCGTGCAGTTGCCCTCAGGCGGCGCCATCGTCATTGACCACACCGAAGCTCTGGTGTCGGTCGACGTCAACTCCGCTCGCGCCATCAAGGGCGGCGACATCGAAGAAACCGCCACCCGCACCAACCTCGAAGCCGCCGACGAAGTGGCGCGCCAGATGCGTTTGCGCGATCTGGGCGGCCTGATCGTCATCGACTTTATCGACATGGAAGAGTCGCGCAACCGCCGCGACGTGGAAAACCGCCTGCGCGACGCGCTGCGGCAAGACCGCGCCCGCGTGCAGTTCGGCACCATCAGCAAATTCGGCCTCATGGAAATGAGCCGCCAGCGCCTGCGCCCCGCCCTGTCGGAAGGCGCATCCATCCCCTGCCCGCGTTGCGGCGGCTCCGGCCATATCCGCGACACCGAAAGCTCGGCGCTGCAGATCCTGCGCATCATCCAGGAAGAGTCCCTCAAGGACAGCACGGCCTCGGTGTTGTGCCAGGTCCCGGTTGACGTGGCGTCTTTCCTGCTGAATGAAAAGCGCTCCGAGATCGCCAAGATCGAAGTCAAGCAGCGCATCAATGTGCTGCTGGTGCCCAACAAGACGCTGGAGACCCCCAACTACCGCCTGGAACGCCTGAAACACGACGACCCGCGCCTGGACAACATCGCCGCCAGCTACAAGATGGCCGACGAAATCGAGGATCCGACCACCGTCACGCGCCGCAGCCAGGAAAAGCACAACAAGCAGGAGCCCATCATCAAGGGCGTACTGCCCGATGCACCCGCGCCTGTGGCCCCGCCCAAGCCGGAAGTGGCACCACAAGCGGCTCCCAAGCCCCAGTCGCGCCGCCCTGCCCCGGCTGCAGCTGCGCCTGCAGAAAAAGGTTTCTTCGGCTGGATCAAGAGCCTGTTCGGCGGCGCGGAAACACCGGCCCCGGCACCTGCCGCCAAAGAAGTGAAAAAAGACGAGCGCGGCGAAGGCCGGCGTGAAGGCCGCGATGGCCGTGGTGATGGACGCGGTGAGCGTTCGGACCGTGGCGGCGAACGCGGAGGCCGCGACGGCCGCCGCGGTGGCCGCGGCCGCAGCGAAGGACGCGGCGGTGAAGGCCGAGGCGAAAACCGCGAAGGACGCGAACCACGCCCAGAGGGCCAGGGCCGCGGCGAAGGCCGCAATGAAGGCCGTGGCGGCGAGCGCCGCGAACGCAACCCGGAAGGCCGCAACGAAGCCGGCCGCCAGGAACGCCCAGCCGGTGAAGCCCGCGGCGAAAGCCGTCCTGAAAATGCCGGCGACCAGCCCCGCAGCGAAAACCCCGGCCGCGAAGGCCGCGGCCGCCGCGAGCGCGGTGAACGTGGCGAGCGCGGTGGTGAGCGCATTCAGCGCGACTCCGTCGAGCAGGACCTCGCACTGGCCAACCAGGCCGCCATGGCAGCAGCCATGGGCGGTGAAGCCGGCGAGCCGCGCCAGGAACGCGCACCGCAAGACGGCGAACGCCCACAAGGCAACCGTGAGCCGCGTGGAGAGCGTGGTGAAGGCCGCCGTGACCGCGGCGACCGCAACGGCCGTCGCAACGACCGCCGGGGAGACCGCCCTGAAGGCGCCGAAGGCCAGAATGCTGCCGCTGAAGGCAGCGCCGGCTTCAACCCTGAAGCCGCAGCGGCAGCCCCCGTACTGGACGATGCCGGCAATGTGATCGCTCCTGCACAAAACGGCCAGGGCGAAGAGCAACGCCAGCCACGCGAACGCCGTAGCCGCGACCGCTATGGCCGTGACCGCCGCGAACGCGGCGAAAACGGTGAACGCAGCGAGCAACCCGCAGACGCCGGACAGGCAAGCGGTCAAGGCGAATCTTTAGAGCCAAATCAGCCACAAGCCCAAGAGCAGCGTGCGCAAGCAGCTCCTGAATTTGTAGCGCCGGTAGCTGCCGCCGCTCCGGCTGCTGTACCGGCTCCAGCTTACGTGGCCCCGGTAGCCGTTGCCGCACCCGTAGCAGCTCCTGCCCCCGCACCGGCGCCAGCCGCTGCGCCGGTTGCCGCCAGCCTGCCCAAGGTTCAGTCTTACGACTTGCCCCTGCAGGACCTGGTTCAGGTCGCCCAGTCCTCAGGCTTGCAGTGGGTCAACTCAGATGCCGCCAAGATCGCCGAAGCCAAAGCCGCCATCGCCGCCGAAGCCAAGCCGGTCCACGTACCGCGTGAGCGCCCACCGCTGGTGGTCGCCGACGAAGGCCCGCTGGTGCTGGTCGAGACCAAGCGCGATCTCGGCGCTGTGAAGCTGCCTTTCGAGCAATCGGCCGGCCAGTAAACGCGCCGACCTCTGCCGCATAAGCGGCACCTCACCAAAAGGCCCGCAAATGCGGGCCTTTTTTACGTCCTTCCTATCTTGCAGCAATGTCGTTAAGAGGCCCTAGAATCAACCCAACAAAATAGGCATGGGGAGAGGACGATGGACAATCCGCAGCACGATGCGCGCTACGCGCCGCCGCAGGCCAGCGTAGACGACGTGGTCGCGGCGTCAGACGGGCCTGAGCTGGCCAGTCGCATGCGGCGATTTTGCGCCGTGATGCTCGACGCTGTTTTTCAGTCCCTCTTCCTTTGGCTGGTGTCGGTACTGACGCCCTTCAATCCCTGGAACACGGAAGGACGCGACATGTGGTCCGTCGATCTGGTGAGCATGGGTGTCGGTGCCCTGATTTTTCTTGTGCTCAACGGCTACCTGCTCGCGACACGGGGCCAGACGATTGGCAAGGTCTTGCTCAAGATACGGATTGCCCGACCTTCGGGGGAGTCCGTTTCCGTCAAGCGCCTGGCCCTCCGATATGGCGCGGGGTTCGCGGCCAGCATCATGATGGTCGTCCTGTGGGTCTATTCCCTGCTGGACTGCCTGATGATTTTCCGGAAATCCCGTCGCTGCCTGCATGACGAGATTGCGGACACCGTGGTCTTCAAGATCTGACAGGCAGCCCAGCCCTGTGACAACCGCGCGCCTCGATACGCTGTACACGGCCGAAACACCGGAGGGCATCACATTGTCCTTACGGCCCGCCGGCATCGTGGCACGCGGGCAAGCCTACCTGATCGACCTGGCCATACGGTCATGCCTGTTTATCGCTGTGGCCGTAGTGGTCGGAGTAATGGGCAAGGCGGGCGCGGCAATCCTGCTGGTGACCTACTTCGGCCTCGAGTGGTTTTATCCCGTGGTGTTCGAGTTGACCCGCGCCGCGGCCACTCCTGGCAAGCGCGCGATGGGCTTGCGTGTGGTGATGGATTCCGGCCTGCCGGTAACGCCTGCCGCCTCGCTGACCCGCAACCTCCTGCGAGCCGCCGACTTCATGCCGGCGCTGTTTGGTGCCGGACTGCTCTGCGTCCTCTGGCGCAGCGACAGCAAACGGCTGGGTGATCTGGCCGCCGGCACCCTTGTGGTGTTTAGCGAATCCGTCAAGCTTCATGGCGATGTTCCCTTGGCTGATCCGCTGGCCCCCGCACGGCCCCTATCCGCCACCGAACAGGCCTCGGTGCTCTCCTGGGCCGGCCGTGCAACGCGATTAACCCCTGAACGTTTCGGCGAACTCGCAGCGCTGGCAGAGCCCGTGCTTGGCACGGGTGTGCCAGGCAGCAGCGCCACACAACGCCTGCTCGGGCTGGCGCAATGGCTGATGGGCCGGCGTGAAGGAGACTCGCGCCGATGACGCCTCTGCAATTTGAAGCCCTGTATGCGCCCCTCTGGACCGAACTCGAGACGGTGATAGGTATCGCCGAAACCCAGCGCAAGTTCGACGGTGCGCGGCTGGCCACCCTCTACCGCCGTGTTTGCGAGCACCTGGCGCTGGCGCAGGCTCGCGCCTATCCCGTTCATCTGACGCAAAGGCTCGAAACGTTGACGCAAGGCGCGCATCGGCTGATCTACCGGCAGCACGACTACGGCCTGGCGCGCCTTGGACGGCTGGCGCTGGTTGACTTCCCGCAAGCCGTACGCGCGCACCGGGCCTACCTGCTGGTGGCGTTCCTGCTGTTCGTGCTGCCGCTGCTGGCTGCCGGCCTGGCGACTTACCGCGACCCCGGTTTCATCCTGCACTTGATGGACGCGACGCAAGTGCAGCAGTTCGACGGCATGTACGGCGACAGCGCAAGGTCCTTCGGGCGCAACCGCGACGCCGGTGGTGACTGGCAAATGTTCGGCTATTACGTCATGCACAACATCGGCATCGGCTTTCGCTGCTTCGCGGCCGGCATCTTCGGCGGGGTCGGCAGCGCCGGCGTGCTGCTGTTCAATGGGGTGCAGATAGGCGCCGTCGGCGGTTACCTGATTGCCGCCGGCCACGGGCAGAACTTCTGCTCCTTCGTCATCACCCACGGCGCCTTTGAACTGACCGCCATCGTGCTGGCGGGCGCCGCGGGACTCAGGCTGGGCTATGCACTGATCGCGCCGGGCCGGCATACCCGGCTAGAGGCGCTCCGGCTGGCGGCCCGCCATGCCATCGTGGTGATTTACGGCGTCATCGGCCTTCTGCTGATCGCTGCCGCCGTCGAGGCTTTCTGGTCTTCGGCGCGATGGGTCACGCCCGCTGTGAAATATGGTGCGGGCGCAGCCTGCTGGGCACTGGTGCTGGCTTACCTCGGGTGGCAGGGAAGGCCGCGCGCCGTCCCCGCGGACCCCGGAAAACACCATGCAGGTTGATGCACTCGCCGTCGCACTGCGGCCACGGCCCATGGCCGAAGCCGCGGACCTGGGTGTCGCACTGGTGCGCCGCCATGCCGATTCCATCTGGCGCACTTTCCTGCCCATGTATGTGGTCGTCATCGTACTGGTGCTGTGCACGGCGGAGTTTGCCGGCTGGCTCCCCGGGCTGTTGATTTTCTGCCTCAAGCCCTGGTTTGACCGTACCTTGTTGTTCATCCTGTCACGCGCGGTGTTCGGCCAGCCCACCCGGTGGAACGACCTCTGGCAGCACCGTGGGATGGTCTGGGGCGGCCAGTTGCTCCGGACACTGCTATGGCGGCGCCTGTCTCCCTGGCGTTCGTTCACGCAGGCCGTCGATCAGCTCGAAGGCCAACGCGGCGGCGCCAGGCGCAAGCGGCGCGACCAATTGCTGCGCGGGCGCCGTGGTGCGGGCGCCGGCATGCAGATGATTTTTGCCAATGTCGAGATCGCGCTCGAACTCGCGATCCTGTCGGCGCTGCTGTGGTTCGCTCCTGAGGGAAGCTTCGGAGACGTCTGGCGTTGGCTGCTCGACTCAGAGGCTTCGGCGCAAAGCCTGCTTTTTGCCGCGGTGTACGCTTTCGTCGTCGGTTTGATCGAGCCCTTTTTTGTGGCCGCCGGATTTGCGATGTACCTGAACCGGCGCGTCGAGCTCGAGGCCTGGGACATCGAGCAGGAATTTCGCCGCACCTTCAGCCCCGCAGCGGCGAAAGGCCGGCCATGATGGCTTCTCGCCACGCCGCAAGGCGCTTTTCATGGCGATGGGCCGCGGCCTGCGCCGTGATGGCGGGTATGCCATCGTGGGCCAACCCGGCTGCGGCGCCAGCCGAGCCGCCCTCGCGCCAGCAGGTGCAATCGGCCGCCGACCGGGTTCGCGCCGATCCCAACTTGCCCGGCAGCAAGAGCGAAAAATCCCTGCGCTTCAAGAGCCAGGACAAAAAGCCGGAAGACAAAAAGAAGGATCGCGACAGCCTCAACTGGCTCAAGGATTTGGTGGCCAAGGTGTCCGAGGGCGCGCGCCTGCTGGTGTGGGCGCTGGGCGCGCTGGCCCTGGCCTGGCTGGTGGTCGGCATACGGCGCTGGGTGAAGGTGCGGGCCGACGGCGGCCGGCACCGGATGGCGCCCCTGCCCAGCCATATCGGCAGCCTGGACATACGGCCTGAAAGCCTCCCCGACGACGTGGGCGCCGAAGTCGCCTCGCTCTGGCAGCGCGGCCAGCGGCGGCCTGCGCTGTCGCTGCTCTACCGCGGCGCGCTTTCCCGCCTGGTCCACCTGCATGCGGTGCCCATCCGCAACGCCAGCACCGAAGGCGAATGCGTGGCTCTCAGCGAGGGCCGGCTGGCGCCCATGTCGCTGGAGTTTTTCGCGCGACTGGTGACCGCCTGGCAGCTGGCGGCCTATGGCGGACGCCTGCCGCCCACGGCCGGCGTGCTGGCGCTGTGCGCCGAATTTGACGCGCGGCTGGGCGCACCCACCGCCCCGGCGAAAGCCATCGCATGAGGGACCGACTGATCCTCATCCTGCTCGGCGTGCTGTTGCTGGCGGGCAGCGCCTGGCTGATGTCGGCCACTGAATGGGTGGACGTCGACACCCCCACACCAGCCAAGGGTGAGGCCCTCACCAACCCGCTTTACGCCACCGAAAAACTGCTGGTCGCCCTGGGTGCGCGGGTCGTGCGGCACAAAAGCCTGGATGCCATGCCGCCGCCGCATGCCCGGCTGGTGCTTGTGTCACGCAACTGGGACCTGTTCCCTGAACGCGCGCAGCGCCTGCGTGCCTGGGTGGCACAGGGTGGGCATCTGGTCATCCCGGGCTTCCTGGCCGGCCATAAATCGCTAAAGGACTGGCTACCCGTCACGGAGCAAAGCCCCTTGAAGTGGGAGCCGCCCACGGTGCCGCCGCGCCCATTGGCCAAACCCGTCAAGGACATGGACTGCCGCGCGCTGGAAGAGCCCGCCGAGGTCATCGCGAGCTACAGCGACAGCCGTGTCTATCGCGCCTGCGGCGCATATTTCAGCCCCCAGTACCTGCCGGTGAATCGGCTGGCCGCACCGCTGTGGTCCCTGCGCGGCACGGCCGGCACCGAGGCCGTGCGCGTGCAGGTCGGCCAGGGCACGGTCACCGTGCTCGGTGGATGGAACCTGCTGGACAATAGCAACCTGCTGCGCGCCGACAATGCGCAGCTGGCGGCCGCGGCATTGCAGGCGCGCGCCGGCACTGAATTCTGGTTTGTCGCCGAAGAGGCCCGGGAGCCCTTCATGCCCTGGCTGTGGCACCAGGCCTGGGCCGCCCTGTTGCTCGGCTTGCTGGCACTGGCGCTGGCCCTGTGGCGCGCCAGCGTGCGCTTCGGGCCGTTGGCAGCGTCCGCAAGCGCTCACCGGCGCTCGATGGCCGAGCAAGTGCGCGGTACGGCGCGTTTTCTGCATATGCACGGGCCGAAGGCCTTGCATACAGCGCAGCTTCGCGCGCTGCACGAATCGGCCACCCGGCAATTGCGCCGGTTTTCACAGCTTGATCCGAAGCAACGCACAGTCGAGATCGCACGCGCCACCGGCCTGGACGCCCTGTTGCTGGAACGCGCCCAGGCAGTCAGGTCGCGCAACCCCGGCGTGCTGGCCGCCGACCTGGAATTGATCGAAACCGCCCGCCGGCGCCTCGACGCCACAGGGCCCGACACGCGGCCGCCAACAGCTTTCACGTCTCCCGTTTCACCCGGTGCCTCACCCAGCGCCTCCTCTGCCGCTTCATCTCCTCCTTCATCCTGAACCGAGAAACACCATGTCATTCATTCCCAACGAAGAACTGAGCCGCGCAGCCGAGTCGCTGCAAACCCTGCGCCAGGAGGTCGGCAAAGCCGTTGTCGGCCAGTCGGAAGCCGTCGACCAGACCCTGGTGGCGCTGGTCGCATCCGGCCACGTCCTGATTGAGGGTGTACCGGGACTGGGCAAGACATTGCTGGCGCGCGCATTGGCGCAAGCCATGAGCCTGCGCTACGCCCGCGTGCAATTCACGCCCGACCTGATGCCCTCGGACATCACGGGTCATTCCGTGCTGGACCCATCGACCCGGAGCGAAGCCGGCATCGGCACGCTGCGGGTACACCAGGGGCCGGTCTTCACGCACCTGCTGCTGGCGGATGAAATCAACCGCGCACCAGCCAAAACCCAGAGTGCCTTGCTTGAAGTGATGCAGGAATACCAGGTCACGCTCGAAGGAAAGGCCATGCCGCTGCCCCGTCCCTTCATGGTGATGGCGACACAAAACCCGATCGATACCGAGGGCACCTACCCTCTGCCGGAGGCGCAACTGGACCGGTTCCTGCTCAAGATCAACATCGACTTCCCCAGCCATGCTGAAGAAAAGGCGATCGTGCAGCTGACCACCGGCCAGCGTGCCGGCAACCAGTTGCCGCTTGATGCGGTCAGGCCGTGCCTGGACGACGCGCAGGTGCTTGAACTGCAGCGGCTGGCCAGCCTGGTGCAGGCGCACGAACAGGTCATTGACTATGCGGTCCGCATCGCCCGCGCCACGCGCGACTGGCCAGGACTTTCGTCGGGGGCAGGGCCGCGCGGCACCATGGCCCTGGTGCGGGCTGCGCGGGCCGGCGCGCTCATGCACGGACGGGACTTCATCACACCCGACGATGTGGCACGGCAGGCCCTGCCGGCCTTGCGCCACCGGGTGATGATTTCGCCCGATGCGCAGCTGGAAGGCCTCGGTGTTGACGACTTGCTGCGCAGTGCCTTGGGCAGCGTCCAGGCCCCCCGTCTCTAGGCCGCAACTCATGCGCCGGTTGGTGATCCCCGCAAAAACGACTGTCAGGGTGCTGGCTTGCATCACGGCGGCCGCCGCGCTGGCCTTGCTCGGGGGTTTGCCGGTTGACCGGGTCGCGATACTGGCCGGCGCCGTCTTGCTGGCGGCGCTGGCAGGCGCCATTTTTGATCTCTGGCGCAGCCTGCGCCTATGGAGGACCGCGCCGCTGCGCATTGAGCGCACGCTGCCCGGCGCTTTTTCACTGGGCGTGCCAACGGTGCTGACACTGGCGCTGGTCAATGACGGTCCCCTGGCCTGGGCAGTGACGGTGTTCGATGAGGTCGATCCGCGGTTTACCTTTGAAGGCCTGCCACAGGCCGTCACCGTGCCACCGGCTTCGCGCGCCGAGTTGCGATACACGGTGACCGCGAGAGAGCGTGGCGTCGCCCTTTTCGGCACGACCCAGCTGCGCTGGCACACTCGCGGCGGCTGTTTCGAGGTGCAGCAGGCGCTGGGCCAGCCCGGGAAGCTGCGCGTTTATCCCAACTTTGCCGCACTGGCCCGCTATGCGTGGCTTTCCGGTGACCGGCGGCTCGCCCAGATCGGCATTAAGACCTATGTCCAGCGCGGGCTGGGCACTGATTTCCGCCAGCTTGCTGATTACAAAACCGGGGACTCCCTGCGGCACATCGACTGGAAGGCCACACTGCGCCACCAGCGGCCCATCGTGCGTGAATTCCAGGACGACCGCGACCAGTGTGTGTTTTTCCTGCTCGACTGCGGCCGCCGCATGCGCGCTGATGAAAGCAGCCCGGAGCAAGAACTGCGCGGCAGCAGCCATTTCGACGAGGCCCTCAACGCGCTGATGCTGCTGAGCTATGTCGCACTGAAAGAAGGCGACGAGGTCGGCGCAATGACTTTCGGCGGTTTACCTGGGCATCGTCGTGACTTTGCGCCCCGCAAAGGCGCCGCCACACTGAATGCCCTCATGAATCGCCTGCACGACATCCAGCCCGGCGCCATGCATTCGGACTATCTCATGGCGGCGCAGGAACTGCTGCGTGTACAGCGTCGCCGTGCACTGGTGATAGTGCTAACCAACTTCCGCGACGAGGATTCGGCTGAGCTGCGTCCCGCGCTCAAACTGTTACGCCGCAAGCACCTCGTCCTGGTGGCGAGCCTGCGCGAGCGGGTGCTTGGCCGCATCGCCGGCCAGGTGCTGTCCAGCCCGGCGGATGCCGTGGATGTCGCCGCGGCCCACCTGTTCGGGCAGTCGCGGCGCGATGCCTTTGCGCGGGTGGTCGGCAATGACCCGCTGTCGATGGATGTGGAGCCGACGCAACTGGCCGTCTCGCTGGTGAACCGCTACCACGCGGTCAAACGCGCCGGCCTGCTGTAAGCGGGCATTGCATTCAGCCCGGCAGCGGTTATTCTTCGTTTTTCAACAACAGGAGGGAAAGAGAAATGTCTGAAGCCATGAATCCTTATGCCGCACCGCGCGCGGCAGTCGCTGATGTCTATGACCGTGAGGGAGATACACAACCCGTCAAGTGGTTCTCTGCCAGGGGTCGCGTCGGACGCATGCGGTACCTGGCCCGCACCTTTGTGGGCTACCTGCTTTTGCTGGTGGGCGTCTTCGGACTCAGCATGCTGGCAGGCGCTGCCGGCGCCGGCGCCGCAGCGGGCATCGTTGGTTTCGTGGTCATGATTCCCTATTTTCTTTTTCTCATCCTGCTGACTATCCAGCGCAGCCACGACATGGGATGGAGCGGCTGGACGGCGATCCTGGCCTTCATCCCCCTGGTGGGATTGGTCTGGATTTTCAATTCGGGAACCCAGGGCAGCAACCGCTTTGGCGCCCCTCCGCCTCCCAACACCACGCTGGTCAAAATCGGCGCCCTGATGTTTCCCATCATCATGGTCATCGGCATCATCGCCGCCATCGCTTTGCCGGCTTACCAGGGTTATGTGCAGCGGGCCAAAGCGGCCCAGGTGGTCAAGCCCTAAACCTGCCACGGCGGGCGGCATGCCTGCCAGGAGCGAGGCGCGCGCTCAGAGCCTGTCTATATCTGCGCGGCGCGCTTGTAGGCTTGCGCAGCGCCCGCCTCGTCCTCACGCTGCTCAGCCAGCAGCGCCAGGGCGCGCCAGGCATTGCGGTGAAGCGTTACATCCTGAAGCGCCGGCGCCGCCTGCGTCAGCAACTGGCGGGACTTGCCCCAGAGCTGGCGGCTCAGGCAAGCCATGCCCGCCAGGTATTGCAGGTTGGCATCGCGCGGACGGCTGAGTTGTGCGTTTTCAATGCGGGCCAGCCAGGCTGCGTCCAGCGAATCCAGGCCGCCTTCGAGGACACCGATCAGCTTGATACGCAGGTTGTCGCCGATCTCCGAGCGCGGCTGCATCATGCGGTCCCAGACCTGCAGGAGCCAGCTGCGGGCCAGTTCCGGGTCACCGTGCAGCGCCATCAGGCGCGACGCCGCATGCACCACCAGCTCGGGCATGGCGCGTTCGGTGTCATCCAGCGAGAACCAGGCCTGCTGCAGCTGCGCGGGGTCGTGCGCATCGTTCAGCAGCTCCAGGGCCAGACCGCGCACAATGCTTTGCGCCGCCGCCTGCGAAAAAGCGCGGTGCTTGGCCAGCAGGCGCGCGGTTTCCAGCGCTTGCGCCGTGTGCCGCGCATGCCGCGAGGCGCGCAGCTTCATGCGCAGGGCCAGCGTGCGGCGCGATGCCCCCTGCGGAAGCTGGCCCAGCCAATCCAGTGCCGCACCCGCGTCACGATCGTCCAGCGCCCAGCGAGCCGCACGGAACTGCACGCCCTCACGCACTTCCTGCGCATGACGGGAGCTCTTCAACGCCAATTGCAGGTGCTGGTCGCGCAAGCTCTTGTTTTGGAGCGCCTGCGCGGCTTCGGCCACCAGAAGATGGGCCAGCGAACGCAACTGTCTGCCGCGGCTGGTGCTGTGGCCTGTCACATGGCCGGATTCGTCGGTCAGCAGGTTCAGGCTCTTTGCCTGCGCAAGCGCATTTTGTGCCGACTTGGTCGAACGGATGTAGCGCCCCGCCAGCAGATGCGCCAGAGAATCCATGAGAGCGCCGTACATGGCACGCTCTTTTTGCTGGGCACGCCAGCGCCTGGCTTCCGCCGGCAGCGAAAACACCGCCGACAGCGCGCGCAAGGCCAGGTACAACACCAGGAAAAGCGCTGCCAGCAGCATCACCATCAGGTTGAAGGAAATATCGACACGGTGCGGCGGCCAGAAGATGGTGACCACGGCCTGGTTGTTGCCCGTAAACAGGGCCACGGCAACGGCCACGCCAAACAGGGCCAAAAGCCAGAGGGCGGCGCGCATGCTGGTTCCTGCCTTTTCCCGCTCAGCGGCCTGCGGCCGCTGTGGCCAGCGCGGCCATGGTTTCGTCCAGGCGCGGAAGCTCGCTGGTTTTCAGCTGGCCCTGGACCTGGGCCAGCAACTGCGCTGCGGCCTGCGTTTTGCGGGACGAGGCATCAAAATATTTGCCCAGCCAGGCATTGGCACTGCCAAGGTCGGCGCGCACCGAATCCGTCTGGCGCGACAGCAGGCCCAGGCGCGCATTGAGCAGGCGCAGCTTGAGGTTCTCCCGCAGGAAAAACGACTGCTCCGGCGACACAAGGGCGGCCTCGGGCTGGTCAATGCGGCTCACGCGCAGCAGCTTGCGTGCTTCTTCGCGCAGGTTGTCCAGCGTGCGCTGCGACCAGGCATCGAGAGCCAGCTTGTCGAATCCCAGCATGGAAGACTTTCCGGCGGAAGACGCGGCCGACGCAGCAGCGCGCGGCGCGGAGGCCGGCGCGGCCGCAGCGGGCAATGCACGCTGGCCGGCTGCCACCATGGCGTTGGCCACCGGCAGGTCGTCTGCCATGCGGACCAGTTCGTCGAGCTTGAGCATGAGAACCGGCACGTCGGTCAGCGTTGCGGCCTTGATGCGGTCCATGTCTTTGGCAATGGCGCGTTGCAGCGGGTTCAGGCGCGGCTGCGCGGCGCGCGACAGGCGCTGGTCGGCCGACTTGAGCGCGGCCAGCAGCGGTTCGGCGCTGCCGGTGAGCTGGGCCTGCTGCTGGGCCAGGCGCAGGGCCGACTCCACATCGACCACCAGATTCTCATCGCGCGAGCGCGACAGGCTCTGCATGAGCTCCTCCAGCTGGGTGCGCTGCAGGCTGACTTCGCTGATGCGGGTTTCCTGGATGGCCAGCCGTGCGGAGAGTTCGCGCGTACCTTCCTGGGCCTGGCGCGCCAGTGTGCGCGCTTCAATGGCCTGCGCGCCGGAATCAATGCTGCGGCGGGCCAGCTCTTCCTGGATATTGCCGAGCTTTTGCCACAGCAAGCCGCTTACGAGCAAGCCCGCAGCCGCCAGCGCGGCAACCAGCAGCGCCCATTTGCGCGGCACCACCCAGACGTCGGGCGAAACGGGTTGCGGGGGAAGCGGCACCAGCGCGCGTTCCAGCACCGGCTCGTTGTCTGGCGTGGAGGATGGAGGCTGGGCGTTAGGGCTGTCACTCATGGATAAAGAGATTCTATCGAGGCAAGTGTGTCCCTGATGTCCTTCAGGGCAGGACGTGACGCCACAACAACACCCCAACCGGCAGCACGCACGGCTTCCTCAATCCGCGGATGCGTGGCCACCGCGCGGGCGCGGCGCCAGTCCACCCCGGCCAGCGCAGGCAAGGCCGTCAGGTTGGCCACCGCTTCAGAGCTGCTGAAGAGCCATACAGACCCATCCACGCTGGCCGCGCGCGCGCGCTGAAGTTGTGTTTCGCTGAGCACAGGCGCAAGGCGCCGGTAAACCCCCACAAAATCCACCTGCGCACCAGCGGCCTCCCACTGGCGGGCGATCCAGTCGCGGCCGGAAGATGCCGTGGCCCCAGACGAGACAGCGCCTTCCCCCCGCACCACCAGCACGCGTTTGCCGTGCCAGTCGCGCAGGCCTGTCACCGCCCACAGGGCTTCCGAATCAAACTGGGCCGCATCGGCCGGCGGCGCATCGATCTGCCCGGCAGGTACCCCGGCGGCTACCAAAGCCGCCACAGTGCCCGGCCCGGGCGCAAGGAAACGCAGCGCAGCCGGCAGCATTGCATCGGCATTCGCTATGTTATTGATAGCTGCTTGCGCATGCCCCTTATGGGTTACAGCCATTTTTTTCTTGAAAAAGTACTCCACCGCATTGCCGCTGACAAACATGCAGGCGGCGTATTGGCCCAGTGTTTGCCAGACGCGCTCCAGCGCGGCCGTATCCAGAGCGGGGGCGATGTCAATCAGCGGCAGCGCCTCGGCGGCAAAGCCCCCCTGCTGCAGTTGCTGCACCCAGTGCTGCGCATCCTGCACGGGCCGCGTCACGATGACGCGGGTCATAGCGCCAGTCGAAGGCACCGGCGCCTGCGGCATCAGGCGCCCGGGGCTTTGCCGGCCCACACGGCGCCGCCGGCGCGCAATTGCGCCGCCACGGCCTCGCCCAGGGCCTCGGCCTCGGCAAAGCTGCGCACCACGGCGGTCTGGTTGACCTGCACCAGCGGCGCCAGCGGGCCTGCGGCGGCGGATGGCGCCTCGGCGGTGGCCGGGTCGCCCCAGGCGGCATTGAGCTGCATGGCGTCCCCATTGGCGGCACCCTGCGTAAAGGCCGCCAGCGGCATGGAACAACTGCCGCCCATGGCGCGCGACACCGTACGCTCGGCCGTCACGGCCAGCCAGGTCGGCTGGTGCGCCAGCGTGGCCAACGCGGCCATCAGGTCGGCGCGATCGGCGCACACTTCGATGCCCAGGGCGCCCTGGCCTGCGGCCGGCAACATGTCTTCGGGCTCAAATGCGCTGCGGATGCGTGATTCCAGACCGAGGCGCTTCAGGCCCGCAGCCGCCAGCACGATGGCCTGGTACTGGCCTTCGTCGAGCTTGCGCAGGCGCGTGTCGAGGTTGCCGCGTAGCGGCTGTATGACCAGGTCGGGGCGCATGGCCTTGAGCAGCACCAGCCGGCGCAGGCTGGAAGTGCCCACCACGGCGCCCTGCGGCAGATCCGCGAGTGTGGCAAATTGATTAGAGACAAAAGCATCGCGCGGGTCCTCGCGCTCCAGCACACAGGCCAGCGCAAAACCTTCGGGCAGGTCCATGGGCACATCCTTGAGCGAATGCACTGCCAGGTCGGCCCGGCCTTCGCTGAGCGCTACCTCGAGTTCCTTGACGAACAGGCCCTTGCCGCCGACCTTGCTCAGCGAGCGGTCCAGGATCTGGTCACCCTGTGTGGTCATGCCCAGCAGCTCGACCTGCCACCCCAGACGCGCCTGCAGCAGCGCCTTCACATGCTCGGCCTGCCACATCGCGAGGCGGCTTTCGCGGGTGGCGATGACCACTTTTTTCATATCATTCGGTCTGGATTCAAACGCTGCGGACACTCGTAACCTGCTTGTAATACTTGGGGGGAAGTGAATGCTAGCATGCAAGGCTAAAGAACTAGAGGGCAGAGATGGTCACTTCCGCGCGCGTAAAAAGGAATAACTCCGCTGTCAGCGACAAGAGCGGCGGCCGCAGCGCAGGGCCGCCCCAAGCAAGGCCAGCCCCCTCGGGGGGCAGAGAACCACACGCAGTGGGTGAACGTGGGGGCGGTAAGTCGTCCACTCGTTCCAGGGACAACGAACGCCCGCTGGTCGAAGACATCCGCCTCTTGGGCCGCATTCTGGGCGACGTGATCCGCGAGCAGGAAGGCGTTGCCGCCTACGAACTGATCGAGCAGGTGCGCAAGCTCTCCGTCAGCTTCCGGCGCGACGCCGATCCCGAAGCCGACAAGTCGCTCAAGAAATTGCTCAAGGGCCTGTCCGGCGACCAGACGGTCAGCGTGATCCGCGCCTTCACCTATTTCAGCCACCTGGCCAACCTGGCCGAAGACCGCCACCACATCCGCCGCCGCGCGGTCCACGAGCGCGCAGGCGACACGCAGGAAGGCAGTATCGACGTGGCGCTGGCCCGACTGCGCTGGGCCGGCATCTCGACCAAAACCATTTCCACCACCCTGGCGCACAGCTTTGTCTCGCCGGTGCTTACCGCCCACCCGACCGAGGTGCAGCGCAAAAGCATCCTGGACGCCGAGCGCGACATCGCCCTGCTGCTGACAGCGCGGGACGACATCAAGGCGCTGGCGCAAGCTGTCAATGCCGCCAAGGACGCGCTGACACCGCGCGAGCTGGCCGCCAATGAAGCGCAGCTTCGCGCCCGCGTCATGCAGCTGTGGCAAACCCGTTTGCTGCGGTTTTCCAAACTCACCGTCGCCGATGAGATCGAAAATGCGCTGAGCTACTACGAAGCCACTTTCCTGCGGGAGATTCCCAAGCTTTACGCCAACCTGGAGCGCGAGCTGGGCAACCAGCCGGTACACAGCTTTCTGCGCATGGGCCAATGGATAGGCGGCGACCGCGACGGCAATCCCAACGTCAGCGCCGACACCCTCAATTACGCGTTGGGCCGGCAGGCAGAAGTGGCGCTGCGCCACTACCTGACCGAGGTGCATTTCCTGGGCGGCGAGCTCTCGCTGTCAGCCATGCTGGTCGAATTCAGCCCCGCGATGCGGCTGCTCGCCGAAAGCTCGCCCGATACCAGCGAACACCGCAAGGACGAGCCCTATCGCCGCGCCCTCACCGGCGTCTACGCACGCCTGGCCGCCACACTCAAGGACCTGACCGGCGGCGATGCCGCGCGCCATGCCGTGGCACCGCAAAACGCCTACCTCAAGTCGGAAGACTTCCTGGCCGACCTGCGCACCATCGAAGGATCCCTCAAGGCCCATCACGGTGAAGCGCTGATCGCCCAGCGCCTGCACCCGCTGATCCGCGCGGTCGAAGTGTTTGGTTTTCACCTGGCCACGGTCGACCTGCGCCAGAGTTCCGACAAGCACGAAGAAGTGGTGGCCGAGCTGCTGGCCGTTGCACGCATCGAGGCGAATTACGGCAAGCTGGACGAAGCGGCCAAACGCGCACTGCTGATGGGCCTGCTCAACGATGCACGGCCGCTGCGCGTGGTCGGCACCGCTTATTCAGCCCACGCCCGCGGTGAACTGGCGATTTTTGAGGCGGCCCGCACCGCGCGCGCCCGCTTCGGCAAGGAAGCGATCCGCCACTACATCATCAGCCATACCGAGACCGTGAGCGATCTGCTCGAGGTTCTGCTGCTGCAAAAAGAAGTCGGCCTCATGCACGCCACGCTCGACAGCCATGCCACCAACGACCTCATCGTCGTGCCGCTGTTTGAAACCATCGAAGACCTGCGCAATGCCGCGCCCATCATGCGCGAGTTCTACGCCCTGCCCGGCATCGCCCAGCTGGTCAAGCGCAGCGGTGCCGAGCAGGACATCATGCTCGGCTACTCGGACAGCAACAAGGATGGCGGCATCTTCACCAGCAACTGGGAGTTGTACCGCGCCGAGATCGCGCTGGTCGAGCTGTTCGACGAGCTGGCCAATTCGCACAACATCCAGTTGCGCATGTTCCATGGCCGCGGCGGCACGGTCGGCCGCGGCGGCGGTCCGAGCTACCAGGCCATCCTGGCGCAGCCGCCCGGCACGGTGCGCGGCCAGATC
Organism: Polaromonas sp. P3_A5; assembly: GCF_056403055.1. Taxonomy (NCBI): domain Bacteria; kingdom Pseudomonadati; phylum Pseudomonadota; class Betaproteobacteria; order Burkholderiales; family Comamonadaceae; genus Polaromonas; species Polaromonas sp. P3_A5. The sequence goes on from NZ_JBFUGF010000001.1 coordinate 3,260,344, forward strand.
CGTTTGACCGAGCAAGGAGAAGTGATCGGCTCCAAATACGCCAATCCGGAAATCGGCCGGCGCAACCTGGAAACACTGGTGGCAGCCACGCTGGAGGCCACACTGCTGCAGCCGACCAAGCCCGCTACCAAGGCCTTTTTGCAAGCCGCCGCCGAGTTGTCACAGGCCAGCATGGCCGCCTACCGCAACCTGGTTTATGAAACCCCGGGGTTCACCGAATACTTTTTTGGCTCCACGCCGATCCGCGAGATTGCGGAACTCAACATCGGCTCCCGCCCGGCGTCACGCAAAGCTTCGCAGAAAATTGAAGACCTGCGTGCGATTCCCTGGGGTTTCAGCTGGGGCCAGTGCCGCCTGACCCTGCCCGGCTGGTATGGCTTCGGCTCGGCCATCGAGCAATTCCTCCAGCAGGGCGGTACGCCCGACAGCCGCAGGGAAGCGTTGGCATTGCTGCAAAAAATGTACAAGCAGTGGCCGTTTTTCCGCACCCTGCTCAGCAACATGGACATGGTGCTGGCCAAGAGCGACCTGGCGTTGGCCTCACGTTATTCGGAGCTGGTGGGCGATGCGCGCCTGCGCAAAAAAATCTTCAGTGCGATTGAGTCCGAATGGCACCGCACGGCCGAGGCGCTGACGCTGATCACCGGGGAAAAGCAGCGGCTGGCGGGCAACGCCGCCCTGCAGCGCTCCATCCGCCACCGTTTTCCGTACATCGACCCCCTGCACCACCTCCAGGTGGAGCTGGTGCGGCGCTACCGCGCCGGCCAGGCCGACCAGCGGGTGCAAACCGGCATTCACATTTCCATCAACGGGATTGCCGCGGGCCTGCGCAACACAGGTTGAATGGCCGTGAACAACGGGCAGCCATGCTGCGCGTGAGAGATTCCCCGCTGTGGGGGTATTACCAGGGGCGCATACTGTAGGCCTTGTCCTAGACAAACTCCAGCGTCTTCTGATGGCCCCGCGAGGGGCCGGTGCGTAGCATGGTGTCAGACACGGAGCAATGCGGGTATTTCGCCACGCGTTGCCCAAACCAGCTACCCCCGGAGCGCAAAATCATGACTACCCTGGAGATCATGGCCGACTCACCGTCCGCCATTCAAAACGATTTTGTTTCCACCGACGCCGCCGATCTGGCGTCACACATGGATCAGTGCGCGCATTCGCGCAGCCGGTTTTTTACGCTCCAGTCCGGGCTTCAGTCCGCGCACTCCCTGGCCTCACCGCGCATCATCACAGTCGCGGCCATACTGGCTATTTTTCTTGGCCTGTTAGCCGTAGCCTGAGCGCGTGACCCCCGCTGTCATCGAGCGGCTGGACACCCTAAGCGCCTACGCCCGGCAACTGCTCGCCTCCCGCCAGGGCGGCGCAGAGCAGCCCATCCGCGCTGAACTTTTCGGTGCGCAGCGCTTTGAAGAACACGGCCGCAGCCTGGCCGCAGCCCAACCCATCAGGCCTGCCGGCAGCCCTGATCACGGTCCGCCTTTTTTCCCGCGCGTCCAGGAAAACATCGCCGCGATCCGCCTTGCTTACGACTACATCGCCCTGACTTCGCTGACAGGCCACTACGTAACGCCGGCCGCCGAATGGCTGCTCGACAACTTCCACCTTGTCGAAGCCCAATTGCAACAGATCCAGGATGGCGTCCCCCACCGCTACTACGCGGATTTGCCCAAACTGGCGAGCAAGCCGCTGGAGGGCCTTCCCCGGGTGTACGGTATTGCATGGGCCTATGTAGCGCACACCGACAGCGTGCTGGACCCGGAGCTTTTCACGGCCTTCCTGCATGCCTACCAGGAGGTCAGTGAACTCAATCTCGGCGAACTCTGGGCCTTGCCGACCACGCTGCGTGTGGTCCTGCTGGAAAACCTGCGCCGCATGGCCGACCGCATCGCCTGGAACAAGGTGGCCCGTGAAGTGGCGCATGCCACCTGGGACAAGGCCGGCGTACTGAGCCTGCAGGAACTCGACGAGCTGTACGGCCTGATGCAGGCCCATGGCCTTGAACGCAGCTATCTCACGCAGCTCTGGCAGCGCATGCCTGCCGAACGTGAAGAGCCGGACTCGCCTTCGGCGCCACCTCTCGTCCGCTGGACCGAAAAGCATTGCGGCGATGCCCTGGGCATGATCGGCGAAGGGCAAACCACCCAGGTCGCCGCCAACCTGACCGTCAGCAACATCATCACCACCCTGCGGCTCATAGGCCAGGTGGAGTGGGTGGAGCTGATCGAGCCGGTCAGCCATTCCCTGCAGGTCTTGCGCCGGCTGCCGAGCTTTTCCCGCGAAAGCGAGATGACGCGCCAACAGATCACGCGCGCTATGGAGCGACTGGCGCAGCAAACCGGTAAATCCGAGCGCGCCGTCGCCGAAGCGGTGCTGGCCGCCGCGCACCAGCCCAACAACTCCCTGGCGGCACACACCGCCGGCTACTACCTGATAGGGCCGGGCCGCCCCCTGCTGGAAGCAGCATTGCAGCCCGCCGCAGCGCCGCACAAACCATTGCCGGCCCCCGAAACACCACGCGCCTGGCGCCTGCCGCTCTACGCGGCCGCATGGATTGCCGGAACCGCTGCATTGCTCAGTTGGGCCGCACACCCGCTCGCCACGCTACCCTGGACGGCATGGGTAGCCTTGGTGCTGATGGCCTGGCCCGCGTCGGAAGTGGTCGCTGCGCTGATCCACCGGCTGATCGCCGAATCCACACGCATACAGCCCCTGGCCCGTCTCGATTTCAGCACGGGCATCCCGGCTGAACACCGCGTGCTGGTGGTGATACCTTCGATGCTTTCTTCAGCTTGCGCCAACAGCGAACTGGTGCACCGCCTGCAGCTGCACTGGCTGGCCGGCCGCGAAACCCATGCGCAGTTTGCCCTGCTGACAGACTGGGCTGACGCCGACGCCGAGAGCCTGGCCGGCGATTCAGAGCTGCTCGAAGACGTCCTTGTCAAACTGCGCGCACTCAACGCAGCCTGCCCGCCGGCGAGCTCCGACTCACCGGCAAGATTTTTACTGCTGCACCGCCCGCGCAGCTGGTCCGCGACAGAGCGCCGCTGGATCGGGGCGGAACGCAAGCGTGGCAAGCTTGAAATGCTGTTGCGGCAACTGGCCGGACGCTCGTCATCGCCGTTTGTCCCTGTGGACGTCAACATGCGGCTGGCGCCGGGCATACGCTACGTGCTGACGCTCGACAGCGACACCAGCCTGCCGGCGGGCTCCCTGCGCGAACTGGTGGCCATCGCTGCGCACCCGCTGAACACGCCGCACGTCGACCGCGAGACGCGGCGCGTGACCGCCGGCTACGGCATCCTGCAGCCCCGCGTGGCCATGCCCCTGTCGGCCCACCACGAGCGTTCCCCCTTCCATGCGATGTTTGCAGGCCAGCGCGGCCTGGACCCTTACAGCAACGGTACCTCCGACCTGTACCAGGACGTGTTCGGCATGGGCAACTTCATCGGCAAGGGCCTGCTGCATGTCGAGGCCGTGCATGCCGTGCTGGACAGCCGCATGCCCGAGGGCGCCATCCTGAGCCACGACCTGCTGGAAGGCAGCATCGCCCGCTGCGGCTACGCAGGCGACGTCGTGCTGATGGAAGACCACCCACATCACGCAGGCGTGGCCGCATCACGCGTACACCGCTGGACGCGCGGCGACTGGCAATTGCTGCCGCTGATGCTGCATGCGAAGCGCTACGGCATCGATGCCCTGGGCCTGTGGCGCATGGCAGACAACCTGCGCCGCTCGATGATCGCCCCGGCCTGCTTCGCGCTTGTGGCCTGGACAATATTCACGGGTGCGCTGCCTGTGGCGACGGCACTGGTTTTCACCGTGCTGGCATTCCTGGCCGGCCCCTTGATGGGTGCGCTGGCAGGGCTGGTTCCCACACGGCGAGGCATCGCCTGGGGGCACTTCTTTGACGTCGGCATGCGCGATGTGGCGCGCAGCATGGCGCAGGCGCTTTGGCAATTGAGCCAGCTGCCCGCCCTGGCTGCCCTGTCGTTCGACGCCATCACACGGGCCCTCTGGCGCATGGCCATCAGCCGCCGCCATCTGCTGCAGTGGACCACCGCCGCCCAGTCGCAGGCTTCCGCCCAGTACACGCTGGGCGCTTTTGTCCGCAATCATGCCCCGGTGTCCGCGTTATGCCTCGCGCTGGGCACGGCCGCATGCTGGGGGCCGCATCCCCTGATCGGCCCGGTGCTTTTCCTGCTGTGGGCGCTGGCGCCCGCAGTGGCCTGGTGGGGCAGCAAGCCGGCTGTTCGCGCGCCATATCTGTCACTCAGCGCCGCAGACCGCGCCTACCTCATGAAGCTGGCGGCCCAGACCTGGCGCTTCTTTGAACGCTGCGTCGGCCCCGAAGACCACCACCTGCCGCCGGACAACCTGCAGATGGAACCGGAACCGACGATCGCACACCGCACCTCGCCGACCAACATCGGCCTGTACCTGATGGCTGCAGCCTGTGCGCGCGAGTTCAACTGGATATCCACCACCGAGCTGATCGCGCGGCTGGGCGCCACGCTGGGGACGGTCGAAGCACTGCCCAAGCACCAGGGCCACCTGCTCAACTGGTATGAAACCCGGTCGCTGCAAGTGCTGCCTCCGGCCTATGTTTCCACCGTAGACAGCGGTAACCTGGCGGGCCACCTGCTGGCCGTCGCGCAGTGTGTTCGCCAGCTGGCGGCGCACCAGGAAACATCGCCAGGCGAATCCGCCGAACTCCTGGAATTGGGAGCCCGCTGTGAAAAGCTTTGTATGGCGATGGATTTCGGCGGCCTTTACAGCCCCAAGCGCCACCTGTTTCATATCGGGCTGCGTGTGCACGAGCAGGCACTTGACGCCAGCTATTACGACCTGATCGCCTCGGAGGCGCGCCTGACCAGCTTCCTGGCGATTGCCAAAGGTGATGTGCCGCGGCGCCACTGGCTGGCGTTGGGCCGCGCCTTCCTGACGGTGGGCGTAACGCCCGGCCTGAAGTCCTGGTCGGGCTCGATGTTTGAATACCTGATGCCTTCGCTGGTCATGAGCGAGCCCGACGAAGGCCTGTTGCATGTGTCCGGCCTTGCGGCCGTCAAGGAGCAGCAGGCCTGGGGCCAGGCACAGGGCCTGCCATGGGGCGTTTCGGAGTCGGCCTACTTTGGGCAAGACCATACGCTGGCCTACCAGTATTCGCCGTTTGGCGTGCCGCGACTGGCCCTTCGGCGGACCCCGCCTGCCGACCGCGTTGTGGCGCCCTATGCCAGCATCATGGCGTCCCAGTTCACGCCGCAAGAAGCGGTGGCGAACCTGCGCCAGCTTGAGCAATGGGGTGCGCGCGGCGAATACGGCTTTGCCGATGCGCTGGATTTCACCGTCGCCAGGCAACCAGGCGCCCAGGCGATGAGCCTGGTCAACACCTACATGGCGCACCACCAGGGCATGTCGCTGGTGGCACTGTGCAATGTGCTGTGCAACGAAGCACCGCGCCGCTGGTTCGCTTCGACCCCGCTGGTGCAGGCGTTCGAATCGCTGCTGCATGAAAAGACACCGCGCCAGATCATCGAAAGCGCAGACCCGCGCGCATTGCCCGAACCCGCGGAGCTGGCCGAAGCCCGGCTGTACCATTCACGTGAGATCGACCCGGCCATGCCCGGCTGGCAACCTACACAGCTGCTGTCCAACGGGCGCTACAGCGTCGCCCTGCGCGCCAATGGGGCCGGTGTCAGCCGCTGGCGCACCGCAGGCAAGACCTACAACATCACCCGCTGGCGCGACGACCTGCTGCGCGATGCCTGCGGTACCTTCATCTACCTGCGTCCGTCCGGCCAGGAGCAGGCATGGTCCCTGACGCAACATCCGGCGCCGCATCCCGGCTGGCAATACAAGGCCACCTACCTGCCGGACCGCGTGCAATTTGACGTGAATTCCGATCAGCTGGAGGCAAGCACCAGCGTGCTGGTCAGTCCCGAGGACGACACTGAAATGCGCAACGTCACGCTGCGCAACCTGTCGGCCACGGAGATGACGCTCGACGTGATTTCATGCTTTGAAGCGGTATTGACCGACCCGCGCGCCGACGAGGCCCATCCGGCATTTTCGAACCTGTTTGTCCAGACACGCTGGCATCCCGAATGGCGCGCCCTGCTGCTGTCGCGCAAACCCCGGCTGCAGGGCGATCCTGTCATGGCGGTCGCGCATTTTCTTGCCAATTCGGAAGCCAACGTACGCGCCATCGATTTCATCTCGGACCGGCGCGCCTTTCTGGGCCGTAACCGGGAGCCGGGCCACCCGGCACTGCGGGCCGAGGCGCATGGCCAGGACGGCTCGCCCATCAACGGGCTGGACCCGGTTGCGGGCCTGCGCCTTCGCATCCGCATTCCGGCAGGCGGCGTGGCCCGGCTCAGCTTTGCCACAGCCGCCGCGTCCAGCAGCGACGAACTCGCGGCACGCATCGACAAATACCTGCAGCCCATGCACGTGGAGCGCGCTACCCGGATGGCCGCCACGCTGGCCCAGGTGCGCCTGCGCGACCTCGGGGTCGACCCCGAGGAAAATGCGGCGTTGCAGGACCTCAACACCGCACTGATGTACAGCTGCGCACGGCCGATGGCGGAACGCGGCCTGCTGGACCAGCGCCAGCTCTGGCGTTTCGGCATCTCGGGAGACAAACCCATCGTACTGGTGCTCATCCACTCCAGCAACGGGATGGCACTGGTGCATTCATTGCTGCGGGCCCAACCCTGGTGGAGTTTCTGCGGGCTGGGTACCGACGTGGTCATCCTCAACAGCGAAGTCAACTCCTACCTGATGCCCTTGCAACGCGACATCCTGGCGCTGCGCGACCGCACACTGCAACAAACGGAAAACAGCTTTCCGCGCAGCGACGCCGGTGGCTTTTACCTGCTGCGCGACCAGGAAATCGTGCCCTCGGAAAAAGCCGCGCTGACGGGGTTGGCACGCGTCATTCTGGTGGCAGACGGCAGGCCGCTTGAACAACAGGCCGCAGCGCTACGCAGCACGGCCAACGCCCAGCGCCGTGCGGGCTCCGCCACGCGTCCGCTGCCGGCGCCCTCCTCCGGCTCTACCGGTTCTCCCAGCGCCACCGGTCAGCCCGGTGCACTGCAGACACCCCAGGGACACTTCGATGCCGGCACCGGCGAGTTCCGTTTTGACGTTGACAGCCTGCACCGCCCGCCCCGACCATGGATCAACGTGATCGCGAATCCCTCTTTCGGCTTTCAGGTGTCTGAGACCGGTGCCGGCTACACATGGGCGGTAAACAGCCGGCTGCACCAGGTCACGCCCTGGTCCAACGATCCGGTGGCGGATCCCACCTTCGAGCACTATCTGCTGCAGGACGTGGACACGCAGCAAGTGCTGGCATTAAGCCCGTCGGCACAACACGGCCCGGCGCCTGCCTGCCGTGTGCGTCACGGCCAGGGCTACACCGTATTCGAATGCCAGCACGGTGCGCTTCATGCGGAAACCACTTTTTTTGTTGCTCAAACTGATCCGGTCAAACTGGTGCAGGTCACGCTTCATAACCAGGGCAGCGCCACGCGCAAGCTGCGCGCCCTGGCCATGGTCGAATGGCAGATGGGTGCTGCACGCCACGAACGCCGCACCATCCATGCGTGGAAAGACAAAGACAGCCTGCTGACAGCCGTGTTTGCGCAGCAGCGTGAAAGCCGGGCGGGCTTCGGCGGCAGCACGGCGTTCCTGTCGCTGACCGGTTTGCCCGGCACACCCGAGTGGACCTGCGACCGAAGCGAATTTTTCGACGCAACGGGCCGGCTGGTGCTTCCTTCCGCCCTGGGCCAGAATGCCGCCGGCGGCGCGGACCCCTGCGCCGCGCTGGCAAGCGAGTTCTCCCTGCTTCCCGGCCAGACTCTTGCGTTCACCTTTCTGCTCGGCCATGCCGGCGACGCCACGCAGGCACTACAACTGGCCCGCAGCTGGCAAGGCAAAGATGCGGCGCAGGCGCTTGAACAGGTCAAGGCTTATTGGTCCGGGTTGCTGGGCAAAGTGCAGGTGCAAACGCCCGATCCGCTGTTTGACGCTTTGGTCAACCGCTGGCTGCTCTACCAGACCCTGGCATCGCGCCTGTGGTCCAAGGCCGGTTTCTACCAGGCCGGCGGCGCATTCGGCTTTCGGGACCAGTTGCAGGACGCCATGGCCTTCGCCGTCATTGAACCGGGCCGCCTGCGTACGCAAATCATGCTGAACGCCTCGCGCCAATTCCCCGAGGGGGATGTCCAGCACTGGTGGCACGCGCCCGGCGGTGAGGGCGTGCGCACCCATTTTTCGGACGATTTGCTGTGGCTGCCCTATGCCTGCGCCTGGTATGTCCAGGTCACAGGCGACACCAGCATCCTGGATGAAGAGGTTGCCTTCATCGACGGGCCGTCGATTCCCGAAGATGCGGAAGACGCGTATTACGCGCCGCAACCCAGCGGGCAAACCGCCACGGTGTTCGAACACTGCGCCCGTACCCTGGACCGCAGCCTGGCCATCGGGGCACACGGCCTTCCGCTCATGGGTACGGGTGACTGGAACGACGGCATGAACCGCGTGGGCCACGAAGGCCGCGGCGAGTCTGTCTGGCTGGGCTGGTTTTTATGCCGCGTGGTCAATGACTTTCTGCCCCTGGCTACATCGCGCGGCGACGACGGCCGCGCGCAGCGCTGGCGCCAGGCCCGTTCCGGCTGGGTTGCCGCCCTGCACGACGCGGGCTGGGACGGTGCCTGGTTCCGCCGGGCGTTCTTCGACAACGGCGCACCGCTCGGCTCCTCCACCAATGACGAATGCCGCATCGACCTGATTGCCCAAGCCTGGTCGGTGCTTTCCGGCGCTTCCACCGAGGCCTTCATCGGCCCGGCCATGCAGGCCATGAATGAACAGTTGGTAGACAACGAAGCGGGCCTGCTGCGCCTGCTGGCGCCGCCGCTGGAAAAGTCGGACAACAACCCGGGCTACATCCAGGCCTACCCGCCGGGGGTGCGTGAAAACGGTGGCCAGTACTCGCATGCCGCCGTCTGGGCCATGATGGCGCAAGCCCTCACCGGTGACACCGAAGCCGCCTGGGAAAGCTTCAAGGCACTGAGCCCGGCCCACCGCAGCGAGCACCCCGTTCGCGGCCCCGCCTATGAGCTGGAGCCCTACGTGATGGCGGGTGACATCTATGGCGCGGCGCCCTATGTAGGCCGCGGCGGCTGGAGCTGGTACACCGGCTCGGCTGCGTGGCTGCACCGCGCGGCGCTGGAAAACATTCTGGGCCTCAAGGTGCAGCAAGGTGCGCTGTCGCTGTCGCCCCGTGTACCGGGGCACTGGCCCTCGTTTGAGATCACGCTGCGCCTGCAGGAGCGCGTGGTGAAGCTTCGGTGGCAACGCGCAGGGCTTGCCGCAGAAGACAGCTTCAAGCCCGACCTGGTAATCACGCCGGGACAAGTGGTGATGCTGGCCGAGCTGCCGGCGCAAGCGGCGTTGCTGGTGCAGGCTGAAGCAAGCTGAATTTCGAGTCGCTATTGATTTAATAGCTACTCGCGCTTTTCAGGTAAGGGCTGGAAGCCTTTTTTTGCTTATAAACGCCCCTTCTTTGACTCCAGGGCGCCTCCGGCGTTCGTCAGGTCGCCGAACATCGACGGCGTGCGATGCCTCGCAGGGAGCAGGTACACGGGCACTTCGCCCGCATCCACGGTTTCAATCAGGCCCAGCGCCAGCAATGAGCGCAAGGATTCGTCAAGCGATCGGGGCGGCATGAACTGCTGCAACTGCTCAAACCACACGCCCGCGCCGCACATCTCCAATACATCGTGCAAGTAGCGTGACAACGAGCCTGTGGCCTGCGCTTTGGTATTGACCGTGTCCACGCAGGCGCGGCCTCCCCGCGTCAGCCGGTAGCAGCGTGAGGCGAGGCCTGGAAGAGGGGGCGCGTGGGTCGAGGTCATGGGTGTCTCCTTCAGCAGCACTCATGGTGAACCTGTAGCAACGAAGTATTCTTGACGAAAATCAAGAGCGGGGCTCCACCTGACACGGCGTTCTTGACGGCAGTCAAGATTTGGGGTTTTAGAGCGCGCCGACGTGAGATTCATCCGGTTTGTAAAGTGCGGTCAGGTGCTGATGGCATTGGTAAATGTCAGCCGGTTGCCAAAAGGGTCCCTGATCGACATGTCCCGGCTCTCCCACGCTGTGTCTTCAATTCGGGGACGGGCGTGTTTGTAGTTCTTCGCCAAAAGCTGCTGGTGAAACGCGTCAAGCTCGTCCGTTTCAATCCGCATCGCGGTGCCCGGGCTGCAGTCGCCGTGGTGCTCCGACAAATGCAGCACGCAGCCGCCTTTGGATATTTGCAGATAGAGCGGCATGCCGGGCTCAAAGCGATGCTCCCAATCGACCTTGAAACCGAGGAAATCGATGTAAAACTCCCGGGCCTTGGCTTCATCGAAGATGCGAAGGATGGGGGTGGTTTTTCCGAAGCTCATCTCTGCAATCTCCTCGTCAAATAAAGCAGCTAGCCAATGTAAGGCCCCTTGACCTCACCCCAGCCCCATCGCGGCATGGGCGCATCAGCGTCCACCGTGGCACCCGGCTGCGAATTGATCACGGCCAGTCGCGAACCCCACTCAAGGTATCCCACCAGCGCCGACCTGAATTCCGGGTCGTCGGGCATGCCCAGTTCATCCGCCGTTTCAAGCAGCAAGGCCACCCAGCGGCGCCGCTGCTCCTGCAGCAGATGCCGGTTCAGGTGCTGCCGGATCATGTGCGGATGGCCGCCATGCTGCTCCGAATAGGTCGTGGGTCCACCCAGGACTTCGCCCAGAAATGCGGCGACATGGGCCGGGTGGCTGTCGTCCATGTGCGCGAACACAGGCCCCAGCAAGACGTCCTTCTTCACGTGCTCATAGAAACGCGTGGTCAATCGGGTCAAGGCGTCGAGGCCGCCTACCCATTCGTACAAGCTTGGAACTGTGCGATCTGACATGGTGATGTCCTGCAAATTGGGCTAAGAGATGTCTCAAAAAAACGCAGATTAACATTGCCACTAGCCTGATCATTTAAATGTGCCTCGATAGCCTCAGAATCAGATCCTTACCCCATGTGCTCTCCCGTTGAAACCATTGTCATATGGCTCTTTGTCGGCATGTTCGCGTGTGGCGTCTTCGGCTATGGCGATCAATGCCGATTTGAGGACTACATCGAGGAACACCACCCCACACGATGGAAAGAGCTGGCCCTGCGAAGCAAATGGCTCATGCCGGAAAACGGGGAACACAGCCAGGCGGGCGTGCAATGGTTTCTCATTCTTCACGGTGAATACAAAAAAATTGAAGACCCTCGCGCGCAAACGTTGGGGCGCAAGGCCCGCATCTGGTCCATGACGGGTCTGGTATGCCTGGCCAGCGTTGGCCTGTACGCCCTTGTAGTGCAGAACTTCCCGTCTCTGCGTTGCCTTATCCCCTGGATGTAAAACCTTGACCCCGCCAGCCATGCTCACCATCGAAAACCTGTGGTTTCGCTACCCCAACCCACAGGTTGAAATCCTTGCCAACTGGTCCGGCGAAATCCCGCCAGGCGTCACGCTGGTGCAAGGCGGCGACGGGCGCGGCAAGAGCACCCTGCTTCGATTACTGGCGGGGGCCTTGCCTGCCGATGAGGGAAAGTTGACGCTCAATGGCATCTCGCTCAAAGACAAGCCCGACGCTTACCGCCGGCAGCTCTTCTGGATGGAGCCGCGCGCCGACACGTTTGATCAACTCACGCCGGCGCAGTATTTCGAAGATGTTCGCAGCCGGTACCCGGGTTTTGATGCGGCTCTGGTAGCGCCGCTGGTCGACGGCCTCGGGCTTGAGCCGCACATGGGCAAGCAGCTTTTCATGCTGTCCACCGGGTCGAAGCGCAAGGTCTGGCTGACAGCGGCGTTTGTGTCGGGTGCGGCGGTGTTGTTGCTGGATGAGCCCTTTGCCGCGCTGGATGCACCCTCGATTGCCTTCGTCAAAGGACGGCTTCAAGACATTTCAGCGCATACAGGGCGCGCGGCCGTGATTGCGGACTATGAGGCCCCCAGCGGAGTGCCGCTGGCCGGTCTGATTGACCTGGGCGACTGACCAAAATACCGGGATCAAGTCGAACTACTTCGGAACAAACGCCAACTGCTGCGCCACAAAACCGTCAAACGCCTTGAGCAGCGGGTGGTATTTTTCAGCATGGCCTTCCAGTTGCGCCAGCGCTGCGCAGGTAGCCTCCAGCGTTGAGAGTTGCCCCGGCTTGTGGGCCTTGCGGATCCGGTAGCCGGAAGCCGGTACATCTTCCAGCGACAGGCGCGGCAATTGCTGCAGCAACGGGCTCCGGTGCAGCATCCTTCGGCTCTTGCGCCAGGTGCCGTCCAGTACGACAAGCAGCACACGTGCCGCGTCGTTGAGTTGTATGGGATCCAGGACGGGCGCTGCATCATCCGGCGTCTGCGGATACAGCAGCACCACATACTCCGGTCCTTGCAGCGCATCACGCAAACCAGCTTCATCAAAACACTCGCCCGTCAGCATCCGGCTGCACGGCAGACTCAGGTGCAGCAGGCGAGCGCTGTTTTTGGCGTGGTCAACCTCCAGCGGATGCTGAAGGATCAGCACCCCGGTTTCATGCGCTGTGGGGGTAACCCACCTGCAGATGCAGCCACCCTGCGGGCGAAGGCACGCGGCGCAGCGCAGGCGCGTCACGGGCACAGCTCAGCGTCAGGTCTTACGGCCGTCAGCGCCATCAGCCTTGTCGCCCTTATCCCCATTGGCATAGGCATTTCTCAGGTGTACCGGCTTGCTCTTTTTCTTGCGCATGCGGATGTTGAGCATTTCCACCGCCACAGAAAACGCCATGGCAAAGTACACATAGCCCTTGGGCACATGGTGGTCGAGGCCCTCAGCGATCAGCACCACACCCACGACGACAAGGAAAGACAGCGCCAGCATCTTGATGGTGGGATGGTCGGACACAAAGCGGCCGATGGCCGGAGCGAACAGCATCATCAAGCCCACCGATGCGATGACCGCGGCAATCATGACCGGCAGACTGTCCACCATGCCGACGGCGGTGATGATGGAATCCAGCGAGAACACCATGTCCACAATCATGATCTGCACGATCACAGCCGCAAACGTGGCCTTGACCCCGCTGGAGGCATGACCTTCTTCGCCCTCCATCGACTGGTGGATTTCACCGGTGCTCTTCCAGATCAGGAACAGGCCCCCGGCAATCAGGATCAGGTCGCGCCCCGAAATTTCCTCTTTCAGGATGGTGAAGAGCGGGTCCACCAGCCCGATGATCCACGACAGCACAAACAGCAAGCCAATGCGCATGAACATCGCCATAAAAAGGCCCAGGCGCCTTGCCAGCTCCTGTTTGTCCTTGGGCAGCTTGTCGACCAGGATGGAAATAAAGATGATGTTGTCGATGCCCAGCACCAGTTCCAGCGCAGTGAGCGTGGCAAAAGCGATCCACATTTGCGGATCCGTCAACAGTTCCATCATCGCGTTACCTCTTTCATTTCATTAACTAAATCAGGATCGTACGGCCAGTCTCTCATACCAGCATGAGCCGTGGAACCGGCTTTGCCGGGCCACAGGCGGGCGGCCCCCTCGGGGGGCAGGGAGCTACACGAAGTGAGCGACCGTGGGGGCCACATCAACTGCCGAGAAACTCACCAATCGGCTTCAGGTCATCGATGCGGTCGCAAATCGACTTGACAATCATCAGAATGGGAATGCCGAGCAACAGGCCCCACACCCCCCAGAGCCAGCCCCAGGCCAGCAAGCCGACGAACACCGCCACCGGACTCATGCGGCTGGCGCGGCTGGTAAGCCACGGCGTCAACAGGTTGCCCACCACGGTATGAATGGCCAGCGAGGCCCCCCCCACGGCCAGCGCCATGTTGAGCGAGCCAAACTGCATAAAGGCCACCAGGGCCGACGTCGCCGCCGTGACCAGAGAGCCTACGTAAGGAATCAGGTTCAGCACGGCAGCGGCAACGCCCCACACAGCGGGGTTTTCCAGCCGCAGCGCCCAGAGCGCCAGCCAGGTCAGCACCCCGACCAGCGCACTGGTCAGGAGCTGCACCTGCAGGTAGCGCTGGATCTGGTCGGTGATCTCATTGAGAGCCTGCAGCGTGATTTTTTTGCTGCTGATGCTGGAGCCCGCAAGCTTGATCAGCTTGCGCCGGAAGCTGTCGCCCGAAAGCATCAGGAAGTAGGTGAAAAAAACCACCACGGTCGCCTGGCCGATCAGTGCAATCAGCCCGATGGTGCCTGACCAGAGATAATTCTTGATGTTGAAACGGGCAGGCTCAACCACGACACGCATCGCCCCACGCGTACTGCTGGTCGCAGCGCTTTCCTGCGCGGCCTGTTCAAGCTGTGCGGCGGCTTTCTGTACGGTTTCCAGGGCGCTGTCAGACTGGTTGGTGCGCACCTTCACGGCCTGGCGGAATTTCTGTGCCGCAGCCGGCAGCGCTTCCAGCAGCTGCGCCGCTTCGTCGCTGAGCGAATACGCCGTGGTGCCGATGCTGCCCACAATCGTCAGCAACACCACGGCAGCGCTCAGCCAGCGTGGAACGCGTTTCGTTTCAAACCAGTTGACCACCGGTGAAAAAGCATAGCTGAACAGCACACCCAGCATCACCGGAATAAAGACGGCCTTGGCCCAGTGCAGTACAAACAGGCAGGCGAGACCCGCCAGTACCACGAGCGACATGCTGCGGATATCGACCGGAACCCGAACATGCAGCTGTTCAGGATCGCCCGGCACCACTGGAGGCGCCGCGCGTACGACACGCTCTGCGGGTTCTTCGGTCATATGTCTCCCGTATCCGTTTTTGTGCCGGGGCGTGCGTAACGAAATTTGCGCAATGGAAGCCCCAGGTAGTACTTACGCAGGTATTCAAACCGAGCCGGCCAGGAAAATGTGTAGGACGCTTTCGCCGGAACGTACCAGCTGTTCAAGCCGGTTCGAAGAATCAGCTGGTAGCCGTTGCCGCGCATCAGGTCGTGTTTTTTATGATGGGTCACGTGATCCTCAATCAGCACCAGGCGGGGCTGCCAGCGTGCAAAGTTGAAACCGGACAACGCAACCAGTTCGTGCCCCTCGATGTCGATCGACAGGAAATCAAACCCCTCTGGCACAGCATTTCCTTCCAGGATGGCATCCAGCGTCTCGCACCGTACCTGTACCGTTGAACGGACCACGGCGCCCATGGCAATAGGCCTCGCTTCGAGCGTTGAATGGGGTCCGGCCCGATTCAAATCCAGGTACCTTCCTGCGTTTTCAGCGCTGGAACAAGCCATTTCAATGACCACGCCGGTTCGACTCCTGCGCAGCAGCTCACAACAGTCCGGGTCAGGTTCCACGAGGAGGCCCGTCCAACCCATCTGTTCCAGATGCTGCGATTGCGAATCCAGCACCGGATCGTTAGCCCCTATATCAACATAAAAGCCAGTCATGCCACCGAAGAAGTCGCGTACGAGCTGGCGCTCTACGGCAGGCTCATTGCTGAAGCGGCTGACGTGCCGCTGGATGAAATCGGCACGTGTATGCATAGACAGGATGTTGGATTGGAAGAAGCAGCAAGAGAAATGTAATCAGGCCGCGATGGCTTCCCGAACGGCGCTGAGCTGGCGCCTGGACACCGCCAGCAGTTCATCAATACCATTGAGCCGTACCGCCCAGCCCTCGCCCTCTTCTGGATCAAAATGTTTTTCCAGCGCGCGCACGGCCCGGCGCGCAATCAGTGCGTTGCGGTGAATGCGCATGAAACGGGTCGCGTGGCGCTCTTCCAGCTCGCTCAGGGAACCATCGAGTATGTAGCTGCGGGTCGCGGTACGCACAGTGATGTATTTGAGTTCGGCTTTGAAATACAGCACCTCGGCCAGTGGCACACGCTCGGTGCGGCCGCGGTCCTGGATGATGAGCGTTTCTTCCGCCACATCCGCCGTGGACGTCCGGGCAGCCTGGCCCAAACGCTCTACCTTCTGCAACGCTTGCTGCAGGCGTTCCAGGCGCACCGGCTTCGTGAGGTAGTCGACGGCCTCCAGTTCAAAGGCCTGCACGGCATGTTCGGAATGGGCCGTGACAAACACCAGGGCGGGTGGCTGTGCAAGTGAAGCAATGGTGCGTGCCAGCGCGATACCGTCAACGCCGGGCATGCGGATGTCAAGCAGCACCGCATCGAATGACTCACGCTGCAAGGCCTTCATGGCCTGAACAGCATCGGCGGCTTCAGCTGCTGCCACTGCGGCCGGGGCGGTGCAATCGCCCAGCAGGGTGCGCAGGCGCGAACGCGCCAGGGCTTCATCGTCAACTACCAATACCTTGAGCGTCATGCGGGAATCTCCAGTCGAACCTGAAATATGCCGTCCTTGAACACGGTCTTGAATTTCGCCTCGACATCATGCAGCAGCGCAAGGCGTTCGCGCACATTGGCCAGCGCCAACCCGTGGCCGCGCTCACCGGCGCCTGCGGGGGTTGAATTGGTCACCTTGATCACCACCGTGCTGCCTCGCCGGAGGGTGGATATTTTCAGCTGCGCGCCGCTGGCGCTGGGTTCCACGCCATGCCTGACGGCGTTTTCTACCAGCGGCTGCAACAGCAGCGGCGGCAGCTTGGCCTGGTCCGCTTCGGTGTCCAGGCTCCACTGCACCTGCAGCCGCTCACCAAAGCGGATCTGCTCAATGGCGAGGTAACGCTGCGCCAGCGCGATCTCCTGGCCGAGCGTCACGGATTCGGCCGGATCGGCCAGTGCATGGCGAAAAAGCTCACTCAGGTCTTCCAGCACCGCCTCGGCCTTGGCGGGCTCGGCACGCACCAGCGCAATGGCGCTGTTCAGGGTATTGAAAAGGAAATGGGGGCGAATGCGCGATTGCAGTTCGGCAAGGCGTGCCGCCGTGGCTGCCGGCGTACGCGCCTTGGCCCGCCAGAACAGCCCCGCCAGCATCATGGCGGACAGCAAGGCACCCGCCGCCGCACTGGCCCACCAGGGCACCGGCTGGAGCAGGCCCAGCAGGGCCAGCAAGCCACAGCCGTACAGCCCCGACACAACACCCAGTGCAATACCCGCCGCCCACTGGTGCGAAGGCTCCAGCCGGTTCAACTGCCCCTTCAGCGCACACACCGCAATCAGCCAGGCCAGGGTGGCGGGCAGCACACCGCCGGTGAGCAGCGAAAAGCTCAGCAGCCAGTCCAGGGGTTCACGCGCAGCGAACATCACACACACGCCGGTCACCGCCTCTACAAAGAGCACGGCACGCAAAACCACACCCACGTGGCAAGCATCAAACATGCTGGTGCGGTTGGAAGTGCGCGGCGCCGCTTCCTCATCGCCCGGAATAAAGCTGCCCAGCAACGTGGATTCGCTGAAATTCTTCTGATCGGGCACAGGCTTCATGGACGTCGGCGGCACTTCGGTATCGTGGAAAAACGGATCGGCTGGGGCAGCGCACGGCAGGGGTTTCCCACGGGGCCCGGCACCCAGATAAAATCATTGGGAAGAGTATTGCACTGCCCAAGGCGATTCGGCCATGGGTTAAACACTATTTAGGCCTGGCCGGCTGCGCAACTGCCCGAAATGGCGTGCTTTACCCCACAGACCGGCCAGTGACTGCCTCAAAGAAAGCCCGACGTGAATCAATTCGACAAAAAGTCCCAAGCCTGGTCCGCCCTTTTTTCCGAACCCATGAGCGACCTGGTGAAGCGTTATACGTCCAGCGTGTTTTTTGACAAGCGCCTGTGGCAAGCCGACATTGCCGGTTCGCTCGCTCACGCCGAAATGCTGGCAGCGCAAAAGATCATTCCCGCCGCCGACTACGCCGACATCCAGAAAGGCATGACGCAAATCACGTCCGAAATCGACTCCGGCGCTTTTGAGTGGAAGCTGGATCTCGAAGACGTGCACTTCAACATCGAAGCGCGCCTGACCCAGCTTGTGGGCGACGCCGGCAAGCGCCTGCACACCGGCCGCAGCCGCAACGACCAGGTCGCCACCGATGTGCGCCTCTGGCTGCGCAGTGAGATCGACCTGATCGGCGGGCTGCTGACCGACCTGCAAAAAGCGCTGGTTGACATCGCCGAGAAAAATGTCGAAGTCATCCTGCCCGGCTTCACCCACCTGCAGGTGGCCCAGCCGGTGAGTTTTGGCCACCATATGCTGGCCTATGTGGAAATGTTCAGCCGCGACGCCGAGCGCATGCTGGAGATCAGGAAGCGCGTGAACCGCCTGCCGCTGGGTGCTGCAGCGCTGGCCGGCACCAGCTACCCGCTGGACCGCGAACGCGTGGCCAAAACGCTGGGCATGGTCGACGAAAGCGGCCAGCCGCAGGTATGCCAGAACAGCCTGGACGCCGTGAGCGACCGTGACTTCGCAATTGAGTTCACGGCGGCCGCGTCGCTCGCCATGGTGCACATCAGCCGCATGAGCGAAGAGCTGATCTTGTGGATGAGCCAGAACTTCGGCTTCATCCACATTCCCGACCGCTTCACCACCGGCTCGTCCATCATGCCGCAGAAGAAAAACCCCGACGTGCCCGAACTGGCGCGCGGCAAGACCGGCCGCGTGGTCGGCCACCTGATGGGCCTGATCACCCTGATGAAGGGCCAGCCCCTGGCCTACAACAAGGACAACCAGGAAGACAAGGAGCCGCTGTTCGACACCGTCGACACGCTCAAGGACACGCTGCGCATCTTTGCCGAGATGGTGGCCGGCATCACCGTCAAGCCCGAAGCCATGGAAAAGGCCGCGCTGCGCGGCTACGCCACCGCCACCGACCTGGCCGACTATCTGGTGAAAAAAGGCCTGCCCTTCCGCGATGCCCACGAAACCGTGGCCCACGCCGTCAAAGCCGCCACCACCCATGCGGTGGACCTGTCCGAGTTGCCGCTGGCTGTGCTGCAGGAATTCAACCCCAACATCGAAAAAGACGTCTACGACTGCTTGAGCCTGCGCGGCTCGTTGAACGCCCGCAACATCCTGGGTGGCACTGCGCCGGCACAAGTCAAGGCCCAGATCACGCGGCACCGGGCGCGGCTGGCCTCGCTCTCCTGACCCCTGGACGCGCTAGGTGCCGGTCATGGCGCGAACCGCGCTGAAGCTCGGCCCAAAGCCGCCGTACAGAACCGGGCAGGCAGCGAGCGCCTGAAAACGCGCCACCAATGCCGACGCCGAGCGCAGCGGCTGGCCTTCATACACCGGCTGCGCTCTCGCCAGCAAAGCTGTCAGCCTCGACTGGTGCTGCAGGTCATGCCCGTTGCCGGGCAGCAGACGCTCAACCAGCCCGTTGCCACGTTCACGGCCTTCCCCATGAGCGATTCTTTGGCATAACAGGGCGTCGCCAGCCTCGGGCGCCGCTTCGTACGCGGTGCACAGGTTCACGCCCCCGCCAGGCAAGCCGGCGTCAAATACGTCCAGGTGACTCAATAGCAGGCCATCGAGCTTTCCAGTGATCTCCAGCGCATAACGCAGCAGCACCGCATCGGCGTGCCCCCTGCGAAAACGCCCTTGCCAGCCGTCACCCGTGTTGTGGGGCTCCGCCAGCACATCGAGCGCAGCATCAAACGTGGGCAGGGGTCCGTTGCCGTGCCTTGTGAGATAGCTTCGCAAGATGCCCAGGTGCATGATGGGGCCGGTCAGCCCCAAATCGGCGACCACCGACTCTACCGAGGCGGGATGGATGCTGCTCCAGGTCGTATGCGGATGAAAGCCATGCCATTCATCCAGCAGAACACCTTGTGCGCCTTCAAAGAGCACGGTGCCGCATCCCTGGAGTTCCCGGGCGATCTCCGGGCTCTGCGTGGGTTTGCATTGCCGGGCCAGTTCTGCCACGGAGGCGAGCCATCGGGCGGACACACTGGCATCTCTCAGCAGCCCTTGCTCTTGCTGCCACGCGGCTGGCTGCGTAGCCGAGCCGGCCGACGCGTCAAACCCGGCCAGCAGGCGCCGCCGGATGGCTTCGAGCTTGTCGTGCGCGCGGGCTGGCGCCAGCAAGTCGCCATAGCACAGCACTTCGCCCGGATGCGCCAGCGCGTGGCGCACGGTTTCCCCCACGCCCACCCCGCAGGTTCCGTGGCTGGCCGCGCCGCGCCGTAATTCGCGCAGCCGGCCGGCCGCCTGGTGAAACGGTGTGTTGATGCGACAGCGCGCGTCGATGCGCAAACGCGCGAGCGCGTCCGGAATTCCGAGTGCCTGCAACGCGGCATGCTCGACCAGCAAGGCCGTCGGGTGCACCACGACCGGGCTGGCCAGGACGCTCAACACGCCCGGCACCAGGGTGCCCGCGCAAAACTGGGAAAAGGTATGGTGCCGGCCGTCGGGCAGGACCACGTTGTGGCCCGCCTGCGCGCCGCCGTTAAAACGCACTACCGCCCCGGCCTGCCATTGGCGGCACAGGAAATCGGTGAACAGCCCCTTGCCGCAGTCGCCAAAGCCAAGGCCAAGCAGCGACACCAGCCGGGACGGGGCCGCGCCACGGCCGTTCAGCACACCCGCCCGCTCAACCGAAAAGGCGCCGCCACCAGCCCGACCTGACCGGCGCCGCGCCGGTCGCCTGCGCATGCAGGTGACGAATGCTGGACGGATCCAGGTGAGCAGCATAGGCATCCAGGCAACGCAAGACCGAGCCCGTGCGCTCGGGCGTGGCGCCGCTGGCCTTGAGGACGCGCGCCACGGCACCCAAATCCGGCAAGGCACGCTCCGTCAGCCCGACGATGGCCGCCGCGACTGCGCATGCGTCTTCGGGAGACTCCATACAGATGACGTTTTCTCCGAGCAACTCGCGCCAGCGCTTTTCGCAGTTGCGCCGGCGCTCCAGGTCGGGGATCAGGAAAAAAAGGTGGTAGTTTTCGGCGGCTGCCGCAATGACTTCCTCGATCGGGATGTCTTCATCCAGTTTTTCAGAGAAAAGGGCCTCCACCTGGTGCCGTGACACGGCCGGATAGGGAAGCTCGTCACCGGTCATGAACAGGTAGCCGCGCTTTTTTCGCTTGGCCCAGCAGTCCAGGTCGGTGTGCTGGGCAACGGTGTAGAAAGCCAGCTCGTAGCTTTCACTGCCCGAGCCGCCACCGCCTCCCTCCAGATAGCTCCAGGTCAGCCATTGGTCCATCAACTCGGCGGTGGATTCAAACTGACCCACCTGCAGCGGCGCCCGGTCAGATGTGGCGTCACCGATGGCCATGAACATCAGCTGCGGATCGGGGATGTTGCAATCGCCCAGCAGCTTCATGAACGTCGGCAGCTCCTGCTGCGCCAGGATGCGGGGGATGTCTCCCATCGAGCCGGTAACGTCCAGTGCGAACACGACGGCCAGCGACGCCGGGTGGTCGGCACTGTCGCGCGACTCCCGGACCTTGAGCCCGCGCGGGTCCATCAGCGCGTGGCAGGCCCGTTGGGTAAAGACCTCGGTGTGTGGGCTGGCAGATCGGTTGGCCACCATGGCCGCATGTGCAGCGTATGAATAATTTCCGTGTCCCATGAAGTCGGCTCCTCTTTTGGTAATTCAGTAATTCTGATTCAGTGCAGGGCGGACGCTGCAGTCGGGTGAAAAACGACAAAACGCGACACGCCAAAAGACTGCTCGGCCGCCTGGCCCAGTTGCGCCAGCAACCCGCGCGCGCCATGCTGTGCGCACCAACGGGCATCTTCGCTGCCAGCCAGCAATAGCGCGGCCAGCGGCGCAGGGGTGGTTGCGGGCAGAGACGGCGGATGCTCGCCGCTGCCGGCCTGGCCGCTCAACAGCATGCGTATGCTCCACGCCAGCTGCATCAGGTCCTGCACCGCCCCATGCCCGCCATGCCGCGCCCGCGCCCAGCCAATCATCTGGACGCCATGGTTGCGCGGGTGCACGAGCAAATGCTCCGGGCACAGGTCGCCATGCTGCCAGCTGTTGTCATGAAGATAGGCCAGTACCTCCAGCACACGCCGCCACATCCAGACGGCATGGCGGGCGTCCACGCCCGTTGGATGCCCACGCATGACGTCGGCAAGGCTGCCCCAGAATCCCGTGGGATGCCTGAGCGCCAGCGCATGCCGCTCGGGCGACGTGCCGTCCCGCGCGGTGCCTGAAGCAACGAGCTGCGGCAGGCGCTGGCTGAAGTAAGCCGAGCCTGCTGTTTTAAGCCCCTGCAATTGCCTGACGGTCTCCGCCTCTTGCTGCAGCACGGCGGTTGCGCCGTCGGTGCGCGCCAGCTTGAGCGTCACGCGCTCGCCGAAAGGATGCACGCGCTGCGCGAGAAAGACCTGCGACGACTCGCCGCCGCCCAGGCCGGCCAGCAGCCCATATTGCCGTTCGCCGACGGACACCATGCGCGCCGGGAGATCGACCGCCTGGTGCACCCGCAGCCAGGCTTCGTGAAACGAGGCGGCACGGATGGTTTCTGCGCCGCGGCTGACGGTGGCCCCGCAGTAGCTGCAGGTGACCGTGCGCCAATAAGCCGCACGCGGCAGCGGCGCGGCGCATTGGGGACACATCAGGCTGACAAAGGGCATGGTGTAAACGTCATGTTGAACAAGGCGCCTGCCAGGGCAGTCACGGCTGCCGGAGTATGGCATGACCCCGGGGGGCACTTGCGCTCCTCGCCGCGGTATGGCGGCTTTGCCTTTTCGTTTAAGGCTGACATAAGCCTTGGCCAGGCATTGGCCGGATAATCCGGCCAATGGCCCCCAATGGCCCACCAGCTTGCGGGCTCCCCGGCAATTTCTCCAAAACCGTACATCTTCCAATGCGATTACTGCTCGTTGAAGACGACGCCATGATCGGCGAGACCGTGCTGCAGGTGCTGCGCGGTGAGCACTATGCCGTCGACTGGGTGCGTGACGGCCGCATGGCCGACGAGGCCCTGAACAGCGAACAGTACGACCTGGTGCTGCTGGACCTCGGCCTGCCCAAGCGTGACGGCCTGGAAGTGCTGCGCGCTTTGCGGGCTCGCCGCAACACCACCCCGGTGATGGTGGCCACGGCGCGCGATGCGGTCGGCGACCGCATCGCCGGGCTGGATGCCGGCGCCGACGACTACGTCGTCAAACCCTATGACACCGACGAACTGCTGGCACGCATTCGCGCGCTGATACGGCGCAGTGCGGGCCGGGCCGAACCGGCGTTTGAACACAAGGGCGTGAGCCTGAACCCCGCCACGCGCGAAGCCAGCCTCAATGGCCAGCCGGTGTCGCTCTCGGCACGCGAATGGGCGGTGCTCGAACCCTTGCTGGCACGCCCGGGCGTGGTGCTGTCACGCGCGCAGCTTGAGGAAAAGCTCTTCAGCTGGAAAGACGACATCAGCAGCAACGCGGTCGAGGTCTACATCCACGGTGTCCGTAAAAAACTTGGCAACGACGTGATCCAGACCGTGCGCGGCCTGGGCTATCTGGTGCCCAAGCAATGATCGAAGCTGTGAAAAAATCGGCAACGCATTCTTTGAGGAGGCGCCTACTCTGGTTCATATTGGCGGCAATTTTTCTGGCGGCCCTGCTGCAGGCGGCCACGGCCTACCGCGGCGCCTTGCAGCAGGCCGACGCGATGTTCGACGACCATTTGCAGCAAATGGCGCGC
Organism: Polaromonas sp. P3_A5; assembly: GCF_056403055.1. Classification (NCBI taxonomy): domain Bacteria; kingdom Pseudomonadati; phylum Pseudomonadota; class Betaproteobacteria; order Burkholderiales; family Comamonadaceae; genus Polaromonas; species Polaromonas sp. P3_A5. The sequence goes on from NZ_JBFUGF010000001.1 coordinate 3,283,887, forward strand.
TCCCTGCGCAGCGGCATTCCACTCAACATTCCTCTGGACGAAGCCGATGAGGACGACCGCTTCGAGGTGTATGTGCAGATCTGGGGCCAGGACGGCACACAGATTTTCCGTTCCACCCGCTCGGCGCTTCCGCCGCGCGCAGTGCTCGGCTTTTCAGACGTCGAAGCGCACGGCAACCGGTACCGCGTCTACACCCTGCAGACCGCGCTGCAAACCGTGCAGATTGCGCAGGACCTGGACGCCCGCTCGGCGCGCGCCCGCACGCTGGCCGTGCGCGCCGTGCTGCCCTTTGCCTATCTCACACCGCTGCTGATGCTGGCCGTGTGGTGGGTCATCAGCCGATCGCTGGCGCCCATCGAGCGTGCACGGCGGCAGGTGGCCGGGCGCCCGGCCGACGATTTGTCGCCGCTGGCCGACGACGGTTTGCCTGACGAAGTGCGGCCGCTGGTTGAAGAGCTGAACCTGCTGTTTGACCGGGTGCGCGGCGCTTTCGAGGCGCAGCGGCATTTTGTGGCTGATGCAGCACACGAGCTGCGCTCGCCGCTGACGGCGCTCAAGCTGCAGGCGCAGGCCCTTCGCCGAAACGACGAAGAGCCTGCCGTGCGGGAGGCCGCCATCGGCCGGTTGAACCAGGGCATCGACCGGGCGATACGGCTGGCCGAGCAGCTGCTGGTGCTGGCCCGCGAGGAAACCGCTGGCACGGCACAAGCCGAAGCCGATTCAGGCCAGGCACCTGCCTCTGCCGCCCTGGTGGACCTGCGCGATGTGGTGAAGCTGGCCGTGGCCGATGTGCTGCCCCATGCGGGCCACAGGCAAATTGACCTGGGCCTGGCCGGCAGCGAGCCGCTGCAGCCTGTGCAGGTGAAAGGCCAAGGCGAGGCCCTGCGCATCCTGCTGCGCAACCTGCTGGACAACGCCGTCAAGTACACGCCGGTGGCGGGCCGGGTCGACGTGTCGCTGGACCTGCAGGACGGCCAGCCGACGCTGACCGTGGAAGACAGCGGCCCGGGCATCGCCGCGGAAGACCGTCACCGCGTGTTTGACCGCTTCTTTCGCGCCGCCAGCGTCACGGACACGGCGGGTGGGTCGGCTGGATCAGCGATATCTCCCGAAACCGGCAGCGGCCTCGGATTGGCCATCGTCAAGGTGATTGCCGAGCGGCACGGCGCGACGCTGCAGCTCGGCACATCGGAGTCCCTGGGCGGGCTGCGGGTTGAAGTCCGCTTTTCGGCGGATGAAACCACCGGCTAGCAGCCATCATTTGCTACCATTTTTATAGCTTCTCGCGCAGTCCTATTGCTGGCTACAGCCACTTTTTATCAAAATTCACGCCCGCAGCGCTGCCCTTCGTGCGTCGCGCAAATTTAAGCCCCGCCTAAGGCTGCCACCCCATAGTTGTACGCATCGGCACCGGTGTGTGCCCTCAACGCAAGGAAGCCCATCCATGAAATCTGAAGCATTGAAAAATACCCGGCTTGTCGCTGCACTTCTGGCTGCAGGTGCCATAGGCGGCGCCGGCGTCAGTGCACTCAACGCCGTGCACCCTGCCGCCACGGCGGCCGTCCCTCCGGCCATTACCGCCGGCACCCCAACCTCGGTGCCCATGGCCCTGCCCGACTTCTCGCAGATCACCGAACGCTATGGCCCGGCGGTCGTCAACATCAGCGTGACCGGCACCACCAAAGTACGAAACGACTCCCCGATGGCACAGGACGACGGCGATGACGACGACACGCCCTCCGGTGATCCGTTCTTCGAATTCTTCAAACGCTTCCAGCAGGGCCCGGGCGCCCGTGGCGGCCGCGGCGGCCAGCAGCAGGAAATGCCCACACGCGGCCAGGGTTCGGGCTTCATCGTCAGCCCTGACGGCATCATCCTGACCAACGCCCACGTGGTGCGCGATGCAAAAGAGGTCACCGTCAAGCTGACCGACCGGCGCGAATACCGCGCCAAGGTACTGGGCGCCGACCCCAAGACCGACGTGGCGGTGCTGCGCATTGACGCCAAAAACCTGCCCGTGGTGACGCTCGGCAAGATCAGCGAGCTCAAGGTCGGCGAATGGGTGCTGGCCATCGGCTCGCCCTTCGGCTTTGAAAACACCGTCACTGCCGGCGTGGTCAGCGCCAAGGGCCGTTCGCTGCCTGACGACAGCGCCGTGCCTTTCATCCAGACCGACGTGGCGGTCAACCCGGGCAACTCGGGTGGCCCGCTGTTCAACGCGCGCGGCGAAGTCGTGGGCATCAACTCCCAGATCTATACCCGCAGCGGCGGCTACCAGGGCGTGTCGTTCGCCATCCCGGTCGACGTGGCGGTCCGCATCAAAAACCAGATCGTGGCCACCGGCAAGGTCGAACATGCCCGCCTGGGCGTGGCGGTGCAGGAGGTCAACCAGTCCTTTGCCGACTCCTTCAAGCTGGACAAGCCCGAAGGCGCGCTGGTTTCGAGTGTGGAAAAAGGGGGCCCGGCAGACAAGGCCGGCCTGCAGTCGGGTGACGTGATCCGTGGCGTGAACGGCCAGCCCATCGTCTCCTCGGGCGACCTGCCCGCACTGATTGGCCTGGCAGCGCCCGGCGACAGCATCCGGCTGGACATCTGGCGGCAGGGCGCCGCCAAGGTGGTCACTGCCAGGCTGGCCAATGCCGACGAGAAGACGGCCCAGGCCGCAGCCAAAAAGGACACGCCCAACCAGGGCAAGCTGGGCCTGGCGCTGCGCCCGCTGCAGCCCGATGAAAAGCAGGAAGCCGGCGTGGACAACGGCCTGGTGGTCCAGCAGGCCAGCGGCCCGGCGGCAATGGCCGGGGTGCAGGTTGGCGATGTATTGCTGTCCATCAACGGCGTTCCGGTGAAAAACATCGACCAGGTGCGCGCCACCGTGGCCAAAGCAGAGAAATCCGTGGCGCTTCTGATACAGCGGGGCGACAGCAAAATTTTTGTGCCGGTGAATTTCGGGTAGTTGAAGCACGCGGCCCCTGGGTCGGGCATCCAGGGGCTGCAGGCAGGTTTAGCCGATGAACACTATTGCCAATTCGCCGCAATGACAGGCTGCAAGCTGGCCTGATAAGAGGCAGGCAAAGAGGTTTCCCCCGCAGCCGGTGGTGCAAAGGCCGCCATGGCGTCCACCAGGTTTTGCACCTGGCTGTCCAACAACACCTTTCCGTCGCCAGTCTTGAACTGCTCCACATGGTATTGGCTACCGAGGTACCAGTTATTCAGCGTGACGGTATCAGTGGTGCCGATGACGCCCACTTCAAGGTTGTTGGCCACCTGGCGCAGCCAGATCTGGTCAGCGCCAACGCCCGCACCAAAGGTCAGTGTGTCGGTATAGCCACTGTGAACACCATCGTCATTACTGACAGTGTCCTGGCCATCGCCCAGGTTGAAGATGTACTTGTTGTTGTAGTAAGACCCGGTGATCACGTCGTTGCCAGCGCCGCCGATGAAGGTCACGTCACTTCCTGCCCAGAAGCCATTGAGGCTGTCATTGCCGTCCCCGCCATCGAGCGTGTCGTTGGTGTCACCATACAGAGTGTCGTTACCGCCAGCGCCGTGCAAAATATCCACATACACCCCGGAGCCGCTGATAATGTCGTTACCGCTGGTGCCAAACACCTCCAGCGCGGCAGTGGTCAAGGCTGGAGCGCTCCAGATCGTGCCATCGGCAAACTTGATCTGCTCGATCTGGAATCCGCCTGCTGTGTCATAGAACCAGTTCTGCACTGTGATCTGATCGGTACTGCCTGTAACCTTGAACACCATGTCAATACCGGAACGCGTGGCCGTCACGTTGGCCGGATCAATGCCCGCACCAAAGATCAATGTGTCGGTATAGCCACTGTGGACACCGTCGTAATTGCTGACAGTGTCCTGGCCATCGCCCAGGTTGAAGATGTACTTGTTGTTGTAGTAAGACCCGGTGATCACGTCGTTGCCGGCGCCACCGATGAAGGTCGCGTTGCTGCCCCCCCAGTAGCCGGTCAAGGTGTCATTGCCATCCCCGCCGTCAAACGTTTCGTTATTGCCTCCACCATACAAAGCATCGTTGCCATCACCGCCATAAAGCGTGTCATTGCTGCCACCATATAAGGTATCGTTGCCACCCACGCCATACAGAAATTCTGTGTAAGCGCTATTGCCGCTGAGAACATCGTTACCGCTGGTGCCAAATATTTCCATGGTCGCAGCCGTTACAGCGGCTCCCGTCCATACCGTGCCGTCTGCAAACTCGATTCGTTCGAGCTGGCTGCCGTCTGCGACATACCAATCCTTGACTGTAATTTTGTCCAGGCCATTGGAATGACCGAGCACCAGATCATTACCAGATCGCACTGCAGTGATATCGACAACGGCTATGTCTGGGCCGAACACCAGCTTGTCGGTCACGTTGTTGTTGCTGGCCAGCTCGATGATGGTGTCCTGTCCGTCACCCAGGTTGAACTTGTAGGTGTCATTCCAGTAACTGCCGGTCATTGTGTCGTTGCCGGTACCACCCTCGAACACGTTGTCGCTGCTGTAGCTGCCCAACACCGTCATGATGTCGTTGCCGGCTCCGCCCAGCAAGGTGTCGTGCCCGCCGTAGCCACCCGTGAGTACGTCGTTACCGTCGCCACCATCAAGAACGTTGGTGCCGCCTCCTGCAGTGATGTTGTCGTTGCCACCCATGCCGCGCAGGGTGTCATCCATGACCGTGCCGGTCATGACGTCGTCCCCGGCGGTGCCGGTGACGATCAGCGCCGATGCGGTCACGGCCGCGCCTGTCCACACCGTACCGTCGGCAAACTCGATGCGCTCGAGCTGGCTCGCTACACTGGCAAACCAGTCTTTTGCGGTGACTTTATCGACCCCATTCACATGGCTGAACACCAGGTCGTTGCCTGATCGCAATGCACTGATATCGCTGGCGGCGATACCGCTGCCGAAGACCAGCTTGTCGGTGACATTGTTGTTCGTCTGCGTCTCGATGATGGTGTCCTGTCCGTCACCCAGATTGAACTTGTAGGTGTCGTTCCAGTAACTGCCGGTCATCGTGTCGTTGCCGGTGCCGCCCTCGAACACGTTGTCGCTGCTGTAGCCGCCGAACACTGTCATGGTGTCGTTGCCGGCGCCGCCCAGCAGCGTGTCGCTGGCGCCGTAGCCGCCGCTGAGCACGTCGTCGCCATCACCGCCGTCCAGCACGTTGTTGCCAGCCCCGCCCGTGATGTTGTCGTTGCCACCCATACCGCGCAGGGTGTCGTTCATGACCGTGCCGGTCATGACGTCGTCACCGGCCGTGCCGGTGACGATCAGCGCCGCTGCCGTCACGGCTGCGCCCGTCCACACGGTGCCATCGGCAAACTCGATCGACTCGAGCTGGTTGCCTGCGCTGACAAACCAGTCTTTGGCCGTGACCTTGTCGACCCCATTTACGTGGCTGAACACGAGGTCGTTGCCCGAGCGCAGTGCACTGATGTCACTGACCGCAATGCCACCTCCGAAGACCAGCTTGTCGGTAATGTTGTTGTTCGTCTGCGTCTCGATGATCGTGTCTTGCCCATCGCCCAGGTTGAATCGATAGGTATCTGTCCAGTAGCTGCCGGTCATGGTGTCGTTGCCGGTACCGCCTTCGAACACGTTGTCGCTGCTGTAACTGCCCAGCACTGTCATGATGTCGTTACCGGCGCCGCCCAGCAGCGTGTCGTGCCCGCCATAGCCGCCGGTGAGTATGTCGTCGCCGTCGCCACCGTCCAGCACGTTGGTGCCGCCTGCGGCTGTGAGTGTGTCGTTGCCCGCGCCCCCATACAGGTAATCATCACCTGCGCTCCCGGTCAACGAGTTGTCGAGCGAGTTACCCAGCAAAATCGCGCCGGTGGCATTGCTTACCGCCCCAGCTTGAACACCGGCGGCGACCAATTCAATATGCTCTGCATCCAAAGCTGCCTGCAAAGCCAATGACGGAGTTCCAGACCGGACAAGGGTGTCAAGGGTGCTATAGACAGACCATCCCATGCCTCGCATCTGGTCACCCGCATACTTTTGCATGTCCAGCAAATCAAATACCGCGTTTGACGCATCGGCATTGAACCTTGACTCAAACATTGCGGAGACGGCAGTAAAGTCCAATGTTAGGCTTGGATTATCGATTGCCAGTTCGATAGCATCGGTATAAGGCTTAAGGCGAGTCTGCAAGACAAGTGCGTCATAAACACTGTTCTTGAGCGCTTCATAGGCTTGTTGCAGCAGTGCAATCTGCTGTGCAGGTGGGCTGATAATGTAGTGATAAACCGCGCGTCCGTCGTACGGATCTGTCTCCAGACGCACGGTAAAGCCCGCAGGGCGAGGGCCACCATTTTCGTCGCCATAGAACCGGCTACCGTTGAATGCTTCGAGTATATGAATCATCTTCATATATTCGATCTCCGTCATCCCGGCAGGAAGGTTGTAAGTGATGCTGGCGTTAAAACCAGCGGGCGTTTGACCAAAATAATCGGAGGTTTTCGCCCACTTGAGGACCAGTCCATCCAGCTGGTTGCGCTGATCGCCCCGCGTGGTAGCGGCGGCAAAGGTCTGCAGTGCACTCGCAAAATCACCGTCAATGCTGGCCGCAGCCCTCATGTTGCGCACCATCCCGGAGCCATCCATCTGCGGCAATGCCTGGGCTTGCTCGGTGATGGGGACAGGGTTGCCCGCCTCATCCACCACTTCAGGCGGGAACTCCGTGAAGAAGTTGTTGGTTTCGAGGTCGATCGCGCCGACGGTATGCGTCTGGCCGTTCTGGGTGAACGTGGCGCTCAAAGCTACGGTGTTGTTGTTGATGACCTGCCCCGCTTGTGGGCCCGTGCCGCTTCCGTTGACGCCAATGCTGGTGATGTTGAGCTCGGTCAGCGTCTTGAGCTCGCCGCTCTGGGTAATGCCGTCCTGATTAGCGTCTTGCCATATCTTGAGATCACCATATGCGGCATCTGCATTGGTGATGAAACCGTCGCCGTTGGCGTCCAGATCACCCAAGGCATCGAAGCCGTCAGTAGCCAGTGTGCTGTTGCTCTTAATGGTGTCTACACCAAAGAGTTCCCGGCCGGTATCTATGGTGCCGTTGCCGTTGAGGTCACGAACCAGAAGTCCGTCATCCGGTCTAGCCCAGCCTGTGCCGGTTTTGATGCCGTCAGCGTTGTGGTCAAAGAGGGTAGCGCCGTTGGCTCCTGCCAGTTCCAGGCCGTCGCCATCGAGGTCCAGAACCAATGGGTCGCGGCTGTTTACGAAGCGGCACGCATCTTTATAGCACTGGTCAACCGCAGGATTGATCGGTGCTGGATCGGGATGGTATTTTTTATAAAGGTCGTAAAAGTTGTAGGCAGCACCTGCGACAGTTAGCGTGAGCCCAACGACTACTAATGCGGGAACCGCGACTCCACCAACGGCAAGCAAACTACCAACGATTCCAACCACACTCCCAATTGCACTAATGAGCTGTCCGGGCGTCGCACCGTTTGGATCTGCGGTGACTGCGCCCATAGTCAGAGCGATGGTGTTTGTTACGGCTCCAACACCCGGAATTGGCCCCGTTACCGCCGCTACAACCTGAACGACACCTGCGGCCGTCTCCATGGTGGAACTGGCGTTGATAGTTTGAACAACATTGTCGACGGCACCAACCGCGACCCCAGTAACGTCCATATAAATTGTGATTAACGCTTGAGCGGGGATACCAGCCATATTTTTTCTCACTTAAGTAAAACAAGGATTAAACAAACGAAACTTATCAATACAAAAAAAGAATACACAGCGATGACCATTTGAGCAAATAGATCACCTCGTCTGGAATTTCTCCAAATAATTCCCAACGAATATGGAATATTTCTTATCAGACAGTAGATCCCTGGAGCAAGAATTCCAACTGAAAAAAGAAACAAATAAGCTGCTGGGAACAGCGGGTGTATTTGATAAAGGGCAATAAATATTTGTTTCATAACTGAAATCCTAAATTTCCTTCGAAAATTGGATGGATATTTATTTTTAAAAGAAGATATTCAATTCATGACAGGTTTGAAGCTTCACAAATTACTCATCTATTTGTTTCCCCTGAAAAAAAGAAATTGTCGGTAACCAATGGTGAAGGTGAAGGCAACAGCCGAGGAGCCGAAAAGCACTCGTTGCTCCCTCAAACTATCACTCCCCGCCCTTTGAATTGGGCTCATTAAATACTCAATCACGCGCCGCTGCCCGGTTTCGATTTCTGCGATCAGGTTCATCCCAGGCGTCAGCTGGATCATCTTTCCTTGTACGTTGATTTGCTTGGTCTTTAGGGCCAGCGTCACCGGAAAAATCGCGCCTCATTTTTTGTCGTTGACGGCGCCGGCCGTAACGAGATCCCGCTGGCCTGCACGGTGACACGGCGCATGGAGGGAAAGGTTTCAAGCTTAATCTCGGCGCCGTTGCAGACGTTGACGAAGCCGACGTCCTTGTTCTCCAGCGTGACTTCGACAGTGAACTGTGGGCCTTCGGACGCGATGATCATCAGGGCTTGTGCTTCGGTGACGGCGCCTGTGGTGTGAATAGCGAGTTGCTGCGCGACGCCGACGACAGATGCCTTCAAGGTGGTGAGGGTTTCGCGTTGGGTGGCTAGGTCGCGCTTGAGCTCGACGCGTTCTCGGGTTTTGTCTCGTGTGGCGTGACCGGAGATATAGCCTTGGGCTACAAGCTTCTTAAAGTCAGCCTCGCGTGCCTGGGCCGTGGGCACTGCGGTTTCGAGTTTGGTTACGGGAGTGAAAGCCATCACCCAAGCCGGGAAGCCGGATTGGCCGAGTAGATGGCATCCCGATGAAAACGGGCGAGCGGGAGTAGGGCAGGCAACCCGAAGGCTGCAGCGCAAGAAGACACATTGGCGACACAAACAGCGGCAATACAACTTGTCTTATTGGTTCTTTGTGCGTGCGCTGGCGTCTCCTTCGCCACAGCTGCTTCTGCCTGAGTCATACACTCCCTGCCCGTTTGTTATTTATTGGTAGTCATTGCCAGTTTATGTTGAACGGATCCCGCAAACCAAATCAAATCGCACTCGTCGTCTGACCGCCACAAGTCGTTTTCATTAGTTAACGCAGAGGAAGTCCAGCAAACGTTTTAATCAAGCGGCTTTAGCGCGGACCGAGCAGAGGTAACCACACGCGATGGTGAAAATTCACCCGCATCACAACAACTGAACATGAGCAGCCAACCGCGACCGCTCAGACTAGATAGCGGGTTTTTCGAGAGAATTGAACGCAGAAGCAAATGGCGTTGCTCGTTTGGTGAGCACAAAAATCTTTCATCACCTGACCAGGAAGTCCTGACAGTCTTGTCAAGCGGTTCGCGCGCATGGAGTAGATGAATCCACAGGCAATAGGGAAACGATCGACCGAATAGGTGCCGCCCGTAGCCAAAGCGGAGAAATCCGTGGCGCTTCTGATACAGCGGGGCGACAGCAAAATTTTTGTGCCAGTGAACTTCAGCTGAGCGTCCTGACGCAGGGGCCTTCCGCTTTTCGCTGAAGGCCCTCTGAAAAATCACCCCAGCGGGCTTCAGGCCCGCTTTTTTTGGGCGGTTTTTGCCCATTTCACGGGACATTTTGTTACATCCAAATCGGCTACGCTTGGCCTCCCGAAGGAGAGGAAAACGTGAGCCCAATAATGAAAAAAGCCGCTTTGGCACTGATCGCGGCTGTTTCGCTGCATGCCCATGCCCTGCAAATCACCAGTCTTTCGCCGCAGGGCGAAGTCGCGCGTGTCAGGCAAATCGTCGCCAAATTTGACGAAGGCGCCGTCAATTTCGGCGACCCCAAGGCACCTGCCCCGCTGTCGCTGAGTTGCAGCGACGCGCAGGCCACCAAGGGCTCCGGCCGCTGGATCAACGAACGCGAATGGGCTTTCGAATTTGAAAACGACCTGCCACCCGGCGTGAGCTGTTCGGTACAGGTGGTCAGCACCTTCAAGTCTCCCAAGAGCCAGCCCGTGGGCGGCAACACTTCCTATAAATTCAACACCGGCGGCCCCTTCATCCAGAACCTTCGCCCCGGCACCTATGAGCGCATCGACGAAGAACAGTACTTCGTGCTGCAGTTCAACGGCGCCGCCACACTGGCCAGCATTCGCGAAAACGTCTGGTGCAACGTGGAAGGCCTGGGTGAACGTGTTCCTGTCAAGCTCATCGACGGTAACGAGCGCAACGAACTGCTCAAGTCGCTGGGCCTGGAAAAGGCCGCAGCCCAGGATCCGCTGCGCTACGCCACCCTGACCTGCAACCGGCGCCTGACGTCGGCCGCCAAGGTGCAACTGGTGTACGGCAAAGGCGTCAGCACACCCAGCGGCATTCCCAATTCAGTCGAGAAACGCTACAACTTCCAGGTACGCGAGCCGTTTGCGGCCAGCTTCACCTGCGAACGCGAAAACGCCCAGTCGGCCTGCCTGCCGATGCGGCCCATGACCCTGAACTTCAATACCCCCGTGCCGCGCAAGCTGGCCGAGGCCATTCGCCTGAAGGGCGACAAGGACACGTTCAAGCCCGCCTTCGAGGAAGGCAACAGTGACGGCGACAGCTTGGTCAGCAACGTCACCTTCAAGCCGCTGTTTCCCGAACAGGCGCAGTTCATGCTGGAGCTTCCCAAAGGTTTCAAGGACGCTTCGGGCCGCACGCTGCGCAATGCCGACAGCTTCCCGCTCAAGGTGGCTACCGGCTCCATGCCGCCACTGGCCAAGTTCGCCGCCTCTCCCTTCGGCATCGTCGAACGCTTTGCCGAACCCAACACCAAACCGGGCGACCCGGCCCTGCTGCCCGTCACGCTGCGCAATGTCGAAGCCCTGCTGCCCGTGAAAGGGCTCACGCCCGGCACGGCACCGGCCGGAAAGGTCAGTGACCTCCAGCCCCGCACCGACGCCGAGATCATCGCGTGGTTCCGCAAGGTGCAGCGTTACGACGACTACCAGGTTTCGCGCAAGACGGCTGCTGCCGACATCAAGGGGCCCCTTCCCAAACCGCTGGAGTCACGCGACCGGGACTACGTGCAATCGCGCATGGTGTCGCTGCTGGCCGGCCAGGCCGGCGTAAAGACACTGGACCTGCCCAAGCCCGCCGCAGGCACCGACCCACGCCCGTTTGAGGTGGTCGGCATACCGCTGGCACCCGGTTTTCACGTGGTAGAGATCGCTTCGCAAAAATTGGGCAGCTCGCTGCTCGACGAACGCTACGGCAACAGCCGGACCATGTATGTGCGCACTTCCGCCCTGGTGACCAACCTGGGCGTGCACTTCAAGCTGGGCCGCGAGAACTCGCTGGCCTGGGTCACCACGCTCGACAAGGGCGCCCCGGTGGCTGGCGCCACGGTGCGCGTCTCGGGCTGCAACGGCACCGAGATCGCCAAGGCTGTCACCAACGCACAGGGCATCGCCAATTTCAGCGGCCTGTCTTCCGAGCCGCCACGCTGCTCGGGTGACAACTCTGCCAATGCCTACTTTGTCAGCGCACGCAGCACGGTCAGCGGTGTTGAAGACCTGGCCTTCACCTGGAGCGACTGGCACAAGGGCATTGAGCCCTGGCGCTTTAACGTGCCGACCAGCCGCGATCCCCTCCCCAACGAACGGGCACACACTGTCTTTGACCGCACACTGTTCCGCGCCGGCGAAACGGTGTCGATGAAACACCTGCTGCGCACTGAAACCAGCAAGGGTTTTGGCCTGCCCGAGGGCGCGCCGGCCACGCTGGTCGTGACCCATGTCGGCAGCGGCCAGCAATACACCCAGCCCATCACCTGGCGCAAGACCGCCACGGGCGGGCAAAGCGCCGAAAACACCTTTGCCATTCCGCCTGCTGCCAAGCTGGGCGTGTATGAGGTGCAACTCCGGGGCGAACGTGGCAGCCGCGAGCGCAGTTTTTCCAGCGGGCAGTTCCGTGTGGAAGAGTTCCGTTTGCCGGTGCTTGAAGGCCGTATCAATCCTTCCGACAAAAAGCCACTCGTCAATGTGAAGTCCGTGCCAACCGACGTGCAGATCAATTACGTGGCGGGCGGCGGCGCCGTGGCCCTGCCCGTACGGGTGTCGGCGCTGGTGCGCGGCAAGTCCCTGAGCTACAGCGATTTCGACGAGTTCAATTTCTCGCCGCCAAGCACCGGCCGCGGCACCGCCGGCAACCAGGGCGAAGAGGAAAGCACCTCGTCGCAGGACCAGCGTGTGATTGCCGACAAACTGCCGCTGACGCTGGACCGCAATGGCGCCGGCAAGCTCACCATCAACGACATCCCCGAGCGCAGGCAGCCGCAGGAGCTGCTGATGGAAGCCACCTATGCCGACCCGAACGGCGAAGTGCAGACCATTCGCAGCACTTCCACCGTCTGGCCTGCGGCCGTGGTGGCGGGCATCAAGACAGAAGGCTGGGTTTCTTCCAGCCAGAAGATCAAGTTCCAGGCGCTGGCGCTTGACCTGACCGGCAAGATTGCCCCCGGCGTGTCGCTGGAAGTGAAGGCCGTGGCGCGCATCACCACCACCAGCCGCAAGCGCATGGTGGGTGGCTTCTACACCTACGACAACAAGACCGAAGTCAAAGACCTCGGCAGTGTCTGCAGCGGCAAGAGCGATTCGCGCGGATTGCTGCTGTGCGAGACCAAGCTCGGCGAACCCGGTGAGGTCGAACTCATCGTGACGGCCAAGGACAAGGATGGCAACACCATCCAGGCGGCCAGCAATGTGTATGTCACCCGCCAGGGCGAGCTCTGGTTTGGCGGCGAAGATCACGACCGCATGGACGTGCTGCCAGAAAAGAAAAGCTACCAGCCCGGCGAGACCGCCAAGTTCCAGGTGCGCATGCCCTTCCGGTTTGCCACGGCACTGGTCGCCGTTGAGCGTGAAGGCATCGTCGAAACCCAGGTGGTACAGCTCAACGGCCAGGACCCGACGGTGAACCTGCAGATCAAGGAAGGCTGGGGCCCCAATGTGTACGTCAGCGTGCTGGCCCTGCGCGGCCGGCTGCGCGAAGTGCCCTGGTACAGCTTTTTCACCTGGGGCTACAAGGCGCCGCGTGAGTGGTGGACATCCTTCTGGTACGAAGGCCGCGAATACGTCGCGCCTACCGCGCTGGTCGATTTGAGCAAGCCAGCCTTCCGCCTGGGCGTGGCTGAAATACGTGTAGGCACCAAGGCGCACCAGCTTGACGTCAGTGTGAAAACCGACAAGGAAAGCTATGCCGTGCGCAGCCAGGCCAAGGTAACCATTACCGCCAGGCTGCCCAACGGCCAGCCGGCCGCCAATGCCGAAGTGGCGCTGGCCGCGGTGGACCAGGCCCTGCTGGAGCTGATGCCCAATAGCAGCTGGAACTTGCTGGATGCAATGTTGCAGCGCCGCGCCTGGGGCGTGGAAACCTCGACCGCGCAGATGGAAATCATCGGGCGCAGGCATTTCGGGCGCAAGGCTGTGGCAGCCGGCGGCGGCGGCGGGCGAAGCAACACGCGCGAACTGCTCGACACCCTGCTGCTGTGGAACCCCAAGGTGCAACTGGACGCCAACGGCCAGGCCGTGGTGATGGTGCCGCTCAACGACGCGCTGACCACCTTCAAGATTGTGGCGGTGGCTGACGCAGGCACCGGCCTCTTCGGCACCGGCCAGACCAGCATCAAGGCCACACAGGACCTGCAAATCATCAGCGGCCTGCCGCCGCTGGTGCGCGAGGACGACCAGTTCCGCGCGCAACTGACGCTGCGCAACACCACCAAAGTAGCCATGAAGGTGGAAGTGAGCCCGCGCGCCACGCTGCTTGACCTGAAACCGCAGACGGTGGACATCCCCGCCGGCGAAGCGCGCGAAGTGGCCTGGATGGTCACCGCACCGGCGCAGCTCGCATTCACCCGTGCTGAAGCCATCCTGTGGGAGATCGAAGCCAAAGACACGATTTCCGGCGCACGCGACGGCCTCAAGGCACGCCAGCGCATCATCCCGGCCGTGCCGCTGACGGTGCAACAAGCCACACTGGTGCAGGTCGACGGCAACTTCACACTGGACGTGAACCCACCGGCCGATGCCCTGCCCGGCCGCGGCGGCCTGAAGATGTCGCTGCAGCCGAAACTCGCAGAAGGCATGGACGGTGTGCGCGACTATTTCGCGATGTACCCTTTCATCTGCCTCGAGCAAAAAACCAGCAAATCGGTGGGGCTGCGCGACAGCAAGCTGTGGCAGACCGTGCTGGCACAACTGCCCAGCTACCTGGACAGCGATGGCCTGGCCAACTACTTCCCGCCGCGCGACGGTGAAGCAAATCGCGGCAGCGATGCACTGACGGCCTACCTGCTGGCCGCCACGCATGAAGCCTCTGGCATCAACCCGGCGTTTGCCCTGCCCGACGATGCGCGCGCCCCCATGGAGCGCGGCCTGATCGCGTTTGTAGAAGGCCGTATCCAGCGCGAGTTCTGGAGCCCGCGCAAAGACCTCGACGTGCGCAAGCTGGCCGCGCTGGAAGCGCTCTCGCGCTACGGCAAGGCGCAGGGCCGCATGCTGGGCAGCATCACGATTGCGCCCAACCAGTGGCCCACGCACGCGGTGATCGACTGGCTCAACATCCTCAAACGCGTGGCCGATGTGCCGCAGCGTGAGCAGCGCATCGCCGAGGCCAACCAGGTGCTGCGTTCGCGTTTGTCCTTCCAGGGCACCAAATTGATCTTCAGCACCGAGAAGGACGACTACTGGTGGTGGCTGATGACCAACGGTGATGTGAATACCGCGCGCCTGATGCTGGCCGTGATGGACGACCCTGCCTGGAAAGACGACATGGGCCGCCTGGCCAACGGCTTTATCGCCCGTCAGCAAAAAGGTGCCTGGCACACCACCACGGCCAACCTGTGGGGCGGCCTGGCGCTCGACAAGTTCTCGGCGAAGTTTGAAGCCACGCCGGTAGCGGGCGTGACCAAGGCGACGCTGGCAGCGGCAGCTGCCAGCGTGGCGAGCGTGGACTGGGCCAAGGTTGACCGCGTCAAGACCACCGACGCAGCCGGCGCACCCAACCAGACCACCTTCTTCGGCGCACCGGCCTCGCCCGGTAACCTGCGCAACAACAGCATGTTCCTGCCATGGGGCAGCGCAGCGAAGGACACGTTGACCGTGACGCATCAAGGCCCGGGCAAACCATGGCTCACGTTGCAGTCCATCGCGGCCATCCAGCTGAAGGCGCCTTTCAACGCCGGCTACCAGATCAAGAAAACGATCACCCCGGTAGAGCAGGCCGTCAAAGGCATCTACACGCGCGGCGACGTGATCCGCATCACGCTCGAAGTCAACGCCAGCGCCGACATGACCTGGGTCGTCATCAGCGACCCGGTGCCGGGCGGCGCAACGATCCTCGGCGGCGGTCTGGGCCGTGACTCCGAAATCGCCACCAGCGGCGAAAAGAAAACCGGCGCAGGCTGGCCGGCGTTTGAAGAGCGCAGTTTTGAGGCCTTCCGCAGTTACTACGAATACCTGCCCAAGGGCGTGGTGAAGATGGAATACACCGTGCGCCTGAACAACGTCGGCGACTTCGCGCTACCGCCTAGCCGGGTCGAGGCCATGTATGCGCCCGAGATGTTTGGCGAGTCGCCGAATGCACGGGTGAAGGTGGAAGCCGCAAAATGATCCAGCGGCGTTCCCTGGCCGTCGCACTGGCTGCGGGCATTGCCCTGCCGCGCGTTGCGGCCGCGGCCGCCGCCGACTGGCAGCGCTTCGGCTACCCGACCGGCTGGGGCGGCAACCGCAGTTGGACCGACAAGGACTACCGCATTGGCAATTATTCCGGCGGCTACGAAACCATGTTCCGGGCGCGACCCATCGCCGCGCCCGCGCAGGCTTCCACGCTGAAGGCGGCATCGGCCGAAAGCCTCAAGGCATTCGTACCCATTGCGGAATCGGCGGCAGACTACCTCAAGGCCTGGCCCGTGACGGGCCTGCTCATCGCGCGCAAGGGCACGGTGCTGCTGGAGTCCTACCAGTTCGACCGCAAGCCCGACATGCGCATGACGAGCTGGTCCATGGCCAAAAGTGTGACGTCGCTGCTGCTGGGCATCTGCCTGGACCGCGGTCTGGTCCGCTCCATGGACGACACGCCGCAGATGTACGTTGACGAACTGAAGGGAACGCTGCACGGCGGCATTGCCCTGCGCCACCTGGCCAATATGTCCAGCGGCGCGGCCATCCTGCACGACCGCGACAACCCCACCATCTACCCGCGTGCATTCACCGGCGGAAATACTGACCTGGAAGCCGTGGTGCGCGGCTGGAACGCCGTGCAGGAGCCGCCCGGCACACGCTACAACTACAACGAACTGTGCCCGCTGACCATCGGCATGGTTATCCGTCAGGTCACCGGAAAACCGCTGGCGGCCTTTTGCGAAGAAGCCCTGTGGCAACCGCTGGGCGCCGAGGGCGGCGCCAGCTGGCTGTGCGACGACAAGGGCAAGGAGTTCAACTGCATAGGCTTTGGCGCGCGTCTGCGCGACTGGGCACGGCTTGCGCAACTGATCGCACAGGACGGCGTCATGGAAGGCCGCCAGGTCGTCAGCAAGAAGTGGATTGACGAATGCTCCTCATGGTCGGCAGCTGATGCGCAGGGCCGGCACGGCACCGCCATGCGCCTTTCCGGCTACAAGTATTTCTTCTGGCACCCCAAGCCCGACGGCAGCTGGATGATGATGAACGGCCACCACGGCCAGCGCGTGCTGGTGGACCGCGTGACACAAACCGTGCTGGTGCAAACGGCGGTGGAGTCCGAAGGACCCTGGCAGGCGCCATTTTTCCAGCTCTTCAATGCGGCGACCAAGATCGGGCTGCCGGCATGAAGCACATGACACGCAAGCTTGCGACAGCATTGCTACTGGCTGCGGCCATGATGGACGCCGCCTGGGCCGTCGCCACCTTCGACGAAGTCAAACGCGACTACAGGCCCTCCGACATGCTGGTTCTGGACCGCGGCGGCGAGCTCATCCAGCGGCTGCGCATCGACAGCGCCGTGCGGCGCGGCCAGTGGGTGGCGCTGCCCGATGTCTCGCCTGCCTTGCGCACGGCACTGATTCTGAGTGAGGACAAGCGTTTTTACGAGCACAGCGGTGTGGACTGGCGGGCGGTCTCTGCGGCGGCCTGGGGCAATCTGTGGAACACCAAAACCCGCGGTGCTTCCACCCTCAGCATGCAGCTGGCAGGACTGCTCGACGAGGACTGGCGCGCCGGTGCGGGTGGCCGCAGCATGGCGCAAAAGGTGGGGCAGACCGTGTCGGCCCAAGTGCTGGAGGCACGCTGGCGCAAGGACCAGATCCTGGAGGCGTACCTGAATCTTGTGCCTTTTCGCGGCGAACTTGTCGGCATCGACGCGCTGAGCCGCACACTGTTTGGCAAGGCTGCGCATGGGCTGGATGAGCGCGAGGCCGCGATCGCCGCCGCGCTGGTGCGTGCGCCCAACGCCAAGGCCGCGCAGGTCTCGCAGCGAGCTTGCGGCGTGCTGAAAACCATGCAAGCGCCGGCCAAGGCCGACTGCGAGGGTCTGGACCTGCTTGCCACTGCCGCGCTGCAGCGCAAGGCGTTTGACCCCAGCGAAGGCGTGGCGCCGCACCTGGCGCGCCGGCTGCTCGCGGCCCAGGCCGATACCCCTGGGCGTACGGGCGTGCCCCGCACGCTGGTTTCCACCGCGCGCGCTCCGCTGCAGCGCTTTGCCGTGCAGACCCTGACCCAGCAGCTGCGCGAGCTGCGCGGCCGCCACGTCGAAGACGGCGCCATTGTCGTGCTGGACAACGCCACCGGCGAGGTGCTGGCCTGGGTAGGTTCGTCGGGCGAACTGAGCGGCGCCGCCGAAGTCGACGGTGTGATGGCACTGCGCCAGCCGGGCTCCACGCTCAAGCCGTTTTTGTATGCAGAGGCCATTGCCGAGCGCCGCATCACCGCAGCGTCGCTGCTCGAAGATTCGTCCTCGCAGATCCAGACCGCGGGCGGGCTCTACATTCCGCAAAACTACGACCGCCAGTTCAAGGGCCTGGTATCGGCCCGCACCGCACTCGGTGCGTCGCTGAACGTGCCGGCCGTGCGTACGCTGGTGATGGTGACGCCCGATGCCTTTCACAAACAGCTCAAAGCCGTGGGCCTGCCGCTCAAGGAGTCGGGTGACTACTACGGCTACAGCCTGGCGCTGGGCAGCAGCGAGGTGTCTTTGCTGTCCCTCACCAATGCCTACCGCACGCTGGCCAACGGCGGTCGCTACAGCGCGACTTCGCTGGCGAGAAACCCCAAACCGGTCTTCAAGCCCGCGCTGGATGCACGCGCGGCCTTTATCGCCACCGACATCATGGCCGACCCGATGGCGCGCGCCCGCACCTTCGGCACCGACAGCATCCTGGCCACCCGCTTCTGGAGCGCCGTGAAAACCGGTACCAGCAAGGACATGCGCGACAACTGGGCCATGGGTTTTTCGCAACGCTACACCGTGGGCGTGTGGGTAGGCAACGCCAGCGGCGCGCCGATGTGGGACGTCAGCGGCACCACAGGCGCCGCCCCCATCTGGGCCGCGGTGATGAATTACCTGCACAAAACAGAACCCAGCCGCGCGCCGCTGCCGCCTGCCGGCCTGGTGCAAAGCCAGACCCGGTTTGACAACCAGGGCGGCACGCCGCTGGAGGCGTCCCGCAGTGAATGGTTTCTGAAAGGCACGGAGCAGGCCGTTTTTGCTATGAATTCAGGAGCTGGTGGCGCCCGTTCTGAAAGGGCTGCAGCCAGAAATAGCATCAAAAAACCGGTTGCCGAGCCCGACGCCCCGCCCCGCATCGCCGCCCCTGCCTCCGGCACCATCATTGCGCTGGACCCGGACATTCCACCCAAACACCAGCGCGTCAGCTTCAGCGCCGAAGGCCGCGGCACGCGCTGGCTGATGGACGGCAAGGAGTTTGCGCGCGGGGCCCAGGCGCAGTGGATGCCCTGGCCGGGCCGGCATGTGGTGCAACTGGTCGATGCCGGTGGCAAGGTGGCCGACGAGATCAGGCTCGAAGTGCGCGGTGCCGGTGTGCGCGGCGGCGCGACTGCGGCACGTTGATCTTTCCGTCGCCGGCATCCGACAACGCTGTACCGGCCATGCTCTACCCCAAACCTTCCATGCTTCACCTTCAACGCGCCCCGCTATTTCCTTCAGCGGCTGAAACCCGGCGTTTTCTCTATAGAACGCTGGTTGTTCTGTGGGTGGCGCTGTGCATGCTGGCGGCGGGTGATGCCATGGCAGCACCGGCGCGTGCCGGACAGACAGACGTGCCGTCCGATGCCGCACAGGCACCCACACCGAGCGATGCTGCGCAGATAGCCACGCCCGCCGATGCCGTACGGGTGCAGGTTCCGCCTTACAGCGCGCGCGTGCTCGACACCACCGGCACGCTGAACACAGCCCAGGTCGCGGCCCTGAACGAACAGATCCTGGCAATCGAAGCAGACACGCGGGCGGCGGTGGTCGTGTTCATGCTGCCAACCACGGGCGAAGACTCCATCGAGGAATACGCCACGCGCGTGTTCGAGAAGTGGAAACTCGGCGATACCCAGCGCGACGACGGCATCCTGATTCTGGTGGCACTGGAGGACAGGCGCATGCGCATCGAGGTGGGCCAGGGCCTTGAGGGCACCGTGCCCGACGTGCTGGCGGGTCGCATCATCGACCAGGACATGAAGCCGCGCTTTAAGCGCAACGACTACGGCGGCGGACTGGAAGCGGCCGTCGGCCACATCGGCGCGCTGCTGCGAGGCGAGATTGAGCCCCCGGAGGCGAGCCGCGGTGGCATCACGCGCTTTGGCTGGGCCTTTCTTGCCGCACTGCTGTGGGGTTTCGCCGTGGGCGTAGTCCGGGCGCATCGCACCTGGAAGTGGCCTGTGACGATCGGTATCATCGCGGCCGCCCCGGCGGTGGCGGTAGTTGTCCTGAAGAATGTCGCCATCGGAGCCATCCTGCTCACCTTCCCGATGCCTTTGGCGTTTGCGCTGGGCTTCGGCTGCGGCCGCTCCCGCACGGTGCGCAGGATTGCCGCCGGTATCGGGCTGGCGATCGGCGTCATGGTCGGTATTGCCTTCGTGGTGGGCTCCGAGCGGTTCGGCGTGGGCCTGCTCTACGCCCTGGGGGGCGGTATAGGCTGTTTGCTGCTCGGCCTGATCGCCATGGGTATGCGCGCGGCCTACAAACGCAGCCTGGTGGAGTTTGGCGTGCGCAGCGCCCTGGTGGCCTGCGTTGTGGGGTATGTGGCGTTTCAAAACCCGCCAGACCTGCTTCTGACTGACTGGGAATCCTGGATGCCGACAGGCATGGCATTCGGGCTGGCGATGCTGTTCGGCTTCTTCACGGGGGGTACCGGCAGCAGCAGTGGGCGCGATGACCGGGATGGCAGCAGCTCGTCGGGCAGCAGTTCGAGCTCCAGTTCCAGCAGCCGGAGTTCGTCGGGTGGCTCCAGCAGCGGGGGCGGCTCGTCCGGCAGCTGGTAGGAGACGCCGGCAGCGTTGGATGCGCGCCGCCGGCCCAGGATCACTTTGCGTTCACGATGCCCTTGAAGTCATAGGGCACCACAATGGTATGCACCTTGCCTGCGGCAACGCCTTCGGCGATCTTCAGGTTGGCCATGGCGTTCATGTAGCCAATTGCGCCCGCGTTAGCGTTCAAGGCAGCAATGCGCTCCGCTTCTTTTTTGGCGGTCTGGACTTCAACTTCCTTGGTTTTCAGCTCGTTTTGCGCCCGCACCAATTCGTTGGCACTCTGAACAATCACATCGGCGGGGGTAATGGCACGCACCTGGATCTGGGAAACCGTGATCTTGTCCGCCAGCTTTTCCTCGGTCAGCGTCTTGATGACGTTTTCGCGGATTTTCTGCTCAATCGCCGGCCGGTTGTCGGCCATCTTGAGCGACTCATATTCGCGCGCCACCTTGTAAGCCGCGTTGCGCGCGCTCATCGCCACATAGTTCTGCATCAGCAAGATGTCGTTGCCTTTTTCAGACAAACCGTGAAACGTCCTGTTTTTGGTGGTCCATAACTCGGACACCGCCGTCGGGTTGACGTTGTAGACAACGGTCATGTCAAAGTCCTTGACGGTTGAGTTGTCAGACGCCAGCGGGGTCATGTTGTCCACGGCCACCGCCACGTCCTGAATCTTGAAGGTCAGGATATCGCCGATCAGCGTCTGGTTAAAGGAGCCCGGCAGGCGCTCGGTCGGGTCTGTGGTTTTGTCAAAGTTGATGCGCAAGCCCACCTCGCCGGTTTCAATGCGGGTACATCCGGCCAGCAGTGCGAGCGTCAGGACTGGAATCAGTGTGAAGAGAGTGCGTTGCATAGGTAATTCCCTGGTATTGGCGAACAGGCCCTGGTCGCCGCTTTTTGTTGAGGTAGCGCCCCAGGGGCGCACCGGCGCAGATTATGCGGGACAGTGGCTTATCAATAATTTCAAAGCCTCGGGACCAGAATTCACGCAAGAACGCAAACACGGGCGCTACCATGGCGGCAGCTTCCCCAAAAAAACTGTCGTCTGGAGACCCCATGCCCGTGATCACCAACATCGAAGACCTGCGCGTCCTGGCCAAAAAGCGGGTGCCCCGCATGTTTTACGACTACGCCGACTCGGGCTCTTGGACGGAAAGCACCTACCGCGCCAACGAAAGCGATTTCCAGAAGATCAAGCTGCGCCAGCGCGTGGCCGTCAACATGGAAAACCGCAGCACAGCCACCACCATGATCGGCCAGCCGGTAGCCATGCCGGTCGCTATCGCGCCCACGGGCCTCACGGGCATGCAGCACGCCGATGGCGAAATCCTGGGCGCCCGCGCGGCCAAAAAATTCGGCATCCCGTTCACACTGTCGACCATGAGCATCTGCTCCATCGAAGACGTGGCCGCCGGCACAGACCGCCACCCCTTCTGGTTCCAGCTCTACGTGATGAAGGACCGCGCCTTCATTGAAAGCCTGATCGACCGCGCCAAGGCAGCCAACTGCTCGGCACTGGTGCTCACGCTCGATTTGCAGATCCTCGGCCAGCGCCACAAAGACTTGAAGAACGGCCTGAGCGCTCCGCCCAAGCCGACGCTCTCCACCATCCTCAACCTGATGACCAAGCCGCGCTGGGGGCTGGGTATGCTGGGTACCAAGCGCCACGGCTTCGGCAACATCGTGGGCCACGTCAAGGGTGTCGAGAACATGGGCTCGCTCTCGGAGTGGACGGCCAAACAGTTCGACCCGGCCCTCAACTGGGGCGACGTGGAGTGGATCAAAAAGCGCTGGGGCGGCAAATTGATCCTCAAAGGCATCCAGGACGTTGAAGACGCCAAGCTCGCCGTCAATTCGGGCGCCGATGCGCTGGTGGTGTCCAACCACGGCGGCCGCCAGCTCGATGGCGCCATGTCTTCCATTTCCTGCCTGCCCGAGATCGTCGCGGCAGTGGGCAACCAGATCGAGGTCCACATGGACGGCGGCATCCGCTCCGGCCAGGATGTGCTGAAAGCCACCGCCCTGGGTGCCAAGGGCACCTACATCGGCCGCGCCTTCCTCTACGGCCTGGGCGCCATGGGCGAAGAAGGCGTAACCAAGGCGCTGCAGATCATCCACAAGGAGCTGGACCTGACCATGGCCTTCTGTGGGCGCACCGACATCAAGTCGGTGGACACCACCATCTTTGTGCCAGGCACTTATTGAGCCTGAGGCGGTAAACACCATGGCCTTCCTGGGACAAGCCGCCGTCGCGATGTGGTGGAACATGGCGCCTGAACGCCGGGAAGAGTTCGAACACTGGCATTCCCATGAGCACTTTCCCGAGCGCATGGGCATCAAGGGTTTTCTGCGGGGTTCACGCTGGTCCAGCATTGACAACGCAGAAGGCTTCTTCGTCCTGTATGAACTGGAGGACTACGAGACCCTCACGTCGACCGACTACCTGGAACGCCTGAACAACCCAACACCCTGGTCCACGAAGATGATGCCGCACCACCAGGGCATGGTCCGAAGCCAGTGCCGGCTGCTGCACAGCACGGGGGGCGGCATTGCCCGTCATGCATTGACCTTGCGCCTCTCGCCCGCCGAAGGCCGGCATGCAGAACTGCTGGACCACCTCTCGGAGCTTGGGGCGTCATTCGTCAGCCAGCCAGGCGGCGTCGCATTTCACGTGCTGCGCACGGAGACGCCGCAGGCCGCAAGCACGAAAGAGCAGCAGATTCGCGGGGGCAAAGATGCGGTGGCCGACTGGATCGTGGTCGCCATGGCCTACGAAGCGTCGGCACTGGAAGCGCTGCAGCAGGAGTCGCGCGGGAAAGAGATCGAGCGCCACGGTGCCCTGTCCGGCGCACTGGCAGGCCGCTATCAGCTGGCCTATGCAGCCAGTGCCCATGACCTGAGGTGAGGGCCGGAAATCCGTGGACGGGCCACCAGCCAGTGCAGGGTCACTCGTCGGCCATGACTATTCCGCGATCTCAAGCCTGAGGCGAAATCTCATAGTCCATCGCATACGAATGCTTGCCGTCGGCAATCTGAATGGTGAGCGTGCCGCTCAGGCCCGTCAGCTCATCGGTGCCTGAATCCGGCACCACGCTGACAGTCAACTGCGGTGCACCGCGGTTCATGGTGCCGCTGTGCTGCAATACAAAGCTGCCGCTTTTCCCGTGCAGCGTGCCCGTCACGTGCTCCATTGCGACGTAGCCTGCTGAGCCTTTGACGGCGGTGCCAGCGCTTAGCATCTCGCCTACGCTAGTGCCCTGCAGGTCGCCGCTGAAGGTCTTGTTGATGGACAGACGGCCCATCAAGGGCCCGGCCTCCGCGTTCGCAAGTGACTGGGGCAGGAGCTTGACTTCAAAGGTTCCGGTGGCGTGGGAGGGCATGGCATTCACTTTCAAGGGATGTGCAGTGCGGCCATGATGCCAGAGCGCGATCACTTGCCTTCTCTGGGCATGATGCCGGGCGCCGCCTAGTCAGACTGCCCAGGGATCGTAGCTTCCGAAATTCCAGATATGGCCCTCCGGGTCCCGGCAGGAGTAGCCTCGTCCTCCATAGTCTTCATCCTTGATGTCGATCACGATGACGGCCCCCGCAGCAACGGCTTGCCTGTAGTGCGCATCCACATCCTGGACCTGGATGTAAGCGCTTTGCGACCCGACACAGCCGGACTCTGACGGTGACTTGACGAGCTCGTGGAAATCGTTGTTGGTGGCGGAGCCCAGCATGATCATTCCATTGCCGTAAACCAGTTGGGCATGTGCAATGGCGCCGTCCTTGTCGGGCACCACCAGGTGCTCCTGAAAGCCGAAAGCGCGGCACAGCCATTTGACCGCTGCGGCACCGTCCCGGTAACGCAGCGTGGGAATGATGGTTGCACGGCTATTTTTCTGGTCCTCGGTCATGGCAACGGCCTCCTTGGAAAAAACAGCCAACGGGCGGATGGCAAAAATAAGCAAATGGGCATGCCACCCCGCGTGGCCACCCGTCTGGCGTGGATCCGAGTATCTATCAGGGCAATTTGTGCCCGCGTAAGGAACGGGGAAGAAGCGCCGTAAGCTCTGGCCTACCCTGCCGGGCGCAGGCCCTCCGCCACAACCTTTGCCTGCGCGCTATGCTTGCGAGGTGGCCCATTCACCCGTTACATCCCCAGCCAAAATCCGCCGCATTGCCCACCTCGACATGGACGCATTTTTTGCCTCCGTCGAGTTGCTGCGCTACCCGCAATTGAAGGGCCTGCCGGTGGTCATAGGCGGCGGCTGGCGCAAGGTCGATGAGGAACTGCGGGCCGCTCAGGGCGAGCGGGCCTTGCGCTTCATTCCGGTGGAAAGTTTTCCGCTGCTGAAGGACTATGTGGGCCGCGGCGTTATCACCACCGCCACCTATGCGGCACGGCAGTTCGGAGTGGGCTCGGCCATGGGCATGATGAAGGCCGCCAAGCTGTGCCCGCAGGCCATCGTGCTGCCGGTGGATTTTTCGGAAATCCGCAAATACTCGCAGCTCTTCAAAAGCACCATCACCGACATCGCGCCGCTCATGCAGGACCGCGGCGTGGACGAGGTCTACATCGACTTCACCGACGTGCCCGGCGGCCAGCGTGAAGGCGGGCGCGTGCTGGCACGGCTCATCCAGAAAGCGATTTTTGAGAAGACGGGCCTGACCTGCTCTGTCGGCGTGGCGCCCAACAAGCTGCTGGCCAAGATGGCGAGCGAGTTCAACAAGCCCAACGGCATTTCCATCATTTACGAAGCTGACCTGCAGGAAAAAATCTGGCCATTGCACGTTCGCAAGATCAACGGCATCGGCCCGAAGTCCGGCGACAAACTGGCGAGGCTGCACATCCACACCATCGGCGAGCTGGCCGCACAAGACCCGCAATGGCTCATCGACAACTTCGGCAAGGCCACCGGCGCCTGGATGCACGAGGCTGCCTGGGGCCGCGACGACCGACCGGTGGTCACCGAGAGCGAGCCGGTCAGCATGAGCCGCGAAACCACCTTTGACCGTGACCTGCATGCGGTGCGCGACAAGGCCACGCTGGGCGCCATCTTCACCGACCTGTGTGAGCGGCTGGGCGAAGATCTGCAACGCAAGGGTTATGTGGCCAAAACCATCGGCATCAAGCTGCGCTACGACGACTTCAAGATCGCGACACGCGACCAGACCTCAGACACTTACACCGCGGACGGAAAAACCATCCGCCAGCTGGCGGGCCTGTGCCTCAAACGGGTGCCGCTGGACAAAAAACTGCGCCTGCTGGGCGTTCGCGCTTCCACGCTGGCCAAGCTCGGCGAAGAAGGAATTTACGAACAAAAAGTGCCTGCAGACCAATCAGGACGAGCGCAAGCTGCTCCTGAATCGATAGCAACCGACCAGCTCTTCTAACCAGCTTTTTAACCAGTTCTTCTAGCGCGCCACCAGCACGATCTCATCCTGGTGGTTGGCGATATGGAAGGTGTGGGCGAGTGAAAAATCAGCCTTGCTGAGTGCGCCGTAGGCAAAGTGCGGCTTGAGCGCGCCCTGGTGCCCGGCAAAGCGGGCAATGGCCGCGCGCAGCCGCGCCGAGGCGGGCCGCCAGTCGCCTTCACGGCTGAGCGCCGCAGCGCCCGGGATGGGCTCGCTCAGGCTGTGGCTCATTTGCCCGCGCCATTTGAAGAAGGCAAAAGCCGCAGCGCCCGCCGTGTTCTGGAACACCGCGCTTTTCGGCTGCGGAAAACCGTCCAGGCTCATCTCCACGCTTTGCGCCATGTGCTCCAGCACCGACACCAGGGGCCATTGGCCGGTGGTTTTGACGCTGGCGGCCTGGTCAACCTTGTCCAGCCAGCGCAGCGCTTCATCCAGTGACTGGACTTTGGGCAAATCAGCCATGGCAAATCCTCCGGTGAAAGCCAGCGTGGTGGTGGCCAGAAAGTCGCGTCGTTTCATGGCTGCGATGGTAGCAGTCCCCACAGGGCCCCATTTGCTGCGGCATCAGGGCGGGCTGGCGTTTCTCTCATGGGCCACGGAACAAAGATTTTATGAAGAAAAGGCCTTCCAGGCAGGCAGGACAAGCGCAACCTGCTCCTGAATTGATAGCAATCTTTTTATTTGAGCGTGGCCAGGTAGGCAATCAGGTCGGCGCGCTCCGCCGCGCTTTCCACCTGAAAGCCCATGCGCTGGCCGGCCACCAGTTGCTCAGGGTCTTCCAGCCAGGCGTTGAGGGTTTGCGGCGTCCAGCGCAGCCGAGACCGGGCCAATTCGTCTGAATATTTGTACCCAGGCAGGCTGCCCACGCGGCGGCCCATCACACCGCGGTGCGCGGGCCCGATCTTGTTGCTGTCGACCGCATGGCAGGCCGTGCAGCGAGCCTGGTACAGGGCCATGCCGCGCGCCACATTGCCGGGTGGCGGTGTGACCCATTCGCGTTCGGGCGCCGTTTGGGCCCATAGCGGGGCACCGCTCACGCCAAAGAGCGTCAGTGCCGCCACGGTACTAAAAAGATGACGCGCATTGCGCATGAACAGGGAACAAGCAGGCATTCGGCACTCCAGACACTGGTTTTGACGGGTGGGAAAGCCATGCAATCTGCCAGGCCATCCCGCAAGCTGTTCTGAATACGTTGACGGCCGGCCCGCGGATTCAGCCTTTCGAAGAGCGACCCAGCTTCTTTTCGCATCTTTTTTTCGTTTCATTGAATCCAGTGAATCCGGTTTGCCGTATTCCACACAGGTTCACTTCCATTGACGCCGGCAACCGGCTTTTTCCTTTCCACCAACAGGACCACCATGCGCCACTCCGTATCACCCCCCCTGATTGCCAGCCTGCTCACCCTGTTTTGCGCCGGCGCCCACGCCGACACCGGCAAGCTCCTCCTGACCGGCGGTGTCAGCACCATTGAAGGCGCGGCCGGCGGCGGCCTCACGCCCTGGGCCGTCATCGGCAGCAACGCCACGGCAGGCGAGATTGGCGGTTCTGCCTATGTCACCCACGCCGGCACCACCGACTACGGCCTCAATGTGTACGGCGCGGCAGTCGGCATCCATGACCGCTACGAGCTGTCGATTGCACAGCAGGACTTCAACACCCGCGGCACCGGCGTGGCGCTGGGCTTGCCGGGGCTGCACCTGAAGCAAACCATCGTCGGCGCGAAGGTGCGCGTGCTGGGCGACGCCGTCCTGGACAGCGACACGCTGATGCCGCAGGTGGCGGTGGGCGTGCAGTACAAGACGCTGGGCTCCACGGGGCTGGACCCCACACTCAATGCACTGGGCGCCAAACGCCACGGCGTCGATGTGCATGTCAGCGCCACAAAACTCTTCCTGGGCCAGAGCCTGCTGCTCAACGGCACGCTGCGCGCAACCAAGGCCAACCAGAACGGCCTGCTGGGCTACGGCGCCACGTTGGGCGGCAACGAAGACAAGTACACGCTGCAGCCGGAATTCTCGGTGGCTTACCTGCTCAGCAAAAACATCGCCATCGGCGCCGAATACCGCTTCATGCGCAACAAACTCGAGGGCGCCGGTCGCGCGGCCGGCCTGGGCAACGGCCTGCGCTCTGAAGACTGGAAAGACATCTTTATTGCCTGGGCACCCACCAAAAACCTTTCGCTCACGCTGGCGTATGTGGACCTGGGCGTGATCGTGCCCGCCACCACCGGCAGCCGAAAGCAGACCGGCTACTACCTCTCGGCCCAGGTCGCTTTTTAAGCCCGACGAACAACCCCCTTCAAGGAACCGCCCCATGAAAAACCCTTTTGTTTCTTTTGCGCTCGCAGCAGGCCTGCTAGTGGCCGGATCTGCATTTGCCCAGACAGCCTCCAAGGACGACCAGCTTTACAAGGCCTTCGGTGAAAAAGCCGGCCTGGTCGCGCTGATGGACGACTTCATGGTTCGCCTGCTGGCCGACCCGCGCACCGGGCCGCATTTCAAGCCGTCGAACCAGCAGCGCGTGAAAGAGCAGCTGGTCGACCAGCTCTGCGCCCTGAGCGGCGGCCCTTGTGCCTACAAGGGCGCAGACATGAAAAGCGCGCATGCCAACCTTGATATCAAGAAGTCGGACTTTCACGCCCTGGTGGAGGTGCTGCAGCAAAGCATGGATGCCAGGGGCATCCCTTTTCGCAAACAGAATGAAATGCTGGCGCTGCTGGCTCCCATGAACCGCGACATCATCACGCCCACCGAGACGGCAGCCAAACCATGAAACAAATAATCCAGCTCACAGCGATCGCCGCGCTCTTCGCTTTCGGCGCAGGGGTTCATGCGGCCAGCCTCACGGTGTCGGTGCTCGACAAAGACGGCAAACCGGTGCCGGATGCCGTGGTCGTGGTGGCACCCGCCAACAAAAGCGCCCAGCCCAGAACGCCGCCGGCTGCGCAGGCCACCATTCACCAGGAAAAGATGCAGTTCGTTCCCGCAGTGACAGTGGTTCCCGTGGGGGCAAAAATTCAATTTGTGAACAACGACCCCTGGGACCACCACGTGCGCAGCTCACCTGCCGGCATGGGCCAGTTCAACGCGACGAATGCCGGCTTCGAGCTGCGGCTGGAAGGCAAGCCCGACGGAAAACCGGGCAAGTCCAGTGAAGTGACGCTGGACAGGGCCGGCGTTGTCGGGGCCACCTTGCTGGGCTGTTTTATCCACGGCTCGATGCGCGGCTATATCTACGCCAGTGAATCCCCCTGGGCAACCAAAACCAGTCCGGAAGGCATTGCGAGCTTTGAGGACCTGCCTGAGGGCGCCGCGCAGCTGAAAGTCTGGCACCCCGACCAGCTGGTGGACATTGCGCCGCAGCAGGTCACGGTGAGCGCCTCCCCGGCCAAAAGCGTTATGCAGCTTACCGTGGTGCCGCGGCGGCGCAGGTCTTGAACGGCCGGCCCCGAGGTTGTTAGCGCCGGCTGTCGTCCTTCTGGGAATCAGGCTCCAGCGGCGACAGGTCGGACGAATAGACCCGGTCGCCGATATGCAGCGCCCGCCCCTTCTCCCAGGCGGCTTCAAAGGCCGCGAGTTCTTCCGCCGTGGCTCGCTCCCGGCGTTGTACCGGTGGCGGTGGGCTGGCCGCATCCGGGCTCGCGGGCAAGGAGACGGGCCGGCTGGGCGCGAAGGCCTGAATCTGCTCATTGATCTGCCAGTACACGCCGCTGACCAGCAGGTTGTAACGCGCAGCGGCATTTTTGGCGATAGCCGCACCCACCTCGACCAGCCGGGCGGGCCCACCTTCCCGGTTGTCCAGGAAGTCGGTGGAAAGGTCCACCAGCACCATGTACTGGTGGCCTCGCTTGTCGTTACGCACCACGCGGAATTTGTAGCTGGCCGACAAAATTCCGTGGGCCTGCATCGTGACCTTGATGGCCTCGAACAGCATCTCGCGCCGAAACGCCATGCGCTCGTCAAGATTCATCTTGACCGGACCCGTCTCAGGCCCCGTGGCATCGTGCTTGGGACTCTTGCTGGCGCTGAAAAGGTTCTTGAGCACGGACATGTCAGGCCTCGCTTCCTCTGGCTTTGTGGGTCAGGCTTTTTGGGCGGTGAAAAACACGTAGTCGGCGGTATAGCCTTCCTTGACGCGTTTGCCCGCATCGGCCGGTGTGGTGCAGCCTTTGGCCGGCGCATTGCCGCCCTCGGTGTTCAGGCGCTGCACGCTGGTAACGGTGGCCATCTTGCCGGGCATGCCGGCAGATTTGGCCGTCAGCAGCAGCAGCGGGATGTCGGCGGGACGCTCGCCGTCGGCGCGCGCTTTGACCGTGCCCACGGTTTTGCTGCCGTCCAGCGCGGTCCAGTTCGGGCCGGCGCCATGCGTGCCGACTTTTTCGTCTTTCTGGTTGAAGAGGTCTGCCTCTGGCGCAACAAACACCCAGGCCCAGCCCTTGTCGCCGGAGCGGCACTCATAAATCTGCGAGCCCACCGCATGCCAGGTGAAGGCCGCGCGTTCGCCGTCGGCCGGCTTGAGCGCGGCGGGCACCGGCTTGACATCCATTGGTGCGGCCGGGCCACCGGCGCAGGCGCTTAGCAGCAGTCCAGTACACAACGCGGCAGCGGCAAGGCCTGCGTGAAGCCTGGGTTGGGTGGCGGTTGCTATCGGTGTCATGGCGATCTCCTGAGAGGAGTCCTGCAAATATTGACAGGTCTCCGGGTTAAAAGAAAGTAAAAAAGTCCCAACAACCACATGGCGGAAGGGGGCGTGGGCCGGCGCGGCGCCCGGCCTACCAGGGACAAACGACAGCAAGCGTCGATTGGATGCAGCTTTTTCTGAAAAAAATGCCATGCCCGGGGAAGATTTGCCGCTTGGGCGTAACTCCCTATACTCAGCCGCATGAAACTGGCCCCCGACACGGACACCCGTAGCCTGCAGGCGCTGATCGCCGGCGCAGGGCAAGGCGACCACGCCTGCTTTGCGCAGGTCTATGAACGCACCCACACGCATCTGTTTGGCGTTGCCGTACGTATATTGGGACAAGGACACGCGGCCGAAGATGTGCTGCAAGAGGCTTACGTGAGCATCTGGAAAAACGCTGCCGGCTACCGCAGTGAGGTAGACGGGCAAACCATTCAACCCATGACGTGGCTGATTGCCATCGTCCGCAACAAGGCGCTGGACGCCCTGCGCTCCCGCACGCGCCGCAAGGAAAGCGAGTTGCCCGACTCCGGTGATGTGGATGAGGAAGACACCGAAACTACCGCCACACCCACCCCCAGCGCCATGCAGCTGCTGGAGCAGGCCACAGAGGCCCTGCACATCGAAGGCTGCATGAATGCACTGGAAGGCAGCCACCGCCAAAGCCTGGCGCTGGCGTATTACCAGGGCCTGTCGCATACCGAAGTGGCCGCGCAAATGGGCGCGCCGCTGGGTTCGGTGAAAGCCTGGATACGGCGCGGGCTCGAAAAACTCAAGGGCTGCCTGGCGGCGCAAGGGGTGGTGGCGTCATGAGATATTCCAGCCCCGAATTGCTCGAACACCTCGCATCGGCCTATGTGCTGGGTACGCTGCAAGATGGCGCGCGCCGCCGCTTTGAGCGCCTGCAGCGCGACCGTGCCGATGTGCGCGTGCGCGTCACACAATGGGAAGCCCGGCTGGGTCAACTCGCCATGTCGGTACCGGCGCACAAACCGTCTCCCAGGGTGTGGGCTGCCATCGCAGCACGCACACGACCCGCAGGGCCGCAACGGGCGCCGCAAACAAAACCGTCCTGGCTGGGCTGGCTCAAACCTGCTGGTTTCGGCTTCGGCGGCCTGGCCGCCGGGGTGATCGCGGCCAGCGTTTTCTTTATCGCCATGCCCACCCTGTTCATGTCCAGCGACCAGATCGCGATGCGCTCGGGCGAAAGGCTGCCGCAAAGCTATGTGGGCCTGCTCACCGACGCCCAGGGCAACGGCAAGCTGCTGGCCAGTTCGCTGCGCCACGGCAAGACCATGACGGTCAAGGTCATAGGCCCGATCACACCGCCGGCCACCGGAACACTGGTGCTGTGGGCCGTGCCGGCCAATGGCCCGGCGTTCTCGCTGGGCACCGTGCCCACGAGCGGATCGGCGGTTTCCATGCTGCCCGATACGTCGGAAAAGCTGCTGTCCAAGGTCAGCAAGCTGGTGGTGACACTGGAAACCAGCGCCACACCCGCCAGCCCGAGCGGAACCGTGGTGTTCAGCGGCAATTGCGCCAAGCTGTGGTGAGCGTGGCGGCATCCGGGGTCTCAATCCGGGTAGGTACCGTAAAAAGGAGAACCAGCATGAACGCCAGCCTCAAATTGTTTCTATCCCTCGGTGTGGTCACCGCCACCCTCCTCGGGTGTGCAACACCACCGCCAACCACAGCAACGTCTGCGATCAAGCCCACGGAGTTGCGGCTGGAGTGCGCAGTAGCGAAAGCAGATGTCCCGAACGCCGATTACATCGGCCCCTATGCGGGCGTTGAAAACATCGTCCCCGTGAAACTGATGGCTCAGGACACCTACTGCTCTGACGCCCTGAAGGCCATGCATTTTCCGCGGGGCTTTGTCTCCATCTATGGCAGCTCCCGTATCCGCGAGAAAAATGCCGCCTGCGACGCGCGCGGCGAGAACTGCAACGACACCATCAGGGCGGCAAACGATGCCATCTACGCAGACATCCGGAATTTTGCTCACGCATGGACCACGCGTTATGGCAAGCAGTATCCGATAATGACGGGTGCGGGCCCGGGCCTGATGGAAGCCGGCAACCGCGGCGCAAAAGAGGCGGGAGGCCCCAGCGTCGGGTACACCACCTACTACGACCGCTCGACGGCCAACGACACGCTGAAACCCTATGGTGGTGACCCCAAGCAGGCCTTGAATGCCTATGTGACCCATGGCCTGATTTTTTCCAGCGTCTCCATCCGCGAGCTGGCGATGATCAAGCACTCGGCCGCCATCGTGATTGCACCAGGAGGGACCGGCACCGAATGGGAAATATTCCAGATCATCGAGATCATCAAAAGCAGGCAGCTGACCAGGGTTCCGGTGTATCTCGTGGGCAATCGCCAAATTCACTGGCAAAGCCTGGACGCGCGCCTGACCGACATGATGGCGCGCAAGACCATCAACAAGGATGAAGTGGCATTTTTGAAGTATGTGGAAACGAGTGCAGAGCTGGTCAAACAACTCAGTGCAGACATGCGGCTGAACTGAGTTATTCAGGCACTCACTCAATGCGACGCATCCGATGAACCTTGTTCGTGGCCTTTTGGACCGGATCATCCTGATTGGCAGGGCGCGCTGCGGGGGAAGACGCCGAGTTTCATGGTGCGCCGCACAGTGACTGTTTTTCTGGTGGTCATGGTGCTCGCTTACCTGGGCATCTGCGCGGCGCTGTTTGCGTTTCAACGCTCGCTGATCTATTTCCCGCAGCCGAGGTCGTGGGGCAGTCCGGCCACGACGCTCCACCTCCAGACACCCGACGCCACGCTCGTGGTCACCGCCCGGCAAACGGCCGGACCCAAGGCCATCATTTACTTCGGCGGCAATGCCGAAGACGTTTCGCCGAATTTGCCGTCTTTCTCGGAAGCATTTCCAGGCCATGCCCTCTACCTGCTTCACTACCGCGGTTACGGCGGAAGTACTGGAAATCCCACCGAGGCGGCGCTTCAAAGCGACGCCCTGGCCTTGTTCGACCATGTGAGCCGGACACATTCGGACGTCACCGTGGTTGGCAGGAGTCTGGGCTCAGGCGTTGCGATCCGGGTGGCCAGCCAACGGCCGGCGTCGCGCCTGATTCTGGTGACGCCCTACAACAGCATCCAGGAACTGGCAGCGCAGCGCTTTCCCTGGTTTCCCATCCCCTGGCTTCTTGTCGACAAGTTCGAGTCCTGGAAGTACGCGGCCAAAGTCACCGTGCCCACGCTGCTGATTTCGGCCGAATACGATGAAGTCATTCCGAAAGCCAGCACCGACCAGTTGCATGCGCACTTCAAGAATGGCACAGCAGTACTGAAGATGCTGCCCGGAACCTCCCACAACACGGTCTCGCAGCATCCGCAGTACCTTTCGCTGTTTCAGTCGATGCTGTGAGCATTCAACACCTCTTTGCAAAACAAGCCGGGATGGACCACGCCGCATTCACCACTCAGGGCTTCGCACTTGTTCCGCAGGTGCTGACTGCCGCCCAGTGTGAATCGGCCGCTTCGCGCCTTGCCGGGATTTCCGCCAACTCGGCGGGAACACGTTGCCTGCTATCGGAGGCCTGGTGCCAGGCGCTCGCAGCAAGAGTGCGCCGGCACGTGTCAATGGCCCCCCTGGTTCCGGCCGGTTTTGCGGCTGTGCAATGCACCTACTTCGAGAAGTCGGCGTCGCGCAACTGGCTGGTTCCGGTGCACCAGGACCTGAGCATTCCCGTGGCAGATCACGTAGAGCACGCAAGCCTGAGTGGCTGGTCCAGGAAGGAAGGCATTCTTTATGTCCAGCCGCCCGTCGAGCTGCTGGAGCAGTTGGTGGCGGTGCGTTTGCACATCGATGCCTGCGGCCCGGGGGACGGTCCACTGCGGGTGGTTCCGGGGTCACACCTGTACGGCCGCATGCAGGCGAAGGACGCTGCAGCAGCCCGCCAGGCCCAAGCCGGGTTCACCTGCACGGCCGGGCAAGGCAGCGCGATGGCCATGCGCCCGCTGCTGCTGCATGCTTCGTCCAGATCCACCAGCGGCAACATGCGCAGGGTGCTGCATTTTTTGTTCGGCCCGCGAGTATTGCCTTTCGGCCTCCGGTGGCAGCGCGCAATATGAATTGCGCCGGACAGGCAAGCAGCCCGCCTTCCATTTCACAAGGAAAACGATGAGTGTCTTGAAGATTGCAGCCTTTTCTGACGGAAACACCGGCGGCAACCCCGCCGGCGTGATGATCGCCGGCCAATTTCCGGATGACCGTGAGATGCAGCGGATCGCTGCGGAGCTTGGCTTCTCGGAAACGGTTTTTGCCGTTGCAAGCGGCGCCGGCTGGCGGGTGCGCTATTTCTCGCCGGAATCCGAAGTACCCTTCTGCGGCCATGCAACGATAGCCCTGGGCGCAGCACTGGCCCTTCAGCATGGCGATGGCGTGTTTGCGCTGACCCTGAACCAGGCCAGCATCACGGTTGAAGGCCGGCGCAACGGGGAGACGATCACCGCCGCGCTGCAATCGCCGCCCACGCGCAGCCAGGCTGCCCCACAGCCGCTGGTGCTGGCCACCCTGGCGCTGTTCGGCTACACACCGGATGACCTGGACCCGCGCATTGCCCCCGCGCTCGCCCACGGCGGCGCAGACCATCTGGTACTGGTTCTGAAGAGCCGCGACAAACTGGCGGCCATGCAATATGACCTGGACACGGGCCGCGAACTGATGAACAAGGCGGGGCTGGTGACCATCCTGCTGGCCCATGCGCAAACTCCCCGGTTTTTTCACACCCGGAATCCGTTTGCTTCGGGCGGCGTGTATGAAGACCCGGCCACAGGTGCAGCCACAGCCGCTTTTGCAGGCTACCTGCGCGACCTGAAGTGGCCGCACGGCGGCGCCATCGATATCGTGCAGGGTGAAGACATGGGCATGCGCTCGTGCCTGCGCGCGGAAATTCCACCCGCTCCCGGGGCCTCGATCAAGGTGTCAGGGACAGCGCGGGTCATGCACGACTGAGTTTGCCGTGCCCGCGAGAAACATCTCGCCTGGCACCAGAAGGCTCTTTGGTTTGGCGATTGATACAACCTTGCGCAAAGATTTGACCAAGAATGAAGCATTTTTTTCTTGCCTCCGTCACGGCCTTGCTGGTTTCGATGCCGGCAGCCGGATGGGCAACAACGCCGGCAGCCCCTGCGCCCGTCTTTCCGGCGAAGGCGTGGGAACCCATTTCCCCCACTTCACTAAGCCCCGCGTGTCATGAGCGCCTGGATGCTGCACGCGACTACTTGCGAACCCTTGATTCCACCGCAGTTCTGGCAGTGCAGGACGGCCGGGTGTTGTTCAGCTATGGCCCCGTCGATACCGTCAGCATCGTGTTTTCGGCTCGCAAAAGTGTGCTGGCGATGCTGTATGGGAAATATGTCGCAGATGGCACGATCGATCTGGAGAAAACACTGGCCGACCTCGACATTGACGACCTGGGTGGTCTATTGCCTCTGGAGCGCCAGGCAAAGTTGCGCCACCTTCTGACAGCGCGCTCTGGCGTCTATCACCCGGCGGCCAACACAGGCGATGACCTGGCATCGGCGCCACCGCGCGGCTCACAAGTGCCCGGCACTTATTTTCTGTACAACAACTGGGATTTCAACGCTGCGGGCACAGTCTTCGAGGCGCTGACAAATCGCAGCATCTACCGCACATTCGCGGACGATCTTGCGACGCCGCTGCAGCTTGAAGACTTCGACCTCGCTCGTCACCAGCGCACCGGGGACCTTACAAAGTCCCGGCACGCCGCCTATCATTTTTTCTTGTCAACCAGAGACATGGCGCGACTGGGCTACTTGATGCTCCAACACGGCAATTGGCGCGGCCAGCAACTCATTCCCCCAGAATGGGCCACTCGAATCACCACACCCGTCACCGCGGCCGCGCAAATGCATCCGGCGCGCACGGCCAGCCGTCACTTTGGCTACAGCTACCTTTGGTGGACGCTGGAAGAGCCGGCCGATTCGCCACTAAGTGGCGCTTACATGGCCTGGGGCGTCCATGGGCAATACATCCTCGTGGTACCAAAGCACCGCATGGTCATCGCTCACAAGCGTCAAGTCCCTGTATCCGGCGACTGGAACGTGAGCTGGGTCAAACCGGGCGACTTTTTGACCGCGGTAAAAATGCTGACTTCAGCGCCCTGCCAGTGATCCCGCGGCTGCCCAGCTTTCCCCATCAGATGAGAAATCAGCGAGCCTGCCATCGATCAAGCGCAGCTGCCGTTGTGTTTACAAATAAATTACAACTCGCCCTGCATCCGTTTTCCCTGTCACACCGTTTGTATAAGGTGCTGGTTTGCAGCGCGTTTCAATCAACTGATATCTCAAGGAGCCCGACATGAACACTTTTTCCATCCGCAACTTGGTCGCATTGCCCGTCATCGCCCTGGCCCTGGCCGGTGCAGCCATGGCTGCCGACATCGAAACCACACCAGCCAAAAACGCCCAGGTCGACGACTTCGCGGCGGGTAAAAAAGCCATCAGCGCCAAGAACTGGTCGGAGGCCGTGAGCAGCTTTAACAAGGTGGTGGCCAAGGACCCGAAAAATGCCGACGCCTACAACTACCTCGGCTATTCCAACCGCTGGATGGGCAAGTACGACGATGCCTTTGCCGCCTATGGCAAGGCGCTGGCGCTGGACCCCAAGCACAAGGGTGCGCTGGAATACTCGGGCATTGCCTACCTGAAGACCAA
The DNA here is from genome assembly GCF_056403055.1 of Polaromonas sp. P3_A5. NCBI lineage: Bacteria > Pseudomonadati > Pseudomonadota > Betaproteobacteria > Burkholderiales > Comamonadaceae > Polaromonas > Polaromonas sp. P3_A5. Next base: position 3,321,122 of record NZ_JBFUGF010000001.1, read on the forward strand.
CCAGAAAGCCCAGGCCGACGCGCAGCTGGCCAAGCTGCAGGCAATTTGCGCCACCTGTGAGGAAACCCGCGACCTGGCCAAGGCCGTGGCCGAGTACAAGCCGGCCGCCAAGTAAGCCGCCCTTGAACCGCCACCATTGCGGCGCGGTATGCGCTGCAATGGTCTCCTGTTGCCACTCACCTCCCGGCGCACAAAGAGCGGGTCTCTGAGTGCGCGACCTCTGATGATCCGAAAGAAAACAATGACTGACGCTGATCGCATCAAATACCTGCGCATTGCCCTGGTGCTGATAGGGGTGACGTTCACTTTCGGCTTGTGGCCGCTCACCATCATCTGGCCTTCAGGCTGGTCGTGGCATGCGGAAGGTCGTTCGTACTACCTGGAGATGATCCTCGCCCTTTACGCAACGCTGGGGATCTTCCTCATGCTTGCCGCCCGTAACCCTCTCTTGCACCGCAGCCTCATCTGGTTTACCGTCTGGTCCAGCATTGCACACGGCGGGGTGATGGCAGTGCAGTCGTTTCAGGGCCACCACAACATGGGGCACCTCTGGGGTGATGTCCTGGCGCTGTTCGCGGTGGCGGCTGTGCTGGCATTGCTGACTCCCCGCGAAGCTTAAGCCGAAAGAAATCCCATGCCCAAGCTAACACGCCCTGCCTTCCGGATGCTGCCAACTGCTCTGTTTTTCATAGCTGCTTGCGCACTACCTATATGGTCTGCAGCCGGAAACATTTCCATTCAAGTGCTCGACAAGGAAGGCAAGCCGGCGCCGGACGCCGTAGTCGTCGTGGTGCCTTCCGCCAAAACCGGGGCGCCCCAAAGCCCTTTGCCCGCCCAAGTGACGATCCACCAGGAAAAGATGCGTTTTGTGCCGGCCGTCAGCGTGGTGGCGCTGGGCGCCAAGGCCCAGTTCGTCAACAATGATCCGTGGGAACACCATGTGCGCGGCTCGGCCGCCGGCGCGGCGCAGTTCAACGCAACGCCGGGCGAGGGGTTCGAGCTCCGGCTCGACGGCAAGCCCGAAGGCAAACCCGCCAAAACCGCTGATGCCACTTTCAACAAGGCCGGCGCCGTGCTGCTGGGCTGCCACATTCACGGCTCCATGCGCGGCCATGTCTATGTGAGCGAATCGCCCTGGGCCGTGCTGACAGGCGCCGACGGCGTAGCGCAGGTCGAGCAGTTGCCCGAAGGCGCTGCGCAGATCAAGGTCTGGCATGCCGACCAGCTGATCGATATCCCGCCTCAGAACTACACCGTGACCGCCTCGCCCGGCAAGCTCACGCTGCAGCTGAGCGTGGTGCCGCGCCGCCGCCGGATTTAGCCGGCCGTATCCAGAAATCTTTCGACGCTTTTTTGGCGTCTTTCAGGCCTTTCGGGTCATTGACAGAACCTTTCACGAAACTTACATTGAAGCTTCCGCACGGAGGCTTTATGTCTGATCCCTCTGACCCGTCCAAGGCATCACTACCTGCCCGGTCGCCGTACTGGCATCCCATCACGCTGGCGCAGTTGCAGCGCGTCAAGGACTGGCGCGAGGCGCAGCGAGCGGCGCACCCGCTTGAATGCCAGCTCTGGGAGATAGTGCTGACGGCGTGGGTGATGGGCTGGATGGGCTGGCTGCCGGCCTTTACCTTTGAGGCGGCCTGGGCCTACCCGCTGTGCGTGCTGGGCACACTGGCGCCGCGGCTGTATGTCTATGTACGGGCACGGGCGCACATTGCGCGGCGTCTCAGGTGTGACTGGCTGGACCTGGTCGCCTGACTTAGAGTGTGGGCATGAACGCCTCCTCCCCACCTGCCCTCACCTGCTTCACCCTCAACACCACCGGCCACGTCGCCCACCTGGTGCTGAACCGCCCCGAGGCGATGAACACCATGCACCCGACCTTCTGGCGCGAGCTGGATGCGGCGCTCACGCACATCCACAAGGCTGGCGAGGCGCGCGTGCTGGTGATCTCCAGCACCGGCAAGCACTTCAGCGCCGGCATGGCACTGGAAACCTTTGGCAGCGACATCGCCATGGACGACCGGAGCCCCGAGGGCCGCGCCGCCATCTTTGACATGCTGGGCGACATGCAGGCCACCTTCACCAAGCTGGAGACGCTGCGCGTTCCGGTGATTGCGGCCATCCAGGGCGGTTGCATAGGTGGGGCCGTCGACATGGTGACGGCCTGCTGCCTGCGCTACGCCACGGCCGACGCATTCTTCTGCATCCAGGAAATCAACATCGGCATGGTGGCCGACGTGGGCACCTTGCAGCGCCTGCCCAAACTGGTGCCGCTGGCGGTCGTCAAGGAACTGGCTTACACCGGGCGACGAATGCCGGCGGCCAAAGCGCTGGGCTACGGCCTCGTCAATGAAGTGTTTGACTCAGCCGAGGCGATGCTGGCGGCCGCCATGCAATGCGCCGGCGAGATTGCCACCAAGCCGCCGGTGGCCATCTGGGGCACCAAGCAGGCGATTCACTACACACGTGACCATTCGGTGGACGACGCGCTCAAGCAGATGGGCTGGCTGCAGGGCGCGATCTGGAGCAACGCGCATGTCCGTGAGGCGGTTACCGCCATGAAGGAAAAACGCGCGGCGAGCTTTCCCGGACTTTCACCGATCAAGAATTTCAATGAATTCGGCCTCTAGCCTATACAGAACTTGCGCAAGCAGCTATTAATTTAATAGCAAACTGCATTGGCAGTTATTGGCGGGCTGTACGAATGGCAGGCGGCAGCGCCTGCGGATGGCTGGTGCGAAACGGATTGATGTCCAGCCCGCCGCGGCGCGTATAGCGTGCGTACACCGAGAGCTTCATGGGCTTGCAGCGCGTCCAGATGTCCATGAAGATGCGCTCCACGCATTGTTCATGGAACTCGTTGTGGTTGCGAAAGCTCACCAGGTATTGCAGCAGTCCTTCCTGGTTGATCTGCGGGCCGGCATAGCGAATCTGTACGCTGCCCCAGTCGGGCTGGCCGGTGACCAGGCAATTGCTTTTGAGCAGATTGCTGGTCAGCGTCTCTTCAACCGGCGGTTCGTCGAACTCGGCAAACAACAGTTCGGGCGTGGGCGTGAAATGAATGCACTCCACGTCGAGCCGGTCCAGGTTCAGGCCGTCGAGTTCATGCACGGGTTCGCGGTCGAACAGCTCGGGGCCCAGCGTCTTGATGCCCACGCCCATACCGACAGCACCGTTCAGGTCGGCGCGAATGCGTTCGCGCACATCGCGCGCATCGGCAAAGCGCGTGTTGTTGAAGCTGTTGAGGTAAAGCTTGAAGGACTTGCTTTCGACGATGTTGGGTGACTCGCAAGGCACGGTGATGTGGGCCAGCGCCACCTGCGGCTTGCCGCGCATATTGAGCCAGCTCAGCTCAAACGCCGTCCACATGTCTGCGCCGAAAAACGGCGGCGTTCCGGTGACGCCGATCTCGGCACGCTTGCCTTCGCGCGGAATCGGGAACAGCAGCGAAGCGTCGTATTGGTCGATATAGGCCGACGATTTGCCGAGCTGGGATTGTTCAGGGGTGTTCATGCACCCATTTTCGCCGCTAACCGCTGCCAGGCTGAAAGCCCCCGTACAAAGCCCCAAGCGATGGAGCTGTATCAGCTTGCCACTTTGAAGTGAGGAACCAGCAGCGCCAGCAAGCGCTCGACAACACCCGGCGGCAAATCGTGGCCCATGCCTTCGATGCTTTCAAAACGGGCACCGGGAATGCGCCTGGCCGTGTCCTGCCCGCAGGCCATGGGCACCAGCCGGTCTGCCTGGCCGTGCACCACCAGCGTCGGCGCCGTCACCCTGGCAAGTGCCGAGGCGCGCGCACCGTCAGCGGCAACGGCCACCATCTGGCGAAGAACGCCCTGCGGATGAAAGCTGCGCTGCGCCGCCGCAGCGACTTTTTCGCGTATCTCGGCATCGTCCATGGGAAAGCCCGGGCTGCCGATGGCCTTGAGCAGCTTCACCGTATGGTCAATGGCGGCCTGCACACCCCTGCCGGCAGGCCGACTGAGCAGCACACGGGCCACCGCCGGACTGGCTTCCGGCAGGCCGCGCGCGCCGCTGGAGCTCATGATGCTGGTCAGGCTGATCACCCGAGAAGGCGCCAGCACCGCAACGCGCTGCGCGATCATGCCGCCCATACTCACACCCACCACATGTGCCTTGCCGATTTGCAGCGCATCCAGCACGCCCACGGTGTCGGCGGCCATGTCTTCAATGCTGTAGGGCGGCCGGATACGCCAGCCCATACGGAACTTGAGCCCCTCCCACAAAAGGCTAGGCGAGCCAAGGTGGTCAAAGTGCTGCGAAAGCCCGATATCGCGGTTGTCAAAGCGCACCACACGAAAGCCCGCGTCAGCGATCGCCTGCACCATGGCCGGCGGCCAGGCAATCAGCTGCATGCCCAGCCCCATGATGAGCAACACCACAGGCCGTCCCGTGACGTCACCGGGGTGGGTGTCTTCAATCTCGATGGATATGTTGTTTGCGGTGATTTTCATAAAGGATTATGTTCCCTGCACCCTGAAGCGCGTCAATCACGGCGTCGCGCAAGCGTCATGGCGCATTCCCAACCAGCAGGGGCCGCGGGACTGGCTTTGCCAGACCGCGGGCACCGCCCCCTTGAGGGGGGAACAGGCTACACACAGTGAGCCTGGACAGGGGTGAACGAATTTTCAGGCCGCAGGCGCCGTCTCCTGCAAGGGGAGAGGAGGCTACACGAAGTGAGCCTCAACAGAGGTGAGCAAATTTTCGCCCCCTTGAGGGGGGAACGGGCTACACACAGTGAGCCTGGACGGGGGTGTTACACGAATTCTCTTTCTCGTAGCCATTTGGTGGCAATCCATTTCTCGCCGGCGGTGACCGGCTCGCCGCCATGCAGCGTGAGGCTGGAAGGCAGTGCATGCGGGTAACTGAAGAACACCGCATTGCCGCGCCGCGGCGCCACCCGCACCTCGATATCCGGGAACACCGTGGCGCCGCCTTCCTCGGGCTCATGCAGGTACATGATGAGCGTCGCCACGCGCTGGCCGCCACGCTGCAGTATGGCGGGCGTGCCGGGTTCGGTCGGGTCAAAGTAGTCGTAGTGCGGCTTGTATTCGGTGCCGGGCCCGTAGTGAAGCACCTGCAGCCCTTCGCCGTTTTCCTGCGGCCAGCCGAAGATTCTGGCAATACGTGCCTCCACCTGGCGCACCACGGCGTTTTCAGCGCGCCTGAAAAACATGCCCTCGCTGGTACGGTCAGGGTTGAGTTCTTCGCCGCCGGTCTTGGTATCTACCGTCAGCGAACGCACCAGACGCGGGCGGGCGGCCTCCATCAGCGCCTCGCATTCACTCGGGCCCAGCAGGTTACCCAGCACGATGACATTGGGCACCTGGGCGAAAAAAAGTATTTCCACCCATTTGTCGCCGGCATCGACCATGTTGTTGGTGACCGGCAAAGCCAGCGCAGGCACAACCACTGCGGCGAGATCTTCGGGCGTCAGGCGCACCGCCCGCGTGGCAGCGTCGCGGTTCCAGCCAGCTGCCAGCATGGCGTTAAAAATCTCGTCCCTGGAATGGCCGAGGTTTGCCTGCGCCGTCATCCACGCCAGCACTTCCGGCGTGAGCTGCTGGTCGGTGCGGGCGGGCGTGCTCATGCGGGGCTGGGCTGCTCAGGCGGCCTGTTTGCGGCGGAACACCAGCCGGTCGGGTTCGGACACTTTGGGATCAAAGCGGTAGCCTTCGACGTCAAAGCTCTCGAGCTTCTTGACGGTAGACAGCTTCTTTTCAATCGCATGGCGCACCATGAGACCACGGGCGCGCTTGGCAAAAAAACTGATGACCTTGTACTTGCCGGCCTTGTATTCCTCAAACACGCAGCTCACCACCCGCGCCTTGAGCGCCTTGCGGTCCACGGCCTTGAAGTATTCCTCGCTGGCGAGGTTGACGATGACCGGTGTGGTGTGGGCGGCCGCGCGCTCGTTCAGATAGGCGGAGATTTGCGAACCCCAGAACTGGTAGAGATTTTTGCCTTGGGGCGTGGCCAGCGGCGTGCCCATTTCAAGCCGGTAGGGCTGCATGCGGTCCAGCGGGCGCAGCACGCCGTAAAGGCCGCTCAGGATGCAGACATGGTCCTGCGCCCAGGCCAGTTGTGCGTCACCTAGCGTTTTTGCATCGAGGCCGCCATACACATCGCCGTCAAACGCCAGCGCGGCCTGTTTGGAATTCTTCGCGGTGAATTTCGGCGACCAGCCCTGGTAGCGCGCGACATTCAGGCCTGCGAGCGAATCTGACAGCTTCATCAGTTCGCTGATCTGCTGCGGGGTTCGGGTTCTGAGCACGTCAATCAACTGGGCCGACTGGCGGGTGAAGAGGGGTTGGGTGTGGGTCGCGACGTGCGGCGGCGTGTCGTAGTCCAGGGATTTGGCCGGCGAGATGAGAAACAGCATGCTTTGAGTCGTAGGGGTAAGGCAAGTAAGGCGAAACCCCCACTTTACGACAGGAGGGTGGCGCCACAGCCATGAGCCTTCAACTACTGCAGATCGCTGGCCAAAGAGGCGAGCGTTTCCGCTGCAATCGTTGTATGCGCCGGGTAATGCGTGTGGTCGCAGCCCAGTTTCACGCTTGCGCCTGCCTTGACGGCCGCGCACATGGCCGGGTTCAGCTCAAAGCGCACAAAGTGCACAGCCGAGGTCTTCTCGTCATTTTCGCGGTCCATGTCCTCGTCAGCAATCGCGTAAACGCGCGCATGGCCTTCGACCTCGACGAACATGCGGTCTTCCACACCGATGAGGCGGGCCAGTTCGCGCTTGCGCTCGTTGACGTCGGGGTACTCGAGCATCAGCGTGCCCTTCCAGTTACTGCCGTCGGGCATCAGTGGGGCATAGGCTTCGATCTCCTGCTCAATCCCCTCGTCCTCGAAGATTTTCTCGACGCGCAGCATCTCCTGGATCTGGTAGCGGATGCTGGTTTCGCTTTCAAACTGCAGGTTGATGTGCTCACCCAGGCGCACGCTGCGCAGCTTGCGGTGGGCGATGATGGCCGGCTTGTTCTCCTTGCGGTATTTGCTGTAGGCCTCCAGCGTCATGAGGGATTCGCGGGTGATCTTTCCGGTGGTCTTCATGGTGTGATCTCATTTCAGGCCGTAGGCCGTGCGTATCAGCGTGAGCGGGTGCTTTTGCGGCGGCGCACCCAGGCTGTTCACATCAAAGCCCTGGGCGATGTGGTGGCCGCCCAGCGGGCAGTCGCTGCTGATGACGTCAGGCAGGCCGCCGTCTTTGTGGTTGGCCATGGCTTTGAAGAGCGGTTTGCCGATCTTCATGGCCTGCTGGTGGTACGGCACTTTGACGCCGAAGGTGCCGGCATGGCCCGAGCAGCGCTCATGCGTGTGCACACTGGTACCCGGCACCATCTTGAGCATTTCCTCGGTTTTCTTGCCGATGTTCTGCACCCGGCCATGGCAGGGGATCTGGTAGCTGATCTTGCCCAGCGGCGTGCTGAACTCCGTCTTGAGCAGGCCGTCGCGCTTGCGGGCCATCAGGTATTCAAACGGATCCCACATATTCTCCTTGACGAGCTGCACGTCGGCGTCGTCGGGGTACATCAGCGGCAGCTCCTGCTTGAACATCAGCGTACAGCTGGGTACGGCGCTCAGGATGGCGTAGCCCTCTTTGGCGTACTTCACCAGCACCGGGATGTTGGCCTCCTTGCTGGTGTTCACCGAGGCCAGATCGCCCAGCTCCAGCTTGGGCATGCCACAGCATTTCTCTTTTTCGACCAGCACGTAGGGCACTTCGTTGTGGTCCAGCACTTTGAGCAGGTCGTGGCCTATACCGGGCTCGTTGTAGTTGATGTAGCAGGTGGAATAAATCACGACCTTGCCGGGCGTCTTGGCGCCGTCTTTCACCGCGTGGGGCGGCGACTCGAGTGCGCCGGAGCGGAATTTTTTCGTGGCCAGGTCGGGCAGCCAGGCGTTTTTGTCGACGCCCAGCACTTTTTCCATCACGGCGCGGGCCGGTTTGGTTTTGTTAACCGCGTTGGCCACCTGGACCACGATGGGAATGCCGGCGAACTGGCCGTGCACGTCAGTGGAGGACAAAAACTTTTCACCGGCACCCACTTCGCCCTTCTTGAACTTGATGGCTTTGGCGCGCAGCATGGTGTGGGGAAAGTCGAGGTTGAACTCGTGCGGCGGCACATAGGGGCACTTGGTCATGTAGCAGAGGTCGCACATGTAGCACTGGTCGACCACTTTCATGTAGTCCTTCTTGTCCACACCATCAACCTCGCCGGTCTTGCTTTCGTCGACCAGGTCAAACAGCGTGGGGAAGGCGCCGCAGAGGCTGACGCAGCGGCGGCACCCATGGCAGATGTCGAAGATGCGCTCCATCTCGTGGAGGGCCGCGTCCTCGTTGTAGAAGTCCGGGTTTTTCCAGTCGATCGCGTGGCGCGTGGGCGCCTGGAGGTTGCCTTCTGTGGCCATGCTTGCCTCTTCTTTTGAATCTCAGGTGGGGTTTGAGAAAAGACTCTCGTGCGGAATCTTTTCCAAAACCCGCCACGCCTTGCGGCGCAGCGAGGGACACGCTTGTCCAGTCAATCGACCAGTTCGGCCAGCGCTTTGCTGTAGCGGTTGGCGTGTGAGCGTTCCGCCTTGGCCAGGGTTTCAAACCAGTCGGCCACTTCATCATGGCCTTCGTCGCGTGCAGTTTTGGCCATGCCGGGGTACATGTCGGTGTACTCGTGGGTTTCGCCGGCCACAGCGGACTTGAGGTTGTCGCGCGTGGCGCCAAACGGCAGTCCGGTCGCGGGGTCGCCGCACTGTTCCAGCCATTCGAGGTGGCCGTGGGCGTGGCCGGTTTCACCTTCCGCAGTGGAGCGGAACAGTGCCGCGACATCGGGCTGGCCTTCAACGTCGGCCTTGTTCGCGAAATACAGGTAGCGGCGGTTGGCCTGTGATTCGCCGGCAAATGCGGCTTTCAGGTTCTCTTCCGTCCTGGAGCCTTTTAGAGCAGCCATGGAAATCTCCTTCGTGGGTTGATGAACGAACAAATCGTCAATGCTTCAAACCCACGCCCGACTTCTGGCGCAGGACCGAAGACTAAGGCCTGTTAAAGCTATTTATGCAAGATGCGTTGCGAGTCAAAAAGGCCTTTGAGCAAGGCGCAAAACGCAGGCGGGGTACACCCCGTCACCCCACTCGCATTTGCATAAATAGCTTCAACAGGCCCTAAACACCATAGACCTGTCGGAGGGATTCGTCTAATTGCCGGAATCAATGCATGGCATTGATAAAAACTATCAAATTAATACCATCAATAAATTTAACAAATTAAATAAGAGACAACTATAGGAAAGGACAACCATAGCCAGCGACGTACGGCAGCAAATTCATCGTTTGAATTACGTTATGGTAAATTTATTACGGATAGGTAAACAATACGGTCAGAGCCACCCACCGCACCGGGTCTCCCGGAAAAGTGCATGCCGGCGTCCCGCAGTTGCTATTTTTTTGATAGCTGCTCGCGCTCGTCCAGTATGGCTAAAACGCTTGAAACACGTAAAAACCGCAGGAACAATCCATGCCGGAGACAAGCACAAAAGGCAGCGCCGCTGCGGCCACACTGGCGGCCGCGTTTACCAACGGCTATGAATTTGCCCAAGGCACGGGCTACACCCTGCCCGAATACCCGTTCGTGGAACCGCCCGAGCTGCAAACAGGCGCGGCCAAACGGCACGGTGTCGTCATCGTGGGTGGCGGCATCACCGGTCTGACGCTGGCCTGTGCGCTGGCGCAGTACGGCATCAAGGCCTTGCTGCTGGACGAAGACAACACCGTGGGCGTGAAGGGCGCGTCATCGCGCGGCATTTGTTATGCCCAGAAAACCCTGGAAATCTTCAAGCGACTGGGCACTTACGAGCGCATCGCCGCCAAAGGCGTGCAATGGAGCGTGGGCCGCACCTTTGCGGGCGCCGACGAGGTGTATTCATTTGACCTGCGCCAGCAGCAAACGCATTCACTGAGCCGGCAACCGCCCTTTATCAATATCCAGCAGTTTTATGTCGAGGGATTCCTGGTGGAGCAGCTCTACCGACCCGAGCCTGAGGACCGCCTCATTGATCTCCGCTGGAGCCACCGCGTCACGGCCTTCGAACAGAACGACGACTTCGCGACGCTGCAGCTTGAAACGCCCGCCGGTTCGTATTCCCTGGAGGCCGACCATGTCATCGACTGCAGCGGATCGCGCAGCCCGTTTCGCGCCTGGTGCGGCGCGGCAGTCACAGCGCAAAAAGGCGACGACCGCTGGTGCATTGCCGACGTGCGCTTTAAAAACCCGCCACCGGTGGAGCGCCACACCTGGATCGAAGCGCCTTTTAACGAAGGGCGCGCCGTATGGCAGCACCTGATGGCCGACGGCGTCTGGCGCATCGACTACCAGATGCCGCCGCACGCCAACCCCGAAGAAGTCAGCCGCGAAGAGGTGGTGCGCGCACGCCTGAAGGCGCAGTTCAAAAGCCAGGCCGGTCAGGCGCTGGACGATGCCGACTACGAGATCGTCTGGGTCGGCCCCTATGCCTACCGCAGCGAATGCCTCGACAACCTGCGCCATGGCCGCGTGTTCTTTGCCGGTGACGCAGCCCATGTGATGAGCCCCTTCGGCGCACGCGGCGGCAACTCGGGCGTGCAGGACGCCGACAACCTGGCGTGGAAGCTGGCCGCTGTGCTGCAAGGCCGCGCCGCACCCGCATTGCTCGACAGCTATCACCATGAAAGGCATGAGGCGGCGAAGCACAACGTGCTGGTAACCAACCGCACCGCGCGCTTTTTGCGGCCGGCCGACGGCGCGGAGCGGCTGTTTCGCACGGCGGCATTGGGGCTGGCGCGTGAACACCTGTTTGCCCGGCAGCTGGTGAACACCGGGCGCATGTCGACGCCCAATCACTACACGCGGTCCGGCGTCTGCGGGCCTGCGGGCGGGCGGGCCACGCAGAACGCGGGCTTCTCCTGGGCCGATGGCAGCTCAGGCGAGCTGCTGGACTTGTTGACGTGGGCTCATGGGCGCCTGCTGCTGCTGGTGTTTGGCGATGTATCCGGCGCCGGGCTGGCGCGGCTGGCGGCGCTTTCCAGGGAAGCGGACGTGCGCTGCGTGCAAGTGCTGGGGCCCGGCGAGAAAGCCGCCGCAAGGGAGCATGTGATCGACCGCGAAGGCCATCTGCAGGCGACCTGCCATGTTTTTGGCCATGCCTGGGCGCTGCTGCGGCCCGACGGACACGTCGCCGCAACGGGTGAAAGTACGGATGCCTCGGTGGTCCACGCCATCGCAAGCGCCATGGGTGCGGGCGCCGGCCACGAAACAAGGGATGCATCATGAAGCCAGACACCCCCCTGATCACCCGCCTGCATTTTCAGGACGCCGATGCGTTTTACGAATGCCTGCTGGACGCCCACCAGGGCCTCTCCCGGGAGGAATCCGAGCTGCTCAACGCCCGGCTGATCCTGCTGATGGCCAACCAGCTGGGCGACACCGCGGTACTGCGGGCTTGCGTGGCCGCGGCCCGCCAGGCCTGAGCGCTACAAGGCCAACGGCCGGCAAGCGCAACGGCCAGCCCCAGTCGAATAAAATCAGCGGAGTTTCACCCAACCCAAGGCGGCATCCCTTCGATGCCGTTTTTCATTGCCCCATGACCAACGCTGCCGCCCCCACCCTTGCCGATACCGCCAACACAGCCCCTGAGGCCGTGAAAGTCGCCACACCGGGGCTGGACGGCCTGGCCAAGTCCTTCGAGCCGGCCGCCATTGAAAGCCGCTGGGGCCCCGAATGGGAGCAAAGCGGCCAGTACGAGCCCACGCTGGACGCTGCCAAGCCTTCTTTTTCCATCCAGCTGCCACCGCCCAACGTGACGGGCACGCTGCACATGGGCCATGCCTTCAACCAGACCATCATGGATTCGCTCACGCGTTACCACCGCATGCGCGGCCACAACACGCTGTGGGTGCCCGGCACCGACCACGCCGGCATCGCCACGCAGATCGTGGTGGAACGCAAGCTGCAGGCTGAAGGCCAAAGCCGCCACGACCTGGGCCGCAAAAATTTCGTCGCGAAAGTGTGGGAGTGGAAGGAAGAGTCCGGCACCACCATTACCCGCCAGATGCGCCGCATGGGCGACTCGGTGGCCTGGAAGCACGAGTACTTCACCATGGATCCGAAGATGTCGACGGTGGTGACCTCGACCTTTGTGCAGCTTTACAAGCAAGGCCTGATCTACCGCGGCAAGCGCCTGGTGAACTGGGACCCGATCCTCAAGTCCGCCGTGTCCGACCTGGAAGTCGAAAACGAAGAGCGCGACAGTTTCATGTGGCACATCGAGTACCCCTTCAGCGACGGCCCGCAGAAAGCCGCTGACGGCTCGCCGCTGCGCGGCATGCACATAGCCACCACACGGCCCGAAACCATGCTGGCCGACGGCGCGCTGGCTGTGCACCCGGATGACGAACGCTACAAACACCTGGTCGGCAAGATGGTCGACCTGCCGCTGTGCGACCGTAAGATTCCGGTGATCACCGATGACTATGTCGACCCCGAATTTGGCAGCGGCGTGGTGAAGATCACCGGCGCGCACGACTTCAACGACTACCAGGTCGCCCTGCGCCACAACCTGCCGCTGATCACCATCTTCACGCTGGACGCGAAGATCAACGAGAACGGCCCGGCACAATACCAGGGCCTGGACCGTTATGACTGCCGCAAGGCCGTGCTGAAAGACCTGGAAGCCCAAGGCTTCCTCGAAAAAGCCGTGCCGCACAAAAACATGGTGCCGGTGTGCGCGCGCACCGGCGCAGTGGTCGAACCCATGCTGACCGACCAGTGGTTTGTGGCGCTCAGCAAGGTGAGTGAACAGGACCCGACCGGAAAATCCATTTCGCAAAAGGCGCGCGATGCGGTGGCCAGCGGCGACGTGAAGTTCGTGCCTGAGCAATGGGTCAACACCTACAACCAGTGGATGAACAACATCCAGGACTGGTGCATCTCGCGCCAGCTCTGGTGGGGCCACCAGATCCCGGCCTGGTACGACGAAGACGGCAAGGTTTACGTCGCTGAAAACGAGGCAGCAGCACAGGCCCAGGCGCCCGGTAAAAAACTCACGCGCGATGAAGATGTACTCGACACCTGGTACTCATCGGCGCTCGTTCCTTTTTCTTCATTGGGCTGGCCTGAGAAGACGAAAGAGCTCGATCTCTTTCTGCCATCAAGCGTGCTGGTCACCGGCTACGACATCATCTTCTTCTGGGTCGCCCGGATGATCATGATGACCACGCACTTCACCGGTCAGGTGCCGTTCAAACACGTGTACATCCACGGCCTGGTGAAAGACGCGCAGGGCAAGAAGATGAGCAAGTCCGAAGGCAATGTGCTGGACCCGGTCGATTTGATCGACGGCATCGAGCTCGCGCCCCTGCTCGAAAAACGCTCGCAAGGCCTGCGCAAGCCCGAGACGGCGCCGCAGGTGCGCAAGAACACCGAAAAGGAATTCCCCGCCGGCATTCCGGGCTACGGCGCCGATGCGCTGCGTTTTACATTCGCCTCGCTTGCCAGCCTGGGACGCAGCATCAACTTCGACAGCAAACGCTGCGAGGGTTATCGCAACTTCTGCAACAAGCTCTGGAACGCAACGCGCTTCACGCTGATGAACTGCGAAGGCCAGGACTGCGGGCTGGAAGAGCACACCAAAGAGCAATGCGCGCCCGGCGGAGAGTTCCACAACTACCTGAGCTTCTCGCAGGCCGACCGCTGGATTTCGTCGACCATGCAGCGCGTGGAAGCCGACGTGGCCAAAGGCTTTGCCGACTACCGCCTCGACAACGTTGCCGGCAGCATCTACCAGTTTGTCTGGGACGAGTTCTGCGACTGGTACCTCGAGATCGCCAAGGTGCAGATACAGACCGGCACCGATGCGCAAAAGCGCGCCACACGCCGCACACTGATCCGCACACTCGAAGCCATCCTGCGCCTGGCGCATCCGGTGATTCCGTTCATCACCGAAGAGCTGTGGCAGACCGTGGCTCCCGTCGCCGGCAAAACGGGCAAGTTCATCGGCGTCGCGCCTTATCCGCAAAGCCAGCCCGAGAAAATTGACGTGGTAGCGGAAGCGCATGTCACCAAACTCAAGACGCTCGTGGATGCCTGCCGCAACCTGCGCGGCGAAATGAAGGTGTCTCCGGCTACCCGCATGCCGCTTTATGTGCTGGGCGACACCGCCTTCATGCAGGGCGTCGCCCCGGTACTCAAGGCACTGGCCAAGCTGAGCGAAGTGAAAGTGTTCGACGACGAAGCCAGTTGGGCCGCTGCGGCGCAGTCTGCACCTGTGGCCATCGTCGGCGAAGCGCGCCTGTGCCTTTATATGGAAGTCGATCTGGCGGCGGAAAAGGTTCGCCTGCAAAAGGAAGAAACCCGCCTGGCAGGAGAAATCACCAAGTCCGAAACCAAGCTCGCCAATGAAGCCTTTGTCAACAAGGTGCCCCCGGCCGTGCTGGAGCAGGAACGCAAACGCCTGGCCGATAACCAGGCGGCCCTGGCCAAGATTCGCGAGCAACTGGCACGCCTGAAATAAGCGCCAGGCCACCGCCAGAAAAAAGCCCCGCAATGCGGGGCTTTCTTTATTGATCGGGATGCGAAGCGAGCCCTGGTAAGACCCGCGGGCTGCGTATACGCCAAGACCAGTCAACTGCAACGGTCAAAGATAGATGCCTCTTCACCAGCAGGGGCCGCGGGACTGGCTTTGCCAGACCGCAGGCGCAGCGCCCCCTCGGGGGGCAGAGAGCTACACGAAGCGAGCGAACGTGGGGGCCAAGATCTATCTGGTCATGAATTCGGGTTCAGACCACTGCGACGGCGGGACACTGCCCGGCGACTCCAGACCCATGGGGGTGCTGGTCAACTGGTCCATGCCGCTGTGCTGCGTGCCCAGAGCTTCATGCATACGGTGGGCTACATACCAGCTCGAGCGCAGGCGTGCCTCGCGTGTGTGGGAGCCCAGGCGCGGCGTGACAAACAGGTTCTTCAGCCCTTTGAGCGGTGAGGTGTCACCCAGGAAACTTGCTTCAGCGCCATCCAGGATGCAGGCTTCAATGCGGCCGTCGCACAGCGCAGCGGCCAATGCGCCCTCATCAAACAATTCGCTGCGGCTGATGCCGACCCACAACTGGTTGCGCTTGCAGCCCGCCAGGAGTTTGTCGTTCACGAAACCCCGGAACCGGGTGGCATACAGCATCTGCACAGACACGGCATCAGACTGGCTGACCAGCTCTGGCAAGGAAACAGGCTGTATGCGAAGGCGCTCCCAAATGGGCGCAGTGTGATGAACCGCAGGGTCGTAGCCGACAAGCCGCACGCCGAGCCCGCTCAGCATGCCGGCCAGCGTGTGCGCCGTCGGGGCCAGGCCCAGAATGCCCACGGTGCTGCCATGAAGCTCGCGCCCCATCTGCGTCGTGGGATGACGGCGTCCCATCAAGGCCGAGACAAGGCCGCGACGGTACAGCAACAACAGGCTGCTCAAAAGGTATTCTGCGTTGGAGCGGACGTTGGCGCTGCTGGCATGCACGACCTTGATGTCGCGCTCCTTGCAGGCCTCCAGGTCGGTGTTGTCGGTTCCCACGTGCAGGCGCCCGATGGCCTTGAGCCTGGGCAGGAAATCGAGGAACTCGCGCGTGACCACAGTCTGGCGCGGAAAAACAATGCCTTTGGTTTTGTACGCGATCTTGCGCAGCGATGTCAGATCGTCGGCAAGCTCTGGATGGTAGGCGACGCCATGCCGGGTTTCAAGCCAGGCCATTGCTTCGGGCACTAACGCATCAAGAAGTAAGATGTCCACTCAGTCAATCCTTTTTCCTGCAAACTCTCGATCGCGTGCTGTGCCCACGCAGATTCGGGCATTTGTCCGACCCACGCGCTGTACCAACAACGCAACACTTTAGGCTTTTATTCGGTCAAAGTCGATGCAAAAATTTACATTAAATAAAGCTGTCTTCCCGGTTGCTGGTCTCGGTACCCGTTTTCTGCCAGCCACCAAGGCCCAACCCAAGGAAATGCTCCCTGTGGTCGACAAGCCGTTGATCCAATACGCAGTGGAAGAAGCCTACGCCGCAGGCATCCGACACATGATTTTTGTTACTGGACGCAATAAACGGGCCATCGAAGATCACTTCGATACTGCTTATGAACTAGAGAACGAACTTGAAGTAGCCCAAAAGCACGCACTGTTATCACTGGTGCGCTCTGTCCAGCCGGACGACATGAATTTTTCCTATGTGCGCCAGCCCCGTTCGCTGGGCCTCGGCCATGCCGTGCTGTGTGCCGAGCACCTGGTGGGCCAGGAGGCTTTTGCCGTGTTGCTGGCCGACGACCTGATGGTCGGCCCGAAAGGCGGCCAGCCCGTGCTGGCCCAGATGGCGGCGCAATTCGCAGAGGTCCAGCAATCCATCCTGGCGGTGCAGGAGGTCCCTCTCGATCAAACCCGCCGTTACGGCATCGTCGCCACGGAAGGCGCCAGCACCGGCCTGATGAAAGTCAAAAGGATTGTCGAAAAGCCGGCGCCTGAGGTGGCACCTTCACGCATGGGCGTGGCCGGCCGCTACATCCTGACGCCCGCGATTTTTGGGCACATCCGCAAGCAGACATCCGGCGTGGGCGGCGAGTTGCAGCTCACCGACGGGATTTCGAGCCTGCTGGGCCAGGAGAGCGTGTATGCCTTCCAGTACGAGGGCAAACGTTATGACTGCGGAAGCAAGGAAGGCTTCCTGGAAGCGACCGTAGAGTTGGCTCTGGAGCACCCAGAAGTGGGTGTGTATTTCCGGAATTACCTGGACAACCTGCAAATTGGCTGGTCGGGCCGGGAACGCCGCAAACAAGTGGCCTGATAACCACCTGTTACAGAATCAGCGCCGCTTTAAAACGTGAATAAAGTCACTACCGGCAACCTGCTGCTCGACCAGTTCGTTGCCGGTTTGTTTGGCAAATGCCTGGAAATCACGCGTAGAGCCGGCGTCGGTTGATACAACTCGAAGCAGCTGGCCGCTGAGCATTTCCGTCAGCGCTTTTTTGGCCTTCAGGATGGGCAGCGGGCAATTGAGGCCGCGGGTGTCGAGTTCTTTGTCGATGTTCATGAAAATCCTTGGGTTGCCGCGATTTTAAGCAAAGCGCAAAGCCTCTTCGCCCGGTTTTACCCGGCCTTGCCGTCGCCGTCCGGTTCCACTTTGCTCAGCACGGTAGCCCAATCCACAAACTCAGGTTCATGGCCGCGCGTACGCAGCCAGTCAGCCAGCGCGTAGCCCGTGCCCGCAGGCCAGCATTTGAGCTTGTCCAGGTCGTAGAGCCGGTAGTCCACCAGTTCTGGCGACAGGCTGACATCCCCCGTGCAGACGGCGTGGTAGGCAATGATGATCTGGTTCATGCGCTGGAAGTCATAGACGCCAATCAAATCAAGCGAGGTGGTGTCCAGGCTGGTTTCTTCCTTGATTTCGCGTGCTATGCCGCCTTGGGGCGTTTCCCCGGCCTCCATAAAGCCGGTGATCAGCGCGTACATTTTGCCGGGCCAGGCGGCATTGCGGGCCAGCAAAACCTGGCCGTTGTATTCGATCACTGCGGCCAGCACGGGCGTGGGGTTGTTCCAGTGGGTATAGCCACAGGCTGGGCAACGCAGGCGCGCCTTCTCGCCGCCGTCTTCCATCTGCGACACCATGGCCAGCGGCGTCGCGCAGTTGGGGCAAAACCTGAATTCGTGGGTCATGGTCAAGAAAGGAGGAGAAGGAAAGGATAAGAGGGGTTGAGGAGCGCAATTCGCTATCGTTTTAATAGCTGCTTGCGCAAGTCACATATGGGCCAAAGCCAATTTTTGGCCTCAAAAAATGGCTCAAGCCGGAAATACGCCGGTAGACAGGTAACGGTCGCCGCGGTCACACACGACAAAGACGATCACAGCGTCTTTCACGGTTTTGGCGATTTCCTGCGCGACCCAGAGCGCCCCTGCCGCCGAGATGCCGGCAAAAATGCCTTCCTCGCGCGCCAGGCGGCGGCACATGTCTTCAGCGTCAGCCTGGCTCACCAGCACCAGTTCATCGACCTGGCGGGGGTCGTAAATCTTGGGCAAATACTCTTGTGGCCATTTGCGGATGCCGGGAATGCGGGACCCTTCGCTGGGCTGGGCGCCGATGACCTTGATGGCCGGGTTTTTCTCTTTCAGATAGCGGGAAACGCCGGTAATCGTGCCGGTTGTGCCCATCGCACTGACAAAATGTGTCACCTTGCCTGACGTATCTGTCCATATTTCAGGGCCGGTGGTTTCGTAATGGATGCGCGGATTGTCCGGGTTGGCGAACTGGTCCAGCACCCGGCCTTTGCCCTCTTTTTGCATCTGGTCGGCCAGGTCGCGGGAATATTCGATACCGGCGCTTTTGGGCGTCAGGATCAATTCGGCGCCAAAAGCCTTCATGGTCTGGGCGCGTTCGATGCTCAGGTCCTCCGGCATGATCAGTACCATCTTGTAGCCCTTGATCGCCGCGGCCATGGCCAGTGCAATGCCCGTGTTCCCGGAAGTGGCTTCAATCAATGTATCGCCGGGTTTGATGTCGCCGCGCTCTTCCGCGCGCTTGATCATCGACAGCGCCGGGCGGTCTTTCACGGAACCGGCCGGGTTGTTGCCTTCGAGCTTTCCCAGGATGACATTGCCGCGGGCGGCGTTTTCGGCGGCGTAAATGCGTTGCAGCGCGACCAGAGGCGTTTTGCCAATCGCGTCTTCAATGGTTGGATAGTTCATGGCCACACTGTGCCATAATTTGAGGCTTCGCTCCTCGCGGCCCGGGTGGTGAAATTGGTAGACGCAGGGGACTCAAAATCCCCCGCCGCAAGGCGTGCCGGTTCGATTCCGGCCCCGGGCACCACATCCCGAAAAGCCGGACGGTTTCAAACCGATCCGGCTTTTTCTTTTGTCGCCGCTGCGAACACAAATGCACCCGGCACTGGTGAATACGACTACTAAGCCGACGCCAGCCGCCAGAATTTGAAGACCAGCACGCGCCGGTCGTTGGGGCAAATTCGCGATACAGACCTTCCGACGTTGTTGAATTGCACTGAAGTCTGACCCGAGTTTTCCATCGAATATTGACCCACACTCTTTGTGAGCAGAAGGTGCTCACGATGTGGATAAGTTCTTGGTTTTCTCCTTTTTGGGCTGAGTCTGTATGGATCTGCCTCAAAGTGCGCCGCTGTTTCCGCGATTTTGTTGCCTCGATGACTAGCCAGGTGGCCAGCTTCTCGGCGTAGGGATAGCGCTTGCTGGCGCTGGCCCGCCTTGGATACTGGGCTCGCTCTCTTCCGATCGCAGGTGCTTCTTTATTGTGTTGCGAGCCAGGCCTGTACGCCTTGAGATCTCGCGAATGGACATCTGATCCCGCAATGCCCAACGCCTGATGACATTCAATGTCGCCACGTCCATCACTCCTAATTTCCCCCTGCTTTTAAAACAAGCAGGGTAGTGCCTACGTGGGTCAGTTTTGGATGGAAATTACTGCGCTAAATGGGTCAGATTTCGACGGAATTCAACACCTCAAATTTCAGTTTACGCAAGGTAGTCTCTTTTAATTTTCATAAAAAGATTTCGACTTTCGCAGTAAGAGCTTCGTCATCGCTCCCTCAAACTCTCACTACCCGCCCTCTGAATCGGGCTCAGCAAATACTCAATCACCCGCCGCTGCCCGGTCTTGATCTCTGCGGTCAGGTTCATGCCGGGGACGAGCTGAATCATCTTTCCGTCTATGTCGATCTGCTTGGTTTTTAGGGCCAGCGTGACGGGGAAAATTGCGCCGCGCTTTTCGTCGTTGACGGCGTCGGCTGTGACGCGGTCTACGCTTGCTTGCACGGTACCGTAGCGGGTGTAGGGAAAAGTTTCGAGCTTGATCTCGGCGCCGTTGCCTACGTTGACGAAGCCGATGTCTTTGTTTTCCAGTGTGACTTCAGCCGTGACCTGCGCGCCTTCGGGCACGATGATCATCAACGCTTGTGCTTCTGTGACGACGCCGCCTGTGGTGTGGATGGCGAGTTGCTGCACCACGCCGGCGACGGGTGCTTTCAGTGTGGTGAGGTTTTCGCGCTGGGTGGCTTTGGCTTGTTCTTGTGTGGCCTGCTGGCGTTTGAGGTCGGCCTGGGCTTCGCGCTCATACAGCGTGCGGCGCACTTCGGCCAAATAGGCGGCGCGGCTGTTTTCGCTTTCGCGCAAGGTGGCCTGGGTTTGCAGCAGGTTGGCGCGTTGGGTGGCGAGGTCGCGCTCCAGCTCTACGCGTTCGCGGGTTTTGTCTTGGGTGGCGTGACCGGAGATATAGCCCTGGTCTACCAGCTTCTTGAAATCCATTTCGCGCGCCTGGGCCATGGGCACGGTGGTTTCGAGTTTGGAAACGACGGCCCGCGCGGTGACGATCTCGGCCTGGCGGCGGCTGATTTCTGAAGACAGTTTGGCGAGCTTGGCCGTCACGTCGCCCCACTCGCCTTGCAGCTGCGCCTGTGCGGCGGCAGTCTCGGCTGCAGACCATTCTTTGGGAAATTCGGGTATGTATTTGGCCGGCAACCCAATACTGGCGGGCGAAAGCTGCTGCAGATTTTGTAGCGCCTGCTGGATGGCGCGGGCGCGCAGCACTTCCGAAAGGGCTGATTTTTGCTGATCGTGCGCTGTGGTTTTGTCGGCGCTCGCGGCGGTTGGATCCAGCTCTACCAAGGGCTGTCCAGCCACTACATGGTCGCCGTCTTTGACCAGCACGGCCTTGACCACACTGCGCTCGAGCGGCTGGATGAGTTTGGTGCGCTCGCTCACGACCACGCGCCCGGGCGCCACGGCCACGATGTCGATCTTGCCGAAGATGGACCAGACCAGCGCTATGACAAACAGCCCCATGATGAGGTAAGCCAGGCGGCGCGGCGCTGGGTGCACCGGCGTGTCTTGCAGGCTGAGTGCGGCGGGCAAGAAAGCTGCCTCGTCGCTCAAGCGGCGCGGGCCGGCGAGCTCGTCGCGATGCGCCCAGGCAGCACCAAAGATGGCGCGATAACGTGTCAGCAGTTCGATAGCGGGGTGGCGAGGCTTGGCGGGTACGGCGGCTTCCTGGGGAACTTCGGCCGGTGCTTCACCTTTGGCGGTTATGTCTTCCACGTCAGGCGCAGGTTGCTTCATCTGATGCTTCTCTCGGCTGTCAGCCGGGGCAGCTGCTTCGGCCGGTGCGGAACCCACGGCTACCGGTTTTTGATCTTCAGGACCGGTGCTCATGCCGACGCCCCTTCCATCGGTTGTTTGCCGTCCTGCATGCGCCACAGGTGCGCATACAGGCCTTGCGGTTTCTGGATCAGTGCGTCGTGCGGACCTGCTTCAACAATCTTGCCCTTGTCCATCACGATAATGCGGTGCGCGTGGCGCACGGCGCTCAGGCGGTGGGCAATGATGAGCACGGTGCGGCCTTTACAGATGTGGGCCATGTTGCGCTGGATGATGGCTTCGCTTTCGTAGTCGAGCGCGCTGGTGGCTTCGTCAAAAATCAGGATGCGCGGGTTGGTAAACAGCGCTCGCGCAATCGCGATGCGCTGGCGCTGCCCGCCGCTGAGGGAGCTGCCCTGCTCGCCCACATGCGTGTCGTAGCCTTCGGGCAGCTCGCTGATGAACTCATGCGCGCCGGCCAGTTGCGCCACACGCACCACGGCTTCAATCGGCGCAGCCGGGTCGGTGATGGCGATGTTCTCGCGCACGCTGCGGTTGAACAGCAAATTCTCTTGCAGCACCACACCGACCTGCCGGCGCAACTGCGCGGCGTCGATCAGGCTGATGTCTATGCCATCGACCAGCAGGCGGCCTCCTTCGGGGGAATAGAGGCGCTGCACCAGCTTGGTCAGCGTGCTTTTGCCGGAGCCCGAACGGCCGACGATGCCGATGATCTCGCCGGGTTTCACATCGAGGCTGATGCCGTGCAGCACCGGTGGCGCTTCGGGCCGGTAGCGGAACACCACGCCGTCGAGCGTGATGCGGCCCTTGATGGGCGGCAGCTGCGCGGCGCTGGTGGGCGGCACTTCGGTGCGGGTGTTCAGGATGTCGCCCAGGCGCGCGACGGAGATGCCGGTTTGCTGAAAGTCCGTCCATAGCTGGGCCATGCGCATGATGGGCTGGGCCACGCGCTGGGCAAACATGTTGAAGGCCACAAACTGGCCAACGGTGAGTTCGTTGTTCATCACCAGGTGCGCGCCGTACCACAGCGTGGCCGCGTTCACGAGCTTGCCGATCAGGTTGATGCCTTCATGCGCCCAGGTGGCGAGGTTTTGTGTCTTGAAGCTGGCGCTGACATACGCGGCGAGCTGATTGTCCCAGCGCTTGCCGAAGCTGGGCTCGAGTGCGCTGGCCTTGACGGTCTGGATGCCGGTGATGGTTTCGACCAGCATGGACTGGTTCTCTGCGCCGCGCGCAAATTTCACGTCCAGCCGCTGGCGCAGGATGGGTACCACGGCCAGGCTCAGGCCAAAGTACAGCGGCAGGCTGACCATGACGATCAAGGTCAGCGGCACGCTGTAGAACAGCATCACGGCGATGAAGATGACCGAGAAGAGAACGTCGAGCACCACGGTGAGCGCGTTGCCGGTGAGGAAGCTGCGGATGTTCTCCAGCTCGCGCACACGCGCCACCGAGTCACCGACACGCCGGGCCTGGAAGTACGCCAGCGGCAATTGCACCAGGTGGCGGAAAAGTCGCGCGCCCAGCTCCACGTCAATGCGGCTGGTAGTGTGGCTGAACACGTAGGCACGCAAACCGTTGAGGATGCTTTCAAACAGCACCACCACCACGAGGCCGATGACCAACACATCCAGCGTGGTGAGGCCCCGGTGCACCAGCACCTTGTCCATCACCACCTGGAAAAACAGCGGGCTGACGAGCGCGAACAGCTGCAGCATGAAGGAAATAAGCAGCACTTCGCCCAGCAGCTTGCGATATTTGACGAGGCTGGGCACAAACCAGGAGAAGTCGAACTTGGCGAGTTCACCCGCCAGCGCGGCATGGCTGGTGATGAGGATCAGCTCACCCGTCCACTGGCTTGCGAAGACTTCCACTGATTCAATCGTGGGCCTGTTCGACGGTGTGGCCGGGTCCTGAAACAGCACACGCTGGCCGTCGCACTGCGCCAGGATGACAGTGCGGACTTGCTTGCTACCGGCACTGGTGCTGCTTGCTGCGTCGTCTGCGGGCTTCAGGAAAGCGAGGGCCGGCAGCGGGACCAGCTTCAAGCGGTCGGGTTTGGATTTAGAGAGCTTGGCTTTAAGCCCAAGGTGTTTGGCCGCACGCAGCAATATGCTGGCATCAATATCGTCACTCGGGGAAACGCCGAGTTGATGGGCAAGGGTATGGGGGTCTGCGGCAACCTGGTGAAAGCGCGCCACCAGGCACAGGGCAGCGAGCGCGTTGATGGGTGGTGCTGGCTCTTCAGCCCCCGGCGCCGCTGACAGTGTGGGCGAGGCTGCTGTGGTTGCGGTTGTCACTTGGGACTCCTGCCACAGCAAAAGAATTGCTGCGGCGGCACAGGTGCGATCACGTATGTGCTTGGGGCGAGTCTTCCCCAGTCGGCTATGTTATGTGACATGTCTCAAGGCGCCCGCACGGGCCCCCTCCCTGTTATTTGTTCCAAACTGTATCGCAATACGCAGAACTTGCAGCGGCAGTTACGTTATTTTCAACGCCGGTTTGGGTACTAATTGCTTAGTCATTTCCAAACCACTGGAAATAGAGATACTTTTGAACTTTGCGTTGCAAAACTTATTGGGCTAAATTTTTTCATCTCCTTTTTCATCTCTTTTCAGGGCCGTTGATTCCCAAAGAATTGCGAACGCTCTGAACTGGTGCATTAGCGCCGGATTGGTTGAGTATTGAGTAATTACTGGGCTGAATGCTTGTTACTTTCCCTTCCTGATTCTTTTGACCCTGCCGCTTGTCACGCCATTTATTAACGTGCATTCTTGAACTCCGTGCAGAAATTTCTGCCGTTCAGGAGTCCGTCATGTACACCTTGCGTCAGTGGCTCTGCATCCTCCTTTCAAGCGCATTCATGTCTGCGTTAGTGCCCGGCATGCCGTGGTTGGCGACCGCGCACGCAGCCACTGTGCAGCCCCCGGCGGCACAGGTCATGATGGATGCGCTAACTCGCGCTACGACAGCAGTGGTCGGTGTCAAGGTCACGGCGATGGAAGATGCGCGCTCGGCCGAAACGCTGGGCTTGCGCCGTGCCGGCTCGGGTGTGCAAATCAACCAGGACGGGCTCATCCTCACCATCGGCTACCTGATGCTGGAGGCCGAATACATTGAGATCGTGACGCAGGACAACCGCACGTTGCCGGCGCGCGCCGTCGCCTACGACCTGGCAACCGGGTTTGGGCTGTTGCGCCCTTTGCTGCCGCTGCGTGGCGTGGGCGTAGCGGCCCTGGGCAATAGCAAAGACCTGCAGCCGGGCGAACCTCTGATGGCCGTCACCGGCCCGCAGGCCGATGAGGACGGCGACGTGAGCATGACCCGGCTGGTCAGCCGGCGCGCGTTCTCCGGCAACTGGGAATACCACATCGAATCGGCGCTGTTCACCAGCCCACCCATCATGGCCAGTGGTGGCAACCACAGTGGCGCCCCGCTCTTCAACCAGAAAGGTGAGTTGATGGGCATAGGCTCGCTGCTCGTGTCCGATGCCACAGGTGAAAACCGCCGCCTGCCGGGCAATATGTTTGTGCCGGTGGATTTGCTGCGTCCCATCCTCGCGGAGCTGCAGCGTTCAGGCGCCAGCACGAAAAGCCGCAGGCCGTGGCTTGGCATCACCTCCAATGACCAGGGCGGGCGCATACAGATCCTGCGGGTCAGCAAGGAGAGTCCTGCGGACCTGGCCGGGCTGGAGGCGGGCAATGTGGTGCTGGCAGTGGACGACGCCAAGGTGGCCACGCTCGAAGCTTTTTATAAAAAGCTGTGGGACCGGCCCGCACCCGACGCGGAAGTCAGGCTGACGGTGCTGCAGGGTGCAGAAGTCAAAACCATTGTGCTCAAGGCCCAGGACAGGATGCTGACGCTCAAGAGGCCCGCCGGTATCTGATTTTTACAACAAAATAGGCTGTAGCCCAGACAGGGAAAGCGCAAGCAGCTATTTATTTAATAGCACTACAGGGCTACGTGAATTGACAGCCCGGCACCACAAGCCAGGAATGGGCACAAGCAGCGGAGCCTTCAAAAACGGTAGGCGACCTCGGTCCACATCCGCGTTGAATCTGTCGTCCTGACCAGCTCGGGTGTCTGCCCCAGGGGCGAGGCCAGATAGGCGCGAGCCCGCCACTGGTTGAGCCCCGTCCAGTCAAGGCCGACCCCCGCTCCGCTGAGCGTTGCACTGTTCGCACCTGCCACCCAGGGTCGTTGATTGACTTTCAGGTAGGCACCGTCCCAGAACGCCACCGCCTGGAGCTTGCCGCCGACAACCTGCCCCAGGTCGTAGCGCAGCTCGACGCTTGTGCGGTAACCCGTATCACCCGACAGCGCACCCACATCGTAGGCACGCACCGAATAGGGCCCGCCCACGGACATTTTTTGCGACGAATCGAGGTTGGTGTTGGCCCACTGGCCCGCCCATGAAAAATGCAGCGTGCTGTTTTGCCCCAGGCGCTGCAAGCGGGAGAAGCCCAGATTGGCCTTTGAAAACCAGCCCAGCGTCCTAGCGCTGGCCGCATCGTCCAGCTGCGCCTCAGCAGCGTCAAAAACCACCCTGCCCCGGGTCCATCCCAGGCTCCAGGTATTGATGCCGCCGGACAGCAAGGTGTCCCGCCAGTCCCCGGTCAGGCTCGACGTCCAGGAGTCGAGATGCCGGTCTGTTTTTATTCCTGCCACGTCTACACGCTCGCGCAACTGCACCGTGTCGTACTGAATCTGTCCATAGAGGTTGACCGTCTGGCTTCGCACCAGCGGATGCTTGCCCCAGAGGCTGCCGGTCTCGGCGGAACCGTGTGCGCCAAGTATCTCAAGAGACCCGCCAATTTTGTAGTCCAGCAAGGAATAGGCGGCTCCTGCGCGGGTACCCTGGCCGTTCAACAATGATTCGTAGCCCACCCGTCCGTAGCTCAGCCCCTTCCCGGAACTCAGGCCGCTCAGGCTCAGGACATCGCCATGCTTCAAGGGGTTGTTGACGTACACCGTACCGCCCAAGCGGGCTCTTCCTGTATAGCTGTTGCCGTAGCCATCCACAACCAGGCTTCCTGAAACCGCCGGGCCGGGCGTGGTATCGATACTCAGATCGGAGGTGCCCATCCCGTCGCCGGGTCTTAAGGTTGCCTGCACCACCACGCCGGGTATGTCCGACAGCAACAGCAGGGACTTGTCCAGCAGGGCCTGGTCGACTGGCTGCCCGTTTTGCAGCGGCGCTACCGTCGCCTGCAGCAGCAGGTCGTTCACGCGCGTCTGGTTGTTGACGCCGACCTTGCCGTAGCGCGCCTCGATCACCAGAAAGCGAACAACGCCCGACTGGATCACCTGCGCAGGCACCACGGCCCGGGCAAAGGTCTGGCCCCTGCTGTGGTAATACTGGCCTATGCGCCCCGCCATTTCGTCGAGCTGGTCAAGCGTCAGGCTTTTGCCTTCAGCATCGGCCACCAGTGCATGCAGCGTGGCTGTCTCAAACAGGGTGTTGCCGATGATGTTGATCGATTTGACATCCACCGTCACGGCGGGACGTGCAGGTGGCGGCGGGACATTCCCCTCATTGCTGAGAGGCGGCCTTTCTCCGCGGGGCGATGGGACGGCTTGCTGGGACGGCTGGACCTGCTGGAGGATGGTGCCGATATCAACCGGCAGCGGATCAGCCGCCTGGACCGCGAACAGGGGCGCGGCTGCCAACAGCAGCACAGCGTGCTTACCGGATACGTTGCATTTCATGGGGAAACTTTTGTGGGGTGGCCGTATTTATTTTTGAGCGGCCAGCACACCGTTTTGCAGCTGCACGCCGCCGTCAACGATATGCAGGCGCGGATCTTTTCTTACTGTGGCAACCACATCCTGCAGCACCTCGACGGCCCCACCGGAAACCACCAGTTCGTCTCCACCGGAGGCATCCGCGCTTGCGCTGCGAGTTACCCGAAGGATGGGAGATACCTCGATCAGGCCGGATTTGGAGCGTGTCCCATCCACGGCCTGTTGCATGGCGGCGTCGGCACCATCATCGGCGCCCCCCCGCCCAAGCGTTCCCGCCCGTGCGGGCACAGCTGTGACAGGCAAGGGAGTGATGGATGCCGTCAGCCCGGTCGGTTGCACCACCGTGTAGTTGGCCGCGTCAACCCCGCCCAGGGTATAGCCGGTCACGGTCACGGGCTTTGCGTTACCCACATTCGCGTTGGCAAAAGCCCCGCTGCCGCCACTGACGCTAACCACGTCACCGACCAGGGCCGCCACGGCGGCGGTACCACCCAAGGTGGCCGCAGTCGTACCGTCAAAAACCTTGTTCTGCGCATTCACACCGGTGACAGCCAGGCCGGCCGGTGTGATGTTTGCCGTGACACCTGTAGGTTGCACCACGGTGTAGTTCCCGGCGTCGGCTCCGCCCAGCGTATAGCCGGTCACCGTCACGACCTTGCCGTTGCCCACATTTTTGTTGGCGAAGGCGCCACTGCCGGTACCACCCACAGTCACCACATCACCGCCCAGGGCCGTGACCCCCGCCGTTCCGTTAAGCGTGACGTTGGTGGTGGTGTCGTAGACCTTGTTGTTTGCCCCGACGCCTGTGACAGCCAGGCTGGCTGGTGTGATGTTGGCTGCGAGGCCGGTGGGTTGCACCACGGTGTAGTTGCCGGCGTCGGCTCCGCCCAGGGTGTAGCCGGTCACGGTCACGACCTTGCTGTTGCCCACATTCTTGTCAGTAAAAGTGCCGCTGCCGCCACTCACACTCACCACGTCACCACCCAAAGCAGCCACAGCGGCTGTGCCATTGAGGGTGGCGGCAGTACCCGCGTCATACACCTTGCTGTTTGCCCCCACGCCCGTGACGGCCACGCTGGCCGGCGTGATGTTGGCAGTCACTGCCGTAGGCTGCACCACGATGTAGTTGCTTGCGTCGGCACCGCCCAGTGTGTAGCCGGTAACCGTCACAGCTTTACCATTGCCAACGTTTTTGTTATAGAAATTGCCGCTGCCGGTGCCGCCCACCGTCACGGTATCGCCGCCCAGAGCTGTGACAGCCGCCGTTCCGTTGAGCGTCGCTGTGGTCGTCGTGTCATACACCTTGTTGTTGGCGCCCACACCTGTGACTGCCAGGCTGGCTGGCGTGATGTTGGCCGTGACAGCTGTGGGCTGCACCACGGTGTAGTTGCCGGCATCGGCACCGCCCAGCGCATAGCCGGTGACAGTGACGACCTTTCCGTTACCCACGTTTTTGTTGGCAAAGGTGCCGCTGCCGGTGCCGCCCACCGTCACGGTATCGCCGCCCAAAGCCGTCACCGCTGCTGTTCCGCTCAGCGTGGCCGTAGTGGTGGTGTCGTAGACCTTGTTGTTTGCGCTCACACCCGTCACCGCCAAGCTGGCTGGTGTGATGTTTGCCGTGACACTGGTGGGTTGCACCACGGTGTAGTTGCCGGCGTCGGCACCGCCCAGCGTGTAGCCGGTCACAGTCACCGCCTTGCCATTGCCCACATTCTTGTTGGCGAAGGCGCCATTGCCGGTACCGCCCACGGTCACGGTATCGCCACCCAAAGCCGTCACCGCTGCCGTTCCGCTCAGCGTCGCCGTCGTGGTGGTGTCATACACCTTGTTGTTGGCCCCCACGCCTGTGACCGCCAGGTTGGCCGGTGTGATATTGGCCGTGACACCGGTGGGCTGCACCACGGTGTAGTTGCCGGCATCGGCTCCACCCAGTGTGTAGCCGCTGACCGTCACAGCCTTGCCGTTGCCCACATTCTTGTCGGCGAAGGTGCCGCTGCCACCGCCAACCGTCACCACATCGCCGCCCAGGGCGGCGACGTTTGCGGTGCCATTGAGCGTGGCGGTGGTGGTGGTGTCGTAGACCTTGTTGTTCGCGCCTACACCCGTAATGGCCAGGCTGGCCGGCGTGATGTTGGCCGTGACACCTGTTGGCTGCACCACGGTGTAGTTGCCGGCATCGGCTCCGCCCAGTGTGTAGCCGGTGACGGTGACGGCCTTGCCGTTACCTACGTTCTTGTTGGCGAAATTTCCGCTGCCGGTACCGCCCACGGTCACGGTATCGCCACCCAAAGCCGTCACCGCTGCTGTTCCGCTCAGCGTGGCCGTAGTGGTGGTGTCGTAGACCTTGTTGTTTGCGCTCACACCGCTGACAGTCAAGCTGGCCGGTGTGATGTTGGCGGTCAAGCTGGTGGGTTGCACCACGGTGTAATTGCCGGCGTCGGCACCGCCCAGCGTGTAGCCGGTGACGGTTACGGCCTTGCCATTGCCTACGTTTTTGTTGGCGAAGCTGGCGCTGCCGGCGCCGCCTACCGTCACCGCGTCACCACCCAAGGCCGTCACCGCAGCTGTTCCGCTGAGCGTGGCTGCAGTTGTGGTGTCGTACACCTTGTTGTTGGCATTCACACCTGTGACCGTGAGGCTGGCGGGGGTGATGTTGGCGGTCAGCCCCGTGGGTTGGACCACGGTGTAATTGCCGGCATCGGCTCCGCCCAGCGTGTAGCCGGTGACAGTCACGGCCTTGCCGCTGCCCACATTCTTGTTGGCAAAAGCGCCACTTCCACCCCCAACCGTCACGACATCACCCCCCAGGGCCGTAACAGCCGCCGTTCCGTTGAGAGTCGCGGTGGTCGTTGCGTCGTAGACCTTGTTGTTGGCGCCTACGCCGGTAACAGCCAGGCTGGCTGGCGTGATGCTCGCGGTCACCGCCGTGGGTTGCACCACGGTGTAGTTGCCGGCGTCCGCACCGCTCAGCGTATAGCCGGTGACAGTCACGGCCTTGCCGTTGCCAACATTCTTGTTGGCGAAGCTGCCGCTGCCCGTGCCGGCCACGGCCACGACGTCACCGCCCAAGGCCGTAACGGCTGCCGTTCCGTTGAGTGTCGCCGTGGTGGTCGTGTCGTAGACCTTGTTGTTCGCGCCTACGCCGGTAACAGCCAGGCCAGCCGGCGTGATGTTCGCGGTCAATCCCGTGGGTTGCACCACGGTGTAGTTGCCGGCGTCAGCACCGCCCAGTGTGTAGCCGGCCACAGTCACCGCCTTGCCATTGCCCACATTCTTGTTGGCAAAGGTGCCGCTGCCACCGCCAACCGTCACCACGTCACCGCTCAGGGCCGCGACGGCCGCCGTGCCATTGAGTGTGGCGGTGGTGGTGGTGTCGTAGACCTTGTTGTTTGCGCCTACACCCGTGACAGCCAGGCTGGCCGGCGTGATGTTGGCTGTGAGGCCGGTGGGTTGAACCACGGTGTAGTTGCCGGCATCAGCGCCGCCCAGTGTGTAGCCGGTCACGGTGACGGTCTTGCCATTGCCAACATTCTTGTTGACGAAATTGCCGCTGCCGGTGCCACCCACCGTCACAGTATCGCCACCCAGGGCCGTAATGGCGGCTGTTCCGCTCAGCGTGGCCGTAGTGGTGGTGTCATAGACCTTGTTGTTTGCACTCACACCCGTCACCGCCAGGCTGGCCGGTGTGATGCTGGCGGTCACCGCCGTGGGCTGCACCACGGTGTAGTTACCAGCGTCTGCTCCGCCCAGTGTGTAGCCGGTCACAGTCACCACCTTGCCATTGCCCACATTCTTGTTGGCGAAGGTGCCGCTGCCGGTACCGCCCACCGTCACGGTATCGCCACCCAAAGCCGTCACCGCTGCTGTCCCGCTCAGCGTCGCTGTGGTCGTTGTGTCGTAGACCTTGTTGTTTGCGCCTACACCCGTGACAGTCAAGCTGGCCGGTGTGATATTGGCGGTCAAGCTCGTGGGTTGCACCACGGTGTAGTTGCCGGCGTCGGCACCGCCCAGCGTGTAGCCGGTCACAGTCACCGCCTTGCCATTGCCCACATTCTTGTTGGCGAAGGCGCCGTTGCCGGTACCGCCCACGGTCACGGTATCGCCACCCAAAGCCGTCACCGCTGCGGTTCCGCTCAGCGTCGCGGTGGTGGTCGTGTCGTAGACCTTGTTGTTTGCACTCACACCCGTCACCGCCAAGCTGGCTGGTGTGATGTTTGCCGTGACACTGGTGGGCTGCACCACGGTGTAATTGCTCGCATCGGCGCCGCCCAGTGTGTAGCCGGTGACGGTCACAGCCTTGCCATTGCCCACGTTTTTGTTGGCGAAGCTGCCGCTGCCGGTGCCGCCCACGGTCACGGTATCACCACCCAAAGCCGTCACCGCTGCTGTTCCGCTCAGCGTGGCCGTAGTGGTGGTGTCGTAGACCTTGTTGTTTGCGCTCACACCGCTGACAGTCAAGCTGGCCGGTGTGATGTTGGCGGTCAAGCTGGTGGGTTGCACCACGGTGTAATTGCCGGCGTCGGCACCGCCCAGCGTGTAGCCGGTGACGGTCACGGCCTTGCCATTGCCTACGTTTTTGTTGGCGAAATTGCCGCTGCCGGTGCCGCCCAACGTCACGGTATCGCCGCCCAAGGCTGTGACAGCCGCTGTTCCGTTGAGCGTCGCGGTGGTCGTTGTGTCGTAGACCTTGTTGTTTGCTCCCACACCCGTGACAGCCAGGCTGGCCGGCGTGATATTGGCCGTGAAACCTGTGGGTTGCACCACGGTGTAGTTGCCGGCGTCGGCGCCGCCCAGCGTGTAGCCGGTCACGGTAACCACCTTGCCGTTGCCCACGTTCTTGTCGGCAAACCGGCCGATGCCCGTGCCGGCCACGTTCACCGTATCACCGGCGAAAGCTGCAACGCTGGCCGTGCCGTTGATGGTGGCGGCGTCGCTGGCGTTGTACACCTTGTTCTGGATCGTCACACCGCCAACGGCAAGGCTGGCCGGCGTGATGTTCGCGGTCAGGCCCGTGGGCTGCACGATGACATAGTTGCCGGCATCTGCGCCGCCCAGCGTGTAGCCGGTGACCGTCACGGCTTTGCCGTTGCCCACGTTCTTGTCGGCGAAAGCACCGCTGCCGGCGCCGGCGATGCTCACCGTGTCGCCGGCGATGGCTGTTACGCTGGCCGTGCCGTTGAGGGTGGCGGTGGTGCCGGCGTCATACACCTTGTTGTTTGCGCTCACGCCGGTGACAGCCAAACTGGCGGGATTGACTGTCAGCGTGCCATTGGCGTAACTGATGTCGTAGCCCTGCTGGTTGGAATACAGGCCGGACGCTGTCACCGTATAGCTTCCGGCATTGACCGCGCCCTGGGCGGTCCCGCCGAAACCGATGCTGCCCGACAAGCTGCCGCAGGCCACGTTGGAGCAACTGACGCTGGTTCCACCATTCCAGGACAGCCTGTCATAGGTCTTGCTGGTGTTGGCGACGGTGACCGTGGTGGCCTTCATGAGTGCCTTGAGCAGGGGACGGCTATTTCCCTCATAAATACGCCAGACGCTGGTGAAATCCCAGTTCGGGTTGACGTTGCCGTTGGCAGCCGTGGCCGAGCTGAAATTGGCCTGCTGCTGCATCTGGGCCGTGGTCATGCCCATGCCGCCGCCCGAGCTTGTGGCCCGCCCGGTTGTGACGGTGTCCCAGAAACTGTTGTTGATCGCCGTTCCGGCGTCCCACAAGCCGACCAGCCCACCCAGATTGCTGGTGCCGCTCACGGCCCCCGTCGCGTAGCTGCTATTGATCGTGCCGCCAGCATCAAATTTATAGCCCACCAGGCCGCCGACATTCGTGGTGCCGGACACCGTGCCACTCGCATAACTATTGCTGATCACAACATTGGCGGTGCCATTGCTGTCCCAATACCCCACGAGCCCGCCGACATCCTGGCCGGTGCTGGTGACGTTGCCGCTGGCGTAGCTATTGCTGACGCTTCCGCCGTTGAGCATGTCGCCCACCAGCCCGCCAACCCGCGAACTCGATGCGCCGACAGAGCCGGTGGCATAGCTGTCGCTGATAA
Source organism: Polaromonas sp. P3_A5 (assembly GCF_056403055.1). Classification (NCBI taxonomy): domain Bacteria; kingdom Pseudomonadati; phylum Pseudomonadota; class Betaproteobacteria; order Burkholderiales; family Comamonadaceae; genus Polaromonas; species Polaromonas sp. P3_A5. The sequence goes on from NZ_JBFUGF010000001.1 coordinate 3,354,132, forward strand.
GGCCCTGGTTCCAGCCAACCAGCCCGCCAACAATGAACGAGCCGATCACCGCGCCGCTGGCGTGGCTGTTGCGGATTACGCCCTGGCTGGTCCCCACCAGCCCACCAGCCTCGGATCCGGAGCCGGTCACTGAGGTGCTGGCGTAGCTGTTAGTGATATTGCCATTGCTCCACCCGGCCAACGCGCCGACTTTGGTTTGGCCCGTGACGCTACCGCCGGCCAAGCCCAAATTGTTGATTCGCCCCGAAGCGCCTACATAGCCGAGCAGACCGACGTAGGTGGCGGTGGGCCGGTTGATAGTGAGGCCGGAAATGGTGTGGCCCAAACCGTCCAGGATGCCACTGAATTGCGCCAGGTTGTTGCCCAGCGGTTCGAATCCACTGCCGCCGTTCCAAGCGCTGGTTGGCGAGGCGTCGATGTCAGCGCCCAGTGCGTAGCGACCGTTGAGATTGCCGCTCATGCCCTGTAAATCTGTGCCGCTGGTGCTGGTTGCGGTACCCAGGTCAGTGATCACCGTATAGGCGACGGGGGTACCGTTGCTGCCTTGCTTGGTGCTGAAATTGTTGCCTGCCGGCAAATTGATCTTCGCGCCGTTGTTGACGTTGTAGGAGTTGGTGATGCCATTGGTATTGCCCTGGCCGTATTCCAGCGCCAGCTTGCCCGTACCGGAGGCATTGAGGTTGGCGTTGATGTTGATGTTGTTCTGCGCGTTGAGCGTCAGCTGGTTGATGCTCCAGCTCACCACGTCGTTGACGTTGACGTTGCCCGCTGTGCCCGTGTTCCCGCTGCTGCTCTGGATGACGACGTTGCCTGAACCCAGGTTGGCACTCAGGGCCGCACCCGTGATGTTCCCGCCCGCAGCGGCGATGGTGAAATCCACCGGGTCGATCAGCCAGGTGCCGCTTTGGCCCGCGGGGGCCGCCGTGGTGATCCGGGCGCCGTCGGCAATGTTCACCTGCGCGCCCGAGGTTTCCACAAAGCCGCCGTTGCCGCCGTTGGGCGCCGAAGCGTCCAGCGTGCCCGCAATGTTGGCGGTGCCGGCGGCCATGCCGCCCAGCAGGATGATGGTGCCGCTGCGGTTTTCCACGGTGCGCGCCTGGATCACCCCGGTGTTGTTGACTGCGCTGGCCAGCAGGGAATCCTTGGCACCGGCGCTCATCAGCGCCTGCCCGCCGTCAGCCAGAATCAATCCGCCGTTCTCGGCCAGGCTGTTGAGAACGCTCTGGTCCACCTCGATCTTGAGCAGCTGGTTGCCCTGGAAGGTCAAAGTAGCCGCGCTGCCTGCCGCCAGCGCCACGCTGCCCTGCGGGGCGTTGATGGTGCCCTGGTTGCGCACGGTATTGCCGACCAGGGCAACGTAGCCGCCCGTGGCAGCATTGATGCGGCCCTGGTTGACCACACTGCCTGCGCCTGCGCCGCTGAAGCTGCGCTTTCCGTTGCTCAGGTTCGCATCCTTGACATCCAGCGTGGACGCCACCAGCCCGCCCACATTGACCTGAGCACCGGCGCCAAACAGGATGCCGTTGGGATTGATCAGGAAAACCTGCCCGTTGGCATTGAGCTGGCCCAGGATCTGGCTGCCGTGGGTGTCCAGGATGCGGTTGACCGCGATCGCGCTGGCCGAAGGCTGCACGAAGTTGACGCTTTCCTGCGCGCCTACGTTAAAGCTCTTCCAGGTCAGCGAAGCGTTCTGGCTGGATTGATTGATGGTGGTGGCGGAGCCGCTCTGCGAGATGCTGGCTGCGCCCGAAGTGACTTGACCGTCTACCGGGCCGGCCTGCGCTGTTGCTGCTCCCAGCAGCAAAACGGCCGTTACGGGCTTGCGCAGGGTCCATCTGCCCGCGGCGCTATCGGCCATCCGTCCCAGTGCATCAAAAAACGGCGGCGCCGCGGTGGGTGCGTGTTGACCGATATTTGTTACAAATTGCGCTGCCGTACGCGCATTTTTCGAACTTTTTTTGTGCATTTTTCACATCCCGCGAGTCCCCTTGCGTCAGCCGGTTGCAAGACAGAGGCACTCGAAGTGATGGTATTCACAAAGGAAACCCGGCACATCGGGTTAAAAAAAGTTCTTTTTGCGGTTAATAGAAACGTGCTCCAGGTCGACCACGTTAGTTTCAATTTGTTACCGCTTTGGTTGTAACATTCGACCGCAATGCCGTTGCCAAAAAAAGACACCCAAAATGAGAAAACGGGCTGCCATGGTGGCAACCCGTTCATTTCAGGCGGTCAATGGCATTTATTGCGTTGCGCCGCGCGGCTGGCGTGCTCACCGATCGCACAGGCCAATTGCTACTGTCGGGTAGTGCAAACGAAGCCGCAGCTCCTGCTTCAGGCGGGTGTTGTCCAGCCGGCGCGACTCGCTCATGAAGCTCAGCAGCATCAGCGGCAACTCTTCCTGTGCCGTGCCCCGTGCCAGGCGCGGCGGCCGCGGCAGGCCGTAGAGGTCCGCCGCCAGGTCGAAATAGTCGCCCATCTTCAACTGCGTGTCGTCACTGGCGTTGCTGGCGCGCTGGGGCTTGCCGCGCCACAGCGCCGCCAGGCAGGCATGGGCCAGGTCGTCGGCGTGGATATGGTTGGTGTAGACGTCGTCTTCGGCACGCAGTACAGGTGTGCCCTTGAGCAACCTGCCACGCGGCGTACCGCCTTCGCGGTCGGGCGCATAGATACCCGGGATGCGCAGCAGGTGCACACGGGTGCCGGTGGCCCGGCCGAAAAGCCGCAGATGCGCCTCAGCATGTACACGCCGCTGGGCACGCGGTGTGTGGGGCTTCAATGGCCGCGTTTCGCGCACCCATTCGCCGCCGCAGTCGCCATACACCCCGCTGGTAGAGCCATACACCAGCGACTGCGGCAGGCTGCGCAGGCGCAGCGCGCGCAGCAGCGCCAGCGTCCGTGGGTCGGTACGCCAATCGGGCTGGTCGCCGGGTGGCGGCGCCAGGTGCACCACCCGCGTAGCCACCCCCGCCAGTCGCCGCAGGGAGGCAGCGTCGTCCAGGTTGCCCTGTAGCGGCGTGATGCGCTGTGCGCGCAAAGCCGGCAAGCGCTCCGGCGATGAGGTCAGGGCCATGAGCCGGACATTGCGTGGCAGCAGGCGGGCCACGCGTTGGCCCACATCGCCGCAACCGACGATCAAAACCCGCTCGCGGCGGAAACGAAAAGGCAGCGCGCCTAGGGGGTTCAGGTTTGAGGGCAAAATTGGGGGTTGCTGGAAAAAGCCAGCCAGGTCGAGAACAGATACCGCAAGGATACCGAATATGAGCTTTAACGTGACTGTGCAACCCAGTGGCCGGACATTCATCGCCGAGGCGGATGAACCGCTGCTGGCGGCCGCCATTCGCCAGGGCATCGGCCTGCCCTACGGCTGCAAGGACGGCGCCTGCGGCTCCTGCAAGTCCAAAAAACTGGAAGGCAGCGTCCTTCACGGCGCGCACCAGGTCAAAGCCATGTCACCCGAGGAAGAGGCGAACGGCTTCATCCTGACCTGCAGCGCCAGGGCGACGAGCGACGTCGTGCTCGAATCACGCCACGTCACGGATGAAAGCGCTTTCCCGGTCAAGAAAATGCCGGTGCGCATCAACAGCCTGGCCAAGGCCTCGCACGACGTGATGGTGGTGCGCCTGCAATTGCCGGCCAGCGATGTTTTCAAGTACCACGCCGGCCAGTATGTGGAGTTTTTGCTGCGCGACGGCGACCGCCGCGCGTATTCAATGGGTAATGCCCCGCACACCCAGGCCGACAACCCGGGCGTCGAGCTGCACATCCGCCACATGCCGGGCGGCAAGTTCACCGAGCACGTGTTCGGCCCCATGAAAGAAAAGGAAATCCTGCGCATCGAGGGTCCTTTCGGCAGCTTTTACCTGCGCGAAGACAGCGACAAACCCATGGTGCTGCTGGCCTCGGGCACGGGCTTTGCGCCCATCAAGGCGCTGATCGAGCATCTGCAACACAAGGGCATCACGCGCCCGGCCGTGCTGTACTGGGGTGGCCGCCGCCCGGCCGATTTGTACATGGACGAGTGGGTCAAGGCCAGGACCGCGGAAATGCCGAATTTGCGCTACGTGCCGGTGATTTCCAATGCCCTGCCCGAGGACAACTGGACCGGCCGGACCGGCTTTGTCCACCAGGCCGTGCTGGATGATTTTTCCGACCTTTCCGGTCATCAGGTGTATGCCTGCGGCGCGCCCATCGTCGTGGATTCGGCCCAGGCCGCCTACACGGCTGCGGGCCTGCCGGACGACGAGTTTTATGCCGACTCCTTTGTGACCGAAAAAGAAAAAGCCCAGGCTACCGTACCCGCCGAAACCTGAACGGCGCACGCACCCGACAAACAAGAAGAATAAAAGAAGAAGAAAAAGAAACGCCCCGGCTGATTCGTCAGCCGGGGCTTTTTTGTGGGAATGCACCCCGGCTCATGAAAAGCCGGATTCGCTGCAAGCCGGCGAGACCCGATTATTTGCAACAATACGAAGCATGAACATTCGACCCGTTTCCCTCCTCACTTCCCTGCCCGGCAAATGCCTGGGTGCCCTTTTCATTGCCGGCATGGCACTGTCAGCCCCTCTGGCGCACGCCCAGCCCAAGGTCATGCGCATCATCGTGCCGTATGCACCCGGTGGCCCGATCGACGTGACGGCCCGCCTGATGGCCGAACGCGTCAAGGACACGCTGGGCCCGGTCATCATTGAGAACAAACCCGGCGGCGGCGGCAACATCGGTGTCGACGCCATCGCCAAGGCGCAACCCGACGGCATGACGATCGGCATTTCCGCCGTTGCCACCCACGCTATCAACCCCTGGCTTTACAGCAGGATGCCGTACAACGCGGCGACCGACTTCGCGCCCATCACACAGCTGGTGCGCGTGCCCAATGTGCTGGTGATCAACGCCGATTCTGCTCGGCGCCTGAACATCAACTCGCTGGGCGACCTGATCAAGTACGCCAAGGCCAACCCGGCCAAGCTCAATTACGCCAGCGGCGGCAACGGCAGCGCCGGGCACCTTGCCGGCGAAATGTTCAAGGCACAGGCCGGCATCTTCGCGCTGCACATCCCCTACAACGGCGGCAACCCGGCGCAACTGGCGCTGCTGAGCGGCCAGGTGGACTACAACTTTGACAACCTGGCCACGGCATCCGCCAACATCAAGGCCGGCAAGCTCAAGGCGCTGGCGGTCACTACAGCCAAACGCAGCGCCATGCTGCCCGATGTGCCTGCCGTGGCCGAGACGCTCAAGGGTTTTGAGATCGACACCTGGTGGGGACTGGTGGCGCCCGCAGGCACACCGAAAGACGTGATCACCAAACTCAACCAGGCATTCGTCGCCGCGCTGAATTCACCCGAAGCCAAAACCCGCTTTGCCACACTGATGGCCGAACCTGTGGGCAACACACCCGAGCAGTTCGGCGCCTTCATGAAAAGCGAAATGGCGAAGTATGAAAAAGTGGTGAAGGCCTCAGGCGCCAAAGTGGATTGAAATAGGTCCACCCCCTTCCAGGCTCACTGCGTGTAGCCTGTTCCCCCCTCAGGGGGCGGCGCCTGGGGCCGGCGAAGCCGAAAAATTGGCACACCCCTATCGGGCTCACTGCGTGTAGCCCTTTTCCCCTTGCAGGGGACGGTGCCTGCGGCCCGGCAAAGCCGGTTCCGCGGCACCCACTGGTGAATACCTCCGCCGATAGTGCCCAAAGAATTCTTAAACCCAGCACGAGCCCCGGAACCGGCTTTGCCGGGCCGTAGGGCGGGCGGCCCCCTCGGGGGGCAGGGAGCTACACGCAGTGAGCGACCGTGGGGGCTCCATCACCACCGTGGGGGCTCACCTGGTCACGCGATCCCCATAGCGAATGCTCTTCAGGGAACCGCCCTCAAACAGCAGCATGGTCATGAACTGCCCGTAACCTGGGTTGTAAGTCCACTCTTCGACCTGCTGGCAGGTGTTGACCGTTACGTTGGTGGTGGTGCTGGTGGTGGAACCTGCGGTATTTGGTGTCACAACGGTCGCGCTGGACACGGTGTCAGGCGTGGCTTTGCAGAAAGTGTCCTTCATGACAGGTTCGCCGCATTTTTGCAGGATCGTGCCTTTGGAATTGCCGATCTGCGCCAGGTCGCCCTTGCAGCGCAGTGACTGGGCCGAAGCGCCGGTGAAAAAGGACGAGGCCAGGAAGGCGAACATCACGACAGCAGTGCGGACAACATACTGGTTCATTTTGGCTTCCCCAAGGTTCAACAAGAGTGCGCGTGGTGCGCACTCTTCGAACTTTATGCGCAAATATTTGGCGCCGCAAGGCATTTATGCCCTGCGCCGGTTGGTCAGATTTGCGGGATAACGTGCGTCCCGCGGCGCCTGCCGGCGCGCGGGCGCTCACTTATTCGCCGAGGTAAGCGGCCCTGACGCGCGGATCGTTCAGCAGCGCTTTCGCGTCGCCGTTCATGGTGACGTTGCCCGACTCCATGACGTAGCCACGGTTGGCAATGCCAAGTGCGCGGCTGGCGTTCTGCTCGACCAGCAGCACCGTCACGCCGCGGGCTGAAACGTCCTTGACCACTTCGAAGATCTTGTCGACCATGATGGGCGAAAGGCCCATGGAGGGCTCGTCCAGCAGCAGCACCTTGGGGCGGCTCATCAATGCGCGGCCCATGGCCAGCATCTGCTGTTCACCGCCCGACATGGTGCCGGCCAGCTGGTCCTTGCGTTCACGCAGACGGGGAAACAGCACAAACATCTTTTCCATGTCTTCGGCGATGCCCGCCTTGTCGCTACGGATGTAGGCGCCCATCTGCAGGTTTTCGGTGATGGTCATGCGGGTGAAGACGCCGCGGCCTTCCGGCACCATGGCCAGGCCCTCTTTCACCAGGTCCCAGGCGCCGCGGCCCTTGATACTCTTGCCCAGGTATTCAATGTCGCCGCCCAGCATCGGCAGCGTGCCGGTGATGGCTTTCATGGTGGTGGTCTTGCCGGCCCCGTTGGAGCCAATCAGGGTGACCAGTTCGCCGTCGTTGACTTCGAAGTCAACGCCCTTGACCGCCTGGATGCCGCCGTAAGCGACCTTCAGGCCGGTCACTTTAAGGAGTGTGTTTGCCATGTTCTTGCTTTCCTTCAATGACCTGTGCCCAGATAGGCGGTGATCACTTTTTCGTCTTTTTGTACGTCCGCGGGCGCGCCTTCGGCAATCTGCTTGCCGTAATCGAGCACGGTGACGCGGTCGCACAGGCCCATGACCAGCTTCACGTCGTGTTCGATCAGCAGGATGGTGCGGTTGTCCTTGCGGATGCGGTCGATCAGCTCGCGCAGCTGCACTTTTTCGGTCGCGTTCATGCCGGCGGCCGGCTCGTCGAGCGCGATCAGCTGCGGGTCGGTGGCCAGGGCCCGGGCAATTTCCAGGCGGCGCTGGTCACCGTAGCTCAGGGTGCGGGCCTTGAAGTCGGCGTATTTGCCGATGCCGACATAGTCGAGCAACTCCTGCGAGCGCTTGGCAATGGCGGCTTCTTCGTGCTTGAAACCAGGGGTGCGCAGCACGGCGCCGATCAGGCCCGAATTGGTACGGATATGACGGCCGACCATGACGTTTTCGAGGGCGGTCATGTCGGCAAACAGGCGGATGTTCTGGAAGGTCCGGGCAATGCCGGCCTTGGCCACTTCGTGCACCGCCGTCGGCTTGTAGGGCTTGCCGGCGAGCTCGAAGGTGCCGCTGTCGGGTGTGTAAAGGCCCGTCAACACATTGAAGAAGGTGGTTTTACCGGCGCCGTTGGGGCCGATCAGGCCATACACCTGGCCACGCTCGATATGGATGCCGACATCGGAAAGAGCCTGCAAACCGCCGAAGCGCTTGGAGACACCCGAGACTTTAAGAATGGTTTCGCTCATGTCCATTCTCCTTAGGGGTTGATTGACTGGATAGGGTCCGGGCCGACGGGCTTGTTCAGCGACTTGCCGTGCTCGGAAGCGGGCCACAGGCCGCGCGGACGCATCAGCATGACGCTGATCATGGCCAGCGCGATCAGCAGCTGGCGCAGGATGGCGGAGTCAAGCCGGCCGTCGGTCATGGCTTGCAGCGGGCCGGCCACATGGCGCAGCACTTCTGGCAGCGCGGCCAGCAGCAAGGCACCCAGAATGACGCCGGGCAAATGGCCGATGCCGCCCAGCACCACCATGGCGACGATCATGACCGACTCCATCAGGCTGAAGGATTCGGGAGACACAAAACCCTGGAAGGCGGCAAACATGGAACCCGACACGCCGCCGAAAGTGGCGCCCATGCCGAAGGCCAGCAGCTTCAGGTTGCGAGTGTTGATGCCCATGGCCTTGGCGGCGATTTCGTCTTCACGGATCGCCATCCAGGCGCGGCCGATGCGGGAATTTTCCAGGCGGTGGCAAACCACAACCGAGACGATCACCAGCACCAGGAAGAGGTAGTAATACATCGACACCGAGTTGACCTCGAAGCCGAAAAACTCATGCGGCTTGCCCAGATCGAACCCGAAGAACTTCATCGAGTCGATCTGGTTGATGCCCTTGGGACCGTTGGTGAGGTTGATGGGGCGGTCCAGGTTGTTCAGGAACACGCGGATGATTTCACCGAAACCCAGCGTGACGATGGCGAGGTAATCGCCGCGCAGCTTGAGGGTCGGGGCGCCCAGCACCACGCCGAAGAATCCGGCGAGGGCCGCTGCGGCCGGGATGATCGCCCAGATCGGCAAATGCAGCCCGTTCGGAAACTGCGCCGCAATCCAGGGAAAGGCGTCGGCCAGGTGCGGCGAGCCGAGCAGCGCGAACAGGTAGGCGCCGACCGCGAAGAACGCGACATACCCCAGGTCCAGCAGGCCGGCGTAGCCGACCACGATGTTCAGGCCCAGGGCCAGCAGCACATACAGCAGCGCCATGTCGACAATGCGCACCCAGGCGTTGCCGCCCTGCTGCAGGATCAGGGGCAGCACCAGCAGTGCCGCCGCGACGATCAGGAAGGTAATGAGTTTTTTCGATTTGACAGAATTCATGATTGTTCTCCTTGTGTACCGGATGGACGCGGCGTCACGCCCGGTCCGCTACACGCTCACCCAGCAAGCCTGAAGGCCGTAGCGTGAGCACAAAAATCAGCACGATGAAAGCAAAAATGTCGGAGTACTGGCTGCCCAGCACGCCGCCCGTCAGCGGGCCGATGTAGCCGGCGCCGATGGATTCGATCAGGCCCAGCAAAATGCCGCCAAGCACCGCGCCGCCCAGGTTGCCGATGCCGCCGAACACAGCCGCCGTGAAGGCCTTCAGGCCGGGCAGGAAGCCCATGGTGTGCTGCACCGTGCCGTAGTTGGAGGCGTACATGACGCCAGCCAGCGCGGCGAGGATGGCGCCGATGATGAAGGTGGCCGAGATGACGGTGTCGGGGCGCACGCCCATGAGCGCCGCGACGCGGGGGTTTTCAGCGGTGGCACGCATGGCGCGGCCCAGCTTGGTGTAATGCACCAGCCACATCAGTACGGAAAGGGAGACAACGGTTGCGCCCAGGATGAAGAGCTGGGTCACGGTGATGACAGCACCGCCGACCTGGAAGGGCTCGGAAGGCAACAGCGTGGGATAGGGCTTGTAGTTGGGCTTCCAGATGATCATGGCCAGGGTCTGCAGCAATAGCGACATGCCGATGGCGGTGATCAGCGGGGCCAGTTTGGGGGAGTTTCGCAAGGGCCGGTAGGCGATTTTCTCAATCGCGAAATTGAGGGCGCCGCACACCACAAAGGCGATCAACAGCGAAATCAGCAAAATAATCCAGCCCGGCGTGCCCGGCATGGAATCCTGCATCAGACCAATGATGGTCCAGCTGGTCAAAGCCCCCACCATCAGCACTTCGCCGTGTGCGAAGTTAATCAGGTTAATGATGCCGTACACCATGGTGTAGCCCAAGGCGATCAAGGCATACATGCTGCCCAGCACCAGACCATTGATGATCTGCTGTAGCAATATTTCCATAACTCACTCTCCGTCCGTTTGATGAAATCGCCAACTCCGCCTGGCGGCCACCATCCACCGGGATCGCCGGTGACTGGCTTGAGTTAACAAAAAGCCCGCCTATCAAAGCCGGATGGCTGGTGAAGTTGGCGAGCTAATCCGCAAATTGTAGCCAAGCGTCTCTAGCGAGAATCGAGCCAGCGGTGCGGTTTTCGCGGGGTTTACCCTTGAGAAAGTGAAATTTTCGGGTCGAATTCACCTTTATCAGCGGCTTTTGTTTTTTATCAGTTTTTCTTATTGTTCTTAATTTTCAACTCATTTAACTTATCCGCTATGCGTATCTCCAGTCCTCTGTTGACGGGGCGATAGAAACCTGGAGGTGACATGCCTTCCGGAAAATAATTCTCACCCGCGGCAAAGCCGTCTTCCTCGTCATGGGCGTAACGGTAGTTTTTGCCGTAATCGAGCTGTTTCATGAGCTTTGTTGGTGCATTGCGCAAATGCAGGGGCACCGGGCGGGTGCCGTCCTTGCTGATGAAAGCCTTGGCTTCGTTGAAGGCCTTGTAGACCGCATTGGACTTGGGCGCGACCGCCAGATAGATGACGCACTGGGCCAGCGCCAGCTCGCCCTCAGGGGAGCCGAGGCGTTCGTAGACTTCCGCAGCATCCAGCGCCATGCGCAAGGCACGCGGGTCGGCCAGCCCGATGTCTTCGCTGGCCATGCGCACCAGCCGGCGCGCCATGTAGCGCGGTTCGGCGCCGCCGTCGAGCATGCGCATGAACCAGTAGAGCGCGGCATCGGGGTCGGAACCGCGCACCGACTTGTGCAGCGCCGAGATGGTGTCGTAGAACTGTTCGCCGCCCTTGTCGTAGCGCCGCATCCGCTCGCCCAGTACCTTGAGCAGCCAGACGTCGCCGACGTCGGTCACTTTTTCGGCCTTGGCCGCCACGCTGAGGGACTCGAGCGTGTTCAAGAGGCGGCGGGCGTCGCCGTCGGCATAGGCAACCAGCCTGTCAACGGCTTCATTTGCTATTGTTTCGATAGCTGGTAGCGCATGCTCAGCAAGCACCTTGGCCACTATTTGCTTGAGATCTGCCTCCTCCAGCGGCTGCAACACATACACCACGGCGCGTGAAAGCAAGGCCGAATTCACCTCGAACGAAGGGTTTTCGGTGGTGGCACCGATGAAGGTGAAAAGGCCGCTTTCCACATGCGGCAAAAAAGCGTCCTGCTGGCTTTTGTTGAAGCGGTGCACCTCATCGACGAACACAATCGTGCGCTTGCCGCCCTGCCCCTGCCAGACAGACGCCTGCTCGACTGCCTCCCGGATGTCCTTGACGCCGCCCAGCACGGCGGAGATGGTGATGAAGTGAGCATCAAAACTGCTCGCCATGAGCCGCGCGATGGTGGTCTTGCCGACGCCGGGCGGTCCCCAGAGGATGCAGCTGTGCGGCTGGCCTGATTCAAATGCGATGCGCAGCGGCATGCTTTCGCCCAGCAGGTGCTGCTGGCCGATGACCTCGCCCAGCGACTGGGGGCGCAAGCGTTCTGCTAGAGGTTGGCTCTTCGTTGGCATAAGGGATACATGTGCGGCATCTAGTTAGCGCAAGGGGTTCTTTAGTGTCTGGTCAGCGCTGCCTGGGGGCCGCAAACAGCTTGCGGTTGCGCACACCGATAATCACTACTGGCTCATCAATTCATCAAAAACTGCGGTAAATCCTTATGAAACTCAATATTGGTTGCGGTCACAACAAGTTTGCCGGATATGTCAACGTGGACGCATTTCAGGAATGCAACCCGGATGTAGTTTTTAACGTAGAAGTCACTCCGTGGATGTGGGACGACAGTTCAGTCGATGCCGTCATTTTTAATCATTCTCTTGAGCACATGGGCCAGCAATCCAGTGTTTTTCTGGGCATCATGAAAGAACTCTATCGCGTATGCAAAAACAGTGCTGTCATTGAAGTTAACGTACCCCATCCCAGGCACGACAATTTCATCAGCGATCCTACGCACGTGCGAATCATCACCCCCGCCCTGTTTGCACTGTTCGATAAAAAAAACAATGACGAGTGGAAATTGAAGGGCTTCCCCAACTCACCCTTTGCCCATTATCTGGGGGTAGATTTTGTGACCACTGATGTGGAAGTAGTGATCGCCGATCCTTATAGCCAGATGTTTTCGGACGGGAAGCTTTCAGGCGAAGAGCTGGAAATCATGGCGCGCGAAAAAAACAACATCCTCTCGGAATACAGAATCAAACTGTCAGTGAGAAAGCCAGAAAACCGGGTTTGATGACCACCATGAATCCGGGAATTGAAACCGGCATGGGAAAACCACCGCAGGCGGTTACTGGCGAATCAGGTCCGCCCCAGCCGGCGTCTTGAACTGGAAGCTCGCAGGGCCAAGTGCAGGGTTAATCTCGAACTGACTGAAGGTCATCACTGACTTCTGGCCGAAGCTGTCAAGGATTTCCAGCATGGCGAGTTCGCTGCCCTTCCCGGTCGGTTTAAAACCGACGCTAATGCTCTGCAACTGGCCGTCTTTGGTTTTGGGTTTGGCCTGTATCCACTGCAAACCATCTCTGTCAGGCAAGGAAGCCAGGTTGAAATCGGCTTGCAGGCCCTTGAGGTCAGCAGCAGCGGCGATCACGGCGGCCGGGGTTCCGTTGAGTACCTGGGCGAGCTTGCGCGAGGTGACCTGGTTCAGGTCTGCGTCATAGAGCCACAGGGTCTGGCCGTCGGCCACGATGGTTTGCTCAAAAGGTTTTTTATAGACAAAGCGGAAACGGTTGGGTCGTGAAAACTCAAACGTACCGTTCGACGTCTTGCTGCGTGCAGCCTGGCCGTCCTTGCCGGGCGCAGTCACCACTTGGGTGAACTCGGCGCGGCCGCTGCTGACGGTCTTCACGAAAGTTTCGAGGCTTTCCAGGCCGTCGGCCCATACGGAATGGGCGCAAGCAGCTATCAAAATAGTAGCAAAATATTTCTTCATGATCGTCACTCCGCCCGTGAGGGCACCAGGATTTCGCGCTGGCCGCTGCCGCTCATGGCGCTGACCAGCCCGGCTTTTTCCATGTCTTCGACCAGCCGCGCCGCGCGGTTGTAGCCGATCTTGAGATGACGCTGCACCAGTGAAATGCTGGCTTTGCGGTTTTTCAGCACGACTTCCACGGCCTGGTCGTACATCGGGTCTTTTTCACCTCCGCCGTTGCCGCCACTGCCGCCATCACCCAGCAGGTCGCCGTCCTCGCCATCGACCGTGCCGCCTTCCAGAACGCCATCGATGTAATTGGGTTCGCCCTGCAGCTTGAGGTAGGCCACCACGCGGTGTACTTCATCATCGCTCACAAACGCACCATGCACCCGAATTGGAAAGCCTGTACCACTCGGCATGTAAAGCATGTCACCCATTCCTAACAATGCCTCAGCGCCCATCTGGTCAAGGATGGTCCGGCTGTCGATCTTGCTGCTGACCTGGAAAGACAGGCGGGTCGGGATATTGGCCTTGATCAGGCCGGTAATCACATCCACGCTTGGCCTCTGGGTAGCCAGCACCAGGTGGATGCCGGCGGCCCGGGCTTTTTGCGCCAGGCGGGCAATCAGTTCCTCAATCTTCTTGCCGACCACCATCATCAGGTCGGCCAGCTCGTCGATCACCACCACGATGTAAGGCAGGCGTTCCAGCGGCTCGGGCTGCTCCGGCGTGAGGCTGAAGGGGTTGTAGATAAATTCGCCCTTGGCCTTGGCCTCGTCGAGTTTGGCGTTGTAACCGGCCAGGTTGCGCACGCCCAGCTTGCTCATGAGCTTGTAGCGCTTTTCCATTTCGGCCACACACCAGTTCAGGCCGTGGGCGGCCTGGCGCATGTCGGTGACCACCGGCGCCAGTAAATGCGGAATGCCTTCATAGACACTCATCTCCAGCATCTTGGGGTCGATCAGCAGCAGCCGCACGTCACGTGCATCGGCCTTGTAGAGCAAGCTCAGGATCATGGCGTTGATGCCGACCGACTTGCCCGAGCCGGTGGTACCGGCCACCAGGCAATGCGGCATCTTGGCAAGATCAGCCACCACCGCAGCGCCGCTGATGTCCTTGCCCAGACCGATCGTGAGCATGGACTTGGCTTCGTTGTAGACCTGCGATCCCAGAATTTCACTGAGCTTGATGGACTGGCGCTTGGCGTTGGGCAGCTCCAGCGCCATGTAGTTTTTGCCGGGAATGGTTTCGATCACGCGAATGGAAACGAGGCTGAGGGCGCGCGCCAGATCCTTGGCCAGGTTGACAACCTGCGAACCCTTCACGCCCGTGGCGGGTTCGATCTCATAACGTGTGATGACGGGGCCGGGAGCGGCGGCCACGACACGCACCTCGACGCCGAAATCTTTCAGCTTTTTCTCGATCAGGCGCGAGGTCATTTCCAGCGTCTCGGGCGCCACGGTTTCCTGGCGCGTCAGCGCACCGTCCAGCAGATCAACCTGCGGGAGCTTGGAGTCGGGCATTTCACTGAAGAGCGGCTTTTGCCGTTCTTTTGCCACGCGCTCGCTTTTGGGAATGTCCACAAGCACGGGCTCGATCAGGACCGGCACCGGGTGGTGCTCTTCAATCTCGATGCGCTCGTCTATCAAGGTCTCTTCGCGCTCGCGCGCAGCCAGCTTGCCGAAGGCGAGGTCTTCGGCGATTTCGCGCTTTTCGCGCCGGGAATCAATCAGGTTGTCAATCCAGGCGCCGACACGCAGGGCCACATGCGCCCAGGAAAAGCCGAACACGGCGGACACGGCAATCACGCCGAGCGCAATGAAAACCAGGCCCGAACCAGCAAAGCCCAGCCATTTCTCACCCTGCGTTCCAGCCAGGTAACCCAGCACGCCGCCAGCGTGGCCGGGCAACCTGAACTCAAAACGATACAGCCGGGACCATTCCAGCGCCGCGCTGGCCAGTAAAAGCAGGAGCAGGCTCAGCCAGAACCGGATCCGGCCGGCGGAGTGGGATGAATCGGCAGCAAGGGGTTCGCCGCGAAGCCAGCGCGCCAATGAAGACAGCCAGACCTGTGCGCCTGCCGCCAATGCCCACCAGACGGAAAAGCCCAGCAGGAAATAGCTCGCATCTGCCAGCCATGCGCCCAGGCGGCCACCCCAATTGCGGGCCGCAGCTTGGGCGCCGCCCAGGACGTCCGCGGTACCGGATGTTGACCAGGCAGCGTCTTGCGATGAATAGCTGAGCAATGCCGCGAGCCAGAAAATCAGGCCGAGCAGACCCAGAATCAGGCTGACTTCATGGGCAAAGCGTTTGATGCCGCTGGGCGCGCCCGCGGCTGGGGAATTTCTGGAGTTCAGGGTGTCGAGTGAGTAAGTCATGGCCCGGCTAGTACTGCGAGCCGGAAGTAGCGAGACAAAATGAAAGGGATGGATTCGTGCCCAGAGCAAGGCGCGAGCCGCAGCGAAGGCTATTTGCCTTCGCAAGGCTTGCAACGCCGCCATGGGTACGAAGACGCGCTTTCATGTTTCGATATTTCCGGGTTGCAGTACCAAGCTTACCGCAGTTGGCTAAGGGCTTTGAGGGGCGCCAGAGACGCCAAACCGTACGGCAGGGGTCTGCCAGGGCCCTATCCCAGCGTATGAAGACGCTCTTTCACCAAAAGCGAGCCATCGTCGCGGGTTTCGATGAATCCGCGCTCTTCAAGATCCTTCATCACCCGGCTGACCATTTCGCGCGAAGCGCCGACCATCTTGGCCAGATCCTGCCTTGAAACCTTGTCGCGGATCACGGCATTTCCGCTGCCGTCTTCATTGGCGAATTCGAGCAACGCCCTGGCCACACGGCCATACACATCCATCAGGGCCAGCGATTCGATCTGGCGGTCTGCATGGCGCAGTCGCTGGACCAGCCCCTTCAGCACGGCATAGGCCATGGAGCTGTTTTCCGGAAGGCAACGCGCAAACTCCAGGCGGCCCAGGATCAGGGCATCGGTCTGGATCTCGGCGCGCACCGTGGCGGAGTGAGGTTCGTTGTCGATCAGGCTCATTTCACCCACATAGTCGCCGGGGTGCATGGTGGCCAGAATGACCTCGCGGCCACGGGAATCCGTGGTGATGACGCGTGCGCGGCCGGTCAGGATGATGGAAAGGGCGTTGGATTTTTTGCCCTGTTCCACGATAGGCTCGCCGCGCTTGAACCGGCGCTTGACCACGGTATCGGCGACCGATGCAGCCTGGCTGGCAGTCAACACGGAAAAAAGAGGGACCCGGCGAATCAATTCCAGGTTAGACACCATCGTCGTCATAGCAGATATCTCCCAACCTCACATCCGACGGCTAGTCGCGTGAGTTCTTACAATGGCACGCAATCTCATAAGAAATCAAATGCCTGAAAAGTACCAGCAGCTGTTTTTACTTGACGCTGCACTTATGCGGCATGACTCTACATGAGTTCTTACACTTTCCCAATCAGTTTTTCATCATGAAACATTCCAGAGTCCTCATCCTCGGTTCAGGGCCTGCGGGTTACACCGCAGCCGTCTACGCAGCGCGCGCCAATCTCAACCCGGTATTGATCACCGGCATTGCGCAAGGCGGCCAGCTCATGACCACCACCGAGGTCGACAACTGGCCCGCCGACGTGCATGGCGTGCAGGGGCCCGACCTGATGCAGCGCTTCCTGGAGCACGCCGAGCGCTTCAAGACCGAGATTATTTTTGACCACATCAACAAGGTCGACTTCAGCAAACGCCCCTTTACCCTGACGGGCGACAGTGGGACTTACACCTGCGACTCGCTGATCATCGCCACCGGTGCCTCCGCCAAATACCTGGGCCTGGAGTCGGAGACGGCATTCATGGGCCGCGGCGTTTCCGGCTGCGCCACCTGTGACGGCTTCTTCTACCGCGGGGAAGAGGTCTGCGTGGTGGGTGGCGGCAACACCGCCGTCGAAGAGGCACTGTATTTATCCAACATCGCCAGCAAAGTCACGCTGGTACACCGCCGCGACAAATTCAAGGCCGAAGCCATCCTGATCGACAAACTGCACGAAAAAGTGGCCGCGGGCAAGATCGAGCTCAAACTGCACCACACGCTGGAGCAGGTGCTCGGTGACGCTTCAGGGGTGACCGGCGTCCGCCTGAAGAGCACAAACAGCGATGCCTCGCAGGACATCACCCTCAAAGGCTGTTTTATCGCGATCGGCCACCAGCCGAACACAGACATCTTTGCAGGGCAGCTGGAAATGAAAGACGGCTACATCATCACCAAAACCGGCCTGCAGGGCTTTGCCACCATGACCAGCGTTCCGGGCGTCTTCGCTGCCGGCGATGTGCAGGACCATATTTACCGCCAGGCAATTACCAGCGCCGGAACAGGCTGCATGGCGGCGCTGGATGCCCAGCGCTTCCTGGAACAAGGCTCCTGAAAACCAGAGGAAGCGCTGACTTCCTCTTTTTGTCTCTTTTTTCCAGCTCTTTTGCCGCCCTGCCGAGGCTCTCAATCGGCAGAATTGGACCAAATCAGTTTTCAGGCTATAATCTATGGCTTAGCTGAGCATTTGCAGGTCTGTCTCGTGCAGATTTACCCTTTGCCAGCATCCGATTTCTAATTTTTTACGGAGAGTGCTCATGGCACGCGTCTGTCAGGTAACGGGCAAAGGCCCGATGGTGGGAAACAATGTTTCTCACGCAAACAACAAAACCAAGCGCCGGTTCATGCCTAATCTGCAGTACCGCCGCTTCTGGGTCGAAAGCGAAAACCGCTGGGTGCGCCTGCGCATCACCAGCGCCGGTCTGCGCTTGATCGACAAAAAAGGCATCGATGCAGTCCTGGTGGACCTTCGTGCCCGCGGTGAAGTCTAAGGAGAAGCATCATGGCTAAAGGCGCACGCGAAAAAATCAAGCTGGAATCGACTGCCGGCACGGGTCATTTCTACACGACCACCAAAAACAAGAAAACCACGCCCGACAAGATGCTGATCATGAAATTTGATCCCAAGGCACGCAAGCACGTGGAATACAAAGAAATCAAGCTGAAATAAATAGTTACGAGTCCGTGCCTAGTTAAAAACTACCCGCTCGGTCGGCACATCCAGATAAAGGACACCTCGGTGTCCTTTATTTTTTGGGATTTAGAAAACAAAACTCCCACCAATTAAGCAGGTTGCTACGCGGCTTGTTTGAATCCTGTCGAAATCTGGTCCACATAAGCCTAGCTGTGGTTTAAGTCTTACCACCAAGGCGGCACATCACGCACAGCGCCACAACGCAATCATCTGGCAAGCCAAATCCGCAACCAACTCAGGCTAACTCCAAGAGCAGAGTCATCGACGGAACTTTATAGACTATTTTCCAAATAGGGCCAGAAGGTTATGACGCCGGTTGCCGCTGCTGCGCAAGCCGCAATTAACACGCCGCCGGCGGCAAGATCCTTTGCGCATTTGACTGCCAATGAATATTGTGGCGACACAACATCGCAGAGCGACTCCACTGCAGTGTTCATGGCCTCTGCCATCCAAACCATGGTCATCGCACCAATCAGCCAGCGCCAATCGCCGGCGTCCACTCGGCACCAACCGGCCAGCCCCGTCACTAGTATTGTGGCGATGAGATGCAGCCATGCGTTGTGCTGTGTTTTAAGCATCAAGGCAATCCCCTCGAAGGCATAACCAAAGCTCTTGAGGCGTGCGACCAGAGTGAATCGTTGCGCCGCGCGGGCATGAGGGACTTCTTTCATTTCCCATCCTTCCTGTTTACCAAGCGCCAAGCCTGGGCAACACATGAACGTCGAACGGTGCACACCTGCATAACCTGCAACCCATACAAGCAGCCCCATACCGTGGCCATCAAAATACAGCAACCCATCACAGCGCGCCGGCCGGCTCTAGCGTCACACAGGTGCGCCCAGCAAGCGGAATCTGCAAGCACACATTTCCCATGCCATCAGCCAGAACCTGCGTCAGGCATGCGCCTGTGACCCGATAAGGTGCCAACGGACGCAAGCCCGACACGCCCAAGCTCTTAATGCCATCACCGGCTCCGCCGTACAGCACCGCTTGCAAAGAGCTGCTTACAGCATCGGAGTGCGCAGCTGCAACCAGCACATCGGGATAGGACAGGGGTTCCAATCTGGGACCTTTTGATGGAAGCGGGTTACTGATCAGGTTTCGAAAGCTGTCGCGCCCTCCCGAGTGCGCCATCAGCTCGACACCATGCGCCCATACCGAGGCCTTATTCCTGTGGGCGACCCCGTGACTGAGAGTAGTTGGACACTCGTACTCCAGGGCATCCATGCAGTTTTGATACACACACTCATCGCCCAACTCTGCCGCCGCCAAGGCCGTCGCTGCGTAAGCACTCCCTCTTGAGAAACCATAGTTTCCCGTATCGATGGGCCAGAATTCACTGCGTCGAAGTCGCTCATGACTATCGAACATCTGACGTCTCAACAACAGCCATTGGCGACGCGCCAGGTCAGGTTCCAGCGCATTCAAAAAGTAGCAGGGCATCGCCAGGGGCATTGCGCCACCAATGGCGGGCAAGGCCAATCCCGTGTACGTAGAACGGCATGGCACGTAGCGACCCATGCCATCCAGAAACTCCGCGTCCAGATGCCGGCGAAACTCTGGCGCGTGACCGGCCCATTTCATCTGACCGTACTGCGCATCGTGGGCACGCAATGCCGCGGCTCCCATTGTGTTGCACAGGGGATAGACCCAGTTGGGCTCGCAGGCCATCAAATAGAAGGGTGAACGTTCGTATTCTTTTTCCAAACTGGACAGCAAGGACTCAAAACTGTGTTCGTAGCGTTTTCCGTTCGGATGCACCAGCGTAAAGGCACCTTTTTTCGAAAACTCCTGACTTCCTGTGCTTGCCTGGAACAAGGCCATCTGCAGCGCCACGAAGCCCGTGTACATGATGTTTTCACGGGCAGCAGGGTCGGAGTTCCACCGCAAGTTTCCCCATAGATTTTCCAGCGACCAGTAGGCCCATGCGCGATGCTGTGTCTGCTTGTTCAGCAACCTGCTTTGCGCGTCGCTCATGTACCCGCCTAACGCAGGCGTGAAGCGTGCCTGCGTCAAGGCAATGCCATAAGCCAGAAAGTTGACTTGATACCGAAGCGCCGCCGTCTGAAATTGATCGCGTTGCTCGAATCCCGAAAATTCATCGAAAGGTTGCAGAGCCCGATCGAGTGCGAACCTCAGACGACGCAGATGCGCCAAAGACATTTCCGGTTTTTGCCTTGATGATTGGGCTGTGAAGATCACGTCCAATCGAGCCATTTGTCGAACTAGGTAATCGTTATCGATGCGCCTTTGCCGGCCTGAGAACATAAACCAGGCCAGCATCAACAGGCAGCCCGCCGCAGCAGACAGCGCGAGCACGCAGTACACATTAAGAACCACACCTGGCTGAATTGCACCATGGCTCATGCTCGCGGCCCAAAACGCCGAACCGAGCCAAACAAGCGGAGGCAGCAACACATTGCCCGTGCCAAACCAGACCAACAGCGCAAACGCCAAGGCACCAACCGAGCACAGCCAGGCGGCTATATGACCTATGCCACGGCCTGTGCAGATATCGGCGTGCGCCAGAAATCCGCCGCCCGGCACCATCAACCCCAAGCCGAAAATCTGCAAGCCATCCTGATGCCCGAAAAGCAGCAAAGTCGAGCCGCCCGCAACGAGCAGCAGATACAGTTTTAAAAGTCGGACAGTCTTTCTTGTCGTTACCGGACCGAAAATTCGTGTGTATGGCGGAAGAGCAGCGACGCTACGGATTGAACTCACAGACCGACCTTTCTTCGAAATGAAAACACCAGGTTGATGCACTCGGCTTTCGATAGGTGCAGTCTGATACGCGCCTGTGAGGTCTTGATGAACTGTATGAAGTAGGTGTGAAGTCGACCGCCAGACGATCAATTACGCTGCATCGACCCAATAGCCCGTTTTGAGTTGCGGGTGTGTGAATCTGCATCAAGGGTGCGCCGCTGTTTCCGCGATTCTTGCCTCGAGTATTGGCAAACAGCCGGTTTCCTGGAGGAAGAACCTCAAGCACTACGACCTGCCGCTGGCAGCGTTTGGCTCGTCAGTGGGCGCGACCACCAGCTGTCGAATGTGGGGACAGCGCTTTCACCTCGAGAGTGTGTCAGGTTCAGCGCAATTCACGTGAGAAGGCTCTTCTGTGTGCAGAAGATGACGAATCTCGAACGCCCTGATCAGTGCGCTGGTAGCGACCCTACCATTACCAAATCTTGGGGCGCTCGATCATGGAACTCGTACCTTGCGCCGAACAATAAAAAACCGCTCCTGGATTTCTCCGGAAGCGGCCTTGAAGTTTCGACCGGGTGACCAGGTCGGATATGTAGCGTCAGGTCAGGTGCGGGCAGCCCGCAGCTTCATCGAGAATTCGCGCAAGGCGGCGATACCGCTTTCCTCAGCACGGTGGCACCAGGCCTGCAGGTCCGCAGCCAGCTGCTCACGGGAAGCGGAAGTGGTCAGCCACATCTGGCGCAGTTCTTCCCGCATGGTGACCATCTTGTCCAGCACGGGGTGTTCGGCGCGGGCCTGCGCCAGCTGGGGTTTGGCGGCGGCCGGCACCTTGTCGTCATCGCGGTGCAGCCAGCGATTGGCTGCGCGCAACACGGACACGTCGGCTTTCTTGGCCTTCAGCACTTCGAGTTCGGCCCTGCCGGCGCGGCGCAGTTCGCGCGCGAAACCCGCCATGACTTCGTAGCGATGGGCGATCAGGGCTTCCAGGGTTTTTTCATCTGCCACAGGCTGGATGGAACCCAGCTGGAGCTTGGGCGGGACCTTCTTGACGGAGGCCAGGCCTACTTTTTCCATGGCACGGATATACACCCAGCCGATGTCGAATTCGTAGGGCTTGACCGAGAACTTGGCCGATGTCGGGTAGGTGTGATGGTTGTTGTGCAGCTCTTCGCCGCCAATCATGATGCCCCAGGGCGAAATGTTGGTGCTGGCATCAGGCGCCTCAAAATTGCGATAGCCCCAATAGTGGCCAATGCCGTTGATGATGCCGGCTGCGGTCACGGGGATCCAGGCCATTTGCACGGCCCAGACAGCCAGGCCTGCAGCACCGAAGAGCGCCAGGTCGATGATCATCATCAGGCCCACGCCCTGCCAGCTATAGCGGGTGTAGACGTTGCGCTCAATCCAGTCATTGGGCGTGCCGTGGCCGAACTTGGCCATGGTTTCCTTGTTTTTGCTTTCGGCGCGGTACAACTCGGCGCCTTCCCAGAAAACCTTCTTGATGCCGTAAGCCTGCGGGCTGTGCGGATCTTCAGATGTTTCGCACTTGGCGTGGTGCTTGCGGTGAATGGACACCCACTCCTTGGTGACCTGGCCCGTACCCAGCCAGAGCCAGAGGCGGAAAAAATGCGAAGGAATCGCGTGCAGGTCCATGGCGCGGTGCGCCTGGTGACGGTGCAAGTAGATGGTGACGCTGGCAATGGTGATATGGGTGGTCACCAGCGTGTACAACACGATTTGCCACCAGCTGGCGGCAAGCAACCCATTGGCAAGCCAGTCGAGGGCCGCATCAAACAAGATCATAAAAATCCTTTAAACAATCCGAAGCAGTCGCCCATCCAGATGTGTCTCCAGGCGCTGCAAAAAATAACCACTTATTGTAAGGCGATCCCCCACAAATACCAAGTCACTTTCGGCACAGGATCCAAGGTCAAAACAGTGCGAAAAATCACGAATGAATATGTAACTTCGGCCTATCTGTCGTCTTTTGTCGCCAAAAATATCACGACTTTTGCCATACTGCTGCGAAAAACCCGTCCGTCTGATGCAGGTAAGGCCAGAGCCGAAGGTAGGGTCCGCGGCAGAGCTTTTCCGCGTGTTCCACCCCCAGATGAGTCAACAAGGGCCCTGTTTCAAGGACGTTGAACTCTTTATTCGCCTCACTGAAGGCTTCAGCGATGGCTTCGTTTTCTTCACGCAAAACGCTGCAGGTCGCGTAAACCAGGCGTCCGCCGGGCTTTAGAAGCCGCGCAGCGCTCTGCAAAATGGCAGCTTGCTTGGCCCTGAGCTCTTCAATCGCCTTGGGCGTCTGCCGCCATTTGAGGTCAGGATTGCGCCGCAGGGTGCCCAAGCCCGAGCACGGGGCGTCCACCAGGACCCGGTCTATCTTGCCAGCCAGACGCTTGATCCGGTCGTCACGCTCATGGGCAATGGCCACCGGATGAACATTGGAAAGGCCGCTGCGCGCCAGCCGCGGCTTGAGCGCATCCAGCCGGTGCCCCGACGTATCAAACGCATAAAGGCGCCCGGTATTGCGCATGGAAGCCCCCAGGGCCAAGGTCTTGCCACCTGCCCCGGCACAGAAGTCGACCACCATCTCACCGCGCTTGGCATCGACCAGCAGGGCCAGCAGCTGCGAGCCTTCATCCTGCACTTCAATGGCGCCACGCGTAAAGGCATCCAGTTTGCCCAGCTGGGGCTTGCCGTCGGCAATGCGCAGGCCCCAGGGCGAATACGGTGTTGCTACGGTTTTGATAGCTGCTTTCGCAAGCTCCTTCTGGACTTCAGCCCGTTTGTCCTTGAGCGTGTTGACGCGCAAATCAAGTCCGGCCGGTGCGTTCAGGCTCTCGACCAGCGGCCAGAAATCGTCGCCCAGCTGCTCTTTCAACGGATCAACCAGCCACTGCGGGAGGTTGTGGCGATGCAGCTCCATCAGGTCCGATGGTTTGACCTGGTCGCAACGCGCCAGCCAGTCTTTTTCCTGGTCGGTCAGCGCACCCATAAGAAAGTCGCGGTCCGCTGCGAAACCAAGAATCGCAAGACGCCGCTCCGGCGCGCCGCTGCCATGCTGGGCCAGATAGGTATAAAGATTTTTCTTGCGCAGAACACCGTAAATCGTTTCCGCCACGGTGGCGCGTTCACGCGGGCCGAGGCGATAGTCGCGGAAATAGCGCGACACCACCATGTCGGCGGGATGATCAAATTTGAGGACCTGCTTGAGAAGCTCGGAACAACTGTCGAGTAAGGCTTTAGGATGCATAGCCTCCATTGTCCCACCGAGCCACCGCGCAATATTTTTAAACCCTGATCCCTCATGCCAGAAGCCACCGCACACGCATTGCCTCCCCTGATAGAAACCCCGCCCGGTCTGTACCGCCACTACAAAGGCATGCTGTATGAGGTAGTCGGCACCGTGCGTCACAGCGAAAGCCTGGAGCCCATGACTCTGTACCGCGCGCTCTACGGCGAAAAAGGGCTATGGGTGCGGCCTGCTGGCATGTTTAATGAAGAGGTCGTGATCGACGGGGTGAAACAACCGCGATTTGCCCGGCAACCTGGTTAAGCACCGCATCCCCAATAAAAGAAACGGCGACCGCCGCGCCGGGCCGCCCCAAGCAAGGCCAGCCCCTGTCTCATAGGAAAGGGGCAGCGAACGCCGAAGGCACGTAGCGGCGGAGCGTGGGGGCCATCTCACCGATAATCATGGGTTATGTCCGAAACCCAAGCTTCCACTGAAATCGAAAAACAGGTCAAGCGCCGCCGCACGTTTGCCATCATCTCCCACCCCGACGCGGGTAAAACCACGCTGACCGAAAAGCTGTTGCTGTTCTCGGGTGCAATCCAGATCGCCGGCAGCGTCAAGGCCCGCAAGGCTGCGCGCCACGCCACCTCCGACTGGATGGAGATCGAAAAGCAGCGCGGCATCTCGGTCGCGAGCTCGGTCATGCAGATGGAATACCGCGACTGCGTCATCAACCTGCTCGACACACCGGGCCACCAGGACTTCTCCGAAGACACCTACCGTGTGTTGACCGCCGTGGACGCCGCGCTGATGGTGATCGACGCGGCCAACGGCGTTGAGCCGCAAACCCGCCGCCTGCTGCAGGTCTGCCGCGCGCGCAACACGCCCATCCTGACCTTCGTCAACAAGATGGACCGGGAGGTGCAGGATCCGATGAGCGTGATGGACGAGATCGAGCGCGAACTCGGCATGACGGTCATTCCCTTCACCTGGCCGGTCGGCATGGGCAAACTTTTCCATGGTGTCTACGACAGGCGCGAAGACCGCATGCGCGTCTTCAGCCCCGGCGAAGAAAAAGCCGGCGGCGACGATGAAATCCTGGCTGGCCTGGACAACGCCGAAGCCGCCAAGCGTTTTGGCGCCGAATACGCACAGGCACAAGGCGAAATCGAGCTGGTGGCCGGTGCCACGCCTGAATTCAACCGCGCCGAATTCCTTGCCGGCAAACAGACGCCCATGTTCTTCGGCTCGGCCATCAACAACTTCGGGGTGCAGGAAGTGCTGGACGCGCTGGTCGACCTGGCACCCGCACCCGCCGAACGGGAAGCCATCCAGCGCGTGGTGCACCCCGAAGAGAAAAAATTCTCCGGCGTGGTCTTCAAGATCCAGGCCAACATGGACCCGGCCCACCGCGACCGCATCGCGTTTTTGCGCGTGGCCAGCGGCGAATTCACCCGCGGCATGCGCCTGAAGGTGGTGCGCAGCGGCAAGGAGCTGCGCCCCAACACCGTGGTGAGCTTCATGAGCCAGCGCCGCGAGCTGCTCGACACCGCCTTCGCCGGCGACATCATCGGTATTCCCAACCATGGCGTGCTGCAGCTGGGCGACACGCTGACCGAAGGCGAAGCGCTGCAGTTCACCGGCCTGCCCTTCTTTGCGCCTGAAATGTTCCGCGCCGTCGAGGTGGCCGACCCGCTGCGCAGCAAGCAGCTGCGTGCCGGCCTCACGCAGCTGGGTGAAGAAGGCGCGATCCAGGTGTTCCGCCCGATTGCCGGCTCATTGCTGCTGCTGGGCGCTGTCGGCCAGCTGCAGTTTGAAGTGGTGGCTCACCGCCTCGAACATGAATACGGCGTCAAGGCCCGCATCATGGGCAGCAACTTCAACCTGGCCCGCTGGGTGACGTCCGAGGACCCGAACGAGCTCAAGAAATTCATGGACGCCAACGCCCACCGCGTGGCGCTGGATGCGGTCGATGCGCCCACCCTGCTGGTGGACCACAGCGCCACCCTGCGTGCCGTGGAGCAGCAGTGGCCCAAGATCAAGTTCCATGCACTGCGCGAGCACGCCGGGCTGGTTTTCCAGTCAAAAATGTAAGAACTTTTGGCCTGCAGGCCAATCAAGACTTGCGCAAGCAGCTATAAAATTCATAGCAACCGAGCGCGCATCCTGAAGCCCCGGCCTATTGGGCCTTGAGGAAGTCGCCCACTTCCAGCAAGATCAGTTCGTTGTCGTCCGCCTTGTTGGGTTCGCGGCTGCTGGAAAACGGCAGGTTGTTGTCGTTGCCCACCACGATGTGTGTGGCGTCCACCACGTCCACGTTTTCAATGGTGAAGAACGGGAAGGTCAGCACGCCGTTGTTCAGGGGCTTGCGCGCCAGCTTCGCCGGGTCGGCAATGGCCATCAAATCGATGTAGCCGATCTTGCGCAACGCACCGCCGGCATTGGCGTCGCTCAGCTCCACCTTGTAGACACGCTTGAACTTCGCAATGTCGTGGAAGCAGTCGATGCGTTTCTGACCTTCCGGGCAAGCCTTGTCGGCCGTGCCTTCGCCGTTGTCGCGCTCAATGATCAACCCGGTCGTGCCATCGATCATGTTGAAGTCGCCGATCGCGTGGCTGTTGCTCTCCAGCATGTATTTCCAGTGGCGGCCCGTCCAGGATTCGCTCTTCACGTCAAACTCCAGCACGCGCAGGTAGTCCTTGCCGCCCACGTTTTCATTGCCTTTGATGGCGGCGTCATACAGCGCGCCCTCGAGCAGCGCATACAGCTTGCTGCCGTCTTTCGAAGCTGCCATGCCTTCAAAACCCTTGGAGCGGCGAACCTGGAAATCCACCGCGCCGCCCGGCACGCCGGGAGTTGTCACGGCCGGATGGTCGGGCGAACGCACGGCCTTGCCGTCGACCAGCGTGTCAAACACCGCCAGCACTTTGCCCTTCATGTCGGCCTTGATCAGGAAAGGGCCGAACTCGTCGCCAATCCACAAGGCGCCACCGGCGAACTGGAAGCTTTCGGTGTCAAAGTCGCTGCCCGTGAGGTAGCGCTGCTTCGTGCCTTCATGGACGATGCGAAACGGCACTTTTCTATCGGGATCGTGCAGGAAAATCGTTTCCAGCCGCTTCAAGGCGCCGCCCTTGAAATCGACCTTGTAGCGGTTCAGGTACAGCATGGCATCCGGCGAATTGGCTTTGGAGCCAAAGCCGTTGTCGGTCAGGATCCAGAAGCTGCCATCGGGCATTTTCTTGATGCCGGAGTGGCCTTGCAGCGGCTGGCCCTTGAAAGGCACACTCACACCCGTAGGCCTGCCGGCAGACAGGCCTTCCACCGTGCCCAGCGCTTCCGTGCGCTTGCCATTGGTGAACTTGCCGCTGACCTGCAGGTCCTGCGGTGCATCTTTGGGCGCGGCAATAAATGATTGGGCAGGTACCACCACATGGCCGGCCAGCGTGGCCGGAAAGGCGGTCTGGGCTTGCAGCGGCGCAGCCAGCGCAACGGCTGCCAGCGCAGGAAAGATGGCTTTGAAGACAGATTTGAATGCGGGGCGCCGGTTGGCGGCAAAACGGGAAGAAGGCATGGGCAATCCACTGTTGATGAAAAGCGGATGGTGGCCAACGCATGTGACGCGCTGATTACACATAGCGCCTCCAGGTCCGCATCGGGCGTTTGCACGGCAGGGCCACGGCCTTGCGGGCAGGCCCTTTTTTTGCAATAAGCTATGCAGATGTATCGAACGGCAAGCCTGCGTGGTTTTTTCCTGATATTGCTCTGCGCATTCTGCGGCGCAGCCCATGCACAGGTCTTTGACCGCCTGTACGAAGACAGTCCCACAATCACACTGGCCCAGCCGCTGCAATGGGTCGCGGTGCCCAAGGATTCCATCGAGTCACCTGATGCCTTGACGACTGGCGATCCCGCAAAGGGACCATGGAGCTTTCAGCCCTATACAGACGACTCCATCCTTCCCACCTCGGACACGCAAGACGTCTGGGCCAGTTTTTCACTGCCGGCCACCGAAGCCCTGCAGACCTGGTACGTCCGGATGCCGGGCCAGGCGATCTTCAAGGCGAGCCTTTTTTCGCGCAACCCGCAAGGCGGCTGGCTGGTCCAATCCGCCGGCGAAGCGATTGCCCCGGCCGCGTGGGCGCTGCGCACCCGTGTGCCAAGTTTTGAGCTGCAAACGCGCGGCGACGGCATGCAGACCTACTACCTGCGCTTTGAGCACCGCAGGGCCATCACGGCGCGGCCCATGCTGCTGTCACCCATTGAGTACATCGACGGCGCGTCCCGGGTTGGCGTGGTGATCGGATTGATGTGGGGAATGTTCAGCCTGCTGGCCTTTCTGTGCCTGGCCGCGTTCGTCATGGCGCATAACAAGGTATTTTTGTGGTTCGGCGCCGTCGTGGTCACGCTCATGTTCACGCAGTTGGTGCTGATCGGCTACGGCGGCTGGCGCATCTGGCCGCACAGCGCACACCTGAACCAGGTCATGGGCTGGGTGCTGTCCTCGGTGAGCATGGCCGCCGGTGCCTGGTTTTGCACGCAGGCCAGTTATGCCAAGAGCGGCTACCCGCGCATACACCGCCTGCTGCTTATCGTGGCGGCGGGCAGCCTGTTCATGGCCTGCCTGATGGCTGCCAGCCAGAACCTTGTGCCGCGAGATCTTCGCAACCTGTGGCTGGGGTTTTCCACCCTGGCCATCATGGGAAGCCTCTTGTGGATGTCGTTGCGGGGACAGACCTGGAACCTTCTCATCCTGCTGGGCGCCGCGCCCATCGGGCTGGCCGCGCTGGCCCGGCTTTCCTACAACGCGGGCTGGGTCTGGAATGTTGAAGCGGCACAGGCAGCCGGTGTCCTGTCGGCAATGATCGGCCTGCTCTGGGTTTTCCTCGTGCTGGCATGGCGCAGCCGGGCCGCACTGTTTGCCAACCACCGCAGCGCCGCGCTGGCGACATACGACCCGGCCAGCGGGCTGATGTTGCCGCGGATCATCGACGACAGGCTGCCGCCCATGCTGCTGCGCGCCCGGCGGCAGAAGTCCGCCTTCGGCGTATTGATGTTGCGCTGGCTCGACCAGACCCCGAGCCATGACGCGGCAAGCGACCAGAAGCGCGGTGCCGCACTTTCCCGCATCGGCGAAATCCTGCGCGGGGCAGCACGCGACGTGGACACCGTGGTTCGCCATGGCGAAAACGACTTCATGATGCTGATCGAAGGCCCGGTCAACCGCACCACCCTGTCGGAAGTTTCAACCAAGATCCTGGCCGACTGCATACGCGCCTCTGAAAAGCTGGGCGACGCAAATGCCTTTAACCTGCACATCGCCCTGTGGCATGACACGCCCGGTTCCCAGACGACCGCGCAGGAAGTGGTTGAAAGGCTCAAGTCCCGCCTGCACCAGATGGCCTCCGGAACAAAGCGCTATGTGCAGTTTGTCGATTCACCGAGCGATACCGTGAGTGCCGCGGGAGAAGACGTGAGCCGTCGGGAAGACCTGCTGGCCAAGATCAACGAAATTGAAATTTCGCACCCGGCCCTGGCCAGCGAACAGGCTTCAACCCCGGGCCGCTGACACCCTGGCGATGGGTTCAGGCGCCCTGGTCAGAGGCAAAGGCAGCGCCGTCTTGTACCTGACCTGCTTGAGCGCAAAGCTCGAGCGTATTTTCTCGATGCCCGGAATCGGTGACAGTTGCTCCAGGATGAACTTCTCCAGCGCACCGATATCGGCCACAGCCACACGAATCAGGTAGTCGCTGTCGCCCGACATCAAATAGCACTCCATCACGTCGTCATGCTCGGCGATGCGCCGTTCAAAGTCGGCCAGCGACTCCTTGCTTTGCGTGCGCAGACTGATGGAGATGAACACATTCAGGCCCAAACCCAGCGCCGCCGCGTTGGCAATGGCCACATAGCGGTCAATCACGCCGCCGGCCTCCAGCGCCTTGACGCGGGCCAGGCACGGCGAAGGGCTCAGGTGCACGCGGCGCGCCAGCTCCACGTTGGTCAACGAGCCATCCCGCTGCAACTCATCCAGAATCTTCAAATCAAGGTTATCAAGCTGCATCATCTTCAAAATTGATTATTTGCAGCATTTTATGCTTTTAAATGGTGTCGTTCCCCGATATTGAAGCAACACCTTCCGGATGAATCTGCGTAAAGTGATCAGTGCCATGAACGATTCCACACCCCACCATTTACTGATGCAGGCCGCTTCTTACACCGATCCTTCCGCTGACCCTGACCCGCAGGAAACCGCCGAATGGCGCGAGGCGTTTGAAGCCCTTGCCCTTACGCAGGGCCCGGCCCGCGCACGCGAAATGCTGCATGAGCTGAGCCGCGTCGCGCGCAAGCAGCGCATCGGCTGGCGGCCCGAACTGGCCACGCCTTACGTCAACACCATTGGCGTAGACGAGCAGCCCGTGTTCCCCGGCGACCTGGCGATGGAAGAGCGCCTGGCCTCGCTGATGCGCTGGAATGCGCTGGCGATGGTCGTGCGCGCCAACCAGGCCGAGACCGGCGGCTCGGCCGAACTCGGCGGCCACATCGCGAGTTACGCCAGCGCAGCCGACCTGTTTGAAACCGGCTTCAACCATTTCTTTCGCGCACGCGAAGGCATCGGCCAAATTGACGGTGTTAACCAGCACCGCGGCGACCTGGTGTTCTTCCAGCCGCACAGCGCACCGGGCGTTTATGCGCGCGCTTACCTTGAAGGCCGCCTGGATGAGAAAGACCTGGGCTTTTACCGCCAGGAGTTGACCGCCCCCAGCCAGGGCGCGCAAGGCCTGTGCAGCTACCCGCACCCTTATTTGATGCCGGACTTCTGGCAGTTCCCCACGGGCTCCATGGGCATAGGCCCCATCAGCTCGATCTACCACGCGCGCTTCATGCGTTACCTCACGCACCGCCGTCTGCTCGATTGCACGGGCCGCAAAGTCTGGGGCGTGTTCGGCGACGGCGAGATGGACGAGCCCGAATCGATGAGCGCGCTGACGCTGGCCGCGCGCGAAGGGCTGGACAACATGGTCTGGGTCGTCAACTGCAACCTGCAACGGCTCGACGGCCCGGTGCGCGGCAACGGCCGCATCATCGACGAGCTCGAAAAGCTCTTTGCCGGCGCCGGGTGGAACGTCATCAAGCTGGTCTGGGGCAGCGACTGGGACGGCCTCTTTGCGCGCGACCTGACGGACGCATTGGCCAAAACTTTTGCGCAGACGGTGGACGGCCAGATGCAGACCTTTGCCGCCAAAGACGGGCGCTTTAACCGCGACAACTTCTTCGGCCAGAACGCCGAACTCACACGCCTGGCCCAAGGCATGACGGACGAGCAGATCGACCGCCTCAAACGCGGCGGCCACGACCTGGTGAAGATTCACGCCGCTTACGCCGCGGCGGCCAGCCATCAGGGGCAGCCCACGGTGATCCTGGCGCACACCAAAAAAGGCTACGGCATGGGAAGCGCCGGCCAGGGCAAGATGACCACGCATTCGCAGAAAAAATTCGACGGCGAAGAGCTGATCGAATTTCGCAACCGCTTCAATTTGCCACTATCTGACGAGCAAGCCAAAAACCTGGCCTTCTACAAGCCCGCGGCAGACAGTGCCGAGATGCAGTACATGCACGCCAAACGCGCAGCACTGGGCGGCTATTTGCCGCGGCGTGAAACGGCGGCCGACATCGTGAACATCCCAGCCCTGCCCACTTACGCGCAGTTCGCGCTGGCCGCCGACGGCAAGGAGATGAGCACCACCATGGCCTTTGTGCGCATGCTGGGCGGCTTGCTGAAAGACGCGGCGCTGGGCCCGAAGATCGTGCCCATCGTGGCCGACGAGGCGCGCACCTTCGGCATGGCCAACCTGTTCAAGCAGGTGGGCATTTACTCCAGCGTGGGCCAGCGTTATGCGCCGGAAGACATCGGCTCGGTGCTGAGTTACCGCGAGGCGCTCGACGGCCAGATCCTGGAAGAAGGTATCAGCGAAGCCGGCGCCATGGCCAGCTGGACCGCCGCTGCCACCAGCTACAGCGTACACGGCCTGGCGATGCTGCCCTTTTATATCTATTACTCGATGTTCGGCTTTCAGCGCGTGGGCGACCAGATCTGGGCTGCCGCCGACCAGCGCGCCCGCGGCTTCCTGCTGGGCGCAACTTCGGGCCGCACCACGCTGGGCGGCGAAGGCCTGCAGCACCAGGACGGTACCAGCCACCTGATCGCCGCGACCATTCCCAACTGCAAGGCCTATGACCCGGCTTTCGCGGGCGAGCTGGCCGTGATCCTGGACCACGGCATGCAGGAGATGATGGTCGAACAAAAAGACGTCTTCTACTACGTCACGCTGATGAACGAGAACTACGCCCAGCCTGATTTGCAAGCCGGTTCCGAGGCGGACATCATTCGCGGATGCTATCAATTCAATAGCTGGTCGCGCACATCCTTATTGCCCCATAGCCCTGAAACATCTTCAAAAAAGGCTCAAAAAGTCGTTTTATTGGGCTCGGGAGCGATCCTGACCGAGGTGATCAAGGCTGCGCAGCAGCTGGCCACGCAGGGTATTGAGGCCACGGTCTTCAGCGTGACCAGCTGGAGTGAGCTGGCGCGTGATGGTGCAGCTTGCCAGCAAGAGGCGATCAATGACGGCGCTGTGACTGCGCCCTTCATCGCACAGCAGTTACAAGGCAGCACCGGCCCCATCGTGGCCGCCACCGACTATGTGCGCGCTGTACCGGAAAGCATTCGCGCCTTTGTGCCCGAAGGCAGGCGCTACCTGA
Source organism: Polaromonas sp. P3_A5 (assembly GCF_056403055.1). Classification (NCBI taxonomy): domain Bacteria; kingdom Pseudomonadati; phylum Pseudomonadota; class Betaproteobacteria; order Burkholderiales; family Comamonadaceae; genus Polaromonas; species Polaromonas sp. P3_A5. Next base: position 3,386,810 of record NZ_JBFUGF010000001.1, read on the forward strand.
CCCTGGGCACCGACGGCTTTGGCCGCAGCGACACACGCGCCGCGCTGCGTGAATTTTTCAGCGTCGACGCGCAAAGCATCGTCAAAGCAGCGCTGCACATGCTGAACCAGAAGTAGGCCGACGCGCGAAAACCCGCGCGCAGCAAGCCGCGCGCGGGCTCGGGAAAGAAACGCCGGCTTACTTGGGTAGCAGCACCTTGTCGACCACGTGGATCACGCCGTTGGATTGATACACGTCAGCAATGGTGACGGTCGCAACGCCGCCCTTCTCGTCGGTCACCGTGACCTTGCCGCCGGCCGCCTTGGCCACCAGCGTGCCACCGGCCACCGTCTTGATCGAGGCCATGCCCTTGCCGTCGGCAATCATCTTGCTGATGGCTGCAGCATCCCACTTGCCGGGCACGACGTGGTAGGTCAGGATGCCGGTGAGCATTCCCTTGTTCTCGGGCTTGAGCAGGGTGTCGACCGTACCGGCGGGCAACGCGGCGAAAGCCGCGTTGGTGGGCGCAAACACGGTGAACGGACCCGGGCCTTTGAGCGTATCGACCAGGCCCGCAGCCTTGACGGCGGCGACCAGCGTGGTGTGGTCTTTGGAATTGACTGCGTTGTCGATGATGTCCTTGCTGGCCAGCATGGGCGCACCGCCCACCATGACCTGGGCGAAGGAGGGAACCGCCGCGAACGACAGTGCCAGGGCCACGCCGATGGAAGCGAGTTTGTGTTTTGTCTGCATGTGGAATCCTTTGGAAGGTGTTGAATCACGAAATTGAACCTCAGCCGGAATCACGAGGATTCAAGCGGCTGTGATGAATACGGAGCGAGTGCTCCGGTGGATTCAAAACAGATGAGGGATCAACACCTTGCAGGGCGCATCACTGACAACAATGGGTAAGCAGCGACCGCTGGCAGCGGCCGCAGATCACAGTTCAGGCGGCGCGTTCGAAGAAGGCACGCACCGCCTTCGGATAGATCAGGTGCTCCTGCGTGAGCACGCGCGCGGCCAGCGCCTCGGCCGTATCTCCCGGCAAGACCGGCACCACGGCTTGCGCCAGTGTCTCGCCATGGTCCAGCTCGGCGGTCACCTGGTGCACCGTGGCGCCTGCCACCGTGCAGCCGGCATCGATGGCGCGCTGATGCGTGTGCAGACCGGGAAAAGCCGGCAGCAGCGAAGGATGAATGTTGATGAGCCGCCCGGCATAGTGCGCGACAAATCCCGGCGTGAGGATGCGCATGAAGCCGGCCAGCACGACCAGTGCCGGCGCGTGCCTGTCGATTTGCGCCATCAGCTCGGCATCAAACGCCTCGCGTGACGCATACGCGGCATGCGGGACCACGGCCGTGGCAATGCCCATGCCCCTGGCCAACTCCAGGCCGCCGGCGCTTGCCTTGTTGCTGATGACTGCGGCCACCTGCACACCCCACCGGCTGCGCCAGGCTTCTTTTTCAGCGGTGCGGGCGATAACCGCCATGTTGGAGCCGCCGCCCGAAATCAGGATAACGATGTTTTTCTGCGCAGTTGCCATAGCCCTCTAGTTTAGAACGCGGCAGATAGCAGTTCACAGGAGCCCGCCGCCCGCAACGGCACGAATGTCCCAACTGAGACATAAAATTGCGAACGACCGTGCTAAAAATAGAAAATCGACCGTAGACATACCTGCCAACCGGCCTGGAGACATTCACCATGGATTTAGCTTTCACTCCTGAAGAACAGGCCTTTCGCGAAGAGATACGCGCCTGGGTTCACACCAACCTGCCCAAGGACATCTCGCACAAGGTACACAACGCCCTGCGCCTGAGCCGTGACGACATGCAGCGCTGGGCCAAAATCCTCGGCAAGAAAGGCTGGCTGGGGCACGGCTGGCCCAAGGAATTCGGCGGCCCGGGCTGGAACGCCGTGCAAAAGCACTTGTTTGAAGAAGAGTGCGCACTGGCCGGCGCGCCGCGCGTGGTGCCCTTCGGACCGGTGATGGTGGCGCCCGTCATCATGGCATTTGGCAGCCCCGAGCAGCAAAAACGTTTCCTGCCCGGCATCGCCAGCGGCGAAGTGTGGTGGAGCCAGGGCTACAGCGAGCCGGGCTCCGGCTCGGATCTCGCATCCGTCAAATGCCGGGCCGAGCGCCAGGGCGACAAATACATCGTCAATGGCCAGAAGACCTGGACCACATTGGGCCAGTACGGCGAATGGATCTTCTGCCTGGTGCGCACCAGCACTGAAGGCAAGCCACAAACCGGCATTTCGTTTTTGCTGATCGACATGAAGTCGCCCGGCGTGACAGTGCGCCCCATCGTGCTGCTGGACGGCGAGGCCGAGGTCAATGAAGTCTGGTTCGACAACGTCGAGGTGCCGGCCAACAACCTGATCGGTGAAGAAAACAAGGGCTGGACTTACGCCAAGCACCTGCTCAGCCACGAACGCACCAACATCGCCGACGTCAACCGCGCCAAACGCGAGCTGGAACGCCTCAAACGCATCGCCAAGGCCGAAGGCGTCTACGACGACCTCCGCTTTCGCGACGAGATCGCCAAACTAGAGGTCGACGTGGTGGCGCTGGAAATGCTGGTGCTGCGTGTGCTGTCGGCCGAAAAGTCGGGCAAGAACTCGCTGGACATCGCCGGCCTGCTGAAAATCCGCGGCAGCGAAATTCAGCAGCGCTACAGCGAGCTGATGATGCTGGCCGCCGGCCCCTTCAGCCTGCCCTTCATCGAAGAAGCCATGGAAGCCGGCTGGCAGGGCGACTTCCCCGGCGGCCTGCCGGGCGACGCGCCGCTGGCGTCCACTTACTTCAACATGCGCAAAACCACGATTTACGGCGGCTCCAACGAAGTGCAACGCAATATCGTCTCGCAAGTCGTTCTCGGCTAAATCTGATTCAAAGGAACACATCATGGATTTCGATTTCACCGACGACCAGGAACAGCTGCGCGACGCCGTGCGCAAATGGGTCGACAAGGGCTACGACTTTGAGCGCCGCCGCGGCATCGCCAAGGCGGGCGGTTTCTCGCGCGAGGCCTATGGACAGATCGCCGAGCTGGGCCTGACCGGTCTCTACATACCCGAAGACGACGGCGGCCTGGGCATGGGCCCCGTCGAGGGCATGGTGGTGATGGAAGAGCTCGGGCGCGGTATTGTGCTGGAGCCTCTGGCGCAGACATTGATTGCCGGCGGCGTGCTGTCGAACTACGCCCCCGAAGCTGTCAAGGCGGCATGGCTGCCGAAAATCGCCGCGGGTGAATGCCTGGTGGTACTGGCCTACCAGGAACGGGCTGCACGCTACGACTTCAAAAAATGCGAGGCAAATGCGGCTGCAGCTGGCGATGGATGGGCGCTAACAGCTATCAAAAGCATAGTGCCGGCCGGTGATAAAGCCGATGCCTTCATCGTTCCCGCCATGGCCAGGGGCAAGCTGGCGCTGTTCCTCGTTGAGCGTGCGGCAGCCGGCGTGACAGCCACAGGCTACGGTACGCAGGACGGCGGCCGCGCTGCCGAAGTCACACTGAAAAACGCCCCCGCCACTTTGATCACCCTGGAGGGCCTCACGGCCCTGGCCCACGGCGTCGACATCGGCATCGCCGCCACCTGCGCCGAAGCCGTGGGCGTGATGGACAAGACCCTGGCCATCACCGTCGAATACATGAACACCCGCAAGCAGTTCGGCGTGGCCATCAGCAGCTTCCAGGCGCTGCGCCACCGCGTGGCCGACATGAAGATGCAGCTGGAGCTGGCGCGCTCGATGAGTTACTACGCCTCACTCAAGCTCAATGCGCCGGCCGACGAGCGCGCCCGGGCGCTGGCGCGCGCCAAGTACCAGTTGGGCGTGTCCATGCGCTTTGTGGGCCAACAGGCAGTGCAGTTGCATGGCGGCATCGGCGTGACCGACGAATACATCGTGAGCCACTACTTCAAGAAGCTGACGCAGCTGGAGATGACTTTTGGCGACACGCTGCATCACCTGGGCGAGGTGTCGAGCCGGATGCAGGAGACGGCCGGCGTATTTGCCTAAAAGTAGCGCTCCCCCCCGAAGCGGCCTGCGGCCGCCTCCCCCTCAAGGGGGCGCCACTGGCGGCCCGGCGAAGCCGGTTCCGCGGTGACATTGGCCCGGCCGCGCTACCGTATCAGGCGAGTTACGCGTGCAGGCGCGAGGGGATGGAAGGCGTCACGCGTGCAAGCGTGACGTCTTCGGAATATGCGCCATCAAAAACTCCATCTGGTCCGCCAGGATGCGGCGGTTGCGCAGGATGAAGTCTTCCCAGAGGCTGGGCACATAAGGCGTGTAAAGCAGCGGCATGTGCGCCTGTTCGGGCGTGCGGCTGCTTTTGCGGTGGTTGCAGGCGCGGCAGGCGGTCACCACGTTCATCCAGGTGTCTATGCCTTTTTGGGCAAACGGAATGATGTGCTCGCGCGTCAGGTCTTCTTCATGGAAATGCCCGCCGCAGTAGGCGCACACATTGCGGTCACGGGCGAAAAGCTTGCCGTTGGTCAGGCCCGGCTTCAGGTCAAACGGGTTGATGTTGGGCACGCCCTTGGTGCCGATGATGCTGTTGACGGTGATGATGGACTGCTCACCCGTGATGGCGTTGTGGCCGCCATGGAAGGTGACGACCCGCGCGCCCATCTCCCAGCGCACCTCGTCGGCCGCGTAATGCAACACGGCTTGTTCAAGGCTGATCCAGGATTGCGGCAATCCCTGGGCTGAGAGCTTCAAGACCTTCAAAACGAACCTCCATCATGGTGGATGACGCATGGAAACACGGCGTTCGGCTGACTGTGTATCAATATACAGTGAAATCATGACAAACAGGTTCAAATCCCCCATAAACCACTTTGAAGCCCCGTTGAGACGGCCTCCAGCGCTATAAAAACGATAATTGCCCCATGAAAATTTTCCGCGGCTACCACCATCCCCAGCTGGCGGCGCAATGCGCCCTGACCATCGGCAATTTCGATGGTGTGCACCGCGGCCACCAGGCCATGCTGGCGCTGCTGAAAAATGAGGCACAGCACCGCGGGGTCCCCAGCTGCGTCATGAGCTTCGAGCCGCATCCACGCGACTACTTTGCCGGTGTGGCCCGTAAGCCCGAGCTCGCCCCCGCGCGTATTGCCACCCTGCGCGACAAGCTCACTGAACTGGCCCGCTGCGGGATCGACCAATGCGTTGTGCTGCCCTTCAACGCAGCACTCGCATCCCAGCCGGCCGAATCGTTTATTGAAGATGTGTTGCTCAAAGGCCTGGGCGTGAAGTACGTACTGGTGGGCGACGACTTCCGCTTTGGCGCCAAACGGGTGGGCGACTACGCCATGCTGGACGCCGCCGGCGACCGCCTGGGTTTTGACGTCGCCCGCATGAACAGCTATGAAGTCAGCAACACCCGGGTGTCCAGTTCTGCGGTGCGCGAGGCGCTGGCGCAGGGCCAGATGACCCGCGTGGCCAGCCTGCTGGGCCGGCCTTACAGCATTTCGGGCCATGTGGTGCATGGCCGAAAACTGGGTCGCGACCTCGGTTTTCGCACGCTCAATCTCCGGTTTTCCCACTGGAAACCGGCAGCCAGCGGGATTTTTGCGGTGCAGGTGTTTGGCCTGGCCGACCAGCCCATTCCCGGCGTAGCCAACCTGGGGATCCGGCCCTCGCTGGACCCGGCCGACATCAACGGCGGGCGCGTGCTCCTGGAGACGCATTGCCTCGAATGGCCGGCCAGCCTGGGCCCCGAGGGGGCATACGGTAAAATCATCCGTGTGGAACTGCTTCATAAACTGCACGACGAACTGAAGTACGACAGCCTGGACAGCCTGAAAACAGGCATCGCCAAAGACTGTGACGAAGCGCGGGCGTTTTTTGCCCAGCCGCCCAAGTCGTTTCCAGCCTCCATGCACACGGAAACCAGCCGCCAGACCACGCGCGACCGAATTTAGACGATCTCGTCGCCTCTGGCCTCGCCTTTCATTTTTTGGCGACCGGCTTCTCCCCACCGTATTTCCGGCGGCCCGCTTTTTCAGGCCGCCCCAACAACAGCATCCCAGAAGCATCCCATGTCCGAAACCAAAACCGATTACCGCAGCACCCTGAACCTGCCTGACACACCCTTCCCGATGCGCGGCGACCTGCCCAAGCGCGAAGCCGGCTGGGTCAAGGAATGGGACGAAAAAGGCATCTACAAGAAGCTGCGCGACGTGCGCGCCGGCAAGCCCAGGTTCGTGTTGCACGACGGCCCGCCCTATGCCAACGGCAAGATCCACATCGGCCACGCCGTCAACAAGGTCCTGAAAGACATGATCGTCAAGGCGCGCCAGCTCAAGGGCCTGGACGCCATCTACGTGCCGGGCTGGGACTGCCACGGCCTGCCGATCGAGAACGCGATTGAAAAACTGCACGGCCGCAACCTGCCGCGCGACGAGGTGCAGGCCAGGAGCCGCGCCTTCGCCACCGAACAGATCGCCGGCCAGATGGCCGACTTCAAGCGCCTGGGTGTGCTCGGCGAATGGGACAACCCCTACCGCACGATGGATTTTGCCAACGAGGCCAATGAAATCCGCGCCCTCAAACGCATCATGGAACGCGGCTTTGTCTACCGTGGCCTCAAGCCCGTGTACTGGTGCTTTGACTGCGGCTCGTCTTTGGCCGAGTTTGAAATCGAATACGCCGACAAGAAGTCGCAGACGCTGGATGTCGGCTTCAAGTGCGCTGAGCCGGAGAAGCTCGCGGCCGCTTTCGGCCTCAAGAGCCTGGCCAAAGACGCCTTCGCGGTGATCTGGACGACCACCGCCTGGACCATCCCGGCCAACCAGGCGCTCAACCTGAACCCGGAACTCGAATACGCACTGGTCGACACAGAGCGCGGTATCTTGCTGCTGGCTTCAGTGCTGGTCGAGAAATGCCTTGAGCGCTACCAATTGAGCGGTACCGTGCTGGCCACCACGCTGGGCAAAAACCTGGCGCTGCTGAAATTCCAGCATCCCTTTTATGACGTCGATGCAGGCTACCGGCGCTTCAGCCCGGTCTTTCTGGCCGACTACGCCACCGCCGACGACGGCACCGGTATCGTGCACTCCTCTCCTGCCTATGGCGTAGAGGATTTCAACTCCTGCGTGGCCAACGGCATTGCCTACGACGACATCCTCAACCCGGTGCAGGGCAACGGGCGTTATGTCGACGATCTCGCGCTGTTTGGCGGCCTCAATATCTGGAAGGCCGCGCCGCTGGTCATCGACAAACTGCGCGAACACGGACGCCTCTTTGCCACCCAGGACATCCTGCACAGCTACCCGCACTGCTGGCGCCACAAGACGCCGGTGATCTACCGCGCGGCGGCCCAGTGGTTTGTGCGCATGGACGAGGGCGAAGGCGTTTTCACCAAGGACAAGGCACCGCAAACCCTGCGCAAGCTGGCCCTGGCCGCCATCGAAGAAACCAGCTTCTACCCGGAAAACGGCAAAGTCCGGCTGCGCGACATGATTGCCGGCCGGCCCGACTGGTGCATCAGCCGCCAGCGCAACTGGGGCGTGCCCCTGCCTTTTTTCATCCACACCGCCACCGGCGAGCTGCACCCGCGCACCATGGAAATCATGGACCAGGCAGCCGCCATGGTGGAGGCCGGCGGCATCGAGGCCTGGAGCAAGGCCACGGCCGAGTCCATCATCGGCGCCGATGCGCCGGATTACATCAAGAGCACCGACATCCTCGACGTCTGGTTTGACTCGGGCACCACGCACGACCATGTGCTGCGCCATAGTCACGCCGCGCAATCGACCTGGCCGGCAGACCTGTACCTGGAAGGCCACGACCAGCACCGCGGCTGGTTCCACTCGTCGCTGCTCACCGCCTGCGCGATGTACGACCATGCGCCGTACAAGGGCCTGCTCACGCACGGCTTCACCGTCGACGGCAAGGGCCGCAAGATGAGCAAGAGCGAAGGCAATGTCGTGGTACCGCAAGAGGTGAGCGACAAGCTGGGCGCCGAGATCATCCGCCTCTGGTGCGCCTCGACCGACTATTCGGGCGACCTGGGCATCGACGACAAGATCCTGGCCCGCGTGGTGGACGCCTACCGCCGCATCCGCAACACGCTGCGCTTCTTGATGGCCAACGTGAGCGACTTCGACCCAGCCAAAGACGCCGTGCCGTTTGAGCAGATGCTGGAAATCGACCGCTACGCGCTCAGCCGTGCATCGCAACTGCAGGCCGACATCCTGGCGCATTACGAGGTGTATGAATTCCACCCGGTGGTCTCCAAGCTGCAGATCTATTGCAGCGAAGACCTGGGCTCCTTCTACCTCGACATCCTGAAAGACCGGCTGTATACGACCGGCCCCAAATCGCTGGCCCGCCGCAGCGCGCAAACTGCGCTCTGGCAGATCACGCACGCCATGCTGCGCTGGATGGCGCCCTTCCTGAGCTTCACAGCCGAAGAAGCGTGGAAGGTGTTCGGGCAGTCCGAGTCCATCTTCATGGAAACCTATGCCGAGTTCCCCGCGCCCGACGCAGCGCTGCTGGCCAAGTGGTCACGCATCCGCGAAATCCGCGACACGGTCAACAAGGACATCGAAGCCCTGCGCACCGACGGCAAGGTAGGCTCTTCGCTGCAGGCCAATGTCGCGCTGGAAGTGGCCACCGAAGACCATGCACTGCTGGCCTCGCTCGGTGAAGACCTCAAATTTGTCTTCATCACATCCGCTATTGATTTAATAGCTGCTAGCGCAGTATCAACGCGGGTTTCAGCCAGTTCTGACATCAAATGCGAGCGCTGCTGGCACTACCGGAGTGACGTGGGACACGACCCCGCCCACCCGACCATTTGCGGCCGCTGCACCAGCAACCTGTATGGTGCCGGTGAAGACAGGAAGTTCGCCTGATGGCCAAGATGACCTTCATCAAATCAGAGGGCAGCATGCTCCCCTGGCTGGGCCTGGCACTGCTGATCCTGATCGCTGACCAGTTCACGAAGGTATTGATCCTGGGCTACTACCGCCTGGGCGACTCCACCTATGTGACGAGCTTCTTCAACGTCGTGCGCGTGCACAACACCGGTGCGGCGTTTTCTTTCCTGGCCGAAGCCTCTGGCTGGCAGCGCTGGTTTTTCACCGCCATCGGGGTTGCCGCGGCGCTCTTTATTGTGTGGATGCTGCGCTCGCATGCCGGTCAAAAGCTGTTTTCCTTCGCGCTGGCCTGCGTCCTGGGCGGCGCTGTCGGCAATGTCGTTGACCGCACCCTGCATGGCTATGTGGTGGATTTCCTGCAGTTCCACTGGCACGGCTGGTATTTTCCTTCGTTCAATATCGCCGATGCCGCCATCACCGTTGGCGCGGTTTGCCTCATCCTGGATGAGCTGCTCCGGGTTCGGCGTACCCGATAAACCGGAGTCGGACCGCTTGCAGCCATCCGGTTCAAGGGTATAGTGGTTCCGACCTTATGAAGCATTTGTTGAATCTTTTGGCAGCCATTGCGCTGCTCGTGTGGGGCACCCATCTCGTTCGTACCGGCATCCTGCGGGTGTTCGGTGCCAATCTGCGCCACGTGCTCGCAGTCAGCATCAGCAACCGGCTGGCTGCGGCCGTCTCGGGCATCGGGGTGACGGCCCTGGTGCAGTCCAGCACCGCCACCTCCCTTATCGTTTCGTCATTTGTCGGGCAGGGCCTGGTCACCCTGCCGCTGGCGCTGGCCGTCATGCTGGGCGCGGACATCGGCACCAGCCTGATGGCCGTGGTGTTCTCTTTTGACCTGTCCTGGCTGTCGCCGCTCTTTATCTTTGTCGGCGTCGTGCTGTTCATCTCGCGGCAGGACACCAATGTCGGCCGCTTTGGCCGGGTGCTGATCGGCCTGGGCCTCATGCTGCTGGCCTTGCGGCTGGTCACGGCCTCCACTGAAGTTCTGACCCAGGCACCGGCCGTGAAAGCCCTGCTGGGCTCCCTCAGCAGCGACCTGCTGCTCGAAATTACCGCGGGCGCCTTCCTGGCCGTGGTGTCGTACTCCAGCCTGGCGATTGTGCTGCTCACGGCCACGCTGGCCGCCTCGGCCGTCATCCCCATTGACGTGGCGCTGGGCCTGGTCTTGGGCGCCAACCTCGGCAGCGGGCTGCTGGCGGTGCTCACCACACTGCGCTCGGCCGTTGAAGTGCGGCAGGTTCCGCTGGGCAACCTGTTCTTCAAGCTGCTGGGCATCATCGTCGCAGCGCCCTTCATCGGCCTGTGGCTGCGCCACGTGCGCCCCTACCTTGGCGAAGCCGCCACCGTGGTGGTGCTGTTCCATCTCACCTTCAACATGGTGGTGGGTGCCATATTCATTGGCTGGACGCAGGTGATCGCGCGCTGGGTGGAAAAGCTGCTGCCCAAGCCCGACAAAAACAAGGCCGGCGGCCGCCCCCATCATCTCGACCCTTCCGCACTGGCCACGCCGTCGCTGGCCATCTCCTGCGCGGCCCGTGAAGCGCTGCACCAGGCCGACGTGGTGGAAACCATGCTGCTGGGCGTGCTGGCGGTCATCCAGAAGAACGACCTCAAGCTGGCCGAAGACCTGCGCAAGATGGACGATGCCGTCGACGAGCTGTATTCGTCGATCAAGTACTACCTCACCAAGATTTCACGCGAAGCGCTGGCCGAGGAAGAAAGCCGCCGCTGGACCGACATCATCAGCTTCACCATCAACATGGAGCAGATCGGCGACATCATCGAGCGTGTGCTGATCGACATCGAAGACAAGAAGATCAAGCCGGGCCGCAACTTCTCGGACGCCGGCATGGCTGAAATCGTCGAACTGCACGAGCGCCTGGTGGCCAACCTGCGCCTGGGCATGAGCGTGTTCCTCAATGGCACGGTGCGCGACGCGCAAAAGCTGCTGGAAGAAAAAGCCCGTTTCCGCGACCTGGAGCGGGCATATGCCACGACCCACCTGGGTCGGCTATCAGCCAATACGGTGCAGAGCCTGGAAACCAGCTCGCTGCACATTGACCTCATCAGCGAACTCAAGCGCATCAACTCGCACATCTGCTCGATCGCCTACCCGATCCTGGATTCGGCCGGCGCACTGGCCCCCAACCGCTTGCGCCAGCCAGCCCTGACCGACCAGGCCTAAGTAAGGCCCATGGCGTCTGAAAGAATCAGCGTCGCTTCGGCCGTGAATTCGCCGCGCTGCATGGCCTCGAGCAAGTCCCCGGCCTCCATCAAGCGAAACTGCTCGACCTCGCCGTCCTGGTTGTCGGGCACCATGCCCTCGGGTACGGTGCAGACATACCAGTCGATGTCCTCCACCACATAACCCGCGCCGTTGCCGTCGGTGGCCGGCCGCCGCGCCGCCAGGCGCCCGCCGTAGCGCATAGCCTGCAGCGCGGCCGTGTGCAGGCCGGCCTCTTCCCAGGTCTCGCGCACGAGCGCGGTTTCCACCGTATCGGCCGCCGACACCATGCCGCCCATCAGCGTGTCCCACAGGCCCGGATCATTCGATTTGTTGAAAGCACGCTGCTGCACCCAGAAGCGCCCGTCAGGTGACTGCCCCACCAGGTGCACCGCCAGCGTGGTGATGCCCAGCGGCCGCACAGCTGCGCGCTCCACCGTGCCCTTGCGGTGGCCGAACTGGTCGGGCACCGCGAGCTGCTCGTCGCGCCAGGCACCGGCGAGGCCCGCTTCATGCAGCGCCACCGCGATTTTGTTCAGACTGGTCGTGACGTCACCCATCACGCGCCAGCCCAAAGTTGAGGGGCGCTCTTCCTTGAGCAGCGGATGGTCGCCGTCGGTCATGGTGTGGAGGGCCAGCTTGTGGAAGAAGCCGGGTTCTACCGAGCCGATTACCGATTCACCGGCCCACAGCGGCACACGTGGGCGCAGCGGTGGCTGGATCGCTCCGGCGCGCAGGGCTTGCAGCCATTGGGCATCAAAAGCAGGCGGCATCATCATGCGTCCTTGGGGCCCGTGCTGGCAGGCCATTGATATGCGAAAAGACCGGGGCAGCGGGCCATCCCGGATTCTGCTGCGCAGTTTACTTCGCCCACACCAACCGGACAGTGCAAACCCGCCGGCCAGGCGGGAAGCATCAGCTCCGGAAATTTATTTGCTATTAATTTAATAGCTGCTCGCGCTTACGCCTATTGGATAAAACGGCCAAAACCCTTGAATTCGGGCGCAAACCTGCGAAGCTAGGCTTTGACGAACAAACCGTCCAGTCGCTTGTCCCACCTGGCCCCTGGCAACACATCAGCCAGCTGCGTATCGCCAAATGCAAAAGTCCCCCGCAGCACCTGCGCCAGCACCGCGCGGTAATCATGGTGCGCCGGCAAGTCGCGTCCTTCGTTGAGTTGGGCCAGGCCCGTCCATTGGCCATGCCAGCGTCCGCCGGCGACACGGTTGCCCATCAGCCACATGGCATTGCCAAAGCCGTGGTCGGTGCCGCGTGTGCCGTTTTCGGCGCTGGTGCGGCCGAATTCGCTCATCACCACGACAACATCGCCGGGTTCGGAAAAATCCTGGCGCAACTGCGCGATGCCGCGCGCCAGGTTGCCGAGGTTGTTGGCCAGCTGGCCGGTGGCAGCGCCCTGGTTGGCATGGGTGTCCCAACCGCCGGCCGACAAAAAGCCGATGCGCAACTTTCGGTCGTTGCGCATCAGCGTGCCCAGGTGCTGCGCATCGAGTTGCAGGCCCACCGGGTCGGCCGCGCCGTTGCTGGCCGCCTGCATTTGCGCGTTCAGCGCCTGCGGATTGCCGGGCGTGCCATCGCGGTCCAGGCGCTTGTCTGCCATGCGCCTGCTGTCTTCCGCCATTTTTTCGGCCCTGGCGTTTTTCTGCTCCGTGAGCTCCTGCGCACTCTGCATGCGGCTACCCGCACCCTGGCGGAAGGCTTCGCTGATCTTGTCGTCACCGGCATACAGGTCCATCAGCGCCTGGCGGGTTCTGTCGTTGGCCAGCACGCCGGTGCGCTCGGCCGACTGGCCGCGAGGGATCAACCTGACGGTCGCCTGCCCGCCCAGAATGGCCGGATTGGCCTCGCCCACGCCGAGAGCGGTGGCGCCCGGTGCAGCGGCTTTGCCCAAGCCCGCTGTGGTGTTGAGCCACCCGGGCGCGCTGCTGGTCTTGCCGCCCTGCGCGATCTCCATCTGGTACTGTGCATCGAAATGCGAACGGTTGGGCGCAGGCAGGCCGGCCGCGGGCACAAAGCCCAGAACGCCTTGCTGCCACAGCGGCAGCAGTGGAGCCAGCGCGGGATGCAGGGCAAAGGTTTTGTCGAGCTTCAAGGCGGTTTGCGTCGTGCCGTCGGGCGCCGCAATCGCGATGTTGGGGCGCAAAGCGTAGTAGTCCTTGTCTGCGTAGGGCACAAAGGCCGACAGACCGTCATACGCACCGCGCAGGAAGACGACGATAAGGCGCCCGCCGTCCAGGCCTGATCGGCTTGCGGGCAAGGCTTGCGCCCACACGCCGGGCGCTGCCAGCGACAAGGCGGACAACGCGCCCAGGCCCACCAGCTGGCGGCGTTGCAGCAGATTCGCCGATGAAGAAAAATTGGGGTTCATAGGAGTCCTTGTTGCGGCATATTCCATGTCCAGATCAAGCGTGAACGCGAAGGCCCGCCGCAGACAGTGCTACAGCACGGCAAGGCGGGCCGACAAAGTGCACGTTTGATTTGGACATGGAATTATTTGCGCATGAAGTCAGGGCTGGCGAGCATCAGGCCGGTGCGCATCTGCGCGGGTTCCTGCGCAATGCGCTCGCGCGTCGCAATGCTGAAAAAGGCGTTGAGGTAAGACGGCTCAGCTGTGCGCTGGGCCAGGCCCATGGCGTAATCGGCGCGGCGCGTCAAAGCCTCGGGCGCAAGCCAGGTACCGGCATCGGTTTTGTAGCCGTCGGGCGTTTGCCAGCCATGCATGGGCTGGCCGGCCTGCGCCAGGAAGCCCAGGGTTTGCACGATATCGCGGCGCTCCTTGACACCCCCGGCCGCAGTGAGCGCCGAACAGGCAAAGTCCAGCGGGGTTTTAAACAACTGGTTGTCTTGCGCCCAGAATTCCGGTGATTCGATCAGGGTGCGCATCACCGCGCGGATGTCGCCCTGGGTAGCCGTGAAGGCAGTCGCCAACCGGTTGACCAGCGCGGGCGAGGGTTTGTCGGCCACAAAAAAACTGGCCAGCCGGATGGACACACGCCGTGCCGTCTCGGGCCGGCGTGCCAGGAAGCGAATGGCTTCCTCGCCTTCCGCAACGCCCTCACTGCCGAACGTACGGCCCAGCAGCACCTTGCCCTCCTTGTCGTGCAGGCGCTCGGCAAAACGAAAACCCTCGCCGTCCTTGAGGTTCACCGTCCAGCCGGTGAGGATGCGGGCCAGTTCGTGCACGTCTTTTTGCGTGTAGCCGCTGTTCACGCCCAGGGTGTGCAACTCCATCAACTCACGCGCGTAGTTTTCATTGAGGCCGCGGCTGTTGCTCTGCGCCTGGTCCAGGTAGAACAGCATGGCCGGATGCCTGGCGCTGGCCAGCAGCAAGTCTTCAAAACGGCCCAGGGCGTTGGCGCGAATCACATTGATCTCGTAGTGGCCGACAAAGGGGCGCACCGGTCCCTTGCCGACGAACACATTGAGGTGGTTGAACCAGAACTCGGTCATGCGGGCCAGCAGCGGATTTTCCAGCGCCGGATCGCTGCAGGACATCAGCCGCCAGGCGGCCGCGCCCTGAGCCATCTCGCGGCTGAATTTTTCCCCGCCTGTATCGGCCGCGGCGGCCATACCGGGCTTGGGCGTTTCGCGCGCAGCCCGGCGCATCTCGCGCTCGGCCTGGAAGCTGCGCGCGATGTCATTGAGCGGTGCGTTGATGCCGGCGATTTCGGCAGGAAGGGTGGGAGGGCGCAGGCTTGCGGCATAGGCCGCATCCAGTTGCTGCAGCGCCCAGGCGCGCGGCGAGGCCGCGGCGGCCTGCGTCGAGGCCGGCGTGGGTGCATACCCCAGGCGCGAAGCGGCGCGCCATGTGGCGGCAAGCTTGGCCGGCGGCGGCACGGCATCGGCCTGCGCCTGCGCCTGCGCCGCCGGGGCGGCGAGGCAAGCCAGGAAGGCCGCGAGCATGCCGGCCTGGGTGATCGCTGTGGGCATCGTGTTCTCCTGGGGTCTGTTAGCAGGCCCTCGCCCCTTGTAACGCATCCGCCACGCCTTGCGTTGAATGCCGCCCGTGGCTTTACACAGGTTTACCGCCCCAGGGCCGGTGGTTACAGCGTCAGGATGGTGCAGCCCGTGGTCTTGCGGGCTTCAAGCGCACGGTGCGCCTCTGCCACGTCGGCCAGGGCAAAACGCTGGTCTATGGGGATATGGACTTTGCCGCTGATGACCATGGCGAACAATTCATCCGCCATTTCCTGTGTGGTCTCACGCGTCGCAATGTGGGTAAAGAGCGTCGGCCGTGAAACGTAAAGCGAGCCCTTGGCTGCCAGCAGGCCGATGTCCAGCGGCGGCGTCTTGCCGGAGGCATTGCCAAAGTTGGCCAGCAGGCCAAAGGGGCGCAGGCAGTCCAGTGACTTGAGGAAGGTGTCCTTGCCAACCGAGTCGTACACCGCCTTCACGCCCCTGCCGCCGGTGATTTCCTTGACACGGGCCACGAAATCTTCCTGGGTGTAATTGATGGCAAAGGCCGCGCCCTGCGACAACGCCAGCGCGCATTTCTCGTCAGAGCCGGCGGTGCCTATGAGTTGCAGGCCCATGGCCCTGGCCCACTGGCAAGCGATCAGGCCCACGCCGCCGGCGGCCGCGTGAAACAGCACATGGTCGCCGGCGTGCAAGCCGCCCTGCGGCTGCGTGCGCCGCAGCAGGTACTGCGTGGTCAGCCCCTTGAGCATCATGGCCGCGCCGGTTTCAAACGAGATCGCATCGGGCAGCTTGCACACGCACTTGGCCGGCATCACGCGCACTTCACAGTAGCTGCCGGGCGGCTGGCTGGCATAGGCCGCGCGGTCACCCGCTTTCAGGTGGGCCACGCCCTCACCAACAGCCTCGACGATGCCGGAAGCTTCCATGCCCAGTTGAAGCGGCATGGCAAGCGGATAGACACCGCTGCGTTGGTACACGTCGATGTAGTTCAAGCCAACGGCCTTGTGACGGATGCGTATTTCGCCCGGGCCGGGGTCGCCTACCGTCACGTCTACCAGTGCGAGTTCTTCAGGTCCGCCGTGCTGGTTGATGCGTACGGCTTTGGAGGTGATGGAGGCCATGGATTTCCTTGCAAAGGTTGCAGATGGAGAAAGAAAAGGGGTGGCCGTCATGGTGCCATGAATCGAAATGGGCCGCAGGCGCCGAGGGTTGAACCCCGCGCGGCGAGAGGAAAACGGTCGTGCTTGATAAAGTCCCCGTCATGACCCAACGCCTCACGCCCGCCACCGCCACGCTGCTGGTGGTCCCTCCCTTGCTCTGGGCCGGTAACGCCGTCGTCGGCCGCCTCGTCACCGGCCTTGTGCCGCCCATGACGCTCAACTTCCTGCGCTGGGCCCTGGCCTTCGTGATCCTGCTGCCGCTGGCCTGGCGCCTGCTCAAACCGGGCAGCAGCCTGTGGCCTCACTGGAAACGTTTCGCGGTGCTGGGCCTGCTGGGTGTGGGTTGCTACAACGCCTTGCAGTATCTGGCGCTGAAAACCTCCACACCGCTCAACGTGACGCTGGTGGCGTCAAGCGTGCCGATCTGGATGCTGGTCGTGGGGGCGCTGTTTTTTGGCCAGACTGTGTCGAAGCGACAGACCACAGGTGCCGTGCTGTCGATTGCCGGCGTGCTGGTGGTGCTGTCGCGTGGCCAATGGGAATTGCTCATGCAGGTGCAGCTGGTGCCCGGCGACCTGTACGTGCTGCTGGCCACGCTGGCCTGGGCGTTTTACAGCTGGCTGCTGTCGCAACCCAAAGAGCCGGCGGAAATCCGCCGCGACTGGGCGGCCTTCCTGCTCGCGCAAATCGTGTTCGGACTGGCCTGGTCGGGTGCGTTTGCCGCCGGCGAATGGGCGTTGACCGACGCGCACATCCAATGGGGCTGGCCGCTGGCCGCAGCCCTGCTGTACGTGGCCGTGGGACCCGCGGTGATTGCCTATCGTTGCTGGGGCATGGGCGTGCAGCGTGTCGGGCCGGCGATTGCGGGCTTCTTTTCCAACCTCACGCCGCTGTTCGCTGCATTGCTGTCGGCGGCCTTTCTCGGTGAGTTGCCGCACCTCTACCACGCGCTGGCTTTTATGCTGATCGTGGGCGGCATCGTGGTGTCGTCGCGGCGCTGAAGCGCGCAGCAATTAGCGCAGCAGCGGTTTGATTTTCACAACACATTGTGAGAAATCGCTGCATAAAACTTGCCAAGCCCGCGTGGGCTCTTCAGAATCCGTTCCTTGCTTTAAGCCACTGTGCAACGAATAACCTTGCGCAGTAAACACCTTGAAGCCCTCAAGACCATGACTTTGTTCACTCACACCTGACGCACCCTCCACTGCCCCCGGCTGGATGTGGTGTCAACCATACCCAGCCCTGCGGGCAGTCGGTGCTGTGCCTTCACGTGTGAAGCGCGCTCCGCAAACCCCAGGCTGATTTTTCGCCGGGGTTTTGCTTTTTCGGAGCGTGCACATGAGTGCCAAAACTTTTTCCCGTGACTTTGCTGCAGGCAAGGTCAAGCATTTGCGGCGCATGAAGCAGCCGCTGGCTTTGACCTTGCCGCCACCCACACCGCGCAATCCCGTGGTGCGGGCCCTCGTCCAGCGTGCCATCACGTCGGGTGCGGGCAAACATATTCGCAGCGCCGGCGCCCATCGCCGGGCTGAAACCGTGGCTTTGCAAAAAGCCCTCAAAAATTTGACTGACTGACATGAAGAACGATATGACAACCGAGACGGTGGCCGCAGCCCGCGTGCCGCCCGAGCTCATGCGCGAACGCAGTGCCCACCTGGCCCTCGTCGCCACCGAGCTGAAGACCGAGCTGTTCGGTATTGACGACATCATCGACCGGGTGATCGAGTCGATCCGCGCCTGGTATGTGCTGCCCCACATCATTCGCCGCCCGGTGATCGTGTGCCTGTGGGGACTGACCGGCACCGGCAAGACCCAGCTCACGCGCCGCCTGGCGCAGAAGCTGGGCTTCTACGACCGCTTTGTCGAAGTGCAGATGGACGGCTTCAGCAACGGCAGCAGCTGGCGTAGCGCCGACTCCATCAGCGGCATGCTGGCGGAGTCCGCCGTTGCCGAGAGCGAGCCAGGCATTCTGGTGCTGGATGAATTCCAGCGCTTTCGCACCATCAACGAAAAGGGCGATGAGGTCGCCGTCAAACGCTACCAGGACGTGTGGCAGCTGCTGTCCGACGGGCGCCTGCCGCCGTCGCTGTCTTTTCTGCAGGAGCTGGAATCGTCTCTGGCTTTCTCGCTGTATGACCACGAACGCGAGGAACAGGCTGATGAAAAGCCTGCCAAGGACGGCGTCCAGGCCAAAAAGCTGAAGTTCGCCCTCTCGCCCTACCAGGCTCAGGAATTCAAGCAAAGCCTCAAGCTCAAGGAACCACTACAGGAGGTGATGACCTGGACACCCCAGCAACTGCAGGAGCGAATGCTGGCGTTCAGGGCATCGACCGACTCGTGGGAAACGGATTACAGCCGCTTGCTCATCATCGTTTCGGGCAACCTCGACGAAATGTATGAGGGAACCGCCAAACGCGTGGAAGACTGCGACACCGATGCCGACATCTTTCATGCACTGACGAAAAAACTGTCGGTCATTGACGTCAAGAAGGCCCTGAGAGAGCGCTTCAAGCCCGAGCAGATCGCCCGGCTGGGGAACAACCATGTGATCTACCCCTCGCTGAGCCAGGCCACGTATGAGCGGCTGATCCGCAGCACCTGTGCCAGATACGTTGGTGAAATGCAGGCGAGTGCAGGACTGTCTTTTGATCTGCATGAATCGGTGTACCAGGGAATTTATGCCAATGCGGTCTTCCCGGCCCAGGGCACACGCCCGCTGTTCTCGTCGATTCACGCCATCCTGAGTGCGCCGCTGGTGAATGCCGTGCTGTGGGCGTTTGAGCATGATGTGCCGGCGGACACCACGCTGCACGTGAGGCTGGACGCCGCCACGCAATCCCTGCACGTCAGTCATGGCGAGTGCGGGGGCGGGAGCATCGCCTACCCCGTGCCGCTGGACCTCAACCAGCTCAAGCAGCGCGCCAGCCCCGACTTTCGGGCCTTGCTGGCCGTGCACGAAGCAGGCCACGGCCTGGCCTACGGCCGCCTGTTCGGCCATGCGCCGCAGGAAGTCAAGATCAACGTGGCGTCTTTCGAGGGCGGCTACAACAGCTATGTGCGCATGAAGGCCGAATCACGTCAAAGCTGCCTGGACCGCCTCTGCGTGGGTCTGGCCGGCCGCGCCGCCGAAGCGCTGGTGTTTGGCGAAGACGCCTGCACCACGGGCAGCGAGAGCGACTTCAAGAACGCCACCGCCCTGGCCGCGCGCTTTGTGCGCCACTTCGGTTTCGGCAACCGGCTGAGCCACACCGACGTGACCCACGACATGGACGACAACCTCAACACCGATGTTGAGCCGACCAACGCCGAGATCGAGGCCCTGCTCGCGCAGGCGTACGCGCGCGCACAGGAGATTCTCAGAACCGATTCGGCCTTGCTACTGAGCATCGTGGACGAACTGCTGGCGCACGGCCAGGTGAGCAAGGAGAAGATGGCCGGCCTGCTGGGAGTGGGCATCGCGACGGAAGAGAGAATGCTCATGCCTTATGCCGAGCAGCTCCAGCTGTTCAGCCTGCAACACGGGCTGATGCAGCGGGTTAGCGCTACTGCAGTGGAGGCTGTCGAACCTGCGCTTGAATGATTGCCTGAACGTTAACGCTAACTTGAGCGCTGGGGCATTCAATCCAGGTCCAGGCCGAAGTTCCGCCTGAAGGCATCGCAAAACTCCACAGTCCCACTGAGGGACAGGGTGAGCGTATGCCGCGGCTTGCCGGGCAGGCCGGCTTCCACCTCCAACCGTCGCGAAACCTCGTCATAGTGCAAGGCCTCGGGCGCCGTCAGCTCCTGCATGCCGTGCAGGTCGTAATCCCAGTCAAAACCCTCCTCGAGCGGGCCGCGCCGCCCGGGGAATTCCGCGTGGGCCCATGCCAATACCTGGACGGCTTCAGCATGGACGGCCAGCACCTGGTCCGGCCATGTGGAGGCCATGGCTTCCAGCGTGCCCGTGCCGTCGCTGCTCTCGGCGTAATCGAATTGGAGGTAGTCCAGGCTCAAGGGAAGCGCCTGGTGCTCAATAAGTGCCCGGATAAGCCCCGCCGTCAGCCAGCACGTTTTGCCCCGTCATGTAGGCGGCATGCGTGCTGCACAGGAAGGCGCAGATGGCGCCGAATTCTTCGGGCGTGCCGAAGCGCTGGGCCGGGATGTTCTTGCGGCGCGCATCCATGATGGCTTCCAGGGGCTGGCCGGTTTTTTGCGCAGCGCCGCTCATGGTGCCGCGCAGGCGGTCGGTGTCGAAAGCGCCCGGCAGCAGGTTGTTGATGGTCACGCCTTGCGCCGCGAGTTTGGTGCGTGCCACGCCGGCCACAAAGCCGGTCAGGCCGCTGCGCGCGCCGTTGGACAGACCCAGGATGTCGATAGGCGACTTGACTGAGCTGGAGGTGATGTTGACGATGCGCCCGAAACCGCGCGCCGCCATGCCGTCGACCGTGGCCTTTATGAGCTCGATGGGAGTCAGCATATTGGCGTCCACCGCCTTGAGCCAGGCGTCACGGTCCCAGTCGCGGAAGTCACCGGGCGGCGGGCCGCCGGCATTGGTCACCACGATGTCGAAGTCCTTGCGCAGCGCGAACACCGCGGCGCGGCCTTCGGGTGTGGTGATGTCGGCGGCGACATACTGGACGCTGGCGCCTGCGGGTTTGCCCTTATCCGTCTTCAGTTTTTCAGCCGCGGCCTTCAGCGTTTCCTCGCCGCGCGCCACGATCAGCACATGCACGCCTTCGCGCACCAGCGCCTCGGCGCAACCCAGACCCAAACCCTTGCTGGCGCCGCAGACCAGCGCCCATTTGCCTGCAATACCCAAATCCATAATAATTCCTCATTACAACCACGGGGGAGAGCGGCTCATGATACTGAGTAAATACAAAATGCAGGCGGGAATGGTTATCGCTCCCCTGCTCACATCGCTGCTGGTTTTCAGTGCGGCGACACAGGCCCAGCCGCAAGGCGAGGCCGTACTGATCAAGCGCGCAGCCCAACTGCGCGAAGGTCCGGGCGAATCGGCCCGCAGCCTGGCCCCGCTGCCGGTTCAAACCTCGGTGACCCGGCTGGGCGAGCGCAACGGCGCGTGGATCAAGGTCCGCATGGCCGACGGCACCAGCGGCTGGGTGCACATGTTTGACATCACGGCCCCCAGCTCGCAGGCCGGTGCCGGCACCGGTGCACTGCGCAGCCTGTCGAGCTTTTTCAACAAGGGCAGCGCACAGGCGCCGGGCGGCGCAGTGGCCACATCCACCGTCGGCATTCGCGGCCTGGGTGCGGAAGACCTTGCCAATGCCGTTCCCAACCTGGCGGCCGTGGCGCAAGCCGACGCCAACCGTGCGAACGCTGCGCAAGCCAGGCAGTTCGCGGGCGGTGCCTCGCTGAACGTCCGGCAGGTCGATCCCCTGCCCACACCCACACCGCCGGCTGCCGCACCCAGCACCAGAACCGAACAATACGGCGGCTAAAAACAAGACAAGAGGCACCGCAATGAATCTTCACACCCTCCAAACACTGGCAACGCCCGCACGCCATGCGGTTTTTGCATTGACCCTGCTGGCCGGCTTGCTCCCTCTGGGCGCTCATGCCCAGGATGCGGGCAAGGCGCTAGGCGGCCTGTTCCAGTCACTGATACGCCCGAACCAGCCGGCGCAGCCCGCCCCCGCGCAACCCAACTCTGCGGCCGGCCTGGCCGGGGCGTTGCTGGGCGCCAGCCTTACACCGGGCGGACAGCAGGCAGCCCAGGGTGGTGACCTGTTCCAGCTGTTGTCACAGTCGCTGGATCAGATTGACGAACCACGTGAAATCCAGATCGGCCAGCAACTGGCCGCCGTGCTACTGGGCAGCAAACCGCTCTACCCTGACGTGGCTGCGCAGCGCTATATCAACCAGCTGGGCCGCTGGATCAGCCTGCAGTCATCGCGGCCCGACCTGCCCTGGACCTTCGCCATCCTCGACGACCCCGGGTTCAACGCATTTGCCACGCCAGGCGGTTATGTCTTCGTCACCAAGGGCCTGATGGACCGCGTGGCGGACGAAAGCGAATTGGCCGGCATCCTGGCCCATGAAATCACCCATGTCACAGCCAAGCACCACTTGATCGCCCTGAACAAGGCGGCACGCGCCGGCCTTCTGACGCAGGTGATCAGCTCTCAGCTGAAGAACGACCTGGGCGGCCTGGTGTCGTCGCAGTTGCTGGCGCTGGGCAAGAACATGTACACCAAGGGCCTGGACCAGCAGGACGAGTTTGACGCCGACCGTACCGGCGTGGCTCTCGCCGCGCGCGCTGGGTTCGATCCCTACGGCCTGGTGGCGGTGCTGCAGCAACTGCGCAGCGCTGCGCCGGATGACGCATTGTTTGCGCTGTCCCTGAGCACGCATCCGCCCGCCCAGACGCGACTGAACCAGCTTGAGCAGGCCATGGGTACCCGGCTGGACGCGTATGCAGGACAGCCATCCGTCACGGTGGCGCAGCGCATCAGCGGTGCGAACCGCAGGCCTACAGCGCAAGCGCCTGCGTCGACGCGTACACCCGCAAAGAAGTAGCAGCGCCCCTGACACCACGCGCTATCAAATTAATAGCCGCTTGCGCACGTAGTACCTGGGCTAGAGGCCGATCTGATGCCTAAGCAGCTTCGGTGCGCGCGGGAATCCTTAACCCAGCATAAGCCGCGGGACTGGCTTTGCCAGACCGCAGGCGGGCGGCCCCTTCTGTAATGAAAGGGGCAGGGAGAAAGGCCGTAGGCCACACGAAGTGAGCGACCGTGAGGGCCACTATCTGCCTCTCGTGAAAACGAAGATCCCTGCAATCACCAGCACCGTCCCCGCCGCCACCCAGACCGTGAACGGCTCACCCAGAATCAGCACACCCATCAGGATGGTGGACATCGGGCCCACCATGCCGGTCTGCGCGGCCATGCCGGCGCCGATGCGTTCGATGGCCATCATCACCATCAGCACCGGTACCGCTGTGCACAAGGTGGCATTGAGCAGCGACAGCCAGATGACCTCGGGCGCGACGGCGGCGGCGCTCAGGGGCCGCAGCAACACAAACTGCAACAGGCACAACAGGCAGGCCACGGTGGTAGCCAGCCCCACCAGGCGCAATGAGCCGAGCCGCCTGACCATCTCACCGCTGTAAACCAGATAAAGCGCGTAGCTCACCGCGCTCAGGAACACCAGCAGCGCACCCCAGGCAGCGTCCGCGCCCTGCAGCGTGATCTCGTGGCCGAACACCAGCACCACGCCGCAGTAGCTGATGGCCATGCCGATGATTTGCAGCGCGCCAACTCGGCGCTTGTACAACACCAGGCCCAGCAGCAACACCAGCGTGGGATTGAGATAGAGGATGAGTCGTTCCAGTGACGCACTGATGAACGCCAGGCCGGCGAAGTCCAGGAAACTGGCGAGGTAGTAACCCGTGAAGCCCAGCCACAGCACGCCCAGCCAGTCCTTGCGCGTCAGCGGCGCCTTGCCCCGGCTGGCCCACCACGCCATCACCGCAAAGATGGGCAAGGCAAACAGCATGCGGTACATGATCAGCGTGACGGCGTCGACGCCGTAGCGATAGGCCAACTTGACAATGATGGCCTTGCCGCTGAACGCGATGGCACCGAAAGTGGCCAGCAGCAAACCAGGCGCTATGCTTTTAGTAGCTGCTTGCGCTCGTCCTGCTTGGGCTGTCGGCCTGTTTTTATCAGATTTATCGCTCAAGGTCGTTTCTTAAAAGCCCACGGCCTGGCCGTCGCGGCGTGGATCGCTGGCCGCCACATAGCCTTCGACCTTGGGGTTGCCGGCACGCCAGATGAACTGGCCGGCGCCAAAGTCCTGGTAGGAGTCGTTGATGACTTCCATGCGGTGGCCGCGGTCGGCAAGGCCCTGCACGGTACTCGGGTCCATCGTGGCCTCCACATTGATCTCAAGGCCGGCGTTGTAGCGCCAGCGCGGCGCATCGCAAGCCACCTGTGGGCTCTGGCCGTAGTCCAGCATGCGCACCAGTGTCTGCATGTGGCCCTGCGGCTGCATGTTCGCGCCCATCACGCCATAGCTCATCACGGGTTTGCCATCCTTGCTGAGGAAGGCCGGAATAATGGTGTGGAAAGGCCGCTTGCCCGGTGCGACCTGGTTGGCGCCCGGCAGCAGGCTGAAGGCGTGGCCGCGGTTTTGCAGGCTGATGCCGAACTCGGGCTCGACGCAGCCTGAACCAAAACCCATGTAGTTGCTCTGGATGAAGCTCACCATCATGCCGTCTTCATCGGCTGCCGTCAGGTAGATCGTTCCGCCCTTGACGGGATTTCCCGCGCCAAAGTCCTGTGCCTTTTTCATGTCAATGAGTTTGGCACGGGACGCCAGATACGCGTCATCGAGCATTTGCTCGGCCGTCACCTCCATTGACGAAGGCTCGGCCACGTACCGGTAAATATCGGCAAACGCCAGCTTCATGGCTTCGATCTGCAGATGCTGGGAATCCACGCCATCCACCGGGAGCCCGGCTACATCGAACTTATCAAGGATGCCCAGCGCAATCAGCGCCGCAATGCCCTGCCCGTTGGGCGGAATTTCGTGCAGGGTATAGCCCCGGTACTCCTTGCCGATGGGCTTGACCCATTCCGGCTGGTAGCTTTCAAAATCTTTGGCGGTGATGCTGCCGCCGTTTTGTGCGGAGAATTTTTCGATGGCCTGGGCAATGGCGCCGCCGTAATACGCCGTGCCCTTGGTTTGCGCAATAGCACGCAACGCTTTGGCTGCGGCCTTGAACTGGAACAGTTCACCGACATTCGGCGCCCGGCCCCAGGGAAGGAAAGATTGGGCAAAGCCCGGCAGCGATTTCAACTCCCCCGTAGCGGCCGCCCACTTCTGCTGCACCACGGGCGGCAACAAATAGCCGCGCTCGGCGATTTCAATTGCAGGCTCCATCAGGTCGGCGAAGGGAAGCTTGCCGAAACGCTCGCTCAAGGCCACCCAGCCGGCCACCGCACCCGGTACGCTCACGGAATCCATACCGCGTTTGGGCGGCGTCTGCGCATCGCTGCCGTATTTGCGCTTGAAGTAATCCGGCGTCCAGCTTTGCGGCGCGCGGCCCGATGCATTCAGTCCATGCAGTTCCTTGCCGTCCCAGAGGATGCAAAAAGCATCGCTGCCCAGGCCGTTGCTGACAGGTTCGACAATGGTCATGGCGGCGGCAGCAGCGATCGCGGCATCTACCGCATTGCCGCCCTTGAGCATCATGCGCAAACCGGCCTGCGCGCCCAACGGGTGCGAAGTCGAAACAACGTTGCGGGCAAACAGCGGCAGGCGGGTGGAGGTGTAGGGGTTGCTGTAGTTGAAATTCATGGGTCACCTGTGGAAGGCAAGGCAAGGAAGAATGGATGCCGGCGGTCATGGTGTGCAACCGCAGGCGGGAAGTCAAACTGACCGGCATCGTCACGACCAGGCGGCGCGATGCGGTGAAAGGCATCAATCGGCGCTGATTTTCCGCTCGACAATGATTTTCTTCCACCTGGCCGTGTCCGTCTTCACCATGGCCGCAAAGGCCTGCGGGGTGCCACCCGCGGGTTCGGCGCCCAGTCTGGCAAAGCGGTCTTTCACATCGGAATCGGCCAGGGCTGCGTTCACCGCCTGGTTGACCTTGCCTGCCAGGTCTGGCGCCATGCCTTTGGGGCCGTAAACCCCGAACCAGGTGACCGACTCAAAGCCCGGCAGGGTTTCCGCCACCGCCGGCAGATCGGGAGCGAGCGCCGTGCGTTTGAGGCTGGTGACCGCAAGGGCCCGCAGCTTTCCATCTTTCACATGCGGCATGCCGGTGACAAAGGAGTCGAACAGCACGTCGATCTTGCCGCTGATCAGGTCCGGCATGGCCAGTGCCGTACCGCGGTAAGGGATGTGCAGGATGAAGGTCCCCGATTGCGCCTTGAAGTATTCGCTCATCAAGTGGATGATGGTGCCGTTGCCGCTGGACGCGTAGTTCAAACGCCCGGGGTTCTTGCGTGCATGATCGATAAATTCGCCCATGGTCTTTGCCGGCGACGTGTTAGGCACCAGCACCACATTAGGGGAACTTGCCACATAGGCAATCGGCGTGAAGTCTGTTTCCGCGTTGTAGGGAATCCGGGGGTTGACGGCCGGCCCGATGCTGTGGGTGCTTGAAGTCGCCAGCAGCAGCGTGTAGCCGTCAGCAGGCGATTTGGACGCAGCATCGGCGCCTATCGTGCCGCCGGCGCCCGGCCGGTTTTCGACCACAACCGTCTGGCCGATTTTCTCGCCCAGCTTTTGCGACAGGGCCCGTGCCAGGATGTCCGTCGCGCCGCCTGCCGGAAACGGCACGATCATGCGAATGGGTTTGGACGGATAGTTCTGGGCCATGGCGGGGCCCACGAGAGTCACGGCGGAAGCCGCAGCCAGGGAAATAATATGTCTACGTTTCATCTGGCCATTGTGCAACGATTTTGAGCGCCGACTATGTCGCAAACAGGCAAAACAAAAGGCACCCGAAGGTGCCTTTTTTGTATGTGCTTCCCGTTGATCAGTCAGCTTCAACGAAAGCTTCTTCCCGTTTGTTTTTGATGCTTGGCAGCAGCACGATGGCCAGCAGCAGCACGGCGGCTCCCAGCAGTCCGGCCGACAGTGGACGCGTCACAAACACGCTCCAGTCGCCACGTGAAAGCAGCAGGGCCCGGCGCAGGTTCTCTTCCATCATGGGGCCCAGGATGAAGCCCAGCAGCAAGGGAGCGGGTTCGCAGCCGAGCTTGACGAACATGTAGCCGATCACACCGAAGATGCCCACCATCCAGATGTCGAAGGTGTTGTTGTTGGTGGAATACACGCCAATCGCGCAGAAAAGCACGATGGCCGGGAACAGGTAGCGGTAAGGCACGGTCAGCAGCTTGATCCACATCCCGATCAGCGGCAGATTCAGGATCACGAGCATCGCGTTGCCGATCCACATCGAAGCGATCAGGCCCCAGAACAGTTCAGGGTTGCTGGTCATGACCTGCGGGCCGGGCTGAATGTTGTGAATCGTCATGGCGCCCACCATCAAGGCCATTACGGCGTTGGGCGGAATGCCCAGCGTCAGCAGCGGAATGAAGGAGGTCTGCGCGCCGGCATTGTTGGCCGACTCAGGTGCTGCGACGCCGCGGATGTTGCCCTGACCGAAAGGCACTTCACCAGGCCGCATCTTGATTTTCTTCTCAAGGGCGTAACCCGCAAATGCGGCAAGCAAGGCGCCACCGCCGGGGAGAATCCCCAGTGCCGAACCCAGGAAAGTACCCCGCAGCACGGCAGGCGCCATGTTCTTGAAGTCTTCTTTGGTGGGGAAAAGTCCCGAGACCTTGGCGGTGAAAACCTCACGCTCATGCTCCGGCTGCGCCAGATTGCTGATGATCTCGCCGTAGCCGAATACACCCATGGCGATGGTCACGAAACCAATGCCGTCAGTCAGTTCGGGAATGTCAAAGCTGAAGCGGGCAACACCGGAATTCACATCGGTTCCGACCAGACCCAGCAGCAGGCCCAGCACGATCATGGCAATCGCCTTGAGCAGCGAGCCGGAAGCCAGCACCACGGCGCCGATCAGACCCAGCACCATCAGTGCGAAGTATTCGGCGGGGCCGAACTTGAAGGCCAGCTCGGTCAGCGGCGGTGCAAACGCGGCCAGGATCAAAGTGCCTACGCAACCGGCAAAGAAAGATCCCAGGCCTGCCGCGGCAAGCGCGGGCCCGGCCCGGCCTTTTCTCGCCATCTGGTACCCGTCAATACAGGTCACCACTGAAGACGACTCCCCCGGCAGATTCACCAGAATGGCGGTGGTGGAGCCGCCGTACTGGGCGCCGTAATAAATACCGGCCAGCATGATCAACGCCGACACGGGAGGCAGCGCGTAGGTGGCCGGCAGCAGCATGGCAATCGTAGCCACAGGGCCGATACCCGGCAGAACACCAATCAAGGTACCCAAAATACAGCCGATCAGGCAGTACAACAAATTGATCGGCGTGAATGCCACGCCAAAACCTATCGACAAATGATTTAGCAATTCCATTTTTTATTCTCCTTAGCCGATAAAGAATGGCCAGACCGGGAACTGCAACTTGAGCAGGACGACGAAAGCCAGGTAACTGCCGATGGCCAGCACCGTCGCAAGAATGAAGGTGTTTTTGACCTTCCAGCCCTCTTCGGCCATGCTGGAAATGAAGGTCAGCGCATAAATCGCCACGATCATGCCCATGGCGGGAATCTTGATGCTCGGCAAACCGGCCAGCAAAATGCCAAATACCAGATTGGCCAGAATGATGAAAATGAGGGGCTTCCAGGCCCACTTGCCGATCTTGTCGCCGCCTACGGTTTCCACCACCAGCGCCTTGAAGGTAATAGCACCTCCCAGAACAGCCATCAAAATACCCAGCATGAGAGGGAAGTAACCCGGACCCATACGGGCACCTTCACCCACGTTGTAGGTGGTTGCCCCCCATGCGAACGCCACACCGACCCCCATGAACATGAGGCCGGAGAAAAAGTCTTTCTGACTCTTGATATTCACGGCTGTCTCCTCAATACATATAAAAGAAAGAATCGGTGGATTGTGCATTCAATCACCCGGCCCCCGCCATGTGGCTTTCACTTACCTTTCGTAATCTTTTGGCTTACCTCTTGCTTACAACGGGCCGGCCGCTGTAAAAGGCTGCAAGGACTCAGTCCAAAGACGGGGTGGAGGCCAAAATTTCCTCGATGGTTGTCAGACCCTCTGCCACTTTCAGCGCGCCGGCCAACCGAAGCGGGCGCATACCTTCGCTGACCGCCTGGCGGCGCAGCGCATCGATATTGGGTTCTTTCGAGACCTTTTCCTTGAAGCCTTCCGTGACGGTCAGCAGCTCATAAAGCCCCATGCGCCCACGGAACCCGGTCATCCGGCAATCCACACAGCCCACCGGCTTGTACGGCCGGTAGCCGCCGCTGATTTGCCAGGGTTTGACCAGATCGGCGAGCG
Organism: Polaromonas sp. P3_A5; assembly: GCF_056403055.1. Classification (NCBI taxonomy): domain Bacteria; kingdom Pseudomonadati; phylum Pseudomonadota; class Betaproteobacteria; order Burkholderiales; family Comamonadaceae; genus Polaromonas; species Polaromonas sp. P3_A5. Next base: position 3,415,962 of record NZ_JBFUGF010000001.1, read on the forward strand.
TTTCGCGTGAGGCGGCCTCGTCAGGCTGGCGGCAATTGCTGCACAAGGTGCGTACCAGCCGCTGGGCCAGCACACCCAGCAAGGTGGCGTTGATCAGGTAAGAAGGAACCCCGAGTTCCATCAGGCGGGACACCGCCGACGGGGCGTCATTGGTATGCAGTGTGCTGAAAACCAGGTGGCCAGTCAGCGCGGCTTGCACGGCCATCTCGGCCGTCTGCAGGTCGCGGATTTCGCCCACCATGATGATGTCCGGATCCTGCCGCATCAGCGCGCGCAGCCCTTCGGGAAAGTCGAAATCCAGATGCGGCTGGACTTGTGTCTGGTTAAAGGAGGCCTCGATCATTTCGATCGGGTCCTCAATCGTGCTGACGTTGACTTCTTCAGTCGCAAGCCGCTTGAGCGTGGAATAAAGCGTGGTGGTCTTGCCGGAGCCGGTAGGCCCCGTGACCAGGACAATGCCATAGGGCCGCTTGACCAGTTGCTCCCATCGTTCGGCGTCGTGCTGCGAAAAACCCAGTGCATCCAGGTCCTTGACCGTGGTGTCCGGGTCAAAAATCCGCATCACCATTTTTTCGCCGAAGGCTGTGGGCAAAGTGGACAGGCGCATCTCAACTTCGTCGCCGCGCGGGTTGCGGGTCTTGATGCGGCCATCCTGTGGTCGGCGCTTTTCCACCACATCCATGCGGCCCAGCAGCTTGATGCGGGCGGTCATGGCGTTGTGCACGCCCATGGGCAGTTGATAGACCGGATGCAGCACGCCGTCGATGCGAAAGCGGATCACGCCCTGCTCGCGCCGCGGCTCCAGGTGGATGTCGCTGGCGCGCTGGTCAAAGGCGTACTGCCAGAGCCAATCCACCACCTGCACCACGCCCTGGTCGTTGGCGTCCAGCTGCTTGTTGCTTTTGTTCAGCTCAACCAGTTGTTCAAAGCTCGCCGACGTCGCCCCACCGCCGGCCTTGATCGCCGCCTTGACGGATTTGGCCAGTGCAAAAAATTCGGCGGTGAACTTGGTGATTTCGAGGGGGCTGGCAACCACAAGGCGTACGCTGCGCTTGGCCTGACGTTCGACCTCCTGCACCCAATCAGTCACGAAAGGCTCCGAAGTGGCAATCACCACCTCGCTGGGGGTCACCTGCACCGGCAGTACCTTGTGCCGCTCGGCATACATGGCCGACATGGTGTCCGCCACCTTGCCCACGTCCACCTTGAGCGGGTCAATCCGCAGGTAGGCAAGGCCGGCCCGTCCGGCCAGCCATTGCGTGATCGTTTCCATGTCCAGGGGTTTGCCGTCGGCCAGGCGTGTCATGCCGACACTGGCAAGCCGGGTTAACGGCGGCTGCGCGCTTTGCACCTGGGAGCAGCGTGCAATCGTGCGCTGGGCTTCGGCGGCGCTGATGACGCCGTCTTCGCTGAGCCACTCAACCAGCATGCGCCAGCCCAGCGGCCCGGCAGGAGGCTTTTTCACGTGCAGGTCTTTGGGGTGTTTGGGGTGCGTCACGGCGCTCATGGGTCGCACTGTACCCCATCCACCTGGGTCTTTACCATCCGCGCGGCATCATCATCACGCCGCCGGCGCAAAGAGCCGCAGCCATTTTTTGGCAGGCAGCTTCCAGCACGACTCGATGACACCGGCCTGCTGCAGCAGGTCGGCCCGCTCGGGACGCGTCGGGTCGCGTTGGGCCAGCACCACAGTGTTGCCTTCGCGCGTCGGCCGAAACGCCCAGACCGCCTCGGGCCCGAACGCTTCCGCAATTTTTGTCAGCGACTGCACGTAACTTGAATCACGGCCAAAAAGATTCACCGTCATCACGCCGTCTTCCGCCAGAAGCCCGCGGCAGTCTTCATAAAAATCCGCGCTGTCCAGCACCGGCGCCGCCGCTTCATGGTCATACAGGTCGACATGCAGGAAGTCCACCATTCCCTGGTGCACAGGGTTTTTGATTTCCAGCGCCGCATCGGCTTCAATGACATGCAGCCTCAGGTCGTCCCGCGGCAGCTTGAACCAGAGCCGGCAGGCCGTGATCACCTGCGGATTGATTTCAATCGCCGTGGTTTTCATGCGCAGCTTTTTATAGCAAAACTTGGTCAGCGCGGCAGAACCCAGGCCCAGCTGCATCGCGTGCTTTTTAGACACAGCCGCCGCGTCGGTGAACAGCAGCCCCGCCATCATGCGCTGCACGTACTCCAGTTCGATGTCATACGGTGCATCGCGCAGCATGGAGCCCTGCACCCATTCGGTGCCCAGATGCAAAAAGCGCACCTCACCGTAGTCGGAGAAATTGACTTCGGGTAGTTCGGCCGTCGTTTTCACTGCTTCTTTTTTTGACATCAAACCAGTCCATGCTTTTCAAATACTTCACGCCAGGCAGCGAGTTTGCGCTCAAAACTCCAGGAAGCATTCGCCGGGCTGGTGGAAGGCAGCTTGTAGAACTGGACCCCCACGCTCGGCACTGACGTGTCCTCGCTGCCCCCCGAGGGGGTGCTCGCGCCTTGGGGCTGCCCGGCGGCGCTCAGGGCAGCCTTCACAACCAATGAATGCTTGAAGCTTTCACCACCGTTATGCGCAATGGCTTCCAGCCTGGGACACAGGCCCTTGAGACCCGCCAGGTCGTTCACCACCGCATTGCGGATATTGCTGTCCAGGCTGCCCTCGCGTTCACAGGCAGCGTACACGTCCCACAGGCCAAGCCCTTTTGACAAAAGCCATTCGCTACGAATTTGATAGCTGCTCGCGCCCGTTCCCATTGGACCATCGGGCCAAATGGCTTGCAAAATCTTCCAGAAATGGTTTTGCGGGTGGCCGTAATACTGCTGCGCAGCCAGTGAGGCGGCGCCCGGAAAGCTCCCCAGTACCAGCAGCCGAGTGCCGGGAGAAACCAGCGGCGCCAGACCTGCCAGCACAGGTTTAGCGGTGTCCTCGGTGCCCTTTTTCACGCCAGAAGGGCTCTCAGTTTCGGCAGCGCCCGCAATGCGTTGGCGGTCGTTGCGGCCGCCAGCGACTCCAGCGGAATTCCCCGCAAATCCGCCACCTGCTTCGCAATGCGCGGCAACTCGCCCGGCTCATTGCGGCCCTGGGCCTGGCCCGCTTCGCGCTCCGCCGCGGTTTTGTAGATCCAGTGGGGCGGAATGTCAGGCGAATCCGTTTCCATCACCAGCGCCTCCAGGGGCAGTTCTGCCGCCAGGCGCCTGAGTTGCAAGGCAGGCTCAAACGTGACGGCGCCGCCAAAGCCCAGCTTCAGGCCCAGCTTGATGAATTCCGCCGCCTGTTGCTCGCTGCCGTTGAACGCATGGCCGATGCCGTGCCACCCGCTCTCGGGCGCCAGGTCGCGCAGGTGCTTGAGCAACTTGTCAGCCGATCGCCGCACGTGCAGGATGACCGGCAGGCCGTGCTTGCGCGCCAGCTTGAGTTGCTCGCGGTAGAAGTGCTCCTGGCGTTCACGCATCGGGCTTTGCGTCAGGGCAGGCACAAAATAATCAAGGCCGATTTCACCCACCGCGACCAATCGCGGATCAGACCGCCTCAACGCAAGCTCGTTATCCAGCGCCTGCAGGTCGGCGTCTTGCGCCTGGGGCACACACAGCGGATGGATGCCCAGCGCATAGCTGTCGGAAAAACGGTGTGCCAGCACACGGACTGCCTCGAAATTGAACACGCCCACCGCCGGCAGCACGCAGTGTGCAACGCCTGCAGCGGCTGCCCGCGCACGAACTTCAGCGACATCGACGGACAGTTCACCGGCGTCAAGATGGCAGTGTGTGTCTACCCAGAAAGTCATTCAGTCAATGCGGCAGGGCACCCGGGATATGAAAAGAAAAGGTACAAAAAAAGGAACGGCCTGGCGCAGGCCTTGCTTGCGGAAGATGTTGACACAGAAATGAAATCGGGACACGCTATGCTTTTTTTGAGGAAATGCACGCGCAATTCGTTACCGTTTTTTTTGCCCCCCGATCTCTTTTCGTCAACCTCTGTCAACCACCGTCGACTGATAACCCAAGGAAAAGCCAACATGAAATTATCCCGTCTGATGAGCCACATTCTCGGAGCCGGCCTCGTTGTTTCAAGTATGGCCAGCCCCGCCTGGGCACAAGACCAGAAGTTGCGGCTGATTACCTGGGCCGACTATGTGCCGGCCGATGTCGTGGCGCAGTTCAAAAAGGAGACCGGGATCGACGTTGAGCTCACGCTGTCCAATAACGAAGAAATGATTTCCAAGCTGCGCGCCACCGGCGGCGCCGGCTTTGACCTGGCCCAGCCCTCGCAGGACCGCATCACCGGCCCGCAGCAGGAGTTCGGCATTTACAAGCCCATGGACCTCAGCAAGATCAAATCCGATCTGTTCATCCCGTCCATGCTGGAAGCCACCAAGAAAAACACCACGCTGGACGGCAAGGTTTATGGCCTGCCGCACATCTGGGGCACCGACGGCCTCGTCGTCAATACCAAGCTGGCCAAGATGACCGACTACCCCGACCTGTGCAAGGCAGATGTCAAGGGCAAAACCGCCGTGCGCCTGAAGCGCCCCACGCTGCTGGCCTTCGCCTTTGCTTCCGGCAAAGACCCGTTTGCGCTCTACAAGGACCCGAAAGCCTACGGCGCGCTGATGGACGAAGTCGGCAAGACCATGATTGCCTGTAAGAGCAACATCAAGTTCTACTGGGACAACAAGGACCAGTTGCTCAACGGCATGCGCGCCGGTGAAGTGGTGGGCGCCATGATGTGGGACACCGGCGGCTGGAAGCTCAATGCCGAAAAACCTGAAATCCAGTTCATCGCACCGAAGTCGGGCGCACTCGGCTGGATCGACACCTTCGCCATCCCGGCCAAAGGCCGCAACGATGCCGCCGCCTACGCCTGGATCAACTTCAACATGCGCCCCGAGATCGCCGCAAAAGTGGCAGGCTCTGCCGGCAACTTCACCGCCTCCAAGGGAGCCGACCAGCTGGCCGACCCCAAGCTGAAAGCCCAGTTCGCCACCAGCTTCCCTGAAGCCGCGTTGAAAAACGTGAAGTGGTATCCCGCAGTGCCTGCCGGCATCGAGGACATCGAAGGCCGCGTATTAGACCGCGTGAAAGCAGCCCAATAACCGGCAACCGGCCTATCACCGGTGCACGCAGACCTTCAAGCCGAACACGTCGGTAAAACCTACGCCGGCCAGCCCGCGGTCAAGGACTTGTCCTTTACCGTGGAGCGCGGCAGCTTCTTTTCCATCCTCGGCCCGTCGGGCTGCGGAAAGACGACGCTGCTGCGCATGATCGCCGGCTTTCTGTCGCCCGATGCGGGCCAGATCCACATCGGCGGCAAACCCATGAACGGCGTGCCGCCCAACCAGCGGCCCGTCAACATGGTGTTCCAGCACCTGGCGCTGTTCCCCATGATGTCGGTCGGCGAAAACGTCGGCTACGGCCTGGCGCGGCGCGGCTTGTCGCGCGCCGACATTGCCAGCAAGGTCGGCGCCATGCTTGAACGCGTGAGCCTGCCCGGCATGCAGGACAAGCGCGTCGATCAACTGTCAGGCGGGCAGCGGCAGCGCGTGGCGATTGCGCGCAGCCTGGTGCTCGAACCCACACTGCTGCTGCTCGACGAACCGCTGGGCGCGCTGGATTTAAAGCTGCGCGAGCACATGAAAGTCGAGCTCAAGCAGCTGCAGGCGGCCTTCGGCACCACCTTTGTTTACATCACGCACGACCAGTCCGAGGCATTGGTGCTGTCCGACCATGTCGCAGTCATGAATGCCGGCAGTTTTGAGCAGGTGGGTACACCGCAAGAGCTGTACTACCAGCCGCAAACGCCTTTCGTCGCGGGCTTTGTGGGCGCCAACAACAAGCTGCAGGGCAGTGCCGCCGCCGGCACGGAAGCCGGCAACGTGGTGGCGCTGACGACCGGCCAGGGCCTTGCCATGCGGGCCCGCGCTGTCGGCAAAATCCTGACCGACCAGTCCGTGCAGGCGTTTGTACGGCCCGAGGCGATCAGTCTGGCCCGCGACGCCGCGGAGCTGCCCGCTGACCACACAGCCTACGCGGGCCAGGTTGAGAGCCTGCTCTTCGACGGCGCCAATTCGGCCGTATTGCTGCGCGAAACCACCAGCCGTACGGAATTTCGTATCGCGCTACCGCAGACCGGGCGCTTTGCCGACTTGCGTGTCGGTGAAACGGTGGCCTTCAGCTTCGACCCCGCGCAAGCCACCTGTTTTGGGACAACCGGCGCCTAGCGCCTGCAGATCATGCAAGCCGCAGCCGCCATGCCCGCAGCAAATGCCGGACCCGCATCGGCGCAGGCCAAACTTATCCTGCTGTTGTTGCTGGCGCCGGCGCTGATCTGGCTGGTGGGCCTGATCGTTCTGCCGCACATCGACCTGGCCATCCTGTCGCTGCGCGAACGCATCGCACCGCGGCAATACGCGCCCAGCATCGCGCAGTACCGCACCTTTATCGACGAACCGCTATATTGGCACACCTTTGTGCGCACCGCCGTCATGTCCATCCTGGCCACGCTGATCACCTTGCTGCTGGCGTTTCCCATCGCCTGGACGATTGCCAAGCTGGTGCGCGGCCGCGCCAAGTCGCTGCTGCTGGTGATGTGCCTGATCCCCTTCTGGGTCAGCGAAACCGTGCGCACCCTGGGCTGGATGATTCTGCTGCGCGAATCGGGCGTGCTGCCCGCCGTGCTGGTGCAGCTGGGCCTCACTGATGCACCTGTAGAGCTGCTCTACCGCGACGCCACCATTCTGGTTGGCCTGGTGTACACGTCCATGCTGTTCATGGTGGTGCCGCTGATCAGTGCGCTTGAAAGTCTGGATGACACGCTGATAGAAGCCGCCTATGACCTGGGCGGCAACGGCCCTTCCATCCTGCGGCAAATCGTCATTCCGCATGCCGCGCCCGGCATCCTCGCCGGTTGCATCGTGGTCTTCATGCTGACCTTGGGCAACTACCTCACACCCACGCTGTTGGGAGGCAAGAACTCGCTCTGGTTTACCGAGCAGATCTACACCCAGTTCATCACGCGCTTTAATTGGGAGCAAGGCGCGGCGTTTGGATTTTTGCTGCTGGGTTTGTCCACTGCCATCGTCTGGCTAGGGCTCAAGTTGACCGGCCAAAAATTCGGCGAAGTCATGAGAAAAACATGACACACCCCCGTTGGATCTCACTGCGTGTAGCTCCCTCCCCCCTTGCCGGGGGCGACCGCTGCGGCCCGGCAAAGCCGGTTCCGCGCCGTCACTGGCGAAGACTTGGGGAGAGTGTTAGATGATCGCCTCCCTGCCCCGGCCCGCTTGGCTGCGCACAGGCACGGTGGTGTATGGGCTGGCCTTCTTCGCCTTCCTGTTCCTGCCGCTGGTGGTGGTCGCAGTGTTTGCCTTCAACGACGCGCCCTACCCGGCGCCCCCCTGGCACGGCTTCACGCTCGACTGGTTTTTTGGCAGCAAGGCCGGGCGCACAGGCCTTTTTGCCGATCGCCCCATGCTCGCCAGCCTCTGGACCAGTGTGGTGGTGGCCGGCTGGGTCACGCTGCTGGCGGTGCTGGTGGGCACGACCAACGCCTTTTTGATTGAACGCAGCCGCTTTCCGGGCAAACAGGTGCTGTCGATGCTGATGCTGGCGCCGCTGGTCATTCCCGGCGTCATCCTGGGTATTTCCATCCTGGCGTTTGCCAGCCGCCTGGCCCAGTTTGCCGACGACTGGTGGGGGCTGGAGCTGGATTTCCTGCGGCCGGGGCTGCCGCTGGTGGTGCTGGGCCAGTTTTCCTACATCGTGTCCATCGCCACGCTCATCATTTCGGCCCGCCTGAAACGTTTTGACATCACCCTCGAAGAGGCGGCATACAACCTGGGCGCCTCCCGCGCCGCGGTCTTCGCCACCATCACCCTGCCTTACCTGAAACCCGCGCTCATCGGCGCTGCAGCGATCTCGTTTTTGATGTCCTTCGAGAACTTCAACACCACGCTGATGCTGGTCGGCTCGGACGCACCGCTGACCGTCATGATGTACGGACGCATGCGCGAGGGCGCCACGCCGGTGCTCAATGCCGTCAGCCTGTTCCTGATGCTGGCCTCGGCGGCCCTGGCGCTGACCCTGCTGCGCAAGCCCGCCGACAGCCCCGGCGCCTGAAGCAGTCCAGGCCGCCCCAAAATCGGGCTCGAATCGAGCCCAGACTGCGCAGTAATAGGCGCTTTACAAAGCCCCCTACGCCTATACCCAAATCACGTGCACGGATGCACAAATCGTGATACGGTGCAACTGTAAATACGGGGCCTGAAGCAGGTTTTCACGCCCGGTGGTATCAGCCCGGTTTTGACATTGACCTCACAGGTGAACGGATGCGCAGGCCAGCCCTTTACAGCAGTTCAAACCGTCCGGCGCAGGGCGCGGGTGATGCCCAGGTGCAGCCGCCCGAGCAGGCTGCCGGCCCAGACGGCGCCATTCCAGCCCCCGCACCTTCCCGTTTCCCCCGCGCCTCCCGCCTGGCCAAACGGCTTGCCCAAAACCAGCTTTACCTGCTCTGGTCGGTCGTCGGCCTGCTGGCCCTGCTGCTGGCCATCAGTTTTGCCTCCCCGCTGCGGCCCGCGGCCCGCAAGCTGACGCAGGAAGACATCAACGCGGCCGTCCTCAAAACGCTGGAGACCACAGTCCTGCCCTCCCCCGGCACCCGGGCTTACGACACCATCATCCCCTCTGTCGTGCGCATCGTGGGGCTGGGTAAAGACAAGGACGGCAAGGAAGACGGCGAGCGCAGCGTGGGCACCGGCGTGGTCATCGTCGACAAGGGCATCATCCTGACCAACCTGCACGTGGTGCAGGGCGCCACCACCATCAAGGTCACGTTCGCGGACGGCCTCGAATCCACCGCCAGCATCACCGGCGTACAGCCCGAGAACGACCTGGCCGTGCTGCAGGCCCACAAGATTCCCGACGACATGATTGCCGCCACCATGCGCTCCACCGCCGACCTGGCGCCGGGCGACCGTGTCATGGCCGTGGGTTATCCCTTCGGCATCGGACCCTCGGCCTCAGAGGGCATCATCTCGGGGCTCAAGCGCAACTTCCGCTCGCCCGAAGGCAAGCAGATGATGAGCAACCTGATCCAGTTCGACGCCGCCGCCAACCCCGGCAACTCGGGCGGCCCGCTGGTCACCATGGACGGCGAAGTGGTCGGCATCGTGACCGCCATCTTCAACCCCAACCAGCAGCGCACGTTTGTCGGCATCGGTTTTGCGGTGCCGATTGAAAACGCAGCCTCGGCCGCCGGCATGCCCCCCTTCTGAAGACTTTAAGGACATCGACGCATGGAACAGCACACGCCCGAACATTCCGCCGCCGGCCATGACGCCACCGCGCAGCTGATGGAGCAGATCCTCTATGAAGTCAAACGTGTGGTGGTGGGGCAAGACCGCTTCCTCGAGCGCGTCATGGTCGCCATCCTGGCGCAGGGGCATTTGCTGGTGGAAGGCGTTCCCGGCCTGGCCAAGACGCTGACCATCAAGACGCTGGCCAACACCGTGCAGGGCAATTTCAAGCGCATCCAGTTCACACCCGACCTGGTGCCGGCCGATCTGGTGGGCACGCGCATCTACAACCAGAAAACCGGCGAGTTCACCACCTCGCTCGGGCCGGTGTTTACCAACCTGCTGCTGGCCGACGAAATCAACCGCGCGCCCGCCAAGGTGCAAAGCGCGCTGCTGGAAGTGATGCAGGAACGCCAGGTCACGATTGCCGGCATCACCCACAAAGTGCCCGAGCCCTTCCTCGTCATGGCCACGCAAAACCCGATTGAAACCGAAGGCACTTATCCGCTGCCCGAAGCGCAGGTCGACCGCTTCATGATGAAGGTACTGGTGGACTACCCGACCGACGAAGAAGAATTCGTCATCGTCCAACGCGTGACCGGCCCAGCCGTTGCCGTCAGCGCCGTGGCCACCACCGAACAGCTGGCCGCGCTGCAGGCCGAATGCCGCCGCATTTACGTTGACCCGTCCCTTGTGCAGTACGCCGTGCGGCTGGTGTCGGCCACACGCAACCCGACCAGGCACGGCCTGAAAGACTTGCAGCGCTTCATCACCTTCGGCGCCAGCCCGCGCGCCACCATCAACCTGACCGAAGGCGCCCGCGCGCTGGCCATGCTGCGCGGACGCAGCTACGCCCTGCCCGAAGACATGACAGACCTCGTACCCGACGTGCTGCGCCACAGGCTGGTGCTGTCCTACGAAGCGCTGTCTGAAGGTCTGTCGGCCGACGGCCTAGTCGCGAAGATCATGGCCAAAATCCCGCCCCCAGCAAAACCCTTAGAGCATGAAAAACTCGCAGCCTAGTCCAACCCCCACTCCCGTCGCCAGCGCAGAACAACTGCTGCGCCGGCTGGAGTGGACCGTGCTGCGTCGGCTTGACGGCCTGCTGCAGGGTGACTACCGCACCTTGCTGCGCGGCACCGGCATGGACCTGGCCGACCTGCGTGAGTACCAGCACCACGACGACGTGCGCCACATCGACTGGAACGTCACCGCCCGGCTGGAGCAACCCCATGTGCGCGTGTTTACCGAAGACCGCGAAATGAGCGCCTGGTTCCTGCTGGACCTGAGCCCTTCGATGGACTTTGGCTCCAGCGAGCTGCGAAAGCGCAATGTGTCCGCTGAATTTGTCGCCGTGCTGGCCCGCATGCTGACACGCCACGGCAACCGCGTGGGCGCCATGCTCTATGGCTCCGGTGTTGATGCCGTGATCCCCGCACGCGGCGGCCGCCACCACGTGCTGCATTTGCTGCACACCTTGCAGGCCCGTCCCGAAACCACACTTCTCGGCCCCACACGCCTGCATGAGTTGCTCGAGTCCGCGGCCAGCTTCATACGCCGGCGCTCCACCGTGTTTGTGGTGTCCGACTTCATCAGCGAACCCGGCTGGGAAAAGCCGCTGGGCCAACTCGCCCGCCGGCATGAAGTGGTCGCCGTGCGCCTGCTCGACCCGCTGGAGCTGGACCTGCCCGACCTGGGCCTCATTCCCATCCGCGACGTCGAAACCGGCGAGCAACTGCTGGTCGACACCCACGACGCGGGTTTCCGCAAACGCTTTGCACGCATCGCGGCCCAGCGCGAAGCCGAGCTGCGCCAGTCGCTGGCGCGTGCCGGCGTGGACGCGCTGGAGCTTTCCACCGACGACAACCTGGTTGACGCCATCCTGCGGTTTACCGAGCTCCGCAAACGGCGCAGCCGTACATCAGGCGCCAACGCAGCAGGCGGCAAGCTGCCGGCTCACCTGAAACACGCCGCCTGAAGAAGCCGCCAAGGAACATCCATGAACTTCAGCTGGTTGACCTCATTCATGTCAAAACTTCCCCTGCCGACTTTCCTCTGGCCGGAGTTTTTATGGCTGCTGCTGGCCATTCCCCTGCTGGTGGCCGTGTATGTGTGGCTGCTGCGCCGCAAGAAAAAAATCGCGCTGCGCTACGCCAGCCTTTCCATCGTGCGCGAAGCCATGGGCCGCGGCCAGAGCTTTCGCCGGCATGTTCCGCCCCTGCTGTTTTTGCTGTCCATCGCCGCCATGCTGGTGGCGGCATCGCGCCCCTTTGCCGTGATCAGCCTGCCTTCACAACGTGAAACCATCATCCTCGCCATGGACGTCTCAGGCAGCATGCGCGCCACCGACGTCCAGCCCAACCGCCTGGTGGCCGCACAAAACGCCGCCAAGGCTTTTCTGGCCGATTTGCCGCGCAATGTACGCGTCGGCATCGTCGCGTTTGCCGGCACCGCCGCCGTCGTGCAGCAACCCACCCTCAGCCGCGAAGACCTCACGGCAGCCATCGACAAATTCCAGCTGCAGCGCGGCACCGCCATCGGCAACGGCATCGTCGTGTCGCTGGCCGAGCTGTTCCCCGACGCAGGCATCGACATCGCCTCCATGCAGTACGGAAGGGAAAAGCCCCGCGGCACATCGCTTGACCAGGCCCAGAACCCCGACAAGAACGCCAAAAAAGAATTCACCCCCGTCGCCCCCGGCTCCTACACCTCGGCCGCCATCATCCTGCTGACCGACGGCCAGCGCACCACGGGTGTGGATTCGATCGACGCCGCCAAGCTCGCAGCAGACCGCGGTGTCCGCATCTACACCGTCGGTGTGGGCACGGTCGACGGCGAAACGATTGGTTTTGAAGGCTGGTCCATGCGCGTCAAGCTCGACGAGGAGACCTTAAAAGGAATAGCCCGCGCAACACAGGCTGAATACTTCTACGCAGGTACGGCGGCCGATTTGAAGAGGGTCTACGAAACCCTCAGCTCGCGCATCGCGATTGAGAAAAAGGAAACCGAGATCTCCGGGCTGCTGGCACTGCTTGCCGCCGCGCTGGCACTGGTGTCGGCGAGCTTGTCGCTGCTGTGGTTTAACCGGATTCTTTGAAGACTCCGGGCGTTCCCTCAGAGGGGAAACAGGGAAGCGGCGCCACTTGAATCTGACGCACAAGAGAGTCGCCGCATCCTAGGCTTAACTTATCTTTTCGGTTTGGTGACCTCATGCCCGATCACACCGCCGACTGCGGCGCCGCCTACGGTCCCCAAGGCACTGCCGCCGGTAAGAGCCGCGCCGGCCACACCGCCTACACCGGCGCCGATGGCGGTGTTTTTCTCTTGAGTCGTCATGCCGCTACAGCCCGCCAAACCTGCAAATATCATCGCGCAAAGTGCAGTTTGTTTGATTCCAATCATTTCAGTCTCCTTGAGAACGTTAATGAAAGTGAAGAGCAAATGCCGCTTGATCACGCCGCCAGAGCCTCTTCACGTGAGTGAATCGCACACGGTTACCGGCTGCACGCCGGGGTGGCTTTTCATTGCTGGTGTCTTCATGCTAGGAGGCTGCGGGTTCCGCGGTGTAGGACGAACTCCCGATATCGGTACGTACTACGCCCGGTACCTCCGGAGGAAATTTCGCATGCAAATCCCGCCCGGACCATTTCTCAAACCTGAACAGGAGCGCACACGCAGCGGGACGCAAACGCGCGTCATCCCATCAAGCGTCTCAGCCCCGCCGTGCCGCCTCTATCGCGGCGACGTCAATCTTTTTCATGGTCATCATCGCGTCAAACACGCGCTTGGCCACCTTGGGGTCGGGGTCGGCTATACCGTCAGTGAGCGCGCGCGGAGTGATCTGCCAAGACAGGCCCCACTTGTCCTTGCACCAGCCGCATTCGCTTTCCTGCCCTCCATTGCTGACGATCGCGTTCCATAAGCGGTCGGTTTCGGCCTGATCATCGGTGGCAATCTGAAAAGAGAATGACTCGTTATGCTTGAAAAGCGGGCCACCGTTCAGCCCGATGCAGGGAATGCCGGCGACGGTGAACTCGACCGTGAGCACGTCCCCCTGCTTGCCGTCGGGGTAGTCACCCGGCGCATAAAAAAGTTTGCCCACAGTGCTGTCGGGAAAGGTTTTGGCATAGAAGTTTGCGGCCTCAACGGCGCCACCGTCGTACCACAGGCAGATCGTGTTCTTGCTGGTCTTTTTGCTGGCCATGTCGTGTCTCCTGAAAGGTTGGGCACCCGGCGCCCGCCAGAGTGCAAAGGACTCCCATCGTATTCAATTTCGGGAGCTGGGCCAAAGGTTCCGGCGCCTGTTCCCGACCGTTCCTAGCCTTTTGACCTGGAAGGATCAGCAGAGCCTGGATAGGTCCGCTCTTCTTCGAACGTTCCGTCGGCGCGATGGATTTTGACCGAAGCGGTTTTGCCCACCATGAACTCTCGCGTTGCCTCCAGAATCTCCGCCTTCGTGGGCTTGCTGATGGCCGCGCGGTCGGCGCCTTGCCGGGTCAGATCCCAGTGGCCGTTGTGCGTCTTGATGTGATAGTTGTCCATACGGTCTCCAAAAAAAGCCATCGTATTGGCGGGGTTCGAAACTCCGCTGTAGGACGACGCCTATGGATTGCCGGCATCAAGTCGACTTTCAACGGGCTGGTGCTGAAAAAAATCCGGGGCCGTGGCCAGCGTGGAGATGGGCCCGTCGTGAGGCCCGTTGCGGTTTGCCGGTATGGGCATCGCAACGTTCTTGAACTGTTCGTACGCCGCCTCTTGCGGATCACGATGGCCCTGCCCATGCTGAGCCTCCATCGCCCAGATTGCCGCCTCAAGCACATCGACCGTGCCTCCGGCCAGGCTCGTGATCGTTTCCGTGAAACTTCTGCGCCATTCCTTGCGCTCTTTGGTTGACATGTTGATTCCCCTTCGAAACAGATGAGTGGCATATGCCACGGGCTCGACGGGGGCTGCCACACAGCCGACAAGCGGTTAAGGCTATTGCACCCTGACTTCACCGGCTACTCTGTAAGGGTATCGAACTGGCAGCTGTAAGACGCGAGCCGGTTACTGCGGGGCGCGAAGGCGTTGGAAGCATTCGTTGACCACGGCTTTCGGGCGGGTTACGGGTCGCGATGGTCAAACACAACGGAATCGGCTGTTTACGTGCACTCGTTCATATATTGAGGAGGCGGTGGCCACACTGTCTCCCTAGAATCATTGCGGGGTTTGGCCCTCTTTCCATCGAGCTGAACGAAACCGAAAATGAACGAGAAGTCTTTTGATAACAACTACCTGGCCGGATTTTCAGCGGCCAGGCTATACCGCAGGAGCACCCATGGGCGACGATCAAGACTCAGTCTCTTTGTTTGTGACCGTGCTTGGCGTGCCCGAATCAGTTGCCGTGTTGCTCCTTCGTGCCGGAATGACCACGCTCGAGGAAGTCGCGTATGTCCCGCTGGGAGAACTCCTGGCGACTGGTGGCGTGAGTGCGCAGGTACTAAACCAGGCGAGGGAGAAAGCACGTGCGTACCTGGCTCCTTGAGTGCGGCGGCCACCGCTCAATTTCGACTGACCTCGCTGCGGCCGGGATACCACGGTCTAACAGGTCAGTCGACACGGACGTCCTATCAGCCGATCATCTCCAACCTCAAGCCGCGCCAATGAAGGTAACTGTCCAAAACGGTGCCACACACGGCCTCTCTCGCCGCGACGTTGAATCGATCATCCCGTTATTCCCACGTGCATGGTTGGTTGCGGTTCAGCAAATCGTCCTGTACCAGGGCAAGGGGAAAGATGTCAGCGCCCGTTACTATCCCGAAAAGCGGCTGCTCGGCTTGTTCTGGCCGATCGATGCCACCAGTGTTTCCAAGGCCGCAGGCCTGGAAGAGCTTCTTGTGGCGTTGTCGGTGGTCGCAGATAGAAGGGAATTGCCCGCGCGCCTTTCCAAATCCATACGTAAGCGGCACGCAGGTGACGTTGCTACCATTCACGCGCGCTGCCTGGAGGCAATGGCGCGAAATACTGCTTAACATGTCAATCGAGACGGACCCGCAACAGCAGAACGCGCCTTCGCCACGAGGTGTTATGGTCCGGTCATCTTCACGCCAGACACAACAACAGAGAATTTCTTCATGCGCTACACAGTCATCTTGTCAACATTGCTTCTTTGTTCCGCCTGTAGCGAAACATCGTCGCAACCCGCCGCAGTCATTACGTCCACAGTGCCCGCCACCACACCCACACCCGCCGCTGCCACTGCACTCGTATTACCCGACGCCAAAGAGGCTACGCAAGCATTCCTTCTGATGATGGAGATGCAAGAATACAAAACTGCCGAACTCAAGCTCGGCACCTGCATCCCGGCTGTTGATGCCAAGTACCCAGGCCAGATTGCTTGCACGGTGGCATTGAAGATCGGAGCTGGAAGTTCTGAAACCCAGGCAGACTTTTACCGTCGCGGGAATAAATGGGTGGCCCAGCCGAGCAGCTCGCAAGATAAGTTGCCGTTTCCGGATCCCAAGCTTTGAAAGTTGTGCGAGCTTGGCGTGTCTCCGGCCGCCGCTCATGCCAAATGTTAGGCGTCTCACATCACAATCGAGGTAATTCATGAGTGCGAGAAACACAATCGTTGCCCTTCTTCTTGGCGCTGTTGCTGCCAGTGCAGCCTTCGCACAAGTTGCCGTTACGCCGGCGCCGAATCACTCAATCCTTCTGCAAAGCGCAGATCCCCAACTTTCGCAGAACAAGCGCCTTGTCTATGACTTCTGGCGCGAGGTCTTCGAGGCTGGCCAGCTCGAGTTGGCAGAGAAGTACCTGGCTGAAAACTACATCCAGCACAACCCGAATGTTCCTACTGGTCGCGCAGCGTTTGTCGAATTCTTCGGGAAGTTCAAGAAACCGAAGCCGATAGAAGCCAAGGTCGCAGCTCCACTCGTAGCCATTACGGCTGAAGGAAACCTGGTCATCCTTAGTTTTGTGCGCGAGCAGACGGATCCCAAAGATCCGTCGAAGAAGTACACAACGACGTGGTTTGACATGTTCCGCATTGAGGCCGGAAAGATTGCTGAGCATTGGGATCCGGCTGTAAAGCCGTAGGCCTTGTCGCAGCAACCTAACCGACCCATCAAACGGATGCCAGGCCAGCTACGCCGTCTTGGTCGCTGTTCGGATGTGAGCATCCAACCCAAACATCGGATCTCGGCTCAATGAATTCGAGACTCATCGCGGCATTGCTCGGAGTTTTTCTCCTCTGCGTTGCCTTGCTAAGCTACGCCAGGCCAACTCTCTGCGCAACCGGTTGCGGCAATCTGCTGGAGCCGCTATTTCAAGCAGCCTACTATTTTCTTGGCCCTTGGGGTATACGCGGACTCCTGCTTGCACTCGCCGGTTTGATGTTCTGGGTCGCGATTCGAGGCAGAGAGTAGCGGTCGTGTATTACGGGCCGCCATCGCAGGCACAAACCGCCTATTGCACGTGGCATTCCCGCCGCAGCAACGCCAGCGCGTCGTGGAGCGCATGAACGGCATCGCTTTGTAGCGTGGCCTGCGCATCTTCCACAAAGTCATCCCACAAGCTGGCGTAGGCGTCCTGGTGCTGCACCGGCGCGTGGTCCACGATGTACTGGTGGGCCAGCGCGGGATCGAAACCGGATTTGCGGATCTTGCGCAGCAGGGTTGCGGCGCTTTTCTCGGTCAGCAGGGTCTTGGGCGCGGACCCGGCGGCCACGCACAGGAACAGGGTCAACAGCGAACCATCGTCCGCATTGCCGCCGGTTACCTTGCTCCACACGGCGGATGCCTGGCGGTCATGGTGATCGACCTCGTTCAGGCCGTCTTCCACCCAGAAGTAGCGGCCCATGAAGGCCGGGCTGCGGTCAAACAGCTGGCGCGTTGGCAAGGCCGGATCAAGTATTTTTGGCGCGTCGGCCATCACGGACTGCCGCACCGCCTCCACCACATCCCGCAGGTGGGCAGGCAGCTTTTTCGGAGCGGCGAGCGGCAGCGCAGCCGCAACCACAGGCGGAACGGCCCCGTGCTTTTTGCGCAAGGCAGCAATCATCTTCTCGAAGGCGACCCAGTCGGGCATCTCGGTGCGACCCGTCGCCAGCACCAGCAAGGCGGTGCGAATCACCGCTTCGGCGTCCTTGCCCGCTTCTTCGAGTTCGGCGGCGTCCATGCCCAGCTCGCCAGCTAACCAGACGGCAGCATCCACCACCTGCGCCACCTGTCTGCGCCGGGCAAGTTCGGCCTGGTAGTCGGCCAGGTTGCGCAGCGACCATTTGGCCAGCAGCGGAATGTGCTCGTCGGTGAAGCCGCCGCGTTCATTCATGCCGAAGTGGCTGTTTTGCGGCATGGCGATCAGGGCCTTGAGCATGTCCGAGCCGCCCTTGGAGCGCGACAGCAGTGAGAAATCGCGCAGCGATTCGGCTGCCTGATGCAGGTCGCCCTGACAGGAGTTTTCAAGGTACAGGCTGACCAGGTTCACCATGCGGTCGCGGGCTTTTTCAAGGTCCGGGCGCAAGAACTCATTGCCGAAATAACGCGCGATCTGCACCATGCCCTTGGGGCCTTCGACCCGCATGGCTTCGATCTTTTCGGCATTGATGATGCCGTGCTGCACGCCGTACTGCAGCGCCTTCTCAAAAAAAGCGCGCGTATCGTAGAGCGAAATGGCGGAAGGCGAGGACATGGGCGTTTGCAAGCTCAGATCGCCGATTCCTCGTCGGACTCGCGCGCCGTCGGTGTGGCCTTGCCGCGATCGGTGTCGCCGGTCTCAACCTTGCCGTCGTTCTGTGCATCGTCCTCGTTCTCGTCTTCCTCATCGCCTTCGGAAGTTATCGCCTTGTGCGCACTGCCCTTGGCGCGCAGCACCATCAGCATTTCAATGAACAGGTCAGGCAGTTCGTAACGCAGAAGCCAGGCGAGCTGCATCCAGTCCTGGTCGGCGATCTCATCCAGCTGGATGCGCGGCCTTTCGTAGGCCGAGGCCAGCAGCGCGGACTGGGACAACATCTTGCCGTACTCGTCGGCCAGCTCAAAGCCGCCGCTGCGCGCAAATGCCTCGACACGGCTCCACTGGTCCGAAAAATAATCGGCGAGGGCTTCGCTGCCACCGTCCAGGTCGCCGATCGCGGTGAGAAATTCCAGCGGGTCAGCATCCTCCCGGAAGATCACCGCATTGACCATGCCGCGCAGGTGCGTGCGGGTCAAGTCCTTGTAGAGCTTTTCAATCACCACGGCGCGGGCAAACTGCGCGGGCGTGACCAGCAGGCTGACCACCGACTCCCGGGAGTTGTCGTACTCGCGAATGACAGCCAGGACGTCCTTGGGCGGCAACTGTTCCAGCACCACCATCAGCGCTGCATCACCTTCGGCGTCGGCCAGCCCGACCAGCGCAGCCTCGGCGCCGACGATGTCGCCGGCTGCAATCAGGCTTTGGGTTTTTTCGATCAGGGCGAGATGATTCGTCATCAGTGTTTTACCTTCCAGTTCATGCTTGCTTGCATCAGTCTTTGGCGTCAAAGCCCTGCTGGACCAGCCAGTCGGAACCTGCCTCGTGGCGTGCCCGGGCATCGGCGCTTTGCTCACGATCGTCATCGCCCTCAAACATCACCACAACGCCATCACCGTTCTCATCACTGTCTTCGTCGTCGCCGTCACCATCTGCTTCGGCGCTCGCAATGGATGCGGCCACCGGCAGCCCGGCCATGTATTCCAGCCCCGCCGTCAGCGTCAGGAATTTCTCCCCGCCGGGCGCCTGCAGGACGATGTGCGCCAGGTCCTGGGCCCAGGGCGCCAGCACAAAGCCATCCGCCAGGCTACCCCAGGCCGGAAAGCAATCGGCATCAACATCGTGGCTGAGCAGGTGTTCCATCACGGTTTTTCCCGTGAAATCAAAACCCTGGTGAAACACCACCGCCACCATCTCTGGGCTGGTGTCCATCATCTGCACCAGAAAGGCCATCTCCTGGCGTTTGCCGGCCAGACGCCGGTGCAACACGTCGCGCCCCTCGGAGTCGAATCGCAGGTCATCCATCTCGGACTGGTAGGCCGAACGCAGGTCGAGGAAATAAGGGGAGACGCTCATGCCGCCGGGTTTTTCATGGGGTGTTCTTCTTTCGGTCAGCAAGGGTCACAGTAGCGGGTTGAGATAGTCGGCCCAGATGGCACGCGCCGTGTCTATCGGGCTGTCGAGCAGGTTGCGGCGGCGGTTGTCGTCATAGACCTGGCGCTTGTCCGCATCCGACAGCACCTCATAGGCCTGCTGCATCGCCCTGAAACGCTCAGGCGCCTCGGGGCTGGCATTTTTGTCGGGATGCCAGAAGGATGCTTTCTGGCGAAAGGCTTTTTTGACATCGGCCAGCGTTGCTGCGCTGTCCAGCCCGAGGGCGGTGTAGTGATCAATCATGCGAAAGTGGCTGTGTCCTGGACCGCAGGCAGGGAGCTGCACGGCATGTTGAATGGCTCACGTACTGAGGAGATTCGCCTGCGCGCGTGGCGGAGGGATCACGGATTATGCCCGTCTGGAGCCGTGCAGGCTGGCGGCCGGTAAATGGCCTTGTGCGGTACTTTCCGCCCTCAGTTCGGCCGCAGGTACAGCTGCGCTCGTCAATATTGAGGAGGCGGTAACCACACTGCCCGCCTAGAATCGGTTTGCGGTGTTTGGTATTCTTTTTATCGACCTGAACGAAACTCACAATGGACAATAAGTCTTTTAATAACAAGCACTTGGCTGATTTTTTGACGGCCAGGTTATGCCGCAGGCGCGATGTTATACCGCAGATCTTGCGGTATACATTACGTTAGACCGCTAGGAAACATCGTGGCCTGCCTAGGTGTCCTCGCGGGGTTTTTTGTCGTGGGATGGGCTCTTATTGGCGCGATCTACTGGCTCGTACGTGACGACGGCGATCTGTGCGAAGACCTTCAGTGGACTAGCATTTGGTCTGCGATGACAAGCAACTACTACCGTGCCCTAGGATTTCTCCACTTCGGGCACCTAAGATATGGACACGCGGCGGTGAGCGTCCTGTGCCTAGTGCTAGTTGTCTGGGAAGCTGTGTTCCTTTGGTGGATTCTTAGGCATACCCCTTGTGAAACCTAGCTACCATCTGGCAATGTTTGGAGTTGAAGCAGCGCCCGCGCGGTCTAACAGGTCGTTCGACACGGACGCCCAGGTGCTTCCGTGCGCTTCCCGGTCGCCGGTCAACTCCAACGTTAAACGGCCACATTTCCTGATGCGAATCATCATTGACAGCTTGGACCCTAACGACGAAAAGCGGATCGGCTTTACGCCTATGCCGAGTTACGCCGTTTCTTTCAGCGGTTCGTTGATCTCCGGCACCGCGCGTTTTGTTCCAGCGTCAGAAGCCCCGATGCTTTGTGTCGGCGAAGTTTTTGACGTTGAAGTCAGCCAAGAGAGGATTTCCGAGTTTGAAGTCCTTCAGAATAGAGCCACCTTGGAGCCGTTGGCCATGAGGCCTGAGGCAAACGGGTTCATAGTTCATGGGGTTGTGTCGTCCATTCAACCAGTTAACGAACCTCCGGGTCAGCAGTGCATCGTTGTTGTTGCCGGTGAAGCGCAATTCTTTCTCAGTAGGACAGAGATTGGCGATATCGACCTTTCGGTCGGAAACGCTGTGCGGTTCATCGCGCATGATGTGTCCCTCTGGGACGAAGCCATATGACGACGCTGGCGACTAACCCGTTTAACAGGTCGGCCCACGCGGACACACAGCCGCAGGTTGCCGCTGCGCGGCAGTTGCTGCGCGCCGGTCACCTCCAACGTTAGACCGCCACAGTTTGCAATGCAAAACACTATAAAGATCGCTATTGCCTCGGCTATCTTGTTGCTTCTCGGTTCCGGGTTCTTGTTCCTGGGGGGTGGCGCACTCATGCGGGGGTTTTTTTACATTAGCAAGTACCGAATTACGATCATTCACCAGGACCAATCGCCGTTATTCTTCTACGCTTACGTAGCTCACATGCTGTTTTTTGGTGGGCTTCTCCTGGCTGCCGGATTTGCTGTCTGGTTCAGCCGCGGCGAAACTAGAAGAGAGGCTATTTCTTTTGTGGACTCAGCTATCTTGAGTCACCCGAGTCCGCGCTGGTCGCTGATGGCTTTAATGATTGCCGTAGCCGCTGTTTTGATCGGCATAGCACTATTTGTTTTATGAGTTTCTACTTCGATCCGTTTCTCGGCTGCCTGTCTAACATCGCAGCCAAGTGGACGCGTAGCGGCTCCGCTTACGTCCAGCGTTAGCCGAAAAATGAAGCAGTTGACCATATTTCTTGTGGGCGTTCTCATATCTGGTTGCAGTTACTCATTCAGCGCAGATGAGAAAGAGGCTAGAAAGCAGTTGCTGGAGCTTGCACCGCTTGGCTCTGACGCAAGGGACGCACTTCCGAAGCTTCAGGCCATGGGTTTTAAGTGCTTTTGGTCAAAGCAGGCCAGTTTTGCGGGAATCGAAGGTAAGAACGACTATCTGTACTGTGATAACCGCCAGATGGTCGGCCCACTCATACATAGACGTTGGCAGCTTGCTCTGGTTCATAGTGCCTACGTTGTCTCCGACGCGAGGTTCGGGATTGCACTTACAGGGCCATGAGTCAGCGCCTAACATTGCATCCAACCCGGACGCACAAGTGCGCCGGTTAATTTAAACGTTAGGCCTCCCAGAATGCGTCATTGGCTTTTCTTGTTCGTTCTTGCGTGGGCAGGGTTGGCCGGCGCTGCTGGCGAGCCTCAGCCAGTGGTACAGCACGGCCTCGCAAAGATCGGCCAAGAAATAGCCACCGAGCATTGCGGCGCGAAAGCGAAGGTGAGTCGGCAAGCGGTGAAAAATCGCTTTGACGAACCAGTTCTTGATCAACGCGAAACTATCCGATGCAAGAACTTGGTTGTGGTCGTTTACCGGGCTTCGATCCAGAGTCCGCCTCTTGAAATTCTCGAGTGGCTTACTGTCCGTGGGGCGCACACCAAGTTGCCAAAGCCCATTACTCCTGGGGCCACTCGCTCTGAGGTATTGGCCTTTGCAGGAAAACCAATGCAATCCGATCGAACTTCTCTCGTCTATCTCCTCAACGATGAAGGTCCCGATCAGCACACTGCAACGTTCAGGTTTTCCGGGTCGAAACTGGTGTCGATTACCTGGTGGTGGAGCGAGCAGTGAGGCCTAACCTTTCAATCGAAAGGACGCCAGCCGGCGCGCCGGCTGTCTCCTCTCATTTCCGACGTTGGGCATCGTGATGCAAGCACTCCTGGTCTTGGCTGCCCTTTTGTTTGCCATTGGAACTGCGATCTACTTTGGCATCCGTTATGTGTCGGGCAAGTGTGGTGTTGCCAAGGCATCGGAGTTTCTCCTTTGGGCTTCGTGCGCGACGTCACTCTGTTTCATACCATGGGCAGACCTGATAGATGCCGTTGCGCTAGTTGTTTATGTCTGTGCCGCTGCAAGCATCAGATTGCTTGTGTTGAAAAGACCATTGCGTGAGCCAGAAATGGTTTTTCATATGGCAATGCTTTATCTATCGCTATCTCGCCTCGACAAGGTTACCGGCTACGGGCATCCGAACGGATACTTAGTGCTGGCCCAATACCTTTTTTTAATCACGATCGTATCCAGTTGCATTTACCAAATCTTCAAATCGGATAAGGCCTTCGCTATAGGAGGATTGCTTCTTCTCGTATTCCCGGTTTCTCATTTTCCACTTGAGCTCACACGAAACCTTGTCGCCAGAACGATGGCTCCAGATGTGGCAAACCTTTACGTTACGAAGTTATATGCGGGTGAGATATATGGCCTTCGATTCGATAAAAGCTATTGGGTTGACCGCTATTCTTCGAGCGAAGGAAAATTTCAGAAAAAGGACTCCGCGCTATTGAATGATGGCGGCGGAACAATGGACGCACAAATACCTATCATTGCATCCTGGGAGTTAGATATCGTCAAAATGCTTTTTGATGAACAGCGTGCTGGAAAATAAGCACCCATTACTTCACCGATGCCCGACCCATCATTTCACCGGACCGGCGCAAAAAGCCGCGCAGGCCAGTGAATTCAAACGTTACCTCACGTTGAGACCGATATAGAACACGCCCCTCGACAAGCACGTCACTTATCGACGCAGCAAATCAGCCCCACTCCGACAACCGCCCCGACACCAACCTGAACCGCCGCCCGCAACGCGAGGCCAGCGTTTCATCGTGCGTGACCAGCACAAAGGCAGTGCCGAAGTCGCGGGCGAGTTGCAGCATCAACTCAAACACGCCGTCGGCGGTTGATCGATCCAGATTACCAGTCGGCTCATCGGCCAGCACGCAAGCAGGCTGCGTGACCAGCGCACGCGCAATCGCCACACGCTGGCGCTCACCGCCTGAGAGCTCTGCGGGGCGGTGATGAATGCGGTCTTTGAGGCCCACGGCCGCTAGCATCGCTGTCGCGACGCGTGCGCATTCCGCGGGAGATTCGCGTCGAATCCACAGCGGCATCGCAACGTTATCGAGCGCGCTGAATTCGGGCAGCAAGTGGTGGAACTGGTAGACAAAACCCAGATGCTTGTTGCGCAGGTCGCCTTGCTGCTGGGGCGAGAGGGCCGAGAGCGTCTGGCCCTTCAATTCGACCTGGCCGCTGGTGGGAGCGTCGAGGCCGCCCATCAGGTGCAGCAGTGTGCTTTTGCCGGAGCCTGAGGCGCCGACGATGGCTAACGTTTCGCCGGCGTGCACTTGCAGATCAACGCCGTGCAGCACCGTTAAATCGATCAAGCCTTCGTGGAAGCGTTTGGTGAGGCCGCTGGCTTTCAGCACGATCTCCTCATTCAAGCCGGGGCCGCGGGACTGGCTTTGCCAGACCGCAGGCGCAGCGGCCCCCTCGGGGGGCAGCGTAGTACGCGAAGCGACAAGCGTGGGGGTCATTTTTTCACTCATAACGCAGTGCCTCCGCGGGGTTCACGCGGCTGGCGCGCCAGCTGGGGTAGATGGTGGCCAGGAAAGACAGCACCAGGGAGATGACGACGATCGGCATGATGTCGGCGTATTGCGGTTCACTCGGCATGCGGCTGATGAGGTAGATGTCTTTGGGCAAAAAGCTGGCGTTGAGCGCGCGCTCAATCGCCGGCACGATGACGTCGATGTTGAAGGCGATGCCCAGGCCCAGCAGCAGGCCCGATAGCGTGCCGATGACACCGACGAGCGCACCCTGCACCATAAAGATTTTCATGATGCTTTTGGGGCTGGAGCCCAGCGTGCGCAAGATGGCGATGTCGGCGCGCTTGTCGGTCACCGTCATCACCAGCGTACTGACAAGGTTGAAGGCCGCGACCGCCACGATGAGCGTGAGGATGATGAACATCATGCGTTTTTCGAGCTGTACGGCGGCAAACCAGGTTTTGTTCTGGCGCGTCCAGTCGCGAATCAGCAAGTCGCCGCTCAGGCTTCGTGACAGCTCAAACGCCACTTCGCGCGCCTGGTGCAGGTCTTTCAGCTTGATGCGGATGCCGGTCGGCCCTTCGAGGCGGAAGATCCGCGCGGCGTCGTCCTGGTGCATCATGACCAGCGCCGAGTCGTATTCAAAATGGCCGGAGTCAAAGGTGCCGACCACTGTCATTTGCTTCAGGCGCGGCACCACGCCTGCCGGGGTGACCTGGCCGCTGGGCGCGATCAGCGTGACGCTGTCGCCCTCACGCACGCCCATGGCGCGGGCCAGCTCGCCGCCCAGCACCACGCCGAATGCGCCGGGCACCAGCTTGGCCAGCGTGGGGCCGGACGTTACGGCGAGGTCGGTGACCTGGCCTTCGAGCGCCGGATCAATGCCGCGCACGACGGTGCCCTTCATGTCTTCACCGCGCGCCAGCAGGGCTTGCGCCGCGATGAAGGTGGCGGCGCCGATCACTTGCGGGTTGGCCTTGATTTCAGCAAGTGTTTTTTGCGGGTTTGGCAGGGCAGCGCCGTTGGGGGCGAACACCTCGATGTGGGAGATCACGCCCAGCATGCGGTCGCGCACTTCCTTCTGGAAGCCGTTCATCACGCTGAGCACGATGATGAGCGCGGCCACACCAAGCGCAATGCCCAGCATGGACACGCCTGAAATAAAAGAGATAAAGCCGTTGCGCCGGGTGGCGCGGCCGGCGCGGGTGTAGCGCCAGCCCACTATCAGCTCATAAGGAATTTGCATACTCAACCTGGTAGTCGTTGCGGGCCACTGGTGGCCAACTCGAACGGATTCTTATAGGGTGCGATTTGAGCGCCCAAATTTGAACGCCAATTGTGGCATCCCGGACAATAGCCCCATGTCAGCCAATTCCCCCACTCCTTTTGCAGGGCCGCACCTGCTGCTTCCCTTTGCGGCCTGCAGTGCACAGGCCTGGCTGCCCACGATGAAAGCGCTGCCGGCCGACAGCACGCGCAACCTCAAGCAGCTGCTCAAGGGCATGAAGTCAGTACACACTGATACGGCAGATGCACACACGCTGTCGCCGCCGCACGAGCGAGCCTTGGGCCTGGCGCTGGGGATTGCCGCCGCGGATACGCCTGACGGGCTGATTCCGTGGGCCGCGCAGGATGCGGCGCAGCATCTGCAAGCCGACACCGACAAGGCCTGGGCGTGGATAACGCCCTGCCACTGGGCCATGGGCCGCGAACACGCCACGTTGACGGACCCTGCTGCGCTGGGCCTGACCGAAGCCGAATCCCGCACCTTGCTGGCGGCCATGCAGCCTTACTTTGAAACCGACGGCATCACGATGCACTATGTGCCCGCACTGGGGCCCGAGCGCTGGCTGGCCGAGGGCGAGCTGTTTCGCACCCTGCCCACCGCGTCACTCGACCGGGTCATGGGCCGCAATGTGGACCCGTGGCTGCCCGGCGGGAAGACTGAGGCCAAGGGCAGCATCGCCCGGAAGATGAAGCTGCTGCAAAACGAAATGCAGATGCTGCTCTACACGCATGCGCTGAACGATGAACGCGCCGAGCGCCGCCAGCTACCGGTCAATTCTTTCTGGCTGAGCGGCAGCGGGGCCCTGCCCGCCGGGTATGAACCTGCCAGCCAGGCGCCGACCGTGCCGCGCAGCCTGGCGCAAGCCGTTTTTGCTGATGACTGGCAGGCCTATGCCCAAGCCTGGGCCGCACTGGATGCCGGCGAGATGGCGCAGCTGCTGGCCCGCCAACGCGCAGGCGAGGCCGTGCGGCTGACGCTGTGTGGCGAGCGCGGCTGGCAGACGTTTGAAACGCACCAGGCCGGCCTGTTGGCCAAAATTTCGAACCTTTTGATGCCGCAGCCCTTATGGTACTTGCGCGACCAGCTATAAAAAAGATAGTAAACACACATGAAAATACAGGTACGCGACGTGCCCCCGCGCAGCGTCTGGGCGCTGCAGCAGGCCGGCATTCACCCGCTGCTGGCGCAGCTGTACGCCGCGCGCGGCGTGAATGCGGCAGATGAGCTGGACGACGGCCTGGCCCGGCTGCTGCCGCCCGCTTCACTGCACGGCGCTGCCGAGGCGGCGCGCCTGCTGGCCGACGCGATGGCGGCCGGCAAAAAAATCTGTGTGGTGGCCGACTACGACTGTGACGGCGCCACCGCCTGCGCCGTGGCATTGCGCGGCCTCAAGCTGCTGGGTGCGCAGCATGTCAGCTACCTGGTGCCCGACCGCGTGACCGACGGCTACGGCCTCACGCCGCCCATTGCAGAGCGGGTGAAGGCCGCTGGCGCCGATGTGCTCGTGACGGTAGACAACGGCATCGCCAGCATCGACGGCGTGGCGCGTGCCCGCGCCCTGGGCATGCAGGTGCTGGTGACTGACCACCACCTGCCCGCGCTGAAAGACGGTGAAGTGGTGCTGCCCGAGGCCGACGTGATCGTCAACCCGAACCAGCCTGCCTGCACGTTTGAAAGCAAATCGATTGCCGGTGTGGGCGTGATGTTTTATGTGCTGCTGGCGCTGCGGGCCGAGTTGCGCGAACGTGGTGCCTTTAATGCAGCCACACAACCCAAGCTTGATACGCTGCTGCCCCTGGTGGCGCTCGGCACCGTAGCCGACGTGGTAAAACTGGACGCCAACAACCGCCGGCTGGTGGCGCAGGGCCTCAAGCGCATACGCACGGGCCATCTGCCTGCAGGCCTGGCCAGCTTGTTCAAGGCGGCGGGCCGGCAGGCGCCGGTCGCCACCACCTTTGACTTTGCGTTTGCGCTGGGCCCGCGCATCAATGCGGCAGGCCGGCTCAGCGACATGACGCTGGGCATTGAATGCCTGCTGACCGACGACCCGGCGCGCGGCGACGAGCTGGCGCAAATGCTGGACGGCATCAACCGCGAACGCCGCGACATTGAGGCCGGCATGCGCGAGCAGGCGCAACTGGCGGCCGACGCGATGATTGATGAAGACGAGGAGCCGCCGCCGGCGATTGCCATCTTCGACCCTGAGTTCCATGAAGGCGTGGTCGGTATCGTGGCCTCACGCGTCAAGGACAAGCTGCACCGCCCGACGTTCGTGTTTGCCGCCAGCCAGGCCGACGGCAAAGAGCACGAGCTCAAGGGCTCGGGCCGCTCGATTCCCGGCTTTCACCTGCGCGACGCGCTCGATTTGGTGGCCAAGCGCCACCCCGGCGTGCTGCTGCGCTTTGGCGGCCACGCCATGGCGGCCGGCTGCACCATTGCCGAAGAGCACTTTGAAGTGTTTGAAAGCGCGTTGCAGCAGGTGGCGCACGAATGGCTGGACGCCGCCACGCTGACGCGCCGCATGGACACCGACGGCCCGCTGCCGGCCGAATACCGCCGCACCGACGTGGTCGACACGCTGCACAAGGAAGTCTGGGGCCAGGGGTTTGCAGCCCCCACCTTCAGCGAAGTGGTGGAAGTCGTGTCGCAGCGGCTGGTGGGTGAGAAACACCTGGCGCTCAAGCTCAAGCACCAGGGCCAGCCGGTCGACGGCATCTGGTTTGGCCACACCGAATCGCTGCCCGCGCGGGTGAAGCTGGCCTTCCGGCTGGATGCGGACGAATGGCAGGGCGTGAAGCGGGTGCGGTTTCTGGTGGAAGCGGCTGAGCTCTGACGGCCCGCTACCTCAAAGCCCTGGGTTTCTTAAGCGAATCGGGGTTTTGGCCAATAAGGGTGTGCGCAAGCAGCTCCTGAATTGATAGCAAACAGGGATACTTCAAGGGTTTCATCTGTTTACCCAAAAAGGCATAAGCCTTTACTCCAATTGAGAGTAATTCTCATTTAAGATGGGTTTTGCCCTTTTATCGGCTGATGCTTCGTTTGCCTCTTCGATTGCATATCGTTCGTTTGTTGACGAGGGCGCCTTCATCTTATGGAGCCCCGACATGCAAGGACCCTGTACCTCTCTGCCCGGCCTTGACCGGGAACACCGCGCCCTGCTCGCCCAGTACGGCGAGATCCAGAAGCGCTGCAGCACGGTGATTGCCGTGCAGGCCGCGGAAATCTCGCGCCTGCAATCCCAGGCGGTGCGCCTGCGTGCGGCGGCGATGGTGCGGGAGACGGCGCTGGCCTGGGAGCGTGAAGACCGGCAGGCCGTGGAGGCGGCCATCCCCGGCCTGCCCAAACGGCTGACGCTGGCGCGCCGGGTGGAGTGGCTGATGGGCCGTGTCCATGATTTGCAGGGTTTGGTGCGGGAACGCCTGGGCCGGCAAAAGAACACGGCGGCCCCGGCCACGCTGGCGGCGGCTTTATCAGCTTCGCAAGCCACAGCCGCCCTGCATGAAAAGTCGGTGCTGTGCGTGGGCGAGCAAGGCGCCGGCACCACCGCAGCCCGGCGTGTTGTTGAAATGGCTGGCGGGCACTTTTTGCACCATGCGGGTGACGACCTGCAGGACGCAGCCGCACTGGAGGCCAGCCTGGTCGCCGCCGACCTGGTGATCTGCCAGACCGGCTGCGTGAGCCACGACGCCTACTGGCGCGTGCAGGACCACTGCCGGCGCACCGGCAAGCAGTGTGTGCTGGTGGGCCAGCCGCAGGCCATGCAGTTTGTGCGCAGCCGGCAGGCGCCTGGCCTGCCAATCACTCCAGAAACCCAGAATATCAAGTCAAAAACGGCTCCAGCCTTTTAAGAGCTTGCGCGAGCAGCTATTGATTTAATAGCACCTCAGCAAGTTCTGCCGATGTCACTGCAACGCAAACTCACCGCCACGCGCAATCGCACGCTGGTAGGCGGGCCTGGCGTGGATGCGTGCCAGGAAATCCATCAGCCTGGGCCGGCTCTCGTTAAGCCCGCCGCGCGCGGCAGCCGCCTCCAGCGGAAAGCTCATCTGGATGTCTGCGCCGCTGAACTCGGCGCCGGAAAACCAGTCGCTTTGGCCCAACGACATTTCCAGGTAATCCAGGTGCTGCCGCAGTTGCGGCTCGATAAACGTCTTCTTGACTTTGCCGGCAATGGCGCGGGCTATCGGCTTGGCGAAGAACGGCATGGGAGAGTTTTCCACCTTGTCGAACACCAGCTTGAGGAGCAGCGGCGGCATGGCCGAGCCTTCGGCGTAATGCAGCCAGTAGGTGTAGCGCAGGTGCGCAGGCGTGCCGGCCTCGGGCGCCAGGCGGCCGGCGCCGTAGCGCGCCACCAGGTATTCAATGATGGCACCCGACTCGGCCAGCGTGAACTCACCATCGGTGATCACCGGCGATTTTCCCAGCGGGTGCACCGCGCGCAGTGAAGGCGGCGCCAGCATGGTTTTGGGGTCGCGCTGGTAGCGCTGGATTTCATAGGGCAGGCCCATCTCTTCCATCAGCCAGAGGATGCGTTGCGAGCGGGAATTGTTGAGGTGATGCAGGGTGATCAAGTGCGGCTCCATAAGACGGAAGCGCTGATGGTAGGCCATGGATTGCTGGCTTCAAGCTCCGGCGGCGACAGGAAGAAAACCTGAAAAGGGCAGGTGGCAGCCCAGGGTGGGCACCCCAGACCTGACAGCCGGAAGTTTCAGGAACTTCTGGTTACAGCATGCACCAGCATGGCAGGCAGGCACGGCTTCTTCGGCACCAGAATCATGCATTTTGTACACAATCTTTATATAAATCGCATACAAAGCTGGCACAAGCCTTGCACAGAAGCTTGGCATGAACGCCCTTGCCAGCCCGCCTCCCGCCGCCATTGAAGCCATTGCGCTGACCAAACGGTACGCGCAGCAAGACAAGCCGGCAGTTGACGGCATCAACCTGCGCATTGCCAGCGGCAGCTACTGCTGCCTGCTCGGGCCTTCGGGCTGCGGCAAAAGCACGACGCTGCGCATGATGGCGGGCCACGAATCCGTTACCAGCGGCGACATCCTGCTGGAAAACCGCAACATCACCGACCTGCCCGCCGCCGGCCGCGGCACGGCCATGATGTTCCAGAGCTTCGCGCTGTTTCCGCACCTTTCAGCGCTCGACAACGTGGCCTTCAGTTTGAAGATGAAAGGCGTGGACAAGGCGGCCCGCCGCCAGCAGGCCAAAGATTTGCTGGAACGCGTGGCGATGGGCCACCTGGCCGAGCGCAAGCCGGCCGAGCTTTCCGGCGGGCAGCAACAGCGCGTGGCGCTGGCGCGCGCGTTGATCACGCAGCCGCGTGTGCTGCTGCTCGATGAGCCGCTGTCGGCGCTGGACCCTTTTCTGCGCATCCAGATGCGCGCCGAGCTGCGGCGCTGGCAAAAAGAGCTGGGGCTCACCTTTATCCACGTCACGCACTCGCAGGAAGAAGCCATGGCATTGGCCGACACCATGGTGGTGATGAACCACGGCTTGATCGAGCAAGTCGGTTCACCGCACGAAATCTACAACCGCCCCGCGAGTGAATTTGTGGCGCGCTTCATGGGCGGGCACAACGTACTAGACACACCCGCCGGCAAGATCGGCGTGCGCACCGACCACATGCAGATCACCCCGGCCGGCCAGGCCGCACCCGACGCGCCGCACAACCGCCGCGCCGTGGTGACCGACGTCGAATACCAGGGGCCCTATGTATTGCTGGGCCTGCAAAACCCGGGCGTTTCACCGACGGCCCACAGCACGGCCGAGTTGTCGGTGATGGTGCCCGAGGCAACGTTTGCGGCCCAGCCTTATGCGCCGGGCGACAGCGTGCAGCTGTCATGGGCGCCCGAGGCGGCGCACACGCTGCAGGCAGCCGTTCCTGCCTGACGCGTACAGAGGTACAGATTTTTTCCACCCGTCCCTTCGCAAGAAGATTTCCACCCAAGCCACCAGGAGTTTTCACCATGTCCGACGCTCTTCCTGATCAAAAAGACACCGCCACCGACACCACCGTGGGCGGCGTGCCGCGCCGCGCTTTGCTCAAGGGCACAGCCGGCATTCTGGCCACAGGCCTGTTCCCGGCCGTGCACGCGCAGGAAAAAATCGTGCTGCGCTACCTGGGCACCGCGGTCAACCAGGACAAGGCGATTGCCGAGAAGTTCAAGGCCGACACCGGCATCACGATTCAGTACGTGGCCGTGACCACCGACGACGTGACCAAGCGCGCCGTGACCGCGCCCAACAGCTTTGACCTGATCGACACCGAGTACTTCTCGCTGAAGAAAATCGTGCCCACCGGCAACTTGAAGGGCATTGACACCAAGCGCATCAAGAACGCCGACAAGATCACCTCGCTCTTCACCACCGGCACCGTGGCCGGCAAGGCCGTGGGCGACCAGGGCACCGCACCCAAGAAGGTAATTTATCTGGAAGGCGAAAAAAGCAAGGTCTTCGCCAAGAGCCCGACGCAGTTCATGTCGCTCATTCCCACGGTGTACAACGCCGACACGCTGGGCATTCGCCCCGATTTGATCAAGCGCCCCATCACCTCCTGGGCCGAGCTGCTGAACCCCGAGTTCAAGGGCAAGGCGGCCATCCTGAACATCCCGTCGATCGGCATCATGGACGCCGCCATGGTGGTGGAAGCCAAAGGCATCTACAAGTACCCGGACAAGGGCAACATGACCAAGAAGGAGATCGACCTGACGATCGCCACCTTGATCGAAGCCAAGAAGGCCGGGCAGTTCCGCGCACTGTGGAAAGACTTCAATGAGTCGGTCAACCTGATGGCCTCGGGCGAAGTGGTGATCCAGTCGATGTGGAGCCCCGCCGTGACGGCCGTGCGCACCAAGGGTATTGCCTGCAACTTCCAGCCGCTGAAAGAAGGCTACCGCGCCTGGGCCGCCGGCTTCGGCTTGCCTGCCACGCTGTCGGGCAAGAAGCTGGACGGTGCGTATGAGTTCATCAACTGGTTCCTCGACGGCTGGGCCGGCGCTTACCTGAACCGCCAGGGTTATTACAGTGCCGTGCTGGAAACCGCCAAGGCCAAGATGGAAGCGTATGAGTGGGCCTACTGGATGGAAGGCAAGCCGGCCTCGCAGGACATCAAGAGCCCGAATGGCGATGTACTGGCCAAAACCGGCGCGGTGCGCGACGGCGGCAGTTATGAAGCGCGCATGGGCGGCATCGCCTGCTGGAATGCGGTCATGGACGAGAACAATTACATGGTGCAGAAGTGGAATGAGTTCGTCGCAGCCTAAAAATTGGCACACCCCTGTTGACGCTCACTTCGTGTAGCGTCCTCTCCCCTTGCAGGGGACGACACTTGCGGCCCGGCAAAGCCGGTTCCGCGGTGTCCTGGAACAGGCTTCGCTTCGCTTGCCCTTGGTAGCTCATTTTTTTACTTTTGGATATTTATGGGTGCTCCTGCTGTTGCTGCGCATTCCGCTCCGGTCAAGGCGCCGGGGCGCGGCCTTGCGGCCTGGTGGCAGGCTACGCCGTTGACGGCGGTGTTTGTGGTGTTCTTTCTGGTTCCGCTGGCGCTGGTGTTGATGGTGAGCTTTTGGGACTTCAATGAGTATGAGTTGCTGCCGGGCTTTACGCTGAAGAATTACTTCGCCATCTTTGAAGGTTGCGGCAACACCTCGGAGCTGTGCGTCACTTTCAAAACCTATTTGTCGACCTTCAAGTTCAGTTTCCTGGTCTGGTTGATCACGCTGGTGACGGGGTTTTCGGTGTCGTACTTTCTGGCTTTTTATGTGCGCTCGCAAAGCGTGCAGACGCTGTTGTTTGTGCTGTGCACGATCCCGTTCTGGACGTCCAATGTGATCCGTATGATCTCGTGGGTGCCGCTGCTGGGCCGCAATGGCCTGGTGAACCAGAGCCTGACGGGCCTGGGCATCGTGAACCAGCCTGTCGAGTGGTTGCTGTTTTCGGATTTTTCGGTGGTGCTGGCGTTTGTGCACCTCTACACCATGTTCATGATCGTGCCGATCTTCAATTCGATGATGCGCATAGACCGCAGCCTGATCGAAGCGGCCAACGACAGCGGCGCCTCGGCCTGGCAAACGCTGTGGAACGTCATCGTGCCGCTGTCGCGCACGGGCATCATCATCGGCTCGATTTTTGTCATCACCATCGTGATGGGCGACTTCGTGACCATCGGCGTCATGGGCGGCCAGCAGATCGCCTCCATCGGCAAGATCATCCAGGTGCAGACTTCTTACCTGCAGTTTCCGCTGGCGGCGGCCAATGCGGTGATCCTGCTGGCTATTGTGCTGATGATCATCTGGGCGTTGACCCGCCTCGTCGACATCAGAAAGGAACTGTGATGAACGACAAACGCACCGCCGGCTTCTGGTTCCTGGCCGCATTTTTTGCACTGTTTGTGCTGTTCTTATACGGCCCGATGTTTGTCATCGTGGTGCTGAGTTTTCAGGGGCCTGAAGGGGGACTGACGTTTCCGCTGCGCGGTGTGTCGCTGCACTGGTTTTACAAACTGGCCGAAGGGCTTGGCGTGGTGGACATTGGCGCGGCGCTCAAGCGCTCGCTGGGCCTGGGCCTGGCCGTGATGGCTTTCACGGTGGTGCTGTCGGTGCTGGCCGGCCTGGCGTTTCGCAAGAAGCTCGCGGGCGGCAACACGCTGTTTTTTGTGGTGGTGGCCAGCCTGATCATGCCGTCCATCATCGTGTCGCTGGGCATTGGCCTGGAGTTTCGCCTGCTCGACACCGGCGTCAAGAAAGCGCTGGAGGCTTTCGGCATGGCCGAGGCGCTGGAAGGGTATGGCACGTCGCTGGGCTTGTTCACCTCGGCGCTGGGCGCGCACCTGACCTGGACGCTGCCCTTTGGCCTCTTGATCATGTTTGCGATTTTCAACCGCTTCAACCCGGCTTATGAAGAAGCCGCGCGCGACCTGGGCGCCACGCCGTGGCAGGGTTTCCGGCATGTGGTGCTGCCGCTGATCGCACCGTCGGTGGTGGGCATCGGCATGTTTGGTTTTACCCTGAGCTGGGACGAAATCGCCCGCACCTCGCAGGCCATCGGCGACGTGAACACCCTGCCGCTGGAGCTGCAGGGGCTGACCACCACCGTCACCACGCCGTCCATTTATGCTCTGGGTACCGTCACCACTGTGGTGTCGTTGCTGGTCATGGCGCTGGCCCTGGGCCTGGCCTGGTGGCTGGGCCGCCGGCAAAAGAAAGGCACCCGATGAGCGAGGCAACGCCCGTAACCCAGGCACCCCCCCTGACCGACAGCGAAATGTATGAGCGCGTGATCTCGGCCATCCTGGACCACCGCCTGCCGCCGGGCACCAAGCTGGTCGAAGACAAGCTGGCCGGTGCCTTCGGCGTGTCGCGCACGCGCATACGCCCGGTGCTGGTGCGCCTGGCCAATGAACAGGTCGTTACCCTCATCCCCAACCGCGGCGCCACCGTGGCCCAACCCACCGAGCAGGAGGCGCGCGAAGTCTTCGAGGTGCGCCGGCTGATTGAACCCACGCTGGTGGAGCTCTTCATTGCCAAGGCGAGCGAGGCCGACATGCAACAGCTCAAACGCTGCATCGACGACGAGGAAGCCGCGCGCCTGGCCGGCGACATGCACCGCGCGATCCGCCTGTCGGGCGACTTTCACCTGCAGATCGCCGAACGCGCGGGCCACCAGACGCTGGGCCGCATCCTGCGCGAGCTCACCTCGCGCACGTCACTGATTTTGATGACCTACAGCACATCCCACAAGGACAGCCGCGACGAAGCCGCCGCCTGCGGCTGCCGCGAGCACCGCAAGCTGCTGGACGCGATTCGCCTGCGCGACGTCCAGGAAGCCGCGCGCCACATGCGCGAACACCTGACGCGGCTGGAGTCGCAGCTGCAGTTCACGCCGCCGGCGGATGATGCGCCCGACCTGTCCACGCTGTTTAGTTGATGGCCCCCACGCTTTTCACTTCGAGCCTGCGGCGCGCTGCCCCTTTCCTCTCGTATTGGGGCCGCCCGCTTGCGGCCCGGCAAAGCCGGTTCAGCGGGGACTACCAGCAGGGGCCGCGGGACTGGCTTCGCCAGACCGCAGGCGCCGCCCCCTTGAGGGGGGAACAGGCTACACGCAGTGAGCCTGGACAGGGGTGAATTCTTAACCATGCGTAAGCTATTGGTCATTAATCCAAACACGTCGACTTCGGTCAGCGCCTTGCTGCAGACCCACGTACAAGCCGCCGCCGGGCTGCACGTGCAGGTGCGCACCGTCACCGCGCGCTTCGGCGCGCCCTATATCTCGGATGAAGCCAGTTACGCCGTCGCCTCTCACGCCACGCTGGACGCCTGGGCCGCTGCGCTGGCCGGCACAGGTGAAACGGGTGGCGCACCAGAAACACCTGACGCGGTGCTGATCGGCTGCTTTGGCGACCCAGGCCTGCTGGCGTTGCGCGAAAGCAGCCCGGTGCCGGTCACCGGCCTGGCCGAGGCGGCGTTTATCGAGGCGGCGCGCCACGGACGCTTTGCCATCGTCACCGGGGGCGAGCGCTGGGGGCCCATGCTGCAGCGGCTGGCCCAGGCGCTGGGCCATGCGCCTTCGCTGGCCGGCATCCACACCGTTGCCCCGACCGGTGCACAGCTTGCGGCCGACCCTGCCGCCGCGCGCACCCTGCTCGCCCAGGCCTGCCGCGACGCGGTGCGCCAGCTGGGCGCGCAGGCCGTCATTCTGGGTGGTGCAGGCCTGGCAGGCATGGCCGCGACCCTGCAACCCGGGGTGAGCGTGCCGCTGATCGACAGCGTGCTGGCCGGCGCCCACTGGGCCCTGCGCAGCCATGCACCGCCACCGCAGCGCAGCCAGCCGGGCTTCGACGTGCCGTGGGAGAAACTCTCGCCGGAGCTCACTGCTTTGGGGCTTTAAGGCTGTAGCCCAACAGGAACGGGCGCAAGCAGCTATATATTTCATAGCAGCCGGTCATTTCAAGCGTAGTGGCGCATATCAGGCGAGGCAGGGAACGCTATTAAATTTATAGCTGATCGCGCTTGCCTATATTGGTCTGGCGGCCTGAAACATCTCAAAACCGCCTTCAGTGCAAGGGCATCGCGCGCACGCGCAAAGCGAGCCTTCTGGGGTCAGGGAGATTGCACCCGGCCTGCACCAATACCCCGCAAAGCCTAAAATGGCTCAGTGACTCCCAAAAACATCCTGAATGCCGACCTGCACTGCCACTCTGTGGTGTCAGACGGCACGCTGACACCGGAGGCACTGGCTGAACGGGCCAAGGCCAACGGGGTCGAACTCTGGGCCCTGACAGACCACGACGAAATAGGCGGCCAGCACCGTGCCGCCGCCGCTGCCAAAGCGCAGGGCATGCACTACCTCACGGGCACCGAGGTGTCCGTGACCTTCGCGGGGCAAACGGTCCACATTGTTGGCCTGGGCTTCGACGCCAACGACCCTGCGATGCAACAAGGCCTGCGCAATACGCGCGGCGGCCGTGAACAGCGAGCCATGGAGATGTCGGACTCGCTGGCCAAGGTCGGCATCATGGGTGCTTACGAAGGTGCATTGAAGTTTGTCGGCAACCCCGAGCTCATTTCACGCACACACTTTGCCCGCTTCCTGGTGGAATCCGGCGTGTGCCGCGAAACACCTGAGGTCTTTCGCAAATACCTGACCGAAGGCAAGCCCGGCTATGTGCCCCACCGCTGGGCCAACCTGCGCGACGCCGTCACCTGGATCACCGAGGCCAAGGGCATTGCCGTGATTGCGCACCCGGGCCGCTACAAGTTCACCCCCAACGAGGAATACGCCTTGTTCACCGAGTTCAAGTCCCATGGCGGGCGTGGCGTGGAGGTTGTCACCGGCAGCCACACGCCGCAGGAATACCTCAAATACGCCGAAACGGCGAAAGAGTTCGGCCTGGCCGCTTCGCGCGGCAGCGACTTCCACAGCCCCGACGAAAGCCACACCGACCTGGGTACCCTGCCATTCCTGCCTGGCGAACTGACACCGGTGTGGGAGCTGCTGGTGGACCGCATCCAGTGATGGCCGGCCCCGCGAGAAAAACCTCTCCTGCCCTGACCGGCATTGCGCTTCTGGTAGCCGCCATGGCCTGCTTCGCCGCGCTGGACACCACCACCAAACGGATATCGCTGAGCGTGCCCATCCTGATGGCGCTGTGGTTTCGCTATGCGTTCCAGGCCGTGGCCACGACCGTGGTGATGCTTCCTGCGCGCGGGCGAACGCTGTTTCGAACGGCGCATCCCAGGTTCCAGCTTTTACGCGGCGTACTGCTGCTGACCAGCAGCGGGTTGGCGTTTTTCAGCCTCAAATACATGCCCGTGGGCGAGTTCACGGCCATCATCATGATCACGCCGCTGGTCATCACCCTGCTGGCATCGCTACAGCTGGGTGAGCGCGTACCGGCGTTGCGCTGGGGGCTGGTCCTGGGAGGCTTTGCCGGTGCGCTGATCATCATCCGGCCGGGAAGCTCCGGCTTTGACTGGACGCTGCTGCTACCGCTGAGCCTGGTGGTGTCCAATGCCTGGTTCCAGATTTTGACCAGCCGCCTGGCCCGTACCGAAGACCCGGCGACCATGCACTTCTACACCGGCTGGGTGGGCACGCTCATCGCCTCGCTGGCCCTTCCCTTTGTCTGGACTTCGCTGGATTCCTGGGTGCTTTGGGCCTGCCTGTGCCTGATGGGTTTCCTCGGAGCCGTCGGGCACTTCATGATGATTCTTGCCTATGCGCGCACCACTGCATCAACCCTGACGCCGTTCCTTTACGCCCAAATCGGTTTTGCCATGCTGGGCGGATGGCTGATCTTTTCCCATGTTCCGGATCAGTGGTCGCTGCTCGGCATTGCCATGATTACCGTGTGCGGAGCCACTGGCGCCTGGCTTGCGGTACGCGAGAGCCGCATCATCATTGAACCCACCGAATCCTGAACCCCAAGCCGGCGGCAAACCTGTATGGCACAGTTTTTTGAAGTTCACCCCGAAAACCCGCACACCCGCCTGCTCAAGCAGGCGGTGGCGCTGCTTGAACGCGGCGGCATTGTGGCCGTGCCAACCGACTCCAGCTATGCGCTGGTATGCCACCTTGACGACAAGACCGCGGCCGACAGCCTGCGCCGTATTCGCGGCGTCGACGACAAGCATCACCTCACCCTGCTCTGCCGCGACCTGAGCGAGCTGGCGAACTACGCGCGGGTGGACAACAAACAATTCCGGCTGCTCAAGGCCGCCACGCCAGGGCCCTACACCTTCATCCTCGAAGCCAGCAAAGAAGTGCCGCGCCGCGTGAGCCACCCGTCGCGCAAGACCATAGGGCTGCGCGTGCCCGAACACAAGGTGCTGCAGGCACTGCTGGAGCTGCATGGCGCGCCGCTGCTGGCTACCACGCTGATCCCCCGGGACGGCACCGTGCCGTTGAACGACGCGCACGAAATCCGCGAGCTGCTGGAGCATGAGCTGGCTGCCGTGATCGATGCAGGCGCCTGCCACCAGGAGCCGACCACGGTGATCGACCTGACGGCCATGGGCGACGGCGGCGAGCCTGTCGTGGTGCGGCAGGGCCGGGGCGAGCTGGCCGTGCTGGGTCTTTAGCGAGCCAAACGGGATTCTGGTCACATGCCTCTCCTTCCCCTTCAAGCAGGGGCCGCGGAACCGGCTTTGCCGGGCCGCAGGCGCAGCGGCCCCCTTCGGGGGGCAGGGAGCTACACGAAGTGAGCGACCGTGGGGGTCATAATTCGGCATGGATATCGCCAACCTGATTCAAACCGTCGCCATCTACGCGCTGCCGGTGCTGTTCGCCATTACCGTGCACGAAGCTGCGCATGGGTATGTGGCTCGCTATTTCGGTGACAACACCGCCTGGATGCTGGGCCGTGTCACGCTGAACCCCGTAAAGCACATCGACCCCCTCGGCACCATCGTCATGCCGCTGCTGCTGTATTTCGCCACCTCAGGCACCTTTCTGTTCGGCTACGCAAAACCGGTACCCGTCAATTTCGGAAATTTGCGCAAACCCAAACGCGACATGATCTGGGTCGCACTTGCGGGCCCCGCCGCCAACTTCATACAGGTCGTACTTTGGGCCGTGTTGTATGCGGTACTGGTCAACGCCGGTGTCCAGGAGCCGTTTTTCCTGGTCATGTGCCAGGCTGGCGTACTGGTCAATCTCGTGATGTGGGCCTTCAATCTTTTTCCTTTGCCTCCGCTTGATGGCGGCCGCATCCTGGTGGGCCTGCTGCCGTGGAAGCAGGCTCAGTTTGTCGCCCGCCTCGAACCATGGGGGTTTTTCATCGTCATGGGGCTCGTTCTCCTTGGCATCGTCAGCGCTTACTGGCTCTGGCCACTGGTGGTGCTGGGATACAGCTTGCTGGATCTGATCAACCTCCCCATTTCATTGCCCCCAAGATTGTCATGAATACACCGTCCCCCACCCGTTTCCTCACCGGCATCACCACCACCGGTACGCCCCACCTGGGCAACTATGTCGGCTCGATCCGGCCGTCGGTCCAGGCCAGCTTTCGCGACGATGTCCGCAGCTTTTACTTCCTGGCCGACTACCACGCATTGATCAAATGCGATGAACCCGCGCGCATCCAGCAGTCCACACTCGAGATCGCGGCGAGCTGGCTGGCCGCCGGGCTGGACGCGGAGCGCGTGACGTTCTATCGCCAGTCCGATATCCCGGAAATCCCTGAGCTCACCTGGCTGCTGACCTGCGTCACGGGCAAGGGCGTGCTCAACCGTGCCCATGCCTACAAGGCCTCTGTCGACAAGAACGAGGCGGCCGGCAACGACCCTGACGCTGACGTCACCGCCGGCCTCTTCATGTACCCGGTGCTGATGGGCGCGGACATCCTGCTGTTCAAGACGCACAAGGTGCCGGTGGGGCGCGACCAGATCCAGCACATCGAAATGGCGCGCGACATGGCGCAGCGCTACAACCACCTGTACGGTGAGCACCTGGTGCTGCCCGAAGCGGTGGTGGAGGAATCAGTCGCGCTGCTGCCCGGGCTGGATGGACGCAAGATGAGCAAGAGCTATGACAACACGATTCCGCTTTTCACCCCACGCGAGCAGATGCGCAAGCTGATCGCCGGCATCCTCACCGATTCACGCGCACCGGGCGAACCCAAGGAAGTCGAGGGCTCGGCGCTGTTCCAGATTTACCAGGCCTTTGCGAGCGCGGACGAAACCCAGGCCCTGCGCAAGGCCTATGCCGAAGGCATTGCCTGGGGCGATGCCAAACAGCTGCTGTTCGAGCGCATTGACCGTGAAGTAGTGCCCATGCGCGAGCGATACCACGACCTCATCAGCGACCCGGCAAAGATCGAGGCGACCTTGCAGGCGGGTGCGCAGAAGGCGCGCGCGGAGGCCACGCCTTTCATGGGCGAGTTGCGTCGCGCCGTTGGTTTGCGCAACCTCGCGATAAAGCCGGCTGGCACGTCGAAAGGGAAGTCAGTCAAAAGTGTTGCTCCGGCCTTCAAGCAATACCGTGAGAAGGACGGCCAGTTCTATTTCAAGCTGCAGGACGCTGATGCCAAGGTGCTTTTGCAGAGCCAAGGCTTTGAATCTCCCCGTGAAGCCGCGCTGATAATTTCCACCCTGCAGAACGAAGGGGCCGGTGCGCTTGCTGCACTGCAAGATAAGCTTCAAATCTTGCCCGGTATCGAGGCAGCCGAGGTGGAAACAGCGCTACGTTTCTTTGCACCTGTAACTCCCTGAGTTGCGGTATTAAGCAATTTGGGCCAGGGGCTTTGATCATGCGCGGCGGCCTTCGACAGAATCACATTGGTACGAAAGACTTATTCATTGTTGTTTTAGGGTATTACCACCCTGAAAAAATACCGCAATTTCAAGTTTATTAGTGCCCCAAAGTTGACATTCACCAGTTATGCTCGATAGCTGACAGGAACGATACTTCAGACGTGAACTAATGAGTATTTTTGTAATAGATGACCATCCGCTGATGCGCGAAGCGGTTGTCATGTTGATTCGCCGCCTTAGCAGCAAAGCCACTGTGACCGAGCTGGACCGGCTCGCCGCGGTAATGCCTGCCGTGCAGCAACACGGTGTCCCCGAACTCATCTGCCTCGACTTGAGGTTGCCTGACACCAATGGTGTTTCGGGCGTGCGTGAGCTCAAACACCAATTCCCCAATGTGCCGCTGGTAGTGCTGTCGGCCGCGCCGGCCCAGGACTACGAGGACTTGTCCATCGAGGCAGGTGCCGATGCCTACATCCAGAAGTCTGCGGGGGCCACCGAGATATCGAACGTCCTGCGCGTCTTCCTGAGTGAAGAACTCGACCCGGAGCCATCCACCCCAACGGAAAAACTGTCCAAGCGGCAAAAGCAGTTGCTGGTCATGCTCGACAAGGGCATGAGCAACCGCGACATCGCCGAAGAGCTGCAGATCAGCGAGCACACGGTGAAAGTGCATTTGTGGCGGCTGTTCCGGCGCCTGAATGTCAAGAGCCGCTCGCAGGCCAGCCACCTGGCGCGCACCCAGGGCTTGCTCTAGCAAGACCGGGCAACACTGGGCCGGGTAACACTGGGCCAGGTCACTGGCCCGGCGTGCGCAACTCCACCCAGAAGACGCTGCCACGCCCGCTCCTGGAGGCAAGCCTCACAGGATGCCCCAGCGCCTCACTCAGGCGCGAAACGATGGCCAGGCCCAACCCAAAACCTTCTTCGGTACCCTGCAGGGGAATCCGGTAGAACTCCTGAAAGATCGCCTTCTGGTGCTCTTTCGCGATGCCCACACCGGTGTCCCATATCTCGATGCATGGCACCCCGCGCCGCCGGCGCACAGCCAGCAGCACACCGCCTCGATGCGTGTTGCGCAGTGCGTTCGACAACAGGTTGCCGACCAGCCGCTGAAGCAGCACGGGGTCGGACCTTACCTGCCCCGCCGCAGGGCGAATCCTGAGGCGCAGGTTTCGCTCCCGCGCGAAGGGCGCGTATTGCGCCTCCAGATCCTGCACCAGCCCCGCCAGGTCTACGGCCTGCAGGTTGACCCGCAGTGGGCTGGACTCCAGCCCCGCCAGGTCGAAGAGGGAGTTGAACAGGTCGTTGACCGCCTTGGTGGACCGGACGATCTTGGGTGCTATCTGCGCTACGAATTCTGGCTCGGCAGCCAGCCAGCCGGCGTACAGGTCCAGGGCATGCACCGGCTGACGCAGGTCATGCGCGGCGCTGGCGATAAAACGGTTCTTGATCTCGATGGCCTCAAGGGCGGCACGGCTTTTTTCAGTCAACGATCTGATCAGTTCGGAGTTGTCGTACTGCAGTTCGAGGTTGGCACGCTGCACCTGGTGAAAGCGCTGGCCCGACACGCGAATGACCACCCAGTAAATCACGATCAGCACCACCATACCCCAGGTATTGAACGTGGAAGAAATTCCTCTTTCCAGCATCAGCTGGTAGAAAAATACCGTCAGGGTGGAAATGCCCAGGCCGTTCACATAGCCTTTGAAGCAGGGGAGCCAGGAGGAAAAGGTGCCCACCGCAAACCCGGCCATTCCGACCAGGACGATCATGCCGAGGAACTGGTCATACACGGGCGCTTTGAGGAAGTACACAAACATCGACGCCCCCCAGACCATGGCACTCATGGGCCACGTCCACGTGTAGCGCGCCATGAATGCGCGCAACGCAGGGCCGCTGACGCCCAGCAGCGAACGCTGGTAAATGCCGATGACGCGGTACCGCACCAGGGTCACCAGCGTCGCCGCCGTTGCCCAGATGCCCAGACTGAGCAGGTCTACATGGCGGTAAAGAATCACCACCATGGACACGATCAGGACCAGTGCGGAATGCAGGGCCGGGCGGGCATACCGCATGAAGATATGGATCAACCGCATTTCCACCCAATCCTCGCGCGAGATATCTGGCGCGCCCTGGATAGGCCGGATCGCTGTGGGGTGGTCCATGGAATGCGAGTTTACGTCGCATCCGGGGCCGCAATGCCATCCGCGGCGCACGCCTGTTGCGTTGCGGTCTAGGGACTTACGCTCAGTTAAAAGTCACGCCGGCCCAACGCACGCGGCCAAGCACGGAAAAATCCCGGTCTGTACTTTCGTAGCCCTGGATGTCAAACGGTTCATACGCCGGGTTGTAGCTGCTGACGCGCAATATCTTCCCGGGCAGGCGCTGCAGTTTTTTGACCAGCAAGGCGCCGTCAAGCCGTACCATGTGCACGCCCTCTGTCAGGGCATCGCGATCCCGCAAGTCAGTCAGCACTGCGTCCCTGGAATGCAGCCACGGCTCCATGGAGGCGCCCGCCACCGTGGACATGACAATGTCGTTATGGTCAATGCCCAGGTCATACCGGATGAACTGCACATCAAAGGGACGCATCGCCACGACCGACCCAAGGTCGTTGAATACGTCCCGGCCCGGCGAAGCGCGGAGGTCAAACAGGGGCGCATAGACAAACGTGCCGGTCTCGACCGCGCGCACGTCGCGCGCCACTGCCGCAGCAGCCCGGATTTCGTCTGGAGCTTCCCGGCCCAGTAGCTGCCCGGGCGTCAACCGGTATTCCCTGGCGAGTACTTCCAGCTCGAACGCATCCGGCAGGCTGTCGCCACGCTCTATGTTCCAGATGGTGTTGCGGTGAACCCCGACCGTGGCCGCAACCTCATTGATTTCCCTTGTGCCCCGGGCCATGCGGCAGCGCTGGCCAAACTGGCGCATGAAAACCGACCTGGCTTCGGTTCGCACAGACCTGGCACTCGCCTTGTCGACGGCTGCTGCGGCCTCATGCAGGTACCACGCAACGGGCTCTTCTGCCTTGACCGGCGCTGCGGCGGTAAAGGAATAGTGCTGGAGCTTGCCAGATGAGCCAGACCCCCCCACCCCTGACGCTGCTTCTTTTGTGTTCATGAACACTATTTTGTTCCCCCAAGCACAAAATGAGCAAACATAACACTCATTTAATT
The DNA here is from genome assembly GCF_056403055.1 of Polaromonas sp. P3_A5. Lineage (NCBI taxonomy): Bacteria > Pseudomonadati > Pseudomonadota > Betaproteobacteria > Burkholderiales > Comamonadaceae > Polaromonas > Polaromonas sp. P3_A5. The sequence goes on from NZ_JBFUGF010000001.1 coordinate 3,460,372, forward strand.
GGTAAAAAATACAATAAAAGTAGCACAAATTGAAACAGGCAGAAAAAAATGTTTGACTTGGCTTGTTTTGTGCTCAGAATATTAGATATGAGCACAATTAAATCGACACCCGCACAGGAAGATATGCACCCCGCCGATGTCATTGCTGCCCTCCGCAAACGCGGTACCAGTCTTCGAAAAATTGCCATGGAAAACGGTTACAGCCACATACAACGCGTGCTGACCAGCCCCTGGCTGGCGGCCGAGCAGCTCGTGGCACGCGCCCTCGACAAAAGGCCCGAGGATCTCTGGCCGTCGCGTTACCTCAATCCCGCCAGCCGGGCGCTGGCCTTTCAGCAGACGCGCAAGATCACGGTCACCATGCCGCACCAGCGCAATCAGGCTCAGCGCAAACTGGCACATGAGCTGACCGCCAACAACGCTCTCACGGATGGACCTCCGTACTCCCAACCGTAAACATCATCAGAGCGCCTGAGCGAGATCGCGACCAATCATGGGCGACCTTATCACCCACGATGTACGTGCCCTGTGGTTGCGGTTGCGCGCCACCGGTGGCTGGTGGACGCTGGCCTCGCTTCATCCTCACTGGAAACCCACGTATGAACCCAACGATGTCCAGCAAGCCATGGACATGCTGGAAGCGGGCGGCTTTGTGGAAAGCCGCCACCAGACCAGCCGGCTGAGCTACAGCGTCACCCCGGATTGCCAAACTCTGCCCGGCCTTGAGCCTGACCAGGAACCTGCCACCCTCGCGGTGACCAAATGGTCCGATTGGCCCATCCGCCGATGGGTTGACTGGCAGGCAGCCAGAAATGAATTCATCGAAAGACGAATGGCCGGTGCCGCGCTACGGCGGCCACCTCATCCACACCGACACGACATCCAGTCAACCCGATCACAAAGGAATCACATGCTGCTATCCAGCACCGGAATCAAGTTACGCGTTCATCTACGTACCCACGACGGTGAAAACGTCTTTGTAGAACTGGAAAACGAAGACATCGAGAAAGCGGCAATGGCCAAAGCCAGCGTGACCGAAGCCGAAGTTCATCCCATCAGGATGATGTGCGTTGAATTTGTGCAGGCGATGACCAGCCCATTAAACAGCGGTGACCGCCTGAAAGCGTAACCGTAGCCTGGAAGGCCTTCCGTCCTTCGCCGGTGCTGCCCTGAGGGGGCCACCGACGCCGTTGCGGCAGCCGCTCCTCCTGGGCGCAGCGGCAGTGACAGTCACCAGCACTGCGCATCCGTGCCGCCAACGTGAGCAGCAGCAAATCCATAAACCCACAGCAGCATGAGCGCATGGAACGGTTTCATGGCGCCGGCCTTGTCACATATAGTGACATGTGTTCCTGCAAACATCTCCTCTAATTGAAGGATGTGATGTTCATCGAAATATAGGAAAGTGCACAGGTAAAGCGTGGTCGGTGCAATATGGCGTGATTTTTTGCACCAATTACTTACTACAGGTCCGCACTGCTACGCTTCAGTGGGCCTCCATGAAATGTCCCATTTGAAGAGGGTACGTCATGTCACAAAAATTTCCTGACGCAGACAGCACGACCAACCGCATCAGCCTGACTAATCCGCGCGTCGTGGAGTCGTGGTGCTCCGAGTTGAAATGCACAGAGTATGAATTGCGCGTGGCGGTCTATGCGGTAGGCAGCGAACCCGACGAGATCCGCAGTTATTTTCATCGCAGCAAGGACACCTGCCAGCAATGATTGCGAGCTGAGGTTTAGCCGTCAGTATCGGGAGCCATCCCAGGCTTCTGCCGGCTGGTCATGTATCCCGGCCTCCATTCTGCGAAACGCGAGGCGATTCTCAACATCCTCGCACCACCGCTGAAATGCCTCGGGAGTCGGCGCAGGTCCAACTCCCTTTTGAAAGGCCGCCATCTTTTGCATAAACGCCATATAACGCCGCGTGCGCTCGAGCTCTTCATGCTGCTCAACTCTCACAGCGGCGCGTAGCGTTTCCATAATTCTGGAGTTAGCCATACGCCCTCTTGGGCAGTTAAGAAAACACGGATCGGGCGTGAACTTTCCTGGAAACATCAATAGGGCAGCAAGCTGGAAATTGTTAAGAATTTTTAATGTCCATGGGGGTAGCGCTTGCGTTAGAAGTTAGAAGCGCGGCCCGGCAGAGTCGGGTTTTCTTCACGGCCTGTTCCTCTCCGCGCAAATCAGGGAACCGCCTGCATTCTCGAAAAGAACACATGCATGAGGTCCGTAAACGCGTCCGCCGGTATGGCGTCTGTTCGGTGCGCATCCAGTTCGGCAATGTGCTCGAGCTCCATGGGAAGCGCTTCAAGCGCCGCCATGGAAATGCCTTTGAAAATGCGTTCCCTTGTCGTCGTGATATAGACGATTCGGCAATTGTGGTGCCGCTTGTCGGTAGCGATGCTCACATACTTCTGAAGCACCGCTTGCTCCGGGCCTTCAATTATTTGTGCAAACACGCCTCCGCCATAAACAAGAAGGCCCGTGATGCCAAGAGGCGGGTTATTTTTCCCCGCGCTCTTCAAAACGCCATTGATCGCATCCTCGTTGATGCCATCTGCGGCATCACTGATGTAGAGCAGTCTGATCATGAGGCCGTGTCCTTGAGTTGAACTTTCAGCAGGCTGGAAGCATGCGTTCCATCGCATGAGGAGCCAGAGCGCTTCAGCATACGACGAAGCCAGACGCAAAGCAAAGTTAGCCACTCATGGAATTCATCAAAACGGTGATGTTCGGGTGTTGACCGCAAAACAAATGCGCGCAATCAATGCAGAATCAACAGTAAAGGCACGACGATGGATACTCGCACTCCGGAATGAAAAGTGGATGTGTGGATCTGCCGCAAAGTGCGCCGGTGTTTCCGCGATTTTGTTGCCTCGACTCCCAGCCAGGTGGCCAGCTTCTCGGCGTAGTGATAGCGCTTGCTGGCGCTGGCCCGCCTTGGGTACTTGGGCTCGCTCTCTTCCGACCGCAGGTGCTTCTTTATTGTGTTGCGAGCCAGGCCTGTACGCCTTGAGATCTCGCGAATGGACATCTGATCTCGCAATGCCCAACGCCTGATGACATTCAATGTCGCCACGTCTATCACTCCTAATTTCTCCTGCTTTTAAAACAAGCAGGGTAGTGCCTACGTGGGTCAGTTTTGGATGGAAATTACTGCGCTAAATGGGTCAGATTTCGATGGAATTCAACAGGTAGACATACGAACTAGCGCATGCGCGTAAACGATCGTAGTTAAAGAGCATGCCTTGGGGCGAGTCTAGCTGGACCATAATTATTCGCGCGGCTACTTTCCCTTACATGGGGTGAAAACATGGGGTGAAACGCAAGCCTCAGAAACGAAAAAACCCTTAAAAATCAAAGATCTTTAAGGGCCTTGCGTATCTGGCGGAGAGGGTGGGATTCGAACCCACGGTACCTTGCGGTACGCCTGATTTCGAGTCAGGTACATTCGGCCACTCTGCCACCTCTCCAGTGTGGAAAACGGATTCTAACAGCTGTAGCCGGCCTACTTTGCGGCTGGAGCCAGCACCTTGATGCCGCCCATGTACGGTTGCAGCACTTCCGGCACGGTGACTGAGCCATCAGCGAGCTGGTAGTTCTCCAGCACGGCAACCAGGGTGCGGCCTACGGCCAGGCCGGAGCCATTGAGGGTGTGCACAAACTCGTTCTTGCCTTGCGCGTTCTTGAAGCGGGCCTGCAGGCGGCGGGCCTGGAAGGCTTCGCAGTTGGAGACCGAGCTGATTTCGCGGTAGGTGTTTTGTGCGGGGAGCCACACTTCCAGGTCATAGGTCTTGGCGGCGCCAAAGCCCATGTCGCCGGTGCACAGCAGCATGACGCGATACGGTAGGCCGAGCTTTTGCAAAATGGCTTCGGCGTGGCCCGTCATGGCTTCAAGCGCTTCGTAGCTTTTGTCGGGGTGGGTGATCTGCACCATTTCGACCTTGTCGAACTGGTGTTGGCGGATCATGCCGCGGGTGTCGCGGCCGTAGCTTCCGGCTTCGGACCTGAAGCACGGCGTGTGCGCGGTGTACTGAAGCGGCAAGTCAGCCTCGGCGACGATTTCATCGCGCACGAAGTTGGTCAGCGGCACCTCCGACGTGGGGATCAGGTACAGCGCGGTGCTTTCGGCTTCGGCTGCGCCCTCTTGCCCGCCTTTCTTGGCGGCAAACAGGTCTTCTTCAAACTTGGGCAACTGGCCGGTGCCGCGCAGCGAATCGCCGTTGACGATGTAGGGCGTGTAGCACTCGGTGTAACCATGCTCGGCGGTTTGCACGTCGAGCATGAACTGCGCAAGCGCGCGATGCAGGCGCGCCAGCGGGCCTTTCATCACGGTAAAACGCGAACCGGTCAGCTTGGTGCCGAGTTCAAAGTCCAGCCCCAGGGGCTGACCCACATCGACATGGTCTTTCACTTCAAAAGCGAAAGCCGGCGGCTCGCCGCCCGGGCCTTCGATCGGGGCCCATTTGCGTACTTCGACATTGCCGGCTTCGCCCGCGCCTTGCGGCACGCTTTCATGCGGCAGGTTGGGCACAGCCAGCAGCAGAGTTTGCATGTCGGTCTGGATCTGGTCCAGCCGCGCGGCGGACGATTCGAGCTCGGCCTTGGAAGCACTCACCTGCGCCATGATGGCGCTGGCGTCTTCACCCTTGGACTTGAGCTGGCCGATCTGCTTGGACAGCGTGTTGCGCTGGTTCTGCAACTCTTCGGTGCGGATCTGCAGGGCCTTGCGTTCGGCCTCCAGCGCCTGGAAGGCTTCCACGTTCAGGAAGGCTTGCGGGGTTTTACGGGTCTCCAGCCGGGCGATGGCCGACGGCAGGTCTTTGCGAAGCAGGTTGATATCTAGCATGGGGCCATTGTATTTTGTGCAGCTGCGATCACCAGAGCCCGTTCAGCTCAGTTCAGGCTGGCCGGGTCCAGATTGGCACCGCAGATGATGAGGCAGACTTTTTCGTCGGCGCGCGGGCAGTAGCGGCCGCTTTGCAGCGCGGCCAGCGGCAGGGCCGCCGCGGGCTCGACGGCCAGCTTCAGTTCTTTCCAGAGCCACAGCTGCGCGGCGCGTATCGATTCGTCGGTCAGCAGCAGCGCATCACGCACATGGGCCTGCGTGGCATCCCAGGCCAGGCTGCCGATGCGTTTGGCGCCCAGTGAGTCGGCGGCGATGCCGCCAACGGCCACGTCCACCGGCTCACCAGCCTCACGGGCTTTGTACAAAGTGGGCGCCAGCTCAGGCTCCAGCGCCACCACACGGCTGCGCCGCTCAAACCAGCTGGCCACACCGCCAATCAGGCCGCCGCCACCCACGCTGACCAGCACGGCATCGGGCACACCGCCCTGCTGCTCGATCTCTGCGGCCATCGTGCCAGCGCCGGCAAGTACTTCGGGCTGGTCATAGGCATGTGTCAGCAGCGCGCCGGTTTCCTGCTGGCGCGCCAGGCAGGCTTTCAGCGCGTCGGCGTACGCCGCTCCCGTCACCACCACCTCGGCGCCCAGCGCGGCCAGCTTGGCGCGCTTGGCGGGGGTCGACACCTCAGGCACAAAGACTTCGCAGCGCACGCCCAGCTCGCGGGCCGCGGCGGCTGTGGCAATGCCCGCGTTGCCGCCGGAAGCCACGATCACGCCGCTGGCCGGAATGGGATTGGACAGCAGGCGGTTGAGCATGCCGCGCGCCTTGAAGCTGCCGCCGGTTTGCAGGTGTTCGAGCTTGAGCCAGACCTCAGCGCATTCCACGCCCAGCGCCTTGCCAGGCAGCTTCCACAGCGGTGTTTTATGAATAAAGTGGCTGTAGCCCGCTTCGAACTTGCGCAAGCAGCTCTCAATTTGATAGCGATTGGTCATATGGAAAAAAGAAGAAATCAGGTCAGAGCTGATGCAGCTGGCTGTCATTGACTTCCAGCATCTGGCCCTGCGCATCGAGCTTCAGGCCCTTGGGCAGCGGGAACTTGATGGTCTCCTCAATGCCTTCCATCTTGCGCACCGACACAGCGCCCAGCGCCTTGATGCGGTCTATCACCTGCTTGACGAGAATTTCGGGCGCCGAAGCACCTGCCGTGAGGCCGACCCGGCCCTTGCCCTCAAACCACGACTCCTTCAGCTCGCTGGCGTCGTCCACCATATAGGCCTCGGTGCCCAGCTTGGCGGCCAGCTCGCGCAGGCGGTTGCTGTTGGAGCTGGTCGGGCTGCCGACCACGATGAGGATGTCCACCTGCGGGCTCAGCACCTTGACGGCGTCCTGCCGGTTCTGCGTGGCGTAGCAGATGTCCTGGTGTTTGGGTTCGCGCACTTGCGGAAAGCGCGCCTTTACCGCCGCACTGATCTCGGCCGCGTCGTCCACGCTCAGCGTGGTCTGCGTGACGACTGCCAGGCGTTCGGTCTGGGCAGGGCTGATGCGCCACACGTCGGCCACGTCTTCCACCAGGTGGATGCCGCTGTCGAGCTGGCCCATGGTGCCTTCGACCTCGGGGTGGCCCTTGTGGCCGATCATGATGAACTCGTAGCCCTCTTTGTGCAGCTTGGCCACTTCCACATGTACCTTGGTCACCAGCGGGCAGGTGGCGTCAAAAATCTGGAAGCCGCGGCGCTCGGCCTCTTTCTGGATGGCCTGGCTCACGCCGTGCGCGCTGAACACCAGCGTGGCGCCCGGGGGCACGTCGTCGAGCTCTTCAATAAAGATCGCGCCTTTTTCCTTGAGGTCGTTGACGACATAGGTGTTGTGCACGATCTCGTGGCGCACGTATATCGGCCTGCCGAATTTCGTTAATGCCCGCTCGACGATTTCGATGGCACGGTCGACGCCGGCGCAGAAACCCCTCGGTTCCGCGAGAAGGATTTCCTGGGGAAGCAATCTGGATTCAGTCATAACACCCCAATCACTTGCACTTCAAACACCACCGGCTGGCCTGCCAGCGGATGGTTGAAGTCGAACTGCACCGCGTCGCCGCCCTCTTTGACCTGCTGCACAGCGCCAGCGTACTGGCCCATGCCATCCGGCGTGGGAAACTGCACCACATCGCCCACTTTGTACTTCTCATCCGGGTCGCCCAGTTCGTTGAGCAGCTTGCGCGCCACCCACTGCACCAGCTCCGGGTTGCGGTCGCCAAACGCAACGCCTGCGGGCAACTCAAACGTTGTGCGCGTGCCTTCGGGCAGGCCAATCAGCCGCTGCTCAATGGCCGGAGAGAGCTCGCCCGTACCCAGGCTCAGGGTGGCGGGCTTGCCGTCAAAGGTGTTGATGATGTCCGCGCCCGGTTTGCCGTCCACGGAGGGCCCGGCCATGCGGTAGTGCAGGGTCAGGAACGAGCCTTGCTGGACAAGGGTTGCTTCGGGGGATTCCACGGTGGACATAGGGCTTTCGGGGCCAGGCGGGCAGCCGGCAACGGTTTGTAAAGGGAGGATCAGCCCCCTATTGTAGAAAGCCGGGAGTGACCAGGCCGATCACCGGTTTTTCCGGAGGTTTTTGGAGGTTTGTTCCCCAATTCCACGGCAAGCAGCCAGTCTGCCGCTTGTGGCGGGGTTTTCGCCAGCGCCCGATGCGGATGACTGGCATGCTTTCTGCTGACTCACTTCCATGGACACTGCCATCACATCCCCACACACGCCAGCCCCGCCGGCCGGCCCGGATCACGACCTGCGGATTGACCCGCAGCGCCTCTGGGCCTCACTCATGGATCTCGCTGCCGTGGGGGCGACAGAAAAAGGCGGTGTATGCCGGCTGGCCCTGACCGAGCTTGACCGCCAGGGGCGCGCGCTCTTCGTGCGCTGGGCAACCGAAGCAGGCTGCACGCTGCGCGTGGATGCCATCGGCAACCTGTTCGCGCGCCGCGAGGGGCAGGACCCTTCGCTTCCTGCCGTTGCCACCGGCAGCCATATCGACACCCAGCCTACCGGCGGCAAGTTCGACGGGAACTACGGTGTACTGGCCGGGCTGGAAGTGCTGCGCACGCTCAACGACGCGGGCATACGCACCGTCGCGCCGCTGGAAGTCTGCGTCTGGACCAACGAGGAAGGCTCGCGTTTCGTGCCGGTGATGATGGGCTCGGGTGTCTACGCCGGCGCTTTCACCCTGCAGTCAGCGCTTGAGGCCGCCGACCGCGACGGTATCCGCGTCGGCGAGGCACTCCAGGCCATCGGGTTTGACGGCACGGCGCCCGCTGCGGTGAACGACGGTGCACCGCGCTTCGGCGCCTATTTTGAGGCCCACATCGAACAGGGACCGGTGCTCGAAGATGCCGACATTCCGCTGGGTGTGGTCACCGGTGCGCTTGGCCAGCGCTGGTATGACGTGGTGGTCACCGGCCAGGAAGCGCATGCCGGCCCCACCCCGATGACATTGCGGCGCGATGCCCTGCAGGGCGCCACCGGCCTCATGCAGGCCGTGCGCAGCATCGCATTGGACGAACAGCCTGACGGCCGCGGCACCGTGGGCTATGTGCAGGTGCATCCCAATTCGCGCAATGTGATCCCGGGCCGCGTGACCTTCACTGTGGACTTCCGCCACGGCAACGACGAAGGCCTGAGCCGCATGGACGGGCGCTTGCGCCATGCCTGCGCCGCACTCAGCCAGTCAGGCGGCCTCACGGTCGGGATTGAGCAGACCGTGTACTACCCGCCGGCACGCTTCGCCGAGCCGCTGGTGGCTGCCGTGCGCGAAGGCGCGAAGCGCATGGGCCTGGCCCACCTGGACATCGTGAGCGGTGCCGGCCACGACGCCGTGTACGTCGCCCGCACCGCGCCGGCCGCCATGATTTTTGTCCCCTGCAAAGACGGCATCTCGCACAACGAGATCGAAGACGCCAAGCCGGAACACCTGGCAGCCGGCGCCAACGTGCTGCTGCACGCGATGCTCGACCAGGCGGGTGTGGCCGCAGCATGAAGGTACTCGCGCCGCAGCCGCTGACGCCAGACGCATTTGCGCCCTACGGCACCGTGGTGCAGGTGCCGGCCGGCGCCGAAGGCCACGCCATTAACGGCGGGACATCCGAGCGCTTCGACCTGATCGGCGACCTGCAGCTTGATGCAGACGGAGGGCGGCCGATGCTGGCGATATTTCGCGCACAGGCGCGGCGCTTTCCCCATGCAGTCGATGAAATGGAGTGCCATGCGCTGGGCAGCCAGACTTTTGTGCCACTGGGCGAGCGCCGCTTTGTCATCGTGGTGGCGCCGGCCGGCGCGCCGCCTTCTGGCGATACGCTGGCCGCCTTCATCACCGACGGCTGCCAGGGCGTGGCGCTTGCGCCCGGCACCTGGCACCACGCCTTGCTGGCGGTAGACGCAGGCGATTTTGTGGTGCTTGAGCGCGCCGCGGCAGCCGTCGACTGTGGCACCTGCCGGCTGCAACAACCCGTGACGGTTGCAGCGCTTGCATGAACCGCTTGAACTGCATAAGCTGCATGAACTACGCAACTGCCTGAAGGAACCCGGCCTGTGGTTCGCATTGGATTGATCTCCGACACCCATGGCCTCCTGAGGCCGGAAGCCCTCGCGTTCCTGCGCGGATGCGATCACATCATCCATGCCGGGGATATCTGCGAGCCGGGCGTCCTCGAAGCGCTGGCAACGCTGGCGCCGGTGACGGCGGTGCGCGGCAACAATGACCGGGGCGCCTGGGCCGACGCCCTGCCCGTCTCGACATGGCTGAACATCGGCGAAGTCACGATCCATGTGATCCACGATCTTGCAGAGCTGGACATCGACCCGGCCGCAGCGGGTGTGCAGGTGGTCGTGTCGGGCCATTCGCACCAGCCCCTGATCGAGGAGCGCGAAGGCGTGTTGTTCGTGAATCCCGGCAGTGCCGGTCCGCGCCGCTTCAGGCTCCCGATCACCCTTGCCGAACTCCAGATCGACGGCCCTGCCATCAACCCGCGCATAGAAAAGATTCAGGCAGAGATTCAGGCCGTCGAGACAGACTGAAGGCGCCCTTTAGCTATCAAATCAATAGCTGGTCGCGCATGTTCTACATGGTCTGGGGGCTGATTCTTCTTAAGAAAATCAAAAATATTCGGCATCAAGCCTCAATGTGCTGCGCCAGTGCCACCAGCGCCCGGTCCGAGCCCGCCGGCCCGAGCAGTGACAGGCCCAGTGGGGCGCCCTCACGCTGGGCCAGAGGCATCGACAGCTGCGGAAAACCGCTCAGGCCGGCGATGCACAGCAGCCGGATGGCGCGGTTGCGGTAGTCCTCCAGCCCGGCCTCGCCTTCGCTGCGCAACGGCGCAATGTCGGGCATGGTCGGCATCAGCAATACGCCGTCGCTGCCAAGCAGCGCGGCCAGGTGGCTGCGAAAGGCCGCGCGAAAAGCACGGCCCGCGCTGACCTGCGCATCCGTCACATCACGCGACCAGGCAAAGCGCTCGGCCACGCCCGGCCCCAGCGGCGGCGCGTAGCGCTCAATCAGCGGCCCGTCGGTCAGCCAGGCCTCGTGCGCCTGTACGTACCGGAAATTCCAGTACATCGCATCGAAGGACTCCAGCGCCACGGTGGTGCCCTGCGCAGTGCCGAGCACGCCCTGCACCCGTTCGACGGCGCCCTGCAACGCAACGGCCGCCGCCGGCACGGCCAGCGACCACACGTCTTCAGGATGCAGCAGCCGCACGCGACCTGGCAGCGCGGCGGCATCGGGGCCAAGCAACACGTCGGCCACCCGTGCGAAGGTGTGAATATCCCGCGCGAACCAGCCGCAGGTGTCCAGGCTGGGCGCCAGGTCCAGCGCGCCCTCCAGGCTGATGCGGCCATGCGTTGGGCGCAGCCCATACAGCCCGCAGTGATTGGCCGGCGCCCGCACGGAGCCGCCGGTGTCCGTGCCCAGCGCGAAATCGCACAGGCCCGAAGACACAGCCGAGGCCGAGCCTGATGAACTGCCGCCGGTGATGCGGTCTTTGGCGGCGCCGTTGATGGGGGCGCCGAAGTGCGCGTTATTGCCGTTCATCGAAAAGGCCAGCTCATCCGTGACCGTCTTGCCGGAAAACCGCGCGCCTGCATCGAGCAGCCGCTGCACGGTGGGCGCGGTACGCGTCTTGATGCCGGACATCGCCAGCACAAAAGGGCTGCCGCCACCTGTGGGATAGCCCGCCACATCGAACAGGTCCTTCACGCCGAAGCTGAAATCCGACAGCGGGCCGGTGGCAGCGCGCGGCACCGGAGCGTCGGGATAGGGAACGAAGGCGTGGACGGGGTCGTGCAGGGGCATAACGTGAAGGCGGTGATCAGGCGACCAGGGTGGGCGCAATCGCCGCGGCGGCATCGGTGTGGATGCAGCGTGCACGGTGGTTCGGCGCCAGCTCGACCACCGGCGGCTGCGCGGCGCGGCAGGCCTCAGTGGCCAGTGCGCAGCGCTCGGCAAAGGCACAGCCGGGCGGCAGCGCCGACAGGTCGGGCGGCGCGCCGCCTATGGTTTCCAGCCGGGTGCCACGTGCCAGCGCGCCGTGCGCCCGGCTCTTGAGCAGCGCGATCGTGTAGGGATGGCGCGGTGAGCGGATCAGCTCGCGCGCCGTGCCTTCTTCGACGATGCGGCCCGCGTACATCACGGCGATGCGGTCGGCCACCTCGACGGCCGCGCCGATATCGTGCGTCACGAAGATCACCGACAGGCCCAGGTCACGCTGCAGCTCGCGCAGCAGCAGCAAAATCTGGATCTGCACGGTCGCGTCGAGCGCGGTGGTCGGCTCGTCGGCCAGCAGGAGCTGCGGCTTGCAGGCCAGCGCCAGCGCGATCATCGCGCGCTGGCGCATGCCGCCCGACATCTCGTGCGGATAGGCCGCAAGGCGCCGCTCGGGGCTGGGGATGCGCACGCGCTCGAACAGCGCCAGCGCGCGCTGGTGCGCTTCAGCCTTGCCCACACGCTCATGCCGGCGTATCGACTCCATGATCTGGGCCCCCACCGAATAGACCGGGTCCAGCGCCAGCAGCGGCTCCTGGAAGATCATCGAGGCGACCTTGCCGCGGAAGTCGTCGAGCTCGCCGGTTGACATGGCGAGCACATCACGCCCGGCCACCTGCACCTGGCCGCCCATGCGGGTGCGGCGCTCGGGGTGCAGGCGCAGCAGGGTGCGCATGGTCACGCTCTTGCCAGAACCGGATTCGCCGATCAGCGCAACCACCTCGCCGCGCTGCACCTCCAGGCTCACGCCGCTCACGGCCTGCACGGGCTTGCGCCCGCCGCTGAATGTCACGCTGAGGTCCTTCAGGCGAACCATCGGCTCGCAAGAGGAAGGAAACGAGGAAGAGGAAGAAGAGGCGTTCGCAGTCATGGGGTCACGCCGCCCTGGCCAGCGGTGCAGCATCCGGGTGTCCGCTGCCGGGTTCGTGGATCAGGCAACTCACGGCGTGCTGTGCGCCGGTGGCGATGCGCGCCGGCACCACCTGGCTGCACACCGGCGCGGCCAGTGCACAGCGCGGGTGAAAGCGGCAGCCCGAGGGCGGGTTGATCGGGTTCGGCGGGTCACCGGCCAGCGCCGCTTCTTCGGTGCGGTGGTCCGGGTCCATTGAGGGCATCGACGACAGCAGCGCGCGTGTGTAGGGATGGGCCGGCGCGTCGTACAGTGCATCGGCCGGGCCGATTTCGGCAACCTGGCCAAGGTACATCACCATCACGCGGTCGCTCACGTAGCGCACCACATTGAGATCGTGGCTGATAAAGACATAGGTCAGGCCGAACTCGGCCTTCAGGTCGAGCAGCAGGTTGATGACCTGCGCCTCGACCGATTTGTCGAGCGCCGACACCGCTTCATCAAGAATCACCATGCGCGGCTGCAGCGCCAGCGCACGCGCAATATTGACGCGCTGGCGCTGCCCGCCCGACAACTCGTGCGGGTAGCGCTCGGCAAAACGCTGCGGCTCCAGGCCCACGCGCGCCAGCAGGTCGCGTGCGCGCGCAATCGCCTCGCGCCTGGGCACGTTGTGCACCTGCGGGCCGAAGGCAATCGAGTCTTCGATCGTGAGCCGCGGGTTAAGCGAAGCGTAGCTGTCCTGGAAGACCATCTGCACCTGGCGCCTGAACTCCTTGAGCGGCAGGTCGCGGCCGCCGACGGTTCGCCCGTCGAAGACAACCTCGCCGCCGGTAGGCGCGATCAGCTGCATCAACAACCGCGCCGTGGTCGACTTGCCGCAGCCTGACTCGCCGACAACCCCCAGCGTCTCACCTTTGAACACTTCGAAATCGACACCGTCGACGGCGCGCACCACACCGCCACCACGGCCCAGCGGATCCTTCTTGAGCGGGAAGTGCTTGACCAGCCCGGAAATCGTGAGCAAGGGCTGCGCGGGGCCTCCGACGTCGTTCATTGCGTCCATGGTTTCAGCCCTTGTTGTCCATGGCGGAGCGCAGACCGTCGGACAGGATGTTGAATGAGATGGAGGTGATGAAGATCATCGCCCCGGGCAGTGCCGCGACCCAGGGCTGCACATAGATCGCGGTGCGCAGCGTGTTGAGCATCAGGCCCCACTCCGGCTCCGGCGGTTTCACGCCGAGCCCAAGGAAAGACAGGCCCGAGGCGAGGATCATGGAGACCGCGATCAGGCTGGTGGCGTAAACAAAAATCGGCCCCAGCACATTGCCCAGAACATGCACCCGCACAATGGTGAAGGGGCCGGCACCCGAGGCCCTGGCCGCCTCCACATAGTCGCGGTTACGCACCTGCGTGGTCACGCTTTCGGCCACCCGCGCAATCTGCGGAATAAACACGATGGTCAGCGAAATCAGGGAGTTGACGATGCCCGCACCCAGCACGCCGGACAGTGCAATGGCCAGCAACACTGACGGAAAGGCATAAAACACATCGATGGTGCGCATGATGGCGGTGTTGATGAATCCGCCTGCGTAGCCGGCCAGGATGCCGATCGTCGAGCCGACGGCAAAGGCACAGACCACGGGCGTGATGCCGATGAAAAGCGAGAGCCGTGCGCCCACGATCAGGCGCGACAGCATGTCGCGGCCGAGTTCGTCACTGCCCAGCGGCAGGCCTTCGGTGCCGATCGGCTTGAGCCGCTTGAGCATTGACGAGGCGTAGGGATCTGCCGGCGCGAGCCATGGGCCGAACACCGCCAGGCTGATCAGCAGCAGCACCACAAAAGCAGCGGCCATTGCGACCGGGTCGCGCGTGAAGCGCAGCATGGCCGAGGTCCAGTAGCCGCGAGAACGCTGCATGGGCAGCGGCTTCACATCGACGGCAGCAGTGGAGGCGCTGGATGCGCTGGAAGTGGCGGTCACGGTGCTCATGGTCATGCCCTGGCGATGCGGGGGTCCAGCAACGTTTGCAGCACATCGACCAGCAGGTTCAGCACCACGAAGAACAGCGCCAGCACCAGAATCGTCCCTTGCAGGAGCGGCAGGTCACGCTGGAAGATGGCGGAGTTCAGAAGAAAGCCGGTGCCCGGCCAGGAAAACACGGTCTCGATCAGGATGGAGCCGCCCAGCAGGTAACCCAGTTGCAGGCCCATCACGGCCAGCGCCGTGGGGGCGGCGTTTTTCACCATGTGGCGGAACACGCCGAAGTGCGTGAGGCCCTTGGCGCGCAGGCCGACGATGAATTCCTGGTCAAGAATGTCGGCCACCAGCGCACGCACCGTGCGCGCGATGATGCCCATCGGGATCACCGACATCGTGATCGCCGGCAGGACCAGGAACTGGATGTGCTCCCAGTCCCAGGCCCAGTCGCTCGATCCACCCGGGCCGGCGCCTGTGGCCGGCAACAGCATCAGCTGCGAGCTGAAGACGATCACCATCACCATGCCCAGCCAGTAGTGCGGCACACTCACGCCCAGCACCGACAGCATCGAGGCCAGCCGGTCGACCCAGGAGTTGCGGAAGTAGCCGGCCACAAAACCGAACAGGCAGCCCAGCACAAAGCCGATGAAAGTGGCCACCACCGCCAGGCGCAGCGTATTGCCGACCGCGGTCATGACCTCGCCGGCAACCGCACGGTTGCTCGCGATCGACACGCCCAGGTCGCCGTGCATGGCGCGCCATACCCACATCGCGAACTGCTCGGGCAGCGAGCGGTTAAAGCCATAGAGCTCGCGCAGTTGCGCCTGCAGGTCGGCCGATGCGTCCGGCGGCAGGATGGACACCAGC
This sequence comes from Polaromonas sp. P3_A5, assembly GCF_056403055.1. Classification (NCBI taxonomy): domain Bacteria; kingdom Pseudomonadati; phylum Pseudomonadota; class Betaproteobacteria; order Burkholderiales; family Comamonadaceae; genus Polaromonas; species Polaromonas sp. P3_A5. The sequence goes on from NZ_JBFUGF010000001.1 coordinate 3,475,438, forward strand.
GGATCGCCAGGCGCGAGATGCACCAGAAGAAAACACACGAGTGCCACGCCGACCATGATCGGCAAGGCGTAGATAACACGACGCAGGAAGTAGGCAAGCATGGGCTGGCGTTGAAAGCTGGCTCGAATAAGGAACGAGAGAACGGGAAAGCGAAAAAACGAGGAAGCGAGAGCGATAAAAGAAGCCCTTCCTCAGCGGAGAAAGGGCTTTTCCACCGTGATCAGTCCATCGTCATGGTGGCAATGTCGATGAACCAGCTCTTGGGCTGCACCACGTTCTTGATCCTGGCCGACAGCGCACGCGGACCGACGTCGTGCGCAATCCAGACAAAGGGGGCGTCGTCCACGATGTGGGCGTGCAGCTTGGCCAGCGCGGCGTCGCGCGACTTCTCGTCGAAGCTGGTACGCGCATCGGCCACCAGCTTGTCGATATCGGCGTTGCCGTAGTAGCCCCAGTTGTTGGACACCGGCGGGAAGGCCTTGGTGCTCACGAAACGCACCATGGCAAAGAACGGGTCCATCGCCGCGAAACTGATGTTGACCGCATTGGCGCCATTGGCCGACGGGTCTTTCGCGCCCTTGCGCCAGTTGGTGAACAGCGTGTTCCACTCGATCACGTCGAACTGCACGTCAAAAAAGCATTGCTTGAGCGACTGCTGCGCAAACTCGTTCATCGGCAGCGGCTGCATCTGGCCCGAGCCTGAGGCGGAAATCTGCACCTTGACCTTGAGCGGCTTGGCGGCCGAAAAACCCGCCTGCGTCATCAGCGCCTGGGCTGCCTTCACGTCGTACTTGATGTCGAACTTGGGGTTGCCCCACCATGGGTGTCCGGGCGCCACCGTGCCCTTGGGTTCGGCCATCATGCCGCCCAGCAGTTGCTTGATGCCCCCGCGATCCACGCAAAGGTTGGCCGCCTGGCGCACGCGCCTGTCGAGCCAGGGCGAGCCTTCGGCGAATGACAGCTGCCACGGCCACACGTGCGGCTGGGCGTTGGAATAGATCTTGAAGCCGCGCTGCGTGATCTGCGCCATCGCATCAGGTGCGGGAGCCTCGATCCAGTCGACCTGCCCGCCCAGCAGCGCCGCGGTGCGCGCATTGGCTTCGGGCATGGGCAGCATCACGACCTTGTCGATCCTGGGCACGCGTTTGGCGTCCCAGTAGGCCTTGTTGGCGGCCAGCTCAAGGCGCTCACGCGCCACGAAGCGCGTGACCTTGAAGGGGCCAGAGCCGGCCGGATCGGCGGCGAAAGCCGTCCAGGCCGCCTTGGCGCGGTCAGCGGGTACGGTGACGCCGGCCGGCACGGCCGCGAGCTTGGCGGACCAATGCGCCGGCGAGGCCATGAACAGATTCGTGAGGTTGATCGGCAGGAAGGAGTCGGCCTCGCTCGTGGTGAGTTCGACCGTCATGTCGTCGATCTTGCGGGCGGTGCGCAGGGTCGGCATGCGCGAAGCGGTCACACCGACCTGGCTGGGGTCGAACTGCGGGGCGTCCTTATCGAGCACCTTCTGCACGTTCCAGATCACGGCATCGGCATTAAAGGCTGAACCGTCGTGGAACTTGACGCCGGGGCGCAGCTTGAAGACCCACTTGGTCTTGTCCTTGGCATCCACGGCCCAGGAAGTGGCAAGCGCGGGAATCAGCACGCTCGGCGCGTCGGCCTTCGAGAGATCCCATTGGGTCAGCGAATCGTAAATCGGGATGCCGGTAAAACGGTTGCCTTCAAAGCCCTGGTCGGGCTGGCCCAAGGTGCGCGGAATGTCGGCCGCCGTCATGGCGATGCGCAGTACTTTTTCCTGTGCATGCAGGCCGGTGGCAGCCAGCGAGGCGGCGGCAAGCAGGGCCATGGACACCGGCGCGCGCAGCCAGATCAGAGACAGACGGGACCCGATAACTTTCATGGAGCACTCCTGTAAATAAGGATATGCCCGCAAGGAATATGCCAATGGTTTCAGCGCCGATGCTTGCAAGGTGAGCTCCGCCGCAGTGCATGCGTCACTGCCTTGGTGCATCGCTTCAAAATCTCGCGAACCGTCTCGCGTGGCATGGCATTCGTGGGGGGACGGCAACTGTTTGTAAACTGTTCCCGTCCAGAGCAAGGGAACCCGTCCGGGTCCGCACTGCTTTTGGTGGTTCTTTCCCCTCACCCCTTTCACCGGCTTTTTCTTCCATGCTTCTCAAAGACCTCCCAGAGGACGCCCGCCCCCGCGAAAAACTGCTGGCCCGCGGCCCCGGCGCGCTCAGCGATGCCGAGCTGCTGGCCCTGCTGCTGCGCACCGGCCTGCCCGGCAAGAATGCGCTGCAGATGGGGCAGGAGCTGGTCGACACCTTTGGCGGCGTGGCCGGGCTGCTGCACACCGGCCCCGAAGCGCTCAAAAGCATCAAGGGTCTGGGCCCGGCCAAACGCGCCGAACTGGTCGCGGTGCTGGAACTTTCCCGGCGGGCGCTTGCCGAAAAGCTCCGTGAAAAAACGCTCTTTGACACGCCGCAGGCCGTGCGCGACTATTTGCAGCTGCAGCTGGGCAGCCGGCCGCACGAGATTTTTGCGGTGCTGTTCCTCGACAGCCAGCACCGGCTGATCGTTCTCGAAGAGCTGTTTCGCGGAACGCTGACACAAACGTCCGTCTACCCGCGCGAGGTAGTGGTGCGCGCCCTGGCGCTCAACGCCGCCAGTGTGGTGCTGGCCCACAACCACCCCAGCGGCACCGCCAGACCTTCACGCGCCGACGAGGCGCTGACGCAAACGCTCAAGTCAGCCCTCGCGCTGGTCGATGTGCGTGTGCTGGACCATTTTGTGGTGACAAGTTCCCAGGCGGTGTCGATGGCTGAGCTGGGCTTGCTGTAAGGTGCAACCATGAAAGCGCCCGCACTCAAAAGCTTGCAGGACCTCAAGGCCGTCAAGCGGGACATCGAAGCCCGCGCGAAGCTTGAGAAAGAACAGGAAGCCGCGCGCGTGGCAGCAGCCGCCAGGGCCAAAGCCGAGAAAGAACTCTTCTCGCGCGCGGTCGGCCCCGTCAAGGCCCTGCCGGCCAAACACCTGCCGGGCCACAAGGCGGCGTTGCCGGTGGCGCAGGCAGCGCCCATCCCGGTGCAGCAGCAACGCGATGAACTTGCGGTGATGCGAGAAGCGATCTCGGACGAGTTCGACGTGGAAACACTGCTGGACACGGATGAAGCGCTGAGCTTTCGGCGGCCCGGCATGGGGCCTGACGTGGTGCGCAAGCTGCGCCGCGGCGGCTGGAGCATCCAGGGCCAGCTTGACCTGCACGGCCTGCGCCGCGAGGATGCGCGCGAAGCATTGGCTCACTTCATCAAGGACGCACACAAGGTCGGCTGGCGCTGCGTGCGCGTGGTGCATGGCAAAGGCCTGGGGTCTCCCGGCAAGACGCCGGTGCTCAAAGGCAAGGTGCAAAGCTGGCTGATCCAGAAGCAGGAGGTGCTGGCATTTGTGCAGGCGCGGCCGGCCGAGGGCGGCGCCGGGGCGCTGGTGGTGTTGCTTGAAGCTGGCTAGGCACACCCCTGTCGGCGCTCACTGCGTGTAGCGCCATCTCCCCTTGAAAGACTGAGTACACCCCTATCGACACTCACTACGTGTAGTGCCTTTTCCCCTTGCAGGGGACGGCGCCTGCGGTCCGGCAAAGCCGGTCCCGCGGCACCTGCTGGACAGATTCCGCAGGCATCCCAAGCGCTATCAATTCAATAGCTTCTCGCGCAAGATGTGATTGGGTGGGAGGCGTATTTGATGTCTGAAATCCACCCCAAAAGGCCTCGAGGGGCTGCTTTTTTTACTTGGCGGACACCAAAAACCCGGTTTGACGCCGCGAAAAGGCACTTTTTACAAACAAAAAGTGTCTGTATCCGAATCAGGATCTGCGCGAGCAGCTATATTTTTGATAGCAAGTCAGATACTCGAACCAGTCCCGGTTCAGCCGCCAGCCGTTCAAAGCCCGAACCCCGCTCGTCCAGCCGCGGCGCATTCATAACCGTGCCTGAACACAAGCTCATACATCGGCAGCGGCACTTTCTTCAGTGAGGTGGGGTAGGCAGCGGCCGCCCTGACGCTGTTTGCGTCCAGCCATTCGCCGGCCGGGCAGTCGGCGCCGGCGCGTTCGGCGACCTCCCGGGCGGTAGCGCCTATGCGCAGGTAGGCGGCGCGACCCGGCTCGCGCGCGGCGTAGGCCATGAGCCCCCTGGCGCGCAGCGCGCGGACCTGGTCGGACATGATGTCGGCCACGTGCTTGAGACGAAAGATGCTGAGGGGGCCCATCGCAAAACCCACCGGCAAGGGCGCGCCTGCGTCGGACGCGATGATCACGCCGTCGATTTTGGGCTTGGGGCCAAAGCCGGCGTCAAAGAACGGCTCCAGCCCGAGGTTGTCGTACACACCGCCGTCGTAGAGGTGGATGCGGGCAAAGCGGTCTTCGGCAGGCCGGGCATCGTCGCCGGAGGCGAACATCGGCAGCTTCCAGTCAAAGCTGTCGGTCGGCAGGACATAAGGGCCGATCAAGCCCGGAAAAGCCGCCGACACGGCCATCGCGTCACGCAGCGGCAATTTCTTAAGGCGCGTGGAGCCCAGCATCCAGTCGCGCAGCGCGTCGCCTTCGATGCTGGCGCGTTTGCCGGTTTCAGCGGTGGTAGCGTTCACCACCCAGGTCGGCGAAGCAGGAATATCTTCCATCAATGCGTTGATGCCCCATGTGCTGCCGATGGCCGATGCCAGCACGTTGGCACGCGACAGCGCAAAGCGCCAGTTGCGCGGGTGCAGCATGGCGCGCATGGCGGCGTTCTGCAGGTCTGTGGTGGTCAGCAGTGTTTTCACGCGCGGCAGCAGCACCTCCAGGCATTCATTGCTGCCGGGCCAGCGCATCGCGTTGAGCTGCAGCAAGAGGCCCACCAGCAGGCTGCCGCCCGAAACAGTAGATACCTTGCTGACCCGCTCCAGCGCCTGGTGTTCCGCCAGGAAGCTCAGCACGCCGCAGTGAAACACCATGGCGCGCGTGCCGCCGCCCGAAAGGGCCAGGTAGACCGGCTTCATGCCGCAGCCTTGCAGCGCACATATAGAGGAAGCGGGCGATGCGCAGTGATCGCTGTGGAGAAGCCATGTTGCATGTTATTTGCCGTGGATGGGTAGCAGGCCCCGATTCTCCTATGCCTGCCGCCTCAAGTCCTGCGGCGAGTCCAAGTCGGCCCGCTGGTGCCAGCTTTTGCCGACCTTGACCGGGAGCGGCAGTCACCAAGATATCAGAGGGGACCGGTGCAGCCAGTCATTCGCCTGCACCTGGTCCAGGACGAAGTCCGCGACGTCCTGTCTCGCAATGGTTCCTCCGTGAAAACCGGACAAGTCTGTCAGGGTACGGATCTTGCGCCGCGCTGGCTTGTCGTTCAGCACGGAAGGGCGCACCAGAACCCAGTCCAGCCCGCTGGCGCGGACGGCAGCCTCCTGCCGATTCTTGTCGGCGTAGACCTTGCGCAACAGAACGGGATGGATCAGCCGGTCGAACAGGAACCCGCCATGGCCGGCGCTGTCGCCTGCGCCCATGCCCGTGATGCAGACAAGGCGCGAGACCTGCTCCGCTTTCATGGCGCTCACGAGTGCCCGCGTGGCCGAGGAGAGAACGGTCACCTCGCGCAGCGGGCTGACCGGTGTGCCCAGGGCGCTCACGACGGCATCGCGACCTCGCAGGGCCTCACGCAGCGCACTTTCGTCAAGGGCATCGCCGATGATGATCTCGGCGCCCTTGAGACCGCTCGCCTTCTGCGGGGAGCGCACGAGCGCGCGAACGTCGAATCCCCGTGCAAGCGCTTCCCTGACGATCAGCCGGCCCGTGCCGCCGGTGGCGCCAAGAACCAGAATCTTCGGGCGAGCAAGCGAGATGCCGACAGTGTTCAGTGTGTTCATGGTCCGGCCTTTAAAGTTCGCCCTGCGCGAGCAGTTCACGGGTGCGCCTGAGCGTCGAGACGAGCGCGCTTTTGTAGCCTTGCTCGCCGTCCATCCAGGCTTGCTCGGCCTGCTCTTCGGGGCCGCCCGGCGTCTTGCCGCGCAGGCCGAGATAACCGTAGAAGCGCAGCTGGAGCTCTCCGGATTCGTCTTCGAACAACTCGTTGACGACCGCGCCTTCGCGCGGGCCGGTGGCCTGGAAGAAGGTCACCTTGCTTTCGGGCTCGAAGGCAATGATCTCGCGCAGGTCGGCTCCGGCGATGGTGGCTTCGCGGACGATGTGCGTCGCGCTTTCCTCGACGACTTCGCAGCGCGTGCAAAGATCTGGCGGCAGGAAGCGGCGCGCGTCCCGCGCCTTGAGAACCAGGCCGGCCCATGCCTGGGCACGCGTGAGCTTCACTTCGCCTTGCGGATTGACGGGCACTGTAGCGGTTGAATAAATCATGGTGGTATTCCTTTGGTGTGGCTTGCTATACCGCCGGCTCTTATGCCGATGCGGATGCGGCGATTTCGGTAGCGAACTCGCGGTAGGACCGCAGCGGGCGCCCGAGGAGCGTCGTCAGGCGCTTGACGTCACCCGATTCGGGAACCATCCCCACCGTGAGAAAACGCTCGCTCATGAGGCGCATGTCGTACGCCATCCAGGGCGGCATGAAATTCAGCAGGTTCTTCTCAAAGCCGGCGGTGTCGTCTCCGCCATAGGTGATCGGGCGGTCCAGCACAGTTGACCAGATGGCGGCGACATCATCGCCTGTCAGCGTGTCGGGGCCGACGAGGTTGATGCGCTCCAGCGGAAGCGGTTTCGACGCCTGCTCGCGGCGCAGCAGCTCGATCGCCGCGATCTCGCCGATGTCCCGCGCGTCGATCATGGCCAGGCCCTTGCTGCCGATCGGCATCGGATAGACGCCGTAACCGGTGACCACGTCCTTGATGGTGAGGTCGTTGTTCATGAAGTAGGCGGGGCGCAGGATGGTGGCGGCGAAACCCATCTCTTCGAGCATCCGCTCGACACCGAATTTGCCCGCGAAGTGGGGAACGTTCAGGTAGCGGTCGCTGTGGATCACGGAGAGATAGACGACGCGCTCGACGCCGGCTTCACGCGCCAGATTGAGCGTGAGCAGGGCCTGGGTGAACTCGTCGGGGACCACGGCGTTGAGCAGGAACAGGGTGGACACGCCTGTGAACGCGCTCCGCAGTGCCGCCACGTCGAGCAGGTCGCCTGGAACGACTTCGACGCCGGCCGGGAAGTTCGCCTTTGCCGGATCGCGGACCAGTGCGCGCACTTTGGCGCCACGCTGGACGAGCTGCTGGATAACCTGGCGGCCGACGTTGCCAGTTGCGCCAGTAATGAGGATGGTCATGAAATTACTCCGTTGTGTGTTGAAGGAGCCTCAATCTTGATTGATCCACTCAGTATCCGATAGCCGTTATATTTAGACACTTCGTCTCATTGGTGGAACATATGGACTTGCTTGCCCTTGCAGACTTCAACCTCGTGGCCCGGCATGGCGGCTTTGGGCGGGCCGCCCGCGAATCCGGGCGGCCCAAGGCGACCCTGTCACGGCGGGTGGCCGACCTGGAGAGCGGCCTCAACCTGCGTCTCTTCGAGCGAGGGGCGCGGACCCTCAAGCTCACCGAGGAGGGACGCTCTCTGTACGAAAAGACATCTGTTTTGCTGGCCGAACTCGACGAGACGGTCGCCACGATTACCTCCGGCGGTGAGACGCCGCGAGGCACATTGAGGGTGAGTGCGCCACTGCTCTTCTCGCAAGCCGCCATGGGCAAGCTCGCCGCCCGGTTCGCGCTGAGGCATCGCGAGGTCCGGCTCGAGGTCATCCCTGAAGATCGCCCGGTCGATATGGTGGAAGAGGGCTACGACCTGGTGATCCGCGTCAACCCCGACCCGGACGAAAACCTGGTGGGGCGGATTTTCTTGCGGGACCGCCTGGTTGTGGTGGCCAGTCCTGACCTGAGCCGCCCATCAGGCAAGGCGCCTGTTCCGGTGGTGATGCGGGCAGGCGGGGCAGGAAACCCGAATGAACCCTGGGAAATGACGGGGCCAGGCGGTGAACAACGGTTTGCGGTGGACCCCGTCCTGCGCCTGTCATCGCTGTTCATGGTCCGTGATGCAGTCCGGGCAAATGTCGGGGCGGCGCGTATTCCGCTTTCGCTGATCTCCCACGATCTCGCAGCCGGAACCCTGGTGCATTGGGGCGACGTGAAAGGGCCTGAGATTGCCCTCTGGGCGCTCTATCCATCACGCCGCCTGCTGAGCGCCCGCGTATCCGCTTTCCTGGACTGCCTGAAGGAAGCCTTTCCCAACGGATCGCCGGAGGAGTTGGCGGACTACATCGGGAGATGAGGTCTGCACAAACGCCCAACTCTCTCGATGCGGAGACGAGCCCGACACCGCTCTCGAGCCTGACGATCCGGAGTGAGCCGCCATGGATGTGAACGAATGCTCATTTCCGTTGGCCTCAGGCCACTGGCGCGTGGAATATGGCGCCGACCTCTTCTTTAGTTGCCAGGGGCATCCGCGCAATGCGTCACATCTCGTTAGAGTCGCCTTACTAAAACAAAGAGGAGTTGTCTGGATGAATGCGCTGCACAGGAAAAAACTTGGCATTGAAGATGGCCACCGGATCGTCCAAAGGGACATCAAGGTGGAAGCCAGTGAAACCCACGTGACGTCGGTGTACTGGTATGACGAAATTGACGGGCAGGGAGATTTTGTGCGCGGCCATGTGCTCAGGGAAACCAACTTCATCCAGAAAGACAGGCAACCCGAACCCGCCAAGGCAGCAGAAGCCCCGCGCAATCGCGGTGAGGATCATCCGGATGATTTGTCGGCCAACTCGCTACGGGCGCACATTCGTGAGCGCATGTGGCTTCACAACGTGCTGCCTCACGGCCGGCGCCGATACGCTATCTAGCGGGATCAATACCGGCCGCATCCCTTTGCAGTCAGGCGCTAGCAGCTATATTTTTGATAGCATTCAGTGACCCGGCATTGCACCGGGGCGCTGCATCATCACTCGCCCCTGTTGCGCATCCAGTCGGCCGTCTGGAAAAACGACGCATTGAGCCGCGTGCGCAGCGCTTCATCAACACCGGTTTCACGCATGGCCTGGTCCATGCACGCCAGCCACTGGTCACGCTCGGCAATGCCGATCGAGCCGCCGCCGGTTTGCTGCGGCATGTGGCGCATGCGCAGGCGCGGGTGGCCGAAGCGGTCGGTGTAGTACTGCGGCCCGCCCAGCCAGCCGCATAAAAACCAGAAGAGGCGCTGGCGGGCGTTGTCCAGGGTGCTGCCGTGCGCGGCGCGCAGGGCTGTGTAGCCGGGCTCCAGGTCCATCAGGTCGTAGAAGCGCTCGACCAATGCCTTGACGCGCTCTTCGCCGCCTATCCAGGCGTAGGGAGTTTCGAAGGGAGGGTTTCCTGGGGGCTTTTCTTCTATCTGCATCTTTGGATTATCGAATGTTGGGGTTTGGGGTTGGTTGAGAGGGGTCATTGGCCGGTTCTCGCTCCGGCTATGCGTCTTCTTCTGAGAGCTGCTGGCCGGGGGTAGCCCGGCGGCTACTCACTTTTCTTTTGCTTCGCCAAAAGAAAAGTAAGCAAAAGAAAAGGCGACCCTGCTGTCTGCGTCCCTGCGCTTCGCTTCGGGCAACCTGCGGTGCTCGGTTCAGGCGGGGTCTCGCTCGAACTCGCCTTCGGCTCAGACAATCGCGATCCCTGATCCGCCTGAACCTGTGCTCCTCGGCGCATACAGAAGGGCTAATCGGGAGCGGGGACTGAAAACAAATACCAACTCCAATACCAACAAGGACACGCCATGGCGTGTCCTTGTTTCTTCAGGTGTTCGGGTTCTGGTATTCGGTTGTTGGCTGTTCAGTATTCCTCTCCCACCCCCTTGTGGATGCGCCGAGGAGCGGAGGCCCAGACGGATCAGGGCAAAAACTTGTTTGAGCCGAAGGCGAGTTGTTTTTGACCCCGGCTGGACCGAGCACCGCAGGTTGCCCGTAGCGAAGCGCAGGGACGCAGGAACCAGGGTCGCCTTTTCTTTGCTTACTTTCTTTTGGCGAAGCAAAAGAAAGTGAGTTGCATGCCGGGCAACCCCCGGCCAACCGCCTTCAGCAAAAAGCTCAACGCCGGAGCAAGAACAAGCCAAGGGCAAGAAACCTTACTGCGCCTTCCGCAAAGTCTCCACCACCGGCGTATTCAAAACCGACCTCAACCCCCACCACCCCGCCGCCAGCGCCAGCAAAGCCCCCGCCAGGCTGCCCACCAAAGGCACCGTCCACGAACCAGTCCAGCTGAAGTCAAACACAAACCTCGCCAAACCCCAGCCCACGGCCAACGCAACGATGGAAGCCAGAAAGCCAGCCAGCAAACCAACGCCCGCCAATTCAGCCCGCTGCACCTGCCGCAGCAGCGAAGCACGCGCACCCACGGCCCTCATGATGGCGAACTCGCGGGCGCGCTCTTCGCGCGTGGCGGTGATGGCGGCGAAGAGCACGACCAGGCCCGCGGCCAGCGTGAAGCCGAACAAAAATTCCACCGCACGTATCACCTGGTCAAGCACGCGCTGCACCTGCGCCAGCGTGCTGCTCATGTCGACATTGGTGATGTTGGGAAACGCCCTGACCAGCGTGTTGTCAAAACTCTGGGGCTGCGGCTGGCCGGGTGCCACAGCGAGCGCCTCGGGTGCACGAAACGCGCTGATGAAGGACACAGGGACATCGGCAGGCAATTGCGCCACCGGGTACATCACAAAGAAATTGACGCGCATGGAACCCCAGTCGACCTTGCGCAGGCTGGTGATCTTCGCCTCGCTGAGCTGGCCGCCGATATCAAAGCGCAATGAATCGCCGAGCTTGAGGCCCAGTGTTTTGGCCAGGCCGTCTTCCACGCTCACGGCGTCTTTTTCACCGCCTGTCCAGCGCCCGCCGGTGACCTGGTTGTGACCGGGCATGTCGGCACTGTTGGAAAGATTGAATTCGCGGTCCACCAGGCGTTTGGCGCGGTCGTCTTCAAAGTCGTCGGGCGTGACGGCCTTGCCGTTGACTGCCACCAGACGGCCGCGGATCATGGGGTACCAGTCGAACTTCTTCACGCCGCCGTCGCGCAACGCTTTCTGGAAAGCCTCGCCCTGCTCCGGCTGCACATTGATGACAAAACGGTTGGGCGCATCGGGCGGCGTCGCCTTGCGCCAGCTGCTGATGAGGTCTGTGCGCAGCAGCACAAGCAGCATCAGGGCCAGCAGGCCGACCGCAAGGGCGCTGGTCTGCACCACGGCATACATGGGCCGGGCAGACAGCTGCCGCGTGGCCAGTACCAGCCAACGCGGGGCGGTGACTTCGTTCACGCTGGCGCGCAGCAGCTTGACGGCGGCAAAACTGGCCGCGGCGAACACCAGCACAGCGCCGGCAAAGCCGCCAACCGCAATCAGGCCCAGTTTCAAATCACTGCTGGCAGCGACCAGCAGGGCCGCAAAGCCGGCCACACCCACGCCCAGCACCGCCATTGACGCGGGTTTGAGGTTGCCGACGTCGCGGCGAATGACGCGCAGCGGCGGCACCTGCGCCAGCTGCAGCACCGGCGGCAGGCCAAAGGCCAGCAGCAGCGTCAGGCCCATGCCCATGCCGAACACGACGGGCCACCAGGTGGCCGCCGGCAAAGCGGTTTCAACCAGCCCGGCCAGCAGCAGCACAAAGGCGTAATGCACGGCGAAACCCAGCGCCACGCCAAGCGCGCTGGCCAGCATGCCGGCCACGACAAACTCAAAGGTGTAGGCCAGCGCAATGGTGCGCTGGGGCTGGCCCAGCACGCGCAGCATGGCGCAGTCGTCCAGGTGCTTGGTGGCGAAACCGCGCGCGACGATGGCCACGGCCACCGCGCTCAGCAGGGCCGCCAGCAAGGCCACCAGGTTGAGGAATTTCTCGGCGCGGTCCAGCGTCTGCCGCATCTCGGGGCTACCCGATTCGAGCGACTCCAGGCGCACGCCGCGGATGCCGGACTCTGCACCGGGTTTCTTGATCTCGTCTGCGGCCCATTTCACATAGGCCTTGACGGCCTTGTCGTCGCCGGCCACAGCAAAGCGGTAGTTGGTGCGGCTGGCGGGCTGGATCAGGTTGGTGGCGGCCACGTCGACCTGGTTGATCATCACGCGGGGAGAAAAGCTGATGAACCCGGCGCCGCGGTCGGGCTCCTGCACGATGACGCGGGTGACCTTGAAGCTGGCGTCGCCCATCAACAGGGCCTGGCCGAGCTTGAGGCCCAGCGCGTCGAGCAGCGAAGCGTCGGCCCAGGCCGTGCCGGGGGCCGGCACCTCCCGCGTGTCTTCGCCGGGGCCGTCCAGGCTGTCGGCGATTTTCATGCTGCCGCGCAGCGGATAACCTTCCGGCACCCCCTTGAAAGCCACCAGCTTACTGGCGCCGCCATCAGCGTCGGTGGCGCGGCCCATGGTGGGAAAGGTGACGGTGGAGATGGCCTTCAGGCCCAGCGCCTGCGCCTTGGCAATGAAGGCGGCCGGCGTGATGCCGTCGCTGCGGATCACGGCGTCGCCGCCCAGCAGCTGACGGGCATCGCGTTGCAGGCCGCCCTTGAGGCGATCGGCAAAAAAACCGACCGCGGTGAGCGCAGCAACCGCCAGGGTCACCGCGACGATCAGGAGGCGCAGCTCGCCGGCGCGCAGGTCACGCAACAGGGTTTTCCAGCCGAGCTTGAGGAAAAGGGTGTTCATGCGCAGACCATAACGCAAAGTCCGCATCCCGGCATCATGGCCGGGATTTGCCAGGGATTTAGCGGAGGGTTACGGAGACGTTTTGAAGCCGGGTCCCGCCACCACCGGGGCTGGAGCTGGGGCCGAAACCGGAGCGCCCGGCAAGGCATCCAGCCGCTGCTCCAGCGCGCGCAGCACGGGTCCGATGCCGGTTCCCGCCCTGATCTGCGGGTTGGAAAAGCCGTCGTCCTTGCCGGCGTCGATCTCACGCTGTCTGATCACCGGCACAGCGCGGGAAAAAGCCTGTTCGAACGAGTGCGTCTTGCGCAGCTGCTCGTCAAACATGGCGCGGCCGAAGAAAGTCAGTTCGGACAGGCGCCCACAACCATAGGAGGTGTGGGTGGCGTCAGCAGCTGTCATGACCAGGGTGGTGTCGCTGGCCAGGGTGTCGATCCAGCCGCCGGAATAGCAGGCCGATATCGCGATGACGCGGTGGCGGATACCGGCGTTGTCGAGCGCTTCACGCAGCTCGCCGGGACTGAGCGGGGGTACCTGCAGCGGCCAGTGGGAGGCGGCCAGCTTGAAGTCGCTGGCGCCGTGCGAAGTCATGTAGACCACCAGCACGTCGTTGTCGCGATCCATGCGCTGGGCCAGCGCGTCGATGGCGCGCTGCAAATTCAGTGTGGTGGCCCAGGGATGGGTTTGCACGGTGCTCGCATGGTTGACCAGGTGCATCACGCGGCCTTCGGCATCGAAGCGCTCGGCAAGCACACGGCTGACCATGGTGCTTTCCCGCAGGAATACATCTTCTGCGGCATAAGGGGCAAACACCAGGCCGTAGACATCGGTGATACCGCGGCGCTGCGGCTCGATGGCGGCCATCGTCTTTTCCATCAGCGCCTGCTGCTCTTCAAAAACCTGCTGGCTCAGTTGCAGACGGGGCCTGCTCTCTTCGGTGGCCTGGCTCGCATAGTCCACCCCCCAGGTACGCGCCTCGAATTGCCAGGCGGACACGCCTGTGGTTGCCAGCAGGACCAGCGCAAATACGGCAGTCCGCCAGGTCCATCCGGCGAAACGCACGAAGAGGAAAAGGCTCACGCCAAGCGCCCAGGCTGTCACCGCCGCATACAACGCCCAGTAAAACCAGGGAGCGGAAAACACCGCCGCCTTGATCCAGCCGTGCGCAATCGCAGCAACCACGCCCTGGGCGAGCAGCACATTGGGCAGCCCCGCTGCCAGCCACAGCGCGAAAAAGGCCGCCACACCGCGAGGCGGTTGGTCACCGGGAACCGGCTCGTCCGCTTCAGGGGCAGGCACAACTGCCGAAGCAGGAAAAGCCCACCACGCCAGGCCAACGCCCAACCCGATCGTCCACCATGTCGACAACCAGGCCTGCAGGTTAAACACCGCGGGGCCTGCAATTTCCAGCCGCATCAACGCAACTTCCATGGTTGCGGCCAGAATCACAATGCCCATCACCTGCAATGGCGTCGGTGTTTTCCCCGCCACGCGGACAGGCAGGAAAAACGCAGCACGAACTCCCTCCTGTATCCAGCGCAATGTGCTCAGCCGGCCAGAGGTATCAGGACGGCCGCAGTCCACCGGGCTCAGCAAGGGTTCCGGGATGCCAGGCGAGGTGTGTTGGACGTGGGCGTCGTGCATGGCGGCATCATGCCACGGCAGATTCAGGGCTCAGCGCCCACATTGCGAGGGCGGGGGCCAGCCAGTTCTGGCTGCAGCTTGAGCCGCTGCGGGTTGGCATAACAGACAAAACGCTTGTTGGTGGCGCGGCCAATCGCGCACAGGCCGACTGACTGCGCGACCTGATGGCCCATCTGCGTGATGCCGCTGCGCGAGACCACGATGGGCACCCCCATCTGCGCGGACTTGATCACCATTTCGCTGGTGAGGCGGCCGGTGGTGTAGAAGACCAGTCCGTCCCAGCCGAGATCGGTCGACGAAGCACCGACCGCGGGCTCACCCTCTTCACCAGCCGGGGCCGCGGAACTGGCTTTGCCAGGCCGCAGGCGCAACGCCCCCTCGGGGGGCAGCGAGGACACGTCAGTGCCGAGCGTGGGGGCCCTATTGATTGACATCCAGCCAGCGATGGTGTCTATGGCGTTGTGGCGGCCCACGTCTTCCACGAAGAGCAGCATTTCAGGGTCGCCCGCCGTCATCGCAAACAATGCACACGCATGCACCGAGCCGGCGGATTTGTACGTGGTTTCCTTGAGCCGTATGGTGTTGACGAGGGAATACAACTGGGCCTGGGTGATGTGCGCATCTGCGGGCAGCACGATGCCGTCGACTTCGTCCATCAGGCCGCCAAACACACTGCCCTGCCCGCAACCCGTGGTGACCACACGGCGCGAGGTTTTCTCTTCAATGTCTTCAATGCCGTGGTGCGTCTTGACGGCGGCCGCGCCCACGTCCCAGTCGACGGTGATCGATTCGATATCGGCCACATCCTTGACCAGCCGCTGGTTGCGCAGGTAGCCGAGCACCAGCAGCTCAGGGTGAGCGCCCAATGTCATGAGCGTCACAAGCTCGCGTTTGTCGACATACACGGTGAGGGCACGCTCGGCGGGGATGGCGACCTTGTGCGTCTCGCCATATTCATTGACGGCATCAACCTCGCAGGTCAGGGGCGCCTGGGCGTTGGTCAGCCGGGGCAGGCGTGAGGGAAGAGATGTCGAGGCGGGCATGAGGGAAGACTACAACAAAAAAGCCGGCCCCTTGCGGAGTCGGCCTTTCGGGAAGTGGAATGAGCCTGGAAGTGGATCAGGACTTCTTGGCGGGGTTTCCAACCGCATCGGGCTGCTTGGTACTGGGCGGGCTGGTAGCGTTGCCTGCGGGTGAATGCGCGCCGGCCGCTTCGATCGGCTTTGCTGCAGGCGGGGTGTAGGCGAAGGGGCCGGGGTCCGCGCAAGCAGGTGCAGGCGTCGGCGGTTTGGTCTCTTTGCCGGTGGCCTTGGCCGTTTTGTAATAGCTGGCGGCGACCTTGTCTTGCGACTTGCACAGTTGGTAGGCCTCCAGCTTGCCGGTCCAGGCGGTCTTGGCGGCCGCTTCTGCGGCCTTGGCCTTGGCTTCGTCGCTCAGGGCGGGCAGTTTGGCCAGCGACGCGGCCGATGCGGCGGCCAGCAAGCTCATGATCAGAATTTTTTTCATGGGATTCCTCACTACAACTCTTCGGGGCTTATGCCTGCGCCGTCTGGCCGGGCGGGTCAACAGGCTTGCTGCGTTGGGCCGGAATGTTCCCGGCTTTGACATCGTCATACCAGTATTCGTGGTGCTCACGGGCCCAGGTCTCATCGACGTAACCTGTACGCATGGCCTTGTAGGCGCCCTGCATGCCGATGGTGCCGAGGTAGATATGGCCGAGGAACAAACACATCATGAGCACGGTGGCCACGGCGTGCACCATGTGTGCGACCTGCATCGTCGAGCGCTCATAGATCAGGCCGGGCAGCAGCTTGTCGAGCACAAAGCCCGACGACACCACCACGATGCCCAGGAAGAACACGCCGCCCCAGAAGATGAGTTTTTCGCCGGCGTTGAAACGGTTCGAAGGCGGTTCTTCGCCGCCCGTGATCAGGCCACCGCCTTTGGCCAGCCAGTGCAGATCGCCCTTTTGCGGCCAGTTGTCGCGCAGGAAGGTCAGGAACACGATCACCAGCGACACCGCGAACAGCGGGCCGGCAAAGTTGTGCATGGTCTTGAGGGTCCAGGTCAGCCAGCCGAAGAGCGCGCCACCAATGACGGGCAGCAGGAAGAATTTGCCGAATGCCATGACCAGGCCTGAGATGGCCAGGATGCAGAACGCAATCGCGTTGGACCAATGCGCGGCACGCTCAAACGGCGTGAAGCGCTCGATCTTGCGGCCGGTGTCGACGCCGTGGGTTTTGATCGAACCCTTGCTGAAGTAAAAAATCGCGATGGCCAACAGCACGATCAGGAACAGCGAGCCCCCATAGGGAATGATCCAGTTGTTGCGCACCTGTCGCCAGGCTTCGCCGGCGTTGGTCAGGCGTGAGCCGGGGTACTGCACAAAGGGCTGAATCAGGTTGCCGGCTTCGGGCGCTTCGCTCTTGGGCAGGCTGCTGTAGCCGGTGACGCCCTCGCCCACCTGGCGCCACATGGGCGCGTTGTTGCCCGGCTGCACTTTGGCGCGTTCACCATTGGTCTGCTTGGCGTAGTTGGGGTCGGCGCTGGCTTCGGGCTTGACCTCAAAGATGTTCTGGCCCTGGATGCCGCCGGTGGCAGCGGGAGCGGTGGCAGGCGCGGCGGTGGCCGGCGGAGCCGCAGGCGCTTGCGCACAGGCAAGTCCCGCCAGGCTGGCCGCTATGAAAAATATAGCTGGTCGCGCACAAAACATAAGGCCTCCGGTCACTATTTCGAGTTACCTGTCTTGGTGTACTCGTTCTGGCTGTTTTGTGCGCGGGCCTTGAGGCCTTGCTCCCAGCTGGTCTTGTCGCCGGCCTTCCAGCCTGGCGCCGCAAACTGGGTTTGCACGCCCTGGTAGGCGGCGCCGTCGCTTTTCACACCGCTGCCCAGGGTCTGCGGTTTTTCGCCGCAGGCCGACAAAGCCGACAAGGAGAGGGTCAAGACAAGAAGGCGCATCATGATTTGGCTCCTGCGGGCGGCTGGCCTGCCTGTTTGGATCCGTAGGCCGTGCCCCAGCCCCAGACTTCGGCGCCCTTGCCGCGTTGCACCACACGGTTGCGGAAGATGTCGGCGACCACATCGCCGTCGCCGGCGAGCAGGGCCTTGGTCGAGCACATTTCGGCGCAGGCCGGCAGCTTGCCTTCGGCCAGGCGGTTGCGGCCGTACTTTTCAAACTCGGCCTGGCTGCCGTTGACTTCAGGACCGCCGGCGCAGAAGGTGCATTTGTCCATCTTGCCGCGCACGCCAAACGTGCCGGCAGCCGGGAACTGCGGCGCGCCGAAGGGGCAAGCGTATGAGCAATAGCCGCAGCCAATGCAGACGTCCTTGTCGTGCAACACCACGCCTTCTTCGGTGCGGTAAAAACAGTTGACGGGGCAGACAGCCATGCAGGGTGCGTCGCTGCAGTGCATGCAGGCCACCGAGATGGATTTTTCACCAGGGACACCGTCGTTGAGCGTGACCACGCGGCGGCGGTTCACACCCCACGGGACTTCATTTTCGTTTTTGCAGGCGGTGACGCAGCCGTTGCATTCGATGCAGCGCTCCGCATCACAAACAAATTTCATGCGTGCCATGACGTCTCCAGAGAAAACCGGTTGATCGGAAGCTTGCGCGGGGCTCTGCCCAAGCAGGGGCCGCGGAACCGGCTTTGCCGGGCCGCAGGCGCAGCGGCCCCCTCGGGGGGCAGCGCATTACACGAAGTGAAAAGCGTGGGGGTCATGTTTATGCCCTTTCGACGTTGCAGACCGTCGTTTTTGTTTCTTGCATCATCGTGACGCTGTCGTAGCCGTAAGTTGTTGCCGTGTTGATCGCCTCGCCGCGCACAACCGGTGCCGCGCCATTCGGGTAGTACGCCAGCATGTCGGCGCCTTGCCAGCGGCCCGAGAAGTGGAAAGGCATGAACACCGTGTCGGGCCCGACACGTTCGGTGACCAGGGCCTGTACGTTCAGGCGTGCGCCGGTGGGCGTGCTGACCCAGGCGCGTTCGCCATTGCGTATGCCTTTTTCGGCGGCGACCTTGGGGTTGATCTCGATGAACATCTCTTGCTGCAGCTCGGCCAGCCAGGGGTTGGAGCGGGTTTCTTCGCCGCCGCCTTCGTATTCCACCAGCCGGCCCGAGGTCATGATCAGCGGGAATTTCTCATGCACCTTGTCGGCGATGTTCTTTTGCTGGATGGTTTTGTACAGCGTGGGCAGGCGCCAGAAGGCTTTCTTGTCGTCGTGCGTCGGGTACTTGGCCATGAGGTCGGCCCGGTTGCCGTAAAGCGGCTCGCGGTGCTGCGGAATGGCGTCGGGGAAGTTCCAGACCACGGCGCGCGCCTTGGCATTGCCGAAAGGATGGCAGCCATGGTTCTTCATGACGACGCGGATCAGGCCTCCTGAGGAGTCGGTCTTCCAGTTCTTGCCTTCGGCGGCGGTTTTCTCGGCGTCGGTCAGCTCGTCCCACCAGCCGAGTTTTTTCACGAGCAGGTGATCGAACTCGGGGTAGCCGGTCTGGATGTCGGCGCCCTTGGAACAAGAGCCGTCTTCAGCCAGCAGGTTTTTGCCTTCGCGTTCCACGCCGAAGTTGGCGCGGAAGTTACCGCCGCCTTCCATCACGTGCTTGGAGGTGTCATACAGGTTGGGCGAGCCCGGGTGTTTCATCTCGGGCGTGCCGTAGCAGGGCCATGGCAGGCCGAAGTAATCACCCGTGGTGTCGTAGCCGGTTGCCTTGTCGACGCCGCCTTTGGACTTGAGGGTCTTGACGTCGAACAGGTGCATGTTGCGCATGTGCGCCTTGAGGCGCTCAGGGCTCTGGCCGGTGTAGCCGATGGTCCAGCAGGTCTTGTTGATCTCGCGCAGGATGTCTTCGGGCACGGGCTCGTCCATGCCCTTGACCTTTTGCATCTTGTAGTTCTTGGAGAGCTCTTTGGCAAAGCCGAGCTTTTCGGCGAACTGGTGCATGATCATGTGGTCGGTGCGGCTCTCCCAGAGCGGCTCGATCACTTTTTCGCGCCACTGGATGGAACGGTTGGAAGCCGTCACCGAGCCGCTGGTTTCAAACTGCGTGGCGGCCGGCAGCAGGTACACCGCGCGGTTGGGGTTGAGGTCTTCAGCCTTGCCGGGCATGGCCGCCATGGCGGCGGTGGCCGATGGATACGGGTCCACCACCACCAGCAGGTCCAGCTTGTCCATCGCGCGTTTCATTTCCAGGCCGCGCGTCTGTGAGTTGGGCGCGTGGCCCCAAAAGAAGACGCCGCGCAGGTTGGAGTCCTGGTCGATGAATTCGTTTTTCTCCATCACGCCGTCGATCCAGCGCGAGACCGTGATGCCGGGCTTGCCCATCATGGCGGCAGAGGCATAACGGCCCTTTATCCAGTCGAACTCGACGCCCCAGATTTTTGCGAAGTGCTTCCAGGAGCCCTCGGCCAGGCCGTAGTAACCGGGCAGCGAATCGGGGTTGGGGCCGACGTCGGTGGCGCCCTGCACGTTGTCGTGGCCGCGGAAAATGTTGGTGCCGCCGCCGGAAACACCGACATTGCCCAGCGCCAGCTGCAGGATGCACGAAGCACGAACCATGGCGTTGCCGATGGTGTGCTGGGTCTGGCCCATGCACCAGACAATGGTGGACGGCCGGTTCTTGGCCATCATCTCGGCAGCCATGTAGACACGCGCCTCGGGCACGCCACAGGCTTCTTCCACCTTGTCCGGCGTCCATTTGGCCAGCACATCTTCCTTGACCTTGTCCATGCCGTAGACACGGTCGTTGATGTACTTCTTGTCTTCCCAGCCGTTCTTGAAGATGTGATACAGCATGCCGAACAGGAAGGGGATGTCGGAGCCGGAGCGGATGCGGATGTATTCGTCGGCCTTGGCGGCGGTGCGGGTAAAGCGCGGATCGACCACGATCATCTTGCAGCCGGTTTCCTTGGCATGCAGCATGTGCAGCAGGCTGACGGGATGGGCCTCGGCCGCATTGGAGCCGATGTACAGGGCGACCTTGCTGTTTTGCATGTCGTTGTACGAATTGGTCATGGCGCCGTAGCCCCAGGTGTTGGCAACGCCGGCCACCGTGGTGGAGTGGCAGATGCGGGCCTGGTGGTCACAGTTGTTGCTGCCCCACAGGCTCATCCACTTGCGCAGCAGGTAGGCCTGCTCGTTGTTGTGTTTGGACGACCCCACCACATACACCGAGTCAGGGCCGCTGGCCTTGCGCAGCTCCAGCATGCGGTCGGTGATTTCCTTGAGGGCGACGTCCCAACTGATGCGCTCGTATTTGCCGTTCACCAGCTTCATCGGGTAGCGCAGGCGGTATTCGCCGTGGCCGTGCTCGCGCAGGGCAGCACCCTTGGCGCAATGGGCGCCCAGGTTGATGGGAGAGTCGAACACCGGCTCCTGGCGGACCCAGACGCCGTTCTCAACCACCGCGTCTACAGCACAACCCACCGAGCAGTGGGTGCAAACGGTGCGCTTGACTTCGATCTTTCCCGTGCCGTCGCCGGCGCCCGGTGTGGCGGCCTTGGCTTTTTTGACCAGGGTTAATTGCGTAGCGGCCAGGCCGACGCCGACACCCAGGCCGGAGCGGCGCAGGAAGGCGCGGCGGTCCATGGTGGGCAGCGCATTGGACAGGCCCCGCGACAGGCTTTGCACAAAGCGCGCGGAACCCGCGCGATGCACGGGATGGACATCAGAAGATTTTTTCGTGAGCAGCATGAAGCTCTCCGTAGAAGGTGAAATCGGGGGCCGGTCGGGCTGAACTGGAAGCCAAGGCTACCTAGATGCGGGTGGTCTTGTAGTAGCGCTTGACGTGTTCCGAGAGGCTGTAGCCGCCGCCTTTTTCAGGGGCCGGCTTGGGCTCTGGAAGCTCGGCTTGAAGCGCAGGTGCGCCGGGCAAAGCGACGATGGCCGCGGCTGCCGCGCCCGTGGCGGCTGCGCCGAAAAAGAATCCCCTGCGTGAGGGTTTTGGCTGGCTGTCCTGCATGGTGATCTCCAGGGGAAGGCTTGCTGGCTATGTAACCGTTTGCATAGTACTGTAAGGCAGAGCGCTGCGCACCACAATGGTTAGCGCCGCTCAACGTCCAAGTCTAGGGAAAACGATAAGCGATCTTATTGTCAGACTCGGCGGCTATGGCCGGTTGGCCATTCAAAAGCTGTCTCATTTTGAGAAAAAAATTCATGCACCCCGTCAGGCCAGCATGTCGAAGCCCTGCGCCTCAACGCCGATGAAGGTCTGGGTAAAGGCCGCGAGAGCGGCATAAAAATGCGCCTTGGGATGCGCCGTGATGGCATCGCACATCAGCGGCACCCAGGGCTGGACATGGCGCGCGAAAAATTCGCGCTGCCGCGTGAGATTGGCGACCTCCACGTCGTCACCGGCAATCAGGTAGCGCATGACTTCGCACAGGTAGGCCACGTGGTCTTCGGTTTCGGGCATGGCCTCGTCACGCGCCAGGCCCAGCGCGGCGATGTCGGTGCGCAAGGCCGCCAAAGGCTTCTCATTGAGGAAACCGCTGAGGTAGTGCGAACCAAAGAGGTACACCTCAGGCTTGCCAACGCCGCCGAACAGGGCATCATGCTCCCGCGTGACATCTGCAAGGCTCTGCGTGCGGGCGGCGGCCACGAGTTCGCTCCACGAACTTTCAAGCAACCCACCGGCGGCGGGCGCCTCCGTTACTGCAATGCGAAGGTTTTCATGCAGCTCCGCGGAGGGCGCGGCGTAGTAAAGGGCGGCCAGCACGCCATAGACTTCGGCTCGCGCGGTTTCTTCGTCCAGGGTGGAGGCGGTGAGTTGGGCTTGCGTCATGGTGGCGTCTGGAGTCGGGAAGCTGTTGCTCACCGGATGTCCGTGATTTTCAGTTCGTTGTCGGCGGAATAGATGTCGATGACGCGGCAGTCACTGCACATCTTGAGCCGGTCGGCGGCCGCACCCTGGAACATCGCGTGCCCCGCAAGCTTGCCCAGCATGGACTCGATGGCCTTGAGCGTGCCGAAGGGTTTGCTGCAGCGTATGCACTGGTAGGGCTGGCTCTCGTTGAGCACACGCGCCTCTTTGCGTAGCGGTGTGAGCAACAGGCGCGGCTGCAGCGTGATGGCATCCTCGGGACAAGTGGTGGCGCACAGGCCGCACTGTACGCAGTTTTTTTCGATGAACTTGAGCTGCGGGCGGTCGGGATTGTCTTGCAGTGCGCTGGCGGGGCACGCGCTCACACAGCTCAGGCACAGCGTGCAGGTGTCTGCGTTGACGGTCAGGCTGCCGAAGGGCGAGCCTTTGGCGGGCAGCGCGATCGCCTCGGGCAAGGCGGCGGGCGCATGGCCCATGAGATGGTCCAGCGCCATGTCGAGCGTGCTGCGCTTTTCTTGCGCCACGGCAAAGCGCGCGGCAGTGGCGGGCACGGCAGGGCGGCCGCGCGCCAGCGTTTGCAGGCTGGCGTCCAGCCCGGCAATGGCATCAGCGCCCTCGCCGGCTTGCAACAAATGAAGGTGCACGCCGGCATAGCCCAGGCCATTGAGCAGGGTTTGCGCCACGCGCATTTGCTCGGCCAGGCCTTCAAGATAGGCGGGAGCTTCTTCACGCGTTACCAGCACCGCCACTTGCGACGCACCGAATGCGATGGCGCTGAGCCACAAGTCCAGGCCCACGCTGGCCGTGTGCCATAGCGCTTGCGGGATCACATTGGCTGGTACGCCCCGCACGGTTTTTTGCAGCCGCGCAGCGCGGCCCAGAGCCTCGACCGCCTGCTGGCCGCTGTCCTGGCTGTGAAACAGCAGCACCGGTTGCGTGCCGCCGGCTTTGGCGTACGCCGACAACAGGGTCTTGATGCGAACGCCCTGCTCGCTGGCACGCGGGTAGGCGTAGGTGAGCGCGCCTGTCGGGCACACCGTGGTGCACGCGCCGCAACCCACACACAGGTTGGGGTTGACGACGATCTGCTGCCGGCTTTTTTCGCTGCTGACGGCGCCGGCCGAGCAGATGTCGATGCAGGCGTTGCAACCCACGGTTTCGTTGCGGCTGTGGGCGCAGAGTTTTTGTTTATAGGCAAAAAATTTGGGCTTTTCAAACTCGCCCACCATGTCGCGCAGCTTGACCACGGTGGCCAGCAAGCCGGGTGAGGCGAGGCCGGCGGAGGCATTCAGGGCGAAGTAGCCTTGCGGTGGCGCGTGCAGCGCGACCAGCGGTTTGGCGCCGAGATCGAGCACCAGGTCAAATGCTTCCGTGAGTGTTTGCGGCGAGCGGTTGAAGTCAATGGCACCGGCCACCTTGCATACGGCCACACAATCACGGTGGGATGTGCATTTGGCCGCGTCAACCTGGTAGCTCAGGTCGATGGCGCCTTCGGGGCACACGGCGACGCAGGCATTGCATCGTGTGCAAAGGTCCAGGTCGATAGCGTTGGTCTTGTCCCAGCTCGCCTCAAACGCACCCAGCCAGCCTTTGAGCGCGAGCCGCTCACCGCTGATCACAGGATATTTGCGTTCTTGCGAGGGAAACCCGGTCTGCGCCTGGGACGAAACGCCCTGGGCGAAGATGGTCACGTCCAGCGTGTCAGCCACAAGGGCCGCCACCTGCTCGGCCTGGTCGATCGCACCCACGATGAGCAGGCGCCCGGCACTTTTGTAGGTGACGGTGGACACCGGCTCTGCGTCTGGTAAATGGGCCGCGGCCAGCAGAGCCGCGATTTTTGGCGTGGCGCTGACAGCGTCTTTGCTCCAGCCGCCGGTCTCGCGGATATTGACGAACTTCACCACCGAGGTGACGCCCTGGGTCTGCTCACCCACTTCGGCAAAGAGCCGCTTCTCCTGGGTGCAGGCTACGACAACATCGTCGCCGGACTGCGCGGCCTTCTGGAAGGCGCCCACCTCGCGGCGGCACAGCGCCGAATGCAGCGTCAGGGTCTCGTTAAGTGCCGTGCCCAGCGCCTGTGGCTGGAGCGGCATGGTCTGGTTGCAGTCGCAAATCAGTGTGGGCATGGTCTTCTTGGCTGGCACCGGCCGGGTCGGGCTGGGATTGGCTGGTTGATAAAGCGCCTGGCGTTTGCGATGGGGCTATGTCTGGATTTTCATAGGACTGTGCCACGGTTTCGCCCGTGGGGTTATTGGCGCTTTCCCGTGGCAGGTTGACGGGGTCGTCTTGCGGGCCGGCAGCCTTCGCTTGGTCTTCGCCTGCCGCGTCCTCCGCGCTGCTTTTGTTTTTCTCTTTCTCTTTGTCCTCATCGTCATCAAAGAGATTGAGAAACTTCGCACTCGTCATCTGCCGCAGCATGGCCTCGGGGATGGGGTCGGACTTGGAATAGTCGTCGATGTAGATGTCCAGGCCGTCCATCACATTGAAATGCGGGTCGGCAAAGAGTTGCTTCATGGCCGCGTTACGCACGTCGGGCGTCACATCGCCGGCCATAAAGGGCTTGAAGTCGGAATCTTTGGTGAGCAGCCTGGCGTCGGCCAGCGTGAGCGCTTGCTTTTCCGGCGGATTTTCCGGTGATTTTTGCGCCGGTTCCCGGGGCGTCTGGACTTGCAGGGCGGGCGCGTTGGCATCCGTTGCCGGTGCGGCCACAACCGGCTCATCCAGTGGTTTGCCCAGCACAGCGTCGGCCTTGCGGCGGGACCATCGCCCCAAAAAGCCCTTCGGTTCGTCAGCCATGCTGGCCTCCGCCGGTTTTCTTTTCCGTGCTGACCCGCGCCGGATTGCCGAAGCGGTCCGTCAGCGGCTTAAAGCTTTGCGGGCGCTGCCGGCGCTTGGCTTCTATGACGTAGTGCTGATCTACAAACTGCTGCAGCCACTGCACGACCCGCGGCGGCGCGGGCACCTGCTCGACTGTTTCCTGCGCATCCAGCCAGCGCCCGGCATCGTGGTAACTCAGGGTGACGATTTGCGGAACTGCAATGGGTTCTTCGGCCAACAGGGCTTCTTCTTCCATGCGCCAGACCACCCAGAAGCAGGGCTGCGCGGTGGTGACGTTGAGGTAGTAGCCTTCACCGTCGTCGGTGAACAGCTCGACCTTGAAGCCGGGGTGCAACCAGCGCTCTTCGCGCTCGTCTTTGAGCAGCAGGCGCGGCGCGGCGCCAAAACCGTCTTCGTGCGGCACGATTTCATCCAGCGACCAGCGCCAGGGCTGCCAGCGGTTGTCGATGCGCTCGCGGCGCATGACAACGGCCACCGCGGTGCACGGCCGGTGCAGCGTGGCGTCTGTTTCAGGGGACTGCAGCAGGAAATCCGACATGCCCGCAGTGTACGGCGGGCAAAGCGGACCGTTCGCAATAACCCTATCCCCAATAAACCTCTAGACCAGCAAGGACCGGTGTTCCAGGGCGGCACGACGCACCACGTCGCTGATCCCGTCGCCGCCGTTACCTTCTATCAACTCCAGCAGTGCCTTGCGCATGCGGGGGTCCCAGAATTTCTTGAGGTGCATGGCCAGTTCCTGCAGGGCTTCCGTGCGGTCAGGCATGGTTTCAAAGAAGGCGCCGATCTGGTTGACCATGCGAATCAGGTTGTCGTTGTTCACAGGAGGTACTCCAGGTTGACACGCTCTTTGTGGCTGTACACGGAAAGATCTTCCCCGCGCACAAAGCCCAGAAGCGCCACGCCGGCGGTTTGCGCCACATCAATCGCCAGGCCGGTCACCCCCGACACAGCCGCCAGCAGTGTCACGCCGGCCATGGCAGTTTTGTGCACCATCTCGTAGCTGGCGCGGCTGGTGACGACGATAAAACCTTCATTGACCTTGACACGGCCGCGCTGCAAGGCGCCTGTCAGTTTGTCCAGCGCGTTGTGCCTGCCGACGTCTTCACGCAGCACCACGATGCCGCCGCCCGCATTGCACCAGGCGGCCGCATGGGTGGCACCGGTGGCGCTGAGCAGTAACTGCTGCTCGCGCAAGTTGATCAGGGCACGGGTGATGGCGCCCGCTTCAAACTCCGCGCCGCCGTGCAGGCGCGGCGGCAGGCGCACCGCATGCGCCAGGCTTTCGGTGCCGCACAGGCCGCAGCCCGTACGGCCGGTCATGCTGCGGCGGCGGTCTTTCAGGCGGGCAAAGCACGATGCCGCGATGCTCAGGTGCAGCGTCTCCCCTTGCTCACTGCTGGTCTGTTCAATGTCGTGAATCTGCGTGTAGTCGTCCACGATGCCTTCGGTGACGGAAAAGCCGAAGGCAAAGTCTTCGAGGTCGGAGGGGCTGGCCAGCATCACGGCGTGCGAGATGCCGTTGTACTCCAGCGCCACAGGCACCTCTTCGGCTACCCAGTCCGACCGGTCAAACGGGCGATGTGCCCGCACCCCCGTCACAGGGGCTTCACGGCAACCTTCAACCACCTGCATGAGCTGCCTCCGCTGCACCGGCAAGCGGACCGCCCGCCGGTTGTGACGCCGCATCCAGCAACTGCAGTTGCTGCTTGTTGAAGCGCGAGTAGGATTTTTGCCATTCCGACGGCTGCGCCACCGGCATGACCTGCACCGCAGTGACCTTGTATTCCGGGCAGTTGGTGGCCCAGTCGGAGCTGTCGGTGGTGATGACGTTGGCGCCCGATTCGGGGAAGTGGAAGGTGGTGTAGACCACGCCCGGCTGCATGCGTTCGGTGACCACTGCACGCAACACCGTTTGCCCGGCACGGCTTTCAATGCCCACCCAGTCGTCAGGCTTGATGCCCCGGTCTTCCGCGTCGTGCGGATGAATCTCCAGCCGATCTTCGCTGTGCCACTGGTTGTTGTCGGTGCGACGCGTCTGGGCGCCCACGTTGTACTGCGACAAGATGCGACCGGTGGTGAGCAGCAGCGGGAATTTGCGCGTGACCTTCTCGTCGGTAGCAACGTACTGCGTGATGATGAAGCGGCCCTTGCCGCGCACAAACTTGTCCTTATGCATGAACTCGGTGCCGAGCTCTGCCGTGTCTTCGTTGCAAGGCCACTGCACGCTGCCGTGCTTTTCGATCTTGGCAAAGGTCACGCCGCGGAAAGTCGGCGTCAGCGCCGCGATCTCGGCCATGATGTCGCGCGGATGCACGTACTTCATCGGATAGCCCAGCGCATTGGACAGCTTGACGGTGACTTCCCAGTCGGCCAGCCCCGCCTTGGGCGGCATGACCTTGCGCACGCGCGAGATGCGCCGCTCGGCATTGGTGAAGGTGCCGTCTTTTTCCAGGAAGGAAGAACCAGGCAAAAACACATGCGCGTACTTGGCGGTTTCGTTCAGGAAGATGTCCTGCACGACGATGCATTCCATCGAGGTGAGGGCCTTGGCCACGTGCTGGGTGTCGGGGTCGGACTGCACGATGTCTTCGCCCTGGCAATACAGGCCCAGGAAGCTGCCGGCCACGGCCGCGTCAAACATGTTCGGGATGCGCAGGCCGGGCTCTTCGTTCAGCGTAACGCCCCAGGCTGTTTCGAATTCGGCGCGCACCGTGCTGTCGGACACATGGCGGTAGCCCGGCAGTTCATGCGGGAAGGAACCCATGTCACAGGCGCCCTGCACATTGTTCTGGCCGCGCAGCGGGTTCACACCCACACCTTCGCGGCCCACATTGCCGGTGGCCATGGCCAGGTTGGCAATGCCCATGACCATGGTCGATCCCTGTGCGTGCTCCGTCACGCCCAGGCCGTAGTAAATGGCAGCATTGCCGCCTGTGGCGTAGAGGCGGGCGGCTGCGCGAACGTCTGCCGCGGGCACGCCGGTGACGGCTTCCATGGCTTCAGGAGAATTGTCGGGGCGGGCCACAAACTCGCGCCATTCGCGGAATGACTTTTCGTCGCAGCGCTCGGCAATATAGTCGTCGGCCAGCAGGCCTTCCGTCACCACCACATGGGCCAGCGACGAGATCATGGCCACGTTGGTGCCGGGTCGCAACTGCAGGTGAAACTCAGCCTCCACGTGCGGGGAACGCACGATGTCGATCTGGCGCGGATCCACCACGATCAGCCGTGCGCCTTCTCGCAGGCGCTTTTTCATGCGCGAGGCAAACACCGGGTGGCCGTCGGTCGGGTTAGCGCCGATGATCAGGATCACGTCGGCCTTTTCAACCGACTTGAAGGTCTGTGTGCCGGCGGAGGTGCCGTAGGTCTGGCTCAGTCCGTAACCGGTGGGCGAATGGCAGACGCGGGCGCACGTGTCAACGTTGTTGTTGCCAAAGGCGGCGCGCACCAGCTTTTGCACCAGGTAGGTTTCTTCATTCGTGCAACGCGACGAGGTGATGCCGCCAATCGAATCCTTGCCGTGCTTGGCCTGGATGCGGCGGAACTCGCTCGCGGCGTAGTTGATGGCTTCGTCCCAGCTCACTTCCTGCCATGGGTCGCTGATGTTCTTGCGGATCATCGGCTTGGTGATGCGGTCCTTGTGGGTGGCGTATCCCCAGGCAAAGCGGCCCTTGACGCAGGCATGGCCTTCGTTGGCTTTGCCGTCTTTCCACGGCACCATGCGCACCACCTCATTGCCCTTCATCTCGGCCTTGAAAGCGCAGCCCACGCCGCAATAGGCGCAGGTGGTGATCTTGTTGTGCTCGGGCTGGCCCAGCATGATCACGGTCTTTTCTTGCAGCGTGGCGGTGGGGCAGGCCTCGACGCAGGCGCCACAGCTCACGCATTCGGATTCCATGAAGGGCTGGTCTTGGCCCGGCGACACGCGCGACTCAAAGCCTCTTCCTTGAATAGTCAGTGCAAACGTACCCTGGGTTTCTTCGCAGGCGCGCACGCAACGGTTGCACACAATGCATTTGGAGGCGTCGTAGCTGAAGTAGGGGTTGGAATTGTCGATTGCCGGCTTGCTCTCGTTGCGGAAATGGTTGGCGCCCTCCATGCCGTAACGTACTTCGCGCAGCCCGGTCACGCCGGCCATGTCCTGCAGCTCACAGTTGCCGTTGGCCGAACAGGTCAGGCAGTCCAATGGGTGATCAGAGATGTAGAGCTCCATCACGCCCTTGCGCAGCTCTTGCAGGCGCGGCGACTGGGTACGCACCTTCATGCCGGCTTCAGCCGGTGTGGTGCAGGATGCGGGGAAGCCCTTGCGCCCGTCGATTTCGACCATGCACAGGCGGCAGGAGCCAAAAGGCTCCAGACTGTCGGTGGCGCACAGCTTGGGCACCTGGATGCCTGCGTCGACCGCCGCACGCATGAGCGAAGTGCCTGCGGGAACCGTGACGCTTTCGCCGTCGATCTCCAGCGTAACTTCCTGCGTGGACTCGCGTTTGGGGGTGCCGTAGTCGGTTTCTTTGAGGTGTTCGAGCATGAAAGTCTCCTGTCCGTCTTGTGGGGGTGCTGCCGTTTCTGTCGATTCAGGCTGCTTTGCGGTCCGGCACAGTCATGCCAAAGTCCTGCGGGTAATGGTCCAGTGCCGAGAGCACCGGGAAAGGCGTCATGCCGCCCATGGCGCACAGCGAGCCGTGAACCATGGTGTCGCACAGGTCGCGCAGCAGCTTGATCTGCTGCGGTCGCTGCTCACCCGGGCCGTTGGCGATGCGGTCAATCACTTCCACACCGCGTGTGGAGCCGATGCGGCAGGGTGTGCATTTGCCGCAGGACTCAATCGCGCAAAACTCCATGGCGTAGCGCGCCAGGCTGGCCATGTCGGCCGTGTCGTCATGCACCACGATGCCGCCGTGGCCCACCACCGCGCCCACGGCCGCATAGGCTTCGTAGTCCAGCGGCGTGTCCCACTGCGATTCAGGCACATAGGCGCCCAGCGGACCGCCGACCTGCACGGCCTTGATGGGCCGGCCGGAGGCCGAGCCACCGCCGTAGTCGTACATCAGCTCGCGCAAGGTCACGCCGAAGGCTTTTTCCACCAACCCGCCAAACTTGATGTTGCCCGCCAGCTGGATGGGCAAGGTCCCCCTGGAGCGGCCCACGCCGTAGTCCTTGTAGAAGGTTGCGCCCCGCGACAGGATGATGGGCACGGAAGCAAAGGTGATCACATTGTTGATCACGCTCGGCTTGCCAAACAGGCCCTGGATGGCGGGGATGGGCGGCTTGGCGCGGACGATGCCGCGTTTGCCTTCGATGCTTTCCAGCATGGCGGTTTCTTCGCCGCAGACATAGGCGCCCGCTGCCTTGCGCACGTGCAGGTGAAAGCTGTGGCCCGAGCCGAGGATGTTGTCACCCAGAAAACCGCCAGCCTCGGCCACCTTGATGGCTTCGCGCATGGTTTCCACGGCGTGGGGGTATTCGGAACGGATGTAAACATAGCCTTGCGTCGCGCCGGAGGCGACAGCGGCAATCGTCATGCCTTCAATCAGCATGAAGGGGTCACCCTCCATCGTCATGCGGTCGGAGTAAGTGCCTGAATCGCCCTCGTCCGCGTTGCAGACCACATACTTTTGCGTGGCTTTCAGGCCCGCCACGGTTTTCCATTTGATGCCTGCCGGAAAGGCCGCACCGCCACGCCCGCGCAGGCCGGCGTCGAGCACCTGCTGCACGATCTCTGTGGCGGGAATCTCCAGCGCACGGCGCAAGCCGGCATAGCCTTCATGCGCTTCGTAGTCTGCCAGCGACAGCGGGTCCGTTATGCCCATGCGGGCAAAGGTCAGGCGCTCCTGCCTTTTCAGATACGGAATCTCTTCGGTGAGGCCCAGTTGCAACACGTGGACACCGCCCACCTGAAAACCGGCATCAAAAAGGCCGGCCACGTCTTCAACTTCCACCGGCCCGTAGGCGATGCGGCCTGCGCCGGTCTGCACTTCGACCATGGGCTCCAGCCAGAACAGGCCACGGGAGCCATTGCGCACCAGCTCAATGCCGATACCACGCTTTGAAGCCTCGGCGGTGATGGCTGCTGCGACCTCGTCAGCGCCCGCCGCCAGCGCAGCGGAGTCACGGGGCACGTAAATCTCGATGCTCATGCGGCGCTCCCGGCTTGCGCCACCAGGCGGTCGAATTTTTCGATCCCGACGCGGGCATGGACCTTGTCGTCCAGCGTCATCGCGGGGGACTGTGCGCACAGTCCCAGGCAGTACACCGGCTCGACCGTGAAAGCGCCGTCTTTGGTGGGACCGTGGCCGTCGCTGCCCAGATGGGAGCAGGCATGTGACCAGAGGGCGTCTGAGCCCATGGCTTTGCAGCTCTCGGCGCGGCAGATTTGCACCACATGGCGGCCGGGCGGTTCGGAGCGGAAGTAGTG
Source organism: Polaromonas sp. P3_A5 (assembly GCF_056403055.1). Lineage (NCBI taxonomy): Bacteria > Pseudomonadati > Pseudomonadota > Betaproteobacteria > Burkholderiales > Comamonadaceae > Polaromonas > Polaromonas sp. P3_A5. The sequence continues at coordinate 3,506,836 of NZ_JBFUGF010000001.1, forward strand.
GTAGTACGTCACCACGCCATGAACCTCAGCCCTGGACAGGTTCAGGGCTTCGGCGATGGGTGGAACAGCGTCAGGCGGGATGTAGCCGAGCGCGTCCTGAATGCCGTGCAGTATCGGCATCAAGGCGCCGGGCATGTGGCTGGTCGACGCAATGACGCGTTCGACGGCCTGGCTTGCAACTTCATTCATCGTGTGGGACCCCTATCTCTGTCTATGCACAAAGTATGTGCAAGCGATGGGGTCACGTCCAATTGAATCGGGACACTGCCCTATTCACGGATTGAATGTATGCAAATGCTTGCCTAGGTTGGCTTGTTTCCCATGCTCTCTGGGTGCGCGCTGTAGTCAGCAGCGTGGCGCAGCCAGGCGGGCTCGGCAGCCAGCGCCATGGCCGCCTCCAGCGTGCGCGAGGGCCGGTCGCTGGCCTGCATCATGAAGCCGACAGGCGTCTCCACATCCGGCGTCAGGGGCAGGGCTTCGAGTTCGCGGTAACCCTGAACGGCGCACACCAGCGCGCCTGCCAGCACGCTGCAAACCTCGCCAACGACGACGGTCAGGGCGAGCGTCAGCATGGAGTTGGTTTCCATCACGGGCTTGACCGTGACGCCGGCGGCGGCAAAAGCGGCGTCCACCCGGGTGCGGCTGTGCATGTCGGGTGTCAGCAGGCACAGCGGCAACTTCGCGGCATCGGCCCAGGTCATGGGCGAGCCGAAGCGCAACACATCCGGGCTGGGTTTGGCAGCACGGCGCACCAGGAAATAACGCTCGGTGTATTGCGGCAAGGTGGTCAGCCGTGTGTTGCGCGCGCTCAGGCGCTCGGTGTAGCCCAGCGCCATGTCCAGCGACAGGTTTTCGAGCCGGGTTTCGATGTCGTGTGAATTCAGCGACAGCACCACCGGCGTGATGCCTGGGTGCCGGGCGTGCAGCATGGCTGCAAAACGCGCGGCGATGGAGACCGCCGTGGGAACGACGCCAATCGTCAAATGCCCGCGCGGGCTGTCCACTGAGCTGTCAAGCTGCTGCTTGAGGATCTCGCGCTCATGCAGCATGCGCCTGGCGCTGGCGAGCACGCGTTCGCCCTCTTCCGTAAACCCGACGAATGCACGCCCGCGAACCACGATAGCGGCGCCGAACTCGTCTTCCAGCGCGCGCAGGGCATTGGACAAGGCGGGCTGCGTGATGTTGCAGGCCTGCGCCGCGCGACCGAAGTGCTTGTGCTCGTCAAGCGCGGCCAGGTAACGCAGGGAGGCCAGCAGGTTCATGGCGTGACAACCTCAGGTGGTTTTCAGGTGTCTTCAGGTATTTTTGGAGATCGTGATGGTCGGAAACTTGGCAGAGAAGTCTTTGGCTTTCGCGGCCACGGTGACGGCCATCTTGCGCGCCACGGCCTTGTAGATGCCGGCGACTTCGCCGTCGGGATCGGCCACCACGGTGGGACGGCCGTTGTCGGCCTGCAGGCGGATCTGGATGTCCAGCGGCAAGGCGCCCAGGTAGTCCATCTTGTAGTCGGCCGCCATTTTTTTGCCGCCGCCTTCGCCGAAAATGTGCTCGGCATGGCCGCAGCTACTGCAGATGTGCACCGCCATGTTTTCGACGATGCCCAGAATGGGTACGCCGACTTTCTCAAACATCTTGATGCCCTTCTTGGCGTCCAGCAGCGCAATGTCTTGCGGCGTGGTGACGATGACCGCGCCCGTCATGGGCACCCGCTGCGACAGCGTGAGCTGGATATCACCGGTGCCGGGCGGCATATCGACGATGAGGTAGTCCAGGTCTTTCCAGTTGGTCTGGCGCAGCAGCTGCTCCAGCGCCTGGGTCGCCATGGGGCCGCGCCAGATCATGGCTTCGTCCTGCGCAACCAGGAAACCGATGGACATGACCTGGATGCCGTAGTTCTCCATGGGCTCCATGTTCTTGCCGTCCACGCTTTCAGGCCGGCCTTCGATGCCCATCATCATGGGCTGGCTGGGGCCGTAGATGTCGGCGTCGAGCAGGCCGACGCTGGCGCCTTCAGCCGCCAGCGCCAGGGCCAGATTGACAGCGGTGGTGCTTTTGCCGACACCGCCCTTGCCGGAGGCCACGGCGATGATGTTCTTGACGTTGGGCAACAGCTGCACGCCGCGCTGCACGCTGTGGCTGGCGATCTTGAACGTGACATTGACGGAGACATTGCCCACCCCTGGCACGGCCTTGACGGCGGCGATCAGGCTTTTGCGCAGGCCGGCGATCTGGCTTTTGGCCGGGTAGCCAAGTTCAACATCAAACGACACGTCGTCGCCGCTGAGCTGCAGGTTTTTCAGGGCCTTGGTGGTGACGAAATCTTTGCCGGTGTTGGGGTCCAGCACGGTTTGCACGGCGTTCAAGACGGCCTGTTGGTCCAGGGACATGGGGAAATACTCCGTTGAATCTCGTTAAATCTGACTGGGCAGACCGGGCGCTTTGAGGGCGGCAAGCCGGCGGGGGTGTTGGCCTGAAGTCTAACGCCGTGACCCGGGCCCTGGGGTCATGGGGGCTTGCCGGGGCAACCCCAAGGCCGGGCGACTTAAAATCGCGGGTTACCTCTCCCCTAGCCATAAAGCCCCTTATGTCCCAGCGCCGCCTGTTTGTCACCACCGCCCTGCCCTATGCCAATGGCAATTTCCATATCGGCCACATCATGGAATACATCCAGGCCGACATCTGGGTGCGGTTTCAGCGCATGCAGGGCCATGCGGTGAACTTTGTGGGCGCGGACGACGCCCACGGCGCGCCCATCATGATCGCGGCTGAAAAAGCCGGCAAAACGCCGCAGCAGTTTGTGGCCGACATCGCCGCGGGCCGCAAGCCCTACCTGGACGGCTTTCACATCAGCTTTGACAACTGGCACTCCACCGACGGGCCGGAAAACCACCAGCTGGCGCAGCAGATCTACCTGGACCTCAAAAAGGCCGGACTGATTGAGACCAAAACGATCGAGCAGTTCTTTGACCCTGAAAAGAACATGTTCCTGCCGGACCGCTACATCAAGGGCACCTGCCCCAAGTGCGGCACCAAAGACCAGTACGGCGACAACTGCGAAAACTGTGGTGCGGTGTATGCCCCCACGGATTTGATCAACCCGTATTCAGCGTTGTCGGGCGCGACGCCCGTACTCAAAAGCTCTGATCACTTTTTCTTCAAGCTGTCCGACCAGCGCTGTGTGGACTTTCTGGAAAAGTGGACGCAAGACGGCAAGCTCCAGCCCGAAGTGGCCAACAAGGTCAAAGAATGGTTCAGCGTTCGCACCAACCCCGACGGCACCCAAAGCGAAGGCCTGGGCGACTGGGACATCAGCCGTGACGCGCCCTACTTCGGCATTGAAATCCCGGATGCGCCGGGCAAGTATTTTTATGTCTGGCTGGACGCGCCGGTCGGCTACCTCGCCTCTTTGAAAAACCTGCTGGAAAAACGCGGCGAAAACTACGACGCCTACATGGCGACGCCGGGGCTGGAGCAGTACCACTTCATCGGCAAGGACATCGTCACCTTCCACACGCTGTTCTGGCCGGCCATGCTGCATTTCAGCGGCCGCAAGACGCCCGACAACGTGTTTGTGCACGGTTTCCTCACGGTAAACAACGGCGAGAAGATGAGCAAAAGCCGCGGTACCGGCCTGGACCCGCTCAAGTACCTGAGCCTGGGCATGAACCCCGAATGGCTGCGCTATTACCTGGCCGCCAAGCTCAATGCGAAGAACGAAGACATCGACTTCAATGCCGATGATTTCATGGCACGCGTCAACAGCGACCTGGTGGGCAAGTACATCAACATCGCCAGCCGCGCCGCGGGCTTTGTCGCCAAGCGCTTTGCGGGCAAGCTGGGCGAGGTGTCGGCCGATGGCGCAGCGCTGCTGGGCGCGCTGCGCGCCGCAAAGGAAACGATCGAGCCGCTGTATGAAAGCCGTGAATTTGCCAAGGCCCTGCGCGAAACCATGCTGCTGACGGACCGCGTGAACGCGTATGTGGACCAGAACAAACCGTGGGAGCTGGCCAAGCAGCAGGGTATGGACTCGCGTCTGCAGGATGTCTGCACGGTATGCATCGAGGCCTTCCGCCTACTCACGATATACCTGAAACCAGTGTTGCCTGCGCTGGCGGCGCAGGTCGAGGAATTCCTGAAAGTCAAGCCGTTGACGTTTGCGGATGCCGTCTCCAGCCTCGGTAACGGCCACCTGATCGGCGACTACAAGCACCTCATGCAGCGCGTCGACATCAAGCAACTTGAAGCACTCTTTGAGCCTCCTGCCCAGGCAGAACCAGCGCAAGCAGCTACTGATTTGATAGCAGAAGAAACTGTGCCAGGCGGCGAGGCGATTGCGCCCGTGATCACCATTGACGACTTCGCCAAGGTCGATTTGCGCATTGCAAAGATCGTCAACTGCGAACCCGTGGAAGGCTCGACCAAGCTGCTGCGCCTGACGCTGGACGCCGGCGAAGGCCGCATGCGCAACGTGTTCAGCGGTATCGCTTCAGCCTACAAGCCCGAAGACCTGGTCGGCAAACTCACGGTGCTGGTCGCCAACCTGGCGCCGCGCAAGATGAAGTTCGGCATCAGCGAAGGCATGGTGCTGGCCGCCAGCCACGCCGACGAAAAAGCCCAACCCGGTATCTATGTGCTGGAACCCTTGCCGGGCGCAACACCGGGCATGCGCATTCACTGAGTTTGCGGCGCAACGCCGCCTCCTGCGTCAGGCCGGTGCCGAATTCCTGGCATCCGCCGCCCCGGCCGCAAAGCGCAGCCCAGTGCCCGAACGGCTGGAAAGCTCGCCGAGCACAAGGCCCAGCGAGTGCAGCAATTGCGTTGCATCGCCTTCCCTGAAGGGCGCTTCGGCCACCGCCACCTTGAACTGCAGCACGGTATTGGGCGGCAGGCTGGGACTGTCGGCCAGTCCGCGGGCGATCAGCCGCTGGCCGATATCGGTAAGCGCCCCGCGCGTCAGGTGCCCCTGCAGGATCAGCACAAAGTCTCCGTCGCGATGACGGGCAACCGTATCGCCCTCTTGCGCGACGCTAGTGACACAGGCGCCGGCCTGGACCACCGCGCTTTGCGCCGCCTCCATGCCGTAGTCCTGCCGGATATCCACGGCGTTGCCCAGCCGGATGCGCACCACCGCGCCCGCACCGGGGTCGCGCTGCTGGCGAATCAGCAGCGCGTCCAGCCGCTGCAGCAGCACTCGGTGGTTGCCCAGGCCGGTCAACGGGTCCACGCGTGTCAGCGCACCGACGCGCGCCTGGTTGTCGCGCTTTTCCCGGCTGCGCAGGTACAGGGCCATCATCAGGAAAAGGATTTCCAGGGCGGCACCGATTTGCGCACCGAACTGCGTGGCCGTGCCCAGGGGCATCATGCCCTGCGTGCGCAGGATGGGGAAGATGGAGCCCACGGTGAGGCACACCATCGCGGCCATGATCCAGATACCCACGGCCGGACGGCGCCAGGTGTACCAGGCGGAAACAAAAAGGTAAACGGCGATGCTTCCGATGTAGTAAGGCGTGGCCAGGTTGAAAGACGACTTGTTCCCCAGAGCCAGGAAGGCCAGCACGATCACAAAGCCCAGAATGGTCATGGCCAGCAGCCCGCGGGAAAGCCAGGGCACGTCGCGGTCAACCACCATCTGGCGCAGCACAAGATGCAGCAATGCGGCAGTGGCCAGCGACAGCCCCACGGGCGCGCAGTCGTTCCACCAGGCATTGCGGGGCCAGAAAAACTCTCCCGCCAGGCCGGTCAGCGACAACTGGCCAAGCGCCACGACCAGCACATAACCGGCGTACAACAGGTGGATGGAATCGCGCCACGAGACCGCGTGGAAAGCGCTCATCAGCGCCATCAGCAGCACCAGGCCGATGTAAACCCCCAGCAGGAGGTGCCATTGCTTGGACTGTTCGTGAAAACTGCCTGGGTCGGACAGGACCCAGTGCATGCTGATCGGATAGTTGTGGGTGACCCGAAGGTAAGTGGGCCGCGTCTCACCAGGGCGCAGCAGCATCTCGAACGCCGGTGTCAGGTGGCGCACCGGCCACTCGGCTACGGGGATGGAATCACCTGAGCGCCTGATTTGCCATTGCCCCGCAGCGAGGGGGTCTTGCGAGGGGCGGTACAGCGAGACACTGTCCATGTTGGGGTGCGGTGTCGTGAGCATGACCCGGGTGGGCTGGCTCACCGCAGGCAGCGTCAACCGGTACCACAAGGCACGCCCGTCGCCGGTCGGCATGATCTGTTCCGGCCTGGCCGGCTCGCCTTCACCGGCTTCAAAACGGCTGTGAACCTGCTCAAACGTCAGCGAACCGGTACTGTCGACCAGTACCAGCCCCTGGCCAACCACGTCGTAGCCCGCGGACGGCACGCTTTGTGCAACAACAGCCGCGACGGGGGAAGGCGGGACGGCCGTTTCCTGTGCAACAGCCGCAGCGTGGGCCAACAGCAAGGCCGCCAGGCAGGCAGAAAGGCGCGGCGGCATTGCAGACAAAAAACTTAAAAGGCCAAACAATCACTTCCCCAAAAAACCATACGCAGATGATCAAAACAGGACGACACTGATGATTCGGCCCTGAAATCACACGAAAAGTAACTATTTCTACCTAACAAAACCTTCTAATGTACCGAATGTTGAGGCTTCGAACAATGGAAAAAAGTCATACGGGACGCGCAATCTCCGCATTCTCGCCTGCGCTGTTATCTGCGCTGTCGTCCGGGCCATCATCCGCACCACCGGTCACACAACTCCCACGCCCCACGCCCGCCGCATGATGCATTTACCGGCCTATCTCGCCCCGTTCCGCCCTCGCCTGTTTTCAGCGCTTGCCGGCTACAACCGCGAACGGTTTTTCAAGGATGCCGGGGCCGGCGTCACGGTGGGTATTGTGGCTTTGCCGCTGGCCATGGCTTTTGCCATCGCCTCCGGCCTCAAGCCCGAGGCAGGCATCTGGACGGCGATCATCGCAGGCGCATTGATCTCTGCGCTGGGCGGCTCGGCGGTGCAGATAGGCGGCCCTGCCGGGGCCTTCATCGTCATCGTCTACGGCATTCTGGAACGCTACGGCCTGGCCAACCTGCTGATCTCCACCGCCTGCGCCGGCGTGCTGCTCTTTCTGCTGGGTTTTTTCAGAATGGGCACACTGGTGCGCTACGTGCCGGTGAGCATCGTGGTGGGTTTTACCAACGGCATCGCAGTGCTGATCGTACTGTCGCAGGTCAGGGACCTGCTGGGGCTGGTCGTTCCCAAGATGCCGGCCGATTTTTTCTCGCAGCTGCGTGTGATCGGCGAACACCTGGACAGCTTCAACCCTTACGCGCTGGGGCTGGGGCTGGCCTGCCTGCTCGGCCTCTTTGTGTGGCCCAAGCTGTTTGCCGCGCACACGCGAAGCGCCGGCGGTTTCACCACGCGGCTGATCAGGCTGATGCAGGCCGTCGAAGGCGTGCAGCTCAAGCGGGCCACGCGCATGGCATCGCGCATGCCGGGGCCGATTGTGGCGCTGGTGACGCTTACCGCGTTTGCCTACCTGCTGAGCCTGCCCGTGGAAACCATCGGCAGCCGCTTCGGCGGCATCCCGCGTGCGCTGCCTTCATTTGCCCTGCCCGATTTCTCCTGGGAAACCGTGCGGCTGTTGGTGGCACCCACCATCACCATTGCACTGCTGGGTGCGGTGGAGTCGCTGCTCTGCGCACGCGTATCCGACCAGATTTCCGGCCTGCCGCGCCATGACCCCAACCAGGAACTGATGGCCCAGGGCGTGGCCAACTTTGTGGTGCCGTTCTTTGGCGGCATGCCCGCCACCGGCACCATTGCCCGCACGGTGACCAATGTGCGCTCGGGCGCCACCTCTCCCGTCTCGGGCGTGGTGCATGCCCTCACGCTGGTGGTCGTCGTGCTGGTAGCCGCCCCGCTGGCCGTGCATGTGCCGCTGGCGGTGCTGGCCGGCATTCTGCTGTATGTGGCCTGGAACATGGGGGAATGGCGCGAATTCGCCCACCTGCGCCAGGCCAGCAGCCACTACCGTCTCATCATGCTGGGAACGTTTTTGCTGACCGTGGTTTTTGACCTGACGGTCGCCCTGCAGGTCGGCCTGATCCTGGCCTGCGTGCTGTTTGTGCGGCGCATGAGCACCCTGTTCCAGGTGGTGGAGGTCTCACGCAGCGCCGATGGCGCCAGTTTCCAGCTGTATGGCTCGCTGTTCTTTGGCGCAGTCGCCAAGCTCGACCCCATCCTGAACGTGGTGGAAAGCGCGCCCAAAGGCCTGGTGGTGCGGCTGGACGTGCAATCGCTGCAGTCGCTGGACACCTCCGGGCTCGATGTGCTGGAGCAGCTGCACAAGGCCATCGTGCTGCGCGGCGGCCGGCTGGTCATGGCAGGGCTCAATGCCCAGCCGCGGGCCGTGATGCAGCGCTCGGGCTTCCTGGAGAAAATTGAAACGCTATAAAAACAGGAGCTGCTTGCGCCTGTCCCTATTGGGCTGCAGCTCATTTTTCTTTATAAACCCAGGCACATCAGCGATTGCCACCTGAAGCGCTCGCGCTTTCATCGTCCACCGAGCCCGTGCTGACCACTTTCAGGTCCCCGTCAAACACCACGGTAAAGATGCGTGCCGCCGACGGTGGCTCCATGTAACGCCAGTCGTAATGAGTTTCCTGCTTCAGCGCGTAAGGCGTGACCTTCATCGGCTTGCCCAGCATTTTTCGCACCTGTTCCATGCGCATGCCGGGCTGCACCCTGGCAAAATTTTGCGGTGTCAGCACCTGCCGCAGCGCACTCATCCTGCCGTCCGCACCTATCGTGATCATGTAGTTGACCTTGCCTTCCGGCTGGCGGTTGTATTCGAAGGTGCGGGCGCCGGGCGCCGCCGCAGCGCCGGGCTGCGGCGTTTCGGCCATGTCGGCCGCTTCCCACACCTTCTCGGGCTCACCAAAGCGGGCACGTACATCGGCCTCCGTGGCCACACCTTCTTCCAGTTCGGCAATGCGCTGCGCGTCACATGCCACCAGGCCAAGCACAAATGAGAGCAGACCCATACAGATGAACGTCCTGACGGAAAAAAGTGCTGAAAAGCCCGTTCGGGCCGGTGCAAAGGAGGGTGGGGAAGGTGGTAACAATGGGCGCAAGGCAGACCCCGGTAAAATCAGCCAACTATACGATTCAGGCAGTTTAGACCCATGTCCCTCCTCAACTTCTTCCGCCGCTCCGACTACACCTCCGACACCACGCAGTTCATCGACCAGCTGAAGGCCAACAAGCCCACCCTGGAAGCCGAGCAACGCGCCGGGCGCGCGCTGTTGTGGGACAAGAACCTGAACCGCACCGAACAGGCGGAATACGGTGAGGCCAAGGTTCCCCAGCAGCCTTACGTGTACGGCACGAGCAGCCACCCGAACGGAAAATAAGAGCCAAATAGGCCTCTAGCCCTTGCAGGACTTGCGCAATCAGCTATCTTTTTCATAGCAAATCTTTAGCGCACTCACCGCTTCGGCCTCTTTCATGTCCCAAACCCCTTTTTCACCATCCCCCCAGGAACTGCCGCCGGCCGCCGGGCAGGAGCTGTCCGCAGCCCTGAGCCCGGACATGCCCGCCGTGATCGACCAGGTGGCGCTGGCCCGCCTGTACGGCGAGCCGCTGTTTGCCATGCCGCACGACCTGTACATCCCGCCGGATGCGCTGCAGGTCTTCCTGGAGGCGTTTGAGGGACCGCTGGACTTGCTGCTGTACCTGATCCGCAAGCAGAACTTCAACATCCTCGACATCCCGATGGCGGCGGTCACGCGCCAGTACCTCACCTACGTCGACGAAATCCGCTCCACCAACCTGGAACTGGCGGCCGAATACCTGCTGATGGCGGCCATGCTGATTGAAATCAAGTCGCGCATGCTGCTGCCGCCCAAGAAGGTGGCGGAAGGCCAGGAGCCCGAAGATCCGCGCGCCGAACTCGTTCGCCGCCTGCTCGAGTACGAGCAGATCAAGCTGGCCGCCCACAAACTCAACGAAGTGCCGCAATTCGGCCGCGATTTCCTGCGCGCGCAGGTGTATGTCGAGCAATCGCTGCAGCCGCGCTTTCCCGATGTGCACATCGTGGACCTGCAGGACGCCTGGCGCGACATTGTCAAACGCGCCCGCCTGGTACAGCACCACGTCATCAGCCGCGAAGAACTCTCGGTGCGCGAGCACATGAGCATCGTGCTGCGCAAGCTGCAGGGCCGCAAGTTCCTGGAGTTTGAAGACCTGTTCGACGCCACGCGCGGCATGCCGGTGCTGGTGGTGACCTTCATCGCGCTGCTCGAGCTGTCAAAAGAAGGCCTGCTGGAAGTGACGCAGGCCGAGGCTTTCGCGCCCATCTATGTGCGGCTGGCTTACACGCCCGCCTAAATATTGCCCCCACGCTTTTCACTTCGTGTAATGCGCTGCCCCCCGAGGGGGCCGCTGCGCCTGCGGTCTGGCGAAGCCAGTCCCGCGGCCCCTGCTTGCATAAGAGCATTCTGCGCATCGTGAACAAACCTGGTTTCCATCTCAACGGTGAGTGACTTATCAATGACCTCCGACAGCCTGGGTTCACACTACTTCGACGTCCTCATCATCGGCAGCGGCCTGGCGGGCCTGTCTGCCGCGCTGCTGCTGGCACCTGGCCGGCGTGTGGCGGTGGTGACCAAACGTGCGCTTGGCGACGGGGCCAGCGGCTGGGCGCAGGGCGGCATGGCTGCCGTGCTGGCCGAGGGCGACTCGCTGGAGCAGCATGTGAGCGATACGCTGGTCGCAGGTGCGGGCCTCTGCGACCTGCCTGCCACGCGCGCCGTCGTCGAAGGTGCGCCCGAAGCCATTGCCTGGTTGCGTGCACTGGGCGTGGCTTTTTCCGAAGACGCCGGCCATCCCGGCGAACTGCACCTGACGCGCGAGGGCGGCCACAGCCAGCGCCGCATCGTGCACGCGGCCGACGCCACCGGCGCCGCCGTGCAACGCACGCTGATGGAGCAGGTCCGCCAGACGCCCGGCATCACGCTCTATGAGCACCACATGCTGATCGACGTCATCACCGACCGGCATCTCAAACAACCCGGTAACCGCTGCTATGGTGCCTATGTGCTCGACACCGCCAGCGGCGAGGTGCTGACCTTCAGCGCCGGCCACACGATCCTGGCCACCGGCGGCGCGGGCAAGGTGTATCTCTATTCCACCAATCCCGACACCGCTACCGGCGACGGCATTGCCGCCGCCTGGCGGGCCGGCTGCCGCGTGGGCAACATGGAGTTCATCCAGTTCCACCCGACCTGCCTCTACCACCCGGACGCGAAATCGTTTTTGATCACGGAAGCCGTGCGCGGCGAAGGCGGCAAGCTGCTGCTGCCGCCCTCGGCCGGCGGCGGGCGCTTCATGCCGGCGCACGACGCGCGGGCCGAACTCGCGCCGCGCGACGTGGTGGCCCGCGCCATCGACTTTGAGATGAAAAAGCACGGCCTCGACTGTGTCTACCTGGACATCTCGCACCAGAGCCCGGCTTTTCTGCAGGAGCACTTCCCCAACATCCTCAAGCGCTGCCTCGAGCTCGGTATCGACATCACACGCCAGCCCATCCCGGTGGTGCCGGCCGCGCACTACACCTGCGGTGGCGTAGTGACCGACCTGGCCGGACGCACCGATGTGGCGGGCCTTTATGCCGTTGGCGAAACCGCCTGCACCGGCCTGCACGGCGCCAACCGCCTGGCGAGCAACTCGCTGGTGGAATGCGTGGTGCTCGCACGCGCCACGGCCCACGCGATTGATGCCCTGGCGCCGGCCGAAGTCCCCGCCCTGCCCGCCTGGGACGAAAGCCAGGTCACCGATGCCGACGAAGCCGTGGTGATCTCGCACAACTGGGACGAGCTGCGCCGCTTCATGTGGAACTACGTGGGCATTGTGCGCACCACCAAGCGGCTTGAACGCGCGGCGCACCGCATTGCCTTGCTCAACGCGGAGATCCAGGAGTTCTATGCCAACTTCCGTGTCACACGCGACTTGCTGGAGCTGCGCAACCTGGTGCAGGTGGCGGATCTGATCGTGCGCTCGGCGCACGGCCGGCACGAAAGCCGCGGCCTGCATTTCAGCCGCGACTTCCCTGGTACCGCTGAACAGGCCATTCCTACCGTGCTGGTACCGCCCGGAAGTTAATCTTTCCCGAATCCCCTTTATCCGTTTCTTGCCACTTTTTATTCAGAACCCACATGCCTCACCTGATCGTTGAATACTCCAGCAACCTGGCCGGCTTTCCCAAAGCCGAAGTGCTCCAGGCGCTGAACCAGGCCGTCGCCGCCAGCCCTGAAATACAGGATGAATCCGACCTGAAAACCCGGCTCGTCGCCCTGGACGATTTTGAAATTGGCACTGCGCCGGCCTCACGCGCTTTTGTGCATGCCCAGCTGCGATTGCTGTCGGGCCGCACGCCGGACGCCAAGAAGGACCTGGGTGCGCGCATCGCTGACGTGCTGCGCCGCCTGACCCCGCGGCCAGCGGGCGTGATGGTGCAGCTGAGCGTGGAGATGGTCGACATGGACCGCGCGTCCTACGTCAAGGAAAAACTCTAAGCAGTTTTTAGTCGGTTCGGACAAGGCTCGCGTCTATCCAGCCCCTCAGGCTGTTCACAAACGCCCAGCCCTCAACCGTTGACAATGCGTCCACCCGCACGACGCGTTCGGTCAACCGGCCCGCCTGCAACGCCAGCGCGCGGCCCACACCCGGCAGCAGCCCGCAGGCCAGCGGCGGCGTGACCCAGCGGCCATCCACGCGCATCGCGATGTTGCCACGCGTGCATTCGGTGATCTCACCCTCAGCATTCCACAGCACGCTGTCAAACACGCCAGGTTCGGTCGGCGTGAAGGCGTCGTAATGCGCGCGGCGCGTCGTTTTGAAGCGCACAAATTCGCCGTGCGCCGCGTCCAGCGGGCGGTCGGCCAGTTGCAGGCGCACCTGGGGCAGCGACGGTTCCATGGCATAAGCCTGGGCGGCGAATTTTCCGCTGGCGCTGAGCAGCAGGCGCACGCGCCAGAGGCCCTGCGGGTGCGCCTGCGCCAATGCCTGCAGGCACGCATGGGCCTGCACGGCATCCCATCGGTGGCCAAAGTGGGCGGCAGAAACCGCCATGCGCGCCAGGTGGTCTTTCCTATGGCGCAACTGGCCCGCTTCCAGCGCCAGGGTTTCCAGAATCTCGAAGGGCATGCTGGCTCGCTCCAGAAAGGCCTGCTTGTGGCGCCACTCCTGCCATTCCCCTTCGGCCACAGAACCCGAGGTGATGCCGCTGCCGATGCCGCAGCGGGCCTGGGCGCCGCGCAGGCTGACGGTGCGGATCGGCACATTGAAAGTCGCCATGCCGCCGGGTTGCACCACACCGATGGCCCCGCAATACACACCGCGCGGCCCGGCTTCCAGTTCACGAATAGCCTGCATGGCGTGCACCTTGGGTGCGCCGGTGATCGAACCGCAGGGGAACAGCGCGGCAAACACCTCGGCCAGGCTACAGCCGGGCCGCGTGCGCGCCTCGACGTCCGACGTCATCTGCCAGACCGCGGGCAGCGCCTCGGTGTGAAACAGGCGCGGCACGCGCACACTGAAGGGCTCGGCGATGCGCGACAGGTCATTGCGCAGCAGGTCCACGATCATCACGTTCTCGGCACGCTCCTTGACTGACGTGCGCAGCGTTTCGGCCTGGGCCGCATCGCTTTCGGGCGTCGTGCCGCGCGGTGCTGTGCCTTTCATCGGCCGTGTCAGAAGCTGGCCGGCGCGCCAGTCAAAAAACAACTCGGGCGACACCGACAAGATCTGCTCATCACCGGTATCCAGGAAAGCTGCATAACCGCCGGGCTGCGCGCGCTGCAGGGCGCCAAACAAGGCATGGGCCGGCGCGGCCTCTGCCCCCGGGACCAACAAGCCGGCCATCTGCGCAGTGAAATTGACCTGGTAGTACGCGCCGTTGGCAATCGCCCGTTGGAGCGTGCCGAGAGCCTCCTCAAAAACCAGGCGATCCAGCCCCGGCTGCCACTGCACCTGCACATCGGCACCTGGTACGGTTCGCGGCCAGGGCAAGGCTTCATCATGCACCGCAAACCAGGCCAGCGGCCCATCCGCATCGTGCACAGCCAGCGCGGCATCAAAAGCCGGGGCGGCTTCATAGCGCAGGTAGCCCACACACCAGGCGCCCTGTGCGGCAGCGGCCTGCACGGCATCCAGTACCGGCCGTACCTCGTCGAGCGTGCGTGCCACCAGCACCGCACGCGGCGCGCTGAAAGCACGGCGCAGGCGCGGCGCGGCACTGTCATGCGGATCCGAGAAGTCAATACAGGCCGTTATAGGACTCATATCGGCCTCCAGTCCATACAGGACAAGCGCAAGCAGCTATCAAAACAGGAGCATATCCAGGGCCGGACCGATGTCAGGCCGCACCGATATGCGGCACCAGCCCTGAAGTAGGCTGGCCGTTTTTCAGCGCGGCGGTGAAAGCCAGCATGCGGTCAATCGGCAGCCGGGCACGCAGGCCCAGTGCGGGGTCTATCTTCACTTCATGCGCACCGGTTTCCAGCACATGGGCCAAACCGGCCAGGCCGTTCATGGCCATCCACGGGCAGTGTGCGCAGCTTTTGCAGGTGGCGCTGTCGCCGGCGGTGGGCGCTTCAATAAACACTTTACCGGGGTTGAGCGTGCGCAGCTTGTGCAGCATGCCGTTGTCGGTCGCCACAATGAATTCGCGCGCGTCCATCTCGCGCGCCGCCTTCAAAATTCCCGAAGTGGAGCCCACGGCATCGGCCAGCGCCACCACGTCCGCAGGTGACTCGGGGTGCACCAGCACTTTGGCGCCAGGGTGCTCTTTTTTCAGGGCCTGCAGTTCAAAGGCCTTGAATTCGTCGTGCACGATGCAGGCGCCATTCCAGAACACCATGTCGGCACCGGTCTCGCGCTGGATGTAACTGCCCAGGTGCCGGTCGGGCGCCCAGAGGATTTTCTGGCCCTGGTCTTTCAGCGCACGCACGATGTCGAGCGCGCAGCTGGATGTCACCACCCAGTCGGCGCGCGCCTTCACGGCGGCGCTGGTGTTGGCATACACCACCACCGCGCGGTCCGGGTGGGCGTCGCAAAACGCGCTGAATTCATCCACCGGGCAGCCCAAATCAAGCGAACAGGTCGCATCAGGGTCGGGCATCAGCACGCGTTTTTCAGGTGAAAGAATCTTCGCCGTCTCACCCATAAAGCGCACACCCGACACCACCAGCGTCTGTGCCGCATGGTCGCGGCCAAAACGCGCCATCTCCAGCGAGTCCGACACCAGGCCGCCGGTCTCTTCGGCCAGGTCCTGCAGGTCGGGATGCACGTAGTAGTGCGACACCATGACGGCGTTGCGGGCCTTGAGCAGTTCGCGGATGCGGGCCTTCAGCACGGTGCGCTCGGCCTGCGTGGGCTCGGCCGGCACACGGGCCCAAGCCTGGTGCGTGCTGCAAGCCGCGCCCTCGGGCTGCTCGTAGTCCACACGGATGACGGGCAAAACCACGCTCATGCCGCCACCGTGCTCTCGGCGTCGAAGCGCATGGAAAAATCAATCGCCCGCACGTCTTTGGTCAGGGTGCCGATGGAAATCCGGTCCACGCCGGTTTCGGCCAGGGTGCGCAGGCCCTCCAGGGTGACCCCGCCCGAAATTTCAAGGATGGCTCGCCCATTGTTGATGCGTACAGCCTCTTTGAGGTCGGGCAGGCTCATGTTGTCGAGCAGCACCATGCGCGCACCGGCGTTCAGCGCCTGGGCCAGCTCGTCCAGGTTCTCGACTTCGATTTCCACAAAATCAGCCTGCGCGGCGACGTCCGCAGCGCGTGCCAGCACCTGCGCGATTCCCCCTGCGGCCGCGATGTGGTTTTCCTTGATGAGCACGGCGTCATACAAACCCACCCGGTGGTTGGTTCCGCCGCCCGCGGCGACCGCGTATTTTTGCGCCAGCCGCAGGCCGGGAAGGGTCTTGCGTGTGTCCACAATAGCAGCCCGCGTACCTTTCACGATGTCAACATAAACGGCCGTTTTACTCGCAACGGCGCTTAACAGCTGTAAAAAATTGAGGGCCGTGCGTTCAGCCGACAGCAGGGCACGGGCAAGCCCGCGCACTTCAAACACTACCTGGCCGGCTTCGCAACGCTCGCCATCCAGCACATGCCAGACCAGTTGGGCATCCGGATCCAGCTGCCGCATCGTGGCCTCGACCCAGGCGCTGCCACACACCACAGCGCTTTCACGCGCCACCACCTGCGCCCGTGCCTGGCGGGCCGGGTCAATCAGTGCGGCGGTCAGGTCGCCGCTGCCAATGTCCTCGGCCAGCGCGCGTGCCGCATCCGCCCGGGCCAGGGCGCCCAGCGCTTCAGTCGTGAAATCAAATGACTTTTTCATAAGTAATCTAAGAAAGAAACCGCGCAGTACCCTGCACTAAACTATTGAGTAGACCTCAAAACTGCCGCGAATGTTACAGCGCCCCTGCCGCTGCCCGCCGCCGGCCCCCTTCGCCCACCCCGGCGTTTTCCTTTTGCCTGGGTACACCCTACACACATCATGTTCAGAACCCTGCTCAAGTCCAAGATTCACCGCGCTGCGGTAACCCACTGCGAACTCAACTACGAAGGCTCCTGCGCCATCGACGAAGACCTGCTGGATGCCGCCAACCTGGCAGAGAACGAGCAGGTGCACATCTGGAACATCAACAACGGTGAGCGCTTCATCACCTACGCCATTCGTGCCGAGCGCGGCAGCCGCATCATTTCGGTCAACGGTTCCGCCGCGCGGCGCGCCGCCGTGGGCGACCTTGTCATCATCGCGGCGTTTGCGCAGGTGCATGAAGAGCATGTCGCGGGCTTCAGCCCCAAGCTGGTGTTCGTCAATCCGGACAACCGCATCAAGGAAGAGCGCTCGACCATTCCGGTGCAGAAGCCCTGACCCGCGCCCGACTCGTGCTTTAGCTCCGGCTTGCAGCGCACGCCTGAGCTTTCGCCCTCCACTCCTCACCACGGGCCTCCATGGACAACCTCTCAATGATCCAGCGCAGCCTGCGCCATGTGTGGCACCCCTGCACGCAGATGAAGCTGCACGAGGCGCACCCCCCGGTACCCATCGCCAGGGCCGAAGGGGTCTGGCTGTACGACTTTGAAGGCCGGCGTTACCTGGACGGCATCAGCTCGTGGTGGGTCAACCTGTTCGGCCACGGCCATCCGCACATCAAGGCGGCGCTGCGCGACCAGCTGGATCGGCTTGACCACGTCATGCTGGCCGGTTTCACGCACCAGTCGGTGGTGGAGCTGTCTGAGCGGCTGGGCGCATTGACCGGGCTGGGCCATGCTTTTTACGGCAGCGACGGCGCCAGCGCCACAGAGATCGCGCTGAAGATGAGCGCGCATTACTGGCGCAACACCGGAAAGCCTGAAAAGTGCCGCTTCATCGGGCTCGCAGGCGGTTACCACGGCGAGACCGTGGGCGCACTGGCCGTGACGGACTTTGCCATTTTTCGTGAAGCCTATGCGCCGCTGGTGCGGCTGGCAGCCACCGTGCCCAGCCCCGACGCACGCGGCGCGCAGCCCAGTGAAAGCGCTGCAGACGTAGCACGTCACGCAGCCGCAGACCTGCAAAGCTGGCTGGAGCAGCATCATGCGCAAACCGCCGCGCTCATCCTGGAGCCCATGGTGCAGTGCGCGGCCGGCATGGCCATGCACGATGCCGCCTACCTGCGCGAAGCGCGCGCACTGTGCGACCGCTACGAGGTGCATCTGATTGCCGATGAAATCGCCACCGGATTTGGCCGCACCGGCACCATGTTCGCGCACCAGCAGGCAGGCATACGGCCTGACTTCATCTGTCTCTCGAAAGGCCTCACGGGCGGCACGCTGCCGCTGTCGGCGGTGCTGACGACCGACGCGGTATACGAGGCGTTTTATGACGACGACGTGGCGCGCGGCTTTTTGCATTCGCATTCCTACACCGGCAATCCGCTGGCCTGCCGCGCCGCGCTGGCCACGCTGGAGCTGTTCGAGCAAACCGATGTGCTGGCAGACAACGCAGTCCTGGCCAACACCCTGGACCTGGCCTTCGCGCCGCTGACTCAGCACTCTGCTGTACGGAACGCACGCAGGCTGGGCATGATCTGGGCTTGGGACATCGAGCCCACGACGGCGCCCCACTTCGCACGCCGCTACACGCAGCACGCCATGGCCCACGGCGTGCTGCTGCGCCCAATCGGCCACACGGTCTACGCCATGCCTCCCTATGTGATGGATGAAGAGGCGATTGGCCACCTGGCGCGCGGCGCGCTGGCCGCGCTTGACGCCACCCTGGCCGAAGAAATTACTGCACATGGCTGAAGCGGCGCACAAGACGGTTTCGCTGTTTGTCACCGGCACCGACACCGGCGTGGGCAAGACGCTGGTCAGCGCTGCACTATTGCATGCGCTGGCCCGCCGGCATCTGCGTGTGGTGGGCATGAAGCCGGTGGCGGCAGGCACGGTGCCGATTGACGGTGTAGATGCCAACGAAGACGTGCTCGCCCTGCGCGCAGCTTCCAGTTGCCGCGTACCACCCGAACTCGACAACCCGGTGCTGCTGCCCGACCCGGTGTCACCACACATCGCAGCCGCCCGCGCCGGTGCGCGCATTGACATTGCCCACCTGGTAGCCTGCCACCGCCAGCTCGCGCTGCAGGCCGATGCCGTGGTGGTGGAAGGCGCGGGCGGCTTTCATGTGCCGCTCTCGCCCACGGAGACCGGCGCCGATCTGGCCCAGGCGCTGGGCCTGCCCGTGGTGCTGGTGGTGGGCCTGCGGCTGGGCTGCCTGAACCACGCCCTGCTCACCGCCGAAGCCATCCGCGCGCGCGGTCTCACACTGGCCGGCTGGGTGGCCAACCACATTGACCCAAACATGCTGGCGCAGGGGGACAACATCGCCTTTCTACAAAAGCAGTTGCGGGCGCCATTGCTGGCCACCGTTCCCTGGCAACCCAACATTGACGCACGCAAGGTCACCATCAACCTCCCCACTGAATGGCAATGAACATCACCTCCTCCTGGCTCGACGAATTTCCGGCACGCGTTTCCGAACTGGACCGCACGCACCTGCGCCGCCAGCGCCGCGTGGTCATGCCTGAAAGCGGCGCACGTCTCTCGATTGACGGGCACAGCATGCTGGCCTTTTGCAGCAATGACTACCTCGGCCTGGCCACGCACCCGGCCCTGGTGCAGGCAGCCTGCACCGGCGCACAAGCCTACGGTGTCGGGTCGGGTGCATCGCCACTGGTCAGTGGCCACAGCGCCGCCAACGAGGCGCTGGAACGCGAACTCGCGGCCTTCGTCGGCCTGCCGCGCGCGTTGTATTTTTACGCGGGCTACGCCACCAACATCGGCATCGTGCCGGCGCTGGTGGGTGCCGGCGACGCGATCTTTTCGGATGCACTGAATCACGCCTGCCTGATTGACGGCGCAAGGCTGTCGCGCGCAAAAATCCACCGCTACGCACACACCGACCTGGACGCGCTGGCGCGAGAGCTCGCGCAAAGCGACGCGCCGCGCAAGCTGGTGATCAGCGACGCGGTGTTCAGCATGGACGGCGACAGCGCCGACATTCCCGCCCTGCTGGCGCTGTGCGAGCGCCATGACGCCCTGCTGCTGCTGGACGATGCACATGGCTTCGGCGTGCTGGGCCCGCAAGGGCGCGGCAGCCTGGCCGCCGCGGGGTTGTATGGCGCCAAGGCCTCGCGCCGCGTGCTCTACATGGCCACGCTGGGCAAGGCGGCAGGCGTGGCGGGCGCGTTTGTGGCGGGCGATGAGGCCCTGGTTGAATGGCTGCTGCAAAAAACCCGCAGTTATATTTTTGCCACTGCCGCGCCGGCGCTGCTGGCCAGCGCGCTGCGTGCCAGCCTTGTGCTGATTGAACAGGATAACTGGCGCCGCACGCATTTGCAGCAACTCATTGCGCGGTTGCGCAGCGGCTTGCTGGCGGGCCTGAAAGGCAGCCACTGGCAACTGCCACCCTCGCAGACCGCCATCCAGCCGCTGCTGATCGGCCGCAACGACGAAGCCCTGGCCGTGATGGAGGGCTTGCGCGCACGCGGCATCTGGGTGCCGGCGATTCGCCCGCCCACCGTGCCCGATGGCACGGCGCGCCTTCGCATTGCGCTGTCGGCCGCGCACACCGAAGCCGATATCGACCTGCTGGTCGAAGCCCTGACGGCCCTGGAAAAGCATCCGCTGTCAGGCTGAAGCAGGCTTCAGAAAAACGCATCAGATAGACTCAAAAACCATTCCCCGAAAGGAAAGAGAACCATGTCCCACGTTGCAGAACAAACCATCACGCTCCACCGCCCGCGCCCTCAGCCATCGCCAGCTGAAAAGGCCGGCACCGAACGCTGGAGCGTAGACGCCATCGAAGCGCTGTTCAATCTGCCTTTTCCGGAACTGATGCACCGCGCCCAAACGGTGCACCGCGAAAACTTCGACCCCACGCACATCGAGTTCGCCACGCTGCTGTCCGTCAAGACCGGCGGCTGCGCCGAAGACTGCGGCTACTGCCCGCAGGCCGCGCGCTACGACACCGGCGTGGAAGCCAGCAAGCTGATGGAGCCGGCCGAAGTGCTGGCCGCCGCCCAGCGTGCGCAGGCCGCGGGTGCCACACGTTTTTGCATGGGCGCCGCGTGGCGCTCGCCCAAAGACCGCGACATTGAAAAAGTCGCCGAGCTGGTGCGCACCGTGAAAGCGCTGGGCCTGGAGACCTGCGCCACGCTGGGCATGCTGGAAGACGGCCACGCGCAAACGCTGCAAAGCGCGGGCCTGGACTACTACAACCACAACCTCGACAGCGCGCCTGATTTTTACGGCGACATCATCACCACGCGCGACTACCAGGACCGCCTGGACACGCTGGCGCGCGTGCGCAGCGCCGGCGTCAAGGTCTGCTGCGGCGGCATCGTCGGCATGGGTGAGACGCGCCGCCAGCGCGCCGGCCTCGTGGCCGAGCTCGCCAACCTCACGCCCTACCCCGAGTCAGTGCCCATCAACAACCTGGTGAAAATTGAAGGCACGCCGCTGGCCAACCAGGCCGACCTGGACCCGTTTGAATTCGTGCGCACGATTGCCGTGGCGCGCATCACCATGCCGACGGCGCGCGTGCGCCTGTCGGCGGGCCGCCAGCAAATGGGCGACGGCGTGCAGGCGCTGTGCTTCCTGGCCGGTGCCAATTCGATTTTTTACGGCGACAAGCTGCTGACCACCGGCAACCCCGACACCGAGGCCGATGTGAAGCTGCTCGAGCGCCTGGGCATGAGCCGGTCCGCGCCTGAAGCGCGCTAAGACGCACGGCTTGTCTGGACTCTCTAAATCCAACACAAAAAAGCACGCTGAAGCTGGTTAGACTCTCGCTAAATTCCGGACCTGCCCCATGACGACACCTCCCAATACTTCCGTCACGCCCTACGGCACGCTGCCGCCTTCGTCTACGCCTGCCACGCCGCCTGCGCGCAAGCCGGTCAGCCTGCCGCGTCTGCGTGAAATGCAGGCGCATGGCGAAAAGATCACCATGCTGACCGCCTACGACGCCACCTTTGCCGCCGTGGCCGACGCTGCCGGCGTGGAATGCATCCTGGTGGGCGACTCGCTGGGCATGGTCTGCCAGGGCCTGACCAGCACCGTCGGCGTGACGCTGGAGACCATGCGCCACCACACCGAATGCGTGGCCAACGGCCTGCGCCGTTCGCAGGCCACGGCCTGGCTGATCGGCGATTTGCCGTTTGGCAGTTACCACGAGTCCAAAGAGCAGGCGCTGCGCAGTGCCGCGGTGCTGATGCAGGCCGGTGCCCACATGGTCAAACTTGAAGGCGGCGGCTGGACGGCCGAGACGACGCGCTTCCTGGTCGAGCGCGGCATCCCGGTCTGCGCCCACTTGGGGCTGACACCGCAAACCGTGCACGCGCTGGGCGGCTACCGCGTGCAGGGCAAGGGCGACGAAGCCGCTGCCACGATGACGCGCCACGCGCGCGAGCTGCAGGACGCAGGCGCCGCCATGATGGTGCTGGAGATGGTGCCTGCGGCCCTGTCGGCCACGCTCACACAAGAACTCACCCATTGCGCCACCATCGGCATTGGTGCGGGCAACGGCACTGCCGGCCAGGTGCTGGTGCTGCACGACATGCTGGGCATGAACCTGGGCAAGATGCCGAAGTTTGTCCGCAATTTCATGGAAGGCCCGGACAACAAAACCGCCAGTGTGCGCGGCGCCATGGAAGCCTATGTGCGCGCCGTGAAAGACGGCAGCTTTCCGGTGAATGCCACCCACGCCTGGTAGCCCCACCGCCCCTTTCAGGAGACAAGATGCAGATCGTCCACACCATCCCGGAGCTGCGCGAGGCCCTCAGCCCGTTTAAACGCCCTTCCTTCGTGCCCACCATGGGCAACCTGCACGACGGCCACATCGCCCTCGTCAGGCAGGCCAAGCCGCTGGGCGACGTGAGCGTCTCCAGCATCTTCGTGAACCGCCTGCAGTTCGCGCCGCATGAAGACTTCGACAGCTACCCGCGCACGCTGGACGCCGATGCCGAGCGCCTGAAAGAGGCCGGCTGCAACGTGCTGTTTGCCCCGCTGGAAAAGCACCTTTACCCCGAGCCGCAAAGCTACAAGGTGCATCCGGCCACCGACTTGAGCGACATCCTTGAAGGCCACTTCAGGCCCGGTTTTTTTATCGGTGTGAGCACCGTGGTGCTCAAGCTGTTTTCCTGCGTGTTTGCCGGTATGCCCACGGGCGTGGCGGCTTTCGGCAAGAAGGATTACCAGCAGGTGATGGTGGTGCGCCGCATGGTACAGCAGTTCGCGTTGCCGATCGAGATCCTGGCCGGTGAAACCCAGCGCGCCGAAGACGGCCTGGCGCTGTCGTCACGCAACGGCTACCTGAACGCCACCCAGCGCGCCGAAGCGGTGGAGCTGTCCAAAGCGATACGCGCATTGGGCGAAGCCGCCCGCGCCAGCGGCACGCCCGACCTGCCAGCCCTGGAAGCGCAGGCCATGCAGGCGCTGGCCCGCCGCGGCTGGAAGCCCGACTACCTGACCGTGCGCCGCCGCGCCGACCTGCTGGCGCCGCAGGGCCCGCTGGCCGATGTGCCGCTGGTGGTGCTGGGCGCGGCCAAGCTGGGCAGCACCCGACTGATTGACAACCTGGAAATCTAGCGGTCCCAGTGTAGGAGCAGAAACTGAATTTGCTCCTTTTTTGATAGCTGCAAGCCAAGATACCGCCTTGGCTAGAGGCCAATTTGATCATCAACCCATGCAAATCACCCCTGTAGACCCGCAATCGGCAGCAGCGCTGATCGCACAGTCAGACGCCTACCATGCGGCGCTCTACCCCGCCGAAAGCAACTACCTCGAAAGCCTCTCGGCGCTCAGCCAGCCCAACGTGCTGTTTGTGGGCGCCCACATCGAAGGCGAACTGGTCGCTTGCGGCGCCGTCAAAACGCTGAACAACGACGGGCGCTACGGCGAGATCAAACGCCTATTTGTGCTGGAAGCGCATCGCGGCAAAGGCCTTTCCAAAGCCATCATGCAAACGCTGGAGGCGCACCTTCAGGCCACCGGCGTGCGCCTGGCCCGGCTGGAGACGGGCATTCACCAGCCCGAGGCGCTGGGGCTGTATGCGCGACTGGGTTATGTGCTGCGTGAGCCGTTTGGCGCGTATGCGCACGATCCCTTGAGCGTCTTCATGGAGAAACCGCTGGTATGAGTCCTGTCACCATCCGCCTCTCTGCCCTGCCCGA
Source organism: Polaromonas sp. P3_A5 (assembly GCF_056403055.1). Lineage (NCBI taxonomy): Bacteria > Pseudomonadati > Pseudomonadota > Betaproteobacteria > Burkholderiales > Comamonadaceae > Polaromonas > Polaromonas sp. P3_A5. Next base: position 3,530,601 of record NZ_JBFUGF010000001.1, read on the forward strand.
CCTGCCGGCCGTGGCCGCGCTGTTTGACGCCTACCGCCAGTTTTACGAACAGCCCGCTGATGCCGCGCTGGCGCTGGACTTCATCGGCAACCGGATGCGAAACCGCGAATCGGTCATCCTGGTGGCCGAGCCGGAAGGCGCGCCCGGTGCCGGCCCGCTCGCCGGCTTCTGTCAGCTGTATCCCGGCTTCTGCTCGGTGATCGCCCAGCCCATCTACACGCTGTATGACCTGTATGTAGCGCCCGCTTCACGCAAGAGCGGCGCCGGCCGCGCGCTGATGCAGGCCGCCCACGTGCACGCAAAACAGCACGGCTTTGCGCGGCTGGACCTCACCACCGCCAGGACCAACCACACCGCGCAGGCGCTGTATGAGTCCCTGGGTTGGGTTCGCGACGACATCTTCCTGGCGTACAACAAGGTGGTTTAGGGCCTGCCCGGGCGGGCCTTGGGGTATAACGCTTTCAGTTGGTTCAGGCATATGCCGCCACCTTTGCAGGAGCTTCACCATGGCCATTCCCCACGCCGCCTCCGGGCAACTCATCGACGTCCAGCCGCTGGCAGGCAAGCTCCTGGAGGCCCGGACCGTCGCGCTGTTCAAAAGCGATGAGCTGGAAGTCATGCGCCTCATCGTGCCGGCAGGCAAGCTGGTGCCCTCGCACCGGGTCAAGGGCGAAATCACCGTGCAATGCCTGGAGGGTGAAGTGGCCTTCACGGCGGAGGGGCAAACCCAGCGCATGAAGGCAGGCCAGCTGCTGTGGCTGGCGGGCGGCGTGGAACACGGCCTGACCGCGGTGCAGGATGCATCGCTGCTGGTGACGCTGCATTTGCGAAAGTAGGGGCGGCCCCTGCTTCGCGGATTAATGATGTTTCAGGGCTTTAGCCCAATAGGGGTAAGCGCAAGCAGCTATTAATTCAATAGCAAAAACGGGAACCCGGAAAAATCAACCGCGCAGTCAGACCAGTTCGGCAGTCGGATCGCGGCCCATCAGCGCCGCCACAGCCTCAGCCGGCCTGAGCTTGCCGTCCAGCAAGGCCACCACGCTTTGTGCAATCGGCATCTCGATGCCCAAACCGGCCGCGCGCTGCACCACGGTGCGGGCGCAATACACGCCCTCGGCCACATGCCCCAGCGAATCCACGGCCTGTGCCAGCGTCTTGCCCTCGGCCAGCAACAGGCCCACCTTGCGGTTGCGGCTCAGGTCGCCGGTGGCCGTCAATACCAGATCGCCCAGGCCCGACAGGCCGGTGAAGGTTTCGGCCCGGGCGCCCAGCGCCACACCCAGCCGTGTCATTTCGGCCAGGCCGCGGGTAATCAGTGCAGCGCGGGCGTTCAGCCCCAGCTGCAACCCGTCGCAAAGCCCCGTGGCGATCGCCAGCACGTTCTTGACGGCGCCGCCCACCTCCACCCCCACGACATCGTCATTGGCGTAAACGCGCAGGGTGGCGCTGTGAAAGGCGGCTACCAGCGCTTCGCGTACTTCAGGATGTTCACTGGCGGCCACCAGCGCGGTCGGCTGGCCGCGGGCGACTTCGAGGGCGAAGCTGGGCCCGCTGAGCACACCCGCTCTTAAATTGATAGCAGCTTGCGCCCGTATTTCATGGACCATCAGGCCAAATGATGCTGAAGACGGGGCTGAGGCAAGAGGCGCCTCAAAACCTTTGCTCAGCCAGGCCACGGGAACGCTGGCGTGCTGCAGGGACTGCAGCATGCCGCGCGCCGCTGAGACGGGCGTTGCCAGGATGAGGAGGTGCTGCCCTTGAATCGCCTCTGCCAGAGGTACATCGCCGCCTTGCAGCCGCAGGCTGGCAGGCAGGGGAACGCCAGGCAGGTAGCGGGCATTGGTGCGGCTGGCCTGCAAGTCTTTGGCCTGCGCAGCATCGCGCGCCCACAGGGTGACATCGTGCCGGGCCGCGCTGCTCACGGCCACAGCCGTACCCCAGGCGCCGGCACCTATGACCAGAATTTTCATGCGTGGATGGGCGAGAAGACAGACACCGGGCAGCCCCGGCAGCCCATCAAACGATGATCTGGGGAGCGGCCGATTCGGCAGCGGCCTGGGCCTGCTGCTGTTCGTACATGGCCTGGAAGTTGATTTCAGCCATGTGCACAGGCGGGAAGCCGCCGCGCTGGATCACGTCAGCGACATTGCCGCGCAAGTAGGGGTAGACGATTTGCGGGCAGGCAATGCCCAGGATGGCGCCCATCTGGTCTTCGGGCACATTGCGGATTTCAAAGATGCCGGCCTGCTTGGCTTCCACCAGAAACACGGTTTTGTCGCCGATTTTCGTCTGCACGGTGGCCGTCACGGAAACCTCAAAAAGGCCGTCTGCCACGGGGGTGGCGCCCACGCCCAGCTGAATGTCAACCGCAGGCTGCTCCGGGCTCAGCAGGATTTCGGGCGAATTGGGCTGCTCCAGCGACACGTCCTTGAGGTAAACGCGCTGGATCTGGAATACGGGGTCAAGATTGGCTTCAGCCATGGTGCTCTTTCGGGTACGGGGGAAAGTTGGGGTTCAGATGCGCGGCAAGCCGGCGACCAGCGAATGATTATATGGACCCGTGGATGTGGCCCCCACGGTCGCTCACTTCGTGTAGCTCCCTACCCCCCGAGGGGGCCGCCCGCCCTCCGGCCCGGCAAAGCCGGTTCCGGGGCTCATGCTGGCGAAGAGAGATCAGGCGGCGGGATTCAATAGAGGCATCAGGCCGCCGCGGCTGTCGAGGGCCATCAGGTCGTCGCAGCCGCCTACGTGGGTGTCGCCGATAAAAATCTGCGGCACGGTGCGCCGGCCGGTGATGTCCATCATTTTCTGGCGTTCACCGGGCACCATGTCCACACGAATTTCGTCAAGCTCGGTGACGCCGCGCTGCTTCAATATCTGCTTGGCCTGGATGCAATAAGGGCAGGTACCCGTGGTGTAAATTTTGACGGTTTGCATGGTTCCTCCGGAGGAGCTGGTCTACGCGCAGCGCAGGAAAAATGGATAGCCAGGGTGAAAGCCGGGCCAACGCCCGGTCGCCATGGCGTTGCAGCTTTCATGCCTGCCAAAAACCGGATCAGGAAACTGCTCAGAACTGAACTGATCTGATCAGGCCTTCTCAAGTGGCAGGTTAGCCTCTTTCCACGCTTTGAGCCCACCGCCCAGTGATTGGGCCTGCTCGTAGCCGAGCTTTTTGGCGACGGCGACGGCGCGGCCGGCGCGGGCACCCGTGGCGCACACCAAAATCAGCGGCAAAGCCTTGTTTTTGACGGTAGCGGGGAGTTTTCCTTCCAGCTCGCTGAAAGGCACGTTTTTGGCGCCCGTGACATGGCCGGCAGCGAATTCTTCGGCCTCGCTGACGTCCACCACCACCGCTCTTTCGCGGTTGATCAGCTGTACGGCGCCGCTGGCCGTGAGCGCGCCGGCGTTCATGCCGCTGGCAATCATGGGCCAAACCAGCATGCCGCCCGAGGCGACCGCTATCGAAATCAGCATCCAGTTATCGATCAGAAATTTCACGTTGTACCCTTTGTGTGTCTTGGAGCGCTTTTTCAGCGAACCCATGATTTTAGAGCCTGTCTACGATCTAAACGGGTCGCGTTGGGGTGCAATCGGGATGAGTGAGCCGACCGGGCACGCCGCATGGGCTAATGCCCATGCAAGGGGCTGGGGGGCTCAATCGCCCGATTTCACCCCAACCCGGAGGGCAAGCACCTTCTCGGGCGGTCTGCGGCGTTGCGGCGCTAACCCATAGCTAAGCTATGGGCAGCACACCGCGCCTTGCATCCCATCCCGAGAAGATGCTTGCGCGGCCCTTTTAGATCGTAGACAGGCTCTTAAAATAGAGGGAGAAAACGCCCTGCCGGCCGTCCTCCTTATTCCCCTTTTTCCACTCCCCATCCTTCCCATCATGTACAAACTCGTGCTTATCCGCCACGGCGAATCGACCTGGAACCTTGAAAACCGCTTCACCGGCTGGGCCGACGTTGACCTCACCGAAACCGGCATCGAACAGGCCAAAAACGCCGGCAAACTGCTCAAAAGCGAAGGTTATGACTTTGACGTGGCCTATACCAGCGTGCTCAAGCGCGCGACCCGCACGCTCTGGCACACGCTGGACGAAATGGACCGCACCTGGCTGCCCGTGGTGCACAGCTGGCGTCTCAACGAGCGGCATTACGGCGATCTGCAGGGGCTGAACAAAGCCGAAACAGCGAAAAAGTTCGGCGACGAGCAGGTGCTGATCTGGCGCCGCAGCTATGACACGCCGCCCCCGGCGCTTGATGCCTCCGACGAGCGCAGCGAACGGAACGACCCGCGCTACGCGAAGCTGCAGCCCGGCCAGGTGCCGCTGACCGAATGCCTCAAGGACACGGTGGACCGCGTCCTGCCGTTCTGGAATGAGTCCATGGCGCCGGCCATCAAGGCAGGCAAACGCATTGTGGTGGCCGCCCATGGCAATTCCATCCGCGCCCTCGTGAAGTATCTGGACAACATCTCCGACAGCGACATCGTGGGACTCAACATTCCCAACGGCATCCCGCTGGTCTATGAGCTGGACGCCGAACTGCGGCCCTTGCGCCATTACTACCTGGGCGACAGTGAGGCCGCGGCCAAGGCGGCAGCGGCCGTGGGTGCGCAAGGCAAGGTTTGAGGGGCAATTCAATGGCTCCCGGCACTCCCGCGGGAGCCATTCTTGTAAAAGTCCTGTAAAAACTGGCTGTTTTGGCTCTTTTGCGGCGCCAGGCCGCACGAATGGCGGAACTGTGGCGGCCAGCCTTTCTCCAAGGTGTATATTGCTTCACATAGGGGGAGCAGGGGCTCTTCAACAGGTTTACGAAGGTATTTTCTATGGGTCAGAAGCTCAAGATAGCAGGCTGGATTTCAATTGGTGCCGTGGCCGGAGCCCTCACCACCGTGCAGCTGCAAGCCGTGGCCCGTGCCGGTCTGGCACCCCTTCCCCTGGAAGAACTGCAGCAGCTCGCAGCCGTCTTTGGCATGGTCAAGACCGACTATGTCGAACCGGTGGACGAGAAAAAACTCATCACCGACGCCATTTCCGGCATGGTGGCCAGTCTTGATCCTCACTCGGTTTACTTCGACAAGAAGTCGTTCAAGGAATTCCGGGAAGGCACCACAGGCCGTTTTGTCGGTGTCGGCATCGAAATCAGCCAGGAAGACGGCCTTGTCAAGGTGGTGTCTCCCATCGAGGGCTCCCCTGCGGACCGTGCCGGCCTCAAGCCGAACGACCTGATCACACGTATCGATGACACGGCAGTCAAGGGCCTGAGCCTCAACGACGCTGTCAAGAAAATGCGCGGCGAGCCCAAGACCAAGGTGCTGCTGACCATCTTCCGCAAGGACGAAAACCGCACCTTCCCGGTCACCATCACGCGCGAAGAAATCCGCACCCAGTCGGTTCGCAGCAAAGTGGTGGAGCCCGGCTACGCGTGGATTCGCCTGAGCCAGTTCCAGGAACGCACGGTCGACGACTTCGTGACCAAGCTTGAGCAGATTTACAAGCAGGAGCCCAACCTCAAGGGTCTGGTGCTCGACCTGCGCAATGACCCGGGCGGCCTGCTGGATGCGGCAGTCGCTGTCTCGTCGGCCTTCCTGCCTGAAAACGTCACCGTGGTGTCCACCAACGGCCAGCTGGCTGAAAGCAAATTCACCTACAAGGCTGCGCCCGAGTTTTACCAGCGCCGCAACGGCGCCGACCCGCTCAAGCGCCTGCCGGCTGCCCTCAAGAACGTACCGCTGGTGGTGCTGGTCAACGAAGGCTCGGCCTCTGCCAGCGAAATCGTCGCCGGTGCTTTGCAGGACCACAAGCGCGCCACCATCATGGGCAACCAGACTTTCGGCAAGGGATCGGTGCAAACCGTCCGCCCCCTGGGGCCGGATACGGGCCTGAAGCTCACCACGGCGCGTTACTTCACGCCCAGCGGGAAATCCATCCAGGCGCGCGGCATCGTGCCCGATGTCATGGTCGATGAAACCGCTGAAGGCAGTCCTTTTGCCGCATTGCGCACCCGCGAAGCCGATCTTGAGAAACACCTCAACAGCGGCCAGGGCGCTGAAGTGAAAGACGCCGGCCGCGAGAAGGCTCGCGAAGAGGCCCTGAAGCGCCTTGAAGAAGAAGCCAAGAAGACACCTGAGCAGCGTCGCCCGCCTGAACTGGGCAGCGACAAGGACTTCCAGCTGGCTCAGGCGATCAACAAGCTCAAGGGACGTCCCGTGCTGGTCAGCAAGACCGCCGTGGTCGAACCGAAAAACGAGAAAAAAGACAACTAGGCCGAGACGGGGAGCGGAGCCGGCTTGCGCCGGATCCCGCCCTGCCCCTTCCGGGCCAGCCCGTCCTGCAGCCTGAACGGTTTCCCCTCATGAACGACGAACAGCTGCTTCGTTACTCGCGGCACATCCTGCTCGACGAGATCGGCATCGAAGGCCAGGAAAAAATTCTCCAGTCGCATGTGCTCATCGTCGGTGCGGGCGGGCTGGGCTCGCCCGTCGCGCTTTATCTGGGCAGCGCCGGTGTCGGCCGCATCACCATCGCTGACCATGACCGGGTGGATGCCACCAACCTGCAACGGCAAATCGCCCACAACCTGTCTCGCATCGGGACGTTCAAGGCAGAATCCGTTGCCCAGTCCATCGCGGCCATCAACCCCGACGTCGTGGTCACCCCGGTTACCCGGCGCGCAGAAGGCGCGCTGCTCGATCAGCTGGTCCATGACGCCGATGTTGTGCTGGACTGCACGGACAACTTCTCCACGCGCCATGCCATCAACCGCGCTTGCGTCAAATACCGCAAGCCATTGGTATCGGGTGCAGCCATCCGTTTTGACGGCCAGATCGCCGTCTACGATTCGCGGCGCGAGGATTCGCCGTGCTATGCCTGCGTGTTTCCCGAATCAGACCAGCTGGAGGAAGCCCTTTGCGCGACGATGGGCGTTTTCGCGCCGATGGTCGGCATCATAGGCAGCACGCAGGCGGCCGAAGCCCTGAAGCTGATCTGCGGCATCGGCGGGTCGTTAACCGGACGGCTGTTGATGCTGGACGGCAAACACATGGAATGGAGCGAGATGAAAATGGCGCCCCATGCGGCATGCGCAGTCTGCGGCGGCGGGACCAAAAAAATTCCCTGAAAGAATCCGGCCGAAAGGCCGCGGGGAAACCTTATCTGGTGGCCGATGCCGGCATCCGCGAACCGGCAGCAGACGCTGCGGCCTTTGCAAGAATCGCTGCACAGTTTTCGTCCTGGCCCGGTCCGGTTTCAATGGTAGCGGCCAATGCCAGCAAGGGATTGATCACACCCAGTCCGATAGCAACGGCTGCACGTCCCGCGAGGGCTCCCTTGTCAGGGCCAGCCGATGGAGAGGCGAAGGTACCGCCAATCTTCAGGGGAGACCGCAAGCTCAGTATGCTGCGGTCTTTGGGCGCCGGATCCAGGACAAGGTCCAGCGTCTCATCGGCAAGGCTGATCTTTCCGCGGCCGTTGATGACCGTGTCCGTCGTATCCAGAACAATGGTTTTGGTAGTCATCACGCCTTTGTTCACTTCAAAAGCCGCAGCAGCGCAGCGCAACTGCACATTGCGGTCACCACGAACCAGGAACTTGATCACCTCTCCGCCGTCCAGGCCCATGAACTCAAGCAGGATATTGCTGATCTCACCCTTGCCCATCAACACGGCGACGTCGCCGGATGCGGTTCCCAGCATTTGTGCCAGTGAATTTCCACGCCCTTTCAGGTCCAGCTGGCCGCTGACCTTGCCCAGACTGCTCTTGGTCGTTTCAACGGCAGGAAAGAGCTGGTTGAGCTGCACGGCCCGCAGGTCCAGCCGCGTCGTGAAAACCGCGGGCACAGGGTTGGAGTCGATGCGGATACTCCCTGCCACCGTACCGCCGGCAATGCCCAGCGAGATCGGTTCGAGTTGCAAAACACCGGCTTTAAGCTGAACATGAACGCTGCCCTTGTCGAGCGGCAGTATTTTCACATGCCGTATATCAGCCGCCGAATAAATCACGTCGGCGTTCATCGCCTGCAGCCGCGTCACATCAAGCGCTGCGACAGGCAGAACCTTGCGTGCAGCGGGCACCGTTTTTCTGCCCGGCGCCGCCGCCACCGAATCGCTGTCAGTCCTGGCGACGGGTGTGTCGGCACTGGCAGGCGTGGCCTTCCCTGATGGGGCCAGACCGATCACGGGCGCGAGGTCGGCAAAATCAAGCAGCCTTGACTGGACCTTGCCGGTCAGAAGCGGCACGGCGGCGGACTGGTCAAAACTGAGCGCCCCATTGATATCCGAACTTCCCAGAACGCCCTGCATTTGGGTGGCGGCCCACACTTTGCCATGCCTGGCCAGTTTGCCCCGGACTTTGTAGGGCGGTGTTGAAGGCAGCACAACGCCCACGAGCTTGTAGAGTTCTTCCAGGTTGCGTCCCTGCAGGTCGAAGGTCGCGTCGATGCCGGCCAGCTCCGCGAGATTGGAGACCGAGCCTTTGGCCTTGAGGCTGGTCTTGCCGGCTACGGCGTTCACTTCTACCTGAAACGGCGCTTCGAGGTCTTTACTCAGCTGGAGTACGCCGCTGGTGCGGCCAGTCGCATTGAAGGACTCGTTTTTCCATTTGCCGGTGGCCTTGTAGCTCAGGGGCAACTGCTCATTTGCTTCTTGTGCCAGTGAGAACTGAACATGGATATTGGCGCCTTGCGCTGCAGCCTGGTAGTCAACCGTGCCGCGGTCGATGACCAGCGCGTCGATCCGTGGAACGGATCCTTCGTCCGACGTATCCCGTGACAAGGCCCAGGTCCGGCGGCCATCGGGCTCTATTTGAAGCCCAATCTGCGGCTCGGTCAGCACAATCCGGGGCAACTCTACCCGGCCAAAGAGAAGCGGCAACAACCGGATATCAAATTCTGCGGCAGTTGCCGTCACCAGATAGGGTTTGCTGGCCCATTCGGGGTTCGCGATTTCCACCCCATCGGCCTTGACCGTAGCAGTGCGTCCGAGCTGCACCGACAGGTGCCGGGTAATTTCAAATCGCCTTCCGAGTTGCTCGGATACATGACGATTGATCGGGCCACGAAGCATGTCCCAGGGGAAAAACACCGCAACCAGCACCAGACCCGCCGCCAATACGGCAATGCCGATGAGTGTTCTACGCAGAAGAGGCGATGAGGACAAGACGTTGTTCATGTGCTGGGGAGGAATCGTTCAAACCATTGCAAGGGCAGTCTGTAATGGCCAACAATGCGCGGCTGCCCACAATGTCCATCACCCTTACAAGCGCGTTGAACTACAGTGAATCCAATGTGCGTCAGCTCACCCCACAGGGCAGTCGGCAAGCGCCATAAGACGCTGTGGGCATGTGCCTACAGTTTTTTCGAGCGAGTCGTAGGAAACCTCCTACAGGCACTGCCCTTGGTCACTGGCAGAATGGGCCACAATAAAAAGATACATTAGGAAACAAGGACACCGCGTTCTTGAGCCTTTTGTAATATTTCCGAGAAGCACGTAGCCTTCCCACCTGGACCCGAGCAGTGAGACTGAAAACGTACATCGTAGAAGACAATCCCACCATTCGAGAGAATCTGATCGGGACGCTTGAGGAATTGGCAGGCATTGACGCGGTAGGCACCGCCGAAACTGAAAACGAAGGCAAGGCCTGGCTGGTCGAGAACAGCGGCGATTGGGATTTGGCGATTGTTGACCTGTTTCTGAAACAGGGAAGCGGTTTGGGTGTGCTGGCTGCCTGCCGCGATCGCCCCTCCACGCAAAAAGTCGTGGTCCTCAGCAATTACGCCACTGCAGACATCCGCCAGAGATGTGCCCAGCTCGGTGTTGATGCCGTTTTTGACAAGTCCAACGAAATCGATGCCCTGGTGGACTATTGCATCCAGCAGAGCACCATTTCAGATTGAACTCAATCAATCAGCTTGTTCTTGAGCGCGTAGTAGGTCAGGTCGCTGTTGGAGGACAGGCTCATTTTTTCCATGACACGCGTCCTGTAGGTACTCACGGTTTTCACGCTCAGCGAAAGCGCCTTGGCAATGTCGCCAGCGGTTTCACCCTTGGCCAGCTTGAGAAAAACCTGGAACTCCCGCTCGGACAATTGTTCGTGAGAGGCCACGTCGTTGGGCCGGTTCAGCTGCTGCGCAAGGAGCTCTGCCACCGCCGGGGTTATGTAGCGTTTTCCAAGAGAAATCACGCGGATCGCATCCACAATCTCGGATGGATCGCATTCCTTGTTCAGGTAGCCGCTGGCGCCCTGGCGAATCAGGTTGACCGCATAGTGCTCTTCAGGATAGCCGCTCAGAATGAGGATGCCGACATCAGGCGCTTTGGCGCGAATCATGGCCAGCGCATCGATGCCGCTTTGCCCAGGCATGGACAAGTCCATGACCAGAATATCCAGCTCAACGTTACGCACCAGATCAATTGCCTCGCGGCCACTGCCGGCTTCTCCCACGACACGCAGGTCCACCTGGTCGGAAAAAAACTGTTTGAGTCCAGAACGCACAATGGCATGGTCGTCCACAATTCCAATTTTGATCATGTCGCTGTCTTTCTATAAGGTCTGCGCAAGCGGGCAACGCAATGAAAAAGATGGCCTGCAGGACATCCGCATTGATTTTCAGTGTTCATTATTGACGAAATTCTCACCGAATGACTGAACGGAGTTTGCCGTGAAACGATTTGCGATCCCAAAAATGGCCATCAGCCTGCCCCTGGCGGTGCTGGCTGCCGCCATTCTTATCTTCATAAACGAGGCAAGCTTCCAGAAATCCACGGAGGCGGCGGCCAGTATTGAGGAGGCCCAGCAAACCCGCGGCGCCATCAACCGGTTGATGCAGCACATGCTGGACGCGGAAACCGGGCAGCGTGGCTACCTGCTGACCGGCGACGTTCGATATCTCGAGCCCTACAACTCCGCCCTGGCCGATATCGACCAGAACCTGGATGCCTTGCGCCGGCTGTTCACCCCTTACCAGGATCAACTTGCAGAGTTCGGCGTCATGTCCAGGCATGTTTCGCGCAAGCTGGCCGAAATGGACCTGAGCGTGCGCATGCGCAAGGAAGGCAACGAGGACGCCTGGAAATTTGTCCTGACCACGGACGTCGGGAAGGAGCATATGGAGGCGATTCGCGCGCAGTCCGCGAAACTGGCCTCCAACAGCGTCAGCAAAATGGAACAGGGGCAGGTTCAGATCAAAAAGGCGCTGGAGCTCTCCCGCATCGGCATTGCGGCAATGGCTTTGGCGGGCCTGCTGGCTTTTTACATGTACCTCCTTCAGACCAAGGCGCTGCTTGCTTCCGGCCGGCGCGAGCAGGAATCCCTGCAACGCGAGCGCGACTTCCTCGAAATACAGGTACGTGAAAGAACCGCCAACCTGGCCGAGCTGGCTACCCATCTGCAAAATGTGCGCGAGGACGAACGGGGCCACCTGGCGCGCGAACTGCATGACGAACTGGGCGCACTTTTGACCGCCGCGAAACTGGATGTGGCCCGATTGAAATCCCGCCTGGCAGGCAATCTGCCGGAAGCGGCTGAGCGGCTCACGCACCTGACCAACACGCTTAACAGCGGCATTGCGCTGAAACGCCGCATTGTGGAAGACCTGCGGCCGTCCTCACTGTCGCACCTCGGCCTGGTCGCCTCTCTCGAGATCCTCGCACGCGAGTTTGAAGAACGCTCCGGACTCTCCATCACCACCGATCTGGAGCCTGTGGAACTCGGCGGCTCAGCGCAGCTGACCATCTACCGGCTGGTGCAGGAGTCACTGACAAACATCGGCAAATACGCAGAAGCCAGGCAAGCCGAGATCAGCCTTCACAACTTCGACAGCTACATCACGGTAGAAGTCAAAGACAACGGTAAAGGCTTCAAGCTTGAGAGCGTGGGCCCGGGAAGCCATGGCCTTGCCGGCATGCGCCATCGCGTCGAAGCCGCAGGCGGACGGCTGACGGTGTCCAGCACCGAAGGCGATGGCACGCGCATTTCAGCAGTGCTGCCCAAAACACTGTGACCGGTCTCTGAACGCGGCGCGGGGCAGGTCACCTGCTGCTGCGCCCTGCCCGCCAAAGTGCTCAACATCTCTCAGCTTTTCGAGGCATGCACTGCGCTGCCAGCGTAACAAAATGTCGGCCACCTCCTACAGGGCATGGCCGCTCGAACTGACAGGGGCACACGCTGACAGCCGATGAAGAAAACTGAAGGCACTCATTAACCTTGCTGAAGGCGTTTCAAAAGAAGCACCACCCCCTTTTAGCCAAGCAAGGAGCCCGAGATGCTGCACTACTCCGTCGTTTTCCTGATCATCGCGCTGATCGCTGCCGTGTTCGGTTTTGGTGGCATCGCCGCAGGTGCCGTCGAGATCGCCAAGATCCTCTTTTTCATCTTCGCCGTCATGGCCATCGTGAGCTTTGTCATCAGCTTGCTCCGAAAGAATTGATCCAGCCATTCCGAGAGTGCCGAACGCTTTTTATGAGCGAGCGGCGCGCGCTCTCCTTGCATCTCCGTCGTCATTCACTCAACTCACCAAGGACCTGACATGAACACCCAAACCGCCACCAAGACCGCCCGCCAAAGCTCGGATGAGTTGCTGCAGAACGCAGAAAAAGCAGTTGACTCCACCCGCAGCTATGCCAACGAGGCATTCGACAAGGCAGAAACCAAAGTGCGCGAACTGCGCGGCAGTGTGGATCCCGTCGTGGACATGTTGGCATCCAAGGCCCAGCACCTTGCCCGTCAGAGCCTCGATATCGCCTCTGAAGCCAAGCATCGCGCGCAGCAGTCGCTGTCCAATGCCGCAGGTGCAACCACCCGTTATGTTGCCGAGCAACCCCTGCGTTCGGTGCTGATTGCCGCCGCCGTCGGTGCCGGCATTGCGCTGCTGGTGTCGTCTGCACGCCATCGCAACCAAAACCGTTACTGATCGCCAGGCTCGCGCCCGCCCCTTTCCCGGTACGACCACAGCACGCAGATTCGCCCCACCAATGCTTCACCCCCTGTTCTCCACCATCGTGCAGCGGCCTGACCTCGTCATGGACCATGTCTCTGCTTACGCGGCGCTCTTTCATGAAGAGGCTTCCGATGCGGGTGCCGAGCTGGTTGCACGGGCTGTGGCGTGGGTGATTGCGGTACTGGCGGCCGCGGTATTTTTGGGACTCGCAGGAACGGCCGTCATGCTGGGGGCGCTTCAAAACCAGTTTCACTGGGCACTGGTGGTGGTTCCGGGCATTGCACTGGCCATCGCCATCGGGGCCGCATTGCGCGCGAGAAAACCTTTCGCGAATGAACGCTTTCCCGAGTTGAAAGCCCAGATTGACAGCGACGCGCGCGCATTGCGCATGGCCGCCTGAACCGATGTCCACCCTCACCGCCCCAACGCCGCAGGAAAGGCTGGCCAGCAGCCGCAAGGCCATTGTCCGGCACATGAGCCGGGAAAAGCTGGACCATGAAGAAAACCCGGGCAATGCAGAGACCGGCCCGGAGAATGATCCGGCGCACTTTCTCGACCGCGGAACCTGGGGCGTTCTCAAACATGCCTTGGGGAGCTGGTGGCGACATCACCCCGTGAGCGTGGCAGTTGACATTGCCCGGCCGATGATTGACAGGTACGCCGAAGAAAAGCCGTTGCAGCTATTGGGTATTGCAGCCGCAGCAGGCGCTGCAGCGGTCGTACTGAGGCCCTGGCGCCTGGTATCACTTGGCGGCTTGCTGCTGGCCGCCCTCAAGACGTCCGAACTCCCGGGCACCTTGCTGTCCATGCTGTCTGGCGCGCCGCACAAGCCTGAAAAAACACCCTACACACGATGAACACCTCCACGCTTTCCCGCACCGCCCCCGACGAGCTGGTGCTCGATGAAACAGGGCTGAACGCAGCCCGGAACAGCCTCAACGACGGCGCAATCACGCCGGCCTACGGGCCGCACCGCGACGCGATCGTCAAGCTGCTGAATGACGCACTGGCAACAGAACTGGTTTGCGTATTGCGTTACAAGCGGCACTACTTCATGGCCAGCGGTGTGTCGTCGCCGCCCATTGCCGACGAGTTCCTGGTCCACGCCAATGAAGAATCCGGACATGCGGACCGCATTGCCCGGCGCATTGTGCAGCTGGGCGGCGAGCCGGACTTTTCGCCGGCCACGCTGCTGCAGCGCAGCCATGCGGATTACGACGAATCCGGTGACCTCAAAACCATGGTGCGAGTCAACCTGATCGCCGAACGCATCGCGGTTGAAACCTATCGCCAGATGATTGCGCTGATCGGTGACAAGGACCCCACGACACGTCGCCTGCTCGAAGATGTTCTTGCCGATGAGGAAGAGCATGCCGACGAGCTCAAGGACTGGCTGGAGAAATAACGATTACCGCAGGTCGGCCGGCGTGGTGCCGCCAGTCGACAGGCCTTTTTAACCATGCACCAGACGATTAAACCAACTTAGAGGAAAACAATATGAAATACGCTCGCGCAATTGCATTCGCCGCACTGGCAGGCATCACCATCATCGGCAGCGGCTGCGCCGTTGGGCGTGGACAGGAGACTGCTGGCGCCTATGTTGATGACGCTGCCATCACCACGTCCGTCAAGGCCAAGTTCATCGAGGACAAAACCGTTGCAGCGTCCTCCATCAAGGTGGAAACGCTCAATGGCACGGTTCAGCTGTCCGGCTTTGCCAAGTCCAGCGCTGAAAAAGCCCAGGCCGAAAACATTGCCCGCAATGTGAAGAACGTCAAGGGTGTGCGCAACGACATCGTCGTTCGTCCTTGAGCGTAAGCGGCTGAACAGGCCGGGCCACCGCGCAGGTGGCTAAAAAAAGCAGGCTACAGATAATCTGTGCCTGCTTTTTTCGTTGTGACCGGGCGGCGATGCGGCCACCGCAGCGCCTGGATCCTGCAGTTTTTGCAGACCCCCAGGCCCGGGTCTTTTCAGTGGCAACTTCCATGCTGCTTGCGGAACAGCGCCGGATACACAGGCGGCGCGCCTTTTGTCGATGCAAACAGTCCCAGCTTTGCGGCCTGGGCACGTTTTTCCGCCCGGGCATAGGGACCTGCATTGCCGCGGCTGCGGTAGGACCAGGCCATACCGTTTGCGACCATCCATTTGCCGGCATCTTCCCCGCTGAACACCACCCTGGCCAGGAGGCGGCCGTAGTCGTCGTGGTATTGGCCATGCACCGCCACACGCTTGCCCAGAAGCCGGCGCATCAGCGCATCGCGCGCGAGGGCTCCGCCCGGCTGGCAGATTTCCGGCGCGTCAATACCCTGAATGCGAATGCTGACCGGTTTACCCCCTGCCGCCGGGCGCACCCGGACGGTGTCGCCATCAACCACATAGGTGACGATTCCGGACCAGGCCGCGACGGGAGGCGAGGCCGTGCGCGCCGACACGCCCCCATGCATGAGCGCCACAAGAAAGAACACGCCCACAGCCTTGACTACGGAAATTTTCGTCACATTAGTTTGCTACCAAATTGATAGCTGCTTGCGCCCTCCAGTATTGACCTGGAGGCAGAAATCTTGATGAACATTGAAGATCCGGCTGCTTCGTTTCCGTGCTGTCGTCGCCAGCGCGCATTAAAGCCATCAAGGCCGGGATGTGCGCAGAGACCGGAGGAGCATGAGTTTTCAGAGAACAAAAGAGAAGCGGGGAAGCCCTGAATATACTGTACGAATAAACAGCCTCGTTCCCGCCCTGATCACGCTGTAACGATCCATCCTTCCAGCGTGTCCATTTCCACCGGCAAGCCGTAGCGGGGAGCGCCCTGCTGCGCCGCCCAGGCCGCCTGCATCAGGCACAGCACGGCGTCCAGGCTGTCGCCGCTGGCGTCGTCGGCGAGCAGGTCGCGCTGCGCGTGGCTGACCTTGAGGCGCAGCCCCAGCCGCGTTTGGCCGTTCTCCAGCGCGGTGATCAGGTCTTTGCGTGCGATCAGCCGCTCGGGCGTCTGCCTGGCTTTGTCGTCGCTTTTGTAAGAACGGCTGCCCAGCACCTCGCGCGCGAGCAGGCCCGGGTAAGCTTCGAGCGCCACACGTTGGGTGTCGCCGTCATGCAGGCCGGGCAGGTGCACGCCCGCCGCGAGCAAGCGCGGCACACCGGCGTGCAGCATGTAGGCCACGGGTGGGTTGACCCATTTCATCGAGGGGCTGGAGCCGGCCGGGCCGTCGGCGGCACGATGGGCAAACTTGCCGCCCACTGGCCGCGCGTTGCAGAAGGCGGCAAAGGTGCTCCGGATGTCTTCGCGGCTCAGGGCCGCATAGTGGCGCATGCAGGCTTCCCACTGCAGCGGCCAGCCCAGATGCGCCACCAGTTCACGCGGCAGGCCAAACGGAAAATCAAACGCACCCAGCCAGGGCTGGGGCTGTTGCAGCCAGCGCCCAAACGCCGCCAGGGACTCCAACCGCTCTATTTTTGATAGCACGCAGCGCCCATGAGACATGGAACCAAAGGCTAAAACAATGGGTTTTTTCTTGGTCGGGCTGCTGGAGAAATCGCAGCCAAGCAGCAAGGGCACTGTCATCGCGGCCTCAATCACGGTCTCAACCCAGCGCCAGCGCCATCACACCCGCCGCAATGCAGGCGGCGCCGATCAGGCGTAAGGCACGGTCGCCCTCGCCCAGCAGGTGGCCGCCTATCAGCGCGGCAAACAACATGGACACCTCGCGCGCAGGCGCCACATGCGACAGCGGCGCGGTCTGCATGGCGTACAGCACCAGCACATAAGACACGGGGCTGACGACGCCGACAAACACCGCGTACTTCCATTGCTGCTTCCACAACACCCTGGCCGCAGCGGGGTCGCGCAGCAAAGCGGGCGCCAGCACCAGCATGCGCAGCAGGCAGCCCATGTAATCCACCAGGATCGGCGACATCAGCAGGATCTTGACCGCATAGCCATCGACGACGGTGTAGCTGGCGATAAAGGCGCCGCTCAACAAGCCATAGACCATGCCCTTGCGCACCCGCTGGCGCTGCGCCGGGTCGTGCGAGGCGCGCCACAAGCCCGGCCCGCCGGCGACCAGAAATACGCCGCCCACGACACCCGCGATACCGGCCAGACCCAGCGCGGAAATCTGCTCGCCCAGCAGCAAGATGGCGGCCAGCGACGACAGCAGCGGCCCCGAGCCCCGCGCCAGCGGATAGACCACGGTGAGGTCCGCCTTGCGGTAGCCGCGCAACAGGACAATGTAATAGATGGTGTGCAGCACGGCGCTGGCACACAGCAGCAGCCATTGCGCCCAACCCCAGCGCGGCAGCTCGGCAATACCGAACCAGATGCCCAGCGGCGCCCACGCCACCAGCAGCACCAGGCCGGTAAAAGCGGCAAAGCGGGCATCACCGCCGGCCTTCTTGGCGGCGATGTTCCAGCTGGCGTGAATCAGTCCGGCGAGGAGTACGAGGGCCAGGGCGCCTGGAGACACGCGTCAGGCCTGACGGTACGCAGGCCTCAAACCCTGCCGCAGATGGAGGCGGTCGCCATCAGGTCTTCGAGCAGTGCGAACGAGACTTTGCCGGAGACCGAGTACGGATCGAGTTCGGCTTTTTCGGAGTACTTGAGCAGGATGGAATGGTTGAGCTTGGACAGGTTGACCTGGCCCATGGTCCAGCCGCCAAAACGGCGCTCGGAAATTTCCTCGAAGTGCAGGAGGATCACGTCCTTGTGGCGGGCATCTTGCTGGATGTGGCCGAACAGTTCGCTGACCGCCATGCGGCCGCCTTCAATCGCCTGCAGGAAGATGCCGCCGCCATAACAAAGAATGCCGGTGATGCCCGACGAGGGGTTGTGCTGGCGCGATTGCGAGAGGATGCCTTCGATGGCTTCGGGGCTGGTATCGACCGCGCGGCTTGCATAAAGTAAACGGACGAGCATGGTTAGCCTTTCTGCGGGATCAAAGCGAGGAATTCACGGCGCAAGGTCGAGTCTTTCAGGAACACACCGCGCATCACCGAGTTGATCATCTTGCTGTCCATGTCTTTGACGCCGCGCCAGGCCATGCAGTAGTGGCTCGCCTCCATCACGATGGCCAGGCCGTCGGGCTGGGTTTTTTCCATGATGAGGTCGGCCAGCTGCACCACCGCTTCTTCCTGGATCTGCGGGCGGCCCATAACCCATTCGGCCAGGCGCGCGTATTTGGAGAGGCCGATCACATTGGTGTGCTCATTGGGCAGCACGCCGATCCAGATCTTGCCGATCACCGGGCAGAAATGGTGGGAGCAGGCGCTGCGCACGGTGATGGGGCCGACGATCATCAGCTCGTTGAGGTGCTCGGCGTTGGGAAACTCGGTGATGGTGGGCGCATGCACGTAGCGGCCCTTGAACACCTCGTTGAGGTACATCTTGGCCACGCGGCGCGCAGTGTTGTTGGTGTTGTGGTCGCCGTCAGTGTCGATCACCAGGCTGTCGAGCACGCCCTGCATCTTGCCGGTCACTTCGTCCAGCAGCTTTTCGAGTTCGCCCGGTTCAATGAACTTGGCGATGTTGTCGTTGGCGTGAAAGCGCTTGCGGGCCTGGGCCAGGCGTTCGCGGATCTTGACGGAGACGGGCGTGCCCTCGTCGGTCGCGTCCTGGGGGGGCGTATCGGATTTCATAAGCATGCCAGATATTACCAGCCTGCCCCTAAACCGTCTTGTCCGGAATTTGATAAGGTTTTTGGCCTCCAGCCCTTTCCTCATGAGCGCAAGCAGCTATCAAATTCATAGCTAACGGCATGACGGCCGGGCTGGCACAAGACGCATCAATAACGCTGGCCTGCCACCAGCAGCGCCAGCCGCACCAGGGCATAGGCTATCCAGCCTCGCAGCCGCTGGCCAAAGGGGCGATGGCTGTGGTCGGCCGGCTCCATGCGCCGCCCCTGTTTCGCCATGGCCTCGCGCACAATACCCGCCAGGCTTTCGGCAAAGGCCTTGTCCTCGACCACCACATTGGCCTCGCGGGCCAGCAGCAGGCTCAGGGGATCCAGGTTGGACGAACCCACGGTGGCCCAATGCCCGTCCACCACGGCCACCTTGGCATGCAGGAAACCGGCCTCGTATTCATGGATTTCCACGCCGGCTTCCAGCAGGGCACCGTAGACGGGCCGGGCCGCATGGTATTGCATGAAGTACTCGTAGCGCCCCTGCAGCAGCAAGGTGACACGCACGCCGCGTTTGGCCGCCCCGATGAGGGCGCGCCGCAGCTTGCCGCCCGGCAGAAAATAGGCGTTGGCAATGATGATCTCCCGGTGCGCCTTGCCGATGGCCCTGCGGTAGGCGCGCTCGATGCTGCTGCGATTACGCAGGTTGTCGCGCAGGATCAGCGCTGCCTTGGGGCCGGCAACGCCAGACCCGTTACCCGCCGCGAGCGATGTGGTGCCGGTACGCCCGCCATAGCCCGCTGCCTTGAAGTTCTCCCATGCGGCGGCCATGTGACGCTGCCGCGCACTGTAGCCAGCCTGCACACGCCACCACAGCAGCGCCATGGCATCAGCGGCCTCCTCTGCCAGCGGCCCGGTGGCAGCCACGGCGAAATCGACGCGCGGAGTCTGGAGCTCCCCGTGGTTGGGATCGTAGAAATCATCGAGCACATTGATGCCGCCGCAAAACACCGTGTGCTGGTCGACCACGCAGAGCTTGCGGTGCAGCCGGCGCCAGCGCTCCGGCAGGAGCAGACCCAGGCGGCTCAGGCCCGTCCCCAGGGGCGAGTACACGCACCAGTCGACTTTCGACGCCGCGAATTTTTCGCGCCACTCGGCCGGAAGGGGGCCGGTGCCTATGCCGTCGACCAGCACCTGCACCGTTACGCCGCGCCGGGCCGCGCGAACCAGTGCTTCGGCGACATCCGCACCAGCACCGTTGAAATCAAAAATATAGGTTTCCAGCTGGATCCAGGTCTGCGCCGCGTCCAGGGCCTTGACGAGTGCGGGGAAAAAATCCCGGCCGCCCTGCAACAACTGCAACGCACCGGACTTGTGGAGTGGAAACATGGCCAGCGGCTTTTTCCCTGGAAGTGTGGAGAGTTGGCGGGAAGGTCCATTCCATTTGAACCGACTGGCCGATGTTTGCCAATCCAGTGAAACGCCAAACTCACAAAGTGTTGCGCCTGCGCGCTGCGCGGCTCAAGCCATGAATTTCGGCAGGAGGAGCACCGCTTCCGCATTTGAAGGGGAAAAACACAGGTCGGCGGCGGCGTAGTGCGGCAGCCATTGCCAGGCAGTGTGCTCCCTGGGGCTGAGCTTTACATCGCAGGCCTGGGGCAAGCACAGGCTGAAGACATGTTCGGTGTTGTGGGTGATGCCGGGCGCATACCTGGCGCGCCAGACTGGATAAATTTCGTAGACGTTGGACAGGCCCCAGTCGCGAAACTGGCCGGGCGCGGCTGCGATGCCGGTCTCTTCCAGCACCTCGCGCACCGCGGTCTGCAGCAAGGGCTCGCCCGCCATATCTTTGGAGCCTGTGATGCTCTGCCAGAAGCCCGGGTTGTCGGCGCGCTCGATCAGCAGCACGTCCAGCTGCGGTGTGTGAATGACGACCAGCACGGATTCGGGGATCTTGAAGGCTTTCAAGCTGCCCCCTCGTCACTCAGATGCGTGCGCTTGCTTGTGAGCGACAGGCTTTTCCGCCGGGCCGCCCCAAGGAAAAGAGCGCCCCCTCGGGGGGCAGGAAGCTACGCGCAGCGAGCGACCGTGGGGGCCACATTAAACTGGCTGTGGGTTGCGCAGGCGAATATGCAGTTCGCGCAGTTGTTTCTCGTCGACGGGGCTGGGCGCGTGCGTGAGCAGATCCTGCGCGCGCTGGGTTTTGGGAAATGCGATCACGTCGCGGATCGAGTCGGCGCCCGTCATCATGGTGACGATGCGATCCAGACCGAAGGCCAGGCCGCCGTGGGGGGGGGCACCGTACTGCAATGCGTCCAGCAGGAAACCGAACTTCTGCTGCGCTTCCTCCGGGCCGATCTTCAGGGCATTGAACACCTTGCTCTGCACGTCCGCCTGGTGGATACGGACCGAACCGCCGCCCAACTCCCAGCCATTGAGCACCATGTCATACGCTTTGGCAATACAGCGGCCCGGGTCGGTATCCATCCAGTCTTCGTGTCCGTCCTTGGGTGCGGTGAACGGGTGGTGCACCGCGCTCCAGCGCTGGCCTTCCTCGTCAAATTCGAACATCGGAAAATCAACCACCCACAGCGGCTTCCAGCCTTTGGTGAAGAGGCCGGTTTTCTTGCCGAACTCACTGTGACCGACTTTGAGGCGCAACGCGCCAATGCTGTCGTTGACGACTTTGGCCTTGTCGGCGCCGAAGAAAAGGATGTCGCCGTTCTGGGCCCCGGTGCGCTTGAGGATTTCCGCAATCGCCGCGTCATGGATGTTCTTGACGATGGGGCTTTGCAGGCCGTCACGGCCCTTGGTGATGTCATTGACCTTGATCCAGGCCAGGCCCTTGGCACCGTAGATCTTGACGAACTCGGTGTAGCCGTCGATCTCGCCGCGGCTCATTTCGGACCCGCCGGGAACGCGCAGGGCAACCACACGGCCGCCGGCAGTGGTGGCAGGCGTGCTGAAAACCTTGAAGTCCACCGTCGCCATGACTTCGGTGAGTTCCGTGAACTCCAGGTTCACGCGCAAATCAGGTTTGTCGGAACCGAAGCGGTGCATGGCTTCGCTGTAGGCCATCACCGGGAATTCGCCCAGGTCGGTGTTGAGCACGGTCTTGAAAATGTTGCTGATCATGCCCTGAAACAGGTCACGGATGTCCTGCTCGCCCATGAAGGACGTCTCGATATCGATCTGCGTGAATTCGGGCTGGCGGTCGGCACGCAGGTCTTCGTCACGGAAGCACTTGGTGATCTGGTAGTAGCGGTCAAAGCCCGCCACCATGAGCAGCTGCTTGAACAGCTGCGGGCTTTGCGGCAGCGCGAAGAACATGCCTTCGTTGACACGGCTGGGCACCAGGTAATCGCGCGCGCCTTCAGGCGTGCTCTTGGTCAGCATCGGGGTTTCGATGTCGATGAAGCCGTTGGCATCAAGGAACTTGCGCGTTTCCATGGCCACGCGGTAGCGCAGCATCAGGTTGTTCTGCATGTAGGGGCGGCGCAAATCCAGCACACGGTGCGTGAGGCGCGTCGTCTCCGACAGGTTGTCGTCGTCAAGCTGGAACGGCGGCGTCACGCTCGGGTTCAGCACGATCAGTTCGTGGCACAGCACCTCGACCTTGCCGCTTTTGAGGTTGTCGTTGGTCGTGCCTTCAGGGCGGGCCCGCACCACGCCTTTGACCTGCACGCAGAATTCGTTGCGCACGCCTTCAGCAGTTTTAAACATGTCGGCGCGGTCCGGGTCGCAGACCACCTGGACATAGCCTTCGCGGTCGCGCAGGTCGATGAAAATCACCCCGCCATGGTCGCGGCGGCGATTGACCCAGCCGCACAGGCTCACGGTTTGGCCCAGCAAGGCCTCGGTCACCAGACCGCAATAGTTCGAACGCATTTGGGAAACGATAGCCATAAAAAATCTCGGACTTTCAGCGCCTCGCGCGCAATGTTGCAATTTTCGCGGTTTACAGGGGAGGAGTCAGCGGCCGCGGTACAGGTTTGGAGGGCACCACGACGCCCATGGAAATCACGTAGGTCAAAGCCTCATCGACGCTCATCTGGAGCTCAATGCAGTCGCTTCTTTTCAGCATCACAAAATAGCCACCGGTGGGATTGGGCGTGGTGGGTACATAAACACTCAGGTAATCGCCCTGCAGGTGATTGACCACATCGCCGCCGGGCAGTCCCGTCAGAAAGCCGATGGTCCAGACACCTTCACGCGGCCACTGAACCAGCAAGGCCTTGCGAAAGGCATTGCCGTTTTCCGAAAACACCGTATCGGAGACCTGCTTTACGCTGGAATAGATGGATCGGACGATGGGAATGCGGCTCAGGAACGAGTTGCCCCAGCGGACCAGTTTCTTGCCGAAGAAATTGCTGGCAACCGCGCCCATCAGCAGCACGATCAGCAGCGTCAGCAACACGCCGAAACCGGGGATATGGAAACCCAGCAGCTTGTCGGGATGCCAGGCGCCGGGAAGAATCAGCAGCGTCTGGTCCAGCGTGCCGACGATCCAGTCGAGCACCCACAGCGTGATGGCCAGGGGCACCAGCACCAACAGTCCGGCCAGAAGCCATCGGCGGATCGAAGCCATCACGAGGAAGTCTTGGAAGAGGAGTCGCTGGCCGAAGTCTTGGCGGGCGCGGCCGGCGCGGGAGCGGGGGCTGCTGCGGTGCTTGCCGGCGCGGCTGCACCGGAATCGGCCGGCTTGCTGTCCGAACCGTTGCCGCTGGCAGTGCCGGCTTCGCCGCCGTCGGTCTTGGGTGCTGGCACACCCGTGCTGTTGCCGCCGCGGAAGTCCGTCACGTACCAGCCCGAGCCCTTGAGCTGGAAACCCGCCGCCGTGACCTGCTTTTTGAACGCGGGTTCGCCGCATTGCGGACACACCGAGAGGGGCGCATCGGAGATTTTTTGCAGAACGTCCTTGGCATGCCCACAGGACTCGCATTTATAGGCGTAGATTGGCATAGTGCTTAAGGCTTTGAGGGGCTGTCCCCGGGGTATTCCCGGGAATATCCCGGGGAATTTGCCTGGAAAAGGCTCCCAGATGCAAAGCCCTCAATTATAGGCCGTTGAGACCTTCCCCGGCCGGCCCTAAAACACCCGTACCCGCAGGACAACCTGCATGGCAATCAGCCCCAACACAAAGCCCAAACCGCCATAAATCAGGCTTTGCAGCAGCTTGTTGGTACGCTTTTGCTCATACAGCAGTTCCTCAAGCTCTCGTCGGTTGATTCCGGGGGGCGATTTCAGGTACTGGGACAGCAGGCGCGGCAAACCGGGGAGCAGCTTGGCATAAGCAGGCGCCTCCGCCTTGAGCTGCGCCAGCAATTTTTCCGGACCCACCTGTTCGAGCATCCATTTTTCGAGAAAGGGCTTGGCGGTGCTCCAAAGGTCCAGGTCAGGATCCAGCTCGCGGCCCAGGCCCTCGATGTTCAACAGGGTCTTTTGCAGCAGCACCAGCTGGGGCTGGATTTCGACATGGAAACGGCGCGAAGTCTGAAACAGCCGCATCAGCACCAGGCCCAGCGAAATTTCCCTGAGCGGCCGGTCGAAGTAGGGTTCGCAGCACGCGCGGATGGCGGCTTCCAGCTCGTCCACCCGAGTCTCGGGCGGAACCCAGCCGGATTCCAGGTGCAACTCGGCCACCCGTTTGTAGTCGCGCTGGAAAAACGCGCTGAAATTCTGTGCGAGGTATTCCTTGTCGACCTCGGTCAGGGTGCCCACGATGCCGAAATCCAGCGAGATGTAGCGACCGAATGTTTCCGGCGCCAGGCTGACCTGGATATTGCCGGGGTGCATGTCGGCATGGAAGAAGCCGTCGCGGAACACCTGGGTGAAAAAAATGGTGACGCCGTCGCGCGCCAGTTTTTTCATGTCGACACCGGCATCGCGCAGGCGCTGGGCCTGGCTGATCGGAACGCCTTTCATGCGCTCCATCACCATGACGTCGGGCATGCAGAAGTCCCAGACCATTTCAGGGATCATCACCAGGTCGAGGTTTTGCATGTTGCGGCGCAGCTGGGCCGCATTGGCCGCCTCACGCAGCAGGTCCAGCTCGTCGTGCAGGTATTTATCGAACTCGGCCACCACCTCGCGGGGCTTGAGGCGTTTACCATCAGCAGACGCGCCTTCCACCCAGCCGGCCATCATGTGCATCAGCGCCAGGTCTTTCTCAATGGCAGGCAGCATGTTGGGCCGCAGCACCTTGACGGCCACTTCGCGGCCATTTGGCAAGGTGGCGAAATGCACCTGGGCAATCGAGGCGCTGGCTACGGGAATTTGTTCGAAGCTGGCAAAGATGCGGTCCAGCGGCCGGCCAAAGGCTTTTTCGATGATGGCGACGGCGACGGCGGACTCAAAAGGCGGCACCCGGTCCTGCAGGCGCGCAAGCTCGTCGGCGATGTCGGGCGGAAGCAGGTCGCGCCGGGTAGACATGACCTGGCCGAACTTGACAAAGATGGGGCCCAGGCTTTCAAGCGCTTCGCGCAGGCGCTCGCCACGCGGCGCCTTCAGGTTGCGGCCCAGCGAGACGATGCGGGTCAGCAAACGGATCCAGGGACGTTCGAAACTGGAGAGCACCAGCTCATCCAGGCCAAACCGGAGCACGGTCCAGACAATAAAAACACCTCTGAAGAGGCGACTCATGCAGCAGGTGCTTTCACTGGCTCGGCATCGCCGCCTGCCGCAGAAGGACCCGCCTTGGGCGCCGTTTCAGAAGGTTGGGCGCCGGAGGTTGCTGCCGCGGACGAAGGAGGAACCGACGCAAGAGGTGTACTTGCCAAAAATTGCTTGAGCCCGGCAAAGATTCGCCGCCCGGCATCGGCCACTGCATGCGCAGGAGCATCACCGATCAGCCGGGAAAGGTCCTCTTCGGCATCCCAGCGCAGGTTTTCAGCCAGCCAGCCCAGTTCGGCGGCCAGCTGCACATCACCCTCAATTTTCACCGGCGGCGGCTTGCCGGCCAGCACAGACTGCATCACGGTCAGCGGCGATTCAGTAGCCACAGCCAGCAACAGGTCCGGCTTGGCAGCGGGCTGGGCCCGGTCCACCAGGCCCGCGGGTGTCACCACCAGGTCAATCGCAAACAGGCCCCAGCGCAGATGCACCACGCGCCCCTTTTGCCGCAGCAGACGGTCCTGCGCCTGCTTTTCCTGCATCAGGACATGGTTCAGGAAGAGCACCAGCCGTTGCTGCCCCTCATCCACCACCCAGGCGGGCGGCTGAAAGCGGGTGGCAATGGATTCCAGAAAAGAAAATGGGGACGTCGTGGTATTCATACGTTCCCGATTTTGACAGCAATGTGGCCCCCACGGTCGCTCACTTCGTGTAGCTCCCTGCCCCCCGAGGGGGCCGCCCGCCTGCGGTCCGGCAAAGCCAGTACCGCGGCTCATGCTGGCTTGAAGAATTCTTTGGGCACTACCACTGGAGGTATTTCACCAGCGGGGGCCGCGGAACCGGCTTTGCCGGGCCGCAGGCGCCGCCCCCTGAAAGGGGGGAACAGGCTACAAGAAGTGAGCCTGGACGGGGGTTATTGGAGAGCTTGTACGCCGGCGACCAGCCAGCCGCTGCCGCCGCTGCGTGGCTTGGTCATGTTCCAGACTTCGCGGAAGGGGCTGGCGCCTGCGGAGGCGTCTTCGCGGATCATGCCGGAAAACTCCACGCTGGCCATGTAGACATCGCTCAGTTCCTCGATGCCCAGCAATTGCGCATCCAGCATCACGACCTCGGTCTTGTTGACCACACCGCCGGTGTGTGACTCGCGGTCGGCGAGCTGGGTCTTGATCTGCTCGAGCATGTCGTCCGTCATCATGGCGCGCAGGTTCTGGATGTCGGAGCGATCCCAGGCATCCTGCAGCGTGACGAAGTTGGCCTTGCTGGCCTTGAGGAAGCCTTCGGCGTCAAAACCGGCCGGAACGCCCCAGGACTGCGCACCCAGCAAGGCCGAGCCGATCATGGAACCGCCTGCGGGCGCTGCCGCATCGTATTTGTTGGCATCAAAAGCCATGCTGCTGCGTTCCCAGGGGCGCGCGGATGCATCGTTGCCGACGTTCTCAGGGCTGTAGTTCTTGGGGGTGGTGGCGTTGCCCGCACCCTGGAAGGCAAAAGGCGCCTGCCCGGCCGCAGAGCCTTGCGCACCAGCCGCTCCGCCCTTGAATTTGCGCATGATGAAGCCGATCACCAGCATGACCACCAGCGCCAGCAAGGCAAACATGATGATCTGGCCGAAGGCGCCGCCCAGGCCCAGCGATGAAGCCAGCCAGGCCAGGCCCAGACCTGCGGCCAGGCCGCCCAGCATGGCGCCCCAGGGCTTTTTGGGCGCAACAGGCGCCGGCGTTGCCGCAGGGGCCGCCGGTTTGGCGGCATTGGCGCCACCAGGCGCCGCCTCACGCTTGGTCACGTTGGACGACTGCTTGCCAAATGACGAACCACCGCCCAGTCGTTTGGCGTCAGCAGGCGCTCCCCCCAAAGTCAGGGTTAACGCAAGCGCTGCGGAAAAAATTGCCGACCAGATTTTCATATCGTCTCCTTGATCACGGTTTTGAGGCCGTTTGACTTTTCAACACTTGATTCCAACATGCAATGCCACAACTCCGCCTGTCATGTTGTGATAGTCCACATGGCCGAAACCACTTTTATGCATAAGGGCTTTCAGTTCGTCCTGGCCGGGGTGCATGCGAATTGATTCGGCGAGGTACTGGTAGCTTGAATCGTCATTGGCCACCAGCTTGCCCAACCGCGGCAACACCTTGAAGGAATACCAGTCGTAAATCTTTTCCAGCGGCTTGGCGACTTTGGAGAACTCCAGCACCAGTAGCTTGCCACCGGGCTTGAGCACGCGGTTCATCTCGCGCAGCGCATCTTCCTTGTGCGTCATGTTGCGCAGCCCGAAGGCGACCGTCACCACGTCGAAGCTCGCATCGGGAAACGGCAGATGTTCGGCGTCGCACACCAGGGTGGGCAAGCTGACACCAGCATCCAGCAGGCGGTTCCGGCCTTCGCGGAGCATCGCCTCGTTGATATCGGTATGCACCACACGGCCCGTGCTGCCCACCTTGGGGGCAAAGGCCAGCGCCAGGTCGCCCGTGCCGCCGGCGATGTCCAGCACCTGGTAGCCCTCTTTAACGTTGGCCACCAGCACCGTGTAGGCCTTCCACGCCCGATGCAGCCCCATCGACATCAGGTCGTTCATCACGTCGTACTTGGGCGCCACGGAGTCAAACACCCCGCGCACGCGGCGTGCCTTGTCTTGCTCGTCAACGGATTCAAAACCGAAATGGGTACTGCTCATACCATCAATGCTAGAGGGCAAAGGTGTAATTGCTCTCGACAACCCTGAGCTGACATGGGGCATTGCGGCTTATTGCCCGCTTTTATGCTGGAAAAACAACAGTGGCGCGAAATGCCCATTCGCCGCCGCGTCGCGGCCGCGCACCGCTCGCGCGGAATCAGTGGCTTGCACAGCCGTGGCCGCCGGGCGCGGCCATGGGTGCATCGCGCTCAACACCGGCCGCCTGCAGGCGCCTCTGGTACTCGTCCCATAACTGGGCCTGGTCGGCGCCCAGTTTGTAGAGATAGTCCCACGAGAAGATTCCGCTCTCATGGCCATCGGAAAACACGGGCTTGACCGCGTAATTGCCAATAGGCTCAAGCTCAACCACATTCACTTCGCGTTTGCCGGTTTGCAAAATTTCCTGGCCAGGGCCATGGCCCTGCACCTCTGCCGAGGGCGAATAGACGCGCATGAGTTCAAACGGAATCCTGAACTCGGCGCCGTCGGAGAACGCGATTTCAAGAATGCGCGACTGGCTGTGAACCGTCAATGCGGTGGGCGTGGGTGAACCGGGTTGAAGGCCTGCCATGGGAAATCGCTTTCTGAAAAGAAAAGGCCGGACGCATCAGGCCTTCGTGAGGATTCGGCATTCTGGCAATAAGCCCGTTGACATCAAAACCAGAAATTGCCCTAGACCAGCACCCGTTCGATGCCACCGTGGTTGGCCGCCTCCACATACGTGGGCAGCCACTCCTTGCCCAGGATCTGATTGGCCATTTCCACGACGATGTAATCCGCCTCGAGCAGGCCGTTTTGCAGATCGTTGCCGTAGCGCGAGAGCCCTTGCAGGCAACTCGGGCAGCTGGTGAGTATCTTGACGTTTCCCGCCTCGGCAACGGCACCCGCCTCGCGAAGCTGGGCTTCGCCCTTGCGCAGCTCTTCTTCCTTGCGAAAACGGATCTGCGTGGAAATGTCCGGCCGGGTAACGCCCAGCGTGCCCGACTCACCGCAGCAGCGGTCATTCTTGAGCACGTTGTCACCCAGCAGCGCCTTGACGGTCTTCATTGGCTCCTGCAGCTTCATCGGGCTGTGGCAGGGGTCGTGATAGAGGTAGCCAGCGCCGGGCTGGTCGGTGCGCAGGGTGATGCCTTTTTCAAGCAGGTATTCGTGGATGTCGATGATGCGGCAGCCCGGGAATATCTTGTCGAATTCGTAACCCTGCAGCTGGTCATAGCAGGTGCCGCAGCTCACCACCACCGTCTTGATATCCAGGTAGTTCAGCGTGTTGGCGACGCGGTGGAACAGCACCCGGTTGTCGGTGATGATTTTCTCGGCTTTGTCGAACTGGCCGCTGCCGCGCTGCGGATAACCGCAGCAGAGGTAACCCGGCGGCAGCACAGTTTGCACCCCCGCATGCCAGAGCATGGCCTGCGTCGCCAGGCCCACCTGGCTGAAAAGGCGCTCGGAGCCGCAGCCGGGGAAATAAAACACCGCCTCGGTTTCCGACGTGGTGCTCTTGGGGTTGCGAATGATCGGGACGTAGTCCTTGTCTTCGATGTCCAGCAGCGCACGTGCTGTCTTCTTGGGCAGGCCGCCCGGCATCTTCTTGTTGATGAAGTGGATCACCTGCTCTTTCACAGGCGCCTTGCCGACCGTGGCCGGCGGCAGCGCCGTCTGCTTGCGTGCCAGCCGGCGCATCAGGTCGTTGGCCAGGCGCTGGGCCTTGAAGCCCACGTCCACCATGGCGCTGCGCATGAACTTGATGGTCTGCGGGCTGGTGGCGTTCAGGAAGATCATGGCGGCAGCGTTGCCGGGCCGGAAAGACTTCTGCCCCATCTTGCGCAGCAGGTTGCGCATGTTCATGGAGACTTCGCCGAAATCGATGTCCACCGGGCAAGGCGTCAGGCACTTGTGGCACACGGTGCAGTGGTCGGCCACGTCTTCGAATTCTTCCCAGTGCTTGATGCTCACGCCGCGCCGGGTCTGCTCTTCATAAAGGAAAGCCTCCACCAGCAGCGAGGTGGCCAGGATTTTGTTGCGTGGGCTGTACAGCAGGTTAGCGCGCGGCACATGGGTGGCGCACACCGGTTTGCACTTGCCGCAACGCAAGCAATCCTTCACGCTGTCGGCAATGGCGCCGATGTCCGACTGCTGCATGATCAGCGACTCATGCCCCATCAAGCCGAAGCTGGGGGTATAGGCATTGGTCAAGTCGGCATGCAAGATCGGCTTAGCATCATGTTTGGACTGAAGACCGCTCCCCTCTTGCGCGAGCAGCTCCTGATTTCGTAGCAGCTTGCCTTTGTTGAAGCGCCCTTCCGGATCGACTTTTTGCTTGTATTCGGTAAAGGGCCGCAGCTCTTCGTCAGTCAGGAACTCCAGCTTGGTGATGCCAATGCCGTGTTCCCCGGAGATAACGCCGTCCAGCGAACGAGCCAGCACCATGATGCGCGCCACCGCCACATGCGCGGTCTGCAGCATCTCGTAGTCGTCGCTGTTGACGGGCAGGTTGGTGTGCACGTTACCGTCGCCGGCGTGCATGTGCAGCGCCGCCCAGACACGGCCCTTGAGCACACGCTTGTGGATGGCATTGCACTCCTCCAGGATGGGCAAAAACGCGCCGCCCGAGAAAATCGCCTGAAGCTGGGCCCGGATATCGGTTTTCCAGCTGGCGCGCAGCGAATGGTCTTGCAACTGCGGGAACAAGGTCGCTACACCCGCCAGCCAGCCGGACCATAGCGCTCGTACCTCAGCTATCAGCGCCAGCGCCTGGCCCACACGGTCTTCCAGCAGTTCTGCCGAAGGAATATCGTTGGCATCGTCCGATTTGCCCAAAGGCAGGTTGCCCTTGAGGAAAAAAGCCTCCAGCTCGTCGCACAGCCGTATCTTGTTGGCCAGGCTGAGCTCGATATTGATCTGCTCGATGCCGTCGGTATATTCGGCCATGCGGGGCAGCGGAATCACCACGTCTTCATTGATCTTGAAGGCATTGGTGTGCTTGGAGATCGCGGCGGTGCGCTTGCGGTCCAGCCAGAATTTCTTGCGGGCGTCGGGGCTGATGGCGATAAAACCTTCGCCGTGGCGCGAGTTGGCAATGCGCACAACTTCCGAGGTGGCACGCGCCACCACATCGGCGTCGTCGCCGGCAATGTCGCCAAAGAGCACCATCTTCGGCAGGCCGCCGTGCTTTTTCGATTTGGTCGCATAGCCGACCGCCTTCAGGTAGCGGTCGTCCAGGTGTTCCAGCCCCGCCAGGATGGCGCCGCCGCGCTTTTGCTCGGCGAACATGAAATCCTTGATCTCGACGATGCTGGGCACCGCGTCCTTGGCATTGCCGAAAAATTCGAGGCAAACCGTGCGGGTATGTGCCGGCATGCGGTGCACGATCCAGCGCGCGCTGGTGATGAGACCGTCGCAGCCTTCTTTCTGGATACCCGGCAAGCCGCTCAGGAATTTGTCGGTGACATCTTTGCCCAGGCCTTCCTTGCGGAAAGTCTTGCCGGGAATATCCAGCCGCTCGGTGCGGATAGGCGTTTTGCCGTCGGCTTCGAAATACTGAAGATCGAAGCTGGCCATCTCGGCGTCGTGGATCTTGCCGAGGTTATGGCCCACGCGCGTGACTTCCAGCCACTCGGCCTGGGGCGTGACCATCCGCCAGGAAGCGAGGTTGTCCAGTGCGGTGCCCCACAGCACGGCCTTTTTGCCGCCTGCATTCATCGCGATGTTGCCGCCTATGCAGGAGGCTTCGGCAGAGGTCGGGTCGACCGCGAAGACGAAGCCGCCGCGCTCGGCCGCGTCGGCCACACGCTGGGTGACCACGCCGGCTTCAGTCCACACGGTAGCCACTGGCTTGTCAACGCCGGGCAACGAAACCATTTCGACCTCGGTCATGGCTTCGAGTTTTTCGGTATTGATGACAGCCGACTTCCAGGTCAACGGAATCGCCCCGCCGGTGTAGCCGGTGCCGCCACCACGCGGCACGATTGTCAGGCCAAGCTCGATACAGGCCTTGACCAGGCCGGCCATTTCGACTTCAGTGTCGGGCGTGAGCACCACAAAGGGGTATTCGACACGCCAGTCAGTCGCATCGGTGACATGTGACACCCGCGAGAGGCCGTCGAACTTGATGTTGTCTTTGAGCGTCAGCTTGCGCAGCTTGCGTTCCGTCAGGCGGCGAAGGTCGTACATCTCGCTGAAGGAGGTGTAGAAGCGGGCGACGGCGCCGCGAGCGGCGTCGAGCAGTTCGCCCACAATGGCGTCGCGCTGTTGATCTGCATCCGGGGTGCGGCGTTTTTCGACTTCAGTCAGCCGGTGCTGCAAGGCGTCGACCAGCAGCTTGCGCCGCTTGGGGTTGTCCAGCAGGTCGTCCTGCAAATAGGGGTTGCGCTGCACGACCCAGACATCGCCCAGCACTTCATACAGCATGCGCGCGGAGCGGCCGGTGCGGCGCTCGTCGCGCAGGCGGTTCAGCAAGTCCCAGGCACGCTCGCCGAGCAGGCGGATGACCACCTCCCGATCGGAAAACGAGGTGTAGTTATAGGGAATCTCGCGAATGCGGGCTTCGCCAGCCTTTGCGTCATCGGCAAAGACGTTCAATTCTTGGAGGGTAGTAGGGGCGTTCATCGTGAAAAGCCAGCGGCTTCGGACCCGTGTCCAGCGCTGTTGCCCTATATTACCGCAGCGCAACATTTACCCGTGGCGCCATGGAAGTCGTATGTGTCCTTATGGAAATCCCGCTTGTCGGGAAGCCCGCAAATCGATTAAATCGCTTGTCACAAACAGTTTTTACACTGTCCCGTTTAACGTGGCGCGCCCCGGTGCGCGTCCAATCCCAGGAGTTTTAATGAAAAACCGTCTCTCAGCATTCGCCTTCGCGGCCCTCGGCCTGTGCGCGCCGCTGGCCAGCCAGGCCCAGACCGAGATCCAGTGGTGGCATTCAATGACGGCCGTCAACGGCGAATGGGTCAATGACCTGGCCAAGCAATTCAATGAGAGCCAGAAGGAATACAAGGTAGTGCCCACGTTCAAGGGCACGTACGATGAGTCCATGACGGCGTCCATCGCGGCCTTCCGCGCCGGCAATGCGCCACATATCCTTCAGGTGTTTGAAGTGGGCACCGCCACGATGCAGGCCAGCAAGGGAGCCATCGTCCCGGTCGGCAAGATCATGCAGGACGCCGGGGAAAAGTTCGATCCGAAAGCCTACATACCCGCTGTTGCCGGCTACTACACCGCGCCGAACGGCCAGATGTTGAGCTTCCCGTTCAACAGCTCCACCACCATCTTCTATTTCAACAAGGACGCGTTCAAGGCTGCGGGCCTGCCGACCGACAAGGCCCCCGTGACCTGGCCTGAGGTCGTCAACGCCGCCGCCAAACTGAAGGCATCCGGTCACAAATGCCCCTTCACGACCGCCTGGCAGAACTGGACACAGGTGGAAAGTTTCTCGGCCTGGCACAACGTCGAGTTCGCCACCAAAGCCAACGGCCTGCAAGGCATGGATGCGCGCCTGAAGGTGGATTCGCCGCTGCACGTGCGCCACATCGAGAATCTGGCCAACATGGCCAAACAGGGGCTCTTTATCTACAAGGGCCGCGGCAACGTACCGGAAGCCAGCTTCGTGTCGGGCGAGTGCGCCATGATCAACACCTCGTCGGGCTTTTACGGCAATGTGGCGAAAAACGCCAAGTTCGCTTACGGCCTGGCCCCGCTGCCCTATTACCAGGACGTTCCCGGCGCGCCACAGAACACCGTGATCGGCGGCGCCAGCCTCTGGGTCATGTCGGGCAAGAAGCCCGCTGAATACAAGGGCGTGGCCAAATTCTTCAGTTTCATCTCGACGCCTGAAGTGCAGTCCGCCAGCCACAAGCGCACCGGTTACCTGCCTGTGACGATGGCTTCGTACGACCTGACCGAAAAGTCCGGCTTCTACAAACAGAACCCGGGCACCGACGTCGCGGTGACGCAAATGATCCGCAAGGTCACGGACAAGAGCCGCGGCATCCGTCTGGGCAACTATGTGCAGATTCGCGCGATCGAGGACGAAGAACTCGAGCAGGTCTGGAACGGCAAGAAGACGGCCAAAGAAGCGTTGGGCTCCATCGTCAAGCGCGGCAATGAGCAGCTTGAGCGCTTCCAGAAGGCCAACAAGGGCTGATCGCCCAAGAGACAGAGCAGGCCCGCACGGCGGGCTAAACTCGGCCCGCTGCGCCCTCTCCCCCTCATCGGGGAAGGCCAGGCGGGTTTTTATGTTTTAGCACTCACAAGTTTTTGCCCACTGAAGGCCCTATGGAAAAACGCGTTGTCTTTCGATCCAGCTGGCTGCCCTGGCTGCTGCTGCTGCCGCAAATGGCGGTCATCCTGGTGTTTTTCTTCTGGCCAGCGGCGCAGGCGCTTCTGCAGTCGCTGCAACAGCAAGACCCTTTCGGCACCTCCATCGAATTCGTCGGCCTGGCCAATTTTCGGCAATTGCTGGACGACCCGAGCTATGTGGAGTCGTTCAAGACGACCGCGTTTTTCTCGGTGATGGTGGCTGGCATCGGCATCAGCCTGTCACTGTTGCTGGCGGTGTTTGCCGACCGCATCGTGCGCGGCGGCATGTTCTACAAAACCATGCTCGTGTTGCCCTACGCGGTTGCCCCGGCTGTGGCGGCCGTGCTGTGGGTGTTCATGTTTTCTCCCTCGCTGGGCGTGGTCGCCTACGCGCTGGGCAAGATAGGCATCAACTGGAATCATCTGCTCGACTCCGGCCATGCCATGACGCTGATCGTGATGGCCTCGGTGTGGAAGCAGATTTCCTATAACTTCCTGTTTTTTCTGGCGGGCCTGCAGTCGATTCCCAAGTCACTGATCGAAGCCGCCGCCATTGACGGTGCGAAACCCTGGCGCCGCTTCTGGACCATCCAGTTCCCGTTGCTGTCGCCCACGACCTTCTTCCTGCTGGTCATCAACGTGGTCTATGCCTTCTTCGACACGTTTGCCATCGTCGACGCCGCCACACAGGGCGGGCCGGGCAAGGACACGGCCATCCTGGTCTACAAGGTGTATTACGACGGCTTCAAGGCCATGGACCTGGGCGGCTCGGCTGCGCAGTCGGTGGTATTGATGGTGATCGTGGTGGCGCTGACCGTAATTCAATTCCGCTACGTCGAGAAAAAGGTTCAGTACTGATGACGCCCCCACGCTTTTCATTTCATGTAATGCGCGAGGCCTTGCAGGCCGCGGCTCGCGAGACGCTTCGCCTCTGTCGCCCGTCCAAGCCTGCGCAGGCAGGCTTGGAGCTGCGGGCTCCAGCCCCTCGGGGGCGCTTTTTTCCTTGGGGCGGCCCGGCGGAAAAACATGTCTATCCCTCACACATACAGTTCAAGGTGAACGCCAATGGTTGAAAAACGCGGAACCCACGGCATCCTCGCCCACGTCATCGTGATCCTGGGCGTCTTTATCGTCGCCTTCCCCCTCTACCTGGCTTTCGTGGCCTCGACCCACACGGCGCAGGAAATCGTGCAGGCGCCCATGCCGCTGCTGCCGGGCACCAACATGATCGACAGCTACAAGGCGGCGCTGTTCGGGCGCGAATCCGCCGTCGGCTCCAATGCACCGGTGGCGCACATGATGTGGGTCAGCTTCGTCACGGCGATGGTGATCGCGATCGGCAAGATCACGATCTCGCTGCTGTCGGCATTCGCCATCGTGTACTTCCGCTTCCCCTTCAAGAAGACCTGCTTCTGGGCCATTTTTGTGACGCTGATGCTGCCGGTGGAAGTGCGCATTCTGCCCACCTACAAGGTGCTGTCGGATCTGAACATGCTCAACACCTATGCGGGCCTGACGGTACCGCTGATTGCCTCGGCCACGGCGACTTTCTTGTTCCGCCAGTTCTTCCTGACGGTGCCTGACGAGCTCACCGAAGCCTCACGCATGGATGGCGCCAGCCCCATGCGCTTTTTCTTCGACGTGCTGCTGCCGCTGTCGAAGACTTCGATCGCCGCGCTTTTTGTCATCCAGTTCATCTACGGCTGGAACCAGTACCTCTGGCCGCTGCTGGCCACGACGAGTGAAGACATGTACCCGGTCGTCGTGGGCATCAAACGCATGATCGCCGGCGGTGACGGCCAGAACGAATGGAACGTGGTCATGGCCACTGCAATTTTGGCGATGCTGCCGCCCGCCCTCGTGGTGGTGCTGATGCAGAAATGGTTCGTCAAGGGCCTGGTCGACACCGAAAAATAGAGCCAGCCCAAACCAGCCAAGAACAACCAAGACACAACGGAAATACAGACATGGCATCCCTTTCATTCAATAACGTCATCAAGCGCTACGGTTCCGGCAAGGACGCACTGCAAGTGCTGCACGGCGTGAACGCCGAGATCAACGACCACGAGTTCATCGTCATCGTCGGGCCCTCGGGTTGCGGCAAGTCCACCCTGCTGCGCATGGTGGCCGGGCTGGAGGAAGTCAGCGACGGGCAGATCTCCATTGGCGGCAAGGTCGTCAACGAGCTGGAACCTTCCGAGCGTGACATCGCGATGGTGTTCCAGAACTACGCGCTCTACCCGCACATGAGCGTATTCGACAACATGGCTTACGGCCTGAAGATCGCCAAGGTGCCCAAGGATGAGATCAAGACGCGCGTCGACAAGGCCGCCAAAATCCTGGAGCTGGGCCACCTGCTGGAC
This sequence comes from Polaromonas sp. P3_A5, assembly GCF_056403055.1. Classification (NCBI taxonomy): domain Bacteria; kingdom Pseudomonadati; phylum Pseudomonadota; class Betaproteobacteria; order Burkholderiales; family Comamonadaceae; genus Polaromonas; species Polaromonas sp. P3_A5. The sequence goes on from NZ_JBFUGF010000001.1 coordinate 3,567,094, forward strand.
CGCAAGCCCCGCGCGCTCTCGGGCGGACAGCGCCAGCGCGTGGCCATGGGCCGCGCCATCGTGCGCCAGCCGCAGGTGTTTTTGTTTGACGAGCCGCTATCCAACCTGGACGCCAAACTGCGCGTGCAGACGCGTCTTGAAATTCAGAAGCTGCACCGCGAACTCGGCATCACATCCCTCTTCGTCACGCATGATCAGGTCGAAGCCATGACGCTGGCCCAGCGCATGATGGTGATGAACGCCGGCCGCATGGAACAGTTCGGTACGCCCGAAGAGGTTTACAACCGGCCCGCCACCACCTTTGTGGCCAGCTTCATGGGCTCGCCTCCCATGAATTTGCTCAAGCAGGCCCCGAATGCCGACTTCGGCGGCAAGCCCGGCGCCATTCTGGGCATACGCCCCGAGCACCTGACGGTGGGTCCCACCGGCTGGGCAGTGCAGGTCGACACGATCGAAATGCTGGGCGCCGAGCGCCTGTTGTACTGCCGCATGGGCAGCGAAGCCATCATCGTGCGCACCGACGAAAGCCTGTCAACGGCACCCGAGATCGGTGCGACCATCCACGTTACGCCGCGCGCAGATCGCCTGCACTGGTTTGACTCGGAAACGGGCAAACGGATCTAATTTCCGGCTTTCGTCTCGTCTCCACAGGTCCTGAGCACACCCATGACAAACCCCGTATCAGCTGCCAACTGGCCCTACCCGCGCTGGGTAGCGCATCGCGGCGCCGGCAAGCTGGCGCCGGAAAACACCTTGGCCTCCTTCATGTTGGGCGCCAGCCATGGCTACCGCATGTTTGAGTGCGACGTGAAACTGAGCGCCGACGGCGTTCCCTTTTTGCTGCACGACGCCACGCTGGAGCGCACCAGCAACGGCAAAGGTGTGGCTGGCGAGTTAAGTTGGGAGGCGCTGGCCAAGCTTGACGCCGGCGGCTGGCATTCCCCGGCGTTTGCCGCGGAGGGCCTCGCCAGCTTTGAGCGCATCGCCCGCTTTTGCCTGGACAAGGGCTACTTCCTCAATATCGAGATCAAGCCCACACCGGGCATCGACAGTCACACCGGCACCGTGGTGGCCAACGAAGCGGCCCGGCTGTGGCAGGGCCAAGCCATTCCCCCACTGCTGACGTCCTTCCAGCCGCTGTCGCTGGAGGCGGCTCGAAATGCCCAGCCCCAGTTGCCACGCGGCCTGCTGCTCGACCAACTCCCCGCCAACTGGCTGGAAACAGCGGCTCAGCTGGGCTGCGTGGCCATCGTCTGCAACCACAAACTCTGGAACGCCGATACGGTGGCCCAGGCCAAAAAAGCCGGCTTCAAGTTGCTGAGCTATACGGTGAATGACGAAGCGAACGTGCAGCGGCTGCTGGCCCTGGGCACCGACGGCATCATCACCGACGCAGTGAACGTCTTCAAGCCCGATTTGTAGTCGCTATTCGAAGGGACTTTAGAAATTCAATTACCGGGTGCAGGGCAAGGCGCACGGAGCGCAGGACACCGGAATGCACTTGGGTGCATGAGGATTCCGAGCAGCGCGCAACGCAGCCATGCGCCCGGCAATTGGATTTATAGAACCCCTTCAGGCCCGCCAGGCGCCCAGCAAAACCCACTGGCAGACGGCCGCGCCGACCACCATGGCGGCATACGTCAGCATCTTCCCGTCATGGCCGAAGAACACAAGCCCGGCCACCAGCACCACCACGTTTGCTACAAAAACAATAGCTGCTTGCGCATACCAGGTCTGGGCTAAAGGCATTTTTGATCTAAATAATCCACCCATAAGCTGAGTTGCCAGCACCAGCAGCAGGGCCACCGCGGCGGCCGGCAGGACAAGATTGAGCAGGTGGTTCGCCAGCAGGTAAAAGGTCATGCGCGTAGGGATAGTTAAAAACTCGCCTGGCTTCAGAGCAAATCCAAAACAAGCTTCAAAACGGCCAAAAAAAGGACTATCAGGGCGATTGTCCGGCCTTTGTACCGTCCTGACCGCTTCAATTTTATAATCGGAGGATGTCAGTCTGGGCCCTTGGGCTAAACCACAACACCGCACCGCTCGATTTGCGCGGCCGGTTCGCCTACGCCCTGGACCAGGTCGAGCCCACTTTGCGCGGTTTGCGCGAGTCGCTGGCCCGCCAGCCCGAGGCCACGCTGCTCTCTACCTGCAATCGCACTGAGATTTACTGCGCTGGCGAAAAGAACGACCTGGACCACACGCTGGACTGGCTGGCGCACAGTGGCGGCGTCTCGCCCGCCTTGCTGCGCTCACATGCCTATACCCTGCACGACGATGCAGCGGCCCGTCATGCTTTTCGCGTGGCCAGCGGGCTCGATTCCATGGTGCTGGGCGAGCCCCAGATTTTGGGCCAGATGAAGGACGCCGTGCGCGCCGCCGAAGACGCGGGCGCCATGGGCACCACCTTGCACCAGCTGTTCCAGCGCTCCTTTGCCGTGGCCAAGGAAGTGCGCAGCAGCACCGAAATCGGCGCGCACAGCATCAGCATGGCGGCGGCCAGCGTGCGGCTGGCCGGCCAGCTGTTTGAAGACCTCGGCGACATCAAGGTGCTGTTTGTCGGCGCCGGCGAGATGATTGACCTCGCGGCTACCCACTTCGCCGCCAAAAACCCCAAAGCCATGGCCATCGCCAACCGCACGCTGGAGCGCGGCGAGAAGCTGGCCGGCCGCTTCGGCGCCGAAGTGATGCGCCTGGCCGATTTGCCCAGCCGCCTGCATGAGTTCGACGCCGTGATCAGCTGCACCGCCAGTACGCTCCCCATCATCGGCCTGGGCGCGGTCGAGCGCGCCGTCAAGCTGCGCAAACATCGCCCGATGTTCATGGTCGACCTGGCCGTGCCGCGCGACATCGAACCCGAAGTCAAGGCCCTGCCCGACATCTACCTCTACACGGTGGACGACCTGGCCCACGTGGTGCAGACCGGCAAGGACAGCCGCAAGGCCGCCGTGGCGCAAGCCGAGGTCATCATCGACGCGGGCGTGCAGAACTTCATGCACTGGCTGGGCCAGCGCCGCAGCGTGCCGCTGATCCAGCAGCTCAATGCGCAGACCGACGAGTGGCGCGCTGCCGAAATCGTGCGGGCCAAAAAGCTGCTGGCCCGGGGCGAGCCCATCGACACGGTGCTGGACGCGCTGACCCGCGGCCTCACCCAGAAAATGCTGCACGGCGCGCTGGCCGAGCTGCATGCGGGCGACGCCAACAGCCGCGAAGCCACGGCACAGACCGTATCCAGGCTGTTTTTGCGCGGCCAGCTGCCCAAAATCCAGTCCGACGACAAAGAGCGTTAGCGGCCGCCAAGGCACTGACTTCCTGTGCCGGCCACAGCCGGTTGCTCCGCTGACGGAGCGTCGTTGTTGACGGCCTTCCGGCCCCCTTTTTCCAGTCCTCCATTCCCATGAAACCTTTTCTTCGCCAAACCCTGGACCGCCAGCTGCTGCGGCTGCACGAGCTGGACGCGCTGCTGTCTGCCAGCGACGTGGTCAGCGACCTGGACCGCTTCCGTTCGCTGACCCGGGAGCACGCCGAAGCCAGCGTGATCGCCGACCAGTACTTGCGGCTCACCAGTCGCGAGGCCGACCTCGGCAGTGCTGAAGGCATGCTGACTGAAGCCAAAGATGACCCGGAAATGGCTGCGATGGCGGAGGAAGAAATCGCCGCCGCCAAAGCCGATATCGCGAAGATCGACGAGGCCCTGCAGCTGATGTTGATTCCGAAGGACCCGGACGACGCGCGCGCGGCTTTCATCGAAATCCGTGCCGGCACCGGCGGTGATGAATCAGCGCTGTTCGCCGGTGACCTGTTCCGGATGTACACCCGCTTTGCCGAACGCAACCGCTGGCAGGTGGAAATCATCAGTGAATCCTCCAGCGAACTGGGCGGCTACAAGGAGGTCGTGCTGCGCATTGACGGCGCCACGGACGCCCTGGGCGTCGGTGTGTACGGCAAGCTGCGATTTGAGTCAGGCGGCCACCGCGTACAGCGCGTGCCCGCCACCGAAACGCAAGGTCGCATCCACACCAGCGCCTGCACGGTGGCCGTGATGCCGGAGCCGGACGAAGCCGTAGCCATCCAGATCAACCCGGCCGACCTGCGTATTGACACGTACCGCGCCAGTGGTGCCGGCGGCCAGCACATCAACAAGACGGATTCGGCCGTGCGCATCACGCACATTCCGACCGGCATCGTGGCGGAATGCCAGGAAGGCCGGAGCCAGCACAGCAACAAGGCCCAGGCGCTCAAGGTACTCACCGCACGCATCCACGAAAAAGACCGCTCCGAGCGCGCCGCCAAAGATGCCGCCCTGCGCAAGGGGCTGGTGGGCACAGGCGACCGCAGCGACCGCATCCGCACCTACAACTTCCCGCAGGGGCGGTTGACCGACCACCGCATCAACCTGACGCTGTACAAGCTTCTGGCCATCATGGAAGGCGACCTGGGCGATGTGGTCACGGCCCTGCAGGTGGCGCGCGGCGCCGAGCTGCTGGCGGAGCTTGAGACCGCCAACAATGGCGCCTGAACATCAGCAGTTGAGCAACAAAAAGGCCTCCAGCCCAATCAGGATGTGCGCAAGCAGCTACTATTTTCATAGCACTTCAAGGGGGTTCAGTTGAGCGGGCTTACCTGCGCGCAAGCCCTGGCTGCCGCCCAGGCATTGGGGCTGGACCGCCTGGATGCCCAGTTGTTGTTGTTGCATGCGCTGGGCAAACCGGAGCATGCCCGCGCCTGGCTGCTGGCCCACGATACGGACGAGCTGGCAGAAGATGCCGCGCAGCGTTTCCAGGCGCTGTGCCTGCGCCGCGCCAGCGGAGAACCGCTGGCTTACATCGTGGGCAGCAAGGAGTTTTTCGGCCTGACGCTTCAGGTGGATGCCCGTGTGCTGGTACCGCGCCCCGACACCGAAACGCTGGTGAGCTGGGCGCTTGAGCTGCTGCAGGTGCCCGGCGCACCGGCCGACCCGCGAATTCTGGACCTTGGCACGGGCAGCGGGGCCATTGCCCTGGCCATTGCCCACAGCCTGCCCAAGACGGGCCGACAGGGCCGCGTGACGGCGGTGGATGCGAGTGCGGACTCGCTGGATGTCGCCCGGGATAATGCGACCCGCCTGAACCTGGAGATCGATTTCATTCAAAGTCACTGGCTGCAGGAAGTTAGCGGACACTTTCACCTGATCGCCAGCAATCCGCCTTACATTGCCAGCGCTGACCCACATCTGGCTGCCCTGATTCACGAGCCCCTGGCCGCCCTGACTGCCGGCCCGGACGGGCTGGAGGACATCCGGGAGATCACCCGGAAGGCGCCCGCCAGCCTGCTGCCAGGCGGCTGGCTGTTGCTGGAGCATGGCTACGACCAGGCAGAAGCCGTGCGGTCACTGCTGGCGCAAGAGGGCTTTGTACAGGTTCAGAGCCGGCGCGACCTGGCGGGCATCGAACGCTGTTCTGGCGGGCTGTGGCCGGGCGAACGATGAATCCACACGGGAAATCAAACGGCAGGATAATCGGGAGGTTGAATTCTGGTTTCCAGATTCCATGTATTTGAAACAGCCTCGCCGAAACGCGTTTTTCGGCCCGGTACAGGCGCTTCGGCCCACACCCCAAAAGGATTCACCATGAGCACGACAGACCCTACCCAGCAACGCATCGCCGAAATCGTCAAATCGAGCGATGTGGTCCTTTTCATGAAAGGCACGGCCCAATTCCCGATGTGCGGTTTTTCCGGCCGTGCCATCCAGGTGCTGAAGGCCTGCGGCGTGAACAAGCCCGCCACCGTGAACGTGCTGGAAGACGAGGAAATCCGCCACGGCATCAAGGAGTTCAGCAACTGGCCGACCATTCCACAGCTCTACGTGAAAGGCGAGTTCATCGGCGGCTCGGACATCATGATGGAGATGTACCAGAACGGCGAGCTGCAACAGGTGCTGGGAACCCCCACCACCAACTGAGCGTTGCAGGCGTTGTGCCGGCTTTGCACCGGCGCCATCGATGGATCAGCGCGTGTAGCCCGCGCAGGCGCCTGCATCTACCGCGCCCTTGCATTCGCGTTTGAGCCGGGCATCGCGCTGGCCGGGTGTCTCGCCGGACCCTGAGATGAATTTGACTTTGCCGCCTGAATTTACCGCACCGGATTGAGCGGCGGTCTTCTTGGTTTTTTTGGCCTTGGCGGGCTTTACCCCATCCTGGGCCGATTGAGCCTGCACATTACCGCCCAGCAGCGCCATGGCCAAGACGGCAGCCAGCGCATTGCAAAAATTCCTGTTCATACTTTTTCCTCCCTTTTTATTCTTTCGCAAACGCAGGTGACACCGCGTTTCGCCTCAAGCTTTATTGCAGCTTGGGGTCGCCAAATTGTTCATCATCAGGTGGCACATCCGCCGGCAGGCGGAACCCTTCGCTGGCCCAGGCGCCCAAGTCTATGTTCTTGCAACGCTCGCTGCAAAATGGGCGAAAAGGGTTGCTGGGTGCGTAAATGCTTTCACCGCCGCAGCCCGGGCATACGACCCGTTTGAGGGGCGGGGAATCGTTCTTCATCGCAGGCATGTTTGTAGACAGGTCTGGGGATCAATCGGGTGTGATGGCGGGGAGGCTGCAAGTCCTGAAATCAGGAGCAAAGCGTCAGCTCAAACGCAGAATCTTCGGTGCTGGCGTGCAGCCGGTCGTCACTGCCGTGACGCATGAGGCGCACCGACACAATCAGCCGGTTACCGCTGATTTCGGGAATCAGCCCCAGAGCCGGGTCTATCCGCAGGCGCAACAGCTGGAAGGTACGCCCCTGCGGCAACGTCTGCTGGTATTGCCCGCCGGGCGCCACCACTTTTTGAGGCGCCCCGGAGTCACGCAACAGCGTTAGCAGTACACGTATGGATTCGGCCAGCGGCACCAGCGGTGTGATCCAGCGCTGCAGGTCTTGCTGGCGTGTTTCGGTGTCCAGGTGTTGCCATGCATAGTAGGCCGGCAAATCAAACTCACAGGTCCCGCCCGGGATGCCGACACGGCTGCGAATGCTCATCAGCCAGTCGTTTTCCGTCAGGGAATGACCGGCTTTGCCCGGCAGGTTGTTCAAGGCGGAAAAACAGCCCTCAAGCTGGCCGGTCACCTCGTCCAGAACGGCTTCGGAAATGGCCGGGTTGCCGCGGTAGCCGTTGAGGACATGTTTTTGCTTCTCAAGGTCCTTGAGCACGTCGGTCTTCAGGTCGGCCCGCGCGCCGACATCCATGATTTCAAAAATGGTCGTGATCGCGTAATGATGATCCGTCGGGCTCTCACGCTCCACCAGTTCACCGAGACGGCGAAACAGGTGCTCAAGTCGCAGGTAAGTGCGTATTCGTTCGTGAAAAGGATACTCGTAAAGGATCACAGCGCTAGATTTCGTCAGCTTTGAATGAGGAGGTTTGTTTGCGCATCATAGCCCGAAGCGCCTGGCAAGCTGTCGGACCAGGGCTTCCAGGCTCGCCAGAGACAAGCCATCGTTATAGAGGCATATGTCAGCCGCAGACAGGCGCTGCGCGCGGCTTGCCTGGCCAGCCATGATTTTCTCCACAACCTCCCGTGGCCAGCCGTTTCGGGTCATCACGCGGTCAATCTGGGTCACCTCGCTGCAATCCACAACCAGAACCTGGTCAAGCTGCTGTCGCCATCGTCCCGACTCCACCAGCAACGGGACGTCAAAAATGACACAAGCACTGCCGCCCGCGACCGCCTGCTCATATTGATGCAGGGTTTCCCGGCTTACCCAGGGGTGCACGATGGACTCGAGCCTGCGCCGTGCAGACGGGTCGTCAAAGACCAGCTGCCGCATCCGTTCCCTGTGCATGGCGCCTTCGGGGGTGATCAGTTCTCCGCCGAACAGCGCTGCAATTTCCGGCACAGCCGCCCCACCGGCTGCCGTGACCGCACGGGAGATGGCATCAGCATCCACCAACGCCGCGCCGTGAGCAACCAGAATACCGGCAAGCGTGCTTTTACCGCTGCCTATGCCACCGGTCAGTCCAATACGCAGGGCTGCACGGGACATGGCATCACAAGCCCACAAATCGCAAAATGGATTGCGGCCCAAAAATCATGGCCGTGAAACCCGCACCGGCCAGGAAAGGTCCAAAGGGCACATAACCGCCCTCGCGCAAGCCGGTGGAGAACTTCAACGCAATACCTATGACAGCACCAATCACCGAAGCCATCAGGATCATGGGAACCAGCGCAGGCCAGCCGAACCAGGCACCGAGTGCGGCGAAAAGCTTGAAGTCGCCATAGCCCATGCCCTCCTTGCCGGTGGCCAGTTTGAAGGCCCAGTACACGAGCCATAGAGACAGGTAGCCAGCGACGGCACCCCATAAGGCCGTTGGCAGGCTAACCGAAGGGTTCCACTGCAGGGCGGCAACGATCAGGCCGGCCCACAGCAAAGGCAAGGTGATATCGTCCGGCAGCAGCGTGGTGTCCCAGTCGATCATCGCCAGGGCCAGCAGTGCGGCCGAAAAGCCGCACCAGCCCAGCGCAGTCAGCGACCAGCCCCAACGCCACACACAAAAGAAGAACAAGGCGCCCGTCACTGCCTCCACGACGGGGTAGCGCATACCGTAGGGCGAGCCGCATACCGAACACTTGCCTCGCAGGAACACATAACTGACCACCGGAATGTTCTCGTACCAACGGATGGCATGGCCGCAACTGGAGCACCGTGAGCGTGGCACCAGCAGATTGAACTTGTCGGAAGGTTCTGCTGCATGCCCAGCCAGTTCCGCGCATTCCTGCGCCCACTGCCGCTCCATCATTTTGGGGAGGCGGTAAATCACAACATTCAGGAAACTGCCAATCAGCAGGCCCAGGATGCCGGCCAGCGACGCATCAAACGCCGGGCCCATACCCGTACCCATCAAACGACTTGACCCAGCTTGAAAATGGGCAGGTACATCGATACCACGATGCCGCCAATAAGGGTACCCAAAAACACAATGATGATGGGCTCCATCAGGCTCGAAAGGCCGGCCACCATCTCGTCGACTTCCGCCTCATAAAAGTCGGCGGCCTTACCGAGCATGTGATCGACGGAGCCGGATTCCTCACCAATGGCGCACATCTGCAACACCATGGTCGGGAACAGATTCGCATTGCCCATCGCGGCGGTCAGGCTGGTGCCCGTGGAGACTTCCTGCTGGATTTTTTCGGTGGCATCGGCATAGAGGGAGTTACCAGACGCTCCACCGACGGAATCCAGCGCTTCAACCAATGGAACGCCGGCGGCAAACATGGTGGACAAGGTACGGGTCCATCGGGCAATGCACGATTTTTCAATCAGGGAGCCAAAGACAGGCACCTTGAGCAAGGCTCTGTCCATGAACTTCTGCATTTTTTCGTTGCGCTTCCAGGCCTGGAAGAAAAAGTAAAGGCCACCACCGATGCCGCCAAAAATGAGCCACCAATAGGCTACGAAGAATTCACTAACGGCAATCACAAACAGCGTTGGTGCCGGCAAGTCAGCGCCAAAAGATTTAAACACTTCCTTGAAAGCCGGGATCACAAAAATCATGATGACCGCGACCACCACAAAGGCCACAATCACCACCGAAATGGGATACATCAGGGCCGACTTGATTTTCGATTTGATGGCTTCCGTTTTCTCCATGTAGACCGCAAGGCGGTCCAGCAGGGATTCCAGAATACCTGCAGCTTCACCGGCCTCGACCAGATTGCAGTACAGCGCATTGAAATACATCGGGTATTTGCGAAAAGCCGCGCTCAAGGAGGTACCGGTTTCCACGTCAGTGCGCACATCGTTGAGAAGCTTGGTGACGCTGGCGTTCGGATTGCCGCGACCCACAATATCAAACGACTGCAAAAGCGGAACGCCCGCTTTCATCATCGTAGCCAGCTGGCGGGTAAAGATAGCGATATCCCTCGGCCTGATCTTCTTGCCGGAGCGCATGCTGCGCTTTTTGATCTTGGTGGGCAAAACGCCCTGGCGGCGCAGGGAAGCCTTGACCTGGTTTTCTCCGGCGGCCCGGGTTTCGCCCCGAACCTGTTTGCCGCCGCGGTCTTTGCCCTCCCACTCAAAAACAAATTCCTTGACGCCTTTGACAGATGCTGCAGTTGCCATGATGGTTTTCTCGTTTTATCGATGGCCCAAGCCACCTTTCGCTACAGACGCCGATTAATCAGCACTTTGCGTGAGCAAATTTAAACATTCGTGCAACCCAAAACCTCTTCCAGTGAGGTCATTCCGAGTTTAACTTTTTGCAATCCGGACTGGCGCAGGCTTCGGACCCCTTCGAGTTCAGCCTGCGCAGCGATTTCAAGCGCACTTCCGTCGCGAAGGACAATACGCTGGATTTCCTCGGAAATCGGCATCACCTGATAAATACCGACACGCCCCTTGTAACCATTTGTGCACATGGAGCAACCCACAGGCCGATACGGCGTCCACGAGCCGTCGACGTCATCCTCTTTGAAACCGGCCTCCAGCAATGTCTCGCGAGGGATATCAGCAGGAGACTTGCAGTTGGGGCAAAGCCGGCGCGCAAGGCGCTGGGCCGTGATCAGGATCACGCTTGAGGCAATATTAAAAGGAGCAATGCCCATGTTGCGCATACGCGTCAACGTGGTGGGTGCGTCGTTCGTATGCAGCGTGGACATGACCATGTGGCCGGTCTGCGCGGCCTTGATGGCGATATCAGCCGTTTCAAGATCGCGAATCTCACCGACCATGATGATGTCCGGATCCTGCCGCAAAAAGGCTTTGAGCGCGACAGAAAAAGTCATGCCGGCCTTGTCATTCATGCTGACTTGGTTGACACCGGGCAATGTGATTTCGGCGGGATCCTCAGCGGTGGCAATGTTGACACCCGGCTTGTTCAGAATATTCAGGCAGGTGTACAGCGACACGGTTTTACCGGAACCCGTGGGCCCCGTCACCAGCACCATGCCGTAGGGTCGCTGAATGGCGGCCATCAGGCGCTCTTTTTCAATCGTTTCATACCCCAGTGCATCAATGCCCAGCTTGGCACTGCTCGGATCCAGAATACGGATAACGATTTTTTCGCCATACATGGTCGGCAAGGTGCTCACCCGGAAATCGATGACCCGGTCGGGGCCGATCTTGAGTTTCATTTTGCCGTCTTGCGGTACGCGTTTTTCCGAGATATCCAGCTTGGAGATAACCTTGATGCGCGCGGCAAGCTTTTCCTTGATGGCGACCGGTGGTGACGCGATTTCGCGCAATTCGCCGTCCACCCGGAAGCGCACCCTGTAGGTATGCTCAAACGGCTCGAAATGCAGGTCGGAAGCGCGCATGCTGAAAGCATCAAGCAGCATCTTCTGGAGAAATTTGACAACCGGAGCGTCCTCAACTTCGGAGACACCCGCTTCATCTTCGGTTGCGCCAGAATCCACACTGGTTTCATCAAACTCAAAGTCATCGCCGATGATGCTTTCCATCGCCTCAGAGGCGCTGGTGTTGGATACTTCCGACAGCTTGGACAGCTTGTCGTATTCGGCGATGACCCAGTCGACCCCCATCTGGGTGGAAAACTTGATTTTTTCGGCCGCCTCCTGGTCAGATGGATCTGCCGTTGCAACAATCAGCCGGTTATTGCGTTTGCTCAGAACAACGATACGGTACGTTGCACAGATTTTGGAATCGAGCAGTCCCTTGGGCAGGCGCTGTATGTCTATGGCGTCCAGGTCAAGCAAAGGCGCCGCGAAGGCGGTCGACATGGTGTGCGCCAAGTCAGACGCGGAAACCGCTCCGGAGCCCGTCAGTTCGGCGATGAAGCTGGTGCGCCCCGTTTGGGCTTTGCGAAAGATGTCTTCAGCAGCCTTTTGACCCAGCTTCCCCGCAACCACCAAGGCCCGACCCAGACCTGGCAATGCCATGGATGGTGGTTGGTTAATAGCAGTGTCGACAGCGGCCATGGATTCTCTGGATAGGCTTAAATAGGTATCATCGCTTATAGATTACAAGGTGTAAATCGAAAACGCGCCAGAGGCCTGCCCGGCGTTGGAAGTATGCGAAGAAACGCACACATACGGCCAAGGCCAGGATATTTTTGGTCGGGGTGAGAGGATTCGAACCTCCGGCCTCTACGTCCCGAACGTAGCGCTCTACCAGGCTAAGCTACACCCCGATCCGGCAGCCGTCAGAAACGCCTTTCCAGCAATTGGGAGGCCAGCTGCATCAGGGCATTACTGTAAATGTTTTGGGGCAGGGCCTGCAAGGCATTCAGCGCGCGCTGTGCTTCTACAGCCGCAGCATCCCGGGTGGCCTGCAGCGCTCCGGTCTGTTGCACGATGGCGATGATCTGTGTCATCTGGTCCGTGCCACCCGTCTCAATTGCCTGCCGGATGGTCGTACGCTCAGCCCCGGTACCTCGCTGCATGGCGATGATCAGCGGAAGTGTCGCCTTGCCTTCGCGTAAATCGTCGCCCAGGTTCTTCCCCATCTCAGACACATCCCCGTCGTAGTCCAGCACGTCGTCGATCACCTGGAATGCGGTGCCCAGTGCCTGGCCGTAGTCTGCGCAGCTTTGCTCAATGGCTGGCGGCGACTGGGCCAGCAAGGCCGCCAGGCGGGCGCTGGCTTCGAACAGCTTGGCCGTCTTGGAGCGGATCACCCGGAGGTAGCCCTCCTCCGACAGTGTCGCGTCGTGCATGTTCATAAGTTGCAGCACCTCGCCCTCGGCGATCACGTTGGTTGCCTCGGCAAGGGTTTGCATGACACGCATATCGCCAGCTTCGACCATCATCTGGAAGGCCCGGGAATACAGAAAATCACCCACCAGAACGCTGGCAGGGTTGCCAAAGGCTTCGTTGGCGGTTGCTCGCCCGCGGCGCAACGTGGACTCGTCCACCACATCATCATGCAGAAGCGTTGCGGTATGGATGAACTCGACGACGGCGGCGAGGTTGTAGCGCTGAGCCTCTTTGTATCCCAAAGCGCCGCACATCAAAAGCAACAGAGCCGGCCGCAACCGCTTGCCGCCGGCCGCAACGATGTACCGGGAGACCTGGCTTACAAGGGGCACCTCGGACTTCAGGCGAAGCTCGATGACGGCGTCCATTCCCCGCATGTCGTCTGCAATCAGGGCGAGGGCTGCGGCGGTGCTTGAAGAATTGGCAGACAAAAGGCGGATCCAGACGTAAGTTTGGGCAGATTATAGGAAGACCCCCGCCCGCCATACCCGGCCCAGTCCCCACATTCGGCCCGAAAAAGCCCGGAAAACGGGCGGCTGGCCAATTTTGGCCCGGCATGCTAGAATATTGGGCTCTGCGGAAATCCGTCTGCAGAACTCAATAAAGAGGTCTTACATGTACGCGGTCATAAAAACCGGTGGCAAACAATACAAGGTTGCTACTGGAGAAAAAATTAAAGTAGAACAGATTGCTGCGGACGTAGGCCAAGAGATCGTTATTGACCAGGTATTGGCTGTCGGCACCGGCAGCACAATCACGGTTGGTACGCCCTTGGTGTCCGGCGCCACTGTTACAGTCACTGTCCTTTCCCAGGGTAGGCACGACAAGGTTCGCATTTTCAAAATGCGCCGTCGCAAGCACTACCAAAAGCGTCAGGGCCACCGGCAAAACTACACGGAACTGCAAATCGGCGCCATCGCCGGTTGAACAGGGACGTACCAGGAGTAACGAAAAATGGCACAGAAAAAAGGCGGCGGCTCTACGCGAAACGGGCGTGATTCACAGCCCAAAATGCTCGGCGTCAAGAAATTTGGCGGTGAAGTCATTAACGCAGGCAGCATCATCGTGCGCCAGCGCGGCACCAAGTTCCACCCAGGCGTCAATGTCGGCATCGGCAAGGACCACACGCTGTTCGCGCTGGTTGACGGCTCGGTCTCGTTTTCCATCAAGGGTGCGCTGAACAAGCACACCGTGAATGTGACCCCGGCGTAAGCTGATCACTTCGATAAGTCACTTCGACTGAAACGAAGCCCCGACCTGTCGGGGCTTTTTTGTTTGTAAACTTGATCTCCGGCCCCTGACGCCCCCTGTTTTAACCGCAGCACTCCATCATGAAATTTGTTGACGAAGCCTTTATTGACATTGCCGCAGGCGATGGCGGGAGTGGCTGCGTCTCCTTCAGCCACGAAAAGTACAAGGAGTTCGGCGGCCCAAACGGCGGCGACGGCGGACGCGGCGGTCATGTGTACGCGGTGGCCGACATCAACCTGAACACGCTGGTGGACTTCCGGTTTTCACGCCGCCACGAGGCCCGTAACGGCCAGCATGGCATGGGTTCGGACATGTTCGGCGCCAAGGGCGACGACATCATCCTGAAGATGCCGGTCGGAACCATCCTGACCGATGGCGAAACCGGGGAAGTACTTTACGAATTGCTGGTTCCCGGTGAACAGGTGCTGATCGCCAAGGGCGGCGACGGCGGCTTCGGCAACCTGCGCTTCAAAAGCTCGACCAACCGCGCGCCACGCAGCAAGACACCCGGCTGGCCCGGCGAGCGCAAGAGCCTCAAGCTCGAACTCAAGGTACTGGCCGACGTCGGCTTGCTGGGCATGCCCAATGCCGGCAAGTCCACCTTCATTTCGGCCGTGTCGAACGCGCGCCCGCGCATTGCAGACTACCCTTTCACCACCCTGCATCCCAACCTCGGCGTGGTACGCGTGGGCCCGGAACAAAGCTTCGTGGTGGCCGATCTGCCCGGCCTTATCGAGGGTGCTTCGGAAGGCGCCGGCCTGGGCCACCTGTTCCTCCGGCATCTGCAGCGCACCCGCCTGCTGTTGCATATTGTCGATATGGCGCCTTTCGATGAAGGCGTGGACCCGGTGGCGCAAGCCAAGGCAATTGTGGGCGAACTCAAAAAATACGACGAAGCCCTTTACGACAAACCACGCTGGCTCGTCCTCAACAAGCTCGACATGGTGGACAAGGACAAACGTGCCGCGCTGGTGAAGGATTTCGTCAAGCGCTTCAAGTTCAAGGGCCCCGTCTTCGAAATCTCGGCCTTGACGCGCGAGGGTTGCGAGCAGCTGGTCAAAACCATTTACCAGCACGTCAAGCAAGTCCAGAAAAGCGAGCAGCCGGTGGAAGAGGTTGATCCGCGATTTGCCGAACTGCCGCCGGAATCCCCGTAACGGCCTTTCCCCGCTGATTTCCGGGCAAACGCCGCCGGCATTTGCTATATAAACGATAGCTGCTTGCGCCCGCCCTGATTGGGCTAGAGCCCTAAAATACACTTAAATGCAAGAACAAACCGGCTCCTTGGTCCTGCGCAACGCCAAACGCATCGTGGTGAAGGTGGGCTCCAGCCTGGTCACCAACGAAGGGCGCGGGCTGGATTCCGTGGCCATCGGCCAGTGGTGCGAGCAGCTGGCAGCCCTCGTGAAGGACGGCCGGGAGGTCATCATGGTCAGCAGCGGCGCCATTGCCGAGGGCATGAAACGCCTCGGCTGGGCAACGCGGCCCAAGGCCATCCATGAGCTGCAGGCCGCCGCCGCCGTGGGCCAGATGGGTCTGGTACAGGTTTATGAAACCAAGCTGCGCGAAAACGGCATCGGCAGCGCCCAGGTCCTGCTGACGCACGCCGATCTGGCAGACCGCGAACGCTACCTCAATGCGCGCTCCACCCTGCTGGCGCTGTTGCAGCTTGGCGTGGTGCCTGTCATCAATGAAAACGACACCGTCGTCAATGACGAGATCAAGTTTGGCGACAACGACACGCTGGGCGCACTGGTCGCCAACCTGGTGGAAGCCGACGCGCTGGTCATCCTCACAGACCAGCGCGGCCTCTACACCGCCGATCCGCGCAAGGACCCGGCCGCGCAGTTTGTGCATGAGGCCAAGGCCGGCGACGCAGCGCTGGAGACCATGGCGGGAGGCGCAGGTTCCAGCATCGGCAAGGGCGGCATGATCACCAAGATCCTGGCCGCCAAACGCGCCGCGGGCTCAGGCGCATCGACGGTCATCGCCTGGGGCCGCGAGCCGCAAGCACTGGTCCGGCTGACCCGGGGCGAGCCCATCGGCACGCTGCTGGTGGCGCAAACCCAGAAGATGCAGGCACGCAAACAATGGATGGCCGATCACCTGCAAATGCGGGGCTCAGTCACGGTGGACGCAGGCGCCGTGGGCAAGGTGCGCGATGAGGGCAAAAGCCTGCTGCCCATCGGCATGACGGCCGTTCAGGGGGAGTTTTCGCGCGGCGATGTCATCGCCATCAGGGACCCCGGAGGCGCCGAGATCGCGCGCGGCCTGGCCAATTATTCGAGCGCCGAAGCCCGCATGATCTGCCGCAAGGCATCGTCAGAGTTCGAAAAACTGCTGGGCTACACCGGCGAGCCCGAGATGGTTCACCGCACCAACCTGGTATTGACCCGCTAGGCTTTGCCGGCTGCGGCCCTGCTTCCTGTGCCTTATTCCCGGGTCCTGAAGTTCGGGTTCTTCAGCCGCGACACCATCAGGTCCACTGTTTGCACAGGTGCCGCGCTGTCGCAGGCGCCGGCCCTGGCCAAACGAAAGGCATGCTTGGACGGCATGTTGCCGAACACCGACTTCCATTCGGGCTTGCTGACGTTGGTCCATTTGCCGTCTGAATAACGGGCGTATGTCTTGAATTCACCGGTGCTGCAGCGTATGCCTTCGTACATCACATTGCGCGCGCCGCTGGCATTGGAGGCCACGATCACGTAGCGCACGACGCTGTCCTTGTTCGAAATCTGGATGGTCGCAGGGTCCACACCGTACACCAGCTGGGAATTGGGCGACACCTCAAACGTGACGAGTTTGGTGAGGTCGAAGGCCGGCGGCGCCGAGACGCTGTCTTCTTTCCACTCTTCGGGATCTTCCAGCGGGGCGACGGCCCACGATGTACAGCTGATGCCCAGCAAAAGTGCGGCGGCCACAAGGGCGGGTTTGAGATTCATGGTTTGGTTGGTTGGCTGTTCGCATCCAGGCTGGTCTGCGGATCGGGTTCAAAAGTGGCGCCGGGCGGCAGTTCGAAAGACGCTCCCAGCCGTGTCATTGGTGCATGAAAGGGCTCGCCAGCGGTCGGTAAACCGCCCTCGCCGGCCTGGCCCGCATGGTCACGCTGATGCAATCCCCCGCGCAAATAACGGTTGCGGTGGTCGGGGCGTTGCTCGAAACGCGCGTCCGTGCGCGGAACGAACCGCGACAGCTCGGTCAGGGCCATTTCGTACACGCCACGCTTGAACTCGACCACCACGTCCAGCGGCACCCAGTAGTCGTTCCAGCGCCAGGCATCGAACTCCGGATGGTCTGTGGCGCGCAGGTTCAAGTCCCAGTCGTGGCCAACCAGTTGCAGCAGGAACCAGATTTGTTTCTGGCCTTTGTAATGTCCGCGCGCATCGCGGCGGATGAACCGGTCAGGCACCTCATAGCGCAACCAGTCTCGGGTTCGGGCCAGCACATTCACATGCTGCGGCATCAGCCCCACTTCTTCATGCAACTCGCGGTACATGGCCTGCTCGGGATTTTCGCCCCGGTCAATGCCACCCTGCGGAAATTGCCACGAGTGGGTACGGATACGTTTGCCCCAAAATACCTGACTTCTCTGGTTGAGCAAGATGATGCCGACGTTGGGCCTAAAGCCGTCCCGGTCAAGCATAATCAAACCTCAATTTTTTAAACTGAGTCCATTATGCACAGCGAAGGCCCCAGCGCCAAGCGCACAGCGGGCTGCAGCACCCCTTTCCCGTTCCTTTCCTGCCCCCTTTTCGACTCTTTTCCATCCCTTTTTCCAACCCCGGAATCCCCGAAAACCGCCCATGAAAGCCTCCCAGTTCTTTATTTCCACCCTCAAGGAAGCGCCTGCCGACGCGGAAGTCGTCAGCCACCAGCTCATGATGCGGGCCGGCATGATCAAGAAACTGGGCGCCGGCGTCTACAACTACATGCCGATGGGCCTGCGCGTGATCCGCAAGGTCGAGGCCATCGTGCGCGAGGAAATGAACCGCGCCGGCGCCATCGAAATGACCATGCCGGTGATCCAGCCGGCCGAGCTCTGGCAGGAAACCGGCCGCTTTGAAAAAATGGGCCCCGAGCTGCTGCGCATCAAGGACCGCCACGGCCGCGACTTCGTGGTCCAGCCGACCAGCGAGGAAGTCGTCACCGACGTGATGCGCCAGGACATCAAGAGCTACAAGCAGTTGCCGAAAAACCTGTACCAGATCCAGACCAAGTTCCGCGACGAACGCCGTCCGCGCTTCGGCCTGATGCGTGGGCGCGAGTTCATCATGAAGGACGCCTACAGCTTTGACCGCGACCAGGCGAGCGCCAAGGCCAGCTACCAGGTCATGGCCGCTGCTTACCGCAAGATTTTTGACCGCTTTGGCCTGACCTACCGCGCCGTCGCGGCGGACAGCGGCGCCATCGGCGGCGACCTCAGCGAAGAGTTCCAGGTGATCGCCGCCACCGGCGAAGACGCCATCGTGTATTGCCCCGGCAGCGACTACGCCGCCAACATGGAAAAAGCCGAGGCGCTGGCGCCCCAGGGCGCACGCAAGGCCGCTTCCCAGGCGCTGACCAAAACCGCCACGCCCGGCAAAGCCACCTGCGCCGACGTGGCGGAACTGCTGGGCATCCCGCTCGCTTCCACCGTCAAGTCGCTGGTACTGGCCACCGACCAGATGGATGAAACCGGCAAGGTCATCAAGACGCAGGTCTGGCTGCTGCTGCTGCGCGGCGACCACGACATGAACGAGGTCAAGGTTGGCAAGGTGCCGGGCCTGGCGGACTTTCGCTTTGCCACCCTGCCGGAGATTGAAGACCATTTCGGCTGCAAGCCTGGCTACCTCGGCCCGCTCAACCTGAAGAAGCCCGTCAAGCTGATGGCGGACCGCGAAGTCGCGGCCATGGCCGACTGGGTGTGCGGCGCCAACGAACTGGACTTCCACACCACCGGCGTCAACTGGGGCCGCGACCTGCCCGAGCCCGAACTGGTGGCCGACATCCGCAACGTGGTCGCGGGAGACCCTTCACCCGACGGCAAGGGTGCGCTGGTCATCGAGCGCGGCATCGAGGTCGGCCACGTGTTCTACCTCGGCACCAAATACAGCCAGGCCATGAACGCCACCTTCCTCGGTGAAAACGGCAAGCCCCAATTCCTGGAAATGGGTTGCTACGGCATCGGCATCACACGCCTGCCGGCCGCCGCCATTGAGCAGAACCACGACGAGCGCGGCATCATCTGGCCCGACGCGATTGCGCCCTTCACCGTGGTGCTGTGCCCCATCAGCCCCGACCGCTTTCCCGAAGTCGAAGCGGCCGCCAACAAGCTTTACGCAGAACTGCTCGCAGCCGGTGTGGACGTGATCCTGGACGACCGCGGCGAACGGCCCGGCGCCATGTTTGCCGACTGGGAACTGATTGGCGTGCCGCACCGCGTCACCATCGGCGACCGCGGCCTCAAAGACGGCCAACTCGAATACCAGCACCGGCGCGATGCAGCTTCCAGCAAGATCGACGTTGCCGGCGCCTTTGATTTCCTCAAGGGAAAGCTGGCGCTTTGACGCTCCAATGGTTTCCGTGCGCTCTTTGACCCTGTCCGCATCCGAAGCTGCCGCCCAGGCCAGGGCGCGGGGGATTTCCAGGCGAAGCTGCCTGCAGGCCCTGCCCATCGCCCTCAGCCCGCTGCTGCTGGCGCAGCAGGCGCATGCCGGCGCGCAGGTTGAAGAGCCGCTGATCGACTCGGTACGCACCGCGCTGAGCTCGGCGATTGCCAACCAGGCGCCTCCCGTGCCCGAGTTCAAGGACACTGAAAGCCGGCTGGCTTACCTGCGCTGGCTGGGCGCCATGAGCGAGCGGCTGAAGAAGAAAAAACCCGAGTGGCAGATCCGCAAGGAGTTTTTGCAAACCGTCTGGTACGAAAGCCGCCGCGCCGGGCTGGACACCACGCTGGTGCTGGGCCTGATCCAGGTGGAAAGCAACTTCCGCAAATTCGCCGTGAGCAACGTCGGCGCGCGTGGCTACATGCAGGTCATGCCTTTCTGGACGCGCGTGATCGGTGACGGGGATCCGTCCAAGCTCTTTCACATGCAGACCAACCTGCGCTTTGGCTGCGTGATCCTGCGCCACTACCTGGACCGCGAACGCGGCGACCTCTTCATGGGCCTGGGCCGTTACAACGGATCGCGGGGCAAGTCGCCTTATCCGAACGCCGTGATGGGGGCCAGCAAGGCCTGGGAATATTAGGTACACCCCCATCGGGGCTCACTGCGTGTAGCCCCTTTCCCCCTTGCAGGGGGCGGCACCTGCGGCCTGGCAAAGCCAGTTCCGCGGTGCCATCGGCACACCCCCGTTCAGGCTCACTGCGTGTAGCCTGCTCCCCCTTGCAGGGGGCGGCGCCTGCGGCCTGGCAAAGCCAGTTCCGCGGTGCCAGCTTGATACAGCATGGCGCTATCAATTCAATAGCTACTCGCGCGCGTCCCTATTGGGCTGAGGTCCGATTTAATACCTGAAAACAGGGTTTTGACGATGTTTTACGGCCAATACAACGAGTCCTGAAGGCATTTTGGTCTCTAAAAGGGGGTTTTTGGCCTCTTTTTACCCATGAATAGTGCCTCTAGCCCAATTCTGGCGGGCGCGAGCAGCTATAAATTTAATAGCGGCCGGCTGCCTCGCCAGCAGGGGCCGCGGATCTGGCTTTGCCAGTCCGCAGGCGCCGCCCCTGGAAGGGGGAAGGCGCTACACGCAGTGAGCGTCCGACGGGGTGAGCTTAGTTTTTGGCTTTGCCAGTCCGCAGGCGCCGCCCCCTGCAAGGGGGAGCAGGCTACACGCAGTGAGCCTGAACGGGGGTGTTCTATTTTTCTTCGGCAAACCAGTCCAGCACAGGCACCGTGCCTGGCAGCACCGGCTGCACCGTGACTGGCAGGTTTTGCCAGGCGTATGACTGGCCTTCGTGCATGTGCAGCTCGCCGGTCCAGTCGAAGACCTTGCAGAAGTTAAGGCGGACCAGGGCATGCGGGTAGTCGACCATCTCGACTTTCCAGGGCTGGGCGGCGCCTATGGTGACGCCGATTTCTTCCTGCAACTCGCGGCGCAGGGCTTCTTCGACCGTTTCACCGGCCTCAAGCTTGCCGCCGGGGAATTCCCAATAGCCTTCGTACACCTTGCCAGGCGGGCGTGAGGTCAGCAGGAAATCGCCGTCCGGCCGGATCAGCACGCCAACAGCCACGTCGACCACCTTGCGGTCAGCGCCGCCCTCGCGTGGGCGCTCGCCGTCGGCGACCAGCACGCTCATGTCGAATGGTCGGGGGCGTGGTCGCCGTCGGGCGACGCAGCAGCGGCCGCCTTGCCCGGCCGCTCATAGGCCGCGATGGGCGCAGCCGCCACAGGCCGGCTGGCGCTGTCGCGGCCGGCGTAGTCGCGGGCGAACTGGTAGGCCACGCGGCCGCTGCGTGAGCCGCGCTCCAGCGCCCAGACCAGCGATGCGGGCCTCGCGGCCGCAATTGCGTCGGGGCCCACGCCGAAGGACGACAGCCACTGCGCGACGATGGTCAGGTATTCGTCCTGGGTGAAGGGGTAAAAACTGACCCACAGGCCAAAGCGCTCGGACAGCGAAATCTTTTCTTCGACCACTTCACCGGGATGCACCTCACCATCGTCGCCGTGGGTGTAGGTGAGGTTTTCGGTCATGTACTCGGGCAGCAGGTGGCGCCGGTTGCTGGTCGCGTAGATCAGCACATTGGGCGTCGCCGCTGCCACAGAACCATCGAGGATGGACTTGAGCGCCTTGTAGCCGGGCTCGCCTTCTTCAAAACTCAGGTCGTCGCAAAAGACGATGAATTTTTCGGGCAGTCCGGACACAACGTCGACGATGTCCGGCAGGTCAGTCAGGTCGGCTTTGTCGACCTCGATCAGCCGCAGGCCGCGCGCCGAATATTCATTGAGGCAGGCCTTGATCAGCGAGGACTTGCCAGTGCCGCGCGCGCCGGTCAGCAGCACGTTGTTGGCGGGCTTGCCGCTGACAAACTGCTCGGTGTTGCGCCGGATCTTTTCCTTCTGGTCCTCGATTTCCTTGAGGTCGCCCAGGCTCATGTTGCCGATGTGGCGCACCGGCTCCAGCGAGCCGTGGCCGGAGCTGCGCTTGCGGTAGCGGTAGGCAATCGAAGCGCTCCAGTCCGGCGCGGTGAGCGGTTGCGGCAGCACGGATTCAATCCGTGCCATCAGGGACTCGACACGGGTGATCAGGCGTTCAAACTGCTCGTTCATGCTCGGCCGGACTAGCTGCGGTAATCCGCGTTGATTTTGACGTAGTCATAGGAGAGATCGCAGGTCCAGACCGTGTCGGCTGCATCGCCTCGGCCCAGCACCACGCGCACAGTGATCTCGCTTTGCTTCATCACACGCTGGCCGTCAGCCTCGACATAAGCAGGATGGCGGCCACCGTTTTTGGCGACCAGCACGTCGTCCAGGTAGAGGTCGATTTTTGTCTGGTCCAGGTCATCGATACCGGCGTAGCCGACTGCTGCCAGGATGCGGCCGAGGTTGGGGTCGCTGGCGAAGAAGGCGGTTTTCACCAGCGGCGAATGCGCGATCGCATAGGCCACCTTGCGGCACTCTTCGCCGGTCTTGCCGCCTTCGACGGCGACGGTGATGAACTTGGTGGCGCCTTCGCCGTCGCGCACGATGGCTTGGGCCAGCTTGCGGGCAATGTCCAGCATGGCAGCGCGCAGGGCCTTGCCTTCTGCGCTGTCGAGTGAAGTGATGGGCGGGTGCTTCGCCTTGTTGGTGGCCATCACGACGAACGAGTCGTTGGTTGAGGTGTCGCCGTCGACAGTCACGCGGTTGAATGACCCTTCGGCCAGTTCTGTGGCCAGCTGCGCCATGAGCGGCTGGGCAACGCAGGCATCGGTGGCCATGAAGCCCAGCATGGTGGCCATGTTGGGCCGGATCATGCCGGCGCCCTTGCTGATGCCGGTGATGGTGACGTCGGCGCCTGCAATCTTCACGCGCGCGGAGAAAGCCTTGGCGACCGTATCCGTCGTCATGATGGCTTCGGCGGCGTTGCCCCAGTTGTCGGCCTTGGCAGCCTCCAGTGCGGCAGGCAGGCCGGCCGCGATGCGGTCGTTGGGCAGCGGCTCCATGATGACGCCAGTGGAAAACGGCAGGATCTGCTCAGGTGCAATGTCCAGCAGCCGGGCCAGTGCGATGCAGCTGGCGTGCGCGCGGCTCAGGCCGTCGTCGCCGGTGCCGGCGTTGGCATTGCCCGTGTTGATAAGCATGGCGCGTATGCCGGCCGTCTTGCCGTCATTTTTAGCCAGGTGCTCGCGGCAGATCTGCACGGGCGCCGCACAAAAGCGGTTTTGCGTGAAGACGGCCCCGACCGAGGCGCCCTCGTCAAGCAGCAGCACCGAAAGGTCTTTGCGATTGGCCTTGCGGATGCCCGCTTCGGTGATTCCCCAGCGCACGCCGGGCACAGGGTAAAGGTCCGCGGCGGGCGTGGCAACCAGATTGACGGGCATGTTCCAGGACTCCGGAAAATCAGGGTTAAATCGGCAGTGTTCAGCGCAGCGCGGTGCTCAGTTCAGTCGGCCGTGGCAGTTTTTGTACTTCTTGCCCGAGCCGCAAGGGCAAGGGTCGTTGCGGCCCACACGCGGCACTTCGTCAGCCGGTATGGACGACGCGCGGCGCTGCGATTCGCTGTCCAGCGTCGTTTCCACCTCACCGGTTTCAGTGGGTGCGGTGTAGGTGACGTTGGTGATGTTCTCGGCCCGGCTTTCCATTTCCTCGGCGGCCTGCTCCAGCTGTTCACCCGACTGGATCTTGACCGTCATCAGCACCTTGGTGACTTCGTTCTTCACGCTGTCGAGCAGCTGGCCGAAGAGTTCAAAAGCCTCGCGCTTGTATTCCTGCTTGGGCTGCTTCTGCGCATAGCCGCGCAGGTGAATGCCCTGGCGCAGGTAGTCGAGGGCGCTCAGGTGTTCACGCCAGTGGCTGTCGATGCTCTGCAGCAGGACGATGCGTTCGAACTGCGTGAAGTTTTCTTCGCCGATTTTCTCGACCTTGTCGGCGAATGCGGCGTTGGCCGCGGCAATGACTTTTTCCACGACTTCGTCGTCGGTGATGGCGGTCGCGGCTTCCAGCTCCTGGCGCAGGGGCAACTCGATCTGCCACTCGTCACGCAGCACGTTCTCGAGCCCGGCGATGTCCCACTGCTCTTCAACGCTTTCAACCGGCACATACTGCCGCGCCAGGTCGGTGAAACAGCCCTCGCGCAGGGAAGCGATTTGCGCCTGCAGGTTGGCCGCATCCATGATGTCGTTGCGCTGCTGGTAAATCACCTTGCGCTGGTCATTGGCTACGTCATCGTATTCCAGCAACTGCTTGCGGATGTCGAAGTTGCGCGCTTCCACCTTGCGCTGGGCCGACTCGATGCTGCGGGTCACAATGCCCGCCTCGATAGCCTCGCCATCGGGCATCTTGAGCCGCTCCATGATGGCCTTGACGCGGTCGCCCGCGAAGATGCGCATCAGCGGGTCGTCCAGGCTCAAATAAAAGCGCGATGAACCGGGGTCGCCCTGGCGGCCCGAACGGCCGCGCAGCTGGTTGTCGATACGGCGCGATTCGTGGCGTTCGGTCGCGATGATGCGCAAGCCGCCCAGGGAGGTAACCTGCTCATGCTCTTCTTTCCAGACCGCGCGCAGACGGGTGATTTCCGCTTCCTGAGCCGCCACATCGAGCGACTCGTCCGTTTCAACCGCTTCAATCAATTTTTCCACATTGCCGCCCAGCACGATGTCGGTGCCGCGGCCCGCCATGTTGGTGGCGATGGTGATCATTTTCGGCCGCCCGGCCTGGGCAATGATGTCAGCTTCGCGGGCATGCTGCTTGGCGTTGAGCACCTGGTGCGGCAGGTTTTCCTTGATCAGCAACTGGTCGATGATTTCGGAGTTCTCAATCGACGTCGTGCCGACCAGCACGGGCTGGCCGCGCTCATAGCATTCACGGATGTCCTTGATCGCAGCTTCGTACTTCTCGCGGGTGGTCTTGTAGACGCGGTCCAGCTGGTCGTCGCGGCGGCTGACGCGATTGGGCGGGATGACCGTGGTTTCGAGGCCGTAGATTTCCTGGAATTCGTAGGCTTCGGTGTCGGCCGTACCGGTCATGCCGGCCAGTTTGCTGTAAAGGCGGAAATAGTTCTGGAAGGTGATGGAGGCCAGCGTCTGGTTCTCAGCCTGGATCTGCACGCCTTCCTTGGCTTCGACAGCCTGGTGCAGGCCGTCGCTCCAGCGGCGGCCCGACATCAGGCGGCCGGTGAATTCGTCAACGATCACGACCTCGCCGTCCTGCACCACATAGTGCTGGTCGCGGTGGTACAGCAGGTTGGCGCGCAGCGCTGCATACAGGTGATGCATCAGCGAAATATTGGCCGGATCGTATAGCGTGGCGCCTTCCGGAATCAGGCCCAGGTTGAACAGCAGGCGCTCGGCGTTCTCATGGCCCTGCTCGGTCAGGAAAACCTGGTGGGTTTTCTCGTCGATGGTGTAGTCGCCGGGCCTGGTCACGCCTTCGCCGGTGCGCGGATCGGCTTCGCCTTCCTGGCGCGTCAGCAAGGGCACGACCTTGTTCATCGCCAGATACATCTCGGTGTGGTCTTCAGCCTGGCCGCTGATGATGAGCGGCGTGCGCGCTTCGTCGATCAGGATCGAATCGACCTCGTCGACGATGGCGTAGTTCAGGCCGCGCTGCACGCGGTCTGCCACCTCGTAGACCATGTTGTCGCGCAGGTAGTCAAAGCCGTACTCGTTGTTGGTGCCGTAGGTGATGTCGGAGCCGTAGGCCGCCTGCTTTTCCTCGCGCGACATGTTGGGCAGGTTGATGCCTACGGTGAGGCCCAGGAAGTTGTAGAGCTTGCCCATCCAGCGCGCGTCGCGGCTGGCCAGGTAGTCATTGACCGTCACCACATGCACGCCTTTTCCGGTCAGTGCGTTGAGGTAGACCGGCAGCGTGGCGGTGAGGGTCTTGCCCTCGCCGGTGCGCATTTCGGAAATCTTGCCGTTGTGCAGCGACATGCCGCCCAGCAGCTGCACATCAAAGTGACGCATCTTCATGACGCGCTTGCTGCCCTCACGGACCACGGCAAAAGCTTCAGGAAGAATGGCATCGAGCTCTTCGCCTGCGGCCACCCGGTCTTTGAATTCCTGGGTTTTGGTGCGCAGCTGGTCGTCGCTCAGCTTCTCATACTCGAGTTCCAGCGCATTGATGCGTTCTACGGTTTTGCGGTAGGTTTTGAGCAGGCGGTCGTTGCGGCTGCCGAAAATTTTGGTCAGGATGTTGGAAGCCATAAATGCGAGGCCGCCTTTGACCGCTCCCGCGAGCTAGGCAATGCGGCCGAAATCCCTTTTTGTGTACGGAACCTAGGTGTGGGCGCCAACAGTTACTTCAACTGGGCCCAAACCCCTGATTTTAACTCTGCCAAGGGAGTCGCATGGCCCGCCGCCGTAAAACCTCAGCGGCAAACCAAAAGCCGTGCACGTGGGCACAAGCGGCGGCAAGCGCCTAGTGGGGGCGCGGCAGCTGGGGAGCCGGCACAGGCTGCCGCGGAGAAACCGCTGCCACCGTGGGCCCGGGCAGTTTTTGCCCTGCGGTCAGGAATTTTTGCGGGTCCTGGAAGACGCCCTGGACCAGCACCTCGAAATGCAGGTGCGGACCGGTGGAACGGCCCGTGGTGCCCACTTCTGCAATCTTCTGGCCACGCTTGATCAGGTCACCTTTTTTGACCAGCACGCGGGACGCATGGGCGTAGCGTGTGACGAGTTCGTTGCCGTGGTCGATTTCCACCATGTTGCCGTAGGCGGGATGGTATTCCTGCGTGACGACCACACCGCCTGCGGCGGCCAGTATCGCGGTACCCGGCTCGGACGGGAAATCCAGGCCGGTGTGCAAGGCCGAGCGCCCGTTCATCGGGTCAATGCGCCAGCCGAAAGGTGAGCCCAGATTGCCACCGGCCACCGGTTCCTGGGTGGGAACCATCATTTTCTTGATCTTCTGGTCGAAGAGGCGCGACTCCATCACGGTCATGAGGTCCACGCGCTGGTCAGTCAGTTTGTCCAGGTCAGCCAGGGTGGCTTGCAGCTCTTCCATGGTCAGCGAGGGACCCGCCACCAGCACGCCACCGCGGCCGGGCGTCACCTTGATGTCATTCGGGCTGACCCCTGCCAGGCCCGACACCCGCTCGCCGAGCGCTTCGAGCTGCATCATCTTGGCCTGCATTTCACCGACCCGCCTGGCCATGACATCAAGGTTCTCACGCATGAAGCGGTCACGCTGGTCGAATTCGTCCTTGACCATGAGCTTGACCAGCGAGCCGACGACCGGCCAGCCTTCCCGCGCTCCCTTGAGGAACACCCAGTGATAGAGACCCGCAGCCACGAGCATGAGCGCCAGGGCGGCGACAAAGCCGGCCAGCACCAGTTTGGTACCGCTTAAATAAATGGCCCGGCTTTTCGCCAGCCACGCATCCGTGATAATCAAATGCACTTGTCTACCTCTTTTTTTTCAGCTTGCGCTTGCCAGGCTGCTATCTGCCCATCATGACCACTGACCGGCGCCTTCCCCAGGCGCTTTCCGTTTACCAGGCGGCCGGGAATTCACCTTCCCTGGCACGGCTGACGGAGCTCGTTCAGGAGTCCAGCGAAAGGCTCAAGGCCATTGAATCGCTGCTTCCTGAAGCCCTGCGGCCCGCCGTTCAGGCCGGACCGATTGACGGTGAAACCTGGTGCCTGCTGGTAAATGGCAATGCGGCTGCTGCAAAAATCCGGCAGTTGCTCCCCCTGATCCAGGCGCGCCTTCTCGGCAAAGGTTGGAAGGTTACATCAATTCGGCTCAAGATACTAATAGCCAAAAAGTAGTCGTCCAGACCGGCTCACAGAAGCCTCAATACGTCCTGGCCCGCATGTTGATCACATTGCCTGCTACCAATTTCGTAGCGTATGGTACCCATATGGCATGGGGAAGGCAACAGGAAAGGAGAAATGGTGCCGCTTGTCGGAATCGAACTGACGACCTACCGCTTACAAGGCGGTTGCTCTACCAACTGAGCTAAAGCGGCACAAAGCTATTTTACTTGACCCGTTTCAGTGAAGGCCGTGTGCGCGGCGACTTGGGCGGATCCGGCGGCTCGGAACCGTCATCGGCTTGCGTATCAGCGTTGCTTTCGGGCACCAGCTGCATGATCTTTTCCGGGCCTTCCGCCGGGCTGTGCGGGTGCGCAGCCGGCGCGGCAGCCACCGGAGGTGCGCCATGAGGGTCTTCGGCACCCGCCTCAGCACCGGAAACCGGACCGGCGGAAGCCGCAACCATGGGAAAGGCCATGCCTTGCCCGTTTTCACGGGCATAGATCGCAATCACGTGGCTGATGGGCACCATGATTTCCCGGGCACTGCCGGCAAATCGCGCCTTGAACTCGATGAAATCGTTGCCGAGCTTGAGCGACGAGGTCGCGTCAAAACTGATGTTGAGCACGATCTCGTTGTTCTTGACGTACTCGCGCGGCACCTGCACGGTGTCATCCACCGACACGGCCACATAAGGCGTGAAGCCGTTGTCGGTGCACCACTCGTACAAAGCCCGTATCAAATAAGGGCGGGTCGACGTGGAGTCCAGGGCGTTCATGAATTCAGCCAAGTTAAATCCGAAACAGCGTGTCACACTCTTCGCCAGCCGGGGCCGCGGAACCGGCTTCGCCGGGCCGCAGGCGCAGCGCCCCCTCGGGGGGCAGCGCAGTATGCGAAGCGACAAGCGTGGGGGCCATTACTTTCGCATGACCTTTTCGGACGGCGTCAGTGCTTCGATATAGGCGGGGCGCGAAAAGATGCGCTCCGCGTACTTGAGCAGCGGGGCGGCATTTTTCGACAGGTCAATGTCGTAGTAGTCCAGGCGCCACAGCAGCGGGGCAATCGCCACGTCCAGCATGGAGAAGTTGTCGCCGAGCATGAACTTGTTTTTCAGGAAGATCGGTGCGAGCTGTGTCAGGCGGTCACGGATGTGCGAACGGGCCTTTTCAAGCGCCTTTTCGTTGCCTTTGGAGGCGCGCGATTCCAGCGTGCTGACATGGACGAACAGTTCTTTTTCGAAGTTCAGCAGGAAGAGGCGCACGCGCGCACGGTCAACCGGGTCGCCGGGCATGAGTTGCGGGTGCGGAAAGCGCTCGTCGATGTACTCGTTGATGATGTTCGATTCGTACAGGATCAGGTCGCGCTCGACCAGGATAGGTACCTGCCCGTATGGGTTCATCACATTGATGTCTTCCGGCTTGTTGTACAGGTCAACATCGCGGATTTCGAAATCCATGCCCTTTTCAAACAGCACAAAACGGCAGCGGTGCGAGAAGGGGCAGGTCGTGCCTGAATAAAGGACCATCATGGTGCGGAACTCCTAAATGCAAAGGAGTGGATACATTGAAAGCATCCACTCCAGAAGGTGCCGGGAGCTTAGCCCCGGCGAAAAATTACTTGACGTCTTTCCAGAACGCCGCATTCAGGCGCCAGGCAACAAAGGTCAAGCCGAGAAGGAAAATCAGCACCCAGACGCCGACACGAATACGGGTGTTCTGGGCCGGCTCGCCCATCCATTGCAGGTAGCCCACAAGGTCGCCCATCGCCTCGTCATACTGCAACTGCGTCATGGTGCCGGGGGTGAGCTGCTTCCAACCTTTAAAAATCTCCACTTTGTGGCCGTGCTCTTCCTTGTAGTCGTACTGCGGCTCGCGCGTACCCTGCAGTTCCCACAGCACATGCGGCATGGCCACACTCGGGAAAGCGCGGTTGTTCCAGCCCGTGGCTTTGGTGTTGTCGGGGTAGTAGCTGCGCAGGTAGGTGTAAAGATAGTCGGCACCCGTGCCGCCGGCACCCGATCGCGAACGTGCAATCACGGTCAGGTCGGGCGGATTGCCGCCGAACCAGTCCTTCGCCTGCTTGGGATCAATCGCGGCCTTCATGGTGTCGCCGACTTTTTCGGTCGTGAACAGCAGGTTGTCCTTGATTTGCTGCTCGGTCAGGCCGATGTCTTTCAGGCGGTTAAAGCGCATGAAAGCAGCGGAGTGGCAGTTCAGGCAGTAATTGACGAACAGCTTGGCACCGTTTTGCAGCGAGCCCAGGTCATTCGTGTTGTTCGGTGCCTTGTCCCAGGCAATACCGCCTTCGGAAGCGTGTGCACCGGCAACCAGGCCGAGGGCCGCGATCAGGGAAAAAATCAGTTTTTTCATTGTTGTTATCTCCTGCTTAGTGACCGTGGAAAATAATACGGTCAGGCGGCGTTTTGGGCGTACCCAGGCGGCTCCACCACGGCATCAAAAGGAAGAAACCAAAATAGAACAGGGTGCCGAGCTGGGACACGCGCTCACCGATGGCCGATGGCGGCTGAACGCCCAGGTAACCGAGCACCAGGAAATTCACGACAAAAATGCCGTAGAGGTATTTGTGCCAGTCAGGGCGGTAGCGGATGGACTTGACCGGGCTATGGTCCAGCCATGGCAGGAAGAACAGGATGATGACCGCACCACCCATCACGACCACGCCCCAGAACTTGGCGTCGATACCCTTGATCATCATGCCCCAGAGCTCGCCCAGGAAAGGCACGCCGGCCAGCGGTTTGGCCAGCGCATCCAGGCCTTGCGCGATGCCGGCGCCGGCGGAGGGAATGACCAGGCCGATCCAGTTGGCGATGGAAGGCAGCAGGCCCAGCAGCAAGGCCGCGCCAATGGCAATCACCAGCACCGCCGGTTTGAAGATGCCGGAGAGTTTGCGGGCGGCAAGCACTGCGGCGACGATCGCGATGATGCCCAGCGCACCGGCCATTTCACCGGTGATGGCGCGCAGCATGGAGTAGTAAGGCGTGAAGTACCAGACCGGTGCGATGTGTGCCGGCGTCTTCAGCGGGTCGGCCGGGATGAAGTTGTTGTACTCCAGGAAGTAGCCGCCGAACTCGGGCGCGAAAAAGATGATCGCCGTGAAGATCATCAGGAAGACGCTCACACCAAAGATGTCGTGCACCGTGTAATAAGGGTGGAAGGGAATGCCGTCGAGCGGGTGGCCTGCGGCGTCCTTCGGTGCATTCGGGCCCTTGATTTCAACGCCGTCAGGGTTGTTGGAGCCGACTTCATGCAGTGCGATGATGTGCGCAGCCACCAGGCCCAGCAGCACCAGCGGCACGGCGATGACGTGGAAAGCAAAGAAGCGGTTCAGCGTCGCGTCGCCGACCACATAGTCGCCGCGGATCAGCAGCGCCAGGTCAGGGCCGATGAAAGGGATGGCGGCAAACAGGTTGACGATCACCTGGGCACCCCAGTAGCTCATCTGGCCCCATGGCAGCAGGTAGCCCATGAAGGCCTCGGCCATCAGGCACAGGAAAATCGCGCAGCCGAAGATCCAGACCAGCTCACGCGGCTTGCGGTAGCTGCCGTAGAGCAGGCCGCGGAACATGTGCAGGTAGACCACCACGAAGAAGGCCGAAGCACCGGTGGAGTGCATGTAGCGGATCAGCCAGCCCCAGGGCACGTCGCGCATGATGTATTCGACAGAGCCGAAGGCCAGCGCGGCATCGGGCTTGTAGTTCATCGTCAGGAAGATGCCGGTGACGATCTGGATGACCAGCACCAGCATGGCCAGCGAGCCGAAGACGTACCAGAAGTTGAAGTTCTTCGGTGCGTAGTACTCGCTCATGTGCTCTTTGTAGAGCTTGCTGGCGGGAAACCGGTTGTCGACCCAGTTCATCGCCTTGACGGCGAGCGGGGCATCGGGGGAAATTTCTTTGAATTCAGCCATAACTGATCCTGGTTCGGTGGGATTCTTTGGCAAGCACCTGGTACGCGGCAGAAAGGTCGGCGGGTATCAGGTGCTGGCTACAGGGTCTTGTGAAGGAGCTTGGTTAACGCGGGTTACGGCAAGCGCCTTCAGGCCTTCTTGTCTTCACCAATCAGCAGACGGGTGTCCGAGAGATACATGTGCGGCGGCACTTCCAGGTTGTCCGGCGCGGGCTTGTTCTTGTACACGCGGCCGGCCATGTCGAAGGTGGAGCCATGGCAGGGGCACAGGAAGCCGCCGGCCCAGTCGTTGGGCAGCGAAGGCTGCGCGCCAGGCTGGAACTTGTCGGAAGGCGAGCAGCCCAGGTGCGAGCAGATGCCCACCACCACCAGCGTTTCGGGCTTGATGGAGCGGTTTTCGTTGCGGGCGTATTCAGGGGTCAGTTCGTCGGGCTTGCGCTCGGATTTGGGGTCGGCCAGGAGGGCGTCGACCTTGGGCAGCTCGGCGAGCTGCTCGGGCGTGCGTTTGATGATCCAGACGGGCTTGCCGCGCCATTCCACCGTGATCTTTTCGCCGGGCTTCACACCGGAGATATCGACCTCGACGGCCGCACCGGCAGCCTTGGCTTTTTCGGAGGGCTGGAAAGTGCTGACAAAGGGGATTGCGGTGGCTGCAACGCCTGCGCCGCCTACAGCGCAGGTGGCCACGAGCCAGTTTCTTTTATCTTTATCGACGGGGGCGCCGTGGGGCACACCGTTCGCGCTTGCTTCGCTTGCTTGGGTCATGAGAGTCCTTCAAGAACTGGCTTGAAATAGGCTTGGTGGGAGGCTTAGTGGGGTCAACCCGCAATTGTAGCGGAGCGCGATGTCGTTTTTCAAGGCAGAGGGCCCGGCCCGGGCGGTGGCGGCCCGCATGGCTGGGCTGGAAGTGCCTGTTTTTAAGGCAGTCGGCCGCCTTCGCATACTTTGTTGCAAGCCGCCCCTTCCGCGCCGCCCGAAAACACGGCCAGCCTTCATAATCATTTTTTTCAGAACGCCGGTACGGCCGGCAACCGCTGCCAATAACAGGAGAGACTCATGGGAATGATGCAGGAATTCAAGGAATTTGCCGTCAAGGGCAATGTGATCGATCTGGCCGTAGGCGTGATCATTGGCGCCGCTTTCGGCAAGATCGTCGACGCCGTGGTGAGCGACCTGATCATGCCGCTGGTGGGCCTGGTCTTCGGCAAGCTGGACTTTTCCAGCATGTACGTATTGCTTGGCACCGTGCCGCCGGGCACCGACATGTCGCTTGAAGCCCTCAAAAAAGCCGGCGTCCCGGTCTTTGCCTACGGCCACTTCCTGACGGTGAGCGTCAACTTCGTCATCCTGGCCTTCATCATTTTCCTGATGGTCAAGCAGATCAACCGGCTCAAACGCCACCACGAAGCCGCGCCACCGCCCGCCGCGCCGCCTGAAGACATCGTGCTGCTGCGTGAAATCCGCGACAGTCTAAAAAAGTAAGCACCCCCCTGTGGTCCGCTCACTTCGTGTAGCGGGCCTCTCCCCTGCAGGGGACGGCGCCTTGCGGCTGGCAAAGCCAGACCGCGGCCCTCGCTTGAAAGATATCTACCCCCCTGTTGCCCGCTCACTTCGTGTAGCGGGCCTCTCCCCTACAGGGGACGGCGCCTTGCGGCTGGCAAAGCCAGACCGCGGCCCCCGCTTGCGAAGAGACGGTGCTTGCTATTGATTCAATAGCTGCTAGCGCAGACTGCTATTGGGTCAGAGCCCGATTTCGCTTGATTTTTAGCCGACAACAAGCTGGCGCGCCATGCGAACAGCCGCCAGCAAGCTGGATGCGTCCGCGCGCCCCGTGCCGGCGATGTCAAACGCCGTGCCGTGGTCTGGGCTCGTGCGCACCAGCGGGAGGCCCAGCGTCACATTCACGCCCTGCTCCACGCCCAGGTACTTGACCGGGATCAGCCCCTGGTCGTGGTACATCGCCACCACCACGTCAAACTCGCCGGGCTTGCCGGCGGCATGGCGCGCGCGCATGAATACCGTGTCGGGTGCGAAGGGACCGCTCACATCCAGCCCTTCTGCGCGGGCGGTAGCGATGGCCGGCGCGATGATGGCCTGCTCTTCGCTGCCGAACAGTCCGCCTTCACCGGCGTGCGGATTCAGCCCCGCCACCGCAATGCGCGGTGCCCGGCCCAGGCTGGCAGCCACTGCGCGATGGGTGATGCGCAAGGTCTGCAACACGTTGTCAAAGGTGACGGCCTCAATGGCGTGCCGCAGTGACATGTGAATGCTCACCAACACGGTCTTGAGTTCGTCGTTGGCCAGCATCATGCGCACCGGCACGTCCGCCGCCGATTTACCCAGAAAAGCGGCAGCTTCAGCCTGGAGCATTTCGGTGTGGCCCGGAAAGGCCGCTGCCCAGCCGCCGGCCGCCGCCAATGCTTCCTTGTGGATGGGCGCTGTCACCATGGCGCACGCCTCACCGGCCAGCACGCTGCGGGCAGCCCAGACGATGCAGTCGGCCGCGGCCTGGCCCGCCTGCGCATTGACCTGGCCGTAAGGCACGGCCTCCAACTCGCATTTTTGCAACACCCCGATGCAATGGGGCGGCACCCCCACCGCATCGGCCAGGGCGTCCAGCCGGGCCACCGGCAGCGCCAGCGGGGACGCTGTCAGCGCGGCAGCGCGGCGCATCGTGGCGACATCACCCACCACGGTGCAGCCCGCCATTTCAACGGGTGCATCGCGAAAAGCCCTGGCGATGATCTCCGGGCCGATGCCGGCGGCGTCACCCATGGTGATGAGCAGCGGCTTGTTCACAAGCCGGGCGCCGCCGCGGTGAATTGCGGCCGCAGGGTGCATTTGGTTACAGGACAGCCCATAATCACAAAGAAACAGGTCAACACACCGGCTGCACAGCGCGGCGCCGGATCAATGAATTCAGGGGGGTCGGTCAGATGCATGCTGGGGGTATTTTGGCGCAAACCACATCGCAGCGGCAGCCCGCCAGCGCACAGGACATCAGCCTGCCATGAATGCTGCCATGCCCGTCCTGATGTCCGACGGTGAAATGATGCTGTGGAGTGCTGCGGCCGGCGCACTTGGCCTGGTGCTGCTGCTGGCCCTGGCCGATGCCCTTTACAGCCGCACCCGCGCTGCCTGGCAGACCCTGGCTTACCTCGTGCTTTGCTGGCTGGTGGTGATGCTGCTGTGCGGCCTGCCCATGGAGCTCTGGCCGGACGGCAAGGAGTCGCTGGGCATTGCGCAACTCCTTGTCGGGCCGGCTTGCGCGTCGATGGGCAGCTTCGGCGCCAGCAAATGGCTGTCGGCCCACCAGCGCGACCACCTGATGAAGGTCAGCCTGTTAACCATCACCCTGGTCTGCATCGCCGGCGGGCCGCTCTGCCTGCTGCTGGAGCCGCAGTGGGCCCTGCCCGCCTCGGCAACGCTCGCCGTCGTCAATCTTTCCGTGGTGCTGTGGCTGTCGGTTCGCGCCACGCAACTCGGTGACCGGATGGCCTGGGGCCTGGCGCTGGGCTGCCTGCTGACGCTGCCCGCGCAGATCGGCCTGTACGGCCTGGCGCTGAGCCCCACCCGGTTTTCACTGCCGCTGCAGGCCGGCGTGGCCATGGCAGCCTTGCTCAGTGTGGTCATCACGGCCGCCATGCTGTGGCTGCGCAACCGGCAGACGCGGCAATTGAAGCACGGCGAAGCGTCGGGGCACGACCCGATCACCCAGCTCTATGACGGCGTGGCGATGGTGCAGAAAATCATCCGTGCGCAGCGCCGGCGTCTGCGCACGCGGCGCGACGGCGCGCTGATGGCCGTGCTGCTGTTCGAGCCCGAAGGCCTGCTGCCCCAGATCGGCCAGGCCGGCCTGAACGAAATCTATATCCAGATGGCGCGCCGCATTCAGCGTCACACCGGCGCCGTCAACCCGGCCGGCCGCTACTATGACCGCTGCTTTGTCGTGCTGCTGGAAACCATGCATTCGCCGCGCTGGATACGCACACTGGGCCTGCGCGTGGCCTCCGACCTGCGCCGGCCGATGGACGTGACGGCCCTGGGCGGGGGGCGTGCCCGGATCAAGCCGGACATTGCCGTCGGCATCGTTCATCTGTCGGTCGCCGGCAAGGACGTCGCCCAGCTGCTGCACGAAGCGCAGTCTGTGGCGCAGGCTGCCCGCGCCATGCGCTCCCGCGCCGCGCTGCTGGACCCGGAAACCCGCACCGCCGTGCCGGTGGAGCATGCCGAGCTGGGCTCCAGCTGGCATGCGCTGCGAAACGCCGCGCCGCAAACACCGCTGCGGGCCAAACCCGCCAGTTCCAACACCGGCCGCGCCGGGCGGCAGCGCCACAAGCCGGCCTGATCCTCTCGGGAAAAAGCTTCAGGCCGGGTTGTCGATGTCGATGAACTGGTGGGCAAGGCCCAGCTGCGTGGCAACCTGCGCCGCCACGGCCGGCGCGCCGTAGCGCTCGGAGGCGTGGTGCCCACAGGCGATGAAGGCCACGCCCATCTCGCGCGCGTAGTGCGCCTGGGGTTCGGAAATCTCGCCGGTGATGAAGGCGTCGGCGCCTGCGGCAATCGCCGCCTCAAAATACCCCTGCGCGCCGCCCGTGCACCATGCTATGTTTTTAATAGCTGATTGCGCTGGTCCTGCTTTGGTTACAACCCGATTAAGTACTTTTTCCAGATGTGTTGCCAGTGCGCCGGCATCTGAAAATTCCCCTCCGTCGACGCGCCCACCGATAAAACCCAGGTCCTGTTCGCCGAAACGCCCCGTCGCCGTGAGGCCCAGTTGCAAGCCCAGCTGGGCGTTATTGCCGAGCTCGGGGTGCGCGTCCAGCGGCAGGTGATAGGCGTAGAGGTTGATGTCGTGCGCCAGCAACAAGGCCAGGCGCTGCTTCATCCAGCCCGTGACGCGGCCGTCCTGGCCACGCCAGAACAGGCCGTGGTGCACAAAGATGGCGTCGGCCTGCGCCGCAATGGCCGCTTCGATCAGCGCCAGGCTGGCGGTAACGCCGGAAACAATCTTGCCGACCGAGGGTTTGCCTTCGACCTGCAGACCGTTGGGGCCGTAGTCCTTGAAGCGCGCGGGCTGCAAAAGCGTGTCAAAGGCCTGCAGCAAGTCCTGTCGTGTGGTGCTCATGGCCCCATTGTCTCAGGGCGCTGCTTCAGGACGCTCAGCTTTTCTCAAGGCCCAGCAACGCGTCCTTGAGCATGAAGTCCGCCGGAACGGACCCCAGCCAGATGCCCAGCACCATGCGAAAGAACTCCGCATCACCGACCGCTGCGCCCTGCGGCTGCTCGGCGATGAAAAAGCTGGTGCCCTTGCCCGGAACAAACTCCATCGCGAACGAATCGCCGGGCATCAGCTTGCTGCGGCCCGAGAAGATATCGATCAGACGGTTGCTCGACACCGAGTGGCGGCTGACAGCGTCGCGGCTTGAGTTGTCGGCCATGCCGCGCAGGAAGAGCCGGCCCAGGTCGGTGCCGGAGACTTCGCGTAGCGCCACAAAGGCCAGGCGTATGGGCGTTCCCAGCTTCATCGCCTCGTCGGCCGACGAGACCTTGCGGCTCGTGTACAGGGCCATGTCATAGACCTTGAAAATGGCCTTGAAGCGGGTGCCGGCGCCGTTGAGCTGCAGTGTGGTGCCCTGCGCCACCACACTGGCCGGAAATTTCGTCGCCGTGGGTGCGGCCAGAACCGGCAATGCCAGTCCCGCCGAACCCGCTGTCAATGCGGCCGCGCCACGCGCGAGCCAGGTCCGCCTTGAACACTGATGCATGTTGTCACCTCCGTTATGGTTGTTGACCGCGGGCGGCGGTTCAGGCTGCCCGCGGCTGCGGCCTTGCGGCAGCCAGGAACATGGTACCGGAGCCAGCCGGCATGCTTCCTTACAGCGAGCGGGGACCCGAAGCGATAAACTCCATCAGTTGGCGCCGCGCCCCTTCCGGCCCTGTGCCGCCCCGGATTCCCGCCCCCTTTCGTCTTCCGCACCTTCGTACCGGCACGCCGACCCTCACGCCTCATGAAACGCACCTGGCTTCTTTTTTCCCAAACCGTCACCGTCCTGCTGGCGGCCTACTTCGTGGTGGCCACGCTCAAGCCGCAGTGGCTGGACCGCGGCAACATGCCGGGCGTGT
The DNA here is from genome assembly GCF_056403055.1 of Polaromonas sp. P3_A5. Taxonomy (NCBI): domain Bacteria; kingdom Pseudomonadati; phylum Pseudomonadota; class Betaproteobacteria; order Burkholderiales; family Comamonadaceae; genus Polaromonas; species Polaromonas sp. P3_A5. Next base: position 3,604,948 of record NZ_JBFUGF010000001.1, read on the forward strand.
CCGTCATCGAGGCCCCGGCCGGCACCGCACCGCGCAGCGGCGGTGCCGGAAGCGGCTTCGCATCGGCGGCCAAAGTTGCCTCGGCAGCGGTGGTCAGCATCAACACCAGCAAGGCCGCCGCCAAAAACCCGCATGCCGAAGACCCGTGGTTCAAGTTTTTCTTCGGCGACCAGAGCCCCAATGAACCGCAGGGCGGACTGGGCAGCGGCGTCATCATCAGCGCCAGCGGCTACATCCTGACCAACAACCACGTGGTGGAAGGCGCCGACGAGATCGAAGTCATCCTCAACGACACGCGCAAGGCAAAAGCACAGGTCATAGGCACCGACCCGGACACCGACCTGGCCATCCTCAAGATCGACCTGGACAAGCTGCCCGTCATCGTGCTGGGCAACTCCGACGCCTTGCAGGTGGGCGACGCCGTGCTGGCCATCGGCAACCCGTTTGGCGTGGGCCAGACGGTCACCGGCGGCATCGTGAGCGCACTGGGGCGCAACCAGCTGGGCATCAACACCTTTGAAAATTTCATCCAGACCGACGCCGCCATCAACCCCGGCAACTCGGGCGGCGCGCTGGTCGACGTGAACGGCAACCTGATGGGCATCAACACCGCGATTTATTCGCGCTCGGGGGGCTCCATGGGCATTGGTTTCGCCATCCCGGTGTCGACTGCCAAGCTGGTGCTCGACGGCATCGTGAAGGACGGCCAGGTCACGCGGGGCTGGATCGGCGTGGAGCCGCAGGACCTCAACCCCGAACTCGCTGAAACATTCGGCCTTCCGGCGGCTGCGGCCAAAGAGGGTGGTGTCATCATCACCGGCGTTCTGCAAAACGGCCCGGCCGCGCAGGCCGGCCTTCTACCCGGCGACGTGATCACCGCCGTGAACGGCAAGGGCGTACGCAACGTGAGCCAGTTGTTGACCGCTGTGGCAGCCCTCAAGCCCGGCACGCCGGCGCCGTTGACGGTGCTGCGCAAGGACAAGCAGACCGAGATCCCGGTGACGCCCGGCAAGCGCCAGCGGCCCAAGGTGCAGCAGCGCTGACCGGCCGGGGCGCCGTCAGCACGCTGCAATCGTGCATGAAGATGCTACCAAATTAATAGCGACTTGCGCACGGCCACATTGGGCCGTGGCCGTTTTTTTTCCAAAAAGATTTGACGTCCCGTGCATGCGGGAGGGGCTGAGCCGGCGAGCGCCGGCGGAAGTCAGGGTTTGGCTACTTCGGTGTCGCTGTCAGTCTCTGGCACCTTGGTGTGCTTGACGAACAGCAGGGCCGCCAGGATGCCGACCTCATACAGTCCGCCCACCACCATCAGCAGCATGATCATGGAGCCGGCGTCGGGCGGCGTGACCAGGGCGGTGCCGATGGCGGCGATCACCCAGAAATAGCCGCGGTACTGGCGCAGCTGGGCCACGGTGAGTATGCCCATGCGCACCAGCAGGATCACCGCAATCGGCACTTCAAAGGCCAGCCCGAACGCGAGGAACATGCCCAGCACGAAGCTCAGGTATTCCTCGATGTCCGGCGTCGCCGTGATGGACTTGGGCGCAAAGCTCTGGATGAAGGCGAACACCTGGCCAAACACGAAGTAATAACAAAACGCCACGCCGATGAAAAACAGCAGGGTGCTGGAAATCACCAGCGGCATGACCAGTTTTTTCTCATGCGAATACAGGCCCGGTGCGACAAAGGCCCACACCTGGTACAGCACCACCGGCAGCGCGATCATGAAGGCGGCCATGAAGAGGATCTTGATCGGCACCACGAACGGCGTGATCACGCTGATGGCGATCAGCGTGGCGCCCTTGGGGAGCGTGGCCACCAGCGGGGCGGCCATCAGGTCATAGAGTGCGCTGGCGCCGGGGTATACCGCCAGCACGGCGGCCGCAATGCCGATGGCAATCACCGCTTTGATCATCCGGTCGCGCAGCTCCACGAGGTGCTGCACAAAAGGCTGCTCGGTGCCCGCGAGTTCGTCGGGCTTGTCGGTGTGGGGATCGCTCATGAGGGGAATTTGCGCTGGTGGGGCTGCGCGGGGAGGCACGCAAACAGGAAGGAATCAGCAGGAAAGCAGCTCAAGGCATGCGGCCCGGCTGCGGACGGAAGCGCGCCACGCGGGCCGCGCCGGACTGGGCCTTGGTGCGTACGCCCGAACGGGCCTTGTACCACTGGGGCGTCGCGCCCTGCTTGAGCCGCCACTTCTTTTTCGGGTGCCTGTACTCGGGGAAGATTTCCATGCCCGGCAAAGCGCCGGAGGACGACTCTCCCGTGGCCTCGGCCCAGGATTTTTCGAAATCGCTGGCGTTGGTCTGGATGGAGTTCTCGACGTCACGGGCGGCGCCCTCAACGGTTTCCTTCATCTTCTTGAGCTCGTCCAGCTCCATGGAGCGGTTGACCTCGTTTTTGACGTCGGCCACATAACGCTGGGCCTTACCCAGCAACGTACCCACGGTACGCGCCACGCGCGGCAGCTTCTCCGGGCCGATAACGATCAGCGCCACGGCGCCGATGAGCGCCATTTTGGAGATGCCTAGATCAATCACTGCAGAAGGTGTCGCTGGAAGGTTGCGTCAGATGATTGCGCTCAAGACTTCTGCTTGGCTTCAACGTCGATTGTCGTTTTGTCAGCGGCCTGGGCGTTGGTCACGCTGGCGGGCGGCACGGGCACGTCGGCGGGCGTCTGGCTGCCGTCCTTCATGCCGTCTTTAAAACCCTTGACGGCGCCGCCGAGGTCGCTGCCCATGTTTTTCAGCTTTTTGGTGCCGAAAACCATCACCACGATCAACAGCACGATCAGCCAGTGCCAGATGGAAAATGAACCCATGATTTGCTCCTAATCTGTAAATACAGGTGTAAATGCAACATTGCCGGTTTGAGGCGGTTTGCACGCAATTGCGTTGATTCTAAAGGCCCTGCCTGCCGGAAAACCGATTACACACATTGGCCTACCGGTTTAGTGTGGTTGTGGGCACCGGGGTTCCCTTTGGCTTGTAACCCTTCTAGCCCTTCAGCCATGGCCGCGGGCCGCCGATCACGTGAAAGTGCAGGTGATGCACCTCTTGTCCGCCTTCGGCGCCGGTATTGGTCACGATCCGGTAGCCGCCCTCCGGATACGGGTTACAACCCTGCTCCATCGCCAGTTTGGGGGCCAGCACCATCATGCGCCCCAGCAGGGCGGCGTGTTCGGGGCCAACCTGGGCCATGGACGGAATATGGTCCTTGGGAATGATCAGGAAATGCACGGGCGCCCATGGGTTGATGTCGTGAAAAGCGTACAGCTCGTCGTCTTCGTACACTTTCCGGCTTGGGATGGTGCCCGCGGCGATCTTGCAGAAAATGCAGGTGTCGGAGTGGTTCATGGCTGGGTCGTGACTCAAGGAAATTACGCAGGACGGTGGCTGTTAAAACGCATCCAGCCACGCACGCAGCGGTACAGGTACCAGAGGCAGACAATGCCATAGGCCACCCACCCCGGCACAATCAACAGCCACAGCGGCGACAGCAGCACCAGCCACGCAAGCGTCCACCAGAAGGTGCGAATCATGTAGTTGTGGTGGTCGATGTAGAGCGCATCGGTTTCATCCGCGCGGCGAATGTAGTTGATGATGACGGCGATCACCGCAAACACACCGCCGCTGAACCAGGCCAGCGTGTGCAGGCCGTACAGCACATGCATGATGGTGCGGTCGGCGGGATTCTTGCCTTCGAATTCGGCCAGGTCGGTTTCCATGCGTTCAGGTTCCAGTCAAAGCGATATGAGGCGATACAGGGGGAAGGAAATCAGCCACAGGTAATGGCAGCCAGCAATGCCCGGCTCAGGGCTTTTCGGCCGCATCACGGCGCTGGGCCTTGCGCAAGGCTTTTTCTTCAATGCCGCTGGTGCCTTCGCGGCGCTCCAGCTCGGCAATCACGTCCAGCGGGCTGAGGCCGTAATGCGCCAGCGCAATCAGGCTGTGAAACCACAGATCGGCCACTTCGCCAACCAGCTTGCCCTTGAGCTCTGCCGTGGGCCCGCCATGGTCGATGTCTTTGGCCGCCATCACGGTTTCCGTGGCTTCTTCGCCGATTTTTTTCAGGAAAGCGTCGGGGCCTTTATGCAGCAGGCGCGCCACATAGCTGGTGTCCGGGTCACCGCCGTTGGCCGTCTTGCGGCTTTCGATGATCTGCGCCAGGCGCTGGAGGGAGTCATTCGTGGTCATGTTTGCCGGAGTCTGTTGATGCTTTTTTATACATGGTTGTCGGGTCTTTCAGGACCGGCTCGGTCACCACCCATTGGCCGCTTTTATACACACTGAAAAAGCAGCTGTGGCGGCCTGTGTGGCAAGCGATGCCCGGCGTGTGGCCCAACTGCGTCACCTTGAGCAAAATCACGTCGTTGTCGCAGTCCAGGCGGATCTCATGCACCGTTTGCTGGTTGCCGGATTCCTCACCCTTGTGCCAGAGGCGCCCGCGCGAGCGGCTGAAATACACCGCCTGGCCAAGCTCAGCAGTTTTTTGCAGCGCCTCGCGGTTCATCCAGGCGAACATGAGCACATCGCCGCTGGAGGCTTCCTGCGCAATGACAGGGATCAGGCCCTTGTCGTCCCAGCTGACTTCATCTAACCAGTTCATGGTGTGTATTGTCCAAGATTGCGTTGAACAGCTGCATTACAAGCCGCCAAACCACGGGGGCTCTGTGCTGACGCCAGTTTCGCCGGAAAATGATTCGCTATCAAATCAGGAGCTGCTTGCGCCTGTATTCATTGGGCTACAGGCCAAAACCGCTTAAGAAATGCTACAGACGGACAGGGATGCCGCGTGCCGCCATGTGAGCTTTCGCCTGCTGCACCGTGTATTCACCGTAATGAAAAATGCTGGCGGCCAGCACCGCGTCGGCGCCGCCGGTCTGTATGCCGTCGGCCAGATGCTCCAGGTTGCCGACGCCGCCCGAGGCGATCACCGGCACGCTGATGGCGTCACTCACCGCGCGGGTCAGGGCCAGGTCAAAGCCCGACTTGGTGCCGTCGCGGTCCATGCTGGTCAGCAAAATTTCGCCGGCACCGCGGCGCGCCATCTCGGTGGCCCAGGCCACGGCGTCCAGGCCGGTGTTCTTGCGCCCGCCATGGCTGTAGACATCCCAGCCCGGGCCGACCGGTTCGCCGGCGGGTGTGAGGCGCTTTTCGTCTTCCGCGCCGCGGCGCTTGGCGTCGATCGCCACCACGATGCACTGCGAGCCGTATTTGGCGGAAGCGTCAGCGATCACCTGCGGGTTGGCGATGGCGGCCGAGTTGAAACTGGTCTTGTCGGCCCCGGAATTGAGAAGGCGACGCACGTCTTCAACGGTGCGAACACCGCCGCCAACCGTCAGCGGAATAAACACTTGCGAAGCCACCGCTTCGATGATCGGCAGGATCAGGTCGCGCCCGTCGCTGGTGGCCGTGATGTCGAGGAAGGTAAGCTCATCCGCGCCCTGCTCGTTGTAGCGCGCGGCGATTTCCACCGGGTCGCCTGCGTCACGCAGCTGGGTGAAGTTGACGCCCTTCACGACGCGGCCGCCGGTGACGTCGAGGCAGGGAATGATTCTTTTAGCTAACATGTGGCCCCCACGGTCGCCCACTGCGTGTGGCTTCCTGCCCCCCGAGGGGGCCGCTGCGCCTGCGGCCCGGCAGCGCCGGTTCCGCGGCCCCTGCTTGCTTGGGGCGCAGCGCCGCTATTTATTGCAGCAGTGGTCATCCGTTTAGTTCGTCGGCTCTCGCCTGAGCTTTCTCAAAATCGAGATCACCGCTGTAAATCGAGCGCCCGCAGATCACACCTTCCACGCCCTCTTCCTCGACCTCGCAGAGCTTTTCGATGTCGGCCATGTTCGAAAGGCCGCCGGAGGCGATCACGGGAATCGTCAGCGCCTGGGCGAGCTTGACGGTGGCGTCGATGTTGATGCCGGTCAGCATGCCGTCGCGGCCGATGTCGGTGTAGATGATGGATTCGACGCCGTAGTCCTGGAATTTCTTGCCGAGGTCTACGACCTCGTGGCCGGTCATCTTGCTCCAGCCGTCGGTGGCTACTTTGCCGTCCTTGGCGTCGAGGCCGACGATGATGTGGCCGCCGAAGGCCGTGCAGGCGTCCTGCAGGAATCCAGGATTTTTGACAGCGGCCGTGCCGATGATGACGTAGCGCAGGCCAGCGTCGAGGTAGCGCTCGATGGTGTCCAGGTCGCGGATGCCGCCGCCCAGCTGCACGTCGATTTCGCTGCCGACCTCGGCCAGTATCTGCTTGATGGCAGCCTCATTCTTGGGCTTGCCTGCAAAGGCGCCATTCAAATCCACCAGGTGCAGGCGGCGCGCGCCCTTGTCGACCCAGCTGCGCGCCATGGCGGCCGGGTCTTCGCTGAAGATGGTGGATTGATCCATGTCGCCCTGTTTGAGGCGGACGCAGTGACCGTCTTTCAGGTCAATCGCGGGGATAAGTAGCATGTGCGGTTAAAGACGGTAAAACGGTAAAGGACAAAACGGACGCTCAGGGTAACAAAAAGCCGGACGCCCCGGTACCGGGTCTGACCCAAGGTATTCAGGGATTCCAGTGCAGGAAATTGCGGTACAGGGCCAGCCCGTGGTCGGCACTCTTTTCGGGGTGGAACTGGGTGGCAAAAATATTATCGCGTGCAATCGCCGCCGTAAAGCGCGCGCCGTAGTCGGCCTCCCCCGCGATGTGGCGTGCATCCGACGGCCGGGCATAAAAGCTGTGTACAAAATAAAAGTACGCGCCGTCGGGAACTCCAGCCCAGACCGGGTGGGCCCTGGCCGTGCCCGCACCATTTTGGTAAACCTGGTTCCAGCCCATCTGCGGCACCTTGTAACGGCTGCCGTCGGGCTGGATTTTGCCGGCCAGCTCGAATTTGGTGACCTCCCCAGGGATTAATCCGAGGCCGGTGGTACCCACGCCGCCGTCGCCGGGCTGGCCTTCGTCGCTGTGGCTCAGCAGCATCTGCATGCCAACACAAACACCGAACAGCGGCTTGTTGGCCGCAGCGTGCAGCACCGACTCCAGCATGCCGGAATCTGCGAGCTCGCGCATGCAGTCGGCAATGGCGCCCTGGCCAGGCAGCACGATGCGTTCGGCCGACATCACATCTTCGGCCCGGGAGGTGACCAGCACGTCAAAGCCGCTGCCGCCCGCCACATGGCGAACAGCCTGTGACACGGAGTGCAGGTTGCCCATGCCGTAGTCGACCACGGCGACTGTTTTGGGTTTTGCCATTGAAAGTCGAAAGGTAGTTTGCTACGAATTTAATAGCTGCTTGCGCCCGTCACCATTGGTCTGGAGGCAAAAACAGGCATTAAAACAAGGATTGGACGTGTTCCCGGCGTTGAGTGCGAAGGGGTTACAGCGAACCCTTGGTCGATGGAATCACGCCTGCGGCGCGCGGATCGATCTCCAGCGCCATGCGCAGCGCGCGGGCAAATGCCTTGAACACGGTTTCGGCCTGGTGGTGGGCGTTCTCGCCCTTGAGGTTGTCGATGTGCAAGGTCACAAAGGCGTGGTTCACAAAGCCCTGGAAGAATTCGTAGGCGAGCTGGCTGTCGAAGGTGCCGATCATGCCGCTCTTGAAAGGAACATGCATCTCGAGGCCCGGACGGCCCGAAAAATCGACCACCACGCGCGACAGCGCCTCGTCGAGCGGCACATAGGCGTGGCCGTAGCGGCGCAGGCCTTTTTTGTCTCCCACAGCCTTGGCCACGGCCTGGCCCAGCGTGATGCCCACGTCTTCCACCGTGTGGTGGCCGTCAATGTGCAAATCGCCCTTGGCCTGGATGTCGAGGTCGATCAGGCCGTGGCGGGCGATCTGGTCCAGCATGTGGTCGAAAAAGCCTATGCCCGTGGAAAGGCTGGCTTTACCGGTGCCGTCCAGGTTGAGCTTGACGATGATCTGGGTTTCGGCGGTGTTGCGTGAAACCTCGGCAATGCGGGGAGCGTGGGTAGGGGTGGTCATAGGGATTTTTCAAGCGCCGCCAGCATTTGCACGTTCTCGTCCGCGGTGCCGACCGTCAGGCGCAAACAATTGGCCAGCAATGGGTGCATTTTAGAAACGTTTTTGACCAGGACCTTGCGCGATTTCATGCCTTCAAAGGTTTTGGCCGCATCAGGCACCCGCACCAGGATCATGTTGGCGTCGCTTTTCCAGGCTTTGACGCCCCTGGCCGCCATGCCGGCCAGGGCCTGCAGCAACACAGCACGTTGAGCCACCAGCTCCGCGGCCTGGGCGGCGAATTCACCCTGGTGCTCCAGCGCGAACAGCGCGCATTCGTAGTTGAGCACACTGATGTTGTAGGGCGGGCGCACCTTGTCGATCTCGGCAATCAGCGCTTTCGGGCCCATCATGTAGCCGATGCGCACGCCGGCCAGGCCGAACTTGCTCAGGGTGCGCATCAGCAGCACATGGCTGTGCCTGGCGATGCGGTCGATGTAGCTTTTGCTGGAAAACGGCTGGTAGGCCTCGTCCATCACGACCAGGCCACCTTGTTCGCCCACGGCTTCGATGATCTTTTCAATCACCGTGTCGTCCCACAGGTTGGCCGTCGGGTTGTTCGGGTAGGCCAGGTAAATGATGGACGGCTGGTGTTCGGCAATAGCGGCCAGCATGGCGGCTTGGTCGAGCTCAAAGTCGGCCGTCAGCGGCACGCCGATGAATTTGAGACCCTGCAGCTGCGCGCTCATGGCGTACATCACAAAGCCCGGCAATGGCGCCAATATGGAGCCCCCTTCCACATCGCAGGCCATGGCCAGCAGCGAGATCAACTCGTCCGAACCGTTGCCCAGCATGATGTCGAAGCCCTCGGGCATCTGCGCATAGTCGGCCAGGGCCTTGCGCAGATCATTCACGCGGCCATCCGGATAGCGGTTCAATGCCAGCGCACCCAGACGCTGGCCCAGATGGGCCTGCAGCGATGCCGGCAGGCGGTGCGGGTTCTCCATGGCATCAAGCTTGACCATGCCGGCCGAGTCCTGGATGGCGTAGGCATGCATGGACTGCACGTCCTGGCGAATCAGTTTTTTGAGCTCGGAGGCCAGTACGGTATCTGACTGTTTCATGATGGGTGAATTGATTCTGTCTGGCGGTATTGTGATTGCCGACTCGCTCAGCAACTGCTTTTCTGCACGAAAGCGGAGCCCGTGGGCATGCTCATGTTGGCCACGTCTTTGCGGTTCAGCAGCTCCCTGAACATGGGATCTACAAAAAGCTTCACGCATTCGCCGGAACGGAAAGTGCCACTCACAGGAAGCGTCAGCGACAAGATGTTTGAAACGGTCACCACAATGGAGCTGACGTCGCGATTGCCCTGCTGCGCACCAATGGCGTTGGCCAGCATAACGCCAGCAGAGCCCCCAGCAAGCGTCGCGCTACTTTGCTGAACCGAACTCAAACCATAGTAGGGCGAGGCAGATACTTCGGAGACCACTCCTGAAAGCTCAATCGCATTGGGAGGTTTCTCTGAGGGTTGCACCACGGACGCGCAGCCCTGCAACCCTGCCAGCGCAATGCAAGCAGCAACGACAAGATTCAGCGATCTGAAAATGCGGGTCATTTACGATTCAATCGGGTTTGGAAAGCCGCATTTCGGCCGCGCGAGCATGCGCCTGCAGGCCCTCGCCATAAGCAAGTTCTGCGGCGATCTTGCCGAGGACTTGCGCACCGGCTTCGCTGACTTCGATCAGGCTGGAGCGCTTCTGGAAGTCGTAGACACCCAGTGGCGAACTGAAGCGCGCCGTGCCGCTGGTGGGCAGCACGTGGTTGGGGCCGGCGCAGTAGTCGCCCAGCGATTCGCTGGTGTAGGCGCCCAGGAAGATCGCGCCGGCGTGTTTGAGCAGAGGCTCCCACTTGTGCGGGTCGTGGCTGGAGACTTCGAGGTGTTCGGGGGCAATGCGATTGCTGATCTCGCAGGCCTCTTCCATGCTGCGGGTGTGGATCAGCGCGCCGCGGCCGGTGAGGGACTTGGCGATGATCTCGGCGCGCGGCATTTCGGGCAGCAGCCGGTCAATCGCAGCCTGCACGGCATCGATATAGGCGGCGTCGGGGCACAGCAGGATGCTTTGGGCCAGCTCATCATGCTCGGCCTGGCTGAACAAGTCCATGGCCACCCAGTCGGCGGGCGTGCTGCCATCGGCCAGCACCAGAATTTCAGACGGGCCGGCAATCATGTCGATGCCCACCGTGCCGAAAACGCGCTTTTTGGCACTGGCCACGTAAGCATTGCCGGGGCCGGTGATCTTGTCGACCTTGGGCACGGTTTGCGTGCCGTAGGCCAGCGCGGCCACGGCCTGCGCGCCGCCGATGGTGAAGGCGCGGGTGACCCCGGCCACATAGGCGGCGGCCAGCACGAGCTCATTGCGCTCGCCTTTGCTCGACGCCGCCTGGTCGCCTGAGCCGCCCGTGGCTACGCTGCCGCGCACAGGCGTTGGCACCACCATAATGATCTCTTGCACACCAGCCACGTGGGCGGGGATGGCGTTCATGAGCAAGCTGGAAGGGTAGGCAGCCTTGCCGCCCGGAACGTAAATGCCCACCCGGTCCAGCGGCGTGACCTTCTGGCCCAGCAGCGTGCCGTCTTCGTCGCGATAACTCCAGCTCTCTCCCGATGCCTTCTTCTGTGCCTCGTGGTACTTGCGCACCCGGGCGGCTGCGGCCTGCAGGGCCTCGCGCTGGGCAGCGGGAATGGCATCAAATGCGGCCTTGAAATCCGCCTGCGTCAGTTCCAGCCCAGCCATCGACGCAGCTGACAGGCCATCAAAGCGCGCCGTGTATTCCAGCACCGCCGCATCGCCGCGCTGCTGCACATCGGCCAGGATGTCGGCCACGCGTTGCTCAATGGCCGCATCGGTGTCGGCAGACCAATGCAGGCGCGCCTTGAATTCAGCCTCAAAATCAGCTGAAACCGTTGACAGACGAGCGGGAGCAGCTATTAATTTCATAGCATCAAGATTTAAGGGAAGGTGCAGAGGTGGCGGCAGAAAAAGCGTTTATCAGCTTGCGGATGGGCTCTTGCTTGAGCTTGAGCGCAGTCTGGTTCACAACGAGGTGCGAGCTGATGTCCATGATGCGTTCGACCTCGACCAGGTGGTTGGCCTTGAGCGTGCTGCCGGTGGAGACGAGGTCGACGATGGCGTCGGCCAGGCCTGTGAGCGGCGCCAACTCCATGCTGCCGTAGAGCTTGATCAGGTCGACGTGCACGCCCTTGGTGGCGAAAAACTCGCGGGCAATCGCCACGTACTTGGTGGCCACTTTCAGGCGCGAGCCCTGGCGCACGGCGGCGGCGTAGTCAAAGCCCTCGCGCACGGCCACACTGATGCGGCATTTGGCGATTTGCAAATCGAGCGGCTGGTACAGGCCCTGGCTGCCGGATTCGATCAGCGTGTCTTTGCCGACCACGCCGAGATCGGCACCGCCGTACTGTACATAGGTGGGCACGTCGGTGGCGCGCACCAGCACCACACGCAGGCCGGGCTGGTTGGTGTCCAGGATCAGCTTGCGGGATTTTTCCGGGTCGTCCAGCACCTCGATGCCGGCGCTTTTAAGCAGCGGCAGGATGTCGTCGAAGATGCGGCCCTTGGATAAAGCAAGCGTGATCATGCTTTGACTCGCTCTATGTCGGCACCGATTCCGCGCAGCTTGGCTTCCATCTGGTCGTAGCCGCGATCCAGATGGTAAATACGGTCCACCATGGTTTCACCTTCGGCCACCAGACCGGCAATCACCAGGCTGGCGGAGGCGCGCAAATCAGTGGCCATCACGGTGGCACCCGACAGCTTTTCAACGCCTTCCATGACGGCAATCTTGCCGTCGATCTGGATCTTGGCACCCAGGCGCACCATTTCGTTGACGTGCATGAAACGGTTTTCAAAAATCGTCTCGGTCACCGTGCTGCTGCCCTGTGCAATGGCGTTCAGCGCCATGAACTGGGCCTGCATGTCAGTCGGGAAGCCAGGGTATTCGGTCGTACGGAAGGATTGCGCCTTCATTCGGCCGCTGGCCTGGATGCGGATAAAGCCTTCGCCCGCCGTTACCACGGCGCCGGCTTCGCGCAGCTTGTCGATCACCGCGTCGAGGTGGTCGGCTCGGCCATGCTTCAAAACCACGTCACCACCGGCAGCGGCCACCGCGCACAAAAAGGTGCCGGTTTCAATGCGATCGGCCACCACCTGGTGGGTGCAGCCATGCAGGCACTCGACACCCTGAATGCGGATGCGGCGCGTGCCGTGGCCTTCAATCTTTGCGCCCATCTTGATGAGCATTTCAGCCAGGTCGCCAATCTCGGGCTCCTGCGCGGCGTTCTCCAGGATGGTTTCGCCTTCTGCCAGGCTGGCCGCCATCAGGAAGTTTTCAGTGCCGGTGACCGTCACCATGTCGGTGGTAATGCTGGTGCCCTTGAGTCGCTTCTGACCAGCCGGCAGCTTGGCGATCATGTAGCCGTGCTCCACGGCAATTTCAGCGCCCATGGCCTGCATACCCTTGATGTGCTGGTCGACCGGCCGCGAACCAATGGCGCAGCCGCCGGGCAGTGACACAGTCGCCTCGCCAAAGCGCGCCAGCAGCGGGCCGAGGGCCAGCACGGAAGCGCGCATGGTTTTGACGAGCTCATAAGGGGCTTCGGGTGAGCTCAGGCCGCCAGCATTGAGCACCACGGTGCTGGGCACGTCCTGGCTGCGTTCGGCCTGCACACCCATGTTGCGCACCAGCTTGAGCATGGTGGCCACATCCTGCAGGCGCGGCACATTCTGCAGCGTCACCGTGTCGGCTGTCAGCAGGGCTGCACACAGTTCCGGGAGCGCGGCATTCTTGGCACCGGAAATTTCGACCGTGCCGGCGAGTGATTTGCCGCCCCTGATGAGTAATTTGTCCATGTTCTTATTGCGTGTTGTTGTTGGCCCATTCGGTGGGCGTATACGTTTTCATCGACAGCGCATGCACTTCGTCGGTCTGCATGCGGCCACCCAGCGTGGCGTACACCTTCTGGTGGCGCTGGATCAAGCGCAGGCCCTCAAAGGCGCTGGAGATGATTGTCGCGTACCAATGGCGGCCGTCGCCCGACAGTTCGATATGTTCGCACGGCAGGCCTGCGGTGATGATGGATTGAAGTTCTTCGCTGGTCATAAGTTTTCTATTGAGGCATGAGACGAGTGTCTTCGCAAGCAGGGGCCGCGGAACTGGCTTTGCCAGGCCGCAGGCGCAGCGCCCCCTCGGGGGGCAGAGAGCGACACGAAGTGCGCGAACGTGGGGGCCATATCTCTAGTGTCTGATTTTGTAGCCTGTGCGCAGCATGTTGACCGCGACACCACTTACGACCAGCAGCGCGGTGGTCACGATACCCAGGCTCAGCCAGGGCGAAACATCGCTGACGCCGAAAAATCCGTAACGGAACCCGTCAATCATGTAGAAAAACGGATTCAGGTGGCTGACCTTTTGCCAGAAAGGCGGCAGCGAGTGAATCGAATAAAACACGCCGCTCAGGAAGGTCATGGGCATGATGACGAAATTCTGGAAGGCCGCCATCTGGTCGAACTTTTCAGACCACAGCCCGGCGATGACGCCCAGCGCGCCCAGCATGGCAGCGCCCAGTACCGCAAACAGCACAATCCACAGCGGCGCCACAAAGGCGGGTTGGCCGAAAAATACGGTGACGGCAAACACGCCGGTACCCACCAGCAGGCCACGCGCGACGGACGAGCCGACGTACGCAAAAAACCAGTGCCAGTGCGACAGCGGCGTGAGCAGCACAAACACCAGGCTGCCCATGATCTTGCTCTGGATCAGCGACGAAGAGCTGTTGGCAAATGCGTTCTGCAACACGCTCATCATCACGAGTCCGGGCACCAGGAAGGCGGTGTAGCTGACCTGGTCGTAAACCTTGACCTGGTCCTGCAGCACGTGGCCAAAGATCAGCATGTAGAGCACGGCGGTCAACACCGGGGCTCCGACCGTCTGGAAACCCACTTTCCAGAAGCGCAGGGTTTCCTTGTAGAGCAGTGTTTGCCAGCCAGTCATTCAAAAGCCCCCACGCTTGTCGCTTCGCGTACTACGCGAGGCCTTGCAGGCCGCGGCTCGCGAGACGCTTCGCCTCTGTCGCCTGTCCAAAGCTGCTCAAGCAGCTTTGGAGCCGCAGGCTCCAGCCCCTCGGGGGCTGTGCTTGCTTGGGGCGGCCCGGCGCGGCGCACGGCCCTTCCCCGGATGAACGCGATCATGTTGCCACTCCCATTAAATTCAGTTCGGTGGCTTCTCCGGCCGGCTTTTTGTTCATTACGTCCAGGAACACATCTTCCAGGTCGGCCTTGCGGATTTCAACGTCTTCCGCGACCAGCCCCGCCTCACGGATGGCCGCGAGGTATTGTTCGATTTCATTGGCGTTGTGCGCCGGGAACTGCACGATGCGCCCGGTGATACGGGCCTGCGCGGCCAGGTGCACCGGCAATTCGCTGTCGATCTTGAAGCGCAACACGTTCGACGAAGCTGCCTTGAGCAGCTCGGAAGTCTGAGCCAGCGCCACCACCCGCCCCTGCTTGAGCATGGCGATGCGGCTGCACAAAGCCTCGGCTTCTTCGAGGTAGTGCGTAGTCAGTAGCACCGTGCTGCCCTGCTTGTTGAGTTTGGCGATGAACTGCCACAGCGTCTGGCGCAGTTCCACATCAACGCCGGCGGTGGGTTCGTCGAGCACGATGACCTGCGGCTTGTGCACCAGCGCCTGCGCCACCAGCACGCGGCGTTTCATGCCGCCGGAGAGCTGGCGCATGTTGGCATTGGCTTTGTCGGCCAGCCCCAGGCTGACCAGCAGTTCGTCGATCCAGTCGTCGTTGCGTTTGATGCCGAAATAGCCGGACTGGATGCGCAGCGCCTCGCGCACGGAGAAAAAGGGGTCGAACACCAGTTCCTGGGGTACGACGCCGAGCTTTCGCCTTGCATTGGCATAGTCGGTGAGCACGTCGCTGCCATGCACCAGGACCCGGCCGCTGCTGGCACGCGAAAGGCCGGCGAGTATGCTGATGAGAGAGGTTTTGCCGGCGCCGTTGGGACCGAGCAGCCCAAAAAACTCACCCTGCCGGATGTCAAAACTGACGTCGTCAAGCGCCCGGACAATGGGGCCTGTTTGGCTTCGCGCAGAGGAATAGGTTTTGGAGACGGACTGAAATGAGATCGCTGGCATTAGCCCATCATTTTAAGGGCTGGCGCCGTTTTATCCCGGCAGGTACCTGAATGCCCTGGGGGCGGCCGGTGCCGCAGCGGTACGGCTCAGGCCGTGGCAGGCACCAGCTCCGCCACGCCATAAAGGCCTGCCAGCTGGCGCAAGCGGACAGGCAAGCCGGTGACCGTGAACCCCTTGCCGGCGGCCAGCGCCTCACGGCGGCATTCAAGCAGGACGGCCAGAGCGGAAGAATCAAACTCGGTGAGTGCGCTCGCATCCACCACCACCCCGCCCGGCTGCGACAACACGGCCTGCTTCAGGCCGTGAGAAAAACCGGCAGCCACCGCATGGGTCAAGGCGGAAGGGAGTGTCAGCATGGCGCAGTTGCCGCTCAGGATTTCTTGGCGCCTGCGCCGGTATTGGACTGGTTGCGCTGAACCAGAGACGCGATCAGGCCATCAACGCCCTTGGCGCTGATTTCCTGGGCGAACTGGGTGCGGTAGGTTTCCACCAGCCAGACGCCCAACACATTGAGGTCATAGATCTTCCAGCCCGTGGCGGTTTTTTCCATGCGGTAGTCCAGCTGGATTGGGTCGCCCCGGCCCAGAACTTCGGTGCGGACGACGACTTCAGTGTCTTCCGGAGCCGCGCGCAGCGGCTTGACATTGACACTCTGGTCGCTGACCTGTGCCAGCGCGCCGGAATAGGTGCGGATCAGCAGGACCTTGAACTCGTCCTGAAGCTTCTTTTGCTGCTCAGGCGTGGCCTGGCGCCAGTTGCGGCCGACGGCAGAGGCCGTCATGCGCGTGAAGTTCACATTGGGCATGATCTTGCTGTCGACGAGTGCGAGCACCCGGGTGAGGTCACCGGCTTTTACAGCCTTGTCCGTCTTGATGTTGTCCAGCACATCGGCCGAAACGCGCTTGATCAGGGCATCGGGTGCCTCATCGGCTGCGCGAACGAACGGTGCGGACCCCATCAGGGCCAGGCTGAGGGCGGCGGTAAATAAATGGCCAAGTGTTCTACGTTTCATGATTTTCCTTCTATGACGAAGCATGCGGTTGCGGAAATTGCTGTACCTCTACGGATACGTCACTGTTGCAACCGATGGTTCGATGGTTATTCTGCGGGATGGTTTCCGGGCTGTGAATGAAGTTTTACGGCAGTCTTGTAAATATTGTTTGCAATCAACAGCCTTTTGACCCCTGTTCACACCCGGCAGGACGCTATTTGGCGGCGGAGGCTGGTGCCGCTGGGGCGGCCGATGTGCCTTCCGGCAAATCGTAACGTTCCTCTTTTTCCACCGAAGTCCCGCCTATCAGGCTACGGCGGCGCTGCAGGTAGATTTCGCGGGTGAAGCTGTATTTGTCGAGTGCGGCCTGGTCCAGGACATCACCGGCCCCGAGCACGTTGGCCCTGGCATTCACCAGGCGCAAAGTCGTCAGGGAATTGCGGGCACGGACATTGTCGATCCGGCTTACCAGGTCGCCCTGGTAATCAACCAGCGAACCTACCGAATCACGCGCGGAAGAAGGGCCCAGCAAAGGCAGCACGAGGTAGGGGCCCGAGCCCACACCCCAAACGCCGAGCGTCTGGCCAAAATCTTCCGAGTGCTTGGGAATCTTCAGATCGCTGGCAACGTCAAAAATGCCGCCCACGCCCCAGATGGTATTGGTCGTGACGCGGAAAAAACTTTCGACAGAAGCCTGGCCTTTACCCTGGAGCAGGTTGTTGACGGTGGACCACACGTCGGAAATGTTGCCGAAGAAATTGGTGACACCGGTGCGCACAGGCGCAGGCGTGATATCCCGGTACGCGGTTGCCACGGGTTTGACGACGGCGCGGTCCACACCATCATTGAAATTGAACATGGTCCGGTTGAACGGCTCCAGCGGATCGGACGGGCTCGCATTGGGACCGGTAGCACACCCCTGGAGAAGTGCCAGTGCAAGCACTGCCGCAGCCCAGCCGGCCGGTTTTTTCATCGTGATTTCTGCTGTCATTTTTTTTCTGGCGTCCCTGATGGCGGCGCAGACCCTGATCCGGAACTGCTGTCTGCCGCCTTGCTATATAAAAACTGGCTGATCAGATTCTCAAGCACCACGGCAGACTGCGTGTTTTTGACCACGTCCCCTGCGGCAAGATTTTTCTCGTCCCCACCGGCCTCCACGCCGATGTACTGCTCGCCCAGCAATCCGCTGGTCAAAATCTTCAGCGAGCTGTCTTTCGGGAATACGTAACGGCTTTCCATGGCCAGATTGACGCTGGCCTGGTAGGACTTGTCGTCGAAAGTGATATTTTCAACCCGGCCCACTACCACGCCAGCGCTTTTGACCGCGGCTCGCGGCTTGAGGCCACCAATGTTGTCGAATTTCGCCGTCACCTTGTAGGAGGTATCGAAATTCAGGCTGAGCAGATTCGCGGACTTGAGCGCCAGAAACAGGATGGCGGCGCCGCCAATCAACACGAACAAACCCACCCACAGATCATTTTTGGAACGTTGCATCGTTTTCTTTCAGTGGCCTGGTCCGGCGTTTTTGCCATTCCGGGCTGTTTTGTCCTTGCGGGGTTCACCCAAGGCAAACACTGGGAAGCAGGATTTTCTCATGGGCGAATTAAAAATGTATGAAGACGGTTTTAAAGGCTGAACATCGAGGCGGTCAGCAGGAAATCCAGCCCCAGCACGGCCAGCGACGCAACCACCACGGTCCGCGTGGTCGCGCGCGACACGCCCTCAGGCGTCGGCTGGGCCTCGAAACCCTGGTGCAAGGCCACAAAAGTGACGGTGACGCCAAACACAAAACTCTTGATGATGCCGTTACCTACGTCGCGCCAGACATCGACACCGGACTGCATCTGGCTCCAGAAGGAGCCCGCATCAATACCGATCATGACCACGCCCACCAGCCAGCCACCCATGATGCCCACGGCGCTGAACACGGCAGCCAGCAGGGGCATGGCGATGATGCCGCCCCAGAAACGGGGCGCCAGGATGCGCCGCACCGGGTCCACCGCCATCATTTCCATGGCTGAGAGCTGTTCGCCGGCTTTCATCAGGCCGATTTCGGCCGTCAACGCCGTGCCGGCGCGGCCGGCAAACAGCAAAGCAGTGACCACAGGCCCGAGTTCGCGAACGAGGCTGAGCGCCACCAGCAAGCCCAGCGCTTCTGCCGAGCCATAGCGCTGCAGCGTGTAGTAGCCCTGCAGGCCCAGCACAAAACCGACAAACAGGCCCGACACGGCAATGATGGCCAGCGAGTAGTTGCCCAAAAAGAAAATCTGGTCGCGCACCAGGCCAAAGCGGGCCAGGGCGGGGCCGGTGAGGGCCACCAGCCGGGACATCAACCGCGCGGCGTAGCCCAGTTCGGCCAGCTGGCTGCGCACGGAAAAACCGAGGCCGGAAATCAGGGCGACAGGGCTATAGCGGCTCATGCGCGCTTCCCTGATTTGGCCGCCGGGTTGCCGAAATCGGCATCCACAGTGGGGCCCGGATAGTGGAATTTCACGGGGCCTTCGCTTTCCGCATTGACGAACTGGTGCACCAGCGGATCGGTGGAGCGACGCACCTCGTCAGGTGTGCCCTGCGCCGCAATGCCGCCATTGGCCAGGATGATGACCTTGTCGGCAATGCGGAAGGTTTCTTCCAGATCATGCGACACCACCACGCTGGTAATGCCCAGCGTATCGTTGAGCTGGCGTATGAGCTGCGCGGCGGTACCGAGCGAGATCGGATCGAGCCCCGAGAACGGTTCGTCGTACATGATGAGTTCCGGGTCCAGCACAATGGCCCGCGCCAGCGCGACCCGCCGGGCCATGCCGCCCGAAATTTCGCTGGGCAGCAGGTCCCGCGCGCCGCGCAGGCCCACCGCATTGAGTTTCATCAGCACGATATCGCGGATCAGGGCCTCACCCAATTCGGTGTGCTCGCGCAAGGGAAACGCCACATTGTCGAAAACACTCAGATCGGTGAACAACGCACCGAACTGGAACAGCATGCCCATGCGGCGGCGAGCGGCATAGAGTTCCGCCTGGGCCAGCTTGCCGACGTCCTTGCCGTCGAACAGCACAGCGCCGCTGACAGCCTTTTGCTGCCCGCCGATGAGGCGCAGGACGGTGGTTTTGCCGCCTCCTGAAGCGCCCATCAGCGCGGTAACCTTGCCGCGAGGCACGGACAGCGTGACCTTGTCCAGGATGACGCGATCACCGGCAGAGCCGGGATAGGAAAACGTCACATCCTTGAACTCAACCAATGATGATGCGGAAATGTCGGGCATTGAAGGAGAAAAGACAGGCCAGCAGGCGTGTTGGCTTGGGTAAGTAATACCGAATGATACGGGGTTTGCCCTTATACAGTCCCTGAACGGAAACCAAAAACCTTGGGCTGTGCGGCCTAAAGCAGCGCGGGTAGCCCAAAAAGGCTGCCGCTTTATCGGGCAGATAGTGGCCGCAAGCCGCGACTATCCAGCGCAAGCAGCTATTTTTTTGATAGCGTCCGGGTTTTTCGGTGTTATTTCCCAACCAGGCAGATGTGCGCAAAGCGCAACGGACCGTCACGCCAATTGGGTGATTTCTGGAGGTTTGGCACCATTTCACGCAATTCGGGCACCAGCTTGGGCCTCTCAATCGCCCCTTTTTGGCGATTTATAAACGCCGGGCGCTGCACTTAGCGACGCAGGCCGCTGAAGCCCATCAGGAACTCGTCGACCGCGCGCGCGGCCTGGCGGGGCCTACGCACCCCAAGCACGAGCTTGGGGTTTATTTAACCGCCCCTTGGGGCGATTTGTGAAGGCCGGGCGCAGCGCTTAGCGGGGTAAGTCGCTAAAGCCCATCAGGAACTCGTCGACCGCACGCGCGGCCTGGCGGCCTACGCGCACCCCAAGCGCGAGCTTGGGGTTTACTTAACCGCCCCTTGGGGCGATTTGCGAAGGCCGGGCGCGGCGATTAACGCGGCAAGTCGCTAAAGCCCATCAGGAACTCGTCGACCGCGCGCGCGGCCTGACGGCCTTCGCGAATCGCCCATACCACCAGGCTCTGGCCACGGCGGATGTCGCCGGCGGCAAACACCTTGGGCACATTCGTGGCATAGCCGCCGGTGAAGTCGGTATGGGCCTTGGCATTGCCACGGTTGTCTTTTTCGATGCCGAACGCATCCAGAACCGACGCCACCGGCGAGATAAAGCCCATGGCCAGCAGCACCAGGTCGGCCTTGAGGGTTTGCTCGGAGCCTGGCACTTCCACCATCTTGCCGTCTTTCCACTCGACACGAACGGTCTTCAGGCCCGTGACTTTGCCTTTTTCGCCGATCAGTTCCTTGGTGGAGATGGCGAACTCGCGCTCGCAGCCTTCTTCGTGGCTGGAAGATGTACGCAGCTTGATCGGCCAGTAAGGCCAGGTCATGGGGCGGTTTTCTTCCTCGGGCGGCTGGGGCATCAGTTCAAACTGGGTGACGCTGACCGCGCCGTGGCGGTTGCTGGTGCCCACGCAGTCGGAACCGGTGTCGCCGCCGCCAATCACGATGACGTGCTTGCCGTCGGCGCGCAGCTGGCCTTTGACCTTGTCACCGGCGTTGATCTTGTTTTGCTGGGGCAAAAATTCCATCGCGAAATGAACGCCGTCGAGGTCGCGGCCGGGCACGGGCAGGTCGCGCGACTGCTCGGCGCCGCCCGTGAGGATCACGGCATCGAAGTCTTTTTGCAGCTGCTCGGGGGTGATGCTTTCTTTGGCCCAGTTGGTGACTTTGGAATCCTTGCCCAACGGGTCTTTGATGCTGCCCACCATCACGCCGGTGCGGAAGTTCACGCCTTCGGCCTTCATTTGCTCGACGCGGCGATCGATATGGACCTTTTCCATCTTGAAGTCAGGGATGCCGTAGCGCAGCAGGCCACCGATACGGTCGTTCTTCTCGAACAGCGTCACCTCATGGCCGGCGCGCGCCAACTGCTGCGCGGCGGCCATGCCGGCGGGACCGGAGCCGACCACGGCAACCTTCTTGCCGGTCTTGTGCTTGGGCATCACAGGCTTGACCCAGCCTTCGGACCAGGCGCGGTCGATGATGGCGTGCTCAATCGACTTGATGCCGACGGCGTCGTCATTCACGTTCAGCGTGCAGGCGGCTTCGCAGGGTGCCGGGCAGATGCGACCAGTGAACTCGGGGAAGTTGTTGGTGCTGTGCAGCGTGTCGATGGCGTTTTTCCAGTCGGCGCGAAACACCATGTCGTTGAAGTCTGGAATGATGTTGTTGACGGGGCAGCCGCTGTTGCAAAACGGCGTGCCGCAGTCCATACAGCGCGCGGCCTGCTTGTTGGCCTGCGCGTCGTCCAGCCCGATGACAAATTCCTTGTAGTTCTTCAGGCGCTCCGGCACGGGCTTGTAGCCCTCTTCGATGCGCTCGTATTCCATGAAGCCGGTGATTTTTCCCATGATGCGGTCCTGTGCAATTCTTTTAAGCGTTTTATGCCGCCAGCCCTTTAAGGATGAGCGCAAGCAGCTATAAATTTAATAGCAAACGTAAGGTGGCGTGAGAGCTTCAGCAGCCTTACTTGGCCGCCACCGCTTCCTGGTTGGTGGCGACCTGGACCCGTGTGGTTTCGGTCGCGGCTTCCAGGCGGCGTTCCTTGCGCTCAATCAGCGCCTTCTTGTATTCGTTCGGGAAGACCTTCACAAACTTCAGGCGCGACTCGCTCCAGTTGTCGAGCAGTTCGCGCGCACGCTTGCTGCCGGTCCAGCGGTTGTGGTCTTGCAGCAAGCGCTTGAGCAATTCCTCATCGCTTTGTTCGGCATGCCAGTCGGCCTTGTCATGGGTGTGCTGCTCGGCCGTGGTGACGATGCGGTCCATCGACACCATCGACGTGTTGCAGCGCGTGGCAAACAAACCGTCTTCGTCATACACATAGGCCACGCCGCCGCTCATGCCGGCGGCGAAGTTGCGGCCGGTCTTGCCCAGCACCGCGACGGTACCGCCCGTCATGTACTCGCAGCCGTGGTCGCCTGTGCCTTCAACAACCGCCGTGGCGCCCGAGAGGCGCACGGCAAAACGTTCGCCGGCCACACCGCTGAAGAAGGCTTCGCCGGTGGTTGCACCGTAGAGCACGGTGTTGCCGACGATGGTGTTCTTCACCGCGTCGCCGCGGAAGTCGATGCTGGGGCGCACGACGATACGGCCGCCCGACAGGCCCTTGCCGGTGTAGTCGTTGGCGTCACCGATCAGGTACATGGTGATGCCTTTGGCCAGGAAGGCGCCGAAAGATTGGCCGCCCGTGCCTTCGAGCTGGATGCGCAGCGTGTCGTCGGGCAGGCCTTGCGGATGGTGGCGTGTCAGCTCGCCCGACAGCATGGCGCCGACGGTGCGGTTGACGTTGCGCGCCACCTCGATGAACTGGACTTTTTCGCCCTTTTCAATCGCAGCTTTGGACTTTTCGATCAGACGCACGTCCAGCGCTTTTTCGAGCGCGTGGTCCTGCGCCATCACATGCATGCGCGGCACGTCGGCCGGCACGTTGGGCTGGTAGAACAGGCGGGCGAAATCAAGGCCACTGGCCTTCCAGTGCTCGATGCCTTTTTGCGTGTCGAGCAGGTCGGCGCGGCCGATCAGGTCGTCAAACTTGCGCACGCCGAGTTGCGCCATCAGCTGGCGTGCCTCTTCGGCGACAAAGAAGAAGTAATTGACCACATGCTCGGGCTTGCCGCTGAATTTCTGGCGCAGCAACGGGTCTTGTGTGGCCACGCCAACAGGGCAGGTGTTGAGGTGGCACTTGCGCATCATGATGCAGCCTTCAACCACCAGCGGTGCGGTGGCAAAACCGAACTCATCGGCGCCCAACAGCGCGCCGATGATGACGTCGCGGCCGGTTTTCATCTGGCCGTCGGCCTGCACACGGATGCGGCCGCGCAGGCGGTTGAGCACCAGGGTCTGCTGCGTTTCGGCCAGGCCAATTTCCCAGGGCGAGCCGGCATGCTTGATGGACGACCAGGGCGAAGCACCCGTGCCGCCGTCGTGGCCGGCAATCACCACGTGGTCGGACTTGGCCTTGGCCACGCCCGCTGCAATGGTTCCTACGCCGACCTCACTCACCAGCTTGACGCTGATGCTGGCGCGCGGGTTCACGTTCTTCAAATCGTGGATCAGCTGGGCCAGGTCTTCGATCGAGTAGATGTCGTGGTGCGGCGGTGGCGAGATCAAACCGACACCCGGCACCGAGTAACGCAGCGAACCGATGTATTCGCTGACTTTTCCGCCGGGCAGCTGGCCACCTTCGCCGGGCTTGGCGCCCTGCGCCATCTTGATCTGGATCTGGTCGGCCGACACCAGGTATTCGGCCGTGACGCCAAATCGGCCGGACGCCACCTGCTTGATGCGCGAGCGCAGCGAGTCGCCGTCTTGCAGCGGCAAATCTACCTCAACCTGCTTAGGGCCGATCACGCTTTTCAGCGTCTCGCCCTTCTTGATCGGGATGCCTTTGAGCTCTTGCCGGTAACGGTTCGGGTCTTCACCGCCCTCGCCCGTGTTGCTCTTGCCGCCGATGCGGTTCATGGCCACAGCCAGCGTGGCATGGGCTTCGGTGCTGATGGAGCCCAGCGACATGGCGCCGGTGGCAAAGCGCTTGACGATCTCTTTGGCCGGCTCGACTTCATCAATCGGGATGGCTTTGGAAGGGTCAATCTTGAACTCGAACAGGCCGCGCAGCGTCATATGACGGCGGTTCTGGTCGTTGATCAGCTGGGCGTATTCCTTGTAGGTGTTCCAGTTGTTGGAACGCGTGGAATGCTGCAGCTTGGCAATCGCGTCGGGCGTCCACATGTGGTCTTCGCCGCGCACGCGCCAGGCGTATTCGCCGCCGGCGTCCAGCATGTTGGCCAGCACCGGGTCGTCGCTGAAGGCCGCGCGGTGCATGCGCAGCGCTTCTTCGGCGATCTCGAACACGCCCATGCCTTCAACCTGGCTGGCCGTGCCGGTGAAGAACTTGGCCACGGTGTCACGGTTCAGGCCGATGGCCTCGAACAGTTGCGCGCCGCAGTAGCTCATGTAGGTCGACACGCCCATCTTGGACATGATCTTGGACAGGCCCTTGCCGATGGCCTTGGTGTAGTTGTAGACGGCCTTGTCGGTGCTGAGGTCGCCCGGCAGTCCTTTGGACAGCTCGGCCAGCGTTTCCATGGCGAGGTAGGGGTGCACGGCTTCGGCGCCGTAGCCGGCCAGCACGGCAAAGTGGTGCACTTCGCGGGCGGAGCCGGTTTCGACCACCAGGCCGGCCGTGGTGCGCAGGCCTTCTTTCACCAGGTGCTGGTGAATGGCGGAAAGAGCCAGCAAGGCCGGAATGGCAACCTGCGTGGCGCTGATGCCGCGGTCGCTGATGATCAGGATGTTCTTGCCGTCCTTGATCGCGTCGACCGCCTCGGCGCACAGCGAAGCCAGCTTGGCCTCGACACCTTCATGGCCCCAGGCCAGCGGATAGGTGATGTCCAGGGTGTAGCTCTTGAACTTGCCCTGGGTGTGCGACTCGATATCGCGCAGCTTTTGCATGTCGGCCACGTTGAGCACCGGCTGGCTGACTTCCAGCCGCATCGGCGGATTGACCTGGTTGATGTCCAGCAGGTTGGGCTTGGGGCCGATGAACGACACCAGCGACATCACGATGGCTTCGCGGATCGGGTCGATGGGCGGGTTGGTCACCTGTGCAAACAACTGCTTGAAGTAGTTGTAGAGCGGCTTGTTCTTGTTGGACAGCACGGCCAGCGGGCTGTCGTTGCCCATGGAACCGGTGGCTTCTTCGCCGTTGGCGGCCATCGGGGACATCAGGAATTTGATGTCTTCCTGCGTGTAGCCAAAGGCCTGCTGGCGATCAAGCAGGGCAAGGTTCGAAGCCGCGGGCACAGTGACCGGAGAGGTCTTGGCGGCCTTGCCGGCCACGTCGTCCAGCTTGATGCGCAGATTTTCAATCCACTGCTTGTAGGGCTTGCTGTGGGCCAGCGTGGCCTTGATTTCCTCGTCGTCGACCATGCGGCCCTGTTCGAGGTCGATCAGGAACATCTTGCCGGGCTGAAGGCGCCATTTGCGCACGATCTTGTGCTCAGGAATCGGCAGCACGCCGGATTCGGAGGCCATGATGACGAGGTCATCGTCGGTCACGCAATAGCGCGAAGGACGAAGGCCGTTGCGGTCCAGCGTGGCGCCGATCTGGCGGCCGTCGGTGAAGACGATGGAGGCCGGGCCGTCCCAGGGCTCGAGCATGGCGGCGTGGTATTCATAGAAGGCCTTGCGGCGCTCGTCCATGGTGGTGTGTTGCTCCCAGGGCTCGGGGATCATCATCATCACGGCCTGGCTGATGGGATAGCCGGCCATGGTCAGCAACTCGAGGCAGTTGTCGAAGGTCGCGGTGTCGGACTGGCTGGCAAAGCTGATCGGATAGAGCTTTTGCAGGTCGGCGCCGAGCACTGGCGAGGACATCACGCCTTCACGCGCCTTCATCCAGTTGTAGTTGCCCTTGACGGTGTTGATCTCGCCGTTGTGGGCCACATAGCGGTAGGGATGGGCCAGTGGCCACTCGGGGAAGGTGTTGGTGGAAAAGCGCTGATGCACCAGGCCAAGCGCCGAGACGCAACGTGGGTCGGTCAGGTCGCGGTAGTAGGTGCCCACTTGATCGGCCAGCAGCAGGCCTTTGTAGACCACCGTGCGGCTGGACATGCTGGGCACGTAATATTCTTTGCTGTGCGTCAGGCGCAGGTTCTGGATGGCGGCGCTGGCGGTTTTGCGGATCACGTACAGCTTGCGCTCCAGCGCGTCCTGCACGATCACATCGTTGCCGCGACCGATGAAGATCTGGCGCAGGATGGGCTCTTTTTCGCGCACGGTGGGCGACATGGGCATGTCGCGGTTGACCGGCACGTCGCGCCAGCCCAGCAGCACCTGGCCCTCAGCCTTGACGGCGCGCTCCAGCGCCTGCTCGCACGCCAGGCGGGATGCGTGCTCTTTGGGCAGAAACACCATGCCGACGCCGTACTCACCGGGCGGCGGCAGCTGCACGCCCTGGCTGGCCATTTCTTCGCGATACAGCGCGTCGGGCAGCTGAATCAAAATGCCGGCGCCGTCACCCATCAATTTGTCAGCGCCCACTGCACCCCGATGGTCGAGATTTTCGAGGATTTTCAGGCCTTGCTGGACGATGGCGTGGCTTTTGTGCCCTTTGATGTGCGCCACGAAGCCGACGCCGCAGGCGTCATGTTCGTTTGCACCGGAGTACAAACCGTTTTCTTCAAAATGTTTGATTTCAGCAGCCGTGGTCATGGCAATTCCTCGTCAGTTGGGGATGACGGCGGTGCCGCGCGGCCTTAGAAAAGGCATGGCAACGCTTCCATCCGCAAGGTTCATAATTTTTCGCAGGGAATGGGAGCATATTGCATTGCAACAACAATGCCAAGTGGTTTAAATGGGGTCAGATTCCAATTAAATGTCGATTAATTTAATCAACAATAAATTGGGGACATATTAAAGTCAAGCGCGTCAAGCCTTGATAAATATGAAGTTATTCATCATCCGGGCCCTCAGCCACGCGCAGGGGTGGGCGTCCCGCCTGGTTCCTGGTGACACGGCGCTCTGTGCGCTTTTGCAACTCCGCCAAAAAGCCATCTCCACCCAGGGCCCAGCCACTCAGGGCGGATCGGGTCAGCTGGTCTTGCTGCTCCAGCGTGATGCCGGCGCGCACCAGTCCGGCGTAGGCCACTTCACGGGCGAACGGCGTGTTGCCCAATGCCCAGACCATCGGGTGTGGCGTGAGCAGGCCGTCGACCCGCAGGCCTGCGTAATGGCCGTAGCTGGACCACGGATAGTCTTTGACCTCGGCCACCAGTCCCGCGCGGACTGGATTGAGGTCCATATAGGCCATGCACGCCAGCAGGTAGCGCTCGGCCTCGATCACGGTGGCCCGGTAACGCCCTTCCCACAAGGTGCCGGAGCGGCCCTGGCTGTCGTTGAAGTAACGCACATAGCGCCGCCCGGCAGCTTGCATCATCTGCGGCAGGCTGTCCGCTGTGGAAGGCGTCGCCAGTAAATGGAAATGGTTGTCCATCAGCACGTACGCATGCAGGGCAACGCCGAACTTGCGGGCGCTTTCTTCGAGCAACGCCAAAAACACCTGGTGGTCGGCGGCCGAAGAAAAGACAGCTTGCCGGTTATTTCCCCGCTGAATGATGTGGTGCGGGTAACCGGGGAGCGTCAGACGGGGAAGGCGGGCCATGGAATGCAATACCGAGAGTTTGCATCATGATAAAAGGAATCTGACCCCGATTTTTTCCGCCTGCTGCGAGTCCATCGAAGCGCTGTTAGAACGCCCCGGAACAAGGGCGCTTAACGAACGACTTTGCCGTCAGGCGTGATGGTGACGAGATCAATCGCCCGCACCGATTCGTATTTCTTCGGGCGCAGGTTGACGCGAAAGCCCCCCACGTCGTAGTCGGTCATGGTTTCAAACGCCTTTTGCAGGCCTGCCCGGTCGGGCTTGCCGCTGCCGGCCGCGCTGCGGCGCACGCCTTCGGCAAACGTTTTGGCCGCAATATAGCCCTCAACACTTTCATAGCTGGGCGTCTGGTCGGTCTGGTTCAGCACATCCAGGTATTCCTTGATGATGGGCGTGCCGGTGCTGCGCGGCGAAGGCACCACTTGCGAGATAACAACCCCGCCGATCTCTTTGCCCAGCGCGCTGAACAGCGGGTCAATCCCCACCACGGAGAAATTGAGGAACTGACCGCCAAACCCGGCCTGGCGCATCTTGCGGATGAAAGCCGCCGAGGAATTGAACAGGCTGACCTGAATAACGGCTTGGGGTTGCGCCTTCATCAGCTGCGCCACGGCAGCATCGACCTTGTCGCTGTTGACCGGCGACAGGGCGCTGCCAACGATGGCTGGGCGCTTCAGGTCGATCAGGGCCTGGTTCACCGCGGCAAGGCCGCCCCGCCCCATGGCGTCATCTTCGGCAAATACACCGATACGGTCCTGGTTGAGGGTGGCGCAGTGGCGTGCAATTTTGTAGGCCTCGTCAGCCAGCGCCGGGCGCACATGAAAGATGTTTGCCAGCGCAGGATCATGCAACGCATCCGATGCTGCAAAAGGTGCGAAAAAGAGCGCCCCGGATGCCTTGGAAGCGGCAAACGCGGCGTCGCAGCTGGCTGTTCCGGCAAAGCCGAACAGCGCGTCGACGCCTTCGTCGATCAACTGCTTGGCATTGGCGGCAGCCTTGGCCGGGTTGTAGCCGTCGTCGAGTGTCTTGACTTCGATCTTGTGACCGCCGGCACCGCCCTTTGCATTGATGGCGTCGAAATAAATCTTTGCCCCATTCAGATACGCCAGGCCGATCTGGTCGGCTGCACCTGTCAAGGGCACCGATTGGCCAAGAACGATTTTGCGGCTGGTTTTGCTTTGAGCCCAGAGCGCAGGGCTTGCTACCGCAGCGCCCGCGGAAACCCCGCGCAGAATTAGTTGACGTCGATTGAAACCCATGAGAACACCTTTTGAGAGACGAAATAGCCAAAGCAGGTTTGATGCCCGTACCTCAGCATGCGCTCAATATTCCGAAGAAATGTCACAAATTGTGCGCAAGCCCTCAGCGTAATCTGTGCAACCTCTAAAAACCACCGTGGAAATGCCAACACGTCATAAGCCTATGCGCATGGGACGCCAACATACGCCCGTTCAAGTGCGTTGGCGGGCAGATCCAGGCAGACGATGAAGCAAGATCGCCAACACGAGGGCGATGGCGCAGCCGGCCGTCGCAAGCCAACCCGTCCATTGCCATCCTCCCGCAGTGCTGGCCACCCAGGCAACCAGCGGAGGACCGGCAAATTGCCCCAGCGCCGACCACTGCTGGACCCAGCCAACGGTGGTCGACACGGCATCACGGCGGGGCGCAAGCTGGATGGCCAGGTTAAACAGCGTTGCGGGGATCAGGCCACCCACCATCGAGAAGACCAGTATGGCCACGTACTGTATTTCCGGGCGCAGTTGCACGGCAAATGCGAGCTGTGCGCCTCCAGCCATCGACAGGAAGCCTGCGCCAAGCAGAACCACCGGTCGTACACCACGCTCCAGCAGCCTGCCTGCCGCGACGTTGCCGATGATATTGACGGCAGCAGCAAGCGCCGTAAGCCATGCCACCCACACACCGCTCACGCCAGCCTGGGTGTAGATGGACGGCAGGAAACCGACCACAGCAAGCCACTGTCCCGAGTACATCGCAAAAGCAACAGCCATGTACCAGGCTGCGCGCGACCGCAGCGTCGCGCGGACAATATCTCCGCCACGGAAATGAGGAGCCGGCGATTGCCGGGGGGACATGCCATCATGCAGATGCCCCTGTGCAGGAACTTGCCACGCGACCAGCAAAGCCAGCACTGCGGCCAGCGCGGCCAGAAGCCACCACAAGATTCGCCAACCCCAGTCAGGTGCGGCCAGGCCGATGATCATGGGGCCTCCCAGCAATGCCAGAGAGGCGCCCAGCGGCATGTAGGCGCCCCAGACTCCCAGCATGCCGTTGAGTCGCTCTTGTGGCACCAGCTGGCGGATCAGGGCTGGGGCCGGTAACACCACCCAGAGGAATCCCAGCCCTTCGAATACACGTGCGGTCAGCAGCCAATGCACATCGGGAGACACGCCGCCCAACAGGCCGGCACCGGACAACACCAGCAGCCCGGCCACCATGCTGCGCTTGAGGCCGGCACGCTGCACAACAAGCCCGATGAGCAGCCCGAGCACCATACCCGCCAGCTGCACCAGCGACAGCAGAAATCCGGCCTGCAGCAATGTCACGCCCAATACCTTTCCCAGCACAGGCAGCGCAGGCGGCAGCTTGCCCACGTAAAGGGCGGCCACCACACCGGCAGCCATCACGTACCAGGCCGCGTTCGGGCTCGGGGTTGTTGTTGGCCGGGGCTCAGTCACGTTGTTTGCTGCGATGGGCGGCCACAACTCCACTTAGACCGGAAAGGCTGCGCGCCCCTTAAGACGTTCATGCTCTTTGGCGGCGAAGCGGTCTGTCATGCCGGCAATGTAGTCGGCGACCACCCTCTCGGGTTTTGCGCCCGCCGCATGGGGGGCATCAATGCCGTCAAACCGGTCGATGTGAGCCTGCGGCATCTGGGCCGGGTCGGCCATATAGGCTTCGAACAGATCACGAACTACCTGCTTGGCAGCCTGCGTGGTTTCCACCACTTTCGGGTGGCGGTACAGGTTTCGCAGCAAAAAACGTTTGAGGGATGCAGACTGCATCGCCATTTCTTCGGTAAAACACACCAGCGCCGGATGCCTGCGAACTTCGTCCACGCTGGCAGGGGCAACCTTGTAAATCGCAAGCGATGTCGCATCCATCACGTTATAGACCTGCGCACTGAGCATGCGCCGTATGGTCTCGAACAGCAGCCGCCGGCCTTTCAACGCCCGGTGCGCCAGTTGCGTTTCCCGGCAGTGTTGCGCGAACAGCTCGACACCCTCCAGTTGCTCCAGGCTTAACAGGCCGGAGCGCACGCCGTCGTCAATATCGTGTGCGTTGTAGGCTATTTCGTCCGCAAGATTGGCCAGTTGTGCTTCCAGACCGGGTTGCTGCCAGCGCGGCCCGTCAGCGGGCTCTACGAACCGGCGGGCAACACCGTCCGGCTCGCGGGCTTCAATATGGCGTGCATTGCGCCTGGAACAATGCTTCAGGATTCCTTCTCGCGTCTCAAAGGTCAGGTTCAGCCCGTTGTACGCCGGATAGCGCTCCTCAAGGGAGTCCACCACGCGCAGGCTTTGCAGGTTGTGCTCAAAGCCTGCGCTGTCTGGGTTACAGGCTTTCAGACATGCGTTCAAGGCATCCTGGCCGGCATGGCCGAACGGCGTATGGCCCAAGTCATGCGCCAGCGCAATGGCTTCCACGAGATCTTCATTGAGCTGAAGCGTGCGGGCGATGGACCTTCCCAGCTGGGCGACCTCCAGCGAATGAGTCAGCCGGGTGCGAAACAAATCACCTTCGTGATTCAGAAACACCTGGGTTTTGTACACCAGGCGCCGAAAAGCGGTGGAGTGCACGATACGGTCGCGGTCGCGCTGAAACTCGGACCGGGTTGGCGCAGCAGGCTCGGCAAAGCGGCGGCCGCGCGAACGCGAAGGGTCACAGGCGTAGGGTTGGAGATTCATGAATTAAACATAAAAATGACCGGAATCCCATACCTCACAAGCGCAAGCAGCTCCTGAATTGATAGCAATTTCAGGTACCTCTTCCATATTTTCCGCCGCTTATTCACAGCACATATCTATGACACTGCGCACCATGGCATCCGGCGCACTGCGAACGGCTGCCTTCCCGGGGCCGTCGATCACAACAAACCTTATCTCACCCGCTTCGGATTTTTTGTCGATGCGCATCAGTTCGAGATAGCGGCCGGCATTGTCGGTGGTTGACAGCACAGGTCCTCGCACCGGCAGGCCGCATCGTCGGACAAGATTGGTCAGGCGTTCCGTAAAAGGCTTGTCAACCAGGCCCAGACGCTCTGACAGATGCGCGGCCATCACCATGCCGCAGCCCACACCCTCGCCATGCAGCCATTCCCCATAGCCCAGACCGGATTCAATCGCGTGGCCGAAGGTGTGACCGAAATTCAGGATGGCCCGCAAGCCCGACTCCCGCTCGTCCTGGCTTACAACCCATGCCTTGATCTCACAACTGCGCTGGATGGCGTGGGCCATGGCCACGGGCTCCCTGGCGAGCAGATCTTCCAGGTTAGTCTCGATCCATTCAAGGAATGCCATGTCGGCAATGGGGCCGTATTTAATGATCTCGGCCAGGCCCGCACTCAGTTCGCGAGAGGGCAGCGTCGCCAGAACATCCAGGTCGCACACCACCTGCAAGGGCTGGTAGAACGCACCGATCATGTTTTTGCCCAGTGGGTGGTTGATCGCCGTCTTGCCGCCAACCGAGGAATCCACCTGGGCCAGCAATGTCGTGGGCACCTGCACAAATGGTACGCCGCGCATGTAGCTGGCCGCGGCAAAGCCGGTCATGTCGCCGACCACGCCACCGCCCAAGGCAAACAGCACCGTCTTTCGGTCGCAGCCGTTTTCCAGCAGCGCATCAAAAATCAATTGCAGGGTTGGCCAGTCCTTGTGGGCTTCACCATCCGGCAAGGTGACCAGCAGCACCTTGTCATAGCGTTGTTGCAATGCCCGGGTGAGTTGCGCGGCATACAGCGGTGCCACGGTGGTGTTTGACACCACCAGCGCCGTCGCGGCTTTGGGCACGTCCTGATAGGTATTGCTGGTTCCCAGAAGCCCGCTGCCAATGACGATCGGATAGCTGCGTTCGGCCAGATCAATCCGGATTGTCGCAACGGCGGAAGAGGAATTTTCTTGCATGGAAGAAGTGTAGAGGCTTCCACCCCTTCCAAGGCTTGCCAATGGTTATGGCCGGTCGGGAGGCGGAGCCATCACGCCTGCCAGCTCCAGCTGCATCAGGATCATGTTGACCAGCGTAGAGACTGAAGGGCGGCCTGTTTCAATGACATAGTGTGCCGTTTCCCGATAGAGGGCGTCACGGGCGGCGTAAAGATCCCTGAGCCGCGCCAGCGGATCGGCCACCTGAAGCAAGGGGCGGTTCTGGTCATGCCGCAAACGGCGAAAAACCTCTTCGGGGATGGAATGCAGGTAAACCACCTGCGCCCGCTCCCGAAGATGTTGCCGGTTGGCGGGGCGCAGCACAGCCCCGCCGCCGCTGGAGAGTACGCAAACCTCACCCTGAGTCAACTCATCGATGACCAGTTGCTCGATGTCGCGAAATGCGTCTTCACCTTCGCGCTCAAAAAACTCACGGATAGAGCAACCGATACGTTGTTCTATCACCTGATCCGAGTCAATGAACCGCAACCCCATTCTTCGGGCAAGGTGCCTGCCGACGGTGGATTTCCCCGACCCAGGCAAGCCCACGCAGGCGATTCTCAACGGATGTGCATTCAATTGATATGGAGGAAAGGTTGCCCAGAAGCATGCCAAGCAACTACGCAGAGGACTGGCAGTCCCACGCGCAGTCCTTCAGCACGACGCCTTCTTTACCTACCGCCCTCGAACTCGCCCAAGGCGATCAGACGG
Source organism: Polaromonas sp. P3_A5 (assembly GCF_056403055.1). NCBI lineage: Bacteria > Pseudomonadati > Pseudomonadota > Betaproteobacteria > Burkholderiales > Comamonadaceae > Polaromonas > Polaromonas sp. P3_A5. Next base: position 3,638,194 of record NZ_JBFUGF010000001.1, read on the forward strand.
GTGGTCGGAATTAACGCAGGGCAGATCCGTTAGTCAGCATTTTGGGCGTGATGAACACCAGCAATTCAGACTTCGTGGCAGATCGCGTTCTTTGTTTGAACAAATTGCCAACACCGGGGATGTCGCCCAAAAGCGGGACTTTGGTTTCATTGTCACGATCATTTTGCTCAAAAATGCCGCCAATGACCACGGTTCCACCATTTTCCACCAGTACCTGCGTTTGAATATGCTTGGTATCAATCGCGAATCCGTTCGCTGTTTCACGTCCCACGCTATCTTTGTTCACGTCCACTTGAAGGATGATGTTCCCCTCCGGCGTTATTTGCGGAGTGACTTCGAGCTTCAAGTTTGCCTTTCGAAAGGCAATAGCGGTGGCACCGCTGGAAGTCGCCTGTTGATAGGGAAGCTCTGTACCCTGTTCAATCAGAGCCTTCACCTGATCAGCAGTCACGACACGTGGACTGGAAACAATTTTCGTCTTGCCATCTGCTTCAGATGCAGAAATCTCAAGATTAAGGAATCGTGTCTTTGCGGCATTGAACAAAGAAATGGCAAACGTACTTGCGTTGAATCCGTTTTGGCCCACACCAGGCAGGCTCACGAATTCACCTGCAGTAGTTCCTGCAACTGTCGGGCTATACGACCCGCCAAAAGCGGTGTTATTACCCTGGGTGAAAGGTCGACCCCCTAACCGCACGCCCAGAGATTTACCGAAGGAATCCGACGCTTCAACGATACGAGCTTCAATCAACACTTGACGGACTGCGACGTCTAATTTCGCGATCAGCGCCTGCACCTGTTCAAGTCGCGATGGTATGTCGGTAACGAACAATTGATTGGTGCGCGCCTCCGATATCACGCTGCCTCGCGCAGACAGTATCTTTGTAGCACCGGCACCGGAGCCCAACAGCCCTGCCGCAATATCTGCAGCTTTTGCATAGTTAAGCTTGAAATCCTGGGTCCGGAGCGTTTCCAGACTTTGAATCGCATTCTTTGACTCCAGTTCCAGCTTGTCTTTGGCTGCAAGTTCGTCTTTGGGTGCGATCAACAAGACGTTGCCTGTTTTGCGCATGCCCAGTCCCTTGGCCTGAAGAATAATGTCCAGTGCCTGATCCCAGGGAACATCTTTCAGACGCAACGTTACCGCACCGGTAACCGAGTCCGACGTCACGATATTGAAGTTCGTAAAGTCTGCAATCACCTGCAGAAGGGAGCGAATTTCAATGTTCTGAAAATTCAGGGATAGCTTCTCACCGTTATACCCAGGTCCTTGCGTCAGCTTGCTTGGGTCAATTTTTTGCTGGCGCACTTCCAGGACAAACTGGTTATCACTTTGATACGCACTGTGTTCCCAGGCGCCCTTGGGCTCGACCACCATACGGACCTTATCCCCCGTTTGAAATGTGGTGACGGTTTGCACTGGTGTTCCGAAATCGCCCACATCCAGACGACGGCGAAGTCCTTCTGGCAATGCGGTTTTCAGGAACTCAACCACCAAAGTCTGGCCTTGTTGGCGTATATCCACGCCAACCTGGTTATTGGGCAGGTCCACAACGATACGGCCAGAACCCTCAACGCCACGACGGAAGTCGATGTCCTTCAAGGGCAATGTGTCGGTGTTGCGATTTTCAGCAAACACTGGCGGTGTAGTAGCGGAGGGCGCAGCCACCGCCACTGAATCGAGGGTAATCAACAACGATTTCCCTTGAATCTCAGCCTTATACGCCGTTGGCACCTTTAGATTCAGTACTACACGGGTTCTTTCACCCGCCTGCACGACGTTCGCCGAGCGCAGATTTCCCAAGTTGAGGTCCACTGCAGATCGTCCCATGGAGTTACCAACCCCGGGAAAATCAAGTGCTATACGCGCTGGCGTCTGGATACTAAAACCCGTCGGTACCGCAGCCAGAGGTTCTGCCAAATCGATTCGAATGACCTCTGCACCGCCCTGAACTGATCCGGAAACAGCCTGGATGGCATTCTGTGCCTGCGCCAGCAAGGGAGCGGCAGTTACAGAAAATGCCAGACTGAGCGAAGCACAACGCAACACACGCCCAAACAAAAGCTGCAGGCGGCCCTTTTTTTCCTGCGTCTCTAGTGCCGGTGTCTGCTTGTTCATTTTGATCCCTCTAATAACTGTAAAGTCGCGGTCCGCTCTATCCACTCACCCGCGGCGTCTTGCACTATCTCGCGTAAGGCGAGATCTGTTTCAGTGACCTTGGTGATCCGGCCGTAGTTTTGGCCCAGGTAATTCCCTACGCGGGCTTGATAAATCAGGTTGTCCACTCGTACCAGCGCAACTGGCTGGCCAACCTTGATCAGGCTACCCACCATGGCAATAGCATCCAGGGGATATGCCTCCAATGGTTCTTTTCGTCGGCTCAGTTCAGGTGCGATCAGGGCGGCGTTGGCCGTCGCCTGATTGGATTCACGTTTCAGTGCCTGTGTCAGTTTTTGAATGCTAAAAGGCTCTATGGAACCTTCCTGGCCATACAACTGAGGTGAAAATTTAGTGGGCTCCGGCAGCGGATCTACCTTAGGCTTGGTAGCGTTCCGTTGCTGCGTCATCCATTCCTGCAACTCCTCCTGTTCAGAGGAACCACAGCCGGACAGGCCCAATAAAATCCCTGCCAAACCGCAAAAAATTACCGCGTATTTTCCTGCACTCATTTTTTGGCTCCAGGAGCGCTCTTGCGCTGCAAGGCTACTTCATCATTGTCCAGATAGCGGAACGTTTTGGCCGTGGTATCCATCACCAAGGTGCTATCTTTGCCGGGCGATATGGTCAGATTATTCAGAGTGACAATGCGGGAAAGATTGGCAATATCAGCCGCAAAAGCACCCATATCGTGATACCTGCCTGTGACTCGAACAGCGATCGGCAATTCCGCGTAATACTCCTTCACGCTAACCTGACCTGGGCGAAACAATTCGAACTGCAGACTACGCCCCAAACCCGCCTGATTAATATCAGAAAGCAGTGCGTCCATTTCGGCCTTGCTCGGTAGCTGCTTTTCAAGCTGGGTTACATATTGTTGAACCTGTTCGCGCTGCTTCTTCAGCGCATCCAGATTGACAGCCTGCGCAAGCTTTGCCGTGTAGTCTTCCTTAAGCTTGACTTCCTTGGCTTTCTCTGCGGTCAACTCCTCATCGGATGCGCTGAGCCATACAAACCAAAGAGCCACGACAACAAAAATCGTCACGGCCACGCACAGGAGGTAACGTGGAAGTGCTGGCCATGAAGGTGGATCATTGGGATCCAGGCCCGTAAACTGGGACTTCAGACTACTTTGAATTGCTCCAAAGTCGATGGAATTTTTAGAGATTTTTGCCATAGTCAAACTCGTTCATTCCGCCTCATACCTTGGCCGGCACCGAAGCGGCAGAAGCTGGCTTGGCAGCCGCCCCCGACACCACCGGTACTGTCCCTGAGCTTGCCGGTGTGGCGCCAACAGTTTTCGGATCGCTGGCCCGCTTCAAACCAATCTTCATTGAAAAATTGGATACCCTGCGCTGGTCACGGGCACTCAGTGAGACTGTGCTGGCGGTGATTTCTACAAGTTCCGGCCGGGTTAACCACGCACTGTTGTTAGCAAGGTTGCGCAACAATTCCGAAACACGTTCGTTTGACTGTGCGACGCCAGTGATAAACACGGCCTGATTGTCTTGTTTCATGCTGGTGATATACACCCCATCGGGCAACTGCTTGACCAGTTCGCTCAGCAAATACACCGGCAGATTGCGGTTTCCCTGCAGGTCTTCCACGGCATTCTGGCGAGCCCTGAGTGCGGAAATTTCCGCCTGCAGCGTGGCAATATCCTTGATCTGTCCTTCCAACCGGGTAATTTCCGTTTTCAGAAAATTGTTCTTTCCCCGCTGGCCCTCAATTTGGGCAAGGTACCAGGAATAAACAGCGCCGCAAATAAGACCGCCGATCAAGGCCGCCATACCCAGCGTGGCAAAAAATACTTCGCGCCTGCGCTTGCGCGCAGCTTCGCGATGGGGAAGCAGATTGACGAGAATCACTGCAGAAACCTCCGCAAAGCCAGACCGCAAGAGGTCAGGTAGGATGCCGCTTCGCGCCGCATCTTCTTTTCACGTACGCCTTCCCCGAGCTCCATTCCCTCAAAAGGGTTTGCCAGCACGCAGGCAAATGAAGTCTGCTGGGTGACGGAGTCGGTCAGGCCTGGCAAGGCGGACGAGCCGCCGGCCAACATCACATAGTCAACTTTGTTGTGCGGTGTGCTGGTAAAGAAGAACTGCAAGGCCCGTCCGATTTCCTGCGCCATGCTCTCGACAAAAGGCTTCAGCACGCCGGATTCGTAGTCTTCCGGCAAATCGCCACTGCGTTTTTTGCTTTCTGCTTCTTCAGGGGAAAAACCGTACTGCCGAATGATGAGTTGCGTCAGCTGTGCTCCACCGAAGGCCTGATCACGCTCATAAAGTACTTCATCGTTTTTGATGACCTGCATACTGGTCGTCAATGCACCCACTTCAAACAGGGCCACCATGGTGTCCACGCCCTTGTTGGGAAGGCTCTCAATCAAGCGGGCGGTGGCCAGGCGGGAGGCATACGACTCCACATCTATAACAATAGGCTTGAGCCCGGCGGCTTCCGCAAGACCCTGCCTGTCCTGCACTTTTTCCTTGCGCGAAGCAGCAATCAGCACTTCAACGTCGCCACTGGAGGTAGCACTCGGGCCTACCACGCAGAAATCGAGGCTGACTTCATCCAGCGAGAACGGAATGTATTGATTGGCTTCGGATTCGACCTGAATTTCGAGCTCTGCGTCGCTGAGGCCGCCCGGGAGAATGATTTTTTTGGTAATGACCGCCGAAGCCGGCAGGGCCATCGCCACATTCTTGGTGCGGGTTCCGCTTTTCTTGACGAGCCGGCGCACCGCGTCGGCCACTTCGTCAAACTTTTCGACGTTACCATCGGTAATCCAGCCTCGTTCCAGCGGTTCGATCGCACAGCGATCCAACACCAGATTACCGGCCTTGTCACGGCTCAACTCCACCAGCTTGACACTGGATGAGCTGATATCTAAACCCAGCAAAGCGGGTTGTTGGCGGTTGAATAACGATCCCAGAGAGATCAAGGCGGTCCCCAAATGACGGCTAATATGTAGCCCTGCATACTTAAGAAATCACTTGAATAGTAGCAGTAAGCTCTTTGTGCAGTAAGGATTTTTCCTGTTTTGGACATCTGGAACGTTGTCAAAAGCAGACGGTCGTACCGGGCCAGGAGTTTGCAAGGTTCCCTAAAACGTTGTCTGCAAACGTAAAAGTATGGCCCTTGCCCTGACACCCCGCACAACCCGCTTCCCGGGATTTTTATAATGGTGACGCGACTTTACGATTGTCTACATGCCCTCCACACCCACGTCTTCTGATTCAAACTCTGCCCCGCTCAAGCAAGGTCGCGCAAAGTCCCTCGTCCCCCGCTGGCTGGTCATGCTCTTTTTGTGGAGTGGCGGCCTGCTACTGGCTGGTGTTGCCGCCGTCTTGCTGTTTGTGGCTGTAGCGCTGTCGGTTGCCTACCCCAACCTGCCGGATATCTCAGACCTGTCAGACTACCGGCCAAAGTTGCCGTTGCGGGTTTACTCCGCCGATGGGGTGGTTATTGGCGAATTCGGGGAAGAACGCCGCAGCCTCACCCCGATCAAGGACATCCCGCAGGTCATGAAGGACGCGGTTCTGGCCATCGAAGATGCCCGCTTTTTCTCGCATGGCGGCGTGGACTACCTGGGCGTGATCCGGGCCGGCTTTGCCAATGTGGGCCGGGCCAAGAGCCAGGGCGCCTCCACCATCACCATGCAGGTGGCCCGTAATGTCTATCTGTCGGCCGAAAAAAGCTATACCCGCAAGATCTATGAAATCCTGCTGACCTTCAAGCTGGAGCACCTGCTGACCAAGGACCAGATCCTTGAGATCTATATGAACCAGATTTTTCTGGGAAACCGGGCTTATGGCTTTGCCGCGGCCTCAGAGGCCTATTTCGGCAAGCCCCTGAAAAACATCTCCATCTCCGAGGCAGCCATGCTGGCAGGCCTGCCCAAGGCGCCTTCGGCCTACAACCCCATCATCAATCCCAAGCGGGCCCGGGCCCGCCAGCTCTACATCATCGAGCGGATGGAAGAAAACGGCTTCATCACCGCCGAACAGGCCAAGGCCGCCAAAGAAGAAGAGCTCAAGGTCAGGACCGGGCCTGACGCGGGCCGGGTGCACGCAGAATATGTCGCTGAAACGGTCCGCCAGCTGGTTTACAACCAGTACGGGGACGAAACCTACACCCGCGGTCTGAATGTCTATACCACCCTGCGTGCCACCGACCAGACGGTCGCGTACAAGGCCTTGCGCAAGGGCATCATGGATTATGAGCGCCGGCAAATTTACCGGGGCCCCGAGAAGTTCATCGATCTTCCGGCCAATGCGCAGGAAACGGAAGATGCGATTGACGACGCACTGACCGACAACCCCGACAACGGAGATGTGATGTCGGCCATCGTGCTGGAAGCCAATCCCAAACGGATTCTGGCCATGCGCCAGAACAGCGAGACAGTTGAAATTACCGGCGACGGCCTGAAACCCGCCCAATCCGGACTGGCTGACAAGGCAGGGCCCAACATCAAGATTCGCCGCGGCGCCTTAATCCGCGTGGCGAAAACACCGAAAAACACCTGGGAAATCACCCAGCTGCCTGAAGTGGAAGGCGCTTTTGTGGCCCTTGATCCGCGCGACGGTTCCATCCGGGCGCTGGTGGGCGGGTTTGATTTTGAGAAAAACAAGTTCAACCATGTGACCCAGGCATGGCGCCAGCCGGGTTCCAGCTTCAAGCCCTTTATTTACTCCGCTGCCCTCGAGAAGGGCTTTACCCCAGCGACCGTGGTGAATGACGCCCCGCTGTTTTTTGACGCCGGCGTCACTGGCGGCCAGCCTTGGGAGCCCAAAAACTACGACGGCACTTTCGACGGTCCCATGAGTCTGCGGACCGGCCTGAAGAAATCCAAGAACATGATTTCCATCCGCATACTGCAGGCTATCGGCGCCCCGTATGCGCAGGACTGGATCACCCACTTCGGCTTTGAGGCCGAAAAACATCCCGCCTACCTGACGATGGCGCTGGGCGCCGGATCGGTCACCCCGATACAAATGGCCACCGCCTATTCGGTATTTGCCAACGGCGGTTACCGCGTCAATCCCTACCTGGTCACCAAAATCACCGACCAGCGCGGCAAAGTCCTGCTGGAAAGCAAGCCACCCGTGCTGGACGAATCGGCCCGGGCCATCGATGCGCGCAATGCGTTCATCATGGACAGCCTGCTGCAGGAAGTCGCACGCTCGGGTACGGCGGCCAAAGCGCAAGCCACGCTCAAGCGCCCCGACCTTTTCGGCAAGACCGGTACCACCAATGACTCGATCGACACCTGGTTCGTGGGTTTCCAGCCTACTCTGACGGCGGCGGTGTGGATGGGTTACGACACGCCGAAAAAACTCGGCGACCGGGAAACCGGCGGAGGCCTGAGCCTGCCGATCTGGATCAACTTCATGGAATACGCCCTCAAGGGCGTGCCGGTGACCGAATACCCGGCGCCCGAAGGTGTCGTCAACGTTGGCGGAGAGTGGTATTACAGCGAATATGCCAAAGGCTCGGGGGTCAGCACGGTGGGCATACAACAAGACCCGGCAGCTGCCGCCACGCCGGCAGTGCCAGGCGCGATCCAGGTGCTACCACCCTCGGACGAGAAAAAGCGCATTCTGGACTTGTTCAAGAACTGAGATGAAACGCATCAAAAAAGGGCTCCACGGAGCCCTTTTTTGTTTCAACGCCAATCACGGCACACCTGCAAGCTTCTGCTGCTACGCTTTATTTGCTTCCACGGGGGCCGCGAACAGCAATGTCTGGCCGGCCTGCTCACTGGCATAGCGAGACAAATTGGCAAAAAACTCGCTCGAGTCCTTGGTGTCAGCCCATTGCCCGCCACTGAATTTGTAGTGGAATCCGCCGGCCTTGGCCGCCATCCATATTTCCTGCAAGGGTTTTTGCAGGTTGATGATGATCTGGCTGCGGTTGGAGAAAGTCAGCGTGACCATGCCACCGGTGCGCTGGTTATCAATGTCCGCGTCGGTCTCATCATTGATACGGTCACAGGCGGTTTCAACGGCCCTGAGTGCACTCTCGGCCAGATCCTGGTATTCAAGGTCCGTCATTACAATCCCATCATGGTTTCTTCAGCTCAAATTTTAGGCCGCATCTGCCCTTCGGCCTCCCGCTATGGCCTTGCTGCAATTGTGGTCGGCGCGGCCTTGCTGGCCGGTTGCGGACAAAAAGGCGCACTTTACCTGCCGGTTCCCCCGAAGGTGCCGGCCACAGCCACTACAGCGCCGCCGGCTGCCGCGCCTGCAACGCCGGCGTCAGCCGCTCGCTGACCAGCAACCTGGCCGATTCATTGAAGATTCAGGCCATCCGGTGGCTGGGCCTTCAATCTAAAGGCGCCCGACCGTTCATGCCGTCAATCGATCATGGCGCGCAAGCCCGGCGCTCCTTAAGATAGTTGCCAATAACTCCAACCGCTTCAAAGCCCATTCTTCATGACCCGCCAACCTCTCCCCGGCCACCCCCATTTCGCTTACCGCGATACCGAGCTGTTTGTTGAAAATGTCCGGCTTGGCGATCTGGCCGCGGCACACGGCACACCGCTGTTTGTCTACTCCAAGGCGGCCATGCTTTCGGCGCTGGCGGCTTACCAGCGCGGCTTTGCAGGGCGCAACGCGCAAATTTACTATGCCATGAAGGCCAATTCGTCCCTCGGCATCCTGCAGGCGTTTGCCCGGGCGGGTTGCGGCTTCGACATCGTTTCGGGCGGAGAACTCAACCGCGTACTGGCCGCTGGTGGCGAGGCCCGGAAGATCATTTTTTCAGGCGTAGGCAAAACCCGCAGCGAAATGCGCCAGGCCCTGAGCGCCGGCATCGGCTGCTTCAATGTCGAAAGCGAAGCCGAGCTGGATGTGCTGTCCGGGGTGGCTCTCGCCATGGACATGCGTGCGCCCGTCAGCATTCGCGTCAATCCCGATGTGGATCCCAAGACGCACCCTTATATTTCCACGGGCCTTAAAGACAACAAGTTCGGTGTGGCACACGAAGACGCGCTGCGCATCTACCGGCACGCGGCTTCGCTGAAAGGCTTGCAGGTCGTCGGCATCGACTGCCACATCGGCTCGCAAATCACCGACACCACACCGTACCTTGACGCCATGGACCGGGTGCTCGACCTGGTGGCAGCCATTGAAGCTGCGGGTATCCCGCTCGAACATATCGATTTCGGCGGCGGCCTGGGCATCAACTACAACAACGACACCCCGCCCGAAGCCGACGCGCTCTGGCAGCAGCTGCTCGCGAAGATCGACGCACGCGGCTACGGCAGCAAAAAGCTGATGATCGAGCCGGGCCGCTCGCTGGTCGGCAATGCCGGGGTTTGCCTGACGGAAGTACTCTATGTCAAACCGGGCGAGCACAAGAACTTCTGCATCGTCGATGCGGCGATGAACGACCTGCCGCGTCCCGCGATGTACCAGGCTTTCCACGCCATCGCACCCCTGCGGGAAGGCACGGCCGCCGAGGCGACATATGACGTCGTGGGCCCGGTCTGCGAAAGCGGCGACTGGATAGGCCGCGACCGCGTGCTGTCTGTCGCAGCGGGTGACCAGTTGGCCGTGATGTCGGCAGGTGCGTACTGCATGAGCATGGCCAGCAACTACAACACGCGTGGCCGGGCCGCTGAACTGCTGGTTGACGGTGGCGAAGTGCACCTCATACGCCGGCGGGAAAGCGCTGAAGACCAGATGCGGCAGGAACAGCTGATAGCGGGCTAATCCGGAACCACGCCCGGGCAAGCACGTGCCTCATCGGATCAGCGTCGATCAGCGCATACCGCTATCATTATGATAGCTGGTTGCGCACGTCGTATATGGGTTTTGGCCTCTTTTTCCTCAAGAACTGCTGCACACGCCAGCCGAGCAGCAGGGCGATGATCGCGGCGTAAACGAACACTTCGGCAAAATTGTTCTTGCCGGCGCGCATCCAGAAAAAATGCAGCAGCCCCAAGCCGGCAATCAGGTAGACCAGCTTGTGCAGCCACTGCCAGCGTTTGGCACCCATGGCTTTGATGGCCGCATTGAAGGACGTAGCCGCCAGGGGCGTCAGCAACACAAAGGCCGAAAACCCCACAAGGATGAAAGGCCGCTTGGCGATGTCTTTGGCAATATCGGCAAAGTCAAAGCCCATGTCGAACCAGCTGTAGCTCAGCAGGTGAATGACGACGTAGAAATACGCGAACAGCCCCAGCATGCGCCGAAAGCGCGCCAGTGCAGGCGTGCTGGTGATGACCCGAAGCGGCGTGACCGTCAGGACGATACAGATAAAGCGCAATGTCCAGTCGCCGGTGGCGCGTATCAACGCCTCGGCCGGATTGGCGCCCAGCTGGTTAGTGAAAGCGCCATAGAAGAGCCACGCAAAGGGCAGCAGGCAAACGGCGAAGAGCATTGGTTTAGCAGCAGGATGCAGCAACCATTTTTGCGAGCTTGCCATCACAGCCATCCGCTATCGGAGCGACTCTCGTCGAGATGCAACGCCCCATGCCCCTCACACCAGCAGGGGCCGCGGAACCGGCTTTGCCGGGCCGCAGGCGCAGCGGCCCCCCCGGGGGGCAGCGCAGTACGCGAAGCGACAAGCGTGGGGGCCATATTGTTCAGAAATTCTTCTTGAGGTCCATGCCCGCGTAAAGCTGGCCAACCTGCGCTTCGTAACCATTGAACATCAGCGTCTTGCGCTTCTTGGCAAAGAGGCCGTCTTCACCGATACGGCGTTCGGTGGCCTGGCTCCAGCGCGGGTGGTCGACGTCCGGGTTCACATTGGAATAAAAGCCGTATTCCTGCGCAGCGGCCTTGTTCCAGGCGGTGCGCGGCTCCTTGTCGGTAAAGCGGATCTTGACGATGCTCTTGCCGCTCTTGAAGCCGTACTTCCAGGGCAGCACCATACGCACCGGCGCGCCGTTCTGGTTGGGCAGCACTTCGCCATACATGCCGAAGGCCAGCAGCGCCAGCGGGTGCATGGCTTCGTCCATGCGCAGGGCTTCCACATACGGCCAGTCGAGCACGCGGGAACCCACAAACGGCATGGTCTTGGAATCGGCCAGGGTGACGAATTCAACGTATTTGGCGTTGCCCAGCGGCTCGACCTTCTTGATGAGCTCCGACAGCGAATACCCCACCCACGGGATCACCATGGACCAGCCCTCGACGCAGCGCAGGCGGTAAATGCGCTCTTCCTGCGGTGCCAGCTTGATCAGGTCTTCGAGCGTGAAAGTCTTGGGCTGCTTGACCAGGCCTTCGACGGCCACCGACCAGGGCTTGGTCACCAGGGTGTGGGCGTTCTTGGCGGGGTCGGCCTTGTCGGTGCCGAACTCATAGTAATTGTTGTAGGTAGAGGCGTCTTTGTAGTCGGTGATCTTTTCCATGGTCACCGCACCGGCCACCGCCGATTTGCCACCGGCCAGCGCCGCCAGTTTGCCGGGTTTTTGTACCGTTTGCGCCATCGCCTGGCGCCCGGCCCATCCGGCCATGGCAGCACCTGCGGCGCCAGTGGCCATCAGTTTGATGAGGTCGCGCCGGCCGTGATAAATGCCCTGCGGCGTGATCTCGCTGGGAACGGGGTGGTCGAAGCCGCTGGCGTGGGTCCTGATGAGCATGTGAGGTCCTTGAAATCCGTTTAAGGGTTAGTCTGAATACGCAGCAACTTCTTACAGGGATTCAACCCGGCCGGCGAATTAACCCGACCTTACAAGGACTTGCTGCCGGCTACAAGGTTCCGTAGCTGTGCAGGCCCGAGAGGAACATGTTGACGCCCAGGAAGGCAAAGGAAGTCACGACCAGCCCCACCAGCGCCCACCAGGCAGCGACCGTGCCGCGCAGCCCTTTCATCAGCCGCATGTGCAGCCAGGCGGCGTAGTTGAGCCAGACAATCAATGCCCAGGTTTCTTTGGGGTCCCAGCTCCAGTAGCCGCCCCAGGCCTCGGCGGCCCACAAGGCACCCAGCACCGTGGCGATGGTGAAGAAGGCAAAGCCTACAGCGATGGCCTTGTACATCAGGTCGTCCATAACGACGGCATCCGGTGTGTGCGCATTAATCGCCTTGCGCGCCCAAATGACGGCCACAAAGAAGATGACGGTGGGAACGACCATGCGCAGAGCCTTACCCATGGCGGGAGCCATTTCAGCCGATCCGAAAAACATCACGGCCGTCAAAGGCAAGACAACAAGGACGGTCGGCAAGGCAACCAGGCCAATCCACAGAGATTTGCTGGTCGCGGTTTTCAGCAACATGGTCAGCGCAACCATCGCGGAGAGTGCGAAAGTCCCGTAGCCGATAAAGTTGGCCGGCACATGCAATTTCATCCACCAGCTTTTGAGCGCAGGCACTAGCGGCTGGATCTCATGCGCTTCCCGCACAACGGTGTACCAAAGCAGAAAACCGACGGCTGCGCTGACCACCAACATGACAAACGCCCCTAAAGTGCGCGTGTTGTACTGCGCTTCGAAATAGAGATAAAAGGTGGTGGTCAGCCAGCAGAAAAGCACGAACACTTCATACAGGTTGCTGACCGGAATGTGTCCCACATCTGCGCCTATCAGGTAACTTTCGTACCAGCGCACCAGCGTACCGATCAACGCCATGCTGACGGCGGCCCAGGCAATTTTTGAACCTACCGACTCGAGCACGGCGCTATGGCTGCTATGGCCCTGCGCATTGGTCGCGCCGCTTGCGAACATGCCCAGCCAATAAAAAATCGTGCTCATGAAGAACAGCACGCTCATCCACAAAATGGCCGACTGGCTGGAGAGGAAATACTTGAGCCAGAACACCTGTTCGGCGCGCGCCAGATCTCCCTGGTAGGACGCGATGCCCAGCAGCGCGAAGGCGCTGACCACCATCATCAGCACCCGCAACGGCCGCCAGAACCAGCCCATGGCGATAGCCGCCGGAATGGCCGCGAACAGGATGCCTTTTTCATAGACATCCATGAAATCACTGTAGCGGGCGAAGGCATACAGCAAGCCGCCGGTGACCAGCGCAGCAAACACCCAGTCCAATACATTGCGCCGGGCGAAATAGCCCTCGTTCAGGCTCAGCGTGCTGTCGCCGCCGGCCTTCAGCGTGGTGGTGTTCACCGCGGTGTGGTTGATCGTGGAGGTATTCATAAAGGCGCCTGCAACAGTTTCGTTTTCAACATCTCAAACTCCTTGTCACCGTCCATGGTCTTGCGGTTGGTCGACAAGGCCATGGTGGCCTGACTGTGGCCTTCGGCCGATTCTGGCATTGAACCCGCAACATTGCCATCTTCTGCCTGACCGCCCCCTGCGCCGCGCGGTGCCAGCCAGACCCAGACGCGGCGTTCGCGCACATAAAGCATGGCGAACACGCCCAGGATCAGGAAGGCGCAACCCAGGTAGACGATGGTCTTGCCCGGTGCACGCGCCACCTGGAACACACTGGCCTGGACCTGGGTGAAGTCTTTCAGCTCAAACGCCATGGGCGCGGGATAGAAATTGGCGTCCGACAGGCTCAGCACCATTTGCGACATAAAGGCCCGCGTCTTTTCATCCTGGCCCAGCGGCTTGAGCCCGGCCTGCTCGCGGGTCATCTGCGTCAGCTCAAACAACGCGCCGTTGAGGATACGGATCAGCACCTCGCCGGCGCGGTTGCGCTCGGCCTCGGGCACGTTGGCCTCCATGAAATCAGAGATGGCCTGCAGGCCTGCAGCGGTTTTGGGCTTGCCCGTCGAGCCTTGCGCTGCGCCCGCTGCGTCTGCAACGTCACCGGCAAAAAGGGCCAGTGCCCGCGACGTCGACGCAGCAAGCTGCTGCGTCAGCTCCGGCCGCTCCCGGCCAATGGCCTGGCTTGCGTAGCGCCTGACCGCCAGCTCACGCTGCGCCGGATTGGCGAGCGCCGCGCGCAGCCGCAAAAAGGTCTCCATGCCGCCTTCAGCATCCACCGGGATCCGGAGGTACTGGAAAGGCGCGGACGGTGTTTCGCGCACGCCCATCAGGTAGACCGCCGGGCTGTCTTCCGCCGGATCCGTCTTGACCGGCAGCATGTAGTTGTGAAATTCACGGGCCTGCCCGGATGCATCGCGCAGCTTGTAGCTCACGCTGGGGCCTACGTTGCGCAGCTCTTTTTGCGTCACGGTCTTGTTCGCCGCGCCAAGCCGTGTGTCAATCGCCTGGTGCAGGTCGACCTTGCGCACATCGGCCCCGGAACCCATGCTCCCGCCCGACGCGAAATTTTCCACGTTGATGACCCGCAGCGCGGTGTATTCCAGCGTCAGCTTTTCGGCGCCATCGCCCTGCCCGTTGGTCAGGCCGCTGGAGCCGCCGATCGTGCCCTGAATTTCAAACGGCTTGCTGGCCGCGGCCATCGGAATGGCCTTGAGCGTCACGCTGGAGCCGCCGTCGTCGAAGCTCGACTGGTAAATCTCGATCCCGCGGTGGTTGGCCGGGTGATTGACCTCCACCCGCGCCGGGATCTTTTCGCCGGTTTCCTTGTCGTGGATGATGATGTCGCTGGCAAAGAGCTTGGGCATGCCGGTCGAGTAATACTCAACGATGAACTTCTTGAGCTCAATGGAAAACGGCAGTTCCTGCAGCAATACGCCGCCCGGCTGGTTCAGGATGGCGGTGCTGGACTGAGTGCCTTCGGCCACCAGCAGGTTGGCGCGAAACGTCGGGTTTTTGTCGCTGAGCCGGTGCTGGGCAGGCACATCGGCAATCAGGCCGCCGCCGGCATAAATCGACTTGCCGTTCAGCCACATCTGCGCGCGCACGATCATGTCGCCGTCGAGCAGGCCGCCCACGCAGACCAGCACGATGGCGCTGTGCGCTGCGATGTAGCCCAGTTTGTTGGCCGCGCCTTTTTTGGCCGCCACCATCCAGCCGTTGCCGGCGCGCTGCTGCAGTTTCACCTTCCAGCCGCTTTGCACCAGCGTCTGGCCAATGCGGCGCGCAGCCGTTTCGGGTGACTCTGCCAATGCAGCCTCGGCACGGTGGCCAAAGGCCTTGAGGCTTTGCTCCCGGACGTTTTCCTTGAGCTGGTTCAGGTCCGCGAAGATCTTGGGGGCGTTGCGCGCAATGCACAAAGAAGTAGAGACCACCAGAAAAGCCAGGATCAACAGGAACCACCAGGCGCTATACACGGTGTTGAGGCTGAGCAGGCTGAACACCTGCGCCCAAAACGGACCGAACTGGTTCACGTAGTTGCCCAGCGGCTCCGCCTGCTTGAGCACCGTGCCGATGATCGATGCGATGCAGATCACCGTCAGCAGCGAAATGGAAAACCGCATGGACGACAGCAGCTCCACCGCCGCCCGCCAGCTGCGGGAGCCCCAATTGACCTTCATACCCTCGGTGGAAACTGTCATGCTTGAAATGGAACCTGCGGTTGGCTCAGGAAAGCCTGCGAACCAGAAAAAGAAGGG
This sequence comes from Polaromonas sp. P3_A5, assembly GCF_056403055.1. NCBI lineage: Bacteria > Pseudomonadati > Pseudomonadota > Betaproteobacteria > Burkholderiales > Comamonadaceae > Polaromonas > Polaromonas sp. P3_A5. The sequence continues at coordinate 3,653,727 of NZ_JBFUGF010000001.1, forward strand.
AAAAAGAAAAAAGGCGGGCTTTCATCAGAAAGACCCGCCTTGGTGTGATTGGTTTTGGAGGCTTGGGTTCAATACTGCAGGCAGCCTGCGGGTACTTTCAGCAAAAAAAACGCTCGCCTGCCAGTCCTTTGCTGTACTTTGCTTAACGCAGGCCGGCAATGTAGTCGGCCAGCGCGCGGATTTCACGGTCGTTCAGCTTGGCAGCCACCTGGCTCATGGGCAGGCTGTTGCCTCGGCCGCCGTCACGGAAAGCCGTCAACTGCGTCACTGTGTAGTCAGCATGCTGGCCGCTCAGGCGGGGATATTGGGAAGGAATGCCGGCGCCCGTGGGGCTGTGGCAGCCCGCGCAGGCTGCGATCTGGCGGTCCTGCACGCCGCCGCGGTAGATCCGCTCGCCGAGAGCAACCAGTTCCTTGTCTTTGGCAAAGCCGGTTTTGGCTTTCTTGGACGTCGCCCAGTAGGCGATGTTTTTCATGTCGTCTTCAGACAGTGCCGCCGCAAAGCCTTGCATGATCGGGTTCTTGCGCTTGCCGGCCTTGAACTCCTGCAGCTGCTTGACCAGGTATTCGGGGTGCTGCTGCGCCAGCTTGGGGTTGGCAGGGGTACCGGAATTTCCGTCGGCGCCGTGGCAGCTGGCGCAAACTGCGGTGAAGCTGGCCTCGCCCTTGACCAGATCAGGCTTGGCAACCTTGGCCGGGGCTGCTGCGGGAGCCGAAGCGGCGCCGTGTGCAGGTGCGGCTTCGCCGGCAGCATAAGACGACACGGCAGGCACGGCCAGCAAGGCGGCCAGGAGAGAAGTAACGAACAGCTTCATATCGGGGGTTTTAATTGGTTGGCGCACAAAACTTATAACTTTCTGATTTTACAATGGCTTCAGGGCACCCCCGATTATTCGGGTCTTGCCGCGGCAACGGGCCAGCAGCTCCGCACCGCCTCAGCGCTTCCCGGGTTCCGTCCCCGAAGCCATTGCTCCCTCCAACGCATGCCGGTAGCGTGCAACCGATCTCCAGGGACCGCCCGATCATGACCTCACCCTCTCCGTCCAAACAACCTGTAGCCGCAACCGGCGCGCCCGACCCCAAAATCGCGATGGGCTGGCTGCACACAGCCAAATTCCTGACCACAGCGCCCGAGCTCAAGCACCTGCCCCGTGTCGACGTGCCTGAAATCGCCTTTGTCGGCCGCTCCAACGCCGGCAAATCCACCTGCATCAACACGCTGACGCAGCAACACCGGCTGGCATTTGCCTCCAAGACGCCGGGCCGCACCCAAAGCATCAACCTCTTCAGCCTGGGCAAACAGGGCGTGACGGACGCCGTGCTGGCCGACCTGCCGGGCTACGGCTATGCGGCCGTGCCCAAGGAAGCCAAGTACCGCTGGCAGCAGGTGATGGGCAACTATCTGCAGACGCGCGACAACCTCAAGGCCGTGGTGCTGCTGTGCGACCCGCGCCTGGGCCTGACCGAGCTCGACGAGATCCTGCTGGACGTGATCCGGCCACGGGTGGAAGACGGCCTCAAGTTCCTGGTGCTGCTGACCAAGTCCGACAAACTCAACAAGACCGAAGCAGCCAAGGCGCTGTCCATTGTGCGACTGCAGGCCGGCGGCGGAGACGTCAAACTCTTCTCTTCGCTGAAGCGCCGCGGTGTCGAAGAAGTGGCCCAGCATTTGTGGGACTGGGCCCATCCGGCAGAGAAATCGGTCGAAAAACCGGCAAAGCCTGCCAAAGCGGCGCCTGAAGAGCTGCCCGAGATCAATGACTGAGACAGCTCTCCAGCGCTGAGGTTTCAGATAAATACCGGCTCCAGCCCAACAGGGACGAGCGCAAGCAGCTATAAAAATAGTAGCAACATGATAGCCACCCGCTTGTATGCATTGCCCCACGGCATCACCTTGTCCTGCCGGACTGCAGGTGAAAAAGGCCGCCCTGTCCTGATGTTCCTGCACGGCTTTCCGGAAGCCGCTTTTGTCTGGGACGGCTTGCTGGAGCATTTTGCGCGGCCCGAAAACGGCGGTTTTCGGTGTGTGGCACCCAACCTGCGCGGATTTGAACATTCCAGCGCACCACTGGACGTGGCAGCCTACCGGCCCAAACACCTGGTGCAGGACATCGCAGCGCTGATTGCGCTGGAGGGTGGCCAACTAGCTTGCCTTGTGGCCCACGACTGGGGCGGCGCGGTGGCCTGGAACCTGGCCGCGGGCCACCCCGCGCTGATGAAAAAGCTGGCCATCATCAACTCGCCGCATCCCGGCACCTTTTTGCGCGAACTGCAGCATTCACCGGCACAGCAAGCCGCCAGTGCCTACATGAACTTCCTGATCCGCCCGGATGCTGAAGCATTGCTGGCTGAAGACGATTTTCGGCGGCTCTGGGATTTTTTTACCAAGATGGGCGCAGCCGATGGGCCGCACGCCTGGCTGACCGAAGCCGTCAAGGACCAATACCGCGAAATCTGGCGCCAGGGCCTGACAGGCCCCTGCAATTACTACCGTGCTTCGCCCTTGCGACCGCCGCGGCCCGGGCCGCCGCACAACGACCCGGCCGCCGCGGCAGTGAGCATTCCACGGGACATGCTGGAAGTTCACCTGCCGACGCTGGTGCTCTGGGCCCTGGACGATACAGCCTTGCCGCCCGCGCTACTGGAAGGCCTGGGCGACTACGTGCCGCAGATGGATTTACGCCGCATCGAAGGTGCAACCCACTGGATCGTGCACGAGCAGCCCGCATTGGTGGCGGCCCACTTGGAGGATTTTTTGCGCTAAATTGCTATTGATTTAATAGCTGTTCGCGCTGATTTCGCCTGGCCCGGAAGACTATTCCCCTAAAATTTCGGCCCAACCCGCCCGCCGTCAATACAGGGATGGCTCGCCTTCGGGCCGGGTTTTAAAGCGCTTGTGCACCCAGTAGTACTGGGCGGGCATGGTGTTGATGTAGTCCTGCAGTTGCGCATTCATGCGCGCGGTGTCGGCCACCGGGTCATCGCTGGGGAAGTCCGGCCAGGCAGGCAGCACCTCCACCTCATAGCCCGTCGGAGTGATCCGGGGCAACAGGGGCAGCACCTTGGCGCGGCCCAGGCGTGCAAATCGCGAGAGAGACGGGACCGTTGCGGTGGGTATGCCGTAAAAAGGCACGAACACTGAATCGTCGGGGCCGAAGTCCATGTCGGGCAACAGGTAAAGCGGCTGCCCTTCCCGAAGCGCGGCCACAATGGGCTTGACGCCGTCACCCCGCCCAAAAAGCCGCAGGTTGCCAAAACGCCGCCGGCCCCGCAGTATCCAGCGGTCCACCAGCTTGTTCGACTGGTCGGTGTAAATGGTGGTCGAGGGCCGCGGCATCTGCAGCGCCACACCGGCCCATGCCGCATCCAGGCCGACGAAATGCGGCAGGAATATCACCGTGGGCTCATTGCCCTCCAGTTCCTGCACGGCACCCGTCACCTGAACACGCCGCTGCACCCAGGCCTGGGGCGCATGCCAGAGCCAGGCGCGGTCCAGCCAGGCCTGGGCAAAAAAGACGAATGTCAGCACCGTGAGGCGGCGCCGTTCTGCGGCCGGATAACCGGGGAAACACAGCGCGAAATTGGTGGCCACCACGCGCCGGCGCGAGCCTACCACCGCATACAACATCCAGCCGAGCAGCACGCCCAGGCCACGCGTCCAGGAAAGCGGCAGCAGCGCCAGCACCCGCATAAAGAAAATGCCGCCGCGGGTCACGACTCGGCTGGCCAACTGACGGGGAGTCTTCAAAGGGGAGTTTCCTTGCGTGGTGTTTTGTAGCGTGCGTAGCCCCACAAATACTGGCCCGGCTGGCTCAGCACAATGGCTTCGATCGCCCGGTTGATCTGTGTCACCCCATGCAACAAGTCGGCGCGCGCGCCGGAATCAGAGGCGTCCATCCCCTGCACCGGTGGCCATATCTTGAGGAAATACCCTTTGCCGCGGGCCAGGCGCTCGCAACTGACGGGCAGCAGCACCGCACCGCTCTGCAACGCCAGCCGCGCGGCCAGCGTCATCGTGTAGGCCGGCTTGCCAAAAAAAGGCGCCCACACGCCCAGGCCCTCGGGCGGCACCTGGTCCGTCAACAAGGCTACGGCCTGGTTGGCCTTGAGGGTTTTGTGCATGAGGCGGATGCCGCTTAAGGAGGCGGGCACGACAGTGAGGTTAGCCCGGTCACGCGCCAGGCGTTCCAGACGGGCCAGCCAGGCCTTGCGTGCGGGCCGGTAAATTGCGGTAATGGGCCCATACAGCTCAGCCAATGCTTGCGGGCCCAGCTCAAAGCTGCCGCAATGGGGGCCGAAAAAAATCACACCACGACCTTCGGCAAAAGCCTGCTCCGCGTGCACCTGGCCTTCAACACGGACATTGCCCAGGCAGGATTCAGTGGCGGGCCGCATCCACAGTTTCGGCAGCTCGGCAATAAAACGTCCTGCCTCGGCAATCGCCGGCCGGGCCAGCGAAAAAGGGAGGCCGGCCTGGGCCACATGTGCCCTGAACTGCGCGCGATAGCGCGGACTCAAGCCCCACACCAGCCAGCCCAGCATGCCGCCCAGCGCATGCAGGGCGGCCAGCGGCCAGAGGGAAAAGAAGCGGAACAACCAGGGCATGAATCAGGTGAAAGGGGTATCGAAAGGTTACGCCGGCCAAAAAACAGCCGTCATATAATGCAAGCTGTCGCCGAGTTACTGAACTACTTGCAGGGCGACATTAAACCAAACTGCTAAAGCGTTCGCCGAGGCATTCCAGCCGGCAACGCGCCGACAAACTTCATGGAGTGTACGCAATGGCGAACGATTTTCTCTTTACATCCGAATCCGTCTCTGAAGGCCATCCCGACAAGGTCGCCGACCAGATTTCCGACGCAATCCTCGACGCGATCTTCAAGCAGGACCCGCGCAGCCGCGTTGCCGCCGAAACCCTGACCAACACCGGCCTCGTCGTGCTGGCCGGCGAGATCACCACCAACGCGCATGTCGACTACATCCAGGTCGCCCGCGACACCATCAAGCGCATCGGCTACGACAACACCGAATACGGCATCGATTACAAGGGCTGCGCAGTCATGGTCTGCTACGACAAGCAGTCCAATGACATCGCCCAGGGCGTAGACCATGCCAGTGACGACCACCTGAACATCGGCGCCGGCGATCAGGGCCTTATGTTCGGCTATGCCTGCGACGAAACCCCGGACCTGATGCCTGCGCCGATTTACTACGCTCACCGCCTGGTCGAGCGCCAGGCCCAGCTGCGCAAGGACGGACGCCTGCCTTTCCTGCGCCCTGACGCCAAGAGCCAGGTGACCATGCGCTATGTGGACGGCAAACCGCACAGCATCGACACTGTGGTGCTGTCAACCCAGCACAGCCCTGACCAGAGCGAAACCGCGCACAAAATGAAGGCCTCGTTCACCGAAGCCATCATTGAAGAGATCATCAAGCCGGTACTGCCCAAAGAGTGGCTCAAGGACACCAAGTACCTGATCAATCCGACCGGCCGCTTCGTTATCGGCGGCCCGCAGGGCGACTGCGGCCTGACCGGCCGCAAGATCATCGTCGACACCTACGGCGGCGCCTGCCCGCACGGCGGCGGCGCGTTCAGCGGCAAAGACCCTAGCAAGGTAGACCGCTCAGCCGCCTACGCAGCCCGTTATGTAGCCAAAAATATTGTGGCCGCGGGCCTGGCACGCCAGTGCCAGATCCAGGTGGCTTACGCCATCGGCGTAGCCCGCCCCATGAACGTCACGGTCTACACCGAAGGCACCGGCGTGATTTCCGACGAAAAACTCTCGGCTCTCGTCAATGAACACTTTGACCTGCGCCCCAAGGGCATCATCCAGATGCTGGACCTGCTGCGCCCCATCTACGAAAAGACGGCAGCCTACGGCCACTTCGGCCGCGACGAGCCAGAATTTACGTGGGAGCGTACCGATAAAGCTGCGGCCCTTCGGGCGGCAGCCGGCCTGTAAGGCCGCCGCGCGTAGCGCGGTATCGGTATGCGGGCGAAGTTCATATTCGCATCGCGAATGTGAACGCAGACCAAAAGACGGACAAAGCAGCTACGCTTCGCGCGGCTGCAGGCCTGTAAGGCCCCGAACGAAGCGAGCTTGTGCGGCTTTCAGCGCAGGCTTGCTTCGCGCTGCAAAGTTAAGGACCCAAGAGGTCCCTCCCCCTCGCTAATCCAGAAGATCAACCCCGCGATTCAACCCCGCGTGTAGGGGCTTTTCCCGACATGCGGGGTATTGCCCAACTCTTCGGACGGCGCGTTGTCGGCTTTGGGCTGCGCGATGGTCTTGTTGGTGCCCTCTCTGCCGTATTCGTCGGCAGATATGGCGTCAGGCCGTGCGGCTGACCCGTTCTTGCGGTCACGATCACTCTTTGGATCGGTACGTTTTTTCAGGCCCATCTTGTGTCCTTCGTGTCGCTGAACGTCAGGTAACAAAGCTGCCGGGATCCGTGGCGGGAAATACGGATGCCGACATTGAGGGCATTCCGCCCCGGGAATCACGGGCAGCGTGCGACACACCAAAACCGTTGCCGGTAACGATGAACGGCCAGGCACTGCGGGATTTCCCCGTTTCCATGGCGACTTCGCGCACAGGCCGGGTTGCCCGGATTCCTGGTTCATGCAGGGGAAAGCTGTCTAGAAACATGGCGGCGCCAATGAAGGCTTTGAGTGGCTGGGTTTTGACTGTAGGTTCACGCTTGGCCACGATGCGTCAGCGGGATAGGAAATGCGTGTAGGACAAGCTCGAATCAGGCGCCACTTCCCTGGTTTGAGCTTTAATTCCCGGCATTCCGGCCGCTGCTTTTTACCCACATCAGGCAACGAGGCAGGACATCAGGCTTTCGTAATCCACCGGTTTGACCAGGTGATGGTTAAACCCGGCCAAACTGGCAAGGGCTTTGTCTGTTGTCTGTCCCCAACCAGTAAGTGCAATAAGGACCATGGTTTCAGCGGCAGGCTGCTGGCGGATCAAGCGTGCTGCGTCGTACCCGTTCATGCCGGGCATTCCGATGTCCATGACGATAACGTCCGGCCTGTGGGCCTTGGCTGCGGCAACGGCGGCCACACCGTCATACGCCGTTGTCACCGCAAACCCGTCCATGCCAAGCAAAGCGCCCAAGGTATTGGCCGCATCCACGTTGTCGTCCACCACCAGGATTTTTTTGGCATTTCCGGACCGGGCGGAGCCCGCCATTTGCACAGGCGATGCAGGCTGCCCGCCCTCCAGAACCACCGGCAGCGCCAGGACGAACTCACTGCCATGACCCAGGCCTTCACTGTTGGCGTGCAGAGTGCCGCCGTGCATCTCGGCAAACTGCCTGGCCAGGCTCAGACCGATCCCCAGGCCGGTCGGCGCTTCGCCAGGCACGGGCGTCTGGGCAAACAGGTCAAAGATCTTTGCCAGAGAAGACGCCTCAAGCCCGATCCCGTTGTCGGCGACCCGGAAAGTCACCACAGGCCCCTCGACTTCCGCGCGCAGCACGATATGCCCGCCTGGATGCGTGAACTTGGCGGCGTTGACCAGAAGGTTGGCGACGCTTTGCACCAGGCGTGCGTGATCGGCATCCAGCAGATACGGTGCGTCCGGCTCCTGCACGTCCAGCCGGTGCTGCTTGCTTTCCATGGCGGTAGCGGAAATCTCCACCGCATGGTTGATCACTGATTGCAGTGTGATCTGCCCCCTTTTCAGGGTGACCTTGCCGCTGGTGATGCGGGCCACGTCCAACAGGTCATCCACCAATCGCGTCAGGTGAGCAACCTGGCGGTCCACGACATTGCGCAGCTGCGTGATCTGGCCCGAATCCGGGTAAAGATGCTTGAGGATGCCCATGGACGTGCGGATCGGCGCCAGCGGATTGCGCAGTTCATGCGCGAGCGTAGCCAGGAACTCGTCCTTGCGCTTGTCGGCATCGCGCACCTGGTATTGCCTTTCGCGTGCCCGCACGGCCGAGCGGGTGGCGGTAATCAGGGCAATGGTGCGCACGGGTCGTTCCACCAGCGTCACATTACCCAGATGCTCGACCGCCCGCTGCACATCCAGCGAATCGGCGCCGCTACGCGTCAAAAGCAGGATGGGGATGTCCGACCAGGTGGGCTGTGAGGCCACGTATTCGGCCAGCGGCCGCATGGCCACACCGCTGACAACTTCTTCCACCAGCAACAAGGCACCGGCGCCCAGCGGCAATTGCGTCATCAACTCGTCGGTATTCGCGCACACAATGCTGTGGATGCCCACTGACCGGAGCACTTTGGCAGTCAGCGCCGCGTCCCGCCCTGTAGGCGCACAAATGACGATTCGCCGCTCCACCTATCTCGCTCCGCGGGCGCCACCCACTTCAGGATCGTTACCGACATAAACCGGCACCCCCGTCAGGATGCCGCGGAAGCCGCGCAGAGGCGCACCTACGTGGATACCCTTGCGGGACATGGAGAATTCGCGGATGGTGCGCTCGTGCAGGCTGCCTCGCTTTTTGAACACCGATACGGCCTGCTTGACCTCGCCGTCATGCTCGAAATAGCGCAGCATGAGCACGTTGTCGGCCAGATAGCTGGCGTCCACCGCGGTGGACATCTGGCCGCCCAGCATGCCCTGCTGCACGCCGACCAGGATGGTCACCACACCACGCTGGCCCAGGTACGTCAGCAGTTCGTGCAAATGCGTGGTCAGGAAGCGTTCATCCGGCATGGCGTTGAGGTAGCCGTTGATGCTGTCGATGACGACAACTTTGCAGCCGCGGTCGGCAGCCTGGCACACCACCGACGCGAACTCCCCGGGGGACAGTTCGGCCGGGTCGATCTGCTGAATGCTCAGCACACCCGCTTCATAGGGCTCGCGGATTTCCATCCCCAAGCCATCCGCGCGATTGAGTAAATTGTTGGCGGCTTCTTCAAACAGGAACATGGCGCTGGTCTGCCCGCGCTGCGCCGCGGCAGTGACAAACTGGGCCGCCAGCGACGACTTGCCGGTACCGGGAGGCCCGGCGATGAGGGTGCTCGTGCCCTCTTCCAGGCCGCCGCCAAGGAGGGTGTCGAGCTCGGTGAGGCCGCTTTTGAGCTGCTCGCGTCTGCCCATCACGCGCGACTCGGCCGCCACCAGGCGCGGGTACACGCACAGGCCGCCGTACTGGATGTCGTAGTCATGCATTCCGCCGCGAAAGGCGATGCCGCGGTACTTCACCACGCGCACGCGGCGCCGTTCGGCCCCGTAGTCCTTCACGGACTGGTCCAGCGTGATCACGCCATGGGCAATGGAGCGCACCTGAAGGTCAATGCCGGCGGCGGTGCGATCGTCGAGCAGCATCACGGTGCAGGAACGGCTGGCAAAAAACTGCTTCAGTGCCAGCACCTGGCGGCGATAGCGCAGCGGCGTATCGGCCAGCAATTGCAATTCGGAGAGGGAATCAATCACCACCCGGGTCGGTTTTCGTTCCTCGATCACAGACAGGATCATTTGGGTGGTGGTGCCCATCTCGACCTCGGAGGGGTGGAACATGGTGTATTCGGCCTCCGGCGTCAGCAGGTTTTCGGAAGGAAGGACCTCATGAATGTGGATGCCCTCCATGTCCCAGCCATGGGATTCGGCAACACCACCCAGTTCTGCGGCCGTTTCGGCCAGCGTGATGTAGACAACCGACTCACCGCGCCGGGCGCCTTCGACCAGAAACTGCAGCCCGGTGGTGGTCTTGCCGGTGCCAGGTTCACCTTCGATCAGGTAAATGCGGTCTTTGATGAGGCCGCCGCCCAGAATATTGTCCAGGCCGGCTATACCGGTGGAAAGAAAATGGAGCTCGGTTGGGTTCTTTGAAGTCATGGTTGCAGGAAAAGCGGTTTGTGAGCCGACTTGGCAATGAAAGAACAATCCGCAACACTCGTTAAAGAACACAGCGGCTTGTAACACCTGGATAAATGGTAGTCAGCCAGCTTAAAAATGCCCGGTTTACCGCATCTGCGTTATGCGTAGGACAAGACGCCGTCCCACAATAGGCCACAGTGGCAATACGCCCTTTCCGGTCGGCGCCAAAAGATGGACCCTGGGCATTGGCAGTGTTGCCCGCCACGCTGACCTGGAAGCCGCCGCTTCCGGCCTTGATGCCGCTTTGTTCGGCAACGCTCTGGAAGTTGGAGTTGATATTGCTGCTGGAAGCGCTGATGCTGCCGCTGATCTTGCCGACGCCCACACTCAGTGAGCCGCCCAGGCTTTGCTGGCTGCTGGTGTAGGTGCTGCTGTCCTGCAATGAGGCGATGTTGAGGTTGCCGCCAATGTCGGCCTTGACCTGCTCGGCCCGGATCACGGCACCCTGCAGGGTGGCGTCTCCGCCCGTGGTCAGGCTGACTTTTTCACCAGCCTTGACTTGGGTGTTGGTGTAGCTGGTGATGCCATTGAATTTATAGCAGCTGGCGCACGCCCCATCTAGGCTAGAGGCCTATTTGATTGTTGAGTTGCGCCGCTAGTTGACCCAGTCTTTCCATCAAATCTTGATCCATGCGCTTTGAGGAACAAAGGGTCATCAAAAGGTGAACTCCTCTCCGAGTTCCACCTCTTTTTGAACGGCAAAGCCAGACCCAAGCGGGTCAAGGCCGACTGAAAATTACCTGTCTAAGTGGTTCAAGTTGTGATGGAAATCAACAGCCGACGGGGTTGTCCTGATCAGTGCTGCGGCGCTCTTTGGTGCTGGAGCTGCTGAAGAGGTCGCTCTCGGCGGTGGTCATGCCAAAGCCGAAGCTGTTGGTCTGCCGGCCTGCGCTGAGGTTGACGTTGTTGCCGGCGTTCAGGCTCAGGCTGCCTGCAAGGAGTTGTGCGGTTCTATGGTTTTACACTTCCTTTCTCAAGGATCTCCTCCAATATGTCACCGCCGTATGAGTTAAAAACACTTAGCAGAGACACTGGCTTATCTTCAGGAGAAAACCTCCAAGATCTCAAAATTCCGTCACTACCGAAGTAGCAAATTTGCTGAACTTCTGATAGGACGCAGCTAACAAAAGCGAAATCTAAATTCGCGTCCAACTTTTCTCTATTTTGACTGTTGACGATTGCAGGCAAGTCGCCAATCCAGATGGCGTAGTGCGCCCATAAAGAATTTGTTGTGGCCTTTTCCGCAACCAATTTTTCGCCAGCAATGCTTAGAAGTTGCCAAAATTTCATAAATTTACCGAGTGTTGCGTTCCGCAGCTACTTGACCCAGTCTTTCCATCAAATTTTGCTCCATGCGCTTGGGAAACAACTGGTCACCAAAGGGTGAATTTACTTCCGAGTTCCGCCTCTTTTTGCACTGCAAAGCCAGACCCGAGCGGGTCAAGGTCGACTGAAAATTACTCGTCTAAGTGGTTTAAGTTGTGATGGAAATCAACACTCTTGCGTTTGTTAGACCGAGTTGCGCTGAAACGGAGATGACCTTTTGCACCTCAGCCGTTTCAATGGCTTTCAAAATCATCTCAGATCCAACACAACGTCCTTTACGACTGGTAGTCCTCATACTCCCACGCAAAGTATCTGGAAAGAATTGGTACTGACTGCTCCCAAGTAGGGCGTTCAGCGTTCTCAATAATCTCGCTAACTGTCTTCTTGATCAATTCAAAATCGAAACTTTCAACGAGGATCATGTGCCGCAAAACATATGCACTCTTGATCGATAGCTGATGCGCAAGCCACGAATTTGTGCATATCCCAACTTGGAACAGATGACTGCCTTCAATCCCCTCTGGTCCGATCGCTAAGGTCAGCCACATGCAAAAGTTGTCTGGTGTTTGCGGGGTGTAGGTGTTGAGATCCTCTGCACCGAAATCAATCCCTTTGAGAGTGGGTTTGTTCATTTGATCACCATGTGTCCGTTGGAAATTACAGCCCCTGTATTCGGGTCCCTCATCTGGAAGTTGGCCTGGACACCGGTCGGATTGAACTCGGCAGGTGCATTGGGCTTTGCAGTCGGAGGCCTAAAGACTCGCGTACCGTCAGCGCTGATCAATCCGCCGGGTACACCGTTCAATGGTCGCGCTCCATCACCTACCCATATCTGCCCCAAGCTATTCGCTTCGGTCGCCGTACCGCTTCCGACGGAGAAATTCGGATTTGGCACTCCACTGCCGCTCGCCGCTTTCGCAAGTCTCGCATCCTGCGCCGCAATGTTGGCAAGATTTTCGGCGGCCAGCTGCCCTTTCAGTCCTGGCACGGTCACCACATTCGCCGTCCCGCCAGAAGTCACCGGGGTTGCAATTTCTCCTGCTACTGCCGTTCCCCCACTTGCCCCATTTGTAGCATACGTATTTCTGGCCGCCGCATAGGCCGCCGCCTGTGCATTAACGGTCCGATTCAGCAATATACCTTCCACCGCAGCCGGCGAAAGTCCCAGTGCTGCATAAGTCAGCGCAGCAGCTTGCGGGCTCAGGCCCATGCCTTGCAGAACTTGCTCTCCCATCGTAAGCGTAGGCTGCCCTGTTGCGGCGGTATTGCTACCTGTTACGACCTGATCCCACCCAAAGGTCGCACCCGCACCACCCAGGAAGCAGCCAAACCCGGTCGTACAAGCGCCTGTGCCCGCGACTATCATCCCGGCCCCGCCCAGCGCCTGCAGCAGTCCCATGGTACGAATGCCGCCGTTGCTGCTGGTAAACGCATCCACCGCGCTGTCCGAGGCGTTGTAGTCGTTGAACAGCTTCAGCGGTGACGTCTGATTACTTGGGTTGGTGCCGACTCTATAGGTTTGTTGGGCCAAGGTGCTGCGCTCTGCAGCATATTCGTCGGTGGCGCCAGCCGCTTGCATATCCGACAGCAAGCGGTAATTGGCATCGGTGGGCGGCACGCCATCTGCGCACCGGCGAATCGCACAGGCGGCTATCGTCAGGCGTGCCACAGCCGCATTGCTGCCATTGGCCAGCTGCTGGATGCGGCTGATCTGGTTGGGGTTGAGCTGCCTGTTGTTGGTGTCTTCGTTAAACGCAGCAGCTGCCCCTGTCAAACCACCGGCCGCTGCGCCAATACTGGCGGCAATGCCCGCGCCCACAAGGTTTTTAAGGACCGGGGGCAGGTCCTCTGTGAGCTTGTTAATCTCGTCTGCTGCAAGTGCCGCGGCGCCGGCGCCTGCAGCGCCGCCTACGCCGCCACCCAATCCGCCGATCAGGATATGGCCGGCAACCCGGCAGGCGCCCCCTTCAGCCCAACAGGCGGCGGATTTGGCATCCGGTGCGCCAGCTTGTTGCTGATTCGCGTAGTCGCCCCAAGCCGTGCTGGCAGACCGCCCAAACGCCGCAGTAATAGCGATCTGCGCATCAATATTCGCCCTGACCTTGTCCCTATCAAAGATCGGCTTGAGGCTGGTTTCAGCGTCACCGGTTCGGGCGCCCGTGTTGCCTGCAATGCCGCTGATCCCTGCCGTGGTGGTGCTGCTGGCGTCGCCGCTGGTCTGCCCATAACCGGCGCCTCCGCCCGGGCGGGTTACGGTGTGGCTGGCCCGTTCGATTTGTGCATCGGTCATGCCGCGGTCACGCATGTCAGCTATCGCCCCTGGGCTGCTTTGGTCGCCGAGGGTTCCGCTCAGCCCCGCTCCCAGTTGGTAGCCGCTGCCTTCATAACTGGCAACGTTCTGGATGTCGGTGAGCGTCAACACACCGCCGGCCTGGAAACTGTTCTTGCCGTCGTCCACAGCCTTTTGGGTGCTGGTGATCTGCCCGCCAGCCAGGGTCGTGTTACCGCCCACGGCAACGTTAAAGCCGCCATCGCCCGCGCGAATCGCGCTTTGCTCGCCAACGCTTTGGTAGTTGCTGTCGATGTTGCTTTTGCCTCCGCTTACGCTACCGCTGCTGGAGCCATAGCAGAAGGGCGGTATGCACAGGCTCACCCCAGCACCGGCGCTGCTTTGCGTTTCTTTGTAGACGGACTGGTCTTGCAGGCTCTGGATGATGAGGTCGCCGCCGGTTTGCACGGTGACCTGTTTGGCAGCTGCGACCGCGCCTATGAGGTTGGTGTCGCCGCCCGAGGCGATCACCAGCGTGTTGCCGGCCTGCACCTGGGTGTTGGTGTAGCGGATCTCGTCGCCGTTGCCTTCGCCCTTGCCGCTGGAGACGCTGGCGTTCAGGCTGAAGCCGCTTTTGGCGCCCACGCTGAAGCCGATGCCCAGGCTGGCGCCCGAGTTGCTGTTGCTGTTGCGCTCGCTGGCGGTGTTGATGGCGGCGAGCAGGTTGACCTGGTTGTCTGCCATGAGGCTGGCGCTACCGCCGGCGTTGATGCGGCTGCCTTGCACCGTGAGGTTGCTGTCCAAGCCTGCACCAGTGGCCGCGATGGTGATGTCGCCGCCAGCGGCAACATTGGAGCCCACGGCCGTGTTGCTGGTGTTCTCTGTGTTGCTCTGGCTCTTGCTGGAGCCGATGCTCAGGTTTACGCCGATGCTGGCTGCTGCGGCCGGGTCCTTCACCAGGGCTGCGACCTGGTTGTAGGTGTTGTACGCCGTGAGTGCCGTGCTGGCTGCGGCCAGTGCCTGTATGCGCGAGTCCTTGACCTTGCTGGCGTTGCTGATGGCCTGGGCGCTTTGCTGCACGCTTTCGATGGCCGACAGCACGGGGTTGCTGAAGGTGACGCCAAAGCCGCTTTGGGAGGTTTTATCTTCCGTGGTGCTGCGGCTGGTTTCGCGGGCTTCCACGATGTCCACCTTGGCGGCGCTGATGGTGATATTGCCTTGCGGTGAGATCACGTCGCTGCCGACCTGGCGGTAGTTGTTGTTGGCGACGGCGACCACGTTGCCTTGCAGTGCGCCCACGGTGCTGGCCGCTGCGGTTGTGTTGCGGCCCTGCCTGTCGTTGGACTGCTCGCTGGCGTTGTAAGACAGGCCTTCCTGGAAGAAACCCGACTCCTTCTTCTCAAAGAAAGACGTGCTTCTGCTGGTGTTGGTGGCCGCTTCGATGGCGATGTTGCGGCCGGCGGCCAGGGTGGTGCCGGTGTCGCCAATCACGCTGGAGCCCTGGACCTTGATGTCTTGGCCGGAGGCGAGGGTGAATTCCTATCCGAGTCCCGCATTTTCTTGACCCTCAAAGTTGATACAAGCTGATCAAGGGCGGCTGGAAAATTACCTGTCTAAATGGTTTAAGTCGCTATGGGAATCAATCATCAAACGCGTAGCTTGGCTTGCAACGCGGCCTCAAGCTCAGCAAGGGTGAACTCTTTTCCGGCCTCAAGGTAACCAGCATTGTCATCAACAGAATCGCCAAATTCTTTGCACAGCGAATAAGTCACCAGAGCAGCAAATAAATCATCTCCTCGGGTACTCACCGATCCCATGTATTTCTTGGCGTCGGGAATTCTTTCATCAATAGGCTGCTCAGAAATTGAAACCCAGCACCATTCATTTTCAGCCGCGCCCTTTACATAAGGATCTCGGTGAATTGGCCCAACCAGTTCCATCGTCAAGGTTGGCGTCTTTTGTTTGAAACGGGAGAAGCCATTTTTTATGGCGCTCGTTAATTCGTCCTGTGTTGGATTGGCATCCATCTGGACAAAAGAACTTTTCATGGCGTGCCCTTAGTCGTCAGCGTAGAACGAGTCAATGTTATCCATCCATTTATGGTTTTAATATTGATGTTGCCCACGGTACCTTCGTTCAGGATGTTGGAGACAGGTGACCCCGGTTTGACCCAGCTTGTGACGTCTTGAACTGATATGCCAGTCTTGGTGGCATCTACGTACATATCGCCAATTTGCTTTGCGTTAACCATTTGCTTAGTTCCATCAACGATATTTCGCTGCACTGCTGTCATGCCATTTCCTGTTACTTCCTTTAGGCTAACAGGGACACCATTTAACCAGCCATCAATTCCCGGGGTATTGTGGCTCAGCTGTCCCACAAATCTTCCGCCCTTGTATGCAACGATATCGGCTGCCTGAGAAATTTCTTCCGCACTCATTGCATTTGGAATCACTTCACCCGGTTTTGGGGCCGGCAGTGCTAGTGGTTTTGTTGTTGCGACAACTTCACCAACAATGCTCCCCCCCGGACTTGCGCTTATTCCTTCGGCCTTGGCTAGTGCCTTTGGAATATATTTTCCTCCCAGATACGCGAGCCCGAACTTGGCGGCATCAATTCCAAGGAGCATGAGCGGATCACGCTCGCCAGGATATGTTTCCAGGTTGAAAGAGTCCAGAACACGCTGACCTTCGTTTGAGCGGTAGGCACCAAAGGCTGCCGCATTCCCTTGCTGCATCTGGAGGTTGGACGCCCCAGCGATGCCAATCCCGATGGGGACGGCTACACAGCCAAGTCCCAAAGTTTCAATGCATGATGCTGCACCACCCGCTGCAATCACACCGCCGCCAACTGTGCCGATGGCGCCAGCGCCGAGGTTAACCGCGCCTCCCACGCGTGTAACCACTTCGCCATTTCGTGTCAGCCCATCTCTTATTCCGTCAAGATTGGTGTAAATAAACTCCCCTGTTTTTTGGAGAATCGCTTTTTCCGCCGCGTATGTTTCACCCACTCGCTGCATGTCGTTGAGCTTGATCCAGTTTGGGTCACTATCAGGAATGCCGTCGGCACACCGGGTAAGTGCGCACGCTGCGGCGTCCAGTCGGCGTTTCTCCTCTGTGGTTTTTCCTCTTTTTGCTGCATCTAGCTTTTGGGTCTCGGTATAGTGCAACTGCCGATTGTTGGCATCCACAGTCCAGGCAGTGGCCGCCCCTTGAGTTCCGCCCACAGCAGCGCCAATGCCTGCGGCCGTCAGCCCGGCAACGACTTGAGCAATGCTCTTGGAGACGCCGTCACCCAAGCCTGCCGTTTGCAGGCCTAACTGCAGGTTGTCCTGGAACGCGTTCATCAGGTTGGCTGAACTGGCGCTGGTAGCCGCGCCCAAGGCGCCGTCCATGCCGCCGCCCAACGCGCCTACTGCCGTGTGAAGGGCGATCCGGTAGATGCCGCCTTCTCCCCACTTCTCGGCTTCCTGAATCAGGGCCGTCTTTTCTGACGGCGTCATGGTTTCCTTGATCTGATCTCGCAGGCTCTTGGCCTGGCTGTCGGCAAAGCTGGCAGCCGCTTTGGGCGCTTCGCGTGTAAACGCCTGCGTAATTTGCACCTGCGCATTGATCTCGGCCTGTACCCGGGCTGCGTCAAAGATGGGTTTAAGGCCGGTCTCGGCATCCGTGCTCCTGACGGCGGTATTGCCGGCAATACCGCTGATACCTGCGCTGCTGGTACTGCTGGCATCGCCCTTGTCTGAGCCGATGCCTATGCCCAGGCCGTTGATGCCGGCAGTCTTGGCAGTGGCGCCGCCGCCAAAGCTGATGCCGATTGACTCGCCCTTGTAGCTGGCGGTGTTCTGGATGTCGCTGATGCTTAGGGTGCCGCCGGTCTTGAAGCTGTTCTTCTGGGCATTGACGGCCTGGGTGTCGCTGGCAATGACGCTGCCCAGCAAGGCAGTGTTACCCGCC